>CAXXVV010000010.1:0-502482 GCA_963678305.2 Victivallales bacterium
TTCAATAATCATCCCGATCCCGTAATCAACCTGACTGACCAGCCCCAGATAGGCACTCAAGATTTTTCTGATTTCTGCTTCTCCATGATCAGAACGGGATTTTCTGAACAGCTCATTGTCCGTATCCGCCGTCGGCGGCAGAAAAATGGCATCGGGATCATACATCGAAGCGAACGGTTCCGATGGAGTATAAGGCTGATGCGGCCGCGCAAAACATACCCAGGCCAGCCACGGCGCATCGGCCTTGCCACGATCCGAGGGTTCGCCTTCATTTCGCATAAAACGAACGGCTTGCTTCGCCAGAACACTTTCACATGAATGCTCCAACGGTAATCCCGACGTCCGACCCTCCCGCGGACCGGTAAATTTGCGATTGTCATTCTGTTCATAAAGCCCTGCTCCTTCAAGATATTTCGGATGCTCGATAAACTCATCATATACAAACTGGCAATCCCGCTCGATCCAGTAACGCGGAGTATGCAGTTTTCCTAAAGCCCCGGTCCGGTAGCCATTCTCTTTGAAATGTTTAAATATACTGTAAAGAGGACGAAATGGTTCCGGGCCGTACAAACCGTAGTAACCATGGGTTGACGGGTACAGACTGGACAATACGCTCATCCGGCTTGGGGTGCAAATCGGATTCTGGCAATAGGCATTGTTAAACCTGGCCCCTTCTTCCGCCAGCTTATCGAGCGCCGGGGTTTTGACATCCGGATGTCCGGCCGAGCCAAGACATCCGGCATTATGCTGGTCACTGAAAATAAATAAGACATTAGGACGCTTTTTCATATATCACCTGCTTGATTAATTTATAAATATAATATATGTTGTTTAAAGCAGATTAAAATAGGATAAATAGCAGATTAAATGTTGTAAATGCCATATTCAAAGAAAAAACATCTCATAGATTTTTTGGAAACCCATTTGAAAGGTTTTCCCCGAAAACATTATTTCAGAATTATCCGGCAGTTCAGAATGATCAATGCGGCCGACTGGCAGATCAAGCGTAGAGCTAATAACGACCACAAACTTTTATATATAATATCTGGTGGCGGTTTTTACAACATTCAGGGCAATCGTGAAGAATTTAAACGCGGCAAAATTATTTTTGCCGGTTCCGGCTGTCAACATTACGGGCGTCCGGATCAGGCAAATCCCCCGTCATTCATCACCATCAGATTTACGACCGCACCGCAACATGACCATAAACTTGGAATCTACGGGACAACGACTGTCTCTGATCCTGATTCGGTTGAAAAATTGTTCTGCGGTCTGGCCGATGCCGCGTCTCTGGAAGCATCCGGATTATCCGAATTTCACTTGAGCGACTCCCTGCTCTATCAAATCCTGATGATTATGCACCGCGATTTGTCCCGCGACCAAAAGAGCCGTATTCCGACTGGAATCAGTAGCGCAGTAGACATGATGAACCGGCATCCGGAAAATTTCTATCCGGTCGCGACTTTGGCAAAGACCGCGGGAATGAACGAACGTTACTTTGCCGCAAAGTTCAAAGCCGTTACCGGTTTATCCCCGACTTCTTATATGGTAAGGTTGAGAATGAGCTATGCTAATAATCTGCTGGCATCCGGCAAACTGACAGTTCAGGAAGCCGCGGACAGACTGGGGTATTCCGATGCATTTGTTTTTTCAAAACAATTCAAAAAACAATACGGTTATTCTCCAGGTAAAGCAAAATACAAATAATGAAATAACTTTTATCCTCAATATTTTCAACAAACAGTTTCAAACCGGCCATATCTTCAGGCAATTTAATTCTTCTCATTGCGGTTCAAATCAGCCCCAGCCACGATATGGAAAGGTGATCTTTTCATACGGAACGTGTAATTCATCTATCAGTGTCCAGGCCTCCCGGGTCATCCCGATTTCATCCAGGCAATGCGCGTCGGACCCGATTGAAAACGAACAACCGTTTTCCAACGCTCTTTCAATAAAAAATTTCTGCGGTTCAACGGCCATGCGCCGCAAAGTCCGGGCATTAATTTCAATCAAAATATTTCGCTTTGCCGCCAGACGCAGCAGGCTGTCAAGATGGCCATTATCAACAAACTTCACCATTTCATTTGCTTTTACAGGATCACACGGCATTGCAAACGGATGGCCGATTACGTCTGTATGAGGCCAGTTGATGGCAGCTTCAAAAAGAAAAAGTAATCTCTTTGCCATTTTATCCAAATTATCAAGGTGAAAATCCTGAATAACTCCGGGCTGTCCCAAATGGGTAAAACTAACCATGATGAAATCCATTGCCGGAACCATGTTTTCCGGCAGGGCAATCAAACCGTCGCCATAAACATCCGCCTCGCAACCATGAATATATGCAACATCGGAATACTTTTCACGGCAATCATTTTTTATATTCTCCGGAGTTATCCGGTGTCGATCTGAAAAAACATGATCGACTAAAGCCGCCTTCAGTCCTTTCCGCCGAATCAGGCTCAATGCCGTATAAGGAGTCACCTCATCGCTTTCCACGTGGATATGCCCGTCGAAACTATACTTGTCAACCATTGAATTTACCTATAAATACGGGATTTGTGTAAGCTGCGTGTCCATCAGAATCAACTGCCTCAAAGCGAATATATCCTTCTGTCCCATCAACTTTATAAGATATTTCAGCTTTTTCTCTGTCGCCGGAATACTGCGTTTTCAGGATTACTCCACTTGTGGAAACTACCTTAATCATTTTTGCGTTATCCGCGGCAACATTAAAAGTTCCGTCTGACTCGTTAATCCGGATGAAACGGGCTTCGGTATTTGCCAGCGAGTAAAAAGCTCCGGTTTCAATTGAATTCCGGATGTTTCCTTCGGTCATTGAGTCGGCAAAGACGATGATTCCGACATTTTTGGTGATATGGCTGGTATGGTGTCCGTCGCTGGAAGCAAAGCCCCAGACCGGCTCAAAAGGTCTTTCGTGCAATGCCCCCCACGTAAGAATATACGAACTCCATATCGCGTCAAGCCGATCAACAGCCAATTTAAATCCGCTCCGGACATTGTGAGTGTAAATCTCAATTCCATCATATAGTCCGGGGAATTCACAAAGCAGGCGTTTGGTTGAATAAGCCAATCCTTGATCCACCACAAACTCCCTTATTTTGGGGTGACTGAGAATAGCTGATCCGCCGCTTTCCCTGATTGCCTCCAACTGCTCTTTTATGGTCCAGTCGTCGTTCCGGACCAGCTTCGAAAAAAGAGAGACAATGTGTCCGGCATCTGAACTCATCTCCTGACCCGGTAAAACCATCAGACTGCCGATAAAGCCGGTTTCATTTCCCGGCAGGTCATGGTCGGTAAGACAACAGAAATCAAAGCCATATTCAATAAGACGGGCGAACATCGCCTGTGGCGACTCTTTACCGTCGCTTGCGGTGCTGTGAAAATGCAGATCGCCTTTGTATGTTTTAAGACCGGCAATATTTTTATAAGGGTTTATCATGAAATATTTTCATTGTATGAAAAAAACAGTAGATAATGCATCAGTAGATTAAAGTCCGGAAATCTTTGACTGTATGGAAGGTTATTAAATTGCCGTTATGAGCAGAAGAGGCAAAACTGTCACCGGAACGACTGAGAATATGCAAATCTTCCCCGTCAATCACCATGCCGGCATAATGACGAGACTCAACTTCGCTTTTGCCGGCGGCAACCAGTCCGGCAAAGCACCAGTCAACCATGTTCTTTGAAAAATGCAGGACCAAACGTGTCCGTTGATTATTCGGCAGATTGTAACGGTCCTCCGGCAAGGCATCCGCTCTCGTCATCGAATCAGTGGCCTGGGTACTAAGCAACCAGTATAGTTCGGTTTGCTTGTCGTATTGGACATGAAATTTCATTTGGCCTCCAGGCAAAGGCAGTATCCGGCATTCTCCTCCCGACGGAAGTTTCTGGAAACCGGTAATCATCGCTCCGGTCCCCGGAATATCGCCCTGCTCTTTAACAGTAAGCAAGGCGGCCCGGCCGGTCCAGCCGCAATGAAGCCTGGCAATCAAGTGCAAGGTTCTGCCTTCAGGATCATGCCAGTAATGATTGGGATCATATATCTGGAAAACGTTCGTCTCCAACCAGCCCGGAGGAGCGAATTCCCGACCGGGCGCCGGGTAATAATATTCCTTTGAATTTATTGGGAAAAAGCTGATTCCCTGTTGAACCAGATCCTGGTCCTCGAAGGCGTCACGAAAAACCAATTCACTGGCGAAGGTCCAATTCTCAAACAACGTCAAGTCGTCCCCGATCCGGGCACGCATTAAAACCGGAGCCAAAACACTCGGCGACCATGCCCGGCAATCATCATAGACCTCCCGCTCCATCACCAGATAAACACATCCATTTGCATAATGAACGTTACACGGAGCCTGATGCCATCTTTGTCCCCTGGTCATTCTCTCCGGAGCGGACCAGGTTATTCCCCAGTCTTCAGAACTGATTATCATCAAATCATTGTCATGCCCCAGAACATACAGTTTATCTCCCGCAACAAAAGGACGGGCGTGCTGAAATGGATACTCGACGACCTTGCGCCATGATTGGCCATGATCGTCACTGATAAAAATCTGTCCCTGAGCAAAAGTTGATTTACAACCGGAAAGAGAGGCGATTCCCGGCCCCCGCAAGCCACCGCTTGCAACCAGCCTGCCGCTTGGACAAATACATATTCCGGGACTGCACGACCAGATTTTATCAGGGTCCTTTGACTGCATTAATATTTTGAAGTCATTTGCCAGGGGTTTTATTTTCATGGTTGCCTGATCCCGTTTTATTTAGCGGATATTTTGAATAATTCAAGCTCACCCGGTTTAAGCTTAAGGTGGGTTGAACTCTTATCGTTAAAGAATGTTTCCACTTTCATTTTACCGGGGGTATCAAAGGCGAGCGTTCCGCCTTTACCGCTTTTTTCAGCACCGGCAAGAATATAGGTGACGCCGTTTAACGTACCGAAGCAGTAGTGGACATCTCCCGAAACTTTTATTGCGGAGGTAAATGCCGGAGATTTTTCGCCCGAAACCAGAGCCGGAGCAATCCGGGCCAGCATTTTAGTACAAGAGAACAAGCGCTGCTTTAAAATATCTTTCTCTTTGTTATGCCACTGCAAAGTTGGATACCACCAGTAAAACAATCCGCGCGCACCTAAAATAACCGGCATAAAGACGTTGTATCTGATCTCCTCCAATGCCGGCGACTTACCCGCCTTATAATCTTGCTGACCGAAAACGGTGAAGACCGGTTTTGAATCTCCCAGACGTAAACGGATAAGTTTGGCCGTATTTGCGCTTGTAACCCCGGTCATGATGCCATCCATGTATGGAGCCAGTTTCTTTTCGGGATGCTCATATACAATCCATTGCCTTTTCGCATCATTCTTTTTAATCGTATCATAGGCAAGTTTTATCAATTTAAGCGGAGTATGGCGCATGCTGTACATTTCGTCGGAATAATAAAATTCAACCGCTGGAAACACTTTAACCATATTGATGAAGTTTGTCAATAATTTATTCTTATTGTTTTTCTCCACCCAGTCTCGAGGCAGTCCGGCCATCACCTTCAACTCGCATTCGGCCGTCTGAACAAGAAATTTTTTAATCTTTTCAGCACTTTCTTTGCGCTGCGTTCCCTCAAAAGAATAACAATGAATAATGTTAAAACCGTTTTTTCTTAATTCAGTCAGTAATTTTGTACTGACTTTAACACTCATCCCATACATTCCAATCGGAAAAAAAGGTTTGCCGTTTTTATCTTTAAACACGGCTGCATTTTTCAAATCAAGATTCGCCATGGTCGCTGAAGTCGGGACTTTTTCAATCTTGAGATTACTGTCAGACAACAAACAATTATCATTTTTATCAAATAACAATACTGAAAGAGTTGATGTTCCATCCGGAATTAGTTTTACAGGCACACGAACTTTGTTATCAATAATGCGGCACTCGACAATACGGTTCCCGGCAAGCAGTCTGGCAATTGGCCGCAGATTACTCCTCATTGCTTCAGATGCTTGAATTTTAACGACAAATTCCGCGTTCTTTTTATTCGATGCTCCTATTATTAACTGGTCGTCTGGAGTAACATGCTGAACGGTAAGCTTTGGTTGATATTCGTGTATTTCATCAGGTGGAATATCTGTCGCCCGCAATGAAATATCATCATACCAGATCGTCGCGGTTGAACGATTTTGCACATAAATAGCAGCCGGTGCTTTCGTCCATTCAGGAACCATGAAAAATACCTTCTTGGGGGTCCACCCTTTTACCGCCACCTGCTTTATTGAACGATAAAGCGGCCCGGTTCCGGTCATTAATACATCAGCATTGAGATGGCTGTCGGCAGTAGTCTTATATCTGAAACTGAGCTCATAAACTTTACCCGGCACAATATTCACCTCTTGAAAAACCCGGGCTTGCAACATTGACTTTGGATCAAGAAATTTGATTTTTATAACTTTATTCTTTTGCTGTTGCTCCAGCAGTACCTCCGCTTTAGCTCCCGGCATTTGAACACCTCGGGTCCAGCCGTCAGGAATTCCGTCTTTGTTACGGTCAAGTTCAAAATTTCCATTGACAATAATATTTGGCCCTGTTTTATATTGTATTGACCCGGAATAGATTTGCCCGGCTAAAAACGTTGCACTTAAGGCGGTAAATATCTTTTTTTTATGATTCATTATTAGCTGCTCTATTTTTTTATTTTATTCGTTTGCGGGATTCCACTTCATCGTCTGCCAGTCTCCGTAACTCGAGTTGCCGTATAGCCCCTTATGTTTTTCCGTATGTCCGTCAAGCATCACAAAGTTGGCATAACTACTGTGAACGAATCCTATAAAATTTGGATTGTAAGCAAGATTGTATCTGAAGTAGCCGTTAGAACCATTTTGAGCCGCATCCCCACATGCCGGAATTTTCGATGGAGACGGTTTGATCGTTGACATTTTGAAAGGAATATTGGTCCATGAACTGAAACGGATCCCCAATTTTTCATTCCAAGCATAATTAAAAGTCAATTTACTGGCATAACTTCCCTTGGTAAGACGATTGGCCGGACATATCAATTTGGATTTAAGCGATGGAATGTACGGCAATACATAATAATTCCATTGATTGGGACTGTAGTAACAGGGAATGATCCATCCTTCATAATCGTCGGAATACAACGCGCTGGCTGTACCTATCTGTTTGAGGTTGCTTACGCATTTAATCTCCTGAGCTTTATCCCTGGCCTTATTCAGCGCCGGCAGCAACATACTGGCAAGAATCGCAATAATAGCGATAACAACTAATAACTCTATCAATGTAAAACTTCTTAACTTTTTCATATTTTTTACCTTTCTGCTAATGTTTATATATAAATTAAGACGTTTATTATGCGTATTCCATCTCCTTTCGCTTAACAATGCCGCAGTCGGAAGTAATTTCAGCCACCGAGTCTCTGATCACCAATTCCGGTTCTATCATGATTGGCGGGTAGTCTTTTTTGTCAACAACAATATCATTTATCAGCTTGACTGCTTTTTCCGCGATCTTTTTACGGGAAACCCTTGCAGTCGTCAAAGGAGGAGCCAGATGTGAGCTTAATTCGATATCGTCAACTGAAATCACCGAAACATCTTTCCCTACAGATAATCCATTGTCATGCAAGCATTTATAAACCCCACTGGCGACATGATCATTAATGATTACCGCTGTAAACTCTTTGCCGGTCGCCAAAATTTTTTCAATCGCGGCATAGGATTCCTCCGGAGTAAATCCTCCGAAAACAGTCAAGTCTCGATCTGGCATAATACCGTAGTCAATGCATTGGCGATAAAATTCGTTTTCCCGTTCATGCATGTCCCGCAGATACCATGTGTCACATATCTCATGCAGAAAGGCTATTTTTCTATGTCCGTTCAAAGTCAGATGTTCCAGCCATAACTCAACCAGCCGATGATTATCAATGTAAATACTGTTATCAAGAAGTACCGGTAAATTGGGAGTTAGATTTACCCATGCCACATCCTTGTTTTTCATAAATGATAAAATGTCCTGATTATACAAGTTTATCGTTATTACAGCACGGGGGGAATATTTATCAATATACTTTTTGCATAATTCATAACCATCACCCGGATTTATTGTAGTGACCCGCACAGCCTGCCCGTTCTGGCCGAAAAGATCAGACAGTGAATGAATCAGATCAACAATATAGCCCCGTTCATTCAAACTCGACTCGTAACCGAAAAAGAATATTTCAATTTGCGACAATGAGACTGGTTGCCCCGTCTTCCGAGCTCGGGTGAAACTCCCGCGACCAGGTTGGCTCTCAATCATACCATCCCGCCGCAACTGTTCGAGAGCGCGGTTAACAGTACTCAGGCTGACATTATAATTTTTCATTATACTTCTGACCGTCGGCAATTTGGTTCCTGGCGTACTTGCCTGAACTAACTCAAGCAACTCCAGATAAAGCTTATTGTAAAGTAATGTCTTGCTCATGTTTTCATCTTATATTTGATTTGCATCCTAAACTGTTTCCTATTATACATTGCATATCGATACAATTCAATAACTGTTCTCAAAAAAAATTAATATTTCCTGATATTTATAATTTACAAGGCAAGAATAACAAAAGCATCAACCATCATTAACCCTCAAAAAAATAACAACGCAAAGCCATTGTTAATAATATATTACACAATAAAGCCCCAAAGGAGACTTAAGAAATCACGAATAAAAAACACCCCATAATCCCGCTTTACTCGCCGACGAAACTGCATCGATACAATTCTACATGCAAATTAATTCAACAAATAAATAATACGGAAACGATACAGAACTCCGGCTGAGCAGATGCCTCGGAATTGATGCTCTTTCCGAACCCTTTCATGATTGTAAAATTAACAGACGGCTTGACTAATAATGTTTCATTAAGTACTGGAAGACAATTGCTTATTAAAAAAAAGAGGGCCCCATTGGGGCCCCATGAGGAAAGAAGGTAAGGGTTATTCTGCTTTTACAGTGATCTTATGGACTTTCGCTGAATCCGCTTTCGGCAGGTTGATTGTCAAAATCCCGTCTTTCAGTACGGCAGCTATCTTGGTTGTATTGATCTCATCAGAAATCTGAAATGCCCGTTGATACCTGATCGGTTTTTCATTTTTGTAGATATCGGTGTCCGCTTTGACTTTCAACACCCGGTCTTCAACCTCAATATCCAGCAACTCGGTTGTCGCACCAGGCACGTCAAGCAATACTTTGATACCTGTATTGTCTTCGATCACATCTGCCGGGGGGGCGTATACCGCAAATTCAGTAATATGTTCCGTCGCTTCAGTCATTTCTATATCCTCCTGTTATGATTTTATTCACTTGACCTTAATGGACCGTGGCCCCTGAGCTTTTTTCTTCGGCAGGGAAACCGTCAGGATTCCGTCTTTGGCCGTTGCACTTACTTTACTGCTCAGAACAACCGAAGGCAGTTTGATGGTTTCTTCGAAACTTCCGAATGAACGTTCCCGATGAAGAAAATCTTCTCCTTCAGACAACTCCGGCTTTTCGCGCTTCGCCCGGACTGTCAGGAAATCACTGACCACTTCCACGTCAATGTCCTCGGCGGCGTATCCCGGCAGGAAGAACTTGACCGTAATTTCTTTCTCATTGTCTTCGAGCGTCATCTTCGGAAACCCGGTTGTCAAACGATAAAAACCTTCATTCACTCCATTGAGTACACCGAAAAAATCCTTTTGAAGTTCGTTCAGGGCTTTCCATGGATGATTAAGGATACCCCAGTTGTCATTTAATCTTGCCAGCATTTTTAGTCCTCCTTTATGCTGTTAATGTTTAACGAGTTTTCTGAAATATTAAAGAGCAAAGGCAGTGCCAACTTTAAATCACCAGACATATATTACTAATAAACAAATACTTACTACCCTTAATCAATATATACCAAAAAAAACAAAATAAATCATATTGAGTCATTTTTACACATTGTATGCGACAACATGTCACATTGCGACAAAATTATCCGCAATATTTTAAAGAGACAATTGACAACTGTATTTGATTGTATTATATTATAACAACAAAATCAAACAAAGTGTTAATTTATGAAAACACCCGGCAAAACCAAAGCATTGACTGACTATATTCTTGAACGGATATACACCGGCGAATATAAAGCCGGTTCTGCAATTCCTCCGATCAGAAGTTTCATGCGCCAATTCGGGATTTCCCAATATTCGGTTCAAAGGACGATTGAAAAAATGGTTGCGGACGGGTTATTGGAGACAATCCACGGCAGTGGGGTTTTTGTTCGGGAGCGGGGGGTTGCCAAAGGTAAACATGAAGAAAAAATGGTCATTGGCGTCGCGTTTCCAAGGGTTCAGCTGGCAACCAGTATTTACGGCAATGTCTTTATGGGCATCCAACAGGCGGCATTGCATCAGGAAGTCATCCTGAAGACCGGGTTTTCATATGATCCAGGCAAAAAACGGCAATTGCTGGCGGAGGAACTGCAGGGTATTGACGGATTGATCATCTTATCCGAATATGACTATTCTTTCCGGAGTTTGAGCCTGCCGTTTCCCGTAATCGGCGTATGCATGCACAGCTCATTTAATGATACTATTTCCCTGGTTGACATGGACCCGTTTTCCGCGACCCGTCAGGCAGTCGGCTTTTTCAGGGAACGCGGTCACGACAAAGTTAATGTTGTAACCACAGATTCTCCGGCCTATAAAGCCCGGGGCGATATTTTTGTGGATGAATGGCAGCGGGAACACGGAACAGTTGAATTTATTACTCCGGAAGACTGTAACGCCGCTGAAGCGGGAAAAGCATTTTTATTTACCTCTGGCGGCATTCTGCAAAGTTTTCTGATCAAATGCCGGCAGAACAGGAATATTGAATTGGAAAAGATAGCAGACGTCCTGGGATTCGACGGCAAATGCATGATCGACCCGGACCTCATAAAAACCCCGGTCATTGCGGTCGACTGGCAGCAAGTCGGCCTGTTCGCGCTGGAAGACACGATAATCCGGATTAAAAATCCGGGTATGCTTCCGCGCCGGATATATGTCCCGGGCAAACTCAAATTAACCAACACAGACATGACAACAGGAGCAAAAAATGATTAAACGTCGGGCGGCAGCCATCACCGGTTGTGGAGAAGTTAAAGTTATCGAACAGGAACTTGAACTGAAAGATAATGAGGTATTGATCAAGGTTCACGCCTCCCTCATCAGTCCAGGAACGGAAATGGCCGGGGTAAAGGCCAAACGTGAAAATCCGGATAAAGATGCTGAAACAAAAGTATTCGGCTATGCCAATGCCGGTGAAATCATAGAAGTCAAAGGCAATGTCAAGAATTTGAAGGTTGGAATGCGGGTGGCGGCTATGGGCGGCGGCGGCGCCAACCATGCCAATTACGCTTGCGTTCCGGTCAATCTGGTCATGCCGATTCCGGATGAAGTAACCTACGAACAGGCAACCTATGCCTGCCTCGGAGCCACCGCTTTGCAGGGGGTCCGCAGAACAATCCCCCAACTGGGTGAATTTGGCGCAGTCCTCGGACAGGGAATCGTCGGCAATCTTGCGGCCCAGTTGTATCAGCTCAGCGGTTCACGTGTCATCGGTTGGGACGGCATCCCGGAGCGTCTTGATATCGCCCGACAGTGCAACATTCAAAAACTGGTCAATTTCCGGGTTGAGGATTCAGTTGAAGTAACCAAAGCTTTTGCCGCGCCTTATGGTCTGGACTTCGGCATGATGGCCTTTGGCGGCAATGCGACGAAAGCATTTGAATCCCTGCTCAGCTGCATGAAAGTATCCGCAGACGGGCATCAGATGGGCCGGATTATCCTTATTGGCGGATGTCGCGTCGACATTGGCGGCGGGGCTTACAGCGGGAATGTCGATGTCCGGGCATCATCCCGGACCGGAGCCGGCTATCACGATCCGGAGTGGGAATACGGCGCGGATTATGCCGATGCATTCGTCCAGTTCACGACCACCCGCAATTTACAGGAAATCATTAAATTAATGTCTGAGCAACGCCTGATTGTCGATCCGATGACTACACACCGGGTTCCGCTGGAAAAAGTCGGAGAAGCGGCCGACGCCCTGATTGAATCACCCAACGAGGCGCTTGGGGTAATCCTGCAAATGTCACATTAAACCGAAGGTATGGAAAAATGACTTTTAAACTTGGATTAGTCGGTCTTTGTACATCACATCCTGAATGTTGGGTTCCGGTCATCAGAGAACTTAACGAACAAAACAACCTGGATGTCGAGATTGTCGCAGCCTGGGATTCCGGTGAAACCAGACCTGATGGTTTTGCGTTGGAATTTTGTAAAAAATTCGCGATTCCCAATCATGTGGAAAAGCTAAGTGATATGATCGACATGGTCGACGGCGTAATCGTACATACCACGAACTGGGATAAACATATCGAACAAGCCGAACCGTTTGTTCTGGCCGGAAAATCAGTATTGCTGGATAAACCGGTCGGCGGTTCGATGAAGGACCTGAATATTATTCAGGACTGGATGAAACAGGGAAAAAGAATTACCGGCGGCTCATCGCTGCGCTTCTGCCGGGAAGTTGTCGACCTGCTGGCGCAACCGGTTGCTGAACGCGGCGAGGTCCATACCGCCTATTCCGCAATCGGCGTGGATGATTTCAACTATGGGATTCATGCCTATTCACTGGTGTCATGCCTGATGGGTGCCGGAATCAGATCAGCCCGCTACCTTGGCTCATCCAAACAGAAACAATTAATGCTGACCTGGCACGACGGCCGGATTGCATTAATGACTGTCGGCAAAGCAGCCTGGCTGCCGTTCAGTCTGACCGCTGTCTCCGACAAAAATATCTTCAATATTAAAGCGGATACCTCAATCATTTACCGCAGTCTGCTGGAAGCCCAATTGCCTTACTTAATCGGAAAAACCGACGAACTACCGTTGACGGCCGAAGAACTGGTCGAACCGGAACTGGCCGCGCTGGCCGCGCGCCAATCCTGGCTGGACAACGGTTCGGAGGTTTTCCTGACTGATCTGCAACATAACGATCCCGGCTACGATGGAACTCAGTTTGCGCTGGAATACCGGCGCGCCAGAATGTAAATCAATAATGACAAGACCTCCAATATTAATAATTCCCGCCTATAAGCCGGATCTGCTTTTACTTGAACTGGTCAATCAGGTCCGGGATGCGTTTGCGGAGGTCTTGATCGTCGATGACGGCTCCGGCGATCACTGCCGGGCAATTTTCACGGAATTGCAAAACTCCGGGATCAGGGTCATCGCTCATCAACATAATTGCGGCAAAGGATTTGCTCTGAAAACCGCATTCCGGCACGTTTTAGAACTCAGTGAACACTATGACGTTGTTACCGCCGATGCTGACGGACAACATTTACCGGAAGACATCCTTCAGGTTGCCAGAACATTGTCAGACAGTGATAATGCCCTGGTCCTGGGTTGTCGTGACTTCAAATCAGCGCCATTTCGCAACCGGATCGGCAACCGGCTTGCGGCACTGGTATTTCATCTTTTTACCGGACAACATCCGACTGATACCCAAACCGGACTGCGCGGAATCCCCGCGTCATTCCTGCCGGAAATCACCGGTTTTACCGAATTCGGCTATGATCTTGAAGCCCGGATGCTCCTGGCCGCGGTCCGTTTAAAGTATAAGATCATCGAGGTTCCGATCACAACCGTATATCTTACCGACGGCGTATCCCACTTCCGGGCTTTTCGCGATTCCTGCAAAATTGCCCGCTGCGCGTTGCGTGAACTCCTCCGCAAATAAAACTATCAGACTCCCTTTTTTGTAAGTCAATAATAATTTTGTTAAATAATCAGACGGCTTGACTGTTAATAAGTCACAACAAGATAATTATCAAAATCTTAACTAAAATTCAATCTTTTAAAAACAAACCATTCAAATATATTAAGCGATCTTTCTTCTCGGTCCAGGACGGATCATCAGGGCCTGAGTTGGTTCGAAGCATGCAACCCCAGTAACCTTTTGATCGGAGCAACTTGACGGTCGATTCAATAATGGCCCAATACGCATCGGAACGTTCTTCCCAGCGCATTGAAATCAGACCGCAATATGTCGCCGCTTCGCCGACGACCATCGGAATGCCGGGATATTTATCTTTGCGAATCACTTCCGCATGGCTGACCGCATCGACTGCACGCTGTTGATAATTATCAATATCCTTGAGCAAAGCGGCTGAAAGCGATGCCTCAAGTTCAGGTAGAGCCACTGGATTAACATTGCGGTACACCCAAATCCGGCGACACCAGTCATCCGCAGCCGGAGTTCTGCCATGCCTGCATTGTCTTATCTCATCAATTGAAACCAGTTGCGGCCGGAGGAATTTCCGGATATCCGCATACGAGGCCGGGTCCCGCAGATCTTTGCCTCCGTGAATCAAATCACCTTCCAACAGGGAATATACCGACCACATGTAGTAAGGGTGATAATTCCAGATATGCGCGTTACGGGGCAGCAGTTCCGGTTCGGTGTAGGCGGTATAAGTATCAACCGCAAAAAGAATATCCGGATGTTTGACGCGCAGGAAATCCAGCGCCTCTTCATGCTGCGAACGCATTTGATGCAATGATTCAAGCGAATTCTCATTTTTACCGTAATCCGTGATAAACGGCAGACCGTCCGCTTCGTTGAAAATTTCCGCGAATGCGATCTGCTGCTCCAATCCGTGTTCTTTCAATGCCGTAATGATAAAATCCAAAGCCCGGGCAAAATAGTTAAAACGCGCTTCCGGATGGAGCGTAAACATTTCCCCGGCGATGTCATTGTCGACATACCAGAAAGTATGCAGATAAAACCAGCTTGAGAGAATAATCTTGACATCATATTGCCGGGCCAGCTTGAATAACCTGATCAGTCGATGCAGCACATCACAGTAACCGGACTGGAAACATTCCATCTGACGAAAGAATCGGCTATGTCCGGGAAACGGTTTATCGAGAAAAATTTGGCCGCGAGGATTTCCTTGCGCATCATGGCAAAGCCCGGCTCCACTGTCAATTCTGATGCAGTTGAAACCGCGTTCTTTTAGTTCAATTATCCGGGTTTCAAGATCATGAAAAATATCCCCCTGGCCAGTGCTTAAAAGTCCCCACAGCCAAAACGAAATGGTCAACCGCTCCGGCAAATGATCAGGAATTGCAATACTGTAGTCCATAATATTTTATCTTTCTTTGCGGGTTTCCGGTACATATAACACAGACATTCCTAATTGCAACCTTTACTGATTTTAAATGGCAGATTATTGCAATATAACAAAAAACTATAATTCTTGACTTGTACGGGGAATGTGCTAAGTTATTAGACGAAATAAGTTCATGACGGATCGGAAATATGGCTGAAAAAATCACATTCAATTGTCCCTCCTGCGGTTCGCCGCTGCAACGGCGCTTTCAATTTTTCCAAATTCATTGTCTGCGAGTATTGCCGGGTCTCTCTGGTTTTGGAGGACGAAGCAGTACACAATGCCGGTTACGCATCGGTCTCAATGGATATTCCCTCGATTCTGGAACTGAACAAACAATTTGAATACCGCGGCTGGAAATTTATCCCGATCGGCCGGGTCCAGTATTCCTACGGGCGCGGCGTTTGGGACGAATGGTGGGTCATGGACTTCAAAGGCGCAGGCAGATGGGTCAGCACCGACGAGGGCGACGTGGCGATAGAGGAAGGCGTCGAGCTCGATTCTGAAGTTCCGGCTTATGACGCGCTTGCGGTCGGCAACCCGATCTCACTGACGATTGAGGGAAAACAGATGTCCGGCATCGTGGCTGAAAAAAATCGTTGTGAAATGGTTGGCGCCGCCGGCGAACTACCGTTCCAGATCATTCCAAATGAAGCTTACAACTATGCCGATATTTTATTATTCGATAAACGAATTGTTACATTTGAATACTTTAAGGATGGCGCCAACTGTTATTTCGGCCAATGGGTCGATCCATTCGACATTAAAGGTTTTGACTGATGGCTGAAACTGCAAAAAAATCGTTCAAGCCCCAGGTGCGCGAGCTGAAATGCACCAATTGCGGCGCGCCCATCAACCTTTACGGCGGCAATCGGGTCGAGTCGGTAACCTGTGCCGCCTGCGGTTCCCAGCTTGACGCCCAGAACAACTACAAAGTAATCGCCAAAATGAATCTGCCGGGCAAGGCCAGTTTCCTTTTCAAGCCGGGCATGACCGCTAAAATCAAAGGCGCGGATTTTGTCGTAACCGGAATTGTCCGTTACGTTGAGCGCGACGAAGACGGGTCATTTTACACCACCGCCTTCCAGCTTTATTCCCCGACTCACGGTTATGCTTCGCTGGAACTTTACAACAATAACTTTATCTTTGTGCGGGAAGTTCGCGATCTACCGGAACAAGCGGCGTTCAGCGGCATCAAGGCCCGGGGCATGACTTTCAAATTTGACGAGGCCGGAGAGGAAAAAATCGATTATGTCTGCGGCGAGCTCCCATGGGTGGCAAAAAAAGGCGACAGATCCAAATACTCATCTTATGTCAATCCGCCATATACCTTTGAAATGTCGCAAAGCAAAGAAGAGGTTGAATACGCTTTTGGCGAATGGCTAAGTCCGGACGAGGTATTCAACAGTTTCGGCTACAAAAAGCCCAAAGGATTTCGCGGCGGACCGCACCCGGCCAAACCGATTCGGGGGGGATGGAAAGCGGTCGACCGGGCGGCTATGGTCTGTTTCTTCCTCAGCATAATCCTTCTCGGCCTTATCTGGTACAGCGGCCAGGGAAAACAGATATGCAATATCAGCGTGCCATACGGCAAATATGCCAAAGGCGAACAGGTTGTCGGCACCTTTAACGTGACAAAACCCAATACGCTGATGCGGATGGACCTGCACTGCAACCTGAGTAACGCCTGGAGCTATTTTCAGTGCGCGGTTATCAAAGATGAAAGCTCGTATTTAACAGTCGAAGGCGAAATCTCATATTATTCCGGCGCGGACTGGTCGGAAGGCTCACGTTCCACCAGCGCTTATTTCACGGTACCGGAAGCCGGAACTTATTCGCTGGTGGTCAAAGGCGAAGGCGGTACCGGTGAAACCGGTCGCACCATGCAGGCGGTCAACCTGCAAATCAAGGTCCGCGAGGACGTCAAGGTCACCAGATACTTTATTCTTTCCGTAATCTTGATGTTCTTCTTATGGAGCAAGACCCGGAACGGTCTGTTTTTAGTCATCAAAAAAATCAGAGAAGCCAGTGACGACGACTAAGGAGGTACTATGGCTAGCAAAATAATCTACGGCGCATTCGGTCTGGGCATGCTGGTGCTGCTCTTAATGACCTGGGAGGCGATCGGCGTGACAAAATCAACCGTGGTCAAAGAAAAATTTGTCCGCCAGGGCAGCCGGGCCTGGTATGTCGGGCCGGTATATGTCGGCCGCCGCGGCGGGAAGTGATATATAATTAGGAATTAGGAATTAGAAATTAGGAATTAAAATACTATAACTCAAAAATCAGGAGATAAAAAAATGGATTTGACACAATTTTCAACGTGGGCGCCGCTGCTGTCGACTTTACTGTACAGCGTATTCGGGATCATCATCTTTGCGATCTCGTTTGTCATTATGGACAAGGTTACGCCTTTTTCATTTCGCAAAGAGATCGAGGAGGACCAGAACATCTCACTCGGCATCATCATCGGCTGTGTATTTATCGGACTGGCAATCATTATCGCCGCGGCGATCCGCTAACCGGTCATGGAAGAACCCAATGCCATCGCGGGCGGCTCCCGGGCACGCCTGCTGTTACTGTTGTGCATATTCGTGATCGCGGTCTGCGGTTTGGTTTACGAACTGCTGGCCGGGGCGCTTTCGAGTTATTTAATGGGCGACTCGGTCTATCAGTTTTCCATCGTCATCGGTCTGTTTATGAGTTCCATGGGACTCGGCTCATTCGTCTCGCGGTATATCAATAATGATCTGCCCAAAGCGTTTATCATGGTCGAACTCTTGACCGGTGTTATCGGCGGCTTCAGCGCTCTGGTCCTGTTTCTGGCCTTTGCGTCCCTCGATAACTATACCCCGTTCCTGTTCCTGATCTCAATTTCCCTCGGTACGCTGATCGGCTTGGAAATCCCCCTTATCCTGCGCATTCTCAAACAGTATTCCGAACTGAAAATCATTGTCTCAAACGTGCTGACGGCGGATTATCTGGGGGCGCTGATCGGCGCAATTTTGTTTCCGCTGATCTTTGTGCCGTTTCTGGGGCTGGTGCAGACCAGTTTGTTCTTCGGACTGTTCAATGTGGCCGTGGCCGGACTGGCGGTATGGGTATTTTATCCGTCACTGAAAAACCCCAAGCCGATTATTGCGTCAGCAGTTTTTTCGGCGCTGGCGCTGGCTGTCGCGCTCTGTTTTGCGGAAAAACTTTCCGGTTATCTCGAACGTTCGCTTTATTCCGGCGAGATCATCTATGCCAAAAACACGCCGTATCAACGCCTGGTGGTCACCCGGCGCGGCGGCGCGATCAACTTTTTCATCAACGGCAGCATTCAGTTCTGTTCGCTGGATGAATACCGGTATCACGAGTCGCTGATCCATCCGGCGATGAGCCATGTCAAGCGACCTGAAAACATCCTGATTCTCGGTGGGGGCGACGGTCTGGCGGCGCGGGAAATCCTGAAATATCCGAACGTCAAAAGCGTCACCATCGTCGATCTCGACCCGGCGGTAACCGATTTTTTCAAAAGTAATGAGCTGATGCGCAAACTCAATGCCAACTCACTGAATGATCCCAAAGTCACCATCTGCAATCAGGACGCCTGGAAATTTATCGAAAAAGATCCCGCCGGGAAAAAACTCTATGACCTGATCGTAATCGACCTGCCGGACCCGCGCAATATCGAATTAAGCAAACTCTATAGCCACTCATTCTACCGGATGCTGGCCGGCCGCCTCTCGGTTGGGGGCGCAATCACGGTCCAGGCGGCATCGCCGCTGTTTGTCCGCAAAGCCTACTGGTGCGCGGTCAATACCATGAAATCGGTGGAAAATCCCTATGCGGCAAAAAAGCCGTTGTATGTCGAACCATATCACGCTTATGTTCCTTCATTCGGCGAATGGGGGTTTGTGCTGGCCTCACCGATGCCGGTGCAGTGGAATAAACTCAAACTTACAGTCCCGACCCGCTATCTGAACGACAAGATTCTGCGAGACATGCGTGATTTCCCGAAAGACACCTCGGAAGTCCCGGCCGAAGTCAACCGACTCAACACCCATCGCATCACCGACTACTATGAAAAAGGCTGGGAAAAATGGTACGTCCCGGGGTCATAAAGTTAACCATTGCGATAGCGGCCGGGACTGACGCCGAGGTGTTTTTTGAAAAGCCGGGAAAACGAATAAACACTTTCGTAACCGACGGCTTCAGCAATCAGCGGTAACGGATCGTCGGTATTCAGCAGCAGGACACAGGCTTTTTCCATTCGGATGGAAATTACTTTTTCCAGCGGGGGAACCCCGGTTAATTTCCGGCAAAGATAATGAAAATGCCCGACACTGAAACAAAGTCGTTTCGCCATATCAGGAATGGTCCATTTAAATTCAGGCCGGATGGCAACTTCCCGCCACAACTGATCTAGCGACCGGGATTGCCGAACTTCAATTGAGGTCATTCCATGTTCAGACTCGCGTTGCAGACACATAATAAACGCTTCGGCCAGTTTGGCCGCGATCATGAGCGCATGCTTCCTGGCGGAACGAGTCTCGGTAGAAAACAATGACGCAAGCTGGAAAAGTTCTTCCGCGCAACCAAGTTCAACGATCCCGGCCCGACCGGAGATAATGCCCGACCATTTTTCGATATCGGATATGTGCATGAACATGTGTTCACCGTCCGCTTCCAATAAATATATTTGACGCAGCACACCCGGCGGAACCACCACCGCCTGACCGGATCTGAATTCAACCTCCGCATCCGCGGTTTGCAAAACGTAACGGCCTTGTTTCACCATAAAAATCAAGCCAAAGTCATCTTTCAGCCAGGCTGTCTGAAAGATATTCCTGACCCGTTCCACCCCGACGTTCCGAAATCCGTTATTGGCAAACGGTTGCCACGCCAGGCCGCAGTTATTGAAAACCACAGCTTCGCTTTCCGGTGAAAAAATCTTATTATCGGATATTCTATTCACATTGTTTAAGCTTGTTAATTTACAAGAATTAATTATAATAGAATATATAACTTAAACTTAAAGATGCAAATAATTTTAAAAACTGCATAATACTGTCAGGAACCACGGAAGGCACTGAAAAACACTGAAAAGTTTTATATTTTCCTGCTTGCAGGAAATTTAAAAAAGTATTTTTCCGTAATTTTCCGTGATTTCAGTGGTTGTAAGTAATTATAATCAAAGAAGGAATAAATTTATGAAAAAAGCAGAGTTATTTCCACGGTTTAACGGATTTTCCTACACGCCTGTTCTTGGCGGTTTTGAAAAGGGAGTAACCAGGCGCGATCCAAGCCCGGTAATCATGTATAACGGCCTCTATTACGTTTGGTATTCAAGGACAACGGTTCACCAGCACGGTTATACCGCGACGATCTGGTACGCTACCTCCAAGGACGGATATGAATGGACCGAGCAAAAACAGGCACTGCCACGCGGTGGACAGGGAACATTCGACGAACACGCGGTTTTCACGCCTTCCATATTTATCTGGGACAATAAGTTTTACATGAGTTATACGGGAGTCCCCGAACCGTTTTACAATGGTGTTTACATGGGACACAAAACCACCACGAAAACAGCGATCGGGCTGGCTCAGGCAGATTCCCCGGAAGGTCCTTGGACAAAACTGCCGCATAACCCCATTCTGGTCCCAACCGAAAACCCGGATCTTTTCGACAGTCTGCGGGTGGACGATTCATGCTTTATCGTCAGAGACGATAAGATATTCATGTATTACAAAGGCCGCCAGATCGATCATACTCCGGGTGAGACAAAAATGGGCCTGGCAATCGCCGAAAAACCGGAAGGTCCGTACGTCAGGGTCTCCGAACAACCGATTGTTAAAGGAGGCCATGAAGTATGCTGCTGGCCGCACGGCACCGGAGTTGCGGCGATGTTCTGCAATATCGGCGAAGCGGGAAATTCATTGCAATACAGTGAAAACGGCATTGACTTTACCAGAATCTGCGACGTGGTCCCGCCACAAGCGCCCGGGCCATATCGGGAAGACAATTTCACTGGGGAAACCGGGCCGGGCATCCGCTGGGGCATTTCCATAAAAACAGGAGAAGACGGCTGGCCCTATCTTGTCAGATTCGACTGCGATCTTAGCACTCAATAATGACTTCCAATTACAATCAAAGCATCTCGCCACTCCCCAATAAGCATCACTCAACGCGATAATATACAACGATTAACAAATAAACTATAGTCAAACTGTACGACTATTCTAAATAATAATACGGACCTGAGCTTTTTTCAAATGATTCAGAAACAACTGATTTGACCGACAATCGGATTGCGATGTTCGATCAATTTGCCTTTGATAGCATTTTTGAAGATTTCAACCCGACTTTTATACTCGGCTTCCGATGCCAGATTCCGGGCTTCACCGGGATCGCTGCGGTGATCGAACAGTTCATCAAAACCAAGTGCAGGGAACCAGGTATACCGGAAATTTTCATCGTAAACCGTGTAGTTGACGCTCTCCGGAGTACTGTCACTGGCATATGCGAAAACCTGACGGGAGCAATTGTCAAGGCACTTGGTGATATCTTCACCATGCCCCCGCAGACCGCTGATGTCGTTACCGGCACAGGCCAGCAAAGACGGCATGACGTCAACATTACTCATCGGAACATCAGATCGCGACGGTAAAGCGGCTCCGGGAATCCGCATGATGAAAGGAACATGAAGCAGGGCATTTGAACCGAACTGCGCCTTGTAGAGCAGTCCGTGGTCCCCGAGAAAATCCCCGTGATCACTGGTAAAAACAATGATGGTATCTTCCCATAACCCGGCTTTTTCAACGGCGTCGAGGATCTTGCCGATCGCCAGATCAACCTGATAAATCATGGCATAGGTATAACGCAGTACTTCCGGATCAATATGTCCGGATTTTCGTCCGCAAGGATGCTCTTTAATCCCGGAACCTTCAGGATCGTGCGGTGTTTTTACCGTACACCCTTCAAACTGTGCCATAATGTCATAAGACGGAGTAAAAGGATGATGCGGGTCGGGAAAACCGATATACGCAAAAAACGGCTTATCTCCCGGTCGCTGGTTTTCAAGATAATCAACAAAACGCTCAGCCAGCCAGCTGGTGTTGTGCAATTCATGCGGAATTTTAGAAGGATAAAGATCATTATTTTCTTTCAGCGGCAGCTTGATGCGGCCACATTCCTCTGGTTTTTTGCCGTAGGGATTGGCATAGTCGATCAATTCTGCGAACAACTCCTGAGCCTGGTCTTTCAACCAGAACGAATAATGTCCGCAGGTCACAGGTATCTCACCGTGCCCGGCGGTAAACTCGACATGTTCAAAGCCATAATACGGCCCATGCCAGTCGCGAAATTCCTCTGTGGCCATCTCTCCGTAGGTTTCCGGATAAACCGGACATTTATGTTCTCGCGCGTCATTTTCAATATTCGGAGTCAAATGCAGTTTCCCGAACGAAACAGTCGCGTATCCTGCCTGCTGAAAGGCGTCAGCCATAGTCAACGGTTCGTATAGTTTCCAGTCGTGCGTATTAGCATACTCGTTGCGGTTAAGCGGAATGCCATTGGTGTAAACACCGTGTCCAGGCGGATAGAGCCCGGTCATCAGGCTGACCCGCGACGGCATACAAACCGGGTTCGCAGCGATGTGGCGGGTAAAAATTGTCCCTGAATCGGCAAGCCGGTCCAGATTGGGAGTTTTAATATAAGGATTATCCATGCAGCCGAGACAGTCTGCTCGCTGCTGATCGGTCTGAATGACAATAACGTTTTTCTTCAAAGCACACCCCCTTGAATCAGGCAATTTGTGACTACGTTCACGTCGGCAAAGAACAGGCAACTGCCTGACATAATCGATAAAATTATCATGGTACCCTAAATAATTCAAGGAGGATAAATAAAAATATCCGGGCAATATACAAGGATCTTAGATGTAAAATCACCTAGCCGGAATACGATATTCGTTTGTCCAGCGTGATCCCATTTCTTTTACCGGGATCATGCGCAGGATTTTCAAGGGCGGCATGCCTTTGTACCAGGTCCAGTTTACGCCTTTATGTAATTCGTCTGACTTGAAGACGCCAAACCGCTGCCCGGTCACCAGGTCATCGATGAAATAAGCGCCTTTAGGTACGTCCGGCAGTTTCTGCCGGTAATCACCGGGAACATCCTGGTACATGATCGCATAGTGGCGCCGCATCTTGAGATGGTCGCCTTCCATAGTCAGCGGCACCGGATTGCCTTTGCGTTTATTCACGACGCCAGCCCAGTCAGCCACTTTCTGCATAAAGCCTTGCATACGTTCCGGCGTATAATCGGGCATACCCCAGAAAACCAGAACCTCGCCTTTGCCGAATTTGTGCAGAGAAACCGCCGCGCCGCCATCCGGGAACGTCGCAATTACCTGACCGTCGGTAACCCGGTGTCCGGGATAAACGCGGAAATAGTCGGTCTGCGGCAGCCAGCGGTAGGGCCACTGGTAGAAACGTTTGCCCTGAGTCTGCGTCTCGCGTTTCAGATCGGCCAACGTATAAAACGGCACCGGTTCATTCTGTTTGAAGAACGGGTTTGCCGCGACTACTTTCCCGGTTATCTTCGGCATGGTCGTGACAAAGGGACGCTGCGGCGACTTGATGCCAAGTTCTTTGAGCAGGACAAAAGTTTCACCCTGACGTTCCGGACACAAACTGCCGGTCATGGCCGAGATAACCGTTCTGGTACCGCCTTTGACCAGGTCCCTGACCTGTTTGATATTGTCTTCGCTCATCACTTCGTCCAGAATATTCGGCAGCAGCAGCTTATAGGCGCCGCGGCATTCAGGACGATAATCCTCGTAGGAAAGCGAATCGACTTTCAGCAGTCCGAACCAGCGGCGGAGGTCATCCATGCGGGGTTCAAAGATGGTCCGGTGTTTACAAAAGAGCGTATAAATATCCTGCATCACCGCGATCTGCGGCGGCTCCTGTTTGATGCGGACGCCGTGCATTTCACGCAGCAGCGGCAGCCATTTTTCAAACCGGTCACAGGCATATTCCCGCCCATAGTGCGCCGGCAGAAAGAGGTCATCTTTACCGGGCAGCGGCCAGTAATAGACATGCATATTGGCGCCGCCGCCACCGGCCTGAGCCAGCATAATATAAGTGGTCCAGTCCAGCAGCCAGCCGCGATTGCCTTTGTCGCCGTAAGCGGCCCAGCGGTGGGGGTGGTGCGGTTCGGTTATCCAGCCGATGCGGCTCTTGTTCCAGGCATTCATCAAAGTACCTTCTCCACGGAGGAAATGGTTGCCGCCGTTGTGCAGATAGTCGATGGTGGCTTTGCCGTTCGCGCCTTCGAAACCACCGGGATCAAGGTTGTAAACAATAATAACACACTGGTCATCATAGGTACGGATGTTCTTCGATGCGGTCGTAACCCAGTATTTGGTATCGAGATAGTGCTTGAAGCGGCAAAAATCCATCCAGTGTAATCTCATATCAGGTCTGGCGCCGCTTTCATAGTCCGGCGTCGGAGGCGCCACCTGCCGCCAGTCGGTATAACAGGTTTTCCAGCGTTTATTCAACGTTTTCAGATCGGTGGTAATATTTTGTTTGATGTATTCCACGAACGAATCGCGGGCCACCTGTTCGTAACTGACGATACTGCCGTTCCACGGCTGGTCAAGCACCGCCCATTCACCGGCTATCTCAAAGATTTGATAGCCCTGAAACGCCGGGTGTTTACGATACCGTTCATTAAAGGCCTTGAACGCATCCAGAAAGGTTCCGACATAGTTTTTGTCAGCCGTTGAAAAACTGCCGTAGAAACGGTGGCCGTGGTTGATTGTGCCATCTGAGTTACGCTGCGGCCAATAACGTTGCCAGCGGAGCAGATTTTCATAACCGTGATCAGCGTGACTCAACCTAATCGTGATCCGGCAGCCGTATTCAGATGCCAGATCCATGACCTTGTCCAGCGTATAAAAATCAAACACTCCCGGCAATACTTCGAAATCCCCGGTATCCAGCATATAAGTGATATTGGCAGTAATCTGCGTAATCTGTTTCAAGGCACTTTCAAAACGTTCAAGACACTGCCGCTGAGTCTTAAACTTAATTCTTTTCCCGTTCTTGTTCGGCAGATACGACATTCTGACATAAGCCGTCCGCTTCACGTAGTCACGGGTCTGGCGCTTACCGGCTCTCGAGGTTCGTGGTTTGCTCAAATCGGTTTTGAAGCCGAAGACATATTCCTGAGTACCAAGCACCCTGCCGAGCGAAACTACTTCCGCGACCAGACGATAGGCATCACAATCCGTCACCGTTTTCGGGGACAACTTGAGATCGACATATTTCTTTCCGGCAAAGTTGACATGCATCTGGCCTTTATCGACAATCTCCGGATACGCAAAATACTCAACCCGCCATTTCAGAGTGCAGTCGGACAGTTTTTTGGAAAAAATACGCAATGGCAGGCTGAATTTGCCGCCGCGTTCAAATACCCCGCAGTTTGTGTCGCCGGGATTGATGCGCAGATAACCGATTGACGGCGCGGTTTTCAGATCGACCGGAGTCGGGACCACTGCAGCTTTATTGTTTTCAACCCATGCCCGCATACTGTCGGAAGCGACAGTTTTGCCGGCTGTATCGGTTATTTGATAACGGATCCAGTAATTATCGTCCGGTCCCAGTTTAAAGGCGATCCTGCGCCTGGCCTGTGACGGTTTGGCGGGATCGAAATCAAATTCCGTGACCGTTTCACGGACCGGGGTATCCTGATATTTGCGAAATATCTGTGTGGACAGCGTATAACATCCCGGATTTTTGACCAGCGCATCGGCATAGACATAGGGATCGCTGTACGGCACCATGAATTTTCCGAACGCAAAACCGCCAAGCTGGACATTCCCTTTGTAATTTATTACCTTACTGTCACGAATGACCAGATCAAAACCCAGAAAAGTCAGTTGTCCATCCGGCCAAGAATTGCCGTCGCCGCCAAAAGCGGTAAAGGAATCACCGGACGCGCCGCCGGCTTCGGTCGAGTAGAAAGAGTGAGTCTTCCAGCCGGACCAGTTGGCACTGCCGTTCATAAGGTGCTGTTGGCTTTGCGGTTTGTAGGTCAAAATTTCGCCGTTCGCGTCGCGGAATACCGGCATCAGCATGACGACAGTTCCTTTTTTGGCTGAGGTTCTAATGCCTTTAGCCTCGAAAAAAATCCGCTTGATATCTTTATCCAGCTTCACCGGCTGTTTCAGCATCAGCTTGATGACCGACTGCTGAAAGGAGTGGAAAACGAACTGGTAGTACTGCGAGGTTTTCACGGTGAAATCGATATTGAGCACGCCGTCCTTCATGGTCACCGACACTTTGTCGTCCTTTGGAACCGTCAGATTCCATTGATCCGGGGCCGGCAGTTGGTATTTCACTCCGGCGGAAAAAACCGGAACGGCAGCGGCAATCGCAAAACAGAACAGGATTTTTTTCAAATAAAACATGTAAGACCTTATTTTCAATTAATTATTTGTCATCATCAGGCGTGATTATCCCCGAAGAATAGATCATGTGGGCATATTCGACTTTATTCATCACCGTAAACTGTCCTTTTCCCGAAGCGATTACCTTGCCGCTCCGGGTAAGTGAGAATTCCGGCACAAACTGTTTATCTTTCGGCATCGGCACCTTGAACGAAGTGATTCCGGCCGGGGCGGATTTTTTGTATTCTTTGCCGTCAATGACGATCTTGAGTTCGCCCGGGGCTTTCAAAAACGCCAACAGTTCAACTTCGTCCTTAGCTTTGGTGATCCGGAATTTCCATTTCGGGCCGATCTCCGGTTTGAGGTCAGAACGGTTGCGGCGATAAAAATAGTACAACCGGTCACGTACAATTGCCGGTTGCTCACCGGTCTTGAACCACTGGCTGTAATATGCGTTTAAATCGTAAGGCACGAAGCCGATGTAGGTTGAAGGAGCCATCGGGGTTTCAGTGTAATCCGACCAGGTGTCCATGAAAACCCAGTCGGCTGTGTCTTTCCGGGCCAGCGTCCACAGATTACGCAGTAAGCCGCTGCCTTCAGCTTCCCAAAGGCCGCACCCGCGACTCCGTACATCCTGGGAGGAAACCGGATAGATCAGCAAATCGGTGAATTTCCGGCCGTAGCGTCCCCAGGCGTAATCGCAGACATGACGACAGCCCCATTGCGCCATCCCGTAGCAAACTTTAGCGTCGGCAAAAGCCTGAAGCTGACCGTTTGTGTTGAAATGCCCGACAAGGACGGCAGGATAGCCGTTTTTCTTCATCTGTTCAAGCACCTTTTGCCACCAGCCGGGACTGTGTTTCTCGGTAAACCACATGCTCATAACCAGACGTCCGTCCGGCAGCCGCAGCGCGGCGGGATGTTTGGCGATACGCTTAATAATGTCCGAGTTGGCATAAGTTACCGGGTCCATGCCCTTATCGGCTCCACCTTTACCGCCAAGTGTTTTGGTTGATGAATAAATACACGGCAGAATCTTGAAGCCGGGGTCGACCCGCAGAGCCGCATCCATCAGGATGAAGGACTTCTCGGTAAAAAACTTTACTCCACCTGCCGCTTTCGGATGACTGTGAAAATCGGCAAAGAAACCGTCAAGTCCCTGCTGGATTCCGAGTCTGACTTCCTCTTCCATTGCTTTAAGAAGCTGGTCGTGCTTGTTCAATTTCGGCTCCTGCATCGGCGGACGCGGCAGTGGCCGGCAGAACATCTCGCTGCCGCCTTTGCGGCGGTCCGGTTTGGTCAGGGTCGGGTTCAAAACAGTCCGGGTGAACCATGACAAACCAGGGTCTTGATTTGACCAGCCGGAGCTGTAGATATAAAAATAGGAGAAAACTTTGCGTTTACAGGCACGCAGTTTTTCTTTCGACAACATATCAAACGGATACCATTTGTCACGGGAAGCGTCAACTTTACCGGCCATGCAGATGTTGTCGATCGCCCATGTCCCGGTGCCGGCGTCCGGACCGTCGCTGCTGAAAGAGAGCTGGTCGTAGTATTCCGGCTGCGCTATTTCCTGCTGCGTGGTAAAAACTTTTTTACCGTTACGGACGATAACGGAATATTGATTGGTTTTAGCGTTATTGATATCCAGTAACGAGATATCCGTTTTACTGCCGTTCAACACGATCGCGGCGTGGTACCACAGCCCGGATTTAAGCGGAACCAGAGTTTTAAACGCACCGTCCGCATTTACAAACGACAAATTACCGTCTTTACCAAGATGCAGAGTCAGGCCGCGACCGCTTTTGCGGTTATCCAACTTACAGACCAGATCGACTCCGGGACCTTTTTTCGGATTGTCAAACTTGAAATCAAAGCCGAGATAAACTTTGCCCTTCGGCGGCGGACGGAAATCAATTTTGACGCCGACGCCTTTACCGGCAGTACTGCTCTTATCGGACAGTGCCAGCCCTTTGCCGGTCACGTCGTTTTTCACAAACGGACTGTTCGCGGCTCTCTTGAGCAGAATTTCAACGCCGTCGCCGGAATTACCTGCCGGCAGCCAGGGGTATGGCGGAAAAGTATCGGACTGATATTCATCAAACCGGTCCACCGGCAGTTGATCGACCGACCGGAGCGGAGTATTCGCGCCGCACACACACAATGCGGCGGACAAAGCCAGCCCACATCCAATAATTGCTTTCATATTCGTTCTTTCCATATTAATCAATTCCTAAGAAATGTTTTCTCAAATCACTGCCGGAGCTGTAAATAAGCGCCTTCCATTGCAAAAATTTATGCGCCGGGACTGACTCCGAATGTCCGTCAAGCATCAAAGTATTGATATTTTGAGCATGCCGGACATAATAGGAAAAGTGTCCGGGATTTCCCTCAATCGGAGCCAGCCTGTCAGTCGGCTTGAGCAACAGAGCCGTATTATTGTAGGAGTTGACGCCGAAAGCGTCCGCCTCCCTGCCGGTTCGGCCGTCGGCGGCATAAACTAATAATGACGGATATTTGTACATATTGTCCTTGTGGACCACTGTCATTGTCTCGGAGGAATTCTTACCGCTGAAAGTCCATCCGTTGATGCCGATCCCGGCTTCAAGGCGAAACGCGTTGAACGCGCTGGAACTGTCATACCTGACTTTCAGTTTATCCAGTTTTCCGACCGAGCCGGGGCACCACCAGCTTTTCAGCGTATTATCCATATAGACCGGCAGGCGTGAATACCAGGCTACTCCATCCTTGGTCCGGGCGGAAGCAATATAGCCCTGATAATCGTCGATGTATTGCAAATTAGCCATCCCCAGCGTTTTCAACTGGTTCTGGCAGTTGATCGCCTTGGCCTTGTCACGCGCCTGATTCAACGCCGGCAGCAGCATTGATGCGAGAATCGCAATGATAGCGATTACTACGAGCAATTCGATCAGCGTGAAACAATTTACGAACCAACACTCCGCAGACAACGTAACATCTTTTGCATATAACCTCTTCATACCGTCTCCTTTATTGTTATGGTTGAATTATTACAAACCGGGTCCGGCCCATCTTCAGCCGGGATCAATATCTTACTGGTATCCTTATGCTCATAATAATTCTTCACCAGTTCCGCAATGGACACGACAATCCGGTCGGAACTGTAACCGACCCGTTTGACCGGAAGCAGGGTTGTGTTGGAATCGGGAAAGTTGGCATGGCTGACCAGACAAAGCGTTTCCGGCTCCACGCCGGATTCCAGAATGGCCTTCTGGACCGCGGGAAAATCAACATCGTTGGCTATGTAAAAGCCTTGAGGCCGCTGTTCCGGCGGCAGGGAAAGCAACAGCCAGATCAGCCGCGAAACGTATTCCGGGTGCTCTTTGGTTACCGGCACCATCCACTCTGGCCGCGTTTCCAGTCCGGCGGCAGAGACTGCGGGTTCAAAAAACGGAATTTGCGGAGAAGTCCCGGAAACAATAAACGCCACCCGCCGGATTCCCTGTTTCGTGAAGTATTCAATGGTCCGCTGAACCGCCCCCTGCCCGTCAAGGGTTAACAGCAACTGACTGTGCCTGCTCTTCGGAGGCGAGAACGAGACTCTCGGCACCTCCGGGAATTCGGCAAAAAATTCATCAAACAGATTATCATTCGGCGGAAACGGGAAAAACATCGCGCCAAGCATCCGGCGTTTAAGCAGATCATGCAGCCTGCCGTAAACATCATGATACGGGGTCGATAAAATATGTTCCCGGATGATCACAAACTCGTATGCCGCATGCGGCTGCTGATTGTAGCGGATCGCGGCCTGGGCCAGTTTGGCCCAGAAACTATTTTCATTTTCATCCAGACGGAAAACCATGCCGATCCGGTGCCGGGCCGGAATCCGGTCCGCAACAAACGTGCCGCGCCGTTCCACCGCCACCGTATACAAATCACGCTGGAGATTTTTGAGAACATGGGAAAGCGTCGCCCGGCTGGCGTTGAACAACTTGTCCAGTTCTTCGTAAGTTGGAAAGAGCTCCCCCGGCTGCCAGCGGCCGGCAATGATCCAGTCCTTGAGCAAATCCTCAAGCTGTTTGCGTTTTTGTCCGTTTTGAAGTTTTTGCATGGTTACAATCTTCTGGTATAGTCATTAACATAAAAAGAGTATACCACGAGAAATAAAATTTGTCAATACGCTGTGTTGATATTTAAATCGAATAATTCAGATTACTGCTGAAAAACTTAACCGAAATTTCAGCAGGCCGCGAAGAAATTATTTTCCCTGGGAAAAAACCTCTTTATAGGTTGAAGTCCTTCCGGCTTTCCATGACAGCAGCTGCATTGCGGTCACGGTTTCAGCATGGCCGTCAAGGAAGGTCATATTGATAAGCGAATTCGTGCCGTGCCTGACATAATAGGACTGCAGACCGATATCGGCTTCAATCGGACAGATTGCCAGATCGGGCCGGCAATAGAGATTGCCGTTCGTTGAAGGATCGCCGCCGGTCATGTCTCTGTAGTCAATTCCGGTCCGGGTATCACCGCTGAAAATAAGAATACTCGGCTTCTTGCATCTGTTTGCCTTGCGAATCTCGAGTTTATTGGAGTTATCCCGGCCCAGAAACGTCCAGCTGTTGATCCCGATGCTGGCGCGCCATTTGAAGTTGGCCGCAGCTGACGAACTGGTGTACGCAACATTCAGGGACCTGGCCGGATCTTTGGTTCCCGGGCAGCCCCACATATTTAATTTACCGTTTAGATATGGACTGATGACGTACCACCATGATTTATTATTCGGCGGAATAGCGGTAGCGACAAAATCGTCGTTATCAGTATTGTACATCAGGTGTCCGCCGCAAATCTGCTTCATCTGGTTGACGCACTTGATGGTTTTGGCTTTCTCCCGGGCCTGATTCAACGCCGGCAGCAGCATTGAGGCTAAAATAGCGATAATTGCGATCACAACCAGGAGTTCAATCAATGTGAATTGTCGAGTTCTCATTTTCAGGGCCCTTTCATTTATGATGATTATAATTTCCATGGAATCTGGTCATTTGAAGAATTGAAAGCCCCCCAGTTATTTTCCCCCCAACGACAAATAAAAGTTATATCACCTCTGTTCTCGACATGTCCGTCGAGAAAGCTCATATTGATCCTGTTTTCGTGCCGGGCCGATTCGACCAGGCGGGACAGATATACCGGGTACAACCTCGGCCGCCCGGTTTTGCCGATATCGGCCAAAGCAAACTTCTGCGACGGTTTGGGAGCGCAGGAAGTCAACTTGTAACTCCAGTCCCCGGACAGCGTGGCGCCAAGTGAGTTGTTGGCTCCGTAATCGGAAGGACCCTGACTGGTCACGTCGGTACTTGAATAAAACGGCGATTCAGGACAATGCCAGAACTGACGGCCTTTTTTCCGGCTGAAATCACGGTCCTGTTTGAAGACATCAGGATAAGCGCCGCTCAATATCCAGAACCAGCTGTGCTGATAATTCGAGTGTCTACTGGTAGTAGTACCGGAAATTTTAAACGGGGTGTATCCGTCGTAGTCGTTGATATAATTGGTAAAGTAATGCGATATCTGCTTGAGATTATTTACGCAGTAGATAGAACGCGCTTTACTCCTTGCTTTGTTCAACGCCGGCAGCAGCATGGCGGCGAGAATTGCGATAATCGCGATCACAACCAGCAATTCAATGAGTGTAAACTGTTTTCTTTGCATTGTTCTTTCTCCTTCTGTTATTTTTGCCATTTTCTATTGGTGAATATCTGATTAACTTCATTCGCATTTAACGCCGTCCCGATAATCTCAACCTGATCTATCTGGCCGGAAAACAACAACTTGCGACCGCCTTTGCCCTTATGGAGTTTGGAGACTCCCAGCTTGGGCGTGGAGTGAGTGCGTTGATATGACGGTTTGACATTATTTTTACTGGCGCTGAGTTTGCCGTTCACATAAAGCTTAAGCCGGTTCAAGTCGTAAGTTACCACAATATGGTTCCAGCCTTTTTTAAGCGGGGTTTCAGATTTGACGAACGCGTCTTTGCCGGAACAAACGCGATGGGCGATAACCCTTCCCTGTCCGTCCATTCTGAGGCTCAGCGGCCCGGAAAGTTTCATCTGCCAGTTGTCGCCGTCTTCGAATAAAATACGCTCCTGCTCCGGTTCCGCGAACTTAACCCTCATACTGAGCGTCATACTGCCGTGCGGCATAGTTTTGGAGCGCAGGTTCAATGCACCGTCATTGATCTGCAGGGAGGCACCGTCCCACCCCTTCTCGATCCATTTACAGTTACCGGTCAGCCAGCCGCGTCCAAGCTGCATGGCAGTTCCGTTATGATTGACCTGCACTCCGCAACCTTCATTGAAATCAATTAAAATATAAGGAATCATCCAAACCGGGATTTCCGCATTCTCAACATCAGCAGCGGAAAACGGATTGGCGGCGGCGGAACTGCTGTCGTTGACAAAATCATCAAAGACCCCGCCGGTGTTGATATAGTTTACTTTACGGGTGCCATTATTGCCTTTCAAAACTATCGCGACCGGATTGGAGTAGCTGATCGTGTCATTCTTGCCCAACGCCCAAACGTGGAACGTGCGAAGCGCGCCAAGCCCTTTCTGCAACGGCAACGCCCGTTCATAAAACCCTTTTGCGGGCAACGGATAATCGATATTCGCATCGGTCGCGTCGGTTGTCAGCCTTACATCGACATCGATCTTTTTGTTATCGACGGTGACGCTGGTGCACACAGGCTTTTGAGCAAGTTCTTCAATAGTCGAATTCACAACGGGTTCATTCATTCCCGCCAGACGCAAAGTTATACCGCTTTTCATGTCGGCAAACACCCGGGCAACAGTCGGCAAAGCATGGTCATAACTGATATCGAAGTAAGCTTTGTTTTTCCTGACGGATTTCAAGGCCTTTTTGAAATTCCAATGGGCATGATAAACCGAATCGACAATACCTTTGTCAACATCAAGCACACACCTTATTTTCCTGGAAGTGGTCATCCGGATAAAAAAGGCGTTCTGTTTACCGGGCAGATCATCAGGCCTGAAAGCCCCGACGGAAAGACTGCTCTCATTCAAATTAACTCTTCTGAAAGAACTGTCCGCAGCAACATCAAGTCTGATTTTTTCGATATCACCAACCTTACCGTCAATAACGGGATTACTTTTTCCAGCCCATTGCAAGGCAAGTTTTGATTGAGGATCAACGTGATTAAGCGAAATCGTGTATGGAGTGTAAAAATGCAGTTTATTATATCTGATTCTGATCGGGGCCAATCTCAGGTTGCTGAATAAAACACGACTCTCTCCGGATGCTTTATCGATCTGGCGGATTGTAATGTGCGGTACCATAACCATGTATTTATCTTTGATCCCGGTAGTATCGTATCTGGTTTCCGCCAGGGCGTCATTAATTTCATTATCCACCTGGGCCAAATTACCGAATGAGAACAATTTTTTACCGTCAATGTTTTTCATTGTCACATCAATAGAGTAGTCCGCACTTATGCAGTCCCGCTCCGGCAATACCAGAAATTGGAAAAAACCCTGATCGCCAAGTAAAACTTCAGGTTCATAACTGATAACGAAATGCGGTTTTTTGAAAGGGCTGTACCCGGTCGCCGCCAATGCGTGGTAATATTTAATCAGATCGTTCAGTCCCCAGGGATTGCGGCTGGACGGCATCAGCATGGTTTCCATCATATCGTTCCAGGTGGAAAAAGTAAATAATCTGAAACCGGCTTCAAGCCATAGTTTCAGGTCGCGTCTGATAACCCTGACGCCAAGCCCCCGGCAATGAATCGCCTGCCACCAGCGGTTGGAACTGTCATACATCGTCCGGATGGACGGAACCATCAGAAATGGTTTCTGTGATTTTTTCAGGATTTCCTTTACCGCGTCAACCTGCTCCTGCCTGGCGTTCGCCCCGCCGTTAAGCGCGGTAATGCCGTCCCAATTAGTTTCCTTGAGCCACTTGCCGGAACCGTATTTTCCTTTCACAAAAGGCGGAAAAGTCCTGTACATGATATCCATGCGGTCCAGCAAAACTTTCACCTGACTGCTGACCGTCGGAATCAGTATCGCTTCAACCCCCTGTTTTTTCATCAGTTCGCGGACCGCCGGTACTCCGGTACTCACATGGGTCCCGCCGTTTCCTGACCATTTGCCCTGTGAATAGAAAAATATCACCGGCTTTCCATCGACCTTATAGACAAACGGGCTTTTTTCAGCCTCTTTCGCGAAAGCAACCATTTTGGCCGCGGCCTTTTTAGGATCGGCCCCCATACCACAGCCCTCGAGCGCAATATAGAAGGTCTGACCGGTATCTTTTTTGATCCGGGCCGCGGCGGAATAGGCTTCTTTGGGAACCGAGGTCAGAAATTGAAAACCGTTGATTCCGCCGGCCAAAGCCTGTTTCATGGCGTTGTATAAATTGTCCTCGCCGCTTCCATCCTGAGTGGAGAACGGAAAAACATCAATATTTCCGCCCGCATGATTGCTGCAGTGCAGAAAGCCGTAGGAAACCATCGGCATATAATGAGCCCAGAAGATAACCGGTTTGCCTTCATGGCCCGGAGCCGGCTTCCAGAGTTCACGACCGGCGGCAGTACAGGCCGTAACCAGGGCGGCGAGAGACAAAATACTTATTTTAAACCATTGATTCATAACAGGCTTTCTAAATCCAATCTATTATTTTTTTACTTTCAGAAAATTCTCGGGCGGCAGGGCCTGATCAGTAATTCTTATTTCATCAATACTTTCTTCGGTTACTCCGGCATTGGTTCCGCCAAGAAAACACAACGGCTCTGAATCGTAAATAACCGGCAGCGCGGTTTTACGGCTGACCAGCAGTTTATAGTCACCGTAAATATTGAGCTTCTGCGTCAAAGCGTCATAAGTAACTGCGACATGGTGCCACTTCCCGTCATTAATAACAAAATCCGTATTGATCCCCTGGTTGAATCCGGCTTTATTTTTCGCGTCATTCGGATTGGAGTCAACCCGGACCCGAATTTTGCCTGAATTGCCATTGTTCTGAAGTAGCCAACTATACAGGCCACCACCTCTTTTTTTCATAAACAAGGCGCTCCAACGCGGTATTTTCACGACCTTGACAAATGCCTCGACCGTGAAAGTGTCAAGATTAAGCAATTTATTTCCGGCAACCGTAAGAGCCGGCTTTACCCCGTATTTACTGGTAAACTTAAGCGAAGATTTATTGTCTGCGTTGACCACCTTGGAGCCGGCGGCAATGACTTTACCGGGAACATCCGCATCGAACGCCACTTTTGAATTTTTATCAGAAAATACTTTTGCGTCAAGAGCCGGTGAGTTTTCCCGGGTTTTAACCATAGCCCCATTGGCGGCGGAAACTCCCGGCGCTTTGTCCTGCATCGGCCAATAGGCGACGGTTTCCGCAATTATACAAGGACAAGATGCGGCAGCATAGATAAAGGCGGCAGACATCACAGACTTCTTCATTCAACACTCCTGACTGTTATGTTGGTTCTTATATACAAGGGACATACATTGCCCCGAATTTGACATTATCTTATTTCGTCGTCAAATTTACCGTCGATCGTTACCGACCTCAGGGGGCTTCCATTATAATAATCTTTGATCAGGTCCACTCCTTTATTCAAAATATCCCTGACGTCATATCCGATCTTTTTAACCGGCAGTACCGTATCCGTATTTTCAGGAAAGTTATAATGGCATATAAGTTTCAATTCGTCCGGAACCTTGACCCCGATCTCGATCAGAGTGGATTGGACCAGAGTTATCAAATTATCGTCTGTAATATATAGAGTATCAGGTCTCTTATCCGGGTCTTGCGCCATAAGCAGTTTGACAAGATTCACTACTCCTTCAATAAATTTTTCCGGTGCGGCAAGATTCCATTCGGGACGGGTTTCCAATCCGTGTTCAGTTGCTAATTCGGCAAAACTATATCTCAGGCTTTGATCCCCCTTGGAGATTGCGCCAATCTTTTTTGCACCTTGTGTTTTTGCATATTCCATGACTTTATTAACACAGGATCTGCTGTTCAGTTTAGCTTGAAAAATATTCGGCGGCTCCGCATAGTATTCACAAAACAAAGTCGGGATCTCCGGATAGTCATGGAAAACTTTTCGGGTTACACCCTTGGTCGGGCGGAAGAAAAAGAATATTCCTGCGAGCATCCGGCGCTCAAGCCGGTTAATTAAGCGTTTCGAGTCCTCATGTTCCAGATTGTCGCTATGAAATATCTCAAACTGACGCGATTTGTCCCGGCGGCTGATCAGCATCGCTTCACGCGCCAGTTTCAGCCAGAACTGATTTTCCTCGTCGCTTTCAAAAACCAGCGCAAACCGGCTCCTGGGCGGAAGATTGTCTGAACGGAAAACGCCCTGGCGCTCAACGCTGACAATGTACCCGTCGTGTTTTAATTGATTCAAAACATAATGCAAAGTAGCCCGGCTGGCGTCAAATTGATTATTCAGCTCTTCGTAAGTCGGTAAACAACCATTGCGACAAAGATCTCCTTTGATGATCCTGTCTTTGAAGATTTCCACCAGCTGCTGGCGCTTCATCCTGGGCTTAAGAGCTAACAATGATTTCTCCTGGTTTACTAAAATCAAGTCCTGTTATACCAATCAACTATATTTAAGTATAACACAAATCTACAGAAATGTCAATCCCCTTAAAGCATTTTTACAAAAAAAACTCCAGCTGCCCGGCAAGTGAGACAGCTGGAGTTGAAGTTTGAAAGTCTACCGGCTGAACCGTTTATTTGACTAAAAGCATAACCGGGTATAAATGAGGGTTCATGTAACAGCCGGTTCCCGGCGGCGTAACTGTCAGCGATCTTTTTATAAGCGAGCCTTTTTTGCGTTTCGCGGCTTTATCCCGGTCGCTGAAGAAGATGCCGAACCCGACAATCGAATCCGGTTCAAGCCGCATCGGCGCAATATATTTTGCGGGAATCGCAATCTCATAGATATATCCGTTTTTTGTTCTTTTGAAGGCCGTTTTGATATTCGGCTCTACTTCGTTCGGCTTGGGAGCATACAAGCCGCCGGCCGCCTGCTGCTCAGGAGCGAACCGCCTGAAAGCGGTCAAAGTTCCTTCCCGCTCATTCGGGAAAAAGTCATAATTGTAATCGTTGGTATCAAAGCCTTTGATTTTTTTTGCCGCGGCGTCACACAATGTATCAAGATACAACTGCAAACAATCGTTGTTCCAACGTTGTGAAGGACGAGACATTTTATCATGACAGAACACATCATCGACCACCGTCGCGGCAATATAAAGGTTGTGCGAGTCCCAGGTCACCCGGAAACCCGCGGCAAAATCACCGGGATAACCGATTTTTTCGGGATCTTCCACCGCTTTTATCTTATTTACCACGCTGTTGACCACCTTGATCTCCGGAATGCCGGCCCAGTCATCAAGGTTCCCGTCAACCCTTATAGTTTTCCCTCCGGGTAATTCCCTGGCACAGAAAAAATCCATTGAAATATTCTGCGTGGAATTTTCGCCTTTTTTGTCGGATATGACACATGGTATGTCAATTCTGGAGATTTTTCCGTCATCCGGCTTATGACTCAAAGGAACAATTACCGATTTACCAGTCATCCCCTTTAATTTCAGTTGTTCATTATACTGCTTATTATTTATTTTAAAGACGGCATTTCCGGTAAAATCATTGGTCAGGGGATTAAAGAATGTCAGCTCCATCCTGTTCCCGGCAAGTGGTTTTGCGGTAACTTTGACAAAAATATTCCGGGCGTCTTTCAGAGCAGTTTTAGCCAGATCAGCGCAAAAAGTTTTCAAAGAACCGGCTTTCCCGCGAATGAATACGGGAAAAGGTGTAAGCGGCATGTTTATGGCGCCTTTTTTATCCTGTGAAACCTCGCATGTCGTTCCCATTAAATCTATAAATTCAGGAGTATAGCCGGAGAATTTCAGAACCACTTCAGGAGAGCGCTCCTTGTTCCTGTCGACTTTCGGGTAATACGACCACATCACGGCAACAGGCCGCTTGAGTTGATCCTCGAAGACATAACACCTGCTGTTTTCCGCAAAACGAATATCTTTTTTGAAAACAGCGTTGCCAAGAACGTTACCTAAAGTATTGGTGACTTTCTGCACCGAAAACGGTGTCAGGTCGATATCCATGAAAGTTTCCCGGTGCTGCCAGCCGTTAAACATCTCGACTCTGTTTTGATATTTAAGCGCCACCAGCCACCCCCGGGCATAATATGCCGCGGATATTCGTTCGCCCCAGCCCATATCATACGAGATCGTCCCGGCATAAAAGTGATCGTTGGAATTTCCCCGATATGGGTTCAGTCCCCAGGCCGGAACATTATACTGGGGGAAATGCATTCCTTCGTTCCATTGAACCGGAACATCCCCATAGCCTTTTTGGTCCAGCATGTCAAGAAAATATTTTGCATCGCGGTCCAGGTCCGGGTCTTCCGGCGTAGCCCGGTAGGGATGGATCGCCACCGCGTCAAATTTAACCCGGCCCTTAATCGCGTCAATATATTTTGCCACGAGCCTGGTTCCGCCCTGCGGCATCATATTGCAAGGGCCGCCAGTCAACAAAACACGGGCTTTCGGATTTGCCCGCTTTACCCCTTTATATGTGGCAATCAGCAGCCGGGCGAAGTTTTCAATATTTTCCATCAATCCGCTCATCATCCCGGTAGCGCATTCCCCGTCAAAAAACCACGTGTCGATATTCGGATATAATTTTGCTTTCTCGTAACAGAGATCTTCAAATTTCTTTTGTATTTCCGGCGTGACATTCCTCAAACTGTTAATATCCCGCATCATGACTTTTCCATCAATCACCATGCCGCCGTTAGCTTTTCGCTTGGTTACCATGTGATCACCGAAATATTTGATATTGTTATCTTTCAGGAGCCTGGCAATATCATTTCCATAAGTTCCGTAATTTGCACTTCCCCAACCGATATACTTGAAGCGTTCCATAATCGCAGGGATATCCGGTCTGCACAAAAGATATCTGAGACAGAATGCAAAAATATTTTTATTTTTAAATTTATTATCCAGATATTTCATTATCGAAAAGCGGAAAAAATCATAATCAGTAGAACCGTCATCCAACTTGAAACTTGCTTTTACAATAAAGATTCCCTGCTTGCTTTTCAGAGATTTTTCCAGCATCGGCAGGCTTATTCTGGTATTCGAACCGGCTTTTGTCTTGAATTCATACTGTCCGTTCCAGACTTCTTTACCGAAAAAATCTTTGACTTCAATCTTCACCTTACCGGCGGCAGCCGGACGGAATGTAGAAATTGTCAATTCCGGATTCACCGGTTTGCCGACATCAATAAAATTACCTTTGCCCGACGTCAAAAACCGGGCGCATACCGGCCGCATAGTAAATTCTGAAAGCTGAGTTCCTTTTTCCAGTTGCAGTCCGTCTATCCAGATTTTCGCCTCGTCAGAAGAACTGCTCCGGCTTAATTTGGCTTGAAGCATCAGAGCCAGACCTGTATTAGGATTCTTTAAATTTACTGAATACCTTTTCCATTGTTTCGTCAATGAAAAATATTTATGTCCTTTGCCTTGAAATTGCGCGAATTGCGGGTGTCTCGCACTCAAAGATCTTAAAACCAGCCCGGCATGACGATTGTCGGACTTAGCGTAAAAGCTGAACGTGTAATCTTTATTGGCTTCAACCGGTATGATAAATGTACCCAACGGGACCGGATCTTTTATCTTCTTTAATGCCCGCATCAGCATGGAGGTTTTGCCAAACTTCGCAGTGCGGTTATCGAGCTTATAATACCATGAATATCTAATCCCGGGAGTTTTCGCATAGCTTCTGTATTGATAATAGTTAAGTCCTTGTTCAAAAGAGGGATTTTGGATTAAATTTACAGATCCCTGGTAATTCGGAACTTCGAGATTGTCGCTGTCACGAAAATTAATAATCGTATTGGTTTTAGCGGCTGCTCGCTTTACTTTCCCGGACATTTTAATTGTAAACCTGACATCACCATTGGAGGACATCAACCCGAGAATAAACTGTTTTCCCCGGCTGCCTTTGGAGAGACGAAGAAAAGTTCTCCGGCTTTTAGAGATGTTAATTACTATCCTTTTGCCGGCCTTATCCGGAAAAAGCTCAATTCTCTTAACATCTTTTGAGTGTTTCAGGATTAGACAGTTATTCTTCTCTTCAGCATAATTTCCCTTGATATGCAAAGACTTGCCGTTGATTTTGATGTTTTGTCCGGCCAGTAAATGAAACGGTATAATAAAAAACGTATTATCGTATCTCGTGGGAATTCCTTCCGGTATTTTCAGCTTGCGATCAACGTCGATGCTTCCGTCATTTAATAATTTTAGGTTCAAAGAAAAATCCGCCTGCCCGGCACCTTTCTCTTTACTCAACGGAACCAGCCCGGTAAAGACACACTTTTTTTCTTGTGGAAAAACCTTGAATTTTTTGTTCTCAAAGTTCGGCGGATAGGTCCATTTGATTTTGCCGATGGACATCTGCTGGTCGATAAGAATAACCTCGTTGTTATCGACTGTAAGCCTTATCTGACCTTGAGAAGTCATCTGTACTGATTCCGTCCCGTCAGAAATCCGGCCGTCAGACTGAAAATCAGGCATGCTCGTTCCAGCGGCGGACAGGCCAGAATCAATCAATAATAAGGAGGCTGCAATAACAGTCCAGTCAAAAGCTCTTTTTATCATCTTCCCTCACCTTTCTTATTTTAACGGGACCCAGCCGTTTTTCGTATAAACCGTACCGAATTGTGTCCCTGCCTTACAGGATTGAACCGAACCGTCCTTGAAAAGAAAATTAGCGCTGGAATTATGCCTGAACGTGGTGCATGAGTCATTGGAAATCTGGAGTTGATTGGTAAAGACAGGGCGGGTATTCGAGAGTATTGCGCCGGCGGCGTCAGAGACAAAACTCCAGGGCGCGAGCTTGAGTTCGATAAGTACCACACTGCCGTTTCTTATTTTGTTGATCTTCTTGGCCGTGGACTGGTTGGGAGTCGCCCCCCAGGGGAAAGACCAGCCGCCGGAATAGTTGGAATCATAATAACCGGCGCCGTTGGTCACTCTGGTCGGGCCGTAGCTGTAGGCGAATTTTGTTATCGTACCATCAACATCTCCCGGATTGGTGGACGGACACAGAAAGAGACCTTTTCGCGGCGTCCCTTCAAAGCGGTCGGCATACCCGGTATGAATCACCAGTTTGCTGAGATAACCGGTCTTCAAAGGAATATCCCAATTGTAATCCCCCGGGGGATAATAATCGTTATAATCCACAACATACATGTTAGTCATAAGCCCCAACTGTTTCATGTTGTTTTTACAGGAGGTCATTTTCGCCATGCCACGGGCTTTGTTTAAAGCCGGCATAAGCATTGCCGCCAAAATCGCAATAATAGCAATCACTACCAGAAGCTCGATAAGCGTGAATTTCTTTTTCATGTCGCTCTCCTTTATTTTAGCTTGAATTCCTTGTTATATGTAAATATGCGTTATTCTGATTTCAGCTCAATTTCCACAACATACCCAAGTTCATGCGAATGAAAACCATCCGGACGCTTCACCGCCAGCCCGTCAGCGCGCAGTTCCCAGTCGACAGAAACTTCCGTACCCGGCAAACGAACCGATGCCACCGGACTACCGGCTAAAGAACGAATTACGATCCAGTCTTTATCAAATGGAACTAAACTGACTGCGAAAATTCGATTGTCTTTACAGGTAAAAAACAAATCTTCAGGCGAAAAAGCTGCCGTAAAACCATCCTCTTTACGCTGCTCGGTGCTGCTGATCACAACTTCCGTCGGGCCTTCATGCGTAACCTGCCACGGTACGGTGTCATAGATGGCATCGCCATTGATTTCAAGCCACTTTCCTACAATGCTTATGCTTTTGACCGCATCGGGAGGCAGTGCCCCGCTGGGCAGAGGGCCCAGATTGAGCAGCAAATTTCCTCCCCGGACAGTAGCTGAAATCAGCCAGAACAAAATTTCCCGAGGTGATTTCCAATCATTGTCGTAGCAATTATATCCCCAGGAATTGTTTGTTGTGGCAATACATTCCCACGGCAGCCTTTGAACTTTATCAGGAATAGTATTGTCGCCGGGAATCAGGATATCCCCCATGCCGTTGCCGATTCTTTCAGAGACCAGCGCGCGAGGCTGTCTTTCATAAACACAGCGGTAAAATTCAAAACTTATTTCCGCAGGGATGTACAAAGGAGTATCAAACCAGATTTCACACAGGTCAGAATAATTTCCGGTTAATTCGCGTACCTGAGGTAATGATTTTTGTTTAATGTAGTCAGAGAAAGTCACCGGTGCCGGATCAAAGTAATTGGGAAAGTCAGGGCTCCTCGGATTAAGCGGAGGGCCAAATGCCTTCATACCGCCGTCACCGCCATCCCGCCAGTCCAGTGAATGCGAATAGTAAACCCCGAAATCCAAGCCGTGCCGGGCACAGGCATCATGCAGTTCGGCAATGATATCCCGTCCGAAAGGCGTTGCGTCCACGACATTGAACGGGTCAAATGATTTAAACATGGCAAAACCTTCGTGATGCTTGGCGGTGATGACAATGTATTTCATCCCGGCTGCCTTGGCTATTCCGGCCCAGGCGTCAGCATTGAAATCGACCGGATTAAACCGCGCGGCCAATTTTTCATATTCGGAACGCGGGATGGCTTTACGGCGCATTATCCACTCGGCAACACATGGCCCTTCACCCCCCTCTTCCATTTTTTCATCGTTCCATATTCCCGCCGGAATAGAATAAAGCCCCCAGTGGATAAACATGCCGTACTTGTTGTGATAAAACCGTTCACGCCCGGCCTGTTTACAAGGTGAATCAGTCATTTTTTCCCATTCAGCCTGATACTCATCAAGTTCGCATGAAAGGTTTTCTTTTAAAGTCGCGGTCATATCTTCAAGCTTTCCAGTTTTGTGTTGATCCTGATTTTCAGAGTAATCAGGCATATTATTCAGCCTCAGGTTTCATTAATTTCCAACCTGACCGGCAATATTACTTCTTTATAGCTGAACAAGGGTCTTTTCTTTTCAAATTTTTCATTCAACAATTCAACCGCCTTTTTTCCCATCTCCATCGTCGGCTGCACGACCGTCGACATGGAAAGTTTATAGGGATTATCCAACTTCAGATTTCCGTAACCAATAACAGATATTTCATCCGGAATTTTCACATTATGGTCATACAGGGCTTGTAAAGCGCCGGTTCCAAGATTATCAGATGCGCAAAAAAGAGCGGTCGCGTCAAATTTTGATCTTAAAGCGCGGTCCATCGCTTTATAACCATGCTCAAAATCACAGTGTTCCGAAGTCAATATCAAATCGCTGTCAACAGCGATCCCGTGAGATTCAAGGGCTTTTTTATATCCATCAAGGCGCTTGGACATCGTCGAGATTTCTTTTGAAGTCGGGGTAGTCATGATCGCAATCCGTTTATGCCCTTGACTGATAAAATGGCTTATCGCGTCAAAAGCCCCGGCTTCGTCATCAGTAGTAACGTAATCACAATTTACATTTTTCAGCGCCACGTCAATTACGGTCAAAGGTATTTTTGACGCTATTTCGTCAATATGCAGATATTCATCCGGCTCAGAAGCGGATGAGGCATAAATTATGCCCTCGGTATTATTCTGAAGCAAACGCTTGATATATTCTTTTTCACGAGAGATATTTTCATAGGATGAACAGACAATCATTTGATAGCCCAGCTTAAATGCCTCGTTTTCCACGCCCTGGGCGATGTTGGAAAAAAACGTCGAAAAATTTATTTGCGGGATAATCAGGGCGATCGTCCCTTTTCGCACCGGTTCAGAAGTCTTCCTGTCGGCCACAAATGTCCCTTTCCCCTGTACCTTATATATTAAACCTTCCTGTTCGAGTTCATATAAAGTCCGATCTACAGTTGCCTGACTGATGTTGAATTCCTTCCTCAGATTTCGAATACTGTCAATTTTCGTGTCAGGCTTTGTTTTTTGTATCCGGTCAAGCAATATATCCTTCAGCTGCTTGAACGCCGGAATATAATTTTTTTCGTCAATCATGCCGTATTCCCTGTATAATGGTGTACCACTACAGTTAGTATACGTGATATCTCCCTAATTGTCAATATGCAGTTATGATTTTTTCGATATTAAATTAATTTAACTGATACTCAATATACTTAATATTCAGACAGTCTGACTATTATTTTTACATAGAACGTTCACTATGAAGATATTAAACAAAATCAACCTCGAGCATCAAGAGTATGTGGAACAACATCGCATTAATATTCAGACAGTCTGACTATTATTTTTACATAGAACGTTCACTATGAAGATATTAAACAAAATCAACCTCGAGCATCAAGAGTATGTGGAACAACATCGCAGGTATTGATGAACCATTCCAGCATAAGCTGTTTGTGTTCGGCGATTTTAATCGCATAGGCGGGATCATTGATCAGATTTGCCTGTTCCCCCGGATCTGTGACCAAATCATAAAACTCGTCTTTTTCGTAAGATCTCGAGACATATTTGAATTTATCCGTCCGGCACATAACCGCCTTACCGTGCCACGGCTGTTCGTCACTGATCTGCAAAACCGTACGGGGCCAGTAGAGACTCTCAAGCGAATAGACGCTGGATGTACTGGATTTTTCCATCGCCTGCTCTTCGCCAATGCGACGTCCGCCCTCACAGAAAACCGCTTGACGGCCATCTTTACTCTGTCCGGAAATCAGCGGCAGCAGTGATTGACCGAAATGGTCGTAATCCGGGCTGATTCCAGTCATTTCATAAACCGTGGCCGGGAAATCTACGAGTTCTACCAGTGCGTTATTCACTCCCGGTTGAAGCGGAGTCCCGGCCGGAGGCTTGATAATGAACGGCACTTTTGTCAAACAGTCCTCAAAAGTGTTCTGGGTCTTTTCCACAAGACCGTAATCGCCGGTAAAATCGCCATGATCGGAAAATAGAAAAACAGCACTCGAGTCATACTGATCCTGCTCCTGCAGGGTGCTAACCAGAGCCTTGAACTGATCATCCAGTCTGGCACACATACCGTAATAAACCGCCCGCAATTCATCCCATTGGTCTTCGGACCAGTTTTGCATGTTTTGCCTTTCACGAATTCCCTCTAGAATAATCGGTTTATCTGCTCCGTTTTCGGGCGTTGGAATCCGGGACGGAAGTTTATCCCGGTCAATCATACTGAAATAGGGCTCCTCGATTCCATACGGCGGATGCGGATAGAGCAACGGCAGAAAAATGCAATATGGTTTATCACCGTCATAATTTTTGATAAAATCGATAGCGCCCAGAACCAAAGCCCAATCCCCGTCACAATAGAGTTCTTCATCCTCTTTATCCAGCATTCCGGCATAAAAACTGAAAGAGTTTTTATCCGGCAGTTTGGCGGCCCATTCTTTAACGGTACCGTGCAGCCCTTTGCGGAACGTCAGGCCGCGTTGCTTCAGTTCTGAATGGTCCGGAACATATTTGACGTCACAATACTGCTCAAATCCATCCTGAGCCGGCACCAGGTCATTCTTGCCGCCCCACCAGATAAAGTAACCGTTATCTTTCAGAACCTTGAGCAAATTGGGTTCCCCCAGTTCAGGATGCAGCATGTGATACATGGTGCGGTGTCCACGCACATGCGGGTACCAGCCGGACATAAAACTGCAGCGGCTCGGAGTGCAAACCGGGTTCTGGCAGAACGCGTTATTGAATGACACGGCCTCACGTTCAACAAAATTATCGATAAACGGCGTAACCGCGGCCTGATTACCGTGACATCCCATAACATCGCTGCGCCACTGATCGGGATTAAAAATGATTATGTTAGGTTTTTTCATAAGTTCTCAATTTCCATAAAAAAATTCTGTTATGCGGTCATGCATATTTTTATATTGTTTTACATGCTTCGACTTGAGATTAGAGACCGCGATTAATTAGTATGTTTATTTATGCAACAATGCTTACAACTGATTATGAATAATATCTTTGAATATATATTTGTCAAGATCGTCAGCCGCAATTTTCCGTTTTGGATTAGACTTTCACCGAAACAGGTAATTTTATGGTCCTCTCCAACGGTGTAATCAAAAGATCGACAAGCGTTTGCAGTAAATAAACAAGAAAATAAAGATTAAAGCTTGTTCCTTATTGTAAAACCTGCCTGGACACCTTTGTCCTCATTATTGATGATTTCGGCCGATCCGCCGTGAAGAATGGCAATTTCCCTGACAATGCTGAGTCCGAGACCTGAACTTTTCTGCCCGGTTTCGGGACGCGGCAGTGAGTAAAATTTCTCAAAAACACGTTTCCCCGCAAAATCAGGAATTCCTTGACCATCATCAATCACCGCGATTTCCGCGAATGTTGCGTCATAGTCAATTTTAACGGTTATATGTCCATCTCGTCCGGTAAAATCAACCGCGTTTTTCAGCAGGTTGTCCAAAGCCTCGCGAATCAGAAACTCGTCGCCGAGTACATCGGCATCCTTGAGTGGATGTGAACACGAAAAACTGCGTTCGGGATAACTCTTTTGATAATCATCCAGAAGAGTTTCGACTATTTCGGTAAGATTTATTTTCGCCATAGTTGATTCCGGTTTGCGATTCTCCAGCTTGGAAAGATGAAGAAGACGCTCGATCAAAGTCCCCATTCGTTCATTTTCCCGTTTGATATTGCCGATAAAATGTTTTTTATCCTGTTCAGAGACATCCGTTTCCTCCAGTATCTCCACCGCGCCGCGCACCGCGGAAATAGGACTCTTCAATTCATGGGTAACCCCCTGGACATATTGTTCAATATACTTGCGGCCGTCCAGTTTCTCGCGCAACTCCTCAAATGCTTCAGCAAGACGCTTAACCTCTCCGCCGTGAATGCGGGGAGCGGGAGGACGCTCTCCCCGGCTCAAAGCTCTCACGTATTCGGTAAGTTTGAGAACCGGCCAGGCGATCCATTCCGCAAAAACAAGGAAGATCATCAACGCCGCAAGGGCGGTTAACAACGCATAATCAAGCATTTGATTTTTACGTTGACGGATAAAAAATGAGGTATACTTGATTGGTTTGTAGAGGGTCAGAACTCCACCGGAACCTTTGGCCAGGACTATCGGTGCGGCCACGTGAATAATCGAACTCTCCGGATTATTCCGATCTATCCGGGTTGATCGCGCCCCGTATTTTCCCTGCAACGTTTTACTTACATCATTCCATTTTGAGTAATCACTTCCGATATTCCCGGGATTTTTCGAATCAAATAAAACTTTGCCGTTCATGTCGGTAATATATATTTCCGCGTCAACCCGGTCCTTGAGTAAATCATAAATTTTTGCGTTGGGACGCCGCCGGTCAATCTCCGCAAAAAGGCTTTGCAGCCTGGCGGAATCCAGTCGCTTATCCTGATCGAATTCCCCGGCCACAAAGACCGCCAGAATATTCGCGGAGTCAACCATGTTCTCCTCCAGACTTTCAAGATAACATTTGCGAACCGAATCCTTGAATACCCGGGTCAACTGAAAAATCCCGATAATAAACAGCAGAAAAAAAGCGATAAAAATTTTCAGCCGAATGCTCATCTTACCGCTTGCTCCGCTAAAGCCCAGCCGAAACCACGACTGGTTTCGATCGCTTCTATTTGCCCGTTAATCGCTTTCAGTTTGGCGCGGATCGTTTTGATGTGAGTATCGACAGTCCTTTCCATACAGGCCTCCGGTTCCTCCCAAATTGCTTCCAGCAACTGCCGCCGGGAATAAATTCGTCCCGGATGACGAAGCATCAAGACCAGAATCTGATACTCATAACGCGACAGCTTCAGCGGTTCTCCAAAATATCTGAGCTGCTTACGCTCTTCATCAAGCAAAAACGCTCCGCACGTGAGTTTTTCACTCTCTCCACCGTCATCGGGGGCTGATGACCTGGTTCTACGCAGCACCGCTTTGACCCGTGCGGCCAGTTCCCGTGGACTGAACGGCTTGGTCACGTAATCATCCGCCCCCATCTCAAGTCCGACAATCCGGTCTATCTCATCACTCCTGGCGGTCAAAAAGATTACCGGCAGCGAATAGTCACGCAACAATTCCCGGCAAAAATCAAACCCGTTCATATCCGGCAACCCAATGTCCAGTATAACCAGATCATAGCCGGCGGACCGCAATGCTTCACCGGCATCACCCGCCGAGGAACATCGGCGGGTTTCAAAGCCTTCTTTTTCCAGGATAAACGCGACCGCTTCGGCGATGCCGGTCTCATCTTCAACTATCAGTATCCGTTGGGCCATATTCAACTCCAATATTTGTCTTAATGCCTTCCGGGGTAGTCGCCACGCCGGGTAACGGCGGCGGGGTCCAGCCCGCGGGAGGACGGTAAAAGAATTCTGTCCAGTTGATATTCCTGGTTATGAACATCAGGATTGACAGGGTGATAATCGACCCGATGGTAATCGTCAACCCGGTAATTCCTTTCAGGAAAAAACTGTACGAAAAAAGGATCAGGTAAAAAACTTGCGCCAGACATATTTTTTTCCACGGAAACCCCGCTCCGAGCGTGCCGCGCAAATAAATATTGACCAGCCCCAATGTAACCACGGTCGAGAGTATGAACGCGACATGCACATTGACCAGATCCACCAGATAAGCAAATAACAGATGAAACGCGAAAAATCCGGCCGCGACAAACAAATAGTGCATGGGATGAATATCAATTTTGCCGACAATCGCCGTTGCCATCAGCGCGACAAAAAAGAAAATCAGACAGACCGGCGCAAAAAATGTTATCCTGGCAACCAGCGGACCGGGATTGATTTTTTGCGGCATGACAATCCCGATCTGATGTTTCGTGATCAGGTTTTCAGCCTGCCAGGTCAGAATCGCCCCGGAAGAAGATATCTCGCTTTTCAACGGCGAAATACTCTGCTCAGGATAATCGATATCGGCAAAATCGGTAGTCACCTGCATCTCCAGTTTATCGATCCGGCTGGCGTTACCGCTTTGCAGTTTATAGGTCCACGCGCCCACCCCGCGCGACAGATACTGCACCCTGAATGCACGGGTTTGACCGGAAGGAACCGTCAACAGCGCGTCAATTCCATTCGCCGTATTTATTTCACAATTGAGCGGCTGACCGTCTATCTCCGCTTTAAACGAATCGTAAGTGGCGTCAGGTGACGGAAAATCAAAATGAACCACGAAACGGCGGCTTGACGGTTCATTGTTGGTAATGCTGTATTCTCCGGTAAAGCCACAACGGAAAACCGGAAACCACAAGAGTCCTTTGCGCCGCTGCTCGAGAAACAACTCGACCTTGACCTTATTCGCTGACGGGGCGACATGTTTGACCTGATTACTACCGGGAATCTTTTCCGAAAAAACCGGACACTTTTGAATCAACGGCTGCCCGCAGAGTGAATAAACTTTATCACGCAACCCGGAATTCATTTCACCGGATCTCATATTGACCGCGGTTCCCAATACAAACCAGCCAAGAACGGCGAAAACAAAAATCCCGATTATCGCGAAAATCCTTTTGACAGACATGGTAAAATCTCCTTTTTTAATATACTTGCAAGGCTAATGCATGCAAACTTTTATTCATTTATTTTCCGGCGGTTCACGATAAAAGAATTCCGCCTTGATCTCTCCGCCGGTATAATACGGCCGGTAAAAATTATAACGGTTGCCGGAAATACCACGGGGTAGATGCGGCGGCGCAATATCTTTCGGAAGCGGGTCAATCCCCCCTTCAAAACCACGCAGTTCCAAACGTTTTGGCAGGACGGCGGTATACACAACCCTTCTTGCGTTTAATCCGCAATCCGGCATCGTACTGCTGTAGATCCCCTGTATTCCAGGCTTTTTTCCGGTCAGGAGGAACGCCATCTCAACCCGGTTCGTCTTATGTTCCGCCGGAAGCTCCACCCGCCAGTATTTTCCGTCTTCATATATTCCGCTTTTCTTTCCGTTGATCGTAAACCGCCACAGTTTGCCGTCGGTTAGTTTTTTTAACTTCAAGGCGCCGCTGCCGGGATATTCAAAGCTCAAAGAAGATATAATGCTGCCGTTTTCCTCAAGAGCGGAACAGAAAAAAATTGTTTCGACAATCACTTCCGGACTGCTGACTTTATTAAGTTTTTTGATTGTAAAAGTCAACGGATTTGAAACCGGGGAGCTCCAGCAGCTCAGAGTTCCCGCGCCGGCGGCGGTGATATCGGCAGGAAACAGATCCCGTTGCAGCCCTTTCGCCGCGACTGCAACCTCAGCTCCCAATGGCTGCGCCAACGCAAAAAAACCTTCGCGCCCCCGGTTACCCGGCACAAACGGCTGCTTTACCGTCACTTGCTCCACCTGTGGTTTCAAATCCGTTTCACACGTCACGGTAAAGTTATTGACTTTTTCCGGCAGATTCACATTAAGTTCCCCTGATGAGTCAACCCGGATAAAACGGGGGAGCGCTCCCCGTGAACAGCGAATCCCGGCAGACAATTTCAAACAAAAGGCACGGCTGCTCCCCGGATTGACCAATGCCTTTATCTGTAATTGCATGCGGTTTACACCAAACTTGTAATTTGTAAAAATATCAAGATCCGGAAACCATTTAACCTTTTTGACGTTTGAATCAACGGCTCGCAAATCAAACACCCCCGGCGCAACTGAAAAAATATTTTTCCGCCCGTCAATTTTGTCAGCGGGAAAAGAGCCTAATCGCAAATCGTCTCTAAATTCAACTGTAACCACGTTTGTCAAAGAATTTGGAATTTCCAGTTCCACAAGGTAGTCCCCGTCAACCACTTTAACCGGAACTGAAACTGTAAATTCAGTCAAGAACTCCAATTTCTTTTCAGCCGTAAGGAGCAACCCAATTCCCTCCGGGAATCGCTGCAGTCTGACTCCTCCATCTGTTTTTGATGATATTACAGCGTAATTCTTTTTAAGCAACGGTTCTTTATCAATATTGCCACGCAAACCTTTTATTTTGTAGCTGATCAGACAAAGCTTTTTACTAAAAACGACCTTGCAGTCACAATTTGTCAATGCGATCGGCACGACCTTTTTCTTGACCGGTTCGATTTGCTTTGCCAGTTCCTTTTTCAAGTGTTCCCGGTAAAGTTCTTTAAATTGTGTCCATGGAACAGTCACTGTTTCTGATTTTTCAAGACAGTGAGCCTGAACGACAAAGCCAAACAGTCCCAGGACAATCAGCGCTTTCAGTCCTTTCTTCATTTTTCTTCCTCCATTCAATTGCGGTTGACAAGCGAAGGCTTCGCTTCTTATCTCCTAATGTAAATAGATAAAATGAAACGACGGTGAAGTCATAAGGAAGTTTTTGTGAAATCTTCGTGAAAAGTCCTTATACAATATGCGATCACGTATATAGTATATATTGCTTTTTTCAGGGACCGGAGGTATATTTTACTACAATTAACGTCTTTAAAGGAGGGCAGCTGTGAGTTTTGTCAAAAAAATGATTTCTGTTTATAAAAACTCCGTGATCGATGCGTGGAACGAGCGTAAAAAGAACCCGAACCCGCGGACCGGGGCAATCGCGCTGACCGGGTGTATTCTGGTCGCGGCTTATATTATTGTTTCGATCATTATCGTCCCCCGGGGACAGGTCCGTGAATATAATTTTGTCATGGAACAGGGCTCGATCACTTATCTTTCCGCAATCCTGTTGTCCATGGGCAGCGGTTTCGCGCTGGTTTCTTTTCTGACGTCGGCGGAAGAATCGATACGTGCGCGTGTCTTCTGGTTTTTCATGGCCGGTGCGATCGGATTTCTGGCACTGGACGAACTGATGGCGTTCCATGAACGGGTAGGCTTCAAGCTGGACGGGCTGGATACCGCCGGGATTTTAAAAATGCTTTCTTTTGGCTGCATCCGGGCCTGGAACGATGCGGTGGTTATCTCATACGGCGTTGTCGCCATGGGGGTCGCGTTTATTTTCCTGCCGGACTTTCTTCGTTTTCCGCGTCTGTTTGAATATATGGCGGTAGCCGGAACTTTTTATTTTGTGCATACGGCTACCGACTCAGTTATTGATCCGCCAAACACATATTCGGTAATCTTTGAAGAATCATGCAAACTGTTCTGTTCGAATTTTATCGCTTTGGCATTCCTGGCCGCCTTGCTCGGCCGGATTAAAAAACTATCGCGGCAAAAAGATCAACTCAAAAATTATTGATTTACTTCAAAAAACGGATTGTCAGCGGATAGCGGAAAAGTTTTCCGTCAGAAGCCTGAACCGTCGCTATAATCGTGAATATCAGCCAAAGCAGCCCGATGACCGGAAGCAGAAGAAATCCGATCAACACAAAGCATAATGGGATACAGATCAACGAATACAGCAAAATGGACAACTGGAAATTAAGCGCTTCCTTTCCATGCTGGTCAACCTGAGAGATTTCATTTTTCTTGACAAGCCAGATAACCAACGGCCCGATAAACGAGGGGAAGCCGAAAAACTGAATAAAAGCTGAAGCATGACAGAACATGCACCAGTTTTTTACTTCCGACTCCGAAATCATAATGCCGGACGGCGAAGGAGAATTCGGAATATTGACATTCTCCATCTTTTGTGTAACTTCCATTTGCTTTACCGGAGCTTGCGGTTCTTCTTCCTGTACCGGAACCTGAGGTTCTTCATTCGGGGTGTTTTCATCTGTCATGGTGTGCCTGCCTTCCTTAAATGTTGATATAGATAAAATAATACCTTTTCTCGACAAAATCAAGCGACAGAATCATGGCTTATACAGATTAACCGTTTCCGATATGTATTTTTCAAGCCCTGCATCGGTGAAAATAGCGTCACCCAGGGTCTGAGACAGAGTTCTGCGATTCGAATGATAGAAGAAAGATGACGCCGTCAGATTGAATATGTAGGTCTCGAAAGAGATGCCGTCAATAATCATTTTACCGGCAACAGCCTTTTCAAAAATCGTCTTCAAACGCGCATAGTTCTGTTGTTTGACATCGATCAGGGTCCCAGGCGAGAGGGACATATCTTCAAGGTTGGCCCAGGCCAGCAGACGATGAAAACGCGGATAACGGCGATGCAGTTCCAGATAGTTCCGGAACAATATATCGGTCAACTGCGCCGGATTTGCTTCAGCCCGGTCAACCGCCTCGCCCTCCAACGGATTGATAATTTGAAAAACTTTTTTCAAGCAAACGGTAAATAGTTTCTCTTTGCTGTCGTAATAGGCGTATATCCGCTGCTTATTAACCCCGGCCTCGTCGGCTATCACATCGATTCTGGCACCGTGAAATCCGCTTTTCGCAAACTGCTCCAACGCGCTTTCGAGAATCTTTTCCCTGGTTATGATCGCTCGTTTCTGCATTATTCCTCCAACCATTTATTCAGATTTTCAGCCACAAAGGCATTATCGCAAAGATGCGGGTAAGACTCTGTAACCCGGTCGATTTCCCCGCTCTGCCCCGGCGAGAGCACCTCATCCGGATTCAAACACCAGGTTCCCGGCAGCAAGCCCTGCCGCCGTAAAACTTCATGAATGCCGGGAATACAGCCGGCAAAACCGTGGGCCGGGTCGAAGAACGCCGCATTGCAGTCGGTTACTTCGATATTCCGGGTCAGCATTTCCGCCGGAATGTCTTTGCCTGAGGCCAGCAACGCATGAATCTCATCCAAGAGTTCCACCGCTTTTTGCGTCCAGACGCACCAGTGGCCCAGCAATCCACCGTTAATACGCAGGAGTTTCTCTCCCATTGAAGTTTTTATGCGATATTCAGTCAACAGGTCGTTAACTATATTATCGTCATTGCCGGTATACAATGTAATATCCTCGCGGCCGGATTCGGCCAGAGCCCGGATCACGTCAAAAGTCTGATAACGATTGAACGGAGCCATTTTCACTCCGATAACATTTTCGATCTCCATGAACTTGCGCCAGAAATCATAACCAAGAATCCTTCCCCCAACAGATGGTTGCAGATAAAACCCGATTACCGGCATAACCCCGGCAACCGCCTTGCAGTGTTCAAGCATGGCTTCTTCTGTATCATTTTTAAACGCGGACAAACTCAGCAGTACTGCGTCATAACCCGATGCTTCAGCAAAGCCCGCTTCGTACAAAGCCTGTTCAGTCTTGCCGCATACTCCGGCGACTTTAAGAATCTTCTTCCCCTGTCGAGCGCACCATTGGTCGATAAATTCTGAAGTCTGCTTCAAGACCGGCTCGAACAATGCAACGTCAGGGTCACGTATTTCAAACTGGGTCGAATGTACTCCGACCGCAATCCCGCCGGCCCCGGCGTCGATATAGTAACGGGCAATCGCACGCTGGTATTTCGGCTGAAATTTCCGTTTTTCGTTCAGCGCCAAAGGCATCGCCGGGATAACCACGCCACGCCGGAAAGCCGCCATTACATCTGGATCAATTTGCGTTTTTTTCATTTTGCCATATCCTCAAAATTCATATATTTACAGATTTACAACTTACTTAAAACTTGCCGTCATTGACTTCAAAATGCGTCGGTTTGTTCAAGGACCGGTTTCCCTGCCTGATCCACTCGGCCTGACGCTCGATCATCCGGTCCATCGTCACCCTGGGATAGCCAAATAAAGAAAATGCCTTTGCCGCGTTGTTCAAATAGGAACGATCTCCGGGTTCCCCGGCCATTTTTAACGGCTTACCAAGCAGTTCGGCCAAACGGCCGGCGGCATATTCAACTGAGATGGTTTCAGGTCCGGTAATATTCAAATGCGCGGCAGGAGAAGATGCCTGTTCAAGCGCCAGTAAAGCATAGGCATTGGCATCGCCCTGCCACAGCGCGTTGAAACAGCCGACGGAGTTATTAACCGGCTCACCGTTGTTGATCTGCTGCGCGATATCATGCAACACCCCGTAACGCAGATCGATCGCGTAATTGAGCCTCAACAGCAAAGTCGGAGCTCCAAAAGTTTTTGAAGTGTACTCGAAAGCGCGTTCACGGCCCAGACATGAATTGGCATATTCACCCACCGGAGCAGGAATATCAGTCTCGACACTGCCGCCGGAGGCGACCGGAACCAGCGGATAAACGCAACCGGTCGAAAACGCCACAATCCGGCTTGCCCGGAAATGATTGCCGACATTAGCCGGAACCAGCGTATTCATCGCCCAGGTCAATTCCTCTGAGCCACTCGTCCCGAATTTGCGACCGGCCATAAAAATGATATTTTTTATCCGGGGCAGTTTCACTACCGCTTCCCGGTCCAATAAATCACAGGCAATCGTTTCAAGCCCCCATTCCTCAAGTTTTGCGCGTCCGGCCGGGTCGGTGAACCGGGACACCCCGATCACCTTTTTTTCGACCCCGGCGGCCTTTATCGCATTAAGCGCCTGCCGTCCCAGCGTCAGCCCCATTTTACCGTTTATCCCCAGGATCATCAAATCCCCGTCAAGCCGTTTCATCAGCTCAATCACCGCCGGATGCGGAATCGATAACACCTCATCCAACTCCATTTCATTCCCTATCTTTACCGGATAATCATTCATAACACATTCTCCTGTTCAGTAATCACACATCAAAAAAGAAAACAACTGGTTGTTTTTATTATACAGCAAAAAGTGAGCTATGTCAAGTGTTTATCAAAACTAATTTATATGTTAAAGGGCAGTCAAATTAAAAAACTATCAATTACTAACCAGCAAATAAAATAATCAGACAGTTTGATTAATAATAATGCACAACAAAATAATTATCAAGAACTAACACAGTTTATGAAGGAGTGTTAATCCATTGTATCAATGCCAGCAAACGTGAGATAGTACTTTATTTTGCCCCCAAAAAAAAGCTCCGCCGAAACGACGGAGCTTGATATTTGACTAAATGATTATCCGTATAAACCGGATTTAGCCCTGGAAGTCACCAGGTTTGATTTCAGCGCCATATTTTGCTTTGGCAGATTCAAACGCAGCAATCTGATCATTCCAGTATTCATTGACATACTGCGGCATAGTCGGAGCCATACCTTTGAAGAACTCAATAGCACGTTTGACTTTAGCAATCCATGCATCACAACGGAAGCTGAACTGATAGGTGTAATCTTCTTCAGCGTAATCTTCGTTAAGAAGCTTCTTGAAGAGATCTTTCAAGTCTTTGTACAACGGAATATAACCGGTCGGGGTCTTGTAGGCTTCGTATTCGCCGTTTACACGACCTTCAAACCAATGCATCCAAACTTTCTTGGCCAGCTTGCTGGTGCAGAACTTACCCGCTTTAGTCAGCAGGAAGTAATTGGTTGAGAAAACCTTCGGACAATTATCACCAAACTGTTCGCCGAATTTAACGTTGTTGTCAACGTAATCGCCAAGCGGATAAGTGATGAAGTCAAGGTTAGCCATCGGCTGGGGAACGCGAACACCTTCCTGACCGATAGTGGCGGAAGTGGTTTCTGATTCCAGCGGACAGGCTTTCATGATGATGCCGTTGCGCCAGTCAAATGACTCTTCGCAAGGAACGGTAGTATCGCTGTCACGACCACCGTAAACAACGCCGTCAACTTTTACGCCGTTTTTGTCGTCCCATGCCGGATCGAGGTTATCCAGATATTCCATGCGAATGGTATAACGGGCATTACCGTGTGAAATCGGAGTATCGCTGTCAGATGACCATTCACCGGCGAAGTTAACCCCGCTATCAGGAGTTTCAACGCCCATGCCCTGCCAGTACGGGAGATTGTCCGGACCGGTAAGAACGTTGGAGAAGATCATTTCAAGCGGCTGCTGCAGGGTATTGTAAATAACCGGGTCATCAGTCGGGTTAACATCTTTGATGATACCGAAAATACCACGTTCGACGTTAGCGGCACGGAATTCGCCATTGATGTTTTTGAAGTAAGCAATGTCGTCGCCAACGATAGTTTCGCCGGGAATCATCGCGGTAGAGGTTTTACCACAGGCAGAAGGATAAGCGCCGACAAAATAGCTGCAGCGTTTTTTATCTTCATTCTGAACGCCCATGATAAACATGTGTTCGCACAACCAATCTTCCTGACCGGATTTATTGATAGCCAGACGCATTGAATGCTTCTTCAAACCAACAGTGTTACCGGCATATTGTGCGTTCATTGAGAATACACGGTTGTTTTCGAGATCCTGATAAATGCGACGTTTGTCAAGGTTTGAGCAGTTTCCGCGCTCGTCAAGAACACCGGCACTGTGACAGAAACAGAAGAAATCATCTTTGTTTTCCATAGTGGCAAACTGCTGATAACCGCGACGGTACAGGATATCTTCCGAGTGAGCAACGTAGCATGAGTCAGTAATTTGAGCGCAACCAATGGCGAACGGGCTCTGGGTGGGACCTTCACAAAACAGTTTGACATAGGCCATTTTACCGACCATGATATCTTTCATGATCTCTTTGACTTCAGTCATACCGGCCTGTAGGCCGAGACAATTCAATTTACCCATATCGGCAAGACGATCTTCATTGACAAGGTATTTGGTGTTACCTTTGTCACGAGCCTGGTCCTTGGCTCCGTCATAATGCATGGTGACGTTTTCACGAGCCATCTGTTTTTCTTCGCCGAGTTCCAGTGAGCGTTGACGGATGAATTCAGCATCTTCATCGCTGTCGTCAGCCATGAATACTGAATCAGGATTACAAAGTTCAATCCATTCGCCGAGGAAGTTATTGAGTTTTTCGTTATTAAGAGCGGCAAGCTTCGGATAAGTAGCGCCGAGCTTCTCTTCCAGTAGAGCAGTGTACTTAGACATGTGTTTTTACTCTCTTTTTTTGTTGTCGGTTTATAGTTAGGTCTATGAGTTCTAGTTCTTGGGAATTTATAATTTACTACAATAAAACCAAAAAGCAAATTTTTTATATTGCTTTTGTGTTAGAAAAATTAAAGAAAAAGGCTTATTTCAAAAAAGTTAACCGCTTTTCAGAGAGGAATCAACAATTTTGTCAAAAAATTGAAAATCTATAATCCAGGCTTTCATTAGACATAAACTACAAAGTTCCGTATTCAAAAATGGATGGGCGAATGGAAGCATTGAATGTTTTAACTTGAACTATTCTTGCAAATGGCTGAGAACAGGAACATATACTATCATTTTTTAATCACATAACTTGCATTTTCATAATAAAATATTATTTTAAAAAACGTATCGCGAAACGTTTTTTATTTGGAGTTACATTACATGAACATAAGCATTAAAGATGTTGCACGACATGCCGGAGTCGCAGTATCGACCGTATCCAAAGTGATAAACGGAAAATCCTGCCGTTCCGGAATTGCCGACCGGGTGAAAACTTCGATCGCCGAACTGGGTTATATTCCGAATCCTTATGCCAGAGCAGTCCGAAAACAGGCATCCGGCTGCCTCGGCATAATGATCGACAGCAAATGCAAGTCAAGTTCTTTATGGTTCAACGACTTGTTACTGGCTCTCTGCAAAACGGCAGCGGAACAAAGTTATCAGGTTCATCTTGCCTACATTGATTCCAACCTGGACAACTGGGCACTCGCCGATTTCTCCCAGCGCGTCGACGGAGTTGTCCTGATTGGAGATTTCAACGATTTTTTCTTTCAGCAGTACAATTCCATTTTCAATATTCCAACAGTTAACTACTGGTATGCTAATCCGGTAAATAACAGCTGCATCCTGTCGATTGCGATGGATAACGCATTCATCCAAATGCTTGAACATCTTCGCGCGGCGGACCACCATTCAATCGGAGTAGTATGCGGGCACGACAAAGCAAACCGGGAGAAGTTGAGCGTATTGCAAGTTCTGATAAAGTCAATGCCGGAGTTTAAAATGCAACTTTACAGCGAATACTCTGCTTCAGCAAATAACTCCACTGCCGGCTGGGATTGCACAGAACAACTTTTAAATAAACATCCTGAAATAACTGCTATTTTCTATTGTTCCGACAACTACGCAATCAGTGGAATGTGCTTTTTAGGAAAACATAAGATTTCGGTTCCCGACGATATCAGCATAGTCAGCTTTGACCATACCACCTGGGCTCAAAGCCATATTCCGCGGATGACGGCTGTCGGTTTTGATTATGACGAGCTGGCACAAAAGTTACTGACAGCCATATTACAACAGGAACATGGCAAAAATATTGAGATAAACGCGAATTTTTATCGTAACGGGACAACGTCCGGCGCAAAGCGGTAAGCTAAGGAAGTAGAAAACTGCTGTAAATATCAAATCCCCAAAAAACAAGAGAACGCAATATGAAATTCAAATTTTATAATGAAAAATCAATCCTGATCTCAGAGCTGGAAAGTCAAGACATAGCCGGCAAATCTTATCGATCCTGTTCCATATCCCCAGACATGCTGAAGGCGTCGGAAGGTCTACTGACCATCAAGTGCGCCATCCCAATTATCGATATTCAGGGGTACTGGAGTCCGGATATGTTCCGGCCGGCCATGCAACTGGCGTGGAAGATTGAATTCAACTCCGCCGCGCATCGCAATTATCCTTTCTTGACTTTTTTCAATTTGGCTCATAAAAATCGCGCCTCAATCGGCTTAAGCAACCTCCACGACGATACGGTCATATGCGCCAGGATGAACCAGCAGACAGGCAATTACGATGTCGAGATAAATGTTTCAATCGGCAAAGATACCGGCGAGTTTACAATTTTTCTCGACCAAAGCGACCGTAAATGGACGGAAATCGCCGCCGACTACCGGACATTTGTCAGACCTGACTGGAAGCCGGATTATCCGGAAGCCGCCTGGCTGCCGGTATATTGTACCTGGTACACAGTCCATGCCGACCTGAAAAAAGACTGGCTTGAAGAACAAGCTGAAACCGCTGCGAAAATGGGATTTGGCACCTTCATCGTGGATGACGGCTGGTGCTTCGATGAACCGCGGCGCGTTACTCCGGAAACAATAACATCCTGGTATAATGAAATCGGCGACTGGAAACTTTCAGACAAAAAGCTGCCGGAATTCAAGCAGCATGTGGCGAAAGTCCAGGCTCTCGGATTGAAGTATCTGCTGTGGGTTTCCCCCTTCATGATCGGAGAGAACAGTCTTTTTAAGAAAGATATCAAATGCAACTACCTGACCGATCTTCACGAAGGCTACCGGGTGTTCGATCCTGCCTGCGCCGATGCCGCAAGGCACAGCATTTCGCTCATGAAACAAACGGTTGAAGAATTTGGTCTTGACGGGCTGAAAATAGATTTTGTCGATGCCGTTCCACAGTCAATCGAGAAACCTCACGGCCGCATGGTTTACAATTACATGAAAACGCTTCTGGATCAAATCAGACAGGATAATCCCGAAGCGCTTTTTGAATTCCGGCAGAAATACGCCAGTCCGTTAATGCTTGATCTCGGAACTCAATTCAGAGCGGGCGATGCTCCTTTTGATTATATCGAAAACTTGCATCGCACTGCTCAGATCCGGGTATGCCTAGGAGACAATGTTCCGGTTCACGCGGACCCGGTTTATTGGAATGCGCAGGAAAGCGATATCAATATAGCCCGACACATGATGTGCTCCCTGGTCGGGGTACCGATGGTTTCGGCGGATTTAAACGAACTTCCGAAGAACCAGTTTGACATTGTCCGGAACTGGTTGGAAATTTATCTGGATTACCTGGAAATTTTCAGAAAAGGTCACTGGGAAATCAATTACCGCTTTGATTACCTGAGTTCAATAACCGTCTGTCATGAATCAAAGAAAATCACCTTTTTGTGCAGCCTTCCGCACGATCAGGATGAATTGAACAACAGTTCCTTAATTTTAAATCTCGGAGCGGAAGAAATCGAATGCAAGGGAATGGCAATCCATGACTGCACAGGGCGTGAAGTCAGCTCCTGTTATATTCCACCGGCAGGATACGCAAGGAACGCATAATATACAAGCGCATCCGGACTTTAATCCTGCTAAAAGTCAAATCTAAAACGTTAAAAATAAATTCTTTATAAAATTTTAATAAATCACATAATACTTAAATTTGACAAACCCGTCTTCACCCACTATATTAACTGTAAACTCGTCAACCAAGGAGGAAAAATCATGTCAGGCCGCGGAACGCGCATGAAAGTTACAGGCGAAGGCTGCTATTACCACCTGATGAACCGAGCCGCCGGCTGCAAAGGCGAACGCCCGTTCCACCAGGTCGACATGGAATACGGCTTCCGACTGCTGCAAAATCTTTGCGAATATTTTCTGATCGAGGTCATCTCAGCCGCCTGGATGGGCAACCACTTTCATCTGGTCGTTTACGCTCCCGGGCCGGACGAATTGCCGTCGATCGAGGAGGTTGCCAAACGCCACAACTCTTACTATAGCAGCATGTTGGATAAATTCACGTACGCGCCGAAACAGATGCCGAAAATCAACCCGGCCGACTTGGAAATATGCCGCGAAACCGGCCTGAAAATGATCGACATCAGCTACTTTATGCGCGCCTTCCAACAACGTTTCACCGTCGTCTACAACCAGTCCCGCGACCGCATCGGCAAACTCTGGGCCAATAAATTCAAAAGCGTCATCCTCGACAGTCGCAACTCCCTGGAAGCGTGCGTTTTATATGTAGAATTAAACCCCGTCCGCGCCGGCCTGACCCCCGATCCGGCCGACTACCATTTCACGACCTGGGGCCGCTACAACGGCACCGGCAAACACCTTTTTCATGCCAATTTTGTCAAACACCTCAAACAAAACATCTGGCATCGCGACACCTCGGAATGGACCGACAACGATCTATTCAACTATTTCCGCAGTGAACTGGCGCGAATCGTCGCGGCGGAAAGCGGAGCCACGAGTGAAGAGATATTCGAGGCGCAGGAACAAGCCAAACGCAAAGAATCGATGCCGATCCGTTTTCTGCGCCGCACCCGCCACTTCAGCGACGGAGCGATATTAGGCTCCAAATTATTCATCCGTGAAATGGGCGGCAAATTCGACAATCCCGCTCGAATCAACAAAAAACAATTAAGTCGCGGCCTCGGCCCCGCCGGAGCCGTGATCTACTGCTTCCGTAAATTACAGACTTGATTTTACTCACTTGCGTCAATCAAAAACTCAACTATGGACATCATTCAGTTATCGGCATGTAGACCTGATTGGACTTCCATTGCGACATATTTTTTAAGCGCTCAACCAGACCGTCTCCGGGCAATAAGTATTCAAACGTTTTATCCATTTGCGCCCGCTCCCCGGAACTGATGACATTGCTCTCCCTGAGTGTGGCGACCGGATCAATATCATCTGAGATCGAACCGGAAGTGAGTTTGGCGGCATCAAGAAAGAGGTCTCCCCCAACCAGCCCGGAAAACGGAGCATACTCAGTCAAGCCAATCTGATCAACATACTCGGACGGGACAAATTTACTGTTGCCGTTTATCTCTCCAATAAAATTTGAATCATCTGAATAGCTTGAACCGGAGGCCTGATCGTCCTGAATATAGGCCGCTGACATGGAATCGTCCTCCTGGTCGTGACCGAATATCCATGATCTAACCAGTGAACCGCGATCACTGGTTTGAGTCAAATTGACCGCATTTTCCGCCGCGTTTCCCCTTGCTTTCAGGAGAATGCCGATGCTGGAAATACTGATCCCGGCAAAATAGATCAGGAAAAGCATGACAGCCAACAGTGGAATCAGGCTGATACAGAGTTCAGTAAATGCCTGGCCGGATTCATCCCGATGCAGTTTGTTTATCGCTTTTTTACCAATGTATTTCATCATAATATTCCCGGACCTGGAGGACGACTCGGACCGCCGCTGTGACCGCCTGTGCCATGCTGCACACACAAACCCTCATCATTGGTATAATCAATTCCGGTTAATGTCAAAGTATTATTGGCATTGACAACATACGAAAAGGCATGCCGGGTCGGAATACGCCCGGTGGCAAGAGTACTGGATTCAAGTGTGAGAATATTGCCGTTGGCCTTGTAGACCTCACGATACATTTCATCGGTTCCGTCATTATTTTTATCGCGCCGATGGTAAATATAGACATAGGTAATTACTTTACCGTTAAGTGAATAGTACGAGACACTGTCTGATGACCGCGGGCAAGCCATTTGCAGCCATCCGGCGCCCTTGGGATTGGTGGAAGGATCATACAGATAATCGCCGGAAACAAAATCATTATGAGAATAATCGGATTCATTAAAGTCATGATTGTAACCGCGTTTGCGCCACTGCGGGTCGTCAAAACGTCGCAGCGCCTCTAAATACCGGCTGCAGCCGCCAGGCATGCCTTCGGTGGGGCCGTACAACGAATCCTGCTGATTAAGCCACTTCAAGAATTGTTCAAGCGATGAATATTCATAGTCAAACATATGGGCCTGAAACATTGTCGTCGGCACCACCGTCACATTGTGGAAGACCGGCAGAATCACCATAGAAGCACTAGGCGTCATTTTTTCGCCATCCTCATCTTCGATCCAACCTATAGGTTTGGCAATGGCCCGACCGGTCACTGTTCGTTCCGTTTTATAGGTTGCGCTGTTTTGGTTGGTTTCTTCAAGAAAAGTATCTTTGAGCATTTTGCTTTCAGCCTTGGCTTTATGTTTAGAACGCAGTTTCACATTTCTCTCGCATTGTACTTTCGAGACCGCGCCATAATACAAGAACTCTGCTCGCAGCGGAGCGGCCATCCAGTGATTCCATTTCTCCGCCCATCCCGGCCATCCGGCAACATTGTAATCATCAGTAATAGGAGCATTTTCACCCCACCTGCCTTCTTCGTAAAGACACCATTGCAGTTCAGGCAGCATAGCTCCTTCAGGGTCGGTGAACTGTTCCGTCCAGCCATGCTCCTGAGCCATCGATTGAAGTAATTGGTGAACGTTGACTGAGTTGTCTCCATAGGAAACACCTCCAATAGAGACACTGACGCTACCTCCAGTGCTTGAATTATTTCCGAAATTGTTGGCATCTAAGGTCCTGAACGTTGTATATAGCGTCGCAAGATTACTTTCGCCGGGAAACGCCAGTTCATTGTATTCCGGATGCCACCAGTCAGGCGGCAGATTATTTTGCATCAACAGGCTTTTCAGGCTGGGCTGGCACCAGAAGTCCAGGAGAATCGCGTCATAAAATTCCTCGATCGCGAGGTAAGTGGGTTGAATGTCGCCAAGCCCGACAGTAATACCATTCGGACGAACAGCGCAACCGGTGTTACGAATATCGATAAGCATTTTCTTATAAGCTTCTTTCCATTCGTAGCCGTATTCGTCATTCTGCGGATATTTGTTGATCGGATATTTAACTTCGTCATCGATTTCACTTATCAGCCGGTCGAAGTCCGCCTGGATATCCGTATCGGGATTGATACCGTTGTTGAGGGCAGCAACCTGCGCGGCTCCGACCCCGATAAGCGGACCGACGAACGAAACTCTGACCTGGGCGTTTGAAATCAGCTTCGAAGCGGCCTCAAGCCACTCGTAATCGGTCATCTCTGAGGTCTTGTCTATCGATACGGCAACCTCGGTTGTCAAAACATCACAAGCCTTCATCAGATTGAGTTCACCAATAATGTTTAAACTTTCCTTCTGCCATTTCGCCATCGAAAGCGCGGCGGCCTCCGAAGCGGTCTGCGCTTTCACTTTACCGCGAATTGACGAATGCATATCAAACAAAAACAAAGCCCCCAGGGCAAGCACTATCAGCAGGATAATTGAAAACACCATCACCTGCCCGGATTGGTCCCGATGAATTTTGCGATCAATTATTCGTCTGTTTCTCATTCGCCGCTCCAATACTCTTCAGTTATTATGTAACGGGAATAATTCTGCATTGTCACGGTGGTGACTTTCGGATCGTCGCCGGAACTGCTTGATTTGACGTTTACGTTATAGGTAAAATCATCGTCGTAAGTAACCAGTTTATCTTCTTCAGCGACACTGAGGGTCATACGCCGCCCCCGGGTCGGATCGAGAAATTCAAATCCCGATGGATAATTGTTGAAACCGGACGTAGCGTTAACGAGTGTCCTCTGGTTGTATACATCCACATAACGCCAGGGGTAAACCACCTGGTTGGTTCCGGTACTGTTGTTTTCGTTGTCCTCATCCCAGTAGGCAAAATCAATAATCATCGGACCGTACTTCATATAAAAGTAGGCTTGATTGTAGATTTTGTCGTAGTTGGAAGATCCGAACTCCCCGAGAGTTGAGTCCCGATAGCTGGAATCCGTGAGTGCAGAAGAGGAGTTTTCCTCAATTGCCTCACCCGAAACCGGCATTAACGGAACCCTGGAAGCCCGCTGGACGATATAGTCACGATAACCCATCGCACGCCCCCGGGCCGCGCAGTACGAAGAGTAGTCGCAAAGCATCTTCACCGCGGACATTTTAAATATTTGGAGAAAACCGCAGAAAATAAGCATCAGCAAGATAAACGCGAACAGCGCTTCGACCATTGTACTGCCCCGTTCGCCGCGTCTTCCGGTTACTTTCCGCTGAATGTTTGTTGTCATTACTTCAGAATCCTGTTTGACATTGAGTTTAAATTCCAAAACCTCATTATATATACACCTGATTCGGATTGATTTCTTACAACATTATTATTAAAAATATGTTTTTTTTCAAAAAAAATCAAATTTTCAGTTTGATTTCTCGGATTTTCTCCATTATTATCTCTTGACCTTCATAATTTATTTATAAAAAATTAAAGGAACGAAGGTTTAGCAAACGAAGGAGAGATTATGGCCGACGAGAAGCAAACCAATGAAGTCGCTCCTGAGTCTGAAGAAAAAGCAGAAACTCAGGAACAAGCCGCCGTCACAGAAGAACAAACCGCTCCGAGTACTGAAAAAGCGACAACTGACGCAGTTGAGCCTGATCAGGAAAAAAAGGAATCTTCTCCGCTTGAAAAAGTGAAAGAGGAACTTGTCGCTGATGAAACTGCAATTTTAAAAATGCTGACGTCAGTGACTGAACAGCTCGAGGAAATGCGCAAGATCCGACGGCGTCAGGGAAGATATGCCGTTATCGGGGTACTGGCAATTTTAGCAATATTGCTTTCCTTTATGATCAACATGGCACAATTCGGGCAGAATTACCCGGTTGATGAACTGTTGCGTCAGATCAGCGCCAACTCCCACATTGTCACCAACAGCCCGAGGGTGCAAAAGGTTGTCGCCAGCGCCAAAGACGTATTTCTCCCTGCCTATAAAAAAGAACTGCTCAAGCGGCTGCAGGAAGAATCTCCCCAAATTGAAGCAACCGCGGTCAACGCCGTCAGTGACTTCAGAAATTTCATGATGACCGACATCAGAAGAAAGATGGTTAAGCGGGTTGATAAATCACTCAAACTGATTGAAAAAGATATCATTGAAAAATACACGAAATCGGAACTAAGTCCCGATGAGCTCGAAAAAGTATTCAAGGAAGTCAATGCTAAATTTCACGAAGAGTTCACCAAACGCCTTGAAAAACGCCTTGATGTGGCAATCAAAAAGCTGATTGTCATGAATGAGGAATTCAAAAACTTCAAAAACACTCCTGAGTTCAAAAAATTAAAGCCTGAAGACATTGGGACGGTCGAAAACCGACTGGTTGAAACAATGCTGAAGCTCTGGATCTACCACTTGAATCCCGATGAAGGCGAAGCTAAAGTCAAGATTTCCGAAGGAGGTGCAAAATGAGTGAAAATATCATCAAAAAGATTGAGGCCCTTCAGGAAGAAATCAAACAGGAAACTCATCGAAATTCGGCGGCCGCGAGGCGAACGCTTTTGATCTATGCCGCTCTGGTTATTTTTGTCGCCTGTTACAGCATGTTCCTGACAACTTCAATCCGTGAACACGCCACGCCAAGCGCACTCTCCATTGTGTTCCTCGAAAAAGTACGCGACTCCCTTCCCCAGATGCTGGACAAAGTTGAAGGTAATATGGAAAAAAACGCGACAGACCTGGCCGAATCGACTGTAAAATCGATATATCAGGTTATTCCGCGGATGACTGAAGTTGCAAAAGTGCAAGTCGATCTGGTGATCCAATCCCGACTGGACGAAGTTGAAGCACAATACATGCCCCAGATCCGTAAAGAGGTTCAGACCTCAATTGAAAAAATCATTGCTCATAAAGATATCGGCAAGGATAAAAACATTGCTTCAGTCCTGACGGTTGAAGTGGTCAATGAGCTGGACCGCGAAATCGGTAAGATTCTCGGACGCGAGTTCTATAAACGCCTCGACACGCTCAGTGCCGACATTAAAACTCTGCGCACCAAAAAAATCACAAATATGACCAACCGGGAATATGCGGAACGCGAAATGATCATCTACTGGCTGTTCATGGTCGATCACGGTCGCACCGGAAACAGTGTCATCGCCAGTTTTCTTGCAAGTACCAGTGAAGGACTGCTTGACTTTTACAAACTGGAAAAGCTCAAGGGCGGCGCCAAGAAAAAAACTAAATAACGTTTTTAATGTTTAATAGAACATCGCAAGCCGCTCTCCGGGGCGGCTTTTTTCATGAAAAAGAGAAATGAACCAGGTTAAATTCATACATAGCGCGGATATTCATCTGGGAACCCCTTTCGGGACCGCGGCAACTATGCCGGGCACCATTGCCAATATTCTGCGGGAAGGCCCCCGCAAAGCCCTGGAAACAATTATTGAAACGGCCGTTTCAGAAGCGGTGGACTTTGTTCTGATCGCCGGTGATATATTTGACGGACCGACCATAAATTTGCGCGATTTGCGCTTTTTCACCCGACAATTGGAAGTTTTGAAAGAGTATAATATCCCGTGCTGTGCGATTTGCGGCAATCATGACCCGCTGGAGATATGGCCCCGACATTGGCACTTTCCTGACAACTTTTTTCTGTTCGGTCCACAGATTGAGCATCATACGATCCACAAAAACAATGAACCATTGGCTGAGATTATCGGGTTCAGCTATCCGGGCAAAGAAATAAAAAACAAGTCACTGCGCGGCTATAAGCGGCAATCTTCGAAGCTGCCGGCCATCGGAATGCTGCACACCGCCATAGCGCCGCCGCCAAACAGTTACGTCCCGTGTTCGGTGGATGATCTGCTGGAATGCGATTTGGATTTCTGGGCGCTGGGGCATGTGCATCAAAGGCGCGATGAACGCTCTGCCGGCCCGATCATCGGCTGGAGCGGAGCGCCGCAAAAACTTAATCCGAATGAAACTGGCGGCGGCGGATTTTATCTGGTTGAAAGTTCCGGAGACGGCATTTTCGACCGCCGTTTCGTTCCAGCCGACTCAGTCCGGTTCGCGGAAATGCAGCTCAGTGTATCAGACTGTCCGGAAATTGAACAGCTACCGGAATATATCACCAACAAAATTCAGGCATCAGTCTCCGAAGAGGTGCCGGTGATTGTTAGAGCTATTGCGTCCGGACGTTGTACTTTCAGCAGCGAAGTGCGCAAAGGACGCAGACTTGAGGAAATCGTCGATACTGTCCGTGAGGATCTGGCGGCAACGGAGCCGTATATTCACCTTGACGTGCTGGATTTGCGTCTCCGCGGCGATTACGAACTTGAACAACTGGCCGGAGAAAACTCCCTGCCGGGTGATATTGCCGCCGCCTTGAAATCGATAAGCCTGACTCCGGAAGAATTCGCGGAAACGGCAAACTCATGTCTGGACCCGTTGTTCTTCAAGTGGAAAAACCGGAAACTGCTGGATGCGCCTGATGCATCCGAACTGACGGAACTTGCCTCGGAAGCCGGCAAACTCCTGCTTGACCGTTTGTTGGAGGATTCCGAAGCATGATCATTGAAAATATCAACATCGACAATTTCGGGATTTTCCAGGACAAGGTCATTTCCGGCCTGAAACCGGGACTGAACCTGATCTTCGGCAACAATGAATCAGGTAAAACCACTTTTGCCGAATTCATCAAGCGCACCATGTTCAGACACCCTGACCGCAGAAGCAGCATCAAACCTTACGAGATGCCTGGCAATCCATCGCCTGGCGGAACCATTTTCTGCCGCACGTCAGGTGGAACCGAATTCAGTATCGCCCGCCACGGCGTCCGCAACGGCGGCAACGTCGAAGTCATCCGCAACGGCAATACCGGAGGAGAAGAATTACTTCGAGACCTTATCACCGTAAGCGAGTCATTTTACCGGAACATTTACGCGATAACCCTTGAAGAGTTGCATTCCGCCGAATTTATGCAGGATGATGAACTTAAAAGCAGCCTGTTCAGCGCCGGACTGGAAACCGGTACAGTATCGTTAAGCAAACTTCGAGCTGATATCGAGTCCGAAATGAAGACCATATTTACTCCTCAAGGCAAAAATCCGGTCCGTGACATGGCGGACAAAGCACTTGAGCTTAGAAGCCGAATTCGTGAAGCGGAAGCGGTGGCGGCAACAGTTGACCAACTGCAAAGTGAACTGGACGAAAACCGTCAGCAGGCCATCGTAGTCAAAAAAGAACTGACCGGAACACAAATCGAGCTGGACAAACTATCCAGACGCCGGAATGCGTATGGAACCTGGCTGCGCTTGCGTGAAGAGCTTGAGAGCTTGCAATACTGCAAGATAGAAGTCCCGCTGCCGTCCGATGTATTGTCCCGGCTGACAGAGTTGAAAAGTGCGTTAAACCACGCATCCGGGCAGTTGGAAAAACTTCAGACTCAGCATAAGCAAGCATCGATAAAGCTGGCCGCTATCAATCCGAATACCGCAATGCTGGAAGTCGAAAACGAAATTACCACTCTGTTTCGGGAAGTTCAGGTCATACGAGAACGCAAAAATCGCCAAATCCAGCTTGAGCGGGAAATCTCTGAACTTCAAAGCTCCCTCGAATATGAAATAAAAGCCATCGGCAGTTCCTGGAATGAATCCGGGATCGCAAAATTCACCGGGGGGAAAATCCTCGCGGAAAACCTGAGTAAATTTAAAGCCGGAATCGAAAAACTGGAACGCGAACGGGAAACCGCCCGGGCAGTTGCCGCCGCCAGGTCTACCGGCTCAAGTACCAAAGTTCCATGGAGCTGGTTAATCGGTCTGCTCGCTATCGCCGGCGGAACAGTTGTTATAATTTTTTGGTCGCTGGCCGCAGGAGTGCTTTTAGACATTGCGGCTCTAATCTACGCTTTTCTACTTGGCCGAAGCAATAAAAACGCAACAGAACACGATAGTGATCCGCTTGAAAAAATTTCACAGGAACTCGTTACCGTAAAACAACAAGTCGCCAAAAGTTTGAATGAAGCTGGTTTTGATCCTGATTTGACGCCGGACAGCGCTTTAATCTGTCTGAATGGCATCGAAAAATGCGCGGAACTGATCCGGCGACGTGACTTGCTGAATAAGGAAAAAAACGATCTGATCACCGCGGAACATAATTACACAGAAAAATACAGCGTGGTCTGCAAAAAACTATCTCGTGACCTGAACAGCGACCCGACCTCCGGCAGTGAGTTACTCAATGAGGAGCTATCCAGGGCAAAAGAGGAATACGCTCAACGCAAAGCAGCGGAAAACGCCCTGAGTGAAATCGCCGTTGAACTGGTTAACGCTGAAGATAATAACCATCAGGCAACCAAAGCCTATAACGATTTCCTGCGGGAATGCAAGGCAGATGATGAAGCGCAGTTACGGGATTTGGCAGAAAAATCGGCCAGGCACTCCGCCGTTTCTGAAAAAATCCGTACGCTTGAAACATCTTTACGCGAAAATTGCGCCAGTGACGAATACGACGTTTTTATCGTCGAATTGGGAAATTATTCGCCGGATGATGCCGATCTGAATAAAAGAGAACTTGAAAGTACCATCGAATCGCTCGATAATCAATTGACGGAACTAAATCAGCGCATCGGCACACTTGAAGAACAACTGCGTGCCATCGAAAACAGTCGCCAACTTGAAAATGACCGCACTGAATTGGATTCTCTGGCTAAACGCCTGCACTGTCATTCCCGGGAATGGACCAAACGGCGGCTGGCGCTGCATCTGCTCGATCAAGCCGTGGCTAAATTCGAGCGGGAACGCCGCCCCGGTGTCATCAAAGCCGCGGCGGAACACTTCCGTAAACTGACCGATGGGGCATATGTCGACGTTCTGCAGAAACTTGAAGACAATAACATAATCGTTCAGGGTTCTGACGGTTCAGCCAAACAGGTAGACCAACTCAGTCGCGGGACACGGGAGGAACTGCTGCTGTGCATGCGGCTCGGAATTGTCGCGGAGTTTGAGAAAAATGCGGAATCATTGCCCTTGATCCTGGATGATGTGCTGGTCGATTTTGACACTCCACGCCGCCGGACCGCCGTGCAAATGCTGGCGGAATTCGCGAAAAACCGGCAATTAATAATCATGTCCTGCCACCAGGAAACCGTCAATCTCTACCGCGGAGCCAGGGCCAATATCATCAATTTTTAAGATTTCGCTGCCGGTAGCCGCTAAGCAGCCGATCGAGGTTTTTCAGAGAGGCGCGAACCCATTTACGAGTGATTATTTCACTTTCTTCAGCAGAAAGATGCCAGTCTATATCCGTATTGTGCAGACGTTCAACTAGAGCCCTTAGACACAAAGCGGCGCTCACCGAGATATTGAAACTGCGGGTAAAACCGTACATCGGAATTCTCACATGGTAATCCGCCAGCTCATGCGCCTTATCACTCAAACCGAACTCCTCATTCCCCAGACACAATGCGACCGGTTTATCCAAAGGCAGTTGTTCCGGCGAGAACAGCGGCAGGTCTTCGCGCAAAGTTGTCGCGGCGATCGCGTAGCCCCGGGATTTTAAACCTTGCAGACAGGATACAGTGTTGTCAGCATCCGGCTCGTTCCAGCGGACCACATCCACCCACTGGGCGGAACCGCAGACCACATCAGTATGCAGAATAAATTCTTTATTATTCTCGATCACATGCAGATCCTGAACGCCGAAACATTCGCAACTTCTGACCACCGCGCCGGCATTCTGGGCATGGCGGACATCTTCGATCACCGCCGTGATGTAACGGGTTCGCTGTTGCAGGATCGCGGCAAATTTAGCATGCCGCTCTGACGTGACCATGCCCGCCAGATATTTTTCAAGTTCCGGATCGCATTCCATAAATATCTCATCTGAATGTTTATTTTTTATTTCATGGAATACATTAGCATTTCCCGCCAGGATACGCCAGCTTTTTCAAGAGAAAAGTATAAAAAACAACAGGACCTGCAGGGCTTACAAGCCCCACTGGTCCTTAGACTCATACAAAACTATTATTTGCACCATAAAGAGCATGAAGAGCATGAAGAAGTATTTAAATTTTCAGCTCAAGCTGAAAAATAAAAAAAAACTTTTCGTGACTTTTCGTGACTTTTCGTGGTTAATATTTACATTTCGCATAACTCTTTCAGGTTCTATCAAAGGAGAGTCGAAAAGACTCCGTGTCAATCAGCGATCTTGCAGCCGAAACATCCTGCTTGAGGATCGGGGTTGTTGTATTTTTCAGGGAACTTGCCTTCAGCAATACCGCCGGTTTCATCATCGCACGGCTTACCCAGCACCCAGGGCTTTTCCGGAAAAACCGGGGTGGGAAAGCTGTCCTGCTCGATTATTTTGCATTTCTCCTGCGTATCCATACAGGCACGAATGCAGCCTTTAGCGCCGCAGACCGCAAAATATCCGACATGCGACAAAATCTGCTTGTAATACGGAACCACGGAATTTGTCGGCAATTCATCGTTCGGAGCCCACGAGCCCTGAGCCAGAGTATAGGTCATACGATATGCCACTTCCTCGGAAACATTACTTTCGCGCACATTCATATCGACTCCCGGCAACGCCTTTTTGAGGAACGGCGAGGCTTCATAGTTCAAGCCATGATGCGTCAAAGTACAGCGTCCCATATGAACGTCGCCCCACTCATAATCGACATCATCGATTTGAATTTTGATCGGGGGTCTTTCGCCCGGCTTCGGAATCGCGCCGCCGGGACAGTCCCGAACGCATTTCATACAACGGTTGCACAATGTTCCGGGTTTGATCAACGGTGACGGTTCCAGTTCCATGTCCGTCAGGATCGTCCCGATCCTGACCCTCGGGCCCCATTTCGGATGGATAAACACTTTTGACCAGCCGATTTCACCCAGACCGCAAGCCATCGCCGCAATTCTGACGTTGATATTAACCTCCGGAGCGGGACGTCCGTCAGCGACGACCGGCTGTCCGACGCCGGGTCTTTCCGGAACGCCGGGATAAACCGGTACCGCTTCATAGCCTTCATCCTCGATAGCACAGGCCAGATCGAAAGTCACCGCCGGACGGAACAAGGTATTGAGCCGGTTGTAAGCGTAATAGGTATAATTCGGCCAATGGGTCCCTTCTGTAATTCCGCGATAGGTTCCGCGCGGAATCGGACAGACAATGCTGATAACTGATTTACAATCCGGAAAGATGTTGGCCGGATGCATCATTTGCGGCGCGTTCTTAAAGCGCTCGATATTGGCTACACCCAGGTCGCCGCCAAGCGCCTGAGCCATCTCACGCAGTTTTTCGGTTGTCAGTTTCATTTTGCCGCTCCGTCGCAACCGGTGGCGATCTTTTCGGAAGATACCGATTTGTTGTAAACATCACGAGCCCACGGCTCACGTTTCCGGAACTTATTGACAAAACCGTTTGAACATTTGTTTTTACCCTCCAGCTGGACCAGACAGGCCCGGCCGCAAGCGGCGCCGATCCGGTCCACCACATCACCGCGTCCCGGCATGACGCCGGCACCGTTGGTACACATTTTGCAAAGGGAAAGATCCAGTTCGCGGACTTCACATTCCGCGCCCGGGACACCGCGTTTGACGGTCTTCTCACCGTAAGCTTTGAGCGGACAAAGATCAATACAAGCGCCGCAATCACTGCAAATTGATTTTTTCATCACCGGGTCGGCTTCCAGTTCGCAGTCGGTCAGAATGAACGCGAAACGCTGACGCGTACCGAATTCCGGCGTGATCATGAATCCACCCAGCCCGATTTCCGCCAAACCGGCCGCCTGGACCGTAAATTCAGGGTCAATGATTACGTTCGGAGCGGGTTTACCGGGGGCAACCGGAATACCGAAATCCATTCTGGCTTCCTTGTTGTACGCAAAGATCGGAACCGCTTCAAAGCCCTGCTCCTCAATAAAACAGGTCATATCATAGGTCGCCTGAGCCAGAAAGTTGTCCTCAACCACGTTTTTCCCGAAAAAACCGTAGGTACTGTTAAAGTTTGTACCTTCTTCGATCCCGCGCAATGACCCACGCAGGACTCGTTTTCCCAACACGATAACTGATTTGCATTCAGGGAAAATTGATTTGGGATTGTGTTCCGCCGGCAGGCTTTCGAAACGATCAATCGAGGCAATGCCCACAAGATCAAGTTTAACGTTTTTTGCCGTCTGCTTCACTGTTTGAGAATTCATTTTCTCATTTCCTCTTTTATTGATAGTTTTTTATACAGCCATCATGGCTGTCCTCGTTTAAGATCACAACATTTGTACGCAAAGCTTATCTCAACTTTTTAATAAAGTTGATACTGCTTCAGCTGTTTCCAGCGCCTTGTTGATTATTGTTTCTTTTCCGTTCCCGGCCAGTTCTGACAATCTGGCGGAAACCCCGATCGACGCCGCCAGTCTTCCGGCTGCGTCAAAAACCGGCGCCGCGACCGCGTAAACGCCAGGTTTTTCGGCGTCCAGCACCGCGTATCCCTGCTCTTTGATCAAATCAAACTCCTGAAATAGAGCAGTCCGGTTCGCAATCGTTTTATCGGTGTATCTGGTAAACTCATAATCCTGCAGCAGCTCTTCAAGGTCCTGCTCATCGGCATACGCACCGCAAATTTTTCCGCTGGCCGACGCATGCAGCGAATTTATGGCCCCGACGTCCAACGCGACATCCAGCTTATCGATTGACGCCACGTCCACGATCAACGCCCTGCCCCTTTGCGGCACCGCCAGAAAAATATCATTTCCCAGCTCCCGGTTGAGCATGGTAATATGCGGATGCGCCATCGAACGCAGCGAGAGTTGAGTCAAACAGGCATGCGACAAACATAAAATCTGCAGATCGATCATATATTTACGGGACTTATCCTGTTTGATATAGCCGGTCGCCAGCAGCGTTTTCAGTAAACGGCAGATATGACTGTTGGGCAGAGCAAAGCGTTCCGCCAGTTCCTTGACGGAATGCGAGTTTCCGGTCCGGGCCAGATACTCCAAAATCATAAAACCGTTTTTCAAAGTATTATTCATTTTGCACTAAATTCTATATATTGGAATTTCAATTTCTATATTATACTATCTATGTTTAAATTTGTCAATAGCAAATACAATAAAATTCTATATTTTAGAATTAATAGTCAGATTCGACGAGACCGACAAAAGTCGGCAATGCCGAATTGCTGCGAATTACGCCCTGCGTTCAACGCTTTTGAAAAACTCTGAATTGTTTTTCAAAACCATCACTCCGAGCGAATTGAACTACTTAACACGCAATAAATTGCGTAACTTACTTTCGCCGCTTGCGGCGACCAACGCTCCTGCGTTGGATCCAGTCCGGCAACGTACCGGGGCGGAATAATGTAAAATTTTTCTTTCTTTTTTACTTTTGTCGTGGCCGTCAGATTCCATGCATAATCAAGCTCTCTTATGAACCTCTGGATACACGAAAAAGGGCTTTCTTAACATGAAAGCATAACTCTACCGAACAGCGAATTTTCCCTTGCAATGTCAAATATTGAAGGGTATAGTAAGTCAAGGAGATATTAGAGAAGCTTTAATCAATGCATTCAAAATCAATTTGTATTTTTCGCTATAAAACAATATATTGGGAATAAGGAAATCAAAAACCAAAATAGAAAAGTCAATCGCAGGGACATCTCCCTCCTGAATGACCAGCTGAATGCAAAATATTGTCTTAAAAATCAAATACCCGATCAATCGAAATTCTTCCAATGAATATTAAAATTATCACCTTGGGAACCAGTCATGGAAATCCTACCTTTTGCCGCTTCAATTCATCGACTATTTTGGATGTTGAAGGTTCGCTTTATCTTATTGATGCAGGAGCGCCGGCTAACGCCTTGATGATTAGAAAAGGTTGTCATATAAACAACTTGAAAGCAGTTTTCATAACTCATACTCACGAAGACCACTTAAGCGGCTTGCCGGGAATCGTAAAGTCGCTGGCAAAGCGACCCAAAGCCGGCCAGCAAACGCAAATATTCATGCCTGAAGCAGAAGCCAATGCGGCATTGATAAAATGGATGCATTGCATGCATTGTTTTTGGGCTGATGAATTATTGCGGTTCAATGTCTCCTTGCCGGGGCAAATATATCAGGACAATAAATTATCTGTTTCTGCTATCGCCACTAAACATATGAAAAAAGAAGATAATGCTTTCCCGAGTTATGCATATGAGTTCAGGATCGCTGATAAAAAAATAATCTATACTGGCGATTTGAAGCATGATTTTAGTGATTTTCCGGAAACGGCTCTAAATCATCCTTCTGATTTATGCATCTGTGAATGTACTCACTTTGACATGAATGTGGCTCATAAGATATTAAAAAACTGCCGGACAAAACGTATGATTTTTAACCATGTGGGAGACCTCTGGCATGGAGACGGAGAAGCGGAACTTCGCAAAATCATAGAAAAACTACCTTTCCCTTGCGAAATAGCTCATGACGGCAATGAATTCACACTTTAAAAAAGAGTGCATATTTTGAATGCAAAAATTTTTGGGAAACACTAAACTCCCTGGGGCAGTGTCCTACTGAGAATTTTTTCCACAATGAATAAGTTATTCAACAGGCACTTGCATTTGACACAATCAAACCGCATATTATTAAAAGAAGGGAGTTTCGGATTTTGACGAATTCCCGGCGAATAAGGAGGTATATATGCTGAATAAGATTTTGAAAATCATTTTTGCCGGCCCTAAAATTGCTCCAACCTACGGTTCCCAATTGTTGGGAGAATTCGAATTCGACCGGGGTACTCACAGTTGGACCGTAAAAAAGCAAATTGGCGATTCGTCTGTAACGCTGACGGTGGGAGGAAAGCGGACTCCGGATCAGCAATTATTGAAAATCGTCGAGGAATATTATCGCGAATTTTCAAATTTTAAACAGATGATCAGAGATTTTCTCCAGGAGGAATCTTTGAAGCAGGAAGAATATGCCGGGGAGATATCTAATTTAAAAATTGAAGAAATAATGTTCACAAGACCGGATGAACCGGACCACGGAATGGTGTTCTTCACTGGCCCCGACCATCACAAATGCTGGCACTTGGATTTGGTCGAAGGCAAGCCCGGGTCATTATGCTTTGACGATTGAAAAAACTGAATCTACCGGAAAGAAGGAATTGGATTATGACAACCGACTGGAAGCTTATTCGTGAGGTAATGAACGGTGTAATTGATGCTTGCGAAAAAATCGATCAACTGGCTCCGAATCTTTATGCCGGGGAATATGAGGCTAGGTCCGACTATCAGGGTGATGTCCGGGTGGGTGACTTTCTGGAGCGTTTCTGGCAATATCCCGAAGGGGCGGCGCGGGACATTCTGATAGTCCGCTCCCGGCTTGGAGCTGACCAGAAACATCTGACGGAAACAGCCCGGGCTCTAATTAATACTGCGACTGCCTGCAGCGAAGTTATCGGCTTATCAAAAGATGAGCTTGAAAGCGAGATTCCGGCATATCAAGCCCACTGCCAGTCCGGCGGAGCGTCTGTCCGGAGTCTACTCCAAGCCATCCCTCAAATTCAAAATGACTGGATGGTGACCGGTATATCAAAAGCTCTTACGGCAGTCCGCAATAAAAAGAACTGACTGGTATTTTCTGTTATACAATTTCAAAGTATAGACGACGCCGTTAGTATACTTCATCCGTCACAATTGACGGTTATTAGACTTGTTCAGCATTGGACAAATCGAGCCTCGGATATTATAATCATTATTGGAGTCTTTTTGTTAAGAAGATATGAAAATAATACTTTTAAGGAGAATTACCATGAATTTTAATATACAAAGACGATCCAGCGCTCTTCCGGCTTTGATATTGTTATGTCTGTTGTTTATTACAATCCCCGGCGCATGGGCGCAGACAACCCTGAAAATTGTTAATAATTTTAATGTCAACACCAAAAACGCCACCACATATTTCGGGGCAAACTATCCCGATGACCAGGTATGGCTCTATTTCCTGAACACCGGCGGCAAAGTAACTTATACCGACACGGACGGAGTTCTGAAAACCGTGGCGGACACCCACAGCGTCAAGCTCAGCAAGGTAAAGAACGGAACTTTCACTCTGGCTGTCGGCGCCAATAGCGCCAAAGTCTTCGCCGGGCTCGGGACCAGCGATCCGTTCTCCGGCAACAACGGGCCCGGAGTGTTCGACACCGATGTCCCTTACGCCTTGCTCGAGTGGACGATCAACGGTAATCAATACGATAACGCGGACCTTTCCTACGAAGATTCCGTTTCGTTCCCGACAACCCTGACCGTTTACAACGCTTCCGGCGCGCAAACCAATCAGGCCACTTTCCAGGCCGGAACCACGGCGCAGGATGTCATTAACAAATTGCAAGCCGCGCTGCCGACCGGTCCGGTCGGGCCTTATCCGCAAAGCAGTGACAACAACTATCCGTCATCCGGGAATGTCGGATACGGTCCGCTGGTTCCCACGGTTTCAGGCAACACCGGGGCCAACCGATGCATCGGATCGTCAAAGACCTGGATATCGGGACCGGATACAAACAACCTGCGCAGCATGTATATTTACGCCCCGTCGTTGAACAGCTACCTGGCCTATCTGAAGACAAATGAAACATCTCAATTCAACAACGGGATCAGCGGCTGGTTTATCGATTACAGCGGTAACGGCGGCTATTCCGGCTATTTGACCATTACCGGCAGCGATCAAAACTACGGTTTGCGCATTCATGACATCCGGGTGAATACTGCTCCAAGCGCGGCAAACAGCTGGAAAGCCGACCCGAACGCCGGGACCACAACAACCGGAGAGATCACGGTACTGGCCAATAACACCTCAATTCAATTTCCGTCCGATCCCACCACCAATGTAACCGGACCATGGACGGACGGGGTGATCTATTCCGGCGCGGCACTGGTCGGAACGCTTGGCGGCGGCCCGGTGGTCACCGGAACCGGCGATTTTGCCGATGGCGGCACGCACAATGATATTGTCGCGACCATGCTGGCTTCGATCAGCGCAAGTATCGCCACCGGACTGCTGGGCAGCGACATGTATAATAATAAAATCACTGCCACCACACCGGGTTCGACAATGTATTGGTTTAACACTATGACCCGGGCGCAATCCACTCAGAAGCTGTTCGATAAAGCCTGGCCCGGCGGCCAGAAATACTACGATCCGTTCTGGGGAACGATGGCCGAACTGACTAATATGCAGGGCTACCTCTCTCCGTTTAACGACCGCTGGCAGAACTTCAGTCCGGACTTTGCTCTGGGTGAAAATTATACCATGACATGGGAACTAGGCATTCCCGCCGCCGGAGCCGGGAACTATTTCGTCAGCGGTTATATTACCGGTGACGTTATTGACGGCATAACCGTTGCCCTGAGCGGTGACACAAGCAAAACGACGACCACCAACTCCGAAGGATTTTTCTTTTTTGAAAATCTGGCCAACGGTAAATATATCGTTACCCCGTCCACAACCGGTTATTCATTCAGTCCGTCCCATGCGTCCGTCACGGTAGCCGGCTGCGACCAGCCGTCCGAGGGTTTCACTGCCACCGCCATGCTGACCGGAACTCACTCCGTCAGCGGCACGATCTCCGGCGACGTCAAGGAAAAAGTGATCATCTCGCTTTCCCCGGTCGACGATCCGAATAATGTAATAACTACAACCACTTCAGCGGAGGGAACCTATTTCTTCCCGAATCTGGTTGAAGGGGACTACTTTGTCACGCCTTATCTCAGAGGATATTTATTCAGCCCATCAGGCTATACAATAACTATCCTCAATTCCAGCAAAATTGCCACAGACTTCGTCGCTATCGGGTCTAAAGTCGCTATCGGCTCAAAATTGCTGGTGGAAACCAATGACATTGCGGGACTTGACATTGATGAATTTCTGGTGAAACCGAGAGTTTATGCCAAATACGGTCTTTCCGGCCGAAGAACCGGAAAATCCAATATCCGGGTTCTGACCAGGGCGGCTCAAGCAAAAGGAGCAACTTTCCTGAATTGCATCTGGACAGACAGCATCCGCCTTTATGACCGCAAGGAACTGCGCATTGCCCGCAAACAGGGAATCAGTACAGCTACCTGGGCCGCCGATCCAATCAATCAGGAAAGCCTGGAAATGGAACTGTGCATCGGAGGACGTAAGTTGGCTGACCTTTACGTCTACCCGATCGCCCTGGAATTACCTGAAATAACCAATATTTCCACCGACTGGCAGAATGAAAAAGGCGACAAAACGCTGGTTATTACCGGCCGCTGGTTTGGATCAGACACTCTGAAAGTTTCCCGGGAATACAACCGGGACGGAGTGATAAAATTACAAAAAATGAGAGTATTGAAGCCGACTGAAGCAGATGCCGACGCCGGTTACAAAGACCATAAGGGCAAACCGTCATTTATGAACTGTCAAACCGGAGCAAGTAAAGTGGTAGTTGTCATTCCATCAAGAGATCCTGGCGGCGCTTTGAACAGCACACTGGTCCTGGATAACGGCATCGGACTTGCAACCGGCACCATTCCGCTTGAATGAAAATTTCAGGGCCGAAAAAAGAATATATTTTCAAGTGCGATTATATTTAACCGCACTCAAAAAGTCTTAGCTATAAAATCCCGGAGCCGGTAATTATTTCCGGCCGGGAACTTTAATCGATACGGTCTTGAATTCAAACGGGCCAAGCTTATGCTTCGACTCGATCTTTCCGGCCAGCATTGACAATTTGACCTTGGCGGACGCATCGGTCGGATTGTAAATCCGCAAGATCAACTCATTCTTACCCGGGTTTTTCTTGCAGCAGGTAATAACCGCCGGACCTTTCGCGATCGAAACAAAGTCCTGCAATGGAGAGTTTTTGTCTTTACCGCCGGGACAAAACAGGACATGCGGAGTACCTTCTGCGAAAAGCATGGTTTGCTTATCCATTTCAGCGATGAGTTCATCCGCTTTACCACCGATTAATTTCAGTGCAAATTCGCGCTGGCCAACATCGATACGGTCATGGACCCGGTCATTTGAAACCAGGTCGCGGCCAAGCAGCGGCAGGGCGGAGTAACAGGGCGAACGCATTAATGAATAGCGCATTTCACCATTATAGTAATCCAGGCCATGCCCCGAATCACAAATGACGCCGCAAGCCAGATTCTGTTCCGCGGAGACCGCGGCGAACCACTGACTGAATACCTTCTCCTCGCGCACCGGCGGAATCGTCTTGCGCCCGAAAATATCCTGAGCCAGGCACTCGGCCTGCTTGTCGACAAACGGGAACGAAGCTTTATACATGATGTTCGGAGTCCGGTTATTGATCTGCATGCGGATTTCAAATCCGGTGCCACGTCCCGGGATGACGTAACGGGTCCTCAAAGTGGACTCCTGATACTGGAACAAGGCTTCGACAATCGTTCGTACCGGTCCGCTTTCAATGATCCGGACCGGACTGAGTTGAGCGTCTGAAAGTCCGGAAACACTCTGCACCTGCGCTTTAGTCATCAACTTGAAGGAACCGATATGTTTGCGATAAGCAACGGTATCCGTACCCCATGCATCTTCGTTGTCCTGCATGACCAGGACGCGGCCGGCCGCGGCGCTGAAAAGCTCCTGCCCTCCGACCTTGAACGAATCGATCAACCCGGTCGTGCCGCTGATCGAAAGCGCCATTGCACCGTTGTCGAAACTGAGCGCAGTATTGGTAAAGGGAGGCGGAGACTGCAGCAAATTCGGTCGGCACTCGAAACGGCTGATGCCGCCGGGAGGCAGTTCAGCCGCGAACACGACTTTTTTGCGCCAGTCCAGATTAAGATTGGAATCTTCGTGTTCAACTTGTGACGCGATTCTCTCATTACCTGAATAAACCTCGATATCATAGAAAGTGTCGTCCCAGTTATGATCCGCCAACTGCATCTCACATTCGATCTCGGTCCTGACCGGATACGGATGCGGGTTCCAGACGAATACCGGCATGTCGCCCTCCGCGGCCTTCTGCTGGTTTTGCAGCAGCGTCATAAAGGCGTCGGTACGAAGTCGCGCCAGGATTTCCCGACCATGAGATAACTGCTGCAGTGAAGATTCCTCCGCCGGTTTGATACTGGAACCGGGCAGGATATCATGGAACTGGCAGAACGCCAGATCTTTTGCAGCCGTGCGAATCTTGTCGGAAGAATATCCCAGTTTTCCGTTGACCCAGGCGGCGGACAACATTTTTTCAGTTAATGTCAGCTCGCTTTCAAGTTTCCGGTGCAGTTGTTTGATCCGGACCTGCGATGTATAGCAGCCGGTTGCGAAAAAGTTCAGTTCCTTATCGTGAACCGGCAGTTCCATCCCGGACTTACGGATTTCCGCGAAAAAGTCGTCCGGGTTTGAATGGACGATATCCAGTTCAGGGTGTTCCTTGATATACGCGTTGATCTCCTGTAAATCAATCCGGGACGGGCCGCCGCCGTGGTTGCCGATACCCCAGGTCGCCACATCAGCCGGATAATCCCGGTCCAGCTCGATCACATCTTCCAGTTTTTTGCAGGCGGTCCCGCGAAGGGTGTTGTAGCCGCCGTAAAGACGGTGGGCGGTTATTTTTGCATCACCATAACCCTGCCAGCAGAAAATCTCGGAAGGAAGTTCGCACCTTTTCGGGTCCGGGCGCATGAAAAGGTAGGCTTTGAAACCGCATTTGACCAGCACTTGAACCAGGCCGCGGGAATGGCCGAACGGGTCAAAGTTGATCGCGGTTTTCGGGTAGACGCCGAATCTTGACTCAAAATATTCTTTGCCAAGTTCGATCTGCCGGATTACCGATTCACCGGAGATCATATTGCAGTCCGGCTGCAGATACCAGCCGCCCATGATGTGCCATTTCCCGGACTTGACCAGTTTTTTGATGCGCTTGAACAACTTCGGCTCATAACGCTCAACCCATTCATAGAGGACCGCTTCGTTATGACAAAAAACGAAATTATCGTAATTTTCGCAGAAATCGGCCGCCACCCGGAAAGTACTCAAAGTTTCGCCGATGCCTTCTTCGCGCTGCCACAGCCACACCGGATCAAGGTGCGCGTTGCATATCAAATGGATCCTCTTATGGTTTGTCATATTTCCCGCCTGTCTGTTTTTTGTTGAATAATTGAAACGTAATTACGTTCAAAGCAATAAATTAGCACTGTTTAACAGGCAGTCAAACTCAATAAGTCAATCCTTTGCAATTATTACGGCCTCAATACCAAGACAATCCGCGATTTTTTTGATAGTCGCGGCATGATGGCCGACGCCAAGCGCGAAGTGATGAGTCGGGCCTTCCGCGGCCCAGCGCTTCAGGAACGTCCGGACGTCGGGCGCAAATTTACCGTGGGTATTGGTGTTTCCGGTCGGCGGGATCGGCCCGGCCAGCGATTCACCTTCGGCAATGACAAACTTGAAGTGGCCGTCGGCCTTGACACTGACGCTCAACATGGTTATCGGGCCGACTTTGATATTGAATTCCACTCCGGCTCCGGAACCGGGTTTACCGTGATATTTTTTCAAGCTCCTGATCACCGGTTTGCCTTCGGCGATATTCAAATGATGCGGACCGTCGTGTCCGACCAGCACCGTGTCGCGGGCGAAATCTATGGGATGAAACTCGGCAAAACTGCCGCCGATGTCCAGCCGGTCGAAAATCATCATCGCGATACAGGTCTTGATGTCGAATTCGCCGCACATCGGAAACCCGGCGGCGGTCAGCAGGGAGTTGCCGACAATGAAATTAGTGACCAGCATCCGCATTTCAGAACCGGGCTCCGCTTCGTAGTAATAAGCCAAACCGTCGAGTTTTTTCGCGAGAATAAATTTTTCCAGCGCAACCGCGACCCGCGCCGCTTTACTGAGATCTGTTTCGGTCAATTTTTCAGTCAGCGGATCGGAAACCGGATCGGGAGTATCAAAAAAGCTCAGAATCCGGTCTTTCATCTCGACTACCTCCGGGCTTGAATCATCAACTTTGACCAGTTGACGCATCACTTCGTCCGGTTCGCATTGCACCACATGACAGCCGAACGAGGCCGTCACCGCGGTCGGGTCGGTCTGCATATCGAGCATCGCTTCGAGAACGTGTCCCATGTGTCCGAGCCGGGCCCGTTTAAGGTCGTGCAGGACATTGGCGATCGAACACCACTCGGCGATTTCAGCATCCGCCTGAGGATCATTTTCACGCATCCCGATAATGACCGGCGGCGCCGGACGCCCCATCCTTACAGCCACGCCGGTAAATTCCGGCACGGAACAGTAATCATCGTTACAAAGCTGCATAAAGGTCCGGGCATTGGCGTAGTCCATCGCCGACAACGGCTGCAAAACCACCAGCACGATCGGGATATGCAGTTCACGGGCAATGATCCCGAATGTGGAACTGGTGGCGTAAGTCACCATATCGACAAACAGCAGATCGAGGTCCGCTGCTTTAAGTTCAGGCAGGACGGCATAAGCCTTTTCCGCGTTATCGATAATACCGTGGTCCAGGACTGTGACCGGATGGGTCGCAAGTTTGGCTTTAAAAGTCCTCATTTTGTCCAGCATGACTTCATAGAGACCTTCGAACTGGTCCCAGTACGTATCAAGCCCGACGCCGATCACACCGACATTCGCGCCCAACGGTTTTCTTCGAGGAATTTTCACCATGATATCAATATCTTTCCGGTTACGTTACGATAAGTCAAAACACAACCGGCAAAACCGGCCTCATGCTCGGACTCAAGAAAATTTCCTTTGACGAATGGAGCGTCATAAGGCGCCAGCAAAACCCGGGTTGTTTCTTCAAATCCTGGCTCGGGCCGGAACCGGACCGTGGCGTTATTCAGCCCGGAAATCTCCAGCCGTCGCTTTACTTCCGGCGTAGAAAGACAAGCCTCTTTGCATTTTACCGGACCGTCTGCCATCTCCACGAAAACCCGGCATTCCAAATGCTCCGCTTTCGGCAGATGATAAACCGCCATCCCATTTTCGATCATGGTCTCAGTTTCGACAAAAACCGGCGCGCCTTCGGGGTAACGGAAACGCTCAGTCGTGTTCAAATCCGGCACAAATGACGCAATATACAACGCGTTACGGCTATAGTGGGAAACCAAACGCGGGTCCGGTTGTGACCGGGAATATTTTTCCAGATCCAACGCACACCCGAGTCTGCCCAGCAGCATCCGCAGCAGGTTTTCCGGGTAAAAATATTTTTCCCGGTCAAACATATCCGGATATCTGCCGTTTCGGGAGATTGTAAATGAATTACTTCCTCTGACCCAACCGACCATTCCACGCAAAACGGCATAGGCATGTTTGTTGCAGGAGGCGATAACTTCAACATCATCCGCAGCAGCAACCGTATCGATTCCCCCGGCGCTGTATAGCGGAATATGCATAACAGGAACACTTTCTCCACCGATATCCATTTGCAGTTCGCCGTCGATACTTGTGTTCAACTCCAAACCGAGCAAGTCCAGTAAATCAGGATCTTTCACCGGGCCGTAAAACAGGACTTTTCCTCCGTTCCTGATAAACTCGCTCAGTTGAGCAAAGACCTTGTGATCGGCGGCCGCCGCAGTCGGAGCGACCACGATATTGCCATACAGCAAACCGCTATCCATCGCCGCCTTGAAATTGCGGGTACTGACCACAGTGTTCACCTGGAACCCGGTATTGATGGCGGTACTGAAATACCAGTCGCCAAAGAACACCTCTTCGATCCCATTCCCGGAAAATGTCATATCATGGTATTCGTCGAACGGATAAAGCCAGATTACCGGCCCGGCCGCGTCCGGGGCGCATCTCAAGGCGCGTTTGATATGTGGAATAACCTCGTCAGGAACCTGATCCGGCATATTCCCGTAGGAATCGTCAATTGTCAGAAAATTGACCTTGTCCGGGCCTACAACCTGACCGGCGGCATCGATCCGGGTTATCGCCAGCGGCATATATATGTCATGCGGGTTTCGACCGTAGCGATCAAGCCACGGACTGTTAATGAACCACGGATCGTGAGTATAAAAACGGTAGGGATAACCGCTGTTTTCGGGAATTTCAGCAATATGCGACATCCAGCCGGCGATTTCCACGCCGAAATCACCGTTCAAGGCTGCCCAGGGAGAATTAACCGGGGGCGAAATGCCCGGAACTTTATCGTAGATCTCGCGCAGCGGCACCGCGTCCGAAGCCAAATCCATTCCGGTGGAGAGATTGGTGCCGCGGGTTTCGATCGGCATATCCGGGAGCTCCGCTCTGAAATCGGTCCAGAACCGGAATATTTTATCCTTGATCTCGCCGCAGACGGAATGATCGAATGTCTCACCGTCGAAAATTGCACCGCAAACGCCCCAGGTTTCCAGACCGAAGCCGAAACCGTTTGAAAACCAGATGTAATCAAAGCCGATATCAGCACAGAAATGTCTGGTTTGCCGACCGAGGAATTTCCCGAATGTGGTACCCTGTTCAATGCCGTTCGGAAAACCAGCGTAGGCATAATCATCCGCGTTCAGTTCAGTATAGCAGCAAATGAAACTTTTCGGACCGCCGCCGCCCTGCCCGAGCGTATCGGCCAGACAGGATTCGGTATGACGCTGGTATTTGAAGCTGGAAACCGCAAATTCAGGGCCGGGATCGAAAGTAGTTCCCAGCCTTACCACCCTGTTGTGACTACGGAAGGTTTCACGCAGAATATCGAGGACCCGTTTCAAATCCCTGTAAGTGTATTCCGGCGGGTTTTCGCAATAAAGCCGCGGCGAATGATGGATCGAAAGTTCGGTCTGAGGCAGATCGGCTATTTTGCCGTAAACTTCAGGGTTGGCCACCCCGATATATTTGGCCCATTCGAAAGTATCGTCCAACCGGCCGCTATAATCTAAAATTTCCGAACCGTCGGCCGACCAGAACATGACCGAAACGCTTTCGGTATCCTTAAACAACGGCAGCCACTGCCGGTAGATCTGTTCACAAACCTCCCTGATGCCGGCTTCCGACAAATCCCGGAACGGTTTCAAACTGACTTCAAGCGTTATGTTTTTAACGTTCATTTAATTCCTTCTTTTTTCAATAAACCTTATATTAAAAACTTCAAGATCGATTCCCGGCTGATCCGGAATCAATCAAAACATGCTGACAATTCAACTTTAATCCATTTCATATCACATGGATCAATAACCAGCTCCCTGCCATGCACAACCAGCTTTTTTGCCTCCGGAGAGCGGTTGAAAACGAAAACCATGCGTTCTTCGTCCAATTCAAGCGCTCTGGCATAAACCAAATCCGGAAGGCCAGAATATTGCGGCTCCACGCCGGCAGGTTCCAGAATCCTCCGCATCACCTCAATATATTTTGTTTTATTCAGATAATCGTCATGAAATGATGCCCCGAACGCCGTACCCAGAAAACAGCAATTGTCGCAACATACCGCGGCCGGCCGGCCGTCGCTCCATTGTCCAATTATTTCACCTTTAATATCTTCGAGATATGAGCAATATTCAGCTCCGGCAATATTTTGCCCGTAAATTCTCATTTCGTCGCCGCGAATCGAGGTTGCAACCCGTTCCGCCGTCTTCAGCCCGAATACTTGACGCAACCGGGTTTCCGGCCAGGGATAATGCAGCCAGGTATTGGTTTTCCGCAACCCGATCCCCTCTTCCGCAATGACCCTGCCGCCCTGATTGACAAAATCCAGAATTGAACTGACCGCGTCATCCGGGAGGATGTAGCCTTGTGGAACATACAAAACCTTCAGGCGCGGTAAAGCATCTTTGAGTCGACGCGAATCGACAAGTTGCGGCGCATATTTCATCTCCCGCAACAGCGTATATATGCCATGCAGCGAACGCTTGAACGCATAAAGATGTCCGGGCTCCTGGATAAGATCGAAGTTATGCATTGAACGGCCCGAATTCTCAATCCGGCTGATCAAGTCACTTTCAAAACTGTAAAGAATGCCGATCGGATCGGTTACGGCCTCTGCTTTGATCAAAAAAGTTTCGTTATCACGAATGAAATCACCGATTTTTTTGGCCTCGGCAGTCGCGGTTTTGAAAGAGCCGTCAATGTTGACCAGGCCTGCCAGATTATTCTCATTACCCAGCCGTTCCGCCCGATACTGCCAGTAAACAATGCCTTTAGCGCCGTGGGCAATGGCGGTATATACTTTAAAACGGTGGGTCGCGGAATCTTCAATCGGATTCCAGTTTCCCCAATCAGGATAAAGTTCGTGTACATAATAATTTTTATCGACATGGCGCAGCCAGTCACAGTTCAAACACGGATAGGCTTCGTCAATGATATTAGCAAAACGTCTAGCGGTCGGAAAACTGGTACCGTAAAAGTCAACCGCTTCAGAATTCAGGATGTCATCCGAACCGCCGGCAACCACATCCTGCAGGACGCTGCTGCCGCCGATATGCGTCATCACCGGCCGAGCGGGATCAATACCTTTAACCGTTTCATACATAAAATCCAACCGGCTTCGAACCGCCTGCATACACCAGGTCTGCCACAAGTAGAAATCGGCGTAATCATGAATCATGCCGGGAGCGGTTACGCTGTCAAACGCGCCCCAGCCTTTCCCGAATTGTTCGTTCAGGTTTTCGATCGTGCCAAAACGTTCCCGCAGCCACTGCCGGTAGGACCGTACCGAAGCCTGACAGCCACACTCTCCAGTCGGGCGCGACAATGGCTCATTCCAGATATTCCATAAAACCAGATTCGGACGATCCTTGTAACGTTCAGTAAAAACTTTTGCGAAAAGCCGGGCCCGCCGGATAACATCGTGATTATCGAAACACGGCAGCCAGCCGCCGATATAGTACGCGCCCAACGCGCCCTGCACGATCGGCTGTCCGTGCATATCCCGACGCATGGCGTCGTATTTATCATAAAGATAATCCGGGGCGTTTTCCATAAGGAATTTAAAGATAACCTTTTTACGGTATTTCTCCGCGAGATCGAAAAGCGTGTCTATATCATCAAAATAATATTCATCTTCACGCGGCTCATTCTTGCGCCATTGCACCCGGAGCTGAATTGTATCGATCCCGGCCGACGCCATATTCCGCAAATCGGGTTCCCATTCTTCCGGCAACGGAGTCGGGGCGCGGTAATACTGCGTCCCGTACATATAACAGTTTTCAATTAGATCCGGCATTTTTTCCTTGTCAGAGCGGTGTTCATATCAAGTTATTTCAGAAGTTATTTTAGAGTACTATCAATGATCCTGGCTGCCCCAGAAAGGGTCGGCATTCGGATCATTGATGCTGGCGGGTTTCGGAGGGATAGTCAGATACTTGTAACTGCCGGTATGGCCGTCGCTGTGCAGGACGTTGACCGAGCCGTTGTGGCGCGGCTCAAAGCCGATTGTCGAACCGTTAATAACATAACCGTTACCGCTGTTTTCGGGCTCACTCAACCACATCCTTTTCGATGGTTGCAAAATCGTCGTAATTTTCCGCATATTATAGGCCCAGCGATTCATTCCATAGGTGTAGCTGTTATCATCATGATCCGGCAAATCACTTGGACATTTGTACTTTCTGTAGCCGTAAAGCCGCTCGTAATAAGCGTTGGCCCGGAACTTGTCAAGCAATCCGGCATCCCACATCGCATTTATCCAGGTACCGTGCTGACCGGAGTAAACCGCGTTACTCCATGCCGGGAAAAAGTCATTGAAGTCGTTAATATAAAACTGACACTCCATCCCGATCTGTTTAAGATTATTGTTGCAGCTTATCTCTTTGGCCTTTTCCCGGGCTTGATTCATGGCCGGCAGCAGCAGTGAGGCGAGAATCGCGATGATCGCGATCACAACCAGGAGTTCAATAAGGGTGAAAACACACTGTTTTTTCATTTTCCGTTCCTCCGGTTAATAATTAAAAATTTAGTCTTTCTTGGTGCAATTTTTAATATGTTATACGGTTCATTTCGGCCGTTGATGACATTATACGCAGTGCCTTTGCCGAAAATCTGCTCCGGCAATGCAACTTTTAGAGTTTTGTCATAGGAACTGTTGAATGCAATTACGAGAAAATTTTCTCCGCGCCGGTAATAGCTTACCGCGATGCCATGTTTCCAGTCCCCTAGCTTGTTCTCCCAGTACGGCACCCAGACCGTATCCGGCTTGTACGCGCCGAACCGGCTCATCGCGTTCCAGCAGGTAACAAGTCCCGGCACCTGCTGCGAAGTCTGGCCGATCGGCAAATTGTCGTGCAACAGCGCCAACCCGACGACTTCGTCCAGAGGAATAATATTTTTCAGTTCCGGCACATAAGACGGGGTATTGAGCGTCTGGAACCAGTTAAATTGAGACCCGTACTGCCGCTGCGGCATATAGGCTATCTGGTAATACGGCAGCGACAGGCTCTGATAACCGAACCGGCCTTTGTTCCTTACGTTGGCCCAGTTTTCGCCTTGAGTGATCACGTCAGTCCACAAGGCGCAGGGCGTCAAAGTCTGGCCATGCTGCAGAATAATGTTTTCGGGAGCGAATTTATGGGTGACATTCCAGAATTTCAGGAAAAGATTACGCAATTTGAGGATCGGCACTTCACCCCGCCACTGCCGGTTCTCCACATATCCGCAACCGTGATATTTATTGTTGCAGGAACCATATCCGGTCATATCCAGATAAAAACCTTTGACCTTGTTTTTCGCCAGCCGTTGCGTGATGCCGTGGATATAGAAGTTATGCCAGGCTTGCTGCGGGCAGACCAGCGAATAAGCCGCTTCCGTTCCAATATGACGCTGTTTGGGATACTGTTCCCACTCGTAACGATAAGGAAACTCGTTTTGCATGGTGATTCCTGTATAGGTCAGGTCACACCAAAGTAGAGGTGATATTTTCAACTGCTCCGACGCTTTGACTTGAGCCGTCAACTGTTTTTTCTGTTTAGGGTTCAGATATGGATTGCCAAGCGAACAAGTCAAGCCGCATTGAATTACCCGGCTGGCTACATCTCCGGGGTTAACATCAATGCGCGGCCCCGTAAAGAATTTGGAACTCAGAGGACCGGACCCCCAAACCCGACTCAAAGCTTTCCTGAAATGCGCCGGATCGTATTTGTAGAAATGATTGAATCCAACCCGCTGTAAACGATCCCGGTTGCCGATGCTTCTGACCGGGGTCCCGATAAATCCAAATTCAAAATGCCGCCCGGACGCATCAAGCTTTACCGGACTGGAAACCAGCGGAAAGGTCAAGGTAATCCGATCCGGGGACTCCTCAACTTTGCTGTATTGCGTCGTCTGCATGTTACGCGGTGACTTGAACATGGTGAACATCCCGAAGTCAACTCCGCCGATCCAGTAAAAATTACAAAACTTATCGGGCCACTTCCAGCCGTTAACCGATAAATTACCGCGATCCGCCGGCTGCGGAAAAGTCGCGTCGGAAATCTTCGCATCCCCAATGAACGCCAGATACCGCATACCGATACTGCCGAGGAAATTCATATTGTTCCGGGAACGCAGATAGCGCAGATTTTTACGCTTCAACGGCAGCGAAATTGCCAGACTATCGAGTTTTGCGCCGGCTCCTGACGCTGACTTTACGGTAAGATCATTCCAGATCAGACCGTCGAAACCGATCATTGCCTTGCCAGACAATATCAGACCGCCGTCAGCACTTTGCCCCTGCCATGCAATTAGAGCTTCCAGATCGGAAGAACTCAACAATTTTAATTCAGTAATCCGGATTGGTTCTGCATTGACGACCAACCGGGCCGGAGCCGCCAGAAACGGCCGTTTCCGAATGGTAATTTTTTTCGGCAGCGCGCTATTGTCATAAACATACTGCTTGGCATAAGACGATAAAATGATTTGCGAACCGGACCGGGTCGTTTTCAACGCGGTCCAACCGCTCGGCGGAGCAGTCAATTTACCGAGTTCCACTCCCTGGTTCCAGTCTGGATTTACCGGTCTGGTCAGGCGCTTGCCGGTTGCGGCCAGCACTTTGCCGGCCTTATCCTGCAACTCAACCTTAACGAGGAATTTGCCGGGTTGCAATTGCGCTATATCAAGCGGAATAAAGAATTTATCAACGCCGGAAACATCCTGTGAGGCAGTAATCTGTTCAGTCCCGGCATCATTGGTAATTGTGATAACCACTTGCCGGCTGGCCGGTAAATCAGGCAGCTTTGAAAAATCCCCGTCCGCCCACATTTTATTTTGAGTGAACAACGGCGCGAGAATCACCGAGAACGGCGGAGAACATACTCCCCGCGCCCGGCCGGCGGCGATAACTTGTTTATCGGCAACAACCCGCCAGCTATAATCGACAACGCTTGTTTCATTAATTTTAGCCGGTGCGGTCACCGCTATCTCCGAACCGGTGTTAAATTCCCGGTTGAGGAACCTATTATCCGGGTCATCGGCAATTCCGCCGGACAACTTAACAGCTACTGCCGCGTTGCCTTTGTCAATAACCTTACCGCGGACTCCCAATACTCCTTTGTCAAACTGCGCCAGTTGGCCAAGCCGGAACACCGGTTTGTCACGAACAAAGGTAAGTTTGCCGAAAAACTGCGGATCCTGAAAATTTCCGCGCGGATCCCAGCAAGTCCAACGCATCGGCAAGGGATAACCGAGCTCCTTGACATTGTCGTAGTCCCGGCATAGCTGCACCCGCCATGACTGACCGGGTTCCGGCGCGGCAATCCCAAGAGCTGCAAACGGGATAGCCGCTTCGGCCAGCCATTCATCCTGAACATAATAATCGTCATGAATCAGATTATTAACCACTTTCCAGTCCGGATTCCAAACCCTGGTTTTATCCATTACCCGGCCATTAAATAATTTGTCCCATTTCGACCCGGCGGGATTAAAGGCCAGCTTGAACCACTGTCCGGATTTCGGGGCCAGATTAATCTCGATTGCGTCATCACGGAATATGGTGTCGTCATCACGTTTCAATCGCGGCGCCGTCCGGACAAAACGTTTTTGGGAACGGAACGCCAGATAAAGATTCGATTTGTCCCATTGCACATAAACCGTTGTCGGTTTGGCGGAGGTTTTTCCGGTAAGATCGCTGAATCCGCCAAGCACCGCCGCCTGACTCCACTCTCCCGATTCCAACTTACCGTCAATAACCGGCTTTTTCGTTGAAAAAGGAGCCGTTGCTACCGCGCCATCACCGACACTCTGCGCGTCGGCCGGTTTCATGTCCGGTTCAGATATGGCGACATTCGCAAACAACCCGCTTTCGCCGCCGCATTGCCGTAATCCGAACGCTCCGGCATTATGTGTCCCGTCAACCAGCGTATCGACCAGCTTGCCGTCAATGTAATGTTTGATCGTATTTCCGACCACTTCGATTTTGACATGAACTTTTTTATCCGAGGGGACCGGCGGGGACAACGGTGTTTTGCCACACGGAAAAAGTTTTTTATTGTAAACCAGGCGATTCAAATACGGTCCCCGCAACAAAAACATATAATATCCGTTTTTACTTTTGCGAATCAGCCATCCGGCCTGCCGGTTTTTAATAGTCACATCTAATTCCACAACGTAATCTGTCCAGTCCGCCCCCTTTTTAGTCCAGATAACTTTTGTGGTTTTTCCATCGCCTTTGATCAGAAAACCGTCTTTGACAATCCTGCCTTTATCGCCGCTTATCCATTGGCCGGCCGAATTACTGAAGTCATCCTTAAAAAGCACTTTGCCGGCAAAACCTGCAAAGGCAAGCAACATAAAACATCCGCTTAGAACTTTTCTTTTCATTTTACTCCTTATTTTTTGAAATGAACATTTCCAATAGATATTTTGCATAAATGCGATGTCCGAAATCGTTGGGATGGTTCACCCCGTTTCCGGTTTGGCTCACATAACTTTTGGCCTTCAACATATCGCGCCACAGGGAAGTCAAATCTGCCACAACCACTCCTTGCGTCTCCAACTCACGCAAAGCCTTGAGATACGCGAAGGCCAACGGCCACGGCGTATTGCTCCATTCCGGATTACCTAGCATCGGCGAAATCAACAGGAATTCACATTCGGGTTGTTTGTCCCGGAACTTCGCCATAATCGCCTGAATCTTCTGTTTAAATATCGCCGCGTTTTTGTAAGCATTGTAGTCATTCATCCCGAAAGCGATAATCACCAGATCAGGGCGGGTTTCAAGCTGCTTCTCCAAATGCAGCAGCATCCAGCCGCTGGTCCGTCCCGGAACGGCAAGACCATTGCGGACAATCGGGGTTTTAAATTTTTTCATCATCGACTGCTGCCACAACACCTGCCAGTCCGGTTGAAACGGCGGCGTATTTACTGTTTTCGAGGCATTGTACCCGGCAGTAATGCTGTCACCCAGAATCGTCACTCTGGCGGTTTCATGCTTTTGCAGCTTCGCATAAAACCGCGGCAACTTTCCACCCTCAAATTGTGGCATCGGACCGTTCCATTTATCATGATGTTTGTAGGTGATTTCCACCTGAAGTTTCAGGAAACCGTTTTTCCGTAAAAACAAAACGCCACGGGATTTATCGCCTTTTTTATACCTGATGCAATTTTTCGCCCCGACCGGCGGGAACAACTCTTCATTCCGCAGGGAATCGATCCCGGAACCGGCCGGAAGAATGATTGTATTGGAGCCGGCTTGCAGTTGATAGTCTTTACCGGGAACATAAACAACATTTTGGGAAGTGCTTTTCAGTTCAATGACCGTATCGGGAGTAAATAGACATTTTGCCGTTGCCGGGCCGTCCCCGGTTTTTACAAATAACAGTGATTCGCCGTAAACAGTGTCACCTTGCCAAAAGGGTGATTTTAAAGCAGCGTCGGCAATATCACCGCAACAGTTCCAGCCAAGTATTGTGCAGGCAATCAGTAATAATGCTCTCAAAACATATTCTCCATTGATTTAAAAATATTGATTGAACCTGTTTGAGTATACAGCATAATCAATAAATCGACTTGGTTTGAAATGAAAGCTGTCGGCAACCGCCGCAAAAAGTCATTACAGTCCAAATTTTTTCCGGTATTGTCCGGGATTCAACCCGGTCGCTGATTTGAAGGCGCGATAAAAGTAACTGAGGTCGTTAAAGCCGCATTCGTAGCATATTTCAGAAATGTTCCTGGACGATGACCGCAGCAGTTTTTCCGCGCATTCAAGGCGATATTTCAATAGCGCGGCGGTAATCGTCGTTCCGGTCGTTTTGCGGTAAAGGCGGCTGATATAATTTTTGTTCAGTCCAATTTGACCGGAAAGAAAATCAAAATCGAATTCCTCATGGTAATGAGTCCTGATGATGTGATCAATATATTCCACCACATTCCGATGCTTGCCCTGACGGGCTTTCCTGAAACTCAATCTACTGATCATGATCAGCAGTGCCTGAAGATAAAGTTTGATCATATTGCGGTAATTCGGCGCTTCCGAGCGGTACTCTTTATCCATTTTCCGGATCAACTGCTCGATCTCCCGGCTCGAGTCAAGGATATACAACATTTCCCGGTAATCCGGAGAGGATTGAAAATCATTGCCGAAGATCGCGAAAAAGTCGAAGTTGCTTTTCAGTTCCTTGATCCCGTCGGCAATCAATTCAGGCATGAAGATAACGTTGTAGATGACAATCGATTCCGACTGGATGTGAAAAGTGGTCTTATCGTCGGGATGAATAACGAACAGGCTCCCGGCGGAAAGCGGATATACCCGGTCATTAATAACTTTCTCGCCATGTCCAGACACCACATAAATCACCTTCCAGAACTCACGCTGACACCTCATGTTGTCATTGTAGTCATGCGGACGGTGTTCCATGCGGCAAACATAAAACGGAAAGTCTTTCGAGAAAAAAATGCTCGACCTGAAATAGAGATTCTGCATAATTTACCATCCGGGTTATGTAACGACGATTAATAGCAATATTAATATTGTATGACAACCATTAAATGCAAATCCGAAAATAAATTTTCACATTTTTCATGCGGTACGGATTGGACGGGGCCGAAAGTCGACAATGCCAAATTGCCGCTAATTACGCCCTGCGTTCAACGCTTTTGAAAAACTCTGAATCGTTTTTCAAAACCATCACTCCGAGCGAACTGAACTATTCAACACGCAATAAATTGCGTAACTTACTTTCGCCGCAAGCGGCAACCAACGCTCCTACGTTGGATCCAGTCCGGCAACGTGCCGGAGCGAAATAATTTTAAAATTTTTCTTTTTTTTTACTTTTTCGGTCCAGTCGGATTGATTACCTCTGACGCATTTTACGGTAGGACGCGGGCGGAGCATTGGTTCTGGATTTGAATATCCGGGAAAAATGAAAGCGGTCCTTGAACCCCACCAAACCGGCAATCTCGTCAATCGGAATACTGGTATTTTCCAACAATCCGGCGGCTTTTTCAACCCTCAAACTGGTAAGATACTGATACGGAGTAGTCCCGATATGCGTTTTAAACAACCTGATCAATGAATCCGGGCAAATCCCCGCTTCCAGCGCCAGATCGTTGATCGACAAATCCGTATTCAACGCCTCTTTGAGCCTGAACATCGCCCGGGCTACAACCGGGTTTTCCGATTCGCTTTGCAGGTCATGTTCAGGTATCCGGGTCAAAGCCAGCGCGCACAATGCCGCGCACAACATCCCGCCTTTGGGCGTAATGAACTCACTGCCGGCTCGCAGTTCCGGCTCAATCCGTTCGATCAACTGTTGAACTTCCCCGGTCATTGGAAACTCATAAAACTCCCCGGCCACCTGGCCGAAAGGCTGAGACACCTCAAAATGCATATAAAATTGCCGTGGTACACTCTTCTGCCAGGTGATAAATTCAACGCCCGGCGGAATCAGGTAATAACTCCCGGGCTGCAGTTCCCGGCTTCGCCCTTTGATGCGAATTCCGGCTCCCGGTGCGTCATCATAATAAAAACGCCAATACCACCCCTGTTCCCGGTGCGCTGACCACATATCACGCAGCGGCCAGTAGCGGCAGATCGAAACGTTTATATCGATTTTATTCATATTATACCAGCTTTTATACATGCCTTAGATGTTGAAAATATATATATTATGGAATATACTGAATATAGCACTGAAAAATCTAATCTCAACAACAGGAACAGGCGAAAATGAGTAAAGCAGCTGAAATAAGATCACAGATAAACAGGCTTAATACGTCCGGTCCCTTCCAGCCAACTATGAAATCATTGGAAAAATATCAGTGTCCGGACTGGTATATCGACGGCAAGTTCGGAATATTCATCCATTGGGGCGTCTATTGCGTACCCGCGTTCAGGAACGAATGGTATCCGCGCCAAATGTATATCAAAGGCTCGGAAACCTGCGAACACCATCTGAAAAATTACGGTCCGCACTCCGAATTCGGCTACAAGGATTTCATCCCGATGTTCAAGGCCGAAAAATTCAATGCCGTCGAATGGGCCGGATTGTTTAAAAACGCCGGAGCGAAATTCGTCGTCCCGGTCGCGGAACACCACGACGGATTCGCCATGTACCAGACGGAACTGAATCGCTGGAACGCGGCGGAAATGGGTCCCAAACGCGATATCATCGGCGAAATCGCCGCCGCCGTCCGGGCGGAAGATATGGTCTTCGGACTATCCTCACACCGGGCGGAACATCACTGGTTCATGGATGGCGGCCTGGCCTTTGACTCCGATGTCAAGGACCCGGAATTTGCCGACCTTTACGGCCCGATCTGCGGCGAACCGCAAACCGACGGACATAACTTTCAAGCCGGTCGGCCAACCCCGGAATTCGTCGAAGACTGGCTGGTGCGTTCCTGCGAACTGGTCGATAAATACCAGCCGCAGCTTTTCTGGTTCGACTGGTGGATCAATAATGTGGCTTACCAAAAGGCGCTCAAAGAGTTCGCAGCCTATCTATACAACCGGGGAGCGGAATGGAATAAAGGTGTGGCGTTAAACTACAAATATCAGGCACTTACCCCGAAATCCGCAGTTTTCGATATCGAGCGCGGCCAGTTGGACAGCATCTATCCGCTCTTCTGGCAGAATGACACTTCCGTGTCGAAAACCTCATGGTGTTACGTCAAGGATCACGACTATAAAAAGAGCGACGAAATCATTGGCGACCTGGTCGATGTTGTCAGTAAAAACGGCGCGCTGCTGCTGAATATCGGCCCGAAACCGGACGGCACCATTCCGGAACCGGAACAGCAAATCCTGCTGGATATCGGAAAATGGCTGAAAGTCAACGGGGAAGCTATTTACAACACCCGTCCCTGGACCGTCTACGGAGAAGGCCCGACCCAGGTCGTCAGCGGTTCGTTTTCAGACACAAAACGCGCGGCATTCACTTCCGGCGACATCCGGTTCACCTGCAACGAAGACATTCTCTACGCCATCCCGCTGGCCAGACCGTCAGACGGAATAATCAAGATCCGGCAGCTCGCTGAACAATCGAATCACGCCCCGGCCTCGATCGGCAAAGTCGAACTCCTCGGTCATGGTCAAATAGAATGGACCCGCGACCGGGATGCGTTGACTGTCATCCTGCCGGAAAAAGTATCATCAAGCACCCCGTGCGTGCTTAAAATATCTTCAAACAAATAACCAGTCTCTGCTTCGCCCGTGTTTACGCCCGGGCGAACTTTTTATGAACTCATAAAATACTACCGAAAACCGGCAGAAGCGGTTCTATTTTAACATTATGCTTAAAAAATTAAGCCTGAAGTGAAAACCGCCTTCTTGAAATATCGCAAAAAGCTAATATATTACCAGTCCGCAACAAAACGGGCCAATGTAGCTCAGTCGGTAGAGCAATTCACTCGTAATGAATAGGTCAGCGGTTCGATTCCGCTCATTGGCTCCACTTTTGTCACAATGCCTTCTATTCTGACGGAATTAGTAAAACAGATTAGTGTAACCGCTGTTAATAAATACTTTCCACAATATAGTACAAAATATCCAATATCGGCCTGCCACAATTTTTCTGCGAAAATAAAACAGTCGGAACTGGACTTTTTTAATTCGGTTGTTTATCGTATATAGACACGAAAAATCATTATCAATCATTTATAAATGGACCCTGAATTATGAAGTTGCCGAATGTTTGGACCGAAGGATTTTCTAATCTTGTTGAACTTGAATTACAAAAACAAGCAGCAATGAAATTCAAAGTCCACCAGTTGCCGGAATCCTTATCCGATTGGGAGGCCAAGCGCCATGAACTCAAAGAAACTATCTGGAAGAACCTGGGGACCGGTAAGCCGGACCACTCGCTGCCGCTGGATATGCGCGAGACCGGGTCAGTAAAAATGGACGGTTATACGGTCAAAAATATTTGTTATCAAAGTCGTCCGGGATTTTATGTCACCGGCAATCTCTATGTCCCAGATAACGCGGAAAATCTGCCGGGCGTGATCGTCATGCACGGGCATTGGGAACAGGGACGGCTGGCGGAAAGGGTACAGGCACGCGGGCACTCCCTTGCCCGCAACAACTACGTATGTCTGACTGTTGACGCATTCGGCTCCGGAGAACGAAGTACCAGGCATGGAGAATTTGAATATCACGGGGCAAATCTCGGCGGGTCATTGCTGAACGTCGGCGAATCCCTGATGGGAACGCAGATTGTTGATAACATGCGGGGAGTCGATCTGCTCTGCTCGCTGCCTTATGTTGACGCGGACAGAATAGGTGCGACCGGAGCTAGCGGCGGCGGCAACCAGACGATGTGGCTGGCAGCCATGGACGAGCGCGTCAAAGCCGCAATCCCGGTGGTCAGCGTCGGAACGTTTGAGTCATACGTGACCCGGCGCAACTGTGTTTGCGAGCTACTGCCGAACGGCTTGACTTTTACCGAGGAGTCCGGGGTACTGGCCCTGATTGCTCCCCGTGCGTTGAAAATGTTGAACGCCATTAAAGATTCCAACCCGACGTTCCAGCCGGCTGAGATGCTCCGCTCGTACACGGAAGCCAGAAAAGTATATCAGGCTTATAAAGCGGATAGTCAACTGGCCTATCAGACGTTCAATCTGCCGCACGGTTACTGGCCGGAAATGCGCGAAGCGATGCTGGGTTGGTTCAATCTTCATTTGAAAGGACGTGGAACCGGCGCGCCTGAAGCTGAAATTCCGTTTGAAAGCCTGCCGGAAAAAGACCTGATGGTATTTGAAAAAGGCACTCGTTCGCCTGAAGTTCGCAGTATTCAGGAATTTTGTGTTCAACGAGGAAAAGAACTGCGGCATGCAATGCTGAATTGTGACAATTTCGATGTGAAGCAGAAAAAGCGGGAACTGAAAAAAATCCTCAAAATTACGGACTGCCTGGAACTCAAGGAAGTACATGAATATTCAACCACGGTTGAAGCTGGTCGAACCCGGCGGACGCTTGCCGTCGAAACCCGATGCGGCAAGCTCATTCCCACCCTGGTATTTGATCCGTTACAAGGTCGTGATTATTACATTATCAGTAAACCTTATCAGAAGAATGACCCGGTTTTGCAACCGGTTTTATCAGAGTTGTTTAAGCGTGGAAGTGGAATTATTATTCCTGATTTAAGTTTGACAGGTGAAAATAGCGGTAAATCGGATCCGCTTTGCACTTTCCATGATGAAGCCAGAGCCTTTATGTGGCTGGGAAAAACTATTCTCGGAGAGTGGACCAGAGAACTGGAGCTTTTCTCACGGGTTGCCGTCACACACTTGCGAGCTACCGGGATAACTGTCATCGGATTTGCCGAGGGCGGCCTGGCGGCATTATTCAGCAGTGTTATTTTTGACGGAATGAACACACTTGAGATTTATGATATGCCCTTAAGTTATGAGTATGGAACTCGACCGCCAGAGTTTTCAATGGCGATTCATGTACCTGGCATCCTGGCCTGGGGCGATGTTTCGCTGGCGGCGGCGTTGAGTAACACCACCATGACTATTAAAAGCGGCAAAATGCTGGACGGTTCAATCGGAGACATTCGCGCATTTACAAAAGAAATGGAATTAATTAAAACCAAATTCGTCTCTTGCGAAAGCTGAAACTCCATTTTGAGATACGCGCGGGACTTATGGCGGCAACCGCAGTCAAGAATGCAAAAGGCTCGCCATAGGTCTTCCAGCCGAACCATTCCGCATTGGATTGTAAAATAGCGATCAAATTAGTTGTAAATCAGTTTAATACAGTTCCTTACAAATTTATTATAATCAAACCGTCTGATAATTTGACAAACCAACTTTCAGCGTATATATTATCTCCAAACCAACCAAAAGGAGGACGAAATGGAAGCGCGAATGAAGGTCAAAGGCGCAGGCTGCTACTACCACCTGTATAATCGCATCGGCTGCATCAAAGGCGAACACCCGTTCTCCGACGCCGACAAAGAATACGGCTTCAAACTATTGAGATATCTTTGCGACTATTTTTTGATCGAGGTTATCTCCGCAGCCTGGATGGGCAACCATTTTCACCTCGTGGTCTACGCTCCCGGCCCCGACGAATTGCCGCCGCTCGAGGTCATCGTCAAACGCCACAACAGCTACTACAAAGCAATGAAAAAGATCTTCAAATTCGGCCCGCGAACCCCGGTCATCAGTCTCGAAAATAAAACGCAATGCCAGGAAATCGCCCTCAAAATGATCGATATCAGCCGCTTTATGTCGGCCTGCCAACGCCAATTCACCTGCGTATATAATGAGACCCGCAACCGCACCGGACAACTCTGGGGCGGGCGTTTCAAAAGCGTGATTCTCGAGCGCGTAAACGCCTTGGCCGCCTGCGTGACCTACGTCGAACTCAACCCGGTCCGGGCCGGCCTGAAAAACTCCCCGGCGGATTACAATTTCACCACCTGGGGACGCTATTGCAGAAGCGGCAAACACATGTTTTACGAGAATTTTGTCAAACACATGAAGCCGAACATCACCACCGGTGACACCTCGCAATGGACTGATGCCGAACTGTTTGCATTCTTCCGTGGCGAACTGGCCCGCATCATCACCGCGGAAACCGGCGCCTCGAGCGAAGAGATCTACGCCGCGCGCGACAAAGCCCGCCAAAAAGAATCGATGCACGTCCGTTTTCTGCGTCGTACCCGACACTTTACCGAAGGAGCGATTTTAGGTTCAAAACAATTCATCCGCCAAACCGGAAGCCAGTTTGATAACCCCGAAAGAATCCATAAAAAACACCTCTCCCGAGGCCTCAGCCCCTCCGGTATATTATATTGTTTCCGCATGCTTAAAAAATAGTTTTTATTAAAAATGACGTCCCAGCTAAAAGTCCCAACGCGCCTTTTGTGACCTTGCCGATGTCTGTTTTCTTTAGTCTCATTTAAAGACCGCTGATGGTATCCCCGTTAACCTGAAAGAAAAATCTGTTTGTAAATGCGGACAAAATTCATCGTCGGGACTTTTACAGGAGTGTTAAAGCTTTTTTCCGTGTTTTTTTCGATTTTTTTTATTACCCCCTCTTGACAGTAAGGAATAGAGTACGTATAATTAAAAAACAAGAATGGGAACGTTCCCGCAAATTTGAAAAATGTAAAAAATATTGTGTAAAACATTATATTGCAGAATGTAACCTTTAATAACGCGAGGATTATACGTTGAGTGTTACAATTATAGATATTGCAGAAGAAACCGGTTATTCAAAATCAACTGTTCATCGGGTGTTATCCGGAGCGGAACGGGTAAATAAAAAAACCCGGGAAGCAATTCTGGCAGTGGCCAAAAGACACAATTATCAGGCTAACCTGCAAGCCAGGGCGCTAAAGGGAGTAAAAACAAATCTGATTGGCGCTCTGGTTCCGGACTTGAGTAATGTTGATTATGCAAAAATCATCCATGGAGCGGAAAAGTATCTGGAAAAACGGGGATGCAGTCTGGTAATTTTGTCTTCCCATATGGATATGCTGAAGCAGGAACGTCTGCTCAGTCAGATTCGGCAGCACGCGATCGACGGTTTCATCTTCTGCCCGATTGAGAATCGAATTGAAGCAAGTTTAATCAAAGAATTGAGTACCGCCGGCGTGCCGTTTGTCGGCATTCACAACACCTTGAATCCGCATATTTGCGCGGTACGCAGCGGCGAAATCCAGGGCGCGTATATGGCGGTAGAACATTTGATTAAACTGGGACATCGACGGATCGCCCACATCACGATCGATCAACCCCGTGACCCGGGGATCGAGTTAAAACGCACCGGATATCTCAAGGCGCTGACTGATTACGGGATAGAATATGATCCTGATCTGGTTATCCAGGCCAGTAAAATATACGGCTACGACGCCGGTTATGCCGGATTGAAAAAACTTTTCGCAAAGAGAACCGACGCCACTGCGGTATTTGTTTTATGCGACCGTCTCGCAGTGGGGGTATATCGGGCGGCGGCTGAACTCGGGATAAAGATCCCGGATGATATTTCCGTTGTAAGCTACGATAATCGTGAATTCACTGAAGTAATGCTGCCGCGTTTGACTACGGTCGAGGCCGCATTCGCAAAAATTGGCAGCGCCGCCTGCAAAATATTGATTGATCGGATCAATCAGCCGGAAAAGGCGATCGAACGCCTGACTATTAGCCCACAGCTTAAAATCAAAGATTCTTGTAAAGCGATATAAAAAATCAGAAAGTGTTGTATGTTGAAGAATTACCAATGGCTTTTCCTGAGTTTGTTTGTGATAGTGTTTGCGACCGGATGTGCTTTAACGTCCGATAAGCGGGTTGCAAACAAAGATAAAATTTCCGTAACTGATGCCATATACCGCAAGGATAAAAAGAGCTGCGAATCTTTCATCATTGAAAACCGCTTCTACAAGGCAACCCTGGCTCCGGCTTCGGGTGGACGAATTGTTTCGCTGATTGACAAACAGAGCAATTTAAACCTGGTCTATGACAATGGTTATGGAGGCCTGCTGGATGATCACGGAGTAATGCTCAAAATGGCCTATCAGGTTGAATGGTTGAAAAAAGATCGCGACGAAGTGATTGTCCGGTTGACGAGCGAAGCCGATGGCAACGTTTACCGTAAAACCGTGACTTTTTCCGCTTGCAGGCCCGTAATAAAAGTCTACTATCAGGTGGGAAACCATACACAGGAGGCATTGCGCCTTCTGTTCCGGAATGTGGTGCGCCCCGGCGGGACCAGCTTCAGCGGCGAAGAGGTTTTCTGTTATGTCCTGCAGGACGGTATCAGGAAAAACCGCAATATTCCGCGAGTCGATTATCCGGCAGAGCAATGGATGGCGGTCGTCGATCCGGCCCAAAAATCAGCAGTGGGAATCGCGTTTGAAGGAGATGCGCTTGAACGTCTTTATACCTGGTTCGGCAGCAAGATCGCTCCGACGTTTGAATATATGATGCGAAGACTGCCCGCGGGCCACAAGACTGATTTTCACTGTTACTGGTTCTTTGGGAAAGGACTTAAAGAAGTCGATTACGCCAGTCGAGATTTAATGGTGGAACTTGACGGCAAAAATGAACAGAACCTGGTTTCCCTTGAAATGAAGTTTATACCGTTATGGAAAAAGCTGAATAATATCAGGATCAGCGGCACGGTACTCGATGAAAAACGGCAAAAGATCGGAACGCTCGAGCCGATAAAACTGAAAGATGCTGAATTGGGTAAAATTCAGAAAATCAAAATTGCCGCGAGAATCAAGCCGGGACACAAATTCGCATCCGCGGTTATTGAACTACAATCGGATGATTTAAGTTATCCGGTCCAGACCGTGGAAAAAGCTTTTCCGGCAAAAGGGAACAAAACATTGACCAGTCTGAAACGTCCGGTACGTACCTACGGGGGAAAAAATAAGCTGGAAAAAGTCGCAGGATGGCACAAAGAAGTCGCTTTTGAGGTGACACCTGATGCTCTGGCCGAAAAGCGCGGCTATATGGTCTTTGAAGAATTCGGTCCGACTGCGGGAAAACCGGTCAAGTCAGTAAACCTGAATGTCGGATTCCGGGAATATGACAGTTTTCCGCTGCATTTCAAGTCTCTGGGCTGGACCGGGAATGTTGCGATAAAAATCGATGCTCCGGCGGGAATTAAAGTTGAGAGTTTCAATACGGTGAAAATGCCGCAAAAACTTTGGGGCAAAATTCACTACGGCCTGAAAATGCTGCCGGCAACCAACTTTCAAGTCACGAAAAACGAAGATAAGATTATCTATTTCAGAGTGCAGGCGGATGAAAAAGCAAAATCAGGTTCTCACAATATTAAAATAAACTTTATCCCGAAAAACTCTCAGTCAATTAGCGCGAATGTCAAACTTGACATCTATCCGGTCCTGTTTCCGCCGCAGCCCAAAATGGTTTTCGATGTAAATAATGTAGTCAATTATTTATGTTCGCAACAGCTTGGACGCGGAAAATATGCATGGGCTCCGGTCAAGGCCGCAAACTATATGGCCGATATGCAGCAACATGGCGTGCGCGGCCAGACCTTGTCCGGAATAAATTCTCCGGAAGCAACGTATTTTTACAACAAAGTCAAAATTATTGGCTCCGACTTGTCTCTAACCGAGGCAATCAAGCAGCATCCGGAAGAATTCCGCAACCGCCTGGACCTGCCGCGACTCGACTTTTCCTATTGGGATTTCCTGACAGATAAATTGCTGGAATACGGCCAACGCAATGTGCGCTGGCCGGCCGGCGGCTGCGGTTCGCGTTTTTATCAGAAACACAGTAAGCTGACAAAAATGATTTACGGAACAATATACCCGGACAATGATCGCCGTCAGAACATTATTCGCGACTGGTACAATCGTGAATTGATTCGCTATCTGAAAGATCGCGGCATCACCCGCACTCTGGTTACTATCGATGATGAAATTCCCGCAGAAAAACTCGCCTGGTGGGTGCAGCATGCCAACAGCATGCTGGGCTGCGGCGCTGAACCCGGCGTCACTCAGAGTGCGCATACGCTGGCGGATGACACGCTGGTCAACATAGTGGCTCCTTTTATGAAATTCTGGATCATCGGAACGCTGCATAAACCAACGTTTGAGCTTCGCCGCAAACAAGGAATAATCAAGCCGGAACACTTTCAATCAACTTATCATTCATCTGCGAACCACTGGCGCAAATACGCTCAGACTCGCAGTCAATGCGGCCTCAACCCGGCTTTTTTTGAACTGGATTCATGCTGGATACAGGTCTATTACCGCTGGCGGCAGAGCGAAGCGATCATCTATCCGGGAAAAGAGCGTCCGCATGACAGCGCGGCATGGGAGGGTGCTCGAGACGGACTTGACGACGGCAACTATTACCTGCTGGCGTTGTCAATGATCAGAGCGCTGCCGGCCAAAGAACGTGCGGCCGGAATGCGGCGGCTGGAAAAAATAGTCGGCGAAAGCGACGCGGCTTTGATCAAATTCACCGAACGCTTGACCGGAGTGGGCCATGTGACTTCAATGGGGCGCTATCATGGCCGAATATTCAAACCCTGGTACAATGCCGCAACCCTGAATTGCGCAAAACTGCAATTGCTTAACCTGATAAATGAACTCATCCAGAAGGTTCCGGTTCAAAAGGCCGCTGCCGACTTCGGGACACATCCTTTAATTCGTGAAGGCAGATGCGTCTATGCGTTGCCGGACGGAATGCCGGGGGCTGCAAACGCGATCCAATTTCTCCGGAAAGCGGCAGCTCCGTTGCAATTCATTCCGCCAGCAAAAGTCCGGATCAAGGCTGGAAACAAGCAGGCGGTATTCTTTTTCGGTACGGTCACGGAATTAAGGAAGCTGCTTCCGCACCGGGCCGGGGAAAAAGGTCTGGCCGACCTCAATATGAATTATCCGGCCCGCGGACAGTATGTAATTCGTTTTGTCCGCCCGGACCGGGATAAAGGCAACAACCGTATTTACAAAGGAAAATATTTGAATCCGCCATACCCAGTAAGTTTGTATGTTATCTGTGCGGATAAGGCGGGAGCGGAAAAAGCCCTCGACCTGTTGCCGAGGGTCATATCTCAACCCGATTTTTTATACAGTCACTGGCTGAAAGATCATATAGCTCGTAAATTTTAATTGTCTAAAGAAAGGACTTGAGCAATGAAATGTCAGAAGAGTTTCACACTGATCGAACTGCTGGTTGTGATCGCGATCATCGCCATTCTCGCCAGCATGCTGCTCCCCGCCCTGAACCAGGCCCGGGAAAAAGCAAAATCCATCAAATGCACCAGCAACCTCAAACAGATGGGAAACGCCCACTCCATGTATCAGAGTGATTATGATGATTACCTGGCAGTACCCTACAGTACACAGGTGCCTTACTGGTTCACCCGGCTGCACCCTTACCATAATAACGCGGAACTGTATTTCTGCACCTCCGACAAATGGCCGTCCTACGTGATGAGCAGCGTCGGTTCCAGTGGCGACTATCCGAGCCGTATCCCTGGCGGCTTGAAAAAAGGATTATCGTATATTACCAACAGTGAACTGCTTTATTACAATAAAACCGGCAAAAAAATAAAATCATTCACCCAATCGTCGAAGACCATGTATTTATCCGACGGCGGCGGGCATTATCGCGGGCTGGGTTATGCCAGTGCGGTCAATACACTGAACATCCTGATCTTGCGCGGCGATACCGCTGCCGGAAAATATGAAGCGCGCCACCAGGCGTCAATCAACTCATTGCTGCTGGACGGGCACGCGGAAAATTACCGGGCATTGGCTTTTCCGGTCGATTCAGCCGACTTCACCCTGCCGGTGACCGGCAATATCAGAGTGAATACTTTCTGGCGCGGTCATCCAAACGGGGTTGGCGCTTTCTAAGCATTGTTGCATTTAATAAATCGCGGTCTTCAAGCTTTAATCAAAGTATTTGAAGCAAAACCGTATAATTGAGAATTATGAAAATATTCAGCATTTACGCTGCTTTAATCTGTACTGTCGTCAATCTTATGGGAACTGAAATCAACCTTGGAAGTAAAGTCCGGGTCAACTTTGCCGATAAAGAAATTGCCGACAAGTTTACAGTTGCTGAAGCGGCTCGTCATTTTCACGCCGTTACCGGTCATGATCCGGTAATTTCCATCGGGGAAAAAACATCGTCCCCCGCCCTGGAATTGCGTCTTGACAAAACGCTTGGACCGGATGCTTTCGCGTCGGAGGTTTCCGGCGATAAAATCATTCTCCGGGGAGGAAATAATCGCGGGGTATATTATGCGTTGATCGACTTTCTTGAAATGATCGGGTGCCGCTGGTTCGCCCCTGGTGAAAATAACGCGGTGATTCCACGTTTGAAAACGATCATGGCGGATCGCAACTGGCGTTCGGCCGGAACACCTTCATTTCGCTGGCGCGGGTTCCATATCTGCGGGACGGGGATGACTCGTGACGGCAGACAATATCCGCATTTTGATTATGATACGGCCTTATGGATGGTACGCAATAAGATGAATTTCAAACCGATCCACAATCAGCAGTACGATGAAGTCAACCCGTTACTCAATGAAGTCCTGCTTTCCCCGCTGGCTTTCGGACACAGCTATCACGACTGGTTTAAACATCAGGATTTTGCCGCGCATCCGGAATATTTTGCCTTAATTAACGGAAAACGCAATCGTGACGGTCAGCTCTGCGTATCAAACATGGCAATGCGCCGGAAACTGGTCGAACGGATTGTCGATTTTGCCCGGCGGCATCCCGGACTGCCGGTTATCAGCCTGGCCCCGAATGATGGTTACCGCTGGTGTGAATGCGCTTCATGTGTCGCTCTGGATTCATCAGAAGACCGTCAAGCGAAAGAACTTAATAATCGCAATCATTCATTTGCCGCGCATATTGCGGCGGAAGTAAGAAAAAAACGACCTGAAACGGTAATCAGCACCATTTCCTACTGCAATTATCAGAAAGCGGGAAAACAGGCGCCGTATGAAAAAAATCTGGCCGTTTCGATTTGTGTGACGCGTGCTCAGAATCGCCCTCTGAACGATCCGCAAAGTCCATCCAATAAAACTTTTCACCAACGGGTAAAGAATTGGCGGGAGAAAGCCGGAAATGTTATTTGGAGCGAATACATTCTAAGCTACGGCGGAACCTTCCCGCGTCCTTATGCAAAACAAATGCGGCAAACTCTTCAGGAACTGCGGAAACTGGGCGTAACCGGCTTTAAATCTGAAGTCGTTCCGGGACGCTACGATCGCTGGCAAAGCGCGATTTTCTATATGTATTTTGTTACCCGAGCGCTTTACGACGTCAATTTGAATACTGATAAACTGCTCAAAGATTTCTGTGATAAGTTTTACGGACCGGCGGCTCCTTTTGCTTATCAGTATTATTTAATAAATCGTAACGCGGTCGCACGGTATTCCGGGGATTTCTTTGATATCAGGGCTGAAATCCTGCCTGACCTGTATTCCGCAAAGGATATTACCGCAATGAGTACGGCTGTCGGTCAGGCTGAAAAAGCCGTTGCGAATGAACCGGAGAAAAAAGCCCGTATCGGATTACTGCGCCGGCAACTGGAGGAAATCATCAATGGACGCCAGGCGGGAATCGATGCCGGACAGGAGTCCGGACCGGTCGAGGTTACTAAACTAAAAGAACGGCCGGAATGGAGCTTTTTTACAAACCGGAAGTCGATCCCGATTCGCAACCGTTCAAATTTTCTGCAATTCAATCCGGCCAGCGGATTCGCATTGGCATGGACCGATAAGGACTTGTGGCTGTATGTACGTTGCGGCGAACCTTCTCCGGAGATATTATTGCAACAGCGCGATCAAGCTGAGAAAGGTCCTTTCGCCTCTTCAAATATTGATTGTTTTATTTCGCCCCGGCCTGAAAGCGGCGAATATTATCAGCTGGCGGTTAATTTTGCCGGGAGTTTTTATGATGCGAAATGCAAAGGACGCTCCTGGGACAGCAATTTTGACCTGAAGCCGGATATCCGGATTCGAATGCGTGATTTCGGATGGGAAATTATTGTCGGCATTCCGTTTGAACGCCTTGGCAGCCTACCCCGGACGGGAACGCAATGGCGGGCCGCCATCAACCGGGGTCGTAAATGTGACGGACCTAAACAACTTGGAGGCTGGCCAAACGGAGGATCATGGCATAAAATAAAAACTATGGGTGTTTTAAAGTTTAAATAAGGAATAATTATGAACAGTACACAACCCTGGAGCTTCATTTATGCGGCGGATATCCAACCGGGTTCTCCACGATCATTTCGCTACAAGCCGGCATGGTTTGAAAACTGGCTCGTCGCGAAAAAACAGATTATCGCCGCCAAACCGGAATTCTGGTTGATCGGCGGAGACATTACCCGGGACGGATTACTGCATGACGAAGAATTCCTTGAGATGAAAAAAGAGTTTGACGGAATGGATATTCCTTATCACACCATTCCCGGCAATATGGATGTCGGCAATAAACATTCCACCCGGCAGGGGTTTTATGACAACCGGGATGATATGGCCCTGAATATGAAAAGCGCGGATATGGAACGCTATGAAAAATTTTTCGGCCCGGCATATTGGACCTTTGACCATAAAAATGTCAGGATAACCGGTTTCTGCGATATGCTGGCCGGCTCCGGGCTGCCGCGAGAAGCGGAACTCTGGAAATTCCTTGAAGATTTGAGCAAACTTCCGCCGGTCGATCATCACCTGGTCCTGATGCATTACGCAATGTTTATTGACCGGATCGACGAGGATACTTTTGATATAACTCGTAAAGACGAATATCATGAATGGTATTTCGGGCTTGACAAACCGGTCAGAATGCGCTTGCTGGACATCTTCAACGCGGCGGGAGTAACCCGGGTGGTTACCGGTCACATTCATTGCCGCAAAGATCATTTTGCCGAGGGCATAAACTTTGACCTTGCACCGGCTGTGACTTTCGGGCAGTGGCCGGACGAATGGCCCGACGGTGATATGACGCTGGGCTTTTTCCGTTATGATGTCGATGGTGCGAAGATCACAAAAACATTCGTGCCACTGGAAACCGTTTCCCGGAGAACGGACGGATATGGACCGGGAGGTCATCCAAAACCTGAGACGCGGGATTACTCCATCGCCTGGCAGCAGCCGGCTTTTAAATAACCAACGATAAAATAAATTACAGGATCGAACTATGAAAAAAATCATAACCTGCCCGCTAAGCATTTTCATCTGCTTATGCACAATCTTTAACCTTGATGCCGGTGGCGTTGGCATTCTGGGCCATTCTTACGGTCGCTATGATGTCAAACTTATCATCAACCGGGTTCTGGTCGGCAAGGGCCGGACCGTGCAATATGAAAATCTCAAAACCACACTGCCGGTCGACCGTCTTAAAGAATTCAACCTGATCATCGTATGTTCTTCTGCGGCCAAAGCTCTGACGGCAGATGAGATGAAAAAATTGCAGGATTATGTGACAGAGGGAGGTCACCTTGTTTTGACCCAGGCCGCCCCGCGCGAGCTGGCCGGCGGCTGGGGTCCGTTGAAAAAAGGCGCGTTCAGATGGGCCGGCATCAATTATATTGAATATACTCGCAAGGGATTACCGGCCAAAGTCTTGAAGCCGGACAGCAAAGTACTTGAAAACGTAAAATTGACGCCGGAGCCGCTTTGGTTCAAAACGTCCCACGTCTGTCAGCCGGGACCGGCAATGGAAAATATAATCGGAACAAAAAAAGCATGTTTGGTCGGCCTGACGCCGGTTGGCAAAGGCTGGGTTGCCTATCTGGGACATGAACTTTTCCGTTTACGCAGCAAAAAGAATTTCCAGGAACAGAATGGCGCATACGAGCAGATAATCCGTAATCTGGTCAAAATGGCAGCTCCGACCAATGACACAGGGGTGCGGCAGAATATGCTGAAAAATTATCAGCAAGCGGGAAAAGACCTGTTGATCTGGAATCGCGAATGGCAGCGCGGCGAACGTTTCGGACCGCGCTTTGATCCGCCCCTGCCCCAAAAAGACGAATTCATCAAAGAACTCACCGCTGATATGGCGTTAAATGAATATGAATCTCTGCAATTGAATATAACGCCGGTCAAAGAATATAAATTGATTGACTGGCAAATCGATGGAGGTGAATTTGCCCGGAAACACGTGGAGTTCTTTGTGCAGGATCGCCCGGAGCCTATTCCGTGGAAGAAGAATCCTAAGATCGCCAAAGAGTTTCCTTACTGGCTGATGCCGCCGGAATATGTGGCCCCCAAGGGGAAAAAACAGTTTGCCTGCTCAAAGCCCGGTAATCCCCGTATCATGTGGCTGCGGGTAAATACCTTTGGCGTAAAACCGGGCGATTACAATTTTAACTTGAAATTGAACTTTGACGACAAACGCGAAGTGGATATCCCGGTAACAATCAAAGTTCATCCGGTCAAAGTGGCAAATAAACGGCTCATCGGCCTTGGCGTCGGCGGGCAGGTATACGGTTCAGTATGGAATCCCAAGCCCGCGCTGCGTTTTGCAAAGGACCTGAAAGACCACGGCAACGAATGGAGCTTGATCACTTCATTTATCCCCGGCAGGGTCAAACTGGCGGACACCGGGGAACTGATAACGACCTCTGTCATGCAGCGGATCGCCCCGGAAATAGTCAAGGGGAAAAACGTCATGGTGGACTTCGGTATTTTTGATGAGTGGATGGAACAGGCCATCAGTCATAATCTGACGAAATTCAAACTCCACGCCCTGATCTACAATCTGCAGGGAGTTCTGCGCCGGGCGAAAATTCCGGAAAAAGACTGGGACGCCATAAAAATATGGTATGTTAAACAAATATTGCGCTATTTGCGGGAAAAAGGCATTCGGGTAATTGTCGCCAGCAAAGGCGATGAACTCAGTCGCAAAGAAATTTATGACACGTGGATACCCTGGGCCAAAATAATCAAAGCCGGCGGTATTGATTGCACCAGTTCATTCAGCTTCGGCAATAAAGATTACAAGGAGCTGATCCATGACATTTCCCCCTATGTAAAACTGTGGACCTTGAACCAGGGCCTCCATCAGCGTTTCATCAGCAAGGTTCGTTCCGGCGATATCAAGATTCGCGAAGACGCGATCATCGGCACCTACGGCGCCGGCGAAGGACGCGGCTCGGAGTTCCGCAAGCCGAAACGCAGCTCCCGCTATCTGGGCTGGGATTCCTGGAAATCCGGCACCGCTAACTGTATGCCTAATCCTTATTTCAAAGGCTGGATTTATTATTGCGATTACGGCGACCGCGGCGAAACCGGAGGCATCGCGGGTGAACGCTGGGTCGCTTACCTGAATAAGGACGATATCAATGTGCCGATGGCGGACTGTCCTTTCTGGGAGGGAATACGCGAAGGCATGGAAGAGGCAAATCTGGCCGCCCAGTTGTCGTGGTATCTGAACAAACTGCAAGCGGCCGGAGTCGATACGCCGGAAGTCAAACGCATCGCCGGTGAATTGGATCTGGTCTGCAGTGACAAACCGGGCAGTGTCATCAAGCGGCAGGAAACAAAGCTGCGCGGATACGATAAACTGGTTATCAAATCCGACCGGGCCGACTTTCGCAAGGCGAAAAAGAAAGTGCTGGATTTATCCGGCCGGCTCAAACCATTAATTAAAAAACATTTGAAACCAACCATTCTGTGGAATAATATCCCGCTTATAGACAATGGCCGGATTCTCGCCTCGATCAGCGGCGACCCGGCGCTGGTCAAGCTGCTTAATGAAAAAATCAAAGAGACCGGCAATATGACTTTACCGGTCGGAGACGACGGCAAAAAAGTCCGTATCTTAATCGGCAACGGTCAGCAGAACCCGCAATCGGCGGCAATTCTCAAAACCTGTTCCAGCGCTGACGCCAATGCTAAATACCCCGGTAAAAACAGCTACTTTATCAGGGAGCTGGAACATAACGGCATAACTTATCTGGTCGTCGCCGGTCCGGATGCCGAGGGGACCGCCAAAGGGGTTAAAATGTTCAGTCATTTCCTGATTGGACGCGGAACCTGGATGGAGTGATTATGTTAATCGATTACAACAACTTGCGTCAGAATACCGGCTTCAGGTGGCATTGCAATGCGACGGTCTATCCTTACCTGAAAGCGGCGGGATTAAGTCTGCACGACTTCAATAAATTTCCTGAAGCCGGAATCAGAGCTTACCGGGAGGGACGGCAACTGGTTAAAGATTTGCTGGGCCCCAAGTTCGGTTATGCCGGACCGTCAACCCCGCCGATCAGCTACGGGCATATTAACACTCTTGGCGTGGAACTGGTTTTTCCCGAAGGCAATGGCGAAGTAAACCATGGCGGATTCAAGGACTCCCTGCACGAAGCGGTTGAGGCCGTTGCGCAGCCGGTTGATTTCACCAGTGCCGGAACGTTCCCATTCTATCATGATTATTACCGGAAACTGCAAGCCGCGTTTCCCGATGAAAAAATCGGGTTCGGTTCGAAAGCCGAAGGGCCGGTAACTACCGCTTATACTTTGCGCCGGGACAGCTTCTTTTATGATTTCTTCGATTCTCCGGAGCTGATGAAAGAATTTCTGGCGTTGATCACCGACAGTGTCGTCGCCTATCGCAAAACATGCAGAGGACTGTTTAACCCCGGTGCCGTTTCAGGCGGAGAAGTCAGTTTGGCTGACGATGTCGCGGCTATGCTGTCGCCGGATATGTGGCCGGAATTTGTTCTGCCTTATGTAGAAAAATATTTTACCCTGCAAAACGCCGCGTCCAGAGTGGTGCATATCGAAGACTTGACCGAAAATCATCTGGCTTTTTTAGAACAAATGAAAGTCTCCTTATTCGAGCCGTCGATATCACCGAAAATATCTCCGGCCGTACTCCGGGAAAAAACCCGGGTCCCTTTCTGCTGGCGGCTGCCCTCCTTTACTTTCCTGAACATGTCGATTGCCCAGATTGACCAGTTCATAGATAATGCCGTGAACGACGGGGCGTCCGTTGTTTTTATGTATATTACCGCCGATATGCTGGAGGCGGAGCAAATTCCCAAACTGCATGCCTTCGTAGATAAACTTAACGGGATAAAGAAACAATCATGAGTGTAAAATTTAATAATTCCATCACGGAATTCCGCCATCCGGACTCAAATGAAACTTTCAGCGCGGTCATTACCGGCGACTGCTGTCCATGGCAAAAAGCTACTGAGAAAATTCAGGCCGGGCAAACTGCGGACATTCTCAACGCGGTAAGGCCGTTTATCCTGGAAGCGGACCTGCGGATAATCCAGTTTGAATCCCCGTTGACCGACGCCGACACCCCGATCGACAAGAGCGGTCCGAACCTGAAGTGTCCGCCAGAATGCCTCGACCTGGCATTGGCCGCTGATTTTAATGTCGCGCTGCTGGCAAACAACCATATCGGAGATCACGGAACCAAAGTAGTCATGGAGACCATTAAGCGCTTTAATGACGCCGGAATTAAAACAGTCGGAGCCGGCAAGAACCTTGCCGAAGCCGGTCTGCCATTGAATCTTGAATGTCGCGGTCTTTCTGTGGCATTGCTTAACTTTGCGGAAAACGAGTTCGGCACCGCGAAACAGGAACATCCGGGCTGTGCCCCGCTTGATCCACTGGAAAATATCAAGGCGATCCGGGCCGCGTCTCAGAATGCTGACCTGGTATTCGTGGTAATTCACGGCGGACACGAACGCAATCCGGTTCCTTCTCCCCGGATGATTAAAACTTATCGAGCTTTTGCCGATGCCGGGGCCGCCGCCGTCATCAACATCCATACCCATTGCCCGGAAGGTATTGAATTATGGCACGGCGTGCCGATCATCTATTCGCCCGGCAACTTTTTCTTTCCGTGGGACGATTTGAACTCTGACCATCTGAACGCCATGTGGTGGACCGGTTATCTGCCGAAATTTCATTGTGACCGGGACGGCATATATGCTTTGGAAATTATGCCGTGTCGATTCGACAACGAACGGACCTATCTCCTGACACCGGCGGAGCAGCAGGGATTTTTCACCTATTTATCTCATCTAAGTGAACTGATTGCCGATCCGTCCGCCGTCCGCCGGTATTTTGAAGCCTGGACCGCGCACCACGGTTCGATGTACCTGGGGTGGCTCCGTGACCGTCTGGCCGCCTGGCCGATAGATTTTACTTCACGTGACGCGGTGCGGGAATTGCTCCCGGTCCGGAATATCTTTACCTGCGAGTCGCATCATGACATGATATCACTGTATCTGCGTCTGGTTGAAGAAGGCAGAGCGGGTCAAGCGTTGCAACTCTGGGAGGAAATCGCCGAAATGCAAGCGCCGGACTGGGCGGAAAATCACTGGAAAAAACTGCGGCATGAGGAACAAGTATGATGAAGGGAATATTATTCGTTACCATTTTCGCGGTGTTGGCACAGGCATCAGCCGCAGCCGGGTTGATATTAAAGCCGGGCCGGGATTTTGTGATCGCCTATCCGGCGAAAGCATTGCCGGTTGAGAAAACCGCGGCCGGGGAACTCGCTGAATATCTGGCTAAAGCAGTCGGGATCAAGCCGCAAATAAAACCTGAATCAGCGCTGAAAAAAAGTGATCTTGCCGATGCTTATATCGGCAATTGCAAGTTCACCCGGAGCCAGGATTTTTACCGGCAGAAGTTTAAGCGGGAAGGTTTTCAAATCACCGTAAAAAACGGTAAACTTTTCATTTACGGCGATGACGGCAAAGGCGCCCCTTTCAGGTTAAGCGTTCAGGCCGGAACATTGTTCGGAGTTTACGATTTCATCCAAAACGAACTAGGGGTCGCCTGGTTATGGCCGGGCAAACTGGGGGAAGACATCCCGGCGCCGCGGGAAATCGTCTTAAAGGACTTTACCCGGCTGCAGGAGCCGAATTTCATAATCCGTTCGATGAAGTTCGGATATATGAAATATGAACCGAAACAGTTCAAACAGGATCTGTCAGTCTGGAGTCGACGCATGAAGATGGGATGGGTTCCCCGCGCCTGGTTCGGACACAGTTGGGATTATTACATCTTTCGGACCGGAGCTTTTAAAGAACATCCGGAATGGCTGGCATTGGTCAACGGCGTCAGGCGAAAACCGCATTGCTGTACTTCAAACAAAGCGTTCCGTGACTATATTGTTCAGCAATGCCTGAAAAATAAGATCAATAAATACATGTCGATTGTGTCCATTTCCCCTTCCGACGGCGCCGGTTTTTGTGAATGTGAAGCCTGCAGAGCGCTGGACCCGAAAGGAACCGATTACAGCGAAAGGATTCCAAACCTTTCCGACCGGCATTGGGATTACGCCAATTACGTTGCGCGGGAAGTCAAAAAAAGCAAGCCTGGACTTGGCATCGGCATGTTCGCCTACACCGCCTATCGTGAGCCTCCGGCTAATATCAATAAACTGGAAGATAATATTTACGTTTCTTTCACGTTCAGCGAGGCGTATTTCGTCAAGCCGGAACAAAAAAAACATTATTATGAACTGATCGACCGCTGGAAACGCAAAGGCGTGAAGATTGTCGGGCGGGAATACTGGGGCATGCATTATTGGCTCGACCTGCCGTATTTGTTTACCCGCCAGATAAAATCCGCCATGCCTTACCTGGCGGACCGCGGTCTGGTTGCCATGTACGGCGAGTCCGGCAAAAATTTCGCCACTCAGGGCCCTAATTACTATCTGGCCTGCCAACTGATGTGGAACCCGCATGCCGACGCCGATAAAATAATGGAACGTTATTACCGAGGCTTCGGTCCGGCAGCGGAAGATATAAAACAATATTATACCTGTTTTGAACAGTCGATCCTGGATAATCAGGACAAAATCAAGGACTTTGCTTACCGGAATCTGATTCTGGCCTGGCCGGAGATATTTCCTCCGAAAACCATAGAAAACGCCAGAAAGCATCTGGCTGACGCCACCAAAGCGGCGGCCGGCAGCAAAGTGCATGCCGAGCGGGTGAAATTTGTCGGTATCGGTTATGAGTATACTAAAATGATGGTTGAACTGCTGACAGTCTACCGGGAACTGGCCCGGGGCGGAATGCAAATCAGCGCCTTCGATCCCCCTGAAAATGAAAAGCGGGTTATGGACAAAGCGGAAAAAATAAAACTGCTTCGCCGGGCGGTTGAACTAGGCAATGAACGGGAACGTATCCTGAACAAATACGCAAATCTTCCGGCGGTTTCAAGAGGACTGTATTTGTTCACTATAGACAGGAAGATTCGCCCGTGGCATAAAACGGTTAAAAACGCTTTGCTCAAAGCGGAAAAAACAGTTAAATGAAGGTTTGTTTGAATGAAAAATAAAATGATTTTACTTGTCGGAGCAGCGCTTTTGCTTGCGGCAATATCAGTCACCGCGAATAATGCCCTGTTGGTTTCTCAGCAGAAAAAATTCATTATTGCATATCCGGATAAAGCCCTGCCGGTTGAAAAAACCGCGGCAGATGAGTTGGCAAAATATCTGAAGCTGGCAACCGGGGCAGCTCCAATCGTCGTACCGGAATCGAAACTGGAAAATCCGGCCGGAGCCGATGCTTATATCGGCAAATGCAAGTTTACCCGAAAGCAGGATCTGCCGGTTGAAAAATTTCCGCAGGAAGGCTTTAAAATCACCGTTAAGAACGGCAGGCTTTTCATTTCCGGCGACGACGGCCGGGGTAAACCTTTTGCCAATAACAACCGGACCGGAACCCTTTTCGGAGTCTATGATTTTCTGGAAAAAGAAGTCGGAATCACCTGGATCTGGCCGGGAGACAGTGGAGAGGATATCCCGGAACTGAAACAACTGCGTTTTGAACCTTTTTCCCGGAAAGATCAACCGCGCTTATTCTACCGCTGGTTGAAATTCAGCGCGGCATATTCCAGGCTCGAACCGGCAGAGTTCAATGAAACGATGAAATACTGGTTCAAACGCATGAAATTGAGTCATGTGCCCAAAGTATGGTACGGCCATAGCTGGGGACGCTATCTCGATCGGACCGGAATGGCGGAAAAGCATCCGGAATGGCTGGCGTTGTGGGGCGGCAGGCGCACCGGACCCCATTACTGTACCTCCAATCAGGCATTTCGCGACTATATGGTTGAAATGTGCCTGAAGTATCCCGGCAACAAAGGTTTTTCCGTCGTTTCAATCTCGCCGAATGACGGTTACGGTTTTTGTGAATGCGAACATTGCCGGGCCCTGGACCCGCCGGGTACGGATTACGCCTCCGGCACGCCGAATTTATCCAACCGGCACTGGGCTTACGCGAACTATATCGCCAAAGAAGTCAAAAAACGCAAACCGGGGCTTGGAGTGGGGATGCTCGCATACACCGCCTACAACCAGCCGCCAACGAATATCGCCAAATTCGAGGACAATCTTTATACACAGCTGTGTTACAGCACCGCCTACTTTGTCAAACCCGAAAAAAAGGCCGAGTTTCTGGCCAATACGTTAAAATGGACCAGCAAAGGGCTGAATTTCTGCATGTATGAGTACTGGGGGATGCATTACTGGCTGGACCTGCCTTATATTTTCACCAGTCAATTGAAAGAAACGATGCCGATATTATATCGAAACGGTCTGCGCGCAATTAAAAGCGAAGCGCAAAAAAACTGGGCAACCCAGGGGCCAAATTATTATCTGGCCGCTCATTTAATGTGGAATCCCCAGGCGGATTCGGATAAAATCCTGAAGCGATATTATCAGGCATTCGGGCCGGCCGCTGAATTCATCAAAGGATATTATGATACTTTTGAACAGGCTTTGCTGAAAAACCAGGTAAAATTCAAGGATTTCGCCTATTTGGAACTGATCAACTCCTGGCCGGAAGTATTTCCTGCCGAAGTTATTGCCCGCGCCGGAGAATGTATCAAAAAAGCTCAAGGGGCCGTCAAAGATAAACCTCTCTATCAGGCCCGGGTCCATCTGGTCGCGGTAGGATATGAATATACAAAGATCATGCTTGAACTGCTCGCGGTTTATCGCAAACTGGGCCGGGGCGGAGTCCCTTTATGGTGCTTCGGTTCAAAAGGAGCGGAAGCGGAACTGAAATTCTGGAAAAAACTGCCCAAAATGCCTGAACCCTGGGTCAAGTTCTGGCAGGCCCATCCTGACAAAAAAATCAGCCGGGAAGAAAAAATCAGGCTGCTTAAACGCGCGCTTTATCTCGGCAGCGAAAGAGAGAGGATACTCAATGAAAATGCCGGCAATCCTGCCGTTTCACTCGGAATGTACAAATATTTTGCCAAACGGGGATATTATCAGTGGCATGAAACAATTAAAATTGAGTTGAAAAAAGAATCTGTAAAATAATGAATTGGACTTTTGCAAAATAATAATTTTGCAAGGGGGTTGAAAGTTGAAAGAGAAAAGGTTGAAAGTTTCATTATAGAAGGATGCTGCTATTTTTTTTTACCATTGAAATAAATGTATTATGAATAAAGTAAATAATTGTATGCGTTATACGTTCAACCTTCAACCTTCAACTTGCAGGTAAAATTTTATATTTTGCACGACTCTTAAAATAATAATGTTCAAGGAGAATAGCGATGAACGATAAGACTTTGGCCATCAATGGCGGCCCCAGACTCCGGGTTGATCCCTGGCCGCCGAGAAGGCATTTCGGCCAGGAGGAGAAAGAAGCGGCGACTGCCCTTTTCGACAAAGCAATTGACTCAGGTATGCCTTTCGGTTACAACGGGCCGGAAGAGGAAGCATACTGCAAGGAATTTGCTGAATTTATGGGCGGAGGTTATGCCGATGCGGTAAATTCCGGCACTAATGCGGTTTATGTGGCGATTAAAGCCCTCGAGCTGAAACCTTTTTCCGAAGTAATCGTCGGCGCTGTCAATGATCCCGGCGGTATAATGCCGATCCCGCTCTTGAACTGTATCCCGGTCATCGCGGATACCGCGCCGGGCAGCTATAACACCGGGCCGGAACAGATCCAAACATGTATTACCGAAAAGACCAGCGCCATTGTCGTACCGCATATTGGCGGCGAACCGGCCGATATGCCGGGGATCATTGAAGTCGCCAAGCAACATAACCTGCCGGTTATTGAGGATTGTTCGCAAGCGCACGGCGCAAAGATCGACGGACGGTATGCCGGGACATTCGGACAGATCGCGGCGTTTTCGGTGATGTTCGGAAAACACTGTTGCGCCGGCGGTCAGGGCGGAATGGTTTTTACAAAAAATGAAGATATGTATTGGCGCATCAGGCGTCATGCGGACCGCGGCAAACCATTCGGACTGGAAGCGGCAAACGGAAACGCGGTTCCCGGCTTGAACTGCAATATGGATGAACTGCACGCCGCAATCGGCCGGGTTCAATTACGGAAACTGTCCGGAATTGTTGCCCGCCGTCGCGATTTTGTCGGGATTCTGACAGCCAAACTTCAGCGTCTTACTTCGGTCATTATCCCGCCGCTTAATGATAATATTGAACATTCCTACTGGTGGTGGCGACTTGGCATCGATGAAACAAAAATCAACTGCGACAAGGACCGGTTCTGTGCCGCACTCGCCGCAGAAGGATTGATCCTGCTTCCCCGTTACAGCGCGGCCTTGCCATATACATTTGAGTGGTTCAGACAACGCGGCAGTCGACACCCGTGGAACAATCCATTGTGTCAGGATGACCCCGCCAGAGAATTTCCGACTCCGAACGCGTTTGACGCCATGAACAAGTACTTCAACTTGATATTTTATGAAAGCTGGTCCGAAAAAGAAGCCGAAGACATTTTCAAAATATTCGCCAAAGTCGAAGATCACTATCGCATGCGTTAACTTACAGATCAACATCGGGCGAAAAAAGCTGCATTCAACCGGTTTTTTTTTGTCGACACCAGAGGTTTTACACAAAAGTGACAGACCAGGTTACGAGTGAACGGTCCGGTTCTATATCGTTATAGAATTCTATCACCCGGGCGTCTTTTCCGGAACAGTCTTCACTCAGGGCGACGGCTGTAAAGGAATAGAACGGCTCCCCGAAGTGGATGGTTTGAATTCCCAGTTTATGTCTGCCGGGACCTGAGATTTCATGCAGGGGGAGAGCCGGAGAGCTGTCGCCGGGCATGATACAGTCATCGTGAGGAGTTTCCGCATCGGGGTAAAATCCGGTCCGCCCGATCCCGCCGAGGACTTTGACCGTTCCGTCATCCATAAATTCCACCAGATTCAAACGGCTGTCATACAAATCGAAAAAGTTTGAATCTTCCAGCGAGGTGACGATACTGTTATCGATATGTATGGTCGCGTAAAGTTTTTTACGGGGCGTATTGTCGTTACGCAGCATTTTCTGATTTTCGACTTTCCTCAACCATGCCCGGGCGGATTTGCCGGGTGGACAGTATTCACCGGAATATTCCGTCCAATCGGGCTTTTCCGCACTGAAGAAAAATCCTTCAACCGGGAATTCCGAGAAATCGGAACTCAATATTTTGCCGGAACATGACTCCGGAAGACCGGGACTTACAGTATTCGGAGTAAGACGCCAACAAGACTTGTCTGCCGGCATGAATCCGGTTTTATCCCAATCAACCTGAGTATTCGCGTTGATTGGTTTACCGCTAAAATTACTGATTACAAGCAAAGCACGTTGATTATCGTTCGAGATCATTAAATAATGTCCAGGATCGGCGGAGGAAGAGGAAAATACCCCGGACGAATTATAATCATTGAACACTTTTATATTCTTTTCATTCCTGAACAAAGACCAGATCTTCCATAACGGCCGGAAATTGGCATCGTTAACTCCGGGAACCGGCGGATGCGCCAGACTTGAGCATTTGAATTGCAGGCCCAGAGGATTATGCGGAAAGTTGCCTGAGGCCGCCAGTAACGGAACTATCTGTTGAGATGAGTATTCCGGGAATGCCGCACTCCAAAGCGAACCGACCGCAGCCGCACTCATCGTGAAATATTCATACTCCTTGCGGCCGCGCAGCAGCATGCCGCGTTCAGCTTCGCCCGAGATATAAAAATCAACAAAATTAATTCCAACCCCGGAGAAAAACGCCCCGGTATGAGATATAAATACGCCATCCGGGCCGATGCGTTCCCGGAGCTGTTTCAAAGTGAAATAATGTTTCCGGAATTCGACCAGGGCACCGGGGAAATTTTCAGACGGGGTCTCAATTCGCCCCAACGGGCCGCCGTAATCCATATACAAGCCGTCATAATTCTTTTGCAGATAGCGGTCAAACCAATTAGCGGCGCTTTCACGGATTTCTTTTTCATTACCTCGAACATAGAGCGCAACGCGGATATTGTTTTTATGCGCGAAAGCAATTATTTCCCGCAAGCGTTTTGTATTATATGGCATCCCGTCATCCTGAGCGTCACGCCGCCAGTTCGAATGAATTATCAGCAAACTGCATTGAGCAGCGACCATGGCCGCCAACGCCTCATCAGTGGGGTAATGGGTATAATTATCGATAAACTGATACGCGGCCTGAGGCGGCAAGTTACGTTTTACCGGAGCGGGAACGACCGACCAGCCCCACTGGTTGCGCCATTGCAGGGGCCGCCTGGTTTCTTTAGTCGGTTTGTTCTGGAATATCCAGTTGATCTGAGGGCCATTCTCATTCCAGGTAATTTCAGTGGCGGAATCGGCAATATCCCCGGAAAGTGAATTGCCCCCCTCACAGAACGCTTCAGCATAAAGAGATGAGCCGGACCGGCAGGACGCGTTGAAACCCGCGAGCGGCAGAATCGTTCCGCCGTAATAACGCTGCTCCCCTTTCGGCAGGAATTTTTCCGGGACAAATGTCTGGATATTTTTTGAAGCGTTAAAAGTCGGTCTTGGAATAACATTCCACGCCGTATCGTCAAATGTACTGAAGTCAAAACAGGTGGAGACAATAAATTTTTTCACGGGAGGCGGCAGCGAATTTTCCCCATGAAAAACTGCCGTGGTAAATAAGCATCCGCCAGGCTGAAATTCATGCCGGAGTGAAATATTAAAACCTGGTACAACATTCTCATCGGCGTCAATCCATGGCAGATTTGAAAAGAACACATAACTTGCGCCGTCCTGTTCATAAATCTCGGGTTCTACATCCCGCAATGAGGGAAATATCAAACGACCGTCGACCAGCTCCATTTCAATATTGCCGCGTAAATCAAAATTAATATCGCGCGCGGCGTCCGGTTCAGTTTTATGGAAAAGTACTCCTCCCGGCAGCCCTCTGCCGTTCCGATAGAAATAAACAGAGAATTTTTCAGTTTTAACTTCAGCAATGACGGACATCTCGACTCCTTGATCATATTATTTATTTTGAGTGGAAAGCGGCCAGTTATCAGTCCTGAAAGGAAAGGCCGGCAGTCCCTCTTTATTATACAGGTTGCATCCTTTCGGATTTTGCGACCATGCGTAACGAACGGCAGCCGGATTTGAGATCTCCGGACTTGAAACAATTACGGTAGAGCCCTTGATTATGGCGTCGGCCCAATGAAATTTTTTATCTTTGCCGGCTATTGCGAAGCCTTTTAACTTTCCATTTCTCGCAATTAATCCACGACCTGTATGTTTGAATTTTAAAATGATCTTATTCCCTTTTATTTCCATTGAATGGTAAACCGGACCGGAACAAATAATATCGTCGCCATAGACCAACTTTCTGGCAACAAGTGACAACCTGGCCCCGACATCCTGCTTATTGGTCGGATGAATATTTTTTTCCTCACCTATATCAATCGCTGTCGCCAGGCCGCAGCCAGGAACGTTTTCAGCAGTTAAAGCCTGAGCTTCGCGCAACTCGGCCCAGGTTGATTCTCCGGGCGCGTTTACCGGTTTTCCATAATTAGCCAGCTGGACTATCAGGAATGGAAAATCACCTTGTCCCCACTCTTTTCTCCATGATGCGATCATCAAAGGCAGCAGCGTCCGGTAGTGGAACGCGTCTGACACATTCCTTTCGCCCTGATACCAGATAGCTCCTTTGATCGCGAACGGGGCAATCGGATTTATCATTGCATTGTACAGACCGTTAAGCGCCTTCCGGTGGCCGTGATGCATCGGTTCTGAAACCGGACTGAAAAGATCCAGTATCTTTATTTTCCAGGTCCCGGAAAGCTTAAACTGATCTTTTTTGCCGATTGCGGTTATATAACAGCGCCCCCGGGCTTCCCGGAACTGTTTACCGTATTTATAACTGAACAGATGCTCTGCGATAACAGCTTGACCCGGCTTGACATATTCAGCTTTAACCTGATAAGCCTTATAATGATGACCAAGCCATTTACTGATACGTTTAGCTTCATGCCCATTGAAATAAACCTTTGAATAGCCGTATACCATCGGATAACAAATATAAATTGTCAAATCTTTATTTGCCATCCCGGCCGGAATATTTATTGTTTTTCTCAGGTTCAACAAGGCATATTCAGTCCGGGACTGCGCTTTTGATTTTGCTGGATCAAAACTATCCCAGTCCTTACAGTTGAAATTCAACCCGACCCAGGCCCCCGGCTTGTAACTTCTCATATTCCGGTATTGCGATACCTTACCGGTTACCTCGCGGTAAGTTTTAAGCTTCTCCTGAAGAGCCGGATCGTCGCACTGTTTATCGAATTTTTGAATAGCCGCTCTCGAACCGGGGTCTTTTTCCAGATCTGTTCTCGGAATCCATAATTCAACCGCCGTTCCTCCCAGGCTTGAATGAATCAGGCCGACCGGAACCTTTATCGCCTGATGCAGATCGCGTCCGAAGAAGTAACCTGCGCCCGAAAAACTGCCGACGGTCGATGGCGAACAAATCTGCCACTTGCCGGTATGTTGCGGCAGATGCTCCTGCCGCACCTGATTAGTCGCACGCGGACAAGTAAAGAGCCTGATTTGAGGGTATTTCGCATTTGCGATTTCTTTGCCGGAATTTTTGGACGAGTGAACCCGCCACTCCATATTTGACTGTCCCCCGCATAACCAGACATCGCCGATCATTACGTTTTTGAACTTAATCCGGGTTGCTCCCGTAACGGTCATCACAAAAGGACCGCCGGCTTTCATGGGGTTAAGTTTCACCATCCATTTACCGGCCCGGCCGACAACTGTTTTCACCTCCTGTCCGTTAAATGTAATCCTGACAGATTCTCCCGGGCGACCCCAACCCCAGACCGGCACTTTCATACCGCGCTGCAAAACCATGTTGTCGGAAAACATTTTCGAGATATTAAAACCATCCGCCTTCGATGCCGCGATTGTATTGGCGGCAACGATCAGAACTGACAATGAAGATAAGATATTTTTGTTGACCATATTTATTCCTGTTACGTTTCTGCTTGCATGAGACGTTTTGCCACTTTTCTATAAAACATTAATCCAACTACTTTTTCAAGCCTGAAAAGCTTATCAGTGAAAAAATCAAATATTGCGGTAGTCCCGCCCGGAATGAACACTATGAATAATCTGTAGTGTTTCTTTCCGCATTTCAGCAACGACAAAATCGGCATTATCTCCGACCTTTATCCGCGGCAGGCTGATGCCGGCAAGCCGCGCGGGATAAACGCTCGCGTATTTCCAGGCCTCGGTAAATTCAACCCCGCATCGAGTCGCCAGAAATTCAACTCCTTTGTCAAGCTGCGGCCAGGCTCCCGCTAAAATGTCATGATCCTTCAAGGTATGAATCCGAAACTCCGGGGTTACAATGACTTTGCTTCCGTCGCTGCGGATATACTCTCCCGGAGGCGACCCGGCAAAAAAGCTGGAATCGGAAACAATAAAACAATTTTTGCCCTTGCATTTCAGGACAACTTTGACAAACTCCGACGGCAAATGGCAACCGTCACAAATCAATCCTGGAGCCAAACCGGGTTCACTGAGCATTGCCCAGAACGGATTGTCAAAACGCTTGATCAGAGGATTGGCTCCATTACCGAAATGGGTAATCATACTTGCTCCGGCATCGACGGCCCTACCGATTGCTTCAGGGTCAGGGTTGCAATGCCCGATCGCAACCCTGATACCCAGCTCAACCGCTTGTTCGATAAACTCAATCGCGCCGGGTATTTCCGGGGCCACGTTGACAACTTTTATCCGTCTGCCGGAAGCATCCCAGAGTTTCAGGAACAGCTTGAAATCGGGTCCTTTGATAAACTGCACCTGATGAGCTCCGCGCCAGCCCGGGTCGGAGGAAATGAAAACACCTTCCTGAAAAAACCCCGGATAAAGATTTGACAACTCTTCATTCACTTCAAGGCGTTTGTCCAGCGAAGCCATTGAAGCACTTAAAACATCTAGCTCCTGAGTGGCGAACGAGGCCAGACAACGCCCGACGCCGTGTCTGCGCATGTGAGTGGAAACCCGGAGCAATTCTTCATCAGTAGCCATGGATATCCGGTTGAACTCGATCCCGAAAGCCCCGTTATGCTGCAGATCCACCATAACCGGCAGTAAATACGGAAGCTGCAGATCGTCAGCAAGCTCTTTGACTCCGGCAATAAACTTACCGTCGATAGTTATTTCAAGGCACTTCCCAGTCAAAGTCCTGCCTTGGTATGTTCGTTTGCTCATTAAGCTTTTTCCTTTAAAAGCTCTTGAACCATTACGGCTTTTTTGCTCGCCATTGATTCATTTGTCGCGATTCCGATCAACACAGCCTGAATGCCGTCTTCAAGCGTTGCCAAAGCGCCGGAATTAGCGCCATCAAACAAGTCCGCATAAATCAAACGATCACTGCCTCCATGCATGTCGTCCGATTCGTCATCAACATTAAAGGTTTCGATTTCTTCCTCTCCGAAACGAATTAATCTGAGAGAATTGTTCTGCCTGATGGTTTTATCGTAGCCTTGCTCGGCTATCTTGCGATATGTATGGCGGGTCATTTCAAGCCGGCCCTTTTCGCCTTCGATATGAATCGTCTCCCCCTCATATTTCGCGTATGCGCAGAGGGTATATGTCAAAAGGGTTCCGTCTTCATAGCGGCAGGCGGTACAGAAGTTGTCTTCAGCATCGATTTCCGGAGCAAAAACGCATTGATCAGGCGTATAGCTTGTACCCAGTGACTCATTATCTTTAAAATACATCTCATTAACCGGCGGATTCTTAGAAGGGTTCAGAAAGAACCGGCATTTATCCGTATGCGGACATATTGAGCATTTCTGTCCGCTGAACTCTGAATTTTCCGCGCCGTAGACCGACAAACCGCCCAAAGCGATGACCGACTCGGGCTTCTGTCCGATCAACCAGTTCACCTTATCAAAATGATGCGATGACTTATGGATCTGCAATCCGCCGGAAAGAGCTTTGTTCCGGTTCCAGCGCCGGAAATAACTTGCCCCGTGGAATAAATCTAGTTTTTCGTCGTAATTAATGCTTAAGACCTTACCAATAACGCCGGAATCGACCAGTTTCTTCAACTTCCGGGCAGTTTTGTGATACCTTGAGTTATGCATGGTGACGGCATAAACATCCTGGTTGCGTTTCTGCGCGGCGATAATATTGCGGCACTGCGAAGCGGAAGTACACAACGGTTTTTCAACAAAACACGACACTTTATGGTCAAGACAGGCGACAATATATTTTTCGTGAGTGCCGTCAATAGTCGTAATAAGGGCGATATCAGGTTTAGTTTCGGCCAGCATTCGGTCAAAATCCATTTCGGTATATTCCGGCACGCCAAGCTCATGTATCCGGTTGAAACTGGCCGCCTTTCTCTGGTCGTTATCCAGAATCGCGACAATCTCATACTTGCCGACGTAATCGCGTTTCAATATCTTGACACATGTGCCGACCCGCATACTCGCCCCGATGAGGGCAATTTTCTGTTTTTTTAATTCATCACTCATTTATGGTTTTCCAATAATTTGATTTGAGTTTAAAGTCAGTCGATCTGAATAAGTTTTAATTCATGTTCGGGAATCTCCACCTTTCCGTCGCAGGCAACGCCAGTTTCAAGATCAACACCTTTTACTGTTTTTCCGCTGCAAGTAATTTGCGCAGAGCCTTTATCTCCCATATTAGTGACAATCAGCAGGATTTTACCATTCAACTCATAATAGGAACATTTAAAGTTGCCGCCGGTAATTTTGAATTTGTTATTTTTATCCCAGTACCCGGTAAAAGTACAACCCGGCTTTTGAATGCCAAACTTATGCAGCAACGTATAGACGTTCCGGTATTCCGCCGTGTCATAACCGGAACGGTTGGTCGAAACCATTTCATGCAGCAGCAACAAAGATATCGCCGAACGGGTCAGATGACGCAGATTCTGCTTGCGGTCGCCGGGCATCTGATTGATGCCGCGGATTCCCTCCAGAACCACACCCAGCGCGCCGAGTTGTTTCCCGGTAGATTCGGTCCGGATGAAATCCAGGGGGAAGCGCTTTTGGAAATCCTTGTTGCCGTAATTCATCTCCCATGAGTAAATAATATCGGCAAAAGCATGAGCCGGGATAATCAGGCAGTTTGACATATGAACCATAATCAGCCGCGGCTTGATCCCGAGCTGATCCTGCAGCACCGCCAGCCTTTTAATCAGGTCACGGATCGCCAGAATCCCCATAACGGAATGCTTGACGCCGTCCTGGTCCAGTTTCGCGGTCCCGTTATAGATGTCATCGCCGGGGACCAGAAAGGAATCATCGATATAGATGCCGATTCCGCCTTTGCCTGCAAGCATGATTTTATTGTAAATATTCAGAAAGTAGTCACGCAAACCCGGAGTCAGGGAGTTGCGATAGACGCCAAGGTAGGAGACTCCCTGGGGGCTCCACCATTCACAGCGAAAATAGTCGGTCACCTCATTGCCGTAAGCGTCGCATAGGCGGGGATCTGTGTATGGAATGATCCGGTCGCTTACCAGAGCAGAGCTTTCCGCCCGGGCCATATATAAATACAACAAACGATAGAAAACATCATCAAGAGAATCCCCTTTCCGCATGTGGCCTTTTGCATACGCGATATAGGCTTTGCGGTTCATATTTATCCACCTCAAATAACCGGGGTAAATATTTTTGATATGCCGCTTAATGAAATCAGGCGACGCTTTCCGGGTTTTCAGCAATTGACCATAATACCGGTAAAGGCTGTAATCCCGGTTGATGGGTTCGCAATTAAGGTTGCTGGCTTTGCCCTGGCCGCGTCCGTGCCCGTCACGACTGATATTGAGCATTCCCGGAATCCCTTTCGCGTCCGGGCCGTGAGTAAAATACCAGTTGCGATAATTCTCCGGTCTCGGCTTGACCGGGGTAACCTGCATTCCAAATTCAAAATTACGTGGTTTGGTCAACTTGACTTTTTTATTGATAATATCAACCTCAAGTTTGACAATACCTGCGTCGGGACGAAAAATTTTGATTTGCGGAACTTTGGCCTGCAAGCCGAATCCGGCGGCGCAATCCGCAAACCAGGCCAACCCGCGCGCCTCTTCGCCAAGCCAGACATAGGGCGTAAAACCGTTTTCAACCAGCGGTTTACCATATATCAACCGTCGCGGGACCCCGCTTGAATCCCAGACCTTTCCTGATCCTTCCGGGATCGCACCGCTGGGATTGCTACGGATTCTATCGGCAAAAGCATGCATCAAAGAAGTATACTGCTTTTTCAGCGGAATGATAATTGAAAAAGAATCGATATCAACCGGTTGCGCGGAGGATAGTTCAGCCCGGGTCCAGCAGAAACCGTCATACTCGATAAGCACCGTCGCATCGTATTTGACCGAACCGCTTTTCCCGGAAACCTTAAGCACTACTTTATGGTCGTTTTTTTCAACAAATTGCAGTTTGCTGAATTTTAGTTTTTGCTCTCTGCCGCCAACTTTCAGCAGGAAATCAATCGGCGCCGCGAGAATATTCCCGTTCAGGGCTTTGATTTGCTTAAACAACCCATTGTCTCCCATTGTGTGTGAGCGCAGAACCGTTTTTACGATGTTGCCGGTAACTTTGATCGGGGTAAAGGGTTTGATGACTTTGTCGGAAATCCCAAGCTGCCGGTTTTCCCACGGAAACGATTGCAGGCGCAGTTTGAATTCATGATCATTGTTGTACATAACCTTATTTCCATTCCCGGTAATTTCCAGCGCGCCGTCAATGGTGGTTCCGTCCTTAAAGACATCCAGTTTTGCCGTTCCCTGCCAGAACTCTTTTCCACGTTTCAGGGGAACAGTTATTTTTTTGCCGCCATCAGACAAATGTGCGGTCACCTTTTTTATTCCACCTGGACCTGATTTCATGGCTTGCAGCTCCAGAACAGCCAGATGAAACCCCGGATAATGGCGTAAACGGAAATTATATTTGCTCCGAATTGTGTTATTTACGGTACACGGCCTGCGGTTCGCAACCTTGAATCCGCCCTTTTCAAAACAAATCTCCCGGTTGTAATAGAGTTTGTCTCCGGACTTCAACTCATAACTGAACTGATAAGCTCCAACTCCTTCAGGGAGTTTTTCATTGATCTTAAGCTCTTTGACAGGGTCATCAAAACTTAGCGTCCTGTGCCGGTTTACTCCATCGGTTTGCGTCTGTTTAAAGTGACCGTCAATTTCCACTTCTTTTCCGTTGATAGTCAACCGGGCATGAGTAATAGAAATTTCGCTGTTGCCCGTAACACGGATTCTCACCACGATTCGTTCAGGAGCATGACCCTTAACTTCTTTCGGGACGATTTCCTTAAATGTATATGTTTCAGGGGAAGCGGACAGAGTATTAATTTTGCTCGCACTTGTTCCTGCAAGCGTTTTTTCGTAATAGCCGTATTCACAGTTGAATTTCCCTTTTCCGGCCGCCTTCACTTGAAATTCCACTTTGTCACCGCTCCGGACGTAAAATCTGGGGGCATTGACAATCAAGGCGGTTCCCGGCTTGTCATTCCTGCAAATCAAACGATGATTCTTGTCGAGATAAGCCTCCGCCCGGTAGGTGCGCCACTGCAGCGGACGCATTTTCGCGATTGACTTGCTTAAAGTTTTTAAAGCATAGTTCAAGGTCAATTGTTTCTTGTACGGATTGTCGATCCTCAACGCGGTCATAAATTTATCGTCATTAATGCCCGTGAATAAATTTTCTTTTACACACGGGGCCGTAGCCTCCGCAATCAGTTTTGTGGTATGGTCATTGTACGCAGCAAGCCCGAAAGCAGATGAAGTCCCATGTTTAACCCAGGTGCGATTAACACTGATTCCAATCGGCGCGTCGATGTCCCCTTTGAACTGTTTTAACGGAATTTTTCCCTCGATAGTCCAACAACCGCTCTGATCTATATTGGCAACGACCATATCGGCATTCCACGATTTGTCGTTGCCATGAAGATCAAGAACCGTACCAATCGAGTTGACTATTATCGTGTAGACGTCTGATTGGTTCAAAGTTATTTGCAGTTCAACACAATCGTCGGTGAATACCTGACCCTCCCTTTTCTTTACCAGCGCCACGGTACCGGTACCGGTTTCCTGTCCGGTATTTGAAGTCTGAACAGCAAAATAAAGATTATTCCGGTCACGGGCCAGATAAGTGAAACACTGCTCAGCAAGCAACAGTTTTCTGGTGCCGGATCTGGAAAATCCTTGAACGCGCGCGGCATGGCTCCACTCTCCAGGAGCCACTTTGCCGTCAATCTTGATTGAATTACTTAATGGAACGGTAATTTTCTGATCTGCTGCCAATATTCCAACACTTATGAATAACAATCCTGAAATAACGCTTTTCTGTTTAAAACACATAATCTCTTTCTTTTGCATAAATTGATAAACATATTTTCCTGACGTGCAAGTCCCGCCGGAAGCCATAACTGCCTCAGTATTCGTTTCGCCACTGGGTCGGAGCTTCAATATCCCCGATTATAACACGCAGATAGCCTGATGCCCGAGGATAAGCTCCATAACTGTATGTCGCCTGGACCCGCCCCAGGTTAAGACCGGCGGCATGCCCGTCATAAAACCCGGCATTGGCTGTTTTGCCCGCGTGACGCAAATGAAGTCCCCAATTGTTTGTATTAGTCGGATAAAAAACGTAATTCTGTTGAAAATAAGTAGTGCCGACATTGGTGGAAACCGAATCCCCAAGCATAATATCCCTGGACGGACTCTTTGATACGCTGAATTTCTCCGGTATAGAGACACTGTAACCTGTTCTGCCACGTGCATAAGGACCATACATATTCATGCCGAAAGTCCGGTTGATATTGCCCCCAAGCGGCGGAGCTGTCGGACACATTAAAATGCTGTTTGACCGGCGTAATTGATTTCCGTCATCTCTAACATATTTAAGCCCCATCAGCAAGTATCCCCACGACTTCCAGCTGTTGGCATCGGATGAATCATAAATTCTCAAACGGTAGTCATCATAATCGTCGGCGTAAAACATTACGCATTGCGTGGTTTGTTTGATCCGGTTCATACAGTTAATTGCCTTTGCCTTGTCCCGTGCCTGATTCAACGCCGGCAGCAGCATTGACGCGAGAATCGCAATGATAGCAATCACGACAAGTAACTCAATCAATGTGAAAAAACTTCTGCTTGCAGTGCTTCTCAATACATTATACGACATCTGTCACCTCCTGTTTTTTTCTTCTTTTAGTTTATTTATTGATGCTTTCCAGAACTGTGATTCAAACTTGTCAGAAAAGGCCGCTAAATGGGGAGAGATAATTGCATTATCCAGCCGCAGCAATCTGTTGTCGGACTTTGGCGGCTCATCTTGTGTCACATCCAGAGCCGCCCCGGATATCAAATCTTGTTCGAGAGCATTTATCAGAGCCTCCTCGTCGATGACATTGCCGCGGGACGTATTGATCAGAAAGGCTGTTTTCTTCATCAATTTCAATTCGTTTTCTCCAATCAAGTGTCGGGTTTCCGGTGTCAATGGACAATGCAATGAAACAAAATCTGATTTTACCAGCAGTTCGTTAAGCTGAACTCTTTCGGCACCGAATTCGTTTAAATCATCCTCATCGGCAAAAGGGTCGAAAACCAGCAGTCTCAATTTGAAACCTGAAAGCATTGCCGCAACCTTTCTGGCAATACAGCCGAAACCGATCAGGCCGAAAGTTTGCCCCGTCAAATGCCACTGCATGGAAAGATGACACCCATCCCATTTACCCTGTCTTACCGCCCGGTCCATTTGCGGCACCTGGCGAATCAACGCGAAGACCAGCGCGACCGTGTGTTCGGCAACTATTTCAGCAATCGCTTCCGGAGTGTTAAGCACGGCTATTCCCAGCTTCTTCGCGGCTTCGATCGGAATCCCGTCCAAACCGCTGCCGCTGCGCATTACCGCTTTACAACGTTTCAGTTCCGGCAGGGATTGTTCGGTTATAACGGTGTTCAAGCCCCGGGTCCAGACACAATCGGCATCTTTGGCAAATTCGATAAAGTCTTCAGGCGTTTCACATTTTTTCGCAACGAATTCTATATCGTTCTTTTTCAAATCGATATTTATCCAGTTCGGTACGTCATGCATATGGTCCGTAACCAAAGCCACTTTATACATTAGTCATCCTCATTTATAGATTCCCGAAGTTTTGATCTTATTGTTCACCATATCCCGACCGGCGGATGCCAGAATACCGCAGTCACCGGCCACCGCCACCCACTGAATTCCTCTTGCAATGCAGCTTTCCTGCGATAATCCCGCGGTGCCAAGGACAATCCCGGCTTCACGGGTCTTGCGGCATACCTCGTCAATCACCTCATTAACATCCGGATCGTCAAGTTGATTTAACTTTCCCATTGACCCGGAAAGGTCACAAGGCCCGACGCAAATACTGTCGATGCCGGGAACCTTGAGGATCTCATCAAGATTCTTGACCGCGTCAATATGTTCTATCTGAATTATCACCATCGGCCCGGTTTCCGAAATTTTCAGATATTCGTCAAAAGGCAGCGCGCCATACCTGGTTGCCCGCCTTACTCCGCATCCCCGGATTCCGGTCGGCGGATATTTACAGGCGGCAACGGCAGCTGCGGCTTCCTTCGCAGTATTTACCATCGGGATGATCACCCCGGCCGGAGCGATATCCAGCACGGTCTTGATCACCCACGGCTCATTAACCGGAACCCGGACCAACGGCGCGCAATCAGTTCCGCGCACCGCCATGACATGCGCCATTACGGTTTCAATATTCAGCGCGGCATGTTCCATATCGATCCAGGTAAAATCAAATCCGGCGTCGCCGGCAACTTCACTGACGACATGATCAGTCAAAGTTACAACCATCCCCAGGCAAAGTTCATTACCCAGCTTCTCTTTAAACTTTTCCAAATTGTTAAGTTTCATAATTATTTCTGATAGCTATTTTATTAAAGACTGCGATCTTTTTACATCTACAAATCGTTTTTCAAACCCGGCCTTGAGGCCGGATTCCAGCTCTACCGCAACCCGGACCGGAGTTTTTCCCCACGTTGTCGGCTGCGATGTCATATTTATAAATCCAAACTATTATTCTTTTGAGATTTCAGCCTGAATCTTCCGGAGAGTCGAAACGACCGACTGCTCATCAAGCCTTGCCAGCGGTACCGTCAGCCCGATCGATACGCATCTGCCATCCGCCAATATACAAGGCGCGGCAAATGCCTTGATCTCAAGTTCGCGATTTTCCATAACCGCCATTTTCTGTTTTCTGACACAGCGGATGCTTTCCCGCAATTCATCCAGATTTTCAATATTATTCCATTGTTCACCCGGAAAACCATGCTGCCTGATAATCCGCTGCAATTCCTCCTCCGGGGCATACGAGACAAGTATCCTTCCGGTGACGCTATGATATAAAGAAAGGTTCTGATAAACTTCTCTGCTTACCATAATGCTTCGCCGGTATTGTTCCTGCGCAATGATTTCAACTTCACTGTTTTTATTCAAAACCGCGGCAACTCCGGATTCACGGGTTGCTTCCGTAAAATATTTCAAACTGTTTTTAACTTGATCCAGCAACCTCTGCTCCTGGCAATAGGGCTGAGCCAGTGCGTAAAATTTTTTGCTGATCAGGTAAGTACCGTTGCCCCCTTTGTCCACATATCCCAATTCAACCAGACTTTTCAGGATATTGCAGAGAGTCCCCTTGTTTAAACCGGTGGCCTCGGTCAAGTCTTCAAGCTTGACGCCTGTATCCGGTGACAACATTTCTAAAATTGAAAAACTTCTTTGTATTACTTGTATCATGATTTTATAATATAAAATTTAATTATTATAAAATTATAATACATGACAAAGCCTGATTTGTCAATGCCTTAAACCTGAATAAAATGATTAAAATTCACGAGCATCCCAAACCGGAGCAGCCGGAATCAAGAGTTAGGAATCATCCTGGAACAGGGACGCCCCCCTTAAACTGCCTTCATTTCAACAAGCTAATCAGCTTACTATAAATTAATTATGTATTTTTATTAAATCAAGTGGTGATATTTTTCGTGAGCGCCGCAGGCCACTGCGGCATGGTCGGAATTAGGAATTTGGAATCAGGAATATTGCTAAGACTTTATAAAACAGACAACCAGACCGGCAGAGCCGGTCTGGAATAATAGTAGAAACAAAAAGAGTTCAGCTGATTTTCAGGGATTATTTTTTGATGTACCACAAGGATACATCACCTTTTTTATAGGGCTCGGCAAGCCTTTTCGCGATGGTTTGCAAGTTTGTTTCCCGGCCTTTCAGGATATCAATGATCTTAGCGTCAGCAGGGAATTGCCTGATTACCGCATCCGGCTCAAGAACAAGATCGCTGGTAAAGCGTGACGGATTGCTCAGGGAAATCAATTTGCCGCGCCGGTTTTCCGCGGTCAGAAGATAGAAATCCCGGGTTTTGCCGACTTTTAGTCTGGAATGTTTGCCGTCCAACAGGATATCTTCGTATTCAGCCGCTATCCGGGAACCGGTTTCAAAGGCTTTGAGACAGCGTCCGTCAAGCGTACCCCACCACCAGATGAAAATTCCGCCGGAACCGCACATGATATCATGAATGATCCTGGCTTCGAGATATGCCGGATCACGCAGACTCATTTCGTCGTAACCATGCGGAAAACTCAAGGTGGCGTTGGCCATGCTGATAAATTCTTTGCCGTTTTTGTGTGCCCATTCCTGCATTTCGGCAATCTGGTCGGCAGTCCCGGCCCCGCCGCCGCCGCCATAGACACCGTCAACCTTGGGCAGCCGCAGCAGTTGTTCCCAATCCACTCCGTAACGCTGACGGTTGTGATAGGACTGGTAACCGCAGAACAGTTTGAATTTTATTTCAGGATAAAGTTCATGGGCGATCCGGGTTATTTTATCGACCAGCTGCGTATTCTGCCGGCAGCGGAACTCGATCCACCGGTTCTTGTGCTTTTTTATGATCCGGTCGCCGTCGAGACCGCTCACATCGATCCCACTGAACTTTTTGAATGCGGCTTTGCAGCGCGGACAGAAACAATATGACAGGGGACTGGAGTATTCCACATCCTCAATAAACTCGGTAATATCGTTATCTTTTAAAAGCTTGCACAACCTGGTCAGGTGTTCGCGCAAGTAAGTGCTTTGCTTGTTTTGAATCAAATATTCCGGGCAGATCAGCTTGTTCACCAGAGTCCTGCCGCGATCATCCATTCGCCATATCCCGAGCGCTTCAGGATGCTTTCTGACGTAATGCAGACTATTGTCGTTATACGGGGTACCCGGCCACCACCACTCGCCCCAGTTGGCCAGTTTCAACCGTTTATGTTTACGCACAACCTGCCAATATTCCTTGTTGCGCGCGGCCAGAGAGCGGTTGCGTTCACGCACCCGTGACGCCCATACGGTAATTCCGGCGTCTTCGAAACTTTTCAGAATATTCTCCTGATCGACCGGATTAAGGAACGACGCATAGATCGCGTCGACGCCCCAGTCGTAGCGTTTGCTGTATTTGCCCTGCAGACGCGGCAGCACCACCAGTTCCTGGGAGACCTCGGCTCCATGCCATTTTTTCGCTTTATCAATGACTTGCAGCTTTACCTGATATTTTCCCGGTTTTACGCTGTCCGCAGCCTTGAGTACGATAAAATTCAGCGGGGAGATCTTTTCATAAACATCATAAGATTTCAGCGGCGAGTCGTAAATTAGTTCAAAACGATTATATTCTTTGCCCTTTTCAGCAATGAAACGATCCGGGAGACCGTGTATAAAATGCGGTTTTCTCCATTTATCGTTGTCTCCACGCCAACTGCGTGAGCGTACAGGATTCGCGAGAGAAATTCCTTTCGGCACCGTGATGACGACGGAAAAACCCTGTTGATCTTGGTCTGTGTAATTGCGCAGTCGCATCAGGAATTGCTGACTTGAACCTTGACAAATATAAACCGGGATATCCAACTGGCGCGGATGCCAGATATCCGCCTCGACGGCCGGCCCTTCATACGGCAGGACCGAATAATACTGACATCGGGGAAACTTTTTTGCGGGAACATATTTAAGGTCCGAGGTCAGCAAAAAACAGTCTAATGCCGTCTGATTCTGAGGCACGATATCATTGCTTACGGTTAGGGCAAGCTGTGCTTTTTCCAGCAGCAGCGGCCCCGAATTGACTTTTACCCAGCTCCATGCGTTATTGAGAATCGGATCGACCGCTTTCGGAGCCACAACAAACTTTTTCCGGTTAACCGTAACCGTAACCGCCTCATCCTTCCACGGTCTGAAAGTGCCGATGCGCAGGAAAAGGTTATATTTTCCGGGTTTAATTTTAACCGACGCGTTGGCTGTCGCAATATTCTTTTCAATCGGCCGAACCAGAGATTTTAACATGGAGTCATTGGGCAATCCGCTCTGACGACGGGTCCAGGCGCGCTGATATTTATAAGTTCCGTAATCAGCACCCCGTGGCGCCATGTCCTCCGCTTCAATCCAGTAATACTCATATCCGTTTAGTTGTTCAGCTCTGGCCGGTATCACTCCGGCGTTGGTAACCGACGGCTGCTCAAGCTGCCGTCCCGGCTGAACTGGAATCACTGAAACATCACAGACCAATACCTTCCCGCGGCATTTGCCGGATTTATCCCAGAACGAAAAACGAACAACCATCGAGACCGCGTTTGCCGGAATCTCGACCGCAGTTCCCCGACCAAACGTTTTTTTCAGGTAATGCCAGTCCGGCTTTGCGTAACCGGCTTTGAAACGGTTGAAGTAAATCTGTTTGACATATTTGCCGTTATCAGCATAAAAGGTAAGTGAAGGGACGAATGATCCAGCTTTGATGCTTACCGGCTTAACCTTGAACGATACTTTATACGTACCGTCTTTTTTGATATCTGAACCGATCTGCAAACGCCGGGAGTTGACGCCAAGATTAATATTATCCGGTGCTATTTCCAGTTCCCCGTTCGCAACTTTTACCATTTTACTTTTTGCCGGAGTGGTCCACCAGCCAACAAGCCCGGTTTTGAAATCACCATTTTGAACCAGGTTGGCGGCAGCACCGGCAAAACCGGTAATCAGGATCAAAAAGCTTAAAAAACGCGTCATTTTCAGTCTCCCTGCTTACTGGGCAAAAAAGTATATATTATCAACCGCTCCGGAATAGCGTAAAAGAGCCATAACAGCATACGCCGCGGTTCTGGCGTTACCATATATACTACTGACGGCATATTTTTCATCGACTCCGAAAAACACGCCGTCGGCCGGATCAGCCGGGGTATTGCACTGCAAATTCAGCAGATAAGGTATCGCCCGGTCCACCGCTGTTTCATATTCGCTTCTACCAAGTTTCAGTTGTTTTGCAGCCAGCATTTCCTGGACAATTGCGCCCGCGCCGCTTGGGACGCACCATTCGGCCGGTCCAAAACCGCCGCTTTCATGCTGTTCGGAACTCATCTTCAGCAAAAAACATTCCGCCGCTTTATAATATGCCTCATCTCCGGTAGTTTTCCAGCCGGCCAGATTGGCCAGCGCACCGAAATCATCGTTGTAGCGATGCATCATTTCCCAGCCGGGGTTGGTAAAACGGGCGTCGCCCTTGCCGTCGAGCACCTCCAGAGTGTCGCGATCAATAATAATATTGATGGAGCCATCCGGTTTCAACAGATATTTATTGTAAAAATCCAGAATCAACTTCATCCCGTGCAAATAGCGCTCGTCCTTTGTCTCAGAGTACAAGCGATACATAAAAAAAGCGCTGCCGCTGTGGAACGAGCCGCACCAGGCCGGCGCCCAGGCTTGTTTGTCAAACCGGACCGTCCAGTAGGGATAACCGAGTTCCAGGCCGGTTTCAGTGAACCATTCACCGTAAAGTTCAGCGCGCCGCCTGGCATCGTTATCGCCGGTGGCTACTGAATAATCCAGCAGCGCCCAGGCCGCGGTCAGAGCATCCCGAGGGTGAGCGTTGTCGGTTTGCGGCGTCGCTTCGTGGAACACACCTTGCAACCGCGGCGTTAAAGGTGAAAATTCCTGCAGGCTTTTGAGATATGAAACACCGTTTGCCGCCGTTTCAAGGTAATCCTTTTTTCCCGTAGCATTATAACCGGCAAGCAAGGCGGAAACTACCACCCCGGTCGTCCAGTTGGTCGTTCTGGTTATTATTTTGTTGTCGTTACAGTCATAAATATAGGGAAAACGGCCAAAATCGGCGCTGTCCCGGTCTAGTATCTGGTTGCGGACATAAAAATCAAGGCCGCGCAGAGCGGCTTCCCGTGCTTTCGCTTTAATCATAGTTAACCCTTTTGATGTTTTTTATTAAAACTAGTTTATATAATAAATGCTGATTAATCGCTTGTCAATGCTCAAAATATAAAAAATAAAAAAATAATTTTCAGCTATTGACAAAATAAACAAAGTGATATATAATAAAACTAGTTAATAAAAAAGGTAGTCTGAATGCTTGATACGGCAAAACAATTGACAACACCAAAATACCAGAAGGTACGGGATGCGATAATGCGCGATATCCATAATGGAGTCTTGCGCCCCGGCAGCCGTCTACCCCGGCGCGAAGAGTTGATCAAGCAGTATAATGTGGCGCGGGCAACGCTTGGAAAAGCGATCAATGACCTGACCGACGCGGGAGTTTTACGGGCCTCGCGCAAACTCGGAACCTTTGTCGCATCGACTGATGCCCGAACGGCCCACGCGGTAGTATGTGACGTCAAACATTTTCAATTAGACCTGGAGCTGCCGTGTTCTTCCGGCGACACCGCCCGGAATATTTTCAATTATCTGTTTTCAAAAGCCAGGACCGACGGCCAGATTGACTTGCAGGTGGTGGACAGTGAAACGCTTTCCCCCGATATGTCAGAGTTATGCCGCTTCAATCGCATTTTATGGCTGATGCCGACGCGGGAGCAGATTACCGCAATCAAACGCGCCGGACTGCAGAACTGCTGTATTATAAATCGTTTACAGGAAGGAATGCACTGCATTTCCACCGATCACCGGCAGGCGACTTATGATGTAACCGAATTGCTGATAACACGCCATGACGGTGAGTGCCGGATGCTCTATCTGGATTACGACCGTTTCAATCAAACCATCCGCGAAAATCGTCGCGAAGGCTTTATCGACGCTTGTGAAAAACACAAGATTTTCTACCGGGTATTGACCGACGACGGCAGCAACATCATCAAACTGCTGGAAGAGCAGAAGATCAAACCGGGTGAAAAAACGATCATTGTTTCCGGTTCCCGCTATATCACCGGTTCCGTGGTGAAATTCGCAATTCTTAACAAACTTAAATTCGGGCAGGACATTTACTATTCCGACTTTGATAATTTTGACGCTAATATAAATTTTGGCGAGCCGATGATCTCGGTTATTCAGGACTTTGCCGGGATCGCCAATGCCGCTCTGGAATTTTTGCACGCTCCGGCAGATAAGCCGTTCTGCCGTTCAATCCCGTTCCATGTGATCAGAGCGGAAGATTGTTTTAAATGAGTGGTAAGTGGTAAATTTGAACATAAATCGAAGTCTGTGATATTATAGAAAAATAAGCTTGACCGCTTAATGGTTTTACATAAATCTATTTGAAACTAATAAAGAAAGGTATAATAAAATGAGAAAAGTTAAAAACTTTACACTGATTGAACTTCTAGTAGTAATAGCAATCATCGCCATCCTGGCCAGTATGCTTTTACCGGCACTGAATAAAGCCAGAGATACCGCAAAAAAGATCAAATGCGTCAATAATCAGAAGCAGCTTGGTTTGGGGTTCATGCAGTATACTCAGGATTCAGACGGATTTTACACCCCTTACAAACAAACAACCTCCAATTATCTTTGGCCGGCATTGCTTTTAAAATCAGGTTACATCAATTCAAAAATCCTGTTTTGCCCGTCGCTTGCCACCTCTGTTACTACTCCCCAAGGCCTGGATTACAATATCAGAACAGAAAATTATGCCAGCACCGTTTTCTACAATATCGGTTACGGATCCAATTACCGCTATGTCACCGGTGGAGGAGCAATAGATTCGGCACTGGCTAAGGTTCCGGCTAAAAACTCCAAAATCCGCTCCACATCCCAGACTGTTCTTGCGGCGGATACGATCAACGGCTCAACCCAAACCAACGGTTACAGCATTCTGATTTCCTATCATCCATCCGCCGGCTTGACCAGCACTAACGGTTTTCTCCAACCGCGTCACCTTAACGGTTTTAATGTTCTTTGGGCCGACGGGCATGCCACCTCGGAAAAACCACATCAGGTCAGTCGCCCTTATGACGGCAAATTCGCCAACGGCTACAGCACCCAAACCAACCCAAGCGCCAGTCTCTGGGACAGAAATTAAAATCTGCGACAAACATCTGCATAGCGTTCATGCTGCGCTATATATCTCCTACTCCACCTAACAGGGCCTTTATCGCATTCCAGCCAGGATTTTACCGGGATTGCCAATGCCGCCCTTTTTTTTACGCAACCCGGCGGATAAGCCGTTCTGCCGTTCAATCCCGTTCCATGTGATCAGGGCGGAAGATTGTTTTAAATGAGTGGGGAGTGAAGAGTGAAGAGTGAAAAACAGAAAACTGTCTTGATACTCTTCATTGAGCCCAGAACAAAACAAAAACTATAAAAAAATTATTTTGCATATTGACAACAGCGCATTGACACGATATAATGATAAATATTGAGAACGTTCTCAAATTAGTATCGATTTCAATTTATGGAATAAATTATGCCGACAATTATAGATGAAATATCGCGGCGGACAAAAGTGTCCAAAGCAACCGTATACCGGATTCTGAAGGGACAGAACAAAGAAACCTGGAGCTCGTCGAAAGACCGGGCGGAGCAGGTCAGGAAAGTCGCCTCGGAACTGGGATACCGTCCGAATTCCGCGGCCAGATCGGTCCGTGAAGGTTCTTTCAAGCAGATTGCCTGTGTAACCACCCGGCTTGAAGGCGACCATTCACGTTCTTTTATAGTCTACCTGGATGCGGCGGCGGATGCGCTGCTCAAGCAGGGATACCTGATGGTAATGGAAAGTTTTCTGCTTGAGACCGGAACCGGTAAATTCACCAATCCGCAAAAACTTTTCTCCGAAAACTCCGTCGACGGCATTCTGGCAATTATCTCTTCCGGATACTGTCCGAAGCAGATTGAAATGAATTTACAGCGTTTGAACCTGCCGATCGTCTGGATAAATCATAAACCCTCGCTCAAGTCATGCTGTGTCCTCAGTGAAGAATCACAAAGCATCAGCGAGATGATAGCCCACTTTAAAAAGCTGGGACATCGGAAACTGGTTTATATGACACCGGAGTACAGCCATTATTCAGTCAACTCCCGTTCCTCGCTGCTTAAAAGCGCGGCGGAGGCTGCCGGCATTGAGATGACCATATTGCAGTCGGTATCAAATCCGGGCTATATCCGGAATCTTGCCCGGGAATGTATTGCAAAGCATGCCGACGCGACCGGACTGATCTTTTTCCACCGCTCAATGCTGGATGTCTTTGTTATGGAAGCGCTGCAGCAGGGTATAGATTGCAGAAATCTTTCCATGGTGAATTTTATGTTTCCGGCTGAAATCGGCCTCGACCGGGAATTTCCGGTGACCGCGGTCAGGATTCCTCATGACAAAATGGTCCTGCGCGGAACTGAACTACTTTTCGACATGATAAAAAATAAAAAGAAAAACAAGGAGGTACACGAGATACCGGCAGACTTTAAAGTTGGTGAAACAACATTTCCAGTTGTATAACAATCATTTCTCAAATTAATAACGAAAGGTATAATAAAATGAGAAAAGTAAAAAGTTTCACGTTAATCGAATTACTTGTCGTAATAGCTATCATCGCTATCCTTGCCAGTATGCTTTTACCGGCGCTGAACAAGGCCAGGGATACGGCTAAAAGGATCAAATGTGTCAACAACCAGAAACAGCTCGGGCTGGGATTCATGCAATACACTCAGGACTCAGACGGTTTCTATACCCCTTACAAGCAGGCGGTATCCAATTATCTCTGGCCGGCGTTGCTGTTGAGTTCCGGTTATATAAACTCTCAAGTTCTGTTCTGTCCGTCGATTGCCACCAACGTCACGACCCCCAAAGGACTGGATTACAATATCAAGATCAAGGATTACGCCAGTCCGGTCTTCTACAATATCGGCTACGGCACCAATTACCGCTACGTCACGGGCGGTTCTGCCATATCGACCGCCGAAGCGAAAACCCCGGCAAAAAACTCCAAGATCCACTCAACTTCCCAAACCGTTCTGGCCGCGGATACGATCAACGGTTCAACCCAGATCAACGGCTACAGCATTCTGATTTCCTATCACCCGTCCGCCGGCTTGACCTCCACCAACGGCTTCCTGAACCCGCGTCATCTCAACGGCTTTAATGTTCTTTGGGCCGACGGCCATGTCACCTCGGAAAAACCGTTCCTGATCAGCCGTCCCTATGACGGCAAATTCGCCAACGGTTACAGCACCCAGACCAACCCCAGCGCCAGCCTCTGGGACAGGAATTGAGACCGATGTTGAAACAACTTCTTAGCGCCGGCTTCGCCCTGTTGTGCGGAATCGCTCTGGCGTCGGAACCACCCCGGAACGCCAAACCGTTCTATATTAGCTGCGATGACATTTCAGTCAGGATCATGCCGGCCAAATCCTGGACTCCGGATATTATCAAGCGCGACGGTAAAGTAGCGGCGCAGCAGAACGGTTTTTCCGGCCTGGTCGCCGATATCAAGGGAAAGAATCGCTGGATCGGTTCGGGCCATACCGAAGGCGGCCGGGAACAGGTGGAGTCATATAAACTTTTCATCGACGGTAAACCGGCCAAAATTCCGACTGACGGCAAGACTGTTATCTGCAGGCGGGCCGAAACGGTTAAAGAATCCCATCTCGATGATTTGAAATTGACTTCAAAAGTCATTATTACGCCTGAAAAGATCATTGAAATCCATGATCTGGAAGTGGAAAAAGCAATGAAAGTCAACAAGCTTTACGGCTTTCTGCATTGCTGGACCAATAAAACCACCGACTGGATCTATCAGGCGGCGGACGGCTCCGTCAAAAGCGGCACTTTTATCAGCAACGGTAAATTCAAGTTATTTGGAAACCCGCGCTGGGCAGCGAGCTTCGATCCGGTCGCCGGAACTGTAATCTATACCGAATTCCCGGCTGATCTGCCGCCGGGAGAAGGCAGGAAACACTGTATCTGGGATATTAAGAATTATCACAAACAGTATTATCAGGCAATGGCCGGCAAGCACCTCAAAAAAGGTGATAAGTTCCACTATGAAATGACCTCCAGGCTGCTGCCGGCAAACAAAAATAACTGGCGACAGGTTGCACTCGCCGCGTCGGGCGGGAAAGTTTCAAGTTCCGACTTTTTCTTTGTCAACCTGCGCGGAGCGGCAAACATGGGCTTCGCGGACGATAAAGCTGATGACCGGAAAGGCGGCTGGACCGACCAGGGACCGGGTAATGATCTCAGGGCCTTGCAAGGCGGAGCCAAAACTTACAACGGCATTCCTTTCGACATTATCGATCCGAAATCCAACCACGAGAAATCATGCATTGTGCTGCGCAATAAATACAAACCTTATTTCCCGGTCGAGAGCAAACCGGTCACAGTCAATAAGAAAGCGCGTTTGCTTTATCTGCTGGCTACTTGCGCCTGGAGCGGCAAATTGGGTAAGAATATCGGTCATGTAATCGTCAGATACAAGGACTCAAGTTTTTATTCGGAAATTCCGCTGACCTACGGGACGCATTTGAGCGGCTGGTGGAACCCGCAGCCGGTCAAGGCGGGCAAAGTTGCCTGGAAAACCTCTAACGGAAGTTCCGATGTCGGATTTTACTCTTTCGGCTGGGTCAACCCTTATCCGGAACAGGAGATCAAAGATATTCAAATAGTTTCCGCGGCTGAAGGCGGGATGCCGATTCTGTTGGCGGTTACCGGCGTCAGGGATTCCGCGCTGGCCAGACGACTGGTGAAAGAAACCAAAGCAGCAGAGCTTAAAGCTGCGACGAAAAGCGCACCGCCAAAGCAGGTGGTTATCAACGCCGACTTCACTCGAAAACTCAAACTTCGCCCGGCATATTCCATTGCTTTCGGAATCGGCGGCAACTGTATTTCCCCGCTTTACCGCAAGGCGGCGGAAAACCTGATGCGGGCGGGACGAGGTAAAGTCCTGTTTCGTTACCAGGTATCGACCAGCGTCGGCAAAGCCGAACCGGCTCCGGCCGAAGGCGTCTGGGATTTTACAAAACTTGATCTGACCGTCAATTACATCAAGGATCTTGGAGCCGAACCGATGTTGTGCTTCGGTCCCGGCGGCCCGATCTGGATGGCCATGAAAAATAATGTCTACGGCGACAGCAAACGTTACTGGCGCCCCGCCGGCATTCCCGAATATACCGCGTACTGCCGTAAAATCGTTGAGCGTTATCACCGGAAAGGCATTCCGGTCAAATGGGAAATCGGCAACGAAGTCGAATTGAAAAGATGGCCGGCAAGTTATTATGTCAAAGTTTTCGGCAGCGTCGCCGGGGCCATTAAAAGCGTATCGCCTGAACTCGCGACCGGCGGTCCGGCCACCTGCAATCCCAATCTCGGCTGGGCCGGGGAAATGATGGACAGCTATCCCGAACTGGTGGATTTTGTCACTTACCATGAATACGGGTATTCTGAAACTTATGACACCCCGGACACATTCATTATGGCTAAGACCGCTAAATACGAAGCGTCGGCCGTGGAGTACCGGCAGTTGATCAAGCGTAAACTGCCCGGACGGCAAATTCCCCTGATCGTGACCGAATCAAATATCAACTGGCGATGGCAGGGCGGCGTGGACCCGAGAATCCGGGATATCAGGGGCGCGGCCTGGTTCGCCTCGGCCCAGGGACGCTTCCAGCGCGGCGGCGGCGACGCGTTGTGCTATTTTACTTTCGGCGGCGGATTCGGTTGCTGTATCGGCAGCGGCAAGGGCCGTTTGTCCTTAAATCCGGTTTATCACACGTTATGGCTCTACCGTAAACTGGGATATGGCGATTTGATCGGCACTTCAACAAGCAGTGAGACGGTCGAGGCCTACGGCTTTCTCGATGAGGCCAAAACACTGATTCTCGTGAATAAGAACAATACCCCGGTAAAAGTTGTTCTCAAGCCAAACCTGCCAGACAGACCGGCCGAACAATACATTCTTAACCGTCAGACATATTCAGACGTGAAATATCTTACTATTAAGGAGAAGGTTCCGCAGTTGAAAGCTGAAAAAATCAATATCGGCAATAAACTCGAATTTGAAATGCAGCCGTTTGAAGTCAGGGGAATAGCGATAAAATGAAAACGATAAATTATTTAGTATATATCATCATGTCCTCGAACATGCTGATCGCCGGCGGTAACCTGCTGCCGAACCCGTCGTTTGAAAAAGGCGGCAAGCAGCCTCAAGGCTGGGTTGTCTGGGGCGGAAAGAAGAACGAAGCGGCCTGGTCGGACAAACAGTCAAAGTCAGGCCGGAAGTCGCTTTCCGTATCCACCGCGGCAAAGAAAGACGGCTGCCGCTGGATCATGGAAGAAGCGGTCAAAGTAACACCGGGAGTCGAATATGAACTGACCGGCTGGATCAAGACGCTGAACGCCAAAGGAAATTGCACCATCAGTATCAGCTGGTATTCAAAAAAAGGCTGGTTGTCATCAAAAAGAGCGCTGCTGATCAACAAAACCCACGACTGGCGTCTGCTGACGCTTCGAGTAAAAGCACCGGCAGAAGCGGTCTGCGCCAAAATATATGTCGGCAAGATCAAGTCCGGCGCTGGAGAGTGTTGGTTCGATGACCTGAGTTTCCGGCAAATCGGCGGTAACGTGGAAAAAAACGGCAATTCCGCAACTCTGACCTGGTCGAAAAAACTTGAATCCCCCGCCCCGGTCATTACTCCGGCGACGAACCCGAACGAACGGTCCATTTCCGGGTGGCAAAAACTTAACCCGCAGGATTGTCTGGGCCTTTCTGAGAAATCCGGAACCCTTGTCATTAAAGACACATTCGGCAATTATACCGGCTGGCTAAGCCCGATGGAGAAAGTCGTCGCCGGGAAAAAATATAACTTTCAAACCGACATTTTCAGGAATAAAAGTTATAATGTCTACATGGGTATTATCTGGCGCGACGCAAAAAATAAAATCATCGCGGTTTCATTGAGCAAAGTCGAACCGGAACTGCAAAAATGGAGACAAGCGACAATATCCGCCGTTGCGCCGGCAGGCGCGAACAAGGCCGGATTTATCGTACTACAGCGGCGCAGCAGCGGCGAGACCAGTATAAAAAATCCTATAACCAGTTATAAATAATTATAAAAAAATATTTAACTTATGCGAGACTATTATTTGCACCATGAAGATCATGAAGAAGTATTTAAGTTTTCAGCTTGAGCTGAAAAATAAAAGACTTACTTCAGTGATTTTCCGTGGTTTCAGTGGTTAGTATTTGCATTTTACAAAAATATATTAAAGGAATTATCCAAATGAGTACTTCAGCGCTCCAGTCTGCGGAGCACTTTCTCAAAAACGAAACCCAGTTCCACCTCGGGATGCTGCCGACGGAACAATCAAATCCCAAAACAAAAACTCTGGAACGGACTTTCAACTCGGATACACCGTCAGGGGTTGAACTGCTGTTGAGCGTCGACCGTGACATAACATGCATGGCCCGGAAAGTTCTGGCCTCGAACGAATACCGGAAAATGGTCGATACGGCATACCGGACCGTAACCGGTAATGGCCGGATAATCTTTTCCGGCTGCGGCGCAACCGGACGTCTGAGCATCCTGCTTGAAACCATGTGGCGCAGGTTCTTCGTCGACCTGAAAGTCGAAAATCCTGCCATCTATGCAAAAGTCGCCGGCTACGAAGACGCTGTTTACAGCATTATGACCGGGGGCGATTTTGCCCTGATCAGGTCCGTCGAGAGTTTCGAGGATTACGCGGAGTTTGGCCGGCAGCAGGTGCGGGAATTGAATATAAAAGCCCCGGATATGCTGGTGGCGATAACCGAAGGCGGGGAAACCTCGTCGGTTTTAGGTTCACTTGATGAAGCCTTGAATCGCGGCGCGGCCGGATTTCTGATGTTTAACAATCCGGCCAAAGTGCTGTGCGAATATATAGAACGTTCCAGAAAAGCGATTGAAGATGAGCGTGTAACTGTGCTGGATCTCTTTTGCGGTCCGATGGCGCTGGCCGGTTCCACCCGGATGCAGGCCACTACTTCGGAACAGCTTATCGCCGGTTCCATGCTGGAACAAATTCTCGCGCAGATATTACAGGATGTTTTAAACGCCGAAGAACTGGACCGCGTCAACTGGTGTACGCCTGATTACGCCGCTGAATTCGCGGTCATGCTCGGCCAGCTCGCAAGCCCGGAAAATGCCGATCAACTTGCGAAATTCATTGATTACGAAGCAGAAATCTACCGTCAAAACGGTCTGGTAACTTATTTTGCAGATAATTACCTGCTGGATATTTTCACCGATACGACAGAGCGCAACCCGACCTTCATGCTGCCGCCTTTCGCCCCGGCGGATAACCCGGACGCTACGCCGTCATGGGCATTTGTCAAGCATCCGCAGTATCCTACAGATAAGATTTGGGAGCAGATTTTCGGACGTAAGCCACGTTGTTTGAATTGGGATATTCCACTGTATAAAAAGATGGACGCTCCGGCCAAAGTCATTGCCGCTCCGCCGGAAATATCCCTCCATGATTTCCTCCGGATCAAAGTCGGCTGCGACCACGACCCGGCCAGGATATCCCGGCAACCCAACGCCGCGATCACAATTCTGGGCAGCCGGGAAATCGAGCAAACCGGATTCCCTGCCTGGAACGATGCCTTCAAAGCCGCCACCGGCAAATTTCAGGATAAAAAAACTTGTGTTATCGGCCAGGCCGAACATCACGCGGACTTTTTTATCAAATGCGCGATTAACCCGTCTCCATTGAGGCTGATCGAACGCCTTGCCGTTAAATTAACCCTTAACACCCTGTCAACCGGAACCATGGTCGGAGTGGGCCGCGTCGCGGATAACTGGATGAGCTGGGTTTCGGTTTCCAACAAAAAATTGATCGACCGGGGAATTCGTCTGATCAGCGAGTTGTGTTCCATGAGTTATCGCGACGCCTGTCACGCCCTTTTCGAATCAATGGAAGAACTCTCGCAAATAGATTTTTCCGGCCGGGAAGAACCCTCCCCGGTCCAACACACCATCCAGAAATACAAGGCATGAAATGAAACAAGATATCCATAATTATTTAAAAATATCCGGCAGTTTGTGTGAAGGTCGGTTTTCCATGCTGGAAAATATCAAAACCGGAATGGTCGTTGAATGCGACCCGCAACAGCTTTGCTGGGAAATCGCCGTCAAAGCAGAAAATGATATTATTCAACTATCCCCGGATGATTTTGAATTTACCGCGATCTCAGAAACTGAGGGCCGTTACCGCCATTGTTCACTGGACCTGACTTTGATTTTACAATGGCGGCAGTTCGGCTCCTGGGCCGCCGCGTGCAACATCGGATTCAAGGCGGGCAAGGACGTAAGAGTAGCCTCCGTCTCCTTCGTCACTCCGGGGCGGGTGCGGCCGGATAAAAATGATGACGCCGGTTATTTGCTTTACCCTTTCAAGACCGGGATTAAAATTCCGAATCCGGCCCAAACCGTTTTCCGGGAATACAAATGTACCGATACGGAATACGGCCCCGGCCAAAAATTACGCCATATTAATGTCCTTGAAAGCGGCCTGGCCCCGATAACCACCGCGGAGTTCACCACTCGGGAGACGCAGCTGGACACCTCCCTGAAAGAATGTGTTAAAATCATCACTGACGACTATGTGGAATGGGGCCGTGACAGCACATACACCTACCCCGCGTCAATCTCGATGACCTGGATGGATTACTGTGGCCCGCAGGGAGGGATTTATCTCGGGATGCATGATCCCGCCCTGGAAAAAGCCGGATTGTTCTTCCGGGCAGAACGCAATAAGCCGGGCATCGTCATGGGCGCGGATAAAATCTTTAACCGGCAGTTGTCTTCATGGAACGGGGACTTTATCATCGGGTTACACGAACAGGACTGGCACCAGGGTGCGGAGCTGTACCGGGAATACCTTAATTCCATTCTGCCCGGCACGCCCGCAACCCCAGAATTTTTCAGGATTGCCCCCGGTGTAATATCACATTATGATCTTAAATGGGAAGACGGCACGATTATTCACCGTTATGAAGATTTACCGGAAATGTACCGTGAAGCAGCCGACTGCGGCTACAACACCATGCTGCTGGCCGGCTGGAACAACGGCGGATTCGACAATTACTCCGTCCAGTACGCGACCGACGACGAACTGGGGACCGAAGCGCAGTTAAAAGAATCGATCCGCAAGGTTCATGACGCGGGAGGCAAAGTATTCTTTTACGTAAACGCCCTGAGTATATCCCGGGATTGTCCAGAGTTTGAAACTCTCGGACGGGAATACGCGGTCCGTGATATTCATGGAAAAATCGACTACTTTGGCGAATTTTTTCTGGTTCATCCGCTCGTAACACTGTGCAGTAATGTAGCGACCTGGCGCGAAGCGATCAAACGCAATATCAAATATGTACTGCTGGAACTGGGCGCCGACGGTATTTACCTTGATCAAATCGGCTCCGCGCCGCGTGACTGTTATTCGCCGGGACATCAACACGACAGCGCCTGGGCGATGAATTACCGGAAACTCCTGACCGAAGTCAGGGCGGAACTTGCGACAGCCGGCAAAACGGAATATATCCTGCTGACCGAACGCGCGATGGATCTGCACAAAGATCTCCTGGACTGTTTTCTCTGCTATTCCTACTGGCAAGCCGCACCTGAATTTTGTTTTCCGGCGATGTTCCGCTATACGTTCCCGGAAGTACTGCTTATTGATATGGCGATGCAGAAGCCCTGGGCCGGGAAAAAACCGGCCGAAAATCCCCATGTCATAGAGATTTTCTGTCGACAATTCATTCACGGTCTAAAATACTGGACCTATTGTCACGCCCCGGAAAACGAACTCCTCAAACCATTTTTCCGCAATGCGATCAAGCTGTACGAAACCGGGGTTGACTTCTTCACCCGGGGGCAGTTTCTCGACGATCTTAACATTACTGATTGTTCAACGGGAATTACCGTCAAGGAATTCAGCTGCGCTGATGGGAAACAGCTCTTTGCAGTCTGGAATCCCACTGGAGAAGACTCTTATTTCACCACTGGTAATGCCGGTTCGAAAGCAACGGTCTATGCGCTGGAAAATCCGGCCAACATGTATTCGGTTAAAATTATGCACGACAGGATTGAATGCGGCAAATCACTTCTGACTTTGATCTGTCTTGATTCTGAATGAAGCAGCAGGATGAAACTTTCCATGACAATTTTATGCCGCAGGCTTGAAGAAGCCTGCGGCCTTTTAGAGTCGACAAGGACTAATTCCAACGCCCTTCTTGAAATACTTCAGGATGAAACAGATAAACCAGATCATCGTGTTCGGCCATCCATCTGATGAGTTCCTGTCGCATTTCATCCCGGAGAACGGTGGATTTATTGATCAGGTTATTCATTTCATAAGGGTCTTCAGCAAGATTGTACAACTCATCGGTGCAGCCGGGGTTCCAGACATACTTGTTATCTCCTCTTCTGATCATGCGTTGGGAATAAGCAAGAAAACCCGGGCCCATACATTCGGTCACAACGATTTCCGGCCAATCGGCAACTTCTTCGCCGCGGCAAAATGGAACGAGGGAGCGACCATGAGTATCCGAATTACGGTCTTCGCCTGAAGCAATATCAATAAAGGTTTGATAAATATCCGTTGTGTTTATAAGTTTGTCATTCCTGGTACCGGCACAGTAACCTTTCGGCGGTTTGATTATCAGAGGAATCGAAGCCGTCTCCTCATACATGTGGAACCCCTTGTTTATAAGGCCGCCGTGACAACCCTGCGAATCCCCGTGATCCGAGGCGAAAACAATCCACATGTCATCATAAATACCAAGTTCATCACAGGTTGCAAGCACCCGCTGAATCTGCGAATCTATAAAATATTGATACCCGTAGGAGTAGTGCATATGCTCTTCAAAATAACTCCAGTCGCGGTTTTCCCTTGTGACACCGTGAATACCGGGCTTGAGCGACATATCATAATCAAAATTCATCCACGGTTCAAACTTAACATTTTCCCATGGCTTTAAATATTCTTCCGGCACAAAAGCCGGATCATGCGGCCCCCAGAAATTAAGACTGAAGAAAAAAGGGTTCCGTCTGGAATTGAAATCCCGCAGCAGTTGAACCGCCCGGTCGCCGAGGAACCAGTCAATCGTTGATTCCGGCGGGGATATAACCGGCCCGTAACCGCCTTTATTATCCACCTTGAATTGCAGGTTTCGCTGTTTCAGGTACTCGATCATTTGCGGATAATAAAGCCCGCTGCCGCCATGCCCGGGAAAATCATCGCCTTCATAACCGAGATCCGAGGGCAGAGAACTGGCTTCGCAGTAAGGGTCAGGAAATGTCACAGCCCGCAAACAGGCATCGATTTTTGGAATATATTGCTGAAAATGGGGATCTTCGTAAGCTTGTTTGCCATACCCGAGATGCCATTTCCCGGTATAACCGGCGATATAGCCTGCCGCTTTCATGCGCCGAGGCAGAAGGCTGGGAGAATCCGGCAGCTCATGCACCAGACACCCTGAAGCAAACAAATTACCCTGCATGCCGTGTTTACAGGGATAAAGTCCGGTTTGAACCGAAGCTCTGGCCGGAGTGCAAACCGGCGTTACGGTGTAAGCATTATCGAAAACTATTCCATCTTGAGCCAGACGGTCCAAAGCCGGAGCGATCCCATGTTCACTGCCGTAACAAGGCAGAAAATCTTTGCGATGCTGATCAGTGAATATGAATAGGATATTTTCTTTATTCGGCGCAGACATATGACTTCCTTTCGCACGATCCTGCCACGCAGTTTATATTATCGATTTGTTAAACTGAAATATTATGTAAAAGTTTTCCGGCGGCATCGAGTAATTTTTCAGCGGTTCTTTCTTCATATGGATTTGATCTATGAGCGGTTTCATATCCGCCCCGACCGTAATTCCAAACATTCGGGATATAACCGCCTTTCAAGTGCTCGGATCCAGTTCCGGAATGGGTTGCCAGCAGAAGCATTTTTTCAGGCTGACAATTTCTTATGGCGGCTCCAGTTTCAACAAACACTTCAGAAGGAAGAGACAATATACCAACCGGTCCGAAGTCGAGATAAACCAGGTTAAAAGTTCTCAATGCTGTGTCTTCAGCGATGGACAAAATAGCTTCGGCAAAAAAGCGCAACGCAATCGGGGTACGTTTGACCAGATCCTCAGATGTCAAGTCGCCACCTCCCGGAGCCGTCTCTATACCGGAATACTGTTTGATTATTGCAATTGCTTCAGCTTTCTCTTCTTCCGTCACTTTTCTCGGTTCTGTCTCAACTGATATATTGGCTGCTTTCAGCGTGCACTTTTCAACAGGCTTCAACTCGGCGGTGGCCTTAATAATGGTTTCAGCATACCCCTTCCCGAGTCGTTCGGCTTCAACCGTCGAAACTTGATCTTCGGGATCGTTGACATCGACATGATTGATGTTCCCGGATGGAGAAATTAATGGAAAACACATTGCTCCATTACCCATTGCCGTTTCTATTTGTCGACGGCAAACGCCCATCCAGTCACCGGAGACCCCGGTGCCTCCGGTCGAATCTCCATGATTTGATATATTTACCAGTAAAACCTTGAACTGTCCGTTCTGTTTAATGCCCAGCATCGGGATAGAGTGATCGACTTCTCCCTCCGGACAGTCTATCTCCGGATTCAGTTTACCGGGATTGGTCAGCACGGAGCCGTCCTTCATCCAGTATCTGCGATTAAAGGCAAAGCGGCTTTCCGTCGTTGTCCCAACATATAGTTCGCCCGGAGCCATGGAGTCAAAGGCATTTTGAACAGCGGCTAGAGTTTTTTTGAATAAATCCATGGTATATTCCTCGCTGTACTCAGAGGAACTGTTTCTGCTGTCCGGGGCGGTATGGGTATGGCTGGCGCAGATGATAAGATTTTCCCGACCTAAAGGCCATTTTTTTGATATTTCTTTGTAAAGATATTCCTGTATATGCCAGGTTACAGTCAACAGTTCGAAATAAATAATTCCCGCAGTCCTGCCATCCTGCCGCAGCAAAAGAACCTGAACAAAGATATCGTCCAGAACTTTATCGAACATCCTGGCGTTAAAGTAACCCGCCAAAGACACCTGGACTTCCGGCGTTATGCATCTTTTTCCGATTCCGAAGTATAAATTGTTGTCGCTCATAAATCATAACCTGCATTATACGATATATCGTTCCGGAATGAATCCTTTTAAAATTTTGTCATCGGTTTTCTCCAGCCACGCGAAAAGCTGATTATGCAGTTTTTCCTGAATTGCAGCATATTCCGGATCGTCCGCCAGATTATTTCTTTCCAGAGGATCATTTACCAGATCATATAGTTCCACCGGCGGAAGCGGCGACCATTGATCGCTGAACTGATGAGCGTACTCACGTTCTTTCAACCAGCCGGCAACCACAATCCTGTGATCATCGACAAAGTTCCTGGTATATTTGAATTTTTCAGTCCTGATTGTTCTTGTCGGCAGGTCTTCGGCAAAAATGAATTCCCGCGGCGGCAAAAATTCATTATTCAAGGCCGGCGCAAAACTCACACCCTCAAACTCTACCTCGGAAGCAACCCCGGCTATTTCAAGAATCGAAGGTGTTATATCCACGTGACTGGTCATGATGTCGATACTTATACCTGCCTCTATTGCCCCCGGACAACGTACCAGCAGAGCGCAACGTAAACCGGGATCATAAGTGGTACATTTACCCCTCGGCCAGGCCGGACCGTGATCGGTCGTGAATATGACAATGGTGTTGTCTGACAGGCCATTATCGTCCAGAGCGGTCAAAACCTCACCGATTCTTTTGTCCATGTGCTTGATGGAGCCCTGAAATCCAGCCATATCCTCTCTGGCCTCCGGACAGTCCGGAACATAATCCGGCAGCTTGACTTTCGCAAGATCGGTTTTTTCATATCTGTCATAGGGATTATGTACTTCGATCGTTCCAAGCGACGCATACCAGGGTCCCATTTCCTTGGCCCGGGAATTCAGAAAATCAATTGCACGCGGAACAATATCATCAACTCTGTTTGAATCTCCTCTAATAATTTCATCATATCCCAATCTTTCTATCTCTGCAGGCGGAGCCTCATGCTGAAATCCGATCAAAATACTTGTGTAATCCGAGTCCTTCAACAGTTGGGGCAATGTTTGAGCGTCGTCCTTCATTTTCCATCCCCGATTAACTAACCCTTCCAATCCATTAACATGTGGATAGAGGCCAGTGACAATACTTCCCCGACTGGGTGAGCAGTACACTCCGGTAGTAAAATGATTGGTAAAACATACTCCTTCCGCCGCCATGCGATCCAGGCAGGGACTTTCAACGCTTTCGAAACCATAACATCCAAGGTAATTTCCAAGGTCATGTACTGTGATCAGAAGAATATTCGGCTTTTTCATGAATTCAGTCTCCTTTGCAAATCAAATCGTTTATGATCGTGACAACCACGCAGGATTTGCATTTTTAATCTGTTAGGCATTATCCATACAGTATACACCTTCAGATGACAAATGCAAGCCTGGATAAAAAAAATTTAGGCTTTGCTATAATTGAAGGAGGTTATTCTGTTTGATGTAAAAATAGCAGTCACAAGGCTAACATCTTGCTAATAAATGAATCTTGAGCAACTGGTGAATATCAAGTCTGGAGTTTTCGGAAGCAGTAGATCACGGCTCCGGCGGGGCTGAGGCCGCGGCTTAATTGTTTTTTGTTGATTCGAGCGGGATTGTCGAATTTGCCGCCCATTTCACGGATGAATAATTTGGAGCCTAATATCGCTCCGTCGCTGAAGTGGCGGGTGCGTCGCAGAAAACGGACCGGCATCGATTCTTTGCGTCTGGCTCGTTCCTGCACCTCGAATATCTCTTCACTCGTGGCTCCGCTTTCCGCCGCGACGATTCGCGCCAGTTCACTGCGAAAATAGTTGAATAGGTCGTTGTCGGTCCATTCCGAGGTGTCGCGATGCCAGATGTTTTGTTTGAGGTGTTTGACGAAATTCGTATGAAAAAGGTGTTTGCCGGTGCCGTTGTAGCGGCCCCAGGTCGTGAAATGGTAGTCGGCCGGATCGGGGGTCAGGCCGGCGCGGACGGGGTTTAATTCTACATATAAAACGCACGCTTCCAGGGAGTTGCGACTGTCGAGGATGACGCTTTTGAATTTGTTGGCCCAGAGTTTGCCGATGCGGTCGCGGGATTGGTTGTAGACGACGGTGAAACGTTGTTGGAAGGCGCGCATAAAGTAGCTGATGTCGATCATTTTCAGGCCGGTTTCGCGGCATATTTCCAAGTCGGCCGGGTTGATTTTCGGCATTTGTTTCGGCGCGTAGGTAAATTTATCCAACATACTGCTATAGTAGGAGTTGTGGCGTTTGGCAACATCCTCGATCGACGGCAATTCATCCGGCCCGGGAGCGTAAACAACGACATGGAAATGGTTGCCCATCCAGGCGGCTGAGATGACCTCGATCAGAAAATATTCGCAAAGGTTTTGGAGCAATCGGAAGCCGTACTCCATATCGACCTGGTTGAACGGGCGTTCGCCTTTGCAGCCTGAGGCCCGGTTCATCAGGTGGTAGTAGCAGCCTTCGCCTGTAACTTTCATGCGCGTTCCGCGGCCTGACATGATTTTTCCTCCGTTGGTTGACGAGTTTACAGTTAATATAGTGGGTGGAAACGGGTTTGTCAAATTAAAGTATAATGTGATTTTATAAAAAAATACATATAATTGATTACTAACAAGATAACATAAAAACATAAACCCTCAAACTTCAACAATGATCTTAATTTTTAAATGTTCATTTTTCTGTAAAACATAGGACTGCACTTCATCACTTCCCGGAACTGGCGACAGAAATAACTCGGATCTTCATAGCCAAAGAAATATGCAGCCTCCTTGATAGAGCAGTCCGATTCAAGCAGGAACTCCGCAATAATTCGTATTTTTTCTGTTTTGATAAATTCCTTCGGAGATAAACCGTAATCTCTCTTGAATCTTCGGGAAAAATAATCCGGCCTGAGTTTCGCAATCATTGCCAAGTCACTCGGAATTATTCCTTTTGTTATGTTGTTTGCAACGAATTCTCTATATTTTCGATATAGTACCCCTATGTCTTTTTTTTCTCCTTTGCTTTCCATGATCGCAATCATTCTTGAGGTCAATGCCAAACATAAGCCGTTTGAAAAATAATCATCATATTTTGACATTCTTTCACTAATTGAACTGAGCTGCTCAAATAATGGGAGCAGTTCCCAAGCGCAATTAAGGACAATACTTTTCTTTGCAAAGAACGATTCTGTTTCTTGTCCTGCTATATTGAAGTGCAGCCGATAGTCTTTTTCTTTGCTGTTTTTTATCTTAGCTCTGGTTCTTCTTATTACACCAGGCGGAATCCACAAAACATCTCCAGCACCCAGCGTTGCCATTTCCCGATCAATTTCAACATCGACGCCGCCTTGTTCGACAAATATTACAAGATGATTTTCCATACGCCGATACTGCCCCCAACCGGAGAATTCATGGGTCCAATGAATGCATCTTAGAACAGCTAATCCCTGTTTTCTAGCCATAGAAAGCCATTTTGGGGGAGAAATCACTTCTTTAGTCATAATTACACCGTTTTAGTAATATAAATTATCCTCCTGTTTAATTGATAAATAACTCAAAAATATTATAATTCAAATAAATATTAATTATTAAGACAACATTTAAATGCCATAAAGGAACAATCATGAAAAAGCCTAATTTGTTATTCTTATATACCGATGAGCAATCAATTCACACCCTGGCGGCTTATGGAAATACTCAGATAGAAATGCCCCATTTGAATAAATTATCTGATCAGTCAAGTGTTTTCCTGCAGACCTATGTAACTCAGCCGGTGTGTACTCCTTCGCGATCAACCTTATTGAGCGGACTTTACCCCCATAATAATGGTTGTATCCAGAATAATATTCCTCTGGACCAGAATATTAAATGTTTTCCCGAACTGCTTGACGACAGCGAGTATAAAACCGGGCATTTCGGGAAATGGCATCTTGGAGATGAACTATTCAGACAGCATGGATTCGATAAGTGGATAAGCACTGAAGACGGCTACCAGGGATTTTTCAGAGAAGGACTGGACCGGAACACAAGGAGCGATTACTGTAAGCATTTGATTCAAAAAGGCTTTAACCCTGAAAATGGCAAGTTTTTCTCACGTGGAGAGAGTGCCAAACTGCCTGAGGAATTCAGTAAACCGGCATTCCTGGCTGAGCATTCAAAACGTTTCATAGAAGAAAACAAAAATGCTCCTTTCGCGCTGTTCGTAAACTTTCTTGAGCCGCATATGCCTTTTTTCGGCCCGCGCGACAATCAATACGATCCTGAAGATATTCCTTTGCCGGAAAATTTTGGTCATGAACTTAGTGAAACAAATCCCACAAAGACAAAGTTTTTCGCGCACAGATATCATCAACATGGAATCAGCGGTATTGATCTGTCCTCTGAAAAAGGGTGGAAACAACTGCGAGCCAATTACTGGGGCCTTTGCAGTCTCGTAGATAAATACGTCGGTGAGATAATTGACAAATTGAAAAAATGCGGTTTGTACGATGATACGATGATTGTTTTCACATCAGACCATGGCGATATGATGGGCAGTCACCGCCTGGTAGCCAAATGCGTCATGTTTGAAGAAGCTGTCCGGGTGCCGTTTTTCATAAAATTACCCGGACAAATCGAAGGGAAAAGAATTAAGGGACCAGTCAGTCAGATAGATATTATTCCAACATTGCTTGACGCTCTTGGCAGAAACATACCTGAAAACCTTGATGGAAAAAGTTTGAAGACTCTGGTTGAGTCAGGCGGAACGGTTGACGAAAGCAACGACGTCTTCATCGAATGGCTGGGAACTGATGGCTGCGGCGGTCCTCAAACCAGTATTCCGGAAAGTCTTCAAGAACAGATCCCTGACAAAAATACATTGGACAAATATTTAGGAGACAGGGTTTGCACTCTTGTGAGTCCAAGCGGCTGGAAGTATAATTGGAGCCCGTTAGGCGAAAACGAACTTTACGATTTGAACACTGATCCGGGAGAAGTGCATAATCTGGCATTTGAACCCGATCAGAAGTCCCGCATTGCTGATATGCGTGAGAAAATAACAAAATGGAAAGCTGAAGTAAAATACAGGTAAAATGACTGACTTTTTGTATGTCCCGTATTAATCACGCCTGAAAACTGACACCAGGACAACTAAACTAATATATTTTAAACCAATATATTACATTGTTTTCAAAAACTAAATAATGCTTTTATATAAATAATTCTTTCATAATTATTTTTATATAGAATATTAAAAATTTGGGTAGCACTTCACTTGAAAGATCAACGTTGACACTGTATACTGTATGGCATATACCAAACAGTAATAAGTGTAACAACAGGAATTCAGGAATCGTTTTATGAAGTTAAGCCTATCATCCGACTATAGCACACCCGAACACTGGCGGAGGGTGGTCGAATTTGCAAAACAATATGATGTTGACAGACTGGTATTCTGGGGTGATTCCTGCACGGGACGTAATAAGTTTTCCGGTTTTACTCCACCGTTTTTGTATCCTGAATATCCTAAATTGAACTGTAAAATTAAAGATGGCTACAAAGAGGCCATTTACAAAATCAGAGATTATTTCAAATATGCTTATCAGCTGACTGTCGATAACGGAATGGAGTTCTGGTACACATTTCAAGTTCTGCAATTTCCGGACGTAGGCTTCAACAGTGCAAACGCACTTAAAAATGTAGATTTCGGGCCTATCAAAGAAATTTTTCCTGATTTGATAAACCAGGCGGGAGAGATCGACATGAGCCAGGATTTTATTTATGAGTTCATAACGAATCAGGTCAATGAATTGTTTGAACTGGCTCCTGAATTGACTGGCATTGAATTGTGGGTAATGGAAAGATCGACAGTAAAAATCGCCCGGTTGAAGCACCAGAAAATTTCAACCGACGAAATCCTGTCAAAAATCGTAAAAACAGTCCGTGACAACCTGAAATCAAGAAATTGTCAGTTGGATATTGATCTGCACACGGCGGGCGGTGAAACCAAAACTCTTTTTTCGTTGTTGGATGCGGCTAGAAAATATCAGGACGTGATTGTAAGCGCAGATAATACTATCGGTGATTACCATTTACATTTACCTTTTAATCAGCACTTGGAAAGAGCATCAAGGACAAACCGCGTCATCGTGAATTTTGATTTGAACGGCGAATACTGGGGCAAAAACTTTGTTCCAACGACCGCGATTAATCAGTATGAAAAGCATATTGAGGAAGCGCGAAAGATCAACGCAAAATATATCAACGGCCGAGTAGCGACAGAAAATGATTTAAGCAATCCGCATGTAAATGTTCTGCCTGCGAGAAAAAAATCTTATCCGGGGTTGGAACAGATTTCCAACAGCTCCGTTCTGGATGCGTGTTTCAGAATCCCATGCCTTGATACCCTCACTGCATTTAACGCAATTTATTTCTGTCTCAAGGCTAAAAACTCTGCAACAATGAAAGAAAAGGTGATAGAAGATTTTTTGAACAGGGAACTTGAGATAAAGGCGAACAGTAAAAATGAAAAACTTCTTACAAATATCTTCCTGAATCTGGAAAACACATTAAAAAAGATCTTCTATGTAGATAAAAATCTATATCATGGCCAGTCACTGCTTTGCAAACCGGCATTTGTCCCTGTTTATGCGATTGACGAGCATATTACGAGCCCGGCCGGAACCTTATTTCCGACCGCTGCGGCTTTAGCTGAGACCAATGAGTCAGTACATCCGGTGGCGTTCAAAGGTTGGCCGGTGCCGGAAAACCATATTTGCTGCGGCCCCGCAGGAATAATTACAGAGAAGGAAGAGGCTGTGTCCGAAACCGGAGCTTTCCTGAAAGACGTGCGGGAAGTTGCAACGGAGATGAGTGCGGTTAACGGAACTTATCTGGTCAGAATGTTTGAAGACTTGCATTTTTTTGCCAGGGCATTTGGCTGCCTTGCTCATGGACATATCCATTATTTTCTGCTCCAAAAAGGCAGGCAGATAGATGAATTTCCTAACGTTGCGATCCTTGAGATCGTTCTCGCAAACATGAAGAAATTGGCCGATGAATGGACTGAGCGATATCTTGGCGGCAGGTATTCCATGACTGAAACCCTGACTGAGTGGCATAGTGTAATGACCGCATATATGGTCGAAGCTCAGAGATCAACTATTCCCGCCAAATATTTTTAATTGAGTTAATTGATTTACCACCAACTATTTGCGTTTTATTTAAAAAGCAAGTGATGATTATTTATTAATACTGAATGATGATGGAAATATGGCCTGAATTAAGCCGGAATGCGACTGATTATGGAATAATTATAGAAATTTGCCAGATTATTGTAAAAAACAGTTGCAATTTTAACCGGCATCATGTATACTGTATGGTATAATCCCAACAGATGGAGTTAATATATAATGACGACAACCTTTATCATGCCTGATGAAATAGATGGGGACAGAGTCCTGACAAAATATCATCAGATATATACCCAATTAAAAAAAGAACTTGTTTTCAAGAATTACAAACCGGGTGAAAGGTTTTACTCACTGCGGGTGCTTTGCGGAAAATATGGCGTCGACATGCAAACGATCCAATCCGCAGTTGATTTACTGTTGAATGACGGCCTTTTGTATAAAAAACCGGCCAGCGGAATTTACGTTAATGATAAAGCAAAACGAAGTCATACCCTGGCAATGGGAAACGTTTGGTTCGCTCAACTTGGAGAGGAATGGAATAACCCTTATTATGACGGTTTACGAACCGCTTTGCAGACTGTAGCGTCCCGGCACCGGCTGAATGCAATTTTCAGCCGGAGATCCAATCTGGCGGAGTTCAAATCATGGTTTCAGCCTGAAACCGGAGACGGACTGATCCTGACCGGACAAATGGATGCAAAGATTTTCAAATATCTCGAACAAATTAACTTTTTCCGTTATAGTGTGGTTGGGAACTATGAACTGCCTGAAGGAGTTCCGAATGTCCATACCAATATCAGGGATGCGGTCTTCAAAGCGCTCGAGATAGCGTCAGAAAAAAACAAGCGGAAACTCGCAATTATTGCCGGAGTGGAAAACCGGATAGCTACTCAGGATATCCTCGCCGGAGTAAAAAACGCGGAAGCAGCCGGTTTGATTGAATATGCCGGCGGTTTTTTTGATTTCTCTGAAGACGGTCATGTCGCTATGCATAAACTCGCAAAAAAGGAATTTGATTGCGTACTTGCAACGGAGGCGGCCTTTTTCGGTCTGTGCCGTTACATTTTTGAACATCATATTGAATGCCCGGACGAATTGTTTGTAATTCGCTACGGGAATAATACCGGATATAATTTCTACAGCGATATCACCGGGCTTTCAATGACGGCCGATAAGGAATCCATCATGGAAAAGGTTTTTGATATGCTTTTTTGTAATGGTCCAAGAAAAGCTGAAGTTGATATCAAGTTGATTTGAAATAAAAGCTGTATTTAAATGCATTTTAAGATTTGAATTATTGATGAAATAATCAAGGAATTTCTAAAGATGTTCAGTCCTGAAAATGTCAATTGTTAATTAAACCGAAAGGAGAGGTCGTATGTTCAGGAGAAACAAATTCACACTAATAGAACTATTGGTAGTAATAGCTATCATCGCCATTCTTGCCAGCATGATGCTGCCGGCGCTTAATAAAGCAAGGGAAAAAGCAAAAGCAATCGGCTGCGTGAATAACTTCAAACAACTGGGGACTTATTCAGGCATGTATGTGACAGATTACGAATGGCTTTATCCTTACTCCTGGAAAGGGGTTCCTAACCTGGGACTGACGGACGCGTCGATTTGGATAAGATGGGTATTCGAACCATATTTTACCGATAAAAATAAAAATTACGGGGTCGGCTCGATCGGCTTCGACACCTACAAACGGTCAGCCTACGCCTGTCCGGCGATCCCCGACGGCTGCGTCAGTGAAGCGCCGGAGTACCTGACCTACGATTCCACTCATCCTTACACAATAGGATATAACAGTGGGTTATATGGACTTTATGATGAAGGAAGAAAATTGAAAGGGGCCAATTACAGAAATCCGTCGAGGCTTTGCCTGCTGTCCGATACCAGAGCCACCCCGCTTACGTCGTCGGTTCTGACAACCGGACCCTCAGCAGGCAAGCACAGACTGGAGTTCAGACATGCGGGAACTATCAGTGTATTGTATGTCGACCTGCACGCCGGAGCGCGCACCAGACAGAGTCTGTCCAACTCAATCCAGTCTTCCAGAACGCCTTTCTGGACAGATTATTCCGGGTTCGCAAAATATGCGGAATAAAATCAAGCGGAAAGAACTGGTTGAATGATTAAAACAATATATACGGCAATTGCTGTCAGTCTGATGACAAGTCTCACCGCAATGGATTTTAATATGGATTTCCATCGGAAATACCAGGAAGCCATGGCGTTGAAGCTACTCTCAAAACGCAAATTCAAGGACGCTTGTCAGGCTTTTGAAAAGCTGGCGGCAACAGCTGCCAACTCCGGGGAAAAATCCAAATATACGGCTTATTACGCGATATCCCTGGGGGGCATGCGAAACAAATATGAGGAAGCGATGAAGACCGCAGCCGCGATCGACGACAAGTCATATTCGCTTTATGCACAAATGGAGCTGATGACAAGAAAACGACTATATAAAGATGTTATTAGTAAATCAAAAGATGTGAATCTGAATTCCTGGCCCGAAGATATAAATTGCGATGGATTCGCGTTACGCGCAAATGCCTTTTATGCCGTCAAAAAATATCAAGAGGCGATTAAAGACTACGTGCAATGCCTGAAATTGATGAAACCTGACGACTGGTCGCGTTTGACGATCCTGAACAAGTTGGCGGTTTCATATCAGAATGTCAATGATGACGAACAGGCGTTGGCTTCTTACAATGCCGCACTGGCCGATATATGGGAAAAGCCGCGTTTGCTGGGTGGAACGCCTCACGCACAAATTATTTACGGAATAGCCGGCATTCTGGTTAAGCAGAAAAAATATGATGAGGCGCTGAAAAAACTTGCCGAATATCAGGGCAACAGTAAAATCCTGCTGCCGCGAATTTTAGAAATGACCGGGGACATATATACCATCAAGGGCGAGAAAGACAAGGCGGCGGCAAAGTATCATGAGGCCCTGAAAATAAACACCCGTAACGCCTTGAGAAATTACCAAAAGGAAAATACCCGGATTAATCAAAAAATTTCAAAGTTAATTCTTCAAAAATAACGGAATCTGAATCAAAATGAAAAAAAACAAACTCAAGATGATTATTACCTTGCTGGCGGGCGGTTTGCTGGCAACATCGATTTCCCTGAAAGCCGGACAAAACAAGCTGTTCCTGGTTAAAGATGGTAAGCATGCGGCCCCGATCATTATTCCAAAGAATGCATTGCATTATACAAAATTCTCAGCCGACGAACTGGCACAGTATATTGAAAAAATCAGCGGCGCCAGGCCGAAGGTTATTGAAGGAGTACCGTCGCCGCTTCCGAAACCGGCAATCTGGGTCGGATATCAACCGGCACTGAAAAAACTTTTTCCGAAAACTGATTTTACCTTCAAGCATCCTGAAGAAATCTTGATAACGGCTAACGCCGATTACCTGGCAATCACCGGCCGTGACCGCTGGGACCCCAAGAATCTTGACGTTGCCGATCCGGAAACATTTATCTACAGAACAAAAAAGAAAAAGGTTATCGGCAAGCAATTCGAGTACGGCACTGCTAATGCGGTGTACACTTTCATGCAGGATTATCTTGACGTCCGCTGGTTATGGCCGGGGGAATTGGGTGAAGATATTATTAAAAAACCCACCATCGCGTTTGCGCCGTTTTCATATCGCTACCACCCCACGGTCCGCTCCCGCGGCGGCCTGCTGCATTACTCTTCTCTGGGCGACCGGGAGCATTCCGGAGACTGGACCAGACATCAGCGCCTCAAGCTGGATTCCCTCTTCCTTCCCGGTGGTCACGCATTCGGGACCTGGTGGAGCCGCTATCATAAAAAATATCCGGATATTTTCGCCATGCAGCCGGACGGTACCCGCAGTGGATTTCCTTCTCCGGGATACGTCAAACTATGCCAGTCCAACCCCAGGGTTTGGGATTTATGGCTGGAAGGGGTTAAAGAGGAACTGAAACTTAACCCGTTGGCTACGACTTTCAACGCAACCCCGAACGATGGCTATACCAGCGGTATCTGTGTCTGTGACAACTGTCGCAAATGGGATAACCCTGATGGGACGGTGGTAAAATATCACTGGAGTGGATTCAGTCAGGAATACGTGGCTATGTCCGACCGCTATATCCACTTTGCCAATATTCTGGCCCGTAAACTCAAAAAAGCTTTTCCCGACAAAGACTATTATGTGCTGATGGCAGCTTACGGTAATTCGCGTCCGGCGCCGGCGGTGGAAGTTCCGGACAAAAACGTTATTGTCCCGCACGTTTCGCACTTTCCCTGGAACGAAGGGCGACGCGAGCTTCATAAGAACGAGTGGCGCGGCTGGAAGAAAAAAGGGTCGCCCCGGATGATGTACCGCCCGAATACCGGCAGCCCGGTCGGCTGGCAGCAGGGAATGCCGGAAATCCTGACCCGGAAAATCATCGAGGATTTCAAATTCCTGGCGGAACAGAATTGCGTGGGAATCTACATTGACGCGGTTTGGGAACACTGGTCAACCCAGGGACCGCAATTCTACCTGATGGCGCAGTTGACCTGGAATCCGCAGGCTGACGGAAACGCGATCATGGATGATTATTATAAACGCGGATTCGGCCCGGCCGCGCAGGATATAAAAGCATACTGGAATCTTTTTGAAAACGCCCGTGATAACTACCTGAAAAAACACGAAAGCCTTGACTATAAAAAAGACAAATACCTCTATTCGGAGATTTATACGCCGGAATTGATGGCGCAAGCGGAAAAGCTGCTTAATCAGGCAGATTCCAGGGTGGCAAAGAACTCTATATATCATAAGCGAATTAATTTCATTCGTCTCGGACTTGATTACAGTACACTCATGGCCGAAAACTTCCGTCTCATGAAAAAGTGGAAAGTCACCCGGGACAAGGCCACTGCCGATAAAGTCAGAGCCAACTGGGACAAGATCAAGAAAATATGGGCCAAAGACTCCAATGCATTTTTCAGTCCGTGGCTGAAACCGACCGGTCCGCGGATGGTCGGCTATCATCCGGATCACATGACGTTCTCCCGGAAAAAGAAGCCTAAATTGAAAACCGGCCTTGATCTGGATTGATTTTTGCGAATATGAAGAAAGGGAATTTGATGTTCGTTCGAACCAAAACAAGCTTTGCAATAATACCTTTGATACTAATAAACTTATTACTTTGTTCCTGCTCGGTTGATAAAACGACACCGGAAGAAGCCGGCTGGCGCTTAGTCTTCAGCGATAATTTCAACCGCAAGGCGCTTGGCAAAGACTGGAAAATAGTTAACGGCAAATGGACCGTGAATAACGGTTATCTCCGCGGCGGCGGAACACTAATGTGTACCCGGAATTTCTTCAAAGGAAAGGAACCGGGCGCTTTACGGCTGGAATTTGAGGCCGCTTCGGATGTCCAGCCGGTCCTGTCTTTCAAGAACCGTCCGAAGTTTAAAGTTGTCGTTTCGGACATTGACGCCTTTATGAACGCGTTGCCGTTATCGTCCGGGCAAAGTCCGCTTTCATCCGGTTATTTCTTCCAGTTCGGCGGTTATAATAACGAGAAAAACCAGATTCGCAAAACCGGAGCTTCAGTAGCAGTTGATAGAAAGCTGGATACTTTGATCGTCAATGACCAGCGGCATAAGGTTGTAGTTGAAAATGACCGGGGAGCGTTGCGCTTTCTGGTCGATGGCAAACTTATTTTGAAATATCAGGACAAGCATCCGATCCTCGATCCGCAGCATAATCGCCTCGGTTTTTATTTTTTCACCGCGGCAAAGCTGTTCAAGGTAAGAGTATACGCGAAATAAATTTTGGAGTTCTAACAGAATGAAGCAACAAAAATTGATGGCAATAGGCGCGCACGCTGATGATATTGAACTCAATGTCGGCGGTACGCTGTGCAAATACCGGGATGCCGGATATGATGTGGTCTATATCATGTCCACAAATAACATGTCCGGCCGTTGGAGCAGAATCCTGCCTGACGGGAGTCGGCAGTCCGAGCCTGTTCCGTACCATAAAATGATCGTCCAGCGCAAAAAAGAAGCGTCAGCCGCCGCGGAGTTCTTAGGGGCTGAAATAATTCATCTGGACCATCCCCAGCGCCACTATACGGCCGTAAACGGTGATGAAATCAAACTTCGTTATGATGTTCCGCGCCCGGAATGCGTTCCCCCGGATACGCCGACCATCCTGACCGCACATGAAGATGAAAAGTCGGTCATGGCGCTGGCCGGAATTATTTTACAACATCAGCCCGAAGCGATCATGACCCACAGTCCCATTATGGTCGATATGGAACATATGGGAACCGCGCTGCTGGTGACCAAAGCTTATTTGAAAGCGGTCGAGCAAGGTTATGACGGACTTCTTTTGTACTGGCTGGATATAACTCCGACGATCTTCGGCCAAGCATTTACCAAGTGGAACGCCTTTGTGGACGTAACGGAATACTGGGATCAAAAACTCAAGGCCGTAGGTATTCACGCCTGCCAGATGCCGGATCCAAGCCGACTTGATTTCATGCCCTGGGGCGAGGCTTGCGGCTGTCAGCACGCGGAGGCGTTCATCATTGGCGATTGTGATAATTTTGTCCGGAAACAGTCGCCGTTCCACGAGGAAATTTTTCGATGCAGTTGATCCCCGTTTTGAAAGAGCTGTCACTTGAAGCTTACCAAGATGTATTTGAGCCGGCCTGGGATAAATCGGAGCCGCTGCTTTCCTCCATGGAATTCCTGTCTGAAGACTATATAGTCCGGAATTCAAGGCTTGCGGGAATTGATAACGAGAATATTCAATATATTGTCGGGACCGCGAAAAAAATTAATGCTTCGCCTTGCCTGAGAAGACTGTTTGTCCACGGCCACTATCTGCTTTTCCGCCGCGAGAATTCTCCCGGCGATATCGGCATGGACTTTCCCGATATGCGAAGTGTCCTGCCGGATGAAGGTTACACCTATAATCTGCTGCTGGCGCTCTCGGCCATGGATGTCAGTAAAAAATATTTTCAGTCGAAGGGCATGCCGGAGGATGTAATGCTCGGAGCGTTTAAAGATATTTCAATCTGGGTCTCACATTACAAACAAAATTTTTCACATATCGGCCTGTCCCCGCAAATCCTTAACTGGGAACGGAACCTGCTGCTTGGGGACTTGTTCCGCCTGGGGCGCCTGCAATTCCATATCCGCCCTTTCGGCGGCCGGATTACCGTTTTCAGAAACAAAGCGACACAACAGATTCAGGCTTTCGTCAATAACGGGATCAAAATCAACTCCGCCGGGTCTTATGATGGCGTTGACGGCCAATATGATGAAAACGCCTGGGAATCAGCCCTGACCGAAGACCATCAACAGGTAACCGGCAATCCGCTGACCCCGCGCGGAACGGTCATGAAAAAAACCGTGTCACTGAACCTGGCTGAATGGGATAAGGTACTGGAAATGTATGACCCGGTCCTTGACATCCATATTCCGGCCGGCGAACGTATGGATATGCAGAGCTGTTCCGACGCAATTGACTATTCCATTAAATTTTTCACGCAATATTTTCCAGAAAAAACTTACAAAGGGTGGGCGTGTAACACCTGGCTTTTTGATAACCAGTATGAAACGATTCTGGCGGACTCCGCCAATATTGTCAAGTTTCAGCGGGAATTTCACCTGTATCCGCTTGGCGCGAGCGGTGACGAAGCCCTGAGAAGGATATTCGGCGAAAATGTCCTGGAAAAAGGAATCGACCAGGCACCGCGCGAAAGCTCCATGCAAAAAGCGGTAGCAGAATTCATCGAACAAGGCGGTCGCCTGCGGCAAGCCGGCGGCTTTTTCCTGAAAGAGGATTTACCGTGGGGCAGTCAACATTACCGGAACGCGGAATTTATAAAACGTCAAAATTGAGAAAATTTTTAAATGAACAAAAAACCGCATAACATATTGATTCTGTGTTCGGACGAACACGCCCCGCAGGTCATGGGCTGTATGGGAGACCCGCTGGCCCGGACCCCGAATATGGATCGGCTGGCCGCGCGCGGGGTCATCTTTGACAACGCTTACTGCAACAACCCGATCTGTGTGCCGGGACGCTATTCCACCTTGACCGGAAAATATGTCCGGGATATCGGCAGTCTGCATTACGGCGACGGCCTGGACCCGAAAACCTGGACCTATCCAAAACATTTTGCCGCTGCCGGCTGGCAAACCACCTGTGTCGGCAAACAGCATTTTATGGGACTGGAGCAAATGCACGGCTGGATGTTTCGCCCGTATGGCGACATGGAAATAGTCGGCTATAGCAAAACTCCGGGGTATAACGCCGCCGCCGACACCTTTCCACTCCGGGCAAAAATCCCGGGCTACGGCAGTTTGAAATATTGGGTTCAGAATGCACGTCCCGGCAATGACGGCTTTATTATTTTCGACGATTCCGTTACCCGTGAAACCCAAATCGCGCTGGATGATTATTACAATCATTCTATTTTGCCGCTTTACAACCCGAATCGGCCACTACTGCTCCAGGTCGGCTGGAAGACGCCGCACTGGCCGCTTTACGCACCGGACGAACTGTATGAATATTATCGTGAACGCGTCACGATGCCGGAAGCGCCAGAGGATGATCGCGCGATGTATCTGCCGGGAAGGGATGTATCGGAAGAGGAAATTCTCAATGCCCGTGCCGCCTACTGGGGGCTGGTGGAATATACCGACCGGCAAATCGGCAAAGTTCTCGACTCTCTCGAGAAGTTAGAAGTACTCGACGATTTCATAATAATATATATTTCCGATCACGGCGAATTTGCCGGAGAACTTGGCTGCTGGGGCAAGGCCCGTCCTGAAGAATGGTCCAGCCGGGTGCCTTTCATCATCTCCGGACCGGGAATCCCGCAGGGAAAGAGGATTGAGGAAAACGTCTCGCTGGTGGACCTTTACCCGACAATTTGCGATTATGCCGGCTTGTCCGAACCGCCGGGTCTGCGCGGCAACAGCTTGAAACAGCTTATCGAGGCTGAAACGTCACCCGGAAAATTCCTCGAACGAGTTGTCGTCAGTGAGTTTTTCGCGAACGGTGACCAGGAGTACAAGGACTGGGTTATGACCCGCAAGGGTAACACCAAATTTGTTACTTTCAGCGACGGAACGGAATACCTGGTCGACGTTGCAAACGATCCGCTTGAACAGCATGATTTAAGCAACGACTCGGCGTATCAGAAGATTAAAACTGAACTGAAACAGGCGGTAAATGATTTGCCTGAACCATATAAATGGAATGAGAATTATGATTATATTATCCCGGATTTTATCATCTGAAGTTATGTTAACGGTCCTGAACCGGGTTTGAAAAGAGGTTAAAAAATATTGCTATGTTACAGATTGAGGAAAAACTGCAATGGTTTGTCGAAGCCCGCTACGGGCTGTTTATTCACTTCGGGCTATACAGTCTGCTCGGGCGCGGCGAATGGGTAATGAACCGCGAACGTATTGAACCGGCCGAATATAGTAAACTGGCCGACAGGTTCAACCCGGTCAATTTCAATGCCGATGAGATCTGTCAACTGGCAGTCGACGGCGGCATGAAATATATTGTTTTCACCACAATGCACCATGACGGGTTCAGGATGTACGACAGTGATTTGAGTGATTTCTGCTCGACTAAAACCGCCGCCGGCCGGGATTTTGTCGCCGAAATCATCGCGGCGGCACGCGTGCGAGGCTTGAAGATAGGACTTTATCACAGCTTGAACAACTTATATGACCGTCCCGACGGAGTCGACGCACTTGAAGACGATGGAAAATACCGGACTTTCATTGAAAATACTTTTGTCAGGCTCAAGGAACTGCTGACCAGATATAGCCCGGTCGATATTCTATGGTACGACGGCTGGTGGCCTTTCCACGCGGATGGCTGGCAGGCGGAGAAAATGAACGCTATGGCCCGGTCCGTTCAACCCGGGATTATTGTCAACGGGCGCAACGGACTGCCCGGTGACTTCGCAACTCCGGAACAGCATTTGTCCGCACCGTCACCGTGGCGGCCGTGGGAAGCCTGCATAACCTTGAATGACCATTGGTGTCACCATCCCGGCGATAATAACTGGAAAACGCCGTCAGGGGTCGTCAGAACACTTGTAACCTGTACCCGGAGCCGGGGAAATCTGCTGCTTAACGTCGGTCTGGACGGAACCGGGCGAATTCCGGAGAAAAACCTTGAAATAATCCGCAAAGTCGGCAGTTGGATCAAAAATGAGGGAACCGAAGCGCTTGCCGCCGATGATATTTTTTCTTTCGACCCGACCGTCCTCAAGACCGGGGATCGCGGTGACTGGGATTCCAACGCTCAATTCAGCGCTTCAGGAAATAATTTATACGCAAGTTTCATTTATCCGCCGGAAAACGAGTGGAGCCTTACCGGCCTGGAATGCCGGGTGATAAACGTTTCAAGAAATGGCCAGATATTACCGTTTTCCAGCAGCGGCGACCGTCTGGCAGTCAAGTTGCCGCCGGAATTTGAAAAAGAATTTTGTCCGGTTTTGAAGATTGAATGCGACAACCCGCCGGTCATCTACCGTCATGGCGGGATGCGTCGGCTGCAAACCGGGAATGTGCGCTACGACCCCTGCCCTCCGGATATCAGGTATACTTAAATATGCTCCCTTCTCAGACAATAGAGGCACACAATAAGTGTGCAAAGATAAGTGTTTACGAGACAGCCATGGTGCTGGCGATTGCCGGCTTGTATTTTTTTTCCTTCTTTCAGCGCGTCGCGATACCGGGAACAATATTCAATGATCTGCAGCATGATTTTGCAATTTCAGCGTCGGAAGTAACCAGGCTCAGCGCCATCTATCTCTTCGTCTATGCGTTGATGCAGCCGTTTGCCGGTTTTCTGGCGGACCGGTTTGGCGGCATCAAAGTTGTTCTGGTCAGCGGCTTGCTGCTTTGTGCCGGTTCTCTGGTTTTTCCGCTGTCAAACGGCCAATGGTTGTTATACGCGAGCCGGGCCCTGGTCGGACTGGGAGCGAGCACGATGTATTTATGCATGGTCAAGGAAACGGACCATTATTTCGGCGGAAAAAACTTCGCCCCGGTTTTTGGTTTTTTATGTTTATTGGGCTATTCCGGCGGTTTAACCGGAACCAGACCGTTCAGGATGATGGTTGAATACACCGGTTGGCGGAATTCCTGCGTCATTGTCGCGGCTGCCACTTTCGCGGTTCTCATCATCACATTTCTCATCATGCTGAAAGTAAATCGCGATACAACAGTCAGGACCAGTCATCTTTTCCGCAGCATCGGAGAAGTCCTCAAAAACAAAAAAAACTATGCTGTATTGCTGACCACCCCGTTGTGTTTCTCGCTTTATTTTTCCCTGCAGGCAACCATCGGTGCAAAGTTTCTGGAAGACTTTTGCGGAATATCTTCGCTTACCGCGGCAAATTACACTTTCACGATGATGTTAGCCGTGATGAGCGCAATGATGTTTTCCGGAATAATCAGTCGATTGCTTGGCAACCGGCGTAAATGTTTTCTCATCTTCAACGGATTTTCAACCATGCTGGCAATGGCCCTGATGTTATGCGGGGTTTATTTTAAATTGCCCCCGGTGATTTTTCTGCTCGGTTTGATCATGCCGGCCCTGGCTTCCGGTTGCACCCCGGTCAATGTATCGCTGATGAAAGAATTGAATGACGCGGGTAAGACCGCTATTTCGGTCGGAGTTATGAACACGACAACGTATGTGATGGTCGCGGTTATGTCCCAGGCAACCGGAAGAATATTGGATTTGTTCAGTCGACAGGTCATAACCAGAAACGGCGCGACCATCTATCCGGATAAAGCGTATCTGGTTCTATTTTCAGTTTTTCTGGCGATTTCAATTATTCCCTGCGCCGCTTCGTTTTTCTGTCGGGAAACTTACGGGAAAAATACTTTCAGGAACGATCATAAACTCACAAATTAAAATTAAAGCAATAGAAAATAACATTGACAAGGAAACTGATAATATGAAAATTTGAGACCGGAAATCATCGGATATTCATTTTACTGATCACTGGCTGCATGTTGAGAGATCTTATTGTTTTTCTCCGGAAAACTTCATCCTGAAAAAATTAAAGAAAAGGTAAAGATTTATAATGAGTTTATTGGACTGGCTGATAGTATTGATCCCCGTGGGGTTCATTTTGTATATGGGTTTTTATTCCCGAAAATATATTAACGGCGTGGCGGATTTTCTTTCCGCCGGACGCATTTGCGGACGCTATGTGATTTGCGTCGCCGATATCGCTAACGCACTCTCGATCATCGGCCTGGTCGCCTATGTAGAGATCCACTACAAGACCGGTTTTGCCTTGACCTTCTGGCACCGGATCGTGATGCCGCTGGGGATCATTATGGCATTGACCGGCTATTGCACTTACCGCTTTCGCGCCACCAAAGCCATGTCCCTGGGGCAGTTCCTGGAAATGCGCTACAGCCGTTCCCTGCGTATTTTCGCCGCGTCTTTGCGTTCGCTATCGGAAATGCTGGCAAACATGATCATGCCCGCGATCGCCGCGCGTTTTTTCATCTATTTTCTCGGACTGCCGGGTAAAGTCAATATTTTCGGACTGGAACTACCGACCTTCATGCTGCTGATCCTGATCATCCTTAGTATCGCCATATCCATCATTTGTATGGGCGGAACCCTGGCACTGGTAATCACAGACTCGATCCAGGGCATGATCTGTTATCCGCTGCTGGTGGTGTTTATTATATTTATCCTGTGCAATTTATCATGGTCCAATGAAATAGTCCCGGTAATGATCGACCGCGCACCTCAGGAAAGTTTTCTCAACCCGTATGATATTTCAAATCTGCGCGACTTTAATTTGTTTTTCCTGGTTTATCTAATTTTCTCCCAGGTTACTCATCGCGCCAGTTGGATCGGAGCAGGCAATTCATCCGCGGCAAAGTCCCCGCATGAACAGAAAATGGCCGGGCTTCTCGGTTCGATCCGCGGCGCGATGGGACTGGTATTTTATGTCCTCATCGCCATTACGATCCTGACTATCCTCAATCACCGGAGTTTTGCGGCCAAAGCCAGGGAAATCAGAGTAGAAGCGTCGACCCGGATCGCCGGGGAGATCGTTAAACAGCCGGCGGTCAAATCCCAGCTTATCGCAAAGATCAAAGAGATTCCTGAACATGAACATACCGTCGGACGCGACACCCCGCTTTCACAAAAGAAAAATCTGGACACGGTATATCTTGATACCGCACACCGCTCCCTCAAGCAGGAAGAGAATGGCGACGCGAAATTCCAGCAGTTCAGAACCCTGTATCATCAAGTCATGATGGCAGTGACCATGCGTAATATTCTGCCGACCGGACTGCTCGGGATGTTCTGTCTGCTGCTGGTACTGGCCATGATCTCAACCGACGATTCGCGTATATTCAGTTCCGCCTTGACCATCGCTCAGGATGTCGTCCTGCCGCTGAAAAAGAAACCCTTTACGCCAAAACAGCATATGTGGATGCTGCGTGGCGTATCAGTCGGGGTCGGAGTATTCTTTTTCTTCGGATCATTTTTCATGGCGCAGCTGGATTATATTAATTTGTTTGTCGTAATCATGACGTCGATGTGGCTTGGCGGCTGCGGACCGGTCATGATCTTCGGACTTTACAGCCGCTTCGGCACCACGGCCGGAGCTTTCGTCTCCCTTATTACCGGCATGTTCATGTCGATATCCGGCATCATGATCAAACGCAACTGGGCCGATTTCGTCTATCCCTGGCTGCGTGAGAATGAGCTGGTCGAATATGTCGGAAATTTCCTGCAAACCGTATCGTCGCCGCTCAATCCATATATTGTCTGGGAGATGAATCCGGTAAAGTGTCCTATTAATTCTTACGAATTCACTTTCATTACGATGCTGGTAACGTTGGTTTTATATTGCACCGTCTCATGGATTACCTGTCGTGAGCCTTTCAACCTGGACCGGATGCTTCATCGCGGCAAATACAATACCGACGGCAATGTCGCCGCCGCGACAAAATGGAGTTTCAGGACGGTTTTTTCAAAAATTATCGGGATCACACCGGAATACAGCCGGGGCGACAAAGTAATCGCCTGGAGTATTTTTGTTTATTCATTCATCTACCAGTTCCTGATTATCTTTGTCCTGGTCGTGATATGGAATTTCTTTTCCCCGTGGCCGCTGGAATGGTGGAGCACATATTTCCTGATTACGATGCTGCTGGTTCCGGGGATTGTCGCGGCAATTTCAACATTCTGGTTCGGGATCGGGGGCGCCGTCGACTTGTATCGCCTTTTCAGGGATTTGAAAGTTCGTATTGTCAATCCGCTGGATGACGGCCGGGTCGAGGGTCATGTCTCGCTGGCGGATAAAGCCGAACTTGAGAAAATCGATAAGAATGACAGCAAAAACAGTTAAACCCGAAGCCGGTTATTTGCGCGCATTGTCGTTGGGTTCTCCCAGGCTGCGGGAGTACTCCATCGGGGTCATACCGGTCCAACGCTTGAAGACTTTGAAAAAGAAAGGAAGTGAGTTGTAGCCCACGGCAAAAGCGATTTCCTCAAGGGAATGAGTTGATTCACGGAGAAAATGTTTGGCCGCCAATATCCGCTGTTTCTGCAGGATTGAACTGAAATTGCTGCCGGTTTCTTTTTTGATAAGAGCCCGTAAATATGATTCGCTGCAAGCAACGGCGAGACTCAATTTTTTGAGGCTCAGCGGCCTCTGATATTCCTGTTCGATGAAAGTCATCGCCCGTTTGACAATTTCCGAACGGTAATTCAATTGAGTTGCCGATTCCGGGAATTTATGCGGAATGGCATTATTCTTCCAGCGAATGAAACAGATTATTAATTGGCTCATGCAGCAGGCGATAAATTCATTATGATAAGGTAATAAATCCTCGGTTTCATGTTTTATGGTTTCTAATAAAGTCTGAATCTTCGGGAAGATTTGCAAGGTTGTGCCTAAAATATTATCAGGCAGATCACCGGAAAAAAGTATATTCAAATAATCAACCGCAGCTTCGCTTTCCCCGATGAATGAATGTTTCGTTCCACCCGGAATAAAAATACTTTCCCCGGTGTTGATTACAATTCTTTCATTCGCGACATTCAAAACCAGTTTTCCATAGTCAACATATATGAACTCAGTGGCAAAAACGTCATGGGAATGCACAGGATGATCATAATGAGGCCTTTTGCCCTTGTGCGAGACGTAGTAAATTCTTTTCACCAAAACTGATTTAAAATCATAGTTAAGTCTCATCTCTACTCCTTTTCAGGTTAATCCTTACGACGGACGGTGGCGGACCACTTTATACATGGAGTATTATAGTTTCACATTGTACATCATTCAATATGCTATATGACTTTTTAAGTACTTAAAACGCTTGAAGAAAACCCGTTAGTGAAAGTTCCATGAAAAAATTATCCGGTTATGCTCAAAATACATTTTTCACTTCTTATTTGAACAATAGCGCAACAAAAGCCTGATCGATTATTTGTTGAAGCATATTGAGCATTGCGCTATTATCGTTTGGAATTATATTCATAAATAAGGCATATTACCGGTGATGGAAAGCGCGATTCAGTAAAACAGCAAATGAGTTGGAAAGGAGCTAAAAAATGTGAATTATTTCCTGAAGATCAAATACAACAAACATCCCTGACAGAATATAATCATATTGATTATATATAAAATCATATAGAGTACTGAAATAACTTGTTTTATCTAAGGTTACAGTTTATAATATTTAACGGGGAGTATCGGGGTAGTCAACGACAACAACCATTTTAACAATTAAAAATAATATGAAAAGAGATAATGATGAGTGATTGTAAACAGAATAAAAAGAAATGCAGATCGTTTCAGCCTGCCACATTCACACTAATAGAACTGCTTGTAGTGATAGCAATCATCGCTATCCTTGCCAGCATGTTATTACCGGCTCTCAACAAAGCCAGGGATGCCGCCAAGAAAATCAAATGCGTCAATAACTTCAACCAGATCGGCAAGGCATGCGCTTTTTATTATGACGATTATGATTCCGCAATCGCCTACAAGATGGGAACAAAGTATTGGTATGTTCTTGTGAAACTGTACTTGAAAAGCAGAAGCGCTATCCCAGGCTCATTCCGGAGTGGAATAATTGACCAGTATGTCTGTCCCGCGGTAAACATAAATGAAGCCAATGATTCCTCTTTGTGGGGGTCAAGTTATGGAACATTAGGTCCGAACGGAAGATTCTTTATTGAATCAAAAGCCCCGCTTATGAGGAACCTGCATGTCAAGCAGCCGTCCCGCCTGTTATATTTCGGGGATTGCTACGGGATACGACCGCTTTACCGGACAATTACGATTGCAGCAGGCGAGTTACGTTTTTCCCACATGCAGTCCGGCACAATGCTCTATTACGACGGACATGTGAATGCTAGGAAACGAGGTACATTCAACACCACCGAAGATACTCCGTTCTGGAGTCCTGACGAATCATGCGCCCATCTGCCGGATTAACTTCTGCGGCAAAAAGATTTGCATGAATGACTTCCGGGAATTAAATTTAATACCGGGTACAATTTCAAATATAACAATTCCAACAGTCACCGGACATGAAAGACTCCTGCAAATGACAAAAAAAGCCTTGATGGCAATCGGCGCCCACGCGGATGATATTGAATTCAATGTGGCGTCAACCCTGCTCAAATATATGGAAACCGGCTATGATGTCGTGTACGTCCAGTCAACTAATAATATGTCTGGACGGTGGAGCAGAATCAAGCCCGACGGAACCCGTGAAAACCGGACTTTGCCGTGGCATCAACTCATGCCGCAACGTAAACTTGAAGCGGCAAAAGCGGCTCGGGAATTATTCAACACCGAGCCTATTCATTTGAACCATCCGCAACGGCACTATACGGATGACGACTGCCGGACGGTTGATTTATGCTATGGAAGTCCATGTCCCGACTGTATCCAACCGGCAACTCCCACTATAATGACCGCATTTGAACACAAGCAGTCAGTGGACCAACTGGCTGAACTCATTATGGAAAAGGATGCCGAAGCAATCCTGACCCATGCGCCGATTGACGGTAATCCCGAACATACCTGCACAAACCTGTTGGTTTACAAAGCATTCCTTGAGGCGCGGAAACAGGGATACCGGGGCAGTCTGCTTTTCTGGCTGGAAGTAACCGCTACAGAACGCGGTGAGACTTTTAATCTATGGAATTCCTTTATCAATACCGACGGCTATTTCCAACGCAAGTTTCAGGCCATCGGGATCCACGCCAGCCAGGTGCCGAAGCCCGAAACCCTGGAATTGGAGGACGAGATTCGCGGACGGCTCTGCGGCTGCGAATCGGCTGAAGTTTTCAATGTCTGCCGGATAGGTGAAGATTGCAGCGGCAAATTTATCCAGGAAATTAAAAATAACCTTTACCATTACAGATATGGGAAATAAGAAAAAGATGAACAAAGGAACATTAATGAGAAAATATTTTTTAGCTTCATTAGTCATGTATGTAATGATGGCAACGGCATTTGCAGGCGATATCATTCTTGGTGTGAACGGCAGGACAAAGCATCAGATAATAGTCCCGGACAAGTATGAAAACCCGGTATCACGCCAGTCGGTAGAAGCGTCGGCAAAACTGATTCAGGAAGCATTCGCAGCAAATTCCATAAAACTGGATATCGTCAAGGAATCCGGGAAAAATAAATCAAAGCATGGTATTTATCTCGGCAAAACAAAATTCGCCAAAGAACACGGAGCGGATATTCCCAGGCTTAAAAATTGGCAGAATATCCACAAGGCGGTCGGCAAAAATGTGATTATCGCAGGCAACGACATGGCCAACCCGATTACCGACAACAAAACCGGTTCCAGCCGGAAGCGGGTTCCATACCCGTATCTTGTCACATTGCACAGTACGGCGGAGTTTCTTTACCGCTATGCCGGGGCACGTTTTCTCAAGCCGGGGAAAGACGGAGTTGAGTTTATTTCTCTTGCCGCGATCAGTGTTCCGGATGACTTGAATAAGACCAGCGAACCTTTTTTGCTCGAACATGACTTTATCCCTCGCCGCGCCCGAACCGGCAGCCTGTTCGATGTCGCAAACCACTGCATCAGATTCCAAAAAGTATGGTCGAATGCCGGCCATCAACATAACGTGGCGGTCCCCAAACAAAAATACGGCAAAAGCCACCCTGAATATTTCATTCAAACCGGCAACGGACTGCGTAAGAAAAACACGAACCACCTTTGCTATTCGAACAAAGAAGTTCAAGAGTTAATCTATAAACATATTCTGGAAATGTGCGATAAGGGCTATGATATTGTCGAGGCTGGTCAGCCGGACGGTTTTATCCCTTGCGCCTGTAAAAAATGTTTTGAGCTTTACGGCATAAAACCGGTTACCAAACCGGAAGACGGTGCAATCTGGTACGCTGACCCGGCATGGAATGAAAAACTGTGGATAATGCACCGGGCCATGGCAGTCAGATTGCTGAAAGACCGTCCGGGTAAAAAAATGATGGTTTCCGCCTATTCGGTGACTGCCAATCCGCCAAAGACTATTAAAGATTTTCCGGAAAACGTTATAATCGAAATGATGCGTTCCACTCCGCAATACTTTGACGCGTGGTCAAAAATAAAAGTTCCGGGCGGTTACGCCGCCTACCTTTACACCTGGGGGAATTTTCACCTTACCGGCATGACGCCAAAAAATGAAGTATCGTTTTTCGGCCGGGAAAGTGAGCGTTTTCGCAAGAATGGTGTCAGAATTATTCAGATGAACGGCAGGCCGTATCAATATGGACTCGAAGGGCCGAATATATATACATATCTGCGACTGGGAGTGGACCCTGAAAGCAAAAACGCCGACGCCCTTTTCAAAGAATATCTGGAAGCTTCTTTCCGTGAGTCGGAAATTCCGATGCGGAGATTTTTTACAAAACTCCAGAATGCTCTGATGCTGTACCAGTTGAATGTTGATTATATCAAAAAAATGGGCCGGGACCCGATTCGCCTGATGGGCATTATTTACACGCCGCAACTCATGGATTCCATGGAAGAGGATCTGAGCCGGGCTGAAAAGACCGCGACCCGGCAGCAGGTAAAAAACCGCATCGCAACGGTCCGCGGGGAATTCGATTTTCTGAAGCATATTGTTGATGTCATATACTGTTGGCATAATTACCGGAACCGGAAAGATCAGCAATCCCTGAATCAATTGCTGGATGCCGTGGACGCCAGGAATAAGCATCTCGACAAATTAATTTCAAAGAGAGGCACGCCCTGCAATCCCAATGGTTACAGTAAAGCGTATTTTAACCCCAGAAACATCTTGAGTCGCGCACCGTTTAACTGGGATGTGGCAAAAATGCGTAAAGAAGGCGATGCGTCACTCCAGGACAAAAGCATGCAGGCCGTCTTCTCGGAAAAAGTCCCGACCCTGAACTCAAAAGTCTGGAAAAAAGCCGGAATTCACAAAATCGGTAAAACACGCGGTTCCGATCATGCGCTTCATTCGGATACCTTTTTCCAGGTTCTCTATGATAAAAACAATATATACATTAAAGTCTCCGGCACCCAGGATAAATCTTTGATGAAATTCAAATCCCGCGGGCGTGACGCCGAAATATGGCTGGCGGAATCGATTGTAATTAATTTATCACCCGGCGGCGACAAGAGTCAGTATTATTATTTCACCTATGAACCGGTTGATGACTCATACGCGGATGCCGAACATGGATTCATCACCGACACCTATGATCCGCGTTACGGCTGGAATGACTGGACCTGGAACGGCAACTGGCAATACGTCAATAAACTTGATCCGCAAAACGGCAAATGGGAATCCATGGCGACTATTCCGTTCAAAAGTCTGAAAACGCCCCCGCCTAAAGCCGGGACAACCTGGTATTTCAATATCGGCCGGGTTCACTTCTACCCGGGAACCGGAAATAAAGTCGCACGCGAACTGTCCGTGTGGACCGGCATATTGAATCCGTCCAAAGTACCGGGAGACGCCTCCATGGGTAAATTGATTTTTGATTGATATAAAAACTGCTTACAACTTAAAAGGATTACTGAAAAAATACTATGAAACCAACTAAAACATTGCTTTGCGGCATTCTGGCATTGAGCACTTTGTCAAGCTCAGCCTTTGATTATAAAGAAGCCAGAAAAGCCAGACAGCTCCAAAAAGACAAGCGTTATGAAGAAGCCATCGCGGTATATGAAAACCTGAGCAAAAAGACAAAGAATGTCTACGACGACCAGCGATACATGGTTTTAGCAATAAAAATTGCCCTTTACTCACTGAAAGACCGGGAAAAAGCCATTAAACTGGCCGAAAGTATAAAAAATCCGGAACGGCGCGCCTATGTGTTAATGTCATTGTACAAGCCGGAAACTCTGATTGAAAAATATAAAGAGACGGATTTCATGACCTGGCCCGAGGATCTTCGGGTTGCCGCCTGTAAAAACCGGGGCGAGGCGTATTTCAAGCTGAAAAAGTATCAGGAGGCATTGGTTGATCTGGAACAGGCATTGTCTATTCAAGGCGGTTCTCCGCGGGATAGAGGTGAAGCCGCCAGGATCGCCGGCGACATCTATCTTGACAATATGAAAAATGAAGCGAAAGCGGAAGCAATGTACCGCAAAGCGCTGGCCGCAACCAGGGGAAATTATTCCTGGCGCAACAACGCCCTGCTGCGGCTTTCGGATATTTTGCTTCGCAACAAGAAAAACAAAGATGCCCTTGCTATTTATCAGAACAGCAACCTTGATAAAATTAAAATTCCTTTCTGGAAGATCACTATAGCCCGAGGGCACGCAAAAGCACTGGCCGCCAATGGAAAAAATCTTGAAGCCCTGAAACAATTGAATATGGCGCTGCAAACGGAAACTAATCCCGATAGAAAAAAGAATATACAAAAGGAAATAGACAAGCTCTCTGAAGATATGCTCTGATTCCACGATCTTTGTTTATTCGACGAATGAAAATCTGAATCCCTTCAATTATCTCAAAAGCTTAGAACCATGAAAAACTTTCAACAAAACCGCGAAAAAAGTCTCACAGATTCAGTAATGGAGTTAACGCATGTCCATAAAATATATTCATAATCAATTGATCGTAAAAGCCGACAAGCGGATTCCAAGAGCCGGGGAAGGCTCCGCCGTTCTGTTGAAGAATAACGCGATTATGCTCGTTTATTGTCAATTTTCCGGCGGAGAAGACCACAACCCGGCTTCAATCGTTTCAAGGATTTCAACCGACGGCGGAATTTCATGGTCCCCCGCAAGAGAAATAATTAAAAAAAATTCTGACTCGTTAAATGTAATGTCTCCGGGTTTGCTGCGACTTGACAACGGCCGGCTTGCACTGGTGTACATAGAGAAGTTTTCCCTGGCGGATTGCACTCCGTGTATATGTTTCAGCGACGACGAAGGAGAAAGCTGGTCCGAGCCCTCTCTCATAACTGAGCGGGGACGCTATAATGTGGTCGTCAATGACCGTCTTATACAAACCGCGAGCGGGCGTTTGTTGATTCCCGCGGCGGTACATTCCTATAATGAAGCTGATGGGTCATGGGACAATGCCAGTCAATGTATAGTTTACTATTCTGATGATTGCGGACTTTCATGGAACCAAAGTGATTATCTTGGCGGCATAAAACCATGTGACGCGGCAATTCCCCATAAATTGCCGGAAGATAAACGGGCAATCTGGGCAACTGTTTTGCAGGAGGGAATTTGTACTCAGGAACCCGGGCTGGTGGAATTGTCTGACGGCGGAATAATGTTATGGGCAAGAACTTCAGGCGGTTATATGTATAAAAGTATATCGCAAGACAATGGCAAAACATGGTCCGCGTTCAAGCCGGTCACGTCAATAATATCTCCTCTGGCGCCGCAGTCAATAAAACGCATCCCGGAAAGTTCCAGACTGATATGTTTTTACAACGATCGCCGCGGCGAAAGCTTTTTGACTGATAACTGGAGCTGGCGAACCCCGCTTACGGTTGCGACCAGCGACGATGACGGGGATAACTGGAGTACGCTTGGCAATATTGAAAACACTGAGCATAATTATTGCTACACAAGCATCCTGTTTTTCGCCGGCAAGATCCTCCTGACCTACTATTATTCAGAAAATTATATTGAAAATAATATGGAAAAACGCAGAAACCTGGCATCATTGAAACTACAAATAATTAAACTCTGAATGGACATAACCTGCGGGAAACGCCGATGAATTGAACGCGGGGTTACAGAATACGGCATCATATAGCAATTTGAACCCGGACGCGGCGAATGAACGCTTTTTAACGAAAAATTCAATTTAAAAAAAATACCCATAATCAAAACAATAATAAAGAGTCATGCTAAATGCATATATTAACCACCGAAGACACGGAAAATCACTGAAATAAGTTTTTTTATTTTCAGCTTGAGCTGAAAATTTAAATACTTCTTCATGTTCTTCATGTTTTTCATGGTGCAAATAATAGTTTTGCATAAGTTTACAGACCATAATCTTGAAAGGAAAATGAATGTCTTATAACGCAAAAATAGTGATGGTTGGCGGCGGAAGCTATAATTGGAGTCCGCGCTTACTGTGCGATTTAATTCAAACCCCGGAACTTGAAAACAGTGAAGTCGTCCTGCTTGACATAAACTTGCAGGCGGCGGAAGATATTAAAAACGCGGTCGACAGACTGTGTGCGGATAACAATAAAAAATTTCATTTTACCGCGACGAATAACGAAGATGAAGCCTTTGCCGGTGCTGATTTTGTCGTTATTACAATTTCCACCGGCGGTCTGGAAATGATGCAGCACGACATAACCATTCCGGAAAAATACGGTATATATCAGACGGTTGGCGATTCGGTCGGTCCCGGCGGCTGGGCCAGGCTGCTGCGCAACGTTCCGGTCTTCACAGACATGGCCCTGAAGATTGAAAAACTTTCCCCCGGCGCAGTCATCCTTAATTATACAAACCCCATGGCCGGGTTGACCGGCGCGATCAGTGAGAGCACTTCATTGCGTAACGTCGGACTGTGTCATGGCGTCTTCGGGACACGTGCTTATTTAGCCAGAATCTTTGAAGTGGACGCAACTGATATTGCTTTGCGTTACGGCGGCATAAATCATTTTTTCTGGATTCTTGACTTTTCGGTAAAAGGAGAGAACGGTTACAAATTGTTGCGCGAAAAGCTGGGCCGCGACACCTTGCTTAAATATGACAAAGCAAGTAAAGATGCCGCCGGTTTTTCGGATAACAATCATGAATTATTTTCCGAATTATATGAAAATTTCGGCTATTTGACTTATTCCGCCGACCGGCACACCAGCGAGTTTTTCACCCGGTATTTGACCGATCTTGAAATGATCGAAAAATTCAAGCTTGTTAGAACAAGTATGGCGGACCGGCAGGATTCTATTGACAAAGCAAAACAATATGCCCTTGACCTGGCGGCGGGCAAAGAAAAAATACGCACGAAAAGCGTTGAAACCGCGGTTGACATTATGAAGGCTTTTGTGACTAACAAAGCTTTTATCGATGTAGTCAACCTCCCCAACACCGGGCAGATAGACAATCTGCCGCGTGGAGCGGTGGTTGAAACCCTGGGCATGGTTGATGCGGGCGGGTTCGCTCCGATCTGCCTGGGTTCGATGCCGGAATCTCTCAAACATATCTCTGAAGTACATTGCCAAATTCAATTGATGACGCTCGAAGCCGCGATGACCGGAAATAAAAAACTCGCGCTCGAAGCTTTGATGCTCGATCCGCTTTGCGCTAAATTAACGCTGTCGGATGTCAGAACAATGGCCTCTGAATTACTGGACGCGACAAAAGATTATTTGCCCCGGTTTAAATAAAAAACAACGGTCAACGCGGATCATATTTGTCCTGGTCATTTATAAGTTTTCTGAGCGTTTATTGATCATAATGTTCAGCCTGAACTATTCACAAATAATGGATGAGAAAACATTCTTAAAAAGAAATTTTTTGCTCATCCTGCAGGCGCAACAGCTACAACGAAATGATAAATGAATTTTTTTACTGGTGCAGATTGCAGCGGGACACCATGAATTTGTGAATAATTCAGGTCAGAAACTCTAATAAAAATTTTGCTTCCGGTCAGGGCTATCCCCGATGCAAGCATCGGGGTATTGACGCCCGACCTTTCACTCCCGCTTTGCGGGAGGCCGCAAAATTAACGAACGGATACGCCCCAAGGGGCGGGGAATTAAACCCTTTATTTTTTTGCATCATTCCCGCTTCCGCAGCACAAAGTGCGGAGTATGAAGCGGTATATCGCCATCCGTCGTACGGATTAAAAGCAGTTACATGGAGCCTTATTTAACAGGTTTATTCGGTGACGGGATTTGCTTGGCGGCGGCAAGTAATTCTTCACGACTTTTGAGAACACAAACGCGCAACGCCGAACCATGGCAACTGCCGGGAACAACATATTTATGGTCCACAACCAGATCGGTTCGGAACGGACGGCGGAAGTAAAGCCGCTTATTTGCCTTGATGAAGCGTATGGAGCCGCTTTCAAAGACAAGATTGTCAGACACCATTCGCGTTTCACCGCCTCCGCTGAATATCTTGTGAACTTTGCCTTTGAAATCGACTTTCCAAATCCCGTTACCATTGATATATACCCCATCGTCCTGCAGATATATCTCACGTCCGGTGTTATGATCAGGAATCGGCAGCAACCCGGAAAGCGGGCGCCAGCTGCCTCTTTTCCAAAAGTATCCCCATAACCGGACCGGGCTGGAATTATGGTCGCCGTTAAGTCGCTCCGGCATGATTATCATCAGGCATTTCCGGCGCGGGTCAACTTGCATCGCGGTAACATAAAACAGGCTGGTGCGCCCTTTCAGCGGCCAGTCGACCGAGCGATCCAAAGTTGAGACGATCACTTTGGTTTTCCCGGTCGCCAGGTTATATTCCAACACTATGCCGGGAGTCTGATGCCCGGCCCATTTGCCATAAGAGATGAACAGCCGGTTTCCGCCGCAGACCAGGCCGTTGGCCCCCTCGTTGTAATACTCGGAAAAATCAAGGATTTCAGGCTTCGATCCATCAAGGCCGAACAAAGTGACATAAGGACCGTTTTGAAAAGCGATATGCTTTGGAGTTGCGGCGGTAAACCCCATCCAGCCGTACCAGTTGTTGCGTTTATCAATAAACTCCGGGTACCTTTTTACCCGGAAATTGTCTTTCGTATCGACACTCAGCAAACAGGCCTTGTCCATATCATGTATGACATAATAGATTTTACCGTCTTTATCTACGGCTTTCGAAACATGTCTGCGAGTCTCCGGGGCGAATTCAATGACCCGGGCAAAAGGATCGTCAAACACAATCTCCCGGTTAAGTTCCGGATGGACGCTGCATAAGCGCCGCCGCAGGCCGGCAAAGAAAAACTTTTTGTATCTCTGCTTATTATTTGTTGTTACACGCTTGTCGGCATCAAGCCGTTTTTCGCGTTCGAGGATGATTGCCTGCAGCTGCCGCGCCCGGTCAAGGGTTATTTTTTGAATATTTCCAAGCAGGTTGACCCCGTTATAGACGGCCAGCTTATCGGCGTAGGCGTCCCATATTTTTAACCGGGCCTCAAAAGACAGGGGTGCGTGGTTATTGGCAAAAACACCAACCGTTTGACGATCTCCAATATAAACGCAGTGTGTGGTTATTTCGAGACACGCCGCCACGAACCCGGATTCCGAGGATTTTCGTTGATGCAGAAAGTTCACGCCGCGCTGCGCCAGGTTGAGCGAACGCGATTGTTTGAGCATTTCACAAGTTTCAACCAGGATCGAGTAATCTTTGTTGCCGGGGGCAAGGTGACGATTGCTAAAGTAGCCGATATTGCTGATATCCGGATTAATATTACTTATGCCGTATATGGCGCGGCGCGGCTTTTGCGGGAGCGCGTAAAAAGCCAGTAATTCAGGGGTAAGAGCATCAAGCTCTGCAAGATAAATCTTCAATTCAGGAATAATGTATTGTTTCCAGTAACGATAATCCCAGGCCTGATCCAGCAGATAAGCCATTGAGTTAAGGTATCTCGCCCGGTTGTTCAGCGCAACAATGCGACTACCGGCACTCTGATCAGCCGGAGGTTTGAGCCAGCGCAAATTGAGTTCGTGCGCCAAACGTGCGAAACGTTCAAACGATTTGCGCATACTGATTTGAATATCCGGCGGAAGCCGCTCGAACGTTCCACGATGGACGTAGCCCCATTTGCTGACAAAGCGCATCAGGACAAAATTGAATTGCCGGTGTTTTTCGGCGATATTCACCGCAGTCGCGAAATTTTTCGCAGTCATACCCATTAATTTTGGTGGCGCACTTCCCCAATTACCCCAGGCGTTATAAGCGGCATACGCGCTAATGTAACCAAGCAGCAATTCCTGTTTTTTGTCCAACGCCACCGCATTCTCGGCAGTAATTACGGCGGAACGATGCAACATGTGCTTTGATGAGAAAAGCGCCTCGGACGCAAAATCTCCAGCTTCAGCGTTGCGTGCATCTCTCGCTTTATTTGCCGGAATGACCGTAATAAAGGGCTCCAGCTGCCTGACAAGATCCTGCTTCAAATCTATACTGATGCTTGAAGATTTGAATGTCTGCATTTGACCGGGTAGAGAGAAAAATACGGTAAGAACGAATTTACCGTCCTTCCGCACCAGCGCCGGACGCACCAGCACCGCACTGGTCAACAGTTTCCGGTTGAGCTGTTTGAGATCATAATTGGGTTCATTGAGCAATAGCCCCAGGTGCCTGCGTTCGAGTACGCCCTGGTTACGCACAGCGGCAGCGGCGCGATGCATTGCCTGTTCTATCTTTTGGGGCACGTCGGTTTTATTTAAATTAACTGGAATAAGAGGCATAAAACCGAGCAGCAGCAGTTCCCCTTTCTGGATGGCGGCGGCTTTTCTCCGGGCAGCAATGATGCCCTCAATTACAGTCGATACCGCAAGCTCGGAATCCGCCGGAAGATCTTTATCGACCAGGCGCATCCCGCTTGCCGCGTCGAAGATCAGTAAAGCGCGATTTTTGACAATGACGAACAGATTAACATTTTTGATCGCATCCAGCCGCAGATCGTCGAGGTTGGCCGAGGCGAGCCGATGTTCACGTTTTATCTCCTCAAGCCGGGTCCGCTCCAGAAAATGGCATCCTTTGAGTTCCGGCACCGCCGCCGCCCGGCTCAATAAGAGCAACTCGACACGTGCAGCCTGGTCATCCAGCCCCAGAACCGCCAGAGCCGTTTTTGCGTTACGGTCCTTATTCCCGTTTTCCGAGCGTTTGAAAGATGCAACAGGAAAGCCTTGCGCGACAGTTTGAGCCGAACCGGCCATGACCAACAGCAGAGACAGCAGCGGATAAATCATTAATTTATCTATTCTCAGATCGATTTTCATTCTTTCCCGGTCTCTTTTTAATCACAATCAGATGCATATAATCAAAATAGAAGATTTTATCATCAAACTTTTCAATATCCAAAGCGTAAGGCGAAATAAACAACATCGGGGAGCTTTCCGGCGCCGCCAAATTGATATAACAGGTAATTTCGCCGCCGCACCACAAATCAGTGCCGTCAACCAGATAGCGCGGCCTGGCGGCGCCATAATCGGCCAATTGATATTTGGGACGGTATTTCGTCAATTGCCGGTCCTGAGCTACAACTATTTTCCAGGACAAGGTGGTCGGATCAAGTTCTATAATAGTGGGGGTATTGTGATAATTGCAAGAAAGCAAAACTTTTCCACCTGTCTCTTTCAACCAATCAATACGACAACGCAAGAGGCCGTCAAGGGTGCTGGATGTAAATTTTCCGGTTTGCGGATCAAAAAACACCCATTTATTTAAGATGCAGTACCAAAGATACGGTTTGGTCTTACGATATGCTTCCAGCTTGAAAATAATCTTTCCGTCGGACAACCGGTGAAAAATAAACAGTTTGCCGTTATCGATTGCGTCGAATTCATTTAGTTTTTCGCTCCGGTTGGAGTTAAAGACGGTTTTGCGTTCCGCGCCGTCAACAGAAACTGATTTCATCATTATTTTCCCGCCGCGCCGGGTTGCGGCAAAGAATATTTTATCGTCACAAAGCGCCAGCCCTCTCAGCTCCCAGTCGCTCCACAGATCAGCCAGCATCCGCTGTGTGCCGTTCCGGCGATCAATCACCAGTAATTTATCCCTGCCGGCAATGACGAAGTAACGGTCATTCATGTCTAAGCGGTAGTTGCTTTCTCCGGTTTGCCATGCGGGAAAATCATTAATCCAATTTATCTCGGGGATTTTTGCGACAATCCGGCTTTTGAAACTGGAATCAAGCTCAACCAGCCGCATTTCGTCAATTCCCCTTTTTATGCCCAGCAACAGGTAGAGTTTGTTTTTGTGTCGCATCACGCCGCGACAGCGAACGAATTTTTGCGAATGTGAAAAATCGGTATAAGGCAAATAGGTAATCTCGAACGCTCGATTCAGCCCGGATAATATCTGTTGAACTTTGGAAGTCAACAGCAAACTGTGGTTCAGCCAGAATATCTGATTACCCAATTGGGGAAATATCCCTCTGGGCTTCTTTAAACGTTGTAATTGAAGTTGGCGAATTTGCGGCACCCGGCGGCTGATCAGGTCAAAATAACTGTCGGGGTTCTTCCGGTTATACGTGTTCACCAATTCTCTAAATTGCAGCATGGAATATTGTTCATCGCCATTTTTTTGTTCAAGGAATAAATTCAGCGCTTCAGCCGCGGGATTCGCGGGATACGATATTTTAAAACGGTAATAATTAATCCTGCGAAACTGCCGGGAAATAAAACTGGTGAACGATGAAGTGGAAAACAATTTAAAACTATGGCTGAATTTTTTATTGAGTTGATAAAACGTCTCATACATTTCAAAGTATATCGCCTGACATTCCTCCGGCGAATTAGCCCGGAGCAGTTTTTGTTTCGCCCGTAAAAGCGCACTTTCAGCCTTCGCAACCGGCAGCGATAATTCGTCAGCAACGGCGTAAAAGCCTGAAATTGAGTTCAGATATTCACAATAATATGTAAATTGATCCGCCCGCCAATTGCGATTCCAGTTTAAATTGCTTATTCCCAACAACCGCGGCGCCCGTCTTTTATATTGCGGAAATTTCTTGATAAATAGATCCCATTGCCGGATAAGTTTAACTAAACCCTTATAACGGGCTTCATGCGCACGCTTCATGTTCCAGTACATGGTTACCCGACAGGAGCCATATATATAACTTGCATAGTTCATCATTTCACGGATACTGGTTATTCCGTCAGAAAGGTCAAATGGGTTTTCCCGGCGTAATTCGGCCTCGTAAGCTGGACGAATACGGTCACAGTAGCTTTCAAGCCATTTATCCTGTCCGGGGGGAACGGTGTTAAACTCGTTTATATACATATCCGGCGACAACTGTCGGGCAAGTCGTTTTTTTGAATGAGGAAAATCACGTTTGAATGCGGGATATAGTTTCTCGGCGCGGCGTAAACGTTCCAGATGATTCTTCCAACCGGGAGCATCCGGCATAAACTGTTCAAACCGATATTTTTCATTCATGGGATCAAGAGCCACCGCCGCCGCCAGTTTTTCCTGTTTTTCGGAAAGAGAATCAGCTTTGGTGTATTCAAGGAAAAACCTTTTCGCTTCGGCCCTGCGACTGGCGGTTGTACTGCGGTCAAGATTCAGTTCATTTTTAATTTGCCCGCATACGGCCTTAACACTGGCGGGAATATCCCTAAACGCGTCAGGTTGTCTAGCCCGTCCGCTTATTTGATGATCAAGATTACGGAGCAGCACCTTGAGGTTGACGACATTCGCCTTGCTGCCAGGCTCGAACTCCAAGGTCAGCAGTCTGGCAGAGGTTTTCAAATGATAACGTTTTTCCGTCAATTCGCGTTCCTTGTTGACCAGCGCCAGGTGCGAACGTTCCAGCATTTGGATCTTGGGTTGTTGCATCAAACGATGTTCCAGAGCCCGGGTCAACTCCTTGATTTTCCCCTTATCGCGACGCGGCACGCCAACATCACGCACCGCCACGATCGACAAATATACCGGGTTCGCAACCGACAGTTTTTTCACCGCCAACCGGATCAGCCGTACCAGTTCCTGGATTTCGGAGGTGTTTGCATCCATCAACCGGAACCCGTTTTTAGCGTTGAAGGCCACCAGCCGTTTATTTTGTATTACCGCGAAAACATCCACATGCGGGAACAGTTTTATCAGGCGTCCGGCAGTAAGAGCACTTTTCGACAGTTGATGTTCTCTGAGTACTTTGTCGATTTCAGCGCGCTCAAGCAGTTGCATGTCATCATCGTCGGACAACGCCGCGGTGAGAAGTGAACAAATTTTCTCATCTCCGAGCAACGCAAGTTTTTTCACTTCAGCACAAACCGTCAAGACAGTAAACAATAATAATATCGGTAGAATCTTTTTCATTTTTGTGCGTCTTCATAACTTTTTTTGATCGCGGTCAAAACCATGTAATCAAAACAAATCATTTTGCTTCCCCGCAATAGAAACTATCATCCTGCTCTTTTATATATGACGACTCAATATAACATATTCTTGGTGCCTCCGCAATTTTTTCTCTAAATAAATGAATAAATATCAAAACAAGGTATTGACAAATCAAATATAATAATATATAATAATTCATAACAAAAATAACAAAATATATTAATTGTGATAAATTATGGCATTGGTTGATAACATCAGGCAGGATTTGAAAGCCAAGATCCGGGAGCAGGTTTTCCGGACCGGAGAATTCCTGCCGACTTTCCAGAAACTGGCCAGCACTTACCAGACCAGCACCAACAGTGTCTACCGGGCAATCAAACAGCTCGAACGCGAAAACATGGTTTTGGCGGTAAAAGGCTCCGGCACAAAAGTCATCTATTCCTCCCCTGCCAACTCTGGAAAAACCGTAGCGTCCCGTTATGTCGGACTGGTAATCAGTGAGCCGGGACGGGATTCTGCAACAATGCAGCTTTTGACCGGCATCCAGGAGGGACTGGAAAAACAAGGGCGCCACTGTATTGTTAAATTCTCCCATAAAAATCTTGAAGAGGAAAAAAAAGTTGTTCTGGATCTGAAACGGGACGGAGTAAATGATATCATCCTTTATCCAAGCCTCGCTAATTATGACGACCTGAAAAACAGAGTGGAATTATTTATGCGGGAAGGCATCCAACTTACTTTCATCAACTATTACCGGACCGGCCTGACGCGCAGCGCGGTTTGCGTGGACAATTACTGGGGCATCTATAATTTATGCCGGTCCATGCGCGAAGACGGCGCGGAAAAATTTGTTTTCATGAGCTATGAAATCGACAGACCGGCGTTTGACTTTGCCATTCACGAAAGGACAACCGCGTTCCGGGAATACGTCAGAAGCAATGATTTGCCGTCGGAGATTATATATCTTCCAAACAGTGAAAATATTGCTGACGACGATGAAAGAATACAACGTTTCTTGGAACATATCGAGACACCCGGCACCGCAATTGTCTGTATGAATGACGTGATCGGAAAAAGACTCGGAAAAATGATGATGCAAAAGAATATCACCTGGCCGGACAGCTCGTTTTTCGGATCGTTCGGAAATCTCGATAATTTTCCCTGGCCGTTATATGAGGCGAGGATTGATTTTTACCATTTCGGCCTGGAACTGGCCAGAGCCTGCGTGACGGGATCGGATAACTCTCACGGCAAGCGCCTGATTATTGACGCAGTGACGGTTTCCCCGCGCGGTTGATTTTTTTGTATTTTCGTGAACAACACGATTTAACATAATTTCAAGATAATAAAAATTGCAGGAAGAGAGAAGTTCAATGAAGAAATCAGGATTTATCTGGATAACGGTAATGAGCCTTACCAGTACGTTCGCGGCCCTGGAATTGCCGAATGCCAGCCTCGAGGAAGACTACGAAAATGACGGAATTCCCGATAAATGGAATATTCCCAAAGACACCAGGGTCATGCTGGTGACCGACAAAAAAAGCCACGGCTCCAAAGCTGCTAAATTCACTGCCGGCTATGTATTGATGAGCACTAATATGAAAAGCGATAAGCCGTTGCCGGGGCAAACATTGAACTTCAGTTTTGATGCCTTCGGTAATGGCGGAGCCAAGCTCGGCGTCATGCTCGGATACTATATAAAGGGCAAAGACAAGGTCAAATTCAATTATGCCAGATTAACCTGGAACCGGGTGTTGCGCCCCGACTTTGTCACCCAGCGTTTCAAATATACTTTTCCGAAAAGCGCGGTAAAAGACCGGGTATGGCTGGCAGTCTATTGCTCAACCAAAAAAGGTACGGTCTGGATTGATAATTTTACGATGACCGCCGGAACCGTGACTCCGGAGCAGCGCAAAGAATTGACCGTTGTTCAGCGGGAATGGGGATATTTGGCCGGACGCACTGCTAAAGCGTTACGGATCAAACCCGGCGATAAAGATCTGCAGCAGATCAACGCCGTAGTAAATAAAATGCTCGGACGCTGCTCTTCCGATGATCTGACGCTGCTGGACCCAAAGAATGATTTTAAGGCGGAAATTGAAAAATTGAACGCTAAAATCAATGCGATTGTCAGCAACGGAGCTCAGTTTACGGCCTGGCTTTCTGATGCTTATGTCAGAATGGAACCGGATGAGATCATTCCCGCTAAAGTAATTGCGACCTCATCGCTGGAAACCTTGAAAAACGAATACCGGGCAATCGGGTTCAGCGTTGCCAACGGGTCTGATAAACCGCAAACAGTACCGGTCAGGATTTCGGGTCTGGATAAAGCGGCAGATAATATTCAGGTACGCAAGCAGATTTTCCTGACCACATGGTACCGCAAGGGAAAAACGCTGATTGCCGATCCGATTCCTTTACTGAAAGACCATAAACTGCCGTTAAATCCGGGTCAGACCGTAAAACTATTGATTTCGTTCAAGGTCAAATCCGCCGCGTACGGGCGCTATCCGATTAAGATTGACGTTGCCGGGAAAACCCTGGCGGTGAATCTGGAAGTTCTGCCGAAAACCTTTCCGGAATCTCCAAAGATGCATCATTTCCAGTTCATCTATCCGAATATGCAGCCGGCGCTGTCACATCCTGAACTGACCGCGAAAGATCTGGCCGAACACTATTGCGACGGCATCGAATTCCCTTTCCTCCCGAAAATTGTTTTCAATCCGGACGGTTCAGTCAAAAGCAGCAATTTTACCGCCAGCATGCAGGCAAAATGGATGAAAGCCTATGCCGATCAGAAAATCAAACTTGGCATATTCTGGGAAGGCGTATACAAGAAGTTCCCAATGTCAGACGGAAAAATGATGCCTTTTGTCGATAATAACGAAATAATTTACCCGGCCTGGAAAAAAGCCTATAAAAACCTTTTAACCGATTGGCTCAAGTTCTCAAAAGAAAAAGGTTACGGTCTTGACGATTATCTGATCATGCCTGATGACGAACCGTCATCACGCGATGAATTTATGAATTCTCCCGGCAAATTGGTAAGACGGGCGGTTGAAACTTATAAATTAACGCGAAAAATTGAACCGAAACTAAAACAGTTGGTAACCATTTCCGATTATGCCAGCCCGAAAGATATCGAAGCGATCACGCCGCATGTCGACATCGTTATGCCGGTCTGGCCGGCCCGGACATTCCTGGTCCGCTGGGCTCCTAAGGGCTATAATCCACGCGAAACATTTCATAAAACAATTGTCCCGATGTGGAAAGCCGAGCGGAAAAAACGCGGTTTGAAAATCTGGAGTTATTCGGTCGACCGCGGCAAAACCGAGCCGGTGCTGAATTCCGGCCGCGCCTATCCGATCTGCGCGGTGGGGGTTGGTTATACCGGAGTCGCCACCTGGGCCTATAACGTTACCCGGGGCAGCAGTTGGGATGATACTGACAAAGGCATGCTGGATTATTCTTTTATCTATAACGGCAAAGAGAAACATCCCGTAAATAAACTGGAAAATCCGACCGGTGAAATAATTGTTCCTTCAATCCGCTGGGAGGCCATGCGGATGGGGATTCAGGACGCTCAGATCATGCTTTACCTCCAGGATGCCCTGGAAAAAGGAAAATGCGACTCCGCAACCGCAAGCGAGATAAAAAAGATTCTGGCGGAAGCAAATGAATATGGAAAAAAATTAAATTTCACATATCCTAAAATTAACAGTATTTCAACTCGAATCAGAAAATTGATTCTTAAAATCAAATGACAGGAGAGGTCCAATGAAAAAGCACGTTTTCACACTAATCGAACTGCTTGTCGTGATAGCCATCATCGCAATTCTCGCCAGTATGCTGCTGCCGGCACTGCAGCAGGCCCGGAAAAAAGCCTATGAAAATACCTGTAAAAACAACTATAAACAAATCGGTAACGCCATGGCGTTGTACCAGCCGGATTATGACGGTTTTTTCCCGGCCTATGTCGTTCACGGCGGCAGTCGATACTTCAGTTCAACCAATAACGGAAAAGAAAAGATTTTTCCCTACCTGAATAAAGATGAAATCTTCATGTGCCCGTTCTTCCAGAAAAACCGGACAAACGTTGCAACCGGAGCCTTGAATTATGATTACTATTTACGGAAGAACAACGTGTGGTTCAATTATATAAAAATGGGCTGTGCCACCGTTTCCCATCAGGGCGTAACCGTCTCATACAACCGCGGCATCAAGGGCAGCGCCAGGAAAATGTCGCAAGTAAACCGCCCCAGCCTCGCCGCTACCAATCGCGACACTTACGCGAATTATCACTTCTACGAAAGCCCGACAAAACAGGGAACATCCCAGTTGTACGCTGACGGCCATGTCAAAGCCGTATTATATAATATGGTCGGACTGGCTACGGCAACTCGAGGCATTACTCAAAATCTGGGCTGGGACCGACCAGATCCAACAAGTTGGATTTATTATTGATAAGCTATCCCGGGAACGCGAACTTCATCTCTACATGTATTTTCCCTGGGAGCGCGGACGTCTCGTCCGCATGTATTTTTCCTGGGAGCGCGGACGTCTCGTCCGCACGCAGGCGTCCTCGCCGGCAAAAAGAGATTGGAAGCAGGCAAATCGAATCTATCAGGCGGCGCAAAGCGCCGGTAAAGATACGAGATAAAGCAAACTCTTAATGCGGACGAGACGTCCGCGTTCCCAGGTGGAGTTGCGTTCGCAAGGAGCGTCTCAACTGAAGTATGACACGGTATTTCGCACCGGCACGTTGCCGACAATAATTGCCGTTATTTTATGTTATTTATATTAAAATCCCCCATTTATGAAAGATCGATTTATGCAGCTTGAAGCGACAGACAAGGAACGCTTTCTATATTTACAGGGCCGGGTTTTCCGGATAGCGTTCGACAAATCACGCGGCGGATTTACCCGCGTCGAAGTGTTTGACAGCGAGTGCTGGCGAAATATTTTACCGGAAGAAGGAATCCTTGGCGACAATCTGGAACTGCCGGTTGTCTCATTTGAAATATCCGGGCAAACAGAAGACTCCTGTTTATTTAACGTTGTACGTCAGGATCAGGTATGGCGGATCGAGAACAATTTTGAAGTATACGCTTCCGGCTGGATTATTTGTTCATTCTCCATGGAAGTCGTTGCCGAACGCGGTAAGCTGGATGAACTGCGCGTCGGTCTTGATTTGGATGAGAAAACCGTTTTTTCTCATTTTTACAGGGCAAAATTCACTGACAACGATCAGGATGAACGTGAAAGCATCCGTGCTATGGCCCTGGACTTCAGTACGGATCCCAGAGCGGTAACCAACAGCATCAATGTGCTGCTTGAGTCAGTCAACGCCGACATCGACGGCCGGGCCTGCCGCAAAGTTTTTGAAAAATCCGGCGAGCGCCGTTTCATGGGTTGGAAACTTACCTCCGGCTGGCGTTATCCGTCCCGGCGCGGCTTCCGTTATGAAAACCGCTGGGCCGTGACCCTTTCCGGGTTAAACAGCCAGCCGAACCCGGTACGCGGACAGCGTATATACCACTATTACGGGAGAATCCTGCCGTATCCGTCTGCGGATATTATCGATGAAATGATCGAATACGGCTGCTCCATTCTGATTTTGCATAACTCCTGGCGGCATATCGGCACCTGTATTCCCGACGACGCGGCAGAACTGAAAAACGTGGTTTCCCGATGCCACCAGGCGGGAATCAAAGTACTGCCGTACACCGCGCCATACCTGATCGCCCATAAGGACCCGGCCTACCCGGAATTCGCGGATAAACTGACCGACTGTATGAACGTCTGGTACTGCGCCAAAGACAACCAGATGACCGCTTACGAACCGATGGATGACTGGGATTGCGACGAGCTGTGCCTGCGTTGCCCGGAAGCGTTTGATTTTATGTTTGAATCCGCGACACGTTGTGTTGATGAGTACGATCTGGACGGCATCTATGTTGATTTCTGCTGGCCGGCCCAGGGGTTGTGCAATGATCCGGCTCACGATCATAAGCCGGGGTTGTTCAATTTTTATGACTACTTCCGCCTCAACCGGGCCTGGCGGCAAAAACTCGGCCGGGATAAACTGATGATCGGCCACGGCGGCGGCTTTATCGTGGCATCGGATATGCTTGAAGGATACGACGCCTGTCTGACCGGGGAGGCCCAGATAAAGATGTCACCGGAAACCGTCGGACAGCAATTCGGGACGGCTCCCACACTCTGGACAATCCAGCGGTCAAAAGGCGATGTATTCCGCTCTGCTCAGACCATTGAAGAAGCGATCCGCGAGGGGGTCACAATTCACTACGGCGTCGGCATCGGCGGCGCCGCGGTGATTGCCACGCTGGACCCGGCCCATCACCGGGAAATGATCGCATTATGGCAGATGTTCCGGGCTTTTCCGGTTGAAAAGGCAACATATTACAATTATCTTTATCCGGCGGCAGTGGAAATTGACAACCCCGAGATACTGTACAGCCTGTATGTCTCCGAAGACGGATGCGCGTTATTGATAATCGTCAACGGCGGCGGGAGCATGACTGACAGTTATCCCTGCATCGGCTGCAACATTAAATTGAATCAGGAAAAGACCGGATTGGCTAATAAACTTAATTGTGTGGAAATGCGGGGAAGCGACTATCAGTCTTTCAGGCTGTTTGACGCGGCCCCGGTGGCCGATGGCATCATAAACGTCCGGGAAATCGCCAAACATGAATTTATCGGCTTTGTGCTGAGTCCGGGAGAGCATCCCAGGGAACTGTCCGCGCTGCGCCGCCATCTGGAAACCCGGTCAGACCGGGCAACCCGGATTCTGGAAAAGAGCCTGGAACGGCAAAAACTGCTGGATGAAATGCTGGCAAAGTTCCACCAATCGCCGTTGGCCCGGAACAATGTCTCTTATGAAGAATTCACCCGCGGCAGAAGCGCCGAATAAGGAAGAAGTTTATGAGTGAATTAAGCTATAACAGAAACCTGACTGTCCGCTGGCAGCCTGATGTGCTGGTGGCCGGCGGCGGTCCCGCCGGAATCGCGGCCGCACTGGCGGCCGGGAGCCAGGGACTGTCAGTCCGTCTGATTGAAGCGCATAGTTGTCTTGGCGGCATGGGGACGGCGGGAATGGTGCCGGCTTTTTCGTTGTTTACCGACGATGTCAACTTTCTGGCCGGCGGTATCGGCCGGAAGATTTACGACGCGCTCCAGGCGGCCGGCGGAGCTTACGACACAAGGATCATGAGCATCCGTGCTGAAGTTCTCAAGCGGGTATATGACACATTGCTGAGCGAAGCCGGAGTGGAATACACTTTCCACACTTCACTGGTTGACGTTACAGTCAATGACGGAACAGTTAGCGAAGCGATATGCGCGGATAAATCCGGGTTGTTCGCTATCCGGGCAAAAGTCTTTATCGACGGCACCGGCGACGGCGACCTCGCGGTATTCGCCGGAGCCGATTACGAAAAAGGCGGTACAGATGGCCGGATGATGCCCGGAACCCTCTGTTCGCTATGGGCCGGAATCGACTGGGACAAGGTTGATAACTCCGGACTGAAACCCGACAACTGTAAAATAGAACAGGCGTTCAAAGCCGGAATATTCACCCTTGAAGACCGGCATCTGCCCGGTATGTGGCGCGTCGGCGACAAAATCGGCGGCGGCAATATCGGCCATACCTTCGACCTCGACGGCACGGACAGCGAATCGCTGACCCGAGCCCTGGTCTGGGGACGCAAGTCAATGCTGGAATATGAACGTTACTACAAGGAGTATCTCCAGGGTTATGAGAATATGGAACTGGTCACCACCGGTTCGTTGCTCGGAGTACGCGAAACCAGGCGAATCAAAGGCTGTTACACCCTTAATGTCAAAGATTTCAGAGCCGATTCCGTCTTCGAGGATGAAATCGGCCGGTATTCGTATCCGGTGGATATCCATATAGCCAAACCCGATAAAGCCAGCTTCGACGCCTTTATGAAAGAATATACCGCGATGCGGATGGGGCCGGGCGAAAGTTACGGCATCCCGTACCGCATCCTGACCCCGGAAAAACTTAACAACGTCCTGGTTGCCGGACGCTGTGTCAGCACCGACCGCAGTATGCAGGCCTCGATCCGGGTGATGCCGGGATGCTTCATCACCGGTCAGGCTGCCGGAATCGCGGCCGCGCTGGCGGTTGAAAATACCACAAGTATCCATGATATCAATATCCATGAACTGCAAAAACGTTTAAAAGAACTGGGAGCGTTCCTGCCTAACTATGAGTAAACAACCTAATATATTGATCCTTTTGAGCGACCAGCTGCGTCGTCACGCCCTGGCGTGTTACGGCGATCCCGACGCGCGAACCCCGAATATCGACCAACTGGCGGCGGACGGGGTCCGTTTTAATAACGCCTGCTCGACCTATCCGGTTTGCGTGCCGTTCCGGTTTACCCTGATGACCGGGGAATACGCCCACACCCGGCATATTCCGGCTATCGAGTGGTGCATGTCGCCAAAGGAACGCACCATCGCCGACGAATTGAACGAAGGCGGTTATCAAACCGTCTACATCGGCAAATGGCATCTTGACGGCGGTCACGGCCGCACCGGCTCCGCCCGGCAAATCGGCCTGACTCCGGTCAAACCGGTCAATCAGGGCCGCTGGCGGAAATGGCTCGGGTTCGAATTGCGCAACGATCCGTTCGACACCTATTATTTCGAGGACGCCGACCCGACGCCGAAAAAAATAGAAGGTTACCAGACCGATGGCCTGTTTCAGCTTGGCATGAATTATCTGGACAACGAATATGACGGCAGCAAGCCATTCTGTATGGTGATTTCAGTTGAGCCGCCGCACAGCCCGTTTGTCGCCCCGGCTGATCTGCAAACCGCATGGGAAGCGCGCGATATAACTTTGCCGCCAAACTTCAATCCACCGGCGGACAAACAGGAACAATACATTCTGGACCGGAAACGGTATAACGCCATGGTCGAAAACCTCGACATCAATGTCGGGAGGATTCGCGAGTTTCTCGAACAGCGAAACCTGGCTGACAATACCATCGTCCTGTTCTTTTCCGATCACGGCGAATTCAACGGCAGTCACGGCCTGACGGGCAAACAGTGGCCCAATGAGGAGTCGGTTGGAATCCCGCTAATGGTATACGATCCGCGTTCCGAATCCGGCAAAGGCGGAATCATCAACGATCCGGTCGCGACTGAAGATCTGTTCCCGACCATTCTGGGACTGGCCGGTTTAAGACCGCAAAACAAAGTGCCGGGCATGGACTTGGCTCCACTGGTTCGCGGCGAAGTATCCACATTGGACCGGGACGGGGTAATGTTGGAATTCGTTGCGGAGCATCGTCCGGCCTATCCGTTCTCGGACGCCGCCTGGCGGTCTTTCCGGACGGAGCGGTATAAATACAATGTCAAAGGCAATAAGCTCGGGGCCGAACCATGGCAGTTTTTCGACCTGGTCAATGATCCTTGCGAAATGAACAATTTGATCGATCACCCTGATTATCAGGCTGAAATTGCCCGGCATCACCGACGGCTCGAAGAAATTATTGCCGGCAGCGACGATCATTTTGTTTTATTGCCGGCCTACGGCTGCGGCGGCGTTAACCTATGGGAAGTATGATATGAAATTCAACTCAAACAAGACCTGGTATCCCTGCTCCACCGATGCTTACGGGGGGCATGCGGTTTATATCCCCGAATATGGAAAACCGGGCGCTATCGAATTTATTCTGATGATGAACCAGAACTATCCGGAGTTCAAAACCCACCCTGCCCTTGACGTTTCCCACGGTTATGTTCAGGGAGTGGAAAGGTTCAAGCATAATCACGATTACCGGGTCGTGCCGTGGGAGATCGATCCTGAATATAAATCCTGGAGTTTCCTCTATCTGCCGACTTTCGAGAATAATGTCAGGGCCGTTGCCACTTTTGTTCCGACAGCAGATTCCGGGCTGCGACTTTACCTTGAGCTAGAAAATCCCGGGCCGACAGAACGGGAATGGGAATTCTTCATGTATATTTCCGCTCATGAAAACCTGGAACTTTCCGGCTGCAGTCATCATCTGCCCGAAAACGGCGACTTCGGATTTTCTCTTTCCGGGACCAATTTTACTATGGAGTCCAGTGACGTCGGATTCACCGGCGCGGTTGAAACCGATTCCAACTTCTGGATCAATTTTCCGCTTAACGTGGAAATGACCTGTCACCGCGATGGTTGGAAGAAACGAGGACAACAACGGTTGAAATTGAGTATGACACCGGTCGTCATCCCGGCCAACGGCAACAAAACCGTAACGATTGATTTTCTACCGGCAAACTGCGCTGGAAACAAGCTCCCGACACGGCCTGAAAAACGGAAAGTTCGCAACGCCGAACTGCCCTTTGTCCATCACCAGTGGCAAATGCTTCATAACATCCAGTACGTTCCATCTTTCAAGGATAAAGATGTGTATGAAATCAGATATTTACCTGCACGCCAGTGGGGAAGATTCTTCATTTGGGATATGGGACTGGCCGTATCCGGCGCGGCCGAGTTCGATAATGTTATGGCCGAGCACATCCTTGACAGCATGCCCGATCCGGAAGTAAACGGCTGCGAAGTATTCAAGCATGGCAGCTATATAATAACCGCGGCCTTCGGACTATGGGAACTGGTCAGAGCAACCGGATCATTAGAGCCGGTCTCAAAATATTATCACAAGCTCTGCCGGCTGGCATTAAAGATGTTCGACCAGACCGGCGGCGCCCCGGTTATCTCCGGCTGCGGCGCAGACGACAGTCCCGCGTTGTTTTATGCCAAAGGCTGGATATTCAACTGGGAATTCAAAAAAACCCTGCCGACCAACCCGGAACGCAAACCCCAAAAAATGTATTGCACCGGACTGGCGGGGTACGGGATCAGCATTCTGAAAATTCTACGCGACCTGGGCAGTCAGGCCCGGCTTGATACAGCCGAAGTTGAAACCGTAATCGAGCGGGAAGAACGTTTCCTGCTCGAACATCACTGGAACGATGAGGACGCCTGTTTCTACGATGTTTTAGCTGAAACCGACAGTCAACTGAAAATTCCATGGATCTATGATTTTCTGCCGCTGTTGTCCGACTCCGTTCCCGAAGACCAGCGCATTAACATGTTCAGAGTCTTGCTGGATAAATATTTTATTCCCAAACGAGGCTTCTGCATTGAACCGCCCGACAGCGAATTCTACCGGAATGAGGGGTATCCCAACGGCTCGGCATGGCCGCCGCTGCAATATTTCTGTTGGAAAACCTGTTACGCCATTGGCGATATGGAAGCGGCCAAGATGGTTGCGGACACCTGGTTGGAACAGTGGGAAAAACATCATCGCCAAAGCCTCGGCAACTGGGAACAGTTCAGAATCGACACCGGCGCTCCCGCCGGTAATTACCGCTTTATCGGTTTTACCTCGCCAATCCTCAACATGCACACGGCCAGAAGAGTATTCGGCACGGTCCAGACCGCTTTCGACATCATTTTGAAAGATCGCGAAATCTCCCGGCAAGCTGCTAAACTGACTTTATCTTCCAACAGTTATACCGGCCGTACCGGAATCAGCATAGTGCTTGAACCGTACACTGACTACCGGATTCTCAACCAGGGCCGGGAAAGTATCCAGAAGTCGGATCGATACGGCTACCTGGCATTTGCCGTATCAATAGAAGCCGCTCAAGAAGTGACCATACTCATGCAAAGGTTGAAATAATCTTTTCGTCAATTATATTACTTCCTGTTGTTCGCAAACTAAGCTTTTTGACCTAACCTGAACTATTCATAAAAAATGGATGAGATGTGAAAATATGCTCAAAAAGAAAGTTTTTGATTATCCCGCAGGCGTAGCAGCGCTACGTCGAGGACATAAGCAAATGCTTTACTTTGAGCAGATTGTAACAGGTCGCCATAAATTTGTGAATAATTCAGGCTAACGCGCACAGGAGATTTTATATGAAACTCACCCTTATGCATCCGAGAGACATAATCACTTCGATTATGAAACGACTTTACGGCTACGGCATGACCACGACTTCCGGCGGCAATCTGTCAATCATGGATTCCGACGGGAATATCTGGATCAGTCCGGGCGGCATCGACAAAGGCACCTTGAGCCCGCAAGATATCGTCAAGGTTTGTCCCGACGGCAAAATCGAAGGAATTCACACGCCGTCCAGCGAACTGCCGTTCCACAAATCGGTTTACGAACTCCGACCGGACGTCAAAGCGGTCCTCCACGCCCATCCGCCGGCCCTGGTCGCGTTCAGCATCGCGGGCAGGATTCCGGACATCAGCCTTTTGCCGATGGCGCATGAGATCTGCGGAGAAATCGGCTTCGCACCTTACGAGATCCCCGGCAGTGACGAACTGGGGAACGCCGTGGCAAGGGTATTTGAACAGGGCGCGAATGCGACGCTGCTGGAAAACCACGGCACGGTTACTGTCGGAACCAATCTGCTCGAAGCTTTTATCAGGTTTGAAACGTTGGATTATCTCGCCCGCATCCAGATAAAATCCGAGGCGATCGAAATCCCGCAGCCGCTCGATAAAGAAACCATTAGCAAAGCTTACGGCTTCAGATCAGAATTGCCGGAATTCATTCCGGCCGAACATAGTCCGCGCGAATGCGAGCTTCGTACCGAGATGGTAAAATTTATCAACCGGGCCTATGATCAGCGTCTCACGTTCAGTACCGGCGGCACCTTTGCCGCCAAAGTCAAAAATAATTCATTCCTGATCACCCCGACCGGGTTCGACCGGATGAACGCGTTGCCCGGCGACCTGGTACTGATCCAGGACGGTTATCGTGAAATGGGCAAGAAAAACAGTCGTGCCGCCAACTACTGCCGCCGGATTTTCGAACAGCATGACTGGGTCGAGGCGGTCATTATCTCGAAACCGTCGAACGTCATGGCTTTCGGAGTCAGCGGGATCGCGCCGGATACCCGGACCATTCCTGAAAGTTACATCATGCTCCGGGACATTCCAATTGTTTCCTGCATAGATCATTATAACGATCCGGAAACGACAATTAAGATGCTGTCGCCCGCCACTCCGGTCATCCTGATTCAGAACGATTGTCTGGTTATCGCCGCAAGTTCGCTATTGCAGGCTTTTGACCGGCTCGAAGTAGCCGATTTCAGCGCCATGAGTCTGCTTTCGGCAATAAGAATGGGGGGACTCAAACGGATCACTGACGACCAGACCCGGGATTTGATCAAGGCATTCAATCTGCCGGAATAAGACAGCGCTGTCGTCGAACCGACGTTAAGTACAAATCATTCAAAGCGGTATTTTAACCGGAGAACCGGAGTTTCGGCTCTGAATGGCGGCCTGAGTAATTAGAGTTGCCTGGAGTCCGTCTATGGCTTTTGCGCCGGCAAAATCCCTTTGTTCGAGAATTGCCTGGGCAAAATCCTCCACTGCCTCGCGCCAGCCTTTGTTCATAAAGTAATTGCGTAGCGGAATTTTATTTCTCTGCGCCAGCAGATTTAAGTATTTTTTAGAGCTGGTATCGCCCTTTTTTTCCATAGCGTCAACCTGTTCCAACATTTTCCAGCTTCTGCGCCTGATGGCTTCCAGCGCCTGAAAACCCAGATCCTCGAGCAGATATTCATGCAGTTCATCCCGCGTAGGGTGACTGTGTCCGGCAAAAGTTTTGACATCCGGCATTGAATCATCCAGTGAATATTGCTTCACCTCGGTAAATTCATTTACGATCAGGCCGCCGGTTTCAGCGACGGCTTCGAAATGTTCTTTGGGCATATCACTGTTGACGTAGCCGCTGCTCATAATAGTCGCAACCGTACCTGATTCAAATTGCAGAGTGATTATTTCATCATCGTCCCGCCCGCTCACACAATATACCGACTGCACCTCGCTATCGGCAAAAAAACGCAGAATATCAAAAATATGACAGACCTCATGAACTAAACGGGTTCCAATGCCAAAGTTCTTGCCCCAGTTAAGATTAAAAGAATCGGTAATGCGGTAAAACATATTTTTAGGGCCGCCGCGTTTCCAGAGCAATTTCCTGGCATACTGATAGGCCGGAGCCATCCGGCGATTCATACCTATGGCAACTATTTTAGCGGACTTTTGCTGAGCATCCAACACTTTTGCGCATTCTTCAGTTGTTTCCGCCAGCGGCTTTTCGACATAAACATGTTTTCCGGCGGCCAACGCTTCCAGGGTCAACGGGACATGTGTATCTTCACGGGTCACGATCAATACGCCGTCGATTTCAGTATCAGCCAACACTTCCCGGTAATCCGTACAGCGGCGCTCAACCCCATAATAATCGCCAACTTCATCAAGGTTTTTTTGCGATAAATCACAAATAACGGAAAGTTCAGCATTGTCAAGCTTGAATATATTAGGAATATGCTGGGATTGAGCCAGGCCACCACAGCCGATGACGGCCAGTTTTGCGGTTGTAGACATATTGCTCCTCAACGGGTTAAGTTTTTCTGAAGCCGTAAAATTGTTCCGGACTCACATCTGTTGTCTTTGCATTGAATACCACTTTTATTTACTTTATTCTCACAAACCGAAGTTACAAGCGTCTTACAGAGAAAACCAGATCTTTCAGGTTTGCAATGGATAGGCCATATTTCATTGATTAAATCACGTTTTTTGAAAAACTAAGCAATAAGTGTGAAGCACCCGTTAACGCGGACGTCCCGTCCGCATCAAGGGTGCATCTCGTACCCGTTTCCTGGGAGCGCGGACATCCCGTCCGCATCAGGAGTTTGCTTGACCGTTTATCCCTACCGGCGCTTTTGCGCCGTTCGGTAGATTCGACCTGCCTGACTTCAACCTCTTTTTTTTGCAGGCTAGATGCCTGCATATGCGGACGAGGACGTCCGCGCTACCGGGGTTAATGCATGCCGCGCTCCCGGGAGGAGACAGCCGGAAGGAACGCTAAAATGTAAAGGTTATTTTTTAACAGCTTCTTAACTGACGTAAGTATTTTCCAGTGCGAAAATGGCGGCACCAACCGCAGGAGAGAGTTCTGTCGAGCCGGCATTTTTGAGAGTAGCCGGACCCAATCCCTGTTTGCCACGGCATGAAGCGAATTCATTTTCAAGCATTTTCCACAACTGATTGTCCTCTGAAAAGATGGTACTGTAAATAACCAGTTCATCAGGGTCCATGAAAGATGCGATATTCGCCAGAGCAATAGCCGCTAAATTCATTGCTTTTTGCAGGATTTTAAAATTTTCCCGATCCGCGAGAACCAGGTCAATAGCCTCAGGTTTACCGTGCCAGAATTCATCGGACAATTCCGGGAGCTTTTTATGAAGTCCGCTTAAACCGGCAATATCCTGCAATTTTTCATGATTCGGAAATAGTGACAAACCAGCCTCTCCAGCCATATTTTTGCTCCCCTTGAAAACGGTACCGTTCAAACTGAGAGCGGCTGAAATACCGGACCGGAGCGCCACATGGATCACCGATAAGTTTCCCGCCTCGGGCCGGTTCAACAGGTCGTAAGTGGCCAGATTAAAAACGTTATTTTGAATGAAGACCGGTTTGCATGCGGTTAACTTGCAGATATCCCGAAACGGAATATTTTTGAACGCGGGCAATATTTCGTATTTCTCAATTATGCCGGTTTCAAGATCCAAAAAACCCGGCGCCCCGATCCCGACAGCTGTAACCTTGCTCCAAAGCGCCCCGGCGTCTTCAATCGCGTCAGATAACAGTTTGTCCAGTTGCAATAAATAATCATGGCGGCTTTTGCAGGACTTGAACGGGCGAATATATGAGTGAATGCAATTACCTTGAAAATCAACTATTGCCATACGCCAGGTACTTGCCTCAAGGTCAATTCCTGCAAAATATTCGTACTCAGGATTGATAAACAAAGGTTTTGTCGGGCGTCCCCGCCCGGAGGTTGTCTCTGGAGCGCCTTTTTCAATGACCATACCGGAATCGGTCAGTTCCGGTACCAATTTACTGGCGTAAAATGTACTGACCCGCATCGCAATCGCACATTCACGGCGCGAAATTCCCGGATTTTTACGAATGAGAGAAAGAAACATATTGCGTTTCTCTTCAACTTTAACCGCCTGATCTCCTGTAGCTACAGCCATATTACCCCTGATTTATTTTTGATAAGTCCACGTATTAATAATACTTGTAATTAAAGATATGTCAATACGTGATCAAGCAAAAAAAATCATACTTTCTGCGGTTTATTACCGTTTCTGATCGATTCGGCCCCCCTGACACCGACGGAAACCGCCATCAGCCCGTCATAAGAAGTGGCACGAGGAGGAACATCATCAACCAAATAGTCAAGAAAAGCTTTACACATAACCGGGTCCGCGCCGCCGTGATCAATTTGACCGTTACCGATCTCGTAAACCGCTTTGGTAAAGGATGTTTTGCTGTTATGTCTGGTCGTATTGTGCTTGCGAGTGTACAAAGTGACCGTGTCATCCTGATTGGACTCCACCCTGCCTTCGGTCCCGATTATGGCATAATTGCGCCAGCTGTCAGGCGCGAAATGACACTGCATATAAGTTCCCATGATTCCGCCGGGAGTACTCATCATAATCGCGCTCTGGTCCTCTACATCGACTTCCTGCCGGAAGCAGCACATCCTTTTACCCGGACCGTCGTTCCGGTCAGTAAAATCAGAACATGTATGCTTTTCATCGCAACCGTCACAGGTTAAGTCGTTCGGCTTATCTCCACCGTAAACACTAAGCGTCCCCATACCGGCGACCCGGTCGAAATATTCCCCGATCAGATAGTGGGCAATGTCGATATCATGGCTGGCTTTTTGCAACAGCAGAGAGGTAGACCCCTTGTGATTAGCGCGATAATCATGGAAATATGCCCAGCCGCCGTAATTGATGAAATGACGAATCCAAATGGTTTTGACCTGCCCAATCGCTCCGGAATCAATTATTTCTTTCATGGTATTGAAGTAATCATTGTAACGCAGATTGAAACCGATCATCAGCTTCCGTCCGGATTCTTTTTCGGCTTTGATGATCGCCTCGCAATCTTCTATTGTGATAGACATCGGCTTTTCAAGAAAAACATCTTTCCCCGCCTGCAGCGCCGCAATCGCCGGTTCCGCATGAAAGTTATCCGGAGTGAAGATCGCAACGGCATCGATATCATCGCGTTCCAGCAACTTCCGGTAATCCGCACAGATAAAAGTATCTTTACCATATTCTTCCTGAAATTTTTCCAGGTATTCCGGCACAATATCGCAACCAGCGACTATTCTGGATCTCTCGTCCTTTTGCCAGTTTTTAGCAATATGCGCCCGATGGGCCACTCCGATAAGGCCAATTCTTATTTGTTGCTTCATGATCAGTCCTCTCAATTTATTTTAACAATCTTTTAGATCGTTATTTATTATATATCAAAAAAATATAATTTCAACTTGATTTTCGATATTAATTTGAAAACAAATAAAATATATTTTTATTTCAACTCAAACAAAAAACTATCAATAAACTCCGGGTCCGGGCAACCCCCTTTCCCGATATTGCCGCGCCCATACGTTCATTAGAGTTCATAATTTTCTTTTCATCACACATCGAACCCCAGTCTCTCATATTGACAATCCGGAGCATCATATTTTTGCAGCATATTTATCATTCCGGCGGCGAGTTTCCGTTCCAGTTCCGGATTACATATATTTTTTTCCATACAGGAGTCGACTGACATGTCATAGACCTCATGTTTATCGGGAGAATTATGATGCCGATATGATTTTTTAGGTATCCTGAAATGAGGGATGTTATGACAATGCTTGAGAAACACTCCGTGTTCCGCCGCGGCCAATAAGTCCTGCGGATAATAGTCGACAGTACTCCGCGCAATCGCCGTGTGTATATAAGTAATACTGTCCTTCAGGGGATGCCGGATATAAACATACCGACCGTCAAAATAATTCACGTCTTTACCGAAATAGCCATACAGGATGGCATCATGATGTGCCGCGTTATTCTGTTCCAGCAAATGTAGATATGATTTGCCGTACACGCCATCTGGACTACCAGCTCCATGCAGCTGCATCAGTGTCGGCATATGGTCGATAGTCGCGGTTAATGAGGAAACACGCTTGCCCTCACAACCAGGCACGCTCACAATCATAGGGATATGAACCAGTTCCTGATAGTCTTTCATGTAATTTTTGGCCCAGTAACCATATTCCCCGAGTAAATGTCCATGATCGGTGGTCAGGATAACCGCGGTATCATCCCACATCTTGTATTTATCCAGCGAATCCAGCAGTTTTCCAAGGTGGGCGTCAGCCATCGTCAATGCGGCAAGATAGCGCCGTCGAACATGATTCACTGATTCTTCGTCATCGACTTCAGGATCAAGGGGAGCGTATTCCGGCCAGTTATGCAGAGGCCCGTTCCAGTCGTCGCCATACATGCCAAGATACTTGTCAGGACAGTCAAATGGTTCATGCGGATCAAACAATTCAAGATGCAGGTGCCAGTTGTCAACGTCATGATTCAACTTGACAAATTCGATTGCCCGGTCAAAACAGCGCGGAGTCGGATATGACTGGTCGCACTGCATATCGCAACGGGAACGGTTGGCCCAGTAACGGGTGAACTTGGGATTACCCTTTCCCCGGCCCATGTATTCGGCGGGCCGTTCGGCCGCGATGTCGGGACGCCAGGCGTCTAATTCCTGGCCCCGCTCGAACTCCCAGCTGTCAAACAGAGTATGGTAGACTTCGCCACCGGAATGAAAGTAGTGGTAATGGTCGGTAATCATATGACTGTAAATATTTGCCCGCTTGCGTAACTCTTTCGGCAACGTGTCGTCCCAGGGTTCGATCGGACCCCACGGTGTCTCAAGAAAATTACTCCTGCCGGTCATCATTTCACGCCTGGCCGGCATACAAGGCAAAGAACCGGCATAATGGTTGTCAAAAACAATTCCGCGAGCCGCCAACCGGTCTATATTCGGCGTAATCGCGGGAGAACCCGAATTATAACAATGCAACAAGTGACGATTTAACGAATCCATCACTATGAAAACAGTTCTCATTATCTCAAGGCTCCATAATAATGTTCTTGGTACCCACTAACGGTTGAAAATCAACCTCAACCTTGCAGGGGGAATTCACCGTTATTCCGGGAATCTCGTAATTACTCTTTCGCCTCGCGGCCAACAGTGATATTTTGTAGGGGCCAAACCTGAGATTTTCAATTCCGTGTTCAGTAAGATCGTCGCTGACCCAGGTTATTTTGCGATTCGGATAATCAACCTTAATCCCAATGATGTTCTCTATCAACATTGAAATCGGTCCCAAACCGCTCCAGCCGACAAAATCCGGACGCACCCAATTCCATATCTGCTCGGTCGGTTTGCGGTGTTTCGACGGGGTCTCGTTTTCCGGTGAATAACACTCCCATATCGTATGCGGAGAAAAATTTTTCCAGACCGTGTAAATATGCTCAAGATACTTTTCCGCGATCTCTTTCGCTTTTTTATGATAATTATAGTTTTCCAGCCCCCGCGCGATCATATAGTTGTTCGGAGCCCATACCCCGCCGAGCCAATAACCGCCGTCATCTCGATAGTTGGGATTATCATATGACAGGGTCGGGACCGGACACGGCCGGTTGAATTCAGCGGGATTGTCAAGATGTTCGAGCATTCCGGCAACCTGTTCTTCACTCGAAGCCAGTGCCAGCAAAGGCCAGAATGACGCGGTCGTCTTGCAGCCGGTAAAACTGCCCCAGAGATGAGCGTCATAATAAAAGCCGTCGCGTTCACACCAGAGTTTTTCGTTTACATAAGCGCACCTTTGTCCGTATAGCTTTTCAAATTTATCAGCCAGGTCTTCCTTTCCGGTTTCACGCGCAATATCGCCGATATATTTTGCCGCCAAAGCCTGCTGGGCCGCCAAATCGATAAAATTGGTATTATGCCCGTCTTTGCAACTGCGGCAGGTCCGGGGGGAATTATCCATTCCACTGGAATTGCAGTCGGAAAACCAGTACGAGCCGTCATCCCGACGCCGGTTTTTTTCTATCCATTCGTCAAAGCGGACCAGGTGATCCAGCACTTTTTCCAGCCGGTCAATATCGCCGGAGACCAAATAGTAATCCCATTCAACCCAGGCCGCCAGTGGCGGGTTGATTCGCCCCCAAGGCAATTTGTAGGCATCCTCACCAGTTTCGATGATCTGCGTCATCGTAATATAACCGTCATCATGCTGAATCGCGTAAAAATTGTCCAGCGACTCAATCCCGGGAAAGAGGTCAGGCGCGTAACGGCAGAATTCCGCCATGAAACAGGTATCCCAGAGCCAGAGCCGATCCGGCCAGCAGCCTTCATCCATGTAGTACTTTGACGCCGTTTTTTCGTTATATGCAATGTGCTGTTTCGCCAGTTCCCAGGCATAATAATAGAGTTCAACCAAATGCTCCCGGCCCGGCAGGATCGGCCGGGGCAGTTCGCTGATATCCATGAAACCTTGTTTATTCATGACAAGTCCCGTTATTTGCCGCGTTTGACGATTTTTTCGATCAGTTCGGCAACCGCGTTGCGGCACGCCCGTAAACGAACCGCGTCAAGCTGGTACTCGAGAATTCGACCATCGGAGCCTTTCGGTACAATCATGGCGCGAACGTCATCAAGCGCTTTTTCAGCCTCCTTAACTTCCGAAGCAGAGAGACTTCCGCGATTTTCTTTTAACAGTTTTGCCAGTAAAAAGAAATATTCGAAATCTTCAATTCCCTCACGCATCAACTCCCAGCGAATCGAGTCCAAAGGCCCGTTTTCACCGGGATATATCCAACTGGCGGAAAGATTACGGTTGACAAAATTAAGTTGCTGCCATTCTCCCCACCAGTTCATTGCCCATTCCAGCATCCCGTCAATTCCCGCGGTCCACATCCACCAGAAAAAGATTCTGGAATTAATGGCGCGTGAATCGACCTTGCTCATAAAGTCAGGATTATAGACCCATATTTCGTCTCCTCCGGCTTTGAGTTTTTTACTCAAGAGATGCGCTCGCTGGGAATAAAGCGGCTGCCAGAGATTGAAAACCCCGATAAAATTGGGATGGTATGGAGAATAAGTTCCGACCCTGGCTTCCGGAAAATGCTTCCGCAACAGTTTTGCCGCTTCAATTGTTTGATCATAAAACTCTTCCCGCGGTTCATCAAAAATATTAAACAGAATGCGTTCGGTGATATTGCCTTTTTTCATCTCGGCTCTGAGGAGTTTTGCCGCGGCGACATATCGCCGCTTCCATTCTTTCGACAACAGCTGGTCTTTGGGGCCAAAACTGCTGTTTTTCGGATAATGCCCGACCCCGATCCTGAAACATTTGGATAACACGCCCCAGTGATATTCCTTGTCCAAATATCTATCCATAAACCCGCGATAGCCATCAACATTAATCCGGTCGCCGTTTTTAAACGAGAACGTCGGGTAATCAGTGTAGATATGGGATACCCGATGTTCCGCCAGGTTTTTGACGTATGAATTCCACAATTTTTCAGCCTTGTCCGTCCCGTAGATCCTTTTCATATAAGCGGGACTGAACTGCGGCAGAAACGTTACATTGCGTTTTTGCGTCATTTCAAAGTCATAGACCCGCAGTTGCAATTTCATTTTCAAAGCCGGAATATTCTTTTCCCCCTGCAATACCTCAATCGTTCCGGTATAATTACCACCTTCGGCGGTTTTCGGAACTTTCAAGGTAAGCCAAAGCCTGGTATTTTTGCCTGAAATACAGGCGAATTTTTCCGGTTCAAGCAGACAATCCGGGGTTTCCCCGCTCCAGCCGTTACGCCCGAATGGAACAACCGCGCTATAGTCGTCAACCAGACGCCAGCGCAAGGAGTCAGCCGGGATGATTTTACCCGATGCGTTTTTCAGATCCGAAAAACGCAAACTGAAATTAAAAAGATTCTTTGCGGTCCGGAAAACCAGTTGAGTCGATTCATACTCGTTTTTGGCGGCGGACATTTTAATTCCGTCAGTCTTCTGACGGGGCGGAGCATCGTTATAGAACACTTTCCAGTCCGGCACTTCCGACCAGACAACTATTCCTTTGGCCGCCCCCGTTAACCGGGCGGTCGGACTGGTTGCCGGACGCAGCGCCCGCAGAGGTTCGACTTTCAGGGTCTTCTTCATGGCGTCAACCCCGGCATCAATCGTTCCGGCAAACGGCATTATCGCAATGTCCTGTTTGAAACTTTTACCGGTTGGGATATACTTGTCGCTGAAGAACGGCGGTACAACAGTTAAGAAACCCTGTTTCTTGCGAACCAGACTGACGCCTTCGCTGCCGGGAAAAGAAACTATCGTTCCCTGTTTTTTATCCGGCGACCAAACCCCGAACCAATCATTCATCATAGGCGCGTCAAGCCCCTTTCGCGGCATACTCGCTACATGGTTCAAAATTCTGGTAAACGGACACAATCTGCCGTTTTCAACCCGGCTGCCGGGCATAAACTGCCATAAGCCTTTCTCATCCCAGACAAAACACGGCACCCCAGTCGCCTGAGTTATGTATGATTCCGAAATAGAACTCAACTCATAGCGCACCCTGATCACCGGGGACCGGCTGTCAAGGGCAACGGTCTTGGTGTAGTTGAAATGTTTATCATGGCCATTGATGACAACTTCGGTTCCTTGCTGTTTAACCGAATCAACAGTAAAACTTATCAGGTCCGGGATACCTGGACGCGTCTCTTTATGGGTTTTAGCTTCAAGACTGTAAACAGCCAACTCCTTTGCGTCCAGATAACGGATAGTCAGCCGGACAGTCGAAATTGAAGTATCCAGCCACTTCCCGCCACTTTTCCACATAATCCGATTAATCGCGTAAGCGTTTTTTTCAAGGAGGGTTGCCTGGATATGCGAGTTCTTCAAAACAATATCTTTTGCCCCCGCACCTTCTGCATAAAACCACAGGGCGGAGACGGCAAGACAGCTTGAACATACCGGCATTATGAAGATTTTCCGAATCTGATATTTTATCATCAGGGATATTCCTTACTTTAATATGCTGTTGAAACAATAGCTTATATCGGCTTTTATTACAAGATATTTGAACAGTATAAAAGCCGCTTTTTCATTTATGTGTTAGAACTGAAAAAACAGACAAGTTACCCAATCCCGTGGCCGTAACGTCACAGGATAACACCAACAATTTAATCACGGTTAAGGTCTCAGGATTTGCTGGATAAACGAATCATCGAATGCGCCGATTGTTCCAACAGATACGCTGGTATCCACCTTGAATTCCTCTTCCGTATCTTCAACAATCTGTTGTCCAAGCCGCGCGGCGACATGACCGTCGGCATACAGGACATTGGCCCGGTCGTTATGCCGCATATGCATGCCGACAGTAGTCGCATCAAGCGTTATGTAGTAATGCTGATTTTTCGAGGCCCAAAGTGTTGTCCCGGTATTTTTATAGGTCGAATCAACAATATAGAGGTATTTGGTTGGATACTTGAGCCGTTTGAACGCGGTGTAGCCGGAATACTGCCAACCGTTAGGATGCATGAGCCTGGCGCTGTTTGGAATATTATCACGATGATACCTGATCCCATAAGTCATATATGGGGCCTGATTATTGTTCGGATTATAATTGATTGGTCCGTTGGACGGACAAACACAAGTCTTTGGGTTGGTCAAATAACCGAGTGTCTTAAATATCTGGCTCCAGGGACCGCCCAGAGCAGCATTTGTATGAATAGTGGAAACCCCATCGTAATCATTGACGTACATCAATGCAGCGGTCCCGACCTGTTTCAGGTTATTAATGCATTTTATGGCCTTTGCCTTGTCCCTGGCCTGATTCAGTGCCGGCAGCAGCATACTGGCGAGAATTGCTATAATAGCTATCACAACAAGAAGCTCAATCAATGTGAAAATATTTTTGTTCTTCATTTGTTTTCCTCTTTTGTTTACAATGTTAATAGTTTAAACGACAAATTTTATGGTTTAATATTATCCATTCTTTGCAATATTCCGTTTATTCCTTTCTATATTTGTATTTTCAAATGTAACACGATCTGAATGGTAATCGGCTTCTCAAATGATGTCACGTTTTCTCGTGACCAGTTTATCGCAACCGTCCGGGCGTTATGCATGCGGACATGTAAAGCCTTAAGGCGTATATAAAGTTTTGAGCAAAAAATCCTTGTCGAACGCATACATCGTCCCGAGTGATTTTGTCGGATCCAGACTAAATTCTTCTTGTGCGTCTGCAACAATCTCCGAGCCTTGCCTGGCAGCGACATGACCGTCAACGAACAAAACATTCGCCCGGTCGCTGTGACGGAGATGAGTGTTGAAATTAACACTGGAAAAGTCAATATAGTAAGATTGCTGGCGATCCAGAGCAGTCGCTGTACCGACATATACTGAATCCACTAAGTATTGAAAACGGGAAGGCCGCTTAACCATTTTAAAAATGATATAACCGCTTATCCGTACGGTAGTTCCCGGCCAAAATGTCGCAACATGATTTGGCAGGTCATTAATATGGCGCCTTATTCCGTATGTCTTGCTGTCAAGGACAAAGGTATACGGCTTAATAGCGGGACAGACTGTAACATCCAGATTTTGTAAATATCCATTATCACGAAGTCTCGTGGACCAGCGTGTCGCGGTCGCTCCTGATCCCAGAAGATGAATAGGCGATATACCCCTGCTGTCATTGACATACATAAGAACGGCTACACCGGTCTGTTTCAGATTGCTTGTACACTTAATGGCTTTGGCTTTGTCCCGGGCCTGGTTGAGTGCCGGCAGCAACATCGACGCCAGGATTGCGATAATAGCAATCACAACCAGGAGTTCGATCAGAGTGAATTTTTTTGTGCTTTTCATTTTTTTCTCCATGCTTTCATTAAAAAAATATCTGGAATTTTCAATAAAATTGACTGTTCTTGTTCTTTGTATCAGGTTAATTCTTTGACTAGCCGGGATATATGTTTGAATTTTTCGATAGATACTCCGGGCGGACAGGAATCCGCATTCGCCAGAATAAACGGACCGCCTTTAGCATCCTCGATAATCTGCTCAACATAGGGAGTAAGCTCATTAACAGACTTGTTAAGCAGTTCCGTCGGTTCAATACCTCCGATTATCCCGATATTGGAATCCAGTATCCGGCGCGCGTCTTTTACCGATATATTACCGGTAGGAGCAGGCGAAAGGCTCTCGACCGCCAGAATACCCTGTTTATTCATGCTGGGTAAAATATTCTTTACATGTCCGCACGCGTGCTGAATATAATGCTTGCCGCCGGAGTTCAATATGGAACACCACTGCATAATCTCGGTCGCGATATAATCCTCATACATTTCCGGGGAGTAATTCTGCGTACTGGAGTCTTCCCAGGTAATAAAAAATTCGTAATCGGATTCAAGCGCTTTCTCCACCGCTTTAAGATTGTTGCCGACCATCAATTCCCACAACGCGTTCACGGTTTCCGGGAAATCGTAAAGATCATATATCAATTTCTCGGTTCCGACGAGATTTTCAATCATACATTGAAATGCGCTTTTCCGCCCGCGCGGGATCAGCATTCCGATATTCAGGGCATCCGGGTTTTCAGCGAAACACTTTTTGACCGCAACGGAGTCCGGTTCGAAACGCATATTCTCTTCAAGCCACATCGCGACTTTATAATCTTCTTCGGTTTTCAACGGATGTTCAACCGGAAATCTTGAATTGCTTATAGCCGTCCTCTCATAGGTTTGCCGAATAGTTCCGACCGGAGTTATGGTTAAGACCTCTTCCACTCCTTCGTTGAGACTGATTTTAACTTCAGCTTTTTCAGGCAGGACAGCTTTTACCGCAACCGGGCCCGACCGGTTAAGCTGATCAGCTCCGACCAGTTCGCAGAATCCCATGTGTCCTAATGCTTGAATATCTTCCGGAAGCGTTGGAAAAAGGTAAGCCAGATTAGGCGCAAACAGAACCCGCTCCGTCTCCTGTCCGAGCAAAGCGGCTCTTAATAATTCTTTTGACTCTGTTTTAACCATAATAATGTTATTCAGTTTTTTTGAGTTCTTTTATTGATTATTCTGATCACAACCGCAGGTTCTGCCGATTTTCAATTTGCTGTGATAAGCGATTTTCCCAATTATTTTATCTCTTACAAAATCATGCTGTTTAATTCTGCTGAATGCCACATTGATCATCTTGCCGTAATCAATATTTATACTGGTGAGATATGGCGGTCCGGAAAGATACGGCTCCAGTCCGTCATAACTGACAATCGCCAGATCCTCAGGAACCCGTAATCCTACTTTACTAAAATATTCAATTGCCCCAATCGCCTTCAAGTCCGTATCGATAAACACCGCATCACAGTCAAAACCGCGATTGTATAGCATCGATGCGCCCCTCGCACCATCACGCTGACTGTCGATTCCGGTGACAATCCGTTTATCATCAACCGGCAGGCCCCATTCTTCAAGAACTTTTTTGTAACCGGGAAGTTTGTCACTTGTAACAAAAGGGGTTAACCCGATGTATCCGATTCTCCGATATCCGTGTTCTGCCAGATGCGCTACCGCAGTAGCTGTATTTCCTGCTTTATCCGTATAAATATTCAAACAGTCCCGACCTGCGGTTTCTTCCCCCAGAACAACAACCGGCAGCATTGTTTTTTCATATAAACTGCTGATCAACTTCTGGTATCTACCATAACCAATGAAAAAAATCGCATCATACTCTTCAAAATTATGCATCGTTTCCATTGAAATATCATTTTCATCCGACCAGATCATGGTGGAAACCTTACCGCGGTTCCCAACTTCCGTCAACAAGCCTTCATGAACCCTTTTGACAATATGCCAGCTGTTGATATTTACTTCCGGATCGGAAAACTTTTCCTCTCCCATAACCAGCAGCGCGTTGAGCGATACCGGTTTTTCCGGGTTTCTTCTAATGAATGTGCCTTTGCCTTTAATCCGGCTCAGAATGCCTTCATGCTCCATTCCCACCAACACCCGGTTTGCGGTCAGAGGACTGACCTTACACAGTTTGGCCAGCTGATTGTCCGAGAGTATTCGATCTCCAATGCGCAGTTTGTTCTGCTTGATCATGGAAATCACTTTCTCCCTGACCTCTTCACGCTTGGTTTTTACCTGGATACCGTTTATCATATCTTAAACCTATATATAAGTTATTTACAACTTCTATACATATATTATATACGAAAAACTATGATAGTCAACCCCTTTTATAATTTAATTTGAAAAAAAATAAAAAAAATAAACTTAATACTTGCTTTTTTAAAAATTATAAAGTATATTAATTTGAAAACAAAATAATTGTTTAATAAACAATCAGGACAAAGGAAAAATCTCATGGAAATGTATTCAAAAACTGTAAACGACTTACCGGAACCATTACGCTCCAGAACCCGGGTTTTTAAGGATTTTATCGCGATAAACCAATATTACGCGGAAAATTTTTGTGACGAACTGGAAAAAAAGCAGCAAGCGGGGGAAATGCTTAATGTGATTTGCCCGGTCGGGCCGATCGATTACCGTTTTTTCGCGCAAGAAGTCAATAAGCGCGGTCTCTCCTGCCGCAACGTGCGTTTTATAAATATGGACGAGTACATCGATGACAACAGCGAACTGATCCCGGAAAGCCACCCCTTGAGTTTCCGGCGTTTTATGAAGGAGCAGTTTCACAACAATGTGCCGGAAGAACGCGGCGTCCTACTGGAAAACCGGATATTCCCCGATCCGCAAGCGCCGGAAAAAATCACGGAACTTATCGATGAGATCGGCGGCGCCGACATAGTCTGGTGCGGCATGGGGATCACCGGACATGTCGCCTTCAACGATCCCCCGTCCATGCTTGGCGAACCTGATGACCTCGAAAGTTTCCGCAACTGTAAAACCAGGATCGTCACCACCAGCCCGATGTCCAACGCGCAAATGGCGATGGGCGGCACCAACGGCGTCCATGAAATCATTCCCGCCCGGGCCGTCACTATCGGGGTATATGAACTTTATAAAACAAATAGATTCTACTGGACCTTTATGCGTAACTGGCATGCCGGATTATGGCGGCGCGCCATGTTCGGACCGGTAACGCAGAATTTCCCAGGCTCGATTATCCAGGATCATCCAAACCTTTACATGAACCTGACTGAAATCGCCGCCGCGGTTCCGATGTGCGACACCCAGCAGGCAACCGGGGAGAAAAAATAATGCGTTTCGTCTCAGCCACCCGAATGGTCAACGCCGCGCGCGAAAACGGTTATGCCGTTCCCGCGCTAAATGCCAATGGCGCCACCTATGACATTGCCCGGGCCGCGCTGGAAGCGGCGCAGGCAACCGGTTCTCCGTTGATCCTGCAATCGTACGAACCCAATCTGGAATATCGCGGCGCGGAATATTTTGTCAAAATGGCTGCCATGCTCTGTGACGAATTGGAAATCACCGTTCCGGTCGCACTGCAGCTTGATCACGGTCACAGCTTGGAATCGACCGTATCGGTTATGAAAGCGGGGTTTACTTCCGTGATGTTCGACGCGTCCCACGATCCGCTGGCGGAAAACATCGCAAAGACGCTTGAGGTCGTCAAGATCGCGAAGATTCTCGGTTGTTCGGTTGAGGCCGAGGTCGGTTATGTCAAAGGCAACGAGCCAGGCAAGGAAAAGAAAATCGGGCGGATCGCGGTACCGGAAAGACCGCTGATTCCTCCGGCCAAAACCAACATAGGCGAAGCAAAAGAATTTGTCGCGGCGGTACCGGTCGATATGCTGGCGGTTTCAGTCGGCACTACTCACGGCGTCTATAAAAAGCAGGACGGCATCGACTTCGAGCTGCTGAAAAAACTGCGCGAGGAAATCGACGTACCGCTGGTTCAGCACGGCACCTGCGGCATTTCGCTCGATGACGTAACCAGACTTGTCCGGTGCGGCATGAGCAAAGTCAACTTCGGCGAACCGTTCCGTTTCAACTATATCAAATATTTTAACGAATTGACCGATTCCATGGAACACCTTTGGCACGCGTGGCGAATCATGCGTGAAGTCAAGGATCGCCTGAAAGCGGATATGATTGAAATAATTGAGGCGCTGGGATCATCCGGCAAAGCTTGATCCGGCGGAGCCTGAATTAGGAATCAGGAATTAAAAACACTGGAAAAAGACAATTACCTGTTTGCAACTTGTTAAATGAAAAATTATCTGTACATAATTCTGGCGACTATTGCGCTGGCCTTTGAATATCTGCTGATCAAGGCGGCAGATGGAACGTCTCCGTTTTTAACCGGACTGGTGGTTTTCGCCACCGCCGGAGCCCTGCTGGCACTTGGAGCCGGGAAACAGCAGAAGCCGCCGGAAAATGTAAAAAACTGTCTGCCGTGGGCCTTGCTGGTCGGCATTATCGGGTCCGGCTGTAACTTCCTGTGGATTTACGGCACCAGGCTGACCACCGCGACCAACGCCTCGTCTCTGGGCAGGCTGGACGTCATATTCACCTTGTTATTGGCCGCCGTTTTTTTCGGCGAAAAAATTGCCCGCCGCAACTGGCCGTTCATCGGCCTGTCGGTTATTGGCGCGGCCCTGATTTCCGGTTGGGACCAGATTGGCGGCGTCACTTACGGTTCCAGTGGGGATGTGTTGATCATCGGGGCGGCATTTCTGCTCAGTCTAAACAGTTTTATCATCAAAAGAATCAGCGGTAAACTCGGGCCGATGCGCCTGGCCGCGATCAATTGCGGAATCAATGTGCTGTGTTTCGGAACGGCATGGCTGTTGATGTCCGGCCCTGCGGAATTAACACAAATCACCTGGCAATCCTGGGGCGCCCTGATTGCCTGCGGCATCTGTTCGGCCGTCTTTTTCTTCGGTTATTACAGCGGGGTCCGGGCACTTCCGGTCTGGGAAGTCCGGCTGATCGCTTTAAGCGCGCCGGTTCTCACGGCATTTGGCGGCTGGCTGGTTTTTAACGAAGCCATTTCAGGAAAAATCATTATCGGAGTCATTTTGTTGCTCGCAGGAACCGCCGGGATTATTACCATAGGCACCGGAAAAATATCTTTTACGCGTAAAATCGCAATAAACCAATGCAAGACTATTATTTGCACCATGAAGAGCATGAAGAAGTATTTAAGTTTTCTGCTCAAGCTGAAAAATAAAAAAACTTTTTCGTGACTTTTCGTGTTTTTAGTGGTTGATCTTTGCATTTTGTATGACTTGTAAAATCGCAATTCAAGGAGTTGAATAATATGTGGAAATACTTTTTGCCGACCGAAGTAAATTTCGGCTGCGGATCGCTGAACGGAATCCGTGACGCCGCGGAGGCATTCGGAACCAAATGCGTCGTGGTAACTGACCGGGTAATCGGCGAACTGCCAAAAGTCAAAAAAACAATAGTCGATCTGGAAGCAAAGGTTTTTAACGAGGTCCAGCCGAATCCGACCGTCAAAAATGTTGACGCGCTGTCCGAACTGCTGCTGGCAACCCAAGCCGAAGTCGTCATCGCTATCGGCGGCGGCAGTGTAATCGACTGCGCCAAAGCAGCTTGTTTCACCGCGGCCAACGGCGGCGGTTCAATCAGCGCGTATCACACCGGCGGACAAAAGGTAGCCGGGAAGAATATGCCGTTGATCGCGGTGCCGACCACCGCCGGAACCGGCTCGGAAGTAACTCCGTTCGCGGTTCTTGATGATCCCGATAAGAATTTCAAGGGCCCGATTGCCGGAACGCCGCTTTATCCGAAAATCGCGCTGGTGGACCCGGAACTGACGTTGAGCGTACCGCTGCGGGTCACCGCTGTCACCGCGCTTGACGCCCTGAGTCACGCAATTGAAGGCTACTGGTCGAAAAACCATCTGCCGCTATGCGACCTGATGGCAAAAGAAGCGGCAAAACTAGTCTTCAGCAATCTTGAAAAAGTGCTTGATAACCCGTCGGACCAGACCGGACGCAAGGCCCTGAGTTATGCCGCGCTGCTGGCGGGAATGGCGTTTCAGGTTCCGAAAAACGCGATCATGCATGCCTGTTCTTTCCCGCTGTCCCAGAAATTTCACCTGCCGCACGGCGCGGCCTGCGCGTTCACGATGGAAGGCTCGATCAAGTTGAATACACCGCATATGGACGGGCGGATGGAAGAGTTCGCGCAATATTGCGGTTTTGATACGGTGGATGAAATGGTCGGCAGGATCACTGTTTTAAAAGCCAAAGGCGGCCTGCCGCTTAGCTTGTCCGACGCGGGGATTCCCGTTAATGAAGTGGACGAACTGATCGATGCGAGTTTCCATCCGTTGATGAACAATAACCCGAAAGAGGTAACAGTGGGGGATCTGCAGGAACTATACCGGGAGCTTGGCGCGTAAATGGAAGAGTGGCTGAAAATATCTCTGGTCGGGCTTGTCGTTCTGATCACTCATTGTCTGGAAGGGATCACCGGCTTTGGCTGTACGGTTCTGGCCCTGCCGTTTATCGTATTGCTGCTGGGCGTCAAAATGGCGGTTCCGGTGCTGGTGGTACTGGCCTGGGTGCTGGCGGCTTATATCATAATACGCTCCTGGAAAAATATTCGCTGGAAAGAGTTCGGGTTTATCGTGCTGTTTGTCGGACTCGGTTTGCCGGTCGGGATCTTTCTTTTCGATTATTGTCCGGAAAAATGGTTGCTGGCGGTTCTGGCGGTTTTCATGATCGGAGTCGGATTTCACGGCTTCTACAAAACCATGAAACATAAACCGCAGGAAGGCGGCATCATGGACGTAACGGCCAAACCTGAACACAACTGGCTGACCCGGGGTGTTCTGCTGTTGGGCGGCATGGTTCACGGCGCGTTCGGGACCGGAGGTCCGTTCGTCGTCATCTACGCCACCAGGGCTTTACCGGAGAAAACCCTGTTCCGGGTGACGCTGTGTCTGCTCTGGTTCAGCATGAATACAATTATGATGCTGAAATGGACGATCGCGGGCAATGTCTGGAACAAGGAAACGGTAGCTTGTACATTGACCGCGCTGCCGTTTTTGATCGGCGGGATGCTGCTGGGCGACTGGCTGCATCACAAAGTGAACGAATATCATTTCAGACTGCTGGTCTATATTGTTCTGGCCCTGTCAGGCATCGTGATGGCTTTAAAAGTTTTATCCGTAATCTAATAACCCAAGGACATGACAATGTAAATAATTTTATTCCTCCGGGCATACTCCTTTTTGTTGAGAGCCCCTAAAAACAGACAATTCGACAATTTATGCCCGGAGGATTTCCATTATTAATTTCTAATTACTGATTTCTAATTAAAAAAGGGAAAACAAAATGGCTGAAAAATTTAATCAGGAAGAGTTTGACAAGCTGGCTGACGAGTTACGCTATGTCATTACCGACATGATCTGCCGGGCCGGCTCCGGTCACCTCGGAGGAGCAGTCTCGCTCATCGAAACAATCCTCACGCTTTATTACCGGGTCATGGACATCGATCCGGAAAATCCGAAACGGGCCGATCGCGACCGGCTGGTCCTGAGTAAAGGACATGCCGCGCCGGTCCTCTATTGCGCTCTGGCCTATCGGGGATTTTTCCCGAAGTCCTGGCTCAAGACCCTTAACGCCGACGGCACCAAACTGCCGAGCCATGCCGACGCCCGCAGCGTTCCCGGTATCGATATGACCACCGGTTCTCTTGGACAGGGCCTGTCCGCCGCCTGCGGCATGGCACTTGCCGCCAAAAAAGACGGCCGGAAAAACCATGTCTTCTGCATCGTCGGCGACGGCGAACTGAACGAGGGGCAGAACTGGGAAGCGGCAATGTTCGCCCCGCATAAAAAACTGGACAACCTGATCGCCGTTTGCGATTACAATAAACTTCAGATCGACGGTTTTACCTATGAAGTGATCGACCTCGAACCGTTGACCGACAAATGGCGCGCCTTCGGCTGGAACGTGCTTGAAGCCGACGGCCACAACTGGGAGGAAGTCTACAGCGCCCTTGAACGCGGCAAAAAACTCCATAACGGCAAACCGACCATGATCATCATGCACACCACCAAAGCCAAGGACTGCTCCAGTGTCGAAGACACCCCCGGCAGTCACAATATCAAGGTCCCGGATGAAAAGGCCTACAAAGGCTTTCTCGATTCCCTGACCAGTGGCAAATATGAACTTCCCTACTAAGGAGAATAATTAATATGAAATTACATGAAAAAGAAATGCGGGCGGTATACGCCGAAACGCTTAACGAACTGATTGAAGCTGATCCGAACGTAATGTGTCTGGAAGCGGACCTGAGCAAAGCCTCCGGCACCAATCCGGCAGTACTGGCTAAACATCCTGATAACTTTGTCAACGCCGGCGTGGCCGAGGCCAATATGATCGGCATCGGCGCGGGTCTGGCCTCCGACGGCAAAATCCCGTTCTGCGCCAGTTTCAGTTGTTTCGCCTCCCGTCGGGTTTACGACCAGATCACCTTGAGCGTGGCCTATGCTGATTTGAACGTCAAAATCGTCGGTACCGCGCCCGGCATCACTCAGGGGCCCAACGGCGGCACCCACATGTGTTTTCAAGACCTGGCAATCATGCGCGCCATGCCGAATATGCAGGTATTCAGCCCGTGCGATGTTTATGAGTTGCGTTCTCTGATGAAATATATGGCTTCCACATACGGCGGCATGTATATGCAGTTGGTTCGCCCGACTGTGGCCCCGGTATTTAATGAGGACTACGAGTTCAATCCGGACAAGGCGGTAAAAATCTTCGACGGCAGCGATGTCACCCTGGTATCTACCGGTTACATGACCCATATCGCCAAACAGGCGGCGGAAGAATTGAGGAGTGAGGGGTTCTCGGTGGAATTGCTGCATTACCCGAGCATCAAGCCGTTTGACGCTGAAACGCTGATTGAATCGGCCGGAAAAACCGGCGGCGTGGTTACCGTGGAAAACCAGAACATCATCGGCGGCCTCGGCGGCGCGGTCTGCGAGGTCCTGAGCGAAAACTGCCCGACCAAAGTCAAACGCCTTGGAGTTCCCGATCAGTTTGGCGAAGTCGCCACTGAACAATATCTCTTCGATAAACACGGTTTCGGCCTTGAACACATTAAAACAGCTTGCAGGGAGATGGCAAAATGAAGATTATCATGGGCGCCCCAGTTAAAGGAAAAAAACTCAAAGACGCCGTAAAATCGCATCTGGAAAAACAGGGCCACGAGATCATCGACGTCGGTTGTTTCAGCACTGAAAAATTCGTCAAATACCCCTCCATCGGCGAACGGGTCGCCAAAGCGCTGCAGGACGGCGCGGCCGAACTGGCAATCAACTGCTGCGGCAGCGGCACCGGCGCGGCAATCGGCGCGGACAAATTCAAAGGCGTGTTGGCCTGTGCCTGCGAATCGGTCAAAACCGCCGAACTCATCCGCAAGGTCAACAACGCCAACTGTCTTTGCATGGGCGAGGATGTCGTATCCGAAGAACTCGGCTGCCAAATGGCCGACGCCTTTATCAATGCAAAATTCCAGGACGCCCCCGTCCCGCAGGAAATTCTCGACTTCTGGAAAGAGGCCGGCGACGAAATGAGCGCTCGCGGGGAAATTGCCACCGAGCGCGGAATCGAAACGCTGTAAACCAGGAGAGCAAAATGCTGAAACTTGGCTTTATCGGCTTTGGGAATAACGGATATTCACATGCAAAGTCATTTCTGGACAACGGTAATGTTGAATTTACGGCAGTAACGGAACCATCCGAAGAACGCCTCAAGCTGGCGCGTGAGACCGCTCCCGGCATACACTGTTACAATGATTACCGGGAAATGCTTGAAAAAGAAAAACTTGACGCGGTATGCGTTTCAACGCCACATAAATTTCACTACGAACAGGTCATGGCCGCCCTGGAGCACAATTGTCATGTGTTACTGGAAAAACCGATAGCGCTTGCCCCCGGACATTGCCGGGAGATTATCGAAACGGCCCAACGAAAAGGCGTCATCCTGCAAGTCGGTTTCGAGTGCCGCAAGTCCGCATTGTACGTAAGGGTCAAAGAGATCATCGACGCCGGTGAAATCGGAAAACTAAGCGCAATTTCGTTTCTCCATTACCGGGGAAAATGGTTAAAAAAATGGTACTGCACTGAAGAGCTCGGCGGCAAAAGCATGGCGGTTATCGAAACCTGCCACTATATCGACCTGATGCGCTTTTGGAGCAGCGACGACGTTGAATGGGTCTTCGCCACATCTCCAAGGCAAAATCTGCGCAGCGAATATGAATATTCCGATACCGGCTTCTGTCATCTCGGGTTTAAAAATGGCATGGTCGCAAGCATTGTCGATTCTCACGCCCCCGCCTGCGACCGTTTTAAAGAAAGTTCCATTGATTCCGGGAAGTCATACGCTACCGGTGAAGGCGAATACATGGACCCGGTTTACGGACACCGTTTCGAGTATACGATTATCGGAACAACTGGAACGCTGGTGATAAATATGTTTGCCAAAACCATTTCCGTTATGAAAGAGGACTATAAAGACTCCGATGGACGTCCACAGGTCGGCTTGAAACGGGTTGAAGATTTCAGTAAACAGTCGTTACACGATCTGGTTCACGATTACAGGACGCTGGATAATATGTTTATTGACTGTATTATCCATAATAAACCGCCGGTATTTTCGCCGGAAGACGCGTTGAAAACCCATGAGGTTGTCTTTGCTATCGAAGCAAGTGAAAAAAATCATCAAAAGATAGTGCTTTAAATATGCTCAATAACAGAAAAGAGGAAATTTCAGTACTTTTGAAGTTGCCCGAAAGGGAAGTTCTGGAAAAGGCCGGAGATAAATTAAAATTGTTTGCCGACTGCGACGGCATTCACCGACAAATTGCCGATGATATGGCGGACTTTATTATTACTCAAAACGCTAAAGGCGAGTTTTCACGTTTTATACTTCCGGTCGGTCCGGTCAGACAATATCCGCTTTTTCTGAAAAGAGTCCATAATGAGCGAATAAGCCTGAAAAAGTGCTATTTCTTTTATATGGACGAGAATGCCGATAACTCAGGTTATGAACTTCCGGCAAGCCATCCGCTGAGTTTTCAAGGAGAAATGAGAGAACTCTGGATGAATAAACTTGACCCGGAACTGGCAATCCCTGAAGAACATTTATTCTTTCCGGGACGCAAAAATATTGCCGCACTGTCAGGCATAATTGATTCGGTCGGCGGCATTGATATGTGTTTCGGCGGCATCGGCATTCACGGCCATATCGCCTTCAACGAACCTGAGCCGGAAGTTGAAAAGTCCAATCCGCGCCTGGTTTACCTGAATGACTTCACAACAACGATCAACGCGATCCGGGCCAGGGTCGGCGGCAATCTGGAAGGTTTTCCACGCAAGGCCTATACCCTGGGCATGAAACAGATTCTGGGAGCAAGGAAAATTCGGCTTGCCTGTCGCAACGGCATTCCGCTTGACTGGGCCAATACCGTATTGCGCCTGACCTTGTTCGGAACTCAAGGGTACGATTATCCCTGCACTTACATCAATTGTCATAAGGACTTTATTATTTATACCGATAACGATACTCTGAAACAACCGGAGATACTGTTATGAAAAAAATCGACATGCACCACCACCTGGTTGAAGAATCAGGCTATATTGACAATCTGCTTCGGGTTATGGACGATTGTGAAATAGAAAAATCCGCCTTGATCGGACTGGGCCCAATGTTTAAAGGCCTTTTTGTCAAGAATGGCCATGACGGCAGTTGCGCCGATGACAACGCGGTTGAAAAAGTGGTAAAGCAACACCCGGACCGCTTTTTCGGCTTGGGCTATATCAGGCTCGGAGTCGATAATGCCGAAAAAGTCACCGAACTGCACGAACGCGGCTTCGCCGGACTCAAATTCCATATCCCGAGAATCCGTTATGATGACCAAAGGGCTTATGAAGTTTATCAAAAAGCAACCGATTACAACATGCCATGTTTGTTCCACACCGGCGTTGTGCGTCTGCCGGAACCGCAGCCGTTAGAACAGATTTCATCATTCAACATGGCCTGTATCCATCTCGAAGCCGTGGCCCAGCGTTTTCCGGAGTTGAAGATCATCATCGCCCATCTCGGAGTGCAGGACTATTTAACCGCGTTGACCTTGATCCGGATTTTTGACAATATTTACGCCGATCTTTCCGGCTCCACTCCCGGCTGGCGCGCCAATTTGTCCATGGATGACTGGACGCGCCTGCTCTGGTTCCCGAACGCTCATCAGAAAATTCTCTTCGGTTCGGATGTTCACTATTCAGAAGTCGCATCAAACATAGAGATCTACGAAAAAATTGCAGCAGCAGCCGGATTTTCCGAACCAATGCTGGAAAACCTTTTCTTCAATAACAGTAAAAAAATGTTCTGAGTGAAAACTGATTTTTCAATCATGAGTTAACCAATAAAAATAAGTTCTTTCGTTATTTCAGTGGATTATTCATGTTTCAATGAAATCACTATAAATCAATATGCCATTCCCCGGGGAACGTTTTAACGGGGATGTATACCCCTGTGGACACCTCGTCCATTTGCATTTACCTTGGGAGCGCGTGGCTCCTGCCGCGCAGAAAAATGCATTAAATGACCTTATGTATTTATCCCTGGGAGCGCGTGGCTCCTGCCGCGCAGAAAAGCGCATTAAAACTTGCCACCAAAAATTAAGCACTGAAAGCGCGGCATATATTCAGCGAGATAGTGGGAGCCGGGCTTTTTAACGGTGGACTTTCCCCTGCCGACAGCGAATTAAGCGCTGAAAGCGCGGTATATATCCAGCCCGGGGTGATTGAGCGATAGCGATTGAACCCCGGGTAAGATTTTCCAACAATATTAAGCGCTGTAAGTGCGACATATAAAAATGGGAGCGCGTTACTCCTGCCGCGCAGAAAAATGCATTAAATGACCTTATGTATTTATCCCTGGGAGCGCGTGGCTCCTGCCGCGCAGAAAAGCGCATTCAATAAGAATATGTTTAAAAATTATAAGTGAAGGTCCCCCCGTTTTGTTGCTGGACATAATAGAAACCCAGCTAATAATGTTCATTTCTTCTTTTCCATGTTATTGACAATAAGAATATTGTTATTTCCTGGTCAAAATATGGATATCACGATGCCTTGCAAATTTGAATAAAAATTCCCGTTCATGGCACCGATGGGTTATATGGTAACATCCCCAATCTATCCAGCCTCTGCGTCTACGAGGCATATTTTCACCTCAATTTTTTTAAAATCAATAAATAGCTTTAAGGCCATAAAAAGTCAAGTTAAAAACCATATTTAAGTTCAAATTTAATAAATAAACAGGGTCAGACCCCAAAGGGGTTAATAAACAGGGTCAGACCCCAAAGGGGCAGTCAGACCCCAAAGGGGCAATATTTAAGTTCAAATTTAATAAATAAACAGGGTCAGACCCCAAAGGGGCAACCCCAAAGGGGCACCCCAAAGGGGCATAATTTAATAAATAAACAGGGTCAGACCCCAAAGGGGCATCCAAAGGGGCAACCCCAAAGGGGCAAGACCCCAAAGGGGCAGACCCCAAAGGGGAATCAGACCCCAAAGGGGAATCAACGTTGGAACCTTATATGTATATAGACTAATAAGATACCCCTAATAAAATACCAAAAACAAGCCTAAAACCAAGAAAGCCCTAAAAAGACCTATTCCCCGTCTTTTTGTGTGCACCCAAAGTTTTTTTGTATTTATCCCACTCATCTAATATTATTTCCCCTAGTTTGTCATTTCTGTAAAAACCATAAAACCAACCAGTGGTAACTTCACTGAAGATTGGAATCATAAAGCCTTGTGCATTTATAGTGCGCTCAGCCTTAAACATAACTTTTTTGTTCTTCATGAATATTGTAACGACACATGACCAATCAGGCGCAGGGTGACTGGGTACATATTTTGATGATAAATTTAATTGATTACAAAATTTTATTATGGTCTCTTTATTAGTAATATTGAATGCCCTCTGAACACCACTATCATTTTCTATATGACTTGGATTATACGGTTTAATTAATATTTTATTAACATCATTACCGTTAACTCTCATTATGTTTTTGATATACTTTTGTCTTTCCGTTTTTTTGGGATATGAAAACATAAACCAAATTGCAAATATAAAACCGAATAGTAAAAAAATTAATATAAAAAATATAATTTTTCTTATTACCGGATTCTCTTTATGATTAAGGCATTTGAGATATAAGGCCATAGCACATACACTTTTTTGTTTTTGTTGAATTTAAATCAATTTTTGCAATAGGGGTTTTGACAATAGTGACAATAGGGGGCTGACCCCATGTTTGACGACCCCATGTTTGACGTTTTTTGAACTTAAACAAGTCATAAAAACCCCAAAAACCACCTCTTATATTGATTTTTCAAAGTAAAAAATTTAATTTAAGCTTTTTCCAGTGTCATCTCAATTAAAATATACTACTCATACCCTGACATTGCAAATGACGCAAAAACCTCCAGTAACTTCCTCAATTTCATTAAAATCAATAAATAGCCTTAAAAAATAGCTTTAAAGCCATAAAAAGTCGAATATAAAACCAATTTTAAGTTCAAAATTAATAATAAAATGAGGTCAGCCCCCTGATAAATTCACCCCTAATAAAACCCATAATTTAAAAAAAACAAAAAAACGCTAAAACAATTAATGGACGACCCCTAAAAAAAAGCCTATACATCACCCGCCTCTTGTCAAGTACAAAAATAAATATAGCCCTATGTGTATTTCATAATCTACTTCACTGACTTCTTTCATAAAAAAAGGACTTTCATTCCCTTTTTTGTCCACTACATATCCTGATATTTCAACGGAAATAGCCCCTTCAACATAATATGGTATAATAAATATTTTATTTTTTGTTTTATTAATGAAAAAAGTCCTGTCTTTTATATTCATACTTTTTCTTATAGCATGAAAAACAGACTGGCTTTTACTGGTTATAACCATTTCGTCTATAACAAAATAGTCATATTTTTCGTTTTGGGCTTTGTACCAAGTATCAAACGAGAGAACAGAGACTCTGTCTATGGGGAAATACTTTTTATAATGAATTACTAATGGAAGTGAAAATGATTGGGATTTTTTGCTGTGAAAAAAAGCTATTGCCGGAATAAAACTTCCTCGACGAACCTTATCGACACGAGAAATACTATAGCCTTTTTGAATTACAATTCCCCCAACGGACAAGTATAATATTACCAACAATATCATAATTGTCAATAAAACTTTTTTTCTTTTTTTTACTAAATTATGCACTATGCATTAATCCTTAATTATAATTGGTCTTACTTGATAGTATTTGATTATTATCAATAGGGGGCAGCCCCCTGATAACTAACAGACCCCGAATAACTAAAAGTTGCTTATCTATCTGAGCTCCCCAGCAATTACGGTTGTAGCGGCGTGTCGGAATCGACGGTTTCGCATTGGCGCGCAATGATTCTCAGCGGCGCAGAAGTTTTTCCGGAAATGCGATTATCACGTAACGTTGCCTGACGTACCGCGCCGAGAAAAATGGCGTTGCCGGGCGGACGGGAAAATTCATTGCCGGAAATTTTTACATTATTCACCACCGGCATGGCCAGCCAGGAATTTTTCAGCGCCATCACCCGCAATGCGGCAGAGGATTCCGAACCGCTGTAGCCGGCTCCCTGCCCGCCGCCGGAAAAATAGTTGTCGCGAATGATCAAATTGCCGGGCGTCGGCCCTTCCGGCCAGCCTGGTTCGTTGGAGATGTTGATCCCGAAGCCGCCCTGATCAATGAAGCGGTTGTGCTCGATCAGGCCACCCCGTGCACGTAAATTCAACCCGTGACGACGATGGTTGCGGAATTCATTGTTGCGGATGACGTAGTTTTCTCCGGCAGCGGAAAGATTGTAGAGATGAACCGTTTTCCCAGTCAACGCCGGCAGCGAATCGAAAACCGCCTTGATTTGACCGTTGGCGCCGGGAGTCAATGCCATGATCGGAATTTCCGCCAGAATCCGGCCTTCGGTAAGGTCAAAAAATTCAATCCGGTCGCCAGTCCGCCAGTGCCCGGCATTGCCCAGGAGCACTGCATTTTCCCTCGACAGCACTTTCTTCAGACGCGCAGGAGAACAGTAGATGTTGACGCCGTCGTCGCAAAGTCCTTCGAAGAGGCAATTTTCGATCAACGGGCCTTTTCGGTTTTGCCCACAATGTACCCCGTCGCCGTCAGAGGCAATCAGGCGGTCTGAGCCGGGCTTAAACACAATCTGCAAACCGCGCACTTCGACTCGGTCACGGCAGCCGTTGAGCAAAACGGAAAGTCCCGGACTGCTGTAGAGCGTGACACCGTCGATGCCGCCGCCAGAGGCGCTGTTGAACTCTATGGTGCCGCCGGGCAGTCTTGCCAGCAGTACGAAAGCGTCGCCGGGCTCCATCGCCCGGGCCCGGTCAGCGGTGGAAGGGGCGAAAGTCAGCCGCCACCGGCCGTCGCCCAGCGACGCAGCGGATTTTATGAAAGCGTAATCCGGCACCTTCGCCTTCAAAGCCCGCCGCTTGCGGTCGACGATCACCCCCATTGCCCCGGAAACCGGAAACGGCGGCTTCGGTAAACGGTATCCGGGGTCCGGACGCCAGTCGAAAGCACCGTGTTCCGGGTCGGTCGCTACGACCGTCCCTTGAGTAAACGGCAGTGGTTCATAATCGACGATCATATCCTTCAGCACCACGTTCCTGGTACCGAACAATCCGATCGCCGCTTTATCGGGATGAGTAAACAACAGCACCGTTTTTTTCGGTACGCCCTGCAACGTCACATTTTCAAGCCCACATAAAACCAGATGAAAAGGATTTCCCGGCTGAAGCGAAGTAATCCGGTAAATACCTTCATCGAGCACAATGCGAACTTTTTTGCCGCGCTGGCTCCCGGCCTGGGCCAATGCATTCCGGATCGCGCCCCCGGCGTCGGCTGCCGGATCGGTAGGACGCGCGACTTTCAAAATCACCTCATCGGCGGGCGATGATACCGCCAAAACCGGGGATGTGAATATTGTAATTGCGGCCAGCAGTCCGACCATGCACCGCCATGCCATAGATATCATGTTCTCGACAGTTTTGTAATTATTTAGAGTTTCCGAAGTGGCTTCCTCTGAAAAAAAAGCTTTTTTTTCAGACCTGGATGCTTTAGTCATTCTCTGATTCATAATACCTCGATGGTTGCTGTACAAGAAACAGCTGGCTACTAGGGGTTGGTCTCTACCAGGGATTGCTCTATTAGGATGCTCTACTAGTGATCTGACCCCATTTTTAATGATATTTTGAACTAAAATTAATCATAAAACCCCATAAAACAACCTCTTAAATCGATTTTTTGACGCGAAAATTTTGATTTAAGTATTTCCCAGTGTCATCTCAATCAAAATATACTGCTTATAAACTGACATTGCAAATGACGCAAGAACATCCGGCAACATACGCTATCTGCTTAAAATCAATATTTTTACTGATGACCTCCGGGAGCACTGGTCCCAAGACCAGCATTCACGAGCATAATAATTATTTCCCGAGCGAAATGGTTCGAAAATCCTTCAAGCACAAGCCGCCATGAATAATATCATTTAGGATTGCAAACTTTGCCGTAGAAACATCGTGATTTTTCAATAGGGCATCTTGACAAATACCACTTCATCTACTATACTACATGTATAGTAGATTATAAACAAGAAGTGATGTATGTATAATGGAACTGACAAGTACTAAACGCGAAGAGATAAAACAGACCATCAAAAATTTAATTATCCAGAAAGGTCTTCGGGTCGGCGACAAGATATTGTCCGAGAATCAGGTGGCCAAACTGTGCCGGGTAAGTCCTCTTACCGCCCGCAGGGCGTTGACTGACATGAAAAATGACGGCATCTTGAGAAGCGTAAAAGCCCGGGGCACATTCGTCAACCGGATTCCCGTTCTTCAGTCGCTGAAGGTCGCGTTAGTGGAGCCGATAGAGAATTTAAATGACCCGATCATAAACAGCAACTCATGGCATACGGTTTTAAGGGTGCATGAAGCCTTAATCAGAGAAGTTGGCTCAGGAGGCTCCGTCGCAACGGTAATCAGTCCGCCGGAAGATCTTTCAAGCGAGGCGATCCGGAACCTGAAAGAATATAACGCGGTATTTTTTATTGGTTACAGTCAATATTCCAAACTGATTAAAAAACTATTAACCGAAACATCACTCCCGGTCATTGTGATTGGGGAAAAAGTTGAGATTACGAATTGTTTGAATATCTACACGGACAAACAGGCCAACGCGGCAACCGCGGTTTCGTATCTGGCAAAGCACGGTTATCGCAGGATTGGCTTTATCGGCATGGAGCCTCGCAGTGATAATGATAAATTTCATGGGTATGTAGCTACACTTAAACAATGGGGGCTGCCGGTTGACGAGACGCGAATTGTCACGGGAATAGATCGTCAACAGGACGGAGCCAGCGGGGCTTCTATTTTATTCAATCGAGGTTTGGACTGCGATGCGGTATTTATAGACACCGACCTAAAAGCCATCGATGCCATTGAATACTTTCGTAACGTAGGGGTCAAAATCCCGGAAGATCTGGCCATTGTCAGTCATGACGGTCTGGAGCCGTATTTATCCGCGCCTCCTTATCTCACCAGTCTGATAATAAATTATCGCGAAATTATCGCCACTGCTTTTGCAAGGCTTCAATTGGCTCAGTTCAACCGCGAAAAAGCTTCAGGAGTAATTCCATATTTTGGAAAAATCAAAATCGGAAGAACCACCGCAGTCAAGTAAAAAACATTGATATAACTGAATCAATCAACAAAATCAATTCAAACAAGGAGGATTTAAAAGTGAAAAGAAGAAACAACAATTTAAACGGAAGTGTAACCTGTTTTACACTAATAGAATTACTTGTAGTAATTGCAATAATCGCGATTCTTGCGTCAATGCTGTTACCGGCACTTAACAAGGCCAGAGCGAGAGCACACAGTATTTCCTGCGTTAACAACCTAAAGACATGGGGAACCTGGGAAGCCTTTTATATAGATGATATGGACAGTTATTTCATTCCGGCTACTGTTCGCAGAGCAGACTCATCCACAACTCAGACATGGAGCAATTATTACGCTTATCCCCGCGCAACCTATAGTTCCGGCACAGTCTACCTCAAATGGCAGCGAGGCAATTCAATTAACGGTTGTCCGGCCCATCGTAATGAGATGTATTCAGGAACGATAACCTACCGTTATTACAGTTACGGACAAAATGCTCAGGTCAGCTATATCGGCGGGTCAAAGCTGCCGCTGGGAATGTATTCGATGAAATTATCCAGAATAAAGAATTCCAGTTCATTGATTGTCATGAGCGATTTAACTAATGACGCAGGGCCCTATACTTCTTACGCAAGCACCACATACGAAGCCAGGATAGGATACATTCATTCCGACCGGGCCAATCTTCTTTTTGGAGACGGTCACGCAGACAGTAAAAAGCCATTCGAGGTAAAGCCCGAAAACATATTGGTAAATCCATAATTTTAATTCTTTAGAGCTAATTTCAAAACTATTTCGAGATATTTTTGATTTTTAGCGGCAAATTCAGAAATGACTCGGCAGAAAATCTTAAAACAAAAGGCTAAAATGAACACCAACATCCAACTGAAAAAAATTTGCATACTGATTCTAGCCGGATACGGCATTGCAAGTCCAGCGGCAAATACCACAGAAGTTTGCAAAGAGAATATTATTTTCCATTGTTCCTTTGATAAAACACTGACGCCTCAAATTGCGAAAGGCAGCAAAGTCCCCGTCAAACAAGGCAAAGTTGAGTTTAAGCCCGGCAAGGAAGGGGATGCCGTGAAACTTGGAAAAGGCGGAGTATCGTTGGGCTATAAATCCTTTAAAAATATTGATCCGGAAATCGGGACCATTGCCTTTTGGATAAAACCGGTCAACTGGCAGCCCGAGAAGATTGCCGCAAAGGATCTTGTTTATCCGTTCTTCAATCTGTCGCGGGGAATGGACAGTATGGACTTGTTTATTTCACAACGCAAAGCCTGGGCAAATTTGAATTTTGCCTTAAACTCTGATCTTAATAAAATTCCATATCAAACACGCGCTTTACATTACAGCATCGGAGGGGTTTGGAACAAAGGACAATGGGCGCATCTGGCAATATGCTGGGACTTTAAGTTTAAAGGAAGAATTGCCTTGTATTTTAATGGAAAATTGATTTCCGAAAAATCATCTGCCGGATTGTTGAAAAGACCCTTTTTTAAACGGATAGCCGATATTTTCAGGCTCGGAGCCTCTCCGCATAAACACTGCATGGACGCAACTATCCTGATGGATGAACTCTATATTTATAACACGGTGTTAAGTTCTAAAAGCATTAATCAACTGATAACGGGAACAACGTCTCCCGCCGCCAATGTTTGCAGAACCAATACCATTATGCTGCCGAAATCCGGCAATCCCCCGATAGTGGACGGGATTATTGACACGAAGGAATGGCAGCAAGCTGTTTCTGTTGCCGGAATGATAAACTTGTTAACCAAAAAGTACGCCGCGATCCACGCGTCATTCAAAGCGGCATATAGCAATGACGGCATATTCATTGCATTCAACATTCCCAACGATCCGAAAAAACCGTTCCTCGCGGTCAACACCAAGCGTGACGGGCAAATTTGGCTGGATGACTCGTTTGAGGTCTGGCTGCAAAGCCCTGACGGCAATGTTTATCAATTTATCGCCAACTCCGCGGGAGGGGTGTTTGACCGGAAAAATCAGGACAGCGCCTGGAACAGCAGGATAAAATATAAATCAAAAGTTTCTCCTCAAGCATGGACCAGTGAGATGTTCATTCCATGGAGCGACCTTTCATCCGGTATTCCGAACGCCGGCGATAACTGGAAAATCAATTTTTGCGTTACTGACGCCAGCCCGTCAGAAAGGCCGAAGTTCTATACCTGGGCATGGTTAAACAAAGGGTTTTCAGATACGGCATGTTTCGCAAAGATTAATTTTGTCAATTCCGGTTGTTTTATTCAGGTTCCTGAACTTTCTATCTCACCAAACGGAATGATAAAGTCCGGCGCAATCGGTTTGTCACCACAAAAACAAGATAATGTCAACGTGCTGTTTGCGGTTGCGGAAGCCGGCACCAAGGCGGATAAAAGCGCGGTGGAGGTCCAGTATACTAACAAATACTTTGAGGAGAAAGAAATCCTGAAGCTCCAACCGGCAATTCCCGCATCATGTAAATTCGACAAAATATTAACCGACTCTGAATTCTCGCTGTTTAATGTTACCGTAAGGGATTTAAAAGACAACAGGATTCTTTATCAGACATGGACGCCGTTTGAACTCAAACTCGACTTGCAGCTAAAGTGTCGGACCTATCCGTCCAAAAAACAGATTGTCGTCGAATTTTTTGACTATAAATGGACCGATGACATGTTATCGAAACTTAAAGCGAAACTTATATTCATGGACAATACCGGCAAAGTATTGCATGAAAAAATATTAAAAATCCGACAACCCGGGCCTCAACATGCCGTCGTCTCCTTTGCCGGCTGCCCCCCGGGCCGGTATAAAGTCAAAGTTGATATTATTGACGCTCAAAAAGGCGTTATCAACACTGCCGCGGTTCCGTGGCGGCTGCCGGAAAATCAATTAAAAAAGTGGCGACTGGGACAAGGTACCGTGCCAAAACCATTTACCCCGCTGCAAACAACCGCGGGCCAGGTCAGCATGACGGAACGCGTATACAAATTTTCAGACAATATGCTGCCGGTACAATTTGTGGCCCGGAACAAAGAGCTTCTTGAAGATAAAATACGTTTAACCGGATTTATTGACAAAAAGAACTGTTCATTGAAAACCAAGCGTTTTGAGTGGATAAAAAAAGCCCCGGATCAAGCGGAATATCAAGCCTCCGGGGAATTGACCAAAACCCTTAAAGTCAAGGCACACGGAAGAATTGATTTTGACGGCTTCATGTGGATTGATCTCAAGTTGACCCCGAAAACAAAAGAAAATATTTCCCGGCTATATTTGGAAATTCCTTTTAAAAAGGAGGCGGCGCCATATTTGTGCTACAATACCGGCCAGCCGGGTCACGCCAGCCATGCGTTCTGGGGCAATGCCCCGGAAAAGGGTGTTATCCCGTTTTTTCCTTTCGTTTGGCTGGGCGACCTCGATAAAGGTCTCACCTGGTTTGCGGAATCGCCTGAAAACTGGCATAACCAGTCCCCGGGCAACCGAATTGAACTGTTCAAACACGGCAACAGGACCGTTCTCCGAATAAAACTGATAGATAAAGCAACCAGCCTGACAAAGCCAACATCCTATAGATTCGGGCTGATGGCCACTCCCGTCAAACCGTTGCCCAAACATTGGTGGCTGGAGTTTTTTATGTCGTCCAACCCGCAACGTCACCGTATTTTTCGCAACGCAGATCTTATTCCAAACCGGATATTCCAATCAAGCTACCTGCTGAACCGGAACGGTCTGGATAAAGGCTACAACCAGCTTTTTAATCCATTCCCGGACAAAGGCATGCGCGACGTCAAAAATAAAATAAAGCAGGACAAAACAATGTTTCATCGCAAAAGGCAATTGCCCTGGCCGCAATACAGCACTTGCGATTATACAGCACAATACGACTTCTACAAAGATGAATGGATGATCGAACCGTTTATCTATGTTCCGAACGAAGCAAAGATAAAATGCCCGCCGACCTTCAGGGTTTGTATGAAGAGCTCTTTCAAGGAAGCCCTTGGCAGCTATGCCAGAAGACTGGTTGAAGAGCTTGGGTTCAGTGGTATATATTTTGATACCGGGGCAAATTTTTTCTGCGCGAACACTCATCACGGCTGTGGTTATGTTGATGACTCCGGCAAACTGTGTCAGTCTATGCCGATTGTTGAGATTCACGATTTCATGAAAGATATTTTCCTTACCGGAAAAACTTTGAATCCAAATTTTTATTTGATAAATCTGACTAACGGAGCAGTTGCGCCGCCGTTAATATCTTTTAACAACGCGGTTCTTTCCGGGGAGGAATGGAATGGGCACTTTAATGGAGACTACACTGATTGTTTGTCGCTGGATATCTGGAAATTGAAGTTCAACCCGGAAATATGGGGGGTTTTAAATATCGCCCTGCCGGCCAGGGGCTTGCAAGCGCAAACAAAAGAGGGCAAAAAATTCGCCACCAGGCTGCTGGGAACAAATACCTATTTTTCATACATTCTTCTCGCGGGGACTCCTACCTGGATCGCTTATCTCAATGATGACCGGTGCGAAGAAATTTTAACGGCACTTCATCGTTTTGGCGCATTTAAAGACAAAGCAAAGTTTTCTCCGTTCTGGAAAGTTAAAAAGGAATTCAAACTATCCCCTGCCATGCCATTTTCATTTTATCAGTTGGGAAATGATTATCTTGTGGTTTTGGCCGGCCTGGAGGCGCGGGAAAAATTGGAGACATTATCCGGAGTTGACTTTTATATTGTCTCCATGTCGGATTTTTTGACAGGAGAAAAAATAGCCGTAACAAACAATAAGGCAAAAATAACTGTTCCTGCAAAAAACTTCAGACTGATAAAAATTTCAACAACAAAACGTTAATCGCAATGTATAAGACATTAATAAAGTTTCCGGCTGGAAATCTGAGATAATATTCTCTATTATATTAATTTAAAAATTTCAAAAGTTACAGGTAAAAAAATGAAAAAGATAAAAATTGGCCTGATCGGCGTTGCCCATAGAGCAGTTATCGCGGAAAACTGGCATAATGACGACCGGGCGGAAGTAGCCGCGGGATGTGACATCTATCCGGAATATCTGGAAGAGTTTCAAGTTAAATACGGTAGGGATACCTTTATCTGCCAGGACTACCGCGAACTGATCAGAAGGAATGATATTGACGCGGTCGGAATCTTTACCCCCGATAATTTTCACGCGGAACCGGCCATCGCGGCAATGCAGGCGGGAAAAGATGTTTTCCTTGAAAAACCGATGGCGATTACCATTGAGGATTGCCGGGAAATAATCCGGGTTGAAAAGGAAACCGGCCGGAAACTTATGATCGGTTTTTAATCTGCGTTACAATGATTACTTCAACACCATGAAAGAACTTATTGACGAAGGAGCCATCGGCGACATCAAGGCTGTCTGGATCAGGCATTTCATCAGTTACGGCGGGAGAGCTTATTTCCACGACTATCGGGCCAATCGAAAAAACTCCACCTCTTTACTCTTGCAAAAGGCCAGCCATGACATCGATATGGCCCATTATCTGATCGGCGAATATTTCAACCGGGTCACCGGCATGGGAACGCTCAGTGTCTACGGCGGCGACAAGCCGGACGATCTGACTTGCGATAATTGTGACGAAAAACATACATGTCCGGATTTCACTGACCGGAACGACGGTCCAGGCAAAAGAATGTGCTGCTTTCGCAAGGAAGTAGACGTTGAGGACCAGAACGCGATTATCATGTCAACGGCTAACGGTATTATCGGTACCTACATGCAGTGCCACTTTGCTCCGGATAGCTGGCGGAATTATACTATTATCGGCACTCACGGCCGCCTGGAGTCGAATGCGGACAACAGCATAACCCTCTTTACCCAGAAAAAAAATCACACCCGCCATTATAATGGCAGCCCGTTTACCGAAGCAAGATACGATGTCGGAGAAGCGCATGGCGGACATGGCGGGGCGGACCCGAAATTGTGTAAAGCTTTTCTGGATTATGTGATTGATGGAGTGGCTCCACGAGCAAACTCCCTTGACGGCTTAATGGCCGTAGCGGTCGGCTGCAAGGGCGCGGAATCAATAAGAAACGGTAATATGCCTGAAAATATTTTAAACAACACTGTTTGAAGATGTTTAATCCATACAACGGATTAAGCTTACCACTGGGTCAGCCGCAAAGGCAGCGGATCGGTATTGGCGTGAACCCGGGCGGTTAAGCGCCATAACATTTGTTCACGCATGTCCCGGTATTCCGGTTTGTGAAAAAGGTTCACCGCCTCTTCCGGATCGTTCTTCAGATCAAAAAGCTGGGAACATTCCAGAGAGTTCGTCGGATATATATTGAGCTTCCAGTCTGCAGTACGGATCGTTTGACAGGCACAATAGGGCCCGGAGGCCTGACCGATGACTAACGGCGCCATCTCATACATATCAGAATAAATATCTTCGCGCCCGACAGTTTGATTGTTCAACAGCGCTCCCGACCAGTCAATACCCTGAACGCCCGGATTGACCGGAATATCCAGCATCCCGAGCAGAGTCGGGTAGAGGTCGGTCAACTCGATCAAACCGTCGATCTTGCCGCCTGACGATATTTCAGGCGAACTCAAGATACATGGCACCCTTAACGTTTCGTCATAATGAAAAGAGGCTTTTCTCAAAAGACCGTGATGCCAGAGGTGTTCGCCGTGATCGGCAACAAACAGAATCAGCGTGTTATCCTTTTGCCCGGTCGTTTCCAGCACATCAAGCAAGCTGCCGACGCAATCGTCAACCAGGCTGATCGAAGCATAATAGTGTTTAATAAGCCGGCGCTGGACGTCTTCCGGATACGAACCCATTTCATTGATCGCGGGCAGCAATTTTTCAGGCGGATTCTGAATATCGACTTTAATTTCCGGATCAGGCAGGGTGATTTCCAGGTCGTCATATCTGGCCAATTGATCCTCCGGCGCCTCAAAGGGATGATGCGGTGCGACAAATGAACAAAAAGTCAGCCACGGCCTGTCGGAATCAGCGTTATCTCTGATATATGCTTCCGCATGTTGTGAGATATAGGTCGACTGGTGAAACTCCGAAGGCACTGGAGAAACATAAAGATCACGCGGCGCGTCAGGAAAAGTTTCGACTTTTTTGTCGGCTAGTTCCGGTGCGTTTTCTCTCAGCCATTCCCGGTAATTGCCCTGACAGCTATCGTCACAGCCGATATGGGTTTCAAAACCGTAGTTTTCCTTGTACGGATCGTCCGCGACCGGATAAATAACCGCGTCTTTGGCAAAGGGTCGCCAATCCAAAAGCGGAATTTCAGATTTCAAGACCTCCCGGGTATACCTTTCGGGCGTAAGATGCACCTTTCCGAAAGCGCCGGTTCGATACCCGTTGCGGCGCAGCATCTCCGGAAAGGTTGTTTCACCCGGCGGCAAAATACCCATGCCGCGAACCTTGAGCGCCTCCGGGTAACGTCCGGTGAACAAAGAGGCCCGGGATGCCATACAAGCCGGGCTCTGACAGAATGCGTTGGAGAAAAGGACCCCTTCAGCGGCAAGCCGGTCCAGATTCGGGGTTTGAATTACTTCATTCCCCATGCACCCCAGACAACTCGCCAGATGCTGGTCGGTCATAATCCACAACACATTCATGTTTTTTTGCATAATATACCCAATCCATTAACCGATATCAGACGTTTACAGTCTACGTTACATGATGCCGCGCAGATAATCAAGGCTGATTTGCGCACTTTCCATGGCGGTAAGCCTGGTCGTGTCCTGCTCGTAACTGATCCAGGCGATATTCGAAGCGACGGCAAATTCGATGACAGGCTTGAATTCAATGACGCCGTTACCAAGTTCCGTAATACCACCGTCGGCATCCAGATCCTTGGCGTGGATCATCGGAATGCGGTCAACGTATTTTTGCATGTAGCCGACCACGTCTTCGCCGCCTGCCTTGATCCAGGCGGTGTCGGGTTCAAAAGCCATTTCGGGGATTTCCCGCAACATGGTATCCAAAGCGCATTCGCCATTGATTTTCGCGAATTCATGGGCATGGGCATGATAACATGCGGTCACGCCTTTTGAGCTTGCCGTCAAAGCTACCTTCCGGCACGTTTCCAGACACGCATCAAAGTCCTCTTCAAGCATTTTAGGACTCAGGCCGAATGTCAAATACTTGCATCCAAGCGCTTCCGCCTGACGGTATACCTCGGCGTCCGGATCGCAAAGATTCTGCACCTGTTCATAAATCCCGATCGTCTGCAACCCCTGGTCTTTGAGGAACGCCGCGAGTTCCTGCGGGGCAATTCCGCCAAAATTGAAAGCGAACTCCACGCCTTCAAACCCCATCTGCGCCAATTGCGCCAGTGTCCCTTTAAAGTCCTCGTTCAAAGCCTGGCGGACTGAATACAACTGAATTCCCAACTTCATTTTCAAAATCTCCTTGTTAGCCGAGTAACGATTCTATAATATACATCTCAAGTTCTTCATAGTCACGCTCCGAACGGAGCTGCGCGATCTTGGCCTGATCCAGGCTGCGGCTGATTTCCAGCAGTTTCAAGAAGACCGCCTTGCTGTTGGCCAGATGTTTGCAGGCCACCGCGTCCTTCTGGGAGCGCATCGCCTTGACGTCCAAACCGACCCATTCGCCGTTGTTGCCGAAGCCGTGTTCATCCAGAATTCTCACCTGGTTGAGAGCACGACGCAGATCGACCGCGCCGAAAGTTTTGTCCTGGTCGAACTTCATACCGTTCTGATCGTTCAAGTGAACGCTCCAGAGTTTCTTGTGCGCCATGGCATAACCCATTTCATCCGAAGGATCAAGCCCCGCCAGCAGGGCATGGGCGGATTCGATCAGGCAGCCGACCCGTGACGGATCAGTGGTCATCAGTCCCAGCGCGATGGCGTGTCCTATGGTCGGAATATAAGTATGGTCCATCGGTTCGTTCGGTTTCGATTCAATCATAATCCGGATATCCGGATCGTAATCCAGCATCATCTGGATTGCGTCGGCAATCTGCTCGGTCGCGCGAACCGAGTCCTTGGCTTCGCGGATATAGGTCCCTTCCCGGGCCAGCCATAGCACGATATTATCAGTTCCCAGCGCTTTTGCGATATCGATACAGCGCTTTGAACGTTCCAGTGCGTATTTGCGGCATTGCGGATCGTTGCTGGTATAGCCACCGTCGATAGTACGCGGATCTTCCCACAAGCGCGGCGCGACAAATTCGGCCGTCAAACCGTGCGCGTCCAATTTCGCCTTAACCGCTTTGGCCTCAGCAATAATCTCGCCCTGCGACAGCTCATTCATATTCGGCACAGCGTCATCATCATGAAACTGAACGCCGTCAAAGCCGAGCTGTTTGTAAGTTTGCAGTTTATTATTGAATTCGATTGACTTACGAACCATCGGCCCGAACGGGTCGGCCCCTTCGTGAATGTTCCACGGCCCAAACGAAAATCTGAATGTTCCCGACATTTTTCTACTCCTGTGCTGTTAAGACATAGACTATTGTGAATTCTAAATTGCACCATGACTAGCGCAGTCTGAGCCTGAGCTAGCGAAGGCAACATATGAAAAACATGAAGAAGTATTTAAATTTTCAGCTTAAGCTGAAATATAAAATACTTTTTTCGTGACTTTTCGTGCTTTTCGTGGTTAATATCCACACATAGTCGATCGATACGGTATTTATTATTTTACCATAATTTTGCATAATATCCTTGACAATATGACAAATTAGCAGCATTATATTCCAAAACATGAAAGCGGCAATATGAAACCGGTTAAAGCATTCAGTCGGGATTTTTTCCCGGAACACAAATACCCGATCCACGTAATCAGGATCAGTGGCGACGAAGCACCCCAGCATGAAGGGGATTTGACTAATATCAACCACTATCATGACTTCGCCGAACTGGTGATAATCACTAAAGGCTATGGAACCCACTGGATCGACGGCGTCGACTATCCGGTCGCGGCGGGAGATGTATTCGTTCTGCAAGGGGAAACTCACCATTATTTCAAGGAACGGCACGGCCTGGAACTCTATAATGTGATGTATGACAACAACCGGCTGCGACCGTTCCTGCGCAATCTTCAGGAAGAAGCCGGCTACAACGCCATGTTCCTGCTGGAACCGAACTACCGGCGCCGACACCGGTTCAAAAGCCGGCTGCATATCAACCGCAACTCCCTGGCCCACGTCGAAGCGGTGGTCAAGCGGATGCTTGACGAACAGGATAACCGCAAACCGGGCTATGACTCCCTACTGGCAAGTATGCTGCTGGAACTGGTGATCTTCTTCTCCCGGGAATACGCACAGATTGAAATCCCGCAGGCCCAGGCGCTGTACCGGATCGGCAAGATCATCGAAAAACTGGAAACCTCCTGCAAAGAAAACTGGACCGTTTCCGAACTGGCAAAACTTGCCGGAATGTCAAAAAGCAGCCTGATGACCGCGTTCCGGGACGCCACCGGCCACAGTCCGGTCGATTACCTGATCCGGGTTCGTCTGCAAAAAGCGGCGGAGCTTTTAACGCAAACGGATCTGCCGATCTCCATGATCGCGCCGGAATGCGGGTTTAACGATTCCAATTACCTGACCCGGCAATTCCGCAAGGTTTACCGGATTTCCCCGAAGCAATACCGCATCAATCATCTTTAAGGCCGTTGCTCTTTTTTTTACTCAACCAGTTATAGAAAGCATGCGGACCGGCAAAACCGAGATGTTCGGCGATCTCTTTACCGGAAAGGTTTTGCTGTCGAAGCCGGGCCAGTTCATTATTTCTGCAAATGTTAACGTATTCGACAACCGTCACCCCGGCATATTTTTTGAAGAGCCGGGAAAAATGAAACTGACTGTATCCGACCAGCCGGGCCACCCGGCCGGCGGAAATTCCATGACATAAATTGGCGGCGATATATTTTTTCGCGGTGGCTATGGCTTCCGCCTGATAGCTTTCCCCCTCGGCCATCGGCTGCCGGGCCTCCTCATAAGCCTTCATAAAAAGGCAGGTCAACGCCAGCTGAAATTTGGCGTGTAACAAGCCGTTATCAGCTGGGATTGAAGCCTGCTTAACCATGTTCCAGGTTGTATTGACGTCAATCCCGAGCGGAAAATCATTCAGGTCGATCCTGATACGTTTGGTAAAATCAATATTTCCGCGGTTGACTTCAAGAAAACGCCCCAGAATGTTCTCCGGCGAAATACTTAACCACAAATGCAGCAAGCCTACTGAATTGCGGGTATACATCAACTCATGCTCGTCCCCGGCGTCAATCAAAAAAATATTTCCCGGCTTGCAGGGGTAGTACGCGCCCAGAAAACTGTACTGATAATCCCCCGCCAGCGGCACCATTATTTCACGATGGGTATGACGACTGTTGACTTTTGCCGCGACATCCGGGACAAGCTCGACCGGCGTCTCCATAACCGCTTGCGATAGAAATGACGAAATAAAACGCCACCTTTCCGGATGCAATAAAATTTCAGTCGATTCAGCATTCAACATTTTTTCCTCCGTTTATCCAATATCCATGAGTCAGGAAAAATACATATATTAACCACGAAAATCACGAAAAATCACGAAAAAAGCATTTTATATTTCAGCTTAAGCTGAAAATTAAAACTCTTCTTCATGTCCTTCATGTGTTGCCTTAGCTAGCTCAGGCTCAGACTGCGCTAGTCATGGTGCAATTCATTGCTCACAGGAGTCTGATAATATTCGTTTTTTCGCACAGATAGCAAAAATGGTTATATAACAGCAAAAACAAGGGCTTGTCATCATGTACAAAACAACGTAATATATAACCACAACCTTAAAATTAAAAGCAAAGGAAATTAATTATGCCAAAGAAATTAGCGATCAATGGCGGCGAACAGGTTTTCAGTGAACCACCGGTACTTCCAGCCTGGCCTCCGGTATCCCCGAACGTGGCCGAAGCAATAAAAAACATCTATCTCTCCGGCAAATGGTCCTTCAACGGACCGACGGAACAAAAATTTGCGGCGGATTTTGCAGAGTTTCACGACGCCGGACATGGCATTGTCATGGTAAACGGTACGGTCACGCTTGAATCAGCTTTGACCGCGCTGGGGATCGGTCCGGGGGACGAGGTAATAGTTCCAGCCCTAACCTGGATAGCCACCGCGATGGCAGTTGTCTACGTGGGAGCAATCCCGGTGTTTGTCGATATCGAGCCGGACACCTGGTGTCTTGATCCGGGAAAAGCGGCAGCGGCCATCTCCCCGCGGACCAAAGCGATGATTCCGGTCCATATTTACGGGTCAATGGCGGATCTGGAAAAACTGCTGGATCTGGCCGACGCGCATAATCTTTTTGTAATCGAAGACTGCGCCCATGCCCACGGCGGACAATGGAACGGCAAAGGCGTCGGCAGCATCGGAACCATCGGCTCATTCAGTTTTCAGGAGTCAAAAACGCTGCCCAGCGGCGAAGGCGGAATTTGTTTGACCAACGACAGCGACCTGGCGGAAAAACTCTACCGGATCAAGCATATCGGCTACGGCAATAACACCGAGCAGGGGAAAGCGGCCGACGGCCCGCCGGAGGGTCTGCTCTGCCACAATTACCGCTGCACGGAATTCCAGGCGGCGGTTCTCGCCGGCGAACTTGAACTGCTTGAAGAACAAACCCTGACCCGGGACGCCAATGCGGATTACCTGACCGAACGTTTAAAAAGTGTTCCCGGTGTAAAATTACAGCAAAAAGGACGTCTGGCGACCCGTCAGGGCTATTATTGTCTTGGTTTGAATATTGACACAAGCGCAATGGGGGATAATATTACGCTTGACGATTTTATTCAAGCGCTGGCGGCCGAAGGCGTAAATTGCAACAGAACTTACGGACCGGTCTATAACCACATGTTGTGGAACGTTCCGGCGGAAAAATTCCGGCGGGTGGATTGTTCGACCGCTGACAAAATCTGTAGCGATACCGCAATTGTTTTCAGTCATATCTGGCTGCTGGCGGAGCGCCCGGTGGTCGCAAAGCTGGCCGAAGCCATTGAAAAAGTCGCATTGAACCTCGGCAGGTAAAGGAAACTTGTTATGGACAGCCCGGAAAAAGCACTATGTGTCATTCCGTCACGACTCGGGATAAATGAAGAATTTGCCATAAAGCTTAAACTCAAAGGTGAAACCCGGGTTATCCCGTGCAGCCACTTTGCCTGGCAGACAAAAGACCCGCAACCGGCTAGTCCGTTCAATCTGGCGGCCGGACGTGATATCAAGTTTGTTGACGATGCCCTGCCGGAATGGCAGGGCATACTTGAAGTCGACGGCGGCAACGCATTGAACGGCAATAGCCGCATTGAGTTTGACGGGAAAGACCAGGGCGTTTTTCCCGGCGACACTCGTGCGATAAAGGAATTCCCCGGATATTCATGGAGCAACCCCGGCTTCCATTTTATCAAAATCACCGATCCGGCAACCGGACAGGAATTTTTATCCAATCCGGTCTATGTCTCCATAGAAAAACCGGTCTGCCGGATATTCTGGGGCGACCCGCATTGGCAGACGATCTTCAGCGATGGCGTTCGCAGTCCTGAAGAGTTATACGGCTTTGCCCGGGACGAGGCGTTTCTCGACTTCGGCGCGATCAGCGATCACATGGAAGCAGTCACTCAGCGGCAATGGGAATATTTTCAGGCGGTAACCAACGATTACAATGAGCCGTGCCGTTTCGCCACCCTGATCGGACAGGAGTGGACCCACCATCAGCATGGTCACCGGAATATTTATTACCGGGGCGACAACGGCCCGTTGGTCAGCAGCAAAGATCCAGACAGCGACACCCTTGAGAAGCTCTGGCAGACAGCGGATAAAATCGCATCAGCCGGTAACGAAGTTCTATTGATCCCGCATCACTCCGCCAATAAAATTATGGGTTGCGACTGGGCGTTGGGCTGGAATCCGAAATATGAAAAAGCGTTGGAAATATATTCATGCTGGGGCAGCAGTGAATGTCATCAGGATGAAGGCAATACCCGTCCAATACACCATTGTCAAGGAGAAATTGCCGGACGACATGCCAGAAGCGCTCTCGATCTTGGTTACCGTTTCGGTTTTGTCGGCGGCGGCGACATTCACGACGGGCGCCCCGGCGACTGCCTGGATGGGCATTCCAATGTCGTGTATCAATCCGGGCTCACCGCGGTAATAACGCCGGGACTGACCAGAAAAAATGTGTTCGACGCAATCAAACAGCACCAATGTTACGCCGCCACCTGCAGCAGGATATATCTTGAAGTTTGGCTGGAGCAGAATGAATTAGCGGTGAAATGCGCATCTGAACACGGGTTGAAAGCGGTGGAAGTGATCAGAAACAGCATAGCAGTTGAGGAAATATCCCCGGGTCCTGACGCGCGGATGATTGAAACAAGTTTAAAAGTTCCGGCGTTGTCCGGTAATGAATATTTATATGTCAGGGTAACAACAAAAAAAGGCGATATCGCATGGAGCAGTCCGGTATTCGCCAATGGAGAAAAATAATGTTGAACGCAGGCTTCGGCAGAACCGACATCACTCCGGAATTAGGGGTACGGCTTGGCGGATACGGAGTAAAAGAACGTCCGGCGGAAGAAATCATCGACCGCCTTCACGCAACCGCAATGGTCCTACAACAAAACGACGTCATCGCGGCAATCATCAATCTCGACTGGATCTGTGTTGAAGAGGATATTGTTGCCCTTATCCGTTCAAAGATTGTTGAAAAATTAGCGATTCCGGAACATCATATAACCGTTTGCGGCACCCATAGCCATTCAGTCCCGAACACCCTTAATTTCTGGGGATGGGGCGACCGTGAACAAGCATACATTGACCAGAAACTGCCGGAAATAGTCGAGGCGGTCAAACTCGCGTACGACAATCTGCAGCCGGTAACCGTCGGTTTCGCCACAACCCAAAGTCAGGTCGGAGTGAACCGGCGCAGTGTTTATCTGGAAGGGAATCTTGGCTTCACTGGCGACCCGGACGGACAATATGATCCGACAATGACCGTGGCGCATTTCAAAAATGAAAACGGCAGTACCGGCATTCTGGTCCACTATGGCGCTCACGGGACCGCGATGGGCTGCAACCGGCAGGTATCACGAGACTGGATGGGAGTGATGAAGGACCGGATTGAGTCTCAATATCACGCCCCGGTCCTGTTCCTGAACGGCGCGATCGGCGATGTCGGTCCCAGAACAAACACTCTGCACCAAAACGGGCTCTCCGCCGGAACCGGTGACGGGGTCGAGGCAGTCAGAGAAGTCGGCTACCGGGGAGCCACCGACGCGATCAGAGCCCTGCTCTCTATCAAGGAATGGCGCGAACCGGAATTACAGTTAATTACCGAAACGATCACCATTCCCTACGCGCCGCTGACACCATTGGCAACCGCCCGGGAAGAAATGGCAAAATGGGAATCCCGCAAAGACGAATGGGGCAGCCCGATGTGCGAATACATGCACAATAAAGCAGTCGTGGAAGCTCACGAACAGCCATTATTGACAGGTAGACCTTTCACTCAAACAATAACCATCCTCGGCCCTATGGCAATCGTTCCGATGCCCGGCGAAATGTTCTCCGGCATTTCCCTGCGGATTCGCCGGGACAGTCCTTATCAATACACCTTATGCTGCAGTGTCAGCAACGGTTCCATGGCTTATCTGCCAACTCGCGAAGCGCGTCACCGCGGCGGCTACGAATGCTGGGTCGGCAAGGCAGCCGGACCATACCTGCTCGCGGAAAACGTTGACGACGCGCTTGTCAAACAGAACGCGGAGCTGCTCCTGAAGTCTTCGGATAAGTGAATATTATTACAGTTCCGCAAATGAAAGCTTGATTCTAAAGGTGATTTCCTGTCCCGGTTCGATATACTGGATGTTACCTTCTTTCAAGTCCTGTTCACGACCGGAAACGGAACTGTTTGTCGGCTCCAGACCAAGGGCGTAATTACCTTCGCCCATCATTTTCCATTGCATCAATTGCGGCAGGGTGCTGGTATCCCAGGAAATTTTTGCCTGAATCCCGATAGCCGGATTCTTTACAGTCATTGAAGCATATCCGTCTTCAGCTGGCGGCACACGGTGTAAGAAACATTGTTCCTGATAGCCTTGAACCGGTACTTCCAGGTTTTGCCAACGGTCCAGCCCGGGAGCGGCAGTCTCATTACGGGGGGTAACTTCGTGCGGGACCGCCTCGATCACCGCATCGGGGGAAATAGCCGGATAACCGAAATTGCAATGATAAAGAATTTGCAGGACTTCCGGGGTCGTACCTTCGTTGGTGACCACATCGCTCAGATATATTGTATTGTCGCCGAGAGCGGTCGATATTTCCCGCCTCAACCTCAGGTTTTCGCCGAAAAGCGCGGCTTCACGTAAAACCCCGGACGCCTTGAGGATATATTCATTCCCCTGCCAGAATTTATCCACACAAAGCGACTCGGCGCTCTGATGACCAATACGGCCGTGCAGCCCCCACTCAGGTTCCAGAACGGCATCCCGGTCCTTTCCCGGAGGTCCGACATTGCGCAAGCCGCAGGTCGCAACCATCCCTCCGGCCCAGGATCGGAGAAAGCCGAAATTAAATGGTTCGAATTTCGCCCCGTTCACATATCCGGCCGGTGTTCTGAAAGAGATCGGAATTCCCTTGAAGTAAGTTTCGACAACATCCATTCCGCGATCAGGAACGACATTAAAGCTGAGCCCGGAACCATTGTTGAAATCGATGATCCTCATCCCGCGCCCGTTGCCGTCCTCCAATGAGGACAGTCGACATGATGCAAGCTGCCCCGGGTCTGCCGCATATTTTCTGAGTTCGCCGCGGTTAATCGCATAATATTTCTTTTTATCCTGCATAGTAACCTCCCAATGCATTATTCATAAGCGGTCAAGCTTATTTTTCTATAACATCACAAACTTCGATTTATGTTCAAATACTGCGGTTATCTTGTTATAGATAATTATGATCAAAAACTTATTTTAACCGAAAACATAAATAGTATAGTCTGCTTTAATTTTTTTTAAAGTGTTATGAAATCAAAACCGATATTTTTTATCAATGACTTCTCGTTTTAAACCATTCTGGCAAGCAAGTTGCAATTTAAATTACAAATATAAGATAAAGCGGTGTTTTCATGCATTTTGACAATAGGATTGGATTAGCTCAATAATCTGATGTTGACGATATGGCTTTCCTATGAAAGCGTCAAAACCCGCTTTCTTGTAAAGCTGAGTTTTATCGGACAATACATGAGCAGTCTGAGCCACGTATTTAATATCTTTATCTGCAAATTTTTTCTTTAACCAGGCAAGACATTCAAATCCATCCGCATCCGGCAACGCAATATCGATCAAAGCGATATCCGGAACAAAACCGTTGTCACATACTTGCTTCACTTCGGCAAAAGACTCTGCCATACGACAAACATGATCTGTTTTCTCAAATATCTTTTTGATATATTTCAGGTTTACTATATCATCCTCAATTATCAGAATATTTGCGCCTTCAGGTTCGGAACTGTCCTGACTGGAAAATATTTCCACGCATTCGTCGGGAATATATTCATGGTCTTCCGGCAAGTTCTCCACCTGAACAGGTGCGGTTTCCACCGGGAATGTAAAAGAAAAAGTAGAACCAAGCCCAAACTCACTCTCAATTTTCAGCTTGCCTCCCAGTTTATCAAGAACCCTGGAAACAATTGTCAACCCCAACCCGGTCCCGCCATATTTGCGGGTGTTTGATAAGTCCACCTGGGTAAAAGGTTCCAGAATTTTCTGAAGCATTTCGGCGGATATACCGATCCCCGTATCAATCACTTCAAAGCAGAGTTGATTTTCCCGCAAAGAAGCATTAACCGTCACTTGTCCGTCTTCAGTGAACTTAACCGCATTTCCAATCAGATTGAATAGAATCTGTTTTAATTTTTTGGGATCTCCATAAACACAATCAGGAAGCGTATTTATTCCGTTTTTTAAATTTGTCCGGTTTTGGCTCGCCGGATAAGAGAACATATTCATACAGTCCTGAATTACTTTCGACGGCGAAAACTGCTGATTCTCAATTGTAAAACTCCCGGCTTCAATACTTGATAATTCCAATATATCGTTAAGGATTTCCGTCAGAGAATTTCCGCAATTTTTTATAATAGATAAGTATTCAATTAATTCACTGGTACCTTCAGAAGGCTCCTGATCTGTTAAGGTATCCCTGATAATCTCACTGAAACCCAATATACCGTTCAACGGAGTTCTGATTTCATGCGACATCATCGCCAGAAATTCACTCTTGGCTTTACTTGCGGCGTTTGCCGTTTCAAGCGCATACGAAAGCTCTTTCACATGGGTCATTCGCTCAAAGGCGATACCAATAGCCTGAGTAACCGACTCAACAAACTTAACAAAGTCCAGGTTGACTTTATTTTTTTCATAATAACTGAACTGGACCAACCCGACAATATCATCATTCAACAATATTGGAACCAGGATAATTGACTCATACCCCCGTAATGCGCTTTTTGCAAAGCAACTGCATAACACTTCAAGTCCGCCAAGTTCAGTTACCGAATTACAATAAAAGCTGCCGTAAGGGGTAAAGCTCTTCTTATCCTCAAAAGTCTTCCCGGAAAGAACACAGCTGCAAATGCAATTCCATTTGCATGTCGGATCAGCGTCAGCCTTTAACTCAGTCACCTTCCCCGGTACACATAAACCTTTATATACTTCTTCTCCGTAAAAATCGGAGCCGCTGGCATAGTAATAAGGAAATTTATCGTTTTCTTTAAGTCTTATACCGACGAGATCCGCTCTGGAATATTCTCTGAACAAATCCACCAGGTTTCTGATACTCTCCTCCTGGGATGCCGAATGGTTCAGAATGGCAAGACAATCATTAGTCAAATTACGCCGCTGTTCCATTAATTTTTTTTCCGTAACATCTTTGATCAAAACCGCAAATTTATTTTGCGACGGAGAAAAAGCATAGACACTGAAATATTTGCCTAACTCACAGGAATAATTCTCAAATTCTTTGGGAAGTTGGGTTTGTGCCACTTCCCCATATTCCCGGATCCAGTATTCCTCCGTATCCGGCATGACCTCCCTGACGGTTTTGCCGATAATATCCGCTGACCGCAATCCGGTCAATTCCTCAAATTTTGGATTTACCTGTAAAAAAACATAGTCACAGGGAATGCCGCTCTCATCACAAATTATTTGATGGGAAGCGCAGGCGACGGTCATATTGTTAAAAAAAGCGGAGTAACTATTTTTAATTTCAATCAGTTCATTTGTCAGGCTTTTGCGTTTAATGCTGTACATAATGATCCGGTTTAGGCTGTTAACATCAAAGACTCCTTTTACAAGGTAATCCTGAGCTCCGGCTTCAAGCGCTTCCGACGCCAATTCATCATCATCAGTTCCGGTAAGAACCACAACCGTCAACTCCGGAAAGAGCTTCAACACCGTCAAAAGAGAACCGATGCCCTGGCTGTCGGGCAGCCCCAGATCCAGCATAACAATATCCAGGTGATTATTCTGAATGTAATTGCACGCATCCGCTAATTTTTCTTCAACATGAATGTCAAAAGTGCTTATAGAATCCTCCAGACAGTCAATCAGCAAATCGACATCCCCGGGATTGTCGTCAACAATCAATAGATTCAGTTTTTTCATAAGACTGTTCATATACTTTAAGTTCTTTCTTAATTCGAGTATTTCACAACCGTTAGCCAAAAATTGTCTATCGCATGAACAATCTTATCAAACCCCTGTAAATCCACCGGTTTATTAACATAAGCGCTGGCATGAAGATTGTATGAAGCCAATATATCCTCCTCAGCAGTGGATGAAGTCAACACTATCACGGGGATATGCTTCAGATCCGCATTATTTTTGATTTTGCACAAAATCTCCTGTCCGCTTAATTTTGGAAGATTGAGGTCCAGAAAAATCAGATCCGGTTTTTGAGCGTCAGCGTATCCACCCTGTTTATTCAGATAATCTATCGCCTGAGCTCCGTCTCTCACTACGTCAATATCACAAAGTATTTTACTCGCCTCCATTGTTTCCAGCATTAAATCGACATCCGCTTCGTTGTCTTCCACTAATAGAATCCTTATTACTTCATCCATGTTTCTTTCCTTCGTTTAATTGCTATTTATGAATAAAATCAACGTTTCCGAATACCTAGAAGCGTGAAAATGAAGGCTGCCCCTTTTCCCTCTTCCGACTCAACCCTTATCCTTCCATTATGTCGCTCAATAATTTTTTTAACGATAGACAACCCGATTCCGGAACCGGAATATTCGGTTCTGCCATGCAAACGTTGGAAGATTGTAAATATCCGCTCATGGTATTGGCTGGCTATTCCAATTCCATTATCCTCAACTCTGAATTCCCAATAGAGATCTTTCTTTTTGGCGGAGATTGTTACTAAAGGCTTTCTTCCGCTTCGGTATTTTAGCGCGTTTCCAATCAAATTCTGGAATACCTGGACCAACTGGTTTTCATCGCCTATCACTTCAGGCATCTCTCCAACAGAAATTACCGCTTCGCATTGCGTCACATTTTCTCTCATTATTTCCAGAGCCCTGTCCACAACATCCTGACAATCAACCTCAGTGAACTTTTTTCCCCGGGTTCCAATACGCGAATAATCCAGCAGATCATTTATTAAGGTCTGCATGCGTTTCGCTCCGTCAACCGCATAATCTATATATTTCTGTGCTTTTTCATCTAAACGACCGCTATATCTCTTTGCAAGCAGTTGAGTATAGCTGGCAACCATCCTGAGCGGCTCCTGCAAGTCATGCGAAGCAACATAAGCAAACTGTTCCAGCTCACTATTGGACTGCTGAAGTCTCAAGTTATGAAACTCAAGGCCCAATGCAATATTTTTCTGCGCAGATATATCCATGCCGTAAATATTTATCTCATTATCTCCGGCTGCAGGAGTGAATACCAGTAAATAACTAACTTCGCCACTCTTAAACTCATGCCTTTGCGGCTGACCTCCGCAAAGAATCTTATCATAATCAACGCCAAAAACATCTTGACATAGAATATTATTGTCGATTTTTATATTCTCGATCATATCCCGGCCGCTGTTATTAATATAAAGAACCATCCCAGTGTGGTCAATTTTAATAACCGGATTAGGGTTTTGTTCAGGAATTGAATTTAAACTGGTAAGTTGATGCTTCAATTCTTCGATCTCAAAGTCATCTTTTTCCAGACTTTCCCTTACGTGAGCAAAAGCAGTTATGTCTATTCCGTAAATATTGATGCACCTGGCCTTGGGCAATGGAACAAAAATCAGAGAAAATGTCGCATCCTGACACTCAATATCTGTTTTATATTCCCGCTGTGAATGCAGGATATCATTGTAACTGGCTGTGAAGTTTTTTTCACTCAGAAAGCCGTCCTGTACAACCAGCTGCTTTAACAACATTTTTCCACTTAAATTGTTGTAAGTGATTTTACCCGCTTCATCTATCTGTATAACAGGATTGGGGTTTTCATCAAGAATAGTTGTATATAGAGTTAATTTTTCGCTTATCTGATGAGATTCGTCCAGGGCGTTATGCAAGTCAATAGTTTGAGTTTCAAGTATTTTCTCCAGTTGGGCAGAGTGTCCTGGAGAATCTTTTGTCAATTTACTTACCACTTGAAGGCCTCCCGAATATTAATAGATCAACATATCGACCTGAAACAATCATGTTTGAAAGAACTAATACAACTTAATGCAGGATAGAGAAAGTAATCTATAAAAAATTAATGAAAAAATCCATCGCCGGCTCCTGTTTCGCTATATCAGGTTTAAAAGCCTCTAATAAAGAATATAATGCTGATAATTGCTTTGTCAAAAGGGCATATTGCATATTGGTCTTTTTTTCTATTACAATTTATGGGTCCAATGACAAACAACATCGATAAACATTATTTTTATTCGTAACAACTCATAGCTCTTTAATTCAACCCCAAGTTTCCAGAAATGATATATTCTTCTTACCACAAATAAACATGTCCCAGCCATTCCAGCCCTTGAAATAATGAATTATAAAAGTTTTCTCTGATGCGGTATGCTCCTTGAAAAATCAATTATATTAAGCTATTTTGATATTTCATAATTTGGATTAATAACCAATACATATATCAGAATTCAGGAATAAGGAAAATGTCAGAAAATACTAATAAAAAAAAGAAATGGTGGATGAAGCTCAGCCTCGGCACCATGATTATTATCGGGGCGGTACTGGGGGTTGTCACCGGCTTGTTTTTTGGAGAATCTTGCAGTTGGCTGGCAGTTGTCGGGCAGGTTTTTATCGGCCTTCTGCAGATGTGCGTGCTGCCATACATCCTTTTATCACTGGTCTACGGCATCGGTTCGTTGAATTATTCTCAGGCAAAACTGCTTGCGCTCAAAGGAACCATCTCCCTGTTCATTTTCTGGATTGCGGCTTTTGTTTTCATTTATTTTATGTCTTATTGCTTTCCAAGCTGGAAAAGCGCAAGTTTTTTCAGCTCTGGAATGATCGCGCCTCCCCCCGAAGTAAATTACATGGAAATCTATATTCCATCCAACCCTTTCAGTTCGCTTTCCAACAACATGGTGCCGGCGGTCACGTTGTTTGGAATATGCGTGGGGATCGCCTTAATCGGCATGGACAACAAAGATGCATTACTGGACGTAACCGGCGTTCTGGTTACCGCGATGGGAAGTGTCACCAACTCCATTGTAAAATTGACCCCGCTGGGAACTTTTGCTATCACTGCCAGTGTAGCGGGAACCATGACGCCGGAGGCATTTGGCCGCATGCAAGTATATATCATCTCGTACATTGCCATGTCCCTCCTGTTCACTTTTTGCGTAATTCCGCTTATCTGTATGATGTTGACTCCATTCAAGTACAAAGACATTCTGAAAATATCAAAAGATGCCCTGATTACCGCATTCATGACCGGCAACTTGTTCATTCTGCTGCCCATGATGACGAAAAACGTAAAAAAACTTTTTGCCGACTACGGTCTGCAGTGTGAAGATTCGGAAAACATGCCGGGAATAATTATTCCGATCGCATACAATTTCCCCAATATCGGAAAACTTATGTCAATGTTTTTCGTCGTCTTCGCGGCCTGGTATTGCGGAACTCCTATGACAAACAGTCAATACCCCGGCTTTCTTGTTTCCGGCTTGATGAGTCTGTTCGGCAGCTCCAACGTGGCAATTCCGTTTTTACTGGATATGATGCAACTTCCCGCAGACCTGTTTGAACTTTATATGACCTCCGGAATCATTGTTGGTAAATTCGCCACGATGGTCGCGTTCATCAACCTTTTCTGTTTGACTTTGATTTGTACTTTTTTCATGACGGCTTCAAAACGAGAGATAATCAAACCGCACCGCATCCTGATCGGCCTGCTGATCTGTGGTTTGGTAACCGCAGGAATTGTCCCCGCAACCAGGATAAGTCTGTCCAAATGTTTCTCTCCAGACAAATCCCAGTTGATCCATTTAAAAACCATGAGATTGCAAAACCCCGTCAAATACTCCTTTTTGGATAAGCCTCCTACAGGTAGCCCCGGGATCAAGAACAGCTCACTTGATGCAATAAAAAAACGTAAATTGCTTAGAGTCGGCTTTGCGCCTAATAAGATTCCTTTTTCATATATCACCAAAATCAAAGATAAAGACACCGGGAAATTAACCAGTTTTCCAGCTGGCTATGATCTGGAAATGATGAATCTGCTGGCGAAAGGCATGCATTGGCAACTTGAATTTATTCAGGTTGAACAAAACAACATGTTTGATGCCCTGAACCGTGGAGTAATTGATGTCGCGGTCGGTGGAATTGAGATATCCTTGCAAAAACTAGGAACAGTTGACTTCACCAATAGCTACATGGAGTTAAACATGTCCCTGGTCGTAAGGGATTACGATAAAGATAAATATCCACCGGACAATGTTCTTCAAAGTCTGAAAAATACTAAACTGGCTCTATTACGCGGAAGTCGTTATGTTCAAAAGATCAAAGATTATTCTCCTGACATTCAAACCGTTGAAATTGATGACTACCTCGATTTTTTTACTGGAAAAGTTGACGCGCAGGGACTGATAATCAGTGCAGAGTCTGGGGTTGCCTGGACAATACTCTTCCCGAACTATACGACGATTATTCCCAAGCCGGTCATCCATCGTGATTTAGTTGGATATGCCGTTGCCAAAAACAATTATAGTTTATTGACCTACCTGAACATTTCATTGCAATTAGCCAAAATAAACGGCTATCAGGAAAAATTCTATGAATACTGGATTGAAGGCAAAAGCGAAAAAGTAAAAAAGCGCTGGAGCATAATGAATGAATTATTTAAAATGAACAAGACAACCAGTTCCGTTTCAGTTGACAGTGAAAAATAAACGGTCATATACTAGAATTGTTTTATTCCTTTACAGCAATAATTTTCGGAAGCAGTAGATTGCGGCGCCTTTCGGGTCGAGGCCGCGGCTGAGTTGTTTGTTTTCCACACGGTCGGGATCATCAAATTTGCGGGCCGTTTCCCGGATGAAGAGTTTTGAACCTAATATCGCTCCGTCGGTGAAGTGTCGGGTCCGCCTCAAGAAGCGGACCGGCATCGATTCTTTGCGGCGCGCGGTCTGGTCCTCTGCGGCTATTCCGGACGCGTTCGCGCCGCGTTCGGCCGCGATAATTCTGGTCAGGGAACATTTGAACTCCGTGTAATAATCAGCGTCGCTCCAGCTCGAAGTGTCGGTATAATCGATCAATTTTTTGTAGTGTTTGATGAAGTTGGCGTGGTACTGGTGTTTGCCGCTGCCGCTGTAGCGCCCCCAGGTGGTGAACCGGTAATCGGCCGGGTTTTCGGTCAATTTGGCCCGGACCGGGTTGAGTTCGACGTATTGCAGACAGGCTTCGAGGGCGTCGGCGCCTTCGAGGATGACGCTTTTGAAACGGTCGGCCCAGAGGCGGCCGATGTGGTCGTAGGTCCGGTTGAAAACCACCGAAAAACGCTGTTGGTAAGCTCGCATAAAATAACTTATATCGATCATTTTCGCGCCGGTTTCGCGGCAGATTTTTTTGTGTTTGGGGTCAATAAACGGCATTTTTTTCATCGCGTAGGTCAAATCGCCCTCCATCGACTTGTAATAAGCGTTGTGGCGGGCGGCTATTTCAGCCTCGGAAGGCAGTTCGTTTTTGCCGGGAGCGTAGACCACCAGGTGGAAATGATTGCCCATCCAGGCGGCGGAAATGACCTCGATCAGGAAGTATTGCGTGAGATTTTGCAGCAACGTAAAGCCGTACTCGCGGTCGACCGAGGCAAAAGGCAGGTCGCCTTTGTAGCCCGAGACCCGGTTCATCAGGTGGTAATAGCAGCCCCGGTCCGCAATTTTCATTCGTTTCATTGTGTCCTCCTGTTGGGTTTATGAGTTACAATAATGCCGAATTCGAGATTGTCAAATAAAAAGTACATGGTAATTAAAAATAAATAGTTTTTTTGTATTCAGGTTGAAATTTAAGCTGATAGGAGTAAATTCATGTAGCAATAAAAAATAACTCAAACCATACCAATTTTTTGGACAAATGAGCAGAAGTGAAAAAAAATCATTCTCAGGGATGTTCTGGCGGGCATTCCGTTCCGATTTCACATCAGTAATCGGATTGGGGGGGATTGTCTTTATAATGCTTCTGGCCATCTACGCTCCGTTAATAGCCAACCGGCGACCGCTGCTTGCCTGGGGAGATGGCAACGGCCTATCTATGCCGTTTTTTTATTATCTTTTCGCTCCGGATGGTAGTGAGAAACTTATCGAAAAATTATTTAATTTTACAATGTTTTTTCTTCCTGTAGCGGCAATAACCGCATTTTTTCTGAGACACAAGATCAAAGCCAGAAACATTACTCTAGTATTATTGGCAATCTTTATGGCCCTGCCGTTCTTCCTGGTCAAACCTAAACTTGATCGAACAGACTGGAAGCAAATGCGAACCGATGGAGAGGTCAAAGCTGTATTTACTCCAGTTCCTTATGGTCCATTTGAACAAACCTCGTCTCCTTATAAAAAACCTTGCTCTGAACATTGGATGGGTAGCGATCAGATAGGCCGGGATGTTCTGTCCAGAATGTTGTACGGGGCACGCGTTTCACTGGCGGTCGGATTGCTGGCAACCTCACTGGTACTGCTTGTCGGAGCATCCGTCGGCCTTACAACCGGCTATTTTGGCGGGAGATTCGACCTGATTACGATGCGCATTGTCGAAATAATCATCTGTTTTCCAACCTTCCTGCTGCTTTTAATTCTAATGAGTATTTTCAAGGACATGAAGTTTCAGCAGTCGATTCTCATCGTCATCGGAGTAATTGGCTTAACCGGCTGGACCGGCTTGAGCCGACTGGTCCGAGGCGAAACCCTCAGCACCAGATCCCGCCCTTATATTCAGAGTTGTGAGACTGCCGGAATGTCAGTCCCGCGTATTTTATTTGTTCATATTCTGCCAAATATTTCCGGCCCGATCCTGGTATCGTTCACTTTCGGGGTGGCCGGAGCCATTCTGGCGGAAAGCGGCTTGAGTTTTCTGGGATTCGGTGTACAAGCTCCTACCGCCAGTTGGGGAGGATTACTCCGTCAGGCTTTTTCTGACCCGTTCGCTTACTGGCATTTGACTTTATGGCCCGGCCTAGCGCTGTTCATTACGGTCTGTGCTTTTAATTTTACCGGTGAAGGTCTGCGTCGAGTTCTTGATCCGAGATCAAGATAATTATTCGTCTGATTTCATATTGCAATCTATTTTTAAGCATGTAGTTTATAATAAGAATCTGCTTATCCATGTTTTAAGGTAAAAAAGAATGATTTATCATGTATCTTCAGTCAAATCAGATCAGCAAAATTATTTTCAAGATATAGAATCAGCCTTGATCGCGTCAAGGAATAGTACTGAATCTGAAAAAACTATTATAGTTCATGAAGGACATTACTACGATGTCGGCCTCGAGATTGGCCCGGAAGACTCTAATCTAACAATTTCTGCTGCAACCGGAGAAAACCCTATACTTTTCGGCGGGATACCAGCCAGGGGATGGACCAAAGTTGATGAAAATATTTGGGAAACTGACTATGCGCCCACTGATTGTGAAATCAATATGCTGTTTGTGGACGGAAAAGCCGCACAAATTGCACGACTTCCCCGACAAGGATGCTTTCAACACCTCAGTCGTTACGAGGTAAAGTGGCTCAGCACAACCTATGGCGGCTGGGAACGTAAGCCGACCTTTGAAGAACTGACGACAATCAAGGTTAAAACGGAAGATTTAGTTAAAGCTGGCGATCTGACAAATGCCCGAATCGGGATTTACCATCAATGGAACCAATCCATCTCAGAGGTCGAAAATGCCGATAAAGCCAGTGGAGTGATTAAACTTAAACAGCGCTGTGACCATCCTCCAGGGGCTTTTTACGGACATGACGACAATAAGAAGGGCATTGAATACATTGTCCTGAACTGTCGCAAAGGCCTGACTGGCCCCGGATACTGGTGTCACGACAAAAAAGCCGGAAAACTCTTGTACTGGCCTCAACCGGGCACCAACCCAAACAAGAGTTCAATCATTGTTCCGACCAGAAAAACCATTGTCAAGATGGCCGGAGCCTCCAACGTTGTACTGAGTGACCTGACGCTGTCCTGCACCGGCAGCAGCAGTGAACCAGTTTCGTTCGGCGGCAATAAGGCACCGGCCGCGTTACAAATAACCGGTCCGGCATCAGGAATCACTCTGCTCAATTTAAATATCGAAAAAACCGGCGGTAAGGCAATTGATGCAACATCGTCAGAGAACGAGGACATCACGGCTATCTGCGTGGGAAATTGCAGAATAAGCGACAGCGGCGGTCCCGGCATCAATATACTCTCTCCGGGCGCAATGATTTATACAAATCATATTCAAAACATCGGTCTGTACTATGATTCAAGCATAGCTTTAAAGGTCATCGGTGAAAATAGTGTAACCAGTAACAACCTGGTCGAAGGATGTCCTTATACCGCGATAACCGGAGGAGGTAAGAATGCTGTTTTTTCCGGCAATATTGTGCGGGATTATATGCTCAGACTGGATGACGGAGGAGCGTTTTATTTCTTTGCGGGAAATCATTTGACTCTGGCAAAAAATGAAGTCTATGGTTCCAGCGGACGCCTGGCCCATGCTTATTATCTGGATGAACGCAGCGTCGATTGTGTTGTCGAAGATAACCTGGCGGTCAACACTCCTTACTGTTTCCAGGGACACATGGCCAATGACTGTATTTTCAGGCATAATCTGGTTTTATGCGAAGGAGGCACGCAATTGGCCTTCGCTCGTTGCAAAGATTTTATTCTGCAGGACAATGTATTCGACGTCGGCGGGACAATTGCCTTTAAAATGCCTTCCTGCGCAATCAAAGCCATGCCGAATAATATTTTTCACAGCAAATCAAACCACATCATACTCAAACTGCTGGATGAACTAGGCTACGAGGTAGTGGAAACCAGTAAAATGGAATTGACTGACGGCAGTGTTTCCAATGCACCGTCACCGGATATCATCGCCGGATTCAGTTGGCAATAATATTATCCTCAGCTGTAAAAATTACAATAATGCCGATTTTTCAGGGATGGTTTTTAAAATACCTGGTATTTAAAAAATAAAATTTTAAAAAAACTTATTTCGGCTTGATTGTTCGGGCCGATGGCTTGGCAGTTGCCGGGTCCTCCGGCCAGTTGTGTTTGGGGTAACGACTTTTCATCTCAACTCTTACCAGCTGATAGGAGCCGGTCCAGAATCCGGCAATATCCGAGGTAGTCTGGACCGGACGCATCGCCGGAGAAAGCAAGGTTATTTTTAAAGGAATCCTACCATCCATCAAGGTGGGCTGGCGATTGCACGAAAACATCTCCTGGAGCTTAACCGCAACAGTTGGCGGATCGGAACTGTAATCAATCCATATTTTTGAGCCGGACGGCACTTTAATTTTTTCAGGTGCCATACGCTTGAGCAAAGCCAGTCTATTATATCCCAGACGATTTTCCAAAGCATTTTTCAAGTCCAGTTTTCGTAAATCATTAAAATTTTTCATTCCAGCCATAAACGGCGACAGCCAAAATTCCAGTTCCGACAACAAAGCATCATCGGAAAAATCAGCAAAATCAGCATCGTGTTTTGCTGCAAATACAGCTCTTTCCCTGAAACTATCCGTCGCTTTATTCCACGGCAGAACATGCAGTCCGGTTTGACGTATTCCCTCACACAACGCGACCGCCAACTTATCTGGCGGTGGTAACGCCAACGGACTCGATTTAAGAACCAATGCTTCAAGCGTTTCCTGACGCCTGGCAATGACGCATTTTTTATCCTATCCCATTCCACAATCTCATGTTGCTTGATCAATGTCCCGAAATAAGCACGGATATCATCTTCTGTCATAGGCGCGGCGGCAAAGATTGCAGGCTCGGTTCCATGTCCACCAAGCAACGGGGCAACAATATATTCACCGAAAACCGCATGATCAGCATCACGAAAAACCGCGCCGCTGCCGGAACTCAGCAAATACTTTTCGCCTTTTTTATCCCGACGTTTACCGATCCGGTCCGGATAAGCGAAAGCGGTCAAAATCCCAACCGCATCAAGTGAACACTCAGTCGGTTTGCGTTTTAAAAGCCGCAGCAGATTGTCCCGTTGTCTGATAACCCGGCGACAGACCTCTGAGTTAAGACGGGAATCATGTTTTGATGCCAATAAACGAATTTTTTCACTCAAATCCAGCGTATTGTAAACATCAGTTTTAAAAATCTCCCGAGGTTCCTCCAGTAACGCGGAGATCGCGCAGGCCAACGGCGCCAGATCCATGTCCTGTGACCGCAAAAGCATTGCGCCCAAACGGGGGTGAACCGGCAATCGTGCCGCCGCACGCCCAGCCGCGGTCAAACGTCCCTTCGGGTCAAGCAGTCCCAGTTCGGTTAACAATTCACCGGCGGAGTTCCATATTGCTTCCGGCGGCGAATCGAGCCACTTCAATTCAGCCGGATCAAACGTTCCCCAGCGCGCAAGTTCCAAACGCAAACCCACCGCGTCAGAAGCCAATATTTCCGGCGGCGTGAATTCCGGCAAACTTTGATGCTCAAATTCTGACCATAACCGCAAACATATTCCAGGTTCGAGACGACCGGCCCGGCCACGACGCTGATCCGCCGACGCCTTTGAAACCCTGACTGTTTCAAGCATGGTCAGGCCGGAAGATGGCCGCATTCGGGGCAAGCGACTAAGGCCGCTGTCAATCACAACCCTGACTCCTTCGATCGTCAAACTGGTTTCCGCCACCGACGTCGCCAGGACAATTTTCCGGCGGCCGGTGGCTGGTGGACGAATTGCCGCGTTGCGACCGGCTTTATCTATACCCGAGTACAATGGCCTGACATCCACATCATCCGGCAGATGCGCTTTTTTCAAAAAGTCATAAACTGCCCTGATCTCACCGGCGCCCGGCAGAAAAACCAGGATATTCCCGGACTCCTCTTTCGCCATTTTCACTGTTGCGGCTGCGACACTGCGGGATACTTCATGCGCATGAAAGCTTTTACCGTAGACCGTCTCAACCGGATACGATAAGCCGGGAGCGGAAATAGCCGGACAATCATCCAACAAGGTACTTATTCGTTCCACATCCAGAGTCGCCGACATAATCAGCAACCGAAGATCCTCTCGTAAATTTTCTTGTACGTCCAGTGCCAGCGCGAGACCTAGATCAGCCTGCAAACTGCGCTCGTGAAATTCGTCGAAAATGATCAGGCCGATATCCGGCAACTCCGGATTATCCTGCAGCATTTGCGTCAAAACACCTTCGGTAACCACCAGAATCCGGGTTTTTCGGCTTTTTGCCGATTCTCCTCTGATAATATATCCTACGGTTTCTCCCGGGGGTTCACCCAAAAGTTCCGCCATACGGGTCGCGGCGGCAACCGCAGCCAACCGGCGGGGTTCGAGCATAATGATTTTTTTATCATGCAACCATGACTCATTCCGTAGTTCCGGGGGAACAATGGTGGTTTTCCCCGCCCCTGGCGGCGCCGACAGAACCGCTCGATTTCCAGATGCAAATACTTTCCTAATTTCAGGAATTGCTTGTTGTACCGGCAGCTCCATTAAATATGCCTCTGCCTGAATTCACGAGGGGAAAATTTACACCTTTTCCGGAACGCACGGGAAAAATAGAGAGGATCATCAAATCCGCACTCAACGGCAATGTCCGAAATTCGGCGATCAGAAGTCAAAAGCAATGTCTGGGCCCGGCGAATTCGCAGTTCCATCACATATCGACTCGGCGACAACCCGAACGTCTGCCGGAACAACTCCGACATATAGGCCGGATGCATATTCACCGCCCGCGCGGTTCTCTTCAAATCAAATGGCCGGTTGTACCTGCTGTTCAACAGTTCCAGGACCGGTTTCAGGCGTTCCACATTTTCGGGATCAGGCTGAATCGTTTTCCAGTCTGTCGGCATAAACTTCTGGAGCAGCCGCAGCAGGATATATCTAACTTCCATAAAATTTGCCGGACTTGGGTTTTTAAGCTGTGAAGTCATAAATTTAAAATCTTCGATCTCAGTATGACTGGCGGGATAAAACGGAATCGGAGTGTAACGCTGAAAAACATCCAGACCGGGCAGAAATTCAAGCTGAAAATGAATCCACAGCAAGCGCATTGATTTCGGACAGTCATAGAGAAACTGGTATTGTCCCGGTATCAGATAAATAAACCCCGGTTCCAGCTTCACGAGACCATTTTTACCTTCTATAAGGCCCGAGCCGTCCAACAGGCAGTACAAACGGTTGAAGTCATCCTGACCGAGTTTCGTACCGGAGGACCATTCCGGGCCGCAGAGCCGGTCTTCGCCGGCAATCAGCCGCAAAGTAGTCTCCTGAAAATATGTCGAAATATTTTTTTCTTGTTTTTTGTCCATGTTTTTCCTGAATCAGTTCATGGTATAATCAATGTTTTAATATATAATAAATTTATATTTATGCAACCTGTAATCAAAATGGAGAACAAAAAATGTCATACGAACTCGGCCTGGCCGCGCTCAATCTGGAAATGACCGATACTGTACCACGCACGGAATATTCCGCTGAAGCACACTGGGAACTGATTAAAAAAGTTACCGGAATTGACACCGATGTACACGAAAACCGCCCCGGAGCCTCAAACGCATTCAGGGAGGCCTGGGAATATTCTTTCAAGTGGTGTACCTGTATCGGCGGCGGGCATATCTCCCGCAAAGGGCCCACGACTGATCAGGGGCACGCCGTCTATATGGAAAACGCTGATGGACAAAGCGATTACCGGGATCATATCACAGTAGCTTATCCCGACCCGGAGGAAGCCCTGAAACTCGACATTCCGGCGGTTTACGGCGAATACAGCCGGGAAGAAATTATCTCCATGTTCGAGGATACTTATCAAAAAAATTGTGAAAACTCGCCAAATGAGTTGAATATGGCCGGGGTATACATCAATCCGGTTTCCGGAATGCTGGAAATCTTCGGCTGGGATATTTTCCTGATGATGATGGGAATGGACCTGAACAAGTTCAACCGGGTCATGGAAAGCTACTGCGTCTGGGTGGAACAATTTTATCGCGGATTCTGTGAAAGCAAAGTTCCGGTCTTCATGATGCACGATGATATCTGCTGGACCAGCGGGCCGTTCGCTGACCCGGAATGGTACCGGGCTCAGATATTCCCCTGGTACAAAAAATGGATGGATATGCTTAAAGCAGCCGGTAAACGAATAATTTTCACCTCCGACGGCACCTATTCCTGTTTTTTCGACGACATTGTCAGATGTGGCGCGGAAATGCTGGTCATGGAACCCGGCAACGATATGGCGGGATTTGCGGAAAAGTACGGAAAAACCCACGGCTTTGTCGGGGATGTGGATGTGCGGGTCCTGCAATTGGGAACACGCGAAGATATTCGTAAAGAGGTTAAACGCGCAATGGATATCGGCAAAAAATGTCCGGGCTTCATATTCTGCACCGGCAACCATATTCCGCCAAATGTGCCGGTGGACAATGCAATCTATTACAACGAATGTTATCTGGAAATGCGAAGCCGGTAATTTTATTACCCCGTAAAGCCGCTTAATTCCTGTTCAAACCGCAGGAGTAATTCATCAGCCTTTTGCGGGGTATCCGCTTCAACAGTAATCCTCATGACCGGCTCGGTATTTGACGGCCGCATCAGCATCCAGCTGTCCGGGAAGTCAATCCTGATACCGTCGAGAATTTGCGGTTTCAGGTCAAGATAGCGCCTGCGCATTTCAAGGATAATCTCCCGGGCTCGCGACGCATGGCAGGCAACTTTCGCGGTTCTGGAGTGGTAAAGCGGCATCGAATCGACAATTTCATCAAAAGTCTCACCCGACAACGCCATCATCTCAAGAATCAACGCCATAGATGTGAAACTGTCGCGGCAGAGGTGAATTTTACGCCAGATCATACCGCCGCAACTGCCTTCCCCGCCAACTTCGGCCCCGGTCTCAAGCATTTTCTCAATAACATTGATTTCGCCAACTTTGGAATAATGGACCCGGCAACCGTAAATATCCGCCAGGTCTTCCACTGCGCGCGAGGTCTGGATATTGACCACCACGTCGCCGGGAGTATCAGACAAAATGTGGTCCAGCGCCAGGATCAGCGTATACTGTTCACCGATCGGGCAGCCGGTCGAGTCGACCAGCGCCAGACGATCACCATCCGGGTCCTGGGCAAAACCGACGGCGCAATTATTGCCCCGAACCTCATTGACCAGTTCCTGGAGGTTCTCCGCTTTCGGCTCGGGGCCGCGTTCAAACACCCCGGACGGATTATCGCAGACCGTGAAAACCGTGCAACCCAGCGCTTCCAGAAAATTCCGGGAGAACAAAGCCCCGACACCGTTGCAGCAATCGACTGCGACCCGGAACTTCGCCCGTTTGATCGCCGCGACATCAATATGCTGAAATATTCTTTTTTGATGCAGGGAAAAAGCGTCATCCCGGCACCGGGAATGAAATATCCCGCTTTCCTCGATCAAGTCAAGGTCCGGCTGATTGTAGATGTCAAGCAGCTCCTTGGTTTCGTCGTGTCCGAGGAACAGGCCTTTGTTATTTATAAATTTCAGGGCATTCCATTCTTTGGGATTGTGACTGGCGGTAATTGCCAAACCGCCATTCGCGCTGAAAGACTCCACCGCCATCTGCACTGTCGGCGTCGGCGCGATGCCGATCAGGACCGGTCGGCAGCCCGCCGCCAGCAATCCGGCCACCGCCGCATGTTCAAGCATCATCCCGGACGGTCTGGTATCCCGGCCGACAATTACGCTGCCACCGCCGACATAGCGCCCGAAAGACGCGCAGAAATCCGCCACCAGGGATGGAGAAAGCGACTCGCCGATAACTCCGCGAATTCCGCTGACCCCGATTTTCAAATTGCTGCGTCTCATGGAGCGATCATCCTTTCCAGCCTGGCGGTAACTTCCAGCGCCATATCTTCAGCCTTCTCAAGGCTCTTCCATTCAGTAATCATCCGAATTACCGGTTCGGTAGACGATGCCCGCAAACTCAGCCAGCCGTCAGACCAGTCGCAACGCAATCCGTCAACATACGATTCCCTGGCCCCGGCAAAGGTGCCGCGCAGACTTCTGATCAAGCTGTAAGCATGGATCGAAGAACACGGAATCTTGCGTTTGACGATGTGATAACGCGGCAGCGCCGCCGCCAGTTGTGAAGATGTCGCGTTTCCGGACATCGCCTCGAGAAACAGGGCGGCGCCAAGCCAGGCGTCATAGCCGTTCACCCCGCCGCGATAAGCAATACTGCCGCTGCCGTCACCGGACAATACCGCGTTTTCTTCACGCATGGCGGCAACCGCATCCGCTTGTCCCACCAGGGTTTTAACCAGCCTGGCCCCGGCTGCCTTGACAATATCATCCAATGACCTGGTCGTACAGGAATTGGTCACAATCGTTTCATGTTTATTTTTATTCAGGACATGAGCCGCAATCAACGGCATGGTATATTCCTCGGATAAAGTTTCCCCGTTATCGGAAACAATGCTGAACCGGCTCATATCGGTATTGAAAACAAAACCGACATCGGCTTTAAGCGGAGCCATTAAGGCCCTGACCTGAAAAGCGCTGCGCGGCCGCGGTTCCGGCTCGTGCGGCAGGGCGCCGGAGGGTACGTTATTAATCGGAATCATGTTGATACCCAGTTTTTTCGCAAAAAGCTCAGCCATAAAGATACCTGAACCATTACAGAAATCAGCGACAACGGTAAGTTTTTTTGACTTGATCGCCGCAGAATCAACCAGGGAACAGATATTATCAAGATATCCATCGAGTACAGATTCGTCCATCGACGACTCAACCCCGAGCTGATCCCACGGGCGCGACAGATAACGATGACTATGATAGATGTCGAGAAATTCCTGAAAAAGCGTCGGATTAAGATAAGCGCCGTCCGGCCCCACCGGAATGATCGCGTTCCAGCCGGCAGACTGGTGCCCCCCGCCAATCAACAGGCCGCCATCAGCTTTGAGAGCGGTGACCGCATACTCCGCGGCCGGGGCCGACATAATCCCGGCATTCACGGTTTCACAGCCGCAAGCCAGCAACGCGGATATCGCCGTATGCACCAGCATTTCGGAAGAAAAACGGGTATCAGTGGCCACCAGCACCTTCCCGCCATTGCAAAAAGTCCCGAACGCCGCCGCAAAATCTATCGCCAGCAACGGATTCAAACCAGAGCCGATATAACCGCGCATCCCCGCGGAACCTATTCTCAATTTGCGCACAATACCTCTTATTCCCATTACTCAAAAAGTTTCAATCCAAACAAGATAATCCTTAAGCCGTGGAATTTCAATATCGATTAAACAATATCCTTATTTTATTGACAACTTGACAACTATCTCCACGTCGGGCAATTCGGATAAAAAAAATATCTCTAACAGGAATTAAACAAATCAAATTTGACGGATATAAGACTTTTATATAAAACATATTAAAAAAGTGACGGATAAATGACGGATGAATTTTCATTCACCAATATCCGTCAATGCGCGTCCATTTCACATGTTTATGCACTGATATTTCGAATTTTCCGTTAACATGATACATTATCGTCAAAAATTATGCATAAAACTCAATAAAAACACAAAAAAGTCAAAAAAAGTTAAAAAAAAATTGATTTACGGACTTTCAAACTTTAAAAAGTTGACATATATTAGTAATTGCGGTGTCGTGTCTCGGATGGGCCGGGATACAATAATGGGCGCCTTCAGATATATAGAACATAATTGATTACCGGAAGCGTCGGTTTCGAGGTTGTTCGAAGAAGTTTGATATAATCATTACTGTTTTTAATTTTAGTTTGGCTGAGTATAAATTTGCCGCGACGGGAGGGTCCGGCTTTCAGTGTAGTTTATTGAAGGAAGTTTCTCGAATAGAACAAACAGCATGAATGAAAGATATGTCAATTTAAGATACTCAACGGGAGATATACCCGTTTCGCATAATAAATAGATCGATCTCCAGACGTTGCTTACTGGTCTCTACACTACAGCCAACTAATGTAAGTTATGCATGAAAATCCTCATGTGTGCTTTCTAATGCTTATATCTTACCTTTCGACCGCCATAATTGCCAGACATTCCGGGACGGAATATAGTAATGGAACAGCTTGATCTGCTCAGTAATGACAAACCTGAGGAGGAAGCGGGACAGGAAGAGGAATCTTCAGCCATTTCGGAGCAGCCGCTGGCAGCCCGGATGCGGCCGAGATCACTGGAAGAATATCTCGGACAGAAGCACTTACTGGCCCCCGGAAAGCTGTTAAGGCGAGTCGTCGATTCCGACCGTTTTTCGTCGATCATCCTGGCCGGGCCGCCCGGAGTTGGTAAAACTTCGCTGGCGGAGTTGATTGCCCGCCATACCTCGAGCGCGTTTATCCGCCTTTCAGGGGTCAGTTCGACGGTCAAGGATATTCGGCATGAGGTTGCGTCAGCGGAAATGCGGCAGCGAATTCATCATCGCCATACCATATTGTTTATTGATGAAATTCATCGTTTTAATAAAGCGCAGCAGGACGCCCTGCTGCCGGACGTGGAAAGCGGCAGGATAAGGCTTATCGGGGCGACAACCCATAATCCTTATTTTTATGTAATCGCGCCATTGTTATCGCGTTCGCTGACTTTTCAACTCGAGGCTTTGTCAAAAGAAGATATCGCCGAGTTGCTGGAGCGGACGCTTAAAGACGAACGAGCCTTCCCGGGCCGTTCCGTCGAGTTGCTTGAAAACGCCAGGAAATTTCTGGCAGATATATGCGAAGGAGACGCACGCAAAGCATTGACTGCGCTCGAAGTCGCGGTTCTGACGACCGCTCCAGGGGCAGACGGGATTATCCGGGTCGATCTGGCAACCGCAGAAGAGTCGATCCAGAAACGGATGATCAACTATGGCGCTGACGGACATTACGATACAGCCAGCGCGTTCATCAAGAGCATGCGCGGCAGCGATGCCGACGCAGCGGTTTACTGGCTGGCGAAAATGCTGCACGCCGGTGAAGATATTCGTTTCATAGCTCGAAGAATAGTCATTTTCGCATCAGAAGACGTCGGAAATGCCGACCCGAGGGCTTTGCAGGTTGCGGTCAGCGCGATGCAGGCAATTGAAATGATCGGCATGCCTGAAGCCAGAATAATTCTGTCGCAGGCTGTAACCTACTGCGCCACGGCTCCAAAGAGCAATGCCGCCTATAAAGCGGTTGACGAGGCCATGTCCGACATCGCCAAAGAGCGGGTACAACCTGTTCCGGTACATTTGCGGGATGCTCACTCCACCGCCGGCAAAGAATCCGGGCACGGCAAAGGATACAAATATCCGCACAGTCACGGCGGTTTTGTTGTTCAGGAATATCTCGGCATCGATAAATCGTATTATGAACCGGCCGGAATCGGTTACGAAGAAAAGATCAAAGAGCGGATCAATTACTGGCGGCAATGCCGTGAAGCCGCAAAAAACATGGATAAAGACAATGCCAGTGAATGAAAAAAAAGAACTCCGGCTTGAAATCCGGCAGAGACGAAAAAATGTCACGGCCGCGGAATATGATGCCGCCAATAAGAAAATTTGCTCCACGCTGAAGAACATGCCGGAGCTTTCAAGCCGCAATATCGCGGCTTTTATATCCGATGGTTCGGAACCGGATTTCCGGAGTTTTCTGGATGAAGTTATAAGTAATGGACAAACAGTTATACTGCCAAGGTCCAACCCTGAAACATTTTCAGGTTATGAAATGGTTTTGATATCAGATTTGGCAAATGATTTAGTGATCGGTGCGTATGGGATTTTTGAGCCGATCAAAACTTTACCGGCAATAGAGCCGGAAGAATATGATCGTTACGTATGGTTGGTTCCCGGTGTGGCATTTGATGCCGCCGGAGCCCGTCTCGGACGTGGTAAGGGCGTCTACGACCGGCTGTTGGGGAGCATAAATACGTTAGTGATAGGTGTTTTTTTTGAATACCAGAAGGGTACATCGGTACCGGTGACTGCTCATGACCGTCGTTTGGATTTGGCGGTTACGGAGCAAAAAATCTACCGGTTTTGATGAAAGTACAATTAAGGCAAAGCATGGATTAATCTTAAAAAAATGATTAATAAATCAAAGAAGGAGTAATATAATTATGGAAATGACCCCGACCAATATTGGCATAATAGCAGGCGCGACAGTGTTTTCACTGTTTATCGGCGCGGCTGTCGGCTCGTTGTTGTCACGGATGAAGAAAAAATCCGCGGCGGATGATGCTTCCAGAATCCGTCAGGAAGCGGAAAAAGAGGCAGCGCACATTCAGCGGGAAGCTAAAGTTGCGGCTAAAAGCGAAATCTTGAAACTCAAAGAAGAGTGTGAAGAAGAACTTAATACCCGACGCAAAGAAATGCTCGGCAATGAAAAACGCCTGGCCTCCCGTGAAGAAACTTTGAACCAACGGGCCGATTCGCTTGACAACCGGATCAAACAGATCGACAAGAAAGAACAGGACCTGGACAGCATCCGGGAGCGACTGGTAACCAAAGAGCAGGATTTGCAGCGCAAGATTTCCCAGCAGATCGACGAATTACAGCGTGTTGCCGATCTCGACCGTGAAACTGCCCGTAAAATGATTCTCGAAAAACTTGAAGGTGAAGTTAAAAACGAATGCGGGCTACTGGTGCGTAATCTGGTTGATGAAGCCAAAGAAAAGGCGGAAAAAGAAGCTCGTCACGTTCTTACCTGCGCGATTCAACGTTATGCTTCGGACTGTACTTATGAGCGGACAACCGCAACTATTCCACTTCCCAGCGATGAAATGAAAGGAAGAATCATCGGTCGTGAAGGACGCAACATCAGAGCGCTCGAAGCGGCAACCGGCGTCAGCATTCTGATCGACGACACCCCGGAAGCTGTGGTTATTTCATGTTTCGACCCGGTAAGAAAAGAGATTGCCAGACAGTTGATGGAACGTCTTATCGGTGATGGACGTATTCATCCCACCCGGATTGAAGAATTGGCCAAAAAGATCGAAAAAGAAGTGGAAAAAGATGTCTTCTCAACCGGTGAAGCTGCCGTTCTGGAAGTTGGGATTCAGGGAGTTTCCCCGCAAGTTATCCGTCTGCTGGGACGTTTAAAATTCCGTTACAGCTTCTCACAAAATGTCTTGAAGCATTCACTGGAATGCGCCTACTTTATGGGAATCATCGCTTCAGAACTTGGTCTGGATGAACAGAAAGCCAAGCGTATCGGCCTGTTCCATGACCTTGGTAAAGCTGTTGATCATGAAGTTGAAGGTTCACACGCCTCAATCGGTGCGGATATCCTGCGTAAAAACAGCGAAGCGGCTGATGTCATTAACGCGGTTGCGGCCCACCACGAGGAAGTTGAAGCTCAGAACGTTTACGGCATTCTGATCCAGGCCTGTGATACGCTTAGCGCGTCCCGCCCGGGAGCCCGCAGTGAAACGACCGAACTTTATCTCAAGCGTCTCGAACAGCTCGAAGATATTGCGATCAGCTTTGACGGCGTAGAAAGCTGTTTTGCCCTTCAAGCCGGACGCGAGGTCCGGGTTGTGATCAATCCCGAAAAAGTTAAAGAAGGCGAAGCACAAATGATGGCCCGCGATATCTGCAACCGGATAGAAAAAGAAATGAATTATCCGGGACAGATCAGAGTAACGATTATCCGCGAAACCCGTTCTATCGAGTACGCCAAATAACCTGATTCATCATCTGATACTTCAAAACCTTATGCATCGTTAAAGATGTATAAGGTTTTTTTATTTTCAGGCTAATGCATTGGAAAGGTCTACAGAAAACGGGTATATCTTTCACCCACATTGCAGTCATCAGTGATTGCTTAATCCCCAAATTAATTTATATGCCGCCTGCGGCCAGAAGATGCCGGGCATCCACAAAAAAGTCACGGATAAAAAAAAAGACGACCGGGAACCCCGGGGAGGAGGGGAGATGATGGGGAAATAAGGTCCCCGGTCGTATAATTAATATATGCTGCTTCGTGCAAAAATCAAGCATTAACTTGCAATTAACTTTAATTTTTTTTTGATTTACAATATGCTGTCGCAAACTTGCTTCAGGGTCTATATAAACCTGTTCAACAACATAAAATAAGGTGTATAAATATCATAATTAATGTCTTCAAAAAACACGGCCGAGAGCCCCGGGGAGGAGGGGAGATGATGGGGAAATAAGGCCCCCGACCGCTAATACTAATATACGTGGTATCCTCAAAAAAGCAATCCCCGATATTGCTTTTAACGTAAATATAACAGGACGTAATGAGATCCAAACCAGATCAAAGTATATCAGCTTGCTATTCCTGAAAAATACCCAGACTATTCAATCAATAAAATCATTTGTTGCCTCGGCAACTATAGATTCGATGATTTTCTCCTGATGTATTTTGAGAAAATCGGCTCCGCCGAACCGGTCTACGACATTTTGATGAAAGACATAAAAAATTGCTTTTCCGATAAGAGCAAAAAGTCTTATTTTTACATCGGTTTCCGAAATATCCCGTCCCAGGCCGCGAATAATACTGTCCCGAAGGACTTCAAGGTCGGGAAGAATTCTTGACTGGTAAAAATAATCATAGTTATCAGAAGGTCCCTGAAGCTCATGGAAAACCATTTTCAAGGCTAATTCATTCTGCCATGTTCTCCCCGTCGCTTGCGACTGGATGCATTCACTTACCCAAAGCCTGATATTCTCACTGGGAGATTTATCTTTGGATAATGCGATCTCATTACCGCAGACCGCTTCCATCAACCAGTCAAATGTGTGGCAATATAATTCCGATTTACCGGAGAAATGGTAATTGACAGCGGCAACATTGACCGCCGCTTTCTGGCAAATTGTTCTGATCGTGGTTTTACGGTAACCGTTTTCAGCAAATTCCCGTGCCGCGGCACGTAAAATTTTCAGTTTTGTGTTTACGCCCATGACCCGCTTTCCTGAATTATTGAATTAATGCAATGAGTTTATTTATAATATTGATTTAGTTTAAAACATTTGTTTAAAAAAAGCAAGTGCTGTTGCAAGAAATTCCACTTTTTTTATTGAAGATCGTAATAAATCACATTCCGGTTAACTTGAAATCGGTTCAGGTACATTGTATACTAATAGCTGTTGATTGTAATTTTACGGGAAATTAACGGGTATATATAGGTATTGTTCACAATAACAAATAAACGTATCTTGAGTATCTGAACAAATCAGCATTCAAATGTTCAAGGTTCATTATAGAAATATAGAAGGGTCGCAATATGAGTTTTAAATTTGTTTTAATCGGAACCGGAAACATCGCTTCCACCTACCTGACCGCCATCAGCAGAATCGAAGAGGCGGAAGTTGTCGGAGCGGTATCCAGAAGCGGCCGCATGCCTAAAGGCGCCGGGGCCGATTTTGAATTAAAACCAGAACTTTCTGAAATCGAAACAGGTTTTGACGCGGTGATTGTCGCTACTCCGAACGGCCTGCATCATCAGGGAGTAATCGCAGCAGCTGAGCTCGGCAAACACGCGTTGACGGAAAAGCCGCTGGATATTTCGATTGACGCCATGGACAAAATGATTGCCGCCTGTAAAGACCATAATGTCAAACTGGGCGTAACTTACCAGCGACGCCTCAGCCCGGATAACATTGTCATGAAAAAGCTGCTTGATGAAGGCGCATTGGGACGGGTATTCGGGGCGGATATGATTGTCGAATGCTGGCGTGACCAGGCATATTACGACAGTGCTCCTTATCGCGGCGGCAAAGCTATTGACGGCGGCGGGCCGTTTATTCAGCAGGCCGCGCATAATGTTGATATCTATGCCTGGTTTTTCGGCCGGCCGGAGAAAACGGTCAGCATGCTCGGCACGTTTATGCATAAGATTGAAGGCGAGGACCATGGCACCGCCCTGCTCCGTCATGCAAACGGGATGATCGGAGTAATCGCCGCATCAACAAGTGCCAGACCGGGGTTCGATCCATCATTGGAGATCCATACTGAAAAAGGCACGGTCATCATGAAAAATGATATTATCACTTTCTGGGATATAGAAGGGATGGAAAATCCAAGCGTCTCAGCCGGAATGCATTTTCATAGCGGCGCGGGCAGTGCCGCGGTTAATGATACCGGCGGTCATGAAGCAATCATCAAGGATTTTATTGCCGCGGTCCGGGAAAACCGCAAACCGGCGGTCTCAGGGGAAGATGCCAGGACTGCAACTGAAATCGTGCTTGATATATATAATTCAAACGTTTATTAATGCAGGAGTTGTTTTATGTCTGAATATAAAAGTCGCCGACTGTGGCTGATATTTCTGTTTGTCTGCATGTTAAGCAGCTTATACGGAGAGGGCAGCCTTGTAATCCAAAACTGGCAAACTGAAGACGAAACCCAGAAAGTCCAGGATGACCGCAGCAACGTTTATATTGAAAAAGGCAATACCGACAGAAACTTTGCGGATACTCCAAAATCATCATCCGCGTTCCGGGCCGGTTCGCGGACCGAAAGTTACGAATGGAACCCCAAGTGGCATTTTTACGGTGTCGGTGAAGTGCGAATTCCCGACTCGGCTATGTCATCAGATAAATCACTGCTGGCAATCGTTGAAAATACCGGGAAAAAAAACAAGTTATCGGGCAGCCGCATTATTCTTTTTAATACATACAATTACCGGGTTGTCAAGATCATCGAAGTTGAGAAACGAAAAATCAATAAAATCTGCTTTATTCCAAATACCGAGAAAATCGTCTGTTCCGCCGAGCGACAGTTGCAAATAAAACAATCATCATCGCTGTTACTGATCGATTGTATCAGCAAAGACATTTCCGTCAATCAAAAGCTGAATGATGAAATTCGAGCCATCACTGCGGGAATGGATGGAACATACATCTTTATGTTGAGCAGCAGCTCAAACGATATTTATATGCTGAAGATATCCTCGTGGGATGATCATCCGGAAAAAATGAAAAATAACAACAGCACCCCTTCAGCAATGCTGGTTTCCAAAGAAAACTCTTTACTGCTGGCATCTTCCGGCAACATCAGGCAGTATGACGCGGTTACAGGCCAGTTTTTTGATAACATCCCCCTGCCTCGTGACTTCACTCCGACCAAAATAGTTGAAGATCCGAAAAGCAAGGCCATGGTTCTAATGGAAAACCGCGGTCGAGCTTATATCCTTAATGGAAAGAGGAACAAGAAGTTTTACGAAGAGGCCGGCAATGCCGGAACCTATATGGGCGCTTGGAACTTGTTCTTAATGCTTAACCGCGGCGGCACTTTGACTCAGTTTGAATTACCGGGTTTTGAGCAAGGGAAAAAATATATCAGAGCCGGCGGCATGCGCCCCAGAACCAAAGGAAGCGTCATGAACATGTGGTTCCTGCCGGAAATCCCGGATAAAGAGGCCATCGAGGCGTCAGCCAAGTCGAAGAAAAGAAAGTCAAAAAGCAAAAAAGAAATCCCCCTGAAAAGAACCAGCGGCATACTGGTCCTGGATTCTCTCGGCAACATATACTTTCTTGAACCGGCTAAGCGGGTGTGGCGGAAACAGTTGATTCTTTCGGCTAAAAAATAATCCCCGGAATTTAATATTTATTCCGTTTCGGTCGATAACAAATCCATCGTCTTTTCCGTTTTCGTTAAGTCAATGTAATTCTTGGTGACAAACACCGCCAATAAGCTCAAAAGAATGAAAGACGCGCCAAAGGTACCAAATGCCAGACCGCCCTGGTCCGTGGATTTAGTGAGAAAATCACCAAACGTTGCACCGAAAGGACGCGTTAATACAAATGCGATCCAGAACAGAGCAATCGGGGATATTTTTGTGAAAAAATGAGCAAAAAGAGTTAACGCAAGAAGAGAACTGATCAACACCGCTCCTCCGGCAAAACCCAGCCCCGAGTTGTCCGCAAGATAATCCCCCAGGGCGGTTCCCAGGGTATTAGCCAATAAAAAAGCAATCCAGTAGAAAATTTCTCCTTTACGCGTTTTGATATTCGTAACTGACAAGGACGCTTCACTGACATACCAGACGATAAGTGCCATAATCAACAGCATTCCTAATATCACACTGCCCACGGCATATCCCAGTCCCAGAGTCCGATCCATAAAATCGGAAATGGTAGTCCCGGCGACACTGGTTGAAGTGAAAACCAGCCAATATACCAATGGATTAAACTTTTTGGAAAATAGTTGAAAACATAAAGTTATCAGAAAAATAGCGATAAAAATCAGTGAACTGACCGCATAGCCGACATTTAATGTCATGGAAAAATGATCAGCACCGGTTTCGCCGAGAGTCGTCGAACATATCTTTATTACCCAATACCCGGCAGTAATAAGCGGCAGTTTGTTTAATACTTTTTCCTCTGTGACATTTGGCTCTGAATGACTATTCATGTTTCCACCTTTCATTATAAAGTTCTTTGCGGGCTATTTGGATTAGTATAGCGTTCATTTATGAAGGCAGAATAAACCATGAATTAAGTTTTATTAATTAATGGAATAAATTCTCCAGCCATCCCGCAAGCAGGATAACTGGAGTTTAAAGCTGGACGTTGAAGGTTGAAAGCCGTTGAAAAATCGTTGTTTGACATCAATTTCTTTCTGCGTACAAAATGTGAAAACCAAACAACAGGGAATCAGAAAAATAAAAACCTTGAACACAAAACAAAGTGGAAATCGTTCAAATCAAGACGCGACGGAACAATAATGAAAAACTCCCCTATTCCACAATGACAAGACCGGTTCTTCAACGTAATTTGCCCGTAATTCCAATAAAAAACTGATATTTGACACTTGATGTAGAAGTCTTCACGAAGCAAATAAGACAGAGATCCTTTTTAGTAAATCATGCACCCAATAATATGATTATTATACAAAAAAATTTTTGCTTTTTCGATTTAGCATCTTGCTTTTTCGATTTAGCAATGTATAATTAAAACAGAAACAATCAATCAAGGAAAAATATTTATGGCAGTGACAATGAAAGATATTGCGGCGGAATGCGGAGTTTCCAGTGCGGCGGTATCGCAGGTATTGCGGAATCCGGTCCACGACCGTTTTCCGGCGACAACGCGTAAGCGGATATTGGAAACCGCCAGCAGAATGAATTATCGTCCCAACCGCCTCTCGCAGGCTCTGCGCCAGAAACGTTCCAATATAATCGGGCTGGTACTTCCCTGGGACAATCCTGAATTAATGGATAAAGTTGAAGAGATAGCCAGTGAAAAAGGCTATAAGGTGATGGTCCAGTTTACCGCGTCACCGCGCAGCGGCAAGGAAGTTGAAGCGCTGGAAGCGCTGATGGACTGGAATGTCGACGGGATTATCTGGCTTCCTTATGGAGACGTGGCTGAATATCGTGATATTCTCGATAAAATAGCTAAAAGCAAGATCAAGATGGTTTTTTTACAACGCCCGCTCAAAGGATATGAGTTCGATGTGGTGGATACTGATTATGCCAGTGCAATTGAACAGGGAATAATCCATATTAAGGAACAGGGCTACAACAAACTTTACTATATTTTTGAACAAATGGGGTTTGAACTGAGAGAAAAGCGCAAAGGCTATTTCACGGATTTTTGCAGCAGATATGAAGTTGCTCATGATACTGCTGTTCTGAATTGCAACAATGAAAACCGCAAAGCTAAACTGGCTCAGTTCGTTGAGACGCATAAGCACGAATTCCCGCTCTGCATGATGTGCGCGACCGACTGGATGGGCGCTGAACTGCTTGAAGTCCTTGAAGACAAAAATTTAAAATCACCGGATGATGTGGGGGTTACAATAATCGGGGACTTGCTTGTCGGCGGTTCTCTCCGGGTCAGCAACTTAACCCGGCCGCGTTTAAGCGCGATGCGGCAGAACGGAACATTGCAGGCCCAGACAGCGGTTAACATTCTGATCGACAAGATTGAAAGAAAAAATTCCGCAAAATGTCAGCATATAACAATTCCAATGGATTTCATTATAAACACATCAACAATGTTGAAAAAGTAAAGGAGAGATTTACATGAAAGCACAAAGAAACCAATTCACGCTAATCGAACTTCTGGTTGTGATAGCAATTATCGCCATTCTGGCTTCAATGATGCTTCCGGCATTAAACAAAGCCAGAGAATCGGCCCATAAAATTAAATGCGCTTCAAACTTGAAGCAGCTTGGTCTGTTTATGGCTAATTACACAAACGACTATAATTATGTTATGCCGCTTAGATACAACCTGAATGGTTCAAAGGCATTTTGGCCGCAGCTGATATTGGAGTTAAACCCGCAAGTTGATATGAATAAGCCATCCAGCCTGATATATTGTCCTAAAACCCGAATGCACCCGACTTGGAGCGTCAGAAGATACTATGTGGGCTACGGCACCCCGACTTTCGGCGCGATGAATGATACGAACGCGCCGGAACTGACCGATATCAGTTACGGCGGCGAAACTCATCCCCCGATCAAACAGGCATCGATTCCCCGTCCGACCAAGACAATCCTGTTTGCTGACGTCGCTTCCAGCCCTGACGCGGTCGCAACTCCTTACGGCAGATATGAGATTAAAAATGTTTCGTCGTACACCTCCAGCGGATTTGTCGGCAGACACAGCGGCTACGACAATGTGCTGTTCTGCGACGGTCATGTCAATTCATATCAGTATGCCAGGCTCAACCTTTGGCGGATGGGGCCCTACGACCTGGGCAACGGCTTACGTAAATCGAACGGTGAAATTAATTTCTGAAAAGGATGGGAATTGTGCATAAAGGATTAATTGTTTTGGGCGTTCTGTCGGCCTTGATATGTCAGTCAGTCACGGTTGCCGCGGGTTTGAATGAACGTTTCAGTTTTGTCAACAAGGAAAACAAAGTTGAGAGTTTAAGCGGTTTGCAGGGAGTATATATACCGAGTAACGATCCCGACAACGACACGAATGAAACTCGTGACCCGAAGCGATACCGGGTTGATGGTAAAGTTGATCAGGCGCTGAGGTTCTACCGTAACCTGGGTAGTTACGCAAAATTTGACGGCTTTAAAATGCCGGCAAAAACTGATTCTTTATATATCGCGGCAATTGTGAAACCGTTAAAGTATCAGACCGGTGTTATCGCAACATGCAAAACAGATTCTAACGGCAACGGCTTTGCCCTGTTTGTCTGGGGCCGGGAATGGCGCTTCCAATACGGCGACGGAACCAAACCATATACCGCGAAATTCAAAAACGATCCATATAAAGGCGGCTGGAAGTTTGTCGAAATATTTTTTGATAAAGGAAAAGTCGAATGCCGGGTAAACGGCAATAGTCTTGGAACTCAAAACTTGCCGGGAAAGGTGATAACGGCAAACCACTTTCCGTTATTTCTGGGTAATTACCCGACGGCCAGGGGCCGGGCACGTTACGCATTCAATGGTATAATTGACGAACTGATCATTGCGGATAAAAAAGCGAATGCTGACACAGACTTCTCCAAAAAGATGGTAAAAAAATTTCCGGCACTGGAGGCTCTCTGCGAACCGGTAGATGGAAATGAAGTCCATTTTGGCGGCGTCAAGACTTTTCATACCTTCAAAGACTACCCGGTGCCGCTGAACTTCAAACTGCGCGGCGATCCCAAAGAACTGAAGCACCCGAAATTCAATTTGTATCTACCTGATAACATAACTTTACTGGAGACTTTTCAAAGCAATCATAACTGCGCTGATGAAATCATCAGGATGACGGCGACTCCGGTTAAAATTGACGGCATAAATTATCGCAAATACTCAACTTCAGATAATTATGACTTCGCCACCCGTTTGAGCAGAAAATACCGCGCCGGCAAGATTATAACCTGCGCTCTGGGACAGGCTGGAGCCAAGGATCAAGGCATCATTTACTGGTCAATCGCCAATAGCGGCAAAGAATCCGAAAAACATCCTGTACTGGTAAAATTTGTCAAGCCGCTGCAGCCGGCCAAAGCCGGCGAGTTCATGATAATGAATTACTTTCTGGCCCGGGACATGTGGTATCACAAACCGGAGAACTTCAAAAAAGTGACGGCGCTGTATAAACTGTCTGGAATGACTGGCAAGGGACGGGCATATAAATCGCAGAAACGCAAGTGTAAACTTGATGATCAACTGCTGGCGGACGGCTTTACCCTGTATGAAATAACTCTGTGGTATGGTCCGCTCCGCAATAAATCCCTGGGAGTCCCTCCGGCAATAGACAATAGAGGCAAAGAGTCTCCAAGCTACGTTTGCCCGACCGCGCTGGTCAACAGCAAAGAAGCAAAATTGAAATATGATAAAATCGTCAAAGACCGTATAACCAGAGGAAAAACAAAATGGGTTGCCCTGGATTATGAGCCCTGGGGCAAACCGACAAAACTCTGCTTCTGTCCAACCTGTATAACCGCCTTTAAAAAGAGATTCGGAATCAATGCAAATCAGAAGCTGACCGCATTGGATATCAAGAAAAAATATAAGGACCAATGGGCCAGATTCTGGGTGGAAAATGACGCCCTGATAATCAAGATGATGGCTGATGCGGCCCGGAAAGCCGATCCGGACATCAAAGTAGTTGAATATACTTATTTTTTCGAATACAATGATCCGGCAGCTCTGGCTAAACGGTGGTGGAGCATTCCGAAAGATCCAAGGCTGAATGAAAAATATCTGGACGAATCAATGCTCAGCATGTATCACATAAACGGCCGTAAGGCTTTCGACGCATTGAATTTGAGTTTGAAAAATCTGAAAAAACCGGTTTCGGTCATCGCCTCATTATCTCGAGCAAATGCCAGTACCGGAAGCTACACGACAAAGGAGGAAGCTCTTTCGCCACAACAAATGGAGCAAAAAGCCGTAATGTGTGCCGCTCTGGGCGTTAAAACTTTCGGACTTTGGACCGGCACCTGCATTGACGGGATGTATCATGTCGCCCTGGGACAGGCGTGCCGGAACATCTGGAAAAATGAAAAGTATTATTTCTCCGGAAAAAGGGTGGACAAGGAAGTATCGGTAAAACCGGTCAAACCGCAGCCAGTCAAAAATTACGCCTATACGGCCTGGCGCAAAGACGGCAAAACCCTGGTAACATTGTTGAATTTCACCAAAAAACCGATAAAGTTCAAAGTGGGCAGAAAAGAAAAAATCGTATCTGTACCGGCTGACGACTATGTTCTGGAACTGTTGTGATTACAACGGCAGTTCCAGCTGCATTCCGGAAGATATCGGTTGCAGTTGACTTTCATCGAGTATTTTGGCCAGTTTAGTATAACCGCGAATTCCGGTACAATGGCCTGTATACAGCATGACGTTACGGTCAGCCAGAAAACAGGCGACCGTTTCGATTTGCGACTCATCAGCCTTATTCAAGTGGGTTCCGCCGATAATATAGTCTATTGATTTTTTCGTCAATTTCTCGGCCGCATTATAAGTTTTGATCAAACCGCTGTGACTGCAACCGGTAAACAGCGCCGCGGAATCATCACCTTCAACCAGCAGCGCCAGTTCGTCACGGAACATATCAAGTTCACGGTCACCGGCTTCATCTTCATGCAGAAAGTCAATAGAACCGGGTATTTCATCCCGGCCGCCGACTGGAAAAACCAGAAAATTCTCCGCAATCCTCAACGGTTTTTCAGCGTAAACTAAACGTTCTTCATCTTTTGCCTGGCGCAGAACACGACGGGCACTGAGCGGCAGACCGATATATTGAGGGGTGCCGGTTGACAGCGAATAACGCGGCCTGGCAGTCTCAGGATGAATGATTATTTTAGCATGGGGAGTCTCCTTGACGACCCGGGAAAGACCGCCGCCATGATCATTGTGACCATGACTGAGAATAATATAATCGACCCCGTAAAGCTCGATATCCAGAGTTCTGGCGTTCCGGCTGGCTGTAGCGCTTGGACCAACGTCAAACAGGATATTGCGTTCAGCTTCGATAAGCACGCTCAACCCGTGTTCTCCGATACCTCGCCGGCCGGCGTGATTATCGCATAGTACGTTGATCCGCATGATCATTTCTTACGGAAGACGATGCGGCCTTTGGTAAGGTCGTAGGGGGACATTTCAAGAGTAACAATGTCGCCGGGAAGGATGCGAATGAAGTTCAGCCGCATTTTGCCGCTGATGTGTGCTGTGATCATGTGTCCGGTGGGCAGCTCCACCTTGAATTGAGTGTTAGGCAGCAGTTCTTTGACAACGCCGTCTACTCGGATTACTTCTTTTGCCACGTGAGAATCTCCGGTTTGTTATTGGTTATAAGAATTTGATGTTCAAAATGAGCTGACGGTTTACCGTCAAGCGTTCTAACGGTCCATCCGTCCTGCTCGGTGAAGACGCGATGGGTTCCGAGGTTTAACATAGGTTCAATTGCCAGGACCATGCCGGCGCGCAGCCTGGGTCCGCGCCAGCCGCAAACAAAGTTAGGGATCTCCGGCGGTTCATGCAGTCTGGTTCCGCAACCGTGTCCGACATACTCCCGAACAATCCCCAGTTTGGCCCGGTTGGCCACCTTTTCAACTGCGGCGCTGATGTCCCGGATCGTGTTCCCGACTACGGCGGCGGCGATGCCGGCCATCAGTGATTCCTCAGTCGCTTCAAGCAGTCGAACAATATCTTCCGGGGGATTATCGACAAGTGCAAACGTCGCTGAAGTATCACCGATGCCTTTGCCTATCTTGACCCCGATGTCGGTGCTGACTATATCATTAGGCTGTAAAACACGGTCGGGACGCCCGATACCATGAACAACCTGATCATTTACTGAAATGCAAATCTGTCCGGGAAAACCGCGATACCCGAGAAACGCGCTGATTCCGCCGGTTTCCGCGATAAAGCTGGCTGCCAAATCATCAATCTGTCTGGTGGTCATGCCGGCAGTGGTAACCTGACGGATACGTTCACGAACCGTTGCGGCGGCAGCCGCGGCACGGCGGATATCTAGTAGTTCCTCTTCTGAATGAATGACATAATCTTTTCCGCCCATTAACCCAGCTCCTCATATATTGCATTTAACATTTTATCTTTCTCAGTTTCACTAACCTCGATAAGCAGATTGCTGTCACGATAATAATTGATCAAGGGCATGGTTTTTTCGTGATAGACCTTCAGACGGTCTTTCACTGTTTCCGGATTGTCATCCGGACGCTGGTAGAGTTCGCCGCCGCAATCATCACAAACACCTGCTTGTTCAGGCGGAATATAATAAGTATTGAAAACACGGCCGCAGCGACAGTTCCACCGACCGGAAAGACGCTTGACAATCAGTTCTTCCGGAACATCCAGACAGACAACGGCATCAAGCTTTTTTCCTTGCGTTTTCAGTAATTCATCCAGAATATACGCCTGCTGCAAGGTGCGGGGAAATCCGTCCAGGATAAAACCTTTCTCTTCGCATTCAGGTGTGGCAAGTTTTGCGGCAACCATAGCTCCGACAATCTCATCAGGGACCAGTTCGCCGCGATCAATCAAGGTCGCGGCCTGTTTACCCAGATCACTACCGGTCGCTATTTCCGCCCTCAATAAATCTCCAGTGGAAATATGGAGGATGCCTTCCCGTTTATTCAACTCTTCGGAGAACGTTCCTTTGCCGGCGCCGGGAGCGCCTAAAAAAACCAGATTTTTCTTTTTCAACATGATATCGTCTCCATCATTGACCTGAACCTTATGGATTCAGGAATTTGATAAGTTGACCGACTGGCACTTCCTGCTGCTCACCGGATTCCATGTCTTTAAGAACTGCTGTTTCACGGGCCAGTTCGTCTTCGCCGCGAATTACCGAAAACCTTGCGTTGACCCTGTTCGCCGCACGCATCTGGGCTTTCATACTTTTTGCTTCAACCTCGGTTATCACCGGCCAGCCGGCCTTGCGAAGTTCAGACGCCAACGCCATATTGGCATCGACCGCCTGCTCTCCAAGTCCAACCAGAAAGACCGTCCGGTTTTCAGATTCCGGAGCCGGAACCCCCAAAGCCTCCTGGACCATCAGCAGACGTTCAAGACCGGCCGCAAAGCCGACCCCGATAACCGGTTTTTTATTGTCCGGCAGGAATAACTCGTAACGGCCTCCGCCGGCAATCGCATTCTGACCGCCCAGGTCGGGATGAGTTACCTCAAAAACAGTATGGACATAATAATCAAGCCCGCGCACCAGTCGCGGTTCAATCTTATAATTCACTTTAAGTTCATCAAGATATCCACAAGTCTTTTTGAAATATTCTCTTGACTCTTCGGAAAAGAAACCGGTCACTTCCGGCGCGCCGTCAACCTCATTGATGCACGCGTCCTGTTTGCAGTCGAGGATACGCCAGACATTCTTGTCGAGCCGCTCCCGGCAATCCGGGCACATACGGTCAATCCTTTCGGCGAAATATGCGCGTAACGCCTCAGCCGCGGGTTCACGATCTTCGCGGGTACCGCGCGTGTTGACCAGCAACTGCGCTCCTTTGATGCCGAGTTCTTCAAGATAATGCATCAGCATGGCGATATTTTCCGCATCCAGCCCCGGAGCGATCCGGCCTACATTCTCTACTCCAACCTGATGAAACTGCCGTTTGCGGCCGGCGGCCGGGCGTTCGCCGCGGAACATCGGCCCAATGTAATAAACACGCTTTTCATTCCCGTTCATAACGTCGGTATTCAACAGCGCCCGCATTACCCCGGCGGTGTTTTCAGGGCGTAAAGTCATGCTGCGACCGCCGCGATCCTCAAATGTGTACATCTCTTTCTGAACTACTTCAGTCTCATCGCCCAAACCGCGTTGAAATACTTCCGTGTATTCAAAGATCGGCGTGCGCAGTTCCCCGTATCCGTACAGGGAAAAAACCTTGTCAGCAGTCTCTTCAAGACGATGCCATAAGGGCATTTCTTCCGGGAAAATATCACTGGTTCCCGGTGGCGGTATTGATTTAGCCATAACTTTTCCGATTTCCTTCTCAGGCTGTTTTCAGTTCAAATAAACTATATTATAAAAAAAGAAAAATGCGCCTTGGCGAGTTTCGCAAGGCGCAGAATCTACATTCAACAAGTCCGCAAAAACATTTTTACTGGAACTTTTTAGGGTCGAGTTTTTCGACTTCTTCTTTAAGTTCTTTTCCGGCCCGGAATTTGACCACGCAACGTTCCGGAATGATGACCTCATCCTGCGGCTTGTTCGGATTACGGCCCTTGCGGCTTTTTCTTACTTTAATTTCAAAAACACCAAAGTTCCTCAGCTCGATAGTATTACCGGCAATCAGTTCTTCAGTCAGGTTATCCAAAGTCATCTGGACAATGTCGGCAACGTTCTTTTGAATAATACCGGTTTCTTTCGCAATCTTTACAACCAGATCTCTCTTAGTCATTTTCAGAGGCCTTCCGTTTTAAAAGTTTTCATTATAATCGAGTTCTCAAATCATCTTTCTCAAAGTTATTAAATTAATCTAAATTACCTAAAGTGCAAACGCTTAAGCCAAAAAAATCCAAACTTTTTTTTCTGATACAAGGCTTGACAAAAGCAGTTTTATGTTGTATAATTTAAACTGTGCATCACTGTTAAACAGCAATAAAAGATTTCATTATGATAAAAATCAACAATCGTTCAATCGTTTATCAGGACATAAAAAAGAAAATTACCAAAGGTATTTTTCAGCCGGGTTCGCCCCTGCCCTCGCTACGCCTCCTGTCCGACAAATACGCAACTTCAGTCGGGACTGTCCGTCAGGCGCTGGACCAACTACGGATAGAGGGCGCGGTGGAATCCCGCCACGGGAAGGGAAACTATGTTTCTGAACCTCAAATCAAGACGCGTAACGTAATGCTTATAGCCCAGCTTTCCGGTGATTTGTTTCAAGAACTGGCCGGAGCTTTCAGCTCAATTTTCAATTCCCATCCGGAATGTCATTTGCTACTGGAACAAACACCTCAAACTGATCCGCCGGAAGCGGCTTTGATGCTTGAAAACAAAATTCAGAGCCTGATTAAAGACAATAATCTTGACGCGATATTCTTTGACGGAACAGATTTTTACGAAACCGGTTTTTTGAAAAAATACGTCGATGATGTTAACATATATTGTTTTTACAATCCGGCAAAACTCGAGGATTTCATGTGCCGTCATGTTACCAGTGACTGGTTCCACGGCGGTTTCATCGGTATCCGTCATTTACTGGACATCGGCTGCGAAAAACTGCTGGTGATCACCCATCAACTGGACTTGTATAAAGAATCGAACGTTGTCAATTCCTTCCTGGCCGGCTGCCGTCAAGCCGCCAGTGACTCCAATATCGACCTGGTCGAAATGCACCATCAGGCTGAAGATGAAGATTATGCCGAAAAATTTTATCAAATTATGCTTGCTCATCCGGAGATTGACGGCATTTTCACATTCGGCGACTTTCGAATGCGTCCGCTATATCCGGTATTGCGCAAGCTGGGCAAAAAAATTGGCCGGGATATTGCGGCACTGGGCTACTATGACACTCAATGGGCCCGGGCATACGAACCTGAGTTAAGTTCCGTGAACGTAAAACCTGAAAAAATCATTTCGGCAGTATGTGATTTGTATTTTCATAATAATGCCGGGAATAATTATGTTCGCATTCCCCCTGAAATTATCGTCAGAGAATCAAGTTCTTTAAATGTTAAGCAACTAGAAGGAGTAGAAAAATGATTAAAGGGAGTAGAGAAATGAAGTCAAAAGCAAAACCATTCACACTGATAGAGCTTTTGGTTGTAATAGCAATCATAGCCATCCTCGCGTCGATGCTGCTGCCGGCACTGAACAAAGCCCGCCAGACCGCCAGAAGATCAGCCTGTCAAAGCAACCTCAAACAACTCGGAACGGCTATCGAAATGTATTACGGGGATTATACGATGGGTGACGCGGTAATGAATTATGAGTATGGATCGACCTCCAACACTTTTCAGGGGCGGATGAGAGTGTCAGGCAATTACGTCGGCCTCGGCAAACTGCTGCAGGGCGAATACGTCGGCAGAAATGCAAAAGTTTTTTTCTGTCCGGGCAACAAGGGCAACAAACCTTTGTCAACCGCCGCCGCCAAAACCTTCATCGAGAATTTTTATGATCCGGCCTACACCGGCACCATGAGCTGCACCTATTATTATCGTGCCGTAAAAAATACAGATAAATACCATCACGGATCATATCAATATATTACCCGACGTCTGAATTCCAAGTACAAGCGGATCACCACAATTTGCTTTGCAAACAATTACGCCCCGCAGTGGCAGGTTCACGATGAAGAGGGGCTGAACGGCGTCCGTTACGACGGCAGCGTCATGTGGATTCGCGGCGGAGTCGCATATAATTCCGGGATCAACTTTGATGTTGTCAATCTTATCGGAAAAATGCGTTAACAGCTTTAAATTACAAAAACAAAAATATAACTAATTTCCGGAACCTCAATGAAAACAATTTTAGCATTCATCTTTGTGGCCGCAATGACAATTTGCGGGGCCGCTGAACCGAAATGGCTTTACCCCTGGCAGAAAACGCTGGCCGATTACCTGAAAACCATCAACAAAACCGACGTCGAAACCACGCCAAAACCGGTTGACGGCAGTAAATTCAAACCGGGTTCGGAAACCCGGAATATGTATCTGGTGACCGGTTATACGCCACTGCTGCCGTTTGTCGCGGCGGCGGTAAAACTGCCGGCGGATGACTTTCTCTGGAAAAATATGTGGCGTTCAGACGAAGAGTTGTTCCAGGGATTTCTTCAAGACAAACACCATGAACTGAAAAAGGGGCAGTTCTGGATTCCCGCCCATCCCACTACCGCAAATTTACTCGCCTGGGCCTACAGCAATAATGCCGGCTGGAACCCCTATTATAAAGATAAAGCCGTCGCAACCCGGGCCGCGGTCATCTCGATCAACGACCTGATCTGCTGGACCGAAAACGACTATTATTATCATGATAAACGCAGTTCCAAACCGGGGCGGAAATACGGTCTGCATACCGCCATTGCCGGGTTCAGCCTGACGTTCAACGCCTTCACAATGCTCAAAGTCAAGGATATTTTACCTGCGAAGGTCAAACAAGCCTGGTCAACTGGATTGCTCCACATGTGTGAAAGGATAAATCAGAACTCCCCGATCGGTCCGATCAATATGCGCTTCAGCATTCCCAACGGCATGTATTACGCCTGGCTGGCGACCGGCGACCCGCGTATCAAAGCACTCTACGCCAGGTGGCTCGGCTTGACTGTATTCGGGCCGGAACTTAGTCCGGCCGGGCATCACTGGGAGGGCAAAAACCGGGCCCCGGACGGGTCCTATAACGGAATAGCCCTGCATCGTCTGGCTGAACTGTATTCTATTACCCATGACAAAAACATTATCAATCTGCTGCGGCACGGTTATCGACTCAAAAACTATCTCAGTCTGCCGATGCCTGACGGCAAATGGCTCTCACCGAGTCATTTCAACGACCGCTGCCAGAGCGGGTTCGCCAATGATCAGTATTCAGGCCGGGAAACTCATTTTGTCTGTGACGTGCCGGAATCTGTAGTTTTTCTTAGAAAGTTCAGAAAAACCGTCAAGGCCAAACCCGTTTCAACTTATGCGGCATCTTCGGTCCAGCCCAGCGGCCGGGTCAGAAAAGCCTTTCCCTGGGGTGGCGGCAAAGGCCGCAACGGGCGCATGCACGATTGGGGCATGGTCCTGCATCTGCCCGACTATATCTATCATCAGGATGAATCAAAAATCCAACAGGTCCTGGCTGAAAAATATGCCCTGCCGGTCTTGACCGAAGATAATTTTACTGAAAACTTCAATAACGAGTTCTACTGCGTCCGGCGTCCGGCTTATTACGCGATTTTTTATACCGGTTCCGCCGTGGAAATGGATACCGGAGCAACCAACTACTGCAATATGCTGCAGAAAAAAGGCGGTTATCTCAACGGTTTCGCCGGAGGCGGTCTGAGCGCACTCTGGACCCCGGCCGGGATTTTCCTGATCGGGCGCATGACCGCTTATGAGGCTTATGACGCAAAAGAAGTAAAAACCAAACACCGTTCCATATACACCCCGGGCTGGCGCGACTGGGCCAACAACCATATCGTCGGCAAAACATCCAAAGGCAAGATCCTGACTTCCGCCCGCACCGCCTGGCCGGAAAGTTCACTCCAGGACAATACGCTGACCATAACCGGGAAAATGCACAGGAAGCTGCCCCGGCAGAAAGTGATCACTGAAGCCAATATTAGCTATAAGCGCATATATAAATTCAAGGATCAAAGTTTCAGTTCCAAACTGATTTTGACCACTGACAAAACTGAATCGTTCGAAGAACTGTACGAAACGATCCCGATGCATATCACCGATGATTTGAAAGTATTGTTCGACGGTAAAGAAAGTATGGACGAAAAAATTTCCGGTGTAAAGGAAATTACCTTGAAACGGAAAGACGGCAGCCTGGATATTATTTTCAGTGAACCGCAGACCATTGTGCAGAAAGCAAAAAAGATCAAATCCCGCCAGCACAGCGTCGCGTTTTGCCGCAATCTGCAAGTCGATCTACCGAAAAAACTGGAACCGGGAAAACCGGTCATCATCGAATATGAGCTCGTTCCGCACACGGCCACCGGCAAAGGCATGCAAATGGTGCCGGGCGCAATCAAAATCCCTGCTCCACCCCTGATAGAAGTACCGGAAAACTGGACTATGGCGCATTACGACGCGGCGCAAGGGGTCGAGACCAGTGACAAAAAAGAGGTCGTCAAATGGCGGGATATCTCCGGCAACAGGCACGATTTAATCCCGTTCAAAGATCAAACCGTCAAATCCGCCATCTTGAAAAAAGATAATCTCCCGGCAGTAGAGTTTAACGGCAGCTGCGCCCTGTACGCGCAACTGAAGCCTGAACCCTGTACGGAAATGATGTTCCTGGCCGTGGTCAAGGTTCCGTCAGCTGAGATGAAAACAAAACAGAGTAAAAACAACCGGATCATGGTAACGGTCGGAAAATCCGGCGCTGACTACTCTCATGGTTTAACTTTATCAACCAATCATCTTAAAGGAGATAAAATCGAGATTACCGACAGTGCCAAATATTTCCGGCGCAACCCGATCGAGCCTACTCTGATCGGAGTTGGACGGATGTTTTTAATCAAAAAAGGGCAACCGGCGCTTTACAGTTTCGGCTTGAAAGGTGATATTATGGAAATGTTCGTTTTTAAACCGGCACTCCCCGACGGATATTTGAAACTGCTGAAACTGAAACTTAAAAAGAAATACGATATCTGATAAGTATGAAACCTGTTGGTGAGATGATTACCTCCTGCACGTCGAACAGACTGCCTCTTGACAGATGAATGTCAAAAAAGTGTCAACAATTACTTAAAAAACATCCTTTCCAAGTTCAAAATAATCATGTATTCTTATAGCAACTCGAAAATATTAATCAAGTTGCAAGGAGAATTAAAATGCGTGATTTCATTGGTATGGAACAGTTTTTTGACGAGGAATTTTCTAAACGGATCGACCATCGCGAACACTCAATGGGGAGTCCCCATAATTTTCACAAGTATGCGGAAATCGGCCAATTGAATGCCCGGCAACGCAAAAAGATGGAAACCAATCAGCCGTGGGCAAATTATACCGATATCGCCTGGATAATCTGTCTGCTGCGCGGCGGCGCGATCGATCAGGAGCGGGCGGTCAAAATCGTAAAGGCGCTTGATCAGTGCTGGGACCTGCCCGGCGTTTCGGGCGAGGAACGTCTGGTCAAGGTGTTTGACGGCGACATGGACCTGGCCAGCACCGTCAATTACGGTCGAACCCTGCAGGAACCGATGTGGCGGCTAAAATTGCGCGACCTGATGCTGGATGTTTTCGACGACATGCTGGAACTGTTGGAGCTTATTCATAAACTCTGCATGGAAAATCTGGAAACGGTCATGGTCGGCCGCACCCACATGAATCACGGACAGCCGATTACCTACGCCCATTTCATGCTCTCGGCATTTGACGGTATTTATCGCAGCCTGGAACAGTTTGAACTGGCCTGGCGTTTTACCAACCTGAACTCAGGCGGCTGCGGCTCCTGCGCCGGCACCACCTGGCCGGTCGACCGCGAATATATGGCCGAACTCCTCGGACTTGACGGCGTCATGGAAGCGACCTACGACTGTGAGGCTTCACAGGATCATTCCTACGCGATCATGTTCGCGTTATCCAATATGGCGATCCATATCAGCCGTTATTCGATGAACCATTATATCTGGGCGCTGGATGAAATCGATACCATCCGGACCCAGCCGTCGATGTGCGGCATCAGTTCGTTCATGCCGCAAAAATGCGATTCCGGTTCAGGCTACGAACACGTCAGGATTTCCTGCTCGGACGTACTCGGCGAAACCGTCAAAGCCATGTTCAACCTGAAAGGCGAACCACACGGTGATGTTCTCCCCGCCATGCTGCTGCCGAATTACGCGATCAACGGCATGATCATGGCCCAGGTCTGTATGCTGCGTTTTTCGAATATGCTGCGGCATATCATCCTGCAGAAAGACCGGATGCGGAGTATCGTCAAATCCGGATACAGCTGTGCCACGGAAGTAGCGACATTCCTGATCCAGCACAAAGGCTACGGCGGCAGGCTGGCCCACAGCATCGTCGCGACAATGGTGCGCAACGCAAGAGTAAAAGGGTTGAAAAGCTATGAATGCACCGGTGAAATGCTCGATGAAGCCGCCGCTTACCTGGGCGTAAAAGAGCCTGGCATCGATACCGCGACCTTGCAAAAATGTTTTGATCCGGATGAATTCATCAAATCCCATAACCATCTTGGCGGAACCGCGCCGGAAGAGAACAAACGTCTGCTCGGCAAACGCAGGATCAACCTCGATGGAGCGACCAGACGCCACCATCAACGCCGGGAGAAAATCCGGAAGGCAATCGACAATCTGTGTGAAACCGCTAAAACCGGCAAGATCAATTGATCCCGGCTAGCGGATGTTTTTACGATACTCGGTCGGAGTCATGCCGATAAGCTCTTTGAACTGACGAGTAAAGTAATTCTGCCGACTGTAACCGCACCGTTCGGCGATCTCGCAAACCGGGAACTCGGTGTGGTGCAGCATTACCTTGGCCCGGTTAAGCCTCAGTTTGCTGACGTAGGTTGAAAAATTGCATTTCATCACCTTCTTGAAAAGGCGGCTGAAATAGGACTGGTGCAGTTTGAGTTCATCGGCAATCTCCGCTTCGGAAATGGTGAATTTGCTCTCAGCGATCAACCGCAGCGCCTTGCGGATCGCCGGATACTGATTTAACATGATCTGGTGCTCGAACACCTCGATATCCAACGTCGAGCCAAGTCCTTTTACTGCCAGATCGGCCATTTTTCCGATACGTAAGAGCTGCTCTTTGCTCATCCTCGGCAGTTTATCATAAGCCCGGCGCAGGCGTTTTTCGTCTACTCCGAGCTTACGAACCCGACGCAGAATTTCCGGAAACCCGAGTCTCTCGACCTCTTCCGTTATCACCTGACCAATAAAAACTGTGGCGATATGGAACTGGTCCGCGGCATAGATCGGAAAAACCACTTCGCTCAACCCGGCGTGGCAAACATTGACAAAAGGACCACCGATCCCGGAAGATTTTTTGACCAGCATATTACTGTCATGACCGCCACATCCCTTCCCCAGCCGGTTGTCTTTCACCGTAATACAGAATTCACCGAAATGGCTGAAAAACGAATGCGGCAGCCGATTGGTTCCGCCGTGATGCATATTTCTGGAAGCCTCCGATGGATAAATACAAACCTCGAGACCGGTATTTTCCTCGATAGTCGAAAACAGTTCGGCCAGTTCGTCGTAAAAACCTTTCATCGGACATCCTTTTTTCTGGCAAAAGTCAAAATAATGTAAATAATAAGATAAAATCAAGCCTGTTTAAATTCAATACAATAATATATAATAAAATAAATGCAAACATCCCAACAGGATTAAACATCATGACTATTTCTGAAAAACTCACTGACATCGGCTATGGCGTCGCCGCAGGACCGATCCCTGATTCGTCTTACGATGCAGCAATCAAATTCCTGATCGACACAATCGGCTGTGCGGTCGGCGGTCATGCCGAGCCGGGCATCAAAGAAGTAATGGCAATGACCGTCGATTGGGGCGGCAGGCCGGAAGCCTCAGTATTCTTTTCTGATACCAGGCTTCCGCTGCCGAATGCGGCATTCGTCAACAGCGGCATGATCCACGCACTTGATCTGGATGATATTTATATACCCGGCACCCTGCATATCAGTTCAACTCTGGTCCCGGTCGCCTGGGCCGTGGCGGAAAAACTGAATGTATCCGGCAAAAGAATGCTTGATGCGCTGATTGCCGGGGTCGAAGTCGCCTGTCGGCTTGGCATGGCGGAAAAGCATCTCCGGCGCGATCAGAATTTCCTGCCGAGTTCTCTGGTCAACGGCTTCGGCGGGACCGTAGCCGCGGCAATTCTTTACGGCATGTCCCGGGATGAATGTGTCAACGCGCTCGGGATCAATTATGCTCAGGTGTCCGGCAATCGCCAGGCATTGATCGACATGAGCCTGACCAAACGGCTCCAACCCGCTTTCGCCGCACGTTCCGCGCTGTGGTCGGTCGAACTGGCCAAACGCGGGATAACCGGACCGGTCAACGCCTTTGAAGGTCGTTACGGCTACTGCTCATCTTATCTGAACGGTGAAAACATCAGCCCGGACGAACTACTTTTGGAACTTGATAATCTGCAGATCGAAAAGATCTCGACCAAGAAATATCCCAGCTGCGGCGCCTGTCACAATGTCCAGATCGCAGCGGAAAGACTGCGTGAAGAAGAAAGGATCACTGCGGATGATATTGAAAAGATCATGATTTTCAACTGCGGTCCCGGCGGCCTGGTCGGCAATCCTTTCAGGATCGGGCCGAATCCGCAGGTTGACGCTCAATTCAGTGTTATCTGGGCGGTAGCCCACACCATGGTGCACGGACCGGTCAAACTGGACTCCTACCGAAGCGAAAATGTCGCAAACGACCACGAGGTGATCGATTTCATCCGGAAGATCTCATTCTGTGAAGCACCCGATAACCTCCCTGCTCCGCCGAAGGAAACCAATGGACTCCCCTTGTACAATTTTAAATATCAGGGCTTGATCGTCCATACCAAAGACGGTCGAATTCTGGAACGCGAACAGGCTCCATTCCAAACCTTCGAAACCAGAAATTACAGTCTGGAAATGACCATCGGTAAATTCAGGGACTGCGTGGAGTTTGCCGGACTTGCCGGCAAGCTGAACACCGATGAAGTTATTACCAGTTTGCTCAGCCTGCCGGATGCGGGACGAATCAAACCGCTGCCGGCGGTCAATCCATTTTCTTTGTGAATGGCCAGTGCCCGAGCAGATAGGCGATTGCCAGACCGAGAGGAAGCCAGAGTAAATCCCCCAGGCTCAAAACTTTGCCAAAGGAGGCGGCCCGGCTTAAACCGCCGTGTATCTTACGGGCAACCGTCGCGTTATAGTTGTATCGCTCTTCCTGCGGCATCGCTTTCAACCTTTTTTCAAGCTTGAGCTTCAGGTCGTCTAATTCGTTTTTGAGCCTTTCCGGAGGCGCGATCTTTTTTCGCTCATTGGCGTAGGCGTCGAACAGATTTTTTGATATTATTCCTTCACCCGCCATTTCATAAACGATATGATATTTGGTGTCATCTTCAGTAAAATCTCTGTTGTTCAGCTTTTCAATAATCTTTTTGTCCGAACTGTATTGGCTCATTGACATAAGCGCTCGACAACAGAACCAGCCGCAAAAAGTGATAGTCAACGCGCTCAGGCCGATCATTACGCTTTTTCTTGGGGTCATCATGCTGATCGTAAAGCCGACAACCAGGCCGATAAGAGCCGACATCCAGCTAATTTCCACTTTGAAGAGCAACGCAATTCCTGCCCAAATACAACCTGCGAAGACAGCGATGATCGAAGCAGCAAATAAGGCCTCAGATAATTTGCCGGAATCTTTATTGCTTACTCTCAGGTTGACATTTTTGACTGGTTTCAGTTCAAAGCCGCATTCCACACAGACTGCCGCATCGGGAACCTGCAGGGCGGCATTGCATCTGGGACAATTTCCAAAGGTTTCTTTTGGCGGTGGCGGCGGTGGAGATGTCGGGGCCGCGGGAGGCTCTTGAGCAACTGCTTTTGCCGGGGAATCCGGATTTTCGGCCACTGTACGTGACGGCATCGGATGCGGCGGCTTGGTCGGAGCAGGCCGCTTCATCATCTGGGTAACCTCACTATTGGCGGCATAGTCCCCTGCAAACACAGGTGTGGCCGATGAAGGTTGGGGCGTCGGACCGGGTGGACTGAATACCTCCTGCGTACTCTCTATCTGATCAGTTGACGAACTGGCGACTCCAGCTTCCAGGTCGGTCGAGGATAATGAAGGAGCAAGGATTTCATCCTCAATATCCGCGGTTGATTTAGAATTATTCTGCAGGCTGAATTTTGAAGATGCGGCCGGTCCCAGGCCAAGAGAACGTTTCTGCAATCTCTGTTTCCTGTAATTAACTGCATCCGTACGGCTTGACGCTGGATCAGGAGCCTGTTCAATTGATGCTTCCCGGATTTCTTCATCCAGTGATGGCGCCGGGGTATGAACCAGGGGCTCTTCCGCGATTTCTTCTTCAGCAGTCGTACTGGCCTTACTGGTTTCCGAGCTCGGTTCCAGCGGCTTACCTCTGGCTACAGGAGGGGAAAAAGGATCGATTGCTTTTGCCGCCGTCGGATTTTGGAACTGGCTTGGCCGAAACATTAAAGTAAGGTTGCTTACCGCTCTCGCCAACGCGGGAGACGGCTCTGGTATCATGATCTCGGTTTCGCATACAGGACACTCGGTAAACTCACCGGCATCAGAGTTGTCTGCCTCGAGTTTCTGCCCGCAACCCTCACAACTAAATTTAATTGACATAAAACTCTTCCTCAAATATTATTATGGCGATACCGGGACCTTGTTGTGTTCGCAGAAGTCAGCAGCATCGGATGACGGGGTTGAAAGCAGGTAACTTGAGCCATTTCAACTGTACTGGCGAATTCCTTGCTTAATATTTCATCGTATCTGATTAAATTGATAATGGTCCCAACTATGATGTACTTAATTTTAAGCAGATATAATGTGCAACCCGTCCTGCGCAACAGATGCAGCGGACTCTTCAAATAGTCGATCAAATCGATGCGGCGGGAGTCTGCATCCCCGGTTAGCAACGCCGCCCGGCTGAAAGAACGTGGCAGGGGGGTGACCTTGTGACCGTACGGTGATTTGTAACGGCCCGTGTCATGAGAATGAATATATGATATTTCAGGGCGGAATTCGGTCATTAATTTACTCCAGATTACAATTAAGCGATAAAAATTTTTCAATAGCAGGAAATGTGAGTTCAAGCGCCGTTTGCAGTAGATTTGAGGTTATTTACTTACAGTTACCCATGACGGCTGAATGATTGCCCGCTGGCTGTGGTCTGCAGACTTCCGGCTCTAGCTAAATAGAAGAGATACAGTCTGTATAGCCGCCTTCCTAATGAATGCGGACGCAGGAGCGGTTATCGCAATAGGGGATGTGACAGGAAGCCTCCGATGAATAAATACAAACCTCGAGACCGGTATTTTTCTCGATAGTCGCAAACCGTTCGGCCAGTTCGCCGTAAAAACCTTTCATCGGGCATCCTTTTTTTAAGGCAAAATTCAAAATAACATAAATAATAAGGTAAAATTAAACCTTCTATATTTGATATTATAATATATTTTAAAATAAATGCAAATATATAAATAATACAAAATGCATTTTACACGAAAATTGAAAGTTAAAAGCAGTAACAATGTGGAATAATAATTTTGTCAGGACCTCAAATATATAAGAAAATTTCTATTCATGACTATTTCTTAAAAATTCACCGATATCGGCTATGGCGCCGTCTCAGGGTAAATACGATTCGTCTTATGATGCCGTAATCAAATTGAACCGTTGTCAACGGTTATTACTGTGTTTTGACAATTATCATCCCGTTCGGCGGCAGGGAGATCACACGTAAATCCTGCTTGCGCCCGGTCTGGTCGCCGGCTGACGCGGCGTAAGCGATGAAGCTCCCGGCGGCAGCCTGGTATTTGACCGGCTTCGCACTATGATTGTAAACCAGCAACGCAAATTTTTTGTTTGCCTTGAGAACCTCCGCCTTAATCAGCATTTTATCGCGAGAGACCTTACCGATAGCGAGTTTTTTGGTCCCAACGGTATTGGCCGCAACCTTGACGCTGAAGCGTTCTCCCGCTTTGTAAACGCGTTTTTCATTACAGATAATCGCTTTGGCAAATTTTTTGTCTTTACCGGGCCGGATCAATTTGACCGCCGGTTCCGCTGTGAGATCCACCGCCATATCCGGCGACGACGCCGTTGTTTTCTCAAGCTTAAAGTTGCCCGAAGTCCTGACCCATGTTTCAATGCTGTAACACGGATTATCTTTAAGGCATTCCAGTGACAGTACCCCGGCAATACCGGTACCGTCTGCATACCAGATATCAGTTCTTTTCCAGGGGGACGTTCCACTCGGAAAGCCGCCGAACAGCCCTTTTACCGGCCGGAAAGTCACCGCCTGGGCAATAAAACCACTCCCGCAAATCGTCGTCCGTTTCGCATCCTGATCAAGATTAACCACCCCGAAAGTATCCTTGAAGTGACTGCTTTTCGACCTTAAAGGCGTCAAAACCACAGAAGTCAGATAACTGCGAACCTGATCCGGAGTGGAAACCGCGATCCCCCCGGTTGAATCGCACCACGAACGGAACGGCATTTCGATATCCACGTTGCCCCGGCGCAACGCAGCGCCGTTACTGTTCAGGTCAAATTCACAACGATCCGCCACCGGTTTTGCCTGCAAATTTTTATCATAATAATACATGGCGTAAAAAATAAAATAATAAGGCTGCAACTTTTTGCGGCGAATTTGCATAACCCCGGTCGTCAGCGGATCTTTCGAGACTCCGGCAATGATTTCCGGTCCGAAATACGGTCCGCCGGTCCCCCAGAAGTGTTTCCACCACGGCGAAGCAAACGCGGTCAGCCAGCCGCAACGGGTAGCGGATTTGCTCCAGCCGGACATTTTGGCGATTGATTCGGCAACCGCCCTATCTCCGGTCAGCAGGTAATAAACTCCCAGAAACGTTGAATCAAAATTATAATAACACGGGTCCGGGCCGGAGGAGTTGATATAGCTGAACGCGCCGCCGGGAAGCTGCATTTTTTCAGCTTGCTCAATACATGTCCGGGCCAAAGCAGACCATTTTTTCAAATCCTTTTCCCTCGGCGTAACGCGCCCGTAAACTTTCACGGCCATTTGCAGACCGGCGGCCGCCTGATGCAGAGTATTCGGAGCGGATTGCACCCAGCTGGTTTTGCCTGCCTGAGAATTATAGCACTGCACGACCGACGGACGGAGCTGTTTCAACCATTTTTCCAGTTCGGCCTGTGGAACTTCTCCACCTTGCCGCCAGAATTCAACCATTTGCAACGCCGGGATCAGCGACCAGTAACCACTGGGCTTTTTTTCCAGTGCATCTAACTGGACCCCGGTCAGTTTCTTCGCAAGTGTCCCCAACTCCTTGTCGCCTTTGTATTTGCTCTCCGGCGCAGTGTAGCCCCAGGTCAACCAGAATGCCTCATTTTTATTCTTTTTCACATCGGCCGGATTTTTCCTGACCAGCATCAATGACCGGGCAACCAGACTGTTGACTTTAGGAAGATAAACGTTGCTCTTGTCCAAAGGCTCGTCCAACGGAGCTGGGATAGTCTGAGCCGCAGCCAGAATTGCCCCGGCTGCAACGGTTAACGTCGATAATAATACTTTGGGTAATCTCATATCAGTTATCCTTATTTATTATTTAAGCTCTTTGGCGCCTTCAAAAACCGGACTGCCGCTGGAAACCAGATTTTCGTCTATCGCGACAACATAGAAATTGCCGTTTTCCGGCTGCAAATTCGCCGGAACAGTTATTTTAAAGTTTTTACCGTCAGCAGTTTCAGCTTTGATCGCCTGCCATTTGCGTTTACGCCAGTCTTTGTTGTCCTTAGGGCTGAAATAGAGCCGGACCTCCTTTATCTTAGTTGCGGCGTTCACCGCGACATCAACCGTCATTGACCCGTCTTTGTCCAGTGATTTTGTTACCCTGGCGACCTTCGGCAGCGGCGTCCCTTTGCCCTTGAGATAATAGTCGAAAAACTTCTCCTGCATCTTGTCCAGCCCGTCGATCCCGCCAAGATTATGACTCCGGTTCGGCGCATAGGTTATGAACTTGTCTTCGGATTTGATTGATTTGTAGCTTTTGTTGACCGACGGCGGCCAGAAGAAAAAGTCGCGTACCGCGACGGCATAGTAAAACGGCACTTTGATGTTCAGCGCCTTACGACCGGCATCATACTCATCGAACCAGGCTTTGCGCTCCCCGCCTTTCAACCGGCGCAACGCGCCCTGGAATACGGAACCCTCATCATACCAACCGGCCCCGTAAATCGAGAATGCCGCCGCAGGTCTTGCGCCAAGCAGCCCGGTTACCATAGTAGTAGTGTAACCGCCCCAGGACACTCCGGTAATGCCGATCTTGTCCTTAATGACGTCCGGCTGGCCGGCAAGCAGGAAATAAGCCTGTAATGCCGCGACCTCCGCATCAAACAGCACGCTCGTCGTAATGTTTGGTTTGGCGTACCAGCGGGCGGTCGAATAAGGCAGTTGCTTCCAAACCCCGACCGAGTGTACGCACTTTTTCGCATTGCCGATCCCCGGTAAATCCGGCGCAATCGCGATATAACCGCGTTTGGCCCACTTGACAGCCTCTTTTATGCTGCCGTAACCGCTGCCGCCATGATAAAACACAATTCCGGGATATTTTCCCTTGGCCACAGGTCGGGCCATTACCGCATAGACAAGCTGGGGTTTGCCGTCGATAACCAGCGATTTGAACAATACCTCTTTGATGATCAGGCCGTCTTCCTTTTTCTCACTAATCACTTTCACAATTTCCGGAGCCCGGTCATTGACAAACTGCTTGAAGATGTTACTGTCCGGAATTGGTTCACCGTTCGGACCGCATTTTTTACGCGGCGCAGCCGGGAGCAGCATGGTATATTTATCCGCGTCGGCCGGAAACTGGACCGGCTTCGATAATTTTTCAATCTTCAAATTGGCAATCCTGGCGTCGCAACTGAATGCCAGGCGGGACACCTCCTGTCCTTGCAGCGTGGTCAGCGGATATATCGCAACCGGTTTACCGTCAATCCTGATCAAGCAGTTGACATCTTTCCGCCCCGGGTCAAAATCAATCTCAAGCTGAAGCCATTTTGCTTTTTTGGCCTTGCCCAGAAAAGAATACTGCAAACCGGGAGCAACGATCACCCGCAACGATCCCCGAACATCATACACCTGAAACAAAGACGCATTTTTGCGATTGCCAAGCAACATGAACTGACTGGTCAGCGGCTTAGTCAATGCCGCCATTTTAAAGCTGATTTTAAAAGGCCCGGTTAGCGGCTTGAAAGAAACCACCGCCGTCGCGCCGGGCAGCCGGTTGTTGTTTTTTTCTCCGGAAATATAATTGATTGCTTTTCCGTCGACTTTTTCGGAACCAAGTTTGAACTTGCCGCTCCAACCGCTTTTTCGCAATTGCTCCGGGGTGGTATCGAAATTTTCAGTGAGGATGGTTTCCGCATACATAGCTCCAGCCAGCGCCACGCCCAAAAGCACCGCAAAGATTTTTGTTGTTTTCATACTGTGTCCTTTATTTTATCCTGAATTAGTCATGCAAAATTCAAATATTAACCACAAAACCCACGAAAAGTCACGAAAAAAGGTTTTTGATTTTTCAGCTAAAGCTGAAAACTTAAATACTTCTTTGTGTACCTCCGTGGTCAATTCATAAGCCGCAAAAGTCTATGCATCTTTAATGATTTAATTGATATTTATTACGGAGTCTCGTTCTACCAACTTGACCTCATTCATCGCTTTTCGCGGCGGTCCGTTAAAGCCGTTTATGCGCTCGAACAACATTCCAGCAGCGGTCGCGCCAATTTGCCGGGCGTCCTGATAAATCGTCGTCAGCCGCGGCAGCAGCAGATCAGAAAAATCAAGTCCGGCGTGCCCGATTATGCTGAGATCGTCAGGAAGCTTCAGGCCTGCCAGATTCGCGGCCTGATAGATGATCGGAGCAACATTGTCGCTATAGGCAAAAATCGCGGTCGGCCGTTCCGGCCCACGTAAATACTCGCAATAATCGAGGAAAAGCTTATCCCGCAAATCCATCGCCGGCGGCAACCGACGAATATCTATCGGATCAACCGTCAATCCTTTGTCCGCAAGGCTTTGCCTAAGTCCGGTCAACCGGTCTTGAACGCCGGGATTGTCAGCCGAACCTATATAAGCGTAGCCGATATGCCGGTGTCCGTTCGCATAAAGCAAGTCCCCGGCAATCCGCCCGCCCGCGATATCATCTGAACAAACATTGTCGTAAGCGTCTTTGAGGATCGTCGTATCCACGGTTACCACCGGCAGGTTGTTGTGGGTGATTTCAGAGATATCCGCCTTGGTCAAGGTCTGATCCGCAATCGAGATGATGATGCCGTCAACCCGGTGATCGACCAGCCGTTTGATGCCGGCCCGTTCCCCGTCCTCGCGTAAATCGATAATGATCGGCAGATAGTTTTTCCCAAGCATCTCTTTCTGGATACCGACCGCAATATCGGCAAAATAACTGCAGCTCAACCGGCACAACAGCACGCCGACGCTTTTGGTCTTGCCGCCGAAAGACGCCTGGGACACCTGATTGGGCCGGAAACGGTACTTCCGGGCAAGCTCGATAATCCGCTCCCGGGTTCGCGGCGCGACTTTGTCCTGATGCGAAAAAACCCGTGAAACCGTCGCGGTCGAAACCCCGGCCAGTTCAGCAAATTCTTTGATATTCATTTTCTCAGACATCAGTTTCCTTAAACCTTATGTAACTGTTTACATTTATTCTGTAAAACAAGCTTTATCTTTCATAATCAATGGTGATTCCAATAAATGTAACTGTTTACATTATATATTGAATTATGATTTTGTCAAGAGTTGAAACAGGAAAATCAAAGTTCATGACAGTATTTCACTCCCGGATTCATTCATCGGCGTAAATATAACCGGTAAGCGCGCTATTTACAAATTTTCATAGCGGCGGCGGCAACAATCGAAAGCCTCTGTTTCACGTTTGCCGCGGGAATGGATACTGCGGATTAAAGCATCTCCGCTGATGACTAAAATCGCGGCGGCCGCGCCGGCCAGATGCGCCAGCGGAACTCCAACAAAATTAACGCTGTCAACAAATATTGTTTGTCCGGACATCAATTCAAAGACCGACTTGCCGATCATACATACCAGCATCAAAACTCCTGAAGAAAAAATTAAGCCGTCACGTTTGCGCAGCCCATCAAGACTCATTGTCGAAACAAACCAGCAATAGAGCGCGGTATCAATTCCCGACAACCCCCTGTACACCGCCAATTGGGGACAGCCATACCACACCGCGATTGAAATGACCGACGAGGACACGCCGAGCAACAGCGGGTAAGATTTGCATGAACGCCGGCAACAGGCAATGCTCAGGACCAGAAACACCGCAACATCCCACAGTAAATGACTTCCGGTAAAATGCGTCCAGTGACCGGTGAAAATCCGCCAGAATTCCCCCGCCCCGATTAAATCCCGGTCCCACTGCAGCACCTCAGCGGCATACGGGGTAAAATAAATGGCCACCGCAATTGCGGAGAGAATGACCGGGATGATAATTGTGAATGGCTTTTTCATAATATTAAATATTAAAAGCCCCCGGGCATTCACGCCCGGGAGCCGCCCTCCTTCCGGGGCTTGATCATTTATACTTATTTATGATTCTTTACCGCCATGAAGAGACAGCCACCGATGCACGATATCAGCATCAAGATAGCGCCGAACGGACCAAACGCGCCACCGCCGCCTAAACGCGGAGCATTGTAGTTGAACATGCGTTTATTCTTTTTACCGGTATCGACCCGATAGTTTTTCGCCGGGGCCGCGGCACGACGCGCCTGGGCCTGATGCTCAACTTTTATCCGCTGCTGGTTTTTGCGTTCAATCCCGTATTGCCGGAACGCGGCATCATTCAGGACCAGCATCGAAGTTTCATCCGTAACCAGTTGATAATTGATCCCGAGATCACGAATGACCGAAGTCGTTTCGCTTGCCGGCATAATTCCGGCGTTAGCCATGTCCTCATACATTTCAATCCGACTCAAAGCCCAGAGGCGTTCAAGTTCGGGATTATCCGTATCCGTTTCAGGGAAATCGAAGCTGGTCGAGTAAGTTTTATCTGCGCCGGTCAAACGGGCCTTCAAGGTCACGGTTGCTTTGCCGCCTGTTTCGTAGCGCCCGAAAATAACCAACTGCTGCCCGCAGTAGATCTTGCCGATATTCTCACCGGTCAAGTCATAAGTTTTCACTCCTTTGATCTTGATTTCGGCGTCATGCAGGCACTCATGGGTGATTTTCTTCTTGGCCTGTAACATCTTGCCCAGTAAATCATCGCTGTTTGAAACGCCGGCATAAAAACCGCCGGTAGTATTACAGATTGTCCGCATCAACGGCCAGTTGCCGCTGTTTCCCATCAGGAAACCAAAGATTCTTACATCATACTTTTTCAGCAGCTTATGAAAACTTTCCGGTTTGACAACGCCGACATTTGTTACCGCGTCCGTTACCAGAATTATGCTGGTTGCCCGGTCCGCGTCAAGGTTATTGAGGGCTTTGCTGATTCCGGCATACAAATTTGTGCCGCCGTTAGCATGAATGGCTTTAACCTTTTCAATCCATGAACGTACATTAGCCTCACTTGCATTGACCCAGCCACTGGTCAGATCTTTTGCAGTATGTTCAAAGGTGACGATTTTAAAACGGTCGTTCGGGCTCATTTTACCAAGAACTTTTCCAACCCCGTTGCAAAGGGTCCGAATCTTTTCCCCTTGCATACTGCCGGAAATATCCAGAACAAAGACATAATCGGCGCCATTGCTCAAAGGCTTCAAATCAAGCCCGGGCGTGACCACCATCATGAAGGTGCCTTCTTTGGCGCCGGCGGCACGATAAGGAATAACTTCCAAACGTCCGGGAAGATTATCCTGGAGGCGATAGTAAAAAACAAAGTCTCTGGTCAACCCGGTTTTCAAATCATAAGAAGCCTTAAAAGTTCCCTGCGGACATTTGTCCTCAACATTGAACGGCGTACCGCCGGTTGCCCGGACATCCGCTACCGGCCAGGCCGATTTCAATTCCATTGTTATAGTTGTTTTTCCCTCAACCTTATCATTGCGCTCCCAGAAACTCTTTTGAACTTCATCAGTATTGCCTTCTTCTAGCGGGTATTGGTAACGCCCCACTCCGGTATCGATTTTCAGAGGTTGATAATAAACAAACTTGATGGTTACATCTTCATTTGGATTTATATTGCCGACCATAAATTTGAAATCCTGAAAACCGTTCTTTTCAGCTTTACCGGCTTTGTTTCCTTTTGCTTTCTCCTTGCCGTAGATCTCATCGGCTTTTTTCTTATCGACCACTTCGCCGTTGATCACGGTTTCTCCAACCATAACCGACACTTCCGACATACTGGCCGATTCTGGAACCGGGAACGCGTATACCGCTTCGATCTTCTGCGTGTTTTTATTTGAAAATATCTGAACCACTTCAGTTCTGGCAAAACCGTTATTGATGGTCACTTTGACATCATGCGACTTGATCGCGACAGGCGAAACACCCGATCCGGTCGGCGTCAAGATTCCGGCCCCGTTCGCAACATTTACCATACCCAGGCAGCATACTACCGCCAATAACAACCATTTAATACTAATCCCGCGCTTATTCATTGTTCTTTCTCCTTGCGTTTTTAATTTATGAAAGGCGACTGTCATAAGACAAACGCAAGGCTCATGCCAAAAACTGAAAAACAAGCACAAAGAAATAGAAATAAGAGAGTTACACAACTTAGCAACAAAAGAATAAAATAACAAAGTATACATAAAAAGAACAGCCATGGACCATTTTATGTACAGAAAGAAGAAGTTTTACAAGTAAGCCTGACCGTTTACTCAATCCGCGACTTCGCGGTTAAGCTGGTCAAAAAAGTCGTCCATGAACCGGGTGAGTTTTTCAGCCAGGCGTTTGCCAGGCGCGGTCATCATGCGCTCGTGGATGTGACGCAGTTTGACCAGGTATTCACGGTAGGCCGAGTCTTCGCGACTATAGGCCGCTGAGTTTATGGCCTCCTCCGCGGTGTTGTGCAGACGCGCCCCCTCGCGGCCGGCAAAATGGAACGCCCGCCCGATCCCGACCGCCCCGATAGAGTCCAGTTTGTCCGCGTCGAAAACAATCATCTCCTCCAATGATTCCGGGTGAACTTCATCCCGATAGCGGTGTCGGCGCACACACTGTTTAACCCGTTCGATCAAAGTTTCATCCGCGACTCCGCAGGCTCGCAGGACTTCCGGCGCCAGTTCCGCGCCCTTTTCCGCGTGACAAAGTCTGCCCTGAGCAGCCAACTCCTCCGGACGCGCGATATCGTGGAGCAATGCCCCGAGTTCCACCACATGCAAATCACATTCCGGCAGTTCCGCCGCCAGCTTCCGGGCGTTGTGCAGTACCCGCATGGTATGCTCGAAGTCGTGGCACTTCGGCGCACTTTCCAGATGCGCCTTGACCTTGGCTTTTACACATTCAAAAACCTGTTGCTCAACCATTGGATGCCGCCTTTGCCGCTAGAATATCTTTGATCCGGGGCCGGTTGTGAATACAGAATTGCAGAACCGCCGCGACAGCGACCAGCGGCACCATGACCAGAAACGGCATGGCACTGTTTGTCTGGTCTGCGATGATCCCCCCGATGATCGGGGCGGCAATGCCCGTGACGCCGACCACAACCTCGTTGATTGAAACATAAAAGGTACTGCGGGCCGGATGCACCAGCGAGTGAAAAACAAAATAGAAGAAGAATGACGATGAGAAAAAACCGTACAAAATCGCCGCAGTGTAAAAACAATAAATATTGGTTGAAAGACCGAATATCAGCAAACCGGCGGCTCCGCATACCGTCAACAACAAGGGCATCAGTCGCTGATACATCCAGAAATGGAAACGTCCGAGGAATAACGCGGTAAAGGATTGTGAAAAACTGACCAGCGCCAGCACAACCCCCTGCTCTGCATTGGGAATCCCCAGCGGCTCGGCCCGGTACTGGAAAAAACTGCGGATTATCGCCACCGAAAAACAACCAACCCCGGCAAAGACCCAGCCCAGCCAGGCCAGGTCCGGCAAGCCGGAGTATTCTTTGGAGACTTCTTCCGGCTGCGGTTCGGCAGTCGCGTCTACCGGAGCGGTATGCGGCTGCGCGTCAGCGTGATGCTTGAGCATGTATATCCCGACGCCTACTATCACCCCGATCAAAGCATTCATAATATGGCAGCCCCACCAGTGGCCCCACTGGATAATAAAGCCGGAGAGGAACGGTCCGCAAGCCATCCCGAAACTCCAGGAAAAAGTATACAGAGCGGTCGATCTGCGCACCCCGGCCGGTTTACCATCCTCCACCGCCCGCATAAACACCTGAAACGGACAAAAAAACATCGCACCAAACAAGCCGGTCAAACCGGAAAACAGAAACTGCAAATCCAAAGCAGGAAAAACGATAAAGCAGATGGAGTTGATCAGCATTCCCACCGCGGACAGTAAAATAATCCACGCGGCATTGCGCCGGTTGGCGATCTGGCCGATAATGAAGGAACACACCGTATAGACCGCCGCCCATGAACAGGCCAGCATCCCGATTTTAAAAGCACTCCATTGCGCACCGGTAGCCCGTTCAATCGTCACAAACAATACTGCTCCGACAACCACATCCATCAGGGCCGGAAATATATAAATCAAAAACCTTGTCACTGCCATTATCCTTAATAAATCAGTTGCGAGTTTTCAGTTGCGAGTTGTGAGAACAAAAAAACTGCCTTGTTCCGCTACTTTCAACTTTCATACAAAATCTTATATTTTGCGTACCAAAATAAATTGAACGGGTAATTTAACCGGACAGGGGCATGTTTACCAGTCAAAGAAGCGATTTTTCTCGGGAAATAATTTGCATTCCGACGGTTTCGGGTTATTTTTATGACCCGACAAGTTTTACGCGCGAGTGGCGGAATTGGCAGACGCGCCAGATTTAGGATCTGGTACTTCGGTGTGCGGGTTCAAGTCCCGCCTCGCGTACCATTCATTAATCATCAAGAACTTACAATCTAAAGCATTTTATTAAAGTTGATCTTGTTATATCCAGAGGTGTACTTGTGGTGTACTTTTGCCTTGTAAATCTCCATTCAAAGTGCTATTTTTATAAAAAACTAAATGATACTTTATATTACTATACTTTTTTTCAGGCACAGGAAATAAAAATTATGGGACGCAGTAAAGGAACCGGATATATTTTCAAACGCAAGGAAACCGGCATTTATTACCTCGAATACAAGGTAAATGGCCGTCGAAAAAAGGTTTCTCTCAACACTTCACGATTGAAAGACAAAAAAATGCCAGATGGCTCTCTAATCAAGGGGGCTGAAACCCTGGCCGGAGAACATCTAAATCCGGCTCTTGAAGCCAACACAAAAACCGATATCTTATTGCATATTGCAGAAGCTCGCGGCATCCTGGAACGGTCCGATATCACGATAAATAATGCCTGGGAATCCTATATTTCGGCGTCTCCACTGAAGGCTAAATCTAACACCGCATATAACTATAAAAAACAATGGCAGCGCTTTGTTGACTGGATCAATAATACACACCCGGACTTAACTGATCTCAGGCAAATAACCGAGGATATCGCAGCCAGGTACGCACACAAGCTTGAAACTGAAGACAAACTTTCCGCTTCGACCTTCAATCAACACCGTGATCTACTGCACCGGGTGTTCAAGATCCTGACGGACCGGGCCGGGCTGATCAGCAATCCCTGGGAAAAGGTCCAACGCAAAGAACGGGACGGCCTGACCCGCCATGAGTTGACCGATACCGATATCAAAAAATTAATGGTCAGCTTTGAGGATCCGAAAAAGAACGCCGGCCGGCACCCGGAATATAAAACGCTTTTTCTCATTGGCCGGTGGACCGGTATGCGGCTGGGAGATTGCTGTACCCTGAAATGGGATAAAGTAGACCTGACTGAAGAAATGATCGAAACCATTCCGGGAAAAACAGCGCGGATCAACCGCAAAGTTATGGTTCCGATTTTCCCGGAACTGCTGGCAGTACTGCAAAAATTTGCAGTAGGTAAAACCAGCGATTACGTTTTGCCGTACCTTGCCGCGGAATACACAAAATATGAAATGGGAGTTAAGCGAAAAGTGGTCGAAATCTTCAATGCAACAGGATTTAAAACAACTCAAAAACTTGCGAATAGACAAAGAGCCACTTCAATCCTGGGCTTTCATTCTTTCCGCGGATCCTTAACAACCAAACTCCTGGATAAAGGGGTTCCGTTTCATATCGTCAAAGATATCATCGGCGATAACATCGCCACCCTGGAAGCGCATTATACTAAAACCAGCAGGGCCAAAGTCCAGGCTGCAGTCAAAAAAATTAAGTTTTAATTATCCTATGTCTTTACATATTCTAAATACAAGACAAGCAAATGCACTGATTGAAAAAGCTATTTTACCGATAAAAAATAAGTGTAGTGGCCAAGTCCATAATCTAGACCATCTAAACTCTTCATCTTCTTCCATTTCACCAAATTTTATCTTCCCTTCAATATACATAAAATAGCGATCATTTAAATAGTACCCATAAAAGTACTGGAACATTTCCATTAAGAGCGATGCAACAGAAAATAGCAGAACCCAAAGCAATCCCCCCGTCACTTTAATTGAATTGCCTTCTTTTGACAACAACCAAACAACCGCGATAGCTGTATAGTTCATTTGTCTGATAACATTTCCAAGTTTTTCGGAATAATAATCAGAGCGTTCTTCTAAATTTTTAAGTTTCATAGTCAAGCCTCCTGCTATTAAAATACAACCGGAGGTTTAATGTGTCAAGCTTTGGGGCTTTTAGGACCACCACCACTGGTGCTACTTCTTGTGCTGCCGCCAGTAGATTTTTTTGAACTTCCATTGCTTTTATAGCGGCCACTTGAACTTCCCTTGCTTATACCTTTTCCTCCACTACCTTTTTTGGATGCCATAATTATTCTCCATTCCCATAATATTTAATCACCCATTAGGGCTTTTAGGGCCACCACCGCTAGTAGTTATTTTACTTGGCGTTGACTTGTTTGAACCAGTGTCGTTTGCAATAACCCACTCAGCCCCCAGCGGAAGACTATCACTTAGACCTCTGCCCTGATTGCCGCCCTGGCTGCCGCCTTGATTCCCGCCCTGGCTGCCGCCTTGATTCCCGCCCTGGCTGCCGCCTTGATTTCCACCACTCTTGTCTTCTGACATAATAAAATCCCTTCTTTTATTGCTATTCTTCGATCCCAAAACCATAGTCTGGCGGATCAAATTCTAACGAGTTCTATTATTTAACTTCCTGTATTTCAAGCAAAGACCACTTATCATCACCGTTGTATTTGACTTTTACAAGAAATACGGAGCGGAGCATTGCTCCAAAACTATTTTGTGCATCAACCCCGATAGTACAAACAAATTCGTTATCTTTCCACCATACTACCGAGTTTTCTTTCATGGCTGCAAACTTTGCTGTCGCCGGAGATTTCAATCTGCCTTTGACAAATTTCTTTGCGATTATAAAAGCCGATGCATATAACTCTTTAGCCTGGGCGAACTGCTTTTCTTTGGGGGCGTTAATATCCACAGGTTGTTGCGGACCACCGCCGCATGTTGACAAACAAGATCCTAAAATCAAAACTAATATTACGAAACTCAAACAGCCTATAAGAACTTGTTTCCCTGAAACCTGGTCCGCTTTGCAATGTGGACATTTTTTCGAGTCGACACTGATCTGTTCTTTACATTTTACGCATTCTTTTGTTTTGCCGGCATTTTCCTCTGTTAAAGACTCGTTTTTTATAGCGTCACCCTGCCCGTCTTGATTCATTAAATTCATTCCTTATCTTAATTCAAATCCCAGCTGATCACCCAGCTTCAGATTGCGACTGATCGCTTTCTGTATTTTTTTTCGCACGCTCAATCTTATCCAATAAAGCGTAACGTTCCTGTCTGTTTTCGTCTGCAAAAAACCAATCTATTATAGCCTGTTGCTGATATTCAAGCTCGTTTGGAATCCCACCGGTTAAGTCTATTTTCATTTCAGGAAAAAGCCTCACCAATGTTCCAAGTTGCATTTTTTCAATAGGTGATTTTCCGCTAAGAAGTTTCCCCACATGAGACTGTGTTATGCCAGCTCTCTCCGCAACAGCTTTTTGAGTAGTTTTCCGCGCTTGAAACCATAACGCGTCTTTTATTTCACTAAATATACTCATTAAAAAAACATTTATCCCTTATTTTATCTCACCTGAAAACTACTTCTTTTTCATAAATTTTCAAAAAAAATGAAAGATATATGTTGAAAAATAGTTATATATAACTATTTTAATAATATAGAACTTTTAAAGGAGGCCATTATTATGCCAAAAGAAAAACAAAGCACAAAACAGCTTGCCTGGTATCCGACCAGGCAACAAAAAACAAAAATTGAGCAACTCAAAACCAAGCTTTTCCTCAGAAAAAACAGTGATCTTATTCATCGTGCTATCGGTGAATTGTATGAAAAAACGTTTCCGAATGACTCCCTGGATGCCTAATCATACAGCTCCAGGGAATTTTTATCAAACTTAACGTCGACCGGGAAAATCATCTAAAGAATCAAACAAATTGAATAAAGATGAATAACAAATACCCGAATAATGAATTTAACAATCAAAAATCATCGAGGAGAGAATATGAACAGCCGTAAAATTCTAAAACTGGCCCTGAAGGGCTGTGACCGGGATGACGTGGCCAAAGCTATCGGCATATCAAAAGGCAGTCTCAACAACCAGGTTGCCGGGGAAAAACCCTATTTTCCCAAAGGTCACACGCAGAACTTTGTCGACCGGGTTGTCAATTTTATCGATATCACTTACGAGTCCACCGGCAAGATGATCCTGCTGGAGCAGCTGGCCGAGGAATTCGGTTTTATTACGATCCAGAATCCTGCCATCAAAGCGACCGGGACTCCGGTGGTCAGCAAAGTATCGGAAATTCTGAAGGACTTTGCCGGCGTCATCGATGAAATCGGCAAAGCCGCGGAAGATCAGCGCATCGAGCCGGACGAAGCTGAAAGAATCCGGTCCAAATGGGAAAATATGAAACGCCTTACTGAAGCTTTTGTTCTGGCCTGTGAAACCGGAGTATATGACAAATGAAAACGGAAGTTAATTTTTACGGTTTTTTTACGGTTCAATTTATTATCGAACATGACCAGTTGAAAAATAATTTTAACTATCTCGAGTATTATCTGCAGCTGGCCGAACAATCACTCGGATCCGGTTCCTATAAAACAACGTTCCTGCCGAATTCGGACCTGGTAATATCTCCGGACCCGTGCGCATGGCTGCCAACCCGCTTTAATCAATCGATTATTCAAACCCTGAATGAACATTCCGCTTTATTCATTCACCTTTACAGCTTCCAGATATATACCCGGGAAATCATATCCCAGGAAGATATCAGGCGTGAAATAGATCAACTATTTAGAATTTCCGGAGAAATAACCGGCGCTCGAGTCAACCATATTCATATCAATGGGGGTGATATTCATGCTGACCAGAACTGATATCGAGACGGTCGACACTTTTCTCCGGCCGGCCGTCAGCTGCGGAGTTTTACCAAGGGGAACATTCCAGGAGATCATGGATACACTATCTGTCAATCCTGACGAGGAGGACTATCTGACCCGGGAGGAAGTTATGCAGTTGCTTAAAATATCGGAGCAAACCGTATATAAATGGCAGCGGGAAGGCAAAATAACAAAATACGGTGTCGGCGGCGTCACTCGATATAAAAAATCAGAAATACTGAAGGAAAAGGGACTAAAGCATAATGCATAAAGAATGGGATCCGGCAACAATGGCGGAAGTGCAGCAAGCGCTTATTAACGATACTCAATTTAAATTTAAACGTGCCGGCAATAATCTCCGTCAGGGAATATGTCCCAATTGCGGGGAACGTGAATGTTTTGTCAGTCTGGAAAAACCGTACCGGGTAAATTGCGGTCGGCTTAATAACTGTCAGTGGTCGGAAACGACCCGTAATCTCTATCCGGAGATATTTGAAAATCTTTCCAAGCGCCATCCGGCCACGCCGGAAGATCCGAACGCCACGGCTGACGCTTATATGACCCAGCTGCGGGGCTTTGATTCCTCAGTTATAAAAGGAATGTATATGCAGGGCAATGCCAAGCATCCCAAAAAAGAGGAATATTATCCGGCCGTTAAAGTTATCATTTCTCAACAATGTTATTGGCTCCGGATCATCAACGCTGAAGATGTCCGGCGTTCCGGGAACAAATCAAAGATCATCGGCGATTATCGCAGTAACGGCTGGGTTCCGCCCGGGATGGAAATTAAAGAAGGTGACGAAATCTGGATCACTGAAGGCATCTTTAAATCGATGGCTTTTTTGCATATCAAAAACGACGACGGCTCACCGATGAAGAGCATAGCGGCGTTGTCATCGAGTAATCTTCCCCGGGATATCATCCAGGCCAACAAAAATAAAGCGGTCGTTTGGATCCTTGCGGCGGATAACGACAACGCCGGCATCAAAGCAGCTGTAAAATTTAAAAATGAAATTGAAGACCTGGGCGAAATTTGCCGGATTGCTTTTCCGCAAAAAGGCGAAGACTGGGACGATGTTTACCGGGACGGCCGTTTGACCGAATCCTATATTCAAGACTCATATTACCGCGGCTTTTATACTCTGGCCGATACTCAGCAACTGAAGGCGTTTTTTCATTACTGTAAATACAAATTTTCAGTTTCGGTATTTGATCATCAATATTCACTTTACCGTTATGAAATTAACGACTCCAAGCTTTCAGACCTCCGGAATGATGGCGGCTTTACTTATCCGGATCCGGACGCCGGCTGGAACGTTGATCAGGAGACGCTTGATGATCTTTTTGCAAAGTTCAATTCATTTTGCGAACTGAAAAAGATCTGCCCATGCAAACCGCAATTTCTCTATATCGAACGCGATATCATCACCCAGGAGCGAACCAATACCTTTTATATTGAGTTTGCCAATCATACCCCGTCAATGCTGCTTTCCACTGACGGCACTATTTACAAATCAGCGGACAACTTTTCAAACGGTTTACTGAAATACACCGGCTTTGCTCCGTTTACCGGTAAAAATTCGGACCTGGCAATTTTACATGAACGCTGGTTTCGGGACCGGATTAAATTTGTCCAGGGCGTTCCCTTTGTCGGATACGAACCGGAAACAAAAATTTATGTTTATCCGGACTTTGCGTATCATAACGGTCAACATCAGAAAATCAATGATTACGGTTTTTTCTCTTTCGGCCGGGCATCGATCAAATGTAATTTATCCGGATATCATTTCAAAAAAGCAAATGACTTTGAACCGGAATGGATAAAAGACTTTTACCAGGCGTTTGATCTGAATGGCATGGTTCTTTTAGCGTGGTGGCTCGGAACGCTTTTTGCTGAACAAATAAGAGCGGCCCAGGACTCCTGGCCGTTCCTGGAATACACCGGGGATCCCGGGGCAGGTAAATCAACGCAGTTGCGTTTTATGTGGCGCTGCCTGGGTATCGAGGGCTACGAGGGATTTGACCCGAATAAAACCACGCTGGCCGGCCGTTCCCGGCAAATGACGCAAGGTTCCAATTTACCGGTGGTACTTCTCGAGGCCGACCGTCATGAAGGCGGTCGTAAAAATATCAAGTCTTTTGATTTTTCGGAATTGAAAAACCTTTTTAACGGGGGGATACTCCGGACAATGGGAGCCAAAACAACCGGATCGGAAGTCCGGGAACTGCGTTTCCGCGGCGGCATCCTGATCAGTCAGAATGCGGAAGTCGACGGCGAACCGGCTATTCTGGAACGTATAGTTCATTGTCACGTGACCAAAGCTCACTTCAATGATCATAACGCCGCTATGGCCAATCGACTCCGGGATCTATCGGCCACGGACCTGGGCGGTTTTATGCATGCGGCGCTCCGGAACGAACGCAAGCTGCTGGATGGTTATCTCCGGGATTATGAAACTATCTATAAGGCGTTCCAGGGCCGGGACCAGGGGCAGGTAAATAACTGGAGGATCATTCTCAATCATGCGCAAATTGCCGCCTGGGTTTGCCAACTGAAACAACTGTTTGGCCAACACCTTACTCAAGCCCAAATCGACGCCGTTATAGAGCATCTTTGGACCAGGGCTATTTCACGCCAGCAACGTCTCTCGAATGATCATCCGGTCCTTGAGCAATTCTGGGAAGCCTACGAATATCTTAATATGAAAACTACCAGCGACGCCAATCCGGAACTTCTGGACCACTCATCCGATGCGAAACTGATTGCCATCAATATGCCGCACTTCCAGGAAGTTGCCGGCAGTCACCGGATCAACGTCGCGGCCACGACTGAATTAATACCACTATTTAAAGCCGGCAAACGCTTTCAATGTGTCGGTTTAAAGACCGTCAGAAGCCGGATTTTCAATAAAAATATTAAGTGCTGGGTATTCCGGAAAGAAGCTGAAACGACAGGTTGATGCCTGTTGTTTTTTTGCCGCGGCGGCATGCCTGAAAATAAAACAAAGGGGTATTCCGCAAACAGGTTACATAGGTTACATCAATACAAAAATATCTATATCACTATAAAAATAAGGACATTACAGCAAATGATTTCAAGTTACATTCAGGTTACATCCGGGTTACATGTAACCTCTGCTATTTCACCTATGAGGTTATATTCAGGTTACACGAAAATTATTTATATCTTCCATATTGTTAATTATTTATATATATTGCGCCAGCGGCGCGTAACCTCACGTAACCTGAACGAGGTTACATGGTATCAAGCTGAAAATCAAAGACTTAAACATGCAAAATCCGGCATGTAACCTATGTAACCCGTTTCCGAAATCGAACCCGGCAAAACCCTGAAAATGGAGGAAAAATGAGGAAAATTGACGAAATAGCAAGTTTGTATCCGAATCTGGACCTGGCATCAATCCGAATCCTGCTGCAGATACATGAAACGCCTGGTCGCAGCATAACCGATATCGCTGATATCCTGAGACTGGACTTTCATTTTGTCCGCCAGAAAATAGCAATCATGGCAAAAGGCCGTGGAGCTAAAACCAGATGTCGGCCACTGGGACTGATCACCGTCCAGCTGCTGGACGTCGATATGCGTAAACGAGAACTTACTTTAACCGAAACCGGAGAAGCCCTTGCCCAGGATCTTCTCCCATTAACCAAAAGGAGGGGATGACAATTAGAAATTACGAATTAGAAATTACGAATTAAGCAAAAAAACCAGGAGTAAAAAATGATTAATTTAAATGAAGTAATATGGACTCGGGACATCGATACTACTGATCAGGATGTCCAGGGCATTGCCGCATCGATCGGAAATGTCGGTTTGCTGCAGCCTATTTTGTTGCGGGAAATAAGCGTCGGTAAAAAGAAGCAGCTGGAAGTGGTCGACGGCCGCGCCCGAGTGGAAGCGTTGATTTCAATACAGCGCTATGAACTGGATCCGGAGCAGTACCGGATCTTGAACACCGATGATCCGAATCTGATATCGTTTGTCGCAAACTTCGAGCGCCGGCAATCAACGCCGCTGGTCGAAGCGGAAAAGATAGCCCAGCTGCAGCTGAAACATGACGTTGCGGAAATTTCCTCAATCCTGGGACGGTCGGAAAAGTTTGTCCGGTCCCGGATCAGCTTGAATAATCTGATTCCGAAATTCAAAGAGCATTATCTTCAGGGGACTGATTTCCCGGCCCTGAAGCTATGCCATTATCAAGTTCTGGCCGGATATCCCCAGGATACGCAAAAACATATTCTGAAAGCTGCAGATCACTTCCTGAGATATCCCGGGTATGTCCAATCTTTTGTTACCCGCCTGGATAATGAATTTTCCCATCGGCTGGCCGACGCTCCGTTCCTGGATGACAAATGTCAAAACTGTGAGGAACGTTCCCTGGCTGAACCCTGGCTCTTTGATCAATTGAAAGATCCGGATGCTGATCGTTGTTTAAATCCTGACTGCTGGGCCAAACGCATGACGTCTCATATCAAAGCTGAACGCAAACGGATTATTAAGGACCGTAAAAATCTTACGGCGGCGGAATCCGGGAAGTCGGACGTTAAAATCATCAGCAACGCCGTCAAGCCTAATCCGGATGCTGATTTGCAGCGCCAGGATTTTGAGATTATCCATGATCCGGACGCGGAACCGAACGCCTTTATCATCGATGGAGAAAACGCCGGCCGGCACGTCCGGATCCGCCAGAATGACAACCCGGCAAATAAACCGGAACCGACCTCCCCGCAAACGCTCAAGGATAAACGAGAAAAGCTCAATAAACGCCGTGAAAAACGGGCAATGGAAAAGCTCTTTGAATTTATCAGCCATGACCGCGGGGATTTGCCGCTGCCGAAACAGGATTTGTTTATCCGGTTGATCGGCGTGTTCGGTGTTTCATCGGCGGGAGAGTGGAACGGTGACCAATTTTTTAGACCAGGGCTTGATGGCGCCGGCCAGGTTGCCGAATACGCGGTAAAAGATATTAAAGAAAAGCTCTGGGTAAATATCAAAAAAGATATTGCCAGCCGGATCCAGTCGCTGACAAACAACACCCTGGATCATTTACACACGGACCAGGTGGTTAATGTGTGTACTCTTCTCGGCATCAACTGGCAGGAATACCTTAATTCCGCCATCGAGGAAATCCCGGAACCGGCCTCCTGGGCCAGTGATGATGTATACGGCTGGGATATTGATATTCAATATATAAATGGTATGTCAGAGACGGTCCACTATGGCGGCTGTACTGAAAGCCAGGCAAAAAAACGAGCCTTGCTTAAAAGCCACGCTGATAAAATTCTGGATATCCGTCCTCTCACAAAAACAGAGTATCAAAAAGCATACGGTCAAAATTAAAAATAGGAGAATACAATGGCTAAATGTGCAGCAAAAACAGAGGTTTACAGTCGTGTTTGCGGATACTTCCGCCCGGTAGCGCAGTGGAATACCGGAAAAAAGGAAGAGTTCAAAGACCGCCGATACTATAAATCTGAGTGTCCAAACGCAAAGTTTATCGCAAATTAAGGAGGCAATCATGTTTGGAGAAAATATTTACACAATCGAAATGCTGGCCGAAATGGTCGGAGAAGCGAAACGCACCGTACGTTATTACATTCACCGCAACTTATTGCCGCCGCCGTGCGGCAAAAAGCGGGGGAGCTATTATACTGATGAACACTTGGAACGGCTGCAGCTGATCGTCAAGCTGGGCAAACAAGGCGTTCCGCTGAACCGGATGCCTGAAGCTCTGGAACAACACGATATCGCCGCGCCTGAAGGCCCGCAAACCTTGATGGCTCCCTGGACTCGGGTCCAGGCCCATGAAGGCGTGGAGCTTCACTGCCGGCCCAACGTCCTGACGCCGCTTGAACAAATCAAAGTATGCCAATACGTCCGCGGATTAATGGCAGCAAAACAGGATACAGGCGATAACAAAGAGTCATGATATTGTATAAGGAGATGGAGTAATGAGTTTTCATATAAACAGAGTATGCCTCGGAATAATAATGCAATATAAAATGCAATTAATTCCTGGCGCTATTGATTGGGAGTTACATGAGCCTGGTACATCTTTTAATGATTGCCTTATACGTCCTGGTCCGGCTATATCACTTGAATTTAACGACCGTTATGAAGTATATAGCTTAAATACATATTGCGATCTTCATGAGCTTATTTCTGTTATCAGTAAGTAAAATTCTCCAAGCCCGGGCTTAACCACCCAGGCTTTTTTTGTTTTATATTTGAAAAAATTTATTTTGCCGCTAGAGTTAAGCATCGAAGGGAGTTTTATTAATTATGTTTTTTAGATTCAGTTTATTGTTATTTTGCGCATTAACCGTTAACTTGGCAGCGGAGACGATCAAGGGCAGTTGCCTCTGGGTTAAGGATGGAGACACTTTTGTTTTACGATCCGGAGACAAGGTTTATGATATCCGCTTGTTTGGCGTCGACGCTCCAGAGAAAAAACAACCAGGCGGTAAAGATGCGGAAATGTTCCTGGTCCGGTTGATCGGCCGCAAACAAGTAAAAGTGGAAGTCACCGGAAAAGACCACGGCCGGCTGGTCGGCAAAGTCTATTACGGTAAAATCTACATTAACCATGAATTAGTGGAGCTGGGCCACGCCTGGCACGATAAGCGTTATGCTCCTAAAGATAAAGACCTGGCCGCGGCCCAATCCAAAGCAAAGGATCACAAGCGCGGCCTCTGGCTGGATCCGGCTCCGGTCCCGCCGTGGGAATGGCGAAAAGGAGATCATAAATAAAAATAGACGCCCGGGCTTAACCACCCGGGCTTTTTTATTTTATACAAAGGCGTTGATCACGCCGTTTTTGGCGGCACCTTCAGAACATACCTGACGGTAACTATTGGAATATCGTTCCCCATCCCGGGCTTGTTTTGATTGCGGCGTCATTTCATATACAATGGCCGATACTTTCATGCCGTTAATTTCTACATCGACAAAATAGCGTTCGTAATATCGCGGGTAGCCTTCATATATATCCAATTTACGCAAATCAGCGGCCGTGACGCGCCACAGTAGGCCATTAACCTGATCTCCCGGGCTTTTGTCTATATCGGCGTGACGACGCTCTGTGAGCCGGTATCCGGGTAATGTGGCCGGTCCGGTAATTTCAGCACCGGGACACCGGTATTTCATTTGATCTGCGTTCATGTTTGATCCGTAAGCAAAATAGTAAAACATTTCATTACTCCTCATTTTTATGGTTGGTTAATGGCCGGGCGTTTAAGCCCGGCCGGTTCTTACGTTTCAGGCCGCGGAGCGCCGGTTATGGGCGCGGCGTTGGGCGGCTGATTTAAAAGCGGCGTCTCCGGGCATGTTGCGGAGTAGGTGAAGCCTTGCGGTTTTGAATTCGTCTCCAATCATACCAAGATTTAAAAGAAAAACCCGGAGGTCATATTTTGCGCTGGCCGGTTTGAATTCGCGTTGCTGGCTTGAAGCGCTCCGGGCGTTGATGGCTTTAACTGCAAGGGCTAATACCAGTTGAATATAGGCTTTAACTTTACCGGCGTGAAGGGTGCTTTCAAAAGCCCTGATTTCAACCGTCTGGCCGTTAAATACGCTGTGAAGGTTAAGTATCCGATAGCGGCTCTGGTCATAATGGCCGCGGTTAATATTGGTGCTGTCGTACCAAATCTGAGCAAGCTGGCGGCGGGTTTGCGGTTTTTGGCGGTTAATTTCGTTAATGAAGCGGCTGTCGGTGCGGCGGGTATAGCGATTTAAGCGGCTTTGGCTTATACCAAGTGCGCGGATCAAAATCTCTTCCTGCTTGTAAATAATTTTTGAAAGATTGGTTAATTGTTTTGTGTTAAAGGCGGCGGCGTCTACGTGTATATGAATTCCAGCGCTACTATGGGGGCGGGCACCTGCCTGGCGCAGGGCGCGAATTACATTTTGCAGTTGCGGTATATCGTTGTAAGTAAGGATCGGGCTTACTACTTCAGCGTGTATGCCCGGAAGTGAACCGTCGCGCATGGCTTTCCAAATCCGGCCATCAGCGGCTATTACGTTAGTATCGCTTACTCTGCCGCCGACTACTTCCTGAATAACTTTAGCGGTGCGTTCGCGGCTCAAGTTTACGGTTTCAATTTCGATTCCAAATTTCAGTTCTTCAATTCTCATTTTTCGCTCCTGTTTAACTTTTTTAACCCGTTGCCATCGTGGCTGTTACTGGTCACGAACATAATCCCGAACACAGAAAAAGCAACCCCATAAAATAGAAATATTTCTAAAAATAATAGAATTATTTCTATTTTCATGTATTGACAGGTGATTTCTCACCACTTATATTAAGTTATCGATAAATAATTAAGGAGTTTAGAATGGCAATGAATGAGCAATTACGCCAGGGACTAAAACTATGGCTGGAATCATCTCCGTTCGCGGATGGGGATCAAGCCAGGAATGAAGCCCGGGTCATGATAGAGGACGATGCCTTTATCGAACAGGAAACCATCAGCTACTTGCTGGTGGAAGGCGCAGCCGGCAAGCTTTATCTGGCCGGTCGTGAAGTCGGAGCCGCGTTCATCGGTGAAGCTGATGATTCCGCCAGCTGCTGGGAAGTGAAAAATGTCGAATGGCTTATCGAGCCGAAAACAGAAACCGCGGCAGTACTGGAAAGAGCCGCACAATTTTTGGAGAATTAATATGAATAATTATGAGAAGATCGAAGAAATTCGGAGTAGTATTGGAGTCAACAAAAAAACAATGGCTGAAAGCCTTGGTGTTTCAGCAAGGCAGTACTCCTATTGGGCGCGTGATGATGCACCGGAAAAATACATTGCCATTGCAAAAAAAATGATGACGATTGATGAGGTTGATACTATAAAGGCTATTTATGAATCCAAACGAAGTGCATTGCTCAACTCTTTTGTTCTTGAATACAATAACTTGTTTGATGAGTTAGGTATTATGGAGAGCAATGATAACCTTGATTTATTGAGAGAAAGAATGGAAAACCGGTATGATTTAGCGTATGTTTTCGCATATCGATATAGAATGTATCCATTTTTCACCGAGGATTTTCCCGAAAAAGATCCTTTCCAATATGCATATAAGATCAATTATAGTTTTATAAGTGAAGTACTAAGTCACATCGATAATGCTGCCAGGAATCAAAAGGCATTAACTTTTTATCAGCTTGAAGATTTATGCGGCGGTCGAGAATTTAGGCACGATATTATTCAGGTTATTCATTATTTAAGGATTAGCGGAGATATTGGAGAAAAAATTATTTTAAATTTATTATCCTATTGTCCTGCGGAAGCTCACCATCTGGAACATGAAAACGAAGTAAAACAGTTATTTAACCTAAAAATAGGTGAATTTTAAGTCCCGTATCTTTGGACCAGGTCTTTTCTGGTGTCCGGATCCATGTGGGCGATGATTTCGCTCATGGCGTCGGTAAGGGTGTCGGCCGGAGGTGTGAGGTCGTGAGAATGCGAGAGAATAAATACACTTCTGGCCGCACACTTTGGATTGCTGCATTGTGCGTAAATGTCGTGGACTTTTTCTGTTACGGTTTTGTTATGGGTAATCTTACAGATTCTCCCACAATACGGACACCTGATTCTCATTAATGACCTCCTGAGTATATAATATATATATCAATAATGAATTATCAACCTTAAACTCATTAACACTTGTCTATTTTATACATAAACCGTTCTCACGCTGCCGAAAACGCTATTTTGACATCATCTTCATTGTGCGGCACCAGATCTTCATGGATCAGGGCATGCATGATTGCCCAGGCGGCGTCGGCATGGCCGGTCGTATCTGAACGATTCGCAAAATAAATAATCTGCTGGCCGCCGCTAGTACCGCGCTGAATCTGCATAAAGCCGGCCGCGATATCGCTCCAGGCGCCGTCCCAGCGCAAACGATCGTCACCAATGACTTGTTGAGCCTTCAGTACCAGCTTTGTTTTCTTTTCGGTCGTGTAATAAATGCCTTCAGCTGCAGGATAGAAACGCTGGACCATTTCATGCACTCCGGATCCCGGGCCGGTCGTATCGATGCCGATGTACTCGACATTGTATTTTTCGGTCAGTTCCCGGATAACTTCCGCCTGATGCTGCCAGGCAATATTGTGCATTGTGATTTTTTCGAGTACCCGGAATTTGCCGTTTATTTTGTTTGGAGCCGCCAGGACCACAATGCAAGCGCCGTCGCGGACGCGACTGGGATCGTATCCGATCCAGACCGGCCGATTGCCGAATGGCCGCGGCTGATCCGGTTTGAAATCTTTGTATTCCGATATGTCATCCAGGCATTTTTCAAGCTGGCTGAATTTGAACACGCTGCCAGTGTCATCGATAAATTTGCACATGAACAGCTGCTGGAACTCATCTTCCGAATATTCTATCTTCAGTTCCTCAATATCAAAGAGGTCGCAGCCGCCTTTTTCCGCATCTTCCAGGGTGATTACGCGGCGCCACTGATGATCCGCACAGCGAACACCTTTTTTCCGGAGTGTTTCAGTATCGGGAAATTCAATAATTGCCTGGTTTTTTGTTTTCCGGCGTTCGTTAAATTCGTCTCCTGACCACATCGGATACGCTTCATGCGATTTTGCGGATGGAGTACTGAAATATGTCTTCCGCCATTTTTTCTGTGATCCCATAGCGGTGGCCACTTTTTTGAGCTTCTTGAAATTCGGGATCCAGAAATATTCATCAACGTAAACATGACCATGATATCCCTGGGCCGTGGCGCTGTTAGTCGAGAGAAAATAGAGTGTAGCAACGCCATGCGGCGTGATCAGTTCTATTTTGTCTTTGCCGGTGAGTTCAATTCCAAACCATTCCATAGCGAAAAGCCGGATGTACTCCCGGAAGATATCGCTCTGGGCCCGGGACGCTGATAAGAACACCTGGTTGTCTCCGGAGAGCAGCGCGTCGGCAAACGCTTCCCTGGCAAAATACCAGGTCATACCGATCTGACGACTTTTTAAAATATTGCGTGTTCGCTCTTTCCGGTGTTCCCAACAATACCACTGATAATCAAAAAGCCCTTCTTTGAATTTTTCCATCAACTCTTTTTCGTCAATATTGGAAAAATCATTTTTCGCTTTTTTGCGTCCGCGTTTTGAACTTGAGCCGCTGGCGGCGCCGCCTTCATCAGCACGGCGGTCCATGTTCCGGATCTTTGCCTTCATTAATTCCAGGCGTTCAAGATGCCTGACCAGGTCGTTAAGTTCTTTCAATTCCAGCGCGGTCTTATTTTCGCGCTCGAGCAAAAGATTGATCCGGCGCCGGATCCGGTAAGTCGTATCCTCCCCATCAATTACCTGGCCCCAATCTTCTTTTTTGACCCAACTGTAAAGTGTCCGGAGTCCGATTCCCAGGGATTTAGATATTTCCGGAGCTTTGTTGCCCTGAATGTAGAGTTTTCGCGCTTCCGCTTTTTGTTCTTCCGTGTATTGCATACTGACAACTTAATCGCTTTTTTGGCGAAAAAATCAGACAAAAAGTGTGCTGGAGTGTGATATCGGCTCTAGCACACTCCACCGCAACAAGCCAGCGTGGAAACCAATTTTTTAACCGGTAAACTGCTCATATAATTCGATTAATTTTTAGCTGAAAGCGCAACAAACCGGAGATGAAAATGTATGAAGACAGCTTTACTGACTGACTGGCTGACGATCGGAACAGCCGGCGCCACTGTTGATGGCCGGGTGATATCCGACAAAAAACTGATCGAGGCCGCTGAAACTTACGATCCAGACGAATATACCGCGGTAATTAACGCTGAACACTTATATGGCAATTACGGCTCTGTTCGTGAACTTCAAACATCAAAAGATAAAAAAGGCCGGACGATTCTACAGGCCAGGATCCGGCCCAACAAATACTATTTGCAGCAAAACAGCGAGGACTACAGGCTGTTTTTCTCAATGGAGCTGCAGCCTAATTTTGCAAAGTCCGGGAAGTATTATCTGGTCGGACTGGCATCTACAGACAAGCCTAACAGTCTCGGAACATCCGAGCTTCATTTTTCCCGGGAGGACGGGGAGATAGAACGCGGCGATCCGGTTGAAATCAATTTATCAAGTTTTGCGATCGACAACGACCAGGATCCGGAAAAACACAAGAACCTGATTAATGCGATTGCAGATAAGGTCAAGGAAGTTTTCACCAATAACAACAATAAACAAGAAGAGGATGGAGAAATGACACCGGAACAGTTTAAACAGCTGACTGAAGGTCAGGACAAAGTAGTTGAAGCCGTTAATGGACTGGCCACAACTCTCAAAGAAAAATTTACCACGGAAACTCCTGAAGGCGGCGATGGAAACGATGCCGGCGACAATGGCGGTAATAACGGAGTCGAAAATAACAACCAGGAAGAAACCGTATCCCGGGAAGAGTTCAGCAAGTTGGCCGAGGGGCAAACATCTCTGCTTGAAGCGGTCAATGGCCTGACCACAACTCTCAAAGACGCCTTGAACGAGAAGCACGGAAAAGATGTCCCGGCTGGCGAAGGCGCAGCTAACGACAAACCGAAATTTATCTAATTCACAATAAGGAAGGGTTTTACTACCATGAGACGGGAAACAAGACAACTTTACAACCAGATGCTTGGTTACATGGCGGAATCTTACGAAGTTACCGACACCCGGGAACAGTTTACCGCAACCGAACCGATGGCGCAGAGCTTCAATGACGCGGTTCAGGAATCAAGTGCATTCCTGCAGCAGATCAGCGTTATTCCGGTGGTCGACATTTTGGGAGAACTCGTCATTTTGACCGTTCCGTCATCTGTTGCAAAGCGGACCAATGTGTCAGATGACAATCCGCGTAAACCGCAAATCATCGGCGGCATGACCGACCGCAAATACGAGTGTAAACTTACCGAATTCGACGTTGGTATTTCTTATGCGCTGATGGATACCTGGGCGCGTTACGGCAATCTGCACACCCGGTATATGCCGGCAATCTATAAACGTATTGCCCTGGACCGCATCATGATCGGTTGGCATGGCAACGACGCCGCGGCCGAAACCGACCGGGAAACGTACACCAAGCTGGAAGACGTCAACAAAGGCTGGTTGTATGACTTGAAAACCAATCTTCCGGGCCATTATTATCTCGGTGAAAATACAGTTGAAGAGGGTGACCCGGTATATGAACTCCAGATCGGGGAAACCGGCGAATACCAGAACATCAATCAGCTTGTCTATAGCGTTGGCAGTCTGATTGAAGACAAAGACCGTACCGGCAATGAAGTGGCCATCATAGGACGGGGATTCGTGGCAAAGGACATGAATAAGATTCTGGCCAAGCATGCCGAGACTCCGAGTGAAATGATCCACTTCGATATTCTGTCCAAGTCTTACGGCGGATACAAGTCGGTAATGGTTCCAAACTTCCCGGAATACGGGTTGCTGGTTACCGATCCGAAAAACTTGCAGATTTACTACCAGCTTTCAAGCATGCGCCGTCAGTCGAAAGACCAGCCGGAATACAACCGGGTTGTCGACTTCATTTCTCAAAATGAAGCCTATATGATCGGTGAATTGGCCGCGGCTGCAGCCATTGAAGCAGCCAACGTCAAGTTCGTATAATTTGTTAGTTGCGGGTTGTGAGTTATGAGCGGCAAACTCCTCATTTCTCACAACTCACTCTTCTAACTTAATCATAATCCTTTAACTATGGGGGTAACATTTTATGGGTGCAAGAGAATTCAGAGAACAGGTGAGAGCCAGAGAAGCGGCGGAAAAAGCGAAAAAAGACCTGGAAAAACAGGACGCTAAAACCATTCAAAAGCTGGCCGAGGATCAGAAAGCACACAAATTGCTGCTCGATGCGATCGACACTGAATGCAAGGTGATTTCCGGTTTGCCTGAAGGCCGCGCCCGGGTTGAAAAAAAGCAGCAGCTTCTCAAAACCTATCTGCCGGTTATCGACAAGTATCTGGAAGCCGGGGAAATTTACAAAAATCGCGCAATGACGCAAGTTCTGATCTGGCTGTTTGACGTCGGGGATATCGAGAACGCAATGCGAATCGCCAAAGCGGCGGTTGATCAGGAACAACCGATGCCGGAACGCTTCACTCGCGGCGTCAAGGTATTTGTCGCGGACGCGTTCCTGGAATGGGCAAAAGTCCAGGAAGCCAAAGGAGACAGCATTCAACCGTATTTCAATACGATGTTTGCAAAGGTTTATTGTTGGCCGGTTCATGACTCCATCAAAATTAAGTATCTGAAACAGGCGGCGACTGAAGCCGAAAAGGACGGTAAACCGGAAGATGCGTTGGAGTTGTTGAAGCAGGCCGAGAAACTTGATCCGGTCGGGGCCAAAGTCAAGACCAGGAAAGATAAGCTGGTGAAGCTTATTGAGAAAAAGGAAGAGGAGGAGCTACCCCCCGCGGGCGGTGGGGACGGCAAGTCTGAGAAGTCTGAAACTTCAGGCGCATCCGACTAAGCCGAAACCACCAACCGCTTTTTGCGGGTAAGCAATAACAGGAGAATAAACAATGCCAGGATGGGCTCCAGAAAACACACAGCCGGTTGACGTACCTGTCAACGCCGGGGATTTTTACCCGGATTTAAGTACCGGTGAATTCCGGGACATTTACCGGATCCCGGCCGATTTGCCGCAAAACACAGTGGTTGATCAGTTACGGCTGGCAGTTGTCAGAGTCGTTCAGGCATTGTCCTCCTGGCAAAGTATCCAGGAAGCAGCAACGCTGGCAGAAGTAGACCAGCCGGAAGTTGACGATATCGGTCACCTAGTATTGCTTTGGAAACGGGCGGTTTATTGCGAGGCCAAAGCGGAGATACTCCGGGAAACTTCCACTGTCGACCGGAGAGAGGCAGCGGAAAACGCGGCCAAAAGCGGCGAAGATACCGAAGATAAGTATCGGGAATTTGCCCAGGACGCGATCCGACAAATTGTCGGAATGGAAAGAGTAACAATAGAAATTATTTAACCAAAGGGCAAGGGATACATGATCAGGTGTCGTTTCAATGAGCTGTGTGAATACCTTAAAACGAAAAAGGAATTGCTGGCCTTTAACGATGAACAGTTTGATTCCGAATTTGTCGGATTAACGGTTTATCCAGGCGGCGGAAACGAAACTACAGAGGGCTACCACATTGCTAATTTTGCATACGATGGCCTGATCTATATCGAGCGAATGCCCGGCCAGACATTGGCGCTCCTGGCAATGCTGGTCCGGGCATGGCTCGACGAACATGACGATTTACGGGATCAATACAAACTGCAAAATCCGGTCATCGATACCGTAACCCTGGATGAGAGTTATCTTGATGTTCTGATCAATACGGCTTTTGTTGATGAGATCCATGTGATCCCGAGTGAAACCGGCGCGATTGACTGGCAGGATCTTAAATTCGATATTGGGGATTTCGTTTATGATATCGCGGAATCCGGAACAGTTAACGACGCTCCGGTGGAACCATGATTGAACTGAAAACAGGCGGTTTTAAAAAAGCCCAGGAAATTCTGGATTTAATGGCTTTAGAGCCGCGTTTAAAACGCAAACTGCTGGCCCGGACCGGACGCATGGTAATAGCGCAGACGAAAAAGAACCAGCGGGAACAGAAAACCGTCTCCGGAGTGCCCATGAAGCCACGTAGCCAAAACAGCCGGCTCCGGACAAAGATGTTCCAGAAAATGGTCAAGGGCAAATATCTGGGTGTCAAGCTACTCTCTGACAACGAGGCGAAAGTTCACTTTTTCAGGAACGCCGGCATTGTTGCCAGAAAACATCACGACGGTTACAAAGACACATACGATTATTACGATTACCCGGGGGCATTTGATACGAGTAAGGTGCAAACCAGGTTAAATAAAGAAGTAGGACCAAAGGGCTGCACCGCAAATCTGGCAGCAACATTGATCCGGCTGCAGTATTTACCGCCGCATTTGCGTGTTCTTCCTGGCGGGGCCGCGGCACAATTACGATATGTCATGCAGAATATGAGCCGGAAACAGGCTCTTTTTTTAATATCGGAAGGCAAAAAACGAACGCAAAAGAAACAGGGAACTTATGAAGTGCCGGCGCGTCCGGTTCTAGGCGTTAATGACTCGCAGCGGATGCGGTTCGGACAAGAAATAATGAGTTCATTAGAGCAAAAATTCAGAGCAAAACAATACAGTCATTTATTAAATTAACCGAAAGGGACTAACGATGATCGGACAAGTAACAGTTATCCAGGTCAACAACATGCAGGGCTATTTCAGTGTGCCGGAACGCGTCTATCTTTACATTGGCGCCGGCGGCAAGGCCGAAAACGACGGGAACATATACGCGCTGGGAGCTTCGAGTGATCTTGATGACACTTTTGGCGCCGGCGATTCGGTTTTGAAGACTCAGCTCGAGGCGGCAATCGCCAACTCGGAAAATGACAACTGGGCCGCATACGCGATATCACTCGCGGATGGAGACAGTTGGGTTGACGCGCTTGACGCCGCCCTGGAAAAGCCGAACGAATTGAATATCGAAGGCGTTATTATCTGTGATGAGATTGCGTCAGCGGATGAAGTAGACGCGGCCCAGACCGCGATGGCCGCGATGATGACCAAGTATTCTGTTTTCCTGACCTGCCATCTGGCGGCGCCGGGAATCGATCCGGAAACACAAACATGGGCGGCTTACGCAACCGCGACAAAAGCCCTGGTTAACGGCAAAGCAGCCGACCGTGTGGCGGTAGTACCGCAATTACACGGTAATAACCTGGGCGTTGTTGCCGGCCGGCTTTGCAACCCGGGTGTGACGATCGCGGACACGCCCATGCGAACCGCCACTGGCGCATTGATCGGCTTGGGCGCAGCTCCGGTCGACAGTGCCGACGCACCGTTGACAATGGCCATTATCAAAGACCTGGCCGATGCCAGGTTGTCAGTGCCGCAATGGTATAACGGTTACGATGGCATGTATTGGGCGGATCACGCTCTGCTTGATGTTGAGGGCGGAGATTTTCAGGTTTACGAAAACCGCCGTGTGCTTGACTATCTGGCCAGGCGCGTCAGGATCCTGTCTATCGGCCGGATCGGGGACCGCCGTTTGAACAGTACCGCGTCGAGCATTTCGGCCAATAAAACTTACCTGGCCAGGCCGATGCGTGAAGCGTCCAAGCCGGTAACAGTTGCCGGCGTCGAGATGCCGGGGATGATCAAGGCTCCCGGAGACGATGCGATAGAAATTACCTGGGTGAGCCAGACTGAAGTACAGATCGCAATTACCGCACAGCCGTACAAGTGTCCGAAAAAGATCACCTTGTATCTCGGGCTTGATCTGAGCGCATAACTTCTCACGGAAAATGAAAGGATTTTATAATGTCAGGTAAAAGAAGATTTAATGGTCTTAGTTTCGATATCGACCTCGGAGATTTCGCGGTTCAAGTGAAAAAGTTCACGATTGAAATAACCGATAACACCACCGTGGCCAAACGCAACGGGAAACCGGACGGCTGGTTGCTGGGAGACGTTGAAGCCTCTGGAGAAATCACCGTCGACGCCTCCGGACTGAAGGCATTTCTCGATGCGGCCAAAACGGCCAAAAGTTTCCAGGAAATGGAACCGTTCGATATCAACAGCTATGCAAAGGTTGGAGATGATGAGGTCAAGATTGAAGCGTTCGGCTGTAAAGTCAAACTCTCCAGTCTGTTGGATATCGACAAAAGCAGTACTGATGAAACCGAGTTCGCGCTGCCGTTTGACGTAACCAGTCCGGACTTTGTTAAAATCAATGGTGTGCCTTACGCGCCGACCGGCGACACTGAGGCATCTAAATAATAAAACAAACTAAGGGGTAAGAAAAATGGCCGAAAAAAACGTAACACTGAGCATCAACAAAGAGGAACTCAAATTCAACGTAACGAGTGAAAACTTCAATCGTTTTATCAATGACACCACCGCGGACAATAAGGTTGTCCCGGCAAAACAGTTCCTGCGACGCTCTCTGGTTGATACCAAACAGCGCGAACAGCTCGATAATCTGTGTGATCGCGGCTTGACTATGGACCTGGTTGCAAAGCTGGTTGAAGATTTTCGCGGCGATGTGGAAATTGAAATAAAAAAGTCGAGCGCAGGCTCCAGCAATTAAAAAAAGATGAAGGCAGTCTGGAGCTATTAATCGTTTATGCCCGGAAACATTTTCCGGGCCGGCCAATAGATACGGACTGCCTGGCTGAAGCCTGGTTCCTGGAAAATGAGTTCTGGGAAAAAATGGGTAAAATGCTGGGGGGTTAAAACGGATAGCCGTGGGACATTCTTTTTCTCCTGGCGTTGAAACGCCGGCGATTTTCACGGCTTAACTTTTTTTGTTGCTCGGCAGATCCGAAACAGTAGATGTATGCGCAATAAACGAGCCTGGGAAGTTTGATTAAAATCATAACCCCTATTACGACAAAGGCAATTGTAAGAACGATCGCAAACATCTCAGACCTTTATTTTGTTAATATTACTATAACCTTTTAAACGGGAAAATGCAAGCCATGACTGGCGGACCACTTGAAAAACTATTCTTTTCACTGTCAATAATTGACCAAGTGACAAAACCGAGTACAAAGATTTCAAAGTCTTTGCGGGAAGTAGAAAAAGCGGCCAGAGCCGGTTTTATGTCCATCGGCAAGGGAGCGTTGACAATCGGGACGGTCTCAGCTGCCATGCTTACATTTACAGCTTCAGCCCGTGATTTTAACAAAGCGCTGAATGAAGTTTCCGCCCTGGGCGTTGCACAGAAAGAGATTGTAAAGCTCGGTGACGCCTCGTTGGACTTTTCCTCAAAGTATGGCGGCGCGGCTTCAGAAGTTGTTCAGGCCGGTTACGATATACAGTCTTCAATCTCCGGACTTGTTGACGGAGAACTGGCAAAATTCACTTATAACTCGGCAGTTCTGGCCAAAGCAACCAAAGCGACCACCGGCACGATCACCGGCTATGTTTCAACAATGGCCGGCGTCTTTGAAAAAGATATGAACCGGATCGGCAAAGGACAATGGGTTGAACAGTTGACGGGAAAAACCGCAAAAGCGGTGCAGATGTTTAGAACAACCGGATCGGAGATGCAGGCGGCGTTTGCCAATCTCGGGGCGGTTGGGTCTACTCAAGGCGTTGGTATGGATGAGCAAATGTCCGTACTTGGCATGCTGCAGCAAGTAACCGGCTCCGGATCGATGGCGGCAACGCAGTACCGGGCGTTTATTAACGGCGCCACGGAAGCGCAGCAGAAGCTTGGATTGTCATTTGTCGACAGCCAGGGCAAACTGCTGCCGATGGCCGGAATCCTGGAACGCATCAAAGGCAAATTCGGAGATACAATTGACGCGGCCGAAAGTCTACAGTTAAAAAAGGCATTCGGAAGTGTTGAAGCCGTCAGTGCCGTAACCGGCTTGTTAAACAAAACCGACGCACTGAAAACCAATATTACCGAACTCGGAAAAATAAAAGGGATGGGACCGGCTCTCGATATGGCCGCTGCCCAAGTCGATCCACTGGACAAATTCCAGGCAACTATTGAGTCGATCCGGATAACCCTGGGACAAACGCTGCTACCGGCAATCAATATCGTTCTCGATGTTATGAGTTACTTCCTGCGAATCTTTCGTGTGGTTTTGAATTATTGTCCTCCGTTACGTTGGGCTATTGCCGGCGTGGCTTTGGCCATCAGTGCATTGGGGACCGCACTGGGAACGCTCTGGATCATCTCCGGAATTGTCAAGCTGCACACGGCGTTTATTTTGAAGTTAAGGATACTCTGGGCCTGGTGTTTGAAAAATTCAGCAGCGACATATAGCATGACGACGGCTCAACGAGTACACGCCGTTGCAACCTGGATGTGGCAGGGAGTAATCAGTAAAGCAACCGCCGCAATTAATTTATTACGCTTAAATCTGCTTTGGAACAAAGCCGTCCAGATAGCTTCAGCAGCGGGAACCTGGATCATAACAACCGCGCAAGCGGCTATGGCCCTGGGATTCTGGGGCAGTTGTGCCGCTGTCTGGGGCTTTACCGCCGCTTTACTCGCGTGTCCGATAACCTGGATAGTCATTGGCGTTATGGCCATTATCGGGGCTGTTGTGGCTCTGGTTGTTTATTGGGATAAGGTTGTCGCGGCCCTGGGAATTGCCTGGGACTGGATGAAAAGCGCGTTTGGCAGCGTTGTTGACTTTTTTCTGGAATACTGGCAATGGGGACTCGCTCTGCTGCTGGGACCGGTCGGACTGGTTGTTAAAGCAATAATTACTTATTGGGATCAGATAAAAGGCGCCTTCAGCTTCATGGTTGATTATATTCTCGGGCTCTGGAATAAAGTAACCGGCACACTGGGTAAAGTCGGTAATTTTTTGTCAAAGATCCCTGGGCTGGGCTGGCTTAAAAGTGATGTGGCCGTCACTCAAAACGTCAAATCAGTTCAGCAGCATAAATTTGAAAAACCGGTGGTTCCTTCTGTGGCGTCAGCGCGGAAAGTTGATGTTCCAGCCGGGGGGATCCGGAACAGTCAAACCAACAATACCAACAATTACGGCGGCGTGACGATCAATACATCAGCAGCGGTCGGCCCGGGTGAAATGGAAGATATGTGGTCTTTACAATATGGATGATGCGATTTACAAGGATATCCGGCTTGTTTCCGATGATTTAAACCTGGTCGACGGCCAGGCTGAGATTATTTATGACGTTGACGTGATTGTCCAGGACCTGATCAACGCGATTCGGGAATCCGGATACCTGGTAAAACTGGTCGCGGAACGGAGCGAGGAAAAACGTCAGCTGCTGCTTCTGCAGATTGTATTGCTGGTTGAAGATGACGACAGGATTGTACCCGGAACAATCGAGATCACTGCGTCTGAAGATAATTTTACAGCCGGTCAGGGGCAATGGACCTTGACGGCAACTACATATGATTTTGGAGATATAGAAGTGGAGTTGACTGCATAATGGATGTGGAACTTGATAATTTAACGACTGAACAACAGGCTTTTGCCGATGCCCTGGAAGCGTCCGGAGTACCGGTGACTGAAGAGGCGATAAATACGGAACTGCAGGGGATGGCGGATGACGCTTATTTGACGATCGCAAATCCGAATAAGTACTCCGCATTCTGGAATTTTTGTTCCCGGGCTTTAACCGGCCCGGCCAGATGGTTGATTGCGTATCTGATCAAGTCGGTAATTCCGCAGCTGTTTGTAAAAACCGCAACCGGCGCGATGCTCGATATTTTAGCCTGGGCTTACGATATCACTCGTAAACCGGCCGTCAAAGCAGTCGGGGAGCTGACTTTTACCAGGACGAACACCGCACAGCAGCTGTTGATCCCGGCCGGCACCCGGGTGCGAACGATTCCGATTAACGGCAACGTCTATAAAATGGTAACCAAAGCCGACGCGGTAATGGAAATCGGCGTTGCAAATCTGGCGGTCGAAGCGGAATCGGAAAATTCCGGCGCCGCTTACAATCTGGGAATCAGTTATTACTCGATCATGGATTCAGACGTTCCAGGCATCACGGAAGTAACGAACACACTTGACTGGCTGACCACTCCGGGGGCCGATGCCGAAAGCGACGACGAATTGCGGCTCCGGATCCGGAATCAGTTTTCCGCGGTTGGAGACTGGCATGTTGACGCAAAGTATACAGCGATGATAGCCGAGAACACCGGGTTTTCGGTCGACCGGATATACTTTGATCACAATATCCCGCGTGGTCCCGGATCCGCGGACGCATACATATTGTTTGACGCTGGCACGGTTCCGGATGAGTATTTGACCGCGGTCAACGCATATATCAATGACGACGGGAATCATGGCCACGGCGATGATCTGCAAGTCAAAGCGCTTCCGGAGACGCAACACGATGTCGAAGTGACCGTTTACCTTGATTCCTCACTGACAATTGCGGAAAAGAACACAATTATTGCAAATATCGAGCAGTTCATCAGGTGTGCATTCAGGGATAACAGCGATTATGCCGATTACGTAACGCAGTCATGGGCATACAGCCGGTTCAGCTTTTCAAAGCTGGACCAGGAACTGCATAATTACTTTTCCGGAATAACCGGGCTGGCCTGGGGCCAGGACGATATCATATCAGCGCTTAACGTTCCCAGGCTGGGAACTTTAACAGTCAATCAAGGATAAACATGGATCGTGAAAGAATACAACTGAAATTCTGGCAGGGCGGCGAAGTTTTGACAACAATTGCCGACGTTGCCGATTCCTTCTGGAATAAAGTACAGTCCTGGTTGGATAAGTTGTCGATTTCCATCGATCCGGACACGGCTCCGCTGCAGCTGCTTAATCTGTTAGCCTGGCAGCGTGATATCTCTCGATGGCCAAATGAAACGGAAGAGTTGTATCGGAAGCGCGTCAAGTATGCCTTGGCCAACGCCAAAGACGCCGGCAGTAAAGCCGGGTTCCAGCGAATCTGGGAAAGAATCGGCACGGGGATCCTGACGCAAACCGAACGCATCGAGGGCCAGGACTGGGATATTATCCATCTGCAGATCGACGGCATGGACAGCGATAGTCTGTTGATCGTCAATGAAGTGATCAGACAATACGGCCGGACCTGCCGGCGCTATGTTCTCGATACCAATGGGCAGGCTGAAATCAGAGTCCGGGCTTTTGAATTCGGAGCGGAGTACTGCAATTACACGGCGGTTGATCCCGGGACAATCGTCAATCCATACTCCGGACAACTGCCGTATGAAGAGGACCGTTCGACGCCAAACGTTGTTTACTATCGCTGGGAAGCCGGAGACGGCCTTGTTTATATCGAACGGGAAACAGTGGTCAACGACTCGATTTTCCTTGAAATAACCGTCGCGGCCTGGGCAGACCGGGCAACGGCGTTCTATCTACCGATTAATTGAAAGTTGAAGGTTGAAAGTTGAAAGAAACAAACGAAAGACAAATTCAAACCGAAAGCGGCGAAACAATTTTACTAACATGGTCTGATCCGGAACCGGTACAAGAAGACCGGTTGCTTGATTACCTGGGCACTTTTGCTGATCAGGGTGGGGAATTCTACGTTCCGCCGATATCGCTATCCGGGTTGTCAAAAATGAAAGCAGCCAACGGCCATCACGGCAGTTGCGTTATCTTCCGGAGAAATATGCTGTCGATTTGTTATTCTGGCGGCGGATTGAGTATTTCAGATTTCAAAGCGGTGGCCACTGACTTTGTTACTTTCGGGAATGCTTATATTCAAGTATTCCGGAACATTTTTGGCGGAATAACCGGACTGAAGCATATCCCCGCCATAAACATGCGGGTAAAGACTAAAAAGATCGGCGGCGGCGGTTTCCGTCTTCTGCAGATGAACGGCAATTATATGGATTTCCGGAATGATGAAATTTTCCACCTGAAGGAATACGACACCCAGCAACAAATATATGGTGCCGGCGATTGGCTCGGAGGACTGCAGTCCGCTTTACTTAACCAGGACGCGACGCTATTCAGGCGTAAATACTACGTAAACGGCGCTCATTTAGGCTATATCCTGTATACCAACGATGCAAAAATGAATCCAAGAGTGGTTGACGCGCTTCAGGAGAAAGTTGCCCAGGGCAAAGGCGCCGGCAACTTCCGTTCATTGCATTTGCATATTCCAAACGGCAACGAAAAGGGCATTCAAGTCGTTCCGATCGGAGATATCAGTCAAAAAGATGAGTTTCTTAACATAAAAAATATTTCAGCGGCCGATGTCCGGGAAGCACACCGGGTTCCTCCGGTGTTAATGGGCATAGTTCCCCTGGGTACAAGCTCCCTGGGTGATCCGGAAAAAGTGGAGCGTGTATATCTCCGGACTGAAGTAAAGCCAATGGCCCAGGTATTTATGGACCTGAACGATGAGTTACCGAAACAGCTGCAGCTGAAGTTTGATTTCAAAACCGAGGGAGACGATAACAATGACGACTAATTCCATAATAACCGCAGCCGGAACCGTACTGATTGCACAATGCCAGGCAAACGAGACTTTACTCAATATCGATAAATTTGTGTTTGCCTATATTGACGGCCTGGATATCGATTCACAGCCGCCGCCGACTGAAGCTTTACCGGATGCCGGTGATATCGTTCATCAGCGCAACGTCGACCAGGCCGGTTATGTCAGTGCTGCAGCAGTCGTTTACTCCACGCTTCTGGGACCGGATGTTGGAGATTTTACTTTTAACTGGATCGGCTTGTACTGCTCGGAACATGCAACGCTGGTTGCCGTTTCTTATGTTCCAATCCAAACCAAGACAGCTTCAGACGGTTTTAGCCTGGGAAATTCCCTGGTTAAAAATATCGGGATCCAGTTTAACAACGCCGCGGACCTGACCGGCATCAATATTGCCGCGGATTCCTGGCAATACGATTTTACAACGCTGATTGCCCAGGCAACGGCAAAAGTAGGTTTCCCGGGCTTTTCCTTCACGGATACAAAACCGGAGAACACACTCTGGCTCGATGGTTCTGAATTGCCGGTCGACGCGGATTATGACGACCTGGATGATTATTTCGACGGCTATTATGGGCGCGGTCCGAATGGCCGCAGTTATTTACCTGAACCACAGGGCTATTTTTTACGTATCCAGGACCAGGGACGCGGCGTGGATCCGGACGCGGCAACCCGTACCGATCGCGGCGATGGAACCACCGGTGATAATGTCGGGACAAAGCAGCTTGACGAATTCGAGTCGCACAATCACCCGCATGGTTTGGATATCACCAGTGACGGTCTGCAGATTCAGCGGAATAACGGCGTTAATGACGACGGAAATGAAACAGGATATACCGGAGGCGCTGAAACCCGGCCTAAAAATATCAATATTCGCATGTACGTCTATTACAAATAAGGGAGAATAAGAATGCTTTATCATAAAATCAATCCGGAAACTGGAGAGTATTTATCGAGTCGTGTTCCCCAGGAAGATAAAGGCCGAGTACTCGGGCCGGGAAAAAATGAAGTTAATGCGGATCTTCCGGAAGCGGTCCAGGGCAAAGCCCGGGTGTTACAGGATGGAAAATTTATCTATATCGATGATCACCGCGGCAAAACCGCATATAAAATTGACGGCACGGCCGTTGTTATTGATTTTCCGGGCGATATCCCTGCAGATGTGTTAACGTTTGAGGCTCCGCCATCTTCCTGGCATAAATGGAACGGTACGGAGTGGGTTCCGGATACGTCTAAAAAACAGGCGGTACTGCAAAAAGTACACGACCTGATCGACCTGGCAACAAAGACTGAAATTGAGACCGGCTTTGAGCTTGACGGTGTTCCGATCCATTTATCGCAAACAACGCAGTTCAATCTGGAAGTGGATCACCGGATCCGGGAAAATTTGACATATCCATACCGGTTCCGGACCGACGACGGAACCTACATCGAGATCAAGGACGCGGATCAGTTTGACCAGTTTTTCATGACCGGCCGGAATTACGTGCGGGAATGTCTGGAAAACGGCTATGGCGCCAAAGACGCCGTGGCGTCAATGACAACCAAACAGTTAATTGAATATCTCGATTACGGAGGGGCAAACAATGGAGTATAATTTTTGGACCAGAAGCTGGACCGATGGGACCGGCGCGGACGGCGATTCCGCATATCAAATCTGGCTCGATGCCGGAAATGTTGGAACGGAACAGGATTTTCTTGATTCTCTGGTTGGGCCGGACGGATCGGCCGGCGCGGATGGTGAGGCCGGGGCGGATGGTGCAGACGGCATTTCCGCTTACCAGGTGTGGATCAATGCCGGCAACGAAGGGACCGAACAAGATTTTCTCGACTCACTAGTCGGACCGGATGGAGCGCCTGGGGCAGATGGTGCTGATGGCGAAGCCGGAGCGGATGGCGCGAACGGCATTTCCGCTTACCAGGTGTGGATTAATGCCGGCAACGCCGGAACGGAACAGGATTTCCTAGATTCTCTAGTAGGACCAGCCGGAGCTGACGGCCAGGACGGCAGCAATTTCACGGTTGACGCAACCGGGCTTTTGGCAAACCGGGGAACTTACGACGATGAAGCCGAAGGGTTCAGTTACCTGGCAACCGATGACGGTAATATTTACATCAAGAATTCAAACACGTCCGGAGACTGGTCCGGAGCAATACCGTTTAAAGGCGACAAAGGCGATACCGGCGATCCGGGAGCCGATGGCGTGGATGGATCAGACGGCATTTCCGCTTATCAAGTGTGGATCAATGCCGGCAATGCCGGAACGGAACAGGATTTTCTGGACTCTCTGGTTGGCGCGGATGGCGCTCCAGGAGCTGACGGCTCCAATGGCATAGATGGATCGGATGGAGCGACCGGTGATTCCGCATATCAAATCTGGCTCGATGCCGGCAACGCCGGAACGGAACAAGATTTTCTGGATTCTCTGGTCGGACCGGCCGGAGCTGACGGCCAGGACGGCACTGACGGCATCGATGGCGGCGGCGAGGATTACGGCCTAAAATTATCCAACAACGCCATAGATAGCGAATATGATATCGACATTTCACCCGGGGCTGGAATGGACAGTACCCATGAATTCCGCTTCCTGTTGGAGTCGATATTGACAAAACAAATTAACGCAACCTGGGTTGAAGGATCCGGCAACGGCGGCATGGCCAACGGTGTGGCGCTAACGGCAAATACCGAATATGACGTCCACGGGATCATCGATGTATCTTCCGGAGACGTTGCAACCTATAAGTATGACGCCGGATTCGACACATCGCACACCGCAACCAATCTGCTGGGCGGCGCGGCCGGTTATACGAAATATCGGTTTCTCGGAACCGCGTTAACTGATGATAACGGCAAAATTTGCCAATTTATTCATGACGGAAACTGCATGATTCTGGACAGTCCAATTCTGGACGTGGATGTAACTGACCAGAGTACCGTCCAAGTTAATTATGCGTTAAGTGTTCCGACCGGTCGCCGGGTGGAAGCACACGTCAATGTTTACGCGGAAAGCGGCGGCACCGGGGTTGTCCTGGGACTGTATCTCCGGAACCCGGATATCTCAGACGGCATTCCTTCAGACACCGCATTACCGTTCTGTACTTTATCTGATCAGGACGCGAACGCAGCTCCGGACCTGGGTGGAGCGGCCCGGGTGATTACCGACGACCAGGGCAGAATTGCCGTAACATCGTCACGGACCGATACAACGCTTAAAATTGCAACAACAGGCTGGAGGGAACTGCAATGAATTATGTTGTTTTAAATGAAAACCGGTATGCGGTTCAGGTATTTTCCCCCCGTGGTGGCAAAGATGTTTCCGGAGCGGTTCAAGTTGATTGTCCGCCTCCGGATAAAGCATTTTATACCCTGAAAGAAAATTACCAGGATTTCAGCGGCGCGGAGCAATGGGAATGTAACGATGATACGTATCGAGAACTGCTGCTGGAACAGGCGATCAAGCTGATCAACGCGAACACCGAGGCAAACATAAACGCCGGAATTGAAATAAACGGTGTTCAAGTGCCGTTGAGTCCCCAGGATCAAAGCAATTTCGGCATTGATCACGGGATCCGGGACACTTTAACCTATCCATACCAGGTAAGGGTTGACAACGGCACTTACGTCTCCGTCAATTCCGCTGAAGAGTTCGACCAGTTTTTTATGGCCGGCCGGAATTACGTGCGGCAATGCATCGAGGCAGGTTACGCAGCCAAAGACGCGGCCGCGGCAATGACAATCACAGAGTTAACCGAATACATCAATAACAACGGAGGATAAAAATGAGTTTACTTGGCGAAGAACAATCAACCCGGGGAATACCGTATCAGGAAGACGGAGCAACAGCCGGCACTCTTTACAAGCGCTGGGATCATGACGACGTCGATACAATCTACATCGAGCGTGAAAAAGTGGTCGACAGCGTTCTTACCCGGGAGAAAACGAAACACGACTGGCCGGACCGGGCAAACGCGGTCTGGATCCCGCTGTACCAGGCGTTCGAAGAAGGAGAATAAATCATGCAAGTATATGATTTATGGCTGGGAAGCTGGAAAAACGAAGAACCCGGGGCTCAAGGGGAAGACGGCAAAAGTGCATACCAGGTTTGGCTGGATGCCGGCAACGTTGGAACGGAACAGGATTTCCTTGATTCTCTGGTTGGAGCGGACGGGGCACAGGGAGACCAGGGAATTCAAGGACCACAAGGGGAGCCTGGAGAAAGCAATGAAGTCACGGCAGAATCTGCTGACGCGGCACTCAATGAACTGGTTTATCTGGCAGACGACAACGGAACTTTAAAATGTTATCGAGCCGGTAACGACTCTCAGTTTGCGGATGGCGTTATAAAAGCCCTGGATAACGGTCAGGCCACAGTGGTATTGATTCCGCTGCTGGTTAATATCGCGTCCGGACTGGCGGACGATACTCCATTGTATCTCGGAACTGCCGGCGCTTATACTGAAACTCCACCATCCGCAGCCGGCAAGAAGCTGCAGCCAGTTGGACGGGTTGTCGATAACGCCCATGTTCTTATCAATATTAAACCCGGAAGGACTATCGTATAATGGGAGCGCCGATTTTTATAATTACGACGGCAGCGCCATCATCCATCCGACAATACTTCCGATGGAAGAGCGGAGAAGGCACTATTTACACAGTGTCCGGAGTCGATGCGTCCGTCAATCACATTTACTCATTTCAAGGAACGGATGGAACCAGATCATATTATCAGAGTTCCACCGACGCCACCCGTTGGCTGGTTATCGATGAATACGACGCCTGGGAAGGTAAAGCGTATCTTTGCGATTACGACGGCAACATGGTCGGACAGAATCCGGATACTTACGATGACTATTCATGGTACTATGATCCATCGTCAGATTCAAACCCGTTCAACTCTTATATGTGGATTGACAACAATCCGAACACCTGGGGTGATCCTCCATCCGCCACAACGTCTACCAACGGAACCGGGCTATTTTCCTGGAAACTGGATGCAGGAGCCTGGAGCGCAGATTCCGCGGATAACTTTGCGGAGATTACCGGGCTGCAGGATGGCATCAGCTACACACTTTATGTCCGGGAAAAACTCCAGGACGCAAGTTATTCAGCAGAAGCGTCCCAGGCTTTTACCGTCGCGTTTGATAACGGCAGCATGGTAATTGTTCTTAATCATACCAACGTCGAAACTGACTTGACAAACTACACGGTAAACTTCAGTTTTCCGAGCTATGAAAGTAAGCTGTTAACCGGATTAACAACCGATCAGTTTGATCTGATGGGACTCTGGCCATATCTGGAACAGAAAAACGGGCAGCCGGCATTCAGTAAGGACGGCATATATCTATGGTATGATTCAAATTCCAACCGCTGGGTAATGACTCAAGCAAATTATTATAACGGCACCTGGTCGTTTGATGATTATTCATTCAGTTACATGTATGCCAACACGACCGGAACGGCGTTTCCGCTATCAAATTGGTATTCAGGCATGGAAGCGGATATGGGACAAATTGCCGGAACAATTACCTGGGCCAGCGGCGAATATGCGGTATTTCCGATCGGATCCGGCGCCGCGCGTTATCGGGTTGACGGCGGTGCATGGGTGGATCTGGATCAGGATGCAACCAGTTTTGCCCTGGTCCTGGAAATTGATCACGCAACCTACAGCGTCGAGATCCAGGAGCTGCTTGAAAACGGACTTTATACAGACAGCGCTACGATCAGTATTGATTGTGCGTTGCTTGCCGCTCCAACGGTCGGAATCGAAGGCGGCGGAACAACCAGTGACGGAGGCAGGAATGTCAATATTCAGTGGAGTTCCAGTGTTGAAGTTGCCGGGTTTGATGGAAGTTCGTTATATAGCCCTTTATTTTGGGATATCAACAAGCAAACAGAAGGTTGTTTTGATGATGTAACGATAGGCTCGAGTTTCTTCTTTCACAATCCTAATGGAGCAGGGACGAATGGGTTTGTGGCAATCAAACTAAACGATAACCAAAACTATTTGATACGGCAAAGGATACATTCAGATTCAACCGCGTATAAGATAGTAGCTCCTGATTTAACCGTTGTTTTTGACCAATATCAAAGCGGAGAACATCAAGTTACTATGGATACAGCTACTTATGGCGCTGGTATCTGGTTCTATGGACAACCTAGCGGCAATGTCCTTTTTGATATAGTTCCGGCTCCGGAAAAGATAACCGCCGTGGATATCGCAACGCTGTCAATTCTACTCGGAGCTTCCGGCGTCTTTGGAACCGAGACATTTCGGTACCGTATCAACTCCGGACCGTGGAGCGCTGAAACAACCGATTCTGAAGCAATTCAAATGTTCCAACTGCCGACCGGTGAAAACCTGATCGAAGTTCAAGAGAAATCTAACAACGGGGTATGGAGCGCAACCGGCAGTATGACGCTGACTGTAACAAACGGCGCTGAAGCCGGCGGCGGCGTCACCGTGCCTGAAGGCAAACACCTGGTCGTTTTCAGTCCGGATTCCGGGAAAGAATATCTCTGGGGCGGAAACGGCGATATCGATCAATACGAACCTGTAGTGGAGTAATAACATGACAAATCAAGAAAAAATAACCAAACTCGACAGCGAACGGGCAAAATATATTTTTGGCTTTGTCAGCAAAGAAGAGTATCTGCAGATCAAAGCATATATCTGGGATGAAGCAAAGCCGAAAATTCAAGCGGATTTTGCCTGGTTTGCCCAGGTATGGCACGATTTCGCATCACGGAGAGCCGCAGTCATAGCCGGCACGTTCGATGATAATTACGATTACAGCAGCAACGGAGAACCGCCATACCCGGCTGCTGAACTATTGGCGGAAATAGGAGGATAAAATGTGTTGGGACGGGGAACCTGGAGTCGATGGAATTGAGTTTTGCAAGAAACTTGAACATATTCGAGAACTCAGAAATAAAGCCAAACAAAACGGGCTGGAAGCTCCGGAAAGTTTCTGGTATGCTCCTCTTGAAGAACTGTCCACAATCTATAACGGCTGCGGTCCGGAGTGGATGAGCAAATTTAGCCGCAAAGCTCTAACTTTTGCTTTGCGGGTATTTGAGCCGGCTATTCTGATTCACGATTACCGGTTCGAGTTGTCGGACGGGAAAACGGATGCATTCAACCACGCAAATACGGAAATTTATCAAAACTGCGTGAAACAATGCAAAGCAACGTATGGTTGGTATAATCCCTGGCGTTACCGCTGGTGGCGCCGCGCGGCTATAGTCTGGGCCTTTTGCCAATACGGCGGCTGGTCAGCATGGACCGCTGCCTACGACAAAAACAAGGATTGTTGACAACAATAAAATAAGAGGGAGGATATATGACGGAAGAGGATAGAAAATTATTGGCAAAAGACATTGCAAATGAACTTAGGGAAGCTGGATGCCCTCATGGAATTGATGCGGATACAGCCAAAGCGCTCAAAGAATTTGCAAAGACTTATTCAGATACAAAAAGCACTATTTTAAGAGCAATTATCTGGGTTGTTGTCGGAGGAGTACTGGTAACACTTGCATCTGGTGTCATTGCCAGAATAAAATTGCATTTAAATCTCTAACCACAAATATAGAAAGGGACAAAAGAGATGAAAAACTTGAAAATCGGATTCCTATTTATCCTGGTTACAATTTGCATGGCCGGTTGTGTAACTCAATCAGCAAAAATTACGGAATATGACGACCAGGGCAAGATTGTCAAAGTGACTGAAACGTCAGAACAGGACGCCATCGGCAAGATCATGAAAGAGATGGAAAAGAAAAACGTCGTGATCTGGAAACAAGGCTGGTGGTTTGTTTTTGAAGCGACGGTGACCGGAACGGAAACCTATATGCCGTGTTTTAAATTTATGGGGGCAAATGTCGACTCCGGACATTTGAGCATCAAGGATAAGCCGGATAAGATTCCGGAAATTGTCAAAGCAATTCAGTCGCCTTTGAATGTTTCCGCTTCGTCTTCAGGAATCCAGATAAAAGAGGGAGCTGCTGAAACAAAATGATCTTATCAGGCGGCGGAAAAGAAATGACGCTGGAAAGCGTCGGCAAAAATATAAATGTCACAACGGACGCAAACTTTGAACGGAAAGATCTTTCCGGACAAAGCAGCGGATCCGCGACCGCCGCGGCCGGCAATAAACCGAAAAACGTCGGCGTCGGAATGGTGATTCCGTTCTCCGGAAAAAGTAACCTGACCAAGCTGCTGGAAATGGCCGAGGCAATGGACGACAAGGGGGAGCCGGTTGTTTACACGGTTGCCGATCGGCTTTGCAACGCCGCGATGATTCGCCAGGTTATTTTTATCGGCAAAATCAGCTATCAAAAGGCGTCCGGGCTTTTAGCCTGGGACGTCAGTTTTTCTCTCCGTGAATATAAATCGGTTGGAGAAAAGCGGGAAGAGCGTCAACGTGATAAAGTGGCTGCAACCGCGGCAAAAACTGACGGCGTCACTTCCGTATCTTCCACTGATCCGGCAAAAGTAAATGACGCAATTGAAAAGGCCAACGCTTCATAATGAAATATCATAAACAAATGAAAGTCGGTAAAAGGTCGGTTCTTATTATCAGCGACAGCTGGGTATTGGATCAGAAAATACCAGGCCGCGCAATTGTTTCAGTCGTCAGTACTTCAATTTTATCCGGGAGCATAACTATTGATGCCGGCATCGGCGATAAAGTAAGCCGCTGGTGGACCGGTTACATCGAGCGCTGCAGCCGGATCGATCAAAACCAGGTGCGGCTGGTAATCCGGGAACTGGGAGCGGTTCTTTTGGCCAGATATCCAATGGCGCTGCGGAATGTTACCGGAACCGACGTCCTGAAGGCAATAGCCGATAAAACCGGATTAGCGTTCAATACTGAAGACGGGGACTGGCTTAAACAATCTATTCCGCATTTTATCAACATAGGATGCGGCTATGACGCGCTTGATCTGCTGGGCAAGCAGCTGGGCATCGATGACTACATCTGGCAATGCCAGGCGGATGGATCCATTTACGTGGGAAGCGCCGGCAGTACCGCCGCGGCAAAAATGATAATCGAACTTCCGGAAGCGTTTTTCACCGACACAAGCGCAATCGGAACTTCGTGTGCTTTTTTGCCGGCTCTGCGTCCCGGCCAGCGTCTCCGGATCGGAGACGGTGACGTGGTCACAATCAAATCAATAACCGTAACCGGCGATACCATGAGGATAAATTACTGATATGAATATCAGGGAAGTCGTAAAAAAAGTTGTTCTGAGACTCTTTCCGGAACTGGCCAATAAAACACACTTGCCAATGTGGGCCGTGGTGATCAGCGTTCCGGATCCTCCCAGCGTCGGCGGCGCGGTGCATTCCGATGAACGGCCCAGGTACGCGGTCGACTGCAGATTACTAAAGCCTGACGGCAAAACCATCGATGACGATATGCCGGCGCTGCGAGATGTTCCAGTGTCCCTGGGAGCCGCGGCTCCGGATCGGGGTTTTGCCGGCTTGCCGCTTCCCGGAACCATTGTTGAAATCGCCTTTGCTTACGGTCGGCAAAGTTTGCCGTTTATCCGGGCAGTACTGCCTTTTAAATTAAAATTGCCGATTATCGACGGCAAAAGTATGCGTTGGCAGCAATCCGCTGCGTCTTTCCAGGAAGTCGACGCTGACGGCAACTGGAAGCGTCGGACCACCGGCACAATCAGCGATATCGGAAACACAAAATGCACCCGGGAATCCCTGGGAGAAATCAGTGACACTGCAGAGGTAAGCTGTAACCGGACCACGCTCGGAGAAATTAACGATATTGGCAATCTAATCTGGATCGGGAACGAAACTGACTCGATGCTCCGGATCGATGCCGATTTTATGGCCACGGTTAAAGCTGCTCTCGAGACTCTGGCCAGCCATACACACAACGGTGGAAACAAGCCGGACCAGGAAGCAATAGTCCAAGCCGCGTCAGAAGCTGTCGAGGCCGAAAAAGAGCGCCTCGAAGCGTTTAAAAAATAACCAACAAAAAAGGAGAGTTCATGATCACATGAAGACACCAATCGTGTACTACGGCGGTAAAACGCGGATGTTAAAACACATCATGCCGTTGCTGCCGGAAGAACACAGAATCTACGTCGAGCCATTTATCGGCGGGGGCGCTGTGTTCTTTCGGAAGCCAAAAGCGGAGGTCGAAGTCATCAACGACAATCTCGACTATGTCGTAAATTTCTACAAGGTAGTAAAAACCAGGTTTCCGGAACTGCAGAAGATGGTCCACTCCACACTTCATTCCGAAAAAAGCTATCTGGAATCTAAAGCGATCCTGAAGGATCCGGCAAATCATGACGAAGTCACCCGGGCCTGGGCATTCTGGTGCCAGGCAGCGTTGTGTTTTTCGCATTCAATATTTGCCGGCTTTGCATTTGCCAAAGGTAAGATTGCCAGGAGTACCGCAAACCGGATTGATCAATTCACTGAAGATATCGCAAATCGTTTAAGGCACACACAGGTTTTCTGTCGTGACGCGATCGATATCATCAAGCGGTTTGATTCTCCGGAGACGTTCTTTTATCTGGATCCGCCATATCCAAACAGTGAATGCGGCAATTACCGCGGCAGTGAAGATATTTTCTATCAGCTGCTCGAGGTTTTGCCGTCGCTCCAGGGAAAATGGCTGCTTTCCAGTTATCCGAACGCCGCACTGGATAAATTACGCCAGGAAACCGGCTGCAATTACAAGGATATCGGCCAGCCGATCAGCGTATCAGGAAAGCAAAACATCGGAAAACGTAAAGTCGAGTGCTTAACTTGGAATTATAAGCTATGAGGTATGGCACAGTATGCAGCGGAGTTGAAGCTGCTACTTTGGCGTGGAAACCGTTAGGCTGGAAATCGGCATTTTTTGCGGAAGTGGACTCATTTCCGTGTGCCGTGCTGGCTGAAAAATTCGGCGCGACTCTCCCGCTGCGTCCGCTGGATCCAGAAAACGCGGAAAACGTCAAAGAGCAAAAATTACGTCAGAAATGGCTAAGACAAATCAATCAGATTTCACCCGGGAATAAAATTCCTAACCTGGGAGATTTCACAAAAATAAAGATAGATGATTATGAAGGAAAAATCGATATCCTCACCGGAGGAACACCGTGCCAGGCGTTCAGCATGGCCGGCAAACGGCTCGGACTTGAGGATCAGCGCGGAAATCTGTCACTCGAATTTGCAAGACTTGCATTCAGAACTGAATGCCGGTGGATCGTCTGGGAAAATGTCCCAGGAGTATTATCGTGTAACCAGGGAAAAGATTTTGCATCATTCCTATCGCTTCTCTGCGGATGGAAAGTCTCCGTTCCGGGTAAACGATGGAAAAACAGCGGAATCATTACACCCGGGCCCAGAGGATTCGGGCTGGCTTGGAGAGTGCTTGACGCTCAATATACCAGAGTGGACGGGTACGAAAAAGCCGTTCCGCAAAGACGGAGACGTTTGTTCGTTATTGGCTATACTGGAGATTGGAAACGTGCCGCGGCGGTATTATTTGAGCCGGGAACTTTGCAAGAAAATGCTGGAAAGAAGCGTTCGGAGAAGACGAAACATATTAGAACCGGTCAAAGTGATACTGGAGAAGTATTCTGCTTTGCCACAAGCCAGGCAAATGCCGAAATAACTGAAGGTATTACTCCAACACTAAATTGTAAACATGAAGCAGTTATCTGTTTTGTTTGTAATGATGCTGCTACTGTCTCCGGAGTCGATATAATACCAACAATCAGGTGTTCGTCACGAATGGCCATAAATTCTGAGCCTCCACGACGCCTAACACCATTAGAGTATAATCGAGCAATGGGAATGCCGGATGGCCACACACAAATCAGTTGGCTCGGAAAACCAGCAAATCAGTGTCCAGACAGTCATCAGTACAAAGCATGCGGAAACAGTCAATGCGTTAATGTAATGCGATGGATTGGTCAAAGAATACAGCTGGTTGAATCAATCGCTTAACAATGTAAATTAAAAAAGAAGTGCCGCGAGGAGGCCAGGCAAATGGTCTTCTCACGACACTAGTATGAGAAGACCGTCAGCGGAAGGAAGAACGCCTTATCACTGGCCGGCACCACCCGGTACCAGCTATCCGTTGACGGTCTTCAATCCCGTCATACGCCTGGGATTGGTAGTCCCGTCAACGGCGGACGTGCGTTCTTCACGACATAAATAATCTACACTTTTACTATTCATTTTCAAGCCAAACCTAAAATTATACGGCAGAAGTCACACATTATACATGCGGAATGTCAAAAAATACGGCAGAAGTCACACAATATTAATATACCAGGGCTATGCGATCGGCTGTAGATCCACGATGCTAAACAGAGCAAAAAGGGGGGTAGGACGGAAAAAAGAATCGGGACGGAAAAAGCACTCCCCCCCGCCTCCTTTTTTCACGCTTTTTTCTGATTTGTGAAGAGGCTTTTTACCTCGCTTTAGGTAAAGCCAAACTTCACAAAATGCAATATTATGAATAAAATCATGGTGTACTTGTGGTGTACTTTGCTTTAATTTATTAAGCTATATTATGCTTTATACAGCTATATTTTTACAAAAATATTTGAACTTAAATAAATGAAATTTGAGCTTAATTGTTTTATATTTAAATTTAGTTTTAGGATCTGGTACTTCGGTGTGCGGGTTCAAGTCCCGCCTCGCGTACCATCTTAATCTTTAAACTCTTACAAAAAAGAACACCACTAAAGCATTGTTCTTGTTATCCATCTGGTGTAAATCCAGTATTACCCTTTAAAGCGTGGCATATATCCACCCAGGGCTATGTTATATTATGCCTCTTCCGGACTAAGACAAGACAAATTTCAGGTCAGATTCCTGACACGGTAACTTTGAAATCCGGCATAACCGGCCGCAAACGATCTCCTGCTTCATTTTCAGCTCGACATCGGAGGTTCGGAAGAACAAGCTGGCGAACTGAAGATTGCGCAAGCATTTCCAACGTTTACCAGAAACCGAACCTGTCGGGAATTAAGCCCTTTATTTTCATTTTTCGACCGGGACCACTATGCCGCGCATTATTATGTTTTGACATAAAATGAAGATTATGAAAGTTGGAACCGCCGCAATCAACAGTGACGAAAAGACGATTCCCTCACAACTCTTCTGCTGAAGTTGATAGAGCCAGGGCATCAGAGTCCACATTTTTTTATCCTGACAGATCAGCAGCGCCATCATAAAATTGGCGTAAGCCATATTAAACGAACGCAGCGCGATAACCGCCAGAATCGGTTTGCTCAGACTCATGGTGATCTGCCAGAAAATACGGAGTTCACCCGCCCCGTCAAGCTCAGCGCTTTCGTAAAGTTCCTGAGGGAGACTGTCAAAAAAGCCTTTAAGCAAAAAGATCGAATAACCGTTGGCCGCACCAGGCAGAATAAGCGCCGCGAAAGTGTTCAACAGGCCAAATTCACGCAGCATCAGGAAAGAGGGAATTGAGGTGACCATTGGCGGAAAAGCCATAGTCAACATCAGGAACAAGAGGATTTTATAGGTTCCGCGTGGTTTATAGCGACTCAGGGCATAGGCTCCCATGGGATTGATGATCAAGGCGCAAAGAATCGCCAGTGAACAGTAGATCACGGTATTAAAGATGGCGTTTCCCTGCAACGCAATATATTCGAAAACGGCAATGAAGTTACGTGTCAGGAACTCCTTTTTAAGAAATGCGGAATTTTGTTTGAAGAATATCTGATCGCATTCCCGCTGCGGAATATTCAACTGCATAATATCAGTAAACCGGGTTCCCAGCGCTTTATTTGCAGCTGCCAGCGAACCAAATTTTTTGAGCGTATAATCCCGGAACATCAGCGGTATACTGTGAATCCGGAGCATATTGTCAGGCAACATGTGAAGGGTGCCGGTATTCGGATCTTTCCAACCCTGGATAAACGAGTCCCAGTCGGAAATGACCGCTCCTTCCAACGGAATTTCCTCCGGCAGGGCTATTTCCTTAAAGAACTTGTATTTCGTAGCATAAATCCGGTTGAGAAAGTTGATGTTATTATTGTACTTTGCCTTGAGGTATGCCTGGAATAACGGGGTTGCCTGTTTATCGGCACGGATCCAGTACAGGTTGAGAATGCTCCTGACGAAATCACTCCAATCCTTGCGCTGGCGGTCAGTATACCCTTTGCCGGGATAGCGGCGCGTCAGAATTACGTTATTCCAGGAACCGCAGTGTGTTTGATTGATTTTGTTATACATGGCAATGTCGTTGGTATACTGCGCCTTGAGAAAAATGGACCGGAAAAAGCCGTCGGGATTGACATATATCCGGTATTGCGGATCCTGTTTCATTTTGAATTCCCGCCATTTTATACTATAGGGACTGGAACCGGGAGTGACTCGCCGCTGGACATACAAGCTCGGGCGAACAAAGACATTGTTCCAGGAAATGAAATCCGTTTCCAGCGTCTGATTCAACTGAGTTATCGAATTATTGAATTCTGTTTTAAGCTGATCCTTGAACCGGCGCAGCAACAAAGGTTGGATATTTTTTGATATCTGGTAGCCGGAATAAGCCATTGCATACGCGTAAAAAGGCAATTCCTGCTGTTTGATAAACTCGTTCCAGTGAGCGACCAGTCTGGAATTAACCTGCCGCAGAGGTGTTATATTACGAAAACCTTTGTCATTGAGATCATATGCTGACTGCATGTACGTCTGTTGCTCATCGAAAAAAGCTTCGACATTTTTCCGGTAGAACATTACATCTTCAATCAAAAATTGCGGAACCAGTCTGGCATCCGGAGAATCCACGCCGCTTTTACTGGTACCGGCGATCATAATCAAAAACGGGTAGACCATAGAGACCGCGCCGGTAATCAGCAGGGCATACATACCGTAGATAAAAAGTCTTACCCTGACATGTTTTCTGCCTATTTCTGAAATAATGGACATAGCTGGAACCTCACTTCTTTCCGGTGGTTTTGAATTCAACGCGCGACAGGATGCGCAACTGGTGGACGGTAAAGCCGATGAGCATAAAACCGAGCAGCCAGGCCATTGCCGCGGCAGGTCCCATCTTAAGATATGTAAACGCATTTTTCCAGATATGCAATCCAGCCACTTCAGTACCGGCGCCACCTCCGGTCAAGGCCAGAACCATGCCGGTAGCACTATACCACGAAGAGATAAAAACCCCGACAAAGTTGATGATGATCAAGGCTTTCAGTGTGGGAAAAACAACAAACAGAATCTTGTCGATAAATGTTGCGCCATCAATATCGGCGGCCTCGTAATAATCATCAGGAATGCCTTTCAGCGCGGCCAGATAGATGAGACAGCCGGGGCCCATTCCGGCCCAGACCATCGGTATTATGCAAGCGGTCATCGCGGTATCAGGGTCGCTTAACCAATTGTACGGTTCAGGTTGAAACTCGAATAGACGCCGGAAGAAATACGGCAAGGCCTGTAAAAAGCTTTCTTTATCATGGAACAAGATTGGAAAAGTCATACTGACGCATGCATAAAAAATCGCGAGACCGGCCAAAATCAAGAGGGTCATTTGCCAGTATAACTCATAAAACCGCAACCGGGCGGCGAACATGCAAAAAACAATCAGGAACGCCGTCCCCAGGGCAATGAAACCAATCGCCGGAACCGATAACAGAACGGAGTTAAGCATTCCTCTTTCACTTGGCGCATAAAACTGTTTCCACAACAGAATCGTCACGATTCCGGTGATGACCGCGGGGAGATAATATATGGTTCTGAACAGAATTTTTCCTTTCGGGACCTCCTGCAGTAAAACCGCCAGAATAATCGGCGGTAAAAAAGTCATACTCATCATAAGGAAACTGTAACGCAAAGAATTGTATACCGCCTGCCACCAGTCGCCATCAAACAGCACGTTGGCGAAATTGTCAATGCCGACAAAGATGGACTTCCCGATAATCTTATAATCATAAAACGCCATGACCGAACCTCGCGTCAACGGAATGTATTTCCAGGTCAGGATGAGCAACACGGCTGGAAAAAGCAGGATTACCGGCCACAATTTACGCATCAAATTCCCCTTATATCTCCGTTCCCCGGCATCACCAGCACCGGAAAAAGTCTTGAAGATTCTGGCGAAAACCAGGGAAAAACCGATCAGGATCAGGGATAAAGCGATCACCGCCACGGTGCGGCGCCTGCTGCGTTCGGCCGGAGTGACGATTCCAATCATTTTTTCATTAGCCCGGTCGCAGGCTTTCTTCAGAAGTCTGGCAAGCACTGCCCGCCGTGCCTCGAGTTCTTCCGGCAGGTCATCGTTGCGAGCCAGGTTTTCCGCCTCCTGAATCGGAAAAGTCATCATATCATATGCGTAATTACTGTTTTTGCCATAAGGTTCCGGTTTACCGCTTGCGACGGCAATTTTATATGTTTCAGCCCAACCTTTGGGCGATAACTTTTCGATATCTGAATAGCCGAACATTCTGAGATATTTGGGATTAATGAAACGGCCAAGACCACCTTCCACCATGATCCGGGTTCTGATTCCCTGCGCCTCGATAGAGTTGATGTACCGCATATATTCCCAGGCGGCGTCACGCACCACCGGGCTTTTTACCTCGGAAAAAATCCCCATCATCCGTGAATTGAGTTCGCCGCCGCGAAGTCCGGTCGGGCCGACAGGAACCGGGACCATACCGGTGACATCCGGATCTATAGAGGAAAAAAGTCTTTCGTCAATATAAGCAAACCGCATACCGATTTCGCCGCGTTTCCATTTTGTCCCGCTGTCCCCGGCATCCTTGGAAGAATAGCCGCGCCGCAAATGACCGTTTTTATCATACCATTTTTCCGCGCTCAAGCGGATATAAAAATCCAACGCGGTAACCGCCTCCGGGGAATCGAAAGTACAGCGCCACTGATCTTTTGCCTCATCATAAACCATCGCCTCCCCGCCGGCCGACCATAAGAAACTCATCCAGTTCCAGGACTCCTGTTTGCCCCGGGCCAAAGCCAGGCCGTAGATCCCTTTGGCCGGATCGCTGATCATTTTTGCCGCCGCCAGCATTTTATCCCAGTTCCAGTTATTGTCCGGATAAGGAATGTTCTGCTTGTCAAACAACTCTTTGTGGAAAAGCAGGACCCGGCCGATCGCGCCACCCGACGGCATAGCCCAGATATGTTTGACGCCTTTGGAGCCTTTGCGCCTGATGACCGGCCAGATTCTCGGGTTTACCCAGTGATCCAATTCTTTTTTCGACATCTGTTTGACGTATTCGTCGAGCGGATAAAGAAAGTTATTCCTGATATAATTATCGGATTTCTTGAAGTTTATGTATAAAATGTCCGGAGCCATGCCACCGGCAATCGCCAGCAAATCGGTTTCAACCCCCTCCACCTGCAACGCGGAAAAAGGAACAAGATCAACCTCTATCCTGTTCCAGTCAAAATTACCGTATTTCCCCGGATCTGCTTTATACTTCTTCAGGTATCGTTTTTTGACGATTTGCGGATAATCTTTGATGAAACTGTTCATGACAGCCACTCCGGCCCGTGAACTCGGATCGTTTCTCGTGGGATCCGGCAACTCGAAAACCACAACTTTCACCCGGGTTTTGCCGTTTACCGATTTTACCGAACCAGCCTGAAGCAATCCGGAAAAAATCAGAATGGCGGCAATAGTTGTTTTGCATAGAAAACTAAACTTCATGAAATAAATATTTCCTTCTATTATTATTGAATTAAGACTCCTGCAAAATACAAGATTACGCAAGATAATTAGAAATTATAATTGGGGAATGACGGCGCGACTGAAAGTCGCGAAACCGCGTCGCGTGCAAGCATGTCAATCAAAGGACCGGAATAATGCAGTTGTTCCGACGAATCACCATGTCCCGCCATTTCAAGAGTACCGGACAAGTCGGCGTTGTACACTTCGCCTGTTGCTCTGAATTTTTTCATTTCCAGTCATCTGCAATTTCCCCGGCGGTTTTGAAGACTCCGCCTTTTTGCTTGAGTTCGATTAATAATTTATTGAATTCCCGGCACGCGACCTCGCCGCAATTTTTAGTGATGAACGGCAGCGGGGTCACGCTGGCCTCGCCGTAGTCGATCGAGCCCTGCGGCATGGGATGAAATTCCCACGGATGAAAATAAAACGCCAGCACCGGACGCACCCCGCGCGCATTCACGTATTCGATAAAACTGTCCACCTTGCGCATCAGCGCGGACGCCGATTCGGTCCGGAACAGCGGCCATTGATCACGGTCACGCTGATAGGGATCATTGCTTTCCATGCTCAGGTCGCAGAAATTCGGAATCTCCACCAGCTTCAAATCACCCTCTTCGACCCAGTTGTCTTTAGAAGGATGATACGGATAGTAGAGCTGGCGGTAAAAATACAGCGGCAGCGTGGCGTCGGCCTTATAACCGAGTTTTTCCAGCACATTGGTCACCTGGGTACTGCCCCAGAGCCGCGGACAGCGAAAGCTGACCGGCCTGACTCCGGAAACTTTCTCCACCAGCCGGGTCGCTTCCCGAATCCGGCCTTCAACCTCGCACGGCAATACCGGCCAGTTGTTCGGCAGCGGAAAAAGCGGGTCGCCGAGCGTCTCATGGACCAGACTGTGACAACCGGTCTCATGTCCGGACTGCCGGACCGACTCGACCGTGTCAGGGTTGTGTTCGGCCGCGTGCCCGGTCCAGAAATAAGTCGCCCTGGCGTCATGATCCGCCATGAGCTCCAACAGCCGGGGCGTGCCGTGACGCACCCCTTCGTAGTCGCTGGTAAAGGAACCGATATCGGTTTCCATATCGATTCCCAGTAAAATATCAAATTGCGTTTTCATTATATTGTGGTGTGGATTTTATCCATTTTCGGGCTGAACGGGATCGCGCCGTTTTCGGTGATCTCATAACCGGTTTCGATGCGGACGCCGTTGAATTCAGGATGCCCGAAGAAACTGATATCGACACAGACGGTCATACCGGGGACCAGCACATCGTCGCTGCCGGGACCGAAGAACGGGGATTCGGCTTCGTGCAGGCCGATAGTATGGACGAACGGGCAGACCAGATATTTGCTGAAACCGTGTTTTTCAAAATAAGCGCGGGCCGGAGCGTCGATTTCCCATCCGGTTTTGCCGACAACCAGCATCTCTTTGGTCAGGCAGAACGCTTCGCGCAGATATTTCATGCATTCCTGCTGTTTCACGGTGTACTCGCCCGACACCGGAAGCGCGTCGCCCATAACCCCGGCGTAACCGTTGACTTTCGGAGCAAGCCCGATCATGACCAGTTCGCCGTTTGCGACTTTTTTGGAACTGGCGGTCGGCACCACCGCGTTGGAGCGCGCGCCGCTGCCGACGATCGCGCTGAAACCGAAACCGCTGGCGCCGCGGCTGCGGGCGGCATATTCGCCCGCGGCGGCTATCTGGATTTCCGAAGCACCGGCCATCGTGGCCGCTTTCATCGCGTCGTAACAATAATCGGCCAGACCGAAAGCCGACCGGATCTGTTCGATTTCCCAGGCTGATTTGACAAACCGCAGACTGACGTATTCCTCGGTGATATCGACCATTTCAACCCCGGTGAAACCTTCCTCGATGCCGCGGTAACAATCCGCCGGCATCCGTCCGGCTCCGACCAGGCCGATGCGTTTGACCTGGCCGATCGTCGCGTTCAATTCGCTGAAGAGGCCGGGAAAATCAATGATCGTCGCGTTCGGATATTCTTCGTCCGGCACCATGAAAACCGGGAAATTGCGGGTTTCGGTGATCGTGCTGTCAAGTTTGGCGAACGGTTCGCTTTCAGGTCCGCCGAGCAGCAGCGGCGTGCCTTTTGCCGGAACCAGCACCGTGCCGCTTTCAAACTGCGGACACCAGCCGGTCAGATACCAGCCGTTGCCGATGTTGAATTCGTCGTAGTAGACCAGCGCCAGGTCGAGATTTTTGGTTTCCAGCAACTGCCGGACTTGCGCGATGCGCTGATCGCACTCTGATTGAATTAAATATCCCATGTTTTTGGTTTCCTCGTGAGTTGTTATTTGAATTGCGGTAAATATTGTTTATGTGCGCCTAGCAGTTCCATTGCAAGTTCCGTCGCCATATCCTTGCGATGGAGTTCCGGGGAAACAAACATTGCCTGGACAAGTTTTGTTTTATCCCCGGTCAGACCGGCCTCGACCGTCAGTTCCTGCTCTTCGATGATCTGCTCCATAAACCCCTTATACGGTGAAGGAACATTTCCGCTGGCAACCGGATTGACGCCGGAACGTGACGCAACCGCCCAGGTTTCAACCGCAACATCGCGCGGCAGATCATCTATCTGGCCGATATTCGGCATCGCCGCTATGATCCTTCTGGGTTCACCGGTCAGCAGCCCGACAACCGCGTCACAAAGCATTTCATTGGAACGCTGTTTGCTTTCAACCGGCTGTTCTCCTTTTTCCAATGCCTCGGTCAGCCAGCCGGTACGCTCTTTTTTACGGTCGGGCCGGTTAGGCAACACGCCTTTGCGATGAAGATGATATTCTTTCAAAGTATCCTCATTATTGTTGAAGAATGGAATATTTTCGCAGAAATGATTAGTGCCGGAAACCGGAAAAACGCCGAGTTTTTCATATAAATAAAAATTGAAATAATACGGACAAAGTTTTTCGGAGGAAGCAATCAATTTGGCAACTTCATCATCAGTAGTGCCGGTCTTGAAAGTACCGTCCTGCCTCATCTCGTACTCAAGATAGTTTTTCAAAGACAACCTGTCCATAGCGTCCGGGATACCTTTCACCTTCAGGTTCTCCATTACGGTGAAATGATTGACGCCGATACAGAGCGAATCCAGGTCATTGTCGTTATCTATTTTGAAGAAATTCTGCAACATTTTAATGATACCGGTATATTCATGACACATACCGACGCATTTTATATTTGCCGCCTTATTGACCGCCCGGGTAATCTGGCTTAACGGATTGGTGACATGCAGCATATAACTGTCGGGACATAATTTTTCCATTTTCCGGGCAATGTCTATAAAGACGGGAATGTTCCTGATCGACCTGGCAATACCACCGGGGCCGACGGTATCGCTGACCGTATGGAACACGCCGTATTTCTCAGGAATCGTATAATCCAGGTGCATCGCTTCAAATCCCCCGGTGGAGATTGAAACAATCACACAATCCGCGTCTTTCAAAGCACTATCCATATCGGAATCAAATATCTTCCATTCGTTTCCGATAAATTTATCCGCTGATTCCAGATAGGATTTAGTAAGTTTTGTCGCGTTGCGATCGATGTCCACCAGATACAACTCGGAACCCCGTAACGATGGTTCCAGAAACAAATCGCAACTTAAACGTGGAGTCCACAATACACTGCCGCCGCCGATAAAGGCGATCTTATAACTCATTTTATCTTCCTTTGATTTTTCTATTTAACGAAACAAGCATTTCCTGTACTTGCCTGATCTTTTCATCAATAAGTTTTTCCGAAAAAGAATAGTACTGCATTTCCGCCTGATAGCCGATAGACGGTTCCGTTTTTATGAACGGTTTCATTTTTTCAGCAAGTTTGATATCGTCTTCCGCCACCGCCTTCATCCGAAGATACCCTTTATCGTCATCCCCGGATGCGTCCCTGAGCTTATAGAACTCAATAACATTGGCACATGAAAGAAACTGGATATTGATCGCCTCCGCAACCGCAAGTTCTCTGGCCTGGACTGATGACCGGGAAAAATTCTTAACCAATTTTCTGAGTATTTTCAGGCCTTCTTCCCATTCCTGCGACATTGTCCGGAACGACGAAATAAGTTCATCTGGAGTAAAACCATCCCCGGGATGCTTGAATGAGCAACACCATTTCTCTAAATTGTCTTCGAAGGGCTGAAGTTCCCGGTTTCTCTGGATACCCCAGTTATACGGCTTGGCTTCGGTCCCCTGCGGTTCGAGATAAAGATGATATGCCGGCGAGCGTGTTATCGGGCCGAAGTAAAAGACCTGACTTGAGAACGGATAAAGGTCGTAAGCATTGAAAAAGTGTGTCCAGGCTTTAGTTATTTGCGCGGAATGTTTCTCTCCCCACTGTATCGCGGCAAGACGTTTGATGAAATCATTTTCATCCGCCAGCGGCAGAAAAGACGCTTCCCCGGCTGCTTTGTGCATGATCGAAGGAAAGCCGCCGATAATCCATGACAACATTACCCCTTCTATCCCGCTTTTCTGCAACTCCCGGAATTTGCGGTATGGACTCGCCGGGACAGGAACATACGGCATGGCGGCAGATTCGAAAGTAGCCCCCAACTGTAGTTTGGCATAAAGTTGTTTTTTGTGTTCCGCCGCGTACTGCTGAAGCGTTTGAAAAGGTTTCGACGGACCGATATAAGATATTGAGTATTCGTCAATCGTTCTTATCCGGCCGCATATTTCTTTTTTACCGTCATGTTCAAATGTATCAAGAAATTTGATCTCCGGATTAAGTTTTTTCAGTATTTTTTGATTTAATTCCGCCTGGCCGTGACCATAGTTCCAGGCTATGAGCTCGGCATCAGGAGCAACGGAACGCATTCCTTTGTAAAACGCCTCCAACTCATCACAGTAGATATCTTCCATTGCCCGAGCCGAACAATGCGGACAGGCTTTTACATAATCGGCGGGACGCGCTCCCCGGCCTGAAACGGGCGGAGACGGAGAACAGCACGCAGTGGTACGCTCTCCCCGGAAAAGATTAATTATCCCGCCAAGCCCGGGAGCTTTGCAAAAAAGTTCGGCCGTTACATCTTCTATGTATTCAAGGACCAAAGGATGAGATGAGCAGAGTGTTCTACCGTAGTTTCCCCATTTTGCCCCGCGAATATCAGGATGATTTTTAAATACCGGATCATAGTCGTCCTGTATTCTCGGTTCTATACAGAAAAAATATACCTTTATCCCGTAAAGCGAAGCTTTTTCGACCAGTCTCGCAAGCAGATCAAGTCTTGTTTCCATGACAGTCATTTCCGGCAGGACTTTCGAAGCAACAAGTTCCCTCAAAATACCGGCGACCCAGATACCATTGACGCCGCAATGCGCCAGGCGGTTGAGGTACTCCTCCGGATATGCGTCTTCCTTCTTATCAAGCTCCCAGCCGGTCCCAAACCGGTAGGATGCATAGGGGGAACGTGAAATGCGGGTTGAAACCGCCGGACGGCGAGAGACATTTCCCTGCGGCAAAGCAGGAAAACACCTGATACTCATTTCGTCTTCCAGAAAGATCAAGGCCCTGCGAACGCCCTGAGTTCCCGACGCTTTTATCCTGCATCCGTTGTCCGCAATATCAATACTGAAGGATTCAAGCTGCCCGACGGAGGCATCGAGTTCAATCCTGATCGGATAAGCCCCGGCTTGTTGTTCTTCGACCTCCATGCAGTTTCGCATAAAAGCACGAAAATCCTCCAATGCCGTAACGAGGGGCGGTGTTTCAGCAACATCGACCTTCATAACGTATCCGTCAGGGAAACCGGCCTCCCCCGGCAATACTCCGCGCCGCCGGTCACGCAGCGACTCCGCGTGTAAAGGACTGGAAAGCGCATTGACAAATTGCGATTTGTCAACATGGTTGAGTTCAATATAAGGCAACAGGGGTTTGACTGTCATTATGTGTTTTTCCGGGATGAATGATTTATTTTATTTTGAAAACGGCATATCCGTAATTGTTCTTAACTTGCAGGGTGATTCCGGTTTCAGGCACTTTATCCCCGCTGATTAATGTCACAGATGGAGTTTTTTCAATCACGGAAATTGATTTCCCGGTCAATGCCGCGGGAAGTTTAATCACTCCGTTGTCGATATTTTTATGAAAATCGACGTACAGTACATAGGAATCCCCCTGATAGTGGCCGTAAACACTGGTGGCGTCGGGATTGTTTGCAGGATCAAAATATTGCCGGTAACACAGAGAATTTATTTTGTCACCCGCGTGACAGGTTTTCCGGTCGATAGCGTTCGGGTAAGCCTTATATGATCTTGAAATAGTGAAGGCGTTTTTACAGTTCTTTGCCCGGACTTGCGGCATCGTATCCCCTTCAATGAGGGAATAGCCCATGGCAAATCCATAGTTTGGAAGAGAACTTCCGGCATAAGCGGCCAGCTCGACAATCCGGTCCGGGTAGCTTTCAGGGTTGCTGAGATTACCGTTTTTCTCTGAAATAGTCATTGTGGCCAATGGCCTGAAACCAATCATTTCCTTCATTTCCCGAAAGTCAAACTTCTGTCCTTTTTGTTCAAAAGGTTTAGTTTTGGGAATATAGAATTTCAGCGATTTGATACCGCGTGACGCGAACAATCCAGCCTGAACAAAACCGGCTCCACGAATCCAGGTATCACTTTTTATTTCCGCGTTATTCCTGATTGTCATGGCTCCCATCGGCTGAAAATGATAGGTGATCTTTTGACTTAAAACAACAGCAATATCCGGTCCGATGAAATTAAAATCTTTTCCCGGAGCCTTTTTCAATTGCTCAAGCGCCGACCTTGTATCAATAATATCATAGTCGTCCACAGCGTCAAGCAATGTGCCAATAACGGCTTTGCCGTCTTCAAGTTCAGTTTTACCGTCAATCAAAAATTTCTGGCTGGTAATTCTGAGCGAGGGATAAAGCTGGTACGGGATAACTTTCTGCAATTTCAACTTTTTTCCGGCGGCGCTTGTCACTTCATCACCGGTTTTAATATTACGGTCAAAAGCCCAGGCTTTTTTAGCATCGCCAAGAACAAGTATAGTATTGCCATCATTGATTCGGCAAATATAAAATTTTCCGCCTTTAGCGCCGGTTAAAGCAGTGCCTATATCTTTTGTAGTCAAACCATGTTCCGGGATTATCAACCGTCTGACATAAGCAGAGCCGTGATTAGCCCCGATATACGTTCCGTGAATCAGCCATGGAGCTACATCGTCTCCGGTATTATGAATAATCTGCACCTTTTTAAAACTTTCCGGATCGGACTGTGACTCCACCGGGGTCAATCCGGCGTTCACCAGATTTAACTGCTTGTTTTTCCTGCCGGGCGACATCCTGATTACCAGATCGAATTTCTTGTTGAATCCGCTGCGAACAAAAAGCGTATCCCGGCTTTTCAATGCCACAATCTGCGTGCTCCGGTCGAAATCAGCCGCACTGCAGACTGTCGCGGTCAATCCGACCGCCAGGATGTTGAACCATATTTTCATCATAACACCTTATTAAATATATATTCCTCTCAAAAGTAATCAAAATTCCAGCTTTACAAACGACTGGCAATGCTTATCATTAATACCAGGTCAAGCTCCATGTTTTAAATTCGGGGTGCCTTTTATATTCAACATGTCCGCCGGCAAATAGAACGTTGACACCGCCGGAATGGACAATTGAGCCGTTTGGCTGGCCGGAGGGAGTATAGATCACAAATCTGCTGTCATAGGTAACAGTCCCCGGAGACGATCCGTCATAAGTCATGGCTCCATTTTCAGCGTTTTGTCCGTAATAGGCATAACGACTGTCGGCAATCAGTATCATTTTTTCGACTGACTTTTTCAGGATTCTCGTCTTTTTACCATATTTTAACGGAGTACCCGCATAGGTTCCAAGGCCGTGACCTGCGCCATAATAGTTATAACCATACCCGAGCCAATAATATTTTTTGGTCGATGGGCACGGAAAAACCCCTTTCTTTTTATTATATTCCCCTCCAATATAGGGAATCAAGGTATTGGGCCAGCAATTGTAAACCGTCCCCGGAGCATAACTCGACAACGGAATATAATCACTGTTGTCATCTGAATAAAGATAAATTCCGTTTCCCATCTGTTTCAAGTTGGAAGCACAGCCAATCGCTTTGGCTTTTTCCCGTGCTTTGCCCAATGCCGGCAGCAGCATTGACGCGAGAATTGCGATGATTGCGATCACAACGAGAAGTTCGATAAGTGTGAAGCAGGTAAGAGACGACTTGTGTTTCTTTTTTGTATTCATTTGTGTTCTCCTGTGTTAATAAACAAGTTATACCTCAACTTGAATCCTTTCTTTTCTTTTTCGCATAAATTCTGAATTTTTCTCCTTTTTGTTGTTATTTTTTAAAATTAATCGTCCTTTTGCCAGCGGATTATATTTTCCCAACGCAAGACGGTGATTCAGTGGAGGAAATTCTATCCAGCCGTCTGCTTCATGATCTATTTTGAAAATATTAAACCCGACTTCCTTGTCATCAGTTACCAACGGGATCTCGATGTCACTTCCGCCATTTACAACAAGACATAATGGCGGGCTGAATGGTTTCGGCTCAACAAATATCTGGAACTGGTCCTCCTTTTCCTCTGAAAAATTTTCAATAGAGACCTTCAGTTTACCAGACCCATAATCAGCCTTCCAGGCAAAATCAGCGACGTGTTCATATTTACCGCTGCCGCATCTATAGGATTTGGTTTTTCGCGCGGGAAAAGCCTTTAATCCGGCTTTCAATCTCTTCTGAACCTGCGGGAAATCATTTTCAAGCAGGCTCTTCAGCAGATTGGCGCGCCAGGCAAGTTTTTCCGGAAAATATTTGTATCCTTCCGCTTCAGGATGGAAACCAAGACGACCGTCTGCGATACAAAGTTCAATCATCCGTTCCGAGTGCTTGATCTCTTCTACAACAATTTCCCGCATATTATTCAAAGTTTGCATGCTGGATTTTTTTATCAACTCATCCCGCAGGGCATAAAATTGCAAAATATTGCAAGCTGATTTGAACTGGATTCCAAGAGCCTCAACCAGGTTTATATCTTTCAGGCATTCTTCAGAATCTTTCAGAAAGTCACGTAATTCATTGAACCTTTTGACTCCCTCGTTCCATTTGAGTGAAAGTTCCCGACATAAGCTTAAAACCTCTTCAAGCGAAAATGTCCCCAGGCATTCGCCGTAACGGTCGCCGCTGGTACCGAATTCAAGTTTCCAGGTCGGAGCCAGCGGTTTATCTTCCGGCTTGAGATACAAGGGCCAGACAACTCCGTCATGTACCGGACCGTAATACTGGAACATATTATCCAGCGGGTATTGAGTGTATCCTTCAGTCAGAGAACTCCAGGCGCTCAAAACCTCTTCGGAATATTTACCCCATTCCGGTTTCGCCAGGCGACACAGGAAATCCGCTTCCGTATCCTCGAACTCTTCAAATGCCAGCTCTCCAGCCGCTTTGTTCATAATTCCCGGATAACTGCCGAAATACCAGCATTGCATGACATGGGATACCTTGAGATCATGCATCGCTTTGTATTTACGATAAAGCAAACCGGGAACCGGCACCTGAGGAACGGTTGCGACTTCATGCGAACACGCCACCTGGATTTTGGCTGAAACCTGTCTGCCGGATTCCTGGGCTTTATTAATGATCATTTTATATTTTTCACTGGGCCCGGCATAAGACAGCCAGTAATCACCGGCATGACGCTCCTTACCAAGCTGCTCCTTACAGCCGCCTGATTCAAAATTATACTGCAGGATTATATTTTCAGGGATCTTTCCCGCAATATCGAGCATTTGCGGAGTTCTGTCAATCTGATCACCTGAACCGTTTTCCGGAACATAAAGCCAACTGATCAATTCAGCCTCCGGCGCGGCGGCATGGATACCTCGTTCCATTGGCTTTAACGCTGCGGCGATAATTTCTCCAGGAGTTTTTTTAGAACAAACCGGGCACTCCCTGCCGGAATCAGAACTCATACAGGTAGTGGCGCGCTCTCCGAAACTGATATTGATCATTCCGCCAAGACGCGGGACTTGTGAAAAAATCCAGTTTGTCGAATCATATAGATATTCCCGGGCAACCTCGGAAAACGGGCAGAAGCAATGACTTTTATCCCAATCCGTCGGCCCTTTCAGAACAGGGTTATTCATCAGGATGGGATTATTTGGCGCCATCGCGCGGGGCTCAATGCAGAAAATATAAGTCTTTATACCGTAGCGTAAACACTTTTCAACGGTAAGGCGCAGCTTCGTCAGACGTCTTTCCGCATCCGGATCGAGCTTGGAAATCGATGTTTGACAAAGATCACTAAAAGCTACCGTCAGCCACAAACCGTTAACGCCTTCATGAGCAAGGCGGTTTAAATATTCATCAGGATAATAATCCACATCATCCATTAACTCGTCCCGGTTCAGCGGAGGCCGCTTTATCGGGCCAAAAAAGCAGCGTGAAATTCTTGATTTCAGCCACGGTCTGCGCTTGATAAAACCAAGCGTCAGAAACGGCCCGTCAGCTCCGAGCAACAGGTCTTCAAGATGATATATCGCCCGGCGGATACCCTCTGAATCTCCAGCCATGATCCGGCAGCAGTCTGCTTTAATATCAAGCTGATACGACTCATAACAATCAGTGTTCCCTCTTTCGACGATAATATCGTATTCCCCGTCAAGACTGATTCCGGCGGCAGTAAAGAAGTTACTCAAATCCCCAAAAGCAGTTTCCAGAGAATTTTCCGGATTGGAGAAATTGTTACGAATCTTGACCCCGCAATTCAAATGCGCTTGATTATCACGCATAATATTTCCAGCCCAGTGAAAATGCCAGACACCGGGCTTCGAAAGTGCTTCTACAAACGCCCAGTCTTTCTGCTCAGGTTGAGTTGGTTCAACTATAAATGTCATCAATAAAACCTTTATTTAAAATAATAAACTCAATATTAATGAGTTTATTTAATTATATACTGAAATCTTAATATTGTCAATACTTTTCGGAGTTATTATTTGTTTTTTCGAATTATTTTTTTAAACTGCGTCGGCGTAAGCTGGCTGGAATACTCCGCAGCTTCATACATTTCAACCCATATTTGTTGTCCGCCTGAGGTATGCGGAGCATATTCCCGCTTCATTATTGAATCGGGATTCCTGGTCTTATTCCATATTTTTTCAAGCTCATTCAGGATGAGCCGGTCCTTTTCAGATATATTCTGAATTGTTTTTGCCGCATTGTCATCTGTCATTTCCTGCAACAAAACTATTCTCGAATAGATGTTTTCAAAATACTTGAAAGAGACGTGAAAAGATTCAAAGTCAGACTTGTTGGATCTTACCGCCATTGAACATTTCCCGCACAGCTTCAAAATCAGCCTGGCTTCTTCAAGAGGAATGGACGTATCGGGCAGTTCAAAGGCTTCACGTAATGTTTCTTCATTCTTCCATGGTGTTTGTACGAAAGGATATTCCATTGGATGGGAAGACTTAAAGCGAGGCGGCATAAAGTTGTAAACCGCGGCGTAAAGAGTCTTCCAGTCTGAATTCCATTCAGTTCTGTAGTGTTTTTCAACAAACAACTTAAATGCGTTGTCCACCGCTTCTTTATATCCTTCATGAAAAGCAACAGAGGCGAAAGCCGCAGAATCAAAGTATGAGTTTGACAGGTATCTCCACGGACACCAATTGGTAATTATGACGCCGAGGGCAGCAGTATTCTCACAACTACTGAAAGCCTCGCACCAGGCGGATATATTGCGCAGTTGCCCGGCGCCGATATGGAGCAGCCATTTGCCCCAAAACATTGCCGGGGCTCCTATAATCTTAAACCCGTGTTCCAAAGCCCGGCAGAGATAAGGTTTGATTTCTTCCGGCTTGTTCACATTGTAATCCCAATCCAGTAAAATAATATCACGGTCAATCATTTCCAGAGTGTCAGGATTTTTTCGTAAAGCATGATCGGCCCAGATCATAAATTGCAAGTTCAGGCTTTTAGCAACTGCATTTAAGGAATTAACATATTCGGACCAGATTTCATCCCGGGACCTGGCTTGCAGAGCCTGCCTGGAGAGGCGCGCGCCACCCCAGTTGACCTCATCGCAGCCGCCATGAATATAAGGAGCTCTGAATAAAGCTGAAACTTCGATATATATTTTTTCCATTAAAGCAAGGACTCCATCCGCTACCGGACATAATCCACTTGTCGCTCCGCTGACTTCGGAGACATCGCGCATACGTTTAAATTCCGGCACGTCACTGATATAACGGGTGTGCCCGAAAGACTCGACTTCCGGAATGATCAGGATATCTTTGCTTTCCGCGTATTTGACCAGTTCTGATATTTCACTTTTAGCAAACGCGTCCGGCGTCTTAATTAATTCAGGGACAGAATCCAGTTTGATTGCAATCCCCTGGTCATCAGCGACTCTGAACAACACTGTATTGAACCGCCAGGCAGCGGCAAAGTCAATAATCCTTTTACAGGTGTCAAGACTTTCCGGCTGTCTTGCGGCGTCAATCATCAAACCGAATATTTTACTGTTAGACATATCTATCGTGTTAATTATTTTTTAGAGACCAGCCAGACTTTTCGCCAAATTCCACCGGCTCCGCCTTTATCTTCAACTCGGACTGTAATTAACTGTCTTTCTTTATTCCAGTCAATCAATTCATTGATCCGGATTTCAAACGGAGTCTTCCAGTCGTTTTTATGCTTGTAAAGGTGTTCCCCCGCAAATTTGCCGTTAACATAGACCCGGCATGATTCATCAACCGCTCCGAACCGGAGGAAAATCTTTCGGTTTTTCCATTGAGCCGGAACAGTCAATTGCGTTGCATACCAGCCGATACCGTCGTATGTACCGATAACTTTATTGGTCGCATCAGATAAATTATTGGTCTCATCAAAATTATATTGTTTTTCCCAAAACCTGTCGGTTCTGAACATTTCCCAATCAGCAGTTTCCCGCCATGATTTATCCTGCCACTTTTCTTTTAACCCCCGGTCTTCCGGGTCCATTTTAAAGCGCCAGAATAATTCTGTCGGCAGCCAGGGCCTGAGATATCCTTTCATCTGTTTGGCAATTTCAAAACCGGCCAGATCTCCATTTCCGAGTTCAAAGGCAAAGACACCAATCCATTGCAGCTTTAACTCCTTCCGGTATTTCTTCCTGAACGCAAGCAATTTCGCGGCATATTCGCTTTTATCCATTGGACTCGCGGCAACAGCCTCAAACATAAGACGTGCATGCTTATTGGCCAAAATCAATTCATTGAGCCGGCTCCTTTCGACGGAAGTCAACTTTCTAGCCGACGCCGCTTTAAGAATGGCATCAGTCTCATCGAAATCGGAAAGTTTATAGTAATCTCCCAGCGACCAGAAAAGCCCGCGCGAAAAATCCCCGGCACCGCCTTTATTGCATATTTTCTTAATCGCAGGCGCCAGGCGTTTATTCCATATATTATTTCTCCAGTATCTGAAATATTTTTTTACATCACCTGATGCACTTCCAAACGCCGAATAATATTTATTTTCCCAATATGAAAATGGTTTTTCCGGATCTGCCATGGATTTTGCCAGGATATAATCGGTGATACCGGTCACCGGCCAATTATTGGTCAGACTGTCGTAATCCGCCGAAATACAACCGTTTTTCACTGCGATCTGGAATACGTCAAACATCTGTTTTTCGATCCCCAGCGGTATTGTGGTCGTAAGGTATTTACAGTGATAATTCGGACGAAAAGCCAGCTTCTTCGCGCCGGCATTGTACCAGCCGTTGAGAAGTTTTTCAGTCACATTCAGGTCAAGCGGGATTACATAAGGCACTGCCTGAACAACCACATTCGGCTCCAACTTGAGCTTTCGCGGCGGATACAGGGTTGTCAGGTATGCGTACATCGCCACATAAGCGTCCGGGCGGTATTTTTTTACTTGCCTCGCCACTTCATTGGTCAGGTAAACATATCTGTCGGTTAAGTGGGTCAGCGGTTTTTCGCCTTCTTTTTGGACATCGAGTTTTTTACAGTTTTCGCATTCGCAAAAATTTTCAATTCCGTCATTTATCCCGGTATTGACGTATTTTACGCTCCCGCTCCGCGGCAGCCAATCCTGTATCAGTTGTTCCGCAACTTTCGGATTGCTCGGGCATATCTTGACAAATTCATCAGTCTGATTTGCTTTGGCAAGTTTTACCGGCTCCCGCCTGCCATATTGGTTAAGCGCAAAATACTCAGGATGCGTTTTTCCGTATTTTTTCCACCAGCGTGAAAAAGCATGGCCGCCGCCGGGCCGTGATCCGCCCATCCGCAGGCGTTTCTGCCAAAGGATCACCTCTTCGGCAAATTTATTATGATATTCCAGTTTCGGCTGGAATTCCGCATAATCCTTGTATCGTTTTCCAAGAGATGGCATTTTCTTAATGACTCTTGCGCCTCCCAGACGAATCTTCCTGAACATTAACTCAGGAGTCCAGTTGTATGAGCCGCTTTGCAAAGCCAATGGAGACATCTTTTTATAGACAATTCCTTCATCGCCGGGTTCAGTCCAGTCAACCCCCAGTTGTTCATTTAAGAAAGAATATACCGCGAATTGAGCTCCGTATCCTTGCGGGCTGCCATAAAAATAAGTAGCAGCAGGAGTCACCATCCAGCGGGATTCCTGCGGTGCAAGCGCTTTTTTATCGGAAGCCGGAGTAATATCAATATAAAACACGTACTTTCCCTTCGCGGATTCATTTTTGTCCACAATTGGAATATCAGTTCCGGTAACCAATTTCAAATGCTTTTGAAGCTCTTTGGCGGAACTGAGATTTATGTTTTTAATATGCGTTTTAAGTTTTGCGTCTGACGGCAGAACAATAACACATTTTTCAGGATTAACAGTTGTATCTCCATTTGAGCGTCCGACAATACACCCGAATGGACCGGTTAACGCGATACACACAACAAGCAATAATACTTTTTTCATTACATCTGACTCCTTATTATTTTTTACTTACAAGCCAGGTTTCTTTATGGACGCCGCCCCTGCCGCCTTTATCTTCGACTCTGACCGTGACTGTCTGATATTTTTTAGTCCAGTCAATTTGTTTTGTTATCTCTATTTCAAAAGGGGTATTAGTGTCTTTGGCATTTTGGGATATATGTTCTCCAGCCGGCTTGCCGTTGACATAAATCCAGCATGAATCATCGACTCCCCCGAAATAAAGGAATATTTTCCGCTCTTTCATTTCATCCGGTACTTTGACCCGGAAGGTATACCAGCCAATTCCGTCATAAGTTTTCAGTTTTTTCTTGAGTTCTTTATAGGGACATTCGTAAGTGTTCGACCATGGAACATTAACCCTGATGGGTTTCCAGTCTTTGGTGTCTTCCCACGATTTATCCTGCCACTTCTCTTTCAAGCCGACATCTTTTTCATCAATTTTAAAGCGCCATTTAAACGGTGTTTTAACCCATGGCAGGGGATATTTTTCAAGGTGGCTCGCCAGTTTTAATTTGCATACATCGCCCCATACGTCCTCAACGTAAAAAATGCCGGGCCATGACATTTCCATTTTTGTCCGGTTCGCCTTGCGGAACGCCAGCAGCTTTTCAGCAAATTCATAGCCTTTCGTTCCCCGGTTGTACATCGCGCCATATACCAGACGGGAATGTTTATTGGCGAGAATCAACTGTTCCACCCTCTTTTTTTCTGCCGGCCTGAGGTCTTTGGATATTGCATCCTGCAAAAATTTGTCTGTTGCATCAAAGTCGGATGTTTCAAAGTATTTTCCGACGCCTTCGGGCTTATAGCGTCCGCGATATCCGGCGCTGATTGACCACGCAAGGCCGCGCGCAAAATTGCCGTACCTGCCCAGTTCCGCCACCTTTTTTATATTAGGCTTCAAACGCGCATTCCAGACTTTTTCGCGGTAGTATTTAAAATATTTTTCAACATCCGGCGCGGCGTTGCCGAACGCTGAATAATATTCTTTTTCCCAATGACTGAAGGGTTTTTCTGGCTGCGCCAGCGCCCTGGCAAGAATATAATCCGCCATTCCAGTTATATCCCAGCACCCCATCAGGGAGTCATATTCGGCTGATATGCAACCATTTTTGACTGCCGTCCGGAATACTTCAAACATGGTTTTTTCAAACCCCAGATGCATTGGGAAAGGGTGATATTTAAAATGGTAATTCGGGCGAAACGCTATTTCCTTGGCTCCGGCCTTGTACCAGCCGCCAATGATCTCTTCCGTCACCTGCAGATCAAGCGGAATGACATAGGGTACGATCTGGGGAATAACATTCGGTTCCACTTTCAATTTACGTGGAGGATGAAGAGTTGTAAGATAGGCATACATTGAAACTTTGACATCACTACGGGATTTTCTCGCCTCACGCGCCACCGCATTGGCCAGATATAAATACCTGTCGGTCAGGTGAACATATCTCTCTCCGCCGGGGTAGGCAAAATTACCGGCTTTTATTCCTTTCCGGTCTTCGCCTTTACGGGTAACATCAAGTTTTTTGCATTTAGCGCATTCACAAAAGTTCTGAGTGCTGTCATTAAGTCCGGCATTGATATACTTGACCCGGTCCTTCATCGGCAGCCAGTTTGCGATTATCTGCTTTGCAACGCCTGGATTGCCGGGACAGATTTTTACAAACTCTTTGGTTGCAGCTGCTCCCTTTGAAAGCTTTACCGGCTCCCGCCTGCCGAATTTATTAAGGGCAAAATACTCGGGATGAGTCTTACCGTATTTATCCCACCATTTGGAAAATGCATGACCGCCGCCCGGACGCAGCCCCCCCATACGCATCCGCTTCTGCCAAAGCATATCATCTTCGGCTTTACGGTTGTTTTCCTCTTTACTCAACATGAATTCGGGGAAAGGCTTCATTCTCGGCGGTATTGCAGTTTTTTTGCCGGTAATCCGGTAACGCTGCCTGATTTTCCTGAACATCAATTGAGGAATCCAATTATATTTTCCTGCCGTCAAAGAAATTTGAGAGTGCTTATGAAAGACAATCCCGTCGTCTCCCGGCCTGACCCATAAAACCCCCAGTTGCCGTTCCAGAAAATCATATACCGCAAAATATGCGCCCAATGAATTATCTTCCTGTCCGTAAAAATAAGCGGCTTGAGGAGTTATTTCCCAACGGACCTCCTGAGAAGCGAATTCTTTTTTATCATCCGCCGGACGTCGCTGAATATAAAAAGGATATTTGCCGGCCGGCACTTCATTGTTCCTGGCAATTGGAATATCGGTTCCAGTGATCAAAACCAAATGTTTCTGTAATTCTTTCGCCGCACCAAGATAATTTTTGTCAAAACTCGCCTTCCTGCTTTTCGCTGGCAAAACAATTGCCGCGTTTTCAGGGGGAACGGATATAGTGCCGCCCGACAAATCAGCACCGATACTCCACACCAGCACGACAATCAAGCAAGACAAAACATCGATCTTTTTTTTCATTTCTCATTCCTTGTTTTAAATAAACTCAAATAATTTGAGTATATTATACATTGCTTCCTTTTTTTGTCAATAGTTTATTAAAAAATATATCAAAAAAAGCTCAATGTTATTGATTTTTTTCAACTGCCGTGTATATTTCCGTATGAATGACGCAATAAAAAAAATTTACAGAAGCTTACTCTCAGACATTTCTGCGGGCAAGATTCAGCCTGGCGATATTCTTCCGAAAGAAATCGAATTGGCGGCAAAATTCAAAACCAACCGGATGAATGCCCAGCGCGCAATGAACGCTCTGGCCGAGCATAATATAGTCACACGTAAAAAGCGTATGGGGACAATGGTCAATCCACATCTTGACCATGAAAAACTCCAAAAGTTACTGAAAGAGACAAACCGGAATATCTATGTCCTTTACTCTATGACCCCGCATTGGATTCACTGGAATGAATCATCCTTCTCGGCCCTGGAAGAAGCAGTCGCCCCCGAAGGTTTTTCCGTTAATTACCGAAATATTCCGACCGGCAGCGGTCGCAGCGAATACAAAAATCTGCTCACCGAAATATCAAATGCCGGCGCCTCCGCCCTGGTCATTTTTCCGGATTCGGAAGATGCTGATTTTCTCAACAACAACGCTGATTTACTTTTAGATTTTCAAATGCCCATCTACATGCTGAATCGCAGCGGAGCTCCGATGTCAATTGACATGGCGTCATTCCTCTCTGCTGACCCGTTCGGTGATGGAATTTATGTCGGCTCTTTGCTAAGAAAAAATAACTATCACAACATTCTTATAATATATAACGTAGCCGCGAAAGAATTCTGGGGCGACAAACGTTGTGAGGGAATTGAAATGAGCATCATGCACAATCACGACCAGCCGACGCCACTAGTCCGCCATGTGCAAAATTTTGATCGCGCAGTTGAGATAATCAAACAGGAACGCGGTAAAATTACAGTTGTTGCCTTGAATAACGAATTTGCGGCAAAACTGATAGACAAATGCGTTTTGGCGGAACTGAGAATTCCGGATGATTATCAACTAATTGCCTTCGACGACAATCCGCTGTATCGCTCATACAACCTGACCAGTTTAGGTTTTCCAATGGAAGAAGTCGGCAAGGTTTTCGGCCGCATGATCTGTGATAAATCTTTACTTCAAGACTACAGAGGCAAAGTTTCCGTGAAACTTAACTCAAAATTGATCAAGCGCGAAACCCTTAAACTCAATATCACCACTTGATCTTATTGTAAAATTCATTGATGAAAGTCTGACTAGACAGAAAACATGTCTACTGACTTGAAGCAAAATCTGTACGGTCTTCCATTGGGATGATTTTTTTCCTGATCAATCAAATCTCGCGGCAAATTGTTCCTTTGATGTCCTCCGACAGCAAGCGGTCGCTTTGATCCAGGAAAGATTTTAAATATTCCTGATTCATGTGGAAATCCAAAGCGTTCTGGTTTTTCCATTTTTCATATATGATAAATTGATCCGGGTTGTCTTTGGCCTGATGCAGAACATAACAGACATTTCCCGCTTCCAGGTTTGTCAACCGGGCCAGCTCCCGCAAGGTATTTTCGACCTCTTCGCGATATTCCGGCTTGGCATTGACCGGAACGACTATCGTAATTTCATCGGACATAATATACTCCTTTACAAGCCTAATTCCTGCTTTGCCCATAAAGCGGTCTCTTCAATCGCTTCTTCAGTGGTATGGGCCGGGAAATAGCCTAATTGATTTTTCGCTTTGGAGATGTCGTAGCACATGTGTTCGGCAAAAAACAGCAGGCCGACTTCATGAATATTGCCCTGGTATTTTTCCAGCATCCCGTCAACTGTCATATAATTAATGACCGGAGTAGTGCCAAGCGCCGCCGCGGTAATCTCAAGATAGCGGTTATGGGTGACCGCACGTTCAAGACAGATATTATATACCTGGCCCTTGCTGACATCCGGCACTTCAGCGGCCAGAAGAAATGAACGAGCCAGATCATCCGCATGAATCGGCTGCAGCAATGTATTGCCGGTCCCCGGAAGGTCCAGAGTGACCTTATTCAAGATATCGGCAATAAAATCCTCACGCCTTCCGCCCAGGTTGTCAAGCGGCAGTTTGCCGGGACCGGTTATATAACACGGCCTGATAACCGTTGCCGGAAACCCATGTTGGAAGAACAGTTCCAGCACCAGATTGTCAACCAGTTTTTTTGTCGCTTTCCAGCCGCCGGCAAAACCTTCATAGTAGGCCGTTTCATTACAGGGAATAAACGGCAGCGGCGCATAGCCGCCGGTTGAACTGCAATGCAGATAATGTTTCAATCCTCTGGCATATTTGTAGACCGCCTCAACCGAGTCTTTGGTCGGAACTGAGTCTATTACAATATCATATTTAGTCGCTTCAAATATCTTCTTTACGTCGGAAGGTTTGTTTTTATCAGCAGTTATCATGTTGATATCATCAACATCATTGACAAAATCCTTTTTGACGCCTCTTGAGCAAATTGTCACTTCATAACCGTTTCCGGCGAAATCCAGAGCAATGCGATGTCCGATCCAGCCGGTACCCGCCAAATACCAATACCTTCATTGTAATAATCTCCAGTTATATTAAAGTTTTCGGAGCAATATAATCTAGTATACCGCTTATGAGAGGAAAACCCGGGATAAATCACCCCCTGTTATTGTAATCCCGTTTTTTTTGTTTCTTTTCGGGATAAAGCAGGTGGATAATTGTAAAAAACTACTCCTTGGATTGATTTTTTTACACGAAAAAACCTCATTGAAACTCTTTCGTGGATTAAATCTATTAAATATACTCCTTAATACCGGACATTACAAATAAAGCGGCAATGCATGCAAGTTATAAAAACAACCCCTCGATTGAAATACATTTTCAATTAAGCGATGCCCTTTATTTTTTTCCGCATGGAACGGGATTTCGACTTGACCATCCCATAAACCTGCTAAAAATTATTTTATTTCAGGACATCAATCCATTTCCCGGAAGTTTTCAGGACAGTACAGTCCCCTTTGATTGCGACCGGGGACTGTCTGGATTATCAGGAGAGATGCAGGAAAGGCGCTGAGTTATTTCAATTTATTTTGCAGTTCCAGGATTAATTTGACCGTCCTGGCTCTGGCGTTCGTGGCGGCTTTGGGATCATGAGCCTGGACAATTGCTACCTGTCGGGTCGCATCGGCAATGAATTTCTTCGCCCGTGTTGCTTCAGCAGCGGCTTTGCCGTTTTTTTCCGCTCTGGCAATGAGATTCTCAAGTACTTTCAAGTATTGCAAATCAGTTACCCCCAGCCGCAATGCCTCGTAACGGATCGACGGGATACACCGGCCCATGGAATTATAGACCACCGCGCCGGTGCAGGCGGTTTTCCAACTTGCGCGTCCGTAATAACCTCCGGGGCCGTTGAGCAAGGTGTAAAGCCCGATTGTCGAACAGCCGTAATATTTGCCGATCCAGGCGTGGCGGCGATAATAGCGGTACAATGACGCCCGCATATTGGTATTGCAATAATAAAATGAGAGTTTTTTACCATGACCTTTGATTTTTTTGATTAATCCGAGCATCTCTTTGTTATCAAAATGCGCGCCCCACATGCACCATTCGTCCACCAGCGGCAGCAATTTTTCAAATTGCGCCGTGGCCGGTTTTCTGGCCCCTACGGTAATCTGCATTGCCATTTTGACGCCCGACTCTTTCGCCGCTTTCGATACCGCGTATAAAAGATCCCCGGTGCCTTCATGCGGTTCATCAAAAGTCTCAATAGTTACATCCCCGGGATTAACTCCCTGTTTCGCGAAGGCTTTTTCAACGCCGCGCAACCAATTTTTCCAGGCATTTTGCCAGGCGGTTGAGCCGACTTTAAAATTTTTTCCTTTGAGGTGAACTTTGTTAAAGACGTCATAAGAACTGAAACCTACCAGGAATTTGATCCCGACATGATATTTTCTGCTCCAGGCCAAGTGTTCGCGAATAGTTTTGTCAAGTTTTGGCATGGACGCATCGATAACCTTGCCGTCCGCGTCAAATTTCATGGTGAAACCCCACGGAGACAGTTGGAAGACCCGGTTGCCGTGTTCAACCATACTGGTAAAAAAACTTTCAGTTCCGGCCCGGCGCATCAACCATAACGGGATAGCCGGTTCAGATGGCAAAGTTATCGGCAAAACCTCGAGCGACAGCGGCATATCCTGCATTGCCCCCTGATAATGCCAGCCTTTTGAAAGCGTAAACTTACCCGGTTCACTCAACGGAATAACCCGCAGCGCGCCGGTATAGTTACCCGGTTTCAGACCGCGACAGTCCAGCGTCAGCCAAACCAAACCGGTTTGCTTTGGCGGAACCATTATTGTATAGGCCTCATTGACGCGGGGCAGCGGATCATTCATTAAACCATGCGCTTCGGAATCACTGTCTTTGACCCTGACAGCTTCCCGGATTGTCAGTTTATCCGCAGGAAGACCGGCAAGGCCGGGAACCTCGATCCCATCGTTCATGGCGCTGTAGACAAATATCCGATAAGCCGCGGTTTTATCGGTCAGATTAAGAATCGCGACCGGCACCGGTTTGAATTCGTTAACCGCAGCCCTGACCGCTATTTTATCAGGAGGATTGAATACCGCCGCCGGCAGCATCGGCACAGTCATATCCGCAACCGGAGAAATCGGACCGAAAACATATTTACGTTTTTTGAATTTAAGATATTTGATGTCGGCGCTCAATTGCTCGGTCTGCTGTACCAGTTTCTCAAATTCATTTGAGTTAAGCCGATTCTTTTTTGCCAATGCCGCAACCGTCTTTTTCAATTTGCCGCGTTGCGGAGAGTCCGGCAGGACGTCGAGAGCTGCATTAAGTTCTGACGCTCTGGTTTTCAGCCAGGCGGAATAATCCCCGAAAACCAGCATACCGTACTCTTTGACATTATGGAAATTGCCTTTGACAAACGTCCAGGCCGAATACTCTTTAGTCAATTTACGCTGACGACAAACTTCAAACGCCACGGAATCCCCTGCTTTCGGTGAAATGGAATATCCGATCAACTCGTAAGGAATTTTTACTTCTGCCTGCCAGCCGCTTTCATTTCGCAAGACCGCGGCCCGCCATTTATCGTATTGCCCGGCAACCGACGCATTGCCGTTTCCCATCCAGCGCCCCCCCCCGGCTCCGACCACAAACTGCGAAAGCTGTCGATCTCCGGCTACCGGACCAAAAAAGATTTCCACCGCATCGTCTTTCCAGACATCTGAGCCGCCGGCTCCATTATAACTTGCTTTAACCTGTTTGGGCTGCGGATCCAGGCAGGTAATAGCAAGATAAAGATTATTTGGACCTGCAAGCAATCTGACCGAAGTCTGGATCAACGCCGGTTTACCGGATTTGTAATCAAGAAAATCATTAGCGATAATTGATTTTGCCCATGCCGCATCAGTCAGTTTTCCGTCGATTTCAGGAGCGGCATGTACCAATAACGCGCTTGTCGCTTTCCGGACTGGCACAACTGCCTTTTTGACCGGGGCTCCGGTTTGCAAAGACGGCAATGACTGTTCCTCGACACTGAGCTTATCCAGCAGCAAAAAATCTCCTTCTTTATACGGCATATTCTTTTCATTTCCCCATATTTGAATATGCAGCGCCGCCCGCTTCGCCTTGCCGGTCGTCTTAAAAGTCCCGGAATATTTTACCCAGTCTTTCATTACCTTGACAATGCCGACGCTGGTTTTGATACTGCTGCGGTCCTTGTAATATTCCGGCCCCGACCATTCCACTGCGCTGATAAAAGCTCTTGACGCAGTACCTTTAAGTTCCAAACTGAATTTGTAGACCGTATCGGGCTTTACTTTGAATCCGGCAACTGTTTTTTCACCCCCGCATAAAATACCGCCGTTGACTTTACGTTTACCACCTGAAACTAAAAATTTTTCCAAGCGCAGCCGCATGCATTTATTCCAGGTCAAATCTTCCGTAAATGGAGAAATTGAGATATGCTTAGGACTGGCGGTGTTCCGGTATTCGATCCGGAAATTTTTTTCGTCCACATCCGAGTTTTTTATCAGGTTATCCGCAGCAATTGAAGCCGCGGTCAGCGAAAAGACGGCCAGGAAAACGGGTTTAATCATGTGTAATCCTTTTGTTTCAAAAAATTGTTTCACCGGAAAAAACGTTTTTTCCGGAACGCTCGTTCTTAAGGTAACCTCTAAATATTGGGTCCCTTCATTTCAAAATTTCTGTTATTTTTTCAATCAGTTTTTTCATTCTCATAGCTTTTCTGTCTTATCCTTGACTTTGACATGTTTACTCATTTTTGTTTTTTTTTATTTTCCTTGAGGAATAAACTGTTCATGCAAATCACGGTTTTGAGTATAAGATCGAGTTTTAATATCGGGAATTCTCAATACCGGCGAAGGTAATTCCTGATACCAATATGCCGTTGACGAATAATCACCACTGCATTCATTGGCATTACCGTGCTCAATGGTTACCGCTATCGATTTTTCAAACATAATCGGGTCGGGAATATGAAAACGATAAAAGGTCCATTGCCCGGCAGCTGCTTCGAAGTTGTTAAGACCCTCAACGGTTACGCCAATAAACGGGGCGGAAAACTCTCCGCACGGCCAACTCCAGGCGCTGCCGAAATAATCTTCAGTGCCGGTTCCATGGATTGACGGAGGAAATGATTCCCCGTCAATAAAAATCATTTCATCGCCTTCATGACAACTTTCAAATCCGGGACGATAATCCAAACTGAGATTACATCCGATATAGTGTCCGCGCCCTTCCGTTCTCAGGATAACATAGTTGTCTTTTCCGGTTAAATTTACACCGGACATTGGACCATTTGGAGCCGGAATTCGTTTCAATGAACATGACCGGGTAAAATTCGCGTGGAATCTTCCGCTATTTTCAGCGTAGCCCTCGCCAAGTACATAATCAAAATTGTAAAAAACAATCAATTCTTTCTCAGTTTCATTAAATAATTCCAATTTTGCATGAGTCTTAAACGGCATGGGCAGGTAACAATTGAATCCGGCCTGCCTGATGATGTTGGTAAAATTAGCTTCAGGTGCACAAAGAACAGCAAAAGGAAGACTGGCAAACCTTCTGACTTTCCCATGTCCGAGACAGAAAAAATCTCCGATCGGCGCAAGTACGGAAGGATGCTCTTGGCCATCCCAGTAAATCCGCAGGAGCACTTTCCTTAAGTACATCGGGTCAGGAGACGAAAAAGTGAACCACAAATGCTGAAAACAGCCTTCACCTTCGACTTCTCCCAAAACGAACATGTCTCCGGGATTTATCTTTCGGCTATCATGATTTGCGCCGTTGCGATCATAGGAACTTAAACTTTTTCTTTTACCCGTTTTTAATAAAGCTAAATTTTCCAAACTTATCATAAACACCTCTTAGGAAAACAATAAAAGTTCATTTGCCTGAAAAAATCCTATTTTTTTCCAATTTGTTCATTCTAACTTCAATTATTCCATCTGGTTCTCGTTATATGACCGCCTGAAAAACTACCCGATTCGCCTGAAAATCCTTCCCCGCATTGTGTTGAATTTTTTTCAGGTTATCCGGCAGGAATGATCATATTTCATCGCGCTGTTCAAAAATTACTTTACCGGCCAACGGGTCGGATTCAGTTGGGCGATAGCTCGAAACATTGCCGCCGACCATAAGCATATTGGCCTGACCTCCGTGACAGGTGAAGTTAATCACCTCATACCACATTTTGCCCCAGCGACTGAAGTAATAGTAGCCATTACCGGTATCAAGTCCCTTGCCTATGGTATCCCCGAATGCCATGGTCCGGGAAGGATTTTTCAGCTTTTTGGGGCTGCCCCACATATTCCCGACCACTTTGATCGGCAAACTGGCATTGTAAACCATGTCCATGGATTCCCCCGCGTACCCGGACTGATTTGACGGGCAGTCTACTAAAGTACCGGCATATTCATCTCCATCGATCCATTTATATTTCAAATAATCATGAACAAACGGACTGTTTGTGTGATACCAGGTCACAGATCCCGATTGATATGGCGTAACCATATAGCGATCAAAAAAGTATTCGTTATTATCATCCAGATAAAAATTCAGGTTCATGCCAAGTTGCTTCAACTTATTAACACAGGCAATCTGTTTTGCCCGCCCCCGCGCCTGGTTCAAGGCAGGCAGCAGCATACTGGCGAGAATCGCAATGATAGCAATCACAACCAGAAGCTCTATTAATGTAAATCTGCGGGTGCTCTTTGTTTTCTTCATTTTTCAATCCTTTCTTTTGATTTATTTTCTATTGGATGCCAGCTTTTTCTTAACACCAGAGACGACGGGACCTTGATTGCGTCCCAGCAGTCTTTCGGATGTTCGAGGTTTTTCAGTAAAAGTTTCGCGGCTTCAACCCCGATACGACGCCGCGGCAGATCAATACTCGACAAAAATTCTCCGCGTTCAGAAACCAGGCCATAGCCCTCGATATTGTCAAACCCGAGGATGCGAATTTCACTGCCGACCTTGATATGCGCTTCTTCAAAAGCCTCCACCATGCCGATGGCAATAAAATCACTGGTGGTATAGATCAAGTCCGGAAGCTCCTCATTTCGTTTTAACAACGACCTGACAAAACGTCCGCCGGCCATTTGCCCCTTGTCGGAGATTGTCAGCCCCAGCTTCTCGAGGGAAAACTGCATCGGATCAAAACCGGCATGGCGCAAGGCGCTGATGAAAAGCGCCACCCGGCGTTCGGCATGGGCGCCTTCGGTCGAAACAATCATAACGTTTTTTATTTCGCGCTGTTTAACGATCAATTCCGCGGCCTCAGCAAAAGCCGGATGCATCTCAGGCAACACCTGGTTACAAGGAATATCCAGAATATCTTCACACCGGTAAATCACCAGAGCCCCTCTGAATTTTTGCAGCAACGGAATCGTGAAGTTGTCAACATGGGTCCTGGCAACGATCAACCCGTCAAATTCGTCTAATGCATACGGAGTCGATACCCAGGATTTAATTTCAGGATACGATACATGGCGCAACCTGGCACAACTTTTCCTTAGAGTCTCAAAACACGCAACCGACCAAACGCCATCTGAAGCAAAATCCCCGGGAGAATCCGGACTGGGCATAACGTCGACAATTCCAACGTTCCAAAGCCGTTTTCCGGTCGGGCCGTTCACATAGGTTCCGCTGCCCTGGACCCGATAGAGCAGCTTTTCATCCACCAGATGATTCAATGCCCGGTTCGCGGTTAACAATGATACTTCATAATGATCCGCCAGTTTACGTGATGACATGACCGGGGTTCCGGGAGTCATTCCCTTCCCCCGTACTTCCCGGCGTAAAATCTCGGCCAGGCCTTTGGCTCCAAGCCTTTTTTTATCGCGTACTTTCAAAATAACTGATATCCTGTTACAATTTTTGATTTCTCTATACTAAGTATAAGTGTTACACATTACTTATACAATAAATATTTATTTTTTTTATTTTATAATCCATTTTCCCTGGCATTTAAGTTCAAAATAAATTTTCATCATCCCGTTTAAGTGTTATACAAGTGTTATATATTATAAAATACAGACAATGCCTTATAATCTTTACAAACAATTTATTGGGAAAGGTGTAAAAGAGTGACAGATTAACGATTGCGTGACATGCATTCATTGCATATATTAATATTAATATCTGTTTTTAGTCTGGCTTTAGATGAAATAAATAACAAAAAAAATGCTGAAGATATTGCTTTTTTTAAAAAATCCTGTATAATGTTATCAATAACATGTTATCAATAACATAAGTTAAAAAAATGATAGTAGAAGATAAAAAACGATACAACGTCCATGATGTAGCCAGAGCGGCCGGGGTCAGTTCGATGACTGTAACCCGCGTGTTCAATGACTCGGCTCCGGTTGCGGCGGCGACCCGGGAAAAAGTTATGGCTGTAGCGAAAAAACTCAATTATCGCCCGAGCCGCATGGCCCGCACCCTGCGTCAGGGACGCTCCAACAGCATCGGCCTGCTATGGTCGCTTTCAGGTCCGCATGATTCCGCCGGGGTAGTTCGTCAGATGACCCAACTGATTTCCAGTGCCGGCTATGTTACCTACCTGACCGACACAATGTCAGATCCTACCCTGGTTAAGAACTGCTTGTCTGACCTGATTGAACGGAAAGTTGATGGAGTGATTATTCAGGTTCCAACCGATGAGTCAAATATATATCGATACGCTCCATTACTTCGTGAGATCGGAAAAGTAGTGGTGGTGGCAGGCAACAAACCGGAAAATAAATTGACCTACGACTATATTCACCGCAATTTATATTACGCGATTGATGACTGCATGACATCACTTTTTAAAAGCGGGCGGCGGCGCATCGCGTTGTTATATTCACATCAGAAAAAACTGGATGAATTGAAGAGTTTTTTCACCGGGAAAGAATATGAGGACTGCATAATTTATTGCAAAGTTTTTGGAGATCATCAGAAAATCGGTTATCACGTATTCCCTGACAGTCTGGAAAAATACTGGAAAGGCGAGCAACCGTTTGACGCGGTCTGCTGTTCGTGTGACGAGGGCGCGGCCAGGGTCATCAATCTTCTGCATGATAAAGGCTTGAAAGTTCCTGGTGATGTTGCGGTCTGCGGAATAAATAATACTTTAATAACTGAATGTTTTCGACCTCAGATTGCCAGTATCGACCGTAAAAATTCAGAAACGGCCGAAACCGCGGCAAAGATGTTGCTTCAAAGGATCAAGCATCCTGAAATCGATCCGCAGTTCGCGGAAATAAGAATGGAATTTGTACCCCGTGAGTCAGCGGGATTGATAATTTAAAACAGAAAAAATGAAAGGATATGAAAATGCCTAAAAGAAACGTTTTCACATTAATCGAACTGCTTGTAGTTATCGCGATCATAGCAATCCTTGCAAGTATGTTGCTGCCGGCGCTTAATAAGGCCAGAGGAAAAGCGCATTCTATTTCATGTATGAATAACATGAAACAGATCGGTCAGGGCTATTTGTTTTACATGAACGACTATAAGAGCTTTATCCCGCCGGTTTCCGGTTCGACCAACTCTGAAATGTGGAACTACAAGTTAAAGGATGTTTACAATCTGCCGCAGAAAATTTTTCAATGCAGCGCCGACTGGATGGAAATGGAAAAAACCGGGCACCGTTATACTAACTACGGGCAGAATTCCCGTTTGACGTTGAAATTTGCCGGAAGCTGGACCCCCGTATATGCTTTATTTCCCAAAATAGTCCGGTTCCCTTCAACCTCCAAGACCCTGCTGCTGGCCGATAAACAGTTCACGACAAATTACACTCCGGCCGACGTCCTGTATTCAGAACCAAGTCCGGTTCGCGCCGAACGTACATTCAAGTACCGTCACCTTGATCGCGTTAATTTGCTGATGCTGGACGGCCATGCTGAAAACCAGAGTATTCTATGGGGTATGCAGCGTCCGCATAGCGGAACATCCCCGGAGGCGAAAACCTTTTGGTACGGCAACCCGAATTATGTCGGAAAACCCTGGTAAAATCAATTAACAATCCACAACAATAAACAGCCGGAAACAATCATGCGCAAAATCATTCTGATAAGTTGGTTGACAGCTTTGACAACAATAAGCTCCTTTGCTGAAACAATCAAAATCAAACCCTCGAACACAGCAGTTATAGTCGATAACAAGGCGGACGCGATTAAACTGTTCGCGGCGGATGAACTGGCAAAACATTTAACGCTTATTTCCGGGGTAAAAATCCCGGTTATCAAAGGGAAAGCCCCGGCGGGCAAATATAGTTTTGTGATTACCGCCTCCGACAAAAAACTCAAGCCAGAAGAAGCTGTTTTTGAGGTAACTCCCCAAAAAACAATTTTTTACGGCGATGACCATGTCGGGCAAAAAGGTACTCCTGACGCTGTTGCCACCAGTAAACTATCCCGCACCGGTTCTTTGTTTGCCGTGTATTTATTTCTGGAAAAAGAACTCGGGGTCAGTTGGATCAAGCCCGGCGATGACGGGATTATTTTCAAACCCCGGCAAGAATTATCCTTAACGACCGGAACTTTCAGTTGGATTCCCAAGTTGTCGATGCGCAATATCCGCCCCGGCTATGGGCGGCACAAACCCAAAGGCGCACCGAAAGATTTTCAGGACAGCGCCAAAAAACGAGCTGAAAAAAAGCTGGCGACCAATATCTGGCTGAAACGCATGAAAATGGGCCGCAGTCAGGTTTTCGGGTACGGACACGCGTTCACAAAATGGTGGGAGCAGTACGGAAAAGAACACCCGGAGTATTTTGCTCTTAATGAACGCGGCAAGAGGGTTCCTTTCGATCCGAAGCGAGCTGACCGGATAAAATTATGCGTCAGCAATCCTGAAGTACACAAACAGATAGTCGCCAATTTTATGAAGTCGCGACGCGGCTCAACTGTTATAAATACTTGTGAAAATGACAGCGGAAACTATTGTGAATGCCCCAAATGCCGCGCCCTCGACGCGCCGCCGAAAAAGGGACACAAATGGGATGAAGATTTAACCGACCGCTATATCTGGTTTGCAAATCAGGTGCAGCGTCTGGCCCGGAAACAAGTTCCCGGGACCCAATCAATAATGTATGCCTACAGCGTTTACCGTTTTCCGCCGCGCAAGGTAAAGGTTGATGACGGCGTGATCCTTGGTTTTGTGCCAAAACTGCTTGATGACGACCTGGACGCATATTATAGATCATGGTCGGAAGCCGGCGCGAAAAAACTGTTTTTACGTCCGAACGATATGCATATCGATCCAGGTCTGCCGATGGGCTTCGAAAAACGGATGTTTGATAACTTCCAGATTTGTATGAAGTACGGTGCGTTCGGAACCGATTATGATTCAATCCACAACTTCTGGCCGGTATCCGGCATTGCCAACTACATCATCGCCCGGGCAATCGCCGAACCGGATAAATCGTTCGAGCATTGGGAAAATGAGTATTGCTCGTCATACGGTCAAGCCGCTCCGGAAGTTAAAAAATATTATAAGTACTGGCGCGACAACATCTGGACGAAAAAACTGATGCCGGATCGTCGGGAAATCGAGCGCCAGGGCCGTTACGGAAATTTCCGTCGCGGGCTGATGTGGAACCTCTATAACTACTATACCGACGCTGACTTCGATAAAACCGACGCGCTGCTCAAAGCGGGGCTGAAGAAAAAACTTACGGCTCCAGAACGCAAGCGCCTGGAACTGCTGCTGCTGGCCAATCAACACGCCCGGTTGACCTTCGAAGCGATGCGGGCAAAATACCAGAAGCCGCAGGACGCGAAAAAACTGGCCGCCGCCGCGAATAAATTACTCGATTTCCGTAAAAAACATCGAAAAGATCTTGATTTTGACTGGGAAAACCTGTTCGGCAATGAAAATACCTTCGGCGATGTTTGCGGCATGAAAATGACTCAAACCTTTCAAGGACTGCGGCCGCTACAAAAATTAAGTGATAAATGGTTTTTCAAGCTTGATCCGAAAAATGTCGGGCTTAAAGAAAAGTGGGAAAGCGATCCCTGGGAAAAAATCGACGCGGCATGGGATTATATCTATGCCGACACATTCTGGGAAAAGGCCCGTTGTCATCCGGAACTTCACGCCGAATTGAAAAAATATGACGGCATCGGCTGGTATGCGACCAGACTGCCTTCGCTGCAGAAATATCAAGGGAAAAAACTGTTTCTGGTTTTCGGTGCGGTGGATGAATCCTGCTGGATATACATCAACGGCAAACTTGCCGGAACCCATATTTTTTCCAAACCGGACGACTGGAAGACGCCGTTTTCAATCCGTATCGACAATATTCTTGACCCGAAAATAAGGACCAATATTCTGGTTGTCCGGGTGGAGGACAAAGCCGGTGGCGGCGGAATCTGGCAGCCGGTCTATCTGGCCATGGAAAACTAATTTATAATTTGGAGAGTAACGATGATAAAAAAAATTATTTTATTCGCATTATTCGCCGGAACCGGAGTTTTCGCCCAGAACAATCTGGTTGAAAACGGCGATTTCAAGCAGGAAAGCAAACACTGGTATGTGTCGAAAAAAGATGTCGGTCAATTCATCTTTGTCCCTGCGGATAAACCGGAAGGCCCGTATCTAAAAGTGACTGGCGCCGACAAACCGGATGGTTATGCAAGGATCAGCAATCAGCTGAAGCTTTCCGCCGATAACAGCCTGAAACCGGGAGACTCTGTAACTATTAAGGCAAAAATCAAATGTGAAAAACTTTCCGGCAAGTTCCAGATAATGCTGCGCCAGGCCGACGCTAAAGGAAAATCGCTGAATTACACCGGAATTACTCTGCGCAAACGCTATAAATGCAACTGGAAAGAGTTTTCCGCCAAAGCCAAAATCCTGAAAAACACGGCCCGTATATATGTTTTTATCATCAGCCGTTACCTGTCAAATCAGGATGCGGTTTATGTTAAAGACATTGGGTTGGAAAAATAACGCTCAGGCGTCTGCCGTGTTCAGCTTACAGGGGAGATATATACGAGCGGGACTGCGGCCGGGAGCGCGCAATCTGGCCAGGCATTCATCGAAAGAGCGACGGCCGATTTCAAGCCAGTCCGGGGAAATGCTGTCAAGTTGATAAGCTTGCGGCACCAGCATATTCCGGCCGTCGATGCTCAACATTATTTCAGGTTTGGCGGAATTATTTTTCAAACACTCGTCCGCAAGCCATGAAGAAGTAAAAAGACAAGCCCGGCTATCATTCAGCGGACGTTTTCGCCATTCTTCGATCGTCCGCACGTCAAGGTCGGCAGTACCGCCAGCCCGCATCCAGGAGCGGTTGAAACACTCGCCTCGCAAGCGTTGCGACGGAAAGTCGACCGAGGCGATCTTCACATCCGTGACATTGCGCTCCCTGAAGTACTGCACAGCCTGATCGGCAGCGTCAAACGGATCCAGATCCACTACTGATATCCGACCGTCCATGTTATCGTGAAAACAAACTCCTACAGCCGGAATACTGAGAGAAAACTCCTTGCCTGAACGGTCATATTCACTCAACAAAATCACACCGTCGGCATTACCGGCGAGTTTTTCCACCTCTTCCCGGCAAAACCGGTCCGCGCCCAGATATGAAAACAGCAAACTGGTCTTTTCCTGCATAGCCCGCTGCCGGACTCCGTCAAAGACGGCGGGGAAAATCCCGTTCCGGTCAACACTCCATTCCAAAAATACCATAATGGTACTTTCCGCGTTTTTCAGGGAATATGAAGGAACCGAATTGACAAAAGTTCCGGTTCCGGGTTTGGTTTCGAGCAAATGCTGTTTACACAACAGATCGATCCCGCGCTTGGCGGAGCCCAGAGATACATCATATTCCTGCATTAAAGAACGAATCGACGGGATACGGGTTCCCTGGATCAACTGGCCTGAATGAATCTTTTCTTTCAGGTCGTTAACCATCAAAACCACATTTTTAGGCAGTGTGTAACGTTTACTCATTAAGATGTTTTTTTCTCCTTTGAGTAATATAGCATCAGAATTGTTCATTTTCGATCCCATTTGTTCCCGGGATTATCATTATTCGTGGTTCCGCCGCCGTAGAAAGGAGTGGTGAGGTATGGATTGTTTGATGTTGAATATACTTCACACGGCCCGACACAGTTCACTTTTTGAGATGTGACATGTCCATCCGCCCAGGTTGTGTTCAAACCATTGCTGTGCCGCGCATCGAGAAATCCCATATAACCGGTTGAAAACACGTCTGAAAGCAAACAGTAACCGCGCACTTTATTTGCGTCGTAATAGCTGTCCGCCAGCAAAATTGTCGCAGAAGGCTTTTTGACCTGGGAGACCTTGGCCGATTTGTAGGATGGAAAGGTTGTATCGTTATCATTGGCGTACCGGTAACTGGAGCCGATATATTGCCGGTTGTAACCGTAGTCGCAATAGAGAAACCACCCCCAGCTCAGATTACCGGATGAATACGCGGTCGACGCCGGATAAGCCCCGGTCCAGGTGTCCCAGACTCCGGACTTCTTGCTGGGACAGAACCATGTCCTGCCCGGCGGAATGTAGGTCATACACAATACCACCCACGGCATGTATTTGGCCGACGTTCCGTACAATTCCGGCGGATAGAAGCCGTCATTGTCGTTAGTGTAGCTGATCATTGACAATCCCAGTTGTTTCTGGTTGGAAGCGCAGGAAATAGCTCTTGCCTTCTCTCTGGCCTGGTTAAGCGCCGGCAGCAGCATACTGGCCAGAATGGCGATGATCGCGATCACGACGAGCAATTCAATCAAAGTAAAAATTGCCGGACTGAATAACCTGTTTTTCATTTTAGTTCTCCTGATCATTGGTTGTGGTTTAGTCTGAAAGTTATGTCCTTGATAAAAATTTTCTTACCGGCGGGTAAATTATATATATTGGCCCGGAACAGCTTGATACCGCGTCCGGGCGGAAGCTCAAATTTTTCAGACACAGTCAGCCAGGCATCCTTTGCAACGACAGACCGCTTGCCGGCGGGGTTCCACTTATCATCCGCCACCAGAAGGACACATTTGACCGGGGATTCCGACCGGACCTTGAATGTGGCGGTGAAATGCCGCGACTTGTCTGATTTATCCGGCGCGGATAACGGAAACATAAGCATTGAATTCCCCGTTTTAAGCCCGGTAACCGCAGCAGCTCCGTTTTCCAATGAAACTCCCGCGTCTCCGGAGATCTTAAAACCGTCAATTGAATGCGGCAGTTCCGACCGGACCCGGTTGCGATACTTCAGTTCGGAACGCTTTAATTTGATTGGAATTGTTACCATACTTACGCTCTGCGGCGGGAGGATTATGGGAGTCGCGGCGCAACGCTGAAACGCTTCGACCGTCCAATATTTCCTCAGATCCGGAGCCGCCCCGTAAGTGCGGACCCGCCAATTATATTTGTAACCCGGCATTTGCAAATCGAGTTCTTCTTTACCCGGACATTGCAGGGTTTGAATAACCGCGGCGCCATTGGCAATCAGTCCCTGCGGTGAGCTAAGCTGAAATTTAATTTCTTTTTCATGGGTATTAACCAGAATGGCACAAAGTGAAGAACGGGCAGAGTTTGTACTGATCAACCACTGCAAATCAAGCTGAGGCTGCCCTTTGCCCTGATAGACCGATTCGTAATACCTGGCGCTGGACATATTCCCAAGGTCAGCGCCTTGAACCAGCATCTCCGGATGGGTATCAATAAGCTGGTTGCACATACGGACTACCGAGCCGAACGCGCCGATATCAAAACGGGGCCGGCCATTGCCGTTTTTATCATAGAGTTTCTGGTTGACCGGATTTCTTTGCAGAATCCATTCCCTGCCGTTCGACCAGTACAGACCGCCGGAAAAAGCAAAGAGCGAATGCGCAGTTGTATAATCCATTCGCGGATGCGCCATCAACGTCAAAACAAATTTACTTTTCCACAAAGCCGCCACGGCAAACTGCCGGTGACTCCAGGGATTTTCGCCGGAACGATCCCGCCATTCCGTATTTGATAGTCTCCATTTGCTGCTGCCCGGAAAGGCGTCAAGCAGTTTGGCCGTAATCTCAATGCCTTTGTAGTTGGAAATGTAACTGGAACTCGCCCCGTAAGAATGTTCGATCCCGTATGAAATATGTTTTGCGTAGTCTCCGAGAGCCTCGATGACTTCACTGCTCCAAACCAGCGCCTTTTGATACATTGTCCGTTCTTTGCTTTTTACTTGCGTTCCCCCTGCCCGCATTCTGCGCAGGACCTCTTTTACATCAGGATTGTCCCGGGTACAAATAAAAGTCGGGATTCCAAGTTTAATTTCAGGCTGGACTTTTCGTACTTCATCGATAAGAGTTTTGACGAATGCCGCGTATTCAGCCGGCTTCCATCCCTTTAAATAACATTCATTACCGATCTCCCAGATTTTTGCCATATCCAGAAAGCCTCTGGTTTTGAGCCATTTTACATACGCCGCCGCCTCTTTTGCCGCCGCAGCATAGTGTTCAGGGCGATTGACGATGCAGAATGCTTTCTGCTTTTCCGGATCATAATACGAAACCGCATTGAACATTGGAATTACGACAATACGATTTTCACGACAGAAACTCCAGAACAGTTCCGGCTCAAACCACCAGTCCAGTTTTTTCTCTGCATATTTTTCATAAACCCCGGGCAGATTCGGATAACCGTGCGCCATTGTCCTGCTGCGCATTAAACGGGTCGGGAACTCTCCGCGCCAGCTGTACCGGCTCATGTCCGCAAAGCGCAGACAGCGCACTCCAGCCCGTTTACAGTAATCCGCAAACTGACTGCGTCCATCCGTAAAAATCCATTTAAAATTCACCCCGCAGGCAAAATCTTCCGCATCATACCCGACATAGCTGTTTTTCAAATTCTTTTTTGTTTCAAAAAGATTCACCGATATTGTCTTTACATCATTCTCCGCCAAAATTGTTCCAGAAATTTGACATAGCAGAAAAAGACTTAATACTTTACTTATTATCATTGTATTCCTTTATTTTTCAATGCCGCGATTAATATTGCTGTTATATATCATAGAACAGTTCAGAACAGTTGTCAATAGGCAATGAGATTTTTTTTAATATTATTTTCAAAAATAGAGAAAAATATCTTTGGAAACATGTTGGAAAATAACCGATGACGGTTATAGTAGTTTTTTGTTGGACATCTATGTTTTATTTACTCGCAGGCAGTATTATCAATTTAGACTATTGCGAAATGTGAACTGCGCCACAAAAAACACGGAGACAACAACGTTAGCGCGAGCATTGCGCAGGGCAAACACAGAGAACTGTTTAAGTTTTCAGCTAAAGCTGAAAATTAAAAAACTTTTTCGTGACTTTTCGGGATCTTTCGTGGTTAATATTTGCTTTTCGCACGGCAGTTTTATAAATGATTAAGGTGACACAAATGAAAATAGTAGTTTTGAGCGGGGCCGGACTAAGTGCGGAGAGCGGAATACAAACCTTCCGCGATAAAGACGGGCTATGGGAAAATTACCCGGTGGAAGAAGTAGCTTCGATGGAAGGTTTTACCTCCAATCCTTCGCTGGTGCATACCTTTTACAATGAACGCCGTCAGCAATTGCGGACAGTTGAGCCTAACGCGGCCCATAAAGCTCTGGCGGACCTGGAGCAAACCCCTGGAATCGAACTGTTCCATGTTACCCAGAATATCGACGATCTCTGTGAACGGGCCGGATGCCGGAACGTTGTCCACATGCACGGGGAACTTTTGAAATGCCGCTGCCTGATGTGCGGGAAAGTAATAACCTGGAACCAGGACACGGATATCGAAACAGCCTGTCCCCAATGCGGTTTTATCAGCGAATGGGGCGGCTTGCGGCCCCATATTGTCTGGTTCGGAGAAATGCCGCTGCGTATGAATGAGATTGAAGCGGCGATTACCGTTTGCGACCTGTTTGCGGCGATTGGAACGTCTGGCAAGGTATATCCGGCCGCGGGTTTTGTCAGCCTGGCCAAAGGATACGGCAAAAAAACCGTTTTGCTCAATAAGGACGCAGCCGATAACGATAGTTTGTTTGATGAGGTTATTACCGGGCACGCCGGAGCCGTTGTTCCTCCCTGGGTGAAATCATTCAGATAATAATTTTATACAGAAGTAAAAAAAAAGGCGCGCCCGAATTGGCGCGCCCGGAATGCGTAATAAGTTGTCTCAGACTGCAATTATTGTTCAAAAACCCAAATAGAATTACATGCTGTCAGTTTCACTGGCGGGCTTCTCCGGCGGTTCAGGAATCCACACCGCGTCCCACGGAGTTTCCGGGAATTTGGGGGTAAACATACTGAAACCGCCAACCAGATCTTTTCCATTACCAAGAAATCCCAGGGTCACGACATCAAGACAGCCGACGCCGACACGGCAAACCGTAAGGCCGACGCCTTCACATAAACCGGTTGCCCAGCCGTACCATGGAGTTTCAGTAGAATTATAGATCATGCAGCGTGGAATTTCGGCACCGCAGGATACCAGGTTATTCAGCCCCCGGACAAAACAGTAAAACGGATTGTAATACGTCTTATCCCTGGCGATCATCGAATCATTGTCAAATGTCGCGACAGTAGTTTGACTGACTTTAGGCTGGGCTTTTGCTTTAGCGGGCGCTTTTGCTTCTTTACCAAAGGTGTTTAAACAAAACAAAGCGACCAGGGACAGGATAAAAAGATTTTTTAACTTCATTAAAATGGTTCCTCTTAGTTATACCGCGAATCAGTTTTTCATCAGTTCGACGATGGCAAATTCCAATTCTTCCGCGGTAAACGGTTTAGGTAGAATTTTTTGCGCTCCCATCAGGCTGGCAGCCTTCAGCAAGTCGTAAAGATTGATTAAGCCGCCGCCGGAGATAGCAATAATTCTGGCCGACGGATCATGCATCCTAACTTCCCTTATGGTTGCCAAACCTTCTTTTTCCGGCATAATTATGTCGGTGATAAAGAGGTCAAATTCCCCCTCTTTATAGGTTTTTACCGCAACCGCACCGTCGTTCACGACGGTAACATCATATTTTTCGGGACCGAGCATGTCACAGATAAGGTCGCACATCAACTCCTCATCGTCGGCGACTAGAACGCGAATTTTGCTTTCTTCACTCATAAGTACACCTCTGGTTTTTCTGATAATATAGTTTATACGGATAATTAACCACGTCTCAGGCGATTTTTCAAATCAGAATTGAAAAAAAATCCCCCTAACAGTCCGTTATTTACCGGTTTACGTTTCCGGTGAGCAGTTTTTTATCCGTTAGTTCAGGTTTCTAGGAAAAGCTGTAACCCCGGTCGGCAGTCGCTTTTTGCAGTTCTTCCCGGGAAATCTCCTGATAGCCGTGGGGTTCCATGCTGAAGCCGGCCCGACCGCCGGACAGTTTGGGCAGCGCGGAGCTGAAACCGAACATTTCAGCCAATGGAACTTCGCAGTTCAATCTCCTGCCGCCTGGAATATTGTCGATACCGTGAATTATAGCACGCCGCATTTGCAGATAACCAGTAATCTCGCCGACAACTTCGTCCGGCGCGGTTATTTCCAGTTTCATTAACGGTTCAAGCAGGGTGGTCCCCTCGCTGATTGCTTTTTGCAGGGCATTGAGCACTGCTCCGGCAACTGAACCTTCGGTAGTTTTTTCAGGAAGGCCGCGAATCTCTTTCACGACTCCTTTGATATAGATCAACGAATAACCGAGATTGCCGCCGCTTTTCAGACCATTGGTAAGAGTCTCTGCGGCGGAGTTGATCCAGGCATTCGGAATATTTTTCCCTTTAACCGGGGCAACTGAAACTTCAATTCCCTGTTCCAGTTTTACCGGCGTGAGTTCGATATCGACTTCCGTATAAAATTCGTTGTCGCCGATCGTTTTGTCAAAAATCCCGGTAATTACACAGGTTTTCTGAATGGTTTCGCGGTATGCGACTCGCGGTTTGCCGTATCTGGCTTCGATATTAAACTCATTCTGGATGCGGTTAGAGTTTATTTCCAGATGCAGTTCTCCCATCCCGGAAAGAATTAACTGTCCGGTACCCTCATGATGTTTAAGTTCAAGCGTCGGGTCTTCGCGACAAAGCATATCCAGCGTGGATTCAAGCTTATCGCGGTCTTTAGCCGACTTCGGCTCCACCGCGATTGAAATGACCGGCTGCGGAAAGTCGATTGACTCAAGCGCAATTTGACGCTGCGGAGCACAAAGCGTATCGCCCGTAAAGGTTTCCGACGGCCCCATGATTCCGACAATATCGCCGGGACCGACCTCCTCAACCGATTCGACGCTTTTTGAGTATAAACGGAGAATTCGTTTGACCCGGACTTTTTTATCCGTCCGCGAATTTACCAGCATGTCATTCAGTTTCAGGGTTCCGGAGTATGTGCGCAGATAAAGCAAGTCGGCACTTGGCCCGGCCACCAGTTTGAAGATCAGACCGCAGAACTCCTGATCTTCCACATTGACTTCCACCTCTTTTCCGGTCCGCAGATCGGTTCCGTGACAGTTGTAACGATCATAAGGACTCGGTAGAAAGTCGATTACCGCGTCCAGAACCGGCTGGATTCCGATATTACTCTTGGCTGAACCGCAGAAGATCGGACAAACAATCCCGCATACTACATAGCGCCGCAATTGCGTCACTAACAGTTCGTTCGGAATTTCCGCTTCCTCAAGATATAAAGACGCGATCTCATCACAAACATCAGCCATCCCGGAAATTAGTTCTTCACGGCTGAATTCGGCCTCGTCAAGCACCTCTCCAGGTATTTCCCCGACTCGAATATCGCCGCCGTCCTCGCCGTCAAAATAGAGCGCTTTCATGCTTATCAAGTCAACAACACCGCGCAAGTCGCTTTCCATCCCGATCGGAATCTGCATCGGAACAACTTTGACCTGGGGGAATTTATCCGTAATCTCATCGAAAGTCCGGCGGAATGACGCCCCTAAACGGTCGAGTTTATTGATAAACGCTATTTTAGGAACGTTATAGTGGTCGGACTGGCGCCAGACCTTTTCACTTTGCGCTTCCACGCCTTCCACCCCGCTGAAAATAACCAGCGCACCGTCACTCACGCGGATTGAGCGTTCCACCTCCGCCGTGAAATCAATATGGCCGGGGGTGTCAATCAGATGAACCAGATAATCGTCATTATTGCGCTGCCAGTTAAAACTGGCGGCGGCGGAAACAATGGTAATACCGCGATTGCGTTCCTCGTCAAGGTAATCCATGACGGTGGTCCCGGCGTCGATACTGCCGATACGGTGGGTTTTCCCGGTATAGTAGAGGAAGCGTTCTGTCAGAGTAGTCTTACCGGCGTCAATATGTGCAATTACGCCAATATTGCGAATCGAGTGCAAATCAATTGTGCCGCCGGCAGCCATCTTATAGTGAATCCCTTTCTCTTAAAGATTAAAGAGTCACGCGAAATCCAAATATTAACCACGAAAAGTCACGAAAAATCACGAAAAAGTTTTTTTGATTTTTCAGCTGGAGCTGAAAATTTAAATACTTCTTCATGGTCTTCATGGTCTTCATGGTACAAATAATAGTTTCGCATGAGTCTATTAAAGGTTGAAAAAATCTTTAGGGCCCTGGTAACAAACATATTCGGCGACCTTCTCCATGTTCTGGTAAGGAGCCTGGCCGATTTCAACCATTTCGCCCAGAACGTCGCACATCACCCGGCGGAACATTTCAAACCGTGAGCCGTAGGACAACAGTTTCCGGGAATCGGAAACCATACCGGCAAAGTTATACAGAACATCCACCGAACCAATGTATTCAAGCTGACGCTTCATCCCGATCGGGTTGTCAAGCAGCCACCAGGCGGAACCGAGTCTGACTTTTTCGCCGAAAGCCCGGGAAATCGTGGCTAAAAGATGCTGATGCGCTGGATCGAGGCAGTACAGCACAACTTTCAAACGTTCGTCAAACCGGTTCAGGAACGAGCATAACGGCTTCCGGTACTCGAGGAAAGGATCGGCAATATCGCCGCCGACATCCGGCCCGAGAGAAGCAAACAGGCTGTCGCGAACATCGCGCACCGCGCCCATGTGAATCTGGAAAACCCAGTCTTTTTGCGCATTCAATTCCGCCGCTTCACAGAAAACCCAACTCATAAAAGCGGTGGTTTCCTCACCGGTAAGAGTTTCTCCGGCCATTGCTTTTTTAAAGACGGCGTCTGCTTCGGCTTCCGTGACGCCGTCACCGAGCGGAACTTCCACCCCGTGGTCACTAGCCACACAGCCATACCTGGCAAAATAGTCGTGACTTTGCTTCAAGGCTTCCCGCAGATCGGCAACCGATTCAAGCTTGATTTCAAACCGGTCGGCCAGTTTATCCATGTATTCCCGCCAGTCGGCGGCAAAAATCTTCATTGCTTTATCTGGACGCCAGGTCGGGCGGATCAATTTGCTCCGGGTTGCCATATTGACCTGGCTGTGGTATTCGAGCGTATCGATCGGGTCATCGGTAGAACACATTGTTTCAACCCCGATCTCCTGCAATAACTGCTGGGGGCGCTTTTCCGGTTTCGCCAGAACTTCCATAGCTTTGTCCCAAATCCGTTCCCCGGTTTCCGGTCCGATCAAATCCTTGATTCCCAGATAGCGGCGCAGATCCAGATGAACCCATTCATAGACGGGGTTGCCGACGACTTCCGGAAATACCGCGGCCATTTTCAGCCATTTTTCCTTTGCCGGCTTATCGCCGGTCAAATATTCCTCCGGAATTCCGCGTTTCCGCAGAACTTCCCAGACATAATGGTCGGTGGCGGCAAACAACTGCCATGGATCGGGATAATTATTGTTTTCGGCAATTTCCTGAACGTTGGCATGGTTATGCGCATCGATGATCGGTAATTTGCGGACCGATTCAAAAAGCGCGTATCCCGCTTCTGAGCGAATTAAATATTTTTCTCCTAAGAATGAACCCATTTTATGTACTCCTTTTATGGCTGTCTAACGCAAAAATGATAAATATACATTGTAATATTGTCACAACTTCCGCATCAATCAAGCAATCAAGTAGAAAAAAATGGAAATTCAGGCAGAAAATTTACTCGGAAAGATATTTTGCTTACTTCAAGACGGCCCGCCCGTATAAACCGGGATCTTTTCCGTTGGCAATACCGCTGTACCACTCAACCCAATGGCGTGAGTCATCAAGATCATTGACCAGGATGCTGATTCCGAACGGCATTCCGGCTGCCGGTTTGATATTCAGTGTTTTCCATGGAACCGCTATTTTGAGGACGCTGACATCGCCGCTTCGGGTAAAGCTTGAAAGCAGGCCGGGAACCGGCTTATTCAGTTCCATCAATGAACGGTTCATCGAGGCCCAGACCCAGGACGACGGCCGTTCATTACTTTGCCTGACACCGAATTCCGCGTATGAAGTTTCCTGAATGCCGTCATTATTTTTACGGATCATATATTCAGCCGGAACGGAAATACCGATTTGCAGGGAATCCCCTTTCCACAGAGACGCGATGGATTTTTCCGGTCGATAATGCTTATCAAGCAGCCTGGCTCCGATAAACAGATATTGCGAATTTCCCGACAGGTATAATTGCCCGGATATTTTGTCGTTGACGCCTTTGGCAAAGTGCCTGCTGACAACGCCGCCGGCCAGGTCATACCCCTCTTTAGCGGTCCATGCCGGGAATGGGAACTTTATATCCTTTTTCTGTAACGGAACCGGAATGACCGCTATATCCGGTAACGCGACATTCCATCTGTAACCGTTTGCCAGCGATATTTCAGCTTCATAGCGATTCTTTCTGCCGTAGATCATGTTTGGCAGCGGAATGAAGTATTTTTTTCCCGGAATAATGGATTTTTGACAAATACTTTTGCTATTCTGTTTTATAATCATCCTGCAAGCATTATTTTTCAGGCGTGAGTCGACCGGTCTAACGGTAAATTCGATTCCGGGAACTTTCGCAGTCACGACGCTTTTGAGTTTATCGAGGCTTAACGGCGGTAATATCTCAATATTTTTCTGCCAGATAAACAAGCATTGTTTATTTTTGTAAAGTTTGATATACACGTCAGTATTTCCGGTCTCACAATCCGCCGGGACCTGATAAGCAATTTTCCATGTGTTGGCGTTTTTACTCATAGCAGTTTTCCAACCTCTTGGAAATTCCGTCTTGATCCAGCTACCTGTTCCGATCTTTCTGTCCGGAAGGGCTATGCTGAGTTGACCTGAACTGCCGGGATATTGTTTGATGTATTCAGGGGTAAAGACAGCGCTGTATCCCTGCCCGATGTAATCGGCAACCCTGCCGCCGCTGATATAGACCGGGTCCTCTCCCAGTTCGGTAATAAGAACGCCGTTTTTGAGTTTTCTGATTTCGGTCCTGCCGCAAACATTGGTAATTTTTACTTCAGGAGCATTAACCACAATTTTCAGTTGTTTTTTATTGCCGCCCACCGCGTAACAAACCAGTAACGCTTTATTTGATCGCTTAAAAAGCATGCATTTGATGCCGCGGCCAAATTCCAGTTCTTTAATAAACTGTGCGTTGTAGGTTTCCCGGGAGACAGTGGCCCAGGCGGCAAAAGCCGGTTTCGGTTCACGCTGCTTTGAACCTTTGGGGAATGGACGCAGAATTCCAAAATCGAGTTCCCGCCTGCTGGTTGCGTCGTTCCAGAGCCCGATATGCCAGACACACGCGACCAGATTTTTAATCTTCTGGTTAAGCATGACCACCCGCGCCAGATAAGCCGCCTGCTGCAATTCCGTGACTTCCCCGCCGGGCTTGGTTGAATAACCAATCTCGCTGATGTACATGGGAATTTCTTTGCCGCTGATCTTTTTCAGGTCGGCCCCCAACCGGTTGAGCGTTTCCACGTAGCCGGAGGCATCGGGAGACCTGGCTCCGGGAATATAGGGATGCAGCATGACGGCGTCGATATATTTCTGAATATCATAGTTCTTGTAATAGCTGATATACTGGGCATACTGGTTTTGGCTCATCGGATTGATACAGATACCGGCAATCGGGGTGCCGGGATCGTATTTTCTGACGGCGTCGCTCTCAAGTTTGATGATGTCCATGACATCCGACATCGAACCGTGAAAGTTTTCCCCGACCATCGGTTCATTCTGGGTTTCCCAGACATCGACCAGGCCGCGTCTGCGGACAATCGCGGTCTTGAGTTGCGACGAGGTTTTGGCCCATACCGATTTCGGCAGCGGAACCATCCGCTTAAACGGGTTCAGGATATTCAGGCAGTTAATTATTTTTACCGGTTCGCGGTTAGCAACTTCTTCCGGAGTCGGTGGAACGCATTTGCCGTCCTTCTTCTGGAAAATAGTAAAAAATAAACGCCGGTCCCATTTGGCGCCGCCAAGCCGTCGGAGCCTGGCGTCCAGTCCGCCCCAGACTCCGAAAGCCGGGTAAGGCGTTGTATAATAATCTTCCGGCAGAGGAGTCGTGATGACAAATGAGCATTTTTTTGAGGAAATGACTTTTCCGCCATTTTCCAGATAGACTTCGAAGCTGTAATAGCCGGGGTCAGTTATCCTGATTTGATGTTGCTTCCCGGTTGCGAATGAATCCCGGCGGAGACAGACGTCTTTACAATCTTTGAGCAGAGTTTTAATTATACTGCCGTCAGCGGCGTTGCTGACGGCAAGTTTCATGTCAACGGCATTTTCATAAATCCTGATTGGGTCAGGAAAAACCAGGGTTATTTCATTTTTTTTTTAGTTTCGGCCGCTGGTTCGGCAGATGCCGGTTTAGTTGACAAAGAGATATTGTCTATAAGGACCGTTCCGCCTTTTTCATTCTTTACCACGTTAATGAAAATAGCGAGCTTTTTCACTTCACGTCCCATGATTTTCGACTTGACCGGACCAAACGACGCAGTAGAGCTTGACCATTCGGTTTTCGGATTTACCGGCGCAATTTTCAGTTTCGGCAGGAATGATATAGGTTTTTTCCCTTGGGCCATAACCGCGAGCAGAATCCGGCTGTCCTGTCCGGCCTTCTCGGCTTTGCAGTCATAGCTGACCGTATAAATTGTATCAGGTTTGTAGTCAGTAAAGAAGACCACGTTTATTGTTTTTGATTTTACCGGAGAAACGCTGAGACATTGCCTGCCGTGATTCGAGTCATTGGTGTTAATCGATATTTCTTTCAAATTATTGATCCAGAAACCACCGGTTCCTTTCTCAAAGGACGGGTTGGAGAGTTTAACTTCTCCCGCCGACACTAAAGATGCGGTCAAGCCCAAAAAAGCGGCGATGGTAATCATTCTCATAATACAAATTCTCCTGATATTATTATTATTATAGTTATTAATCGTGCGGAATTCAAGATTTCTCGTGACAATTTACAGTTGCCGGGAAAATATCTTTTTACCAATATCGCAAATATCAACTCTAAACTTTTGCGAGATTAATAGTTATTAAACTTGGTATCAATGCCTTCGAGGTAATAATTCTGGACCAGCGGATAAAAGGTACACAGCGCGGTTCTGTCCGCCGGCCGGACGCTGCCGTCCAGATACCAGACATTCGCCCGGTTGTTGTGACGCAGCTGCATATAGAATTGAGAGCCGCTGTACCACAAGATCATATATAACTGCTGCGGGGACGACAGCCAGCCCCCCTGGCCGTAACTGTCGGCCATGAACCAGACCATACTTGGACTTTTCTTTGTGTATTTTTGTGAAAAATTAATTCTGGTCGCTTTGACCGTTCTGGATCTGTCCATATCGCCGTTGATCCCATAACTGTAGACGGCGGTGGAATTGTTCTTGAACATCTTCCGTTTCGGCTCTCCCGGGCACAGGAAGATGTTTGACAACGGAATATATTTCTCATCGATCAACAAATTACTCCAGAAGTAATTAGACTTGACCGCAGGTTTACAAAACCAGCCGTTGTAGTCTTCCGCGTACATTTTGGCGGTTAACCCCAACTGCTTCAGATTCGCCGCGCATTTTATTGCTTTGGCCTTGTTACGGGCTTTATTCAGCGCCGGTAGGAGCATACTGGCCAGGATCGCAATAATAGCAATCACAACAAGCAACTCGATCAATGTGAACCTCTGTTTGTTTTTCATTTCTTTCTCCTGCTTTAATTATTGGGTATTACTGAATCTCTTAAGATTAATTCACTGGGAATAACTTCAGATCTGACCTCAGAGGTCCTGCCTTTAAGCCGCTCGAGTAAAAGCTGCACGGCTTTTCTGCCAATCGTTTCAGGATGCTGAGCTACAGTGGAGATTGAAGGCCTGGTAGTTTCGGTAAATGGAAGATTACCAAAACCGATCACTGCCAGCTGTTCCGGGACACTGATTCCCAGATCGTTTGCGGCGGCGATTGCGTCAAGGGCAAAATGATCGTTAAAACACAATAACGCTTCCGGTCGTTTCGCCTGTTCCAGAAACTTCTTTACTTGCAGATAATTTGAACAGGTTACGTCCTCAATTTCCATAATATGGCAATCTTTGAGCTGTAACCCGTTTGCGGCCATTGCCGCGGCGTAACCGTCATACCTTTCTTTGCCGGAACTGACTTTGCAATATGCCAGGATTCCGATTTCTTTGTATCCCAGATTAATGAGGTGATTTGTCGCCTCAAAAGCTCCGCCGTAATTATCGCTGCCGACATAATCAAATGCGTTATCCGGCCAGGTCTGGTCAATCAGCACGATCGGATTATGAAAAGATCGCAGTTGCTCGATATATTTCATGTTCGGCTTCCGGGCCATCGGAAACATCAGCATTCCGTCAACCCGCCTGCGGGAGAAACGTGTAAAAATCGATGCGTTATCCTGAACCATCATATCCCATGGAATGACCAGCGAGTCATAGCCGTGATGGTATAACGCCTTATAGATGCCGTCGAGAATCGCACCGGCGAAACTGTCTTTAAAGCAGTTGTAGGCAATTCCGATACTTTTACTCTTGCCGGTCTGGATACACTGGACCATTGCGTTCGGCTGATAATTGTGAGCCATGGCAACTTCCTGGATGCGCTTCCGGGTGGCCAGTTTTATTCCGGGATGGTCTTTCAACGCTTTTGATACGGTTGATTCGGCCACGCCGCAGATCCGGCCTATTTCTTTGAGTGAAATCATTGTTTTATATTGTCTCAATCTGCCTTTATTTTTTGTTTCGCTATTAATATAATAACCGATTAAAATGATTTTGTCAAGTACTTGATAAAAAAGTTTTGAATTTTTATTGCGAGTTGTATCGTGTTGATAAATCGCAACTAAAGACTACTTCACCCTCAGAAAGATGTCTTTTGATATTTTTTATTTTTTTTGATGGTTCGCAAGATAAAAATCAATGAAGGAAGATTAAATAAGGTGTCGGAATGGACGGGACTTTTGCCAGCCCCGTCCGAAGATTGTTTTTACGCTTTTACGGCAATAACCGCCATCTCTTCCGATTTCGGATCGAAAGGAGTTCCGGCAACATCGGAAAGAAGTTCCGTGATCTTCAGTCCGTTGTCAGTGAATTCCTGATTCAATGTATCCGGATCAAAATACTGCAGCCAGTTGTAGACGGTGAAAGAGCGTTTTTCCTCAATAATGGTATACTTGTCCAGTACGACTTTTTCCGCATCGTATTTGATGGTTTTGACAAATCCGAAATAGTCTTTGGCGGACCAGAAGCCATTCAACAGATTGTGTTCAAAACTTGAAACAACCTGACGTCCATCGTAAGCGTTCAGAGAGAAGACGTCAAGGACGATCGAACCGCCGTCCGCCAGCAAATCGCGAAATTTTTGCAACATTGTTTGCCGCTGCGCCGGACTGAGTGCGCAAAAATCACAATAGATCATGATGATCAAGTCAAACTTCCCGTCAGTAGTATAATCAAGGTAGTTCTCCCGGACATAATCAATTTTTACATTCTTCGCGCGGGCAAAGCGCCTGGCGCATTTGATCGATCTTTCAGAAAAATCAATGCCGGTTACTTCCGCGCCTTTTTTCGCAAGAGCATAGGAATAGAGCCCGGGCCCGCAGCCGAAATCGGCAACTCTGGTTCCGGGTCCGATTTTGAAGCGCTCCGTCAGCCAATCAATCGATTTGGTAATAAAGGCATGGTTGCGCGATGCCGGTTCACTGTCCTTGTCCAGATGGAACGCCAGCATTTGCTGTGAGATATGCCGGTCGTTCCACAAGGTCTCCGCCGTGTAAAACTCAAACGGCAGCGGTTTTTCATTAATTTTTCCAAGTTTTTTATACATAATAAGGTTCCTCCCTATCAGCTTCAGTAATTCTTCATGCAATACGTGCATGCTTTATCAGGATATCTGTGCTATTTCTTTATTCTTCTCCCTGCCGAATATTCTTGCCAACTTAACAAAGAGCAAACCAATCAAGGTATTGGTAATAATTGAAGAAAACAAATCTCTTTGTAATAGAATTTGAGGACCTTTCGTTGCTACGAAAAATCCTAGGTCTATAACAATCAACCAAATGATAGCGTTGTAATATTCATTAGGAAAAGGCCATGATATCCAGTATTTTTTGAAAAGCATTCCAAACAACATTCCAAATAAACTGGATACTATCAGTAATAAAATAAAAACAATACACCAAAATTCAGTTGCGTGTTTTATGTTAGTATTAGAATCAATCTGTCCAAATATCAGTGCGTATAAAACAGCATAGAGAAAATAGATGAGATATGAAACAAGTCCAGCATAAACATATCTTTTCATTCCCTAGCTCCTCGGACGTTTTGATCCTCAATTAGCCACGATATTGACCAGACGTTTCGGTACGCAAATCACCTTTCGGATTGTTTTACCATCAATCGCCGCTTTGACTTCCTCGTTCGCCATCGCAAGCTCCTGCATCTGCTCATTAGTCGCTTCGGTCGGCATCATGATGCGAACTTTGGGCTTGCCCATAATCTGAACCAGGATCTCCACTTCATCAACCCTGAGGAATTCCTCGTTGTATTCCGGCCACTGTGCATAAGCCAGTGTCTCGTTATGACCCAGGAAAGACCACAATTCTTCAGCGAGGTGCGGCGCGTACGGAGCCAGCAGTAGAACAAATTTTTCCGCGGCTTCCCGGGGCAGTTTTTCCGCTTTGGAAAACTCGTTGAGGAAAATCATCATCTGACTGATCGCCGTATTGAAATCCATATCGGCGGTATCCGAGGTAACTTTCTTGATCGTCGCGTGCAAAGTACGAAGCTGATCGGCGGTCATCTCGATATCGTCGGAAATCTCAATCTCGGTGATCATGCGCCAGGTCCGGCGGAGAAAACGATAAACGCCTTCAACTCCCTGAGTATTCCACGGTTTTGTCGCTTCCAGCGGTCCCATGAACATTTCATACAAGCGCATGCTGTCGGCCCCGTATGAACCTATGATGTCATCCGGGTTGACGACGTTTTTCAATGATTTCGACATTTTAGCCGGGAACTCTTCAAGTTTTTCGCCGGTTTCCTTATGAGTCGGGCCGTCACCGGAAAAATCCACCAGGTCATTCGGAACCAATGACCCGCGACCGTCGCGATAAGACAAGCCGAGGATCATACCCTGGTTGACCAGCTTCTGGAACGGTTCGTCGGTTGAAACATAGCCCAGATCGAACAATGTCTTATGCCAGAAACGTGAGTAGAGCAAGTGCAGTACCGCATGCTCCGCACCGCCGACATAGAGGTCTACCGGCATCCAGTAATTTTCCTTTTCCGGCTGCCACGCGGCTTCGGAATTCAACGGATCGATATAACGCAAATAGTACCAGCAGGAGCCGGCCCATTGCGGCATGGTATTGGTCTCGCGCCGGCCCTTCATACCGGTTTCGGGACAAGTATATTCCAACCATTCCCCGGCGTTGGCCAGCGGAGATTCACCAGTACCGGACGGTTTATATTCTTCCATTTCCGGCAGCGTAAGCGGCAAGTCGCTTTCCGGCACCAGGCGGACGGAACCGTCTTCCATGTGGATAACCGGAAAAGGCTCGCCCCAGTAACGTTGACGGCTGAACAACCAGTCGCGGAGACGGTAGTTGACCGCGCCTTTGCCAAGGGTGCGTTCTTCAAGCCAGGTAGTGGCGGCGGCTTTGGATTGGGTCACTTCCATCCCGTTGATGTCAAGGCCGGCGTCATTGGCCGAATTGATCATAATCCCGTTACCGGTCCAGCAGGCTTTTCCGGCCAGCACCGCGGCGGGATCGACATTGGCGGCGGCAACTTCTTTGGCGTCCGGCTCAATAATGCACTTGATCGGAATTTCAAATTTTTCCGCGAATTCAAAGTCGCGGGTATCGTGACACGGGACCGCCATGATCGCGCCGGTCCCGTAGCTGATCAAAACGTAATCGGCAATCCAGACCGGGATTTTTTCCCCGTTAACCGGATTGAGCGCGTAAGCGCCGGTGAAAACTCCGGTTTTTTCGGTATTGAGTTCGGTCCGGTCAAGGTCGCTCATCATCGCGGCATGTTTGCGGTAGGCTTCAACCGCGTCCTGGTGTTCCGGCGTGCTGATTTTTTCAACCAGTTCGTGTTCCGGGGCCAATACCATATAAGTAGCGCCGAACAAAGTATCAGGCCGGGTCGTGTACACAGTCACTTCCGCGTCGTTATCGGCAATTTTGAATTTCACTTCGGCCCCGGTTGATTTACCGATCCAGTTGCGCTGCATTTCCTTGATGCCTTCGGGCCAGTCAAGCCCTTCAAGACCGTTGAGCAAACGCTCCGCATACAGCGGAATGCGCAGCATCCACTGTTTAAGGTTCTTGCGAACAACCTTCATCGAACCGCATTTTTCATGCGAACCGTCCGACAGAATCTCTTCGTTGGCGCAAACGATATGGCAGTTTTCGCACCACCAGACCTGGGCGTCGTCATAATATGCCAAACGTTTCGACGCGATGTATTCCTCCGCATCGACGCCGGCCGGGATTTCAAGTTCTGAAATCGGCCGGCCCTTTTGCTGTTCCTCGTCAAACCAGGTGTTATAGAGCTGAACAAAGATCCATTGGGTCCATTTGAAGTAATCCGGATCAGTCGTATTGATCTCACGATCCCAGTCATAAGAAAGTCCGAGCGCCTTGATCTGGCGGCGGAAGGTATCGCAGTTTTTATTGGTGGTAATGGCCGGATGAGTCCCGGTCTGGATCGCGTATTGTTCGGCAGGCAGTCCGAACGCGTCCCAGCCCATCGGATGCAGTACGTTAAATCCATTCATCCGTTTGAAGCGGCTGACGATATCCGTGGCGGTATAGCCTTCCGGATGACCGACATGCAGACCGGCGCCGCTGGGATAGGGAAACATATCAAGCACATAATATTTCGGTTTATCTGAAACATCAGGGGTCTTGAAAGTCTTGTTTTGTTCCCAGTAATTCTGCCATTTCTGCTCAATGGACTTAAAGTCGTACTCATTCATAATAGATCATATCCTCAAATTAATTAATTCGCGAAAAGTTTGTAAGATACACTCATTCAAACGTTTTTGCAATCATGTCTTGCATATTTAACGGGACATTTCCTGGCTTTCGGGTTATATCAACCGGCATAACTATTACGTACAATATGGAGAAAAAACACCGCTATTAATTAAAAAATTTATTTAAATTAAAATATAAATTTATTTTTAATATATTGTAAATAAATTATTTATATTTTAAATAATTATTTTAAAATTAATTTACAAAAGTATTGATTTTTTAAATTCATCGATTATACTATATATATCATGAAAAAAGTAAGTATGACAGAAATAGCGAAACGAGCGAATGTTTCAGTGGCCACGGTTTCCATGGTGGTCAATAATCGTTCTGAGATTTCGCGCAAAACCGCAAGCAAAGTGCGTCATGTTATGCGGCAGTTGAATTATAATCCGCCGCCGCCGGAGCAGCGCAGGGGCCGTAATGCCGTTAACATATCGCATGAAGACCAGATTAACACAGTCGGATTGATCTGCATCAACACGGCTATCTCCGGAGTGTTTGCCAGATTCCTTGAAAAAATTGAGTTTGAGCTGAAGAAGCACCATAAAATGCTACTTTTCACCTCGGTCAAGACCCTGAATTCTCCTGAAGGAATAAATGCGATTGCGGAAGCTGATGCGTGTATTATTATCGGCTATGAGGACCAGGCCGTCGCCAGGAAATTGCTCGGGAACAAATTGTGCGTCTGGGCCATGGGAGAATCCCGGCATCAGTATTTTTGTGACACTGTTACGCCAGACCAGGAACTGACCGGTCTAATGGGCGCCGAATATTTGCTTGAACGAGGACACCGGAAAATTGTTTATGTTGTGCCATATCACACCTTCCACATAAATACGGCAAACGCATTCCTGTCGGCCGCGCCGGACAAAGCCGGGATAATCAAGGTTGATGCCGAATTACATGAAGAGGCACAGCAGCGCGGAGTTGACGCATGTGAAATAATCAGGGAGCAACTGCTTACGATGACGCCACAGGTGACTGGTTTGATGCTGCCTTCAAATATGATCGGGCTGTTGAATTTTATCGAAGATCTTAAGCTGGACATATTGTATATCGACCTGATTCAGGAAAACGGATACAAAGGCAAGGTTAATATAATTGATCCCAATGTGGAACAGATAGCTGAAGAAGCAGTCCGGGTTTTATTATGGCGTTTTGAAAACCCGCATAAAGCGAGAATCAAACAATTGGTAGCGCCTAATCTGACTGAATTTTCACCCCGCAAACAAAGCATTTACTCATTGTAAATTTTTTAAGTTGCAGCGCATAAATATCTATAAACGGACAATCGCGGTCTTAAACTAAAACCGAAGCTGTTTATGTTGCAGATAAATATGCATGAACGCATAGTTTCATTAAGAAACTTCGATAATTATTTTTTCTATAAAAACAGAAGGAAAGGATCTGTACAAATGGTAATAAAAAAACAACCTGGCATTATTTCCTGCGTCGTTTTTTTCGTACTGACCAGCATTGGGTTAACGACGAACGCCGCATCAGAATCATTGCCGGAGAAAGCAAAAAAAGTTGTATTTGACCGCGATAAACTTGCAAAAGAATTTCATGTTGAAGGCGAGCCTAAGACTTGGGGCGTCGTTCCTTTTAACGGCGGGAAATATGCAATATCTCCACTTGTTGGTCTGTGGCGCGTACAATGGAACCCATCCCGGGTTTTGGGAGAACAGCGGATGCTGCCCGGCATTCCCTACAGGATATTTGTTGAAGTCAAAGCCCGCAAAAGATTCATGGAGAAAGCCAAATCATTAATAATCGGTTTTCATGTTTACAACCGCAAACAAAAAGAACCGTTATTTAAAAAAACAGTAACAGCCAAAGCATTGCGCGTTAATGAATTTGTAACAATAGATGCGGGGGTGCTTACCGCGGCGGATTATAATGGATATTTCTATCTGACTTACACTCCTGAAAAGTTAAAGTTTACCAGGGAAAACGCATTACTGGTGAGAAGGATATACGCGGAAATTGCATTTGACCGGATTGACCCGGAAAAATTAGCGGGAATTATTTCACGCTACCGCACTAAAAGTGAAGCAGCAAAGAAAATTCTTGAAAAGTGGTACCGTAATTTACCGTCATTTCCGCAAGGGAAATTGTTTTTGGCCGGGTCGTTCTTTGGTCCCGGCGGATTACCGTATGCAGCGCGTTATGTGGATATTCCGCTTGAAATATTGCTGGACAATATCATGCGTTCAATGAAAATTAACCAGCAGGATACCTTCGTTATGAACGAACTGTCAGCGGACCCGAAACATGTTTTGCTCCTGTTGAAGATTGCGGCAAAGTACAAAATGAGGGTACTGGCCGGAACAATGGGAAAACCCCTTTCAGATCGATATTCATCCAGACAGAAAATAGAGAAAATGAACTGGAACGCAACCATCGGCAAAATAAAGAAATTAACTGCCTCGGTAAAAAACAACCCCGCATTTCTCGGCTATTATCTGTGCGACGAATCAAAACCTTTTCAACAAGTCCCAATGATCAAAGCAATGCAACTGTTTTATAAATTCGACCCTAAGCATGTGGCCGTTCCTTTGACATGGAGAATGACAAAATATATGCCGATTGTCAACACCCGGCCCGGGTATGCTTTTTACAAGCAAAAGCTTGATCAATACAACGCGTTAGCTGAAATCAGAAATTACGCAGATGAAATCAGGGCGGAAACCAAGCGCCCGATCTGGTTTATCCTCCACGCTTTCAAAAGTCAAAACGGCACCTCCATCATGCCGAAACCACACGAGATGGAAGCGCAGACTTATCTGGCTTTCAGCGGTAAAGTCACCGGACTTTTCTATTTTTATTACTTCCTTGGCCACAGCTGGCTTTACAGCATGGAGGGTGTTGTCGATTCATTCATGACCATAAATTCAACCGGTAAGCATTTGACAAAAGTACTCGGAGATATTCGAGGAGTAGGGGATCTGGTCGCGTCTCAAGGCAAATATCTGGAAAACGGTCAGGACGGGATCAAAGTTAAAACGGCGCTTTTCAAACAATTTTTTGCCGGATCCCGCAAAAGAGAGGAACACCCGCAAATCCGATACGGGACTTATGAACTGAACAATAACCGCGGAAAAATAGTCGTCGCGGTTAATCAAGACATTAAACACCCTGCTAATATGAACCTGACCGCTCCCGGTAAACTTTATGATTTGATTTCTCTACAGGCAATAAACCCTCAAAAAACAAGTTTTTCGTTTATACCGGGCCAGGGCCGGATATTCTACTGCGGCAACGATTTCAGTTACGTAAAAAATCAGGTTGAAGCGGCTCGCAAGCAATATCAAAGAGATATTTTGGATATAAAGATTAAGACAGCGAGACTAAACGGAGTTAAAATACTTCCTCATGCGTCTAGTAATGAGTATGACAAAGCAATTTCAACAAATCAAGATTTCCAGGCTAAACTTAAAATCCTGAATAAACTACAAGCTGATTTAAGTGCATGTGCTCGTGGTGTGCCTTATAAAAAAAGACACTGGAGCGACAAAAGTCCTTTTATCCAGATACACCAGGAAATCAATAAAGCAACCGGACTCTACCTTTCCGCTAGATATAAATTCAATAATTCCGCAGAGATGTCACTGGATAATTTGCGGGAAATCGATGTCAAGATTCGTAAACACATAGCCAGCATTAAAGCAAATCCACATTTTAACAAACATAATGAGAATATCCATCGGGAAACAATTAAGTCAGTACAGATGGATGAAGCGTTTAATTAATTCAAGTAAAGGAGTATGATATGAAAAAGTCCGGAAATTTCACATTAATCGAATTACTGGTTGTGATCGCGATCATTGCAATTCTTGCCTCAATGCTGCTGCCGGCCCTCGGCAAGGCACGCGATAAAGCAAGAAGTATTCAATGTACTAATAATCTGAAAACGCTCGCAACTGCCGGGATGTTTTATATTGATTCAAACAATGGCTACATTTGCCGGTCTGTACAGGGAACTGTTTCCACAAGCGAGGGAAATGTCCCGGCATGCTGGACCGAACCGATAGGCTTGGCTGCCGGCTTTGTTCAGCTTACAGGTGCATTACGGACATTTCAGTCCGTTGAGAAAAAACGCCCCGCGTTTATTTGTCCCGCCGCGCCGCTCAATGCCGCACTTGGGAAATGGGGGACAGGAGTAAAAGATAATTTAAAGTCCATGACTTATTCCCATTATGGCCAAAACGTTTATTGTGGTTATCGCAGCGGGAACACAGGAAGAATGAAGATTGCAAATTGCAAGAGACCATCTGAAACAGTGTATTTTGCGGACATTGACGCCCAAAATACAAAAAGATCAGCCGGTATATCAGATGGTCCCGGCCTTTACAGTACGGATATTCGTTTTCCCGGCGGGATTGCCCGACATCACGGACGCCAGAACATTGCAATGCTTGATGGACATGTTATCCAGAATGATTACAGTTGGACAAACAACACCATGATATACAACAACTGGTAATCTCCCCCCGGCAAAAAACTGTTAAAACGATTATTAACCTGACAGTTCCTGATATATATTTATTTGATTGAAACCATTTCGTCGAGCTGGGTGCTGATCTTTTCGGCGTAATACGCGGTTTTGGCAAACAGGACAATGACCTGGGCCAAGCCGAAATTGAAGACGGCTGAAAACATTGCCACGATCAATAAAATGGCATCCCGGTTAAGCGATTTGGTTTTTTCCGCCCCGGACAGGTTCATAATCAGTTGAATCGCGCCAAGCACAACCGCAACCAGCAACAGAAAACCCAGCGCCCGGAAAATCGAGGCCAGAATCGGGGTCTTATATTTCAGCTCGGTAATGAAAACGGTCTTTTGTTTGACATCCGGTTTAGTCTTTGCTGAAGCAAGTTGTTCCGGGGTGATGACATTTCTTGGGGAACCTTTAGGTGTTTCCAACAGTTCCTCAGGCCTTTCCGGCAGAATGATAGTCTTGCCCATGATACCCGGTCCCGATTTCGGAATATCCTCCTCATCGTCGACAAACGTCAAGTTGAAGTATTTACCGCAGCGAGAACAGCAGATTCGCTGGTTGTCGATATCTTCGGCAATCTTCAACGGCATTTCACAATGTGGACACTGGACTATCATAATCAGACCTTTCCCGGATAAATTCTCATTTATCCATAACTTTTACTGCAAACAAAGCCGCAAAACTGATTACCAGGCCGATCACAATATTAATCAGCGGCAGTGGAATCAGAAATGCGCACGCTAAACATATTATAAATGTCAGAAATCCCCATTTGAATGCTGATCTTTGTTCAACATCCGCCGCTTTCGCAACGATCGCAACCGAAGCAAAAATAACCATCCAACCAATCATGGCTTCTCCTCTCCTTTTTAAATAAAAATTTTGCTTTCGGTCAGGGCTATCCCCGATGCAAGCATCGGGGTATTGACGCCCGACCTTTCACTCCCGCTTTGCGGGAGGCCGCAAAATTAACGAACGGACACACCCCAAGGGGCGGGAAATTAAACCCTTTATTTTTCCGCTTCCGTAGCACAAAGTGCGGAGTATGAAGCGGTATATCGCCATCCGTCGTACGGATTAAATATTATTCTTTAACAGTGACTTTCTTTGAGCCTGCTGTTACCTTCCCGCAAACCGCAGCGGTAAAACCGCCGTCGGTACAGATTCCGATCACCTTCTCAACATCGGCTTCGGCCACGAAAAGAACCATGCCAATACCCATATTGAAAACCCGGTGCGCTTCTTCATGCCCGATATTGCCGCCTTCGGTTATAACCTTGAAGATCGGCGGGACCGGCAATGAACCGCATTGGAAAATAACATCGCAGTCTTCCGGCAGAATCCGCGGAACGTTGTCGTAAAGCCCCCCGCCGGTAATATGGGCAATGCCGTCAACCGGAATATCCGCGGCAAAAATCTCTTTTAAAGCCGGCCAGTAACAGGTATGCGGTTTCAACAATGCCTCGCCGACACTTTCACCGAGTTCTTCAAGTTTGGTATGAACAGTGTAACCGCATACTTCGAACAGGACTTTCCGGGCCAGACTGAAGCCGTTCGTATGCAAACCGTTGGAAGCCAGACCAACCGCAACATGACCCGGTTTGATCTTTTCGCCGGTAATCAGTTTATCTTTCTCGACCACTCCGGTAATAACCCCGACCAGATCGAAGTCATCACCATACATGCCCGGCATTTCCGCGGTTTCGCCGCCAAGAACGGCACAACCGGCCGCTTTACAGGCATCAGCAATACCTTCCAGCACATGTTCATACAGCGGACTGCGCAGTTTGCCGATCCCAAGATAATCCATGAAATATAACGGTTCTGCGCCCTGAACAGAAATATCGTCAATACAATGGTTGACTATATCATGTCCCACTGTATCATATTTATCCATCATATCCGCGATCATCAACTTAGTGCCGACGCCGTCGATACTTGAAACCAGGACCGGTTTGTCATATTTGCTCAGGTCAAGCTGAAATAAGCCGCCAAAACCGCCGATGGGACTAAGCATTTCCGGTCTTTTAGTCGAGGCGATCTTGCCTTTTACCCGATCAAGCAGGGTATGGGCCAGGTCAATATCCACTCCGGCCTGTTTATAGAGGTCGCTTTTCGCTTTTCCGTCACTCACAATAGGATCCTTTCAATAAAGATTTATGATAAAAACATCAGGGTAATATAAAGCTGAAACAGGATAAATCAAAATTAAAAAACAGAATTATTTTTACAGTTGTTCAGCCTTCGACAATAACCGAAACACCATCGGGAATTACCGCGGTTTTTGCGTCCGCACCCTTGTCCGATAATGCCAGTCTCAGAGCTGTTTGGAAATCCGGGGTTTGTTCCATATGCATTTCCCTGATCATCTCCGGCGAACACAAATCCGTAACCATAATTACCCGGTGCTTACAAAGAATCCGGCATAATATTTGATATTCCCACTGATCCGGCTTGGTCCGGTCCCGCGGAATCATGCAGGCCTCTTTGTACAATGCCTGCGGTGATTCAGCCTCGGCCATACTGCGGTAAAACGATTCGCCGCCGTGACCGTTCGCACAGCCGGCAATCATAATTATCACCCCGTTATCGTTACAGGCCGCTTCCGCTGCGGTCATGCCCTTGACCGCCTGATAAAGATTCTGATCCAGCGGATAGCCCCCGTTGGAAGTAATAACAATATCCGCCTGCGGCGAATTGGCCCGGCACAATCCGGATAAAAATTCACATCCGGCCAGATGCGCCGCCTCATGCGCACCGGCAACCGCATTGATGATCTCTTTTTTACCGTTGATCACCACATTGACGATGAACTGTAAATTAGCCGCGTTCGCCGCGTACAACATGTCTTTGTGCATCGGATTGTTCTGCAACACCCCGGTCCGGGCGCAGTCGCTGGAAATAAATTCGGCACAGTGATTGGCCAGAACCGTTTCCGCCGCAGCGACTCCCGGTAATACGCTTTTGCGTCCGCCGGAGAACCCGGCAAAGAAATGAGGTTCGATAAAGCCTTCGGCAACCAGCAAATCACATTCCATCGCCAACTTGTTTAAACGCAATTTACCGCCGGAAGGTAATGTTCCGACGTCAACGAGCATTGCTTCATCCCGTGAATCGTGAATCACAATTTTTTCTTTTTCGACAATGTCCGGACCGAATTTGTCAACCAGTTCCTCCACAGTTGTCCCGCGATGGAATCCAGTCGCGATCAGAATGGTAATAACCGCGTCGGGATTACCAGAGCGAATCCGCTTAAGGATTTGCGGCATAATGATTTTGCTTGGAACCGGCCGGGTATGGTCGCTGGAAATTACAACTATACTAACGGCATTTCGCGCCAACTCTTCCAGCGGAGGACTGGCAACCGGGTTATCCAGGGCGCGGGCAACTAGCTCCGGCTCAGACAGGTCCGCGTTGTAGTCATCAACTTTACTGTGTATCGAAGCGATCAGGTTTTCGACCGGGATCGCAATCTCCATCGTCCCTTTATGATACGGTATTTCAAATTTTCTATCCATCACAACCACCTTTATTTTTAAATTTTTTTCACAAATTTGCCCGGAGTGGTCCGGGTCCGTTGTTTGAACTGGCGCGCGAACGCGTAAACATCCGAATACCCCAATGCTTCAGCGGTTTCCTGCTGAGTCATGCCGCTGCCGAGCATTTGGCGCGCAAAATCAATCCGGCGCTCAATCCGATAGTCTCCAGGACTCATCCCGGTTTCAATGGCAAAGACTTTCCGGAAATTGTTATAACCCATACCGACCCGGCGTGACAGCGTTTTCAAACTTAGTCCCAGATTATCCGGGTTGTCAAGCAATTTCATCGCCTGCGCGATTCGCGGGTCCAGCGTTTCGCGATCCGGCCTGCCGGGATGCAGCAGCAGCGAAACCAGATCAAGCAGTTCCCCGGTTGAACGCCAGGTAAAATCACCATTCACACCGTATTTTTCTATGAACATCGTCAATTTTGATATAATATCATTATCTATGCCGATGTCAATAACCGGAAGCCCCGGCAAGTCGGATTCAATTGATTTAAGCAGCAGGTAAAAATCCCGGGGAAGCCAGATATAGAAACGCTTCTGGGTAATCCCGCCGTAAAATTCCAGCCGGTATTTCATGCCGGGAATACGCTGGCAGATCATTCCCGGTTTAAGTTCATAACTGCGATCGGGCAGCTTCATCACGCCGCCGCCTGACAGGATATAACTAAGCGACCAGTCCCGCTGATTTTCCGAGGCCCGGACCTCCCGCATCCGTCCGACGGTACAACCGCAAAGCATTTTGCCGTTTAACCGGATAAAGTTTCGCCAAACCGGTTGTTTAGTATCATATTTCACAAAAAAAATCTCATTATTAACATTTATACAAGCCTATTTAAGTATATAATTGTAATATAAACTTATTTTATTTAATATCAAATTTGAAAGGAATTAACATGAGCGGTAAATCGATTGAAGTGTGTGACAGAATTGAAGTTATTGGAAATCCTGACGTTCTGGTTGTCGGCGGCGGCCCGGCCGGATTCGGCGCCGGACTTTCAGCAGCCCGGCTTGGTCTCAAAGTTTTGGTCATTGAACAAACCAATGCACTTGGCGGAATCGCCACCTCCGGGTTGCACGGCCATATTTGCAAATACAACGAATGGGGCAATAACAGCAACCGGATCGTCGGCGGCATAGCCCATGAAATGGGTGTTAGAACGGTTAAACGGGGTTTCGGTGATTACGGCAACTCTTCACTCGAATTTGAAGTTGAAGGCATGAAGCTGTTGCTGGAAGAAATGGCTCAGGAAGCCGGCATGGATTTTCTGTATTACACTCAATTTTCCGATGTCGTGGTTGAAAACGGAAAAATCACCGCCGTCATCATCCAAAGCAAAAGCGGACGTCAGGCAATTTGCCCGAAAACAGTAATCGACTGTACCGGAGATGCTGACGTTGCCGCCAGAGCCGGAGCCCCGTTTGAAATCGGCAGGCCCGGGGATGGCGCCACCCAGCCGATGACCCTGATGTTCCAATTGGGCGGGATTGATGTCGATAAAGTCAATCAGTTTCGCCATGTTGATTATCTGAAACAGTACAACGATGAAACGAAAAAGACCTTTAAACTGACCGAAGTTTGGAAAGAAGCCCAGAAAAACGGCGATATGGAACCTTTCCAGGATGGAATCATGGGTTGGTGGTGGACCTCTACCCGACCCGACCAGTTAGGCATCAACTTCACTCATATCCACAGCAAAGATTGCACTAAAGTCAAAGATTTGACCTATGCCACCGTCGAAGGACGGCGTCAAGCCTACCATACCGCGGAAGTCTATCGGAAATACATTCCGGGCATGGAACAATGCTGGGTCAGCCACTGCGCAGCCCTGATCGGAACTCGCGAATCCCGCCGGATTATCGGTGAATATGTCATAACCGAACAGGATCTGGTAGCTCAGAAAGATTTTTCCGACAGTATCGGTTACGGCTCATTTTTCATTGATATTCACAACTGCACCGGCGCGGGGATGGACGGCGAAACCTGGTATCCGCCGGAAGGCTTCAAATATCAGATTCCGTACCGTGCTCTTGTTCCGCAAAAAATCAGCAACATGCTGGTCGCCGGACGTTGTATTTCATGTACCCATATGGCGCTGGGTTCCTTGCGGGTTATGCCGCAGTGTATTCTTGAAGGCGAAGCTGCCGGAGTCGCGGCCCGCGAAGCGATCAGCGATAACTGCGCGATGAAAGATGTCGACATTGCCAGCCTGCAAAAACAGCTCAAGTCACAAAATGCCATAATCTGTGCTGAGGATATTGTCACGAGTTGACTAACACAAAGTATCACATCAGGATTCAGCCACTAAAACAACAACGTAACTCATTCATAAAAAATTAATTATAATTTTTTACAAAAGTACTTATTGCTTTTTTATCTATTTCGCCAGCACTGGGTCCTGGTTACTCCTTCTGGATGTGGTTGACATTTTTTTCTTATGGTAAAAGGGTATAAAACCTGAAAAATTTAATAACTGTAAGGAATAAAAATGAAAATCACAACCGAACTCCTAATGCTGTTTATGACCATGCTCGGAATGTTTTTAACAATCCTGTTTACCTTGGTCGGAGCGGTCTGGTATCTTGCCACCAGATTCAACCGGTACGTAACCCATTCGGTCTGCGAAGCCAGGCGCATGCAGTGTCCATGCTGGTCCGAGATTGAACACCTGAAGGAGGATATCGAAAAACTCTGATTGCTCCACCCGGAACATCCGTGTTAAAAAAAATAAAGTCAAAGTTTGTCTTGAAAAAAGCTGAAATATTGCTATTTTTCGGTATTATATTACGTTAAAGGACATGAAATTTTGAAGACGAATTATGACATAGAGATTGATTTGCACGGGTTCTACTTTGAAGACGCGGTCAGAAAACTCGAATCGGTTGTTTACTTTGCTCCGCCGGGTTACAGTATTCTGATTATTCACGGCATCGGCGGCGGCTCTTTGCGTGAAAAAATCAGGGAATACATCAGGAATAATTCGTTTATCAGCGATTACTATTACGGAGAGGACTTGAATCTGCCGGGCGGGGTCGGCTCCACGGTTATATATTTGTAAAACCCTCAATAAGCGGTTAAGCTTATTTTTCTATAACATGACAGGCTTCGATTTCAGTTAAAATACCGCGATTGTTATTGTTATAAATATTATGCTCAAAAACTTATCTTCCCCAAGCCGGAAAATCTGCTTGAACTTTAAAGCTTTTAATAGTATATTCATATATTGAGAGAATTTTACCATCACTTTTTTAATATAATAAAATACTGACTGGAGCGGGTAAAATGTTTGACGAACTATGCCTGGATATGGGTTTAGGCAGTGAAATCCAATTGCTTGAGCGTGAATGGGACCTGTCCGGAGAAATCTTTCCCGGAGCGGATTCCGTTTTTTTCCTGACGGATAAATTCATTAAAAAATACGCTCCGATTGTCGGCATCGAAAGTGAGTGCATGCCCTATCTGCTTGAATCAGCAGAGATTTTGCGCAAAGACGCCGAATTGGCCCGGTTCTTATGGCACATGTATTACCTGCTTCATATCAGTCCGGATAAATTAAAGGAATTGCCGGTTGATCCGCCCGCCCCCGGCGGTTACAGTTCCGAACAAGCCGGAACGCAGTTTTTATTTCTTGCCCTGTCCGGCTGTCCCGCGGCGGAAGCGGTTCATAGAATGTACGATATCCCGGAAGTGGTTTATCGCGATACAATCGAGGATATCGGCGTATGGGTTGATTATTTCAAACAACAATTAGGCTGGCGGGCCGGCATATCGCCGCATATCGTTAACTGGCTCCTGAACCATTGCAGGGGTAATATCTTCAGGCTCGGCCGGCTTCAATATAAGCTGCACCGTTTTTTTCCGGATTACCTGAGAATTTACCGTCATCGCGGCGATGGCAAACTTCTGGCCCTGGCCGCTCCGGGCCAAAGATTTAATTCCCAGGGATACTATGATGGTGTTTCCGGAACGCATGACCCGGATGCCTGGGAATCGGTGTTTAAAGTTACTGACAGCCATATCACCGGCAATCAAATTGACCAGCGGGGTTATGCCTGGCGCGAAACTATGACTTTTGATCTGGCTGACTGGGAAGAATATATCATGCCGGGCGATGACGTCCTGGATATCCATATTCCTGCAACCGGACCTATGACCGCGATGGATTGTATGGAATCAATATCACTGGCAACGGTATTTTTCAGAGAATATTTTCCAGAAATTAAGTTCAAATGTTTTATCTGTTCATCATGGCTGCTTGATCCTCAATTCAAGGACTGCCTCAAACCCGAGTCCAATATCCTGGCGTTCCAACGTCTCGGATTTATGTTCCCGACCCCGGATGAGAGTGAAACAGTATGGCGCGTTTTCGGCCTGCAGGCCCGGGACGACGGAATCGAAAACATGGAATACAAATCATCTATGCAGCGCAATCTGGCAAAATTTGTCGCCGATGGCGGTCGATTCCGGTCCGGCGGCATGTTTATCAAGCTGGAAGACTGATTTTATTGATATGTCACATTTGCTTTCCCAATACTCTGTATTTATCAAATCACTCGCTTTTGATGCCGGTCAACTCAGCCTGGAAGCATACAATCGGCTGACCGGCGATGATATTGAATTCAAAAGCGCCAAGGATCTGGTCACTGCGGCAGATCGCGAAGTAGAGAACTTCATCATTTCCGCTATCAAAAAGGAATTTCCTGACCATGCAGTGTTCGGGGAAGAGACCGGGCGCAGCGGTTCCAGTGATTTTTGCTGGATAATAGATCCGATCGACGGAACCGCTTCTTTTGTCCATGAATTGCCTTTTTACTCCATCTCGATCGCTTTGTATCATAAAGATGAACCTTTAGTCGCCACTGTTTACGGCCCCCGCCTGAATGAACTTTTTCACGCGACGAAAGGGCAAGGCGCATTTCTTGGGAAACGCAAACTGCGTGTTTCGAAACGCGGACAATTGATCGAAGCAATGCTATGTACCGGTTTCGCCTGTATCCGCAGCAATTTACAAAAAAATAATCTGCCATATTTCGAACGCCTAGTCAAACGCAGTCGCGGAATGCGGCGACATGGTTCCGCCGCGCTGGACTTGTGTTATGTGGCAGCCGGTCGTCTCGATGCTTTCTGGGAACTAAACCTGAAACCTTATGACTATGCCGCTGGGGTTTTAATTCTTCAGGAAGCAGGCGGCCGGATTAGTGATTTCCATAATGGAACCGATTTTTCAGGCGACGGCATTGTTGCCTCCAACGGCCTGCTTCACCAGCAAATGCTGGACGAAATCGCTTCCGCGGAAGCCTGATTTTATTTAATTTTTTTTCTAATAAAAAATCACCATGTAATTTAATATTTTTATATAATTAAATAATAATAAACAGATTACACATCAATCAAGTCGCCGGAATATATCTGCGCCTGAATTCTCCCGGCGGTAATCCTTCAAACTTATGAAATATCCGGTTGAAATGATATTCATCATTGAAACCGACCTTGATTGCAATATCTTTGACCTTCTCTTCGGATGATAATAACAGCGCTTTGGCCCGGCGCATCCGCTCTTCAGTTAGCAGACTGATAAAAGAGGCTCCGAACAAAGAGTTGACAACAATACTGGTGCGCGAATTTGAAAGTTCAAGATGACTGGCCAAATCCGAAAGTTGAATTTTTTCAGCCGCGTGCAGTCGAATAAATCTGGCAATCCTGGCGGCCCGGGGTTCGGAAGGACTGTTCAAGGCTCCATATTCATGCAGTGAAAGAATTAACCCTCGGGCGAAAAATTCCATTATGCGGGTCAAACTCTCCGCTTTGTCATCCGTCAATTCTGCCAATTCAGCATGAATTTGACGGAATTCTTCCGTCAATTCCCGAGGAACAGGGCGTTCGCCACACCAGCACCCTGCATATAACATTCCACAATGGCGGCCTTCATATCTTAAGGGGACAACAATTTGTTTGAGTCCTTTCCAGCAATTGCTCACAAATGGTTCATGATGCCGCAGGCACTCGGTATTCATCCAATGCCGACAATGATCAATGCAACGCTGAGAACAAAAACCTACACTGCAAGCCGGTATCTTGCGATGGGACTGTCGTTGTAGATCCAGAATCGCCTGTCCGGGCGGCGAGTGAAACAACCCTTCGTAATCGATAATCGTTATCGGCAACCCCAATTCGGCTTCCAGAGCCTTGATCGCAATTTCCGGCTTTTCATATGTTTTGATTATATTCATTGATATAATATACTATAAACAAAATAAATATACAAGAAAATATAAAAAATAATCATTTATTTATATTTTTTTTGTTGTATATTTAAATTACTAACAACTTATTGTGAGGACAATATGAAACACTATGATTATCTGCAACTGCTGGAACGCTGGGTTCCCGATTCCCGGCAATATCTTTTTAAACTCCCTGACTATCCCGAATATCTTTACTACGGAGAAGGAACTTCCGCACACTGGTCGATCCAAACCAACTGCAACGTTTTTGCCGCCTACAGTGTAATTGCGACCGACCCGACCACTGACTCACAGATTACCGGGATCTCGAATAAAGACCTTTTAAATGACGCGTTGGCATTACTACGCGGCATAATGCACGGTCACCTTTCCGGCGATGCGGTTCGGGCCGATGGAGAAAAATGGGGTTGTACGTGGATAAGCCCGTTAGGCCTTGAACGAATGATGCATGGGGTCGAAGCGATTTGGGACTATTTGATGCCTGATGATATAGCCGCGTTGCGCCGGATGTTGACCTGTGAAAGCGACTGGCACACCGAAGAGCAGCCGATCAAAGCCGGCATCCACCCTCCTGACAATAAGCCGGAGTCGAATATCTGGAGCGGCGCTATGCTGTACCGGACAACTGACTTGTTTCCTGATTTGCCGCGAGTTGAAGAATACCGGGCAAAAGGTTTGAAATTCCTGCTCAACGGTATTTCGACGCCGGCTGATGTTTCAAGCGAAGAATCGTTCAATGGCCGTCAAGTGAAAGATTTGTTTATCGGGCCTAATTTCTGCGAAAACTTTTCTCTGGACCATCATGCTTATTTAAACGTAGGTTATATGGTCATCTGCCTGTCAAACCTGGCAATGTATCATTTCTCCTGCAAAAAACGCGGGATCAAGACTCCGCCGGAGGTATTACGCAATGTATCCGAGCTTTGGAACGTTGTTAAGAAATTCACGTTCGAGGACGGCCGACTGCTGCGAATCGGCGGCGACACCCGGGCTCGTTACTGTTATTGTCAGGATTACTGCATCCCGTCATGGTTGATGATGCTCGATCAGTTTGGCGATTCTGATATTCCGGCAATGGAGACCGGATGGCTGGATATTGTAAAAACGGAAATGGACTGTAATGCGGACGGCTCTTTTCTCTCAAAGCGACTCTCCGGGTTTAATGACAACAGTCTCTATTATTATACCCGGTTGGAAGGGGATCGTGCTTCGGCCTTATCCATGGGAGCCTACTGGCGGCGCATCTACAATGACTTTGAAAGCATTCTCCCGAGTAACTGCAAACCTGCTTTTACGGGAACATGGTATGGGAAATACCACGGAGCAAATTTAATTCGCAGTAAAAGGCGGAGCGCTTCATTTTGCTGGGAAGGCGCGCCTGGAGCGACCGCAACCTTTCAGCCGACGGGTGATAGTACCTTAGCTGAGTGGCAAAGAAATCTGCAGGGAGAAGTGTTTGGTCAGGGAAAATTTCAGGAACGTAACGTAAAATCTCATTTTGATGCGGCTTTTTCAGGCGGTTTCGTCACATGCGGGTCCATCATTGGCAAGAACCGGATGCCGCTGGGCGAGGGAGAAGCGGATGACACTCCGGTTGCCGAACAGAAAATCGCGTTCGCGGCCTTGCCCGATGACAATTCAATAATCTGCCTGCAACAGGCGATAATGCTAAGCTCCAGGTTCACTGATAAAATTGCCGGCATCAGCTGGAAGATTCCAAATGATATGTTTAACGGGTTCTCTCGAAAATACAGTTATGCCGGAGGCAGTTTTTGCGGCAATTTTGAATCACGTGAGAAACCGGAAGTAATCGATATTGAATCTCCGTGGCTGATGATTGACGAATCCATGTCAATCCACCAGGTTTACGGCGGCAGGCTGCAACTTAATCTTCCATCAGAACGCAATATTCAAGTTTTCGGAAAGCCGATGCTGACGTCACTGGCTTGTGACGAGATATGTTGTTCTCTGGAAAATAAATCAAAACTGCACATCATCGGCGAAAAAGTTTATGATACCGGTTTTGTTCTGCGTCTCGGTGACGATGCCGCAAATTATCAGTCTATGACACCGCCCGTACAACCTGATTGCGGGGAAAAATGTCGTGGCGTCATTGCGGTCGGAGCCGACGGGAAAAAGTACGTTTTACTGGCTAACTTCGGCAACGAAGTGTCTGATGTTTTGTTGAGTGATCTTAGCGGGACAGAATTATCAGGGATATCAAGTGAATTGCAAGTAGTGATAACAGAAGGACAAGCAGTTGTTTCCCTAAAACCAAACGAGGCACATTTGTTCAAAATAAATTAATTGGCAGTCGAGCTTATTTTTCCAACCTGAATTATTCATAAACTGACAAAACGGAAGAATCTCTTTTAATAAGGATTCTTCCGTTTTAACTTTTCAAAGCAAATACAAATAATACATAAGAAATTAATTAACAGCTTTTTATATAAAATTTAAAAAGTATCTGTAAATATAATATTATTTCTGCCGATTCCTGATTGATTGTCTGAAAAATCATATATTCACTTGAAAACTTATTCAGACAGGTTTATTTTTGTTTTGAAAAGATTGTTCGAGCAGGAGAGCCCTACCATGAATGAATTGAATAATAAACTTGATAAAGAAATAATCCCTTTACGCAAAAATGAGTCCGTGCCGGAGGCTTCTCCCGAAGATCCCGATGTGTCCCTGCCTCCGCCCGACGATGACAAGGATATTGAATATGGTCTGCGGCTGCTGTCAATCCACAATTTTCAAAATAAAGGCACAGATTTTTCCAGTTTGGATGAAAATACAAAAAAACGCATTATCGCCAGTCTGGTAATCCTTGGAATCGCAATCTTTTTTCTCCTGCTGTTATGGGCTATCGCCAGTTTCATGCCTAAAACCAAACGGCATGTTTCGATCTCCAGACATGACATAATCGAACGGGTTTGCTGATATGAAAAAACCGCGCAAAAACTGGCAGCAGCTTTATGAAGAGTATTCTCAGGAAACAGGAGCTGACAACAAAAAGAAAGGCAAACGGCTTGTCAGAATATTAAGGTCGGCCGGAGTTGCTTTCAATAATTTTAGAAAGCTGATATTCTCTCTGTTTCGCGGCAAAAAACTGCTGATTAATATACTTATTTTAATTGCTCTTGCCACAGGCGGATATTTTATTTACAGTGCCTTGTTCCAAGTCAGCGACAAGGAACAAATCGAAAATAATCTGCTTGACTTCGCCCGCTTGTCATCCCGCACCTCTGCCGATACAACCAGCAGCAATTTATTGAAATCCCGTCAGCTTGAGAACTATATCGCGCCGGAATGTACCGTCTCCGTCAGGGTGGGAATGGTTAGCGGTACATATACTCCTGGAAATGTCAACACCATGGCTATGCGCTGCAAGACTTTATTTAAAACCGCAAAACTTACTTTCAGTGATATTCTTGTCAACGTTTCGTCGCCAACTACCGCCGAAGCGGAATTCAATGTTTCATTTCAAGGTGTTTACAAACAAGGCGGCGAAGCGGAAGGGGTTAGAGAATTGCGCTGCACTGCAAAAAAAATAGACGGTAAATGGCGTTTTGACAGCTTTGCTATCCGCCAAATACTTGAAAAATAATTCCGATATTCCGACTCGTTAAACGTCCATAATATTTCCACAAAACGGTAAAAACTTGAAAATCAGGCTCTTTTGCAGTATATTAAGCCTGAAATATGAGTCCTTTTTAACTGATTTGCCGCCGGAAAATATGGCGACAGGAAAATAATTTATGAAAATCGGTATTGTCGGCGGCGGGACTGTCGGAAAATTTCTGGCGGTTACTTTCTGCAATGATAAACATGATGTCGTAGTGATCGACACTTCTTCAAAAACACTGGACCGGATACGAGATAAGCTCGACGTTATGACGGCTATCGGTAACGGCTCCTGCTATGAAACTTTAAAAGAAGCACAAATAGACAAGGTAAAACTGTTTATTGCCGTCGGCAGTGACGATACAACCAACATTCACTCCTGCCGGATCGCCCGCCACATGGGGGTTCCGCATATCATTTGCCGTTTAACTTCCAGACAGTATTTTGACTTGAACGATGATTTTACCCCGGCCCACCTGGGAATAGACTATATAGTAGTACCGCAGGAAGAATGCGTTGACCGGATCATCAATGTAATGGACGACATGACCACGCTTGAAAAAATTACCTTCGGCATTCCAGAGGCTTTGATCTCCGCATTCAAAGTGGCATCGAATTCCGCCTTGAGTAATATGAAGTTATCCGACTTTCCGGATATGGAAATGATCAAATCGGTCCGGTTCGCCGGGATCGTGCGTAATGGCAAATTGATCGCTCCACGCGGCAATACAGTCATTCTGGAAGGCGATGAGATTTACCTGGCCGGATTACGCGACAAAGTCGATGCGATGGTCAAATGGGCCAATCCGGTCAAATATAAAATAAAACGGGTCATTATTGCCGGCGGTTCAAAAATCGGATCCCAGCTTGCGCAGGAACTCGCAGCACAGGGATTTGATATACGTCTGATTGAGAAGGACCATACCGTGGCTGAAGATATCATGCACGAGATCAATACCCGAATGATGGTTATCAACGGCGACCCTACAGAAAAGGATGTCCTGGAAGAGGCCGGGGTTTCCGCCGCCGATGCCTTTATCGCCACCGGCAAGGAAGACGAAAGCAACATTTTGACCTGCATCCTGGCCAAACGTATGGGCGCGAAAAAAGTGGTTGCCATGACCAACAAAGAGGAATATGTCGATTTGATCCGGAATATGGATTTTATCGATTGCGGTTTCAGCCGCTGGGTCGAAGCCGGCAATTCAATTCTCAGGCACATATCAATGATCAACCAGGTCCATACAAACGCGATTCTGCACCGTGTTGACGCGGTTGTCTCTGAATTTGAAGTCAAGGAAAACTCCGCTGTCTGTGACAAACAGATCGATCAATGCAGTTTTCCCGAGTCAACCGTATTAGCAATGGTCTTCCGGGACAGCCGGGTTCTGACTCCATACGGAGAACTGCCGCTTCGAGCGGGAGATAAAGTCACCGCTATCACCACGATTGAAACCGAAAAGAAACTTGCGGCCCTGTTCGGCTGAACCTACTATGAATATTCGTCATGTTATTAATGTAATCTCCGCGCTTACCGTGGTAATCGGACTGGCTATCCTGACTTCAGTTCCGGTCGCCTGGCTTATGGGAGACTCCTGCCGGGTGATTGGACTGCTGACAATCTCAGCCGTTATTCCAATTATGATCGGGATAATCGTTTTTTTTCTTTCCCGGGCCGGAAAATATGTCCTTGGAAAACGCGAGGGTTTCGGAATAGTCACTTTCGGATGGTCCGCCGCGGCCATCTTCGGGGCATTGCCTTTTATGATCGTCAGTGATCTTACCTGGTACGACGCGTTTTTCGAAACGATGTCCGGCTTTACGACAACCGGAGCCAGTGTGCTTGACAATACGCTGGTCCTGAGTTCAGGGGAAACCCTGAAAGAGGGAATTGCCGATCTTCCGAAAGGACTGCTGTACTGGCGCAGTCTGACGCATTGGCTGGGCGGTATGGGGATTGTGGTCCTGTCGCTGGCGATTGTGCCGTTTCTCGGCTCAGGCGGGCAGGAACTTTACAATGCCGAAGTTCCAGGGCCGACATCGGACCAACTGACGCCGCGCATAGCCAATTCCGCCAAGATTCTCTGGGGCGTGTATATACTGCTGTCAGTGGCGGAAACTTTACTGCTGCTGCCCAAAATGGATTTGTTCGACGCCTGGTGCCATACCTGCGGAACCATGGCAACCGGCGGTTTCTCAACCCGGCAAGCCAGCGTCGGCTTCTACAACAGCGCTTATGTTGACTGGATCATTGTTTTGTTTATGTTCCTGGCCGCCGGTAACTTTGTCCTGCATTACCGGGCGTTGCGCGGCAAACCGCTGTTTCATTTTAAAGACGAGGAATTCAGGTGGTATCTGGGAATCAGCGTGATCGCGACTCTGACTATCGCGGCAGTATTGATGCTGGGCGGACAACCGATCATTTCAACAACCGGACTCAAAGTCGCCCCGAATCTGATTGAATCAATCCGCTACTCCGCTTTCCAGGTGGTTTCGATCCTGACGACAACCGGGTTCTGTACTGCGGACTTTGCAATCTGGCCGGCCTATGCCGGATTGCTGCTGGTAATTCTGATGTTTATCGGGGGCTGCGGCGGTTCCACCGGCGGCGGGATGAAAGTCTCACGTTTTCTGCTGCTGGTGAAATACGGAACATCTCAGGTGAGACGCTGCCTTTATCCACGGGAAATGTCAAATGTTCACCTCAATCACATGAGACTGAAGCCTGAAACCCTGCACAAAGTATTGAGTTTTTTCTTTCTTTTTGTCGGATTGTTCGTGATCTTCTCTCTGTTGTTGACGCTATATCCGGGAGTAAATTATGAGACCGCTACTTCAGCGGCCATCGCATCACTCGGAAACATCGGCCCCGGTCTCAATAAAGTCGGCGCCACCTGCACCTACGCCTGGCTCCAGCCCTCGGCCAAGCTGATTCTATCGGCGGCAATGCTGCTCGGCCGCCTCGAAGTATATACGGTACTGGTAGTGCTGCTGCCTACTTTCTGGCGTCGCTGAGGAGTTATTTTTGAATGACTCCCAAGCATCCTTACTCAAAGATCAGGAACGGAAATTTATCGGGATTTTTTGATTCGCCGATACCGGGAGCTATATGAATCCAGCCTTCCCGGATGCCTGCGTCGTTATCGTTAATCAGCAAATTAAATCTGATACCTGATTTGAGGGTCGCGGCCGTCGCGCCGATCGCGGACAAAGGAATTTTCGCTAAATAACCGGTTGTTTTACCTTTTCTGGTGCATTGCAGCGAAATTAATTTTGCAACCTGTTTTTTGTCGAATTTACCGGGCGCGCCCCAAATATAGACTTCGGATTTGCCACTATTAAGCCGGGTAAGGCCGATTTCCCAATAGGTTTCCTGACCGGGAACCATGATTCCCAATTGAACATTGTCACCCTTCCAGACCGCCATTCCCCGGTCGTCCTGACGATGCACGTCATCCACCGCGTCAATCTTCAGCAAGAGATTTTTACCATCTGTTCCAAGTCGGATATCGGCGCTCAAATCGTTCGCGTCTTTCCAGACCAGGTGACTTTTTGACGGGTCAGCTTCGCAAAGGCCGACAACGTTTTTACGGGTGTTAATAGAGAAATCCGGTTTCCGGTTGAGACTGCCGGCCGGAATCAGCGTCGCCAGGTTTACCGGAATAGCAATGGAGCCATGCCACGGGGTTCCTGCAATGGAGTACAGCAGCTTGAGCCGGGCAAATCTTTTATCTTTCAGGTCTCGTGTAACATTAAAATCAAGTTTTATGATCTTTTTCCCCCTGGCAGGGACTTGTACTTCCGTAGTATTTGAAGCTGCGGTGATTCCCGACGGCAGTACTAAAGAAATCTGGAACGATTTCTCCTGATTGAAGGGATTCCTCACTTCGACAGGACAGCTCAACTTCTTACCGGGAACCGCGATCTGGGAATTGGTGATGTCAAGCAAGCCGCCGGCCGGTTTTGCATAACCGGCACCGGTCAGATACAATGCGGCCGGAACCGGAGTAACTTCGAGGACCGTCATGCCATCGGTTAATGGCAGCGGAGTCAAATTACCCATAATATCAAGTTTTTCCGCTTTTTGCGCGTCAGTTTTGATGACAATGTGCTTGCCGGAAGAAGCCGTTTCCTCGTTCCAGGCCGGTATAATGATTCTGGAGTCCCGTTTGAAGACAAATGCCCAAAGGTTTTCCCCCAGATTAAGTTGGCGATTAAACTTCATTCCGCTGAAATACAAAGCCAGGGCATTATAGGCCGGATAGCCGGCTTTGGGATAGAAATCGTTGGTTAAAATACCGTAATTGTGCTCATGCTCCTTTGGGTCGAATCCGTCATTACGCAGATCGTACCAGTTATAGGCGATCGCCCCGCGGCTCCAGGCATAAAGGATCTTTTTATATAAGGTTTCCGCCTGCATCCGTTCCGCGCCGTCCATGGATGCTATGGCGGTTTCGTTGGCGTACCAGGGAACGGTAACGCCGTGTTTTTGGCGCATTGGCAGGAATTTACCACTGACCGCCTGCTGATAAAGGCTGAATGAGCCATGCTGATGGTAGGCATGTATATCATAAAAGCCTTTGCCTTTAGATATGGTATTTTCCTGAAAATTGGCTTCGCTGCGACCTGGATGATCAAGCATCGACGCAAATCCGCCGGTCAAAACCAGAGCCTGCGGATTGCCTTTTTTCACCGCCTTGTACGCTGCTTTCAACATCTGAAGATACTGGTCGGAAGTCCCGTTGAAGAAGCCTGAAAGATCAGGTTCGTTCCAAACTTCCCAGAAACGAATTTTACCTTTGTAACGCGCGGCAGCATCACGTGAATATTTGGCATAAGCCTTAAGGTCCGGTTGCCTGCGGCTCCAGTCGAGCCAGTTTTTACTGTTCCGATACCTGGCCGGAGCGGCCCAGCGTGGTGTAAACGCCAGAATCGGCTGTAACTCCATGCCTTTCTTGCCATATTCTTCAACTGATTCGTCAAACATGGTCCAGTCGTATTTACCGGGTGTTTTTTCCACTGAACCCCAACTCGGGCTGGTTCTGATTATTTTAGCTCCGCAAAGCGCCGCCGCCAGAACTTCCAGTTGACGGTCACGTTTACCCCAGCGTTCAGTATGGGTACACATTCCGAAGAGGAAACCTTTTCCTGTGCCAGGAGTCGGACCGGCCGGTTTCATATAGGCAAACGATAACTGACCGCCGGCCGCACTGTCCTGAACGTTTTTGTCCGTAATGGCATAGTTAACCCACCATATTCCGTATTGAGTCGGCAAAGCAGGAGACGGCAGAGCCTGAGAGGAATGAGGCGACAACGTCAGATTTTCCGCAAAACTGATCTTTTGTCCGAAAAAATTGATCAGCTCGATATTCGCCGCGAAAGAGATCGCGGCATCTGAAATATTGCTGAATCTCAGTTTGAGTTTCTTTTCATCACCCGCTTTCAAAACGTGAACGGGAGTGCCGGTTTCTATATCCACTTTTATCGCGTTAACCGGATAATCTTTGTAAATTAAATCAAGCTTTTTTACCTCAATATCAAGATTCCCTTGTGCGTTCAGTGTCAAGTAATCAATGAAAACCGGTTGTTTCAGTCCGGCACGGTCAATTGTAACATTGTACTTCGCAAATCCGGGGCGCAGGGAGACATTTTCAGTTTTCAGCGCTTTATTGTCTGAACCGCGTAATTTCAGACTGAAACGGCCTTTTCCAGATTTCAAATTGGCAACAAAAGAGAGTTTTTCAGGAATTTTATAACCTTTAAGAGTCCATTTTCTTTTCTTCAGAAGATAAGTATGGGCATTGCCGAAAATATTCAAGGATGCCGGATTCTGCTTTTGTGTGAAGCTGCCGCCGTAAGAACTGACCGTAATTTTGTCGTTGCCGTCAAATGCCGCCGCGGAGACAGTGCAATTCACCTTGTCTCCCTGCCCGCTGGAAAACCTTACATCGTCGACCCAAATAAAACTTTTGCCGCTGTTGCGCTTGTAGTCGATTCCGAAACCCAGGAATTTTACCGGCTGGTCAAGTTTTTTATCCTTATTGCCGCCCCAGCTAATCGAATAATTCTCCGGAGTAATATTGAAAATTATTTCCTGCCAGCCTTTTTTAAATGAGACCGCCTTATCCCATTGAAAAATTTCTCCTTTCGCGTCAATCAGACGCAAGTTAAAGCGATGAACCGGGCTGTTTTCAGGAGCATAAACTTTGACTTTCAGGCTGCCTTCTTCAAAAGACGAAAGCGCTTTACGTTTGTTAAGAGTCAGTTCGGCGTATTTAAACTTGTCGGCATTCCAGCTGATTTTAACCGCCGGGCCTTTAATCCCGGGAGCCTGAAGCAATTCTACCGCGGCATCCCGTTTTTCTTTGATGTAATTGACATCTGAGGGTTTTGTATTTTCAAAATCTTCGATTGAAGCGGCTCCGGCGGCAAAGACCACCCCGGCCGCGGCATAGCAGGACAGAAAAAAAGTTCTAAAATTCATATAATACCTGAGTGAAAAAGATTATTATTTTTTGTAATTGTGCCATTCCATCTCGCCCCGGAGAACGTCGCTGACGTGCAAATCGAGCCAGAGGACATTTTTCCGCCCGAGGTGCCTGAACGCCGGTTCAGTTCCGGAGTCCGTCGCATTAAAATACGTACCGTTCCGAATTGTCGGATACACTGAACCTACAGTAGATGAAGTCGAAATTCCGAGTTCGCTGATAAACATTACCTTGGAAACAGCGACCGAACCTCCGGCCCACGACGGCGCGTCGGCAATCTTCGACCACGGCGCGACCATATACGAATCCGAATCCCCGGTCCCGGTTATTGGAATTGCCGGTTTCAGGCCGAAATAATTTTTCAGCAGTCCAAACCCGTTCATCGAGTAAGAGAGCGTGTCATTGCCCTTGACCAGAGTTTCAGGACAAAACAACGAACCGCTTCTCATATACTCGTAGGTATTCGTCCAGTTGGTCGGAACTCTCATGTCACCAAGATAGGGACGTACTTTATGATGCCAGAACTGTTGGTTCCAGGGCTCCGCCGTTTTGAATTTCCCAGGAGGAAAATATTTGTAATCGCTGGCGTATTGGGCCAGGCCCAGACCGACTTGTTTCAAGTTATTCACACATTTGATTTTCTTCGCGGTTGATCTGGCCCGGTTCAGTGCCGGCAGCAACATCGATGCAAGGATAGCAATAATTGCTATCACAACCAGAAGCTCGATCAAAGTGAATGTTTGTTTTTTCATCCTAACAATCTCCTTTATGTTATGTTTACGTTTAACATCGTTGATGTTCGTTCTATCAGTTCAGGATGGACTATTTTGGTATGGCCATGCATCTCACCGGTTGCAAGACATTGATCAAGCAGTTCAAAATAGCTGTCGGCCAGCCCCTTCCGGGATACTGAGACCGAGCTCAAAGAAGGATTAAAAAGGGCCGCAGCCGGGCTGCCGCCGTACCCCAACACACAAACGTCGTCAGGAACGGAAATATTACTTTCCTCAAATGCTTTCAGGGCGCCAAGCGCGCTTTCGTCACTGACCACAAAAATAGCAGAAAAATCCAAAGAATTATGGCCTAACCATTTGCTCAATGTTTCATAGGCTTTCATGCTGGAAAGTTCACCATAATTGGTTTCACAATCGATAATTCTGATATTGACCTTACGGCTCTCGGCGTAACTTGTGTAACTGTGAAAAACTTCGCTGCTGGTAATACGGAACGGCTCTGACAGTAATATCGCAATGTTCCGATGTCCCTGATTAATAAAGTAGTTGGCCGCCTGCATGCCGGCATTGTTATTGTCGCCGGCGACATAATTCAAGCCAAGATTTGGAAACGTTCCTTTCAGGATAACCGGAATCGGAGCCCGTCGCAGAATATCCAGTTGAACTGCCGTCATGTCCGATACCGCCGGGTTGATGAAGATGGCATCCGCCTCACCAAACGGCAGATCCTTGAAAATATCCTGCCGGTAATCAAACACGATCCGGCGATAATCATAGTTGCGGGTATTGGCTTCCTGCATGACGCAATGTTCAAGCTGACGGGAAACGTCATCGGGCCAGTCAGAAAGATAGTAATAGAGGGTAAAAGGTTTTTGTTCGCCGTCTTTTCTGACAAAAGTGCCTTTGCCGACTTCCCGCCGGATCAGATTTTTTTCTTCCAGCCGCGACATTGCAGGTGTCACAGTAAATTGGCTTACGTTATATTCTTTCATGATCTCCCGGACCGACGGGAATCTGTCGCCATCCGACATGTTCTCTATCCGCTCCTTGAGAATTTGAAAAAGCTGATCAGATTTTGATAAACCTAACATTGTATTCTTTCTGTGTAATTTTTACCAATACACTAAAAGGATACACTATAATTGCAAAAATGTCAATACCTTTTTACTATTTTGTCAGAAAATTATTTAAAAAGAAAGTTTTTGAGCGTGAATCACTCACCGATTACAGTAACAATAATCCGACGTGAGCGCGGTTTGTTATCGGCTTCGCAATGAAATATCTGCTGCCAGGTTCCGGTCAAGAAACAGCCATCGCCGATGGGAATAGTGATTTCCGCCCCGGCTAAAGATGCCTGCAAATGGGAATGCCCGTTGCCGTCGTGCCAGGTTTGTTCGTGGCCGTATTCACGGCTTGGCGGAATCAGCCGGTTAAGCATTTCCGGATAATCCCGTTCGAGCCCCGGCTCATATTCAATCGTCCCGACAATCCCGGTCGAACCGACGTTGAAGATGTGACAGATGCCGTCACGGATATTGGAATGCCTGACAATAGTTTCAACCTGCGCCGTAATATCATGCATATCACGCTGGCCGCGGGTCTTCAATTCAATAGTTTCACGATAGACAGTCATAACGATAACTCCTCATAATTTATATAAAGGTGCCGCAGGCGTTGCCGCCCGCGGTCCGTGTTAGTTCGTATCTGTCCGTATTTCCGATGCTCAGCTTTCCTGCTGCGCGGCTTCTTTCTCCTTGCCTTTCGGCATAACCACTTTCAGGTGAAGCTCACGCAACTGCTGCATGGTTACTTCGGACGGAGCGTTCATCATCAGGTCCTGAGCCTGCTGGTTGAACGGGAACGCGATAACTTCGCGAATGTTCGGCTCGTCGGCCAGAAGCATAACGATACGGTCCACGCCCGGAGCAATACCGCCGTGCGGCGGAGCGCCAAGTTTGAACGCGTTGATCATGCCGCCGAAACTCGCATCAACTTCTTCCTGTTTATATCCGGCAATCTCAAAAGCCTTGTACATAATGTCGGGACGATGATTACGGATCGCGCCGCTGGACAATTCAATGCCGTTGCAGACAATGTCATATTGATACGCCAGAATATCCAGCGGATTCTTATTAAGCAGATCATCCATACCGCCCTGCGGCATCGAGAACGGGTTGTGGCTGAAGATAACCTGTCCGGTTTCTTCATCTTCCTCAAACATCGGAAAATCGACGATCCAGCAGAATTTGAAAACGTTCGGATCGATCAGTTCAAGCTGTTTACCGAGTTCGGGAATAACTGCGCCGCCGATATGCCAAACCAGTTTTTCCTTGTCGGCCAGGAAGAACAGGGCGTCGCCGTCTTCGACCTTGCCAATTTCTTTCAACTGGTTCAGTTCGTCTTCACTCAGGAACTTGGCAATCGGGCTCTTGACCTCGCCATCGACCCAAATAATATAAGCCATACCTTTCGCGCCGTTTTCCTGCGCGAATTTGATCATGTCATCAAAGAATTTACGGGACTTATCAGCCACCTTCGGAGCTTTGATCGCACGGACTACACCGCCCTTTTTCACGTTGGCGGCAAAAGCGTTGAAACCGCAGTCACGGAACACCTCGGTCACATCAACCATTTCCAGCGGGTTGCGCAGGTCCGGCTTGTCGGAACCGAAACGGGCCATCGACTCAAGGTACGGCAACCGGACAAAAGGAGCCGAATCCATCTCTTTTTTACCGAATTTACGGAACAGCCCCTCGAGAACTTTTTCAACGACCGCAAAGATCTCGTCCTGAGTTACAAAACTCATTTCAAGGTCAAGCTGGTAGAATTCACCGGGAGACCGGTCTGCACGGGCATCTTCGTCACGGAAACACGGGGCAATCTGGAAATAGCGGTCAAAACCGGAAACCATCAGCAATTGTTTGAACTGCTGGGGAGCCTGTGGCAAAGCATAAAACTTACCGGGATGCAGACGGCTCGGAACCAGATAGTCACGGGCTCCTTCCGGCGAACTGGCGTTCAGGATCGGAGTCTGGAACTCATTGAAACCTGCCTCTGTCAGCATACGACGCATTTCCGCGATAACGCGGCTGCGGAGCAGGATGTTCTTATGCAGTTTTTCGCGACGCAAATCAAGAAAACGATATTTCAGGCGCATCGCTTCAGGGGTCTGTTCCTCTTTTGCGACCTGGAACGGCAGAACTTCCGCTTCGCCGAGAACCTCCATGTCTTCAGCCATGATTTCGATTTCGCCGGTGGACAGCTTGGGATTGACGGTGCCCTCAGTCCGCGCGACAACATTGCCGCTAAAGCAGACAACCGTTTCCACACGCCAGCGTTCAAGTTCCTGATAAAACGGTTTTTCCGGATCGATAACTACCTGAACCAGACCGTAATGATCGCGCAAATCAATAAAGATAACTCCGCCGTGGTCGCGGACGCTGTGAATCCAACCCGATACTTTTACTTCGCTGCCAACATCACCCTTGCGCAATGCTTCGCAAGTATGTGTTCTATACTGCTGTGACATGTTTTTTCCCTTTGTTATGAATAAATTATTGATGTCCTTGATTAGCAAACTCATAATATAACCCGAATTTGCTTTTTTTCAACGTTCAACAATGCTCAAGTGTTCAGTTTCAAGTGATATTTAATATAAGTCGCCGGAATTTTTTGGCGGTTTCAAAATAAAATAATGTACAGCATAGCAGTGTTATGTGAACTCTATTTTACGAAGAAAAGACATAAAATAACCGGACTTGGTATTAAATTCATCGTGAAACCGGACGCGAGCTGGATAACTAATGTTATTTTTCTGATTTTTCACGGTTGACTTTTCTTTTTCAAAGACTATATTATACCAAAGGTACAATTTAAACCTTTGGATTACTTAAATGTATTTAACAAACAACGGATTCAAAAAATGAGCAAGTCATTACTGGCGATCAATGGCGGAGAAAAAGCAATCAACCCACCGTTATCAGGACGTGGGCATTTTGGCGAAGAGGAACGGGCGGCAGTCAACGAGCTGTTCGATGAAGCGATTGCGACCGGCAACGCTCCCGGGTACAACGGTCCGCGTGAAGACGCCTACTGCAAAGCCTTTGCCGAATACCTCGGCGGCGGGTTCGCCGATGGCGTAAACTCCGGAACCAATTCCGTATATGTAGCGCTCAAAGCACTGGACCCGCCCCGGTTTTCCGAGGTCATCGTCGGCTGCATTACCGATAACGGCGGCATGATGCCGATAGCTATGGCCGGCTGCATTCCGGTCCCGGCGGATGCGGCACCGGGTCAGTACAATTCCGGACCTGAACAGGTTGAAGCGCGCATTACTGAGCGCACCTCCGCCATTGTTATTGCTCATATCGGCGGCGAACCGGCTGACATCGAGGGCATTGCCGCGGTAGCTGATAAATACGGCCTGCCGCTGGTTGAAGACTGTGCCCAATGTCACGGGGCCGAAATCAGCGGTCGAAAGTTGGGTACTTTTGGTAAAACAGCGGCTTTTTCAACCATGTTCGGTAAACATCACTGTTCCGGCGGCCAGGGGGGAATGGTCTTTACCAGAGATGAAGATTTATACTGGAAGATCCGCCGGATAGCCGATCGTGGCAAACCGTTCGGTCTGCCCGAAGGTTCGACCAATTGCGAAGTTTCACTGAACTTTAATATGGATGAAATCGGCGCGGCAATCGGTCTGGTCCAGTTGAAAAAACTGCCGGGAATAATTGAAAGGCGTCTGGCTTTCATAGAACTGATGAAATCACATGGGTTCAATGAGCTAAAATCAGTGACCATTCCGACTCAACCGCAGGGATTCAATCCATCATACTGGTGGATCAGGACCAGATTCAATGCTGAAGCATTGACCTGCGATAAGTTTGAATTCTGCAATGCGCTAATTGCCGAAGGCATTATTTGCGGGGCAGATTATTCAATCGCTATTCCAACTTTGAATACCTGGTATAAAGAACGCATTAACACTTTTCCATGGAACTCTCCGCAGTATTCCGGCAATCCCCTTCAGGAATATCCGCTGCCAAATGCCTTGCAGTCAGTAGCTGATCACTTCAATCTGTTCATCTATGAAAGTTGGGGTAAACCCGAAGCGGAAATGATCATTAACGCATTTCGTAAGGTCGAAACCGCATATATGAAGTGACTGTTGTGAATACGCGTAAAAAAAGCATTAAAGCACTTCAGATAAAAGATCTGCTAGCCGCGGCGATAAATAAAGGGAAATATTCGCCCGGCTCGTATCTGCCGCCGGAAAGATTGCTGGCGGCAGAATTTAACGTCAGTCGCGGGACGCTCCGCAAATCCCTCGAACTGCTCCGGGAAGCCGGGATCGTTCGCATCAATCCGGGTCGCGGAGTGAGGGTTGTGGAAAGCGATAATATCCGCAGACTCCGGCGGTTTGTCGTGCTTCAACCGGATGACTTTGATTTTTTCAGCGCCGGTGAAAGTATGCTGTTCTTGAAAGGTATTTTTGCCGGCGCGGCGGCCTGCCATGCCGAGATGCTGATGTCATTTTTTCCGCCGGACGCGCCCGGTCCGGCAATCGATAAATTGATCTCGGATTACACCGCGGAACATATTGACGGCGTAATTTTTTACGAGTGCTGTTCTTACGAAAAACTTATTCAACCACTGGAAAAAGCCCAGATTCCTTATGTGGTCGGCAATCTGGAAGATGATAGTCAGGCGGTATGCGTCAAAATGGATTTTCGAGCTATTGGCCGTGAAGCAGGATGCTATCTTATTGCCAATGGTCATCGGGACATTGGTATTTTAACCGGCAGCCTTGATTCATTTATTTATCGGGAAATTGCTGCGGGTTTTCGCGGCGCTCTGGCGGAAGAGGAAATACCGCTGCCGCCGGACAGAATTTACGAATGCATATCGCATGCCGCCACTGCGGAAAAAGAATGCCGGCGCATTATGTCCGCCGGCAACCGGCCGACAGCGCTGTTTACCGTGCGCGATATCCGGGCAGCCGGATGCTATGCCGCCTGCGCCGAACTCGGCCTGAGAATTCCAGACGACCTTTCGATCATTTCCTACGACGGACTCTCCTGGCCGGAAGCAAAACAGAAAAAATTGACCTTAATCGAACAACCTGCGGAAAAAATCGGACAATCAGCGGTTGAAATGTTAGCCGAATGGCATAATAGTGATGTTAAACCGGAATTCACCATTATGCCGGGTGTTTTCAGACCGGGAATTTCTGTCAAAAAATTGCAAAGCAAGTAGATAATTTCAAATATTTATGAAATTTTTGCTGATATTAACAATTATATTTCCAAATTTTGTTTTTGCCGCCAAAATTCATACAGCTCGGATTGCGGATGAGAAATCAGGATTTTCCGCAATAGTAATCACGATCCCTGCAATTGATAATAATCATTTTTCAATTCTCGACATCCCCAAAAAGATTGATGGAGATAATATTCGATCTCATTGGGATTCATCAAAATATTCATTGATGATAAATGGCGGGTATTTTGATGCAGATTTTTATCCTGTAGGCTATTGTAAAATTAATGGAGTTATAGTCAATAAAACCAAAGTAAAAAAACTTTCAGGTTTTATAGCTATTGATAGTTCTGGTAGCATTTCAATCCTAGCCTGGAAAGCTAATTTATCAAAATATTCCAATATTATTCAGTCCGGACCATTCGTCATTGACCCAGGAGGCGGGATTGGAATAAAATCTCGGTCGGGACATAAAGCCAAACGTACACTCATTGGTATGACTAAGAATAAGTCTCTTGTAATTATAGTTACAAAACCAATATTGCTATATGATCTGGCTTTTCAAATAAAAAAGCATTTACCATCAGTTGAAAGACTTCTAAATCTTGACGGAGGACCATCAACCGCACTTACAACTTCCTCAATCGATATTACAAACAACTGGCCTGTAAGAAATTATATTGCAAAAACACGTAATCAATCAAAATGAGATTACAATTTGTAAAACAAGCATTATAAGTTATATTTACGGCATGAATTTACTGCTTATACAACCTGAAGAGATGATTAATGACATTGTGGCTGAAATCAAAGGCCGCAGAGCTGAACACATGATCAAAATATTGAAAGTGAAGGTCGGCGATATTGTCAAAGCTGGTTTGCTCAATGATTTAAAAGGAATTGGCGAGATCATTTCGATTGAAAACAAGATTGTTCAGGTTAAACTTGATCTTAATACTCCTCCTCCGTCACCTTTACCGTTAAATCTGGTGATTGCAATGCAGCGACCGCAAACTTTTAAAAAAGTTCTGGAATGCGCCGGAGCCATGGGTGTTAAACAGATTTACGCAATTCATTGTAACAAAGTGGAAAAAAGTTATTGGGACAGTCCGTTATTAAAAGATAACGCCTTTCAACAACATCTGTTGCTAGGACTCGAACAATCAGGAGACACAGTTCTACCCCGAGTTCATTTTGAACAAAAATTCAGACCTTTTGTGGATGACAAACTGCCGGAGATTGCAAGTAACACATTGGCTTTGACAGCTCATCCGGGAACAAGCAGCATTTGCCCAGCCGGAGTTTCCGAAACCGTCACACTCTGTGTTGGACCAGAAGGCGGTTTTACTGAATATGAAGTGGAAAAACTATCTGAAGCGGGGTGTCTTCCGGTTTCAATCGGTCCCCGCATCCTACGTACAGAATTTGCCTTGTCCTCGCTCTTTGGCCGACTTTTTGTTTGATGTTTTTATTTTTTTACTATTATTTTAATAATTACCATGTACTTTTTATTTGACAATCTCGAAACCGGCATTATTGTAACTCATAAACCTAACAGGAGGACACCATGAAACGAATGAAAATTGCGGGCCGGGGCTGCTATTACCACCTGATGAACCGGGTCTCGGGCTACAAAGGCGACCTGCCGTTTTCGGGAGTCGACCGCGAGTACGGCTTTACGTTGCTGCAAAATCTCACGCAATACTTCCTGATCGAGGTCATTTCCGCCGCCTGGATGGGCAATCATTTCCACCTGGTGGTCTACGCTCCCGGCAAAAACGAACTGCCTTCCGAGGCTGAAATAGCCGCCCGCCACAACGCTTATTACAAGTCGATGGAGGGCGATTTGACCTACGCGATGAAAAAAATGCCGTTTATTGACCCCAAACACAAAAAAATCTGCCGCGAAACCGGCGCGAAAATGATCGATATAAGTTATTTTATGCGAGCTTACCAACAGCGTTTTTCGGTGGTTTTCAACCGAACATATGGTCACATCGGCCGCCTCTGGGCCGACCGTTTCAAAAGCGTCATCCTCGAAGGCGCCGACGCCCTCGAAGCCTGTCTGCAATACGTCGAACTCAACCCGGTCCGGGCAAAATTGACCGAAAACCCGGCCGATTACCGGTTCACCACCTGGGGACGCTACAACGGCAGCGGCAAACACCAGTACCACGCCAACTTCATCAAACACTACAAAAAATTGATCGATTATACCGACACTTCGAGCTGGAGCGACGCTGATTATTATACGGAGTTCAAGTGTTCCCTGACTAGAATTATCGCGGCCGAACGCGGCGCGAACGCGTCCGGAATAGCCGCAGAGGACCAGACCGCGCGCCGCAAAGAATCGATGCCGGTCCGCTTCTTGAGGCGGACCCGACACTTCACCGACGGAGCGATATTAGGTTCAAAACTCTTCATCCACGAAATGGCTTGCAAGTTCGATAATCCTGATCGAGTGGAAAACAAACAACTCAGCCGCGGCCTCGACCCGAAAGGCGCCGCAATCTACTGCTTCCGAAAATTATTGCTGTAAAAAAATTAGGCTGTATCGCTTTTTATTAATTCTTTTGAAAGCTGATTATTTCGTTTTTTTTGATAATAATTCAAGGCCCAAGTGTATCCACTCCAAATTGCGATGGCCGCCATAACCACCATCAGCGGCAGGGCTGGTATCTGATATCTTGGGACGGTAATCGGTCCGGGCAGAAAGAAAAAATATTCGACAAATGCCAGAAAGAAAAAGACTAAATAAACTTTTTTACGGCAAACCCAGATTACTAATTGTATCAGACATCCGACATAAGTTACCGCCGGGATAATCAAAGCCGGCAACAACGGAAACAGTAACCAGATCCGGTCTCCAAAATAGTGTTGCACTCCAGCAATAATTCCTTTTTTATGAATTATATCCAATGTGCCACGGCCGCCGGAAGTCAGTCCCATCAACTCAAAAAAGCGAGATGCATCAGGCAATAATGCCGCTGGCCGGAAATGCATTGAAAAGTAGGCAATCGGGTGTTTAAGAACAAGTTCTTTGAATTTATTAACCCGATATTGCTGCCTTGAAGCTATATCAGGATATTTTTCACGATCTGCAAAGGTTTTGTCCAACTCCTTTAGTATTTTTTGCTTTTCTGCTTCGTAACTGGTTCCGTTAATCTTGGACAACAGCATCGCTCCATTCTGATGGTACATTGAACCGGTATTCGAGTCGATCGAGAATCCGGCTCCGATCAGTTTATTGCGAGTCATCCATGGAATAATGACAACCAGAAACGCACATGCACCCAAGGCCGCAATTTTAATTTTTACGGCCAATTTCATTTCCGGTTGGATCATACACAAAAACAAACCGGGAACAAGCCAGGCCGAGCCAATCGGGCGAATCAATGTGCCGAAACCGGCCAGCAGCATGGCAAATATAAAAAAACGAGCTTCTCGTTTGAAATAAAATCTAGTAAAAAAGAATAACTGCCAGGCCGAAACGAATCCGTACAGCGTGTCGGAAAGCAGCATAGGAGAATTCACAACCGCAGTCAAGTTACAGCCCAGAAGCGCAGCGGCAAGATAACCGGTCCGGCTGCCGCCAAAATAACGTCCGGCCAGAAAAACCGGCACACAGGTTAAAGCACCAAGCAGACAGAGCGTTAACACCGGAAGAAGATAATTCTCGCCGAACAGACTGAAGAAAAACGCCAAAAACACTGGAAACCCCGGAGGGCGGGAGGTTTCCAAAGCAGTAGAACCTGGTTTGGCATATCCCCATCCGTCAGCAAGACCCAGAGCAGGCCGGACATAACCCGGAGTGTCAGGACGTGAAAAGTGGTCAGGCAGATCACCCAGACCAGGAATTGTCACTGCGACCCTCAACAATAGTGCGGCACCGACAATTATCCCGAGAATAATCAATTCTTTACGCGAAAAAACTTTTTTAAACCAATCGAGCAGACACTGTTTCAGAATGCAATTATTACATGAGTCTGTCATAGCAAACCTCTTTCGACAAAGCTGGTGTAACCTTTGCGGCCGACAATCACGTGATCGAGAACCCGGATGTGAACTGCGTCAGCGGCATTTTTTATACCTTCGGTCAGATCAATATCCTCCTGGGAAGGTTCACAAACGCCGCTGGGATGATTATGGTAGAAGATCATCCCGGTTGCATTGTGAGACAACGCCCGGCGAATGATATTACGCGGATAGATGACCGCATGATCAACGGTGCCTTTACTGATAATCTCCCAGTTGATAACATGATTTTTGGTATTCAGGAAAATCACCATGAACGATTCATCGTGACTCCCGCCGATTTTCATTCTGGCAAAATCCAAGGCTGCTTTCGGAGAACTAACCACATCCATTCCGCACATTTTATTATCGAGATAGCAACCACAGATTTGTTTGATGGTACAGAACAGGACCGCCGCGCTATCTCCGATTCCAGGGGCCTCACACAGCTCTTCATAGGTGGCGTCGAAAAGCTCAGAGAAGCCTTTGAAATGTGACAAAAGCTGTTTAGCAAGGGGTTTTACGTCACGACGGGGAATCACAAAGGTGAGCAGTAATTCAACCGCTTCATAATCATGCAGTCCGTCAATGCCGTTGTTTATGAAGCGTTGACGCAGCCGCTCACGGTGTCCCTTTAAATCTTCTCTGGTCATGATTTTTCCAAATAGCAAACGCTTTCAAAATGACTGGTTCGTGGAAACATATCAAGTAAACCGGCACTTTTCAAGTTATATCCCCGTTTAATCAAAACACTTAAATCCCGACATAGAGTATCTGGGGAACATGAAACATAAATGACTCCGGCAAATCCATAATTGCATAATTTGTCACGGGTTTGACGGTCCAACCCGGTACGCGGGGGATCGACGATCAGCATTGTTTCGGCAGGGTCCAGCTCAGCGGCTAAATCGTCAATCAGGGTTCCAGCATTTCCGGCTATTGCTTTCGCGTCAGGATGTTCACAGTTTTTTAAATTATATTCCGCGGCGACAATGGCCGGCCCATCGGAATCAGCAGCCCGGACTTTTGCAACTCCGGCTTTAGCAGCGGCACAAGCAAACAATCCGGCACCGCAATAGAGATCAATGACATTAACCGCTTTTGATACCATGATAAATTGAGTTACCCGATTGACCAGTACAGAAGCAACATCAGGATTGACCTGGCTGAAACTGCCGCACGGGATAGACAAAGAACCGAAAGGGTAATCCTCCCGCAACCATGACGCGTTTTTAGGCGGATTACCGCGCCACAACAAAGTTTGTCGCGAATCGCGGCGCAAAGTCACCTCCATGCCTTGTTTCAAAGAGTGGAAAAAGCCTTTATTTTCCCGTTCAGCTTTCAACAGTCCCCGCAGTTCCGGCATCGCCAGAGGACAATCGGGAATATCCATTACCGTCTGATTGTCGCGACCGAAATATCCTAGTCTGGTCGCGCCATCGCCAACCGCCGCATGAAGTGTAATCTTGTTACGGTATTCGAGTTGTTCGGGAGAGCCGAAAGGATCAGCAATTTTAATTCCCTTATAATCCGGCAGACGTTCCAGAAAGGAAACAAACTGCTGCTGTTTGATTGAGAGTTCCAATTCATATTCCAAATGCTGATAAGCGCAACCCGGGCAATATTCAGGTATCCGCCCCCGTGACAACCGGCTGCACGGACGTACCGCCAGAGGACAAACCGGTTCACAGCGACCAGGCCCTGGTTCAATGATCTCAAGCGGATAAGCCTGGATATAGTCGTTTTTATCCTTATCCAGCCGGGCCAGAACAATATCTCCCGGAGCGACCGCCGGAAGAAAACAGACTTTACCGTTGACCCGGCCAACTCCGCGACCGCCAAAAGTTATCTCATCGACTTTAAGTTTAAAACGTTCCATCGTTATTCTTTGCCCAGGTTGTGATATGCGGCTAATGCTGAGTTTATCACCGTTTTTATCGCGACTTTGTGTTCTGCCGCAGCATTGGAACAATCAGCAAATTCCGGTGAGGCGGTAACTTCTTCACCTGCAAGGTCCCCAACTTTGATCCTGATCTGCCCGTATTCGGTCTCAACAGAGACAAAACGGCGTTTCAGACACTGCCGTTGAATTTGCTGTTTGCGCAGCCCGAAGGTAGTCGTTTCCCGGAAAATAATAGCGGACAGAGATTCCGCAACTTCCGGCTTGCAAAGAACCGAAAGAATAAATCCGGGACGCTGTTTTTTCATTTGAATAGCGGCGGTCCAAACATCCAGCGCGCCGGCTTCAAGCAGTTTACCGGTGACCGCTCCGATAACTTCCGGACTGCAGTCATCAATATTGGTTTCCAGCAGGAGACATTCATCCTGAACAGTTCCTGCGGAATCTTCAAGCAGCATGGCGCGAAGCAAGTTCGGCCGGGTCGAAAAATCGCGATGACCGAAGCTGTCGACCGTTTCCACAATCGCAGCTTGAGCCGGGACCGGTGTAGCGGTCCAGACTTTCAACAGGGCTGCACCGGTCGGAGTAACCATTTCGGAGGTTTCACCGCTGCGAACAGTTTCCATTCCTTTCAACAAAGCTGCGGTTGCCGGAGCCGGAAGCGGATAGATCCCATGCTGGCATTTGACCGTTCCCTGACCAATCGGCAGCGCTGACACACTGACACCGGCAATATTCAAGAGATGCATCCCCAGGCAGCAGCCGGTAATATCGACAATTGAATCGACCGCACCGACCTCATGAAAATGCACTTCATCCGCCGGTTTACCGTGAACTTTCCCCTCGGCTTCCGCCAGGGCTGAAAAAACCTCGATAGTCGACACTTTGACCGGCTCGGGCAATTGACTCTGTTCAACTATTTTGCGTATATCCGCAAAAGTCCGGTGATGGTGGTGTCCGTGATGGTGTTGACGATCGTCATGGTGAGCATGATGGTGATAATGTGCATGTTCTTCTATCTCGACCGCAGCTTCAATACCGACTATCCCACAACTTGATTTTTGTTTGACGATGATCTTGAAGTGCTCTTCCGGCAACATAGCGGACAGTTCTTTATTCAGAACATTGATATCCGCGCCAAGGCCGATCAAGGCTCCGAGAATCATGTCGCCGGCTGCTCCGCCGACGCTGTCAAAATGAATATAGCGCATAAATTTTCCTTAAGTTATTCAGCCGCAAGCCAGCATATATGCTTATTTTTTACCAGCTGGACCGGGTATTTAATTACATCCAGGGAAGCAATATAGCGCAACAAGGCAATTTTTTCCTGCCCGGAAACCATAAAAATAATTTTTTCACTGCGGTTGATAACCGGCAATGTCAGTGTCACGCGCGGAACTTGCGGCATTGCAGTTCTGGGAGCCGGCACCAGCAGTACCGCTTTTTCATTCTCCAACAGAGCCTCTGCTCCCGGAAACAATGATGCGGTATGGCCGTCACTGCCCATTCCCAGCAACACCAGGTCAAATATCGGAAAGCCATCCCGTAAACGGTCGGAACACAGACGACGCAATTCCTGTGCATAGTTTTCAGTTGCCGGATGGATGTTAGCTTTATCAAGCTTGAGCGGTGTGATAAAAATTTTTTCGGCTCTGCCATAGTTACTGAACTCATTGTCAAGAGGCACCAGGCGTTCATCCACCCAGAAAAGTTCAACTTTTTCCCAGAGAATGCTTTTGCCGTTATCGGCGGCAAACAACTTGAACAAGGCGTCGGGAGTCGACCCACCGGATAATGCCACGCGGCAAATGTCACGATTTGCCAAGACCTGCTTAACGGTTTTGGCAAACATATTGAATGCGGCCCCGGCCATCTTTGTGATGTCCGGATAGATCTTCAGATTATCTGAGCACATTTCATCTCCTCGTCGTTCCAGTTTAAAACAGTTTTGAACAGCGGACTGCCGGCTCCCCATATCATGCGTGCAGTCTCCAATAAGCTACTGCGATATAACACCTTACCATCGCGTCGTGATATTTCAAGGTATTTATTGAAAAAAAGCCTGGCACCATCTTCAGGAGGCGGAACATCACTTACGGAAAGCCTCTGCAGCAAATACGGATCGCGGAACAAGCCCCGCCCAACCATCAATCCGGCAAAGTCGGCGGCGTTCAAATACTCCACGCCATCCTCTGGAGCATAAATATCACCGTTGGCAACAATCGGCAAGCCGTCAGCGGCGGCAATGACCGCTGAAAGCCTTTTTACGCGCTCCGGGGCCGAAAGCGCAGTGTAATTTTCTTTGACAGTCCGGCAATGAACTACGGCAAATTCAACACCGCAAGCTTTAAACCCGTTGATCCAGCCCAGGATCTCCGACTCATCCCCGAAACCGCACCGGAGTTTGACGCTGAGCGACAAATCCGGTATTGCGGCTCTAATTTCGGATGTGATTGCAAACATTTCCGCCGGATCGCGTAATTGCCCGCCTCCGGCACCGTGCCGCACCACCTGACGGCTGGGGCAGGCAAAATTTATGTTAATTCCGCGAACTTCAGGGAATCCGGCCAATATACGCGCGGTTTCTGCAGCCAATTGAGCGTCAGTTGCCATCAATTGAACGATCACCGGAACTTTTCCGGCAATAAACGGAGCAATAAACCGCTGAAGATGTTTATGTTTCTGAACGTTCATAGTAATACGAATGAACGGAGTCATCCAGACGGAAATAAGCTCCAGCTCATTAAAAGCGGCAATAATTTCCGGCTTCATAACGCCTTCCATCGGCCCGGGGAAAAACGGAGGGATACCGCGAGGCAGGTCGGACAGAATAATTGGATTGGATTGTTTCACCGTGATACCGCCTTTCAGCGGCCGACACGAAACCCGAACCCATGGGGCATTTCATGTTTAATGTCGCAATGCTGACTTACCCAGCGGTCGACTACCGGAGCCAGAATAAAGTCTTCCAGTTCGATCGAATGATCGAATTTCCAGTTGCAATACGGACACTTCATATAAGACTCTATGTCGGTCTGAGTAATCATTTCATTACACTCCGGGCAGGCCATCTGCAAACCCGGTATTTTATTTCGATTACTGAATTTATATTTTGCCATAGCATTTCTCTAATTTAAAAGTTATATACTCATATTAATATTATATCACAAATCCGAAAAAAATAAACCCGTTTAGGACTTTATGTTAAAAAAAATAAAGTAAATACACCGCCGTTCCGCAAGCGGGATAACTGAAGTTAGAAGTCAACAGTCTATTGCAAACGCAATATAATGATTGTACTTTTTTCTAAAACTTCATTCATGAGATACAGATTTTTATTTTTTTTGTTTTTTTACTGGACTTGTCGGTTTTTTTGCTGTAAAGTAGTTGAGTTTCGAGAAAATTTGGATAAAAATTCAACCATACCTCCGAAACAACACCCTGCTGGAAAAACATTAAATGCTTTAGTTGCAAACAGAAATTGTTGCCCCGGCATTTCAACAATAAAACAGAAAAGGATAAAGATGATTCGCTATAATTTTTTATTAGCAATACTGGCTGTTATGCTGTTTGCGGCCGGATGTACCACTCCGCAAATGACCAACACCAAGCGCTCCGCGGTTGAAACCCTTTTATTGAGCGATGCCGTTGATAAAGCAATGATGCAATTCGATTTGCGCCGTTTTGCCTTCAAAAAAATGTTTATTGATTCGACCAATCTGGTGGCGGAAGACAAACCGTATGTTATAGCCGCCCTGGCTCAGGCCCTCGGCGATCAGGCAATAATCCGGGTCAACGATAAAAAGGACGCAGAGTATATCGCGGAAATCTATTGCGGCACCCTGGGAACTGATCACGATAAGTTTATGATTGGCCTTCCCCCCATAGCGGTTCCAATACCTTTTTCCGGACCGGTCAAAACCCCTGAAATGCCTCTTTACAAAAACAACTCTCAGAAAGCGTTTTGTAAATTGCGGCTGAGTATCTGGTCCGGTGGCGGAGCACAAAAGCTATACAGCAGCAGATATATGTATTCGGTTTCCTATCTGGACAGATGCTGCGTCATCGGGTTTCCATTCAATCGAACCAATCTCCCGAGCTATTTCCCAGCTATCACCGAAGCGGAAAAACATTCAGATTCATATGCCAGAAAAAAACTCATGATCAAGGTTGATTATTACAATGAACCGATAACCCCGATCGTCGATAATAAAGCGGTCGAAGCGAAAGACAAACCGGCAGCCCCGGAGAAAAAAACGGATCAAGCGAAAAAATGAGTTTATCCTGGCAGATCAAGGATGAGATGCCGTATGATTGTGAATATAGTTTGACGGCAGCAATTTTATTGCTCTCCCATATAATAATTTAATAATCACAGAAAGTTCTAACAAAAATGCACCATCGAAAACAATCAATTTTCCGGGTATTGCAAGCATGTACGATGACACTCATTGCCGGCGGTATTTTATCAGCAGTATCACTGAACGCGGATGTTAAAACCGTAAAAGATAACAAAGCAATCAATATTGATCCGCAAAAAATTACTCTCCGGGGCGAAACGGAAAAAGCGTTTTACACTCCGGGCGAACCAATGAAATTTGCATTGACCGTTAACTCTGACGGCCAGAAGCTACCGGATAAATCATATAAACTCAAGTGGACACGTACCGGTGATGACGGTAAAAAGGCAACCGGAACGGAAACAGTCATTCCAGGCAAACCGATCATTGTCACAACCAGCCTGGAAACACCGGGATTTGTCCGCATGCAGGCAATATTGCTGGATTCTCAAGGAAAGGCTGTCAAGAAGAAGAACCGGCGCGGTCGTTTAGTCAATATTGCTTTTGACGGCGGAGCCGGAGTTGAAATAGACAAGCTGCAACCGGCGGCAAAAGAACCGGCGGATTTTGATGAATTCTGGCAAAAACAGAAGGCTAAACTTGCGGCGGTCCCGGTAAAATATACAATGACCAAGCTAAGCAAACCGGGTGCAAAAGTTGAAATCTACGCTGTTTCAGTTGATTGTGCCGGACCACGTCCGGTAACCGGTTACCTGACGATTCCGGCCGGAGCCAAGCCAAAATCTCTGCCGGCCTCCGCCAGCTATCATGGTTACGGGACCGGTGTTCAACGGGCGCCTAGATCAGGTCAGACCAACCGGATTCATTTCAATGTGAATGCGCACGGCTATGACCTGGGCAAGGATAAAGCTTACTACAAGGATTTCTTTGCCGGGATCAAGTCTAACGGCAAAATCTACGCTTTTGACCCGAAACAGAATTCCGATCCCGAAGAGGCCTACTTCAACGGTATGGCTTTGCGAGTTATGCGTTCCCTGCAATTTCTGAAAGCCCTGCCGCAATGGAACGGTAAAGACCTTTCAGTTTCCGGCGGCAGCCAGGGTGGATTGCAAACCATCTGGGCCGCGGCGCTTGATCCAAATGTCACCAGCGCCAACTCTTCCATTACCTGGTGCTGCGATTTTGCCGGTCCGACCAAAGGGCGACTTGGCGGTTGGAGGCCGGGTTATGTTCCGGCATTGAATTACTATGACAGCGTATTCCATGGTAAGCGAATCAAATGTCCGATTATAATTTCCCGGGCCGGACTCGGTGATTATGTTTGCCCGCCATCCGGACTTTCAATCCTGTATAATAATATAACAGCCCCGAAGAAGATCGTCTTTTATCAGGGTTCGACCCATGGATTTATTCCCCGCAAGCCGCAAAAATTCACATTGGAAAAGAAATAACATTCAGTCAGAAATAAACTGAACTGTTCTTGAAACAAAAAGCGTTCAGACAAGGAGTTGTTAATAATTCCGTCTGAACGCTTTTTTTATTTAGGAGCTGTTTACAAATAAACTTGACAAGATAAGTGAATAATCCCGGAATGATTTGCCGCATTACCGGAGATGCGCATAGCCTTAACTATGTAACGAACCGGTAAGGTGCAAAGCAACCGGGAGAAACGCTTAAATGTAAAGTTTTTTTTATACAATTCCTCCGTAATTTATATTTAGCGATACTGATTCAATGTATTCTGAAGCTGTCTGGTCGCTTCTGCCGCTCCAGCGGCAAAGTTTTCACTTGAATCGGCGTAGATTATCCCGCGAGATGAATTTACCACCAGTCCCAAACCGCGACTATCCGCACCGTTTTTGACCACCGCGGCGGCGTCGCCGCCCTGAGCCCCTACTCCAGGAACCAGAAAAGGAATATCCGGGCAGATCTCACGCACCGCTTTCAGCTCGACCGGATATGTCGCTCCGATGACCAGCATGATATTTTTATTGTAGTTCCAGACTTTTTCCGCCAGTTTCGCCACATGCTTGTAAACTTCCAGTTCATCGTGTTTCAAATCCTGAATATCACCGGAATTCGGATTGGAAGTACGGCAAAGGATCACGGTTCCGCGATCGGCGTAATCAGTAAATGGTTTGAGTGTATCAGTTCCCATATAAGGATTGACCGTCACCGCATCAGCGTTGTACCGCACAAACGCCTCTTTGGCATACATTTGCGCCGTAGCGCCGATGTCGCCGCGTTTGGCGTCAAGAATAACCGGGATATTTGGACAACGTTTCCGCAGGTATTCCATGGTCATGGTCAATTCATCTTCGGCGTCCTGTCCGGCATAATAGGCAATCTGAGGTTTGTAACAGCAAACCAGATCGCAGGTAGCGTCAATAATCGCCTTGTTAAATTCAAAGATCGGATATTCACATCCGCCAAGGCAGGCGGGGAGTTTTTCCAGAGCCGGGTCCAAACCGACACAAACCAGGGAGTTGTTCCCGGTCCAGGCGGCTTCAAGTTTTTCGATAAAAGTCATAACATCATCCTGTAAAAGTTGTTCTCTTGCTTTAATTTGTTTATGAAAGTACCATTATAATCAATTTTTTCAATCTTCCGTTCACTAAAAAACCGCAGTATTTCCAGTCAATGAAACAGCATTTTACCAGGCGCGATCAACCAGATAATGAGTTAAGTCCAGCAACAGCGAGCGATAGGTGGAATCGGGAAAACCATTCAAAATATTACAAGCTTCCTCAATATGAAAATCCGCCATTTCCCGGACAATCTTATCCGCGCCGGTATCCTGCATCAGCGCCCGGACCCGTTCAATCTCGACACTGCCGTATTCCGGCAGCCCCATCAATGATTCAAGCTCCTCTTTTTTCGCGCTGGATAAACGACTCCAGGTCTCCATCAGCAGTAAGGTCGGCTTACGCTCAGTCAGGTCACTGCCGATAGTTTTGCCGAATTTATCAAAATCACCAAATACCCCCAGCCAGTCGTCACGCAATTGAAAAGCAACTCCGGCGGCTTCGGCAAACCGGCCGAGAGCGGCAATTTTCGGGGCAAAAAAATCTGTTTCCTCAAGGGCGATAGCGGCTCCGGCTTCCGCACAAAAACGTAGCAGAACCCCGGTTTTTTGCCGGATCATTTCCATGACCATAGCAGAGGACAAGTCGGAACGCGACATTACCGGCATCTGGACATCGATCGCTTCGCCTGAAATAAGTTCCCGGTTAACCAGTTCCTGAAGTCGACGGCAAAGCGCGGCCGCAACAAATGGCTCAACTCCGTCTTCAACGGCTTTAAGCATCATATTGACTGCCCATCCCTGCTGAATATCACCGGCGAGGATGGCAAAATCCCGTCCGAATTTGATAGCGTCATCACCTTCAAGATTAAACTCGTCACGCCCTGTTCGGGCCAATTTGCAGTGAGTTGACGGCGCCCCCCGGCGAATGTCATCATTATCAATAATGTCATCATGAACCAGGGTCCAATTGTGATATATTTCAACCGCGGCGGCAGCATGCAAAGTTTTCTCAACCCTGCCGTCGAGCATCCCGCAGGTCCACATCAGTAAGGCAGGGCGAAGACGCTTCCCCCCGCTGCATGGATATGCGCGAACCGCTTCCCGCAGATATTGAGGCTGAATGATACCCGGATAATCATCGGCCTGCAAAACGGTATTGATCTGATTTGCAACATCGGCAAGTTCAGTTTTAAATTTTGACAGATTCATTAGTCTTTCCTGGCTATATATAATTTTATCAAATTGGCTTTACTTTTCTTTCACATGAGCACGCTTCTCAATCGTCACGGGGGATGATTTGCTTTCCCGGGATTGCTTATCAAACCAAAGATAAACCAGACAAACCACCGTGATGATCAACACTATCAGCACCACCAAACGATAATGTCGATTAGGCGGAAAATGCTCATTTGCCTTGAAAGCGGCGGCATTATCGGGATTCTCCGGCTTTTGTTCTTCGGACATCAAACCACTCCTGATTTCCCGTGATTATTTTCCATCGCAAATGAAATCCAGACAGACCTTTGCAGCCTGAGCGCTGGCGCCGTCGCTGCCGCCGGAAATAGCCTCTGTAACCTGACGCATCGCAGCCATAACTTCTTCTCGACGATCTCCTCCAGGCAGAATTTTCTGGGCAGCAGCGGCAATCCTGTCCGGCTGCACTTCTTCCTGCATAAACTCTTCAAACACAATCCGGTTGGCAATAATATTGACCATTGTAAAAAAGCCCCGGAACAGGATAATCGCCATCCGGGCCAGAAAAATCGTTATGCCGTTAAGCTTATAAAGCACGACCAGCGGCAACCCGGAAACCGCCGACTCCACGGTGATAGTGCCGGAAGCGGCAATCCCGATAATCGCTTTCTGCAACCAGGTTCCGGTTTGACCGCAAACAAATTCCACCTCGGGAAACGCCTCCCGCGGATCGTCGGAATTGTGTTTACGGTATATTTCCATACAGTGATCCAGAATTTTCTGCCGGGGCGCAGCCAGAACAAATTTCAGTTCCGGATCACGGACCTTGAGCAACCGGATCGATTCGTACATCGGCAATGCCAGGCGGCTAACCTCCATTGAACGACTTCCGGGCAGCAGCAAGACGGTCTTTTCATCTCTGGTAATATCCGGATCAAGGCGTTCGCTGACCACATCCACCAATGGATGCCCGACCAGCACCGTGTCCAAACCGCTGCCCTCAAACACCGCGGTTTCAAAAGGAAAAATCAGCATCATCTTGCGACACCATTTTGCCAGTTTGGGCAACCGATGCCCCCCCCAGGACCAGATATGAGGGCTGATATACCAGATAACCGGAATACCGCGTTTGTACATCTGTTTGGCAAAACGAATATTAAAACCGGGATAATCAATCAGCACCACCGCGTCCGGGCATTCCTGTTCCGCCCGGCGTACCAATGAGATAAAAAGCTTGATAAAAACAAAAATGTGTTTTAAGACTTCGATAAGCCCGACAACTCCGAGTTCGGTTGAATCGACCATTATCTCGACATCTTTATTTTCCTGCATCCTTGGACCGCCCATCGCGGAAATTTTCAACGTTTCACCGCGCTCTGCCGCCTGCCGCTGCAACTCATTAGCCAGCCTGGCGCCGTAAATATCTCCGGAAGCTTCTCCGGCAAAAATCCATATTTTCTTATTTTTTGATGTCTCGGTCATAAAAATATCCTGTTTTCGGGTCTTTATCTGACATTTTTGTCACTCAAGTCGGAAATTATATACAAATATTATATAAAGCACTTGAAAAACAGTATAATTTATTACAAATTATTCAAAAAACTAATCATAACGGAAAAATAATCTCTGAAAGGACCAAATATGGTCAGCGGCCTGCTGAAATTAATGCGCAAAATATCTGAAGCGATTGCCGACAGTCAAGACTATTCCCTGGTTTTGGGGCGGATTGTCACGCTCCTGGCGGAAAGTCTTGAGGTAGACGTATGTTCAGTTTATGAATTTGACTCCAAACGTCAGGTGCTGGTGCTGGCCGCAACCCATGGTTTGAATCCTGATTCTGTCGGCAAAGTCACCATGCGCCCGGGCGAAGGTCTAACCGGATGCTGCTACAGCCAGCGCAGCGTGGTCAATATTGCCGATCCGGAACATCATCCGGATTTTGTGTTTTTTCCAAATACCGGGGAAGAAAAGTATCAGTCATTTCTTGGCATTCCAATAAGTGTCGGAGGCAAATGTGTCGGGGTTTTAACCCTGCAAAGCATTGATCCGGAAAAATTTCCGGTGCCGGTTGTTGATATGGCCCGCAGCCTGAGTCCCCAGCTGGCCAATCTGGTCCTGAATGCCGGTGTTTTGAGTAAACTTGACACCGGAGTTGCTATATCAGCAGAAGAAACATTTGAAAAAAAATCCACTCCAACCCTGCTGGCCGGGGTCGCGACCAACCCTGGAATCGCCATGGGAAAGGCTTTCAAATTCAAGGTTCGGGACCTGTTTAATGAAGTCGAACACACTAATCACGATGACGAAGCTAAAGAACTGGAATTTTTTGACGAGATTTTGAAAGAAACCAGAGAAGCGACGTTGGAGCTTGAGGACCGTGCGGTTCGCATTTTCAGCGAAGCGGACGCGACAATCTTCAATTCGCATTTGATGTTTCTGGAAGACAAAGCGTTGCTGGATGTAATCCGCAATGAAATAGTCGAACATCGTCATAGCCTTGAATTCAGTATAACTGTCGCCTATCGCAAGTTTGAGAAAAAATTTCTTGAAATGGATAATGCGTTCTTCCGTGAAAGGCTGGTGGATTTTAAAGACGTAATGTTGCGGCTGCTGGAAAGCGCCAAATTCTCCCGGCGACGACAGGCGGAAAGCGACGAAGATACCGAATACAACCTGGGCGAAGGCAAATGGATTCTTGCCGCAGACGAATTGCTGCCATCAGATCTGCTGCGGATTCCTCTGGACAATATCTCAGGAATTGTCTGCGAAAAAGGCGGCGGGACTTCGCATGTTGCGGTCCTGGCCAAAGCGCTGGACATTCCGGCTATGCTCGGGGTTCGCAATCTGATTCGACTAATCAAGGATTCCGATGAATTGCTGCTGGATTGTCATTCCGAAAAACTTTATATCAATCCTGATGATTCAATCATCAAACAGTTTTCCGACCTTGTTCAAGAGGAAAAAGAGGAAGAGATTTCAGGAAAAAGTGGTGAGGCGGCAACTTCTGAAGGACATCAAATCGCATTACGCGGCAACATCTCATTGATCTGTGAAACATCTCTACTGGAAAAATACGGGGCCGACGGAATCGGGCTTTACCGCTCGGAGTTCCTTTATATGATCCGCGAATATCTCCCTTCGGAAGACAGCCAGTATAATGTTTTCTCAAGTATTATCAAATCCGCCAACGGGCAGAGCGTCATCTTCCGGGTGCTGGATGTCGGCGGCGACAAACACCTGCCATACCTGGAACTGCCGAATGAAGACAACCCGGCTCTCGGTCTGCGCGGCATACGCTTACTGCTAACCCGGCCGGACCTTTTCAGACCCCATCTGCGGGCGGTCCTCCGGGCCGGAGTCTTCGGCAAACTGAAAATCATGTTCCCAATGGTTGCCAATCTCGAGGATTTAACCGGCGCAGTTGAAATGCTTGAATTGGTTGAGAGAGAATTACATCGGGAGAACATCCCGCACACTGAAGATTATGAAATCGGAATTATGCTGGAAGTTCCGTCCGCGGTGTTCGGTTTGAATACTTTAATCGAACATGTCGATTTTATGAGCATCGGCTCAAATGACCTGCAGCAGTACATGTTCGCATTCGACCGTGCCGGCTATATCAACGAGCGCAATTACAATTCATTCAACCCGGTATTTCTCAAGGTTCTGGCCGGAATCGGCGACTGTTTTGCGGCCTATCCGGCCAAGTCAATAAGCCTGTGCGGAGAAATGGCGGGCAATCCGCTGGCAGCTCCTTTACTTGTCGGGGCCAGGATTCGCGAATTAAGCATGCAGCCGCGTTCCATTCCAATAGTCAGGTCCGTATTGAAAAACTTCAGTGATAAAGAATGCACAAAACTACTGCATGACGCCATCAGTCTGCCAACCGCGTCTGACGTCGTTAATATGATGGAAAGGGCTTTCAAAGAAAAAGAGATCGATATCTCAACACCGAGCAGCATTGTTACTCCTGAAAACTTGACTCATGCTTCAGCCGATTAACACTCCATAATTTCAAGTATCCGTTTCCGGAATGCTGGAAATATTTATAATCATCCACAATACCCAGAGTCCATTTCATAGTCCGTCAATTCCATTTTTTGACAGAAAAAATAGTTTCTTTTTTAAATACCAGGTAATTTTAAATATTAATTTAAAAAACGGCCTTATTGTAAGCCTCAAACCACGAATAGCACAATATTAAGCATTGGGATTCAGGATGAAGCTTAGTTAAAAGCGTTGCAAAAAATCATCCGTCAAATCATCCGTCACTTTTCATGAAAAGTTATCTGCTGATAACTCAATGATCGGGGGACAATGCAGCCGCAGTTTCTTGAATCAATATGGGACGTTGTCATATTTGCCAAAGGCTTCGTTAGATATTCAAAACTGGTGTAAACAAAAAAACCGGAATCGACTGATTCCGGTTGAATTTGCTGGTGTGCGAAAAAACGTTATGCTTTTTCGATGTTGCCGCTACGGATGCACGCAGTGCAAACTTTCATTTTTTTGGCTCCGCCAGCGGTCTTTACGCGTACAGATTGAATGTTGGGCTGAAAAACACGTTTGTTGTTTTTCACAACATGCATACCGATACCGCCGGCTTTTTTGGCCAGACCTTTACGGATGATCGAACCGCCAACAACGCGTTTCTTTCCGCAAACTGAACATACGTTACTCATTTTACTTCTCCGGCTGTTTTCTATATATATTTGTTGAATACAAAAAAAAATGGTGGGTTGACTGGGACTCGAACCCAGGACCACCGCCTTAAAAGGGCGATGCTCTACCGACTGAGCTATCAACCCACCTGATTGTCAGTAAAGAGCTAATAAATTACTATATTTTCCGTATTTTACAAGTCGAAAAATAAACTTTTTTTAAGTTTTTTAGTTTTTTCCTTTTCATACCCACGAAAATCAAACATTTCAATTGCTGAATCAAGCTCGAGGATTAAATGCCGTTTCACGGCTTCCGTCAAACGGAATTCTGGCAAATTGACCAACACCGGTAACCGGCTGCCGGGCTCCGTCACGTTCAGGATCTCCGTATTTGACGAACCAAGCATCAAGTTTGGCGACCAGTCCGGCTGCCGTCATAGCATATTCTTCCCGGCCATACAGATTGACCGTTTCACCGGGATCGTTTTTCAAATCATATAACTCATGCGGACCGTAAACATAGCGATGCACATATTTCCAGTCGGCAGTCCGGATCATCCTGACCGGGCCGTATTCATCAAAGATAACCACACTCTCCTGACCGGAGAAATCCTCCCCTTTCAATAACGAAGCAAAACTGTGTCCCGGCAGTTTTTCATCTTTAGGAACTTCCAGGCCGACAAACTCAAGCAAAGTCGGCATCAGATCATAATGACTGAGCATTGACTCTGATTCAACCCCCTGTGGAACCGTACCCGGCAAGGATGCAATGAACGGAACCTTGACCGACTCCTCAAACATATTCATCGGGAACGTGGCATTGCCTTTTCCAAAGACTCCATGATGTCCCATATTCATGCCGTTGTCAGAGGTAAAACAAATCAGCGTGTTTTCCAATTCGCCCATCGCAATAAGTTTATCGACAATTCTGCCCACTCCGGCATCAAGTTCTTCGATCGCGGCATAATAACCGGACAGGAATTCTCGCCGCTTTTCATCTGTTTCAACCGGGATATTGAACTTCTGAGCCCACTCAGGTTTAGGCAGTCCCCACGGAGCCGACTCAAACGGACAATTATTATAATAGTAATCCCATGCTTCGGCCGGATGATTATTACGATCCCACGGTGAATGCGGCGCGGTATAGTGTACGCTCAAATAAAACGGCTGGTCTTTTCCGGAAGCCTGGTCAAGAAATTCAATCGCGTCATCAGTAACCACATGCGTATAATATTTGTCGTCCGGCTGGTACATTACATCTTCGCCGTCCGCACACGGAGTATTGTAATACGGACCTCCGCCTTTGACATGAGCTTTCCAGAATGAAAAGCCTTTCTGCGGGGTATGACAAGCACCAATGTGCCATTTTCCACTTAAACCGCAGAAATACCCATTCTCGTTCAACACATCAGTATATCCGGTCAAGCCTTCAAGGTACTCGATTTGAATTCCTTTACCATGAGGTTCCTCCTTGACACTGGTGGTATCGCCGCCATTGAGCCAGTCATGCACACCGTGGTTGCTTGGGATACGACCGGTAATAATCGACGCCCGGGCCGGCGAACAGACCGGAGAGGCGCAAAAAAAGTTCCTGAATAACATGCCACGAGCTGCTAATTGATCCAGATTAGGAGTTCTGGTTTCTTTATTTCCGTAACATCCCAGGGACCAGAAGCCCTGATCGTCAGTCAGGAAAAAGACAATATTTGGCTTATTCATACAAAGTTACCCCGAAGTTTTAGTTATACCATAAAATATTATAAGTAACTATTAAAACTAGCAGTAGTTTATAAGAAGTCAAATCCTGATCATTCTTATCTTGCATCAGCATCCGGGGGTATCGGAATATCTTGAAACTAACTAATTCAATGGTTGCGCTGATGCATCCCAGGATATATGATATTTAATTACCATGTAATTTAATAATAAATAGCATGTAATTTAATAATAAATAGCAATGCATTCTCAATGAAACAATTACACATATCAAAACCCTTCAAAAAGCATCAGACGCCAGGACTTCATTTCCCGACTCAAGTCGATTTAATCGCTTCCTTAAAGGCGTTAATCGCGAAATCCAAATTCTTTTTTGAATGAGCGGCAGATATCTGGGTCCGGATTCTGGCCTTGCCCTCCGGTACTACCGGATAAAAGAAACCAATAGCATAAACCCCCAGGTCCAGCAGTTTCCTGGAAATCCGCTGGGCCTTGACCGCGTCATAGAGCATTATCGGCACAATCGGATGTTCCCCCGGAAGAACGTCAAGTCCGATTTTGGCGATCTCGGCCCGGAAATATGCAGTGTTATCACGCAGTTTCCGGCGTAAATCATCGGATCGCTCCGCCATTTCAAGCGCCTTAAGCGAAGCACAAACCACTCCAGGAGCCAGACTGTTACTGAATAAATAAGGGCGGGACCGCTGACGCAGCAGATCAACAATGTCCTGTCTGGCCGCGGTGTAGCCCCCGGATGCGCCGCCGAGGGCTTTCCCCAGGGTTCCAGTGATGATATCAATCCGGCCTTCCACACCGCAATACTCCGGGGTTCCGTGGCCTTTTTCGCCAAAGAAACCGACGGCATGAGAGTCATCTATCATCACCAATGCGTCATATTTGTCCGCCAGATCACAAATCTCCTGCAGCGGCGCAACCGATCCGTCCATTGAGAAAATACCGTCGGTTGCGACCATCCGAATATTCGCGCCGGAAGCCTCTTGCAGTTTTACTTCGAGATCAGCCATATCACGGTTTTTATAACGAAATCTTTTGGCTTTGCACAATCTGACACCGTCAATGATACTGGCGTGATTGAGTTCATCACTGATAATCGCGTCTTCCGGTCCCAGAAGCGTCTCAAAAAGTCCGCCGTTGGCGTCGAAACAAGAACTGTAGAGAATGGCGTCGTCACAACAGAGAAAGCTCGCGAGTTTCTCTTCAAGTTCACGATGCGCGTCCTGAGTACCGCAGATGAAGCGGACCGATGACATGCCGTAACCGTATTTATCCATACCGTCCTGAGCTGCTTTGACTATCTCCGGGTGTCCGGCCAGGCCAAGATAATTGTTGGCGCACATATTTAACAATTCGCGGCCGTCGACACTTACTTTGGCTCCTTGCGGCCCGGTTATCAGATATTCCTGTTTATATAGACCCGCGTCTTTGATCTCTTCGACTTTTTGTTTAAATTTTGCGATAGCGGAACAAGTCATGAGTTCAGTCCTCCCAGTTCAGAATTATTTTACCCGATTGTCCTGAGGCCATGATTTTGAATCCTTCGACAAAATCGGTATAGTGAAAATGATGCGTAATGACCGGGGTGATATCCAATCCGGACTCAATCATTGTGGTCATTTTGTACCAGGTTTCATACATTTCCCGGCCGTAAATTCCCTTGATCGTCAAGCTGTTGAATATCACAAAATCCCAATCCACTTCGGTATGCGGCGGCAGTATACCAAGTAGCGCGATTTTTGCGCCGTGGCACATATTCTCAAGCAGTTGTTCAAACGCGACCGGGCTGCCTGACATTTCCAGCCCGACATCAAACCCTTCTTTCATTCCAAGTTTCTGCTGGACTTGCTTCAAGGTCATTTCGGTCGGGTTGACCGCCAGAGTCACCCCGACTTTCCGCGCCAGGTCCAAGCGCCAGGGATTAACATCGGTAATCACCACATGTCTGGCTCCGGCGTGACGGGCAATGGCGGCCGCCATAATACCTATCGGGCCGGCCCCGGTAATCAGAACATCTTCACCCAGCACCGGAAAAGACAGCGCTGAGTGCGCAGCATTACCCAACGGATCGAAACAGCTTAAAACATCGAGCGGAATATTTTTAGCACAATGCCATACATTACTGACCGGAATCGCCAGGTATTCGGCAAAGGCGCCGTCCCGGTTAACCCCGACACCATAGGTATGCGGACATAAATGACGGCGACCTGCCAGACAATTACGGCAACGTCCGCAAACAATATGTCCTTCCCCGCTGACCAGATCCCCGATAGCAACATCATGAACATTATTTCCGATTGCTTCAACCGTCCCGACAAATTCATGACCGATCACCATCGGCGGCTTGATCGTTTTCTGAGCCCAGGCATCCCACTTGTCAATGTGCACATCAGTTCCGCAAATCGAGGTGCGCTTGATCTTAATCAAAACATCATTGGCGCCGATTTCCGGAACCGGGACGTCAACGAGTTCAAGTCCAGGTCCGGCGGTTGTTTTCGCTATAGCTTTCATTATATCACCCGTAATGTTAGTTTAGCATGTCTGAAACAAATTGTGATTTATTTTCTATCAGGAACGTTGAATTTATTCAGGTTCTTGATTATTATAATATGTAAAATTTGTTTAGTCAATAGTCTTTGTTGAAAATAATAAACTTTTTTCAATATAGTAAACAAAGAAGCCATGTTATGTCTAAAGATAAAGAAGAACAATCCCTGCCGCCGATTGGCGCGAACGTGAAAACCGAACGTCTCAGGCAAAAACTGTCACTCGACGAATTATCCGCTTCCAGCGGCGTCTCCAAGGCAATGCTGTCAAGGCTTGAGGCCGGCAAAGTAAATCCGACGGTCGCGGTCATGTGGAAGATCGCCCAGGCGCTGCGGGTCGATTTCAACTCGATCATCAAAGGCGACGGCAAGACAATTCGTCGCTTCGAGGTCAATCGCAGTGAAGATATTACCCGGCTCGATACTGACGCCCCCGGCGTACATATCAATGTTCTGTCTCCAATCGCGCTGGCGGAAGAGCTTGAGTTATATATACTGACACTGCAACCCAAAGCGGTGTTTAAATCAAACGCTCATCTGGCCGGAACCGAGGAAATTTTAACCGTTTTGGATGGGGAAGTAAAAATAAGCGCCGACACCCGTTCTTCAGTCCTGAAAACCGGCGATGTCGTTATTTACGATGCAGATGTTAAACATTCGATTGAAAACCTGACCGGCAAAGAAGCCAAAATCCACATGGTCGTTCGCTTCAAATTGAATGAACCTTCGCGTGACTGAATCAGGATAAAAACCGAAACTTTTAAAATCCGAAAGTCATTTGTTCCGGTTCATCATTTTCTTTTATTTCAGGAGTAATTGCTTCTTCAACGACGGTTTTGTCATCATCAACAGGAACAATATCTTCATTCAACCATTCATCGAGGCTGACCACTTTCACTCCGAGGCCGGCGGCTTTCTTGAGTTTTCCGCCGCTGGCAGACGGATCGGCGGCAACTAACAAAGATAATTCCTTGGTAACGCTGGATGCTGGCTCATAACCGCGTTCACGCGCAAGATCTTCGTAGTAAGAACGCTTTTCCGGCATTTTTCCGGTAAAACAAACCGTCGGAGCGGTTTGTATTGCCCCGCCTTTAGTCTGTTTGACTTTAACGCACGCAATCAGTTCATCCAGATATTCCGACTGTTCAGCCAAGGTGGTTCGAATAGCAGTGGCACGTTCCGGACCGATCCCGTTGACTCCGGCCAGTTGTTCCTCGTTCAAAGAACGCAATTCGTCGATAGTGTATTCCGTCAGTAGCATTTTAGCCACATTCGGGCCGATCCCCGGAATGTTCAAGGCAGCAAGTATCTGATAATCGGTCGGAGTCCGGGCCGCGGCAATCTCGTTCAAGAGATTCTCCGCTGATTTATCTTTAAAACCTTCAAGTTTCAAAATGTCATCATAGGTCAGATTGAAAATATCTTTGAGCGAATGGACCTCAAGCACTTGCATCATCCGGCGGATATTCGGTTCACCCAACCGTTCAATACCGATATTTTTGACCGCGCCCAGCAATCGCTGCACCAGAGTCTCCGTACAGTCAGGGTTGATACAGCAGATTTCAGGGCCGCGCCTGACCAGTTCCGACTCGCAACAGGGACAAAGCTCGATCAGACAGGAGCGGCGTTCGGCTCCCGGCCTGGATTCGACAATATACGGGATTACATCTCCGGCCCTTTCCACAATGACCGTATCTCCGATATGGATATCACGATCAATGATATTCTGAACATTATGCAACGTGGCGTGACGGATAGTAATTCCGCCGACATCGACCGGCTCGATTTTCGCGACCGGGGTCAGGCAGTTTTTCCCGAAACTCCAGTCGACCTCCAGCAATTTGCTTTCTCGCCTGATATTGGTGAATTTAAAAGCAATCTGGCCGCGCGGATGATGCGCGGTATTACCAAGCGATTCACTGTACGCCTCATCCGCTATCTTAATGACAATGCCGTCCATCGGATAAGGCAGAGCCTCGATCTCCGCCAGAATTTCCGGCCACTTCGTTTCAAGCTCATTTAAATTAACTTCATAGCAGACCAGGTTGTAATCGACCAAAGTAAGCTTTGCTCCCTGCCCCAGAATATCGGAAATATCTTTAAGTCCCATAATTCCGGCCACGGCATTACGGGAATTCTTATACTGACCGCCGCCTTTTTTGGTTATGTGGGAATAAATATCCCGGAAATCATCATCGCGAATCACAATCTCTCCGCGAACAGGTCGGTCGGGAAAGCCTCTATAACCGATAGTTTCCAGTTCAATCAGCGGCAGTTTGTCAGAGATATTTTCACCGTTGACACCGTCCCCCCGGGTCGCCAGAGTAATTCCATCGTAATTCGCGGAGATCCCGTCATATTTAGGCTGGATAAGCAGTAGTTCATTATCCCGACCATTTTTTTCCGCCCATTCGATCACATCCTGCAGCGAATAAGCTTTGTTCAACGACAGCATCGGTTTTTCATGCTTAACCGTTCCGGTCGCGGCAACAGCGGCGGTATGGACCTTGTGAAGCAATGGATGCTCGGGGTTCAATTGTTTCAAGGCCCGGTGCAGTTCGTCATAACGGAAGTCCGGAATGATCGGCTCGCCTTTTTTCCAATATTGAGTATCATGATAATGAATAAGCCGCGCAAGTTGTTCTTCATCCAGCTCAACGGCATTGAAATTAATAAAATCCAGTTTACGGGCCATATTCTGATTCCGACAGGCGTTATTTCTTTTTTCGAGCAATAAACTTAAATATATTGGTTGTTACGAAAAATTCAATATTGTCTCTCGACTTTAAAAGATAATGTTTGTATTTTCGGATTACCATAGTATACTATTGACTGGCCGTATCAAGTCGGAATAGCTTGATCGACATATATTTCAACCTAATATTTACAAGCACACGGAAATGAGAAAAATATCCTGTATAATAATATTTTTGTTATTGGGACTGTTTCTTGCCGGAGCGCCGGAAGTCAAACAGAAACCGTTGACTATCGGTATCATGGATTTGTCGCCGTACGCATTCCTCAATGCCAAAGGAGAAGTAACCGGCCTGATCGTGGACGAACTGGGCTTATGGAGCAAGAAGACTTCAGAAAAAATTAAATTTGTCCTGATTGATCCGCAAAAAATGGTTGATGCGCTTCAAAAGGGCAAAGTCGATCTGGTATTTACCCCGAAAGACAGCTTACCGGATAAAAACCTGATTTACTCTGATTCATTCTGGCAGACGGAAATCACGCGCTTTTGTCAAGGATCGCCAGACACTCATAAGTGTGAAGTGAATAACAGTCTGGTAACCACTCCAATCGGCCTGATTCGCCACAGTATCAGTCTTGAGAGGGTAAAAAACTGGCTTCCCCGGGCAAAAATCGTCGAATACAATAATCCGGTTGAAATGGCCGAGTCACTCAAAAGTGGAAAACTGCATGCGTTCCTCTTGCCGCGGTACGGCGGAAGAAACCTGGTTGACCGCATGATTAAGCAGGCAAAAATAAAAGCCCTGCCCCTGGCCGAGATCCATTACTATCTGGCCGCGGGCAAAAATAATTTTTCTCTGATAAAAAAATTCAACCTCGGATGGCGACTTATCTCACAGAAGGAAAAAGATCAGGTTGTTCGTAACTGGCGGGGAGAAACTGCCAGTCAGGCTGACCCGCCTGAAAAAATGCGCAGAACCTTGAAGGTCGCAGTGTGTACCGAAATGCCGCCGTTTGAATATGCGGACGCCTATAATAACATGCGCGGCTTCGTCCCTTTGTTCTGGCGCGAATGGGCCATGCGAACCGGAACTCCGGTTGAATTCATCCGCCGTAAAAATTGGCGTAACACAATCAAAGCAGTCGAAAACGGTGAAGCCGATGTTCATTCCGGTTTATTCAAAAAACTCACCCCGTATAAAAACCTGATCTTGTTCGACAAAAGCTATCATGAATCAAAACTGTTTTTCTACTTTGACAGTAATCTATTCGGCTTGAAGAACATAACTGACCTGACCGGGTTTGACGTCGGTGTAGTTTCAGAAAGTTTTGCTGAAGACTTTTTTAAAGTCAAATATCCGCACATAACGATAAAGGCGTTTGAAAATGCCGAGAAAATGGTCGAAGCCGCCATTGCCGGCAAAATCAAGGTTTTTGTTTGCGAAGCTGAAATAGCCAAGTTCATTATGCAGAAACCGTACATAAGAACCCGCTTCAGATATCATCCGGACCGCCCTCTGGCAACATGCAGACTGTATCCTGCTGTCCGTAAAGGCAACGAGGCGCTTAAAGAATTGGTTCAGGCCGGAATCATCACTATGCCGTCCACCCAGGCAATTGTCAATCAGGATCAACAGAAAAGCCTGGTCATAGCTCTGCCTCCTGCCGGCGCGCCTTACGCAGTCACGTCTCCTGACGGAACCCTGACCGGACTCGGGCCGGCTCTATTCAGGGCGTGGGCAGCGAAAGCAAAGGTCAACATCAAGATCGTGACTTCTGACTCCTGGGATGAAATGTATCAAATGCTCAAAGATGAAAAGATCGACCTTGCCGCCATTCCGGCTGACCCGGATGACTTTTCAAACTTTAAAATGATGCCCAGCAATATTAAAATTGACTATTACGTCTATTATAATAAATATGGCGACGAAAGAGCTGCTAATTTCAAAGACATGCAGAATTTCCTGCTGGGAGTAGCGGTTCCGTTATTGCCTGAATTGAGGCGCAAGTATCCATATCTTCATTTCGTCCCATATCAAAACAGAAACCAAATGCTGCTTGATTACAGCCAGAACCGAATTATGGGCTTTATTGAGACGTCAGCCGGCATGCGTGGCGTCCTCACCAATTACGGCTTGTCTGAATACACGAAAAAATTGCCAAAACCAATTGCCAGTCATTGTGCCTATTTGACTGCCCGCCGCCGCGATCATAAAACTATTAATCTCTACATGAATCAAATGCGGAAAAATGAACTCAGTGCGGATGAGGTTCGGAGGATTTACAGTAACTGGGTCTCCTCCGAGGGAGTCAACTGGACAAGAATATTGATCTGGAGCGGAATCATTCTGCTCTGCATCGTTGTACTGGTCATTTGGCTGCTCCTTCTCTGGCGGGAAGTAAAACTTCGCAGAGATGTTGAACGACAGTTGGTTGAGCAGAATGAGTTCCTCGAAACCGTCAAATCAGTTGCCGGGGTCGGCGGCTTTGAATATGATTTTATCAAAGATCAAATGACCTGGACCAACGCCCTGTTCAAGGTACTGGAGGCTCCGGATGACTATGAACCAAAATACGATGACCTGAAACGGTTCGACAGTTTTCTGGTTATGGATCAGAAGATCAAACGGGCCGCCAGAGAGCGCGACACCTCTTTCTGCCTGGTCCGTGAAGATATTTTTACCTCATTTGAGGGACGCCGTCGTTGGGCAAAAATAATCGTGATCCTGCGCGAACGCCGCATCACCGGCCAAATGATCCTGATCGGGGTGATCAACGATATCACGGCTTTAAAGGAAGCAGAACAGATGCGCGAGGACGTGGACCGCATCATGCGCCATGATCTCAAAGGGCCGCTCAGCGGAATCATCGGTATTCCGGAGGCCTTGCTTGAAGACGACAATTTGAGCGACGAACAGCGCGAACTGCTGTCCTACATTCATGACAGCGGAGCTAAAATGCTGCGAATGATCAATGAGTCTCTTGTTCTGTACAAGATTGAAACCGGAACCTTCCAGCTCAATCCGGAACTGGTCAACATTAGCGATGTAATCGAGCAAGTGGTTGCAAGTCTCGGCAACATATGCGAATCAAATCAAGCTTCAATTGAAATCCGGTTTACGGAAACAATAACCGTACTCGGAAATGCGATGCTCTGCTACTCGGCATTAACCAATTTGATTAAAAATGCCCTGGAAGCCGCGCCTGAAAAAAGCAACATTTTGATAACCGGAGTGTCTAAGGACCATAAAGCGGTTATCGCAATCACTAATCCGGGCTCGGTCCCGGATGAAATAAGACAATGCTTTTTCGATAAATATACAACTTCAGGTAAAAAAAGCGGAACCGGACTCGGAACTTACTCCGCCAGAATCCTCATAGAGGCTCAAAATGGTGATATCAGTCTGGATACCTCTTTACCCGGAAGTGTTACAATTATCGTTGAACTCCCGGCGGTTATTCAGGCCGAATGACTGCAAAATTAAAACATACTCTAAATATAAGGTTTAATCATGTCAATTTTTAATAAATTATTTTGTTTGCTGCTGCTCGCCGCAAACATCAATATTTATGCGGCGGAAACATCGCAAACAACTCCTGCAAAGAACAACGCAAAAACTGCGGTCAAACCTGATTCACCAGACGCCGCTTACGGCAAAATCGTTTTAATGATGAAGATTATGGAAATGATCCATGAGCGATATGTGGATCAGGATAAAGCAACCTACGACAAACTCATTGAGGGGGCTCTGAAAGGAATGCTGCATGAACTTGATCCATATTGCAGTTACGAACCCCCTAAAACGGCTACTCAAATGACTAATCGGGGCACTGGAAGCTACGCGGGGATCGGAATCATTGTCCTCAAAGAAAAACGCCTGATAAAGATAGTCGGAGTAATCAAAAACTCACCGGCTGAAAAAGTCGGACTGCACACTGGAGACGCCATCCTCAAAATAGATGGACAACCGGTGGACCATTCAAGCTTACAGCAGTCTCTCGGCAGAATAAAAGGAGTCCCCGGCACCAAAGTGTCTCTAACTATTCAACGCTACAGCAACGGCAAAATAGAAACAATAGAGGTTCCCCGGGCTATCGTCTACCGGGACCCGGTTTCATGTGTTAAAGTTCTTAACGGCAACATTGGCTATATCAGGCTTAACACATTCACGCTTCCGGCAGTCAAAAGCATGGACAAGGCGATTGCCTCCCTGAAGAAGCAGAAAGTAAAAGCCTTGATTATCGATCTCAGAGGAAATCCCGGGGGGTTGCTGAATGTTGCGTGCCAATTAGTCAGCCGCTTCATTCCAACCGGAGAGCTGATTGTTTCAACTAATGGTCGCATGACAGATATCAAACAGGAACTCAAAGCAACTGATTGCCCTAAAACACTCAACTTACCTGTCGCTATTTTGATTAACGGATACAGTGCCAGTGCTTCAGAAATATTCTCCGGCAGTTTAAAAGATCATCGCCGTGCCATTTTAATCGGCAACAAAAGCTACGGCAAAGGCTCAATCCAGCGTATAATGAAACTTCCTAACAAAGGTTCATTGAAATTTACCGTAGGCAAATACCTGACACCCTCTAAAAAACAGATTCATGAAATCGGAATTGAACCGGACATTAAAGTGAAGATGCCGGATAATCTACTTATGCTTTTCATGCACCAGTTAATGCGTCATCCCGGTGAAGTTCATCCAAAAGTCAGAAACGCCATTATGGATATTCAATTGCAGAGAGCAATTGACGTTCTCAGTGGAATTATTCTTGTAAATGAGGCACGGAACAATGGCTGATTCAGATATCGACATCATCGCAAAATCGAAAAAGTATTGGAACGAGTTTTCTGAAGAATATTTTCAAGACACTTCCATCAGTATAAAAGACTTTCACTATGGCCCTTTATTGCCGGGCAATTCGGCCCTTCACTTGCTGCCGGAAATATCTTCCACAACAAAATGTCTTGAAATCGGTTGTGGAGGAGCTCAGAACAGCATATATTTAAATTTGCGAGGAGCACAATGTATTGCCCTGGATGTTGCGGAAGAGCAAATTGATTATGCGCAAAAATTATGTATCTCCAGTAATGCGACGGTAAAACTTTTGACAATGGCAATGGAGAACCTGAATACTATAGATGATAATGAGTTCGACCTTATACACTCCACCTATGGGCTTTGTTTCTCTCCGAACCCCGGCTTGGTGATTTCTCAAGCTTCTAAATTACTTAAACGGGGAGGAATTCTATTAATTTCACTGCCTCACCCGCTAAGCGCAGGAGAGCCATTGGAACTTGACAATGATTACGGGGTCTTCATAAGCAACGGATATATGCCAACACCGGATTGTCGTTATGACGAAAACGGCACAGAGCAAGTCCGTTCATTTTTTCATTCTTTTTCGACCATGTCTGAATGGATGACAAATGCGAATCTGGTAATTCAGTCCATTAACGAACCCAAACTGGCAAATCCTCCAGATTCAGCGCCGTTCCAATGTCCTCAGTGGGAAGAATACCGCCCTCTTTTCGAAAAAATTCCCGGCACTGTAATCATCAAAGCTACTAAGGTGTAAGCTACAACTTCCACCTCACTTAAACTTAGTCAAGATATATCACAATCGCCTAACAATTAACTTTTTAGAGTTTTTTATTAAATTACATGTTATTTAAATTTGCAATTCACAAATTCCGCCGTATATTAATTGCAATAATTCACCTGGAGGACCTTTTATGAACATCTCGCGCATGAAACTCAGCGATCAGGGCTGCTATTACCACCTCTATAACCGGATTGCCGGAATCAGAGGCGTACATCCCTTCGACGACAGCGATAAAGAATACGGCTTCCGTTTACTCAAAAATCTGAGTGAATATTTTCTGGTAGAAATCATCTCTGCCGCCTGGATGGGCAACCATTTTCACCTCGTAGTCTACGCTCCCGGTCCGGACGAACTGCCGGATACAGTCGACATCGCCGCCCGCCATAACTCCTACTACAATAAAATGCGCCGCAACCTGACCTATGCCGGCTCACAACTTCCCCGCCTCGATCCTCACGATACAATCAAGTGTCGCGAAACCGGACTTAAAATGATCGACATCAGCTGTTTCATGCGCGCCCTGCAACAACGCTACACCGTCGTTTTCAATAAAAACCGTAACCGCATCGGACACCTCTGGGCCGACCGTTTTAAAAGCGTGATCCTCGATAAACAGGATTCCCTGGAAACCTGCGTTATGTACGTGGAACTCAACCCCGTTCGAGCCGGCCTGAAAAACAATCCGGCCGATTATCAGTTCACCACCTGGGGACGCTACTGCGGCAGCGGGCAACATATGTTTTACGATAATTTCGTCAGACATCTGAAACAAAATGTTCGCACTGCCGGCGATCCGACTCAATGGTCCGACAATGAACTTTTTGCTTATTTTCGAGGCGAGTTAGCTCGAATTATCGCGATGGAGTCCGGCGCCGATACCGAGGAGATACACCAGGCACAGCAACAAGCCAGACGCAACGAATCAATGCCGATCCGCTTCCTGCGCCGCACCCGACACTTCACCGATGGAGCAATTATCGGCTCAAAACAGTTTATCCGTGAAATAGGTGTGATGTTTGAAAATCCGGAACGAGTCAAACAAAAACAATTAAGCCGAGGCCTCAGTCCCACCGGAGACCCCATCTACTGCTTCCGAAAACTCCAGCGGTAATATTAGTTTTCAATCTCTTTCATAAAAAATATTTTGTTTTTTCTCTTGACGTATTGACTTTTCAGTCTTACAAGTGTATACTTGTATATACTTGTTTACCATACATGAAAATTTTTACACTATGAAACTGAAAATAAATCGAAAAATAGCAACTCCTATATATCAACAGTTGTGTGATTCGCTGACCAGGGCAATCCGTGACGGGATGGCGGAATCCGGAGACCAGCTGCCCTCGGAAAATGCTATATGCAAGCGGGTCGGAGTAAATCGCCTGACGGTTCGCAAAGCGTTATCTACCCTGGCCGCACAAGGTCTGATAGAGAGTGTTCCAGGCAAAGGCTGGTTTGCCAAAAGAAGAAAAGAAACGGCAGCAATAAGCGACCAGAGAAAATGTGTTGGAATATACGGCGAAACTTTAAAATATATGCACAACAGTAGTTTTTTCTGCGGTTTCATGAACCATCTTATTGAAAACTCAGGACAACGTGGCCTAGGATTGAAACTGCTTCCTTATGGAGAACTAGGGACGGCACCGAATATTTCAGAGGAATCTGAATGCAGACATATAATATGGATGCAGCCGGAGGAGCATGATGCGGCGGCGATTCATCAATTACAAAAAGCCGGAATCCAGGTTGTATCGGCGCTTAGGGAACTCGAAGATCACAGCATCCCGTTCGTTGATATTGACCAATACGCCGGGGCTTACGAACTGGCTTGCCGGCTAACTGATGCGGGGCATCGTCGAGTCGGGCTGATTACAATTGATAATCCCCTGGGCTATGCGTTGAAACGCGAACATGCCTGTCGCGACGCACTGTTGGAAACAGGCTCTGATTTACCGGAGAGTAATATTCTCCGAGTCGATCCTCGAACAGATTGGACAAAACAAGCAGAAGATTTTCTGCATAAAGATATTACGGCCGTATTTCTCGCTGGAGATTCTTTACATTGGATATTCTTTAATCTCATACTGAAACTTGGATATAAAATTCCCGCGAATATATCCGTGGCCGCATTTGACGAAGTTAAACACCCCAAATTTTCTAATTATATCACCTGTGCAAGACAACCGTTGGAAAAAGCTGCGGAATGTCTACTGGATGTAGCCATCGAAGCTGCCGACAGCATCTCGATTGATCCGGAAATAGTTACCGGAAAGTCTGTGAAAAGATTAACTATCCATAAAAATGACAAAGAAATTGTTAACTTAACTTGAATAAACCAATAACAAGGAGTATCTCTAATGAGAAAAGAAAGAAGTTTCACCCTAATCGAACTACTGGTCGTGATCGCAATAATAGCCATTTTAGCCTCAATGCTTTTACCGGCACTGAATCAGGCCCGCGAAAAGGCCAAGGCTATTGCCTGTACCAATAACCTGAAGCAGATCGGCATGGGAGCCAAATTCTATGCCGATGACAATCGCGGGTTCTTTCTTCCGTTGTATTATCCGAATCAAAATACCACCTATAAATGGAACCGGCATTTGATTGATTACTATGTAAAGACGGATAATATTTTTCAATGCCCGTCCTGCGCAAAACGTTTTCTGCCTAATTCAACGGCAATTTCTTACGGCATCAATTACCATTGTCTGATGACCTCATACTTTTATCAGGCAGATCTGGCTCCAAGCGACAGTTGGCTGCGGGTATCTGTTAAGGATGTTCAGGTTAAAAGTCCGACTAAAACAATTGCGTTTTGTGATTCGAGAAATCTTACCTCAGCCAATGTCAATGAGGGAAATTACGCCGTTAACTCCTGGAATGCCGCAAGCGGCGGCTGTGGAGGGAATGCTTATCCGCGCCATACCCGTTCAGTAAATATCGGTTGGTTCGACGGCCATGTCGCTCCGGTCAAATGTGTAGACATATTCAATCCATATCAGGAACTGGGTAGTATTTCAAGTTCAACCCATATCGGAAACGGTAATCTTTGGGATCGTTCAAAACACTAATTACATATATTAAGGATCTTTCATGTTTCGCAATTCAATCATTTTTCTTTGCTTTATGGCAATGTCCTTGTCAATAGCTACTCCACCTGACTTTATCGTGAAATCAGGGAAATATCAGGTCGATATCAGCGGTAAGTACGCTTATACCGTACGGGGAATCATTTACGACGGAGTACAGGCGGTCACTCCGAGCGGATTCAATAACACTGTCATGGCCTATTCCAAAGGGAAATACACCGGCGCCGGACATACCGAAGGCGGCAAAGAAGAAGTTTTATCATTTGAAGTCACGGTGGACGGAAAAACGGTGACTCCCGCCAACAAAGCGGTTATTTCCGGAAAAAAAGTCGTTTTGAATAAAGTATCGATGCTCGATAAGCTGAAGGTCTTTACTGAACTGGTCGTCACGCCGGAAGAAATATGCGAGAACAAACATTTTGAAGCAACGGATGAGCAGCCGGTACACCTTATGTACGTTTATCTCTACTGCTGGAACAAGGCATCAAGCGGCTGGATAGCCAAAACTGAAGACGGCAAGATGGAAGAAGGTCTTTTTGACGGTAAGTTTGAACCGAAAACCCGTTGGCACCTTGGAAAGAATGTAAAATGGGCGGCAGTTTTATTCAAACCGCAAAAAAAAGGAATTCTGATGTATTTCCCTGAGCTGATCAAGGGAAAGACAAGAAAAAGTTCCTTCTGGGAGGTCAAAGGCGCCTATAACAAATACTACCTGATGCTGAACACTCCCAGAAACTATGAAAAAGGCTACAAATCTCCTGAATACAAAATGATAATCAAGGGATTTGATATAACATCGGACAAGATAAATACCGATATCGATAAAACTGTCTCAGGGATTGAAAAAAGCAGTAAAGTTGCGACTAAAAAAAGCAGCAAGCCGAAAAAGAAAAAATCCCTTGGCGGATACGTGACATTTTCCACCGACTACACCGAATCAATGGATAGTGCCAACGCCCAAAAAGCCCAGGGGGCAACCGAAGCTAAAATCATCAACGGCAGCAAATTGAAATTTGATTTCGACACCATGGCCCATTCAAATCGCGGTCTGATGGTCGGCGAAGACTGCCCGTCAGTTGTTTACAGCGCTGAAGATAATCTCAATGATTCTCAGGGCTCTTTGGAAATGGTAATAAAAGCGGAAGATTACCCCTGGAATGACCAGAAAGTTCATATTTTCGCCCAATCTATCAACGGTGGCGGAGCAGAAGCCAAATTTTATGTTTACAAATACAAGACGTCGGGGTTGGCCGTTTATTTTGAACCTGACCGTTCCGGGAAGAAAGCGTTTCTCAATCAATCCGTAAAGAACTGGAAAGATAAATCCTGGCATCACCTGGTGTTCAACTGGAGCAGACGCCACGTAACGCTGTATGTCGATGGAGTTCTCAGTAAAAATCTTTTTATGGAAACAGATATCAAGTGGCCGAAAAAGTTTAGCGTTGGTCCGTTAAGCACCAAATGGGGTAGAAGCGGCAAGAGTACAATAAGCTCTTTAACTCTGTTCAATCGTCCTTTGCGTGACTATGAAGTGGCCGGTCTGGCCAAAGAACGACTGCCGAACCTGAAGATCGAGGCTAATACCTACGGGGCTGACCGGGCTATCGGCAGAAAAAGCACGTTGAAATCAAGCCCGTGGTTCAGCAAAAAGCCCCGTCTGGCACTTGACGTTTTAAAAGACGACGCAGTGTTGCCGCCGTGGACTCCGATTAAGCGTCAGGGCGGAATTTTCGAGGTCTGGAACCGTAAGTACGACTTGACCGGTTCGGGCATTTTCAGCAAGATAACCTCCGGTAATATAAAACTGCTCGATTCACCAGTCGAGTTTATGATCGACACTAATGGCTATAAAGGCGCCTTGACATTCAATCATCCCAAAGTGATTACCGCCGATAAAGGCCGGGTAGTAGTTGAACGCAAAGCAAAAGTTTTCGGAGGAATGAAAGCGGCGTTGCGTTATATGATTGAGTTTGACGGTATGGTATGGTGCACGTTGACAATTGAACCAAACGGAAAACCGGTCAACAAACTGACTCTGGACGTTCCGGTCAATGCCCAAACCGCCAAATTTATACATTACGTCGGCGCGCCGCGTAAATACGAATCCCAGGATCTGGTCAAAAACTCTTATTCCCGTGAACTAGGGCAGAAGCCCGGCATTCTGTTTAAAAGTCCGCAAAGGACCAATGTCTGGCTCGGTGACAACGAGCGCGGGCTGCTCTGGTTTGCTGAATCCGATCAATATTGGTACCCGAAAGACCGCGATGATTATATAATAGTTAAACGCTCCAGCGACAACAAAGTCAACATGGCGCTGCAGATGATTACCAAACCGTTACCGGTTAAAAAAGATATGAAACTGGAAATCAAATTCGGCTTTATGGCGACTCCGGTTAAACCGTTACCGAAGAGTTGGCGCGGCATGACATTTTCGGCTCAATATGATTCGTTTAAAAACGAAACCCGCGGTTCGACGCTGATTTACTGGCCGAATGAATGGCGGGCTATGATGCTGGACCCGGAACCGTATCGCGCGGTGAATACCAATAAAACGAAGGATAAAGTCAGTGCTGACCGCAAAGCCGGGCGCAGGATTGTTCCATACTGGACCCGGCTGCATTATGTCTCAAAAGACAAAAACAAAATAAACCCGGATGCTGACAAGGTCCATGATGCCTGGTCAACCGAACCGAACCGCCCCGGCGGCGGCAGTCATCAGGTATTCCGGGCCGCATGCACCTCGCCCTGGCAGGACTATCTGGTGTGGTGCACCGACTCCTGGGCAAAGATCATGGGGCATATCGACGGGGTGTATATAGATGAAACTCAGCCGATCCCGAATACAAAAGCAGCCTCCGGCGGCGGTTATACGGATGTTAACGGCAAAAGGCGCGCGACTTTCGAGATTTTCGGCAGCCGCGACCTGATCAAACGCATTAACTGGAATATCTGGAAACGGAATAAAGGACAAGCCCCGTTTTCAATCGCTCATTGTTCCGCCACACATACCATGCCCACCCTGAGTATGTACGGCGCAATGCTTATCGGCGAACAATATTACTCGGGCTACTTTAAAGGACGCAATCCTGAACTGCTGCCTCCGAACGACAAAGAGCGGCTGTATTACTACTCTTACGCACTGCCGATGGACCGGCTGCGGGCGGAATGCTACTGGAAACAGTGGGGCGCGGTAATGGTCTGGCTGCCCTGCCTGAAGGACCAGAAAGAACTCATGAAAAATCCGATTCCGACCCGGGACATGTTGTCGCGCATCATGCAGGCGGACATGCTGGTCTGGCCTCTGTTCTGTGATTCAAGAGAAGTGTGGAAGACCTGGAAATTCCGCAAGGAATTCGGCATTTCGGCACCAGCGGTGACCTTTACGCCGTACTGGGAAAACCAGGCGATTGTCTCAGACAGCAAAGATATTATTGCCGGGTACTACAAAAACGGTTCAAAATACCTTGTTCTGGTATCCAACTTGAAGCGCCAGGCGGAAAAAGCGACTTTGACAATCAATGGAATCGATGTGAAGTCGGTCAAAAATGCAGAGACCCTCAAACCGATACCGTTTGTAAACGGAAAAATCACACTGGACATAAAGCGCAACGATTATATTGCGCTAAGAATCAACTACTGAGCAAGGCATAATCATGTATACGATATCCAACGTGGAAGATTTTAAAATCTTCCGGGCCAGCGAGCGCGCGATCGAACTTTTCGGGCCCAAAATTATTGAATCAGAAATATCAAATACCAAATTTTTATCTGAAAATCAGCAGCCCGAACCCAGGATGCATATCACCGGTTCATTTATTTACGCCCACCCGCCAAATTATCGCGGTCGGCCGGCCCATCATTGTACGGAAGAACAATGGCGTGAAATGTTTGTTGAGTTCCGAAATTACGGTATTGACACCGCGATTCTTCAGGCTTCGATCTGGAACGAACTCGGCGAGTGCTATTACAGTTCAGAATACTTTACTGAACTGAAGCAGTTCAATGTGGTTGAACCAATGTTGCAGGCCGCGGCCGCGGAAAACATCAAGGTGTTTCTTGGCGGGTACGGCTCGGTAACCGGCTGGAGCGCCAATCTGGAACAAAATACCGTCGACCGGGAAAAAGCCCGCCAGAAGGCCTGCTTCAAAGAACTGCTGTGCTATCGCGATCTTTTTGACGGATTTTATTTCGCGCCGGAAACCGCGTATATGGGCCAGCGTGATCCTGAAAAAGAATCTTTTCTCAATTCAATTTATCGCGACTTTTTTGAAGCCATCAAAGAAGCGGATTCCAGCTTGCGCATTCTGATGTCGCCGGCAACCAAATATTTCCCCGGCAAGAACGAGGAAATGACCGAAGCCTGGCTGAAACTTCTGGAAAGCGTCCCGTTGGACATCATGGCACCGCAGGATTCCATCGGGACTTGTGGGACCTTCCTGAAAAATCAAGCTGAAACCTACGCGGTTTGGGATAAAATATGTTCACAGCTGGGCATCGAATTCTGGTCAAACATCGAGGTCTTCCAGCGTACCGGCGGTCTGGCGGACGAAGATCACAGCGTTCCAGCCGCACCTGAACGCGTCCAAGCCCAAATCAACAATGCAGCTCCATACGCAAAAAAACTAATCTGCTGGGAAGCGCCGTTCTATCTTTTGAATGATTCCCCGGAAGCAAAAAAGCTAAGGTCAACCTGTCTTGCTGATCCCGGATATGTTTTGGCTTAAAAACTTTCGCTAAAAACGCCCCTGACTTCACGAAAAATTTGACTTTCTACATCTGCGCGTATAGAATAGTAATTGATTGTATATCCTGAAATTACTTGCACATAAATATCCAGAAAGTATTATGAATAATAATTTTATTATCGGTTCTGATTTTCCCGGGGGCAATATTATTGTTGACGACATATCAGGTTGCCACGTCAAGTTGCGACAGGATTACCGCAACAGCAGTACTTGGTGGTTCTGGTGGTATTTTATGGTTGAAGGCACGTCCGGCCAGACTTTGACCTTTGAATTTATGGATGGTGATGTTTTTTCTTCACAGGGACCGTGTTGCAACGATGGTTCCGGCTGGGTATTTCTTGGCCCGGATGTCGTAAAAAACAATTCATTCCGCTTCAAATTCCCGCAAGAATCCAAACGTTATTATTTCGCATTTACCATTCCGTATACCGATGTGGAACTTGAAAAATTTCTGCTTGAAAATCCTGAAATAGTCAGCGAATCATTAGCTTTCACCCAGGAAAACCGCAAAGTAAAAATGATTTCCCTTATTTCTGATAACCATAAATATAATGTCCTGCTGACCGCACGTCACCATGCCTGTGAAGCAGAAGCAAGTTTCGTGCTTGAGGGAATATTCGAATTCTGGCTGCAAGATACCAGTTTAAAACGCGATATCGATTTGCGAGCCATACCTTTTGCAGATACCGACGGTGTTTACAACGGTGATCAGGGCAAAAACCGGACACCACATGATCACAACAGGGACTACGGCCCTTTCATTTACGCTATGCCGAAAACACTGATAGAAAATATCTCCCAATGGCCTCCTACTGTCGTGGCCCTGGATTTACACGATCCGTACCTGAAAGAAAAGTCCATATTCTTTGTCGGGGCGGAACAGGGACAGGAAAAAATTGATCGTTTCACTGAAATACTCAAAAAACAACAAGCCGGTCCGTTGTGTTATGACGGCGAGGCGGATATTCCTTTCGGCTCCGGCTGGAACACCAGCACTCTCAGTTTAAGCAACACAAGATATTTGCGGGACCATGAGCTGGCTGATATGGCTGTGACCATTGAAATTCCTTACGCGCAGGCAGGAAACACTGTTATATCTCCAGAAAAACTTCGAGCATTCGGTCATGATTTAGGCCGGAGCATCAAAGAATATATTTTAGGTAAATGTTAAATTTTTACATAAAAAAGCTTTTAATATCTATAGTAAATTACCTGTTATTAATATATTTTATATATAAAATAAGATTATTGTAAAACTATCATTTGCACTATAAAGATTATGAAGAAATATTTACATTTTCAGCTTAAGCTGAAAAATCAAAAAACTTTTTTCGTGACTTTTCGTGGTTTTCGTGGTTAATATTTGCATTTCACTCGACGAAATAACTATGGAGATTTTTTATGTCGAAAGTGCCGAATTACTTATCTGAATACGCTGACACCTATCAAAACGATCCAAGACAAGCCAATCTTGAGTGGTTTAAAAACGCGAAATGGGGCTTGTTTATGCATTACGGCCTTTACTCCCAGCTTGAGCGCGGCGAGTGGGTCATGTATCATGACCGGATACCGATCAGTGAATATGAGAAACTATTCGATTCTTTCGACCCGAAAAATTTCGATGCCGATTTTATCACCGATCTGGCGTTGGAAGCGGAAATGAAATATGTCAACATCACTGCCTGTCATCACGAAGGATTCTGTCTCTGGAAATCCGATACTGAAACTTACAACAGCTACAATTCCTGTAAGCGCGACCTTGTCCGTGAACTGGCGGAACTGTGCGATAAAAAAGGATTGGGATTTTTCACCTATTACACCCACATCTTGAACTGGCGGCATCCTTATTCAATTCCCCGTGAAATGATTGATATGGGACGGCCGGATTATGATTTTGATGAACCGCGCTACCTGTTCGAGAATGAAGATGATGTGGCGAAATACTGGGAATACGCCCATGCCTGCATGAAGGAACTAATGGAACTGGAATACCCGTTGGCGGGAATCTGGCTGGATATCATTGCCGCCTATTACCTGCGGCCCGACCTGGTCAGGATCGAGGATACCTACAAACTCATCCGGGAAACCCGCCCGGATATTCTGCTGGCGTTCAAACAGGGCGCAACCGGAACCGAAGATTACGCCTCGCCGGAATTCGCGTTCCGGTCTATGGGCGAAAATATGCGGCAACGCGGCTGTGAATCCGGAGCGAAACTGGCGGACGCCGCCTGGGAAAAAAATCGCAGCAAACATAACGAAATCTGCATGACGCTGCAGCGTAAACAATGGGGTTACGCCGCAGGGATGTATCACTACGATGCCGACGAAGTATGGGCCCGCCTGGCCTACGCGCTGAAAAACAACTGCAATATGCTGACCAATACCGGGCCGCTGCCGGACGGTTCAATCCCTGAAGAGGACGTCAAATCCCTGCGGGAAGTCGGCAAGCGAATCCGTGAACGCGGCTGGCCGACGCCGGCAGAAGCGATCACCCCGGAATCCTGGCTGGCCCCGAAAAAAGGCGAAAAAACCGCCGCCGCCGGATGATGAATGGCATATGTATAAACTATCCACTCAACTTCAAAATTCCAAAATAAAAACTTTAACTTCGATTGGTTTAAATTTCAATTTTAAAGTTTTATCCAATTTTACTTTTTGATTCTCAGGATATGTTGTAATAGTCTTGACATTTTTCCAGGGAATATTCCAGGAAAGTTCAGCCGGTTTTTCATAATAGTTGACTAAAGCTACAACTCGCTTATTTTCATTCTGGCGGGTCCAGATTTTGATATTGCGCGGAATTTTGTATTGTTCTTTGTCTTCACGGGCCACCAGAAAAGGCTGCAACCCATTCAGTTCCTTAACTGTCGAGCATATAGTTTTCCACACTTCCGGTGAATCTTTCTTGACATCATAATGCTTTTTCAGTTGCCAGTAGTAAATAATTCCTTTAGCATTTGAAGCCAGGGACAAATAATTCATATACCTGAATTGAGGCATTGTTGGAATTGTTGGCGCTCCGTCCTTTTTGAGCGTTTTCTCTTTTCTAAGGTATTCCCATTGGAAAGCCTGAATTACACTCCAGACCGGCTTCTTGTGTCCGGTCTTTTTATATGCGATTCGAATATTTTCCCCAACAGCCCTGATCGGGTCCTTACTGCGGCTTCCGATTGGATAAGGGTCCACCCAGACAATATCAACAGCATCCGCATATGACCGGGAGTTTATTCCGCGTATCCTTGCTATTGTCATCGATAAAGGATGATCCGGATCTCCTTTTCTGATAGCTTCAACTGCTTTATGAATCTTTGCAAGAGGCATTTTATGTAATATCGGTTCGTCATATACGTACCATGTCAACAGGGAAGGCTTATCTTTTAAAGCTGCCGCAAATTTTACAATTTCTTGAGAATCATTCCCCTTTACCGCTTTTCTTGGTACTCCCATAAAAACTTTTAAGCCGTTTTTGCGGGCATCATCAAGATATGTTTTCGCAGTTTTTATTAAGTCATCTGTTGATGCCCTTCGCTGCTCAAAATAGTATTCATGAGTCATATTGAATCCGGCCTCCTTCAAGCCGGAAAAATCCGTAAGAGTCTGACTCGGATCGCGATATGAGCCTATCGGGAAAAATGGTTTCCCGTCAATTAGTGTGATTCCATCTTCCCGCAAAGTAACTTTTTGTGCTGAAACAAGGCCAACAATAAAAAGCAAAGCGCAAATACTTATAAATCTTTTTAACATTATTTTTCCTTAATCTTTAGAATATTGCCAATACCAACTTTAAATACCCTTGGTCCATTGGTTACGGGTTGATTTGGATTCTTCCGGGCGGCACACCAACATATACTTCAACCGTGTGAGACTGATTGTCGTACATACCACATACTATATTGGAATACTCCCGAGCGCGTAAATTCTCGGCATGTCCGTCTAAAAAGGAGATATTACCCGTATCCGAGTGACGCAAATGCATTAAATATCCCTGCTGCCGAACATATAAGTTTGAATGCTGTCGAGGCTCACCGCCTGTTATATAGTTAGAATCGCCCAGTGCTATAAATCTTGAAGGATTCTTGACTTTTTTGCTAAACATAAATTGATATCGGGGAGTTCCGCTTATAACTCTCACCCCGTATCCCGCAGGATACCTGGCTAACATCCCGTATGTGTTTTCCAAGCGGGTGGGGGTAAGATAGGGAGCTGGCCAAATCGGGCACTTGAATGCGTTCAAATTCTGCATATATCCCCCTTCATAAACAACTGATCCCCAGCGAAGCTCGACGCGACCATCATAGTAATAACAAAGTGCGTAGCCGTCACTGTCTTCAATGTAGCCCATTACTCCCAGCATGCATTGACGAAGATTCGAAAGACAGTTGATTGATTTTGCCTTGTCGCGAGCCCGATTCAAAGCGGGAAGCAACATTGACGCTAGAATTGCAATTATAGCAATAACTACAAGCAACTCAATCAATGTAAAAGTTTTTTGTTTTTTCATGATTATTTTCCATTTATTTAGTTGATTTTCTTATGATGTGTACTGGTTCTTTTTACATTTTTTTGTTGACTGATTTCCTTCCCTTCCATATTATTTAGTTGATTTTCTTATGATTAACTCAGGTTCGATTATTATTTGTTTGTGAGTATGCTCATTTTTTTCAATTTTGTCAATTAACATATCTGCAATCGCTTTTCCCTGGGCGTTGCTGTCGATATCAACACTGGTCAGTTTGGGAGTTGACACATTCACAATGTCCTGATTGTCCCAGCCTGCGACCGCCACTTGCCCCGGAACGTCAATTCCGCGCATTTGCAGGTATTTGATAAGCATTACTCCCCACATGTCATTATTAGCTATTATCGCGTCAACTTTCTGCTGCACGACAAGTTTATCAATCACCTCCATGTAGTCGGATTCATCAATTGGCCTTGAAGCATTAAAGATCAGTTTTTCATCAAAAACAATACTGTTACTCTCCAATTCTTCACGGTACCCATCCAAGCGGCGCATATGGGCTATACTCCCGGAGTTTAACAAAAAATGGCCAATCCGCTTGCGTCCAGTTCCAAGCAAATGTCTGACGATCTTGCGTACACCGGACTTAGTATCAATAGCAACATAACTCACGTTCTCACCCCGGGGTTCACCGACAAATACCACATGTTGGAAATTCTTAAAATCATTTATAGTATCAAACTCACGGTATCCATGTGCCAGGCAGATTATGCCATCCACCCGGCGTGAAGTGAAATCAGAGATATACAACTTCAAATTCTCATAGTTATCATGGGTTTGACCAACTAAAATCCGATATCCTTTTTGGCGCAACACTTCTTCAATCGCACCCAGTATATGAAATTGACTTTGCGGAGCATAACTGTCGATCAGAACCCCGATGATTTTGCTTTTCTTGCCTTTGAGCATCTGGGCCGAATTGTCCGGCGCAAATCCCATTTCCTCCGCCAGGCGTTTTATTAACGCCGCTTTCTCCTCACTGACCCGGACCCGACCGGCCCCGGTTCCCAGTAAAACCCGGGCAACGGCACCGCGCGATACTTTCGCCCGTTCCGCCACGTCAATCAACCTGACTCTTGTTCCTGATTCCGACATCGATTTCCTTTTTTATTAATTTGATACCTCGTGATATCACATTTGTTCTAATTATACTTTATGCTCCTGTTAATGTCAACCCCCTGTTGCGAAAAAAATCTGCATTTTTACTCTGTTACTATTTACAAATCATTATTTTTTGTTATATTATATACCCGCTGTTTGAGGTGGGTTTATTTTTATTTTTTATTATATAGTAAATAACAAAAAGACTTATGCGAACTCTTTCACCATGATTGGCGCAGTCTGCAAGGGTATTTACCCCCGTAAAAAGCCTGAGCCAGAGAAAGACAACGCGTGAATAAATAGTTTGAATTTTCTGCAAAGCAGAATAAAAAAACTCTTTTTTTCGTGTTTTTTCTTGGTGTTCGTGGTTAAAATTGCATTAGTTCAGAAACAAGAGGAGTAACTATGTCAAAGAAACGTCAGTTCAAAACTGAAGTACAACATTTGCTGGATCTGGTGATCCACTCACTTTACTCGAACAAAGACATCTTCCTGCGCGAGCTGGTGGCAAACGCCGCCGACGCCATCGACAAAGCGCGTTTCGAGTCGCTGAAAGACGACTCCATGAGCCGCGACTGGGCCATCCGGGTCGAAATTGACAAGGAAGCCAAATGCATCAAGGTCACCGATAACGGTATCGGCATGACCGAAGAAGAAGTCGCCAACAATATCGGCACCATCGCCAAATCCGGCACCAAAGCCTTTATGCAGGCGATCGAGGAAAGCAAGGCAGCCGATCTGCCGGAACTAATCGGCCAATTCGGGGTCGGCTTCTACTCCAGCTTCATGGTCGCGGATAAAGTCGAACTGGTAACCAAACGCGCAGGTTCGGACGAGCCCGCCGTAAAATGGACCTCGACCGGGGAATCCGGTTACACCCTTGACACCGCCGACAAAACTGAACAGGGCACGGAAGTGACTGTTTATGTCAAGGAAAATGCCGAACTCTATCTTGAAACCTGGAAACTGCGCGAGATCATCCGCAAGTATTCAGACTACATCGAATACCCGATCATTATGCCGGTCACCAGGAAAGAAGACGACAAGGAAGTCGTCGAGGACCAGACCGTCAACTCGCAGAAAGCCATCTGGCTGCGCGATCCGGCGGAAGTGACAGAAGAAGACCATGAGCAATTTTTCGGTCATCTTTCACATTTTCAGGGCAAGCCGCTGCGCCATATTAATATTGCCGCTGAAGGCACGACCGAATTCAAAGCCCTGCTTTATCTGCCGGAAAAATCGGCGTTCAATATTTTTATGCCGGATCAACAGAAAAAAGGCTTGCAGCTTTACGTCAAACGCGTCTTCATCACCGACGAATGCGAACATCTTATCCCCGATTACATGCGCTTCGTCAAAGGCGTAGTTGACTCAAGTGACCTGCCGTTGAACGTATCCCGCGAAATTCTTCAGGAAAATCCGCTGCTCGGAAAAATCAAGAAAAATATTACCCGTAAAGTTCTGTCCGAGTTGAAGAAAATGCGCGAGAATGAAACCGAAACCTATATTTCATTCTACAAAGAATTCGGCGCCATGATCAAGGAAGGTATCCACACTGACTATGAAAATGGCGATAAACTCAAAGATCTGGCAATGTACGAGACCATGAACGGTAAACCGGGTGAAATGATCGGCCTTAATGATTATGTTACCGCCATGCCGGAATCCCAGGAACATATTTACTATCTGACCGGGGAAAGCCGTTCCGTTCTGGAAAACTCCCCCGCGCTGGAATACTTTAAATCCAAAGGTTGGGATGTCCTGTTCATGACCGACCCGATCGACGAATGGGTTCTGCAATCCATGCAGCAATATGAACAAAAGTATCTCAAGTCTGCCGTAAAAGGCGAACTGGAGGATGAAGAATCAAAAGAACAGGTCAAAGAAGCTGCGGAACAACACAAATCCCTGGTCGAGTTCCTCGGGAAAACCCTTGAAGAAAGGGTCAAGGAAGTCCGTTTTTCAAGCCGCCTGACCGAAAGCGCCTGCTGTCTGGTTGGCGATGAAAACGATATGGGAGCGCACATGGAACGCCTGATGAAAGCGATGAACCAGGATGTTCCACCCCAGAAAAAGATTCTGGAACTCAATGCCGGTCACCCGTTGATCAGCGCTTTCCAGAAAGTTTATGACGAAGCCCCGGATGCGGATCAAACTAAAGAGTATGCTGAAATGCTCTACGATCAGGCACTGTTGACCTCCGGCGGTTCGATCCCCGATCCGCTGAACTTCGCCAAACGCATCGCCAACCTGATGGTGGCCGGAATGCAAAAATAAGTTTTTCGATATAACACGAAAAGCACGAAAAGAGTTTGTTTCCTATGCAGGGAAACAAACTCTTTTTTTATCTTTCGAATATTTATCAAGCTTGCAATCAATATAAGAAACTTTATAGTAAACCGGAAATAAACTAACTTAACATTCTATTTCACAAGAACACAAGATGTTTTTAAAACAACAGGAACTGTTTGGACAAGTAAGTACCATGCTGGATGCCGGTTTAAGTATCACAAAGGCGTTGGAAGTAGCATCCCGGCGCGGAAAAAGTGACACCCGGAAAGGCTGGATGCAAATCATTGCCGATATCAATAACGGTTCCTCTCTGACCTCCGCACTGCGTTCTTCCAGCCTCAAGTTTTCCCGAACCGATATATGCATCATTGAATCGGGGGAGATATCCGGACACCTCGCGGAATCGTTCAAGCTGATCGCTGATCTGCATCTGATGAAAACCCAAACCTGGAACATGATTATTTCCGGACTGGCGCAGCCTGTTCTGCAATTTCATATTATCGCATTTCTCTTGCCGATAGCTTCAGTTATTCTGGGAAAAATATCCGTTTTTCATTACTTTTTCAACGTATTCTTCATTTTGTTTATTTTTATGTACCTGCCTGTACTTGTCGTCATCGGCATTGCTCATTATTCCGGTAAAGAAGGGCATTTTCGCTTTATACTTGACCGTTTGCTGCTCAAAATTCCACTGCTTGGCCCGGCGTTGAAAGATTTAGCGTTTGCCCGTTACTGTCAAGGATTTTACGCTCTCTACAATGCCGGTATTCCCATGCCGGTCTGCGCTGATTTATCACTTGATCTGTGTAATAATGTTGTCGTTGCAGTAATGCTCAAAGGGGGAGGAGAAAGCGCCCGCGACGGTTATCCAATATCGCAAGGTTTTTCTCCGGACACACCATCAGATTTTATTTCACTTTGGCAGACCGGCGAACAATCCGGTCGTTTGTCCGATACTTTGCAGCAATTATCCATCAAGCAACAGGACCGGGCAAAGGAAAATTTAAAAGTTTTTGGCAAGCTGGTTCCCAAACTTATTATGCTTGCAATCATCTTTATCGTGGCTTTACTGATATTGTCTTCCCGAGCCTGATTCAACAAACTTTTATTCCGGGCTATAGAAATTATTTACGCCTGCGTCTTTTACGGATACATGAAGCGGGAGTGCGACCGGGAGTCGGACGGCTTTTGCGGGGTAAGGGATCACTTTCGTAGTCAAAATAATCTTCAATCTCGGGTAGTCTTGTCTCATCCGGATAAGATTCTTTCGTTTCTGGCGAAGATTTTGACTCATCATCAGTCATACTTGCAGGTTCTTCTGAATCAAGTTTTTTCTTCGGACGGGCAAATAACAAACTGAGCTCAAAGAGCAGATATGTCGGCACTCCCATCAGTAATTGACTTAAAACATCCGGGGGGGTCAGCACCGCAGACAAAAAAAGGATGATGATCACGATCACAGGACGCTGCTTTTTCAAAGTATCCAGTTCGACCAGCCCCGACCTGACAAGCATGAAGATGGCAACCGGAAATTCAAACATGAGCCCGAAACCAAAGATCAGCATCAGCACCAGGCTAATAAACTTTTCCAACCCGATTGCCGGTTCAAGCGATTCAGAAGCAAAACTCATCGAAAAACGAATCATCAACGGCAAAATAAAAACAGCGCTGAATATCGCCCCTAAAACAAAAAGAGCCATAGCCGAAGCAGTAAGCCTGATTACAAATGATCTTTCTTTCTGATACAATCCGGGAGCGATAAACCGCCAGATCTGCCAGAAAATAACCGGCAACGCCAGCACAATCGAACAGAAAAAACTGATTTTCATCATTACCCAGAAAGGTTCAAGCGGCGAGAAATATTTCAATTTAAATCCGGGTTGGTCCAGATGGGCAACAACAAAATCCAAAAGCTGCGGGGCAAAATAGAGGCATACCGGAAACAGAATAACGACTAGAACCACTATTCGCAGTAAAACCGCACGCAGTTCTTCCAGGTGGTCCAGAAAACCGAATTCTGTTTGTTCAGAATTATCCATGAGCGTTTTCGTCAGGATTTTTTCTCTTCATCAGCCTGAGATTCGGCTTTCTCCTCTTTCTCAGCCTTTTTCTCGGAAGCGGCTATGATCTCCTCAGTATCATTAACGATCTCGTCTTTGGCTTTTTTGAATTCCCGGCTGGCTTTTCCCAATGCACGGGCAATTTCAGGAATTCTTTTAGCGCCGAATAAAAGCAGAACAAAAAGAAAGACGATCAATAATTCCGGTACGCTGGGCATATACATATTCCATTTCCTTAAAAATTCGATTAGTTTCTAACTTATAAAATATGCGTCAAATGAGGTAATTGCAAGAAAATTTGCCTAATATAACCTGAAATATACAAAAATGAGACAAAATAACAAACACCTATTTTAAAAATATCAGGTTATTTAACCACTTCAATCTTTGGAAATTCTACGTAAAGTATCGGCATTCTACCGTTATCCGTTGAGAAATACGGAATAAAATAGATACCACATTTCACTTTACCGCCGGAAGACGGATCAACCTGCTGCCAGCCTTTACCATTGATCCAGTATTCCGCCCACACATGACCGGAAAGGCCGTAGATCCAACCGGCGACCTGGCGGCATGGAATGTTTGCCGCCCGGCATAACGTGACAAATAAATCCGAAGAGTCCCAGCAGTTACCGAATTGTTGTTCGATAACTTTTTTTACACCGTACCTGGTTCCACGTATAGGTCCACGCCGGGGCAAATAGGCCGCCCGCAACAAAACTTTGACTTTTTGATCATTATCATTCAAGCCACTAACCAGTTTATTAGCAATGTCTTTGATCTTCGGATCGTCAGAAGGCCAGAAAGAAGTGGATGCGGTATATGTTTTTACATCAATTTCCGGGGCTTTTGTAAAACCGCTGTTATCAAGTTTTATGCTTGCATCGACATTGACATAGGGAATGTTGTACTTTTCAGGCAACGATGTAAAGGCATACCGGATAATGCCGTTCCGGGTTATGCTATTAATCGCTTTCGGTTTAAACTTGTAAATATTCGTTTTGGGAGCGTACCTCAAATAACATTTGTCCCAAAAAACAAACCTTCTCGAATAACGCCCGACTTTCGGAATGCCGTCGGTCTCGGGGGAGGCCAGTAAGTTTGACAACCTGTTAAAGCTCATATAATGTGATTTTTTTACGGTCGCCAGTTTGAAGTCAAGTTTATATTTAACTTCTTGAGGCTTCGATGTAAATCCCAGTTCCCAGGCTACTTTTTGCGCTATCGGCACCGTGACCTGACTGCCTGAAAACTCGATCACCGTGGTCCCTTTGCTCAAACAAAAAGCCCGATCGCCTTTCATGCTGGATATTTTTGCATATAAAACCCTTGCCGACGCCTCATTATGCGCCTCAAGAATATTGATCATAATACTTTTACCATTGATGTTCAAATAATTATTTGAAAGCTCCTTCAATGGGACGCCTAGTCTGCGGCCGACTTGTCTTCTGACTTCCTTAGTGCTGTTATAGATCTTAGTCACACCCCAGCCCGGAGGCATGGAGCGAAAATAAATCTCAGACCCGGGAACTGACAATGAGAGTATAGTTAATAAACAAAATAATGCAATTTTCATGTTTCCTATCCTTATTTGTTGAGATAAAGATAATTCATCAAAGTTGAATTGCAAATAATACCCTGAATATGAGCTTATCTGAAAATAGATTGTTAATTAATTATTATGTGATTCAAGAAAAAATACGTCTTCAATTTTTACATTGAACGTTTCGGCTATTCTCATCGCTAATAAAAGGGAAGGAACATATTTTCCTGATTCCAGGGCAATAATAGTCTGGCGCGTTACCTCAACCTTTGCAGCCAACTCTTTTTGAGTCATTTCTCCATTCATGAAACGAAGCATTCGAATGTTATTTTTCAGGGTTCCCCCCATTAATCAGTCCTTTTCGCCGTAATTTTTTTAATCGTCAAATCGCAGGAGCCAAAATTGGTTGCTGGATTCAAGTATGTTCCGCAATTCCAAACCACACGAAATTTCTTTTGTTCCGGATGGCCGGGGACCATATATCCGCTCCCCTTGTCAATAATTCCCGAAAGCCAAATCCGGTCTACCGGAACCAAGCTCCTGATTCTTGTTCTATAGGAGTTCTTTACTATAAGGTTTTTTGCGGGAAATTTCCAAGTAATTTTTATTTTATCTCCTTTTTTCAATGTTTTACTTTCAGGCAGATATAAATAATATGCCCCTACTCCAAGATTCTCGGCTTTTATTTCTTGTCCGGATAATATCGCCTTTTCTATTCTTCCATTAAAGTATGCGAGTGTTATATACATCTTTTTTGTGTTTGGCGGAAAAGTTTTCAAGGTTATCACGGAGTCTGCAACAACTTCTTCTGTTGAATTAAAATGCCATTCGTCCCGTTGATCACTACCGGTAAATGATCTTCGTAATAAATTATCCGCAATTACCATCTTTGTTGCAACTGGTGGAAGCAGCAAAATTATTACTGCAATGACGAGAATTACAATTTTCTTAGCGGAACTGTATGAACTAACCTGGTAGATCATTGAAAGCGAGATCGTGACCATCAGCAAATAAGCCGCAAACAACGGGAAAAAACTCAAATATACAATTGGAATAACTCCCCTGTAAACTTTGAATAGAGGTATAAATGTAGTCAGGAGTATTATAACGATCCAGAACAAAGTATACCCTTGAAAAGAAGCTCTGCGTCCTATTTGCTGTTCCATCTCGTCCCACCGCGGAGCTTCATCTCCCTTGAACATCTTCTCTCCAAAAAATAAGCCAATCATAATAGCCATCGGAGTAAATACGATTCCTTTTCCGGGAAACAGCGGCACAAATAAAAGTGTTGTAAGCATCGCGGTTAGCATAACTGCAATATTCCATACCGCAACTTTTTGTAATCTTGTCATTTTCTTTCTCCTTGATGTAATGTTTACTTTACTTAAAGTAATATATTTATTACATTATGTCAAATATAAATAACTTATAATATCATTTTTTTATTAATTTTATTAGAAAACATAAAAGAGAAAAAGATAATGCCCCCAACAAATCCTGCGGGGGGGAGGAGGAAGTGGACGGGGTGGACACTGTGGGGAAGGTAGATGGGGGGGAATGGACATAGTGGACTTGTTTATGTTTGTGTTAGTCCGTGTCGGTCTGTGAGTGTCCGTGTTGCAGGCGGGACGCCTGCGAAGATGCGGACGGGGACGTCCGCGCTCCCAGGGAGGTTCGCTTTCCGTTGTAAGAACCGCTTCCGTAAGGAGCGTTAGCGACTGGAGTTTGAACCGGAGTATCGTGGTTCTTCGTAAGAACCAAAAAAAAAAGCGTTTGTAGAAGATGCAAATCTACAAACGCTGGTAAATTGAAAAAAGTCCGGCATCGTGCTACTCTCCCGCAAGGCAGTACCATCGCCGCTGGAGTCCTTAACAATCGTGTTCGGGAAGGGAACGTGTGTGACAACTCCGCTATGGACACCGGACAAAAAATTCAAAAATTCAGTTTACAGTTTACAGTTGCCAGTTGCCAGTTAATAAAAAGTGGTAACTTTTCACGGTAACTTGTAATCTGAGTATAATTAAAAGAAGGATTAGAAAGGTCAAATTCCGCGTTATTCAGCTATTTTGCTGAGATAAATTGACCGATAAAAGTCATTTATTATTTTTTAGATAGCTTGAATGGATCAAGCGATCTAAAAAAAGGTGGTTAAGCCTCACGACTGATTAGTACCGGTAAGCTGAATACATTACTGTACTTACACTGCCGGCCTATCGAGGTTGTAGTCTTCAACCAGTCTTCAGACCCACTAAGTGGGTGGGACATCTAGTCTTCGGGTGGGCTTGGCGCTTAGATGCTTTCAGCGCTTATCCGTTCCCAACATAGCTACCCAACAATGCTCCTGACGGAACAATTGGAACACCAGAGGTTGGTCATTCCCGGTCCTCTCGTACTAGGGAATGATCCCGTCAAATGTCCTGCGCCCGCGGAGGATAAGGACCGAACTGTCTTACGACGTTCTGAACCCAGCTCGCGTACCACTTTAATCGGCGAACAGCCGAACCCTTGGGACCTTCTTCAGCCCCAGGATGTGATGAGCCGACATCGAGGTGCCAAACAGCGCCGTCGCTATGGACGCTTGGGCGCTATCAGCCTGTTATCCCCAGAGTACCTTTTATCCGTTGAGCAACGACGATTCCACGTTCCATCGCTGGATCACTAGGTCCCGCTTTCGCGACTGCTCGACCCGTCGGTCTTACAGTAAGGCACACTTATACCCTTATGCTCTACACACGATTGCCAACCGTGTTGAGTGTACCTTCGAACTCCTCCGTTACAATTTGGGAGGAAACCGCCCCAGTCAAACTGACCCTCTGACACTGTTCCAGGCCCGGTTTCACGGGAACCTGGTTAGATATTCAATAACCCAAGGGTGGTATTTCACCAATGGCTCCACTGGTACTGGCGTAGCAGTTTCAAAGCCTCCCACCTATCCTACACATGAGATACCAAATACCAATATCAGATTACAGTAAAGGTTCATGGGGTCTTTCCGTCCTTCCGCGGGTATCCGGCATTTTCACCGGAATTACAACTTCGCCGAGATCCACGTTGAGACAGTGCTGGCATCGTTACACGATTCGTGCAGGTCGGAACTTACCCGACAAGGAATTTCGCTACCTTAGGACCGTTATAGTTACGGCCGACATTCACCAGGGCTTCAGTTCAAAGCTTCGCCCGAAGGCTAACCTCTCCCTTTGACCTTTTGGCATTGGTCACGTGTCACTCCCTATACATCCTCTTGCGAGTTAGCAGAGAGCTGTGTTTTTGTTAAACAGTCGCACCAGCCTCTTTGTTGCAACCGTCGTATGCTTTGCAGAGCAAGTCTGCTCACAATGACGGCACCCCTTCTCCCGAAGTTACGGGGCTAATTTGCCGAGTTCCTTAACGTGGTTTCTCTCGCGCACCTTAGGCTTCTCGCCTCGCCTACCTGTGTCGGTTTACGGTACGGACACCCTATCTTCAACGTTTAGAAGCTTTTCTAGTCAGCAAAGCATCAGCGAGTTCGTGTCCGGAGACACTCCCCATCAGATCTCAGGTATAAGTGAAACGGATTTACCTATTTCACACCCTACGTCCTTAGCCCGGCACTTTCAATCGCCGGGATCGCTTAGCATACTGCGTCCCTCCATCACTCAGATAAGGTGGTACAGGAATATTAACCTGTTGTCCATCGACTACGCCTTTCGGCCTCGCCTTAGGGTCCGACTAACCCAGGGCGGACGAACCTACCCCTGGAAACCTCGGGCTTTCGGTGACCAAGATTCTCACTTGGTTTTTCGCTACTCATGCCTGCATGGTCACCTGTATACAGTCCACCTCCGTTTCCACATCGGCTTCAACCCGTATACAGCGCTCCTCTACCAATATAATAAATTATACTCCGCGGCTTCGGTTCTGAACTTCAGTCCCGATCATCTTCGGCGCAGAATCACTCGACCAGTGAGCTATTACGCACTCTTTAAATGATGGCTGCCTCTAAGCCAACATCCTGGCTGTCTGTGCAACTCCACATCCTTCAAACCACTAAGTCCAGATTAGGGACCTTAGCCGGCGGTCTGGGCTGTTTCCCTTTCGACTACGGAGCTTATCCCCCGCAGTCTGACTCCTATGATACGGCAACACGGTATTCGGAGTTTGATAGTTGTTGGTACCCCGGTCAGGGCCCGCGAACAGTCAGTGCTCTACCCCCGTGCGCTATTACATAAGGCTAGCCCTCAAGCTATTTCGAGGAGAACCAGCTATCACTGGGTTTGATTGGCCTTTCACCCCTATCCACAGCTCATCCAAACATTTTTCAACATGAACTGGTTCGGTCCTCCACCTCTTGTTACAGAGGGTTCAACCTGGCCATGGATAGATCACCCAGTTTCGGGTCTACTCCATACAACTAAACGCGCTATTCACACTCGCTTTCGCTTCGGCTCCTCTCTAAGATTAACCTTGCTGTATAGAGTAAGTCGCAGGCTCATTATGCAAAAGGCATGCGGTCACTTGCGCTCCCACACTTTGTAGGCGCATGATTTCAGGTTCTTTTCACTCCCTTAACAAGGGTACTTTTTCACCGTTCCCTCACGGTACTATGCGCTATCGGTCGTTGACTAGTATTTAGCCTTGGAGGGTGGTCCCCCCGGATTCAGACGGAGTTTCACGTGTTCCGTCCTACTTGGGATACTTCTAGGCTGGTAACTGTTTTCGCGTACTGGACTTTCACCATCTTTGGTCCAATTTTCCAAAAGTGTTCAGCTAACAGTTAGCCAATGCCATATCGAAGTCCCGCAACCCCGGTCAGTAAACTGGCCGGTTTAGGCTGATCCGCGTTCGCTCGCCACTACTAGCGGAATCTCGGTTGATTTCTTTTCCTTCAGGTACTGAGATGTTTCACTTCCCTGAGTTCACTTCCGTAACCTATGTATTCAGTTACGGATGACTGGACATTACTCCAGCCGGGTTGCCCCATTCGGAAATCCTCGGATCAGAGCTCGCTTACAGCTTCCCGAGGCTTATCGCAGTTAACCACGTCCTTCATCGCCTGTCAACGCCAAGGCATCCATCATGCGCCCTTAGTAGCTTAACCACCAAAAAATGTTTTCAAACATGATTTTCCATTACTTTTCCGACCTTAATTATTCATTAAAGTCAATAATCAGCAACTGAAACTCATGCTAAAATATAATTCGGCTTATTATTTCAACTAAGTTGCTTTTTTTTGCGGTATTAGACATTTTCTAAAACCTTCTTCAATTATCAAACAACACCCCGCCGTTAGGCGGAATCAGGAATTACGAATTAGGAATTACGAATGATCCAAAAGGAACGACTTCCTTTTAATCCTTCGAACATAACTAAGCGAATTCCTTATATTATAAGGCTTGCGCCGTATAATCGAAATCTTTGAAACCCTTGCAACTGCATTTTTCACTTCCAGCACAACTGTTTTATCGTGCTTCTTCGTAAAAAATGGTGGAGCTACAGGGATTCGAACCCTGGACATCCTGCTTGCAAAGCAGGTGCTCTAGCCAACTGAGCTACAGCCCCGTAAATTCAATTGAGAATTTGTAAATTTGTAAATTTGTAAATTAATTACAGCTCAAAATTTACTCCTTCAACTAAACATCGCGGTCCGTCGTACGGACTGGTGGGCGTACCTGGATTTGAACCAGGGACCTCGTCCTTATCAGGGACGCGCTCTAACCAACTGAGCTATACGCCCGTTTAGTTCAAATCCTTACCGTTGGTATCTATCTTTTCAGACTTCAACTAAAGGGGTTCATTTCAATTCTTCAAACAACACGTTTGAAAACTGAATAGTATGATGCAGATTAACTTGATACCGTTACCGGCATCCATATCCAACCTGGTTGCGACCTGGTTGGAACTCATCCGTATCCTGACAACTGGCGGTTAATGTCGTTTACATTATGCAAACGATCAGTGCCAGATCAGGATTACTCCTTAGAAAGGAGGTGATCCAGCCGCAGGTTCCCCTACGGCTACCTTGTTACGACTTCATCCCAGTCATCAACCACACCTTAGGCGTCTCTCTCCTCGTGAAAGGTTGAGTCAACGACTTCGGGTGCAATCAACTCCCATGATGTGACGGGCGGTGTGTACAAGGCCCGGGAACGTATTCAAGGCGTCGTAGCTGATACGCCTTTACTAGCGATTCCGACTTCATGGAGTCGAGTTGCAGACTCCAATCCGAACTAAGACCGGTTTTGGGGATTTGCTCCATCTCGCGATATCGCTGCCCATTGTACCGGCCATTGTAGCACGTGTGCAGCCCCGGACATAAGGGCCATACTGACTTGACGTCATCCGCGCCTTCCTCCCGCTTGACACGGGCAGTCTCCTTAGAGTCCCCGGCATTATCCGCTGGTAACTAAGGACACGGGTTGCGCTCGTTGCCGGACTTAACCGAACACCTCACGGCACGAGCTGACGACAGCCCAATGCAGCACCTGTGATTCGACTCCGAAGAGAAGCCCTGTTTCCAGGGCGGTCCGAAACATTTCAAGCCCGGGTAAGGTTCTTCGCGTTGCCTCGAATTAAGCCACATGCTCCACCGCTTGTGCGGGCCCCCGTCAATTCCTTTGAGTTTTAGCCTTGCGGCCGTAGTCCCCAGGCGGTGAACTTATCGCGTTAGCTTCGACACGGATCGGGATGAGCCGACCCACATCAAGTTCACAACGTTTACGGCGTGGACTACCAGGGTATCTAATCCTGTTTGCTCCCCACGCTTTCGTCCCTGAGCGTCAGTAATCGTCCAGTAAGCTGCCTTCGCTGTTGGTGTTCTACCTGATATCTACGCATTCCACCGCTACACCAGGTATTCCGCTTACCTCTCCGATACTCTAGTCCACCAGTTTCCAATGCAGTTCCGGGGTTGAGCCCCGGGATTTCACATCAGACTTAGCAGACCGCCTACGGACCCTTTACGCCCAATAAATCCGAACAACGCTCGCCACCTACGTATTACCGCGGCTGCTGGCACGTAGTTAGCCGTGGCTTCCTCTCTGGGTACCGTCAAATTTCGTCCCCAGTGACAGCATTTTACAACCCGAAGGCCTTCATCATGCACGCGGCATCGCTCCGTCACGCTTTCGCGCATTGCGGAAGATTCTCGACTGCAGCCTCCCGCAGGAGTCTGGGCAGTGTCTCAGTCCCAGTGTGGCTGATCATCCTCTCAGACCAGCTACCCATCGTTGCCTTGGTGAGCCGTTACCTCACCAACTAGCTAATGGGACGCGAGCCCATCTCTGAACAATGAATTTTTAAACAAAATAACATGCGATAAAATGTTCACATCCGGTTTTAGCAGTCGTTTCCAACTGTTATTCCCGATTCAGAGGCAGGTTGCTCACGCGTTACTCACCCTTTCGCCACTCATCCACCGGAGCAAGCTCCGGCTTTTCGTTCGACTTGCATGCCTAATCCATGCCGCCAGCGTTCGTTCTGAGCCAGGATCAAACTCTCCGAAAAAAATTGTATTTTAAACCGATCAGACGGTTTATATACTTTTCAGAAAATTTAATCTTGCTTAAAAGATTAAAAATACTAATTCCGCTGAATTAGTATCAGGAACTACAAGAATGTTATTCTTATAGACCGGAAGACGACTAAGACTTCCGGATTTTCAAAGGTTTTCGTTGACCTACATCATACTATTCAATTTTCAAACATCTCACGGAGATTTTACTCCGCTCAAAACTGTCTCACAGTAAGCGCGACAGATTTTTAATTTATCATACTCTTTAAACAATGCAAATCAAGTTTATCACTTTTTTTGATTTTTTTCCTTCTTTCGAAGAAGCACGAATCTCTGCTTCATACTTCAGTCGCATTCGCTCCTTGCGGAAGCAGGACGACTAAAGTAATGATTTCCAGTTTCGTGGAAGAGTAATGTATTGATTACAACACGCTGTTTTCTGCAGCGGCTCATAATATGCCACAACCTTGAATTTTTGCAAATCGGAAACGTTATTTTTTTCAGATTTTTTCAAGCCGGGATTCAAGCTTGAACACTTGAGACCGGGGACATATCAGGATCTTTGATTATTTATCAATTTAACACGCTGTTTTCTTTAGCGGCTTTTAATATGCCATCAAGCAGGGATTTTGCAAACTGAATTCTAATAAATTTTACAAAAAAGTAATCAGGATCACCCAAAAATGTAACATAACCCGCTATCCAGCAGCAGCATGAACCCGGCCAAACTTATTTCAAGAAATCCCCCCTCAATCCCCTCGCAAGCCCCAAAGAGGTGATTGCAAATGCTCAATCCTGGTATAGGCAGACTGGTTTTAAATCGATGACGGAACCTTTTTTTCGATGTGAAATCCAGGGCCAACATTACTACTGTCTTGTCTCTGCCGCCCATTGTTTTGCGTCGGGACTGGTTCCCCAGCGCCATTTGATGGTTTCCAGATCGACGTCATAATAGCTCCAGTTGCCAACTTTCTTTATCGGAGGTATCCTGTCGCAGGTTGCGTTGTCGCCGCTTGGAGAGAAGCAGATAACTTTGACTAAAACCGGATTTGCCGCCTTTAACGCGAATTTCAGACGTTTCCATTTGTTGCGTCAACTTTGTTGCCGTAAAGGTTAAGTCCCAGCCAGCCGTGCTGGTTGGTCAGTTTGAAGGTATACAGACGGCCTGACGCTTTATTGGCTTAATGCTTATTTCTTTTGCAATATTGTCCATGTTGGAGAAATTCCATGGATGCTTGATTTTTGAGGCAAAATCGACATTTGCCTGACGGTTATGCCAAGGGTTATCGGAGTAGTATCTCCCTTGCTGACAATTTCAATATCAGCAATCGTCTTGTCAGGCGACGGGTTATCCCAGGGGGTTATATAGTAGCCGAACGGGGCATTGACGACGGGATGTTTACCGCTCCAGGCAACCGCCGCATTGGCCAGGTCGCTGGGGGCGTACCAGTCGCCGATATCTTTTCCTGCTATGATCTCAAACTTCGCTTGGAACCGTCAGCGTAGTTTATAATATAGTCCATAACTTTTGAGTCTCTTTTCATATACCATGAAGTATGGAAGAAGAAAAGCCTGCGGTATTTCCGGTTTATATTATTTATTTTGACTTCAACTGGAAATTCCGGCGTTTCTAACCGCCTTTTAGGATGATTGCGGCTCGATTGCCGTTTTTGTCAGGGTTGATGATCTTGTACGGTATCTGGATAAATTTGTTGTTGCCTACCGGTGCCTGACGAAAATCCGAATGTCCGGCATCGGTCCAGCCGCCTTTGCCG
>CAXXVV010000011.1:0-704892 GCA_963678305.2 Victivallales bacterium
CACTGCCGAATGCGTTGGTAAACCACCGGGCGAGTTGATCCTTAAGACCGAGTTTAACACGCTGCGCAAACATCCGCTGCCCTCCAATATCCGGGCCGAATGGGCCGGGGAAGGCGAATGGCAGATCACGCTGCGCGTGTTCCGTGATCTGGGGATCGCGTTCGGGATTGCCATGATCGGTATATTCCTGCTGCTGATTATCCAGACCAACAGTATTGTGCTGCCGCTGATCATCATGTGCGCTATTCCGCTGACGATTGCCGGGATCGCGCCGGGTTTCTGGCTCTTGAATTTGATTACCGGCCGCAGTGTGGCCGGATATGGCGATCCGGTGTTTTTTACCGCAACCGGCATGATCGGGATGATTGCTCTCGGCGGGATCGTTATTCGCAACAGTATCGTTTTGATCGAATTTATCCAGGACGCGGTTAAGCAGGGTCATCCGCTTAAACAGGCGATTGTGGAAAGCGGCGCGGTCAGGTTCAGACCGATCATGCTGACCGCTTTGACGACCATGATGGGGGCGTGGCCGATAACTCTAGACCCGATCTTTTCCGGCCTGGCCTGGTCATTGATCTTCGGGCTGATAGCCAGTACGTTTTTTACTTTGCTGGTTATTCCGACCATTTATATGCTGATTTCATCTTCAAACAGGAGTTGACAATATGAAATACAAAAGAACTGTCGCCATCATTGCCGCCTGTGTCGTCATTGTCGGGCTGATAATAATCCAAACTGGAGTGTTCAGCGGTAAAAATATCGCCCCGGGTGAAAAACCTGCCGGCAACAGCAAGTATTCGGGGCGTACCCTCGAATTGAAGCCGACCGAAATTCCCCGCTACTTTAAAACCGTCGGTACCGTGAGGAGTCGGGACGAGATCGAAGTGTCTCCCCGGATTACCGCACGCATCAAGGAAGTGACCAGGCGTAGCGGCGATTCCATCAAACAGGGTGCGGTACTGGTCCAGCTCGATGACGCTGATCTTAAAGCAGCCCGCGATCGTGCTTCCGAGAACCTGATTTCGGCCCAGGCCGCCCTCGATCGGGCGCAAAAAGATTTTCTCCGCCAGAAACAACTGTTGGCAAACAAAGCCGTATCACGTAAAGTTTATGAATATGCCGAAGAAGCTCTGAAAACAAGCAAGGCCGGAGTGGCCGGGGCGAAACAAGCCTTGAAACAGGCCGAAGCCAATCTTGAATACGCGACAATTGTCAGTCCGATGGACGCGATAGTGGCCGAACGCTACGCCGACCCCGGCGACATGGCCAGTCCCGGCAATATTATGCTCAAGATCTTCGATCCGCACCGGCTGATGCTCTACGTGCCTTTGCGTGAAGGACTGGTCCGCTCGGTCAAAGTCGGCGACAAAATCGATTTTACGGTCGGTTCCCTGCAAAAGACCTATACCGGCGAAGTCCGGGAGATTGTGCCGTCAGTCGATGCCGGCAGCCGGACCTTCATGATCAAGATGTGCATTCTCGGCGACACTAAAAACCTGATGCCCGGCATGTTCGGCAGTGTAAAAATCAAACTTGGTAAAGAAAAAGTCTTTCTGATTCCGGCTGACGCGGTCACCCGGATCGGGCAGCTTGAATATCTTACCGTCGTCAATTCCGACGGTGTCTCCAGCAAGATTCTTATCCGGACCATCCCCGGCCCCAATTCCGGCACCCTGCAAATCGTCTCCGGCATCGACAAGGACGAAAAAATAGCCGTGCCGTGATATGGCATAAGGTTTAATCGACTCGTAAAGCCAGACCCTTGAGGTAATATGCTTCGGGAAAGGATAACGGCGTCGGGTGGTCGGCGGCCTGACTGAGACGCTGGATTATGGTCGCGTCGCGTCCGGCGTCGAGCGCGGCTCCGGCGACAACTTTATTGAACAGGTCGGCGGTCATCAGGCCGGAACAGGAAAAGGTGAAAAGATAACCGCCGGGCCGGACGAGCTGCAATGCCAGCATATTGATGTCTTTATAGCCCCGGCTGGCCCGTTCAAGGGCAGCTTTGGATTCGATGAATTTCGGCGGGTCGAGGACGATAACATCGAACTGTCGACCCTCATGACGATATTCGCGCAGTAACTTGAAAACATCGCCGCGAACATTGGTGAAGTCACCGTCATCGGCGCCGTTGAGCCGCATGTTTTGAGCCGCGACCGAAAGGGCTTCTTCCGAGGAATCGATATTGATCACTGAACGCGCTCCGAACTTATGGGCCGCGACCCCGAAACCGCCGGTATATGAGAAGCAATTCAATACCTCCGCATTCTGACAGAATCCTTTCAACGCTGCCCGGTTGTCGCGCTGGTCAAGGTAAAAACCGGTCTTGTGTCCCTGTCGGACATCGACCAGGAACTGCAAGCCGTTTTCCATGATTTGAATTTGCGCCGGCGGTTCTGAACCGGCCAGAAGTCCGGTACTTTCCGCTAAACCCTCTTTTTTGCGGACCGAAATATCCGAACGTTCATAAAAGCTCTGACAATCGAGCAGGTCAACCGCGGCGGCGGCGATTTCGTGTTTCCATTTTTCCGCGCCGCAACTGGCGAATTGTCCGACCAGATCATCTCCATAACGGTCGATAATCACTCCGGGCAGGCCGTCTGCTTCGGACGCGACCAAACGGCAGGCATTGGATTGCCCGAGCGACGGAAGATTATTACGCTGTTTAAAGGCTTTTTCCAGGCGTTTATGAAAAAACTCGGCATTGATGAAATCACTGCCGTCAAAACTCCAGACGCGGCCGCATATCTGTGATTCAGGCGACCATGAAGCCTGGGCCAGAAATTTATTGCCTGAGGTTTTGATGACGACGGTATCGCCCGGTTTAGGGTTGCCGCTGACACTGGCGATTGCGCCGGAAAAAATCCAGGGATGGCGGCGCAGCAGACTTTTTTCGCGTCCCGATTTTAAAGTTATTATAGGTTGTTTTGACATTTATGGTTCCTTTATGAATATCCATATATATAAGCGCGAGCATTGCGCAGGGCAATAACCAACAAGGAATACCCAATATTCAAGGCTGATTAATGAATGGGTATATCAAATTATTATGACGACCTTCGTTGATTATATTTTTTATCCGATTTTATCTCTTATTGCTGGTAACTGGCAACTGTAAACTGGCAACTTATTTAGCCGTGTAGCGGCCGCAGCAGCGTTTGAATTTTTTGCCGCTGCCGCAGGGACACGGGGCGTTCATGCTGACTTTGCCTTCCTTGAGTCGCTGCCGGGCTTCCTGTTTTCGCTGTTCCACCATTTGTTCGTTTAAACGGTCGCTGATGATTTTGTCCGCCAGTTTGCGGAAGCGTGGAAAGGTGTGTTCGTAGAACATTTTCCAACCGACACAAAGCGGCGACATTTTTGACGGATCATCGCCGTGCATCGGACGGTTTTTCGGGCAGCATCCGCCGCAGAAACCGAGCCAGGGGCATTGGCCGCATTCCGGATTCCAGGTGCTTTTGCGGTTGCCGAAGTCAATATATTTCTGGCTTTCGTACATCTCTTCCCAGGCGTCGGTCATGATGTTGCCCAGTTTCCATTCCGGTTTGACAAAGAAGTCACAGGGGAAGATATCGCCGTTGTTTTCGACCACGAAATACTGGCGGCAGTTGACGCCCATCGCGCAAACGTTTGGCTGCTTTTCGACCATGCGGAACAGGATCGAGTCGAAAAGCCGGACCGAGACGGTATAGCAATCGTTTTTATACCACTCGTCGAACAACCGGCAGAGGAACTCGCCCCATTGTTTGCCGCTGACGGCAAAGGGCAGCAGCTCGCCTTTTTCGTCGTATTCGACACATTCGATATACTGGTGATACATCAGGCCGAGGTCTTTAAAGTAATTGTAGACCAGTTCGGGTTTATCAACATTGGCGCTGTTGACCAGACACAGGACGTTGTGTTCAACCTTGTTGCGTTTGAGAACATCCAATCCGCGCATGACGTCGCCGTGACTGCCGCCGCCGAGGGCGTTCAGGCGGTTAAGGTCGTGAATTTCTTTCGGGCCGTCGATACTCAGGCCGATCAGGAAATTGTACTGATGGAGGAATTTGCCCCAGTCGTCGTCGAGCAAAGTGCCGTTGGTCTGCAAGCCGTTGGAAACCTGTTTGCCGCCGTGGCCGTATTTCTGCATATATTTGACCGCGGTTTTGAAAAAGTCCAAGCCCATCGTCGTGGGTTCTCCGCCCTGCCAGCCGATGCTGTAGTTGGGCATTGGCACCGCGAGAAATTTCTTGATCATCTGTTCGAGAATTTCATCGGTCATCTTATGGTTCTTCCCGAAAATTTCTTCTTTACAGAGATAGAAGCAATATTTGCACCGCAGGTTGCAGCCGAATGAGGCGGGTTTTACCAGAAGGGAAAATGGACGCATATTAACAATCTTTCGTTTTATGGAGTAAATTTCATCAGGCCCGAGCCGGCAACCGGACGGCAGACCAGAATCTGCGGTTCGCGTCCGACCGGGATATAATAATTCGCGATCAACGCTTCTTTCAGCGCTTCGATACTTTCGGTTTTGGTCAGAACCATCATGCAGCCGCCGAGACCGGCTCCCGCCAACTGCGCGCCGGCCACGCCGGGAACCGAGCAGGCAATATCCACCATGCTGTCGATTTCCGGCAGCGAACAATGGTAGGAGCCTGGCTGATATTGCAACTGTGCTTTGATGACCCGCTCAGGTTCGCCGCTTTCAAGACTTTCGATCAGCGACAGAATATAGCTGTTTGAATCAGGCGCATGGAACGGCAGCCTTTCAAGGTCATCATTCAAGGAGCTGACCCGGTCGCCGTCATGGGAGTATTTCATTAGTGTACCGATGTCATCGATCCGACCCTCTTTCAGGGCGTCGGCATACAATCCGGCACGCTCAAATTCCGCCAGTCCGAACAGAACCACGCCGCGGATCGGGTATTTGCCGTCAGCGGGGGGCTGGTGATTGCTGCATAATTCATCGAGATCCTCTTCCGGAAGTAAAGCCTTAAGCTGATCGAGCGTGGCCGATTCCGGCAGATGCAGCAGAATCCGGTAGATCCAGGCCAGTGGAACGCCGAGAGTACGTACATTGACGTCGCGCAGATGATGCAGCAGCGGACGGTATTGCGGGAAAAGTTTTTTGATCAGCATAAAACCGATCCGGTAACAACTGATCCGGTGGTTGAACTGGTTCCGGGCGTTCGATGATTTTCTCGCCTTGATGCCGGAATCGCAAACGACCATCGCGTAACCGTCCGGGAACGGGACAATATCCTGAATGGCGAAATCGAAGAAGGTGACTTTGACGACTTTGCCTTCCTGCCCGAGCTTGACCGCCGCGTGATCCGCCGCGCCGCCGCGGGTGCCGACGAACCATTCGCCTTCTCCGCACAGAGTGATAAACTGGGACGGGAACGTTTCAAGCCGGTTGACCGCGACCACCGCTTCCGCCGCGCCGACAACCAGACTGGATGACGAACTGAGTCCCGCCGCCATCGGCACATTGCCATAGACCATGATATCCATCCCGGTAAGTTTGGTATGGGAAAATTTTTTCTGGAGACGCAGGATCGACGCTTTTAAGTAATGTGACCAATCGACGCCGTAATCGTTGATCAGTTGAGCTAGTTTTTTGCTGTTCACCAGCGACAGCCAGTCGTCCCACGGCAGGTCACCGACCATTTCGCTGATGGAAAAATGGGTCGGCGCGAACTGTTCACGATCGACATTGAACATCCTGATAATATCGTCTTCACGGGGGTGAACCACCATCAAGGCTTCGTAGCCGATCGTCATCAGGTTGCAATTGCCGCCCTGGTGGTCGACGTGACGGCCCATGACGTTGAGCCGGCCCGGAGAGCGGACGATACAACAGCGTTTATCCGCGCCGATATCCTTTATAGCCTCGGTTATCAGGGTTTGCAGCAAGTCGAGCTTTTGCAGAATAAATTCTTCATCGTTACTGTATATATCAGTAAGGCTATTCCAGTAACCGGACGCGTCTTTCCGGTCGCGTACTTCCGAAATGAAGTCCTGCCATTCGTCAAGCGTCCTGAATTCATCGGCCGGGAACTCATGACTGACTTTTACGCCGCTGCGGGCGTTGATAATATTTTCGACTTCCAGCAGTTCGGCCGGATTGTTGTAACCGAGGATCCGGGTGCTGTCCTGAACGCGCAATACCGCGGTTTTTGCTCCGGCGGCATGGGCCAGGGCGACAATGTCCGAAAGATAACGTTCCCGTTGGGCGTTGTTATCGGTCAGTTTTGCCAGCGCTTGACGCAATAATCCGGCCCGGACAATGTAGACTGAAGTGTTGAAATATTCCGAGGACTCGGCTTCCCTGGGGGACAGCGTCAAGTTTTCCAGATTAAAAGCAAGTTTATCTTCCGGGATCAGTTCAAGCACTTTGTCGGCGGAGATACGTTCAGCGCCGGAATTGAGTTCCGTCCACAACGGACCGAAGGCTTTAATCATTTTGTCTTCACGGTATTCGGCACCCCAGCCAAGAAATCTTTCGATCAGCATTTTGGTGATTGCCTTGGCGCCGGGTAATTCGTTCTTGACCGCCATGTCGCGCAGTTCATTCAGGGCGGCGCGATAACGAATGTCCGCCATTTCCAGGATCGCGACCGGACCGCCTGATTGGTCAATGATAATCCGTCCCTGGGTTGACCGGGGAACCCGGGGGACCGCCAGCATGGCGAGTTCGCAACTGCCGGTGTAATATATGTCAAAGAGCTGTTCGACCACGGTCTGGTCGATCAACCGGTCCCCGGCCGCCAGCAGGATATCGCAGTCGTCAGATAAAGAAGGCAGGGCGGCCAGCGCCGCTTCCACCGCTCCGGCGGTCCCGTTTTGACGTTTCTGATAAACAAAAACCGCGTTATCATACTCAGAACCAACAGTTTCAATAACCTGTTCGGCTTTGTGCCCGACGACGATCAGGTGTTGCTTGATGTTACATTTATTGTAGGTTGCAATAGCCCGGTTGATAGTTGGAACGCCGGCGATTTCAAAACAAACTTTATGAGTTTCGATCGATCCCATACGGGTGCCTTTACCGGCGGCAAGAATTATGCTGTACTGCGGGCTTTTTGCTGACATATAATGTTCCTGACCTGTTAAAAAAATAAAACCGTCATAAGACGGTGTGTTAATCAATTTTGCACAACGAAAATATAGCACTAAAGTAGTTGAACTTCAAATAAAAGTAAATTATGCTCATTAAGCACAAAAGGCGAATATTCCCAAGTGGCAAGTAGCGCCAGGTCTCGGTGAGACCGGCGGGGAACGTACATTATGATCGTTAATGTGAATCAGTAATGAAAGAATAAGCTCGTGAGTGGGATGCTGGCGCATCCCGGCGCTTTCATCGAAAGCTGCCCTACGCCCGTTCAAAATTTATAATCGTCAAGGGCGCTCCACGGGTTGTCTTCTTCATCATCTTCATCCCGGGGATCGCGTTCACAAGTGCAGCTTTCGCGGTTCAGATCGATTCCGCATTCGGGGCACAGGCCTTTGCAGTCATTCGAACATACCGGGGAAAGCGGGAGTGCCAGAAGAGCTTCCTGCCGGATATCATCCGAGATATCCAGTTCCAGGCTTTCATCGATGTCGTCATAATAGAGATAAAGATTGTCGGTTCTAAAATGGGTGGAAAATTCCTCAAGACAGCGTCCGCAAGTGCAATTGAGGTCGAATTCCACCCGGCCGGAAACCAGAACCGATCCTCCAGTGAGTTTTGCGCTGAGTTTGTATTCAACCGGGCCGGCTATCTGCATTACCGGGTGATCCCCCAGGTCAATGAATGAAGCCGGCTCTTCGCCGTGAAGATTGAGATCTTCTTTTTTTAATAGAGCGATGGAGATCTTGATCATTTTTTTTCTTTCGCAAGCTTTCTTGTCATACATTCCGCCACGGCGGGCGGGACGAATTTTTCGAATTCACCTCCGAATGACGCAACCTCCTTAACCATCGTTGAACTGACGAATGAATTTTCCTGACTCGGCATCATAAAGATAGTTTCACAGCCCTCTTTCAGACTGCGGTTCATCAAAGCCATCTGCAGTTCAAATTCAAAATCGGAAAAAGCGCGAAGTCCGCGCAAGACCGCTTGGGCCTGAAAATCATCGAGGGCGTCAACCAGCAAGCCGCTGAAAGAAACTACCGTTACTTTATTTAAACCGGCGCATGATTCTTTGAGCATGCAGACCCGTTCATCAACGGTGAAAAGCGGATTTTTCAAACTGTTCAACGCAACGCCGACGATAACCTGGTCAAAAAGTTTCGAGGCGCGCTCGATCAGGTCCATATGACCATTTGTCAACGGGTCAAAACTGCCCGGATATAGTACTGTTTTCATTATATCTTACCTGAATTTACGGTTAATCTCATCTTACCGGTAATATATACCCTGAAAATTGAATTTGCCATTCAAGACAAAAAAAACGGAGAAAGCGTTTCGCTTTCTCCGTTACTTGATGGATTTTTACAGTTACCTTCGATTGATCAATGTTTTTCATCTTTTTTCAAATTTTCGATAGCATTCGCAACATCCAGCCTCCATTGTTTCAAAAGTTGCAAAGATTTGTCCCGCATGATTTTTTGCGGAACTTTATCGAGGAGTTTGCGGTATTTTGAATAACCTTTAGCAGGTTTATTTTTTTCAGCTTTTTCGAGATGTTTTTTCAAAATATCCATGTAGGCTACGTCCTCCAGTCCTTCTCTGACAGCTTCAAGCTGTTTACTCGGGACCGGGCGGTTATCGCTATCGATCAGGGTCATTCCGTCGTCATAGCCGTCGCGATGATCGAAGCCGTCAGTTCCTTTCCGTGAATAAAAGGTCCAGAATGCGACTCCGTCAAGTTTTTTGAAGTAGCCCACCCATGGGAAAAAACGATAATAGTCAAGGATGCTTCGGGTTTGCATGTTACGCTGACAGCGGTAAGCCCATACCGTACGTTTATATTGGCGCAATTCGTTGATCGTACTATCGGTCACTCCGTTGCTGATGGCCCATACTTTGAAGAAATCAAGCAGGCCAGCCTGTTTTATTTGCTTTAAAGTTGCACCGGATGGGGGAGGAATATTCAGGAGAGTTGCCATAAATTGAGCATCGGGGATTGCCTGATGCAGTTCTTTCCTTAACTTTATTCCCCCAGGTTTATTAATATCTTTAGCCTTGAATTCGTCGCGCAACGCACCGTGGAAAATGAAATCCCGGTATGAAAAACCCATATCCAGCAGGCGCTTGACCATCAACTTGTGCCACTCAACGGAGGCGGGAGTTCCCCAGGCGAAAACTATTTTCATCTTTAACTTCAATGCGGTTTCAAAGAAATCTTTGTTCGCATTTGTCACTCTGTTTTTGTCTATGGACTTTGTTTTTTTCGCATGAATTGTGCCGCCGGGTTTATAACCGTGATGATAGATATAAGAGTCCGTCATTGCCCATTTTATATGGCGATCATGGAGCATTTTTAACATAGCTGTTTCATTGACCTCGCTCCATGAACTTTTCCAGAAATAACAATCCAGCGGCCAGTCATGAGTTTCAGGCAGGGTGAAATTGAAAATTCGTAGAGAGACTGGAATATTACGGTTGGGAATTGAATAGTCATTCAAGGGCTTGACTGTGATAGATGTTTTATAATTTCCGGCCTGAAGACCGCGGGAGTTAAAAATTATCCAGATCCGCTGCAGACTTCCCGGAGTCAAAGTTATAATATTACCCGGCACCTTGATCAGAGCGGAGGTGAGTTTTTCACCCATGTGATTCAGGAACGGTTCACTGTATATGGTAAAACTTTTTGCCGGTATGTATTTTCCTTTCATTACAGTAGGATTGGGGACAATCCGCAAATCAAGTCTTTTTTCGCATAATCCTCCGGCTATGATGAAGCATACCGCTTCCTGTTCATTTCCGGCAAGGGAGAATGAGCAGGACGGAGATTCATGGTAGTTGAGCGGGGCTAACGCGTCCGGAGAGCTTTTTTCCCATAGCGATGTCTGCCAAATGAGATAGCGGCGGTTAAGCCTGAATTTGTTGAACCCGTTAACACAGGCAGCAACTTTATTCCAGTCATTCAGAGAAACGACAGTTTGGTTTTCAAGGGCAAGCTGTAATTGGCGTTCATAGGTGGAGATAGCCTTTGATACTTCCTCAACCGCATCCTTCATTCCTTTATAGAGCGGATGTTTTGTATCGTTATACATTCTGATAATATTTTTAAGATCAGGCAGTTCTTTTGCCAACTTGGTCACGGACGGAGATACCGGAGAGACCCCGCATGGAATACTCAGACTGCAAACTGGAGCCCCGGACGCGAGTTTAATTGTAATACCGATCAAATTTGTTTTGTCATTAACAACTTTAACCGGGATATTCAGGATATTTTTACCCGGTTTTAATGTCACCGGTCTGGAATTGAATTCAAGCAGTTCATTGGCGGAATTCAAAGTATATATATTGAGTTCACCTTTGATTTTTTCCGGCTTGTCGTTGTCCAGCGATATTTTAAAAGAATTAAGCCCGGGAAAAAAAGTTTTTTTATCAACACTGACTTTAAGCGTGGAGGAGGAATTAGCACCACCCATAAAAGTCAGTTTCCCCAGATAATTCGGGGCGGAAAACGCGCCGTTCCTGGTGGACGGAATTGAGGAAAACTCAGCTTTCAAGTTATGCCTTTCGCGGCAGAACCTTGCGCCCCAGACTACCCCTACTTGTGGCGGAGATGTCTTGAGGTCTGAGAATGACAACTGCATTTCAAGCAGCCATTTATCCGCGAGCCTCCTGGTTTTTGCCTTAAGATTCTTGGCGTCGAAATTCAGTTTGCCGTTCCTTGAGTCATAGATCGTACCAAGTGAATTCACGACAAAGTGAAATATATTCCTGTCACGACCCGGAAGTTTCAAAATAAATTCAACACAGTCGTCATTAAAGATTTTCAGATCCCGTTGATCAAACTTGGCAATGATCGTTTTCATTTCAGGCTCGTTAACAACTGCGGACAGGTACAGATTTTTATTATCATAAAGCAATTTCAGTTCGGTGGGGACTTTGGCGGGATGTCCTTTGGGTGTTAACATTCGCGGAAGCGTAATCGCTTTTTTCCAAGCCGGATCATCCAGCGAAGCGTCAATTTTCGGAGCTTGTAACGTATATTGGACCGGCAGAGCAATGTCTTCGAATTTTGATGTCGAGGCGACTTTCGCTTCCGGCATTTCCGGAGAAAACTTTAGAATACTGGTTTTGTTTCCAGTTCCTGATGATTTGTGGTCAAATTCCAACCCGGCTTTTTGGGCAAGATAATCTTGTTTGATTTCTTCCGGGCTTAACGGATAGTTCAAAATTCTGACTTCATCGAGCAATGATCTGGCAAAGTGCAGATCAGGAGAGCCGAAAATTAATTCGCGAGGCACTTTCGTCGGAACCTGATATTTTTCAGTTCCCACCAGTTCCCCGTCAACATAAAAACTAAATTTTCCCGCCTTGGCGCTCCAGGTTGCCGCCAACTGGTGCCAAACAGGTCCATGCGGTATGTCCTTATTGATTTTTTTTATATGGCTGAGGCTATAATTTTCCTTATGCGGTGGTTTCTGGATATAGAACGCGTTACTTCCTTTCCACTCTATCCCGTCGCGGTTTTCCGGGTTGTTATGGAATTTGAAAAAAACGCTGTGAACGTATCCGGTTCTTTTCCATAATGGCTTTATCCAGAATTGAATGGTTCCGTTTTTGATGTCAATATTTCTTTCTCCCGGATAAGCCAGAAAAGAGCGGTAGACGCTGAGATCGGCACATTCAGGCTGGGGGTAGCTTTTGGAAAAAACGACTCCTTTTTTCCCGGAAGTAATCACGGCCTGTTGCGCCATATTTTCCGTATTCCCGATTTCCGGCTTTAAGGAACGGTTGAAATGTGCCAGGAACAGGACGTTTGAATCCAATACTTCAACAAGCTTCGGACTGTCAGCGTGAACGGGCAATATTGAGAGAATCAAGTAAAAAGATAAAACATATTTCATAATAAGTCTCTTGATTTTAAAATATTTTTATTGGCGAATATTTATTACTGAATAAGTACAGGGCCCGGCATATGGAAGTATCTGGTGTAACCGATCTCCCCGACTGCAACATTTTCGTCAATCGCGTTAACATGGCCGTCTTGAAAGTATATATTGGCCTTGGCCGAGTGCCTGAAAATAAGCGCTCCGCCGTTATTCCCGCAATTCCTGGCTTCTATAACATAGTCTTGAACGTCCCTGGAGTGATCTCGACTGTCGCCGAAAATAGGGGTTTTTGAAGGTGGATTATTGTAAAAAGCGGCACCGTAACCACCATTTCTCTTTTTACGATTCCGGTAATTATAATGGTTGCCTCCGTAGCCCAGATGCAGGCCATATCCCTGCATGAAACTGGCTCCCCATACGGATTTATCATATTTGAGCTTTGGACATAATTTGATTTTATCAATGCCTATGCCGCTGTTCCTGAACCAGGTTATCCATGAAGAGTTTCCCGGTCCATAGGTCATGGGAAGAAGGCCGTTGTAACTGTCAACATACATTTCTGCAGACAATCCAACCTGTTTAAGATTGTTGACGCAACTGATGGCATGGGCACGCTCCCGGGCTTTATTTAGGGCAGGCAGCAGCATTGACGCGAGGATTGCAATGATGGCGATTACGACAAGAAGTTCTATTAAGGTGAAAGTTCTTTTTGCTGTAAACATTTTTGTTCTCCTTAAGATTAATTTTTTGCGTTTCCGACTGAACTTTTAATTGAAAGTGAAGCCGGTTGCGCTTTTTCTTTATTTAAATCGGATATTCCGTTTTCAATATACTCATGCAGTGCATCCAGTGCGCTGCTGCCGATCGAATAGAATGGGAGTCTGATCGAAGTCAAAGGCATGACGTCATCAGTTCCCGGAATACTGTCGACTCCGCTAACCGACACGTCATCGGGAACTTTCAGACCCATTTCATGTAATATTTTTATCGCGTTGTTTGCAACAACGTCATTCATACAACAAAGCGCGGAAGGTGCTTCGTCTGTTTTGAATAAATGGTGGAGTCGTTCCTCAAGAGAGACTTCGCAATTACCATTTTCAATAATCCATTTTTCAGGGACATCAACCCTGCAGATGCTTAATGCCTCTCTCATAATCTTAGGTCGTCTGGATGCCTCGTATTCATACAGCGCTTTAGGAGGAGTGTATTGCTTTTCAAGAATCAGACCGACCCTTTTGTGTCCATGCTCTATCAGTAACTCTGACAAAGCCAGCGCTCCGGGCATAAAATCAGTTGAGATCGAGCCGATATGGGAATATTCAGGGTAACCGGAAATAAAAACCTGAGGAATATTTTTATCGTTAAAGATCATTTCCAACGGCCTGTCCCTGGATTCGAGACGGTCTCCCAGATGGATAATGCCGGCAAGCCGGTCGATAACATGCTTTTTCCATTCGGCAATGTATTCTTCAGAACTGTCAACCGCAGGCAGGTTGACCATCATAGTGGAATATTCCAGTTCGGCGGCCCGGTCGATGATGCCTTTCATGTAACGCAGGCGGTACTCAACTTTTTCATCCATAAAGTCGGAAAACCGCGCCGGTAAAATGATGCCGATATTAGGAAATGGCTGCCGGAGCTTGTTTTTGGCTTCGGCGCTGATAAACAGGCCGCGGCTTGGCGGACACTCTTCGACAATGCCTGACTGCATCAACTCGATATAAGCCCGATGTACCGTCGAGCGGTCGAGGCCCAGCAAGTCGGCTAATTTGCGTTCGGACAGCAAGCGGGTGCCCGCTTTCGGTTTCTGCCGTGATATCTGTTTAACGATCTTTTCACTCAACTGCAGATGCAGCGGAGCGGATGAAGACTTGTCAAGCTTCGCTTTCGGTTCAAATGTTAAATTGTCTATCATGGAGTGTCTTTAGCTATTGTTTTTTTATTTAAAATTTGTTTTGGTAGTATTTAGCATACCATAAGTTTTTCGATTTGTCAACCCCTCTGTTTTGAAAAAAACAAAAAAAAACGGAGAAAGCAAAGTGCTTTCTCCGTTTGAATTCAGCGTATTCGCTGTTGTCGAGTCAGGTTTAGTGAGCTATAATTTTACTCACAACCCGCAACTCACAACTCTATTACTTCTTTTCGAAGAGTGAACGAATTTCAGCGCCGGTTATTTCAACCTGATGCTTGCCGAGTTCTTCACGTTTGGCCAACAGAGTTTTGGCGCCGTTGCGGGCTTCTTCCATCCATTCGCGGGCGAATTTGCCGCTTTCGATGTCAGCCAGAGACTCTTTCATGCGCTCTTTAACGTCCGGAGTAATGATTCTCGGACCATTGACGTATTCACCCCATTCAGCGGTGTTGGAGATAACGGCATTCATTTTCTGGATGCCGCCTTCGAAGATCAGGTCAACAATAAGTTTAACTTCGTGTACGCATTCGAAGTAAGCCATTTCAGCCGGGTAACCAGCTTCGACCAGAACTTCAAAACCGTATTTCATCAGGTCAACCAGGCCGCCGCAGAGAACGTTCTGTTCGCCGAAGAGGTCTTCGTAGGTTTCCTGTTCGAAAGTACATTCGAGAACGCCGGCACGGGTGAAACCCATAGCCTTGGCCATCGCCAGAGCGATATCCAGAGCTTTTCCGCTGGCATTCTGGTTAACCGCAACCAGGCCGGGAACGCCGAAACCTTCGAGGAACGCTTTACGTTCTTCAGTGGCCGGGCTTTTCGGAGCAACCATGATAACATCGACGTCGGCTGACGGTTCGATCAGTTTGAAAATGATATTGAAACCGTGTGAGCAGGAGAGAACTTTGCCGGCACCCATGTGCTGTGCGATTTCATTCTTGTAGACCGGAGCATGGAACTCGTCCGGCAGCAGGATGTGGATGACATCAGCTTTTTCAGCGGCGGAAGCAATGTCCATTACTTCAAAACCGTCTTCAACAGCTTTGTCGAAAGATGCGTCTTTGATTGAGCCGATGATTACGTTGACACCGGAGTCTCTCATACACAGCGCCTGAGCACTGCCCTGGCTGCCATAACCGATTACGGCAACAATTTTGCCTTCAAGATTACTGAGGCATGCGTCTTTGTCATGAAGAATCTTCATTTTCTTTTTCTCCTTGAGATTTTACAAAGGTTTTTGCATTAGATTTTTAAAGTCAAAGGATATAATGTAGCACGCTGTCTTTTTTTTTCAAGAGATGCAAAAATAAATGCGGGAAAAAATGAAACTACCTGTTCCGTGTAAAGGTATTGATATAAGTCGCATTTGCATTTATGCAGTATATCTACATGAATATTCTGCAACAGTCTGAATAGTTGTAAATAGTCGTACGGTTTAACTATGTATTTTTTGTAATAATCTCTAGGAGAACAGTTTAAAGATTTTCATAAAATCAGTTGTTACTTTTTTACAATATGGGTATGTGATAAAGGATGGCTTTTGAATCATACCAAAACAATAAAAATCCCGGGCTTTTCCGGCGCTTGTAATTGCCGGGGCTTGAAAAAAACGCTATACGGTTTAAATTTCCTTTTGAATATTCTGTTTAACGATAATCGGAGGCGACGATTGTGAAAGACTGTATTTTTTGTAAAATAATTGCCGGAGAAATCCCCTCAACTAAGGTTTATGAAGATGAACTGGTGCTGGCGTTCCTGGATATCGCCCCGATCAATCCGGGCCATATTCTGGTTATTCCAAAAGAACACCATACCGGCTCATCCACAATTCCTGAAGAAATTGCCGGACGTATGTTCCGGATCGGCAGCCGCATCGGCGTGGCTCTGAAACGCGCGCTTGATTATGATGGTTTTAATTTGCATCTGGCCGACGGCACTTGCGCCGGCCAGGTGGTGATGCATGCGCATCTGCATATCGTTCCGCGCGGGGCCGAGGACGGTTTTCGCTGGAATTGGCGCCAAATGCCTTACGCGAGCGATACCGAACGCGATGACGTACTCGCGAAAATACTTGAGAAATTAAAGGTATGAGTGCTTGAGACAGAAAATAATATGATTTTTTAACGATAATTTTAAAGAGAAAGAAAAAACCATGCAGAATCTTAATGTTCCGCCGACCAATCATGTGAAAGTACTTGGCGACCAGGGCTGGGTTGGTCTGATCGATCATCTCGGGTCGGAAATTACCATTGTCAACGCCGCCAGGGTTTCGTTCGGCAAACTGCGCGAAGAAATGAGTGACCGCGATCACGTTCTTTTGGAATATTTGATTGAGAATCGTCACACCAGCCCGCTGGAGCACGTGGTTTTCACTTTCAGTATCCATTGTCCGCTGTTTGTTCGCGGTCAGTGGCACCGGCATCGTACCTGGAGTTACAACGAAATCTCCCGGCGCTACACTGAAGTTAATATGGAATTTTACACTCCGCCGAAACTGCGTATCCAGGCTGAAACGAATCGTCAGGCATCAGTTGCCGACCCTGACTTTGATGATTCCGCTTTACGTGACAAGATCGCTAAACATAATCAGGATTCCCTGGCCTTGTTTGATTCGCTGCTGGCTGACGGCGTCTGTCGCGAACAGGCTCGCGGGGTTCTGCCGCAAAACATGATGGTTACGTTCTGGGGAACGGTCAACCTGGGCAATCTGCTTCACTTTCTTGATCTGCGCGACTCCGAGCATGCGCAATGGGAAATCCGGGAATATGCGATCGCGATCAAGAAGCTGATCAAACCGATCATCCCCAGTGTCGCCGAATACTTTAAGAAGCAGGGGCAGGAGTGGTGATTCCAGCAAAAATCGCCCTGACCATGGGCGACCCGGCGGGAATCGGCCCCGAGCAGGCCGTCAGGATTGCCGCGGAACCGGAATTTGCTGAGAACCTGAAACTGATTGTTTACGGTTGCCCGGATATAATCCGGGAGGCTGCTGATCGTTATGCCAATGGGATTATGCCGGAGGTGAAGCCGGTCGGAAACCTGCATTTTGCAGACATAATTCCGGGGACAGAGTCCGCCGCTTGCGGTTTGGCCGCTCGCGACGCGGTAATCACCGCGACCCGGGACGCGCTGTCCGGTGATGTTGACGCCATTGTTACCTGTCCGATGAATAAAGCCTCGGTCAACCTGGCCGGCGTGCCGTTTACCGGCCATACCGAACTGATTGCGGAGCTTTGCGGCTGTGATAATTTTGCGATGATGCAGTCTGCCGACGATTTACGGGTGGCGTTTGTGACCACGCATATTCCTTTGAGCCGGGTCAGCGAAGAAGTCACTGCTGAGCGCATTGTGGAAGTCGGGCTTTTGCTGCATGAAGTTATTCGGGCCGAGGGTATCGAATCGCCCCGGTTGGCTGCTGCGGCGATAAATCCTCACGCCGGTGAAAGTGGCTACATGGGAACCGAGGATGAAGAGATTGTTAAACCGGCACTGGCCCAATTGCACGGACTCGGAGTGAATATTGACGGACCGTTTCCGCCTGATACATTGTTTATCGAGGACATTCGCAGGCAGTATGACGGTATTTTATCAATGTACCATGACCAGGGACATATTCCGTTCAAAATGCTGGCGTTTGACCGCGGCGTCAACTCGACCCTTGGTTTGCCGATCATCCGTACCAGTGTGGATCATGGAACGGCATTTAATATCGCCTGGCAGGATGACGCGGTCGACTGCGGCAGTTTGCGCGCGGCGGTAAGACTGGCGGCAGTCAGGGCCGCTTCAAGGAGAAAATCAGCGAAAAATTAATGAAGAAATTTAAAACAGACATAGTGCTATTGCAGTCCCTGCTGGTTATGATAGGGGGATATTATACTTTTTACCTTTTCCTGGCTTCACGCGAATTTATCAGCTTATTCAGTTCAGTTTCACCGGTCCCGCCGTTGGCGGTGGTGTTTCTGCTGTTCTGGACCGCCCTCGGCTGTTTCGTGGCGAGAATGCGGGCTATGCAGCAGTTGAGGAATCGGCAATTATTGCTGCTGATCCTGTGTCCGCTGCTGCCGCTGAGTGCAATTACCGGGATTATTGTCAGTATGATAGCTTCAATTCCCGCCAGCTCCCATCAATTGCTCTCGGATTGCTGTATGCGATGCTTTCCCCCATGGTTTTCGGGTTTGTCAGCGGAGCGGTCATGACGATCGCTTCATCGATGTTTCCAGACAACATTAAACTGGCCCATTATCTTTCAGCCGGGATCGGGATGTTTTTTGCCGGGATTGGCGTTACTTTGTACACGCATCAGATCGTTAATCCGCAGGTTTTTATGGCTTTCTGGGGTGTTCCCCTGCTGCTGTGGGCGGGGGCGGCTCTGGTATTTTCAATGCCCCAATCCGGCATGAGGTCATTCTATCCTGTAATTGCCGCGGTAATGGCTTTTATTGCATGTGTGGCAGCTTTGAACACGCGTTCTATCCGGCGATATTACTGGGATGAAGTTGAACCTGAGTGGAATTTTATCTATAATCTGGAAACTCCCCGTGAACGTATGCCTGTTTTCTTTCCAGCCGAATCGCCGTTGCATGCTTCGCCCAAGGTAATGTTCTACCGTTACGGCAAAGATTTGTGGCAGATGCCGCGCGATACGAAAACCGCTCTGAGCAGTATTATCCCGGCTTTGTTACAGGCGCCTGAACCGAAACCGTCAATCCTGGTTATCGCGCCGCCGTTTTCCGCTATCTACAACCGTCTGATTGAACTTTCAAAGAGTGACCGTATTGACATTCTCATGCCGTCGGGGGAAATGCTGGAAATTGCGATGATGCTGAAACCGCCGGTAAATTTTTTCACCGCCAATACAAACATATTTCTCCATGAACCCTTCCGCTATCTTCAGCAATTAGGCAAGACGGGGACGGGCGGATATGATCTGATTTTCATGGTCGATCGTTTTCATGACCCGTTGTATCGGTCCGATGCCTTTTTTGAAACGGTTCGCGCCGCTCTTAAACCGCGCGGTGCGTTTATCTGCTCCGGGCTTACTCCGAAAGAAACTGCCCGGATGAGGAAGTATTTCGCCAAAACTCTAATTTTATCCAGAGATGATAATCTTATGGCAGCGGGGAGCGATAATATTACAACCGACCATGATGAACTGGAAAAACGGTTTGAAAATATATCCGGAAATCATCAGCTGCCCAAAGGAATTTTTTCGATCATGTTTCCGCATACTGTCGCCGGGATGAAAATTGCCACCCCGGAAGCTCCGTTGAACGAATTGTTGAAAAAGAAATCTCCGGACCCGATTTTTCCGGACTGGTTTCTTTGGTCGCGCAGTAAAGATGCCGGATTAATCAGGGTCTTCAAAGTAATTAAGCCCGGAATGTTTCTTTTGCCGTTGATCATGGTCTTTTATTTGATCTATCGCTTTATGGCCTCGCGTAAGAATAATCATCTGCTCCAGTTTGAAACGGTTGAAAACGGTATTTTCTGCGGCGGTTTCATGCTGATCATGATGATGCTTTACCAACTTGATACCGGTTCGATCTATCGTGAAGCCGGGATTTTGCTCGGACTTTTCGGGGGCGGAGTAGCGGCCGGAATATATCTTGGCGGCATTTATGCGCACGGCCGGCGCTTGATGCAGATTCTTGGTATTCTGCTGCCGCTTCTGGTGCTTTTTGTCTGGAATGATGTTGAGTCGCGAGGTCAGTGGCTTTTTTCAGCGACAATGTTGCTGACCGGAGCCTCGATCGCGGTTACCGCGCTGGACATTGACAGCCGTCGCACGCTTTTAAAAGCTTATTCCCTGAACGGTTTCTTGTTTTTGGGGATTTCAATTGGCATTGTTCTGGTAACAGTGCTATTATTCAGCGGAATGCCGTCATATTGGAGTATTGGCCTGGTCGCGGCGATTCTACTGCCACGGTCATTCGACCGCCAGTTGGTCGGGAATTAATAATAAGGAGATGATCCCATGTTTAAAAAAACACTTTTCGTCAGTATCGCCGGATTTTCATTGAATTGTTTTTTATATGCCGGTAGCGTGATTGAGCAAGAGGTGCGCCCGAAATGGCTCAAACCAAAAAAATGTCGTCCGGAGAAAAAAAATCATTACAAGATCTGGAAGAACAGCCGGGTAAATGCAAAGGGCATGGAAGACAGCGCGGAAAAACTTTTATACCTGATTGACAAATATGAAAAATCGCCAACCCGCCCGTTTTACATGTATCAGTTGGCGCGGCATTTGCTGGATCTCGATGATCCCGCCGGCGCTAAAGTTGTGCTGGCGGCGATTCAAAAACTTCCGGCCGGAACCCCGTATGAATGGAAAAACTGGTTGACGGATTTGGGGAAGTTGAAGCGAGAGGCAATTTTCATGGAGATGCGTGCCAATGCCCAAATGGGAAAAAAGAACGATGTTGACGCAAAGGTCAAAACATTAAAGCCCGCGAACGGTTATGAAAATTTGAGAATTGCCGAAAGTTATACGATCCTTGGAGACTACGCAAAAGCGAAACCGTATCTTGAAAAGTCGCATGGGGAAGGGCATCCTGATAAGCGATTCTCCGATGCTTTTTTACGGTTGTATGCGGCTACGCTTGCCGGAATGTCTGGTGATGACGAGCTCGCGATGAGTATTGCGGAGCCGATATTGACCAGCGGGGCCAATGCCCAAAGATATCCGCAATGGAAAGCTGTATACTGGATCTTGGATAAACTGAAAAACAATATTAAAAATGATAAAGGTAAAGAAAGCAGCCTGGACAAACTGTCAACATCCGGTCGCTTTACTGGAGAAGCAAGGGGTTTTGTCGGGGATCTTGCTGTTATAACCACCGTTACCAATAAAGGCTTCAAAAAAGTGAATGTCAGCAAGAACCGGGAAAACCGTCCATGGTCGGCAATTACCGTAGTCCCGGAACGCATTTCAAAACGGAAATCCTTAGCGGTTGATGCGGTCACCGGCGCGACCGTTTCCAGTTGCGCGATCATGGTTGCGGCCGATGATTCTACGAGTAAAGCCTTCTCCTCGTCCTCCCACTCCTCTAAAAACGGGACGACTTTCCGATATGATTCAACTTCGAAAAGAACCACCGTGATTAAGTCTCAGAACGATAAGAGTTCCAGAAAAAGTCGCATATCTTTTAAATAAATTATTGATGAGGTAATTTTTCACAACGGCTGTTACTGCGGTATTATCCGGGCGTGCAGCCTTGATGCTTTTTAAAGACCCGGTAGAAACAGCCGGTTTCGTGATAACCGCAGTTCGGCGCGATTTCGTCAAGATTCAGGTTGAACCCGCTCCGCAGATGACCTCCCCGTTTGATCCGCCGCCGGTTGATATGGGCATTGAAACTTTGATTAGATTGTTTCCTTTACAGGAAATATGTCAGGCAAAAAAAATTGGTTTGATGATGTTGGCGATAATTGTATCGACAACGATAAGTCGAGCTGAATCTGCACCTGTAAAATCAGAGCATCAGTTTTAAATGCCAATTCATATTACCTGACCAGATAAGCTTTTACCTGTCCCGGATTGATTGTGCCGGAAATGTTTTTTGTGTTCATCTGACGATTATCGAAATAATCTGATATGCTGTGCGGCTTGCTTAAATCAACATGAAATTTTAGCATTTTATTTTGTTGATTCAGAAGAATCAGTAATCTTTGATCATGCAATTCCAGTACAGCATATTCAATATTGCATTTGACAGTTGTATCAACTCGTTTGTTTTCAATAAAGAAATCTTCATATTTTGCGACAAGAGAGGAAATTTGACTCATTGCGAAAAAGGTTCGACCATCGAGACCTGTTAACGAATATATCAACACTCCGCCGCCCTTGCTGTCCAGGAGGCGCCGAATAATTTTTGCCTCTGAACAATGTGTCGGATATGAACGATTGGTGTTTTTGGAGGGGTGAACAATTGCGCCCAGAATTAAATTAGTCTTGCCAATTGCCGTGTAAGTTGCTTGTAATTCTGCCTCCGGCCTGCCATAACCACATATGGCTGTTTGAATTTTTCCTTTTAGCATGCTCCAGTCAACGCCGTACCGTTTCATTGTACGTTTGCTTTGATATCCGCTGTATACCGAGAAGGTTATTGCAGGATTCTTCTGGTGAAGCAGTTGATTAAACCGTCCAGTTATTGCAGCCATACGTTTATTCATAAAAACGATCCATTGAGTAAAATATTTTTGTCTTATTTCAGCAGGCTGTAACGAGCCGTGCCCAAATGACTTAAGGCAACGTGGACAGAAACAGCTGATAGCCGCGTCAAATGTATCGTATTCATAATCCCAAACCACATGTTTTTCCTGATGTTTGTCCTGCCATTGATTTACTGTTTGCTGAAAATATTTTTTCCCATCAGGGTCGTTCAGTAAAATTTCCGGACAAACCAGAGTACGGCTTTTGACGCCTTTTGAGTCAATTAATGCCATATCGGGATGCTTTTCAAGAAAATGAGTAAATTTCAGGTTATATGATGCAAAACTAATTGTTTTGAAATTTTTTATCCCGGGTGTCGGGTTATTTAGCTTCTCCATTTCATTAAAACCGGCATTTATGCAGTCTTTGACGATTTCTTTCTGCAATCGGGGATTGGACATTCTCCGCAGCCATTTGACCCAAAGCTGAAAGATTATTTTCTTAGGCTGTCTACCGTTCAAAGCCGGCAGCAGGTTTATCTTCAGTTTTTGTGGAACTTCAACAATGTTTGAATCATTTGCTTCGGCATAGTAATACATATACGCATCGGCTTTGAGCTGCCTGGGAGCGCGCACTGCAAAAACGCAATATTCATGGGTTTGAGGCAATTGTTCCCGGTATCGCATATTTTTCGGGAGAGAAATCTGATACCTTTTATATTTTATTCCGTTGCGTTTGTTTGTACCAAGTTGGGAAACCGGAGTTTTAAATAAATTGTAATAACTGGACGCTCCTGAAAGTTGAAATCCGTCAGGTAATTCAATGTTGAGTTTATAACCGACCGTCTTTTTTACTCCTTTTATTCCGCGAGGCGGAAAGAAAAACTGTTGACTGGCTCCGCGACAGATATTTACTCCATATTGTTGCCAGTTTGGCCAGAGGTCAGTCTCTTTAATCAGGATGATTTTTCTCAGATATCCACCGCGCTGTAAAATGCCGTCTTTGACTTCAGCGTTATGCCATGTTGCCTGGTCACAATCCGCTGTTTGCCAGCCTTTGGTTTCAGCGGCAGAATATTTCCAACTGGAATCCAGAATGTATTTATTGGTTCCAATTGAAAATTCTGCGCTGGTTCCCGCAGGCGCTTTTAGCGCAATGACGTTTAATCCGTTACTTAACTGCTGATTATTTAATTTTCCATTGACAAAGTACTGATATATGCCGGGGGAATTAATCTTTGAATTGATGACAGATACAGTAGGATTGAAAGCATATTGTGGCGATTGCAGTAAAATATCCGAGGTTAGCCCATCCCGGAGGGTTAACATATAATTTAATTTTCCGCCTTGAATTTCCATCGGGGCATTGATCTTTTTCCCGCTGACAAGAGAAGCTTCTTTAGTAATAAGTTTCGGGGGGAAGCCATGGTTATTAACCAGCTGTTCAATTATCAAAGTGCCTTCTTGCTGGTTCTTGAGCTCAATTATAAGATTATTTCTCCCCGCCGTAATTTTGGGGAATTCAGTTATTTCCAGAGAGGGAACTGACTGTCTGAAGGTCATGGCACTGAAAGATGACGGGTCATGAAAACCATGTGAAATTCTGCTGAATGCGCTATTTTCTTTGAATGCCTGATTAATTCTGCCAAGCATTAATTTGCAATCATATGGAGCGACAGTTTTCAAAGAGCGGCGGGGGATAGCGATCTCAACGGTCCAAAAGCCATTCTGCCGCAGCCCCTTGGCAATAGCACCGGAATCCCATTTTATTTCACGGTTTTTCCAGAAGTCAGGTGATTTACCCCTGGCATCTAAAATCGCCCCGTTGGCATTTGCCGTCAGTTCATAACACAGATCAGGCTCAGGGGAGAATAGAAGAATTACACAGTCATCTTTATAAATACCGGAGGAATCATGCTGCTTGACTTTATCGATAAATTCATGCAAACGATTTTGTGCGGGTTCAAGGGCATTAGAGTAACAGCGGAATCCGGCATATATATACTGTTCATCATAAGTCAGCATTGCAACGGTCTGTTCCCGGGCTAACTCAGCACTCTTATTCAGAGCAAACGGAGATATCTTTACCGTTTGCCGCCAGCATGCATCATCAAGTTTCCCGTCAATTATCGGTTTTTTCGCGCACCGCCCGATCGAGATTCGACCATTGGACTTTGAATGTTTTATTTTCTCCAGTTGGTCGTGACTGAGATTGGAGTTGTTACTGATTACGTAGCCGTCAAGATAACTGTTAATCCCGGGTTTGCCGTTAGGCCTGATGCTGATTTCCCGGCCGTTGTAACGAATGGGGCCTAGTTTGGCCCAACACCATTTTCCGACTTCCGGCAAAGGTGTTTTGGGGTAATTCCTCTCTTTGCTGCTTAGTTGAAAATACTGATTTTTATTGTCTTCGGTTTTTGCATTAATATATACATATACTTCCCGCTTATTTTGCGGCAGGGGAACAGTGGCCAGGCGATACCAGCGCGAGCCCCAGGTGACCATTCCGTTACTGGCATTAATATCTTTGGCAAATTTTATCGGGGCCGAAGGGACATTTTCTGCTTCAATCCATTGGTTTGTCGCGACTGCCGACAAGCTATAGGCAGGACTAATAAAACCGCTTGCCGCAAACGCTGATTTCAGGAGAATTCCTTTAAACATAAAATATCCTTTTACTAAATATGTATTAAATTTGCACTTGACTCAGCAACGCTTTGCACTGGTTGTTGTATTAAAAATATTCATTGCTCGATGATGGTTTTAAAAAACCGTTAATTTTCAAGCATACATTTCAATTACTGTGCTCGGACGTCCCAATTTTCATCGCTTAGGCTGTTTTTAGTTCGCCATTCATAGTGGCCGTCAAAAAACACAATATTGGTTCCGCCTAGATGTCCCCACCATGCTCCTCGATAATCTTCACGGTTCGCCCAGTCGGAGCCGGTATAACGTCCACGCCAACTGACGACTGCCATTGCATTCATACAATCAACATAACAAGCCAAAGTGGAAGGTTTCTTGATCATCGTCAACTTGGGCTTGTACATCCATGGCTCAATATTGTAACCGTAATTGATATATATCCACCCGCCAATTCCCTGCTTTTCTCCATCTGCCCTTTCGCATGGACAATCCAGCTTGTTCCCGGGTTTTAGATAATCATTATACTTCATGCCCAGATAGCGAACGCAATATGAATCTCCGCTGTTGGTGTCGCACCAATAACGGTTGCGCGGGTCAGGAGTTTTATATTCGTGCACGTAACCATCACAATCCTGAGTGTACAGGATCAAATAAGTTCCTAATGTTTTAAGTTGACCGGCGCATTTAATTTTTTTTGCAGTATCCCGGGCCCGATTCAAGGCAGGCAATAACATCGAAGCAAGAATTGCGATGATCGCAATCACAACCAGCAATTCAATTAAAGTAAAAGTCTTTTCACTGGTCAAATGCGGAAATTTGATCGAATCAATATTTTTCATTTTTCTTTTTTCCTTCATTTATTAGGTGTGTTGCCTTTTTGCATCATAATTTATCAGTTTTTTTGCTTCCTGAAAGCCTCCTTTTCAATTTATTTTACTATGGTAGATGTTTAATTCAAACTTTATTTCTTTCCTGTATGCAACGCCTTCACAGCCTGATAAGAGTAAGCTGCATTATATCAAGTCATTTTGTGGTTATTCATACCATTTTGCCGGTAAAATATCTCTTTCCAATTCCAACAGTTCTTTGATTATCATTTTCGCATCTCCTATATTGTTGACGATGGGATCTGTCATCATCGCCCGCAGTAAAATATTTTTATCGCATGTTACGGCCGCTTCAGCCGTCAATTCATGCGTGTCCAGTACTTGCATCTGCAGGCCCAGCAGCCCGCGCGGCATCTGGCCAAACGGCTTGGGTACCGGTCCGTTTTCCATGTCTACAGAACACTCAAGTTCAACAAATGCGTCATCCGGCATATTGGTGATTGCGCCGCGATTGGCACTGTTTATGTAGAACGTTTTTCCAAGTTTTCCCCACATGGATTCTATAATGTCTGTAGCGTGGTCTCCGTGATCTAACTCTAAAAAAGTTTCAATTGGAATTTCCCCGGATGCGAGTTTTTTTGTATTCAGCCAATTCGCCTCCATCTCATTCGCGCGATTATAGGCGTCAAATGGTATGATCGGCTCTGGTGAATTTGGCATAATTCCATATCCCTGGAAGAATGGAACGTACTCTTTTGTATGGCTGATCGCCGTCGGGTATGCACCGTAAATATCCATTAATTCCATTGTATAGGCATAATTGTAACGGGGTTTTGCTTTGGTTGGTTGCCCGGTTGATTCCACCATTCGGAAAGATTTATCAAGATATTTTTTAAAGTATGGCAACCGGTTATGGCCTTGATATTTGCATTCGGTCATAAATGTACAGTGATTAATTCCGCCTATTTTAAACTTGAATTTCTCAATCATTTCCGGAGTTGCGGTTTCATGATCCTCAATTATTCCGGCCAAACGCATGAAACGTGGTAGTACATAAGGCAAATGATTGCCGTCGCACAAAGCAAAACTTTTGATGGTCGGGGCATAGCGCATTAAAGCAATACCAAGTACGGACGTAGGATTTATAAAATTAATAACCCAGGCGTCGGGACACAGCTCCTCAACATCTTTACAAACGGCCAACGCTTCAGGAATTTCGCGCATTGAGCGGAATATTCCGCCAGGGCCGATCGTATCTGATGAACACATTGTGATTCCATATTTTTTAGTAATTCTGGTATCAAGACCGCGATACCAGGTATTTTTCTCTGAAAAACTTAAAACCACAAAATCACAATCAGCAAGCACCTCTTTCCTATGTGTCGAACCGATCACTTTTGTCGGAGACCCGGTTGCGTCAATAGCTCGCTGAGCCAGGGTGACCATAGTATTCAAGGCATCTATATTGGTATCGACAAGTACCAGAGTCCCTCCGGATAGAATTTCACTTTTTACCATGTTCCAGATTACTGGTTTGCCAAAAAAATAACTGCCAGCTCCGATTACCGCTACTTTTGGTCCGCTCATAAATTAATCTCTCTTAAGTTGTTTGCTTGACTTGTAATAATTATATACCGTCAGCAATCATGGAACAATACGAAATATGTAGTTTGACTTGTAAATTTGTTGCAGTAAATTATATTGCTTAATAAACTGTAAGGAGCTAGCATGAAAAGACGAAAGTTGCTGAAACTTCATTTTAGATCATCCGAACTGCCAGATGTCAAGTTACCAATTTCCGTTCGTTCTGTAGGTCATTATATAGCCGAGAAAGATTGGAGTGAAAGTCCGGTGCGTTCCAGCAATTTTATTCAGTTATATTGGGGCGTCAGCGGAACAGGTGCCTTTGTCATTGATGGTATGGAATATCTGCTCCCGCCTGATCATGTTTGTTTTTATCGTCGCAATGATAGACACACAATAAAAGCGATAAGCGAAGAATGGAATTACCATTGGTTCAGCTTTGACGGCGAAGCTGCAGATCTTTTGCTGGATGGTTTTGCTTACTCAAAATATCCATTTTACGCAGGGTCATGTCCGGAAGAGTTATTCGTTAAGATGTCTGAAAACATATATGATTCCACGCCTTTGGGATTACGCTTGATCGGAGCTGTTGCTTATGAAGTTCTTGCAAGAGCAGGGGGAAGCCCGCAATATCACGATAGATATGACCAGTTGGTTAAACGATGCATAAAGCTTATCAAAGAAATCTATGATGAACCGGAAACAGAAATCAACCTGCTGGCGGAAGAGCTCAATGTTCATCGTTCGACTCTTAATCGGGCTTTTAACGAAAAGATGAAGATGTCTCCGCTCAAATATTTAACTGGCTTCAGAGTCCAGCGGGCATTGGCAATGCTTCGTGAAACCAACTTGCCGGTGGCTGAAGTCGGGAGAAGGAATGGTTACCCCGACCCATGTTATTTTTCTAAAATAATTAAGAAAGCTGTTGGGGTTAGTCCGGATAATTTTCGTTGATAATTCCGCGTTTGCCGGACATGAAGCCTGATTCTATACATATGACTGACTCAAAAATTACAAATTACAGTAAAAACCTCTCTGGATAAGTCCCAAAACAATAATAATTCCGGGAAAAATTGCCTGTCTTTGAAAAAATTTATTGATGACCTGAATCCGTGAAAAGTTCAGAATGTTACAGATACAAGGCATCAAAACGCCGCTGTATTGACATACAGCAAGTTGCCGATAACGAAGTAGATGTGACATTATGGACTTTCCCGAAGGGTAAATTCGTACGTTTTTTTTGCGTTCACCCAACGGGTGAAAGTGAAAAACCACATTAATTATTAAAAACCAATACATTATAATGAATAACAATAAATTTATCACGGATTCAGGGATGAGATAATTTTTCAACGACTGTTACTGCGGTATTCTCCGGGCGTGCAGCCTTGATGCTTTTTAAAGACCCGGCAGAAATAGCCGGTTTCGTGATATCCGCAGTTCATCGCGATTTCATCAAGATTCAGGTTGAATTTGCTCAGCAGATGACATGCCCGCTTGATCCGCAGCCGGTTTACATGGGAACTGAAGTTTGACCCTGATTGTGACTTGAACAGGTTTGACAGGTAATTCGAGGATATTTTAAAACTTGCGGCTACGCTTTCCCGCGAGATGTCGGAAGCGTAATATTCTTCCAGATAAGCGCAAATTTTTAAATAAGTCGCATGAGCCTTGCCGTGTTCCGGCTCCACTTTACTCATCAATGCCTCGAGGCAGAATCCGATCAGCGCCTGAACAAGGGCTATTCCCCGTAAGTCTTCCGGATCGTGCTCAAATACCCGATGCGCCATTTCAAAAATTAAATGGCCGTCCAGGCTGGTCCAGTTGATTCTTTCGCGCAGTATATTGCGTTCATTCAGACCCACCCCGGCACAGTTGACAAAGCTGAAGCCGAAAGTTTCTTTGGCGAAATGAAACGTCACGACTTTTACCGGCAGCCCCCAGTCTGGCGCGTTCCAGGAGCCTTTAGGCATAAAGGTTGCGGTATGTCTCTCCGGGCGGATCTGCCGAATCTCGGCTTTTGCGGGAATGACCATGCGGTGACAGCCCTCCAGCGGGACCGCCAGGCGTGAAGAACTGCTGAAATTGCCGTTTTGCGGTACTGCTACCAACGGCTCGGGGTCGATGTAGTAGACCTTGTTTATTCCGCCGCCGCGAAGCATCCCTTCAAGCAGTGAAATTAATAATGATCTGTCATGTTTTTCCGGCATAATATTATAATAGTGCAATTAATATTACTTTTTTACCATTTTATTTGGATAAAATATGTTTATAGTATAATAGCTTTATTTAATCCGAAATCAACCTTGGAGTCAAAAATGTCTGCAAAAAAACCGAATATTGTCGTCTTGTTTTCCGATCAGCAGCGCTGGGACACCTTAGGGTGTTATGGGCAGAAACTGCCGGTTTCGCCTAACCTTGATAAAATGGCCGCGGAAGGGGTCAAGTTTGAGCTGGCGTTTACCTGTCAGCCGGTTTGCGGTCCGGTCCGGGCTACCTTGCAGACGGGGAAATACCCGACGGAAATCGGTTGTGAAACCAATAACCGCCACTTGCCGCTTGATTCCGATACTCTGGCCAAACGCATGAAGGACCAGGGCTACAAAACCGGATATATCGGTAAATGGCATCTGGCTTCCGGAAAAAACCGGTTTGACGGTGATTTCGATCCCAATTACCGGATTTTTCCGGTTCCTGAAGAGCTGCGCGGCGGCTACGACTACTGGTTGGCTTCGGACGTGCTTGAATTTACCTCACACGGCTACGACGGCCACATGTTCGACGGGGACGGCAATACCCGTTTTTTCCCGTTGAACCGGTACCGGGTTGACGCCCAGACCGATTGGGTGCTTGAATATCTGGAACAGCAGAAGCAGGACGAGCCGTTCTTTCTCTTTGTCTCATATATCGAGCCGCATCACCAGAACGATCACGATTGTTACGAGGGACCCAAAGGCTCAAAGGAATATTGGGCCAACTATGAAATTCCCGGTGACATTGCCGGCGTTCCCGGCGACTGGGTGGAGAATTATCCGGATTATCTCGGATGCTGCAATGCCCTTGATAACGCGGTCGGCCGCGTCAACACCAAACTTGAGGAATTGGGCCTGAGCGATGATACTTTGATTGTTTACACCAGCGATCACGGCAGTCATTTCAGAACCCGCAACTCAGAGTACAAACGCTCCTGTCATGACGGATGTCTGCGAATTCCGATGATCTTCAAAGGCCCCGGTTTCGAGGGCGGTGAAGTAAATCAGAATCTTGCCAGTCTGATCGATATTCCTAAAACGGTACTGGCCGCGACCGGTGCGGATCTTCCCGCCGACTGGCAGGGCGTCGATTTGCGCCAGACACTGGGCAAAGAAAATGTGCGTGAAGTTGTTTTCGCCCAGTTGAGTGAAAGTCATGCCGGACGGACGATCCGGACCAGAAAATGGAAGTATGCCACCTGGCTGCCGGAAGCTCCCGGCGGTTGGACCGAACAGCAGCATGATGGCGAGATCGTCTATTACGAACGTTTCCTTTACGATCTTGAAAACGATCCGCATGAAAGAACCAATCTGATCTCCGATCCGAAATATGCCGATATCAGGCTTGAACTGGCGACGATTCTGAAAGATAAGATGATTGAAGCCAATGAAACCGAGCCGACCATTCTGCCGGCGCTGTGATGGCGATAAGATAAATCTGGAGAAAGGAAAGCAACCCTGATGCCGAATGTAATTGTATTGATGTCGGATGAACACAATCCCATGGTTTCGTCCGTTTACGGACATGAATTTGTCGATACGCCGAATATGCAACGCCTGGCCTCGGAAGGTTCCACCTATACGGCTTATACTTCGTCGCCGTTGTGTCTGCCGGCGCGGTCAAGTTTTCTCTGCGGCCTGCCGGTCTTTAAAAATCAGTCCTACAGTAATTGCAATATGTTTCTGCCGCAATTTCGCACCTACGCTCAGGATTTGGCTGATAACGGGGTATATACCTGTTTTTCAGGTAAACTCGACACCTATATTTATGAGATCGAAGATGCCGGCTTCTCCAAAGTATTGAGACTTCAGGACCGGAACAAGCCCGGCGATAAGAATATTGGCCGGAGTCCGCTCAAAATACGGGAGGGATCGGCGGCCAGGGCCAACGGTTACGGCCCGGAAGAGAAACCCTCCGGTGACCGGGAGACTGTTGATCTGGCGCTGGAATGGCTGCGGACAAAAGCCGGGAAACTGGACAAGCCATTTGTGTTGTTTGTCGGTATTACCAATCCGCATTTCCCGCATATCGCGCCACAGGTTTACTGGGACAAATACGCCGATCACGAGGACCTGCCGGAGTTCGGCCCCGAATGCGTGTCGGCCAATCACCCTTATGCCCGTGATCTGCGGGATCATTTTGAAACGGATCACTTTTCGGAAGAACAAATCCGTGGTCTGCGACGCGGTTATTACGGCTGCGTCAACCATGTAGACCAGATGCTCGGAGAACTGATGGACGCAGTTGAAGAATGCGGGTTGAAGAACGATACAGATATAATTTACACCTCGGACCACGGAGAAATGCTGGGAAAATTCGGGATGTGGTGGAAGTGTTCGCTTTATGAGGATTCCGTCCGGATTCCGATGATCGCGGCCGGGCCGGATTTTCCGCGAAACCGCAGGTATGAAACTCCGGTCGAACTGCTTGATATTCATGCTTTCCTTTATTCGATCTACAATATCGAAAGGCCGGGCGAATGCCGGGGCATCCCGCTCAACGAACTTCCGGAAGCGTCCGGGGAACGGATTGTGTTTTCGGAATATCATGGACACGGCACCCGGGGCAGCGCGTTTTTGATCCGGCGCGGTGACTGGAAGCTGATTTATTATACCCAGGCGCCAAACCAGCTTTTCAACCTTGAACTTGATCCTGATGAATTGCGCGACGTCAGCGCCGATCACCCGGATATAATGGCGGAACTTATCACCGAACTGCAAAAGGTATGCAACCCTGAGGAAGTCGATACCGAGGTTCAGGATCTTATCGACTCCCAGCTCCATGCCATCTCCGAACTCGATCAGTAATTGACTGAGATTTACCACGAAAGTCACAAAAAACACGAAAAAACAGTTCGTGTTTTTTCGTGTTTTTCGTGGTTAAGGCTTTTGTTTGCAAATATTTTTATTTTTTGCAGAGCTGGGAGAATATTTCCGGATAATTGAATTTCAGGTCGTAATATCCAAGTTGTCTGAAGTCGTCCAGCAGCGGAACCATTACTTTGGGATCGGCGGTATAGTTTTCCGGTCCTTTCAATTTTTCAGCGTTGTCGCTGTCGGCTTTGCCATAGAAGGTGGTGCCGACCATGTTGATTTTAATATTTTTATCAGCGTTGAACCGGCTCTGGTAGAAACAGCACCCTAAAAGATTGATGGTCGCGTCGGTTTTGGCGTCTGCGACATAGTTGATAATTTTTTGCTGCCGGTAGAATTGACCGGAAAGAACATTGACGCTGCCCGTGTAGCCGGAAAACTTGATTGAGGTGGTATGGCCATTTCGGTCCGTTTTCTGGAATTTGGACAGCCCCAGTGAAACCCGTCCGGAGCCGGAGAATATCATATTTTCCGCCGGCGATTGTTCCATGTAAAAATCGCTCAGGATTACGTAACTGGTATCAAATGTCCGGAGACACGGTTTTGATAAAGTAACCAACCGGGTCATAAATCCGGTGAAGCCGTTAACCGGCTTTCGGGTCGCGCCCTTGACGGTCAGAGTTCCTTCAAACGAACAATTACTGAGAATTTCAGCTTCGGCACTATTGTCGACAACAATATTTCCCTCGATATATTTCATATGGACCCGGTCATTTTTTGTCAGATTTTTCAACCTGAGTCCGTACCAGTCGGCATTGGTGCAGTATTTACCGTAGCAGAATACCCCATAATAGGTGATATATGAAGGTTTATCGGAGCCGAACTGCATGATGTCAGCATTGTATTTCTGCTTTTTTTCATAGCGGTTCAGGCCGAAAGAGAAGTTTTCCAGTGTGATATGGTCAGGATTCCTGACCTCCATCGCATTCTTGTTTGCCGGACCGGCGAATTTGATCATTGAACCGGCGCCGCAGCCGCCGAAATAGTAGTTTTTTCCGGTAATCTGCAAGGTGTCGGTGACCTTGTAAACTCCTTTGGGCAGATAAGCGATGGCACCGCTGCCGTGTTTTGCCGCCGCCGCAATGGTTCTACGGAGCGCGGCGGTGTCGTCGGCCCGGCCGTTGCCTTTTGCCCCGAAATCCTTGACCGCGTCAAACAGTTTGGTCGGGACTTTTACTGTTTTTTTCAGGAAGCTGATATCGGCATTCAACTGCAGCGGCCGGCGCTTGCCGGCTGGAACAATTGACAGGTGCCGCGGTTTTGAACTGAAAAGTTTGCCATTCCCGACAACTTTGTTATTAGAGATAATAATCTGCTGGTTTCGGCTTTTCAGGACGACCGGCGCGGTCTTACCTTTGAATTCGCAATCGAAAACCGTAAGCGGAGCACCGGAACTGATGATTGCGCCTTGCGGCGATTTCCAGTCAGATACGTAGCAATTTTCCACCGTCATCGGGGATACTGAATTGCTGAAATCGAGAAATACTCCGGAACCGACGGACACGCTGCGCCGTACCGAACTCATGTGTTCCGGCCGCGAATGAATATCGGTTGCGTTGGCTTCGAACCGGCATTCCCTGACATAGAAATTACAGTGTTCGCCGAAGATGCCGAATTTGTTTTTCCGGAACAGGCAGCCTTCGAAGGAATAATTGTAATCGTTGAAAGAAACAAATGAGACACCTTTGCCGCAGTTTTCTAAAATGCAGTTTTCAAAAGTTATTTCCGCCGTTGACAGCCCGTCAATGGAATTTTTTTCAAAACAGATACCGGTATCGAGTACGTTGCGGACCGCGATAAACCGGTTGCGGATGTTTGTTTCAAAATGTTTGTGATTATGGTGGTAGATCCCGATCGCCGCCCGGTTGTTGCCCTCGAGCGAGAAGCCGACAAAGCGGCTAAGGGTAATTCCGCCGTCCATGATCATGTTGCCGTTTTTTTTACCCCGCCACTCGATTACGGTATCTTTGCCGTGACCGATGACCGAGACCCCGAGCAGGCGTTTTGCGCCTTTCCATTCCAGGGTTTTTGAGATTATATAGCGTCCAGGCGGCAGGTAGACGGTTATATGGTTGTTCAGTTTGTCAAAAGCTTTTTGTAACGCGGCGGTATCGTCGGTTTTACCATCGCCTTTGGCTCCGAAATTTTTAACATTTATCCAGTCTGAACCGGGCTGCCAGTTAAGTGACGGCAGCGAATCAGTTGCCTTGAGTGAGAGGACAAGCAGGACGTACAGGAAAAGAGCGACAAGTTTCTTCATAATCTATCTTTCGAGGTTATATAATGTAGTTTAATTATCTGCTTTTGCCCCAGCGGTTTGTCCAGATTGTGCTGGTTGACTTCGGACGCATCAAGCCTTTGATGTGTTCGGTATGCCCGTCCGCGAACAGGGCGTTACCTGAATTTTGATGGGGATATCTGATACGCTGAACCCCCGCTGCCATATAAGGAATAGTGGTTTTGCCGTCATTCTGAGTAGCATTGTAGGCGTCAATGCGACCGCCTTGAGAGCCTTCGACCACCGCGAACAGCGAGGACGGGTTTTGGAATTCCGAAACCAGATGAGGGCTGGCTGAGCTCAAGTCCGAGGAAATGGAGGTGATATAGCCGCAGATGTTGCCGGCGTAACTGAAGTTTGTCGTGTCACCCCAGGCGGTGCCGAGATTGGTGTGTCCTTCGTTGTTGGCTTTGGCATTCGGGACGGCAGGACAGTAGAATACTCCCATCTGTTTGGCGGTGCAGCTGCGACCGAAATAGTAACGATTGACATTGACATACGGGGCGATGAACCATTGCCAGGTTGGGCGGTTGTAGTAAGCTGATTCCGTATTCCACATATTGCTTTCGGTATGCGGCGCGGTATAACCGCCGTTATCGTCGCTGTAATTGAATAAGGCGGTTCCCATCTGCTTCATGTTTGATGTGCATGAGATTGCTTTGGCCCGGGCCCGGGCGTTATTCAATGCCGGTAGCAGCATCGACGCCAGGATGGCGATAATGGCTATGACAACCAGCAACTCGATCAGTGTAAAGATGTTCTTTTTCATAGTGTACCTCCGATTTTGTTAAGTGTTATCTATTAATTTATAGTCAAAATCAATCTGGTTAACTTCCTGCCCGTGGTACTGGGCTTCCAGCAGTTGAATTAATCCGGTTGACATCTTTCTGATATCGTTTTCAACAAAATAACATGGAACCGGGCAGAGAACGTTGCACTCACTGTTCCGGTGCAGAACCAGTTTCAACTGTTCCGGCACCATTACCCGGTTTGAGAGGATCGATATGAGGGTTCCCGAGATAAGAGAATCGGTATAAACAAAAAGGCCGTTAGGCTTTTCTTCAGCCTGCCAGATATGGTTAAATCCTTCATAGGCGAAATGGTCCGGATCTATTGACGCCCTGCCCGGGTTCTCGCTGGCCAGAAAAATCCATTCGTCCTTGACTTCAATACCGCTTTCTGTCAGCAGGTTGCGAAGATTCCGGACAAAATTACGGCGTTCAACCGCCCCTGATTCGTTACCTGGTTCGCAACTGGTGGCCAGCAGTAATCCGGCTTTTGTACAGCCTTGCTGCAACAGACCGTCCCGGGCTTTTTCCGCCAGGGAATTAAAGGAGAGGGACACCCGGTTTTTGATTCTACCAGTGGTAATGCAGGAGAAAGGGACCGGAAGCTTTTTCAGTTCATCCATTTCAGAGTGGTCGGTAGACATGACAATTATGCCCTGAATTAGTCCTTTATCCGCTAAATCCTTGACCTGGTCAAAGTGGTCCTGACTTTGGTTCTTGTAGATTACCTGCCATTGCAGGTTGCGTTTTTCCAGCTCCTGCTGGGTACATTCCAACATTTTCCGGTAGAAATTCTGCGGAGAATAAGATTGGTCGTTAGGGTGATAGATCAACACCGATTTAAATTCATGCTTCCGGCTGTTGACAATTGTCCCAACTCCGTTTTTGCGGGTCAGCAGACCTTCCTGGACCAGCAGGGAAAGCGCGGCGTGAACGTTGGCGGTTTGAGTTCCCCATTTTTCCGCCAGCGCTGTAGTCGACGGCAATTTACTGCCGGCCTTGATATCACCGCGTAAAATCGACTCGCGCAGGTAATCTGATATCTGCGATCTGAGAGTTTTTCGTCTACTTATTTTAAGTTCGTGCATTTTTACCTTTTACCTGATTCATAAAGTGAAAGCAGTGAAAGCTCAGTTTTGATTATAGTATATCATAGGCGTTTTGTCAATACCCTTTGATAAATTTTTTTTGTACATCAGTAAATTTAGGTAATCGGTCAGTCGAGTATTCGGCATTCGGCAACTTACGCTCAACCTCTTTATTAAAGCAGCTTCGCGCTTAATAATAAAGAGATTGCTCCAGTCGAATGGAAGTCTCTGCGTCATGCTTTGCATGACAAATGCGCTACGCTCACTTTCGCCTGCGGCGACCAGCGATTCTTCGCTGGACCACGCCCGCGTACGACGCGGAACGATCATACTGCTTTGCAGAAATTTCTTTTTTTAATAAATCAACAGACCGATTACAAATTTAGTTTTCCAAACTCATCAGTCACAGTTGTTAATAATTATCACAATTGCTCCTTCATGATTAAAGAAAAACAATAAATAAAAAACGGACTCCGTTTTGTGGAGTCCGCTGAATATAAGTTTGGGAAAATATCCTGCCGGCACATTCGCATCAGCAGGAGTGGTTGTTAATCAAAAAGGAAGACGCCATCGGGATAATTCGCCGCCATTATTCCACCCCATTTGAAAAAGGTTCCGGTTCCCCATGAAACAAGACTGCCTTTTGTTATCGCCTCGACGTGGCCGTCCAGCATAACCGCATTTGCCCGGTCGCTGTGTTTGGCGCCAATGCCGTTGACTGTTCCCTCTGAGATTCCAATGCATTGCTGCCGGTATGCTTCGTTGGATTTTGCCGAATCGATATTGATGATAAATTTGCTGGGATGGTTCTTCCAACGGATACTCATACCGACTGTCGGGCTGTGTCGTTTGACCGGTTCCCGGGGATTGCCTTTTTCCCCGACCCATCTTCTGAATGAGCCGTAAGCCTCTTCCATGATGTATCCTCTGAGATATCTTGTCGGCTGTTTCCCAACCGGGCAGAAGTGGTATTTTGAAGTTGTAAACGTCATATCGATGGATGTTGCGTGTGGATATGACGGGACCAGTCCGGCCTGGCCAAGGTAGTACATCCAGGGTGCGCGCCCGACATTATTCTCATCGCCGTTCGGCATTAACCATTCATTGTAAGAATCGCAGTACATACCGGTGAAGGTTCCGACCGTTTTCAGGTTGTTTGTGCAACTGATGGCTTTCGCTTTGTCCCGGGCTTTATTCAGGGCCGGGAGCAGCATGCTGGCAAGGATTGCGATGATCGCGATCACTACCAGGAGTTCGATCAGGGTGAATTGTTTCGCTTTTTCCATTTTCATTTCTCCTTCTTGTTAAGTTGCATGAACTCTTTAATTACTTTGCCGCGTTTAGTTGTTCCTTTTGCCTTATGGCCGGGATAGGGCTCGAAAACCGGGGTTTTTTCCAAATCCCACAGATGACTCTCTTTATAGGCATGATAGGTCCAGTCCCAGCCGTTCTTTTCAAATATCTCAATACTGTCCCGGAGAAATTTATCAGCGTTTGGCGCCCACTTGACCACACTGAATTCACCGACGAATATCGGAACATTGTGTTTTTTCTGGAATGCAACAACCGGTTCAAGTTCCTGTTCTATCCGTTGTTTATTCCAGTAGCCGCCTTTGTTGTCACTGAATTTGCCGGGCCATTTACGGTTGATTTGCAGGAATGCTTTGGCCAAGTCGGTTTCTTTGAGGTTTTTAATGCCCTGGTGACTGTAAGCGTGCGGCTGGTAACAGTGAATGGAATAGATCAGGGGGCGGCCTTTAAGCATGGGAAAGTCCTTAAAGCCCCAACTCAGGCCGCCTGGTCCGACTTCCACGACGATTGGATGCGTTTTATCTGTTTTCCTGATCGCGTCGATGATCGTCTGCGCCCAACGTGGCCATTTTTTAGGATATGAGGGAAAATCGTCCCAGTTAAGCGGTTCGTTCAGAATATCAAACCAGATTTTTTGTTTACGGTCTTTACAGATTTCAGCGACTTGCTGCCAGCATTTGACCAGAATTTGCAAATTTTCTTCATCGGCCCAGAATGCGGTCAGGCGTTTTTTTCCTTTCGGATATTTTTTTGCCTTGTCGTTGGGGACTCCGCCCTGCATTGTCAAGACGATTACCATATTGTTTTTCTTTGCTTCATCCAGAACTTTCGGCAATCCTTTCAGGATCATTTGCCAGGCTTCTGAGTATGAACAACGTTTCCGCCCCGCCAGAAAACGGCTCCGCATGTGGTAACGAATGATATTGCCGTTCCATTTGCTCCTGATGTCTTTCAGGTTTTCCGCGTTGGCCTTATCGACGTCGATTGTAAAACCGCGGTAATTTGTCGCGGCTTTGACTGGGGATGCCGTCAATGCCAGCAAACTCAATCCCAGTCCGGATATGTAGACTATTTTTTTCTTCATACTTTTTCTCCTGGTATCTTTTTTGAGTTGAAAACAACCTTGTTAATCGTTGATATACTTTGCAATTTCCTTGTGCCACAGAACAAAGCAACCGTCATCATACTTATCTGCTTGTTCGAGTAATTCCCTGATAAGAGATTGCCTGATATTACTATAACCTGCGTCGTAAAACAGATTATCCAGCTCCCCTGGATCAGACTCAAGATTGTATAGTTCACTCTTGTCGGAAAAGTTATAAACCAGCTTCCATTCGCCGTCTGTAATCATCCGGGCGGAATAATTGCCGTAGTCGTTTCCGTAATACTCCGCGTAATGAAAGCTTCTGCCGTCAGTGACATCATCGAGAGTATCGGTCAGGAACGATTTTCCGTCGAGCTCCTGATCTCCCGGCGAGTTCTGGCGGCGGCCGGAAATAATATGCATTATGGAGGCGGTTACATCCATCAGGTTAACACAGGCGGATGTCCGTTGCCGGCGGCATGTTGTCCCGGCGGGTTTGAACAGTAGCGGAATTCTGTATATCTCATCATACATATAAGCGCCTTTATATGTAAAACCATGAGCTCCGGACATGGAACCGTGGTCGGCGGTAAAGATAATAGCCGTATCTTCATACTGCCCCGTTTCTTTCAGCGTATAAATGATCTGGCCGATCATTATATCGATTAATTCAATATATGAATACTCACATGCCAGCAATTCCTGCAGCAAGGCATCCGCTTGTTCCTCTGAAGAACCTTCGGTGGATAACAGACTTATTCCTGACAGCCGCTGTTGATAAAAAGGTTTTTCCCCGGAATTAATTTCGCGCCGGTTGTCCCACAACGGAATATGCTCGGGAGAATAACGGATTCCGAATGCATTCGGCAGCATCCACGGGGGATGAGGGCCGGGAAATGCGCAGTATAGCAGAAACGGACGATCTGTTTTACGCCCTCTCAAGTATGATTTTGTCATTGTGGCGGTCTGGACATCGGGGAACGTTTCCAACTGGACGTCCACCAGACCCGCTGTTCCATTTCCCATTTGTTTTGTGAATGAGCCCATCCAGGAGCCGGGGTGATTGGTGTATGAAGGATGATCGTACACCTTTTTATAGTCGAACCCGGACTTCAACAGTTCTTCATCCGGTCCGATATGCCATTTGCCGAAATATGCGGTTTCATAGTCGGATTCTTCCTTCACCCAATCCTGGATCATCATTATTTCTTCGTCAAGGCGCTGGCAGTATGACCATTTCGGTTCACCGGTATTGACAACAACATGGTGTTTATGCGGGTAGACTCCGGTAAGAAAACTTGCCCGTGCGGGAGAACATAGTGCCGTCGGCGTATAGCAATTTTCGAAAACCATAGAATCTTTCGCCAGCTTGTCCAAATTGGGCGTCCTGACGACATTGTTGCCGTAACAGCCCAGCATATCCATACGCAATTCATCGACAAAAAAGACAAGAATATTTTTTTTCGTTACAGTTTGCGGTTTCATTTTCCTGTAATCTCTTTTTGTTTTGTGGTTGTTGGAATACTTGCCGATTTACATTTGTTTGAGCTGGAAAATATAACCGCTCCGGCGTTTACCAGTTTTTCCTGCAATTCGATAATATTGATTTTGCGTGGAATACAATTTTGCTTCACGCACATCGCGGCTGCGATTCCGGCGGCTTCGCCTTCCGCCATGCCGATCGGGATTACCCGGGTTGATGATTGGGCTTCATGGGTGGCCGATATAGTTCTTCCGGCCACCAGCAGGTTGTCGGTTTTCGCCGGCAGCAGCGAACGATAGGGGATGGTATAAACCAGGGGCTGCCTGGTCTCAATTCCGCCGTGGTCAGGGGAATGAATATCAAGATGGTATCCGCCCAGGGCGATAGAATCTTCAAAGACCCGGCCGGAAAGCAAATCATCCGCGGTAAGAACATATTCGCCGATGAGGTGATTTGTTTCTCTGACTCCGATCATCCCGTAAGTGCAGGATAGATCGCAATGCTTGAATCCCGGGACGTATTTGTGCAGGAATTCAATCCATATTCCAGCCTGAGATGCACCCTCGCTTTCGGCTTTTGAGTAGGCCTGCACGTTCAACGGATCAACATCTTCGACCCGGCTGGCGACCGTAACGAATTTACCAGCTTCGGGAAACATTACGCCCGGCATGTTATTGCGTGGCAGCTTCATGCCGTCTTGTTCCGCTTTGCTGACCAGTCGGCCAAATGCCCCGGTCACAAAAGCCTGCTGCGAAAGTATATCGCGGATATGGCCATCCGCGTCGTCAAGTTCAAAAGGACGCAAGTCGTCAGGGAAGCAAACAAAGTAATCAAACAGTTTTTTAAAGTCAATTCCGTCAACTTCAAAAACCCATGACGCCACTTGCACCTTGCCGTCGCTTTCCCGCCCGCGGATCATGTTTTCGCCCGCCCTTAGAGCGACAACCCCGGTGTCGGTACAGTCAATTACAACTTTGCATGTTACATAGATCAAACCTTCTTCGCTCCAAAGGTACACTCCGGTAATCTTGTGATTTGCGGTTGCCACTCCGGCAAAGCCGGTGTGTAAAAGCAGTTCGATTCCGGCTTGCTCAATTTGTTCGCTTGCGACAATCTTCCACCAGTGGGTATTGATTGCGGCCATGCTGCCGCAGATCGGGTCCGGGTATATCGGTGTCGCGCCGCCTTTTGCCTGAAGTTTCTCAAGCAGTTCCAGCGCAATGCCCTTTACAACCGGTTCACCCGTCGGGGCATGGAATCCCATCCAGCACGGTACCACGGTCGATGCGCCACCTGGATAACCGCATTTTTCCACCAGCATGGTTTTTGCTCCGTTGCGGGCCGACGCTATTGCCGCGGCAATTCCGGTTGTTCCGCCGCCGATAACCACGGTGTCGCAATGCAGGCGTTTTTTTATTTCAAATGTCGTAAATTCTTTCATCAGTCATCCTTGTATATTGGCAAGAGGTAATCTAAAAAGCGCATTGGCTTGAACATATTCTTCCGGCGCAAGTTTGCCGACTTGATTATGCAAATACGAGCAACAGGTTCCGGAGATAATTAAATCGCTGCCGGCCTGAACAATCGCTCCGGGAAAAATCATTTTAACCGGCTTGCCGTCAAGGGATATTTTTTCCCGTAGATGCCACGGTTCACGGTTTCTCCGCCAACAGCCCGATTCATCGCATACCGCCGGCAGTAAATCCAACACCTGGTCCTTGACCGGGTAATATCCAAGTATGCCGATCATTCCGGGCCCGGCCTTCCGGGTTACCAGACTGTAGAATTGCAGATCGACCGGATCATTCTCATCCGGGACAAAAACCGGCACAGAATTACTCCAGGTCAAACCGTCGTTACTGGTCCGGCGATGAATCACTCTCAGCCATTTAGGGGCGTTATCGTATGGTACAATCCGCTCCGGCAGCAGTTCAGAAGGCATCAAATGTACTGTATGCATAACATATTGCCCGGTTTGATTGTCATATATAACGCAAGTGGCATCATTGGAAATTAATTCGTGCCGGATATCTCGAGTTCTGGAATCATCAACCGGATTGCCGGTTGAACAATGGTTCTTGACGGTCAGCAACCCCTGGGCATCGTCATTTTCCGCAACCGCGAAATCCGCGGGATGATACAGGCATGGCTCCGCCAGGTTTTCAATTTTGAAATTAATCCCGTCACGGCTTGAACATTTGACATATCTCACCATTCCGCTTCCATGAACCCAGCAAAACATTTCATAACTGTTGGCTTTTTTAATAATATTCGGATGGGCGGTCTTACAATTATCCGGCAGACCTTCCAGTTTCAGCGGTTTGAATTTCTCCTGTAAATTCGGCCATTGAGTTAGAGAATCGCTGTCGCAGTATCCGATATCCATGCTGGTTGTTTTGTCATCAAACCAGAATCGGCGGCACAGATAAATACGATGTCCGCCAGCGGGCAGGTCGATGATGCTTGACAGATGATTACTGAACATCCCGTCACAGCCATTAAAGACGCCTCCGGCAATGCCGATAATTTCCGGTTCGTTGATGTTCAGATAATTCATTTCAGCATAACCTCTTCTTTCGGGCACAAGGCGGTAAAGTTAGTCATAACTTCCGCGATTCTTGCAGCCGGGGCGGATTCGTTGGTAAGTTCATAGGTCAGCAGGCCGCTGAATTGTACCTTGTTGAACAAGTTTACCGTTGCCGCCCAGTCTATATTTCCTTCAAACGGCATCAAGTGGCTGTCTTTGTCTCCGGCATTGTCGTGAATATGCACATTTAAAATTTTGGGACCGCAACCTCTGATAAGTTTATCCATCTGATTTGTCAAATGGGCATGCCCCGTGTCGATGCAGTAACCAACTCTTTTATGGTCGACGGTTTCAACAATTTGACACAATTCCTGGGCTGTATCGGCCAGATAACCGGGCGGCAGGTTTTCAACCGCGAACAGTAAATTTTCAGAAGTTTGAGCGATCAGTTCACGGATGCTGTTGATGGCAAAATCAATGCGCTCAATCCGGTTCAGATGCTCATCAAGGAAAACTCCTGGATGCAGAACCAGAATATTGGTGCCAAGTTTGTTAGCTATTCCGGCACAACTCAGGATCGCGGATATTCCGGAGTTTCTTGTCTCGGAGTCAGGACTTGATATGTCCAAATCATATCCGAACGGCAAATGCATTGACAGAACATTGATTTTATTCTTCAATATATAATCAGTAATTCCGCTAACATAAGCTTGATCATGATAATCGAACCGGTGTTTTACGGCGCAGAGTTCAATTGCGTCAATTCCGCATCCGGCGAATTCCGCCAGTTTTTCTGTCGTGAGAATGCCGTTGAATATGGCCGTTTCCACGGATATTTTTGCTTGCTCAAAATACATTGCGATTCTCTCAGTCAAAGTTTTTAATTAACTCTTCGGCAAATATCAGATGACCATCGTCATCCGGGTGATTAATTGCATTTTTCAGGTAGACGATGTATGGCATGCCCTCTTTCGCCAGATGTTCCCAACGAGCTGACGCGTCGGCGACGGCAAGTTTGTTTGTTTGGGCGAATTTGCGTAAAGCATGAACGTATTTGCGTTTTTCCTTTTCTTTATAATTCTTAAATCCCATCATTTTTTTCATGGTAAAATGGGGCGTGATAATAATGATCTCAGCGTTGATCGCTTTGATTTTTTTCATTATTTCGTTGTATTGTTTAAATGTTGCCGTTTCGTTCATCCAGGCGTCATTGACAAATTCAAGAGTTATCAGGTCAGGCTTTTCTTTCGCAACTTTTTCCCAGCGGCAAATGTCGCTGCGTCCCCGGTATTTATATTTTTCCGGAAAGAGCCATTGTTTTGAGTTTGAACCGCCGGCCGCAACGACCTTGACTGTGATATTCGCTTTCGGAAATTTCTTTTTCAGCAAAGTCTCAAATTGAGCGGTATAACGCTTTGCCGGGGAACTGGCGTCGCCGCCGCAAGTAACGCTGTCGCCCCAGCAGACGATTTTCACCGGCTTACCTGATCTTATTTTAGCCAATGTCCGGGGTATGCTGCCGCGGGTTGTTGCGGTTTCAGCCTGTTCTGCCGGTTCGGTTATTTTATAAACTTCAGCGTTTGTGCCGTCGCAATCATAATCAATGAAAATATTGGCAATACGCTTTTCGCCCGGAGCCAATACCGGGGGGCGCGGTGTGTTCAGATGGGGCTTCCCTTTCCTTATATATTCCTTCCCTGCATTGTTTTTTACCAGTGAGTCAAGCCGCCTCAGTCGATAGGCATAATCGACGGTCAACGGAGTTCCGGATTTTATTGAAGATTTCGGAGCTGGACTGATCTTGCCCCATTGGTAATCAACCAGATAATCTTTGTCCTGAATTAAATCTTTGTTTCCCTGATGCACCTTTACACTGCCGGGTTGAACCGAGCCGAACGCCGGAAGGCCGCGTCCCGGTTTGAATACCTGAACCTGGCGTAATGTGTAGCCGCCGCTGTAATTTCGCGAAGGTTTTACCGGCATTCGGAATTTTTCATTTTTAACCTGTATAACCGGAGCTGGATCAACTTTGAGGTCTGCTTGAAGATAACTGCAAAAGAAGCCTGCTGCCGCGCAAATGAGAATTTGTTTAATCATGATAAATCGTTCGTTTTTACTTATTTTTAATATTCGTGCGAAATGTAAATATTAGCCACGAAAAGTCACGAAAAGTCACGAAAAAGTTTTTTTATTTTCCAGCCGGAGCTGAAAATTTAAATACTTCTTCATGTTCTTCATGGTGCAAATATTAGTTTCACATGAGTTTAATTTATTTTTTCAAATGGATACTGAGATGCTTGCGCATGACATTCTGGATGTCTTCCGGTTTACCTTGTTTAATTGCCTCAAGAATATCGCGGTGCGTGGTTTGATCGCTATCGGAAAAACGTTTCGAGAAATTTTCCCGGGCTTTTGCCTTTCTTGTTTTCAGGTCGGAGAAAAACCGGTATAATAATACCTGAAACGATTCCAGCGGTTTGCATTGAGTAGCTTTGTAAATCAAAGAGTGGAATTTGTAATCACAGCTCATATAAAGTTTAAAATCCGTTGGGTCCGCTTCTTCGAGTTTGACTATTTTTTCAAGCTCTTCAATGTCTTTTCCGGTAATATTCATCAAAAGAATATCCGCCAACCCCAGTTCGATGGTGACGCGCAGGTTGCAAAAATCGCGTTGTTCGTCCTCATCCATGAAAGCCGGATCTATTACTTTGCTCATTGTCTCAAATATTGTCGGCTTGGACACGATCATTCCGCGTCTTTTTCGCGATTCCAACAGCCCGAGCATACGAAGCCTGCTCAAGCCTTCACGCACGACCGGACGGCTTACCTGGAGCATTTCAGCCAGATCTTTTTCGCCCGGAAAGTTGTCGCCCGGCTGAAACTGGTTTGACTTTATATATGAATATATTTTCTTCTCAACCACATCGATCAATGGTTCCTGTTGGATTGGTGCCAGCATTATAATTCTCCTGTTTTCGGGTTGATTGTTTTGCTATATTATATATGATATATGTAATAATGTCAATATGTATTACATATTATTTTGTAAAAAAATCTATAAAAAAAGCCCCGGATTCTGGTCCGGGGCTGAATTGCTTAAAATAAATAACTATACTTTATACGCTTGAATATGAAATGACTTTGTCGCCAAGGTGGATTATTTGAGCTTACTTTAAGCCTTAAGCTTTAAGCTTTCGACTCAAGCCATCCCATTTGTGGGATGGCTGTTAAAATAACTATTACTTATTTTTATAGTTAAGCTTTTGGGCTTTTGCTTCCAGTTCGTGGACCAGATGGCCGCGACCGGTTTCTTTGAGCCGCTGCAGATAAGCCTGGTATCTGGGATGGCCGAAAGAGGCGTGGTAAGGGCCGCCTTCGCGCATAACGGTCCACATCGGATCGACGTCGCGGTACGAACGATACATTTCTTCGGTATGCCAGTGATCGAGTTTGGTCATCGCGGCATTTACCAGTTCTGGACGGCTCTCCGCCAGATTATTTTGTTCATGCGGATCTTCCTTGATGTTGAAGAGCATGATTTCCGGGTAAGCTTTAAAACCGGAAACGTAGTTGCGGATCATGATATAATCATCCCAGCGGACAGCGCGCTGGCAACTCCAGGCGTTATTTGAAACGACCAGATATTCACGACCTTCCGAGGTTTCCGCCTTGAATGCGTCAACAAACGAGACCCCGTCCCAAGATTCAGGCGTTTTCCCGCCGGTCATTTCAATCATCGTCGCAGCTACGTCAAATTGATAGTGCAGGGCTTTGTCGACCCTGCCTTTGCCGCCAAGTCCTTTCGGATGGCGCAGGATCATCGGGACGCGGTTGGTGATGTGGTCGGCGGTCTGGTGGTCGCCGAAAACATTAAGTTCGCCCTGGTTTTCACCGTGGTCGGAACTGATCATGATCAAAGTATCATCGAGAATGCCGAGTTCATTCAGCTTGTCGACAAGCGCTCCGACCTGCAAGTCCGCATAATAGATCCCGCAATCATATCCGTCGATCCATTTTTTATAATTTTCCATTGAATCTATCTGATCGGGCTGTCTGGGGAACAGGTTTTCGCCCTGCAGCAGATAGTTTCCGCCTGGTTCCTGCGCGGTTCCCGGTCCGTATGTGTTCCATATTTTCTGTCGTATTTCTTCAGTCATCCAGGCCGGGGGCGGTTCGTTTTCAAACGGATTGCCTATTTCCTCCGGGGCCCGGTAAGGGGTGTGCGGATCCCAGATGTTCACATGCAGATACCAGTCATCTTGATTGCCTTTGCGATCAAGCCAATCCAACGCAACGGGAATTACTTCCTCGGCGCTTTCTCCGCCGCCTTTGCCGGTATTGTACATTTCCCGGAAGCCGCTGTAGAACCAGAAAGAGGAATGGCGTTCGCCGAAAGGACTGACCGAAACAGTGTAGTAACCGTTTTTCCGGAGCTGGCGAATGTATGAATCGTGATCGCATTGAAATTCTCGGGTTGCCGGATCGATGGCCCAGTCTGCCGCACCGCCGCCGTGGTTGATCGCGCCGTTGCGGATGCCGCACTGACCTGAATAAAGCGCGGAACGTGACGGCAGGCACGGGGAGTCGGAAACATAGCAGTTTTCGAACTTGACGCCCTCAGCGGCTAGTTTGTCGATGTTGGGAGAGGTGTTGCGGTGATACCCGTAGCATCCGAGATGGTCAGGACGCAGGGTATCGATGTCGATGTACAGGATTCTCATGCTTGCTCCTTTTTTGATTGATTTTTCCTCTTATTTTCAGGAGGAACCGGCGGTAAAACCGGAAAGTTGACGGGCCGAATCGCGCAGGACAGTGAACTTATGTCCCCATTCACGATCAGCTCCGGGATAGAAAGATTCGGCAATTGCCAGGATGCCCACCGGGTCGCCGTCGCCGTCGAAGACTCCCGCGGCACAACGTCTGACCCCGTTTGAATTATAATTATAATCAATTGCGGCCCGTTCCATTTTGACTGCCCTTAGTAATGTTTCCACTTCTTCGGCGGTGAAATATTGTTGTTTTCCATTATCGTCATATTGCCAGCGACCGTTGAATTCGATCGGGCAGAACTGCCCGGCACAGGCGACCCTGGCCACGGCTTCCAGTTCTCCGTCGCATGCTCTTGTGAAACCGATTCTCGCGGCAATCCGCACTTCCCGCTGGTCGGTCGGTTCGCAGCGGTGAGTAATTGTTAAAGTACCTTCGGAGGTAGGTTTATACCATTCAATTGTCTGTTTGACCGCGTCACACAGATTTTCCATTGTCTTCTGAAGGATTTTCATATTCAATTCATCTTCGTCGTCAGTTGGGACCAGGCGCATAACGGCAGTGAATTTACGGTTTGTCGCGTCCCGGGAAACCATGCCGAGTTCTTCCATTGTTTCGAGAACCCGGAGAAGGGTGCTGCGGGGAACCGCTGTTTTCCGGGTCAAATCCTCCAGGGACATTTCGCCCAGGTTTTCCAATGCCTGCATTGCCCGGATACCATATTCCAGGGCCGGAGCCGGATACTTTTTACTCTTTTTCATGTTTGCCGATCCTAAATATTACTATATATAAAATAATGTCTAAATATGGAAATTCAAATATAAAAACAGGGAAAAGCTGAATTTAACAGCAAAAAAAAGGATGTTGATTCTAATAGAAGACTGAGATAAGTCCAATAGCGATAATGATTAAGACGACAGAGACGAGGATCTTGCGATTGCGGCTCTGGGAAAATGATAAGACGCTGGAAAACCCGCCTGAAATCCGACTGTAGGATTTTGTATGACGATAACGGCTTAATTTCCGCTGGAAACGGCGATGGCTGGCCAGCGTGACTTTTTTAATGCGTCTGGTCTTTGTCATTTTTTAAATCCGTCGCAGATGCGGTCAAATGCTCCGGGGGTTATCCCGCGCAAAACAAATGACATTGCGGTTTCAGGGGCTGATTCAAGCGAAAAATCGGCCGGTTTGGAACTCAAGATTCCGTTGACCGATTCAAAATATACGGTTTTATCCGGGAACTGTACCAGGCCTTTTGCCCTGAGAATGTTGTTCCGGTGATCTTCCATGACTTTGTAAAATTCCTCCCGGTCGACTGTTCCGCACCAGCGCAGTTCATAATTGGCTACCGACTCCGGTGCTGATCCCAGCGTGGCGATGGTTGCGTTTGAGGAATCAGTAACGTTTCCCTCGGGCAATTCGAGCGGAAAACGGCAGTACTCAGTATGGAATATTCCGGCGTCTGGATTGATTGCACGCAGGATGTCTGCGACTTTTTCCGGTTCGCCGGTCCCGGCCAGGTCGCATTTATTGACCAGAATTATATCCGCTACCCTGATTTGCGCGGTCAGCGCCGGCAGGATGTTTTGCAGTTTTGGAAAATTGATCGCGTCAGCAACCGCGATGACCAGCGGACGCTGATAGGCCGCAAGTAGGAAATCCGTCTGAAACAGCGCCATAACATCGGTCGGCTCCGCCAATCCGGTTGCTTCGATCAGCATCAGGTCCGGTTCGAATTCACGTGCGGTCTTTTCAAGACTTTCAATCAGGGAGCCTTTGACGCAGGAACAGAAAATGCTGCCGTTGTTTATTTCTGTCAGGAAGTGTTCGCCTGCCGGCAGCAGGGCCCCGTCTATCCGTAATTTGCCAAACTCGTTTACCAGTACCGCGATTTTTCTGCCGGCAAACGCTTCGTGTTCGATTAGATACTGTAGAAGCGTTGTCTTGCCGGCTCCAAGGAACCCGGTCAGCAAAACGGTTTGGATCGGATTATTCATTTAGGCATTTCCCGGGGAAGGATGAATGAGAATTCGGACCCGCGTTTTGGCGTTGATTTCACCTCAATAGTTCCGCCGAGCATTTCCACCAGACCCTTGGTGATCGTCAACCCGAGGCCGGTTCCGCCGTATTCGCGGGTGGTTGAATCATCGACCTGCCGGAAGCGCTCAAAAATAATATCGAGCTTCCCTTCCGGAATCCCGATCCCGGTATCTTCCACGAAGAAGCGGAATTCGTGATCGTTTTCCGGCTTTCTGTAGCCGATGCGAATATAGCCTGTTTCAGTAAATTTGAGCGCATTGGTAATTAAATTAGTGAAAATTTGATTAAAGCGTGACATATCGGTGGAGATTCTGGCTTCCTCATTTGACAACGGACATTCCAGAAAAAGATGAACGTTGTCTTTATTTCTGCGAATACGTTCCTGTTCAAATATTTCCAGCTGTTCCCTCAAGGTCTGGTTAATGTCAATATCCTCCGGAAAAATTTTCAACTCTCCGCATTCGATCTTGGAAATATCGATTATATCATTGATCAGGGTCATTAATTGTTTAGAACTGGAATTCACAATATTAATAAAATCATGTCGCTTGTTTGAAGGCAATGTATCGTCGGCCAGCAGGGACGCAAAACCCATAATCGCATTCATCGGCGTTCGGATCTCGTGACTCATGTTAGCCAGAAATGATGATTTCAGACGGTCGCTTTGTTCCGCCTGTTCTTTGGCCTGAATCAGCTCCTCTTCTGCTTGCTTGCGGTTGGAAATATCCTGGACCAGACCAAAAATCAGGCTTGGAACCCCGTTGTGGTCACGGTCTACAACCGTGAACTGGCAGCTGACCCAGCGGTGTTTGGATTCTTCCGGCCCTTTCAGCCGGACCTCTTTAAGGTAATTGTCAACATTGTCCTCGGCGCAGTTGTCCAGCCCGCTTTTCACCATTGAACGGTCCCGCGGGTCAATGGCACTCAAAAGATCTTCAATTGAACATTCTTCGGTTATACCCGGGTTGCTGAAGATTTTGATGCAGTTGATATCGCAGCAAAGTTTATTTTCTTTAATATTCCACTGCCAGGTTCCGAAATGGGCCGCGTCAAGTGACAATTGAAATGTCTTGTTTTTGAATTCTATTTCATCGCGATGATCTTCAAGGTCTTTTTTGAGCTTATGAGCTTCCAGAGCGGAACGAATAACCGCGATAAATTCCTGATGATTCCACGGTTTTGTCAGAAAGCGGTCGAGGCGTCCTGAGTTAAGGATTTCGGTGATAACATGCATTTCCGCGTGACCGGTCAGCAAAATCATTGTTGCCAGCGGCAGTTTGGCGCTGAGTTCCTTCAGTAGTTCATCCCCGGTCATCCCCGGCATCAGATAGTCGCTGATAACTACGGCGACATCCTGTCCTTCCTCCAATAATTCGTCAACCAGTGATATGGCGTCTTTGCCGCTGTCGGCAACTTCGACAATACAACTGCCTTTCAGATAGTCCTCCAATTGCATTTCCAGACTTTCGAGGATAACTTTTTCATCATCAACGCAGATAATTACCGGCTTGCTCATATTTCACTAATCTCCAAATTTTTCCAGCGCACGTTCAATGGTTCCGGTCAAAATATCCGCATCCCAGGGTTTGTAAATGCATTCAAAAAGGTCGGCGTCACGCCTGGCGCGTTCAATCGCTTCATGGTCGGCCTGCCCGGTCAGCATTATCTTGACAATGTGCGGAAACGTCTTATGAGCTTTGATCAGGAATTCGTCCCCTTTCATGCCCGGCATCAGCCAGTCGCTGACGATTACCAGAACGGAAATGCCTTCGCCTTCAAGCTCGTTAAGGATATCCAACGCCTCCTCGGCGCTCTCCGCGAACTCCATGACATAACGTGAATCAAAATGGTCCTCCAGTTGCATTTCCAGACTTTCAAGGATTACCGGTTCATCGTCAACACATAATATAGCGGCTTTCATATTGTTGAAGTCCTTTGTTTTATCATTGGTTTTTACATACAACACACCCTAATATAAGACCTTAGTGCCAAAAATCAACAATATGACAAAGGGAATCTTTGCGATTTTTATTTTCAGTAAAGCCGGTGGTTTTAAAAATCCTTTCCCAACGGAGATGTTGGTCCCCTTAACAGTGCTTTAATATGGAATTTTTGTCCGGAAAATAAAAGGCCTCCTGCTGTTGAGACAGGAGGCCGGGTTGATCTATATCGGAAAAAGTTATTTTATTCTGATCACTCTGTATTGATACGGCGGCAGCTTACTGATCGACAATTTACCGTTTGCCAAATTGACTTTTTCCTGGTTGTTCAAATTCTCCACGGTCAATTTTTTTCCGGTTAATCCCAGCTTCTTCAAATCAAGATTGAAGCTGATATCGGCACTTTTGTTCTGATAATTCATCAGGACCACAATAACTTCTCCCGGAGCCGTATAAAGACTTACGTATGTTGTTTTATGCCGTTTGCCTGTAACGTAATTATTTTTCCAGTAAGGAATGAATTTGTGCTTTCCGGAAGCGTAGTCGATCTGCTTGAGAATATCATAATATTTTACAGTTGTCTCCTTATGCGGCATGAAGGCAATCCAGATTTGACTGTCATGCAGCAGGGTGAGACCCAGAATATAGTCAGAGTGCTGACCGGTTTCATCATAAAACTCCTGCTGGGCCGGTGAGAGTTTTTTACCTGATTTGATCACTTTCCAAAGCGACATCGGAAATCTGAGTTCGGTCAGCAGAGCGACGACGGAACCGAAATTGCGACCAACATATTCGGCCCGGTAGGTATCAGGATTCAAACGCTCTTCATAACCGCGGTTTTTGTATAATATTGAAGTGAAGTTTTCACCGTCAAGAAGGATATCCGCAAAACCGTGAATGGGCATTATGACCTGTCCGCTCATGTGGTAGAGAATCATTCCGTCCGGGCGTTTCTGTTTCAAATGAGTGTAAATGCGCTTGACCAGCTTGCGGGTTCCCAGAATATTTTTGGTGGCCAGGTGCATGCCGTCAACCTTGATTCCGCAGCCGTGTTCTGCATTGCTGCAGGTTCTCGGTTGAGAACAATCAAAGTAATATCCTCTTGGATTGGCCTGGTTCTGCAGTTGATTGAAACCGTGTAATATGACATCCTGAAAAGTTCGTGATGCCTGGCATAAAGTCATCAGTCGCTGATTGCTCAATTTAGGAGCGGTCGGTGGAACCAGCGAATCCGAAGTGATCCATTCGTAACCGAATTGTTTGAATTCAGGAGACGGATACCAGAATGCGTGCAGCTGGTAATAGGGAAATCCATAGGTAGGGATTCCATTTACTTTGCTTTGCATCTCTTTGCGGGTTAAGTTTTTCCGGGGGTATGGATAACTTACTTCGCCGGCCCGGTTGCCTCCGACCCAGAAAACTTTCCCCCAGTAAATAGTCCAGGGTTTGAGCAGCTCAATATTCTTTTCTTTTGTATCCTTCAGCAATTTCAAGCTGCTGATGCGCCACTTGCGGTGATCAGGATGAAACCGCTTGACCGGAGTCGCCTGGAAGCCGAATGCAAACTTGATGGGCTCCCGTAATGTTGTCTTTTGTCCGATCAGGCTCAGGCGCAAGACCCAGTGTCCGTTTTTCCGGAATAGCTGCAATTGATCATTGACGCTTTTGTTCCTCCAGGTAAAAGCCTGTTCTGTAACGAATTGAATTCCACCTTCGGCGTTGCCGACCCAGAACGGCCGTGCGCTTCCATGCCATTCCTTGATTTTTCCGGTATCTTTAAGCGAATAGTCGTGCGGTACCAACAGTTTAGCCATTGAATCCGACAAAGGTAACTCAAGCAGCAGTTTATCGATCAAAACCGGCGTTTGCGGTTTGATAGTCAGTTCGTGCCACATGAATCCGTCATATTCTATTTTAGTGCTGTTAGTAATATGCAGATTGTCATAATTGACGTCTCGAACAAAATCGACTTCAGTGTCGACGCTCTTGACATTTTTTTGTCTGGCCGGAAGTTTGTTCAGGTCAACTTTGCCCTTTCCGGTTTCAAGCAGCAGTTCGGCCGGAGCCGCCAGAATATCGTCTCCGTGGGTTGTCAGCCGGGTAAAGAAGAGTTTATTGCCGAAATAATATTCTCTGCCCCAGCATGATATCTGGCTGTCGCCTTTGAGCTTCATCGGCGTCCACGGATCAGGTACCTTGTCACTGATGCCCAAATCGTTATGGAACCACTCCGGCAGCGGCAAGTGGCGGTATGACACTTTATTTACCGAAACAATCCGGTTGCCGGAACAGGTTTCGACCTTGAAGACATAGTCTTTGGAAAAATCTTTGCCGGCGAAGTCAAATGGAACGGAGAAGCTGGAGCCTGGAGTTTTGACTTTCCTGGTTTCCAGAATCGTGCCTTTATCGTTCAGCAGCGATATTTTGACATTGCTCAACTCAGACGGAATATTCAACTGCCGGAAATTTCCCTTCACTTTTACCTTGTTTTTGGAGGGAAACGGCATCAGGACAATATCAAAACTTTCCTTGACGGCAACTGGTGTGTCCTGACGCAAATATACTTTTTTGTCTTTTTTGTCGAAGACTTTCAGATTTAATTGCTGTGGTTTTTCCTGAAAAATTTTTACAATATCCAGTTTTTGCTCTGCTCCGGCAGCAACTTTGACCGTTTTTTCGTATATATTGCGAAACGGAGTTTTCAGGATTACCGCAAACTCTTTTGAATCCGGGCCGTCGTTATTGAATTTCAGGGAAAAATCAACTTTGCTGCTGTTGAAAGCGTTGATTTCCTCCATTTTGACAATCGGCGTTTTACTTCCGGCAAAAGTGACATACCCGGCTGAAAAATATTTCAGGACTTCATGCTGCGGTACTGGTCTCGGAGCCGCTCCAACCGCCCATATATCCTGTTCTTTGGACAGTTTTTTCCAGATGCGATTGAAGTTCATTTCCCAGGTCGCTCCGGTTTTCGGTTTGCCTTTCAGGTCGGACCAGGGAATCCGTCCCTCCAGGAACCAAGAACCGTCTTTGACCGTCGATTTGACTTTCCAGTCCGGATTCCAGTCCAGAACAATCGGCAACCCGCCGTTAGTGCATAAATATTCGTATCTGATGTCGAGCGTATTGGCTGACATGAAATGAATATCTTCCGAATCATCGCGGCGGAAGGTAATCTCAAAAGAGTCATCGTTGACGATGTCCTGATCTCTCTGGGTGCGTTCGCGCAGAAAAATACCATGCAGTAATTTTGTATTGGCATGTTCAAAAAATTTCTTGTCCAACGGAGAGCTCATGAAAAAATAAAGGTTTTTATCATCATAAGTGAGCTGGACGGTTGCCGGGACCGGAACAACCGAACGGCTGTTTTTGTCAATCATCAGCGGAACTGCCGCGGCGTCCCGCCATTCTTCATTGGACTGAACTCCGTCAATTGTGATTTTTTGTTTTGTCGATCTCACAATGACTTTTTGGGGCGTGAAATAGTTGGATTCCCGGGTGAAAATTTTGAAGATATCATATTGCGGCAGTGCCTGATCATAGATAGTAAACTCGTCCATTACAGAACATGGTTTGTCGGTTGAAAGCCAGCCCTGTCCAACGAAAAAACTGCCTCTGTTTTCTTTGGCCGGAACCGGTTTGCTTAAAAGGATATTGCCGATGAACTCGCCGTCAATATACAGGTTCCACATCTTGCTGTCCCAGGTGAATGCGTAAAAGTGCCATTCATTTTCATCCAGCTGGTCTTCGGTCGGCAGATAACAGGTTTTTATCCCGTCGACGGTTTTTCTCGAGTGATAATAAAGAAACGGTCGGGAATTCTGTTTATATTTGTAGAACAGGACTTGCATACCCCAGCCGTCCCATCCGAACCAGGTACAGTACTTATTATATTTATCTTTCCATTTGTGCCCTTTTTTCATTTTCATCCAGAACGTAACTGTACCTTTGTTCTGATCGATATTTCCGGTCGCATCAAATTTCAGAGCCTGCTTTCCCCGTCCTGTCAGCATGCCGTTGCCTTTGACGCCTTTGGTCAATTGCAGTTGGCTCTTTTCGTCCATATAAGCTCCCCGGGGATTTCCGGTCGCGATTACCGGCGTGCCGCCTTTTTCAAAATCCAGCTTGAAAGTGATTTTAGCCTTGTCGCCGAAAAGCAGGCCGCAAGTCAGTATTATCAGAAGTGAAAAATAAAGTTTATTTTGTTTCATTTTGGTCCTTTGGATGTCTGTAAGTCAGGTGGTTCCGGGCAGAATCTTAATTGCCGGGGGCGGCGTTTAGAAAATCATACCAGCCCCAGGGCGGGCTTGCCAGCGAGATGGAACATAATTCCGGGATACTGCGGTGATCGCAATGGCCGTCCAGATATAATAAGCTCTCGCGCCCTTTGTGTCTGGATAAAGGCATTCCGAAATTTCCGTTGATTTTTCCTTCTGCGACCGGCCAGTGTTTATAGTACTGGGCCGGTTCTCCGCTTTCGGTGACTTCAGAACCCATGGTCTGATCCCCGGCATACATCAACACGGAGGGGCGTCTGAAACGCGATAATTTAAAAAATTTGTTTTTTCCCGGATAACTGGAATTGTAACCGATAATGGTTATTCCGTAGCTGGATTCCGACCAGTTCCAGTATTTTACCAGATATGGGCTGGGTGGGAATTTGTCCGACGGGCAGCGAAATACTTTGGATACGAAATATGGTTTGTCATTGGCGTTTTCCATCACCGCGGACAACCTGGTGTCCCAGTAATAGGGATCGGAGCCGAAAGCCGGAATGTAGGAGTCGTATGAGTCGGCGTAGAAAATCATCGCATTGCCGATTTGTTTAAGGTTGTTTACACAGCCGATTTGTTTGGCCTTCTCGCGGGCGTTGTTGAGTGCCGGCAGCAGCATGGACGCCAGAATCGCAATGATTGCGATGACCACCAGGAGTTCGATGAGTGTGAACTTCAAGCCGACTGCCGCGTCTTTCATTGCTTGTTCCTTTGTTTCTGAGCTTTTTCCGGAAAACTTCTCAATAATTGTTGATTCGAATGTGTTCATGATACATTCCTTTCGTTTAAATTTAAAGTTAACAGTTTGCTCTTTTTGCTTTTTTTTGATTGTCATTCACGTTTTTTCTCCTTTTTAGGTATCTATGATTTCAAAAAGTCTGAACACTTGTCGCTTTCTTAAACTGTCATTACCGCTTTCCGGCTCATTACCGACCAGTAACCGTGAAGCAGTTTCACCGGGGCGTCTCCGGCATAATTCAAATAATCCACTTTCGTTAAAAACTCCTCCACTCTTTCAAGGGTTGCCGCCTCCGGCTCTTTTGCCGGACTAAGTGCAACTGTCGTCAGGTAATTGCCGATTTCCCGTAGAATAGCGTTTGGGACTGCATAAGAATCGGGAAATACCGGATTGCGATAACCTTCTCCATTACCGCGGATTCCTCCGTACTGGATAAATATCCGGTTAGTCCGCCAGTCGGTATTCAATTCGCACCAGTTACCCTGGAAATCTTCTGCGTTTTTAAGTCCTTTATTCAGCTTGATCCCTGCAAAATCAGCGACTTTGTCCATTACTCCCGATAATTCCTCATTCATTTCCGGAAAAACTCCTGATTCAAGGACCAGATACAGCGAAATCTGCATTTGCACAATCGGTATATCCCACCACTCATCTTTATTATCCAGCAGAGAAGTTTTTTCCAACGCTTCATGAATATATTGATTGGCCAGGTCCAGATAGTGCTTTTTCCCGGATATGCTAAATGCTGCTGTATAAATCATCGGTAATCGCATGTATTCATGGCATGAACAATGCCATATCTTTGACACCTGGGCTTTTTTGCCGTCAAGTCTCAATAAGTTGAAATCATTCTGTGAAGTAACAGTTTCTGTACAGTAGTCGGCACATGCGCATATAACTTCCCGGACAGTTTTCAAAACACTCGCCGGAGCTTCCTGGTATGAATCGATGAAACGCCAGGCCCCGTATATTGCCAGCGTAAACTGGTCCAGAGAGGAATTTGTGTAGCAACTCTGAATTGCCGGATAAGACATTCCTCTGACAATGAATCCGTTTTTGTTGTGTCGGGTCGCGCAGCGGACAATGCCCTCAGCCACTGCAATGGCTGAAGCAAAGTTGTCTTCCCCGTTAAGCTGCTTGCGAATCCGCAAAATATCCATGACGGAGCCGGCATTCAGCATACAGTCCTCCATCCCGGTCCCCCAGCCGCACGGGTTGGGCAAATCTGCTGCTATCTCTTCCGCCGTCGGCAGATGCTCGAAGCGTTTGCTTTGTTCTCTGCTGGTTATATAATCATAGAACATTTTACTCTCCGGACAGAAAAGTTTGTCCCATATATAATTCCAGGCGTTATCCATGGCGTTATTGATTGTCTCTTGCATAATTTTTCCTGTTTGATTTGTCGTTTTATTTCATTTTACATGTTTTTTATTTGAAAAACAATATAAGAAAAGCTATTATATATTGTGAAAACAGTAAAAAACATTTGGAAAATTGACTTATGGCAGCTTTCACCTCAAAAAGACGGAATGACGAGTATGCCGTCATGCCCCCGGCGGTAATCGACGGGGCAAGGCATACCCTGATTAAGCACCGGCGATCCTATAAATTGTTTTTTTTCAATAACCCTGATTTATCTGACAAGAATATGTTTTATGCCGCGTTTCTTTCAGAAGTTCACTGGTTGGAAAAAGCATATTTTAAAATCGAAAATCAGAAAAATTTCGGAGTTGAGTTTATACGGGAAGGCTCGCTTTATCACCGGGGTTCCGGAAAGGAACAGATTCTGAGGCGCGGCGATTTACTAATAATTCACGAAGGCGCAAACAGTGAAATCAGGACCGGTCCGGATAAGTATTGTAAAAAGACCAGTCTCTTGTTTGCCGGAGATTTTATCAACAAGTATCTGGAGTTTGCCGGTTTATCCGGCAAAACGTTATTACACGAAGTCGATACCTACCGGCTTGAGGCCCTGCTAGAACGATATAAGGAACTTTCAATGCATTCGACTTCGCACAACGCAAGACAGAATGAAGTCTTGACTCTGGAATTTTTTCAATTTCTGCAAAAACCGCGGGAAAATTTAGTCATTCCGGAAAACTTTGCGGTTTTACCCAAATATTTTGAAGCTAACCTGGAAAAGGACATTAATAATAAAGATTTGGCGAAGCGAATGGGATACTCGGAAGCGTACTTTATCAGGGAATTTAAAAAATATTTCAAATTGACACCGAGGCAAATGCTGATAAATCTGCGGTTGCAGCGTGCCGCGGTCTGGCTCCTCAGTGATGTTATAATTTCCATCAAGGAAATAGCCCTGATGGTCGGCTATTCCGATGCCCTGAACTTTTCCACCGAATTCAAGAAAAAATTCGGCCTATCTCCTCGAGCCTACCGCCAGCAGAAAGACTTCTGACTATGTCTATCGAATATATTTGCAGAAAATCTTTTCAATAAATTAGACATTATTCGAAATAGCATAAACTTTTTATGTGTTGCCTTTATTATACCATAATAATTTTTTATGCTATAATGCAAAATACCACTTGAACTGATAGTGAATGACTGTATCATATCAAAATGTATTTCCGGTTTTTATCGGAAAAATGAGATCGATGAAAGTTTACGCACAGATATAGCAGGAGAGTTGCCATGCTGCCAAAAGTTGATTTTTTAGGGCTCAAACCGACCCGTTTGATTATCGGCGCCAATCCGTTTGGCGGATTCAGCCATCAGAATGAAAAACGTGACGCGGAAATGCGGGCATTCAATACCGTCGAACGGATCGTTGAAACCTGGCATCTGGCTGAGCAGGCCGGAATCAATACGATGATAACCAACAACGAAACTCCCCATGTCGTGGACGCGGTGAAAAAGTATCTCGGAAGCGGCGGAAAGTTGCAGTGGATTGCTCAGGTTAATTGCCGGATGAAGGGGGATATGATGCTGGCGATTGATGAAGCCATTGAAATAGGCTGTAAAGCTCTATACTTCCATGGCGCTTTGATGGACGATCTCTATCAGAGCAGGAATGAGAAATCCCTGATTGAATGGGCCGGTTATGTCAAGCGGGCCGGAATCCCGGTCGGCGTGGCGGGTCATGCTACGGAAACTCATTATTGGGTCGATTCTCTTGATGTTGTGGATTTTCACGCGGTCCCGTTCTTCAACTGCGGCAGTGTCCATACTGACGGCGGAGAAAAATTTGATCTGAGAGATATGCCGCGCGCGGTGGAATGCATTAACGCGATCAAAAAGCCCTGTATTGCCTATAAAATTTTGGGAGCCGGCCGGATTGATGCGAAAATGGCATTTAATTACGCCTTTGAATCGATCAAGGATACAGACGTGGTAAATGTCGGTATGTATCGCGGCGATAACGACAACATGGTCCAGGATAATGTCGATATGGTTTGTGATATTCTTGATAATTTAAAATAATTTCTCTGTTTTGTTTTATTTAAGTGTTTGTAGTCTAGTTGTTTATAGTTTAATGTTATTCAAACGGTAAGATTGTTTGACAAAACAGGTTCCATCGATTATATTTTTATTAAACAAATTCATAAAGGGGATAAAAAATGGGAATAAGAATAAAAGTTCATCATGATGGTTGCTATTATCATCTATATAACCGTATTGGTTGTTGTAAAGGAGATCATCCTTTCTCTAGAGCCGATAAAGAATATGGGTTTCGTTTACTTCAGAACCTTTGTAATTACTTTTTGATTGAGGTCATTTCGGCCGCCTGGATGGGAAATCATTTCCATTTGGTGGTGTACGCTCCAGCTCCGGATGAACTGCCTTCGCTTAAGTCTATCGTTAAGCGACATAACGATTATTATAAATCAATGAAAAAAACATTTAAATTTCCACCGAGAAATCCGGTGATAAGTATTGATAACAAGCAGCAATGCGGAGAAATTGCCTTGAAGATGATTGATATAAGTCAATTTATGTCTGCCTATCAGAGACGTTTTACTTGTGTTTATAACGAAACTCATGATCGTACAGGACAGTTGTGGGGTGGTCGTTTTAAAAGTACCATTCTGGAAAAGATAAACGCGTTAGCCGCTTGTGTAATTTACGTTGAATTAAATCCCGTACGGGCTGGATTAAACCAGTATCCAGATGACTATGCTTTTTCTACCTGGGGCCGTTACTGCAAAAGCGGTAGGCATATGTTTTATAATAATTTTGTCAAGCATATCAAACCGAATATCACTACCGGAGATACTTCAAAATGGACAGATCGAGACCTGTTTGCGTTCTTTCGCGGCGAACTGGCAAGAATTATAGCCGCTGAATCAGGAGCTTCAAGCGAGGAAATATATGCGGCTCGGGACGAAGCGCGGCAAAAAGAATCGATGCATATTTGTTTTTTGAAGCGAACCCGTCACTTTACCGATGGGGTAATTCTCGGATCACAGATGTTTATCCGTCAGACCGGAGCCAAATTCGGCAACCCGGAACGAATAAGAAAAAAACAGTTGGCTCGCGGTTTCAGTCCAACAGGAGTGGTATTGTACTGTTTCAGGAAACTGCAAAAATCTTTATAAAATACCTTAACAGTACATTTTTGAACAGCCAAACTGTGAAACCGGTTATACCCTTCGCAACAGAACACTACCCAATATACACAATAAGCTTGCCAGTATTAGGTGGAAAGCGACAGCTTGAGGAGCGGTCCTGGCGGTTGGCGGTTTGAGGAATTCAGATTCTGAAAATACCGGCAATGTGCTTATTGCTTCCGGTCGCTTGGTGTCGAGCAGGTATTCCCGCGGATAATTCCCGAAATGGTGCAGGGTTATTTGCCGGTTTTCGCCAGAGTTGGCAAAGACAGTGAAATCGCGGCTGCCCGGAAGGCTGAATTCTGCTATTTGTCGATCCAGGCCCATTGGAATAACTTCAACTTTTTTGCCTGCACCGTCAAGCGCGGAAACCCGGGCGGTCCATTTGTTTGAATTATCCTGTCGGTTATCCGGCTCGGTCAGGGTAAGTTTGAAATTTTGACCGTCGAGGCGCTTCAATATGGCGGTGACGTCACGGTCCTGCCCGGCTCCGGCCGCATGACGCAAAATTTGCGACCAGAATTTGCCATAATCGCGCCATGACATCCATTCGCTGCTCCAGCGCGGGGAGATATCGGAAGAGAAGGCGACCGAGCGCCCAAGCCCGAACCGTCCGGACGCCAGTAAAGGATCACCGGTTTCGGTCAGCAGCAGGATTTGGACTCCGGGGCGCGGGCGGGTCATGACATATCCCAGCAGGAATGGGGCTTTTTCCAGATTCAGTCCCTGCAGGAAACCTGACCGGCCGACACTGTGAACCGAAAAGGGTTCTTCCTTGATCGCGGATTTTGAGGCTTCAACTGTTTCCCGCGCGAATATTTTTGGTACATTGGCCGGGTCAGCGGTGAAATAATATCTGCCGCCGCCTTTTTCGGCGATTTGTCGCATCAGTCCCGCGTGAGCTCCCTGTCCCAGGGCTACGGTGGACACGGTGCCGCCAATGCCGGTTATTTCATCGGTAACGCCAAGAAAATCACCGGGTTGGCTCTGTCCGTCGCTGAGGATTATCAGGTGTTTGATTTTAGATGATTCCATTCGCAGCATATCATAAGCCATCTTCATTGCCGGATAAAGGTTGGTGCCGCCGCCGGCATTGATCCGGTCGATCGCGTTGATCGCGTCACTGCTGCCGGCACGCGGCGTCATCGGGCAGACTTTGAACGGAGAGCCGTCGAAGGCGACAACGCCGATCCGGTCGCGCGGTCCGAGCAGTTCGACCGCGGCTTTGGCGGCCCGTCTTGCCAGTTCAATTTTAACTCCCCCCATACTGCCGGATTTATCAATGACCAGCACCATGCTCATGGATGGTTGTTCTTTATCCTTTTCATAACGGGAGGTCAGCGGGAGAACGGCTTCAACCGGGGTTTTGTACCAGCCGCCGAGTCCGAAACTGTATTCCGAGCCAGTCATTATCAGGCCGCGTCCAAAGTCTTTTACATAACGATTCAGCATATTCATTTGTTGCTGGTTCAGAGCGTCAGCCGAAATTCCGGCCAGGATAACCGCCCTAAATTCCAGCAGTTTATCAGGTTTGTCCGGGAGTCCGTGCCGGCCGCGCACAACGACGCTGATTCCCTGTTGCTGCATGGCCCGGACAAACTGCCGCAGTTCGCGCGGTTTGTTATGCAAGGCCAGGACTTTCATGCGGCCGCCGATCTCCACTGCGCATGAGGCCCGGTTATTGATTTCAAAATAATCTTTTTCCGGTGCAAGTTCGACGCTCCAGATTTTGCCGTGATCCCCGGTTACTGAAAAATCAGCGGCGACTTCTACGGTTTTTCCGGCCTTCAAATCAATCGGGATTGAACGCATTGTTACTGCCCGGTTGATGAAATGCAATGTCCCTTTCATATCACGGTTCGCGGTGACAACTGCGGTCAGTCTTATTCGTTCACCCTGCCAGACTTTATTGGCCGAAGGCGTCAGGTTGAGAACCGCGGCTTCAGGTCGACCGAATGATTTAAGCGGAGAAAAAACAATTTCCACTCTGTCCTTGCGCAAGGATGCTATGGTCTGTTCCAGGTTGCCGCCGGTATCGGCTCCGTCCGAGAAGATAACCAGACGTTTGATTTTGCCAGCAGGAAAAGCGAATGCCGCCGCGTTTGCTGCCGCCGCGATCCGGGTTGCCCGGTTGAAAAGATCTGTTTCTACGGTTTTATTTGATACGGGCCGGATGCCGTCGGCAAAGTGGAAGACGCTTGAAGTATCGGATGACGGCATTTGGGATTTGAGTTTTTCAAGGAGTTTTTCCGCTTTGGCAGATTCTTCCGGTGTGACTGATTCGGAAACGTCAACCAGAAAAACCGTATGCCGGTTTTGAGTCGGAAGATTGACAAATGGTCGACATAAAGCCAGAACCAGCAGGATCACGGCCAATGTCCGGAGAACAAAAGAGCCATATTTGAGCAGCGGAGATCGGTCCGCCAGTGATTTGCTGAAATAATAAACCATCGGCAGCAGGACCAGCAGCAGCCAGAGATAATTGTAGTAGCTTAAAGTCATTTATCCGGCCTTTCTGCGATGATAGAGGATTGATTCACTCGCAACCAGTGCAATTGCCAGACAGATCAGCAGAAAACTCAAAGGCAGCCCCGCTTTCAACTGAAAATTATTGATTTTATCACGCGCTACCTGTTGGTCGGCGGTTTTGCGCGAGATCAGAGACGCTGCGTAGTCAGTATTGCCGATCCGGTAAAAACCCGGAGTCGTGAACTCAACTGGAGCGCCCTGAATTTTTTGTAATCGTTCCGGCAGTACGGTTCCGGTCTTGAAAGTGGCCGGAAAAGTATTGGTCCGGTTGCTCAGATCGGCGGCGACAGACGCGACCAGCAGCGGAAAGTTTAGATTTAAAAAGAATTCGCTTTTTTCCGGATCGAAGTTGCACACCCAGGCGACTTGATTCCCAACCATGACCCGATAGATCAGCGGTATCCCGTGCGGGGTGGCAGCGATAATGATCGCGTCGTCCGGCGGCGTCAGTTCACGTACTCCTTTCAACTGGAGATCGTTGAGTTTACAGTAACGTACTCCGGGATGTTCCGGGAGCAGGGTTTTGACCGGTTGTGCGTCATCCAACGGCTTGCCGGTTTTCTTCCAGAATTTACTATCCCCGGTTGGTGCGAAGATCAGCAGATTGGAGCTGACGATTCCGCCGGGGTTGCCGGATATGATTACAATATCCGGATTTTTTGAATTCGGAACCGTTTGCAGTTTTGAATTACGGAACGCTTCAATGCAAAGTTGATAGAAATTAGCGTTTTTTTCAGTGAAGCCAACCTTCAGCGGAGGACGGCGGCGCAATATGGCATAAGCGTAGTTATCCGCGTTCAGGGCGTCATTAAGTTCCAATTTCATTATCCAGCGTCCGGCTGACGCAAATTTGACGGTGAAGCTTTCAGGCTGATTGACGCCGGGTTTGATGGTGACCGGGCGGGCCCGGATTATATTTTCCTCGTTTTCGTTGCAGAGCAGTAAATTGGCGCTGATCTCTTTTTTGAATGATGACGCAAGCTGGAACCAGAATGTTGCGCTGTCGTCCTGACCGGGTAGTGATTGAGCGTCGCAACCGGTTATCGCCGCGTTCGGTGCGGCGCTGCCGACATCGACCATCGACATTCCCGTCGGAAGTTTCAGGCCGGAACCGGTAATTATAACCGCACGGCCGCTAGGTCCCAGGGTTTTGACCGCGTCGTTTAAACCATTCAGAGACGCGTCCGAGAATCCGGTTCCGGTTGGTTTTATATCCTCGAGCATGCTGAACAGTTCACTCCGGTTGCGGGTGGAGCTGACAACGGTTCGCAAGCTCCCGGCGGCGGTCGTCAAGGTGATCAAACAATCATCGTCCGCATGGCGAATGATTTTTTCCGCTGCCCGACGGGATTTTTCCATGAGGGTTCTTCCATCATCGGACTTGGCTCCGGACGCGGTCGAGTTATCAATAACGATAATCAGGCTGGTGACCCGCTCCCGGTCCTTTAATACCGGCCCGGCCAGGCCGAGAATCGCCGCAATAACTGCCGCGGTCAGCATAAGTAGACTCAACAGATCCCGGAAACGCCGGAACAAAGCGGAACTTTTGCGTTCCGATAATACTTGTTCCCAGAGGAACAATGTCGTAGTCACCCGGCGCCGGGGCCGAACTTTCAACAAATAGAGCAGAGCCAGTGGCAGCAACAGAAAACCAAGATAAAGATATGCCGGATGCAGAAACGTCATTTTAGCATTCCTCCCCGGCTCAGGATTTCACGAATAATAGTGTCGAACGGAATATCGATCGCCGCCCGGCACAAGCCGATGGCGCGTTGAGCACAGGAACGTGACAAGGAATGGTTCCAGTTCATGACCGCTTCGTGAAAGCGTTTTGCTTCCTGGGCGCTGATCGTGACATCGCGCAAGGCTCCGGTTTCGATACATTCCAGCCGGATATCGCCCCGTTGTTCAAAGGTCAACTCAGCCGGATCAACAGTCTGGATGCCGAAAACATCGTGTTTATGATAGATCAACTGGTCAAAAGCCTCATCCCAGCCGCCCGGGGTCAAAAAGTCGGAAATAATAACGCAGAGTCCGGGGCGCGGTCGCCGGGCCTGAAAGGTTTTGATGCACATTTTCAGGTCGGTTCCATGCCCGAATGTTTCCGCCTGTTCCAGCGTATGCAGCATCGGCATGATCCTGGCCCGGCCGTGAGACGAATTCATCAGGGACTCCAACTGATCGGAAAGCCCGAAGATAAATAACCGGTCCATCCGGTTCAAAGTGATGTAACTCAGCGCTGCTGCCAGTTGTTTGGCAAAATAGAGTTTCGATTTCATCGAGTGACTCAGGTCGAGAAACACATAGACCCGCATATCCTCTTCCATTTCGAATAACTTGATAACCAGACTGCCGAGACGTGCCCGGATGTTCCAGTCGATATTGCGGTAGTCATCGCCCGGACTATATTCGGCATAGTCCGCAAAATTGATTCCGCTGCCCTTTTTCAGCGTACGCCGGTCCGCCTTGCCGCCGCCGGCCAGCACTTTGCGTGACAGCAGCGAAAGCATTTCAAGTTTGCGGATAAAATCCGGATCTGTCAAGCTGTGTTTGGGCATCAATTTCCTTTTTCAATATCCATATATATAAGCGCGAGCATTGCGCAGGGCAATTTCCAACACGGAATTTCCAAGTTGGAAGGATTGGCGCTGGCGCGCCTGATAATATGATTTTGCGTTAAAGTTTTCATTTTTTCACAAAAGTGCTTTTGGCGGTGCCGATACTGGTAAATATAATTGAAATAAGTTCATCGGTTTCCTAAATTAACGGCTGAAGTTTTGAGGTTGGTTTGACCATATCAGATTCAGAAATAATCTTTAGCCAAACTTCAGTTCCTCTAAGTTCTTTCAACGCAATTTTCAGTTTATGGATAAAATCAGCTTTTGACTCAGCCCCTTGAGCTTCACCGTAATTTGGAGTCGGAGACGTTCCGCCCCTCAGTATTTGTCCAGCTATATGATTGCCTGAACCTGTTTTAGGCAAAGATTCTGATAACTTAATAATCCTCACTGCATATTTAACCAGACGGTCCTGTAAATCATATTTCCCTGAATATTTCTTCATCCTTGATAATTCCGTGTTGGATATTGCCCTGTGCAATGCTCGCGCTTATATATATGGATATTGAATATTGGATATTGGATAGTCATTTAAGTCCGGCGATAATGTCCTTAATCAAACGGTCGGCGGTCATACCTTCGGCCTGGCCTTCAAAACTCAGGATCAGACGATGCCGCAGCGCCGGGATGGCCGATGCGTCAACATCTTCGGTCGAGACATGGAAGCGCCCGTCAAGCAATGCCCGGATACGAGCCGCCAGCAGCATGGCCTGGGCCGCGCGCGGCGAAGCGCCGTAGCGAATGTATTTTCTCACTTCAGCGGTTGATTCTTTACGTTCCGGATGGGTTCCGGTAACCAGCTTTATCAGGTGGTCGCGGATCGCCGGAGCGATCGGTACCTGGCGCGCTAGATGGCCCATGCGGAGGATTGTCGGTCCATCGGCCGCCGCATCGACCTGCGGTTCGGTTACTCCGGTTGTGCGTTCCAGGATTTCAGCGAAATCATCATGCCCCGGCATTTCCACATTGAGCTTGAAGAAAAAACGGTCGAGCTGGGCTTCCGGCAGTGGATAGGTGCCGTCCATTTCCAACGGGTTCTGGGTTGCCAGCACGAAATACGGCAGTTCAAGCGGCCGGGTTTGCCCGGCGGCGGTAACGGTCTTTTCCTGCATGGTTTCAAGCAGGGCCGATTGAGTCTTGGGAGTCGCACGGTTGATCTCGTCCGCCAGCAGGATATTGGTAAATACCGGGCCGCCCTGGAATACGAATTCGCGGCCTTTTTCCGAATCCATCAGAATATTGGTTCCGAGAATATCCGCCGGCAGCAGGTCCGGGGTAAACTGGATGCGTTTGAAATCCAGATTCATGGCGCGGGAGATTGTGTGGACCAGTGCGGTCTTGCCGAGACCCGGCACGCCTTCCAGCAGCACATGCCCCCCGGCGACAATTGCCACCAAAACGTCTTCGACAATATTATGCTGTCCGACGATAAACTTGCCTATTTCCCGGCGTAAGTTTTCAAAAGTGGTCTTGAATTCCGCTATAGCGGCAACGGTTTCCTCGGTATCCGGTAAATACTGTTTGTTTTCCATAAATATTTTCCCCTGGATGAAGTTATTTCGCGAAAATAAATACCTGAGAAAGTTAGCATGGCTATTGTTAATTAGCAAACTGAAGGAGTAAATTACCCGGAAAAATTCAGAAGACTTTGTGGAAGCAGTATAGACAATAGTATTTTCTTCTTTGATCCGTGTTCTGCCGAGAGAAAAACTCTGATTTTCTTTCCAGCCGGTTTGCATTTTTCATGACGCATACTATATTATAGGCCCTGTTTGTGACAGGAAGACCGGAAGCGGCTCGATCGGCGTCTGCCTTTCCGGATCAATAAAACTTAATATCAAGGAGTTAAAACGATGCCTAAGATGAAAACACGTAAGTGTGCTGCAAAGCGACTGAAAAAGACGGGTACCGGTAAATACCGCCATAACAAGGCGGGCGGCCGGCACATCATGACCAAGAAGAGTTCCAAGCGTAAACGTCGCCTCCGTCAGGACGGTGCGGTCAAAGCTACGGAAAACAACCGAATCAAAGCAGCGTTGCCGTACGGCCTCTAAGCCGCCGATAACGTCAACATTCTTCAAGGAGATTGAATCATGCCTAAAACTAAATTTGCAGTTGCTTCACGCAAAAGACGCAAACGCGTATTGGAACAAGCCAAGGGCTTTTACGGCGCGCGCAGCAAACAGATCCGTACCGTATACGATGCCGTCGACAAAGCGATGTCACATGCTTATGTCGGCCGTAAACAGAAAAAACGTCAATATCGTCGTCTGTGGACTGTCCGCATTAACGCGGCCTGCCGTCAGAACGACATGAATTACAGCCGATTTATTAACGGTCTGAACAAGGCCGGAATCGAGCTGAACCGAAAAGTGCTGGCCGACCTCGCCGTACGCGAGCCGGAAGCCTTCAAGGATCTGATCGAAAAAGCTAAACAGGCCCTCGAAGCCTGAATCGCTGATTCGTAATTTTAAAATTCGGAAGCTTGAGCCGGTGAGTAAACTCTCATCACGCTCAAGCTTTTTTTTGTGTAAGGAACCTTACCATGTCAGAACAAATCACAAGTAAAATTGACGCCGCTGTCGCCGACGCGCAATCCCGTCTGGCCAATGCCGCCAGTGCCGATGATATTGAACAGGTCAGGATTGATATTTTTGGGCGGCAGGGCCTGTTTCAGGCTCTCGGCAAAGAAATGAAAAATGTTGCCCCGGAAGACCGGCCCGCGGTCGGTAAAGCTTTCAATGTGGGTAAAAACCAACTGCAGTCAATGCTGGATGACGCGATTGCGGTGCTGGCCGGTGCCAATGCAGCGGAAGCCGCCGCCGGAATTGATTTAACTTTACCGGGCCGCCGCGCCAAAGTCGGACGTAAACATCCTTTGACCACGGTCACCGATGACTGTGTGGCGATTTTCCGCCGCATGGGGTTTGTGGTTGCCGGCGGTCCCCTGATTGAAACCGTCTATAATAACTTTGACGCACTCAATACCCCTCAGGACCATCCGTCGCGCGATCGCGGTGATACTTTTTATTTTGCTGACGGCCGTTTGCTGCGGACCCATACTTCTCCGGTCCAGATCAGGACGATGGAAAGCCAGGAACCGCCGATCCGTATCGTCGCGCCCGGCCGCTGTTTTCGGCGGGATACCCCGGATGCGACCCACAGCATGAACTTCCACCAGATGGAAGGACTTTATATCGACCGTGAAGTTTCTTTGGCCGATTTGAAGAGCATTCTGCATAAATTTGCTCGTGAACTTTTTGGCAGTGATGTTGATATCAGATTGCGTCCGCACTTTTTCCCGTTTACCGAACCAAGTGTGGAATATGATTTTTCCTGCATCATGTGCAAAGGCAAAGGCTGCGGCGTCTGTAAGAGTTCCGGCTGGCTGGAAATCGGTGGCGCCGGTATGGTTGACCCCAACGTTCTGAAAACTGTCGGGATCGACTCAGAACAATGGAGCGGTTTCGCGTTCGGGCTTGGCCTGGACCGGATCACCATGATCCGGCATCGTATCAGCGATATCCGCCTGCTGTTTGAAAATGACGTCAGATTCCTTGAACAATTTTAACTGAAAGGCTGAATAATGAATATTTCTTTAAATTGGCTCAGCCAGTATGTTGATATATCCGGCCTGACGGTCGCTGATCTGGCGGACCGTTTGACAATGGCCGGAATCGAAGTCGAGGCGATCGAAGAAAAATGCCCGATCCCGAAAGGTGTCGTGGTCGGAGAGATTCTCGAACGTAAACCGCACCCGGACGCGGATAAACTTTCCGTCTGCATGGTCAACGTTGGTGGAGAAGAGCCGTTGCAGATTGTTTGCGGCGCGCCGAACTGCGATGCCGGTAAAAAGGTTCCGGTTGCCACTCTTGGCACTACATTTGTCGAATCCGACGGCAGTGAATTCGTCATCAAAAAATCTAAATTGCGCGGTGTCCACTCTTTCGGTATGATGTGCAGTGGCAGGGAACTGGGATTAAGCAACGAACATGGTGGACTGCTGGAACTGGCTGATGACAGTGAAATCGGTTCCTGCATGCGGGAACAGTTTCCCGGCGATGTAATGTACGAAGTCGAGATTACGCCGAATCGTCCTGACTGGCTTTCCCACTGGGGCGTAGCGCGTGACGTCGCGTGTCTGCTTAAAACAAAACCGAGATTCCCTGAAATCGAAATGCCGGTTGCCAGTGAAAACAAAGCTCCGGCCAATCTGGTTACAGTGGAGGAACCGGAATTGTGTCCGCGTTATACCGCGCGTCTGATTGAAGGCGTGAAAGTGGTGGAGAGCCCGGAATGGCTGAAAGAAAGATTGATCAGCATCGGGCAGCGCCCGATCAATAACGTCGTCGATATTACCAATTTTGTTTTGCATGAACTTGGTCAGCCGCTTCATGCGTTTGACCGGGATAAGTTAGCCGAAGGACGAATTGTGGTCCGCCGCGCCGGAAATGGCGAAAAAATTACCTTGCTTGATGAAAGCGAAATTGAGTTGAACGACTCCAATTTGCTGGTTTGCGATGCCGAAAAAGGTGGTTGTATTGCCGGAGTGATGGGCGCTATGGATAGCGGAGTCACGGAAGAAACAACCAATGTCCTGCTTGAAAGCGCGATGTTCAACCCGTCAAATATCCGCGCCACCAGTCGTTCGCATGGCGTTACCTCCGATTCGTCATATCGTTTTGAACGCGGAGTTGACTGGGATATGGTCAAGACCGCCAGTGATCGCGCGACCGCGCTGATTCTCGAGCTTGCCGGCGGCAGACTTGTGTCAGATCTGGTTGATGTACAGGGCGAACCTCCGAAAATCTCTCCGGTGGTCTGCCGGTTTGAAAGAATTCGAAAATTGACCGGACTGACCATTTCCAATGATAAAATTGTTGAAATTTTCCGGACTCTCGGTTTACATGTCGACTATGCCGACGATGAAAAATGCGCGGTGACACCGCCTTATTTCAGATTGGATATCGAGCGTGAGGCCGACCTGGCAGAAGAAGTTGCGCGGATTCGCGGCCTTGACGCTATTCCGGAAGTGCCGGTTATTGCCAAGACTGTATCTTCGATCAAAGATGACGCCGGGATCAGGCAGGAAAAAGTCAATGAAGCGTTGATTTCGCTTGGCCTGTATGAATGTATTCACTACAGCCTGGTAAGTGAGAAATCAGCGCTGGCGGACAACCGCTTTACCAAAGCCGATGTAATCCATATCGATAACCCGTTAAGTCTGGAACTTGAATGTATGCGTCCGAGCCTGTTTGGAGAGATGCTCGCTACGGTGGAACGTAATGTTGCGCGCCAGAACTATAATCTGCGCTTGTTCGAGATGGGCAATGCCTGTTGCGCCAATCCGGATATCTACCCGGAAGAACGTCAGGATCTGTGTATCGTACTGACCGGACGCCGGATGCCAGAACGTTTTTCGGCCGAACTTGACACGGAATATGATTTCTACGATCTCAAAGGCCTGATTGAGTCGCTGTTTGAAAAACTCGGTATAACTGATTATGCTTTTGAGACGGTTGAAAATGACACGTTCGCTCCCGGATACGGCGCGACGGTAAGCGTGCGCGGTAAAGTTATCGGCCGCCTTGGCAAACTGGTGGATGCCTGCACTAAAGGCTTGCGGACGGAATATCCGGTTTATATGGCGCAGCTTGATGCTGATGTCATTATCAACTATGATGCGGGGCGCATCTTCTATCAGGCGCTGCCGATCTATCCGTCAACCACTCGTGACGTCGCGTTCGTCGCTGATAAGTCGCTGAAGCATGATGACGTGATCAAGTTCATTGCCGGTGCCAAACTGAAGAACCTCGAAAAAGTCCAGTTGTTTGACATCTATGAAGACGAAAAACACATTGGTCCGAATCGTCGCAGTATGGCCTACACGCTGACCTTCCGCAATTCTGAACGTACCTTGACCGACAAAGAGGTCAATAAGCCGTTTGAGAAATTGCGCCAGCGTTTGGCTTCCGAACTCAAAGTTGAGTTGCGCTAAGCAAAATACATATCTTCTCAAAGGGACGGTTTTCCGTCCCTTTTTTTATTTTTGGAGACCTTGTATATTCTCGCAAAAACAAAATTATTTGAACAGCTCCGGATATTTTTTCTCCATTTCGGAAATATTTTCCGGGGTTATCAGGACATAACGTTCATTAAATGCTTTTCGAGGGTTGGTTGGCGCCGGGGAACTTGTTAACTTTACTATTGGTTTATATGAAATAGCGGCGACGATTTTCCCTTCTTTTATGATATTTTTAACAACAAAGATATTAGCATTAAGTATCGTCAGATGTTTGTTTTTATCGTTCCAGAATTTCAACTTCTCTTTATCATATGGTAGCCCAATCATTGAGACGATTATCGGACAATCCGGGTGGGCTGAGATTGTTGCGTCAAAGTCGGCCGCCGTCATGATTGCATCAATCGGCAAGACAAATTCTCCATCCGGCCCCAGCCATTCTTTTTTGGGATTCTTTATCCGGATCGTATCAATTTCAATCTTATCAACACCTTTAAGCCCGATGCCGAGAAACAATACTCTGTCCCAAAAGCGCCGGTTGTTCAATAAATAATAATCCGGTATCAGTAAAACTTTTTGATTGGGAAATTTTTTATTCAAGTATTGCCCCAAAATAAGTGCTTTTGCTTTGTAATACCGAGAATCATCTTGATGGATAGATTCGCATATGCCTTTGGAGCTGATCCTATTGTACGCAACAATGCATACAATAGTAATTACTGCAATCAAGGGAATAATGACGAATATAACCAACCTTTTGCGTGATTTAGCTGTTAATGATAACATTTTCACCTTGCCTCCCTCATTTGATCAGAATGTTTTACTTAAATAAATTTGGATACTCTTTTTCCAAATGTCCGATGTTGTCTGTGGTAACCAGAAGGTAACGTCTGTCAAATGCTTTTTGGGGATCTGCCGGAGCCGGGGCTTCAGTAAACTTGATGCCTGGTTTGAAAGAGACGGCGGCGGCAATTCTTCCGGCCTTAATGTCATTTTGCTGGTCAAAAATGTTAGCATTGAGCATCGCCAGGTGTTTATTCTTGTCATTCCAGAACTTCATTTTTGCTTTTTCGCGCGGAAGTCCGATCATTGAGACGATTACCGGGCAATCCGGATGAGCGGCAATTGCCGCGTCAAAATCAGCCGGGGTCATAACTTCTTCGAGCGGAACGACCAGATTGCCGTTCCGATCGAGCATGTCTTTGGAAGCCTTGACCTTTATGGTGTCGACTTCAACCTTGATGCAAACGGCTTGCCGCAGTGCATCAATAATTCTTTGGGTACGTTTGTTTTTCTCAAAACCCTGGTCGCAGATAACCAGCACTTTCCTGCCGGGATATTTTTGCGCTAAATATTGCCCCAGAACGGTTGCTTTTGAACAGGCATAGCGATTTTCATTTTCCATGATATTAGAAATGCCGCGATTAAAGTTGCTTGCGGCTTGGCGAAACATGAAATAACCGCTGACCAGTAACAATGTTGGAAAAACTAAAAAACCGACGATTACTGCGGCAATGACAAAAATTATTGTTTTGGAGTTGGATTTTTTGGATTCACTTTTTGGATTACCTCCTGGATGATCCCCGCAATTTGTACATGTCACGGCATTTTCTCCGATTGGTTGTCCGCATTTTTTACAAAACATCATTTTCTCCTTTGCATCGTTATAATAGACTCAAACGAAACTATTATTTGCACCATGAAAAACATGAAGAAATATCTAAATTTTCAGCTTCAGTTGAAAAAAAACTTTTTCGTGATTTTTCGTGGTTAATATTTGCATTTCGCACGACTCTTTCATTATAATAATGAGATATAGAAAATCCGTATCAGAGAATCGGGGAAAGCAATGAAAACAGGTTTTCAATTAAAGTCCGGCTGGAAGATTTATTAAAAACAGTTGCCGGGTCTATTTCGACACATTGTTCGAGTTCCACATGCAGCGTTCTTATTACCTCTTCAATGAACGAGCCGTGTTCGATAACGATATCCAGTTCAAGGTTGAGTTCAAAACTGCGAATATCATAATTACTTGATCCCAGGACGATGACTTCGCCATCGACCATCATGATTTTACAATGGGAAAAAATGCCCTGTTTCTCGAAAATGCGAACCCCGGCTTCCATCAGTGCCCGGTAACGGCTTCTCGCGGCCTGATCAACGAAAAAATGATTGTTGTTGGCCGGCACTACGACCCGGACATCGACCCCGCGCAGTGCGGCCATGCAAAGCTCTTCCAGTATCGCGATATCGGGAACGAAGTAGGGGGTGAATATCCACAGTGAATTTCTTGCGGTATCGGCAGCGGCCCGGAACGCGCTGCGTGAGGCCTGCGGCTGTTGTCCCGGCCCGGCCGGGATAACCCGGACCACCGAATCACCGGGGTTTTGCGGTTCCGGGAAAGCTTCCTCGGTCAACAGGGAAAGCAAAGTTTTTTTGGTTGAACTCATCCAATCACGCAAATAAGCGTACTGCATCGAAGCGACCGCCGGACCCTCGATGCGGCAGTGCAGATCATGGATCATTTTATCCTGTGGTATATTCGAGTTATGATCGTTCTCCTGGCCGATGTTGACTCCGCCGATGAACGCGGTTTTACCGTCAACAATCAACAGCTTCCGATGGTTACGGAGTTGCGGCAGCGGAATGATCAGATGGCCACGGACAAAGGGGGTGATGCGAAAATTTTCAGGACTGTTTTTATTGTATTTACGGAAAAAGCCCGAAATCATGGCTTTGAAACTGCCGAAACGATCATACATGACTTTGACGTCAACGCCGGCCCGGGAACGTTCAAGCATCGCGTCAAGAATCTTTTTCCCGGCTTCGTCCGGAGCTATGATTATATGACTGAAGATGAATGCTTTTTTCCGCGGCATTAATGGCTTCGAGCATGGCAGGATAAGTTTCGGTGCCGTCGTGCAGCAGTTTTACCGAGTTGCCGACCAGCGGCAGGCTTTCCGGGAGAACCCTGGAAATGATATGTCTGAATTTATGACGCATGCCGATTCCGAGTTCATTTTCATGCAGCCGGTGAGTGTACTGGTTCTGCTGTTTAAAGAAACGGGCCAGAACCTGCTGGCGCGGGTCAAACTGGTCAGATGCCTTATCAATCGCCCGCATGGTTCGCAGGGAGTTTATTCCGAACAGCATATAAATAATGATTCCGGCAATCGGCATGGCGATCACGACAAACAGCCACAACAGCATTTTAGTCGGATTATCGCTTTTGGTGAATAGAATATGCAATGCCGCGTAAATATGAATGATTATCAGTAATGCAACATAAGAAATGTTCTGCAGGTCAATCGAGAACATTGTCGAGTACAGCGGCATAGTTCAAATCTTTCCTGATTAGGTTTTAGTCACCCGCCCCGTAAAGGTTGTTCATTCAATATGAAAGTCCAGGAGCAGGGGACGATGGTCCGAATATTCAACATCCGATATCTGAAACTCATCTATTTTAATTCCGGGGGAAACCAGAATATGGTCGAGAACATAGCGCGGTGCCCACGAAGGACAAGTCGGCTCATTATCGATGTTAACGTTTTGCAAGTTGGTTTCCTTGCAGAATCTGCGCAGTTCGTCGCTGCCGTTAAAGGTATTGAAATCACCGGCTACAATCAGCGGTTTGTCAAATGGCAGGAAGTCGACCAGAGCCCGCAACTGCTGCGGCCGGATGTTCCTGCGCAGCGAAAGATGAACCAGAAAAAGTGAAAACTCCGCAAATTCGGCTTCAAGAATGAGTCGCTTGACGCCCCGGTTGAAATAATGGGCGCGAGTGATGAACGTGCGTTCTTCACCGATCACCGCGTTTATATTGTCCCTCATAATCGGGACTTTACGTCCCAATGAAGTATGGTCATATTTGCAGAAACCGGATGCTGAAAGATTTAGCGCCGAGGCCATATACTCGGCCTGGTCGATGCCCCCGGTGCGCCATGAACCGCTGTCTGCTTCCAGCAAACCGATAATATCCGGTTCATGTTTGACCGCGAAGTCAGTCAGGGCGTGTAATCTTCTCCTGGGGGTTCTCAGGTATCGTGCCGCGGTTAAAAAACGCCCGGCTTCGCTCCGTGGACTGCCGGTCCCGTATGCGATGTTATATATTAAAAGACGCAATTAATTTTCTCCATAGTCTACTTGAATTGTGGTAAATACTCAGCGGTGGCGGTCATCAGTTCATGTCCCATGGCCCGGACCTTCTCAGGGGCCATATGAGCGCAGGCGGGATCCGCCATTAAAGCCTGCAAAGCCAGCTCGCAATCTCCTTTGAGAGCTGCTTCCAGGGTCATTTTTTGGACGTTGCAATGCGGTTCGACCAGTCGTCTTATTGTCTCAGGCAGGCAGCCGAAAGTAAGAGGGGTGAATCCCCGGGCGTCAACTTGTCCCAGGGTTTCCACTACCGCACCGCGCGGCAGATTATCGACCTGTCCGATATTCGGCAGATTGACCACATCGATAAATGGTTTGTTGGTAATAAATGATTTCATAATGTCAACTGCCGTTTCACGGGAAACTTCAAACGGTGGCAGTTCGCCCGAAGCCAGTTTGGCGGCCCGGTCGCGGGCCTGCGCTCGCGTATTGTAACGCTCTTCGACGGTCGTGCGCTTAATCTTCAACCGGGCAAGCTCCGATTCATCCAGAATATATCCGCCCAGACACTCACAGGTATGGCGGTCCCCCGGATAGGGCAGAACTGAATAATTAATGAAAAGTTCATTGCACAAGTCGAGATAATGATTGGCAAAACCCGCTTCATCGACATCTTTTTCATGGACCATAGCGGTCAATGATTTACTTTTTGCCGCTTCCAGCAGTTCAGAAAACCGCGATTGCCCTTTGATCGTGAAATCGGTTACCCAGAAAAAATGATTGACCCCGCCGAATTCCAGGGAAATATCCTGTTCCTCAACCGAATAAATCTTTTGCAGCATCCGATAGACTGCGAACAGCCCATGACACAAGCCCACGGTCCGCAGCGATGATACTTCATAAAAAGTCCCGGTCAGAGCCGCCATCGGATTAGTGTAATTCAGGACCAGAGCATGTGGTGAAAGCAGTTCAATCTTCCGGGCCAGATGCAGGAATACCGGGACATTGCGCAAAGCGCGGCTCCAGCCGCCGGGGCCGCAGGAATCGCCGACCGTGTGAAAAATACCGTATTTTTCCGGAATCTTCAGGTCATGGCGCATCATTTCAAGGTCGCCGGTAGAGATAGTGATAATTACAAAATCAGCACCTTTGAGGGCGCTGTCTTCGTCATCCGTCGCGATAAACCTGAAGTTGCGGTTCAGGGTCCTGCACATTTGTTCCGCCGCGGCCTTTACCTCCTCCGCCGCGGCTGGATTGATATCCAGCAGCCAGATCTCGCTGTTGTCCAGCTCCGGGGTTTGAAGCATATCGCTGATAATCCTGGGAGCCCAATTATAACTACCGCCCCCGACAAATGCTATTTTAGGTCCGTTCATCATCTTCCTTCACTCCCATTGACCGGTTTGAACCGGCTCATTCATAGTTTAGTGATCCGGAATCCGTCCGGAGCGTCTTCAACCGTATAGCCGAGAGTTTTAAGTTTATCCCGGATTGCGTCAGCTTCGGCCCAGTTTTTAGCGGCGCGAGCCGCCTTGCGCTGTTCGGCTAATTCAACAATCTCAGCCGGAACGTCGTCGCTGGCCCCGGTATCGACTTCAAATACGCCGTAAACCGTATCAAATAGCCGGAAGCAATCCAGTACCGCTTCCGCGTCCTCTTTGCTCAAAGTCCCGGCATCAAGTTGTTTATTCGCTTCTTTCTGCAGACCGAAAATTACCGCGGCCGATTCGGAGGTGTTTAAATCGTCCGCCAGCGCGGTAATAAATTTTTCTTTCGCTTCGGCAACGACTCCTGTCATAGAGCCGTCACTTTCACCATCGGCGTCACGCAAACGCTCAAACAGCGTAGACAGCCGTTTTAAAGTAGTTCTGGCTGATTCCAGCGCCTCAAACGTGAAATTGAGTTTTTTCCGGTAGTGGGCGCTGAGCAGAACGTAGCGCATTTCACGTCCGGTATATCCTTTTTCAAGCAATTGCCGCAGCGTGAAGAAGTTGCCGGCCGATTTCGACATTTTTTCGCCGTTGACGATCAAGTGGGCGCAATGCAGCCAGTAGTTAACGTATGCGCAGCCGTTGGCCGCTTCACTCTGGGCGATTTCATCTTCGTGATGCGGGAACATGTTGTCGATTCCCCCGGTGTGGATATCGAAGGTTTTACCGAGGTATTTCATGCTCATGGCACTGCATTCAATGTGCCAGCCGGGACGTCCCTTGCCCCATGGACTGTCCCACCAGACATCGCCATCGGCCTCGGTCCAGGCTTTCCAAAGCGCGAAATCGGCGACAGAATCCTTTTCATACTCGTCATTTTGGATACGCACGCCGGAGATCTGGTTCTCCATATCGATTTTAGCCAGCTTGCCGTATTCCGGAAATTTGTTGATCGAGTAGTAAACGCAGCCGTCGTTGGCCACGTAACCGAAACCTTTGTCGATCAGGGTTTGAACCAGTTCAATCATTTCCGGGATATGACCGGTCGCGGCCGGATAATATTCCGCCGGTTCGATATTCAGTTCCTTGAGGTCCTCAAAAAATGATTTTTTATATTGAGCGGTAAAATCGTTCAAACTCATGCCGGCGGCCTGGGAATCGCGGATTGTTTTGTCGTCAACGTCGGTCAGATTCATTACCTGGGTAACTTCGTAGCCGCACAATTTCAAGGTTCGACGGAGCAGATCTTCGAACATATAAGCACGAAAGTTGCCGATATGGGCAAAATTATACACCGTCGGTCCGCAAGTATACATCGCCGCTTTCCCCGGGGTCAGCGGTTTAAATTCCTCTCGCTTACGTTTTAAAGTATTAAAAAAATATACTGTCTGCATCATTTATCCATTGTTTATTGAAGATTTAGCAACACATTATAATGTACTTGAAAACCTGCAATATTCAAAAGAAAAATGAAAAAAAAGCCGATGAGCTTACTTTGAAAAATTCCCTGTATCTAAATACAAGGGGGACTCAAGGCTGAATTGTACCGAAAAATATTGCCTTCAAAAGATTTCAGATTAACAAAGGACAAGTTTATGTTTGAAGGGTTTATGTCAAGTCTGTAATTTTCTGAAGCAGTAGATCACGGTTCCGGCGGGGCTGAGGCCGCGGCTTAATTGTTTTTTGTTCACTCGAGCGGGATTGTCGAATTTTCCGCCCATTTCACGGATGAATAATTTGGAGCCTAATATCGCTCCGTCGCTGAAGTGGCGGGTGCGGCGCAGAAAACGGATCGGCATCGATTCTTTGCGTTTGGCTTGTTCCTGCGCCTCGAATATCTCTTCACTCGTGGCTCCGCTTTCCGCCGCGACGATTCGCGCCAGTTCACTGCGGAAATAGTTGAATAGATCGTTGTCGGTCCATTCCGAGGTGTCGCGATGCCAGATGTTTTGTTTGAGGTGTTTGACAAAATTGGCATGAAAAAGGTGTTTGCCGGTGCCGTTGTAGCGGCCCCAGGTCGTGAAATGGTAGTCGGCCGGATCGGGGGTCAGGCCGGCGCGAACGGGGTTTAATTCTACATATAAAACGCACGCTTCCAAGGAGTTGCGACTGTCGAGGATGACGCTTTTGAATTTATTGGCCCAGAGTTTGCCGATGCGGTCGCGGGACTGGTTGTAGACGACGGTGAAACGTTGTTGGAAGGCACGCATAAAGTAGCTGATGTCGATCATTTTCAGGCCGGTTTCGCGGCATATTTCCAAGTCGGCCGGGTTGATTTTCGGCATTTGTTTCGGCGCGTAGGTGAATCTATCCAACATGCTGCTATAGTATGAGTTATGGCGTTTGGCAACCTCCTCGATCGATGGCAATTCGTCCGGTCCGGGAGCGTAAACGACCAGATGGAAATGGTTGCCCATCCAGGCGGCTGAGATGACCTCGATCAGAAAATATTCGCAAAGGTTTTGGAGCAATCGGAAGCCGTACTCTGTATCGACCTGGTTGAACGGGCGTTCGCCTTTGCAGCCGGCGGCCCGGTTCATCAGGTGGTAGTAGCAGCCTTCGCCTGTAACTTTCATGCGCGTTCCGCGGCCTGACATGATTTTTTCCTCCTTGGTTGACGAGTTTACAGTTAATATAGTGGGTGGAGACGGGTTTGTCAAATTAAAGTATTATGTGGTTTTATAATAATTTATAAACTGCTAATTATTAATAAAAAAACACGAAATAAGATCAGCCATTTAACAGTTGAGACCACACACAAAATTCCTTAACATACAGGATTAACAGCCGCTGATATATGCTACGACAACAACTTTGATTTTGAACTAATAAAAATTTTTTAAAACAACGTAATAATTCAGTTTTTATGGTATTTAATATTTTTTAAGAGAAACCTTTTACTTGCTTCTTTTAAATTTGTTCCTGGAGGCATAGGCATACCTGACCTTAGCGGATCACCTTTTTTTTGAATGAAGACTGGTAAGTCGTATTTTTTTATTAATATGCCCGTTGCAGTAATTTTCTTTCCATAATATCCTTCAGGCCAGCGTTCAAAGTCAGCACTATATATAAAGCCTTCCGGTGTGTCAATAATCGCGCCCATTCTAGCATTGTACGCTATTCCTGAGATAGTAACTATTTTATTTAGAAATCTTTCCTTGTTTTGTTTGCTTTGCCTGGTTATATCAATTGGACTTGATGAATTACTGTATAATGTTTGAAAATAATTTATATGCTGTGGTTTATGAACATGATAAGAAACCAATATTTCCTTACTTCCATCAGTATCAAAGTTAACAACAATAGAATTGTTTAATCCAGCTATTGCTGTTGAATTAATATTGTATTTATAAAGCTTTGCCGCTCCATCGATCTCCTTAAATGAAAAACTTTCTGTTGCAGTCCCATTTTCAAACTCAGAAAAATAAACTAATGAAACCTTTTTTCCTTCAGGCCCTTTAATTACATGCCATTTTTTGCATGTTGTTTTTTTGAAATGTCCAAGTTTTTTGGAGATATCTTTAAAAAATAAGACTAATATCTTTTTTTTCTCTATGCGTTCAAACTCTTTCTTTTCCATGTTTAATATAGTATTGATGTCATTTGCAACCAAGCGTTTGTGGAATTTTGATGCTTCTGTTTTAGAGAGACTTATGGAAAGATCCGCAGAACAACCAGCTGAAACAGCAATTACAACAGTAAAAAAAAGAATTAGTGATCTCATCCTGCTACCTCCCTCATGTTTTATTTTCCCTGCTCGATATTCAATAGCTTGACTCAATAATACTAATATATTTAGTGGACAATATAAAATCAAGACTTATATTCGAAACGACGTGATTTATCACAGAAGGATGTCAAGATTTTTCAAATAACGATGTTTCCGCGTGTTCAGTTTTATTCAGCATCCGGTTGAAAAGATACCATGAAATCAGTCCGGCCACTGAGCCGCTGAGGCCGCCGCCCCAGAAAATACCGTTTAAACCGAAATAATAACCGCCGAGATATGCTCCCGGAACAGTCAGGACGATCAGGCGCAATACATTAAGAAACCAGGCAATTCCCGGCTGTCCTGTCGCGTTGAACCCGAACGAGGAGTAGGCTGCGGCATGAACGAACAAGGAGCAGAGCATCGTGATCTTGAGATAATCGACCAGGACGTTGATAACGGCGGGTTTATCGCTGAATATACCGGCAATCGGCTCTGCCAGAACCAGCATCAGCAAAAAGCAGACAACACCGTAGATTGAACTGTAAATTACACCGCCGTTCCAGCCTTTGCGAATCCGGTCAAGTTTTTTCGCGCCCCAGTTCTGGCCGACATACGGCATCATGACTGATCCCAGGGCCATCGGAAACATGAACGCGAAGCGGATTATCCGGCCTCCGGCTCCGACCGCCGCAACCGCCGCTTCACCGTGGGCGGCTACCAACCGGGTGATAAAACCGGTGGTTACCGGCATCAACATAAACGAGGCTGATGTCGGCAGGGCAATCCTGACCACCTGTTTCCAGGAATCACTTAATTCGCGTAATGTAGGAATTGAGAAATCCAGTAGATGAGCGCGGAAGTGCAACACATAAAATGACGCGAAGACGGTTAGAAGTCGCGACAGGATTGTGGCGTAGACCGCTCCCTTGAAGCCCAGAGCCGGAACCGGGCCGAGCCCGAAGATCAAAATTGGATCAAAAATCACATTCAGAACGGCGGCGACAGTCATGATAATGCCGGGCGAGGTCGTATCTCCGGTCGCGCGTAAAATATTGTTCCCGGTCATTGGAATAAATATGACCGCCACACAGGAAAACCATGGGACCATGTATTCCCTGACCAATTGCAGGATATGTCCTTTAGCTCCAAGCAAACGAAACAGCGGATTGAGCGTCAGCAGCCCGGCAATGGCGAACATGGCGACAAATACAATGCACAACAGCAGCGAATCCAGAGCGGTCCGGCACACTTTGTCATGATCACCCGAGCCGACATAACGTGAAATCACCGATGAAGCCCCGGCTCCAAGTCCCATGGCAACGGACCCAATGACCATCACGACCGGAAAGGTAAAACTCATGGCGGCAAGTTCATCGGTTCCGAGCAGGGAAACAAACCAGGTGTCAGTCAGGTTGAACGCCATCATTGAAAGCATGCCGCCCACCATGGGGATCGTCATCTGGAATAATTGTTTAGCAATCGGGCCGGTGGTCAGATCGCGTTTTATGCGGGTCCTGGTCATCGGTTTTCAAGGGTATCCTTCCTGCGCAGAAATGATTCGGCGATAGAATATACTGCCGGTATGAAGAACAAAGTAATAATCGTCGAACTGAGCAGGCCGCCGATAACCGCACGGGCCAGTGGAGCCTGGTTTTCGCCACCTTCACCGAGTCCGAGAGCCAGCGGCAACAGTCCCAGAACTGTGGTCAGGGTAGTCATCAGGATCGGTCGCAGGCGTCGTCTGCCGGCCTCACGAACGCCGTCCTCCAGACTCATACCGTCGCGGCGGCGCAGCAGATTTGTGGTATCTACCAGCAGGATAGCGTTGTTGACCACTATCCCGGCCAGCATGATGCATCCGATAAATGACTGGATGTTCAATGTTGTATTACTCAAAAAGAGCATGACTAATACCCCGATCGCGGCCAGTGGAACCGAAAACATAACGATCAGCGGGTCGCGCAGTGACTCGAACTGACAGGCCATGACCATATAAACCAGCACCAGAGCCAGGACAAACGCCATGATCAGATCCCGGAAAGCTTTCTGCTGTTCTTCGTAATCGCCGACAAATATAATTGAAAAACTGCCGGGAACCGCGATTTCCGCGACCCGGTCGGCAATATCCGAAACCACTGATCCGAGATCGCGTTCCGCGATATTCACATTAACCGTGATAACCCGTTCCTGGTCCTTGCGCTCGATATTAATCGGGCCGCTACGTGATTCGTAACGGACCAGATTACGCAGGACTACCCGTTGTCCGTCGGCATTACGGACGGTTAAATCGAGTATGTCGTTAATGTTCATCTCGTCAGCGTTTTTCACTTTGACCAGAATCCGGTATTCCTCGCCGTTTTCCCTGAACTCTCCGGCCGAGGAACCGGCCAGGATGGTTCGCATTGCTTCGGCAATGGTTTTGATCGATACTTTCAGGTCGGCGGCCTTCTGGCGGTCGATTACCAGACGTTTTTCCGGTGAACCGAGATCGCGGCTGAGTTTGACATCAGTCACTCCTTTGACCTGCCTGGCGGCATCCATGACTTGAGCTGACAACATCTTTGCCGTTTCAAAATCGTGCCCCCGGATATCAATATTGAGCCTTTCCCCGGTGTCCGAGCTGACCCGCATGAAGAAAAGACCCTGGCCCGACCGGGTACGCACTTTGATTCCCGGTAAATTGGCAAAATGTTTTTGGAGCGCAAGCGCGACTTCTTCACTGGAACGTTTGCGTAGATTCATCGCTTTGAGCTTGATGTTGTAGTTTGCTTTATGGCTTCCCCCGGCGCGCCAGTTGGAAGACCCTGAACGAGACACCCAGGCCCTGATCTCAGGCGCTTGCTGCAATAGCATCTTGTCCACATCGTGAACAATCCGGTCCATTTCTTCTGAACGGGTCCCAACCGCGCCTTCAAGGTACATTCTGACCGTGCCTTCATCCGCCTTCGGCATTAGCTCGGTCCCGATCAGCGGGATCAACATGCAGCTGCCGCCCAAAAGCGCGAACCCGGCGATCAAAACCGCCCAGCGCCAGGCTAAAGCCTTTTTCAATAAATTGCTGTATATATTATCAAGGGCGTTGAACCCTTTGGTACTCCAGACAAAAAAACGATTATATACCGTGTTGCTCCCGGTAGTTCCGATCGCGCTGCGGCGCAGCATTTTTGAGGCCATCATCGGGACCAGTGAAATTGCCGCAAGAAGAGAACAACCCAGCGAAAAAGCCACCACGGTTGAAAACTGTTTGAACATGATTCCAGCCATGCCTTTAACGAAGATCAACGGCATAAACACCGCCATGGTCGTCAGGGTGCTGGCGATGATTGCGGACGCGACTTCGTCCGCCCCTTTTATTGCTGCTTCTTCCCGTGTCATGCCTTCATCGCGCAGTCTGGTGATATTTTCAAGTACGACGATCGCATTGTCGACCAGCATCCCGATCCCCAGCGCCAGCCCCCCCAGAGTCATGATATTGATTGTAAAGCCGCAAAAATAGATCAGCGCGAAAGTTGCGATTATCGAAAGCGGAATACTGACCGCGATGATGATCGTACTGCGGATATTGCGCAGAAAGAACAGCAATACCACGATTGCCAGCAAACCGCCATAAATGGCAGAATTAGCAACCGTCCTGATTGAACTTTCAATATATTCGCCGGTGTTCAGGATTGAGGTAATCCTGATCTGCGGAATATCGTGATTAACTTTTTCAATCTCGGCCAGGACCGCGTTTGCCACTTCAACCGTGTTCGCGCCTGATTGCTTGTAGATGGCAAAATACATTCCCGGTTTGCCGTTGACCCTGATATGGCGGGTCAGTTTCTTATGCGTATCGATGACGTCGGCGACATCGCGAATCCGGATCATTGCCCCGCCGCGATTGCCGATAACCGTATCCCGGATTTCGTCCAGAGAAGAGAAAGTTCCGGGAGTCCTGACCCGGACGTCCAGGCGTCCTTCTTTGACATTGCCGGCCGGGGTTGTGATATTACCGGAGGAAATTTTTGTCAGTACTTCTTCGAGTGAAATATCCAGCGTTTTCACTTTGTCGACATCGAACAGAACTTGAATTTCCCGCTCCAGCCCACCGTAAATAGTGGCTGACGCCACACCGTCGATTCGCTCGATCCGGTATTGAACCTGTTCTTCAACAATTTTTCTGGCTTCCAGCAGATCGATATCGGTACCAACCCCCATAAACAGAATCGGAAAATTTGAAACGTCGAATTTTCTGATATACGGCCGGTCGGCCTCTTCAGGGAGCTGCTTGATTACCCGGTCCATGCGGTCACGGATATCGGCAACTGCGGCATCCAGATCGGTTCCCCAGGAGAATGAGACCCGGACAGAGCTGACTCCTTCGCTGGAAGATGAGGTCATTTCCTCGACTCCGGTAACCGCGCTGACCGCTTCTTCAATCGGCCGGGTGATCAGTTCCTCCACCTCTTCGGGGGCGGCATCCTCATAAGTGGTTGAGATTGTCACGGTAGGGTAGGTGATATCCGGCATCAGGTCAACCGGCAGGTAGCGTAGAGCAATCCCCCCCAGGATCATGACGATACAAGCCGCCATTGAAATAAATACCGGCCGGTGGACTGAGAATTCAGAGAGTTTCACTTTTTACCCCCTTTGGAGTTTTTACCGGCATTTTGGGGCAGGGGATCTGATTTTGACTTGCTGCGATATTTCTTCGGAGGAAGTACCGCCATGCCGTTTGCCAGCATGTGACTGCCGAGGGTTATGACCGGGAAATTAATTTCCGGTTCAATGATTTCCACCCGGTCGCCGCTGATTATCCCGGGTTTGACGGGAGTGAAGAATGCTTTTCCGAGTTCCGGGCTGAGACGGAATACGCCCTGAACTCCGCCGCGATTAAGCAAAGCGCTGCGCGGAATAGTTTGCGCTTTCGGATTGCTGCCGAATTCAATCTGGACGCGGACGAACATTCCGGGTTTCAGTTCCAGATTTTTATTGGGGATTTCAAGCTGGACTTCCGCCTGTCGCGAGTTCTGTTGCAGCAGTTTTGAGATTTTGATAATTTTACCTTTAAAAATCCTGCCCGGGTAGGCGTCAGTGATAATATCCGCGGTCTGCCCGACTTTTAAATGTGGATAATCACGTTCTATCACATAAATTGCGGCCTTCATCCGGCTGATGTCGATAATGCTGACGACCGGCTCATTGGCGGATAAAAGTGAACCGGGATCTACATAACGTTCGCCGACGAATCTGGTACTGTCATCATCCCATTGCGCGTAAATAGTAGTGTAACTGAGTTTCAGTTCCGCGATTTTTTGCGCGGTTTCTTTCAACAGCAGTTCCGCCTGTTTCATTTTATAGAGCGCGTTCTGGGATTTCAGCGCGCTCTCTGAAGTTTCGTACGCGGCTTTTGCCACGGCCTTACCGCTCATCAGGCGTTTTTGCCGCTCAAATTCTTTTTCTTTCAGGTCAAGATTAACTTTTGTCTGGTCGAGATAGGCCCGGGCTATTTCGGTCTCCGCCTTGGCCTGAGCCAGATTTTGCCGGTATTCGACATCGTCAATTTTGGCGATCAACGCTCCCTTTTTTACCGGGTCACCGATGTTAACCGTCAATTCTTCCAGTCTTCCCCCGATTTTCGGGGCCAGATTATAGGAACTCCACGGCTTTAAATTTCCGGTGAAGTTGCGAATGTCACGCATCGGCATGACTTTTGCGTTTACCGCATCGACCGCAACCGCGCCGCTGCTTCTGCGCTGCTTCTGGCTTGATTTGAGTTCTTTGGCTTTGTTGTAAGCTTTGTAGCCGGTATAGCCGCCGCCCCCGGCCAGAAGCAAAATTACAATGACGGTTGTCAAACGTTTTGACCAGCATTTGCAGGTCACGGATTCATTATTCATTTCATTTTCCATTATATTTTCCTGTTACATTGATTATTTCTTTTTTAAACCTGCTGAACCGAATAAAAAAATATTTACGGTCGTTTCAATTGACGGACGGTCGTGGGCGGTATCATCAAACAACTGCCTTCTGCCTCTGAGCAGGCTCAGCAAAAAACGGGCTTGAGTTTGAATTGGCAGTTCATCACTGATCAGACCGCTGGGTAAACCATATTCCAGGACACCCCCGAGGGCTTTGGACAGGCGTTGACGATGTTCCGACCAGCGTTCCCGGCTGTTCGGGCTGAAGCGTGATATTATTCCCTCCTGGCTGTTGGTCAGGCGCAGCAAAGCGCGGCGTTTCTTGAAAAATTCACTGATCCGTTCGCAGACTTGAACAAGATGCCGGATAAAGTCCTCGCCGCTTTCCGGCGCCGGTTGTTCTTCCAGAATCGAACACATCTCATCGAATCCCCGGATCGCCAGTTGAAAAAATAAATCGTCTTTGTCCTTGAAATACCGATAGATCGTTCCTTTGCCGACTTTGGCGGTTTGCGCTACTTCGTCAAGCGTTATTTCATGAAACCTCTTCTCTGGCATAATTTTTTCCAAAGCCGAAAGGATTTTTTCTTTTTTATTTTTTTTCATTACAGTCTTCCGTAATAATTTTATTTAAAAAACCGGAACAATTTTAAAATTTCTAACATAAAACTAATATAATTGAGCATAAACGATACTGACCAGTCAGTTTTTATAATACGTGTTTTCTCTGAAAAAGCAAGATAGGATGACAAAGAATTTTATGAAAATCAGACCGAGAGGTAATCGGTCAGTTGATTTATTAAAAAAAGAAATTTCTGCAAAGCAGTATGATCGTTCCGCGTCGTACGCGGGCGTGGTCCAGCGAAGAATCGCTGGTCGCCGCAGGCGAAAGTGAGCGTAGCGCATTTGTCATGCAAAGCATGACGCAGAGACTTCCATTCTACTGGAGCGATCTCTTTATTATTAAGCGCGAAGCTGCTTTAATAAAGAGGTTGAGCGTAAGTTGCCGAATGCCGAATACTCGACTGACCGATTATACCGAGAGTCTGTGACCAGGATTATTTATGATTAAACTTGCGGTGTCTGAAAATAAGAAGTATATTCAATTGAGATGATACCGGAAAAAGCTCAAATCAATTTCTCAGAGAGGATTATGTTTATTTTTTATGTTCAAATTATCATTACAATATTGTGTCAGACTCTAAATAAATCCCAAATAAACCGGAATCATATCCCAAATAAATTATTATGAAAATAGAACATATAATTTTAGCAGTATGTTTTTCTCTTATTTTTGCAACTGCCGGTTGCAACAAAGTCAAACCCGAACAAGAATCTGGGAGTATGGAGCTAGATGTGTCTGATACATCTGTAAATCTGTATCACACAAATGCCTTCAATAAAAACAAAAAGCAGGAAATAATCTTAGCTTTTTGGGACAATGCCCCGCAGCTTGCTGAATCAAAGTCAACTGGGATGGAGTCTGACGGCTCAAATAGTATAACGTGCAATTTTACTAAATCATATCTTACTGTAAAAATTAAATGCGTCGGTAAATTTGATCAGAAAACCGGGAAAGGAATTGTTAATATTGCCGGCAGGAATTTTGATGTATCTAATGGACGATTATTCCTGATAGATGTATATGACAGGCCTTTAAAAGTCATCCAGGTCAATATGCAGTTTAATTTGCCGCCATTCAATGGTTTGCCCTGTTTAGATGATTTGTCCTGTTTTGATAAAAGGTCTCCTAATAAAAATAAAAGGATATTTTCAAAAGCCATTTTAGCCTGTGAAAAAAAATTTGAATATCTTGCAAAACACAATAAGATAGTTGCCGCTTTCCTGGCCGATAGCAGAAAGGAGTTAGGGGTATTGGAAAATAAATCCAGAGATTTGAAAACGGAAGATTGACTTTTCTGCAGGTAACCTGCGAGCTCCATGCGAAGTATTGTTGAAGTATTCTTTTCGAAAAATCTGTATCGACGCAGACGGCATGATTCATAGAAAATTGGAAATGCGAATATTACGAAAAATGAAAAAATATTAATGTTTTTTCAAAAAAAATGGGTGTTCGGGGAACATTTATAATTAGTTCATGTCAATTTGAAACATCACTTTTGTTATTTTTATAGAGCAAAAAGAGGGTTTCAGGCATGAAAAAATCATAAATCAGGTTGCTTTAGCGGCATTAACGTGATATTATATCTTTGAATAATCCCTTAAAACATAAAGGATTTGCTGAATATTTCTATAAATTAATTTGAATATAAGCTAAGTGAGGCTGTATGAGGAAAAAAAACGAACGAATGATTGAAGGTCTGGAAGACGCCAGGCTGATGGTAAAGCTATCGATTGTTGCCGGAGTCGGCAGTTTAATCCTTGGCTTGGTAGTAATTTTTGCCGGAACCGCGACCGGTTGGGCCGGTTCGGATGTTTTCGGCATGGGACTGGTTTCCTGCTGGATGACTTTGCTGTTCTCCATCACTTCCATGATTTGCGGCATAATGTCGGCATCGGCGGCCCGGGAAACCGAGGACAAGGCGCTGCTGGAAAAGCGCAAAGAGTCGGTTGCGGCCTTTAATGTCGATGAAGATGTCCGCTTTACAGCCGGAAAATCTCTGGACAATTATTTGAAATATGCGCCATATGTTGTAGCGGTTCTTGGAGCTTTACTGGTTTTGATCATGCTGGTCGGTTACTACTTCGGCTGGCAGAAAAGAGTGGATGAACCGGTTCCTTCAAATCCGCTGCAGGCCGTGGTTGTGACCGGGGTGTTGATGTTGGTCAGCTTGCTTGGCGGCGCGTTTTATATTGGTCAGTCCCGGGATAAGGCGTTTCGCTGGCTGCGTCCGGTTGGAGCCTGGATGATCGTAACCTTTATAGTTATGCTGCTGGCTGGAGTATCCATTTTAATGTATAACAACGGCTACCCTAAGACTGATTATTACGTTTCGCGCGCGTTGTTCTGGGTATTTGCTGTTTTAGGTGCGGAATTTATTGTCAACTTCATTGTTGAATTTTATCGTCCGAGGACAATTGAGGAACCGCGGCCGATTTTTGAGAGTCGTTTTCTGGCGTTGTTCACTGAGCCCGGCGGGGTTATGCGTAATATCGCCGATACGCTTGATTATCAGTTCGGGTTCAAAGTTTCAAGTACCTGGATCTATACTTTCGTCGAACGGGCGTTATTCCCTTTGCTGATTATCTGGATACTTGTTCTATGGATATTCACGTCAATTACCGAAGTCGGCCCCAATCAGGTTGGGGTTCGTGAGCTTTTCGGGAAGATTGTTAATAAGGAAAAATTACTGGAACCAGGGCTTCATTTGAATGCCCCATGGCCTTTCGGTAAAATATCGCGTTTTTCATGTGAAGAAATTCATTCTGTGATGATTGGGCCGCTTCAGGATGAAAACCAAAAGAAGCAGCCGGAAGCCGCAGATGATGGACACGGACACAACAAAAAGCCTGAAAAAAAGCATGATGAAAAACAAGAGACGGTACTTTGGACCGAAGCTCATTTTCATGGCGCCAAAGGCATGTTCCTGGTGGCGTCGAAAAGTGAAACCGGCAGGGTAAACAGTGTAAGTTCCAGTCTGTCATATCTTGGTGCAATGGTCGATGTACAATATCAGATACGCAAAAAAGACCTGATCAAATTTGCGTATGTAAACAAAGATTCAAAAGAGATGCTCAAACTTATCGGCCGCAAAGTATTAACTAAATACTTTGCCAGTGAACCGATGATTGAACTTATGTCGAGCAAACGTGAAAAAGTTGGCCCGGCATTGACAAAAATTATTCAAAAGAATGCCGATCAGGAAGGTCTTGGAGTTAAGATTGTGGCGGTAAGCCTGCTGGACGCCCATCCTCCGATCAAAGATGTGTCACCGGCATATCAGGAAGTAATCGGGGCTCGTCAGAAGAAGGAGAGCATGGTCTATAAGGCAGATGCCTATGAGGCAAGGATAATTCCGGCGGCCAAAGTGGCTCAGCAGAGAATGTTGCAGGAAGCGATCTCCTACCGGTATGACAAGATCAAAGTTGCCGAGGCGGAAAGCGAACGTTTTACCCAACAGCTTATCGGCTATCAGAAGATGCCGCATGCCCTTTACAAACTGCGCACCTACCTGTCATTTCTTGAACAGGATTGCGCGGATATCCGGAAATATATCATGAGTGCCAACACTCCGTACCAGATTTATGAATTCAATCTGGAGGAAAAGCCCCGGCTTGACCTGATTGATACTGATCTAGGTGATATAACTAATTGAATTTGACTAAAAAATAAAGCATAATAATAACTAATTCAAGGAGAATAAACGATCATGACCACTGAAGCAGGAAGCCGGGGGCGCAAGCATTGGGCCACTATATTTTTGGGATTTATTGTCGCGTTCATTTTTGTCGTAGCAATCTTTTCCTATCAGGTTGATGAAACCCAGATGGCGGTACTTACCACCTTTGATCAACCGGATGAAACCCCGATCGGACCGGGGATTCATCCCCGTTGGTTTTATCCGATCCAGCAGGTCCACAAATTCGATACCCGCTATCGCTGTTTTGACGGCAATACGGCGAAGATCGAAGAGGTTTTGACCAAGGACCAGCAGAATGTGATTGTCGGTATGTATGTCATCTACAGAATCAACAATCCGGTCAAGTTCTACATGACAATGGTTAACATTCCGGCAGCTGAAAAACAGTTGAATACCTGGATGCGCGGTGCCAGAAGCGAAGTTATCGGAACCTATGATTTCGATCAGTTGATCAATACCAATCCGAAAGTTATGCAGCTCGAACAGGTTGAAAGCAAAATTAAAACCAAATTGGTTGAACTGTCTGAACCTTTCGGGGTCGAGATTAAATCAGTTGGTATAAAATCACTGAGTATTCCGGAAAGTATTTCCAAAAACGTTTTCGAACGTATGATCAGCGAGCGGCAGCGTGCCGCGCAAAAATTCCTTTCCGAAGGAGATGCGCAGGCCAACGATATCCGCATTAAAGCTGATGGCGAAGTAAGGAAAATGCTGGCTGACTCGGAAGCCCAGGCCAAGGAAATAAGGGCACAGGGAGACGCCAAAGCAGCCCAGTACTATGCTACTTTCAAAAAGAATCCTGAACTGGCGATTTTCCTGCGGAAATTGCAGTCGCTGCAAAAAGTTATGAAATCCAAAACAACATTGATTCTTGATACTGATTCAGCTCCGTTCGACATTATGAAGATGAATGCCGACCAACTGAAAAAAACGCCGGCGCCGGCCAAACAGTAATGGGTATTAACTTAACTACGGAGTGATGCAATGAATAATTCGCAAGGCGAAAGAAACATTAATCAAGGTACGGAGGATACCCGTTTTGATTCGGGGATAAAATCCCTGGTCAGGATGCTGCAGATGACTTTTTTCCTGCTGGTCCTGATTATCCTCGGTATGCTGATCTACTTTTTCACATTTGGCGGATACTTTACGGTCAAACCGCAGGAAGCGGTTATCGTATTGCGATTCGGTCAATATGTTGACACCTACCGGAAGGACTGGCATTGGTTCTTTCCTTATCCGGTAAACAGTTTTGTCCATATTCCCACCAACCAGCAGTATCTGGATATTAATTTCAATGCCGCTGAGATGATTGGGATGCCGCCGGAAATGCAGGCGGCTGGCCGCCCCCTTAAACCCGGGCGTGACAATTATCTTTTGACCGGTGATTTCAATATAATTCATTCCGCCTGGCAGATGGAATACAAAATCACCGACCCCAAGCGTTATTATGAAAGCTGTCTGACGCCAACTGATCCGTTGCAGGATGATCCGATGCTGAAAACGCCGGAAGGCGAAAATATGGGTACTCGCGGACCGCAGACTTTACTGCGCTCGGTTCTGCGTTCCTGTGTTATCAAGGTAAATGCCCAGTCTTCTGTGGATGAAATGCTCTATGATACAAAGACCAGTACGCAAAAAGTTGAAGATTTGTTCAAAAAGACGGTTGCTGATCTTGATATCGGTATTTCGATTGAAAACCTGCAGATGGTAAAATCGTCTCCTCCGGCTACGACTTCCAAGGCGTTCAGCCAGGTTACCGAGGCGAAGCAGACCAGCGCCAGCAAGATTGACAAAGCGAAAAGCTATAGCGTCAAAACAAAAGCCGAGGCGCAGTCCAGAAGGACCGAGATTCTGGCCGATGCCGATACTTTCAAAAAGGTCATAGTTGCCGAGGCCAAGTCCGAGAGCATCTATTTCGATATGATTAACAAGCAGTATAATGCCAGCCCGGATACCGTGCTGGTGGCGCTTTACAATTCGGTCTTGAGCGACGTGCTTTCGACGGTTGACGATAAATTCATCTTCACCCGCATCGGTGGCAAACAGGAGGTAAGGTTGAAAATCAATCCCGAGCCCCTGAAACCGAATCTCAAGAAGAAAAAAGTTAACAAAGCTGAACAGTAAGCATAACATACGAGGTATATAACATGGCAGAAGTTGCTACAACCAATCAAGCGCCGACGCCCGCGGAGGCGCATGAGCATGACCATAGTCAATGTGCCGGCCATGATCACAGCCACTCGCACGAATGTGTGACTTGCGGCACCGGCCATGACCGGTCGATGGGGCGTTTTTCCGTGGCGATGATCGGCGGTCTTTTTATTCTTAACTCATTTATTCTGCAGTGGGCGCTGCCGAATCAGCGTATGGCGGCTGAACTCAGCGCCGCGCTCGGCGCGATCATTCTGGCTTATCCAATTATTATGACCGCGATCAAAGACCTGATGATGGGCAAGGTTTACATGAATGAACTGGTTGCTCTGGCGTTGCTGGCGGCTTTTGCCGGCAAAGACCGTCAGTCGGCCGGAATCATTGCGTTTTTCCTGCTGATTACTATTATTATTGAATCACGTACCGCCAGCGGCGCGCAGCGTTCGATTGAAGGCCTGGTCAGACTTACCCCTAATGACGCCCGTAAACTGGTTGCCGGCCGGGAAGTCAATGTGTCGGCGCTTGAATTGGTCGTCGGTGACATTATCCGGGTGCGCCCCGGTGAAAACTTTCCGGTTGACGGTCGGATCAAGGTTGGCGACAGTACGGTAAACCAGGCGTCGATTACCGGTGAGTCGCTTCCCGTTGATAAATTTCCCGGCGACGACGTTTATGCCGGGACTCAGAACCTGACTGGTGCGATAGATGTTGAAGTTACCAAGGTTGGTGAAGACACTACTCTCGGTAAAGTGAAAGATATGTTGCTCCAGGCTGAAGGCAGCAAAACTCCGATTATTCGTATTATTGACCGTTACGCCGGTTATTATACCCCGGCCATCCTGATGCTGGCTGCATTGACCTGGTGGTTCACCAGTGACCTGCAGCGGGTTATCACCCTGATGGTTATCGCCTGTCCCTGTGCAATCGTTCTGGCTACTCCGACTGCGGTGGTTGCGGCGGTCGCGGCGGCGGCGCGCCTGGGGATCTTTATCAAAAATGTTTCACATCTGGAACTCGCTTCCAAGATCCGGACATTTGTTTTTGATAAAACCGGTACCCTGACTGACGGTATTTTATCCGTAGTTACCTTGAAACCAATTGACGGTATTGCTCCAGCCGAATTGCTGAAAATGGCCGCGGCGGCTGAAACCCATAGTAACCACCCGACGGCTATCGCTCTTCAGAAGTTGGCGGAAGAGGCCGGCCTGACTCTGCCTGAAGCCGATAATTTTACCGAAACCCACGGTAAAGGCGTTGAAGCAATGGTTGAAGGGCAAAAGGTTCAGGTGGGTCGTCCCGCCTGGCTGGAATCACTCGGTGTTCATGTTGACCATCCCGAGAACCAGGAAGACCATGGTATGAGTGTGGTATATGCCGCATGTGAAGGCAAAGTTATGGGCTGGGTTGGTTTTAAAGACAAGACCCGCAAAGAAGCTTCGGAGATCGTAGCGGACCTGAAGACTCTCGGTGTTAAGCATTGTGCGATGGTCACCGGTGACCGTGGCAGCGTGGCCGAAGGGGTTGCCGCTCAGCTTAAACTTGAAGAATACCGTAGCGAATGTTTACCGGAGACTAAGGTTGAATATGTTGAAAACATGAAGAAAAGCTCTCTGGTCGCGGTTGTTGGTGACGGAGTTAACGACGCGCCGGCTCTGGCTGCCGGGGATCTCGGGATCGCCATGGGCGCGATTGGCAGTGACATTGCTGTTAACAGTGCGTCAATCGCATTGATGACCAATGACTTGCGCCGTATTCCGATGCTGGTTTATTTGTCGCGCAAGTCTCGTATAATCATTAACCAGAATCTGTTTATGGGAATGCTATTTGTATTTGGCGGCATGATCCTGTCTGTTTTCGGAATGATGACCCCGATTTGGGCGGCGGTACTGCATTCGTTCAGTACAATTCTGATTCTTTTCAATAGTGCGCGCCTTGTACGTACCGGTGAGGAGCTGACTCTGGAGGAACAGCGTCAAAGTCAAACGGAAGCATAAAACATTAAATATTAACATACTCGACATGGAGTGAAGAATGGCTGCACAAAACAAAGAGCCGGTTATCAACGCTATCGGCCTGGGTAAAGAGTTTCGGGATTTCTGGAACCGGCCTAAGGCCAAAGCGGTTAATGACGTGGATTTTCAAGTTAACGAAGGCGAAGTGGTCGGTTTTCTCGGACCGAACGGTTCCGGCAAATCAACGACGGTCAAAATGATCCTGGGATTGCTTTATCCGACCGCGGGATCTCTGCAGGTGTTCAGTCGCTCTCCTCGCGATGTCGATACGAAAAAACTTATCGGCTATCTGCCCGAAGAAACATATCTTTATAAATACTTGAATGCCTCCGAAACGCTTGAATTCTTCGGGTCGCTGTTCGGAATCCATAAACAGGACTGCCGTCGTCGCAGCGACCAGCTGTTGGAAATGGTTGGCTTGAGTCATGTGAAACGTCGCCGCGTCGGGGAATTTTCCAAGGGTATGCAGCGGCGAATCGGTTTGGCCCAGGCAATGATTAACGATCCGGCGCTACTGATTCTCGACGAACCGACTTCCGGCCTTGACCCGCTTGGCTGCCGTGAGGTTAAAGATTTGATTTTGAACATGAAAAAACGCGGAAAGACGGTTTTTGTTACCAGTCATCTGCTCAGTGATATTGAAGACATCTGCGACCGGGTTATCATTCTCTACGGCGGCAAAGTACGCGCCACCGGGTCCCTCAAAGAGTTGTTGACTATCAACGAGGCAAGTCGTATCACGACGCCGTTGCTGACGCCTGAAGCGACAGAAAAAGTAGTAAAAGTTTTGCGGGAAAATTTACAAGGAGAAGATTTCCGCATTGACAAACCGCGAATGACTCTTGAAGACTTCTTCCTGGATGTCATCGAAAAGGCCCGGGCCGACAGTATCGAAACTGCCGGGGTCTCCGGCGGCGGCGTAATTGCCGATTATTTGTCAGAAGAGGATAAGACGGTAAATCAGATTCTTGATAATTTGGGTGCCGATGAAAGAGCGGTTGAAGCCGAAGCACAGGCTGAAGCGAAAGCCGAAGCGGCTGCGGAGAAAGCCAAAGAAGAAGCGGTGGCTGAGGCTATTTCCGCCATGACTGCGGACGCTGAAGAATCGGAAGAAGCGGAAGTCAAGCCTGAAAAGAAACCGGACGAGGACTTATCGGCCGCAAATGACAAGCTTAGTGAACTGCTTGCGGATCGCCAGGATAAATAATAACTAGCTTCGGGAATCTCATGAAACCGTTTTTATCAATCATCAAATTGACCTGCAGAAGTGCAATCAGGTCACATATCTTTCAGTTGCTGTTGGGGTTGCTGGTAATCTGCGTGGTGCTGCTGCCGCTCACCATCGCGGGTGATGGCACGGCCTGGGGGTTTATTCAAATATCCCTTAAATACAGTCTTTCCACTATTGGATTCATAATTTCTCTATCGTCAATCTGGTTGAGTTGTTACATTATGTCGCGTGATACGGAAAGCTATCAGCTGCACATGGTGGTCACAAAGCCGGTTTCCAGGGTGATTATCTGGCTTGGAAAATTTACCGGAGTTTTATTGATTCACTTTATTCTGCTCGCAATTGCATCCATGGCGGTATATTTCATCGTAATTGGTCAGTTCTATCGACAGAATTTTTCTGAGAAAGACAAAAAGCGCGTTGAAAATGAAGTCATGGTCGGACGCCGCGTTTACTATCCTGAGTCGGTCGACTGGATGGCGGAAGCAAAGGCTGAATTGAAAAGAAGAGTCGAAATTGCGCGAAAGAACGGCACCAATATCGATACATCTCCCAGCTCAACCGAGACAATGCTGAAAGCTATCCGGGCCGAACTGATCGGCCGTTCGACGGAAGTGCTGCCTGGTTATTCAAAAGGCTGGGTCTATCAAAACCTCCCTTATGGAACTAAAAAACCGGTATATCTGCGCTATCGCGCTTACGTTAATAAGGTATCAACCGAGAACCAGCGGATGACTCGCGGATTGTGGTTTGTTACTGTTCCGGTTGAAGACAAAAGCGATCAGAACAGCAGTGATGATAAAAAGAAGCCGGGAAAGAAAAAAGAGAAAAAATACCTCTACGCAACTGTTCCTTTAACAACCACCGGCTATCCGGAACAATTTATGACTGGAGTTTTCCACGAAAAGAAGCTTGGTCATCAGATTATCAGTCCTTTCGGAAAAGTGCAGCTCGCTTTTGCTAATGTCGACCCGGAACGTAAAAGCCTGCATTTTCAGCCTTCAGACGGGCCTAAGCTGTTGATCAAGGTCACCGGCTTTACCGAAAACTATTTGCGTGCGGTTCTGGTTACCTTTATGTGGGTTGCCCTGCTGACCGGACTCGGTTGCGCCGCCGCTTCGATTCTTTCGATGCCGACCGCGATCTTCCTGGTTATGTCATACCTGATCTTCGGAAGTGTGGCAACATTCATGGTCAGCTCCGGAATGGGAAAAGACGTAGCGACTGCTCTCGGTTATTATGTCAGTAAGATTTTGCTCTGGACGGTTATTCCGATGCAGAATTTTGAGGTTACGTATTTTGTCGCTCGAGGTGAATTGATAGAGTGGGGCTTCATCGGGGCGTTGTTTATTAAATACTTTTTACTGCGTGGAGTTCCGCTTTTCCTGCTCGGAATCTACTTCTACTGGCGCAGAGAACTGGGATTGGTTATTAGAAAATGAAATTCAAGAAATTTGTACTGTATTGTTCGGCTGTCGCGGCCTCGATTTTACTGTTGGTCGCGATCAGCGGAGTTCAGGGAAAACTTGACGGTCTGATTGAAAAACATGAACTGCGTTATACCGGGCAGATCAGGAACGCTCCGCCGCTGGTGGCTTTTACCACTATGGCCATGGGCAGCTTTCGCGGTTTGCTCGCGGACCTTTTGTGGCTGCGGGCCGCGTCTTTGCAGGATCAGGGTAATTACTTTGAAATGGTGCAGCTGGCCTCGTGGATTACCAAACTGCAACCGCGATTTTCCGGGGCGACCGCGTATCTTGCCTGGAACATGGCCTATAATATTTCAGTTACCTGTTCCGATTTTGAAGATCGCTGGCGCTGGATCAACCGCGGGATCGAACTGATCCGGGATGAAGCGCTGGAATATAATCCTTCCGACCCGATGCTCTACAAAGAATTGGGCTGGATCTATCAACATAAAATAGGGAATGTCCTTGACGATGCTAATCTTTATTACAAGAATAAACTGGCTATCGGATTAACCAAGATAGTCGGCTCCAATCCTGACTGGGAGAAGTTGGCCGAAGCTCCGAAGAACTATGCCGGATTTCTCAAGAAATATCCGGAAGACTCCCGCTTCTGGAAGGTCTTGAAGGACACCGGTTACAAGGATTACGATGCATTCTTCAAGGCTTATCGTGAAGAAGGTAAAATCCCTGAAAATTTTGCTTTGAAACTGAACAATCCTAAAGAACTGGAAGCCCTGAAAGATTATTTTGAGGCGGAATGGCTCCGGAAAAAATATAAACTTGATGCCGGACTGATTGTCGAGATCAATAAAAAGTACGGAACCCTGGACTGGCGTCTGCCGGAAGCCCAGGCCATATATTGGGCCACAAAGGGTCTGGAAGCCACGTCGTCGCATAAAGATATCAGCTGCGAACGGATGATCACCCAGAGCTTGAAAGATGCTTTCATGAGCGGCAGGCTGCTTTCTATGGACACGGAAAATTTCAAATCAATCATTACGGTTCCTAACTTGAACGTGGTTGACTCGGTTATCCGGGTCTTTAACGAAGCGTATGAGAACAATAACAAACAGAACAGTTTTCGTTCGGCAAAACTTAATTTTTATAAAGACGCGATCGTTACAACGTTCAATTACGGTCGCTACAAAAAGGCTCGTGAACTTTATCAACAGTTGAAAAAAGAGGAACCGGGCAAATACAAGCTCCGGCTCGAACCTTTTGTCATGAAAGAATGGGCCGAGGACGTCAGGGATTCAACCAGCAAAAAAGCTACCGATGTGATTGCCGGACTGATTACACAGAGCATCAAGTATCTGCTTTACAATGACATTGACGCCGCCCTGGCTCGGGAAAAGATGGCCAGGTATATCTGGAAGAGCTACATGGAATACAATGCCGATACCAAGGAACGTACCGGACTGGCGCCATATTCAGAGATCAAGAAAACGGTTGTCGAAAGCTATAAAAAGAATCTGCCGCCGGTTCTGGCGGAACTCCTGAAAACCAAAATTCAGGAATCTGAAGCCCAAAAAGAAAAAGATATTAAAGAGCAGAAAAAAGACTTGATCAAAAAATCCACGCGTTAAAGATCCGGTCAGGACCTCGTTATGGATTACGATGCTTTACTGGAATTAAAAGCCGGGAGTTTTTCCTGGTCACCACGCCGTCATCGCCTCTTTGAGACGTGTCGGCGTGCCTGTTTTCTGCGTTATTACGCAGCTAATCATGGCGTCCCTTGTGATGCGTCTGAAGTCCTGCGACTGGCATTTCGTTTAAAACATCTCAAATTCCGGAGCTCATGGGCGGTGGAGATTCTGACTGAAGCCTTGTACCACGCGAAACTTCAGTCTCGCGAAAGCGGAGAATCAGAGAAATCGTTCTTCTATCGAATGGAAAAAGAAGTCAACCGCCTTTACAACCGTGGTCGAATGCAGCTCTTCGACGAAGAGTGGCGGCGTGACCCGAAGACGTTGAATTTATTTGAAGTTTATTATAGGAAAAGTCGACCGGAAGAGGTTTTTGATCAAATATGGGATATTCTTTGCGGGGCATGCGAAGCAATTAAAAATTCTGAATTATACTACACTTTGCTTGAAACTGAGCGAATTCATTTGAAATATAGACCGGGACCGCTAAGTTTTACGATTGGCGATTTTCCGGTGTGGCTTGCCGCTCCTTTTACTGTTCAGCGCAGCCCGGGTATTGATATGTATATTTTTACTTCTGACAGTGATGTTGAGAATTTTGCATTTCAGGGTGGCTTGTACAAAATTGCGGCCGCGGCCAATAACTGGGCTTCGCCGGACTCGGCAAGAGTGATATTTGTTCGATGTGCCGATAGCGGGACATCTTTTCAGGAAATAACTAATCGGCAGGTCAACATTTCTTCCGTGCTGGATACGGTCAACTGTTCGGTTGCGGAAATGAGGGCGCTGGTTAAACCTGGCAATCAGGTGTTCATGAACGATTTTCCCGGTTGCGGTCAATGCCGGAATTGCCGGTTTGAAGAATTATGCAAGGATCATGTTGAAAGATGAATATTGAAAGAAACAACCGGTGAATACTATTGCGGAAAGTATTAAATATTTTTATATCAGAGAATCGGAGGCATTGCAACAGTTGCTGTCTCCATGCCTGTCCGTGCCCGTCAAAATGTGTAATGGTATCGGGAGGCTTGTATGAACGCTAAACGAATATTTCTTGAAATATGTTATGATGGTACGGGTTATTGCGGGTGGCAAAGCCAGCCTAGTGGTATAACAGTCCAGGACACGCTTGAACTGGCTCTAAACAAATTCTATAAAACCAGCCGTCTTCGATTGACTGGAAGTAGTAGAACCGATACCGGGGTCCATGCCCTTGGCTATGCCGCTTGTTTTGATCTGCCTGACTATCCGGTTATCCCGCTTGACAAACTCCATGCCGCTCTTAACCGGGTCTTGCCTGGTACAATTAAAGTCAAACGCATGCATGAGGTTGATAAATCTTTTCATCCGCGATATGATGCGTTGGGAAAAGCCTATACCTATGTTTTCAATCTTGGTCCGATTAATCCTTTTTCCGCCCGTTACAGTTGTCAAATTACATACAAGATGAATGTTGACAGTCTTAAGCAGGCGGCGAAATATCTGGAAGGCACCCATGATTTCAGTTCATTCGCCTGCGAAGGTGGAAATAAGGTTCCGAACAAGATCAGAACAATTTATCGGATCGATGTTCAGGAGTTTGGTCCGTATTTGTGCGTAACATTCATCGGTAGTGGTTTTCTCTATAAAATGGTTCGAAGTATCGTCGGAACTCTGACCAAAGTATCTTCCGGTAAACTTTTCCCGGAAGACATTAAGACTATTCTTGATGCGAAAAACCGGGACGCGGCGGGAGAAACGGCTCCAGGATGCGGTCTCTTTCTCATGAAAGTTTTTTATGATGGTGAAGATCCTGCCGCTTTCAAACTTGAACGTCTTCCGTTCGAATATCCAATGACTGATTAAATGGAATTATCTCTGCGAGTATCTTTTCTTGTCATATACAAATAATCAGACAGTTTGATTATTGTAAAGTCTTAAGTGTCTCGTAGATAAGGTTATCTGCAAATTGCCAGGGGGTGTACGGGATCAGTCTTGAAAAGCAACATCGCCGGCGGCTTCTCGCCGGCCGCCTATACCAAGAGCAATACCTGTCGCCACCATAATGGAAAGAACGGAACTGCCGCCGTAACTGATTAATGGCAGGGTTAAACCGGTCGGAGGCAGGAGCGTGACATTTACACTGATGTGTACCAGAGCCTGGGCAGTAAAGAAGACCCCGACGCTCATGACAAATATCCTTTCAAACCGGTTCTTGCATTTCAAAGCCAATCGATAGAACAGATAAGTTAAAAACAGAAATCCGAAAATAACCGGCAAAGCGCCAATGACCCCGACCGATTCAGACAGCGTTGCAAAAACGGAATCGCTGTGAGCCAGCGGCAGATAAGAATTGGACCAGACGTTTTCTCCTGAACCGGTCCCGGTCAGTCCGCCGCGGGCAAGGGTAAACTGAAATTGCCTTATATGCCATCCGCTGCCGGTAGGGTCGGCAGCGGGGTCCCAGTACCCTTTGAAACGATCCATAATATAAGGCAGATTCCAACAGGCCGCAATTATGCCTGCTATGGCCAGCGGCAACGGGATCAGAAGATAACGCAACTTGCCTCCAACCAACCAATAGACAGCAAGAAAACCGAACAAATAGATTAACGCAGTGCCGAAATCTGGTTCCAGCATTACCGGAAACACCCATGCCATTGTAATTCCGAACATTACGATAAAGCGTTTTATTCCGGGTTTCATTTCCGTGCCTATCCGGCATAGAACCAGAAGAAAAAAAGCTTTGGCCAGTTCAGATGGTTGAAATAAAACCGGACCTAAAGAAAACCAGCCTCGCATTCCGTTGATCCTTACGCCAAAAATTAAAACCAGGGCAAGCGGCGTGTAAACCGCGGCCGCAAGTATCCACAAATATTTATGGAAAAATTCAATGGGAATACGAATTATGGTAAACATTACAGTCATTCCAAGGCCAAGCCACAATAACTGACGACCGGCGTAATGGAATGGATCGTCACCGAAACTGGTGGCACTGTAAATGGCCAGACATCCCCAGGTTCCAAGCAAAAACAGGGTTATGGCAATTAGCATTGATACTGAAAACAGGGGTAAGTGCTGTTCAAAAATGTCAAGATTTTTATCGTTGTCCGGCATAGATTATCAACCTTTTGGTTTGCCTGAATGGTTATTACGAATTTCTTCCAGACTTCGCTTTAGACGAACATCACGTCCCGGAACCGCTTTGACAAGGCAGGTGAAAGTGCCGGGTATCCAGTTCTTGTTGCGGTCAAGCATGATTTTATATTTTCCGGGTGTCCCGCTAAGCTCTTTATCGTATAACTTCTCACATCCGCTGGCGCCTTTGAGTACCTTGCCGTCGAATTCGACGTTGCCGATAAGCTGTCGGACTTCAGGGAATTCTATAACCCGGCGGACGATGCGGAATTTGATTTTTAAAGACGGGTGGTCCGGGATCAGTTCCCGCAGCATATCAACTTCGGTCGGACTCAGGTCCTGTTTGATTATCGAATTTTCATCTTGAAGGATGGTAGTACTAAGGTCACCGATTCTCCGGGTCAGAATATTGATCAGTTGTTTGCGGTATTCGGGAGAACCGGGAAGGTCCAGAATGTAAAGATCGTAGTGTCTTTCCGACCAGGCCAGCGGCACCCCGTTACAGTCAAGTATCCGGCCGCGCCCGGCGGTATAAATACCTTCCCGGCAGGACAGTTTGTTTCCCTGAATCAGATAATATTGACGTTGCCAGTAAGCATAATAGAGATAATTGAACAATATGAAAATGGTCCAACAGCAAAAAAATGCTATTAACCAGAGCGCTCTTTTCTTGAAATTGCCGCCAGTCATCATCAGGTTCCATGTTCCTGGAGTTGCGAAAAAGCCTGAAACATTAGTGTTTCAGCATATTCCGGTTGAATTCGGCCGGTATTTTACCAGGATTATTTTTTCTTATTGACCTGGATTGAATTCTGGATGTGGCGACATACTGACAAAACCGCAATTTCGAGTGATGTACTGAAGGCCGGATAGGAACCGTCAGAAAGGGTCACCCAATTCCCGGTTGGATAAATACAACCTTCCCAGGTGACCCCTTTTTGACCTGGCATTCCATAGACGAAAACCCGGCTGTAGTGACCATAGATCAAAGTCGGATATTCACTTGAAACATCAGCTAAAGCTCCACCATGAGTTTGACGGTAGACAGTCAGCACTATATTGGCCATGCGTTGGGAGAATACCATCGCTCTGACATGTTCATAGTCCTGAGCAATCTCTTCATTTTCCTTAACGGTTTTGAGTCTTTTTTCGATTAGCTTTTCACGGTATTTAACCGTTCTTTTTTCAAAAACTTTTGCTTGCTGAGGATTATAACCGAATTTTTTCTGGATGTTTTCGGGCAGGTCGGTAAATTTAAGGCCGCGCATAACCATGACGCCTTTTTTATTGGTATAGCTGATGTCGAATCCGACCGGAGTGATACTTGAAACGCTGACATTTTTATAGGTTTTACCGTCTTTAGTGGTAATATTAAGAGCGCTTAATGAAAATGTTGCGGAAATAAATGCTGCCAGTAAAATTCTCTTCATATCACAATCTCCTTAAAATGACTTTGCTTCCTTACTGGAATAATGGTACGATAAAATAAAAATAAACCTTGTCAGATGATAATTCAAGCTTTTTCGTACAATAAACCTGATAATCTTTAGCTTTTTTTCTTGTAATTCAAGCATAAAGACGCTATTTTAAGACTTAATTGAGGTAATAGTTAAGAAGTTAATTTACAATGGGAGTTTAACTCGAATGATTAAACATTTGATGTTTTTGCTTGCTGCTGCATGCTGTCTGACCGGATGTATGAATGTCAATTATGAGCCGATAAATGAGAGTCGTTCTTTAACGCCGACATCTCCTCAGGCCGTCAAAGTATTCAATAATCCCGGCAAAGTAAAAAAACAATATCAGACCATTGGTTACTGCATTGTTTCAGGCAATTATCGCGATTATTCCAGGGATGACATTGTTAAACGGCTGCAAAAAGAGGCGGCGCAAGCTGGGGCCGATGGTGTCGTCATCAATACTTATTCAGTGGTTCCGGTTGATTCGGAACGCCTGCGTCAGCTTACCGATATGCAGAATATGCGGGCTGATGTATTCACCGCCGGAAATGGTCGCGGCGGTTCCGGCTGGGATCGTTTATCGGCAAACTTTGATAGTGGTTACGGCTCAGTTGATGAGCGTAAAGCCGTCAGAACTTACAACTATCGCCGGGTTATCAGAGCGAAGTTTATTACTTTCAAAGATCTGAAACTTGAACCGGTAAAGACGATTGCGGTCAAAGTCGATAAGAAAAAGAACGTACCGGCAAAAAAATGAGCCCGCCGGATTCGCCATCACCGGTTTGTTATATTCCAATCGGTCATGTGCGTTGTGACCGCCGCTACCGCAGTGAGACTCCGCGTCAGGGGGTGTTCGCCAGTAATTCGGGAGTGATCGAGTTGGTTCAGGGACATGAATATGAAACTGCGTTACGCGATCTTGATGAATTTTCTCATATCTGGGTCATCTATGATTTGCACCTGAATAAACACTGGAAACCGGTTGTTTCTCCGCCAGTTACCGCTGAACGTAAGCGCTTTGGAGTTTTTGCCACCCGTTCACCACATCGTCCATGTTCAATCGGAATGAGCTGTGTCAGACTTGATAAAGTTGAAAAACTAAAGTTGCATATCCGTGACTTTGATATGCTTGACGGCACCCCGGTGCTGGATATAAAACCATATATACCTGATACTGATATTATTCCTGAGGCGTCTCGCGGCTGGTTGGCGGATTCGAATGACCAATACACGGTTTCTTTTGAGCCGTCAGCGGAGGCGGCAATGAGCTGGCTGGTGAATCATAGCGGCCCGGATTTGCAGAATTTTTGTTTGACTCAGCTTACGGTTAATCCGCTGGATGCAAAACGCAAAAGAGTCCGTCGGCTCGATCCTGAAAAAGGCGTGATCCATTGCCGGACCTGGAGAATCCTGTTCACAATCGATGTTGCAGCCCGAAATATTGAAGTAATTGAAATTGAATCGAATTATTCTGCTCAAGAACTGGTGATTGGAGCTGAAGACCGCTATCATGACAAACAATTGCACCGGGAGTTCCTAAAAGGCTTTTCCTGATTGTGATAAAATAGTTTTTTTTTGTATTTTAAGCTTGGTTTTTCATTAAACAGGCGTTAGATTAGGTTTATAGAATTAATAAATGTAACACGTAAACTGTTCACAGGTGAGTAATGAGAAAAGATGTCAACATCCTGATCGTTGAAGACAGTATGACTCAGGCGATTAAGCTGCAAGCATCCCTGGATCTGAACAATTTTCGGACTCGAATGGCTCATAACGGAGTTGAGGCCCTGCAAAAGATTGAAGAGGAAAAGCCGACGCTGGTTTTATCTGATGTGGTAATGCCGGAAATGGATGGTTTTGAATTTTGCAAAAGGGTCAAGAGCAATCCTGAAACAAAAGATATTCCGGTTATTCTGTTGACGGCTTTGTCCGATCCTCAGGATGTTGTTCGCGGCCTTGAAGTCGGTGCGGATAATTTTTTGATAAAACCTTGCTCTGATCAGGCTCTGATGACCAGGGTGGACTATATTTTAACCAATCTTGAAATTCGTAATAATTCTCCGATAGACATGGGTCTGGAGATATTCTTTAACGGAAAACATCATTCCATTTCATCGCAGCGTTTGCAAATTCTCGATATGTTATTTTCTGCTTTTGATAACGTTTACCAGCAGAAAAATGATTTGAATCGTTGTCTGGAGGATCTTCAGGTGGCAAGTGTCCGCATTGAATTGCTAGAAAAAGAAAACAAGCGCTTGCGGGAGGAACTTGAAGCGTTGAAGAAATAAGATTGACAAATCAATTTTACGTACAGAGCGCTTTTTTATGAAACAAAACGCCACAATTCTGGTTGTAGAAGATAGTCGAACTCAGGCCATTGAGTTGCAGTTTCTGCTTGAGAGCAATGGTTATGATGTTCATGTGTCTCACGACGGACGGCAGGCCTTGCATTGGCTTCAGTCCGAAATACCCGATGTTATAATTACTGATATCGTCATGCCCGAAGTCAATGGATACGAGCTGTGCCGGGCGGTGCGTGAAGATAGCAGACTATGCCAGGTTCCGGTTGTACTGCTTACCTCGTTGTCGGCGCCGGACGATGTTGTTGAGGGGCTGAAATGTGGTGCTGATAATTTCCTGATCAAGCCGTTTGAGAAAAAATCGCTGCTTTCCCGGCTTCACTACATATTGATTAACCGTGAAATGCGTTTGACAAAGCCGACGTCCATTGGCTTGAACATCGTTTTTGACGGAAAGCAACATACGATTACTGCGGACCGGGCTCAGATTCTGGACCTTTTCTTTTCCTCATTTGAAACTGCTTTGCAAAAAAATCATCAACTTGAAGCAACGGTCCGTCAATTACGGGAAACTCAGGATTATCTGCGGCAGGCAAAAGAAGAGGTGGAAAAGGCGATGCAGCGGGCAAAAGAAGCTAATCGCGCCAAAAGCCGCTTTTTGTCGAACATGACTCATGAATTGAGAACACCGCTCAGTGCAGTAATCGGAATGTCTGATTTATTGTTTGAAACGGAGCTTGATTTTGAGCAGAATGAGTATGTGACCGCAATTAAAAATTCTTCTGAAAATTTATTGACCCTGGTTGATGATATTCTTGATTTGTCCCGGATCGAGTCGCAACGGGTGGAGATTGAGAAAGTCGATTTTGATATCTACGCCATGCTGGATCTGATTTCCGGGATATTCCAGAAGCAGACCACTGATAAAGGTTTGAATTTTGCGGTTAACATTGATCCTGATATGCCGCAGTATGTGGTTGGAGATGAAACCAGATTGCGGCAAATTCTGATAAATTTACTGAGTAATGCGGTAAAGTTCACTCTGTCCGGGCAGGTTGCGCTCAATGTGAAAGTAATAGGCAATGCAAAATCCGCTACCGTAAGTGTGCGATTTGAGGTGGCTGATACCGGAATAGGGATTCATAAAGAACAGCAGCAGTCATTACTTGAAGCATTCGAACAAGCGGATAATTCGTCGAACCGCACTTTTTCCGGTTCCGGCATCGGGCTTGCTATTGTTAGCCGCTTGATTAAGCTGCTCGGCAGTGAAATAGAAATTGACAGCAAAGTCAATCGTGGCAGTACTTTTGCCTTTAAGATTGATTTGGATAGAGCAGGCAAAGCTTCAGTAGAGACGCTGTCCCGCAAATCTCTGAAGCCGGATAAAAATCAGGACTCCGGAGATATGCAGCCTGACCGGACCGGACGCATTATGATTGTTGAAGACAACCGGGTCAACCAGTTGCTGTTGAGCAATATTTTTAAAAAATTCGGTTGTGAAATTGAAATCGCCAGAACTGGTCGTGAAGCGTGTGATATTATCAAACAACAAGGGTCGGAGATTGATCTTATTTTCATGGATTTGCAAATGCCGGTTATGGATGGACTTGATGCGACAAAGGAAATTCGTCGTCTTGAAGATGAAAATGAGCATGGCCGCCGGGTGCCGATTATTGCGCTTACCGCAAATGATTCTGAAGAGGACAAAGCAAAATGCATTCAATGCGGAATGGACGACCATTTAAGCAAACCATTCAGAAAACAGCTTATCCTGGAATGCCTTAATAAATGGCTGTGAAGTAACTTTTTTGCTGGAAAAACAGCCGTAATTTCTCTTCCGCGGATGTTTTACTCCAGTCTTTGATTCGGTATGTTTTTTGTATTTTATTGATGATTAGATAATTATAACTAAACATCATTCATCCCGTCTGACTATTATTAATGATAGGTTTGATAATCTTTTTTTCGGGGTGTTTTGATTTTAATTTTTTGTTCAAGTTGCCTTTTTGTGAATTATATTTTCGTTCAAGTTGACATTTTTAATTCAATATGTTATATTATTTATTCAGTAAACATTCAATAAATAACATGCTGATGATTATGACAGAATTCGATATAAGCAAAAAACAGGTTTTTCAGAAGCCTGCGAATACCGGTGATTTTGATGATTGCCGGATGGGTGACTCTGTCGTAATTCCTCTTAAAGCACTGCTCATACTGCGAAGCCTGGACAGATAACTTTATCAAGTTGCTTGTTCAGGCTAAACACTTTTACACATTTCTAACCGTTCGCGATTGAAGATACCCTTTCGCACAAGTATATTATTTATTTGAGTCTTTTTTTATAATTTTGGAGTTTAACTATGAGTTGTTATGAAAAATATAAATATCCCGAACCTGTTCCGATAGAAAACCGACAATGGCCGGACCGGGTTATAACCAAAGCCCCGACCTGGACCAGCGTTGATCTTCGTGACGGTAACCAGGCTTTGCCGGTGCCGATGAATCCCGAACAGAAGCTTGATTATTTCAAGTTGCTCGTCAAGATCGGTTTTAAAGAAATCGAGGTCGGGTTTCCTTCCGCGTCCAAAGATGATTTTGATTTTGTCCGGCGCTTGATCGAAGAGAAGCATATTCCGGATGATGTGACGATTTCGGTCCTCACTCAAGCTCGGAAACACTTGATCGATAAAACGGCGGAATCACTTCGCGGAGTAAAGTCGGGAATTATTCACTGTTACGTGGCCACCAGTGATTTGCATGGTAGATTTGTTTTCAACTTTGACCGGAACAAAGTAAGGGAAATGGCTATCAGCGGAACCAAAATGACCATGGACGCGATAGCGGCAAATGGTTTGACCGGAATCGTCGGCTACGAATTTTCCCCGGAAGAATTTACCGATAGCGATTTGGATTTTGTAATTGATGTTTGTACCGAAGTGAAAAAAGCTTGGGGGCCATCAACTAAAAAAGATTTCATCCTCAACCTTCCTGCTACGGTTGAGCGGCGTCCGCCTTATCATTATGCTGATATGATCGAGTATTTTTGCCGCAAATATCCGGCGGTTGAAGAAACCGCGATCAGCTTGCATTGTCACAATGACCAGGGTTGCGCGGTTGCTGCCAGTGAGATGGCCTTGCTGGCTGGCGCCGACCGGGTTGAAGGTACGATTTTCGGGCATGGCGAACGTACCGGAAACCTTGACATTTCAATCCTTGCGTTGAACTTGCATTCCCGCGGGATTGAGACCGGGTTGGATTTCTCCGATATGCAGACAATTGTTGAAACGATCGAGGGTGCTTCAGGAATTGATGTCCACCCGCGCCATCCATATTCAGGCCGGTTGGTCTTTACCGCGTTCTCCGGGTCGCATCAGGATGCGATACGCAAGGGTATGGATCGTCGCGAAGAAATATCAGAATATTTCCATCAGGGCTGGAAGATCCCTTATTTGCATATTGATCCAGCTGATCTTGGTCGGGCATACGAGAAACTCATTCGTATCAACAGCCAATCCGGCAAAGGCGGGGTTGCTTATGTGCTTGAACATGATTTTGGCATTTACCCGCCGAAACCGATGCATCCCGAAATCGGGGCGGCCGTCCAGGGTTATGCCGACCGGAAAGGTGACGAGATCAACGCGGATGAAGTCCATCAGGTGTTTGAAGACACTTTCATGAACATTGAGGGTAAATACAAGCTGATTAACTTCAATCGTTCTTTGGATGAGGAAACCGGCAGTGATTCAATCTGTATGTTGGTTGATATTGAAATAGATGGCAAACCTCTTCACCTTCACGGTTGCGGCAACGGTCCTATTTCGGCGGTTGTCCACGCCTTGAAAGAGTGTGATGAAGTCGTAAATTTCAAGTTGGATGATTTTTCTGAAAAAACTCTTGGTCATGATGCCGACGCGACCGCGATTGCCTTTATCGGGCTTCGCCTTGAAGATGGCGCGATGGTCTACGGGGCCGGTTGTCATTCCAACATTGACCGGGCGGCGATAAACGCCCTGTTCAGCGCACTCAACCGAGCTACCAACTGAGAGGTGCCATGAAGAAAACACTGGTTATTACGATTATCTTTATCGTCATTGCACTGCTTCATATTCTGGCAGTCAAACTGATATTCTCAGATAAAAAGCCGGAAAAAGCCGGGGCCGGAACTGATTCCGCTGCCCCGGATGTTCCGCAGATCAAGGAACCGCAACCGAAAATACCGACCAAGGTGCCGCCTCGCAAAGTGGCTCCCGCAGTTGCCCGGCGTTTTGGAATTCCGTTGAATTATAAACACGCGGTTATGGGGAACATTCTGGAGCTGCCGGGCAGTAAAAATGCCAAAAGCGGGATACTGGTCGATGTCGGTTCCAGAAACGTTTTGTGGAGTAAAAATCCTAAACAGGGCGCACCGATTGCGTCTATGACTAAAATGATGACTTTGCTTCTGGCAATGGAAGATATCAGAGCCGGAAAGGTTCAGTTGAATACTCCGGTTAAAGTAACCAAGGCCGCTTATCTTATCGGCGGCAGCCAGGTCTACCTTGACCCGCGTGAAACTTTTACTCTGGGTGAACTGATGGAGTCGATGGCCATCAAAAGCGCGAATGATTCGGCTTACCTGGTTGGGGAGTTTATCGGGCATCAGGATATGGCCGGGTTTGTTGCCCGGATGAATCAGCGGGCCAAAGAACTGAGCATGCCGGCCACGCACTTTATCAACCCCCACGGGCTGCCGGATAATAAACATAACAGCATCAGCAGTCCGGAAGGGCTGGTGCTGTTGGCAGAACGCCTGATCGAGTATCCGCAGATCCTTAAGTGGACTTCGACCAGAACCGCAATTTTTCGTCCAAAGACTAATAAACATCATCAACTGATGACCAATACGAACAAGCTGATATCCTCTTGTCCGGGGGTTGACGGTCTGAAAACCGGTTATACCCAGACCGCGGGATTCTGTATCACCGCAACCTGTCTGCGAAACGGGAAACGGATGATTGCGGTGGTTACCGGCTTTAAAACCTCAAAAGAGCGCAATGCGTTTGTTAAAAAACTCTTGGATTGGGGATATAAACGCGATGCACAACTATCTGGAAAATAAAAAAGAGCAATACCAGGTTTTTCCGAAAACGGTTCAGGCGAATCAAAATGCGGTGATTACGGTCCGGCCACGTGGACGGATCGACATCCTGGAGCCGGCGGATGAGTTGAAATTGGTTTATACGCCGGTTGAATGGACTGCGGCTGCGGACGAGGAGATCGGAGCGCTTGAAAAGCAATTGCCGTTTGAGCTGAAGAATAGTTCGGTCATCTTCCAAATGTATTTTGCCGGAGAACAGGAACACTACTTTCAACTGAAAAATATTCGCGGACAAAATATTTGCACTTTCATCGTTTATTCGCTTGAGGCTGATTTATATGGCCTGATTCCGCTGTGTGGTGACTTGCATATGCATAGCAATCGTTCCGACGGCCTGGCGCCGCCGGGAGCGATGGCGACGGCCGCCCTGGACGCCGGATTTGATTTTATTGCGCTGACCGATCATGGACAGTACAAGCCGTCGCAGAAATTGATTGAGATTATGAAGGATTCCGGCTCCGGACTCATCATCTATCCGGGAGAAGAAGTTCACCCACCGGCAAATCCGGTTCACATGGTTAATTTCGGCGGGGCTTTCAGTGTCAATGAGCTTTTCCATACTGAATCGGAACAATATGCCGAAGAAGTGGGTAAACGGGTTGAGGAACTTGAGATTGATTTGCCGGAAGAGTTGAAGATCCAACTGGCATCAGCCGAGTGGTGTTTTGCCAAAATTCGTGAAGGCGGGGGCCTTGCGGTTTTTTGTCATCCTTACTGGAAAACTTATGCAAATCGTTATTATATGGCCGAAGCGCTGATTACCGCGATGCTGTGCCGGAAAAATTTTGACGCATTGGAAGTCCTTGGTGGTTTTCTCAAAACGCAGATTGAATCAAATACGCTGCAGTTGGCCAGGTATTACGAGGAACGAGCCTCTGGCAATCCGTTGCCGCTGGTCGGTGCCAGTGACGCCCATACTGACAGCCGTAAACTGCTCTTCGGCTGGTACAGCACTATGGTTTTTGTTCGGGAAAACTCCCTGTCCGAGATAATTGCCGGAGTTAAGCAGTTCCGATCTGTTGCGGTTGAAGATGTTCCGGGAGAGTCAGTTCGGGTACACGGTCCGTTCCGGCTGGTTAAATACGCGATGTTTCTGTTGCGTGAAATATTGCCTGAATACCGGGAGATTAAGCGACGGGAAGCCGTTTTACTGCGCAGTTTTTTGAATAACGGCGAAGCTACTGAGCGACAACTTGCCGCCGCGGCCGAAGTCGAGAAAAAATATCTTGCAAGACATGGGTTGACCGGATGACACTGACTGCTTTTGTGCTGGTTGTTTTATCTGTCTTTATGCATGCAGGCTGGAATGTTGTCAGTAAGAAATCAAAACCAGGAATTGGTTTTTTTCTGATTGCCTCAATTACTTCAGTAATCGTTATGTTGCCGGTGTATTGCTGGTTCGGCAGCAGTTTTTACACATTTCCTCCCCGGTTGTGGCTTATCTTTGCGATGACCGGCTTATGTCAGGCCGTATATTACATTTCCCTGGCCGGAGCATACCGGCATGCTGATATCTCTCAGGCTTATCCGATGGGGCGGGCCATGCCGGTATTGATGATTGCCGTAATAACTTTACTTACAAGGCAGGGAAAGCCGTTGTCACCCCTTGCGGTTGCCGGAATGGTTGTCATCTTCTCCGGCTGTATTATTTTACCTTTGAGCCATTTCCGGGAATTTAAAACTTCGAATTACTGTAATCGCGCAATCCTTTTTATTTTCGGAGTGGCCTGTGGTACGACCGGCTATACGCTGCTGGATGACCGGGGTATGCGCCTGCTGAAAAGTTCCGAACTTTTTTCCGCCTGGGAAGCCGCTCCGGTCTACATTGGAGTTTCCACTTTTTTTACTTCGTGCTGGATGTTGTTGGCGATTCTTCCGCGTAGTGAAAGCCGGAAAGTATTGACGGAACAACTTCGCGCAAAATGGCGGACTGCTATGTTGGCTGGAATAGCTATTACTCTCACATACGCATTGGTGCTGGCGGCGATGTTGTTTGCCGATAACGTCAGCTATATCGCGGCTTTCCGACAGTTGAGCATTCCGCTTGGAGCTGTCATGGGATTTATTTTCTTGAAAGAGCGGGCCACTATACCTCGCATTATTGGTTGCCTGCTGATCTTTTGCGGTTTAATTTTAACTGCATGTGGATGAAAATTAACTGATTTGAATTAATAGCATTTCGATAGGTTAAGCTGTTAATTGATAATAGATTAAAAAATATTCACAGTCGGGCCGTCTGATTATTAAGCTAGATAAAAAAACTCGCTGCAAGCAGCGAGAATAAATACAAGCATCTGAGTATTGACTCCATATCTTGCTCCCCAACTTTGCGGAAGGGTACAAAATTGATGAGCAAATACATTCCAAGGCATTTTTGTGCCATTTCCGCTTCCGTCGCACAAAGTGCAGTTTGAAGCGAAACATTGCATCGGGACGTCTCCGGAGCCATCCGTCGTACGGTTTAAAACTGACGATGGTAGCTGTCTTTGCTACTATGAGGCGCGTCGGTCCAGTAACTGTCCTCTTTGGTTTTTTTCAGGCGTAAACGGTCGCGACCGGTCATGCGCATGAGCAACCCAATCGGAGTGACAACCAGAAAGTAGACCAGCACCATGATGACCCGGCTCATAATGTTGCCGATAACGAATGCGATTCCCATCCACACGAAATAGAACGGGATGGCAATCGCTGTCCCGGTTAATCCGGCAATGCCGAAAACCGCACCGATTCCCCATAACCAATAGGCAGAAACCGGTGTTTTTGCGGTAAAGAAGACAATCGTGCCGATGATCGCGAAGCCGATCAATACGGTAATTCCGAATTTTCTCAATTCTTTGGCGTCAGGACGCCAGTTGATATGTACTAAAGACATCAGTTTATCCTTTTGTGTTTAGAAAAGCGTGTAAATGAATGGTGCGGCGGCGGTAGATCCAAGAATGATCAGCACAGCCAGCAATAAAAGGACAATGATCACCGGGGCGATCCAGTATACCTTACGCTCTTTGATGAATTGCAGAAGTTCCTGCAGTAATGTCATTCTTTTAGCCATGACTTTTATTTACTCCGTTTTAATTTAAGTTGTTTGATCATATCTTTCAGCATAGCTTTCGCCAGAATCTGGTTGCCGTATTTGTTGACGTGGCAGAAGTCGATGTAAAGCGGCTTGTCGGCGTTATCGAAGACGTGCTGCAGATCGTAGAAATACGGGATAGATTTAAATCTCTTGTCTGCTGTGATCTTCGCGTAAACCAGTTGAGTGAAATCTCGTTCGTTGGAATACATATCGTAGATTTTCTGCTCGTAATCACGCAGATTTTTCTTGGTGTAAAGAGTCGGCTGCAGAAAGCACAACAGCTTGAATTTATACTGAACCGACAACGCCTTCAATATTTCCATATTGGTCAAACATACCCGCATGGTATCTTCGGCCAGTGCCGGCATTTTATCCTTCGGCAGCCAGTTCTGCTCGAGAAACAATTCATTTTCCTTGCGTCGTTTCAGAAAACGGCTGATCCGGCTGATCCGACTGATGGTCATGACAATTGCGTCTTTTGGTTTGACGGTGTCGGCGTTGAAATATTTATGGGTCTTGAACCGCAGCGAATTCTGGATAGATCCCGCTTCGCGATTCTGGAATGATGAAAATACATCGTTTACGCCGTCGTAAAAAATAACCACATCCGGCCTTTTACCGGCCTGTAATGCCCGGATCAGGGTTATCAGTTCCTGGGTTTGGACATAGCCGTTTTCACCGTAATTGACTACTTCCGCCTTGATCCCGGCCGCGGCAAGATCTTTTGCCAGGCAGGAAGGTATCGTGAAATCGTTAGACGCTCCTTCTCCCCACATAGTGGAACCGCCGAACATAAAGATTTTCATCACTTTATCTTTGGCTGGATATTCCTTGTTCCAGGTTTTACGCAGGCCGTCTTTGGTGATCGAGATATATTTGCCGTCAAATTCGGAGCGGCGCCAGTAAACATAGGGCTGCCAGGATTTCGGGACTTTTTTATTTTCTTTGTAGTATTTTTTGCTCGACTCCATCGCTTGCAAAGCTTCCGGACAGTAATATCTTTCCCGGCGCTGTTTTTTGGCGAACGGATAGAAACAAAGATCAATCAGAATAAACAGCAGCAACGTCAGGCCGATGATGACCCATAAGCCATTAATAATCTTGAAAAACTGTATGATCCGCTTGAAGGCCAGACTGTGTTCCGTGGTATTTTCTTCGTTTACAGCTTCTTCATTTTGTTTTGGTTCTTCGCACATAGTAATCAGTCCAGTTTGAATTGTTTCTTATATTCTTCCGCTCCGGGCATTTCCGGCTGCTCCGATTTCAGGCAGATGCAGTTTTCCAGTACCAGGGCGTCCATGTCGGTAAACATGAAGCATTTATAAGCGTTTTCCGGGGTGTTGACGATCGGTTCTCCGCGAATGTTGAAAGAGGTGTTGACCACGACGCCGTAGCCGGTTTTATCCTTGAAACGATTGATTATATTATAATAACGCGGATTTGTCTCTTTGTTGACCGTCTGCATCCGGGCCGAGTAGTCGACATGGGTGATCGACGGCACATCGGAGCGGATTATATTGAGTTTTTCGATTCCGAACAGCTTTTGCTCCTCTTCGGTCATCGGCTTGCGGCGTTCCTCTTTAACCGGAGCAACCAGCAGCATATAGGGGCTGGTCTGGTGCTGTTCTATCTCGAAGAAATCGTTGGCAACATCCTCCAGGCAGCTTGGAGCGAACGGTCGGAATGATTCGCGGAATTTGATTTTGACGTTCATTATCCGCTGCATTGAAGTGCTGCGGGGATCGCCAAGAATACTTCTGGCCCCCAGAGCACGTGGTCCGAATTCCATTCGGCCGGCGCAGTGACCAACAATTTTTTCATCCGCGAGCAGGTCGGCTACCGCTTCACATAGTTCTTCCTCTGTATCATAGACCTTGTAGACCGCATTGACACTGTCCAGATAGCCTGTGATATCATCCATTGAGTTTGCGGGGCCAAGATAACTGCCGTATTGGGAGTCAGGCATCATGAGGCTGCGTTCATTACCGAGGATTTGATGCCAGGCAAAGAGGGCCGCGCCTAAAGCACCGCCGGCATCGCCGGCCGCCGGCTGAATCCAAATGTTTTCAAATGGGCCGTCCCGCAGGATTTTGCCATTGGCCACACAGTTCAAGGCGCAACCGCCGGCAAGACAGAGGTTTTTCAAACCAGTTTCGGCATGGACGTGTTCGGCTATCTTCATCATCACTTTTTCAGTAACGACCTGGACGCTTCTCGCCAGATCCATTTCACGCTGAGTTACCCGTGATTCCGCTTTGCGCGGCGGACCGCCGAACAAGTCATGAAACTTCTTGCTGGTCATGGTAAGACCGGCACAGTAGTTGAAGTAACTCTGGTCGAGATGGAACGAACCGTCTTCTTTCAGGTCCATGACATGTTCAAGGATCAGATCGGCGTATTTCGGTTCGCCGTAAGGAGCCAGGCCCATCACTTTATATTCGCCGGAGTTGACTTTGAACCCGGTGTAATAGGTAAATGCGCTGTATAGCAACCCGAGTGAATGCGGGAATTCAATCTGTTTTTTGATAGTGATCTCATTGCCTTTGCCGATTCCCCAGGTGGTTGACGCCCATTCGCCGACCCCGTCGAAACAGATAAAAGCGGCTTCTTCGAATGGGGATGGAAAAAATGCGCTGGCGGCATGGGATTCATGGTGTTGGGTGAAATAGATTGGACCGTCATATTCATTGTTTAAGCCGCGGTCGATTTCACGCGGAGTGAACAGCTTCTGACGTAACCACAACGGCATGGCTTTGGAAAAAGAACTGAACCCGGCCGGGGCATAAGCCAAGTAGGTTTCGAGTAGACGTTCAAACTTTAAAAAAGGCTTGTCATAGAAAACGACAACATCAAGATCCCCGTAGGACAGGCCGGCTTCTTTTAAACAATAGTCCACCGCGTTCTGCGGAAAGTTATAATCATGCTTGATTCTGGTGAAACGTTCTTCCTGGGCGGCCGCGATAATTTTACCATCGGTCACCAGCGCGGCGGCGCTGTCGTGGTAGAATGCACTGATTCCAAGTATATGTGTTGTCATTAAATTTTCTCCGATATAATAAAACCCCTAATATAGCATTTTTTCCGGGGAATGCAATCAGGCTAAGCAATTCCCGCGCAAAATATTAATCGCGGCGGTCGCCATTATTGCGGCGGCTTTCATTGCCTGATTGAACGCGTAATCCGTTGCTGCCGCCGCGAGAAACTCAGGGGAATGCAATGGAGGTGCGTTTTTATAGGATTCTTTGCAGATTCCAAAGAAGAAATTTACCCCGGTAACTTGCTGGGAAACGTTGCCGAAGTCGGTTGAGATTTTTTCCGGCATATCGCGCCGGGGGCTCATGTCGAGAGCTTCGGCCAGAGTGAATACATGTTCCGAAAGCTCATGATTCAACCTGGTCGGTTCATAGGGGGTATCTCCCCGGTCAAGTTCATACTCGCAGCCGGTCATTAATGCGGCTCCGGCGACAATGTCCGTGAAGCGTTGTTCCATTGTCGCCTGGGTTTCCTGAGATTCGGAGCGAATATAAAATTTAGCTTCAGCCGATCCTGGTATGATGTTTGGAACCACGCCGCCGTCGGTAATAATGCCGTGGACCATTCCGCCAGGGGGAAGCTGTTGTCGCCAGGCGTTGACTCCGGCAAACAGCAAATTTACCGCGTCCAGTGCGTTTACGCCCTGGGACGGCGCGGCGGCGGCATGAGATTCGCGTCCCGAAAAACGAATGATATAACGGCTGACTGCCAGAGCTCCGGGATCGATTGCGGTATAAGCGAACGGATGACTCAATAATACATAGTCAACATCTGCAAATGCTCCGTCGCGCAACATCATGACTTTTCCGCCGATACCTTCTTCCGCCGGTGTGCCGATAATGCTGATCGTTCCGCCTAAAGCTGAGTCAGCCATCATTTTCGCCGCGGCGTAAGCACCAGCTACAGCCGCAGCGGCAATCAGGTTATGACCGCAGGCATGGCCTATTTCAGGTAATGCGTCATATTCACATAAAAAACAAATATGTGGACCGCCGGCTCCGAAAGTCTTTTCTGCTCTGAATGCTGTTTCCAGACTGGAAAATGGAGCGGTAACGGCAAATCCGAGGGTTCCAAGTTCTTCAACCAGCCTTGCTGCCGCTTTGTATTCGACCATTCCGGTTTCCGGATTGGCGTGAATATAGTCTGAAATCCCTCTGAAGACAGATTGCGACGAATCGATGATTTTTAATGCTTTTTGAACCATAGTAAACCCTTGTTAGAAACCAAAATCCAGCTGTTTAATCCCGAATTGGCCAAGATCATCGTCGTTATCATCATCGTCATCTTTATTTTTTTCTTTTGTTTCTGCATCCGTCTTTTCCGGATCTTCCGATGCCGGTTTTTCTTCCGTCTTTTTCGGTGTTTCCGGTATTGGTTCTGTATTCCCTTCTGTTTCTGATACAGGCTCTTCAGTCGTTTTTTGGGGTTTAGATTTTCTTTCCGGTTTTACTTCCGTTTCTTCAGTTGCCTTTTCCGATTCCAATGTTTTTTTCGGTTTAGCTTCCGGCTCTGAAACGGGTTCTTTCGCCGGTTTTCCAGATTCCGGCTTTTCGGCCTCCTGCTTTTCCGGTTCAACCTTTTCAGGAGTCTTTGTTTTCGAGGTTTTGGCGTTTGCTTTCGTCTCCTGCTTTTCCGGTTTCTCCGGTTTCTCTTCAGCTTTCTTTGCAGGAGCGGTATCTTCTACCTCGACGTCTTCGGGATCATTTTCATTGTTGTCAGAAGACTCATCATCTTCAGACGGCAAGTCAATATCCTGAATTTCGTTCTCGTTATCTTCGACGTCGTCATCATTGTCCGGCGGTTCCTCGCCGTTGATTGCGGCCAGCTCATCAGCTTCCAGATAACGGACATGGGTAATTTTAGTGATCGGTTTTGACGAGATCAGGAACCCCCTGGCCTTGGCGCTGCGCATTGGCAGCTCTTTCAGGTTAAGCTCCATTTCCTGTTTGTCTTTCATCCGGTGTTCGACTTTGCAGAGATAGATCGCGTCGGTTCTCGGAGTAAATATCTCAAGTTTGCAGTTGTCCGGGCATAACTGGTATTCCCGGTCGGTAATGAATTTGCCGATTACGCAGCGTTTGCCGTAGAACTTGCCACTTTTGGTGTCTTTGTAGACTACCCCGAACTCTGTGGTCTTATCATATTTACGGAAATCCATTAGTCGCCCGATATAAACCTTGTCCGGGATGTTTATGACCTTGTACATGCCGCTTCGTTCGACACACAACAGGTGGTCGACTTCGTTGCAGGTGACCTGATCGTCGCTGCGGACGCTGGTGCCGACATAGCAGTTCTTGCGATCCCAGCCGATCTTGATATTGTTCAATGCCACCGCGCTGAGGTCTATCTTATCAAAAGAGTCGATTTCGGTCCGGCGCGGGAATAGTTTCCCGTATTTATCCAGCAAGGCGGTAAGATACTTAATCGCGTATTTTTTCAGCTGTTTAAGATTTTTATTGACTTCGTCGATCTGAGCCAGGATGTCGTTAATGTCCTGTTGGTTTTTGTTGATGTCAAAAAGTGAGATACGGCGAATCGGAATGGCCAGCAAACGTTGTATATCATCGTCGGTCACTTCCCTTTTCAGCATATCAAGGAAAGGCTCGAGTCCTTTATAAACTTCCGTCATAACCAGCTCAAAGGTTTCGCATTCTTCAATTCTTTTGTAAATCCGGTTTTCAATAAATATCTGAGCTAAAGTCTTATTGTGGAATTGATCTTCAAGTTTGCCTAATTCAATTTCAAGCTCAAGCTTAAGATATTCAAGTAATTTTTCAGTATTGCGTTCCAGGATCTCGGTTACTGTCATCTGCACCGGTTGGTTGTCGCAAATGACCATCATGTTCAAGTTGATCGAGACTGAACAGTCGGTATAAGCATATAGCGCCTTCAGAGTTTTGTCAGGGTCCTGTCCTCTGACCGGCAGAATTTCAATTTCAACGTCTTCGCCAGTGAAATCGTTGATTTGGGCAACTTTTATTTTGTTATTATCAACCGCTTTTTCGATTGACGCGATCAGGCTTTCAGTCGTGGTTGTCGCGGGAATTTCGTGAATGACCAATCGCCTTCCGTCGCGCTCGATTCTGGCCCGAAGTGTAATCTTACCCCGGCCGTCGTCGTATTCCGAGGCATCCATCAACCCCCCTTGCAGGAAGTCCGGGAATAGTTCAAACGGCTCTTTGCGCAAACAGGCGATCTGGGCGTTCAGCAGTTCGCAGAAGTTGTGCGGCAGTATCTTTGTCGCCATCCCGACCGCGATTCCCTCGGCTCCCAGCATCAGCAGCGATGGTATCTTAACCGGCAGGACAACTGGTTCTTTATTCCGGCCGTCGTAAGAATCTTCAAATTTGGTAATGTCGTTATTAAACAGAACCTCTTTGCCAAGCGGAGATAAACGACATTCGATATAACGGGCGGCGGAAGCATTGTCGCCTGTCAGGATATTACCGAAGTTCCCCTGTTTTTCAATAAAATATTCTTTATTTGCCAGAACCACCAGCGCACTGCCGATTGACGCGTCTCCGTGCGGATGATACTGCATGGTATGACCGATCGCATTGGCAACCTTGTGGAATTTGCCGTCATCCATCCGGAACAGGCTCCACAGAATGCGGCGATGTACCGGTTTCAAGCCGTCGTCAACATCCGGAATGGCCCGGTCTTTGATGACGTATGAAGCGTATTCGATAAAGTTGTACTCCATCATCTCCCGCAACAGCCGGTTGGCTTTCAAGGTGTCGCTGGATGCTTCGCTTTCTCCCGCGCCCAAAGCCTCCGGTTCCCCGGTATCTTCCGCTTCAATGATAGACTCGATGTCGTTGTCCTTAACCGGTGGATTGGAGTCTTGAGCTTTTATGTCTTTTTCTTCTGCCATTTCAGCTCAAATTCTCCATGATATGCTGCTTGCGTTCAGGGGTGTTTTTGCCCATGTAAAAGTTGAGCATTTCCGGAATGTTGCGCATGTTGTCAATGCTGACTTCGGTCAGTCGGATGTCGTTGCCGATAAATGCCCCGAATTCTTTAGGTGAAATCTCGCCGAGGCCTTTGAATCTGGTAATCTCTGCGGTACTGCCCAGTTTTACAATCGCCGCGTCCCGTTCAGTTTCGTCGTAACAGTAAAAAGTCTCTTTTTTATTCCGCACCCGGAATAACGGCGTTTCTAAAGTGAAGAGATGTTCCGACAGCACAAGCTGTTCGAAAAATGTCAGAAAAAAGGTTATCAGCAGGTTGCGGATATGCAGCCCGTCAACGTCGGCGTCGGTTGCGATTACTACCTTGTTGTAGCGCAGATCTTCGATGTCTTCTTCGATATTCAATGCCTGCATGATGTAATAAAGTTCTTCATTCTTATACAGTTTGTCGAATTTTTCACCATACACGTTCAAAGGTTTACCCTTGAGTGAGAAGATTGCCTGGGTATAGACGTCGCGACAGGAGACCATGGAACCGGCCGCGGAATCCCCTTCGGTCAGGAATATCATTGTTTCCTCGCCGCGCCCGGAACGGTCGCCCAGATGGTATTTGCAGTCTTTCAGTTTCGGAATCTTCAAATTCATCCGCTTGGCTTTTTCCTTGGACTGCTTTTTTACCGCCTGAATTTCCTTGCGAACCTTTTCATTGCGGACGACTTTATCGACCATTATTTCGGCTTGTTCAAGGTTGCGGTGCATAAAGTCGGTGATTGCGGTCTTCACGTCATTAACCACCCAGCCGCGGACGTCAGTATTACCCAGTTTGTTTTTAGTCTGGGATTCAAAGATCGGTTCCTGAAGTTTGATTGCAACCGCGCCGACTATCCCGTCGCGCACGTCGGAGGCCTGGAACTGTTTGCCGGTAAATTCGTTGATAGCTTTCAGTACGCCTTCACGAAATGCCGAAAGATGGGTGCCACCGTCATTTGTGTATTGGCCATTGACAAAAGAGAAATAATTTTCCCCGTAATTATCGGTATGACAGAAGGCAAATTCTAGTGTTTTGGTTTTAACGTGGATGGTTTCATATATTTGCTCGTCGCCAACCTCAACCTCAATCAAATCTTTAAGGCCGTGCCTGGAGTAAAAACGTGTCCCGTTAAGATAAAGCGACAGACCGCTGTTCAGGTAGGCGTACATCCACAAGCGTTTTTCAACAAAGTCCATCTGGTATTCGTAATTCGGAAAAAGGTCTTTATCCGGGATGAATTCGACAAAGGTGCCATTCCGTTCGCTGGTCGATCCTTCCTGATCGTCAACTTTATTGCCATTTTCGAAAGTTGCCCGGCGAAATTTGCCATCACGTACAGCCTGGACGGTGAATTTGCTGGAAAGTGCATTGACCGCTTTGGTACCGACGCCGTTCAAGCCGACGGAAAATTGAAATGCGTCGGTATTATATTTGCCGCCAGTATTGATAACTGAAACACATTCAACCAGTTTGCCAAGCGGAATACCGCGTCCATAGTCGCGAATTGATACCGTATCTCCTTCGATCTTGACGTCAATCCGACGTCCGGCTCCCATAATAAATTCATCGATACTATTGTCGATTACTTCTTTGAGAAGGATATAGATGCCGTCGCTGGGGTGAGTGCCGCTGCCCATTCGACCGATATACATACCGGGGCGTAAGCGAATATGCTCCAGGGAGCTTAGAGTCTTGATATTGCCTTCGTCGTAAGTGACTTGGCTGGTTGTCTCTTCAATTTCTTCTGAGCTCATGGCCCCCTGTTTCCAGTTTAGCGGTTGTAAATCCTGACAGCATTTCGCGGACACGCAAAAAGCGGCAATTTCCAGTATGGAAAAGCCTTTAGGATAATGTACTGGATTTGGCAAGTTTGTCAAGCGAGCAATTAGATTTTTTTTAATGGTAAAGTTTGTAGATTATTTAATTCGAATTAAATAAATTGCATGATGTTTAATTGTGTAAGTGTTTCATGATTAGTTTTTAATGTTTTATATATATTCTAACCGTCTGATAATTTGACAAACCCGCTTTCAGCGTATATATTATCTCCAAACCAACCAAAAGGAGGACGAAATGGAAGCGCGAATGAAGGTCAAAGGCGCAGGCTGCTACTACCACCTGTACAACCGCATCGGCTGCGTCAAAGGCGAACACCCGTTCTCCGACGCCGACAAGGAATACGGCTTCAAACTGCTTCGATACCTCTGCGATTACTTTTTGATCGAGGTCATCTCCGCCGCCTGGATGGGCAACCATTTTCACCTCGTAGTCTACGCTCCAGGACCGGATGAACTACCACCGCTCGAGGCCATCGTCAAACGCCACAACGGCTACTACAAAGCAATGAAAAAGATCTTCAAATTCGGCCCGCGAATCCCGGTCATCAGTCTCGAAAATAAAACGCAATGCCAGGAAATCGCCCTCAAAATGATCGACATCAGCCGCTTTATGTCGGCCTGCCAACGCCAATTCACCTGCGTCTACAACGAGACCCGCAACCGCACCGGACAACTCTGGGGCGGCCGTTTCAAAAGCGTGATTCTTGAGCGCGTAAACGCCCTGGCCGCCTGCGTGACCTACGTCGAACTCAACCCGGTCCGGGCCGGCCTGAAAAACTCCCCGGCTGATTACAATTTCACCACCTGGGGCCGCTATTGCAGAAGCGGCAAACACATGTTTTACGAGAATTTTGTCAAACACATGAAGCCGAACATTACCACCGGCGACACCTCGCAATGGACTGATGCCGAACTGTTTGCGTTCTTCCGTGGCGAACTGGCCCGCATCATCACCGCGGAAACCGGCGCCTCGAGCGAAGAGATCTACGCCGCGCGCGACAAAGCCCGCCAAAAAGAATCGATGCACGTACGCTTCCTGCGTCGTACCCGACACTTTACCGAAGGAGCGATTTTAGGTTCAAAACAATTCATCCGCCGAACCGGAAGCCAGTTTGATAACCCCGAAAGAATCCATAAAAAACACCTCTCCCGAGGCCTCAGCCCCTCCGGTATATTATATTGTTTCCGATATTTGCAGGAATAAAGCTTTACCAAAAACTTTGCAATATATATTGATAAAAGCCACTTGTTGGAGTATCTTACCTATTCCGAAATAATCTTAGAGAAAGTAAATTCATGAAATTATTATTTATAGGTGATATAGTAGGCAAAGGCGGGCGTCGCGCGGTCAAAAATCTGGTGCCGGGATTGCGACGGAAATATAATTGCAGTTTTTGTATAGCGAATGCCGAGAACATTGCCAACGGGGTGGGAATGGCGGCATCATGCATCAGAGATTTGCAGGATTGTGTTGAGGTATTTACTTCCGGTGACCACGTTTGGGACCAGAAAAACTGGGAGCACGAGGTAAGGCAATTCGACAATGTGCTTCGCCCGGCAAACCTTAGTTCAAGACAACCCGGTCGGGGATGGAGTATTTTCCGTAATCCGGCCGGCGGAGAGCTTGCGGTAATCAATCTGCAGGGCAAGGTGTTCATGAAAGAAAGCGCCGGTTGTCCGTTTGAAACGGTTGAAAATATTTTGACGCAAATTCACGGCAATGTAAAGAGTATTGTCGTTGATTTGCATGCAGAGGCTACCAGTGAGATGGCGGCAATGGCTTATTTCCTTGATGGAAAAGTAACCGCGGTAGTTGGAACCCATACTCATGTTCAGACTGCTGACGCGAAAATATTGCCGGGTGGGACCGCTTTTATCTCAGATGTCGGGATGACTGGAGCTGAACGCTCTATTCTGGGGCGCGAGGTTGATGCAGTAGTCGAAAAATTTCGCACCGGCATGCCCCGGCGCTTGCCAGTGGTTGAAACGGGAATCCGGCTTGACGCGGTAGTGGTGACTTACGACCATAACAGCGGACGAGCTTCCGCAATTGAAAATATATCAATAATGGATGAGCAGGAGACAACAAGTAATGAATAAAATTCCCAAAATAGATTTTGACAGGGTTGATACTTTGATTATGCTGGCGCTTGAAGAGGATTTATCTGATGTCGGTGATACTACCAGCAGTTCGGTGATAGGAGCGGGTAAACCAGCAAAAGGGTTATTACGCTGCAAAGAAGAGTTGATTTGTGCCGGGTTACCGGTGGCTGAGAAAGTTTTTAAAACAATTTCGGCGGATATAGAATTCAAATCGCTGGTTGCCGAAGGAACAAAATGTAAAATCGGTGATGTCATGGCGGAAATTTATGGTGATGCCGAAGTGTTGTTAACCGGCGAACGAACCGCATTGAATTTTCTGCAAAGACTGTGCGGAATTGCTACTACATCGGGGCGCTATGCCGAGGCCATGGCGGATAGCAAAACAGAAGTTCTCGATACCCGTAAAACCACGCCGGGCTGGCGAAATCTGGAAAAATACGCGGTTGCGGTCGGCGGCGCGTCAAATCACCGGATCGGTTTATATGACCGGGTGATGATCAAGGATAATCACCGGGAAATGGCCGGTCTTGAGGGCGAAGGCGGTATCGGTCGTTCGGTGCAGCGTGCCCGTGATATGTATCCTGAACTTGAAGTCGAAGTTGAAGCTGATACGCTGGATGAGGTACGTGAAGCAGTTGCGGCCCAAGCCGATTACATCCTGCTTGACAATATGACCAACGAGCAAATGGCCGAAGCGGTCGAAATCAATCATGGAGTTGCCAGGCTTGAAGCCAGCGGCGGAATTACGATTGAGCGTTTGCCGTCTATCGGCAAAATAGGGGTTGATTATGTCTCGGTTGGCGCTCTGACCCATTCGGTCAAGGCTTCCGATATTTCAATGGAAATAACTCCGTTGGAGGAAGCAAAATGATTGCCAGACTGACCGGAATTCTCGCAGAAGCGTCTTTTACTGAAGCTATGGTTGACGTCAACGGCGTCGGTTATCAGGTGCTTATTCCGATTAGCACGTATGACGCGTTGCCACAAGTTGGAGAAAAAGTTGTTCTGCAAATCCATACCAGTGTGCGGGAGGACGCGATTACTTTGTTCGGTTTTGCCACTGAGGAAGAAAAAAAGATGTATGAACTGCTGTTGACTGCCAGCGGGGTCGGGCCGAAGTTGGCTTTGAATATTCTCAGCAGTATGCCGGTGGCAAATTTCTGCGCGGCGATTTGTGAACGCGATCTGACGGTGATCAATAAAATAAACGGCGTTGGCAAACGTACCGCAGAACGTTTGATTGTTGAACTTCACGATAAGATTTCGAAACTAGCTCCCGGTTTCACCGGGCAGGGAGCGACCACTCCCGATGCCGCTACGGCCCAGATTGCGGAAGACGCTTTGTTGGCTCTTGAATCTCTGGGTTTCAAACGTGATGCGGCTCGCAAAGCAATCCAGAAAATACTTGAAAATATCAGTGCGGAAGAGTGTTCAATCGAGAACCTGATCCGCCGTGCGCTCAGCACACTTAATTCATAATTATATTTATACAAAAAGGGAAGAATCATGTTACCGATGGATGAACTGAAAGCTTTTGAAAAAGATCTTAATTCTTTTGATGCGGAAACGCGTCGTTTGGCGTTGAATGAACTGGCGGAACTGGCCGCTGTAGGTAAAATCAAGCTTGAACCACCAACGGACGCGCATAATCTGCACTGCCATACTTTCTTTTCTTATAATGGCTACGGGTATTCCCCGTCGTATATTGTCTGGCTGGCGAAAAAATCAGGCTGGTTTGCGGTCGGCTGCGTTGATTTTGATGTCCTGGATGCGGTTGACGAGTTTATGACGGCTGGCCGTCTGCTTTGCGTCAGGACAGTTTGCGGTATGGAGTCCCGGGTCTTTATCAAAGAATTGGCCGGGCATGAGATCAATTCGCCGGGTGAACCCGGAGTTGCTTATCACATGGGTTGTGGATTTTCGTCCTCTTCCGTTCCGGCCGAATCGGCCACTTTCCTGCAGGGGATGAAGGAAAAAGCCAATGCCCGGACTAAAGGAATTGTTGATTTGGTCAATCCGTTTCTAGCTCCGGCGGCAATTGATTTTGCAGAAACCGCGGCTAAATTGACCCCTGGCGGCAATGTTACCGAACGCCATGTCTGCGAGGCATACCGTCGCAAAGCCGAAGAATTGTTTCCGGAAACGGCTGACCGGATCGCGTTCTGGACTGAAAAGTTGTCTACCACGGCTGATGAGATGACGAAAATCATCGAAAATGACCCGAAGCTCGAGGGATTGATTCGTTCTAAGACGATGAAATCCGGTGGAGTCGGTTATGTTAAGGCTGATCCGACATCTTTTCCGAAGATTGAAGATATGAACGAGTTCACCCGGCAGTGCGGTGCAATTCCGGCGATTGCCTGGCTCAATGGTGAATCCGGCGGGGAAGCTGATTCCGACGCCCTGATTAAACTGCACATTGAAAAAGGCGCTGAACTGTTGAATATCGTGCCTGATCGCAATTGGAATTTTCCCGATCCGCAAGTGGCCGCAAAGAAAATGGCTGAACTGGACCGGATCATTGGAGCTGCGATCAAAAACGATATGCCGGTTTGTGTTGGGACCGAAATGAATGCGCCAGGCCTTAAACTGGTTGATGACTTTGATTCCCCGGCTCTGGCAAAACATACCCGGACATTTGTTAACGGCGCGGCTTTGTCTTTTGCTCATGCCCTGCTGCAGCCGCGTGGTTTCGGTCTGATGAGCGAATGGACCTGTAAGAACTTTGCCGATCGTGCTGCGAGAAACGCCTTTTTCGTTGAATTTGGACGTAAAGCCGGTTTCGGCAGTGAAACGGCATTAAAAGATCTTCCTGAAGATGCTTCTCCGGACCAAATTCTGGCTCGTATGTAACTCTCTGTATTAATCAGGTTTCTCATTGCTACAAAGAGGGAATTTTTTAATTCCCTACAATTCTTTTATCTATTACACAAGGGGCTGTTTGTTTATATGCCCTAGTGCTTAAGGTTCTGCAGTTAAATATCTTGCGTTTTAATTATAATCAAGCCGTCTGACAATATGAAAGTCCTGAAATAATTTTTTTTATATTTTTAGAGGTCGCTTTTAATGAATTCCCGTGGAGACATTCCCACGGTTTTGTGAAAGGCACGGCTGAAGATAGCCGGTGATGAATAACCTGACATCTCCGCTATGTCCGCAATCATATAACTGCGTGATTTCAGCAGATTAATTGCCCGGTTTATTCGCAGAGAACGGAGATATTCACCCGGGCCCTGGCCGGTCAGTTTTTTGTACATGACACACAAGTAACCTTTGGATATTCCGTGCTCATCAGCTATTTCGTCAAGACTTAGATTGGCCCGATGAAAATTAGCATAAATATAGCCGTTCACTCTTTCAATCATGCTGACCTTGCGGGTATGGGGTGAAATATCATCCTGCAGCGGATTGTTTCTGGCGCATTCCAGCAGTTCAAGAATCAGGCAGTCGAGATAACTCTTTAACTTTTGTTTAGCGGTCTGGTTTTCCGCCAGATTTTCGACAAGATAGGCGTTCAACATCTGGTTGGCGAGAAAATAGCAGGCATCCGACATCGGGACCGACCGGTTCATTAATTCAACCGGCACAATGCCGTTGGATTCAAAGGTGATTACCAACCAGCTGAACGTAGTCATATCCACCATATATGTATGGAATTGAAACGGATAGATCAGTAGCGCCTCTCCCTGTTTAAATTCGATTACGTGTTCATTGACCGAGGCTAGTCCGGGAGTCGACAGATTAAGGGTCAGAGCATAACGCTGATGATATAGTCCAAGGTTGTGAACCAGCATTTTTCGTTGCGGCCAACGATAGAGCATGATAATATTGTTCGGATTGCCGGAAGGATAGCTGACATCAATTCCAGCCATATAATTTTCCGGTTCAGCAATATTTACGGCATTTGCTTCAATGTTTTTTATAATACTTTTTTGCATATCGGTATAATATATTCAAATATTAATAAATGCAAACTTTTTATAATTTTATGCCAATTTTTAACTATTGTCATTGTTGTTATTTGCATATATAATTAAAATAACAACAAAAAATAAAGGTTAGGATTAATGGAAACTGCAACTGCAACACTCGACAATATCGCCTCTCTCAAACTTCTGCCCGGCGGAGTATGGCCGGTGGCGGTCACTCCGTTTAAGGCCAACGGAGTGATTGACTGGAAAGCCTACGATCAGCTGCTCGACTGGTATATGACAAACGGAAGCTCCGGGATTTTTGCTGTTTGCCTGTCGAGCGAATTTTATGATCTGACCGGCAAGGAAAAAGAAAAATTAACTGCAGTTGCGGTAAAACGTTGTTCAGGCAGGATTCCGGTGGTTGCCGGCGGCGGTCTGGGCCGAAACCTCCGGGAGACGGTTAAATCGGTGAATACGATAGGGGCTCTTGGAGTGGATGCAGTCGTTATTCCGGTTAATCAGCTTGTTACAGTCGATCAGAATGATACGGAACTTCTGCGGCAAATTGATTTATTGGTAAGTCTGACCGGCGATATTCCATTGGGATTATATGAATGTCCCGCTCCTTACCATCGTTTGATTTCTGAAGACATAATGCGTTACTGCGCGCAAACCGGGCGTTTCAGATTTTTAAAAGATACTTGCTGTGACGCGAAGGAAATTGGCCGGAAAGTTGCCGCCTGCGGTAAAACCGGTTTCAGTCTGTATAATGCGAATATTGAAACGCTGCTGGATTCAATGGCGTTGGGGTGTCGGGGATACAACGGTCCTGCCGCTAATTTTTATCCGGATTTGATAGATATGATGATGCATTCAAAGGCTCCTGAGAAGATCAGTCTTTTGCGCGATATTGTAATTTCCGGGCAGCGGGTTGTTACATATAAATACCTGGCTACGGCCAAGCTGTTTCTTAAATTTTCCGGAGTGGATATTTCCGGTTACTGCCGACGTGAAACTCCGTCGCTTACCCGGCATGAGACTGAAGCTGTCAAGTCATTTTTCAACCTTATAAATTATTGGCGTCAAGAACTAGCTTAAAGAAAGGAAGTCGTTATGCAAGCGCGGAAAACAACAATTTTCACCCTGATTGAACTCCTGGTTGTGATCGCTATCATCGCAATTCTTGCCAGTATGCTGATGCCGGCATTGGGGCAGGCACGAAAGAAGGCCAAGACTATTAAATGTACAAGTAACATGAAACAGATCGGTCTTGGTATGGCGATGTATACGGATAGCGAGGCGGGATTCTATCCTGTTGCCGACCAGAATAACACGACAAGCTGGGATAACGCCCTGGCTCTTTACGACGGACGTAAAATTGAAGAACAATACCGACATGCGATTCTGCAGCGGACCCAGGTTGGCGGGGGCCAGGATCTTTATCATTGTCCTGAAGACTCAATTTACCGTTCGGCTAATACTTTTCCACGTTCTTATGTGCTTAGTTACTACTGCCAGTCATCGACTACTCCTCGTAATACCGGGATTTCCGGCTGTGTTCCGAATCCTACCGACTGGACCCAGCCCGCATCACGCAAAACCAGCAAGATCAAGAAACCGTCACAAGGCATCGCGATGTTTGAATACGCGCATACCGACAACCGCCTTGGACGTACCAGCAAGACAAACATGGGGTATAACGGGATAAACACTGTCAACGGGTTAAGAAACAGATATATCGGACTGGCCCCTGACCCGGATTTCTGGAAACATGACTCGTCCAAAGGGAAAATGAATTTCCTGTTTGCGGACGGCCATGCGAAGTTCATGTCATTTGAAGAAACTGTGATGCCGTATAATGTAACCCAGACCGGCGCGAGCAATGTCGGTACTATGTGGGATGTCGGCGATGGCTCATAAAAGCCTTTGCGGTTTCAGCAAAAATCTTTAATTACATAAATCATAAAAAAGAATACGTATATGAAAAAAATATTATTACTGACCTTGATGACTGGCGGAGTCATTTCGTTTGGCGCCGCGCCTGCGGATGTGGTTGAGATGTGGAAATGCCCGATGCCTCAGAAGGGCGTGGCCGGAGCCGGTTACGAACCGGTAAAAGGAGTCGTTCACAGTCCGGTATTTAAAGCGACCATGGAAACCGGCGGCTATAACCACCATGCGAAGATAGTTCATTTCAAAGATAAATTCTACGCTATGTGGAGCAATCATAAATACGGCGAGGATGGACCGGGACAGAAGATCTATTATTCTTCCTCTGATGACGGTAAAAAATGGATTCCTTTCAAGCTGCTATTCAGCTCGATGCACAAAGAAGCTCCATGGGGTAATGTCGGAATAAATCTAAGCGCTCAGAAATGGTTGGTGCAGAACGGCAAACTTTATGCCCAGGCATGGTGCGGGGAGACTGTTGGTTGGTCGGACAGGAATAGAACCGCTACAAAGAAAAAACGTTCAAAAAAATTCTGTTTTGCCGTAAGGAAAAAATACCGGCCGCTATTCAGAGAGGTTTATCCTGATGGGAAACTTGGTCCGGTCGCAAGTTTCAGGCCGGAAGAGCTTCCGAAAGATATTCTGGTAAAAATTGCTGATGCGCAAAAAGTGTATCCGGGGCTGAAACTGGAAAAAAGTCCTCTGAGGCTTGGAGACCTGATCAAAAGCTCAAAAAGACGGATGTGCGAACCGACCTGGTTTAAAAACAAGGAGGGGGAATATGTTATTCTCTTCCGTGATGACAGTTATTCACACCGCAAATGGGTTGCTTATTCCAAAGACGGTAAAAAGTGGACCGCGTTGAAACCGACCAATATTCCGGATTCTCCGAGCGCAAGTATCAGTTTGACTTTAGACGACGGCACAATCCTGTTGATCGGCAATCACATGGCCCCGGAATTCGATAAAGATCAACCAAGACACTTTGGCCGTGATCCTCTTATGGTTTCCATCAGTAAAGACGGCATGAACTTTACCAAATCATACGCGATTCGCAGCGGTCAGCAAAAATACACTGTTCCAAAGAAGGTTGTGCGCGGTCGCGGGGGCGGAGCCCAGTATCCGTGTGCGATAATTGTCGGAAAGACAGTTTACGTTATTTATTCGCAGGGCAAAGAAGATATTTGGGTTTCATCATTCCCGGTTTCAGCAGTAAAGGGTAATTAAATATGAAGGTGTTTATTTCAATATTGGCGGCATCAATGACCATAAGTTTTTCGGTAAATTCTGCCGATGTGGTAAAAATGTGGTATGCCGGGAAACCGGATATCAGCAAAGACAATGCGGGTTTTCCGGAAATTAAGGACATAGTACATGCGCCGGTATTTTTGGCTGATGAGTCAAGAGGCGGGTATAATCACCATTCCAAGCTGATATATTTCAATAAAACATTTTACGCGATGTGGAGCAATCAGCGTTATGGCGAGGACGGTCCGGGGCAGCGGGTGCTTTACGCGACTTCGCCTGACGGTGTTAAATGGTCAAAGCCGAAAGAATTGTTTGCCTCTCCGGTGCCTGAAGCACCATGGGGTATGAAAGGCGTTCATCTGGCGGCCAATCGCTGGCGGGTATGGCATGGAAGACTTTTTGCCGGAGCCTGGTGCGGCGGGATCGAATCGTTTCGGGACATGGACGACACCGAAAGAGTGGCAAAGCGTGATCGTAAGCACGAGTTTGCAGTGTTTAAATTTTATGGTATCATCTATCGGGAAATCAAGCCGGATGGTTCTTTAGGTAAGGTTTTTACGTTTATGAAAGAAAAACCGAAAGATCTGCTTTATGACTTTGTTGATGGCTCGAAGGTTGTTCCGGGTTTTGTTCCGATCGAGAAACCGGATTATGGCAAGGAGCGGGCCAATCGCAAACTTTGCGAATCGACCGAATATAAAGCGGCTGATGGAAAACGGGTGGTTCTGTTCCGGGATGGCAAATATTCCCATCGGCTGTACGTGAGTTTTTCCGACGATGGTAAAAAATGGAGTTTTCCTCTGCCGACCGATATTCCCGATTCTCCAAGTGAGAGTCGCGCCATGAATTTGACTGACGGCACCACATTATTGGTCGGCAATCAGATGGCCGGAGCCTTTGATAACCCGCAGAAGCGGCATTACGGGCGGACTCCGTTAATGGTTTCGGTTAGCCAGGGTGGATATAAATTTGACCGCGCTTATGCGATTCGCAGCGGAAAACAGGAGTTTACTATTCCCCGTAGAGTTGTCCGGGGACGGGGAGGCGGCGGACAGTATCCATACCCGATCTGCGTCGGGGATAAAGTTTACGTCATGTATTCAATGGGCAAAGAGGATATCTGGGTTTCTTCATTCCCGCTTAAATCTATAGGACTCAAATGATCAGGTTTATACTGACAATGCTCTTTGTTGCGGTGATGCCGTTGATTCACGGCAAATCAGCGCCCAAGGAAATGAATATTCTGTTCCTGGGGAACAGTTTTACTTTCAGGAATAATTTGCCAATGCTGGTTAAGCAGGTATTTGAAGAAGGGAATCCGGGACTGAAAGTGCATGTAGAGAAAGTTACTTACGGCGGACAGGACATTTACCGGCACAGCGAATGGTATTTTTCTGAGACGTTTATCCGGTTGAATTCGATTACGGTTCCGGAGGTAGAACGAATAATTCAAAAACAGCGTGAACTTCTGCGGCGGTCGCAGGCTCCGATCGAATATGCCGCTTACTGTAAAGCGACCGGAATAAAAATGGAATCCTGGAAAAAACTGAAAATCAAACTTGAACGGAGTATCAGAAATCAACAGGCATTGATTGAACGGATCAAAAAAAATCGCAGGTTTAAATGGGATTATATCGTTTTGCAGTCCTGGCGGGATATTGTTGATGATCCGGAGCAGGGATATGTGAAGTATGTGAAAAAACTTGCCGCGGTTGCCGCGAAAGAACATATTAAGCCGGTTTTGTATATAACTGCTCCTTACGCACAGAATCAAAGTCCGGTCAAGGCTCCGGTCGCTGTCGCGCGTACGGATATGGAATTGAAAGTGGCGCGTGAATTGGCAGATAAAGTTGCTGCATTTGCGGTGGTCCCGGTACCTCTGGCATTGAAAAAGATACAATCAGGGGGGACTGATTTAAAGTTCCGCTATGTCAATGATTTTCATCCAAACCAGTATTGCGCGTTCTTGACCGCGAATATGTTTTACACAGCATTTTTCAAGCGCAGCCCGAAAGGTCTGAAATTTAATAAAGTGGTCGGATGCAATGCCAAAAATAATAAAGGCCCCGACGGCAAAGAACGTACGGTAGTATTTGATGACATGACTAAAGAGTATTTACAGAAAATGGCTTTTGAGTCGGTTGAAGAGTTTGATAAACGATAACAGAGCAAGGAAGACGTAATGGGCATAAGAACCTGGGATCTGGTAGTTGTTATTTTGTATATGCTGGGAACCGCGGCAATAGGGGTTTATTTTTCAAAACGTAATAAAAATACAGAGGAATATTTTCTCGGGGGACGCTCATTTCCCGGATGGGCTATTGGACTCTCCATGATTGGGACTTCAATCAGTTCAATTACTTTTCTTGCTTTGCCTGCAGCTGCTTTCGCGCTTGACTGGCGCCAAAGCAGTACCTATCTGACCCTGCCGTTAATTTGTGCGCTTGCGGTTATTTTTTTCATCCCGATCTTCCGTAAGAAAAAAATAACCTCAGCCTATGAATACCTGGAGGATCGTTTCGGGGCGGGAGCCAGAATATATGGATCAATATGTTTCCTGGTCGGGGAGTCTCTGCGTCTGGGGACGGTCCTGTTCCTGTTGTCTATCCCGATCAGCCTGATGACTGGATTCGGGATTAATACGGTTATCATTGTCACCGGGGTTTTTATCGCCTTTTATACGATTGCCGGCGGAATTGACGCGGTTATCTGGACCGATGTGATTCAGTCGTTTGTCCTGTGGCTGGGCGGGGCTTTTGTAGTTGTTTTTTTACTGTGTAATGTTCCGGGGGGATTCGGCGGAATAGTTGAAACCGGTATGCGGTTCAATAAATTCAGTCTGGGGCCGCTCGATTTTGATCTGAAACAGCGTACTTTCTATGTTCTGATCATCATGGGGGTTTTCTCCTGGATGTATATGTATACTTCTAATCAGAATGTTATCCAGCGATATCTGGCGGCAAAATCCACTCGTGAAGCCCGCAAGGCGACGATTATCTGTGCCTGCGGCAGCCTCCCGACATGGTTTACTTTTTATTTTATCGGAACCGGCTTGTTCGTCTATTTTAAAAATTTTCCTGATCCGCAGGTCGTAAAAATGGCTTCGGATGAAGTCTTCCCGTATTTTATCCTTAACATGTTGCCTCAGGGAATTGCCGGACTGATCATCGCCGGGGTTCTGGCTGCGGCGATGAGTTCTCTTGATTCCAGTCTGAACTCTTTTTCCGCTATATGCACCACAGACTTCCTGAAGCGTTTTATTGCTCCAAACCGGAGCGAACGGTTTTATATTATCAGCGCCAAGCTGTTCAGTGTCCTGGCAATGGTGTTGATGATTGTCGGTGCTTTGATCTTCGCGAATATTCCCAAGGAAAGCATGTTCGACCTTGGGTTCATAATGGGAGGATTATTGTGTATGTTGGTTTTGAGCTTTTTTGTTCTTGGAATATTCTTCCCGTTTGTCAAGTGCCGGGCCTTATGGATCGGTTTTGTGACGGCTCTTCTGGTAAACATATATTTGGTTTTATGCTATTTCAATTGGCTGCCGGAAAGCCTGGATTTGAAAATCCATGTCTACTGGAACAGTGTCATATGCAAATCAACTATGATAATTGTTGCGGTTGTCTCTGCTCTGGTCTGGCCGGAAAAAGACTCGGCGGAAACAGAGTAAAGCATAAACCGGAAAATCTTACTCTTGATATGATTGATAATTAATGATTTGTCGGGAGTTTGATATTCCTATTCCTTATAATTATAAGAGCTGATTTGTGGAATTACTAATTATTGAATACTTTTTCCTTTCTAATTTATAAAAGCTGCGGCCCTGATAATGAATAAAAAAACTTACACAAATATTACAATAATAAAACAACTATGAAATAAATAATGCTTATGTTTTATTATTAAAATATTATGAATAGCATACTGTAAAACCGGCAAAAGATATTTATTATTGTATGCAATTTTCTTATCAAGAATATAATTAATAAAGCTAAAAAGGTTTTTGGTTCCAATTTTAACTCAAAAAAAGACTCAAAAATAAAAACAATAAAAAAAGTCTACTAAAATTAAGCTAAAAGTTTTACAGGTTAAAGACTTAAGAGGTGTTTTTTTGTACCTCAAAATGAGGTAAAGAGGTTTTTATATTAAAAAAAAGGCTATATTTTTTGAAAAAAAACTGACTTTTCGTAAAAAAAGGCTTGATTTCAATAAATTGCAAGTTTATAGTTAAGTAAGGTCTTCTACTTTCAGACACTGAGACTAGAGTGTTTGGCAAGAGGATTTAAGGTTGTTAAATGCGTTTCATTTTACAGGTTTTTTTATCGGTAATATGGAAAGCATTTATTTGTGACCCGTTATAGAGGGCAAAATAAGGATAATGGATTTACAGGGACTTACTCTATTTTTTAGGAGGAATAGATTATAATGATCAACAGGGACATAATGTCTGCACTGCCTGGAGCTATAAAAGCTGATGTTCTGCTTCATTTTGTCATGTATTCTGTTTCTAACTAATAAAACAAGGGGGATGGCATGATAAAACTTTATTCAATAAATAAAATAAAAATTTTAATACAACTTCTATCATAAGAGGGAGGTGGCTTGGAAAAAAGATTTTAATTAATAAAGTTACTTTATTAACAACTCTAACAAAATAAGGAAATAAGCATGCAAAAAAAAGAAATTTTCGCAGACGGGATCGGGCAAATTCATTTCGCAGGGGGAATGGTGCGCTATGATTTTGTTACTCTTCAACCGGAAGAAGGTAAAGATCCGGTTCCGCAATCAAATATTCGTGTTATCATGCCCCCTCAAGGTTTCTTGAACGCTTTCAATTCAATGCAGCAGCTGATCGATAAACTGCTTGATGCTGGTGTCTTGCAGAAAAATGAAGCGGCGGCTCCCGCAGCTGATGATAAGAAGAAGAAAAAATAAATTTAATATACCATGCTAAGTTTTATTAAATACAATTCTCCAATTCAGTCCAGTGAATTTATTTCGATGAATTCTCTGGCTTTTCCCGTTTCCGGAGCTTTTGATTCCGATGCGGGTATTGAGTGGCGAATGATGTCTTTAATTACGATGCATGATTTATTCTCGCATATTTCCGACCAGTCGCAATTCACGTTCCAACAGGAAAACGCTTTTATTGCCGATTTTCAGTCCATTCAAGAGAAATCAATTTCTCTTGCCGGCTTGAAAGTCCGCGATGCTGATGCGGTGTCTTTTTTCGAAAAGTCAAACTCAGTATTGAGCGACGATATTTATTTTAGTATCGCAGTCCCGTTCGAGCAGGCTTCGGCCGATTGCTGGCTGATTATTGATTCCGAGCGAGCGGAGTCTTTTATCGTTACTGTTTTCGGGATGTTTTCTTCCGAAGACAACGGATTGCGAATCACCAATCAAATGTCGCGTTGCTTTTTACGCCAGAGGAGTGAAAGTATCGGGACAGGGCGGCTGATTTGCCTTCTGAAACAGCAATTCAATTTATAACATAAACCCAAATGAAGCAACTAACAACTTAAGGAGTTTGCATCATGGCTACAACAATCACAAACAAATCGACCAATCCGTTCTACCTGGTAGACCCGGTAACCTATGCGGAATTCGCAGACAGGATCGTCGTGTATACCTCAGCGGAACCTGGTGCTGAACTTATCGGCTCTGGCATTAACCCAACCGTTAGACTTGTTGCGGCCGACGTCAATACTGATGTCGCAGGAAGTACTGATATCACTCTTACCAATATGACCGTAAGACAGGGCGTTTACGGCGGTATTATCGTCTCAAGTAACGCTGACCCGGCAAAACCCAAAATCTCCAAAAAATATATCGATACCGTGACCGCAGAGCTGGCCGGTGATACCAGTGTTACCATCCAGAATGGTAGCTACAAGGAAATCTACGGCGGCGGCGGCGGCTTCAACTCCACTGTTACCGGCGATGCGATGGTCAATTATTACGGTGGAAATGCTAGCGCAATTTATGGCGGCGGCAGTGATGGCGCGATTGTCGAAGGTGATGCTAGCGTGAATATTATCGGCAGTCCTGCCGGTGGTAGAATCAGTAAAATCTACGGCGGCGGTAAAGACGCGATTGTTCTTGGCGATACAACTGTTACTTTCAGTTCCGATGCCAACCTGATCAATTTTACCGGAACCGTTTACGGCGGTGGCAAAGGTAAAAAATCTGTTGTCGGTGGTGATCGTACTTTGGTGTTTGATAATTACTCCGGTGATTTCAATGCTTCAATCAAAGATTTCACCAATATTCAATTTATTGGTTCAACGACTGTAACTGTTAACAAAAAACTCGATAAGAGCGTTTCAGGCGCTATTTACGAGTTTGTCCTGACTGACGAATCTCTGCAGAACGTCAACGCAATGCTGACCCTGACTAAGAAACATGACGCCATCAATAATGTTGTCGTCACCATCGAGTCTCAGGAAATGGTTAACAGCGGCGGAACGGTTTATCTCATCGAAAGCAGCTTCTTCCGTGCAGCCAATTCTTTCAATGCCAGCACAGTACTGGTACAGAACAGCAGCGGACAGCAAATCAGTGAAGTCGCCTATAATATCATTTATGAATTTGATAAGAGAGAAGGCGGCAGTGTCGCAATTGAATATCTCGGCGGCAATTTGATCCTTGACGGAACTGAAACCGAAAAAGTTATCCTGTCCGACGCAGATGACGAAGTCAACATTGTTGGCGGAACTCTGATGGCCGGTCTTGATACTGACGGCGGCGATGATATCGTCAATGTTCAGAGCGGGTCAACCGTTAACGGCGGTCTCAGCACTGGTACTGGCGATGATACCCTGTACATCCAAAAAGATACTCAGGTCAACGGTTATATTAATATGGATGGCGGCAATGACCGTCTGGTCGTCAATGAAAGCGCCAGCCTCAGCTCTGACGTTATCATGGGCGATGGCGAAAACACCATTGATGTCAACCGCTATGCTACTATCACTGGTCGAATCATCCTCGAAGATGGCTCAACCAATGTTGTGAATGTCAAAGGCGGCGGTATTTCCGGTGTTGACAGTGGTGACAGCACTACTACAAACACTTTCATCTTTGATGGCTTCTATGATAACAGTTATGTCTGCACTGACTGTTCTTTCGAATATGAACGTTATTCTGGTGGCGTCGGTTCCTGGCAGGAAGTTTTCATTCCTGATTACGACTATTATGATAACGGCTATTATGTTTCTGTATTTGTTCGTGAAGACCTGGTTCTCGGGGACTCACAGGATACGGTTATTTTCAACTCCAATGCTGCAGTTGACAACGTCTTCATGGGCGGCGGCAATGACGTACTGATCATCAATAACGATGCTTTCATTTCTGAATCAATTTATATGGGCGATGGCGATGACCTCCTGATAATTGATGAAGATATTCCGGAAAACAGCATTGATGATATCTACCTTGGGGCCGGTAATGACGTTCTTGAACTGGGAACTTCTCACTTCTCACAGCTTTATGCGAATGAAGGCGAAAATGTCATTATTGCCAAAACTCACATGACTATCGATGCTGAATTCATGAACCTGGGTGCTACCGGTTCTGTTCTGGTTATTGATAACGGCGCAATCGTTGAGGTTACCGGCATGTCTCTCGGTAATTTCCTGAGCGTTCAAAATGAAGCTGTTTACCTTGATCAAAACGCTTCTGTTATCAGCCATGGCATGCAGTTCATTCAGAATTACACCGGCCACATGACCGTTGCAAGCGAAAACGACCTGGTCATTCAGGCTGCTCCGGGCCTTATCCCGACAGCTGTTGCGCCTTATATCAACACATTCACTACTGGTGTTGACTCGTCCGAAATTTACGGCGGTGCCGGACTTTGGGTTCAGGAAGGTGCAAACGTTCTTGACAGCGAATTGACTTTTGTCGGTGATGCTGATGTTGACGGTACTGTTGAGTCTTCCGATCTGATGGCAGCTAATGCCGTAATCGGTGAAGCAGGTACTGTAGTTGACAGCGTCGTCGAAGTCTCCGGCGATGTGGATGTTGACGGTACTGTCGACAGCAGTGATATTCTGGCCGGCGGCGTGGTTGGCATTAACGGTTCACTTCTTGACAGTACGGTTGAAGCCCAGGTCATTGATGTGGACGGAGTTGTTACCAACAGTGACTTGTCCGCAACCTGGATCAATGTTAATGTCGGTTCTCTCACCGGTTCTTTGACTGCTACTGGCGACGTTGACTTTTCTGTTGATTTCTTCAACGATCAGTTGGTCGTCGATGCACCTCGGATTGAATTAACCACCGATGGCATCCTGGTTACGATTGCTACTACAACTGCTACTACTTATGACTTGAATAACGATGCATTGCTCGTTCAGGTTGATGATGATGCGGTTGTTGCCGGCCCGATCACTATGGATGTTGATCTTGGCGCTCTGGGCTGGACCAATGTCATTCTTACCGGTACTGTTGATGCTGATGTTGCTTTTGATGGTAACACGGTTATCTTCGCCGGCGGTGCGCCTCTTAATGAAGTATTCTCCGGCCTTGTCACTCTCGACGGCGATAATACTTTCGTGATTACCGTTGATTCATGGTTCGACTGGCAGCAGCTGGTCTTCAACCCGCTGGCAACCCTCGGTTTCGAACTCGCCGACTACACTCTGATGTCAGTTGACGGTTATGTCGATGTCGATCCGATGACAACTATCGTTGACCAGACTGTTTTCGGCCAGAACTCCAGTCTTGCTCTCGGCGAATGGATTTATATCCAGGATTGGGATGCCAACTTCATTCTTCCGAATGAACAGAATGCGTTCCCGCAGGGTAATGCGACCAATCTGCCGTGGGAAAACGTCTATATTCTCGAAAATGCCCAGATTTGGGGAGCGGTTGCCCTTGATAATGAAGACAACGAACTGGTCATCAGTGACGGCGTTGAAATCAACGGTCAGACCGCTCTTTATGATTACGCGGCAGTCCTTACCCTTGGTGGTGATGATACTGTAACAGTTGGCGAAGCCACTATTAACGGTACAATCAAAACTGACCGTGATATTGACAGCGGAAATGATGAATTGATCCTTAATGGTTCAACTGTCAATGCCGCGATCAATCAGGGTGTTCCCGCGATTGAAATGGGCGCCGGCGATGACGATGCTCATATCACCGATTCACTTATCAATGGCGACATTGATATGGGTGCCGGTGCTGATACGCTGATCATTGATCCTACTACCGTCAATGGCGATATTGATCTTGGCAGTGGCGATGACATAGCGGAAATTCTCGATTCAACCATTAACGGCAGCATTACCGGCGGCGAAGGCGCTGATGATCTGCTGGTTGATACTTCTTCTGTTGAAGGCGGAATTTCACTGGATGCCGGAGACGATATTCTTGCTATTGTTGATTCCACTATCGAAGTGGGTATTGATACTGGCGCCGATAATGATATAATTGATATCCTCGGTTCCACCATCAATGGCGATATCGATGCCGGTACTGGTAATGACACCGTTACTATTACTGATTCCAATACTACAATTAACGGTGATGTTCTCCTGGGTACCGGCGATAACAGCGCCACCCTGAGCAACTCTGTTGTTACCGGTTCAATTATCGGCGATAGCGGCAATGATGATGTCGGTCTCTCTGATGGTTCTCTTGTTCAAACTGACGTTATCCTTGGCGATGGTAATAACACTGCTGTTGTTGTTGATTCCGAAATCGTCGGAGACCTCCTCGGTGGTTCCGGCGACGATGAAGTCACTCTGACCACTGCGGTTATCGGTGGCGGTATCGATCTCGGTTCCGGTGGCGATAATGATATTCTCTCCGGCGACGCAACTGTCGTCGGCGATGTTGTCATGGGTACTCAACAGGTTCTTGATGAACTTGATGTTCCGATCGTTCCGTGGGATACCACTGCAGACAACTTCATTCAGGTCAATCCTGGTTCAACCCTGGCGGTTGGCGGCGATGTCCTGATGGCTGGTGCGGATAACGAAATCGACGTTGAAGGCACTCTCGATGTGACCGGCGACGTCCAGATGATAGCAGGTGATCCTCAAACCAACCTGGTCGAACTGAAAGCCGGCGGCGGCACGATCAATGTCGGCGGCAGCATGACTATGATCAATAATGCCTCCAGCGGCAGCAATCAGATTGAATTCCAGCAAGGTCTCCTGGCTCCCGGCGGCGACAGTGCGCTGGTTATCTCTGGTCCGTTGACCATGGTTAGCGATGATAACACGTTATGGGGACCGTGGTATGATCTGGCGGATGATGAAGAACTGGTTGTTGGCGATGTCAACAACACTTTCCAGGCTTCCGCAGTTGATATGATTGGTTTCAACAACTCTATCGGTATGGGTGTTGGTGGTAACACTGATGGTTCATATGATGATATTCCGACTCCGGATCTGCATGTGATCTCTCGTCTTGAACTGGCCAATACAAACGTTGTATTTGAAGCTCCGGTTACAATGGATGGCGTATTCAATTCATTTGAACTGGGTATGTTCCTCTATGCCGATCAGGAAGGTGATATCTTCGTAAACGGCGATACCACTGTAACTGCTACCGGCGGCGTTGCAATGTACGGCGATGAAAACTACTTTGCCGCAGGCATTGATCTTGAAGCTGGTGAACAGTCGTTGATCGAAGTCAACGGCAGCACTCAAGTTACGTTTACCGGCGATGTTTACATGGAATCCTACAGCGTAAGTACTAATGAAGCTGAACTTGGCCTCTATGTAGAAACCTTTGAAGCTCCGGATATCTCCACCTCTGATGGCGAAGTCATCATTGATCCGCTGACGACTCAGAATACTCTGATCGACGGTAGTCTCACCATGGTTGGTACCGGAACTGAAAACTATCTTGATATCTACAGTAACGTTACTGTCACTGGCGCGATTGTCATGGGTACGGTTATGGGTGATGCCCTGTCTGCCTACAACGAATTGACGTTGTGGGATCCGGGCAGTTGCACTTTTGGTTCAACTATTACTCTCACGGCTGCAGCCAATGATGTTATTCTGCTTGGTGATGGCGATGTTACCGGACTGACCTCTATCTACGGTGGAGAAAACTACCTCTTCGTTGGACCTGGTATTGTCATTAACGATATAGTTTCTTTCGGCGGAGTTTACGATGCCGATATGATCGGTACCGAAGGTTATCAGATCATTGCCAACCTCTTCAATGAAGTAGAAGTCCAGGGAACAGTCGCTGGTATTGATACAACTATTGATCTCGGAACTCCGGCGGTTGATTTCGTCAATGATTCAATCGACTTCATCTATGTCCATGGTGGCACAGTCGGCGCCTACGGTATCATTACCGGTAACAGCGGTGACTATGGTCCGTTTGAAAACTCTTTTGGCGATGATATCTATCATGATACCGTCATTGTCGAAGGTGGTTTGGTCGGCGGCCCGATCAGCATGGGTAACAACGTCTACGGTAACGCTTACGGCACGAACACGCTGGAAGTCCTGTCTACCGATGACTCAGATCCGGACTTCGGCCCGGCCGAAGCCAATGTACTCGGCGATGTCAGCATGCAGTCCGGTGAAGACAACAACATCCTGGATGTTTACGGCGCGACTGTTGGCGACCCCGATTCCGAGGCTGCCACCGAATACCGTGCCACGATCGACGGTAATGTTGAGATGCTCGCGGTTGCCTATAACGAAGATGGCGATCTTTCAGGTGGAACCAACTATCTGAATCTCGGGACTGCCGCTACTATCACCGGCGATGTCCTGATGCAGTCAGGCGATTCTGCTACCAATGATGTCGATGTCTATGCCGATTGGATTCGGGAATATTATGACGGAATGGCCCTTGTTCATACATATGACGGAACCTCCGATGTCAACTCCCTGACCATGATCGGTGACAACAATGAAATCGATGTCCGCACCGGTACTTTCATCATCAACGAGCTTCCTGGAGTCAACGGTCTTTCAATGACCCAGGATCAGATTGGTCGTACAACGGCTCCGGCTGGTGTAAATGACCTGCATATTCATGATGAAGCCGCGATGGTCATGGAATCCGACATCCTGCAGGGTAATACCTACACGGCGGATCCGTCATCATTCTATCAGTATACTACTGCGATCATGGTTGGCGAATATGAATTCTATATCTATAATAACGTTAATCCGGCCAACCCGGATCTGTTCGACACTCAGGAAAATATCATCCTGGTAGATGGTAAGCTGTTTACCGGCAATGTCGCTCAGGTTGGCGTAGACAACTTGATCGAAGTAACCGGTCCGGCTTCAACCAGCGTTGATACATCCGGAGGCGCCTATGATCTTACCGCCGCGTTGTTTGATGGTGGTACCGTTACCCAGAATGGCAATACTAATGATATCCTCGTTGGAATCAACGGCACTCCTGGCCCGGGCGAAGCCCTGTTTGTCAGCGGTGACGTTTCTCAGTGGGGTATTGACGGCGGAGCCGGTTTGATTCCTGCCGAAGCCAACCTGATTGACGTTGCGGATAATGCCGGTTGGGATTCCGGAAGCATTACCCAGCTCGCCACTGATACCAATGATATCACTATTTCAGGTTACAACTTGATTGGTGGCATTATGGAAAGCAATGTTGACGGCCCGATCCTTCAGGTTGCCAGTAATGGTGATTTGCTAGCTCCGACCGGTGATAACAGCGCTGACCTTGATACTACTGATGTCAATGGTCCGATAGACCAGACAGCCATGCTGACCAACTATTTGTCAGTTACCGGCGCGACCTTGGTTTTGGATTACATCAGCACTGTTAATGGTGACGTAACTCAGGACTCCCTCTATGATGGGACGACTGATTTCGGTCTCATGAACGGCGCTTACTTCGAAATGGCTGAGGTTGTCGGAAGTGTTTCCCAGACTAATGTTTGGGGCGGCTCTGACCAGACTCAGATGATCAATGAAGTTGAGATCACTGACAGTGAAGTTACCGGATCTGTAACTCAGATGACCACTAATGGCCTGAATGAGATGGATATTACTGATAGCTCCACCGGCGCTCTTTCTCAGACTTCAACCAACGGTTACAACGATTTGACTGTTGATCCGAGCAGTGTTGGTTCCATCACTCAGGAAGCAGGTATTGCGAATGAGTTGATTGCCGAGGGTGATGCGATCACTCCTGAACTCACTGTAATCGGTGGTGCGATCAGCCAGAATTCAACCTACACTTCTACCAGCTATGTACCTTTCTTCTGGTTCGATGTGGTTAATGGTGCTTATCTGGACGGTGTTGATGCCGGCGCGAACACTCTTACGCAGACCAGTGTCTGGGGTACTGATGATTCACTGATCGCGGATCAGGATTACACGGTCAACCAGGCTGATCTTACTGACAGTACAGTTGGTGATATCACTCAGACGACTACTAACGGCGTTAATGATCTGGACATTACAGACAGCACTGCTGGTAATATAGTTCAGACATCTACCAACGGGTCCAATACTCTTGATATCGATCCGAGCGATGTCGGTAATGTCGACATGAACGCCGGAATTGATAACACGTTGGTTGCCCAAGGTGAATTCATTGATTATGAATTAACTCCGGTAGTTCCCGACCCGTTGGTTGACGATGAAATTGTTGCTGATACCAATGTTGTTGAAAAGACCACTATTGGTACTATCGATATGACCGCTGACACCGGTTCAAACTCTGCTACTCTTGATATGACCGATGCTGGTACTATCACGATGGAAGCGGACTTGGACAACTATCTTGAAGTCAATGGTTATCTGAAGGCAGAGGTTGTTGCCCGTGTCGGTTCTCAGAACGAAGGCGCGATCCTGGCTCCCGAAGAGTTGGTAACTAATACTATCGGAGCTGTAACCCAGACTTCAAATACCACTGACACCACTGATATGGGTGTTATGAATGGCGCATATCTGTATGGAGCAATCGGTGGTAATGCAATCTCTCAGACCAACATCTGGGGTGAAGATGATTCCCTGCTCGCAGATCAAACCGTTATGATCAATGAAGCCGATATCAACGACAGCGTTGTCGGTGATGTTACTCAGATGACCACTAACGGCTTGAACGAGATGGATATTGTCGATAGCACGGCCGGTGCGGTTTCCATGACCTCAACCAACGGTTACAACGATCTGTATGTTGACCCGAGTACGGTTGGAACTATCGATATGACCGCCGGAATTGCCAATGAGATTACCGCTTTCGGTGATGCCATTACTCCTGATCTCACAACGATCGGAGATTTGACTCAGGTTTCAACTTACTCAGCAAACGCCGCCGTTCCATTTGGCTGGTTCAGTCCTGTAAACGGAGCATTCCTCTATGGCGTTGACGGCGATGCGGCTGTCTCACAGAGCAGTGTCTGGGCGACTGATGAGCTTGATCCGCTGGCAATCGACCAGGATACGCTCGTCAATGATATTGAAATCACTGATGGCGCGTTTGGTGACATCACTCAGACGACCACCAATGGTATTAACGATCTGGATATCAGTGACAGCACAGTCGGAGCGATCTCTCAGACCTCTACCAATGGTTCTAACGATCTGTACATCGACCCGAGTACGGTTGCCAGCATTACGATGGATGCCGGAATCGATAATGATGCAGTTCTTGCTGATACAGATGTAACTGGAGCTCTCTCCATGACTACTGTTGATGGTGGAACCAACACTCTGACGATGTCTGACGGCTCAGTTGGCGCAGGTATCTTCTTTGTCGGCGGCGGTGCCATTAGTGATGAACGTAACACGATGACTCTCGACACGGTTACCGTAGTTGGCGGAATTGATACTGGAACCGGAATCTCTGATATCACGGTTACCGGTGGAAGCTCCGTTACCGGCGGAATCGCCACTGACGGCGGCAGCGACAGCGTATCTGTCAAAGGTACATCCGTTGTTGACAGTGTTGACACCGGCGCAGGCGATGACCGGGTTAACTTGAATGATTCCGGCGTTATCACCGGAGACATTGATGTCGGTACTGGTTCAGACCGTGTCGTTACCACTCAGGCAGCTCTTGATGTTTCTAAAGTTGTCTTTGATGAAGAAGTCAGAATCTCTGGTGGAACTACCAGTTTCACCGTTACTGATGACAACCTCGGTTTCGCCGGTCAGACTCTGACCCTCGATGATACCGGTGGTGTTTCAACCCTGACTCTCGGTCAGCTTGGTACTGCCGGTTCAACCACTGATGGTGTTCTCGGTACGGTTTCAACCTCCGGTCTGGATGCAGTCATTCTGGATGCTTCCGGTCTTGTTAATGGCGACACTCTCGTCAATGCCGAAGGTGCGACTGACTGGGATACTATGAATGATGGTGATACTGTTCAGATTCTGGTTGATCAGCTGACAGACGGTGACAGCATTGTTCTGGTTGACGGTTATGAAGTCGGCGGTGAATTAGGCAATAACCTTGATACCTGGTATAATGGTGGTGCTGGTGTAACCGACATTGATCTTTCTATCGATGGCGGAGCTGCCGTAAGCCTCACATTCGTTGATCAGCCTGGTGTTGATGATGGTATCTATCAGTACACTAACGGCAGTGATCAGTGGACTCTGTCCTTTGACGATGCCAATGACAAGCTGGAAATCACCTACACGGTTATTCCGTAAGTCTAATACGACAAACTTCCCTGCCGCTTCCGGGCGGCAAGGAATTAATCAACAAAAAAAATCGCGGATTCCGGTCCGCGATTTTTTTTTGTTTCTTTGCTGGGTTCATCATTAATTTTTGAATGCGTTCGCTTAGTGGTCCTGTATTATTGAATGCACTGGATAACGAATACGTTTGCTATTAAGGTGTTTGCGGGTTGGAAATATATATAAGCAGTGTTATATTATGAAAATTTTGATTACGTTACAGGCAAATAAGGAAATAATATGGCAGAAACAATCAATAGAAGTGGTTTGCTGTGTCTCCAGGTGTTGTTTGCTCAGGTGAGGAATAACGTTAACTTCAACGCTCTGCTGACCGATGAGCTGCTGGAGAAGTATTCCGATAATCCTTTGAACACACTGCTTGAGATGGCCGCGGCCCAGGAGTTACGCCCGGAGGCGCATGACGACTTGTGTGAAATAGCCAAATCCTACTCCGGTCCCGCCTTGCTGGGCTTGAAGGAAGACAAGTGGGTTTTGATTCAAAATATTCAGCAATTGAATGGTGACGGCGGAGTGGTGATAATTGATCCGCTATATAAAGAGCCGACCAAGTTGATTACGGTTCCGATAAAACAACTGCTTGAGCGTTCGAACAATGAATCAATTATTTTCCGTAATTTGCAGGAAATCGACATAGAACAGCAAAGCGCGTTGTTCTGCTTCTGTTCAATTGCCAAACATCATAATGTCAAGATCAATATTCGGCGGATTGTCCACGAACATGCGATCGACGATGACGAAGTCAATGAGAATCTGCTTTATGAAATTGCCGATGATTATGGTTTTAAGAGCCGCAAGCGCAAGTTGAACTGGGAAAAATCTATCAATCTGCATAAGGCTTATCCGGTTATCTGTATAAAGAAGAGTGGCAAGTTTGCGGTTCTTTGCGGTGCAAGAGAACATGAAGGGCAGCAGCAGATTGTTATTCTCGATCCGGAGGTAAAAGAGAATAACCAGCCGACTTTCCAATTTTACAGTAAGGAGGAGTTTGAGGAAAATTATACATATGATGTAATCTTCCTGAAAAAAGTATATAAATTGTCGGATGAAGATCGTCCGTTCGGATTGAGCTGGTTTATTCCGGAATTTATCAAACTGAGAGGGATTTTCGGGCAGATAGCGCTAACGGTAGTGATGATCACATTGTTGTCATTGGTCGTCCCGTTATTCTTTCAGATCGTCGTTGACAAGGTTTTGGTGAACCGCACTTACAATACCCTCAATGTTTTGGGGATCGGTATTTTGGTGGCGATTGTCTTCAATGGTTTTCTGAGCTTTGTGCGAAACTATTTTCTGCTTCACGCAACAAACAAAATAGACATTTCAACCGCGGCCAAGACTTTCAGTCACCTGATGCGGCTGCCGATTGATTTCTTTGAAAGAGTGCCTTCCGGGGTAATTCTCAAACATATGCAGCAGACGGAAAAGATCCGCGGATTTCTTTCCGGCAATCTGTTCTTTACTATTCTCGACTTGTTTGCATTGTGTATTTTCATTCCTTTCCTGTTTTTATACAGTCCGCAATTAACTTTTGTAACGTTAGGCTATTCAGCCTTGATGGCTATGGTTCTGGCCTGTTTGATCAAGCCTTTCCAGCGTCGCTTGAACGAACTGTATCAGGCGGAAGGTAAACGTCAGAGTATGCTGGTTGAATCAATTCATGGTGTAAGAACCGTGAAATCTCTGGCTTTGGAGCCGGTCGAGGAAAAACAGTGGAATGATTCAACGGCTTATGCCATAAAGTCATATTTCAGGGTCGGTAAAATCTCGATGACGGCGAAAAGCATAAGTCAGGTTCTGCAGATGATGATGACTATTTCAATCATCTGGCTTGGGGCTCATCTGGTCTTTAACCAAACCATTACGATCGGTGCGTTGATCGCATTCCAGATGCTTTCAGGCCGGGTTACCGGGCCTTTGGTAAAATTGATCGGATTGATTCACGAATATCAGCAGATTGCGTTGTCTGTCAAGATGCTTGGCGTGGTCATGAATACTCCTCAGGACCCGATTGGCGGCGGCGTCAGAAATCCGCTGCGTGGACGGATTACGTATGAAAACGTGACTTTCCGTTATCGTCCGGACCTGCCGAATGTCATTAAAGATTTTTCTATCGATGTTCCCCAGGGGAGTACGATGGGAATTGTCGGACGTTCCGGTTCCGGGAAAAGTACGCTGACTAAATTGCTGCAGGGGCTTTATCCGATCGGTTCGGGCCTGATTAAGATTGACGGGATCGATATTCGTGAAATCGATAAATCTCATTTGAGAAGCAGTATTGGTATTGTATTGCAGGAAAATTATTTTTTCAGCGGCCCGATTCGGGATAATATCAGTTTAACCAAGCGTAATGCGAGTATTGAAGAGATTATATATGCGGCAAAACTTGCCGGTGCTGACGAATTTATCCAGAAGCTTTCGCGTGGATATGACACGGTATTGGAAGAAAATGCTTCCAACTTGTCCGGCGGTCAGAAACAGCGTTTGGCGATTGCCCGGGCGCTGCTTTCCAATCCGTCCATACTTATTTTTGATGAAGCGACCAGTGCTTTGGACCCGGAAAGCGAGTTTATGATCCAGAAAAACCTCAAGGCTATCAGCCGGGGGCGGACGGTGCTGATAATTTCTCACCGCCTGAGTATAGTCAGACATGCGGACAATATTTTGACTATTGATGATGGTGAAAAATCAGATATAGGATCACATGATGAACTGGTTGCCCGTCCCGGCATTTACCGGGAATTCTGGCAGCAGCAAATGGAAGGAGGAATCCCTAATGTCTAAGATTCCGGACGAAGCAGTTGAATTCCAGCCGGACGCGCTGGAAATAAAAAATACCAGACTCCCTGTATGGGTCCGTTACAGCGTATTTTCCGCATTTATCTTTATGTCTTTTGTAATTGCCTGGGCTTCCTTGAGCAAAGTCGATGTCATTGTTCAGGCCAGAGGTAAAATGGTTTCGAGTACGCATAACATTGTCATGAAACCACTGCAGCGGGCGATTATCAACAAGATTAATGTCAAAGTAGGAGACACGGTTAAAAAAGGTGAGGTTTTAATTACTTTCGATCCGTCGATAACCGGGGCGGATTCAGAACGACTTGAAAATGATTTGATGACTCTGCAAGCCCAGTTTAACCGGCTTCAGGCTGAATTCCATAAGAAGCCGTATAGCCCGAAGATTGTCAATAATGCGCAAAAGTGGCAGTTGGCAATTTACAAGCAGCGCCAGGACTTGTACGACGCTAAGATCAAGTATTATAATCAGACTCTCAAACGTTATGATGCTTCAAAGAAGGGGCTTGAAGATACCCAGAAAAAACAAAAAGAGCGCCTGGTCGAGCTGAAAAAGATTGAAGACATGTTCGAGCGTTTGTTTGAAAAGAAAGCGGCATCTTTGAAGGAGTTGATTCAGCTGAGGATTTCCAGGATGGAAATGGAGTCAACAGTTGATCAGTTGACCAACTCCCTGATTGAATTGTCGCATCAGCGGGAAAGTGTTCTTTCTTCGCGGGATTCGTTTATCAAAGAGTGGCAGAACAACCTTTCTGAAGAGATGGTAAAAGTGGAACGGGAATTTGTCTCAACTCAGAAGATGCTGAAAAAGAATGAAAGCCTGGTTTCTTCAGTTCATATGCGTGCTCCTTGTGATGCGGTGGTTCATGAAATTGCGGCTTTTTCAGAAGGTTCTGCGGTACGAGAAGCAGAGCCGCTGATAACTTTGATCCCTTTGAATGAACGCATTATGATGGAAGCGGAAATTCGCCCCCAGGATATCGGTAAGGTGCAAGTTGCGTCCGAGGTCCGGGTGAAGCTTAATGCTTACCCGTTCCAAAAGCACGGAACGCTTGACGGCAAGATTATCAATATTTCCAGGGATACTCTTCGGCAAAGCGGGGCAGAGGCACAGGCAGCCGGCTCGAGTTTTTATTACCGGGCCAAGATTGCCGTTACCGGACATCTGCGAGGTGTGCCGAAAGAGAACTTCCTGATTCCTGGCATGGAAGCCCAGGTTGAGATAAAAGCCGGACGGCGTCGGATCATTACTTATCTGATCTATCCGCTGATCAAAGCGTTTGATGAAACCGCTCGCGAACCTTAATTCACAAGAAAACGGAACATATAACATGCCAAACTGGATACCTCCAAATCAAAAATTAAGTGAACACGACATTTCCATGCAGGGAGAACCCTGGCGAATATTCCGGATAATGGCGGAATTTGTTGAATCTTTTGAAACAATGTCAGAACAGGATAACCTGATTACCGTATTCGGTTCGGCCAGAACCGCGCCGTCAGAGCGGATGTATCAGGAAGCGGTTACGGTCGGACGTCGTCTGGTGGAACATGGTTATGGAGTTGTTACTGGCGGCGGTCCCGGAATAATGGAAGCTGCCAATAAAGGTGCCAGTGAAGCCGGAGGGACTTCCATCGGGTTGAATATTGAATTGCCGATGGAACAGACTCCGAATCCTTACCAGTCGATCAGTCTGGATTTCCGCTATTTCTTTGTCCGTAAGGTTTGTTTTCTGAAATACACCTATGGCGTAATCGTTTTTCCCGGCGGTTTTGGGACGATGGATGAATTTTTTGAATCAATAACCCTGGTTCAAACCAATAAGATCAACCGTATTCCAACTATTCTGGTTGGCCGGGATTTCTGGGAGCCGATGGATGATGTTATAAATAATGTTTTGTTGAAGAACAAGATGATATCGCCGGATGACGTAAAGCTTTTTGAGATAGTCGATTCTGGCGACGAGGCCATCGATTATCTGCTTCAGTGTCATCGTTTTGGCCTTAGTTCAACCGTTATCAAATAAAAAAAATCATTCGTTGCGCTTCTTTCGAGATGCTTTTGCCGGATCCTGTTCACTCAGGCTCATCTTGAGCGACTGCCGACCCGGGCATATTTTTCAATTATTGTATCGATAGCTTGACGCTGTCGTGGAATGAGCTTTGTGCTTTTGTCTTCAGATGGTGTTATCTTTCCCTCAAAAAACCTGTGAAAATAATTTTTGCAGGCTTGAACTTTTTTGAAATTAAGGTATATTAAAAGTTCTCTACGTGTTGGTTGCGTGTATTAACCAACCGCCGGGATGTGATAATTGAGCAGGGATTCTGACAAACGCGGCTGCCCCTGACGCAATTTGAGGATTGCCGGCAACTGGAGAAACGTAGCAAAACAAATTAATTAAATGAATGTAAAATTTCTGAAAGGAAAGTCATGGCTGTCAGAATCAGACTGAAAAGAACCGGAGCGAAGAATGCCAGTTGTTTCCGGGTTGAGGTGATGGATCAGCGTTCTTCTCGCGATGGACGCTCAATTGAAACAATCGGATTTTATGATCCGCGCCACAAAGAAGAGAAAATCGATCTCGAACGCGCTGATTATTGGGTAAGCCAGGGCGCTCAGCCCAGTGAAACGGTTGAACAGATTATCCGTCGTGTTCGCGAAGGAATTGTCCTGGCGGAAATCGAAAAAACGGTAAAACCCTCGAAAAAAGCTGTAGCAAAAATAGAAGCTGAAAAGAAAGCCGCTGCTGAAGCCGCCGCCAAGGCTGCCGAAGAAGCTGCTGCCGCTAAAGCCGCTGCTGAAGAAGCCGCTGCCAAAGCCGCTGAAGAAGCTGCTGCCGCTGAAGAAGCCCCGGCTGAAGAAGCCGCCCCTGCCGAAAGTGACGAAGTGAAGGCAGAAGGCTGAGCTGATCAGCTGAATTGAATTGAAAAAATAATTTGCGCGGTTTATTCCGGCGCAAATTAGAGAGGAACCCAAAGTGGTTATTAAATTGTTGAAAAGTATTTTCGGCGGAGAAGATGGCGCTGGCAGCAGTGCTGTATCCGACGAAATAAATGATCTTGAGAATTTTGTTGATTATGTCGTGAAATCTCTGGTCGATGCACCTGAAGAGGTTCATATCACCACTGAAGAAGGCGAAGACTCAAGTATCATCAGAATCAATTGCCGTAAAGACGATATCGGAAAGATTGTCGGCAAAAGCGGTAAAACGATCATGGCTATCCGTTCACTGGTCAGCAGTGCGGCGGGACGCCTTCGCAAGAGAGTGTCCGTCGAAGTGGTGGACTGATTTTGCGTATCGATGTGATAACTCTGTTTCCGGAGATTTTTTTCGGACCGTTTGATGAAAGCATCATCGGTCGGGCCAGGAAACAGGGGTTGGTTGAAATAAATACGATTGATTTGCGTAAGTACACGCATGATTCGCGCGGAACCGTGGATGACAAGCCGTATGGCGGCGGTCCCGGAATGCTGATGAAGGCCGAACCGCTGTTTGAAGCGATTGAGGATCTCAGGACCGAAGAGTCTTTGGTAATCCTGACCGGGCCTCGAGGTGAACAGTTCAAACAGGCTGCGGCCCGTGAACTGAGTTTAAAACCGCATTTGATCTTCATCAGCGGCCATTATGAAGGGGTTGATGAACGGGTGCGAGAAGCGCTTATCGATCGTGAGATGTCGATTGGTGATTATGTTCTGACCAGCGGGAATTTAGCCGCTATGGTCATGATTGACGCCGCGGTCAGGCTATTGCCGGGTGTTCTCGGTTCGCCTGAATCCGAAATTGACGAGTCGTTTTCAAACGGTTTGCTGGAGTATCCGCAATATACGCGACCGCCGGAGTTCAGAGGCATGAAAGTGCCGGAAATCCTGCTCTCCGGAGATCATGGAGCTATTGAAAAATGGCGGCATGAGGAGTCGTTGAAAGCAACCAGGGAACAGCGCCCCGATTTATACGAAGCGTATAAGCTGGAGCATGAAATAAAGAATCGAAAACATTAATTTTAAATAAAGCAATAATCGGAGGTCCGTAAAATGAACGTAATGGACAAGATCAGAAAAGAACAGTGTAAAGTTATGCCCGAGTTCTGTATCGGCGACACTGTTAAAGTCAATGTGAAAATCGTTGAAGGTACAACCGAGCGTATCCAGGCTTTTACCGGCGTCTGCATTGCCCGTAAAGGTACCGGAATCCAGGAAACCTTCACCTTGCGTCGCGTTTCTTACGGTATGGGTGTTGAGCGTGTTTTCCCGCTGAACAGCCCCCGTTTGGACAGCATTGAAGTTATCCGCAAAGGTAAAGTACGTCGTGCTAAATTGTACTATCTGCGTGACAAGATCGGTAAGGCCGCCAAAGTTAAGGAAAAACGTTTCCAGCGCTAACTGCCTGAGACCGATGACTATCATCACGTCGGAACATGAACTCCTCGCCCTCGAACGTAAGAAGTGGGACGAGGAGTTTTCTTTTGTCGCGGGTGTAGATGAGGTTGGACGAGGGCCGTTGGCTGGTCCGGTGACAGCCGCAGCCGTGGTCTTTCCCAGATATATTAAGGAACTGCCGGAAGTCAACGACTCCAAGCAGCTGACACACCAGCGCCGGCTTGAATTGCGCGACGAAATACTGGCGGTTCCCGGAGTTCAATATGCCATAGCGCAAATTGAACCTGAAGACATTGATAAACTCAACATTTTACAGGCTTCTATGGAAGCTATGCGTCGGGCAATTGCGCAGCTTGCCGAAGTCGATTACGTTCTGGTTGACGGCAACCGGCTGCCCCGGCTTGAAGTCCCGGCTGAATTTGTTATCAAAGGCGACGCCAGATCCGCCACAATTGCCGCCGCCAGTATCCTCGCAAAAGTCCATCGCGACGAGTTAATGGACTTTTATGCCGAAGAATATCCCGGCTACGGTTTTGAGAATCACAAAGGTTATGGGACTAAAGAACATCTTGAAGCCCTGAAGAAGCTTGGTGTTACTCCGATTCATCGCCGCAGTTTTGCCCCGGTACGCGACATCCTCGACCCGCCCCCCGAGCAGCTTGAACTCTTTTGAATATCCAATATCCAACAAGGAATCAAGTGCCAGGTTGTTTATTGTAAAATGTTTATATCTTTTTTATAGTCAAGCGTAGAGATATTTATCAATATCATCAGGTAGCTTGATTGCCTAATTCACCAACTTGATCATTGATTATTCCTTGTTGGATATTGGATATTATCTAAAGGAGCTTTATATCAGCTTTCTCTGCTTGCTTTTGCCGGGATTGACAGTTATATTATAGTCTGATTGACAATGAAATAAGAAATTTAAACAATGATTCGATGTGAAAAAATAATATCCCTTGCCGCTATCTCCGGTGAAGTCGGGCGTTATCTGCATGGCGCGCGCTACGACCGGCGAACCTTCGGGTTGTAATCAACCTTTCTTCTTTTGTTTTGATTTAAGCATTAATTTTAATATAAATATTCTGGTGATAACAATGAGTAAATATCCTTTGGAAACGATTCGACACAGCGCCGCGCACATAATGGCCGCGGCCGTCAAACAACTTTATTCCGACGTCAAATTCGATATCGGTCCGTCAACTGCCGATGGTTTTTATTACGACTTTGATATGGACCATCGCTTGACTGATTCCGACTTGAAAGATATCGAAAAAGCAATGAAAAAATTAATGGGGCGCAAGCTGCCGTTTGAAATGACTGAAATGAGCCGGGACGAAGCTGAAAAAATGCTGGCAGCGGATAATCAAGGCTACAAACTTGAACGTCTGGCCGATATTCCGGAAGGTGATAAGATCACGTTCTATACTTGCGGCGATTTTACCGACTTGTGCCGTGGTCCGCATGTTGAAAACAGCGGCGAAATCGGCGCGGTCAAATTGATGTCGGTTGCCGGGGCTTATTTCCGGGGTGATGAGAAAAATCCGATGTTGCAGCGTATCTACGGTACGGCCTTTGATTCAAAAGAAGAGTTGAACGCTTATTTGCAACGGATTGAAGAAGCGAAAAAACGCGATCATCGCAAACTCGGAACCGAACTTGATTTGTTCAGCTTTTCCGATAACGTCGGGCCCGGTCTGGTTATGTGGCACCCGAAAGGCGCGTTTATCCGTAATGAGATTGAAACTTTCTGGCGTGCGGAACACTACAAACATGGTTATGAACTGTTGTATACGCCGCATATCGGCCGCAGTCAGCTTTGGGAAACCAGCGGACACCTGGATTTTTATGCTGACGGCATGTATTCGCCGATGGATATTGATGGTGGTAATTATTATGCCAAGCCGATGAACTGTCCGTTCCATATTGAGGTGTATAATTCGCGTCTGCGTTCCTATCGCGAACTGCCGGCCCGCTGGGCCGAACTCGGTACGGTTTACCGTTACGAGAAGAGCGGCGTACTGCATGGTCTGCCCCGTGTTCGCGGTTTTACCCAGGATGACGCCCACATTATCTGTACTCCGGACCAGATCGAAGAGGAAATTGCCGAAGTATTGCGCTTCAGCCTGATGATCTGGAAAGCCTTTGGCTTTGACGAGATCAAAGTATATCTGGCAACCAAGCCGGAAAAATCGGTTGGCGATCCGAAAGACTGGGACACCGCACTGGTTTCACTGGAAAAAGCGGTTAAAATGGCCGGACTTGAATGTGAAGTCGATGAAGGCGGCGGCGCGTTCTACGGTCCGAAGATCGACCTTAAGATTAAAGATGCTATCGGTCGTGAATGGCAGACTTCGACTATTCAGTTCGACTTCAACCTGCCGGAGCGTTTTGATATGACCTATATCGGTGAAGATGGCAAACCGCATCGTCCGTTTATGGTGCATCGCGCCTTGTTCGGTTCGCTGGAACGCTTCTTCGGTATTTTGACCGAACACTATGCCGGTGCTTTTCCGGTATGGCTGGCTCCGGTCCAGGCCAAGATTCTGCCGATTACTGAACGTCAACTTGAATACGCGAAGGAAGTTCAGAAAGAGATGCAGGCGGCCGGACTCCGGGTCAAGGTAGATACCAAGTCATCTTCAGTCGGTGCCAAGATCAAGGAAGCACGTAATGAGCGTATCCAGTATATGCTGATTATGGGCGATAAGGAAATGGAAGAAAAAACTGTTTCGGCCCGCTCACGCCGTGAAGATCAGCTTGGTGATATGACTGTTGCTGACGTCATTGCCAAAATCAAAGACGATATCGAAGCCAAACGCTAAGATATTATTAAGCAAACTCCAAGCGCGGATTCATACGGGTCCGCGCTTTTTTATTTTGACACCGTTTTCAGGGTTTCGATGACCATTTCAGGCGGGATCGAGTTCATACAGCGATAGGTGTCGTCAGGACATTCGCGTTTAAAACACGGTCCGCAGGTATCATCGGCCAGGATTAATTTCCATTGATTGGAAATCGGGGCGGTCCAGGAGGGATCGGTTGAGCCGAAAATTGCCGCGCCCCTACCGCCCAACGCGGCGGACAGATGCATTACCCCGCTGTCATTGGCCAACGTCGCGGCGGAATTCTGCAACAGATGCATCAGATCGTAGACATCGGTTTCCCCGGCGACGTTGAATGCTTTATCCGCGGGCAGACCTTTGATCAACGCTTCGCCGTCTTCGCGGTCTTTCGGAGTGCCGGTAACCGCGACGGTTCCGCCGTCGGCGATCCAGCTTTCCGCCACCAGGCGAAAGTTATCCGTTCCCCAGCATTTCGCGCGACCATAGGCCGCGCCGGAGGAGATAGTCAGAAGTCGTTCATTCGAACATAACTGCCGGGCCAGTGCCGGCATTTCGGTAAAAGGTTTGGCTATTTTGAACTCAGGCAGTGAGCCGTCCCATTCCGGCGACCCCATGGCGTGAACAATCGAAAGATAACGAGCTACATGCTGGTCGTGATTCAAAGAACGCTTTTTCCGTTTCTGAAACTTGAAGGAACGTTTAAGTAGAATGCCTCTACCCCGGGCCGCTGCGCCGTACATGCGCCCGCCAAGCCCGCATTTGCGAAGCTGGAGGACGTCGCGCAGTGAGTTGTTGAAGAGAATGACGACTCCGGCCCGGAACTGCCTGACGCCGGCAATATCGTAATCGTTCCAGGTGGAATGTGCCTGATGCAACTCTACCATCGCGTTGACCATTGGTAATGATCTGAATACCGGGGCGACTGCCGGGGGGCAGATAATGAACAGGCCGCAGTCTTCGGAATGATTTTCTTTAACTGCATTATGGCGGGCAAAACCATACAGGCGTCACCGAGCCAGTTAGGCACCCGGACCGCAATTCCGTTCCTGATGGCATGCGGATCAAGCGGTATAACTTTGAATGGCTTCAATTCGGTTAGTTCGTGATAAAAATTATAGAGTTCAGCGCCCATTTTACTTTTCCGGTTCAATTTGTTCAAGTCGCATCCCGCGCGAGCCTTTTAGTAGTACGGTATCGCCGGGTTTTACTGTGGCGTGAATTGCGGCAATTGCGGTTTTAGCGTCGGGGAAATTAGTGGCGCCGTCCGGGATAAATCCGGCGTGAATCGGGCCAATAGTAAAAATTCTGGCTTGCGGGAAGAGTTTCAAGGCCAGTTGCAGTGTTTCTTTATGAGCGGCTTCTTTGGCCTCGCCGAGTTCCAGCATGTCACCGAGGACCAGCACGCACTTAGTGTCATCAGTGAAATCCGCCAGCCAGTTGAGAATTGCGGCAACGCTGCCGGGGCTGGCGTTATAGGCGTCGTTGACCCAGGTTGCGCCGTTATGTTCGGATATTTTCATCCGGAAACCCGGTAACGCGGCATTTTTCAAGCCGTCCATAACGGTTTCCGGCTGAATGCCCAATGCGACCGCGACTGCTCCGGCGGCGGCGGCATTCAAGGCCTGGTGTTTGCCGGTCAGGGGCCAGTCGGTTTCACAGGACGCGCCGTCAGGAAAAGTTAAACGAATCCGGCTTCCGTGGAGGTTTCCGCCAAGATATTCGCCACGGATATCGGCTTGCGGTAAATCGCCGAAAGTCAAGGAGCGAAAGCCGTTTGCGGCCTGTTCCAGAATTTCTTTGCCGGGACATTCGACCGGGAATATCGCGATTCCCCCGGGTTGCAAATATTTGTAGATAGCGGATTTTTCGGTTGCCACGCCGTTCAAGTCGTCGAGGAATTCAAGGTGGCAGGGGGCGATTGATGAAATAACCGCTACATCCGGCTCGATAGCCCGGCTCAAAGGCAAGATTTCACCATGATGGTTGGTCCCCGCTTCGATGACCGCCGCATAATGGGCTTTGGTCAGGCCGCATAAGGTTTGCGGCACTCCGATTTGATTGTTTAAATTAATCGCGGTTGCCAGAACATGCTCTTCGCCGTAAGCGGCGTTCAGGACCGCGCGGATGATTTCCTTGGTACTGGTTTTGCCCATGCTGCCGGTAACCGCGACGGTTTTCAAGTCCGGAATCCGGCGTTTGATCTCCCGGGCTAACAGTTGGTAAGCGTTGACCGGATCGTCAACCAGCAGAACCGGAATATTCAAGCCGTCCGGAAGTTTCATTTGTTTCTGCCGTTCGATGCACAGCGCGGCGGCGTTGGCCGCGACTGCCCGGTCCAGAAAATCATGCGCGTCAAAGACCTCGCCGGAGATAGCTATGAACAAGGCGTCGGTGCAATCCTGGCGCGTATCGGCACAGAGTCTTGAATAGCTGCAGTCAAGATTGCCGATGATGTCTCCCCCGGTGATTTTTACCGCATCTTTCAGGGTAAAACGCATAATAGCCTCCTGTCGAACCGGAGGTTCATCAATCCATATTGATTATCGAACGGACTTTACCGCCGCGGAAAATGACCCGCCGAGAGGAAAAGTCTTTGAGCTGGTAGATCCAGGTATCATTTTTCAATGAAAAATTACGATGCGGCGGCGGATAGCCATAGGTCAGCAGAACTTCTTCACGGGTCATTTTCGGAACGACCCGGCCCTGGTCGATATCTTTCAGGAATTTTTTATCGATTCCTTTGAGCAGTTGCGCCCGGTCCTTAAGCGTAAAGAGTTTCTGCAAATAAGAATCAAGGCTTTGCAGCATCAGTTGTTCGTCGAATGTGACGGTGTATCTGGTTTTACTATTAACCGGGGAGAACGAGATGTCCCAGGTATAAGAATAGGGCGAAACGCGTGAGACATTTACCGTTTTAACATCTACCTGAGTGCCGAACGGGAGAATTTTGCCGAGAAGATGGTTGCGGGCGGAAATCTCATCGGGCTTGCGATACCAGATATTGAAGCGGGTATATACCTTGTCATTCGGCTTTAACTGCAACGCTTCCGGAAATCTTTCCGGGGAATTGCAGCCGCTGATCATTCCGACTGTGATAAGCGCGAGAATACCGTAAACAAATCTTTTCAGCATAATTAAACCTTTCCGATAGATGAATAAATATCAAATTGCTCCGCAAATATATACCCGAATGAACCTTTTTTCACATATGCGAACACAAAAAAATACATTTTTTACTTCAATGAAGTAATCGCTCAGTATTTTCGCGAGGCTAATCCTGCTTACATCCTACGCTCAAACGTAATTGGAAAAGTTCAAATCGCTTTTCCAACCACATCGCTACGGATGAAATGAGGATACTGCGGCAAACAAAGTTTGCCAATGCGCTTCGCTTAATTTCGCCTGCGGCGACCAGCGTTCCGCCGCTGGATCGCGTCCGCGTACGACGCGGTGCGATTATACTGCTACGCAGATTTTTTCTTTTTCTTGAGGTTGAGAAAACAGTGAAGGATTACTTCAATGAATCGGCACGGAATTCATTATTTTGAAAAATTTAAGTAAAATTCCGCATTCCCGAAACGTTTTTTTGAAAAACAGTAACTTTTAAGTGATTTTTAATAAAGAAATGGTATATTGATACAGATAACGTATAATGAGAAATTTAAGGATGCTATGATAACCACTGAAGTTGAACTGCGGAAAGTTATTGACAATGCGCTTCTGGCGGAAGCGGTGGCGCTGGATACTGAATTTGTCTGGGAACGTACTTTTTATCCCGACCTGGGGCTGGTGCAGCTGGCAATCGGCCGTGATTGTTATTTGATCGACCCGTTGGCTATCGAAGATTTGTCGGCTTTGGGCGAGTTGCTGGCAGCGCCGAATGTGGTGAAAATTCTGCATGACGCTTTGCAGGATCTGCAAATCCTGAAGCGGGCTGCCGGGGCCTATCCAGTCAATATCTTCGACACTCGCAGCGCATATGGTTTTTGCAGCGACAGTTCGATTTTGTCTCTGGCCGCATTGCTGGAAAAGACCATCGGCGTTCAACTGCCGAAAACGGAAACCAGAACCAACTGGCTGCAGCGTCCGCTCAGTCCGGAACAACTGGAATACGCCTGTGATGACGTCAAATATATGTGCGAGGTCAGAGATTTGATCATTAAGCAGTCAAAAGAAAACGATACATATGGCTGGCTGATGGATGAAATGAGTCATTATGATGTGCCAGAGATCTATGACGATGTGGACCCCGGGGAATATTTCCGGAAAATCAAGGGAACCGACCGGATGAGCCGGGAGCATTTGATGATTTTGCAGGATCTGGCGGCATGGCGTGAACGGACCGCACGCGATATCAACTGGCCGCGCGGACACGTTATTCACAACAATACTTTACTTGATCTGACCTGGAAACGCCCGACCCGGGTTGTCGATTTGAAGCGGATCAAGAAACTTCACCCGAAGGCGATCGAGAAGCATGGAGAGGAAATAGTTGAAACGATCGAAGCCGCGATGGCGAAACCGGAGCATTTGCATCCGGAGAAGCCGGACTTGATGCGTGATAAGGAGCTCAACAAAAAAGCGGATAAACTGATCGAGGCGATTGAAGCAAAGGCCGTCGCTTTGAATATTGACCCTGCCTTGGTCGGATCGAAAAAAGAGATTCGGACTTTTATTTATTCAACGGCCTGCGGCGAGGTTTCCTTGGAGCAGTTTTTTAATGGTTGGCGCTATGAATTCATTCAGGATCTTCTGAAATAATATTTATGCCTGGAAACAGGGGTATTGGAGTTACAGATGAACGCTACTACATATCGGGATTGGGAAACATTTGTCCGGGGGCAAGGCATTCCTGAGATTCGTGCGCGTATTCTTGAGTCCTGGAACCGTTCCCGGCAGTCCGGTCTCAGTCCGCATGTTTTTCCGGGTTTGTCGCATGAGACACCCGGTAACAGGTTGAACAATGACGAGTTCTTTGAAATGATCCGGGGACATGCCGAGCGTTATATCAATGCCGCTGTCTCGCAAAAGATATCCGCGATATTCTGTTCTCCTGAAGGTATGGTCACGGAAATCCTTACCGTGTCGGACAGTATGGCATCGGTTTTGGCCAGTGCCGGAATCAGAGCAGGAATATCCCTGGCGGAAAACTCAGCCGGAACCAATGCCGCCGCAATGACTCTGCTGCTGAGAGTTGCGACTATTTGTCGCGGGCCGGAACATTACCTTGAAAAATTCCATCAGTTTGCGTCGGTCGCGCTGCCGTTGTTTGATGCGGAGGCGGATTTTCGCGGGGCTCTGGCGTTGTTCGGGGTAATGCCGGACGTCGATACCCCGGCTTTGCGTGGGGTGGTGGCAATGATGATTCAGCTATTCGACCGGGAGGTCCGGATGCAGCGTCATGTGAGGCTCAATGACGAATTGCGGCAGTTGCAACGGCGGATGTTCAAGGAGGATATCAAGCCGATGCTGATGATAAACCGTAACGGCTATGTGCGGCAGATGAATCCTGCGGCAATGAAAATGTTTGAGGTTAACGAGCCGTTTTTTGAGAGTAATAATCTGGAACGTAAAGCGCGGTTTTCTCCTTCATTGCGCGAAATTGCCAAGTCGGCTATTCCATGCAAGGCCCGGAAAATGGAAATTACCCTTGATGATCGCCGGATCGAGGTGAATTATGAAAAGAACCCGATCTACAGCGAGAAAGACGAATTTCTCGGGAATATGATAATCCTTGACGAGCAGAGTGAAAGCAGCAGCCGCCAGAGTTCCGCGTCAGTTGCTAAATATGACTTCGATTCGATTATCGGGGATTCCCCGCGTCTGCGGCATTGCAAGAAACTGGCACTAAAGGCCGCCGAGACTTCGGTCAGTGTTTTTCTGCATGGTCCGAGCGGGACCGGTAAAGAGATTTTTGCGCATGGCATTCATAATGCCAGTGACCGCAAGGATGAAGCCTTTGTGGCGATCAACTGTGCGGCGATTCCGCGTGAAATTGCCGAAAGTGAGCTTTTCGGTTACGAAACCGGCGCTTTTACCGGGGCGAAAAAAGGCGGGAATATCGGGAAACTGCAGGCCGCGGACAAAGGAACGGTCTTCCTGGATGAAATCGGCGATATGCCGCTGGAACTGCAAGCCAAATTGTTACGCCTGCTTGAGGAGCGCACCATTACCCGGATCGGCGGCCGGAGAGAAATTCCGGTGAATATAAGGGTTATCGCGGCCAGCAACCGCGATATCGAGGCCCTGATCGCGGCAGGACAGTTCCGGGAAGACCTTTATTACCGGTTGAACGTGACAAGTATAGATCTGCCGCCGCTGATTGAGAGTCGCGAGGATATTCCGCTTCTGGTTGATTACTTCATCGGGGTATTCAATGAGATCATGGGAAAACAGGTGCCGGGAATCCTGCCGGACATTATGCAGCGATTTCAGACTTATTCCTGGCCCGGCAATATTCGTGAACTGAAAAATACTATTGAATTTGCGGTTATGGTTAATTCAGGCGAAGAGACAATTGCCTGGAAACATCTGCCCGGCCGTTTACGGACTCCGCTGCTTTATTCCGATCCGCAGGAAGTATCTCCCGGTGATCCGCTGGGACGTGAACGACGGGAATTGCAGGAAAGTGAAAAGGCGTTATATGAAAAAGCGGTCAAGATGGCCGGAGGGAATCTGAGTAAGGCGGCACGCAGTCTTGGGATCAGCCGCAGTACGATTTATCGCAAGTTAAAAAGTTTTAATATCAAATAACGACGGTCAATTTCCGACACTGTAAATGTATAATGTTGTTTATAATTGTGAAGTTTTATGAGCAAATTAATAATTGTTATTCCATGTTATAATGAGGAGAATCGCCTGCCGGCGGATGATTTACGTGATTTTTTCGGTCACGGGGATTACGGTTGTCTCCTGGTCAATGACGGCAGCACCGACGGCACTGCGACACTGATTGAAGAACTGGCGGATTCGACCGACAGTATTAACGTGTTGCATCTGGCTGAAAATTCCGGCAAAGCCGAGGCGGTCAGACAGGGAATTCAAAAATCGCTTGAGCTTGCTCCTGAATATGTCGGATACTGGGATGCCGATATGGCAACTCCTTTGTCGGAAATCTATTCTTTTATGGCATGTTTCGAGTTTGCAAGCTATGAGGCGGTAATCGGAAGTCGGCTGGCTCGTCTGGGGGCCGGGGTGAAACGGAGAAACTCAAGGCACTATCTGGGCCGGGTCTTTGCGACAGTGGTGAGTATTTTGTTGAAACTTCAGGTTTATGATACCCAATGCGGGGCAAAAATATTTAGATCAGAGTTGGCAAGATTGATATTTGATCGTCCTTTCAAATCAAAATGGCTGTTCGACGTGGAGATCTTCAAGCGTATTACGGAACAGCGGGGACTGCAGGCAACTCAGGATGAAATCATTTATGAGCTGCCGGTGATGTCCTGGCGTGAGGTGGAAGGCTCAAAACTTAAGTTGTCGACGATGCTTATGGCTCCATTTCAACTGCTCAAGATCTTCTTTTTCAGGTGACCCTTTCACGCGGTTTTTTGCCGTTTATTCATCAGGATTCAGCTTTTTTTGCAATAAGCTCCGGTCTGTGTTTATAGACGAAAAGCAACAGCAGGATAATGAACGGGGCGTTAATGAACAGACCGGTTTCATAACCGGTCGTTTTGGCTGTAAAGGTATACAATTTGCCGCTTTCGACCTTGATCGCAAAAGGCTGGAACGCTTCAAAAGGACGCGCCGGGAAATCGCTGAATATCGTCAAGCCGCCAGCCTGAACCGGGATTCTGATTGATCAGAACGTAGCAGTCGCGGGGGGCGGGAACGATTATTCTATCCGGGGGCCGGATCGTTTATGGAAAGTTTAATTTGCTGTTTGCGGATCTGAAGGCTATATTTATCGGGGCGATAAATGGTATGGTGAAATCTTGCATTTTTGCTATTGTTGGCAGTTTGCGTGATGTTGATACTTAAAGGCATATAATTTCATGGGCAAGTTGAATAATTTATTTAAATATGCAAAAGACAATCAGAGGCTGGTCTCATTTTCCGCTGTTTGTCTTTCAGTGCTTTGTCTTTTTATCGGGATATGCATAGATGGCTTTAGCTGGTCATACAGTATTATATCATTTTCCCCATGGTTCTTCTTTATCTCATTCTCCTTTTTTATTGCAACCAGGGAATGGGGATGGAGACAACTGTCCGTGTTTTCCGGGTCAGTTTATGTTTTTTTAGTGGTGATCGAAAATAGCTTACCCTCTGCTTCATTTCGGATTACAGGTGCGGATACGGCGTCAAGTGTTACGACTCTTATGTTATTCGGTTTTTTCTGTGGCGGGTTGGTCAATGTTTTTCGAGAAACATTTGGGAATACGGAAGAAAATGCGGTGCAACCGCAATTTTTTCTCAATAAGAGAAATTGGGTTCAAATAGCTCTTTTAAGCCTTCCCGGACTTACTTATATGTACGGTTATCAGAGTATTGATCGAAGCAGATATTTTTTGGGTTGTCCTGTGCCATTTCTGACAATTAAGAGCGCATCTACCATTGATCTTGAGATTGGATATCTGGATTCTCTCATGCCGGTGGGAGTACTGCTTGTTGTTCTGCTTATTCTTTTCTCACCCAAACAGTTTAATTTGTCAAAGCATTTGCAGTTATGGCATAAATACTTTCTGGCAGCTATTTTTTCTCTGATACTGCCTGTCGTGGTATACAAATGCTCTAAACCGTTTTTCTTTTTTCTTTTGTTAGCCTCGTTATGGTTGGTGTTCTGGATTGGAGTCGGTAGTATGTTGATATATGTCAACAGAAAAGCGCGGTTAAACAGTGGTTTTACGGCTATCGCCGGAGTGTTGGATTTTATATATATATTATTTGTTTCTTATGCAATGATCATGACATCATTGGGATTAAAAGAGGCGGTCGGCGGATTCATTTATACACGATTGGATGTGCGACTTTTCCCGATTGTCGCTTTACTGGCTCTTTCGTTGCCATTCGTCGCCATTGTCGTAATATTGAGGCGTTTTAATTGCAAACGAAGGCTGTTTTTTTTAATCCCCGGCGCCGCCGCCTGGATATTTATCTCCGGTCTGCCGTTCAGAACTGATAACTTATGTCTGCCGACAATGATCTACGGTTTAATATGCGATTCAGCATATTATCAAGCGCAGGACGAGTCCTTGACCCGGAAAATTGAATCCCGCAGGAAGAAGCCTGTTTCTGAAAACGATATACGGGCGGATAAATAATCTACCCGTTGATAAAGGGATCGTATTTACCTTGAGACGATTTCTTTGACCATTTGGGCCCAGTCATAGAGGCGGGTCGGGCGACCGAACAGCGATTCGATCTCGCGTAAAACGACCTGATAGCGACAGCCGTCAAGAATCCTGACGCCGCGTTCGGTATCACTGCGAACCTTGTCGAGAGTTTCCAGACAGGTCACATCCGATGCGGACTGACGCCACATAATGCAGTGGGTTTTACCGACTTTTTCCACGACTTTTTCAAGGTCGGTCCAGGCGCTGGATACGAAAACCTTGAGATTCGGAACGGTAAGAACCTGATCGATTTTTTTAGTCAGATTTTCGCAGCATCCGTACGAAACCGCACCAAAACGGTCAAAGATTTTATTCTGGTAATCAATCAGGAATTCCTGAGTCATTTGCGGATCAACCTGGTCGAATTCCTGAGAATTACCCGCGCACCAGCAGTCTTTCAGCGTGTATTTGCCGTCAGAGGGGGCGGGACGCAGCGGATCACTTAAAAACATCGGTTCATCGATATTCGGAGTCAGAATCCCCGATTCCTCTATTGCGTCCAGATAGTTTATTATTCCTTTGGTAATCACCTGAGCCAGATGATGGATCAGGTGAGGTTCCAGCATCATATCGATCATCATCTGCTCCATACCGCGTAAAGCCGCAGCTACCTGGCAAATGCTTGTCGCGATACTGAAATAGCCGTTTACCGGGGTAACTTTTACGCTCAGAATTCCGTCAAGGACTTCTTCGTGACGAGACTGCAGATCATCAGTCGCTGCGGCGTTATATTTATAATGCGGGACAGTTAAGTGATCAAAATCCGCGGCGGTTTCAAGAACCGGCTGATAACCCCAGGCGGAACCCGCCTGATCCAGAGAATGACGTTTAAGCTCAAATCCGTAAGGCGGGTCGGGAGTCACGTCAAAGATCGCGCTGATTTTGTGATAATCATAAACCGGATTGTCATCGTCAATATCACGCCGCATCATGGTTTGGCGAAAATTATATTCAAGTTCACGCAGTAATTTATCAGTACACACCAGCGAATCCTGCGGCAGCAGTTCGCGCCAGAGCCCGGCGGCCCGGGTCCAGACCGGAGGCCGGTCCGGCACGCGGCCGGAATTGACGTCGCGCCAGCGTTGCAGAATGCCGGTCATCCGGGGTTCGCGGGAAACTTCCAGGATTAACGCGGCCAGATCGCGAACGTATGAACGTTCGTCTGCCGGGGATTTTACATTTTCAGTAAGTCTACTGATTTTTCTGCTATATTCGTTCATTTCATCAAAGCTCCGGTTGAATTTTTGGAATTTAATTATTATACTATACAATATAAAAATGATTACGGCAATTGCATAAAATGATAAAATAATTGGATATATCGAAACTATGAAAGGTGTAGCAAGCCAACGTAAAGCTGAATCATTTCAACCTTACGGGCCGCAAGATGAAGACGTCGTTGCGGTATTGAACCATTTGAATATAGAACCGGTTTCTGCTAACTGGTTCGATTGTACTCCGGAGTGGCAACTGAAGCCCCGGAGAATGAGTGAAAGCTACTGGACCTGGGTAACCACCGGGTATGGAACTCTTTATTTGGGGGATGACGAAGAAGAATATGAAATCGGACCGGGTAATTTGATAATGTTTCCGCAGTATTGTCTGCATTCGATTGTTCCGGACGCAGGATGCTCGATGTCGATGATCAATGTTCGTTTTCTGGCCCGACTGTATAGTATCCTGGATTTGGTTTCACATTATAATATGGGAGGGGTCAATGAGGACAATGCGGATGGATTATTCGATCTGTGTTCACGGGAGGCGGTACGCGAATATCACTTGCAACCGACAGGCTGGAGGCGCAGTTTTCGAGCCAGAATCGAACTGGTCTTACTGGAACTGCTCAGAAACCGGTGTAATTCACCTTCCGGCACTGGAAATCTTGCCCAGTTGTCGCGGCTTGAGCCGGTATTCAAATTGATTGAGTCCCGTCTTGGCGACCCGAACCTTACGGTGACTGACATGGCGGAGGAACTGAAGTTGAGCGAAGTGTACTTGCGTAAGTTGTTTCAAGCTAATCTCGGCGTGAGCCCTGTACAATATCTGCGGCGGAGACGTATCGACCATGCTTGTGACCTGCTTGACAACACGGTTTTTTCCGCTAAAAATATAGCTGTTGAATGCGGATTCAGGGAAGTACAGTTTTTTCACCGGGTTTTTCGTGAAATGACTGGTACGACTCCGGGAACTTATCGGAAAAATCCGCAGTTTTGATTAGAGCGGGCGATAATCATTGTTGCATAAATATCATATTTATCAGTCGCGGTCGCGATGCTTAAATCCGAGTCTGTAAATCAAGGTCAAAATATTCATTACCGCATAAAAAAAAGGAACGTCCGAGACGTTCCTTAATTTGGTAATCGGGATATTGTTCTTACTTCATTGCCAGATCCCGGGCTTCGGCCAGGAGTTTGTATTTAGCAAAAAGATTTGAACGCAGGTTGACCGGTTCGCGGGTTTTCAGCATCTCCAGAAACTCATTGCGGACGGCGGCAAAGTGTTCTTCATGCGTTGTTCTTGCCGCATCCGGAATATTGATCCGGTATTCGCTGCCGGTTTTGTCGATAGTGATGCCTTTTTTAGGCAGCTTATCGACGACCGCATTAAGAGCGTCCGCAAATTCCCGGCTGTCCTGTTGCGGCACGACGAAAAGTTCGGATTTGAAGCCGGTATCGGGTCCCTGTTTGATGACCAGGTCCGATACAGTGCCTTTGATGACGGAATGGTGTGTGTCGCCGCCGCCTTCCGGAGCCTGCAGATTCCAGATAACCGCAAGTGTGACCGGAACGCCGTCAAGTTTATAGGTGAATTCGCCGTTGGAAAAGAGTTTCAATACGCCGTTTTCGACCCGGTCCGACAATTGCGGCGGGAATTGTTCGAGTTTTGTGACCAGTGAAAATTTATCAAGCGGGACATCCGTACTCCAGCGTTTCGCGCTGATCAGTTCGATATCTTTATTGTAATCAATGACGTTTTTTCCAACCAACATCCACTGGATGATATCAACAAGGTGAGTGGTGACATCGACGATACCCTCGCCCTGGACGTCGACATTGAAATACCAGCCGGGACGGACCAGTGGTGCGCCGTTGACTGTTTTGTAAAGATGGTGTACACTTTCCTTGTAAATTGTGGGTGAGCCGTCGCTGTCTATCCGCAAGTCGCCGAAAATTTCCGGAAACGACATCAGGGCGCGCTGGATTAATGAGGTTGCTTCGTGACGTTCGGTCATGATATCATTAACCGCTGGTTCAGTCATTAGAACGTCTTTCAGCACTTCGACACCTTCTTTGCAGATGGTCAGCGGTTTGTCGGCCAGGACCATAAAACCTTTATCGTGCAACGCTTTGATATAATGAATTTTCATGTTGTTTTTGCCGGCCAGGATGGCGATGTCGGCTTTGGCGTCGGCGATGGCGCGATCAATGAAGTCGTCACCGGCATAGACATGGAACTTCCAACTGGTGGGGTTATCTTCACGGGAATTGAACGATTCGACCAGCTTCAGGTAATTGTCCAGGTCAGGCCCGGCTTCCGAGTAGATATAAACATCTTTGTTGAGTTCCGGGTGCATTTCACGCAGAACGAGTCCGGCATGAAAGTGTCCGGGGTTGATAATTGCTAAAGTGTGCATTATTTATCCTTGTTGGTTATGTTTAATACGAACATTTCGGTTCGGGTAAGTTGCGTTTGATTTCATCCAGCCGGTAACCGAATCCCGGGCCTTTGACGGTTGAAAAGTCAACAACGCCGTTGCGCCGTTTGTAGAGTTTCGCATGAACCTGCTCTTCCGGCAACGAGGCTTCGGGATAGAATTGCATGGCATTGCATTCAACGCCCATGATGGTTCCCGCATGGGCGGCAAGCTGAACATGCGGCAGTATCGCCAGCATCGGGTTGGTCAGGTCCTGGACCATCAGAGTCATGCCGTGAGCTTTGGCCCAGCACATTGACAGCAGGGCGCCGGTCTGGGTTTTACAGGTTTTCAGGGCCACGCCGGTCCAGCCCAGGGAGCGTCCCAAACGGACAAAATGCCAGTCATGGGCGCTTTCATCCATGAAGAGCGGTTTTCTGGCCGAAACGCTGTGCACGTCGATCTGATTGGCTTCCATGTCATAAGGAAAAGGTTGTTCCACATAGAGCATTTTGCCGTATACCGCCGGGGCTTCCTGTACCAGGCGATCGAGAATCGCGTTAACGTAATCGGGATCGGTGACCATGCAGTTAAAGTCAGTGGTCAGCCAGTCGACGTCCATTTCAATGGCGACGTTGCCGATTTTGACAATCCGTTGAAAATCCCATTCGGCGTCATTGCCGCGAAGTTTGATTTTCAGGCAGTTAAGACCGTCGGTTTTGATCCAGTCGCGAAGTAGAACCGGGTAGCCGTCATCAGGTTCATTGCCGGATAACTCGGATTCATCAACCGGGTCAAGTCCGCCGACCAGGTGCCATACCGGTAAAACAGAAGGGATATCCCGGACGAAAAAGTCGCAGGGATATTTTCCGGCAAAGGAGACATCGGCATCTGAAGCCGGTTCCAGATATGATGCCAGGTCACGGTTCATATATTGACTATTGTAAGTATCATAGACCGGAACATTATGGAGTTTGCCGTAAGCGTCATGCAGGGCAATATCGAACAGGGAGTTGCAGATCAAGGCGGCCAGATGCGGCATCGGTTCAGCCAGCGTGGAATCGCGATTAAAATCCTCCAATACCGCGTCGAGGCGCTGTTCCATGAAATCACTGCCGATTTCCATCGGGTGGCCTGACGCCTCAAATTTACTCCACGCTTCAGTCAGTTTCGAGCAGAAGTCGATCAACTTTTCTTCCCGGTCGCCAAATGATACATTTTTTGAAGGCCAGCCCCAACCCACGCTCAATGGGGTCTCTCCCCAGCCTTCGGCGGTTCCGGCCGGACCGGTTACGGTTAATTTTGCCCGGGCGCAGATTACGGCACTCATAGTTTCCCCGCCAAATTTGATCGGGACACGCATTATTGCGGGGAGAATATAAAGTTCGCCCCCGACTACTTTTACATCGAACTGATTGGACATTGTTTTACCATTTCCTGTGATATTAATATGTTTATGGTCATAACGATATTGCTCGGAATATGTAATCTACCACATAGAAAATAATTTGCCAACTCGAAAAAGTAAATTCATCTTTTATTTAAAAAAAACAAGAATAATTACTGTTTTATTGAATCCCACTATTGAAAATACGATTTAAAACTATATAATATTTATTACGGGCGGGTTTTTGTGTCCGCTGGTAAACCTATTTCCCAAAGCAATAAATAAGGAGAAAGCAATGAAGATTCTCAAAGCGATGGCTGTAATGGCTGTAGTCGTAGTTCTGGCGGGTTGCGCATCGGTTCAAACTGCTTCAAAGGCGGATTTGAACGGCCGTAAATTGACCATGGACAATAAAGCCCAGGATGTTGCGCACATAAACGGCAATAACTGGGGGTTCTATTTCCTGAAATGGGGACTTATTTCAGGCTCAACCGAGAACCTCGGCGATATGACTTTCATGAAAGACACTGTCCGCGTTGATAAAGTTGTTGACATTGTAACGAACAAAAGTAAATCATTGGGCGCGAAAGAAACGGTTGATTTGCAGTCAACTTGCACAAGCATCATGCTGCCGTTTCCGATTCCGTTCCTGTTCTTCATCAAAGAAGTCCAGGTTTCCGGCAATGCGGTAAAATAATTCCAATGTGAAGTATTACCGTATTTACAGTTAACAAATTATATTACATGAGGATAGAAAAATGAAATTTTTGAAAGCATTCGCAGTAATGGCGGTTGTAGTAGCCTTAGCTGGTTGTTCATCAATTAATACCGCAAATAAAACGGACCTGAACGGACAGAAACTTACCTTGACCAAAGCTCAGGATATTAAGCATGTACATGGTAGTTCATGGGGGCTGTATTTCCTGATTTGGCCGCTGTTGACCGGCTCAACCGATCATGTCGGTAATATTGCAGTACTTCAGGACACTGTTAAAGTTGACAAAGTGGTCAGCATGGTTACCGCCGAAGGTAAAAGACTTGGCGCCAAAAATATGGTTGACATGAAGTCAAGCCGTGGCGGTGCGGGCTTCATTTTCTACATCAATGAAGTACAGGTTTCAGCCAACGCCATCAAATAAATTATTATTTGATTCGAAGATATCGGCAGGTCGCGAATCGCGGCCTGCCTTTTAATTTTAACAACAAAGAATAGCAGATCACAATGAAGTATAAAATATTTGCCGCTTTGGCCGCTACTGCCTTCGGATTGAATTCCGCTTACTCAGCCGCAATTCCGAAAGAAAGCTTAACGCCGGTAATGCCCCCGGCGATATATGCAGTTCCCGGAGTTGAAATGAATGTGTATTTCAAGAATATAGTGCTTTCCAACAGTATTGATGATCTGGTCTTCAAAGTCAATTGCAAAGTCGGTAAAGAGATATCCGGTCGCTGGACTCTCAAAGCTGCCGGAAACCAGGTTGGAACATATCCGATTTCAATTTCCGTCTCGAAAGCCGGTAAAACCATTGGAACCGCCGAAAGCAAGCTGGTTATCTCTCCGGTCGATGCCGGAAAAGACAAAAAAATTAAGTTATTAATAGTCGGAGACAGCCTGACTCATCGCTCGTTATATCCGAACCGGCTGGCCGCTTTACTTGCGAAACCGGGCAATCCGCAGTGGCAGATGCTGGGTACACACCGTCCTAAAGCTTGTAAAACAGGGGTTATGCATGAAGGTTACGGCGGTTGGACCTGGGAACGATTCGCGACTCATTATGAACCCAAACCTGACGGGACCTATAAGAAAAAATCCAGTCCGTTTGTTTTTATGGGTAAAAACGGCAAACCGAAACTTGACTTTGCACGTTATATCAAGGAAAAATGCAATGGTCAGAAACCGGATTATATAACGGTTTTACTGGGAATCAATGACTGCTTCGGCGCCGGCCTTAATCCGGATAAGATTGCTGAAAGCAAATATAAGAGAATGTTTAAAAATGCTGATATCCTGATAAAGGAATTCCGCAGGGTCTGCCCGAAAGCGACTATTGGTATTTGTGTGACGCCCCCGGCTAATTCACGGCAGAAAGCGTTTCAGGCTAATTACAAAGGTACATACCATCGCGATCCATGGAAGCGAGTTCAGTTTGAACTTGATAAAAGAATCATCAAGAAATTCAGCAATCGTCAGAAAGAAAATATTTATATTATTCCTACTGAGTTGAATATTGATATTACCAAAGGCTTCCCGGAGGGAAACGCGGTTCATCCCAATCCTTTTGGGTATGATCAGATCGGTGATTCGATCTACAGCTGGCTGAAAGCAATGCTGAACCGGAAATAATCAAGACTCCAGTATTGCATTAAATTCAGGCAGTTCTACATTAAAGAGTAATTATATCCCGAGAGAAAGTATCGTCTGCCGGAGAATAAATTATTTCCGCCAGACTTCCGTTGCGTGTGACGCTGCCGGCACACATCTCTCCCCGGCCGCTGGCGTCAATTTTCGCATAGGGCCGATGGATATGCCCGCATAACGAAAGATCAATTTTTTTTGTTTTCAGGAGTTTGACGATTTCTTTCTGTTTGAAAAGGCGATGTCTGACCCTGATGATCGGATGATCTTCAATAATCGGATAATGTCCAATAAGAACTCGAGGTTTCGTTTTTTCCTCCGAGCAGCATTTGACAATGAAATCGTTACTGGCCTTGTCCATAAAACCCCATGAACACAATAGATTTGATGGCCGCGAGTTGTTGATGACGATAAATTCCAGTTCCCCGAAATCCTTTCTGAATGGAAAATCATCAAAAGTGTAACTGTGAGAAGTCATCCATTCGACGGCATCACGTACCGCTTCCACGCATTTAGGACGATAGACATAGCAATCATGATTGCCGGGAACAAATATTACCGGGATATCCGATTTTAATAAAGGTTCAAGTACCGCTTTGGTTTTAGCAAATTCCCCGGGCTGTCCGGCGGAGGTAAGATCCCCGGTATAAACGACAACATCGGGTCTGGCTTTAAAGACATAGTTGACGGCCTTGGTTACGTTGTCAAGATTATGTTGAAAACGGCGGCGCCAGCGATAATTAAAGACTCCGACCCAGCGTTTGTCAATATAAGCCATCCAGTCTTCTGCCGGACCGCCGGCATGAATATCTGAGAAGTGAATTATCTTCATCCGTTACTGGATCCCTTTGATCGCGCTGCTGAACTGCTTCCATTGTCCGAAGCGTTTCTGCATTGCTTCGCGTCCGGCCTTGTCCGCTTTACGATATTCGGCCCGAAGATATTGGTATTTCATCCTTGGCAGTTCTTTCTGCCAGAAGCCTCTCGGGGTAACCGGGATAATCTCTGGACCGAGCCGTCCGTCTATGATCATCAAGCAGAATTTTTCGTTAGGAACCTTAAAATCTTTCAAGGCTTTTTTCGCATAACCTCTGTAGAAACGTCCCTTCAAGTTTGATATTGCAATTTTAACTGTTTTTCCGGTTGTCATATTTTTCAGCTCAATATACCGGTCCTTAATATTGACAATCTGCAACAACCTCCGGGGAGGGAGTTCCATTTGGCGTCCGGCAAGTTTGGTGCCGCTGTTATACAGGGCTTCATAAAGTTTCATGCAATCATCAAATTGTTTCAAATATTCTTTTGGCCGCGAAACAAAATTAGCGGCAAGTTTGCGTTCTCCGGGAGATAAATTTTTGACCCGCCCTGGTTCGGCAATGGCGTTTTCCAGCATCGGTTTGATTTTATCATATTTGAAATTCAACAGGTAATCAAGGAAATCGATTTGTAATTGGACCGAGTCCAGGTTTAACTTCTTTTTGTATTCGGCGGTGCGTTTAGCGATTTCAGCCTGACGCAGTTTGGCCAACCTGGCTTGTTCCGCCGCGCGCCGTTGACGTTCTATTTCCGCTTCAATACGCTTACGTACCGCTTCCGGGTCGACTTTACTGACTCCTCTGGCTTCGATCTGGCGTTTGTGCTCCGCTCGCAAACTGTCTCGCGTGGAGCCGATTCTCGCTTCATCCAGCAGGACATATTTCTCCATCATTTCCGATAGCAGAGATTCCTCTATTTGATTTGCGGGCTGTGGATGTTGTACAAGAAAATTATCCGCTTTGAACATGAAAGACTTGTCATTTTTAAAATCTTGATAGTCTTTCAAGATGTTTTTGAGGCTGACATAATATTCACTATCCTGAGGTTTTGGTTTTGGCGGCGGCTTGACCGGTACTGGTTTGACTGGTTTTTCCGGTTTTGTCGGAGGAGGCGTAACCGGGCCCTCAGTAGTTTCAGTTCCCGGTTTCGGAGCTTCGTAGATATAAGGAATGGACGGCATTTTCTGATCCAGAACGAAGTACCAGACACCTGCGCCGGCCCCGGCAAGAATCACCAGGAAAATCGCAAGTTTAACCAGTTTGCCCATTCCTTTTCTGGCGGGTTTGAAGTCACGTTTGATCGGGACGAAACCCGGAGTTTCCTCTTTTTTCTTTTCTTCTTCATTCTTTGAAGATAGTAAGCTTTTCGGCGCTTCGTTATCAGGTTTCGGCGGGGTAGTCCCGGCGGGGACTGTTTCCGTTCCTTTTCCGGAAAGCGAAGGAGGAGTTGTTTTGGGGGCAATTGTTTTTGGTGGAGTCAATCCGCCAAGTTGACTTCCTCCGGCCGGAGCTTGAATTGTTTTTCCGGCCGGCGCTTTTAAGGCTGGAGCTTTGGTTGCGGTTGCTTGTTTATCAATCAGAGAAATGTTTTCAGGCGGCTTTACATCTTTTCCGCTTTCGAGAACGGAGGATGTTGTATTGACAGTGGCCGGCTTGACGCCTTTGGCAAGCGCCGCATTTTTCTGTTTTTTATCTTTATTAAGGGAGAGTTTCGTTTTGGTTTGAGTATTGAGTTTAAGGGAATGCCCTTTCATAAAGCGGCGCAAACTGTTCAAGTCATTGACCAATTCATGTGCGTCCTGATAGCGGTCAACAGCTCTTTTTTCCATCATCTTTACGATGATTGTATTCATGTCATCCGGAATCTTTGAATTGATTTCTTTAGGTGGAACGAGTTCACTTTCCAAGTGCATTCTGGCCGTATCATTCGGAGTCCTGCCCAGGTATGGGAATTTGCCGGTGACCATTTGGTAGAATGTCGCACCAAGGCTGTAGATATCGCTGCGCACATCCATTGGCTGTCCAGTCAAATGTTCCGGGCTGATGTATTGCGGGGTTCCCATGATCTCATCATCGTCTTCGCCATCCATTACTTCGCCGGCAACTTGAGAAAGACCGAGGTCAGCCAGTTTGGCCCGGTTCTTTTTGGTAATCATGATATTGTCAGGTTTGATGTCGCGGTGAACCAGTTTCTGCTCTTTCCATGCGTAATCCAGCGCTTCGGCGATCTGCTGAATGACGTTAGCCGCGTCTGCAGGAGAGATTATTTTGTCCCGCTTGACGATATCTTTCATGGTCAGGCCGTCGATATACTCCATCGCAAAATAAAATATACCGTTATCTTCACCTACCGCGTAAGCTTGAACGATATGCGGATGATTTAATTTTGCCGCGGATCTGGCTTCTCGAATAAAGTTGGAGACAAATTCAGCATCTTCGGTATATTCCGCTTCCAGCACTTTTAACGCGGCAGGACGGTCCAATGATATCTGGTGGGTTTCATAAACTACCCCCATTCCGCCGCGGCCGATTTCCCTGACGATAATGAAATCGGCTATGATTGCACCGGGAGACAGTCTGGTTTCAGGTACTTTTACTTCCGCCTCGCAATGGCCGCACTGTACCTTTTTGCCCATCCTGGCATCGTCAACATCAACAATCCCCTGGCATTCAACACACTGAAAACGCATTATACCTGCTTATATCTGATAATTATTAAATTTTTTCTCAAGCCCGGTTCTCCCTGTTCAATTTTTCCGTCAAGGAACAATTTTAGAAAAAATACGAGCATAATATTCAACGTAATATAGACCACGTTAAAAGGATTTGAAAGTCAAAATATGATTTTTTCCATATAATTAAAAATTTATTTGATTTATGTATGGTGATTTTATGCAAAATCATTGCCGCTGTGATTATTATTATGATTCTTACATAAAATTATAAATTATATTGCATAATCAATTTGAAATGAACTTAAACGATGATAAAGTATACATTTTTGATTGCATTTGAGTTTTACGTTTTAAATAAAACCTCTAACAAAAACAAAGAAAAAGGGTTCGATTTGTAATGAAAAAAACACTCTTACTTTCCGGCGTTTCGATGCTGACTTCGATCAGTGCTTTCGCGCAGGAAAAGGCGGCAGGCGCCGCTGAAACGGCAGCTTCGTCCGGTTTTATGGACAAAGTTGAAAAGATGGATAACCTCCAAACTTTATGGCTGGCAGCTCCGCTGGCGTCAATCCTGGCTCTGCTGATGGCGGTGAGCTTTTACAACAAAATGATGAGTTCCGATGAAGGAACCGACAAAATGAAAGAGATTGCCAGGCACGTTAAAGAGGGCGCGATGGCATATCTTCGTCGTCAGTATAAAGTTGTAAGTATTGTTTTTGCTATTCTTTTTGTTATTTTCGCGGTTCTGGCCTTCATGGGAATCCAGAATCCGTTTGTTCCGATTGCTTTCCTGACTGGTGGTTTCTTCTCCGGTCTTTGCGGTTATCTCGGCATGAAAACCGCCACTGCGGCTTCGAATCGTACAGCTCAGGCTTGTACCGATGCTGAAAACGGGCTCAATCGCGGCCTTCAGGTAGCGTTCCGCTCCGGAGCGGTCATGGGACTGGTTGTTGTGGGTTTTGGTCTGCTCGACATTTGTATCTGGTATGTTATTCTCGATAAACTGTTTTTCACTGCCCAAAACATGCAGGAAGGTCTGAATTTGTGGGGGATGACCCTTGTTCCCAAGGGGTGCGACCAGGCCGAAAAACTGGTTCAGATCACCACTACGATGATTACTTTCGGTATGGGTGCATCCACTCAGGCGCTGTTCGCTCGTGTTGGCGGCGGTATCTATACTAAAGCTGCCGACGTTGGTGCTGACCTTGTTGGTAAAGTTGAAGCCGGAATCCCGGAAGATGACCCGCGCAATCCCGCCACTATCGCTGACAACGTTGGTGACAACGTTGGTGACGTTGCCGGTATGGGCGCTGACCTTTATGAATCATACTGCGGTTCAATTCTCGCGACCGCCGCGCTCGGTGCCGCTGTCGGAGCTCAGAAGGGCGACGCCAATCTGGCTTTGAAATTGGTTTTGGCGCCGATGATCGTTGCCGGTATCGGAACATTGCTGTCAATTGCCGGTATGGGCCTTGTCCGCTGTAAAGAGGGTGCAACTCAGAAACAACTGCTCCGCAGTCTGCTGACCGGTACTCTCGGCAGTTCTGTTATGATCTTGATCGCGCTGGTCTTCCTGATTTTCATGGATCTGATTACCTGGAATATTTTCGGTTCAGTCGTCGCCGGTTTGGTTTGCGGTGTGCTGATCGGCCAGTTTACTGAATACTATACTTCTGATGAATACAAACCGACCCAGGGGATTGCCGGACAGGCTAACATGGGTGCGGCCACCACGATTATTGACGGTCTTGCCACTGGTATGTATTCCGCCGGACTCCCGGTTGTTGTAATTGTTATCGGTATTCTTTGTGCGTTTGGTTTTGCCGGTGGTTTTGATCCGGCCATAATTATTCCGGCCTGTGATCCGGAAACCGGAAAAGAAATTGTCGGTCAAGCGCCAACTATTATTCCGTCCGGCTTCAGTATGGGACTTTACGGTATCGGTTTTGCCGCTGTCGGTATGCTGGCCACCCTGGGTATTACTCTGGCGACTGACGCTTACGGTCCGATCGCTGACAATGCCGGTGGTAATGCTGAAATGTCCGGTCTTGATCCGGCGGTACGTGAGCGTACTGATGCTCTTGATTCACTTGGTAACACCACCGCCGCTACCGGTAAAGGTTTTGCTATTGGTTCCGCCGCTTTGACCGCGATGGCATTGCTGGCCGCATATATTGAAGAAGTCAAACTCTGGGCCGGTAAACTGGCCGCAAAAGGTGTTGGCAATTTTGACGTTATCATTAAAAAGATCGATGCGATCAAGGGTACCGGGCGTTCTGAAATTCTGGCTTATGTCGACGTTTTCAACCTGCATCTGATGAATCCGCTGCTTATTTGCGGTATCTTCATTGGCGGGATGATGGCGTTTGTATTCTGTGCGATGACCATGAAGGCCGTCGGTCGTGCCGCCGGTTCCATGGTTGATGAAGTTCGTCGCCAGTTCCGGGAACGTCCCGGCATCATGGAAGGAACTGAAACGCCGGATTATGCCCGTTGCGTGGATATTTCCACCGCTGGAGCCCAGCGCGAAATGCTTGTTCCGTCATTGCTGGCGATCTTTGTTCCGGTTATTACCGGGCTGGTCCTCGGTGTAGCCGGAGTTGTCGGTTTGCTGGCCGGCGGTCTGGTTTGCGGATTTGTTCTGGCCACTATGCTGAACAACGCCGGCGGGGCCTGGGACAACGCCAAGAAATTCATTGAAAAAGGCGCGCATGGCGGAAAAGGTTCCGATGCTCATAAAGCCGGTGTTATCGGCGATACCGTTGGCGACCCCTGTAAGGATACTTCAGGCCCGTCATTGAATATTCTCATCAAACTTATGACCATGGTAAGTATCGTGTTTACTCCGATGGTCATCAAACTGTCACCGGTGATCCAGCAGTGGCTGCACATTGACTTCCTCACCAAGTGATTTTTTGATAATTATGTATATTCAGAACGGAGCGCATTGTCGCTCCGTTCTTTTTTAGAAGAGATGAACATTAAACTATGATTGACTTTACCAATATTAATAAATCATTCGGAGAAAAAGATATTCTCCGGGACGCCTCTTTCCGGATAAATCCTGGTGAGCGGGTTGGTATTGTCGGTCCCAACGGAGCAGGTAAAAGTACGATCTTTTACATGATCCTGGATGAAATGGAACCTGATTCCGGTTCCATTTCGCTGCCGAAAAACATGCGGATCAGTTGCCTTCGCCAGCATTTGGAGGATTCAGACAGTCCGTTGTCTCTGCTTGATTATACGGCTGACGCCATTCCGGAACTTAAAGAGTATGCAGAACGCCTGCACGAACTTGATCATCGGCTCCATGTGGAAGAGCTGTCTGATGAGCAGCGAAAAACGATTCTTAATGAACATGGAACATTGCAGCATAAATTTGAACAACTCGGCGGTTATACCATTCGGGCTGATGCCGCTGCCGCGCTCAGCGGACTCGGTTTTAAAGCGACTGATCTGGAGCGTCCGCTCAAGGACTTCAGCGGTGGCTGGCAGATGCGGGCCGGTCTGGCCCGGACCCTGATCGCGCATCCGGACATTCTGTTGCTGGACGAACCTTCGAACTATCTTGATATTCCCGCGGTCGAATGGCTGTTCCGTTTTCTCAAAACTTTTCGCGGGACTCTGCTGCTGATCTCGCACGACCGCTATCTGCTGAAATCATTGACGACCATAACCCTGGAAATCAACAACGGCATTGCGACCCGCTATGCCGGGGACTTTGATTATTACCGGCGTGAACGTGATAACCGGTTGAAAGCATTGATCTCGGCCAAAAAGAATCAGGATGCTAAACGTGAACAGTTGGAACGTTCGATTGAACGGTTCAGATCAAAAAGCACAAAAGCGGCTCAGGTGCAAAGCTGGATAAAACAACTTGAACGGCTTGAAGAAATACATTTACCGGATTCCCTGCATTATTCCGGAACCATTACTCTGCCAAAACCGCCGAAATGCGGCAGCGAGATTGCCAGACTGGAAAATATCTTTTTTTCTTACAACGAAGGCGGCTTCGGCTTGAATGATATTTCTCTGCAAATCAATCATGGCGATAAAATCGCGATAGTCGGCTATAACGGGACCGGTAAAACCACGCTGCTGAAATTGCTTGCCGGGGTATTAACGCCGCGCCAGGGCAAAGTTGTCGAGGGCCATAATGTGGTTACCGGTTATCAGGCTCAGGAGTTTGGTGAAATCCTGCCGCCGGAGGAAAGTGTTTACGATGTGGCGCGTTCCGCCCTTCCGGCCGGAGCCTCGGAAGGTTCACTTCGCAATATTCTGGGAACATTCGGTTTTACCGGGGACGACATCAGTAAACCCTGTTCAGTCCTGTCCGGCGGAGAAAAAATCAGACTCTGTTTTGCCCGGATTTTTGTCAATCCTCCCAATTTCCTTATTCTTGACGAACCGACTACGCACCTTGATCTTTCAGCTCGTGAAGCCTTGCAGCAGGCGTTGAAAGAATATCGCGGCGCATTTTGTCTGGTCAGTCACGATATCGAGTTTGTGCGCGGTGCGGCGGAAACTATTGTTGCTATGGAGAGCGACGGCATCAGGAGGTATTACGGCAACTACCAGTATTATCTTGAGAAAAGCGTCATATTCAATGATGCGGCCGAACCGGAAGCTGAAAAGGAGGAGATCAATCCGGCGTCACAGAAGGAACGCCGGAAACAGCGGGCGGCGCAGCGGGCGGAATTGCAGGAAGCCAAAAAGAAGGCCCAGCGTCACGTCGATCAGATCGAAGCCCGGATGGAGGAACTGGAAACCGAAAAAGAAGAGTTGACTGAGCAGATGAGCAACGGTGATGAAAACATTGATTACGCACAAATATCCCGTCGACTCAAAGATATTGTTACAACTCTTGGTTTCCTTACCGAAAAATGGGAATATGCCGCAACTGAACTGGAAGAAATCCTTGAAGAAAATCGCCGGATTCACGACGATTAAACATTAATCCTTATGTGTGCTGATGTTTTTGAGCTGTTTCCGGTAAACGGCAAAGTCCTGCGGGTCCATTGCCCTGAACAAGTCTCCCTCCGGAACAAGTTTTGCCACTTCTGCTTGAACTTTCTCCGTTTCCTCGATCAATTCCGCGATAATGGTTCCGTCCGGATCATGGAAATAGCGGCTGTGACCGCAAATCACCCAATCCGGGCGTAATGCCTGAATCCGCTTTAACGCAACCAGCGGACCGAGATCCGGCCAGGCGGTGTCATTGTAGATGATCGGCATCTGAACCGACGGGGTGCCGCCGCCGTGCTGAATGGTATCTCCGGTACAGACGATGCGGTGTCCGTGCCATTCCAGGAAGAACCCGGCATGGGCGTTGGCATGACCCGGAGTGTGAATCGGTAGAATCTCGCCGCCGCTCCATTTCAACGGAACTTCGTATTGCAGATCAAGATCACAGTCCCAAGCCTCGAAATCAAAATTATACCAAGGGAGCAGGCAGGCGTATGGATAATCATGCGGGTGACGCAGCAGTTCGGCGATGTCGGCAGTTGCTGCTGTTATGCTTCCGTAACGCTCTTTAAGGACTGACGCGTATTGCACGTGGTCGCCGTGGGCATGGGTGATCAGGGCGTATTCAACCTTCTTCAATCCCGCATCGCGTTCCAGTTCGTCAAGCCAACGATTGAACTTGCTGACATTTTCCTTTTTGGTCGGTAGCCAGCAGCAGGGGTCAGGGTCGAGTAAAATGGCGTTTCCGCTTTTATCGATGAATACAATAATACTGCCGCACGAGAGATTCTGGAATACTCCGGAGAGAAGCTCCCGGAATCCTCCGGTTTCGCGAATTGGCTCGATATTTGACATCTGCATACCTTCCCAGTCCAAATAGGTCAGACGCAGTACTTTTTGCAGTTGCTTTCTCAGTTTTTTCAAGTCTGTTTCCGGGTCCTCGATAATGTCTCCATGCAGAGGCAATAACTTATTCGCGCCGCTTTTGAACGCCTTGCCCAGAGCCCTCTGCAAAGTATTCAGACCGTCGTTTCTGGCGTAACAGAATATGGAATCATAAAAGTTATCCAGATAGCCTCCGGCCCGCATCAGGGCGCCGCAGAACATGATGCCGGTATCTTGCGGGAGCAATCCGACGGCAAACTTTCCCGCCCCGTGCAGATTGATTATTTTAAAGTTAAAACCGCAGATGGAAAAAGAACCTTTAGGAGCGAAACAGCCTTTCACATTCAAGGGAACAGCCGGAGGACGGACCGTCAGCGCCCCGGCATAACCGTATTTTTCGGCTCCGCGGGTGTCCCAGTTGCGGTCGTCTCCCCAAACGGTTCTGCTTTCCGCCTGAAAGCGGTCATTCAATAGAGCCATGTCTTCAGCTTCGGTTGGAACATAAACCGGAACTTCCGGGAATTCCAGATGTTCACGACACTGCTCTTCACTTACGCGGGTATGGACTATCGCTTCCGGGAAGGGCAGTTTCATTTGCGTTATTTCAGCCCGGATACTCGCTCCGATGCAGTCAATGAGGATTGAACGATTCGAGTCAACCAGCAGATAGCAATGGGCTTCGGTGCCGAAACGGATGATGACAGGGGATTCGGAGATCAGGGAGGTGTTCATTAGTTTTTTCTTCCATAGTAACAGAGCGCCAGCATGGTTATATCGTCGGACTGTTCAAATCCACCGGTGAATTTTTTGACTGCGCTATTGACTGCGTCTATGGTTTCCCGCGGATCTTCGATATGAATATTGGCTTTCAGGACTTCGGCCAGTCTGGCATCTGAGAATTGCTGATTATTCATATCCATCGCCTCGGTCACTCCGTCTGTATAGAGGAAGATCATACTGTCTTTTTCAAGGTAAATCGTGGAGCTGTCATATTCGGTATCTGAAATAGCGATCGGAGGACCATGCAGAGTACTGATCTGCTCGATTACGCCGTCAGCTTTCAGGATGTAAGGCGGATTATGCCCGGCGTTGGAAAAATGCAGGGCGCCGGTTTCCAGGTTCAGAATACAGAAAAAATAGGTGACAAACATGAAGGTTTCGTTATTTTCATGCAGCTCCCGGCTGAGTTTTGTTACAATTTCTCCAGGGCTCATTCCAAGTTCGGCGATACTGCGTTGAAGCGTCTGGGTGATTGCCATGAAAAGCGATGCTGGAACTCCTTTTCCGGAAACGTCCCCGACCACAAAGCAAAGATGCTTATCACTCAGCATGAAAAAATCATATAAGTCGCCGCCGACAGCTTTGGCGGACTCAAGTGTTGCGGCCAGTTCGAATTCATTGTGTTGTGGAAATGCAGGAAACAGACGAGGCAGTATTCCTTCCTGGATGTCCCTGGCGATACTCAACTCGCTCTCGATACGTTCCTTTGCCGCTGTCGTTTGTTTGAGGTTTTCGATGTGCTCAATCAGCGCCTTTTGAGTTGCTTTGAAAGATTTTCCGAGGATATTAATCTCGTCACCACCCTCAAAATCGGGAATCGGAATTTCAAAATTACCGGCGCCGATGTCCCGGGTAACTTCGGTGAGTTGGCGCAAGGGTTTGGTTATTTTTAAATTAATGGCGATCACAATTAAAAACAGGCCAAGGATGCCTATTCCTCCAAGCAACAGGACTTGTTTCTGAATCAGGTCAAGTTTTGAAAAAAGCTCGTTGTCCGGGATCACAACCGCCAGCGACCAGGCGTTAGACTCAATCGGGGTATAGCAATACCAGCATGGTTCTCCATAGATATTTCTCTCTGCCTTGCTAAAACCTTCGTAGCCGGCGGTCATGCGTTGTCCCATCTTGCGCAGTTCGGAATTGTTTCTTTGCTTGGCAACGCTGAAGATAGATTGATTCATGATCAATTCAACATCTGGATGGGTTACTATCCTTCCGGATCTTGAGATCAGACAGGCATAATCTTTGTTATACATTTTTGTCTTGTTGACAATTTTTTGAAGCCATGATAATGAGAGGTCAACGGTAGCTACTCCCCAAAATTCTCTTTTCCCGTTTACCTTGCGGTAGAACGGCGCGGAATAGGTGGTCATAATAATGTCGCCGGCTCCTTTGTCATAATACGGCTCGGACCAGATCGGGCGGTTAAGTATTCTAGGCATAGTGAACCAATTGTAGTGAAAGTAATTGTAGCTTGGGCCGGCGGGTTCGATCAATTTGATTCCGCGCCCGGAACGATATGCGTAAAACATTGAAAACTTTTCGTTTATCTCGAATGAATTTTCCGCGAAGGCCACACACATTCCGTAGATTTCCGGATGATCTTTCAGTCCCTGCATATTTTCCCGCAAGACGTTTTTCAGTTCATTTGGCCGGGTATTGCCGTTTTCGATCATTGAAGCGTTTTGCTGGGCGATGCTGGCTGCCACCTGAAAGGTCTGATCCAGTTTATTGGCGGTAGAACGGGTCAGGTTTTGTGCCGCAACTTCGACGTCGCGTAATACGAGGTCTCTGAACTGGATCGTGATATAGGTGAAAATAATGACAAAAATCGCTATCACAAACAGCAGAATATATAAGCATTGTTTGAAAGCCAGTCCTCTATTCTTAAACATTATTTGCCGCTTCCCTGCAATTTGAAGTTCTTGATTACCGGACAGTAAAATTTATCAAAATCCGGCAGTGTTTTTATGTAGCCGCCTTTTTTCAGTAGTTCGGAAGTAATATCGAAACTTTTTTTCGAGAGATTAGCCGAGATCCCATGCTCGTCAACCAGCAATTTTTTCATGGAATTGAGCATCCAGAGTTGATGAGTCGGGCTGAACGGCAAGCCTTCCGGACGCATATACTTTTTTACGATCTTCAGTGCTTTTTCAGGATTTTCGAATGCTTCCCGCCAGCCTTCCAGACTGGCAAGGGCAAACAAACGACAAGTTTCCGGGTTTTCCTTAAGCATTTTTTCCGTACAGTAAATGCCGTCTTCCGGGATGTTGTATCCGTAATCTTTGAACCAGAATACTTTTAGTTCGTGTTCGTCAATTCCTGACTCGATCAGCTGGTTATATTCGTTATACAGCATTACCGTGACGGCTTCGACTCCGTTCCATAAAAAAAGTTCGATACCGGAAGTGACTGGAATCAAGGTGGCATTAACCTTCTGGATATTTAAAAACGCCACCGGTTCGATTTTAAAATACGATGGAAACATCGCAATTCGGCGCCCGTTGAGTTCGGACAGTTTAGTGATGCCGCTTTTTTTCTTGTCCACAGCAAAACCCAAGGCGGAATGTTGAGATATCTGACAGATGTTGACAATTTTCATCCCTTTGGCGTGTAAAGCCAGACCGGTTGCCAGAAAGTCAGTAACGAAATCCACTTTCCCCCCCGGCAGTGAATCTATAACACTACGTTGCGGCGGTCCGAATTTAATATCGACGTCCAGGCCGTGTTTTGCGTATATTCCTGTTTCTTTTGCATAATAAAACCCGGCAAACTGGGCTTGCGGATACCATTGCGGATAAAATGTGACCTTCGTCAGTTCTCCTGCACGCAGGGTTATTGAACTGCCCATAAGTGCCAGGATTATAATAAGAAATATATTCCGCTCCTTCATTCCGAAAATGTCTCCATATTTCTTTAATTCAAATATATAAATATATACCCGGACAGTGTTATGTCAATTACATTTTATAGCGTTTTTGTTTATAGAAAAATATAAAAAACAATCACCCTGTTTGACTATATTAATTCTTTAAGTGTCTTATTTGTAAGGCATTGATGTGTGGTGACATTGGTTTGGAAGCTGTTCTTGTCTCCATTTTGAAGAATTTTGTTTATAGAAAAATATAAAAAATAATCCCAGTTTATAGCAGTTTGATGCAGTAGAGTATTGAGAAAAAATAATAATTTAATTGGGATTGTTTGAAGTTGCGACGTATAGTAGTCATTATTTTGGAAAAACACTGAAATAAAAAAAGCATTGTTGCATAAATAATCATATTAACTAATCGCGGTCGCAAAACTCGAATCGGAGTTTATTAAACAATATAAAAGTATGCATGACCGCATAAAATGGAATTCTCATGAAAAAAATTTTTATGTCTATCGTTGCCTCACTACTATTCTGCTCCCTCTGTACTGCTCAAAAAACAGACTACTCGCAAAAGAGTTCCTGGCTCAGGCTGGCAGAGAAACCCGATAAACCTTTTGACGTGTTTTATGTACACCCGACAACCTACATGGATACCAAAGACGGAATGAATGCGTCTCTCAAAAATGAAGCTGCCAATGCCGGAGCCGAATCTGCATATCAGCGTCAGGCCACAGTTTTTAAAGAAATGTGCAACATATACGCACCACGTTATCGTCAAGCCGCTATCAAGGTTTTATCCTTGTCCGAAAAGAACAGGGCTAAATATTTAAAGATTTGTTTGGATGACGTGTGTGACGCTTTTAAATATTACCTCAAACATTACAACAACGGACGCCCGTTTATTATCGCCGGTCACAGTCAGGGGTCACAGATTATTCGTAATTTACTGATTAACCACGGGGCTTTGGTCGATAAGAACAAACTTGTCGCAGTTTATGCTATCGGTTACACCTTCACCGGTAACGACCTTAAAAAAATAGGCTTGCCTCTTGCGGTCAAAGCGGATCAGACCGGTGGGATAATTACCTGGAACACGGTGGGGAAAAACGGTAAATCACCGGTTGTTGAGTCCGGGGCGTTATGCGTAAATCCTTTGAGTTGGTCTGCCTCGCGCTCTGAACATGAAAAAACAAAGAATATTTACGCCAGAATTTTGCTTGATAAAGGAGAATTTCTTACCATTCCTCATTTCAGTTCCGCCAGAATTGATAAACGGGGAACTTTAGTAATTCCGACCCCGGCGATTATTGACCAGCTTAAAATGGGAATGGGGCCGGAAGTCTACCACGGTTACGATTACGACTTCTTCTATGGCAATCTTGTGAAAAATGTCGCCACGCGCTGCAATGCCTGGAAAAATAAGAGATAATTCCGGTTCAAAAACAGTTGTTCGGCGTTTTTTCTTTTAGCAGAAAAAATACTTCGTACGGAACTTTCATATCGCCGAAGCCGGTGCCGATTTCAAGGCCGGGTTTGATGACTCCGTGATAGTCGCTGCCACCGGAAAGTGACAGACCATAATGATTGGCGACATCCCGGATAATGGTCGAGCCTTGCGGCGTATAGAGTGGATACCACGCTTCAATGCCGTCCAATCCTGCCGGGACCAGGTATTTCAGGTGTTTGCGAATAAAACTGCGCGGGGAACGTGGATTCCGGCTGCCGGGTTCACGATTATAGGTTACCGGATGAGCCCAGACGGCAAGACCGCCGGCGCCATGAATGGCGGCGATGGTTTCCTCGGCAGACGGCAGGGAGCGGGGTATGTATCCCGGCGCGCCGCGTCCTAGTAACTTGGTAAACACGGTTTGAAAATCGTCAAAATATCCTTTGTTCAGCAATATTCTGGCGAAATGAGGACGCCCGACGCTGTCGCCACTCGCGATTTCCGCCAGTTCATCCGCGGTTATTTCATAACCAAGAGAGACAAGCCTTTCCAGAATCAATTCATTGCGTCCGGTACGCCCGGCCCGGACCCGGTCCATAAGTTCATGCAGTTGTTTATTGCGGTGGTCAATGAAAAGCCCGACAATGTGCAGTTCCCCGTTATCAATCCTTTGCGCGGAAATTTCGACTCCAGTCACTAATTCGAGATCCGGAAAATCTTTTCCAGCCGCCAGAAAAGCGTCAATTCCACTAACTGTGTCATGGTCGGTCAGGGCGACCGCGGATAAGCCGGCCGCCGCCGCGATTGCCGGAATGTCTTCCGGTCCGGCCGCGCCGTCTGAGGCTTTGCTGTGAGTATGCAGGTCAACTGTTTTTGCGGTGTTAAAATTCATATCCCAATATACTCCGGATTAAATTATATGCAATTTATAAATAAACATGTGTTGACTTTTCCGGGATGATAAAGTATAATTAGGATAACGTTAACCTTAATCCGTAAGAAGGATGGCGATATACCGCTTCAGACTGCGCACTTTGTGCTACAGAAGCGGAGAAGGCGTGATTATCCTGATGCTTGCATCGAGGATAGCCATGATCGAAAGCAAAATTTTTATTTGATTTTATTATGAAAAGAACGACTTTAAAAGAAGTGGCGGACGAGTGCGGGGTGTCATTGATGACGGTGTCCCGGGCATTGGACCCGCGCCATCACAACCGGATGCGCCCTGAAACCAGGAAGCGTATATTGCAGGTGGTCAAAAAGCTTAATTATGTTTCTGACCCGGCGGCCCGGCGGCTTAAAAGACGTAAAACCGATGTTATCACGCTGATTGTCGGGCGTCGTTTTCTTTCTTCTCCTGAGGTGCTTGATTTCAACCCGCACTTTGACGATTTGAGCTGGGGTACGGTTCGAGGCGCGATTCAGGAGGCGCGCAAATTCAATTATGAGCTGAAAATTGAAGCGATATTAAATGATGATGATTACGATCAGATCATTTCGCATATGCAGCCGCACCTGACCGACGGCGTGATTTTGATTGTCGGGTGCTCCAATCCGCAGATTTACGAACATTTAGAGCGGCAGCAGCTACCTTTCATTTCCGCAAAATTCGCGGAAGGGGAAACTCCGCCCGGTAATGTGGTGACGATCGAGCGAAAATATGCCCGTATTGAAGCATATCAGCATATTATGGAGAGCGGACGCAAAAGGATCGCTTATATTGGTTCCGACAAGTTATTCAGCAGTCGCTGTATTCTGGCTTCTTTTAAGGACTTTTACAATGACAGGGGACTTTATGACGCTGATTTGGTCTATGATATTTCGGACTTGTTCAAGCTGCGTGAACTTTTCACCGGGTTTAACGGCAGGACGCCGTTTGACGCATTGTTCTGCTGTAATGATACTATGGCAGACTACGCGATCCGGGAGATGCGTCACATGGGAATCCGGGTTCCGGAAGACGTCGCGGTGATCGGCCAGGACGGTAACAGCGTTTATATGCACCCCGATCGCACTAATCCGGCTACTATTTTGTGTCCGTGGAGTGAGTTGACGGCAACTTGTGTGGCTGAACTGGTTAAATTGATTGAAGTGGATTCTGACAGCAAAATTGAAAAAAGCATTCCGGCGAGTTTTATAAAGGGTCATACCGTTTAACAAATATAGTCAATAAAGGAAAGAAAATGAGAAGAAGATTCACGTTAATTGAATTGTTGGTCGTGATCGCGATCATCGCTATCCTGGCCAGTATGCTGCTTCCGGCGTTATCGCAGGCCAGAAACAAGGCTAAGACCGCCGCCTGTATTTCTAATTTAAAACAGATCGGCATGTATTCGGTGAATTACAATGACGACTATGACGGCTTTTTTGTGCCTCAGGTTGACAATACCGCCAATCTAGGTTATTCCGCCGGGTTGAATATTCCGTGGCCGGCGTTTTTCTATAAACTTTACAAGGCTGTGCCTAAAGTGTTTTTCTGCGATATGGTTCCGGTTCAAACTACTTACAAATACAGCTTTGGCGGCGACAGCGCATTGGCGAAACCTGATTCGACCAATCCGTCCCGCTGGTCATATATCAGCTATGGCTACAATATCAAGCTTGGCAATGTTACCGGCAGTGGAACCGTTTTTTCAATGGACAAGATCAGCCGTATCAGGAAGCCTTCTCAGATTGTTTGCATGGGGGACAGCATCGATTACACGGCCGGTCGCGAAAACCGGACCAACTCCCGGCTCAATTATAATGGCGCGGCGGCGAGCTTATATTTTCTCAGCGGCAGGCATTCGTCGAAGCGTACCGGTATCCTTTGGGTTGACGGGCATGTGAATAATGACTTCTCGGTTACCAACGGCAGTGTCGATTTGGCCAAGACCAGTTACCCGATCTACGAAGTCTACGGTTCTTCTTTCAAATACTTTATGCCGAGATAAGCATGCTGAAATACCTGTTTACTTTATGTGTGCTGGCTATCGTTATGCCGGCATCGGGGCGCGACGTTGTACTGGAGAATTCCAAAGCGGCGTTCCGGTTCGATCCCGACCGGGGGTTTGCTCTCTGCTCGATAAAAAATAAAGAAACCGGCCGGTCCGTGGTATTTGATGCGGCTCAACCTTTGCTGTGGCAATTGGAGTTGATCGACCACCGGAACAAACCGGTTAATATATCATCAGGAAAAGCCGCTTTCCGCTTGCTGAATGAAACGAAGGGTAAAAGCCTGGAAATAACCTGGACCGATATTCCGGTCGGACGAAGCAAGGTCTTCGTAAAAGTAAGGTTTTACCTGCAAAACGGTCATTCTATTGCGCAAAGCAACTTTTCCGCCAGAGTAACCGGTAATCCGGCAGGGTGGATCAAACAGGTTGAATTTCCCGTGTTGCGCGGCATCAAATCACTCGGCGATGACTATCTGCTGGTTCCGCGATATCTAGGTCGGATGGTCCGCAACCCAGGCGAACGTGTGACCGATTTTCATTTTACGCATCCCGGAAAATGGTCGATGCAGTTTATCGCGTTTCACGGCAGTAATATCCTGAAAAACAATCTGGTCGATCTGAAAAACGGTTTTAAGGTCAACGGCTTTCAGCGTGGCACAGCGCCAGATGAGACCGGTTTGTTTTTGAGTACCGCGGACGGGCAGGGTTATCACAAGGACGTTGAAATATCCCGGGACCGGAGGCGAAAAGGGACATTCGATCTCAAACTGGTTCATTATCCGCAGTTTGACTTCTGGCCGCCGGTAAAAAGCCGGATGGACGCGAACTTTTCTTATTCCATGCCTTATCCGGTCCGGCTCGGGACATATTCCGGCGGTACGAAAAAAGCGTGTGAGATTTATCGCGACTGGGCGTTGAAACAGAAATGGATGCGGCGCGGTCCGGTCAATAAGCCGAACAACCCGGACCAAGGCGTGTCGCCGCAAGTGCTTAATTGCGCGTTCTGGGGCAAGTTTTATCATGGCGCCGGCAAGGTTGTGCCTGAAATAGCCGGTTTGCGTGATTACCTGAAAGTGCCGATGAATACACACTGGTATCGTTATAAGATCAGCAAGTTTGATGACAACAATCTGGAATATTTTCCGCTCGATCCCTATTTTAAAGAAGGCGCGACGACTTTGCGGGATATGGGAATCGGTGTTATGCCGTATGTCTGCTATGCGGTCTGGGACCTTGATACAGAATCGTGGTCGCGTAAAAACCTGATCGATGCCGCCGCGTTGTCCGAAAGCGGTAAACCGATAATCTGGGGATTGCGTAAGGGGCATCCGAACGCCTGGATGAATCCGGCGTCGCCACTGTGGCGTGATGAGTTCAGCTCATTGACTTTGAAGCTGTTCGAGGATGGCGGCGTTAATGGCGAGTATCTCGATGTAATGGCGGCGGCAAGCAAACTCTGTTACAACGACAAGGTCAACAAACCGCACGGCGGTAATTACTGGTCCCGGGGCAACCGGACAATGTTGGAACGGCTGCGGTCGGAAACGAAAAAAATCACCCCCGAAGCGTTTTTTACTACCGAGACTTTTTCAGAAAATTATATTGATCTGCTGGATGCTTTCCTGACGCTGGATATTCCGCGTTACGGCTGGCGTGCTAAAAGTGGTTACGACAATTATCCGTTGTTGTCCTATGTTTATCATGATTATGCGATTCCTTACGGTTCGGATTGTCACCAGACGCTTGACCCGGCGGCAATGCGCTGGCAGATGGGCTTGAGTTTTACCTGGGGAGTGCAGCCGACCTACAGTAACAACATGATTTATCCGCCGGAAAGCAAAAAAGCGGAAAATGATCGATATACCCGGGAAATCACCCGGGCCTGGTATCAGGCCGGAGCCAAATTTCTGACCGGAGGTCTCGGCATCGAATGCGCCCAGGTTCCCGACGCCAAGTTAATCGGGCAGGCGCCGGTGGCGGTTATCAGTCCTGAGCATAGGGTCATAACTGTTATTAAACGCAATGACACTTTTCCGTGGTTCGGGCCTTCCGTTCCCGCTTCCGCCTGGCGCGGGGTAGATGGTACGGTCGGTATTACCATGACCAATATTACGGATAAAACAGTCAGGGCCAAGCTCCGGCTTGATCCGGGCAAACTGAATATGTCCGGCAAAACACTCTGGCGTTCCTGGCCGCTGCCGGTTAAAAAGATAAAAACTTTGAACAGCGCTGAGACTTTTACATTAAATTTGGCCGGGGCTTCGGTCGCTATCTATGAGTTACGTGACGCTTCTCCGCCGCTTATCAGGCCGCTTGAAAAATTCGGCTGGAAATTCACCGCTGCGGAGAGGAACGGTAAATTCAAGCCGGTAACGGTAAATAATCAATATCTTTGGTCAAGCAAAGGTTCAACAGTCAGAAATCTGCTTGCCGATGGTAAAAACCGGCTGATCCTCTTGAATCAAAAAACTAAAAAGCCGCGTATGGTCAAGTTGATTAAATGGCATAAGGACGAAGGCGAAGGCAAACCGCGTTATCCGGATAACCGGCCGTTCTATCTCTATCGGAAAACGCCATATAAACTTGACGGGAAAGCCATGACGGAAGTCCTTTTTGCTTCGGGAAACGTGTTATGTGCCAGGATCAGGGCGGAAGGGGACTGTACGTTGTCCGGTCCCGCTAATTCAATTTTCGTTGTGCGCAAAGGCAAAATAAATTCTTCAAAAACAAAATGTGCTTTGAGTAAAGGAGTCCATTATGTGATGGCCTATATTCCGGATACGGCAGTTTCCGCTCCGAAAGGGGATTTGACGGTATTCCTTGCCGGCGTTTCCCGGCAATGCGCTGACAAAGCTACCGCGCTCATGCGTTCCAGGCGTTTTCTTTCCGATCTTGATAAAGTAAAAGCGGAGAGGCTGTACGCTCTTGGTAATGCCGCCGCTCTGGTCGGGGCAAATATGCAGATTACAAGTCTGCTTAATCACGATTGGGCCGTGCCGCATCTGCCGATGCCGCTGAATTTCAAAATCGAATCCGCTCAAAAAGTTAAAGCATCCATGTTGTCGCTCCGTCCCGATCTGGAAAAAATGATGTCTTTCAAACAAAAAAATAAAGGTGCTTTTGAGCTGATCGTGACCTCTGACGACGCGGTCGCGAACCTGACTCCGGTTCTTTACCGGGCTGATGCCGGCAGTTTTACCGCCACGGCTGAAGTCACAGTCGAAATAGACCGTCCGCTGCTGCTGGAGACAGAATTGCACGATGATACGCTGAACGCGGTTCAAGGCGGGACTGCCGCGAGCCGTTTCAAGGTCAGTAATGTCAGCCCTTATGACCTTGAACTTGATTTGACCGCCGTTCTGCCGTCCGGCTGGTCCGTTAAATATGATCAAACAGGTAAGTCGTTCAAACTTCCGGCGCTGTCATCACGCACTGTGCCGTTTACGCTGACTGCCGCTGCCGATGCTAAAGGCAGTTGCGAGATCCGTATTTTCGTAAATTACTGCCGGGATAAAGCGACTGCGGTCCGGGAGGAATTTAACGTCTCGATCGTGCCGCAACTGCTGCCGGTGAAATTGAACAATGCAATAAAACCGGTGTCCGGCTCCCCGTTGCTCCGTCACTCCGGGCAGTTGGCTTTTCATACCGGCAATGACGGAATTGTCGAATTTCAACTTGCTCCCGCCAAATACGGCATGGTTAAACAAACCGATGTCGCATGGACTTTGTTTGACGGCAGGTTGCGGACCGTGCGCAAAGGAGTCTGGAAACCGGGAAACAAAAAAACGTTGAACGTCAAACTTGGCGGTGCTGAAACCGGATATCTCGATTACAACGGTGGAATCTGGTCTGTAGATGTTAGGAAGCCGCAATATTACGCATTCAGTGCCCGGAAAAGCTCGCCGTTTATTGTTATCGGCAGTAGAAATTCGGTTTACACGCTGTATTTTTATGTACCGGCTGGCGCGAAGCGGTTTGCGCTGTGCGGGACCGACGGCGGACCGTCGGAACCGGCTGCCGCGGAGCTGTATGCCCCATCCGGCAAAATGGTATTCAAGCACAGCGGACGTTGGGAAAACAGCGCTTTTCCGGTCAAAGTTTCTCCTCAAGACAGTGGCGGGATGTGGAAGCTGATATTACGGCCGAAACAGGATCTGCGTATTCATCTTGAAGGCGAAGTTGTACCGTGGCTCTCACTTATGCCGGATGGCGGCTTGAAGTATAAATAAGTTTATTCCGTAAAATTGAGAAGATATATGAGATTACTGATAAGTTGGATTTTATTAATATTTTGTTCATCTGTGATGTATGGCGCGAATTTACAGCAACTGATAAATGACGCGATCAGAAATAAACAGCGCGAATTGAAACTGGTTCCCGCCATTTATCGCCTGTCTGAAACTCTGGAGATCAAACGCGCAAAAAATCTGACAATCGACGGGACCGGCTCGACCATCCTTTTCACGCGTCCTAAAATGTATGGAATGCATTTGATAAAGAATGTGGATCTGGTCCTGAAAGGCTTTACCATTGATTTTGAAACACTGCCGTTTACTCAGGGAACGATTGTCAAAACCGGCAAAGAATATATCACGATCAGGCTGCATAGAGCTTATCCGGTGCCGGATATGAAATCCTATCGCCTCAAGTTTGCCGTACACGCGTTTGACGGCAAAACCCGTGACTGGAAAGCCCGTGGACACAACAGCATGGCCAAATCTTTTAAAATTACTGATTCGGGCGAGATAAGGATTACGTTGAAACCGCATGCCGGGTATCTGACCGACCCCGCAAACCCCATTCTCAAGCCGGGTGACTTGATTGTTGTAAATCTGCGGGCTACCAACGGAATATCGGTTATCGATTGTGATAATTTTACTATGGATGGTGTTACTATCCACACTTTTGCCGGGATCAATATTCTGGGCCGCGGTGGTAACGGTCCGCATACTTTTAAGCATGTCCGGATCGTGCCGGGGCCCAAACCGGAAGGGGCCGACCAGGAACGGCTTATTTCCAGTTGCGCCGACGGTATTAATTATTCAGGTTTGCGCGGCCGGTTGATTATCGAGAACTGTGATTTTTCACGCATGGCCGATGACAGTATCAATTTTTACGGCGTGTCGTCAAAAGTCTTGAAAGTAATTGACGATAAGACTTTTATTGCCTCTGTATTTGGTCGTGGCAACGAATATTTAAAACTCAACGACCCCTTGGCGTTCTATTCCGCGACTGATCTCGCTCCGGTCGGCAAAGCAAAGATCACTGCATTCAAAACGGTTGTCAAAAGCAAAAAGCAAGCCCTGGCGTATATCCGGGATGCCGGGTTCAAGGTTCTGGCGCAAAGCAAATTTGTCATTGTCGAGATCGCCATTGATCAGTCGCTTAAGCTTAAACCCGGTATGCACGTCAATCTTGAGGCTTTCACCCGGGACGGAGCTTTGATCCGCAAAAATTACTTTCATCATCACCGGGCTCGCGGCATCCGGCTCCAGGTCAGTAATACCGTTATTGAAAACAATCGCTTTGAAAATATCATGCACGCGGGAATTACCCTTGGACCGGAGGGCGAAGCGGAAAAATTGTCGCCTTTTCAGGCTGACTGGTTGGAGAATATCATGATCAGGAACAATACTTTCAAAAATATAGGACGAGGCTATACGATTGCCAATGACCGATCCAAAGGGCCGGGCGCGATTGCTACCGAGGTAACCAAGTTCCGCGAGATCAAACCGGGTTACGCCGGATTCAAGAATATTTCGATCATCGATAATCTAATCAACGGCTGCAGTGTGGCCGGAATCTATCTGGTTTCGGTTGACGGCCTGACCATTACCGGCAATAAAATTTCCAAGACCAACCAGCTTAAGGTCGGCAGCGAAATCAACATGCCGCCCGACAAGCCGATATCCCTTTATTACTGCAAGAACATTACACAGCATGATAACTCCATCTCTGTCGGCGACTGAAAAAACTTTGGTCAACGTCAAAAAAAGAATGATTTATCCTGACCGGTTGTAGTAATTTTAATTAAATGCGGTAAATTGAAATATGTGTGATTTGTCAATGTAAAGAGGATTTTTTATGAAAACAGGTATTATTGCGGTAATTGGTTTAGCAACGGCGGTGCAGGCGGATATTTATGTCAACAATGCTTCCGGGAATAATTCAAACAGTGGGAAAAGCCCGGATAAAGCGGTTAAAACCATTGCTGTCGGAATGCAGAAGCTTTACCAGACCGGGGACAGTAAACTGGTGCTGGCGAAAACATCTTCCCCTTATTATGAAACTTTGCGGGTTCCCAAGGGCGGAACTTTTGACAAACCGTTGGTTGTCGAGGGTAACGGCGCAACCATCAGCGGCCTGAAACCTATGCCCGCTGCCAAATGGGAGAAAAAGGGCGAGCTTTATTTCTATCCGCATCCGCGGCGCGGAGCGCTCCGGCCGTATCTGGTCATTGACGGCAAACGCGTAACGGTCGGAACCGCCAAACTGGCGGAATTGAAACCGTTTTCCCACTATTGGAGCAAACGCGGCGTTTTTTTCAAACCGGCGGCCGGAAAGAGTATTAACGATTACAAAATTTTTGGAACTTTATTGACCAGCGGCTTCGCGGTGACTAATTCGCATTACATTATCTGCCGCAACCTGACCAGCGAATATTTTTCCAATGACGGTTTCAATGTTCACGGCAACTGCCAGTTCCTGCTGTTCGAAAATATTGTCGGCAGACGCAACGGTGATGACGGTTTTTCAGTTCATGAAGATGTCGGGTCGATTGTTCGCAAAGGCCACTTCTACGAGAATGATTACGGTATTCAGGATGTCAATGCCTCCCGTTCGATCTATTATGCCGTGTTATCTGAAAACAACCGCAAAATTGGCGTTCATTTTGCCGGCGGGGATCATGATTTGATCAATTCCACGGTCAGGGATAACGCGATGGGCCAAATCAAGTTGAACAACGGTAACGCCGCTCATATCGGGCTTGGCAAAGATAATGAGATCGTGTCCGGCGTCGGATTTCTTAAAGACGTCGTCGCATCTGGTCCGGTTTACGGCATCCATAACGGCGGAACGTCGAAAATGACCGTACTTAATTCGGTGGTGAGCAAGACTCCGGTCGGGATCATGTGCGATTCAAAGGCCCAAATGACGCTGGTTGGAGTAATTGTCCAGGATTGCTCAAAAGCCATGATAGAAACCAACACCGGCAAACTGGAAATCGATTATTCAATTCTTGCTCCCGGCAATAATATTTATCAGGGAACGGTTTTTCCGGCGGCTAAATTTGCCGAGTGGAGCAAAAAATGTAAAGTCGGCAAAAATATGATATATCAGAAAACCGACAAAATCCATGAGGTGCACCTCTTCAAAGAAGGCAGAACAAAGGTTTATGCCGGCCTCCGGATGCCGAAACGTTGACTTCATTGTAAATGACTGTATATTTCTTTTCAGTCTAAACCGGATATAAAAAATTCAGTTAAATAAAAAGAGGGTCAGGGTAAATGAAATCATTAATCTTGCTGTTTGTTTCATGGCTTTCGTTGAGTGTCTTCGGCGGGGAAATCATTAAAAACGGGAACTTTGAAAAGGGGTTCGCGGATTGGGCCGTCTGGCACAAGGACATGAAAGGTAAATATGTCACGGTGGAAGACGGCACGCTGGTCTTTACCGGTGATCCGGCCTATAAAAACAACAATCTTCTGAATTGTAATCAGCCGGGGCTGAAACTAGTTCCCGGCAAAAGTTATTTTCTTACCGGCAGGATCAAAGCGGTCAATGCAAGTAAAAATCCTAAAAAACGTATCCAGGCCGCTATTTACGAACGCGGCGAACGGGGTAAGGTGGTCAAAGCGCATGTCCTGCATTTACCTGCAAACCTGTCAAGTGGAAAATGGGTAAAATTCAAAAGAGCTTTCACCACTAGCGGGAATCAGGTCAATTATTATCAGCTTATTCTGTTTGCCCGTTTTCCCGGGAAAGATGAGAAGATTTATATCGATGATTTGTCCATTCAGCCGGATGATCCCGGCATTCTGAAACAGGCGAGTCATGATTACATTCAAAAAATGGCGGAGCAGGGGACAAAGCGTCGTCGAGTGGCTGACCGGACCTATGTTTTTGTCCGCAGTCAGCTAAAATACAATCTGGGGCGCAACTATCTGCATTGGTGGATTGACCGGCCGCTTTTTTCCGACCGTTCGTTGCGGGGCAGTCATGGTCAGGTGTATCAGGTCAAGCCGAAAAGTTTCCTGAAGGATATAGAGATAGTCAAGTTGTACGGCATGGACGGGTTGGGCGCGCTTACGTGCAATTCCGGCCAGATGATGAATTTTCAGCTTGCCTGTGATGTCGCGGATAAATACAAGGTCAAAAATTTCCTGCTTATGCCGGAATTTTACGGCGGGGATCTTGAGAAATATTATGAGGGCGCTCTGAAACGGGCACTGGAATCGGATCACGCGTTCAAAGTCAAGGGAAAAGTAGTGGTCGGATCATACGTCGCGACCGCCTGGCCGCCGGCAAAATGGACCGCGTTTATCAGCAAAATGAAACAGAAGTACGGCGATAAGTTTATTTTTATTGCCGATATCCGGGCCGGAATGCCGGTCGGCAAGGTTCAGGACGGTTCCATCACGCTCGATGAAATAAAAGCCGATCAACAGCGAATCCGGGATTATCTCGATGTTTCCGACGGTGTTATGTTTGCCGGAGCCAATCATGTGCGGTTGTACGGTTCTGACAATTCCTACGGCGATCCGGTTAATGTTGCCTACCTTAAAGATTATCTGGTGCCATTGTTCAAAAGTGTGCTGGCCGAAGATAAATACAAGGATAAATTGCTGGGCCTCAGCGCGGCGGTCGCCTATATCAACCATTTCGGCGGAGCCTGCAAACGCCAGAGCGGGACTAAAACATTGCGTGAAACGTTTGCAACGGCCATGAATGCGGAACCGGACTTTATTGAGAGTCCCGAATGGAACGAGTTCAATGAAAATACCTGTTTTCAACCGACCTTGACCCGCTCGCTGTCCTCGCAGCGGATCATCCGTTATTACTGCCGGAAAATGAAAAAACTGTCTCCGGCTCCCAATCCGGGGGACAATACCGCGATTCCAAACCTGATCTACTCCTGCCGCCGTACCGCGATTCTTGGAGAAAAGGTCAATATTGAACTATTAAACGTTCCCGATAGCAATTCAGCCGAAAAGTATACGGTGGAACTGGCTCTGAAAGACGGTGCGGGGAAGATAGTTAAAAAATTTCCGCCTGTTGCTTTCGCGATCCGGGACATGAAGGACCATACTTTTGCAATCGATACCGCCGAATTTGCCGCCGCCCAGGTTCTGGTGCCGGAAATTAAGGTTACAGATTATAAAAAACACAATATGACATTTGCGGCCGGACTGCCGTTTCTCAGGCTCAGCCCGTCATGGAATATCGACTATCTGGAGGTTAATCAGCCCTTGCGCGACCTGGCGCAGCTTAAATGCGGATTCTCCGGAAAGGTTACGGGGGATTTGATCAAGTTTACCGGCAATGTCGACGCGAAAGACAAGATCATGTCGATTGAGATTGTCAAGGACGGTTCCGAGGTTTGGGCGGATGATCCGTTGCGTGAATTTAAAAATGGCGAATACGCGGTCTTTCAGATGACCGTCAGCAATCCGGTCCCGAGCAGACTCCGGGGAAAACTGCTGTTTCACGGAGTATCTGACTTTTACTGCCGTTCCGCCGGAAACGACAACATGGGAAAATCCAGTGCCGAACCGGATGATCCCAACCTGATTCCGGGAAAAAACGATGTTACCATGAACATATATACCTGTCCGGCTCCGCGTTTTCTGTTTATCTGCGTGCCGATCAAGGAATTGGACCGGGCGGAATTGGAAATGAAAGCCAATCATGGCAACTTCAAGCTGAAATTGAAGGATATTATGGCGAATAAGGTATGGGCCAAATCTTTTAAAGGACGCTTTTTTGTCAGAATCGAACCTTTTGACAAACTGCCCGATCTGCCGATGCCGCTGAAGGTCAATCAGGTTAAATTTGCCTGCGACCTGAAAAATACCGGGTCGTTTCCGGTCTACTCCCTGCGGGTGGTTACCGCTTCCGGTAAAACCTATCGCGGAACCCCGTTTTTGCCGGAAAAATACAGTCAGGCGAAAGAAGTTCCGTTCAGAATATTCTCGGAAATGCAGAACAAGCCGGTTATCGTGAAAATCCCGGAAAAAGCGATTCCTGACCTGAAATATGACTTTGACCCGAAATACGGCGATATGATCCTTGCCGCCGGAGCGCCTGAATGGAGCGGTGAACTCGGCGGCGGCTTACTCTATGGCCAGCCTTTCAATCGCGGTGCGGGTATCTCCAAAAAAGTTACCGACGGCGCGCCGGACAAGGTCAAAACTCCGGAGGGCTGGGTTTTGGATTTCGACGGTAAAGGCAATTATCTGACTTTCCCGCAGGAGACGCTGCCGCGTCGCGCTTTTACGATAGATTTTGATATCAAACCGGCCTCTGACAAAGATATGGTCCTGTTAAGAAGCTATTTCCATCGTACCATGGCATTTTCGCTGATAATTCGCAAAGGGAAACTCTTTGGCGCGTTTCTGCCGAAAAACAGCCCGGCCATCTATTTTGAAACCGGTTTGCAGATTGTGCCTGAAAAGTGGTCTCATATCAAGGTGGTTAACCAGCTCGATAAATTCATTTTCAGCGTCAACGGCAAGTCCGAGTCGTTCCCGGTAACCGGGAGGCCGGAGTATTACGGTTCTCTCGGTTTCGGCGGCCCCGCCGCACGAGGCGCCGGAGTTCCGCCCGGAACAAGGTTATTCAAAGGCTTGTTGAAAAACCTCCGAATCAGGCACGCTTCTGAAGAATAAATTTCTTGATCCATATTCTGACTATAATCAGATAAAGCAATACCGCGGAGATTATTCCGAGCCAGTCGGTTCCGTGTCCGGCGTGTTCCATGGCTTTCATCGCGGCGCCGTTGACGCCGGGAATCAGGTCAAGGACAAAGCCGAATATCAGGGATAATATTATTAACGTCGCAAGGTAGATGACCAGTGCTTTTTTGCCGATGATCTTTGACAGCGCCGTCAACGCGGCCGCGTTGGTGGCCGGGCCGGTAACCAGAAAAACCAGGGCGGCTCCCGGCGAAACGCCCTTCATCAGCAGGGTAGCGGCGATCGGAACCGAGGCGGTGGAACAGACGTACATCGGTAATCCAGCCGCCAGCATGATCAACAACGCCCACGGGGTCTGCCCGATTCCCTCAAGCAGGTCTTTGGGCAGGAAAAAGTCCAGGGCTGCCGCGACGGCCAGGCCGATAAGCAGCAGATTGCCCAGGTCACGGGGCAGGTCGTCGAACGCATAGACAACGACTTTCGTGAAGCGGTTTGGCTCGACTGCTGATTTTTTGTTATGACAGCATGAACCCTGTTCCGCTTCTTCCATCTCGCCGGATTTCGCGCTGTGACAGCATGATTCCGCTGCCGGCTCCGGTTCTTTTTCTTCGGAGCAGTCTTCGTTGTGGCAGCATGGCTTTGCTGCAAGCTCCGATTCATCCTTCATTTCGTGCGGCGGGGCAAAATATTCCACCGCGATTCCGCAAATGATTCCAGTGAAAAACGCCGCCGCAACCCGGAACAACGCGAAAATCCAACCGAGCATCGACCAGGTGACCGCGATACTTTCGGCTCCAGTCTGGGGTGTGGTGATCAGGAACGCGCTGACCGCGCCCTGGCTGGCGCCGCGCTTTTTCAGTGCCGCCGAAACCGGGACGATCCCGCACGAACATATCGGCAGCGGGATGCCCAGAAGCGATACTTTGAGAATCGAACCGAGTCCGGGTTTGCCGGCCAGGCGCTCCATAACGCTTTCCGGGATCAGTTCTGACATGATCCCGGCCACCAGGAAACCGAACAGCAGCCACGGCGCCATTTGTTTACTGATTTCCCAGAATGACGAAAGAAATCCAACCGGTATATCTAAATAATTCATAAAGCATTCTCCTTGACAAAAATCGTTATCGATTTCATATGTCCTTATAACTAAACTATTACTTTAAGACAGTTTAATCAACCCGGAACAATAAATAATTGTCAAATTGAATGCTTTTGCAAATTCTAAACTAAAATTACTCGCCCTGATAACGAACGTCACGATAGGGTGAAACCATCGGTTCGTCCCCCGGACAATGCAGTTTGCCGTCGACCACCCAGCCGCAGTCACGGGCCGCGAGTTCGTTGACCATGAACTGCCGCCATTTCGCGATTTCATCCTGCCGGGTCTCGTCATCGATCAAGTTGTGACGTTCTCCGGGATCGGCTTCCAGGTCAAAGAACTGATGCACATCGATTCGCGGCAGCCAGACGTATTTGCGCTTGCCGTCGGTTACATATTGCATTTCCTGATCGCGGCTGTAACACCAGCAGTGTTCGCCATGCAGATACTCGCGCCACGGCGCGCTGTCGTCCTGCATGATCGGCAGCATACTCGAGCCGGTTACGGTTTTGGGTATTTCCAGCCCTGCCGCTTCCAGGATCGTCGGCATGATGTCGCGCAATTCGACCACTTGTTCTTTGACTTCGCCGAATTCGTCAATCGGTCCTTTGAAAGCTCCGGCCGGGGCAACCATGAACGGTATGCGAGTGCTGCCTTCATAGGCATAAGTCTTACGCCAGAGATTATGGTCGCCCTGCATGTCGCCGTGGTCAGCCGTAAAAATTATCCAGGTATTATCGAGCAGTTCACGGTCAAACCGCCACAGATGATGCAACAGACGACCGATTTGCTGGTCGATGAATGAGATTTCGCCGTAATACCCGGCATTGGCGCGACGAATCATTTCCTCAGGCATAACTCCTTTCCAGGCGTTTCCTTCCAACGGACCGTTCTCATCCGCGTAAAGGTCGGCCCAGTCGCCGACGCTGGGTTTTGGCAGATCAAGGTTCATGTAGCGGTCGAATAAAGATTTCGGCGGAACATATGGCGAATGCGGTCGGGCAAAGGAGATATTCAGGAAAAACGGCCGTTCTTTGTCGCGATTTTTGATGAATTCCAGTGAACGGTCCATGGTCCATTTAGTTGGATGGAGGTGTTCTTCCGTATGCCAGGGATTAGCATGCCAGCTGTTCCAGTAAACCCCGTGATCGTCCGGGGTTATATTTTTGTCGGCATTGTCGGCGAACCATTTGCGGTAGTCGTCCGGAATTCCGCTAAGCATGAAAGTGCGGCCGGATTCGTCAAGCTCTCTGGTTTCAAAGCCCATCGGGGTCCATTGCGGGGTGAAATGGCCTTTGCCGATCAAATGGGTGCGATACCCGGCTTTGGTCAGTTCTCCGGCCAGGGTGTGCGGATAATCATTCGGAGTCGGACCCTGTCCGCGTCCCATACCAAGGAGTCCGGCGTGCCATTGATCCTGACCGCTCATCAAAGTAGCCCGGGCCGGCAGGCAGGACGGCACGGCTGTGTACCCGTGTTTAAAGCGATAACCTTTGCCGCCGATTTGGTCAAGATTCGGAGTTTGGATGACCGGGTGTCCATCCGCGCTGAGGCAGTCCCCGCGCATCTGGTCGGCCATGATCAGAATAAAATTCGGTTTTGACATAACTTCACCTCTTGTTAAGTTATTTGTAGATATCTACTAATTATAAATTTCACCACGGAGGACACGGAGGAACACAGAGAAATATTTAAGTTTTCAGCTCAAGCTGAAGAAAAACTTTTTCGTGTTTCTCGTGATGAAATTTGTATTTCACACGATTCGGTTCTTTTATTGATTGTAATTGCTTATTCAATGCCGCTGATTCTTGCCGCTTCATACAGCATATTATCTCGCAGTTTGTCCACGTCCGCATAATCCAGCGGCATGTAACAGGTCAGACAGAAGTTACCATTGTCGCCGCGCAACTGCAAAGGTACCGCTATCTGTTTCATGAACGGACTGTTTTCCCGTTCCTGATAGGCGTAACCCTGACTCCTGATCTCCTCAAGCCGCGGGAGAATTTCATCATAAGTTGTGATATTGAACTCACCGGTCTTAATGGTCCCGGTATCAAAATACCGCTTGACTTCTTCATTGCTCCACTGAGCCAAAAATAATTGTCCCTGGGCGCTGGAATTGAAGAATTCCATGTAAAAACCTGTTGGTCTGGTGTGAATACCGCCGGGCGGAACCTGCTTTACCCGCCAGTATATCCGGTACGGTTCACAAAACTCGTGGATAACGAATGTTACCCCCCAGCGTTCGCTCAAATTGTGAACACTGCGATATCCGAGACGATACGGAATGGAATTTTCATAATACTCCATTGCCCGGAATATGGCTTCATCTCCAAGTTCAAGTTTCCGGCTGCCGGGCCTGACGCTGATAAACTCATTATCCGTCAGGCACTTGATCAAGCGGTTGAAACTTGCTTTTGGTATATCCAGTTCGGATTCAAGCTGCGGAACCGTATACTCCCTGGTCGATGCCGCCCGGATTATCTCCAACCCTCTTTGTAATGCCGGAACTTCTGTCATTTATTATCTCATTTGATTAAGTATTTATCATATATGATATATATATTATCAAATAAGATTTGTCAAGTCATTTTATCACGGAATCAATAAAAAATGGACATAACTTTGTAGCTAAGCAGCCTTATAATTGCTCTTTTTGAGAATTCGGCTATTGACAAAAAAAGAATGGTATAGTATAATTAGTATAGTGGTTATATAAAAAAAGTATAATGATATTGTTTTTGGGTTAAGCTAAGGTATAATGAGTATTGCAACGGACAAAACGGTAAAAAAGGCCAATTCGAAAAAGATTGTCCAGATAATCCGTCGCCGGATTGGTGATTCGGTATACAAGCCGGGGTGCAAACTGCCGAATACGCTGGAACTCTGCAATGAATTCCAGGTATCGCCGGCTACGATTGTAAAATGCGTCAACCAGTTAAAAACTGAGAGGCTGCTTGAAACCGTTTCCGGAAAAGGGATTTTTGTTAACTCGGAAATCGTGCCGCAGTTGGTTACGGCCGAAAGTTCCGCGCTTTCGGAAAGCAGAAAAAGCGTGACTATTTTGCTGGTTTCGACTTCCAGCAGTAAAAACGGCTATGATGCACTTGATGAGTACAATCTTTATTCGGAATGGTTGAAACAGCAAATGGCCGAAGGAGTGCAGGAAGCCGGATTTAAAAACTCGGTAAGCTGCCGGGTTTCTTTTATACCGGTTGAGGCAGTTACGAATCCGGCCGGGATGGGCGCCGGATATTTCAACGAAATGCTGGGCGATTCAGAAGGTGTGGTGGTGATTACCCCGCATGTCGCGCACGAGCATAAAAAACAGCTTAAAGAATTAATGGCGCCTCGCAAGGTGGTCATGGTTTCATTTGTCAACCGTCCGCTCGCACATTTGAATATGGTGATGGAAGATTCATTTAATGGAACGGCGATGCTGCTGGAAAGTTTATTGCCTTACTGCAGGAAACCGGCATGTCTGGGGAATGACTTCGGCCGCGGTTACACCGGACGTCGGTTGGCATGGGAGAATTCATTGAAACTCTTTGGTTATGATCCCGCTGAAGTTCCTTTTTATACGGTTTCCGAAAGGGGGCATAATATAATTGAAAGAGCCAGGGAGATATTAAGTCTTCCTGCTGAAGAACGGCCCGATTTTATTTTCTGCTTCAATGACTTCCGGGCGATTCAATTCAAAAAGACCATGCGTGAAATGGGTATACCGGAGCATGAGATCATGCTCGCCGGATATGACGGCCATCCCTCGACTGTCGATCTTGGAATCAGTACGGTCAGGGTGGACGGAAAACAAAAAGGACGTCTTGGAATGTATATGGTGCAGGCGCTGATGGATGGAACGCTGGAGGAACCGGCATACCACAGTGTTTGCGGCAAGGTTATTCTGGCGGAAAATTTTATCCGCGAATACCGTGCTTTGAAAAATATTTAATCTGTTACATTTTTAATATTTTCGACAGGAGACAAAAAATGAAAAGGATGTTTACACTTATCGAATTGCTCGTTGTGATCGCGATTATTGCTATTCTTGCGGCAATGCTGCTGCCGGCACTGAACAAGGCCCGGGATCGGGCTAAACTGATCAATTGCACGAATAACGTGAAACAGATGGGAACCGCTTTTCAGATGTATGTCAACGATAATGACGGATTCATTTTTTACCGCGGCACCAGTGGTTATCAAACCTGGTTCGTTACGCTCAATGATTACGTCAAAAACGAAAAAGTCTTTCATTGTCCGATGATCGCGACCAAATGGGCTTTTGACCAGTGGTACCTTTATTACGGCTGCAATCTGCTGTTATGCCCTAAAGATAATACCAGTACCTCATTGACCAAGTTGAACCATATCAAAAACCCAAGTACGAAATTAGTAGTGAGTGAATGTGATCGGGGAGCATGGGATTGTTACGCGGTCAGAAGAAATAATGCAAACTACCCTCTGAGTTACCGGCATAACAGCGGGGTGAATGTTCTCTGGGCCGATTCCCACGTCAATTTCAGGTACACAGTTGAACTGAACGCCAATGACAAGTATTGGACTAAGTAATAAGCGGCTGTATAGAATAACAATATATTTTACCGCAATCTTAACGGAAGAAATAAAAAAAGCGCTGAAAGCGTGGCATATAACAGCAGCCAGGGGTGATTTATTAGCAATAATTTCAGACCTGCAGGGGCGGCATATAAAAAAACGTGTGTAAAAATAAGAAAATAACGGATTGTTGAACAGAGAAGGGTTTAAGTTTTCAGCTCAATCTGAAAAAACTTTTTCGTGACTTTTCGTGATTTTCGTGGTTAATAGTTGCATTTCGCATGATCCACAGGATAATGAGATATTTTTGAAAGGATATATATGAAAAACATCAACAGGTTTGTTTCAGCTTCAATTGCTGCTGGGATTACTATACTCGCGCCGCTGTCTCAAGGCGCGAAAGTTCCGGCTGCCAATGATTACACCCTTAAATATCTGCTGGATGCCCCGGCCGGCAAACATGGCTTTGTCCGGGTTTCCCCGAAAGATAAACGCCTCTACTTCGAAGACGGAAAAAAAGCATTATTCTACGGAGTATGCTTCAAAGATTACTTTAATACCTGGAACGCAAAGGTTTCAACTGAAGATATGGCCAGACTGCTTGACGGCTTAACGGTCATGGGGGTCAATATGATTCGCAACCAGGTAACGGAAAGAAAACTTTATGATTTCAAGACCGGGACATTCCGGCCGATTGCCATAGAGAACTTTGACCGTTTTTTCTATGAAATGAAAAAACGCGGGATCTATATGCATCTTAATATGAATATCGGCAACGGCGGCACCGAGAAATGGCCGAAGATGGGAGAAGCCTACAAGACCAATAAAAAATACGGCTTGAGCCGGCCGAATTTGATCATGAATAAATGTTTTATCGAACCGCAGAAAATCTTTGCCGACAAGCTGCTTAACCACGTCAATCCATATACAAAACTGGCTTACAAGGATGAACCGGGAATAATTTCGCTCCAGCTGGGTAATGAACAGCATGCCTATTCCCGTCCGGGGTGGCGCTTGTGGGATAAAATGAAAGGGCCGTATCGCAAAGAAGTTGAAACTGCATGGAACGGGTTTCTGAAGAACAAGTATAAAACTCAGGCGGCTTTGCAAAAGAGTTGGGGCGCAGGCCTCAAGCCGGGTGAAAATCTGGATAATGGCACTGTGCAGCTTTCAAATCCGCGCTATTCCCGCTGGGATGACCCGAAGAAACCGACCCCAAGGGAGCATGATGCGGTTCTTTTCGGCGACTATATGCAGCGGCGATTCCATGACATTATGCGCAACGCGATCAGAGCTGGTGCCGGGGATAAAAATCACTATATTTCCGATAACGGCTGGATTCGTGGCGACTGGCTGATTCGCAAAACCGCGCATGAGAAACTGGATATCAACGATTTACAGCATTACTGGCCGCATGGAAAGAGAAAACGCCAACCCGGAGGCTATAAAATGTCTCCTTCGCGCGACGCCGGCCCGACTATTCTGCGCAGTATGCTGACTGCACGTGAATTTGAAGGGGTTAAAAAACCTTATTATGTTACGGAATTCAATTCCCACGCGGACAATGTTTTTGCCTGGGAGATATATCCGGTCCATACCCTGTTTCTTGCTCTGACCGGAGGTGACGGGCAAAGCACATGGATGTATATGGGAAACCCCGCAGCCGGAGCCAAACACTGGTTCGGCTTGAACTATGAATCTTCGCCGGTCAAAAAACGGATTGCGCCGTTTATGGCCGCGTCACAGATGTTCCGCGAAAATATCCCGGAATGCATCGATACAGAAACTTTCGAATCAATCATGGCCAAAGGCGCGCAAACCACCGGCGCGTTGTCAGTTGATTACAAGTCAACATTCAAACGTGAATACGCTGACCTTTTTAAGAAAGACAGCATAGTTCTCGACTTCAAAAAAGGCAGATTGACGGTTAATGAGAAGCAATGGAAATTTTATCTAGGGAAAGGCTCCTGTCAGAATAAAATATTTGATTTCGTTCCGGCCGATCCCGGACAAAGTTATTTCATTGCCGTCTTTGCAGTTGACAATACCGAGCTTGGTAAATCCGCCCGCATCAGGGTGTACTCTCATTCCGATGGTGTTTTCACCTTGAAATCACGCAAAATTGCCAAAGCGGTCAGCGTTGACCGCAAATTTATTCCGACTGCGAGGCAGAACAGCGGGGGAAAAGTCAAACTTGACGATCTTGATAAATATATCTTTACCGATTTATTTGTCAGATAAGAATCAACCGTTTTTACAATCAGCTATATCCATGAGCATTTTGGCGGCGGTATCAACGATCAGATAACCGGCCAGTTCAGAAAGTCTGGTCCAGCTTATCGGAATGCCTGAATAACCGCCGCCCATAATCCCTTCAATGGAAGGACAGTAACCGTTATAGCCGTCGGCAATGCCGAACACCGCGGTAGCGGCGAACGGGCTGCGTCGTTTGATATTCAAACCGAACTGGCAGTAGAGTTCACATGGCTGAGTAACGATTGCAAGTTCCCCGATTCTGATAACATGAACAGGGACTGTATCGCAGGGATTATCCTTGAAACGATTGTTCAGGTCAACGGTTCCCCAGGCGAGGATTTGCTCCATTCCCGGTACTTCTTCCCCGGCGTCTATTTTTTTGAGAGTGGCTTCTGCCCGTTCCAATTGTTCCTGTTGCGGCAGACGCACCGGAATTTGCATATCCTCATATTGATGTTTGATTACCGGGTCGGAACAGAATGTCATTTCATGGAGCAAACGTAATGTTTCTCCAGTCAGCAGATGGGCTAAACGCAGCATTTTTCTTTCTTTGTTTGTTTCACAGACCTTAGGCGCGCTTTGATTCTCATTGCTGATGTCGCCGAAAGCGCCGTTGAAGAATAAAACCGGGATTTGACCGAAATTATTCCTTAAAAAGGTTCGTGACGCGCCTGGAAAGTCAGCGGAAAAAAAGTCTGCGCCATAAAACAAGTCGGATGCGAGGTGTTGTTTTGCAATATTGCGATCAATTTGTCATCATTATCCACCGCCGCGATAACCGTATGTTCCGGATCATCCGGACCTTCCAGGCCGGTAAAGTCTTCACGTCCTGGAGTCCAGTGCATCGAATGAGTGCCGTCAGCCCAGCAGCAGCGCCTGTTGTAACCGACCTGAACATTGCCTTTGCCCCAGCCGATTTTGCCGGAAACTGCCCTGGATAGCGCCGTTTCCGCCAGTTCCGTCAACCAATTGATCAGGCGGTCAAGGTATGGCTCATCGATGGTTTTCCTGTAACTGGTTTTCAGTACTGACGGGCCTGAATGGGTATGGGTTCCGGCGATAATTATATTTCTTGCCGGAACAGCTGTTGACTCGGATATCCGGTCACGCGCTTCGGAGACGATATCCGTTGGAACCGCCGCCAGATCACAGCTTATCAGTAATAACTTTTCGCCTTCACTGGCGATATAAAGGGCATTGGCTTCAAGATCGTCTCTGATTCTCTGTGCGTTTTTCAAGACACCAGCGCCTTGAACCCATGCGCCGATTTCTCCGTTAATGACAATTGACGCCGCTCCGATCTTCAACATATTTTACCTCAGCATACGTTATTTTAGAACCACGATTTAAGAACTGTCAGTTCTTTTTCAACCGTTTCACGCGGTCCGGCGCTTCCTTGCAGGTATGATTCCAGGGCAACCCAGCCGCTGTAACCGGATTTGTTGATGGCAGCTACGATTTCCCGGTTCTTGATCATGCCCTGGCCGAAGTGAGTACCGTGGTATCCCTTCGGGGAGTCGTCCTGAGTGAAATCTTTGAAATGAAAATGACAGGTTGAATCAATCAAGTGGTCAAAACAGTCTTCCGCGTGTTCGCCGACAGATTCAAAGTTGCCGGTATCGAAAACAAACTTCACGCGCGGATCGGTCAGCCTGAGAATTTCCAGACAGTCGTCCGCGGCGCAAATCAGGTCGGGGGACGGGTCAAAATCCTCAAATGCCAGCGTCATACCGCGTTTTGCCACATCATCGACAAAGTCTGAGAGACCTTCCGCTATCCATTTTCTGCCGTCACCCGGCATCACTCCTTCTGGAAGCTTGCAGCCTGCAACATGAACTATTTCGGAGTTCAAAGCATCACAAACATCAATGCCGCGACGCATTGTGTCATAAACTTGAGTACGTTCATTCTTGTCGGCGCAAGCCAGATTGGCAATCAGGTCCATGACCGGCATGGTTATCCGGTTCGCATCGAGTTCCCGCCGGTATAATTTTATCAGGTCGTCATTTTCGAAAAAATGGTTGCAAAATGCCTCCATTCCGTCCGCGCCGGATTCGGCCAGAATTTTAATCAGTTCTTCATGAGAGCCGCCTTCATCATTGATCCACCGGTTGTACATGAATGTCATTACTGCGAATTTGATCATAATTTCAACTTTCTTAATTATTATTTATTGAATCTGGAATAACTGAATCCCAGTTTGCTCCAGTCTGAAGTTTGTCGTCTGAAACAAATCCTTCCGGACGGTTTTGTAACTCATGAACCAGGCGTGAACGCCAGAGGTCTATGTCTTCCTGATATTCTTTATCGCAGATCAGGTTGCGGCACTCACCTGGATCGTGGGTTAAATCGAAAAACTGTTCAACGCCGCAATTCGGGTCCCATATATATTTTTGTCTGCCGTCGGTCACGCTTTGATGATACGGACAATGTTCGATATGCAGATAATCTCTCAATCTGTTCGCTTCACCTTTAAGCAGCGGATACAGGCTCTTGCCGTCGACCGTTTCCGGAACCGGAATATTCAGCATATCAAGCAGTGTCGGCATAATGTCATGGTGTGACGCGGGAGAATCGACGATCGTACCCGGCCTTATGCCAAAATCCTCAGGCGCGGTGACAATGAAAGGAACTCGTGCGGAACCTTCATAAGCCCGGCTTTTCCGGAACATGTAATGGTCGCCGAGCATTTCCCCGTGATCGCTGGTGAAAATAACAATTGTATCTTTCAATATATTGCCGCCGACCGGATTGAAGATTCTTCGCAACAAATCATCCACATGGTTGATCGCGCCGTAATAAGCGGCTCGCAAGGTAAGGGTCTCTTCTTCGTTCAGATCGATTTTATCCGCGCCCACATGATCTTTGATCCTTGTTTGCCCCTTGACCGCCCAGTCGCCGATGTATGGTTCTTGAACTCCGGTCCGTAAATACCGGTCGAAATAAAACTGCGGTGGCTGGAGCGGCGGATGCGGAGCGATGAAACCGGTAGACAGAAAGAACGGCTGAGTTGGATCACGGCGTTCCATAAACCGCAGAGCCCGTTCAACCGTCCAGTTGCAAGGATGAATGTATTCATCCAGATGCCAGGGTCTGGCGGTCCAGTCATTATGGGTTATGCCCACGCCGTAGGCGCCCTGTTTTTCAGCCCCTTTAGGGCAGTTTCCCTCGAACCATTCTTTATATTCGGAGAAGTGATTTGCCTGTGGCCCGGACGTCAGTTCCATATCATCAAACCCGTATCGTTTTCGAGGCGGAAACTGGTGCATGCTGCGTCCGACGTGATAAGTCTGATAGCCATGATCCCGGAGAACCTGAGGCAAAGTTGCAATAGAAGAATCAATTTCCACGCCCTCTCGATAACCGACTATGCCGTGTTTTTGCGGGGATTGCCCCAGTAAAATCGATCGTCTGGCCGCAATACAGCTGGGGCAGGCCGAATAAAACCGGTTGAACCTGGCTCCATTCAAGGCCAGGTTATCCATGTTCGGAGTTTCCAGAACCGGATGCCCTTCGATGCCCAGACAGTCTCCTCGTTGCTGGTCGGTATGGATCAGAATAATGTTGACTGATTTATTCATGATTAATTTTTCATTTCTGATAAGAACCAATAAGAGCCGTAATAATGCTTAACATATCATTTACCCTGGTATTTTGTCAAGTTGATTTCATCGCAACTGCTTAATTAGATTTATTGCGTTCCGGGCTATTATATCTCCGGTTTCAGGGGCCATTTTACTGGGCGGGCCCAGCGTGGTTTCGTAACCGCCGCGCGTAAATGCCTCTCTGGTGGGAACGTAGCCGATCATGCCGTTTGCTCCGCCGACGACGAACGCACGCTTCGGATAGGATTCCGTTTTTATCTGTAATTGAAATTCCACAAAATATTCCGCCGGAACTCCGGCAAAATACCAGTTATTCAGCTTTAATATTTGGATTTCAACGGGCTGGGTTGTACTGCGGGCAATTTTATTTTTGATTTTCTCAATGTCATTTTCATATAACTCATCACTGCGGTAGCGCTGAGCACCACGTACCCGGCCGCGGTATTCGTCATCCGTGATATTGCGATATGGCAGTTGAATTGTCAGCGCAGCCGCTTCCAGTTCAACATCTCCTGAAAACTGCATTTCGTCCGTTGCTTTTCTGAAATCCTCGAACAACCTTTCTCCCGCCTCTTCCTTTGTATATGATTTTTTATGCCGGTAATCCATGGTAATCACATTACCGTACGCACCGTTAAGGTAAAGGCAGACCGGGATACCCAGACTCTTTACTTTGGCGGCCAGCACTCCCGGAAATCCGGCGGAAATCTCGTTTGTGCCGCCGTGGTGGGTCGGATGGCAGGCAAAATTGAACATCGCGCCCAATTGCTGTCCGTCCAGACTTTTGATAACAATTATCGCCGCTTCCGGATCGATGGGGCCTTCCTGATATAATGCGTCGGGATTTGAGTAATCAGTTTGGGATTTCACCGTGCCGTCCCGCATTACGGTGCGGCGGTTGAAGGCGACTTCAAATTCTTTGACACATGCCTGGCCGATTTTTGCATCCTGCATGGCATCAATGGCTTGTCCGAAAATCTTAACGCATTTTTGCTTCATGCACTCAAGGTATTCCGTTTGTTTCGCAACCGGAGCAAGCCGGGAAATTGCCGGTCCCGCATGGTTATGAGTGGCGGAAACCATGATATTTTTGCCGGGGAAATCAAATTTCTTTTCTATCCGGCATCTGATATCGTCCGTATCGCTCCAGCGGATACTCAGCAGGTCGAGTTGTAAAAATGCGATTTTCGTCGTTTCCGTCGCGAATACCGCAACCCGCGCGAATAATGGATCGAGAAACTCCCGGGCTTCCAAATCATCCATCCATCCGCCTTTTTTGGTCCCGGACGGAGGAGTTATATCTATTTCGGCAAATCCAGCTTTCATAGTAATTTTTTATACCATTAGTTTTGTTTATTTTTTTCTTCAGCCAGCTCTTTCAGGACTTTTACGGTTTCTTCAACCAGTTCCTGTCCGCCTTTGCTGGAAACTACATTGCAATAGCGGCTGGCGGAGTAACCGTGCCCGTATTCACCACGCCCGGTAGCCAGATAAGAGCCGCCGTCATTGCCCGGAATCCCGGTTAATTGAACCACAAAAGTCTGAATGAAAGGGCTGCGCGCCTGAATCCGGTGCATGTAATCCATGTACAATTCGAAACGGTTCGTTGCAAACGCAATATCACCGATCCGGACAACATGCATCTCCATCGGAAGTTTAGTTTCCGCGTCCAGTTTTTCGAAGCGGTCGATAATTCTTTTGCACCGGTTGCGGGCGGCCACCAGGGCGGAATCCTGACGCAGCTTTTCCTCCGGGGTTCCGGTTTTGGCAAATTCTTTTTTGTTCAATTCCGCGAGCATGGCCTTGTCCGTTTCATATTCATCTTTGGTGATGAGGCGTTTGGATAGCATTACAGTCTCAACCTTATGGATCAGTGGCAGATCGGTAAGGATATCTTTTTTCGCCCACGTCAATACTTCGTCAAAGGCGGCAGCGATGCGTTCAGCGATGTCGCGACGGCGGAAATCCTCGAACGATTTTGGCTTGTCCCCGTATTTTAGATGGTATCGACGCGCCTCGGCGCTCTTGTAATGCAATTGTCGAGGAGCAAGATCGCCGCCGGCGGCGCACTGGCAGAGGATCGGAATGTCTCCGTGTTTTTTGTGAAGCAGTTCACGAGTATCATGCCAGAAACTCGCGCTGAGACGGTCCAGCCCCTCGTCGTTTTGGCTTGGACACGGCACGTTGATCAGTGCGCCGGTCAGCTTACCTTCCGGATTGAAAGTATAAAGCAAATTGACAAAGCTTTCAGTCCCCGCCTCATATCCGGCGAACATGGGATCATCGGTGTTGCCGTACATGGCGGAATGTCCGTTGAGTCCGTGGGTGGAATTTATGATCGAGCCCGGACGTTTGGACAGGTCGTCAAAGTAGGTCACCCGGCGGCTGTGCGCAACGGTCGCAAAACCATATCCGTAGGCTATTCCTCCGGGCGCACGGGTCCGGTATGCTTCGACAACCGCTTCAGCCGTCTGGGTCGAAAGGAAATCCCGGTATTCATCTCCGGATGCGATGTCGAGTTCCGTCGGGACCTCTTTCACCATTGCGGTGGAAATCCCGCCGGGTGTGGCTCTCCAGCCGGAATCGGCATAGTGACTCGGTCCAGCGTGAGTATGGGTCGCGCTCATAATAATCTTTTCGACCGGGAATCCCGGAATAGATTGTGTGACCTTTTCCCGGATCTCATCGATCAGTCCGCTGCGGATGACTACCAGGTCGGCGGATATCATACATACCAGGTCCGCTCCGTCTTCAATCAGGAGGGCGGTTACCGTGACCGGGTCAAGGATGCCCCTGGAAATGCGCATGTGAAACTGTCCGGGAATATTAACCGGTTTGTCTGTTGAAACGTTCCGTGTCGCCCAACCAATTTTCAAGCTGCCCATGATCAAATTTCCTTTTCAGTTTTTTAGAATTTTATCAGGATCGATTTTGTCGATATTATCAAAGACTTTTTTTACTGATTCAACCACTTTCGCGGCAATATCCAACCCGTTCGGCGCTCTCAGGGTTTGGACGATCGACATGTGGCATTTGCTGTAGCGCAATGCGTTAGGATAGTTTTCCGGGGTATAGTTTACGCCTTCGTCCGCGCCGGGAATGCTCCACGGAAAACCGCCGCCATAAGCATTCTTTGCCCGGAAAACGGTCATCTCCGGCAGAATGAACCGCTGCCAGACGCTGCATGTCACGCCTTCAGCCCGGATTGACGCGCAGACCGCGTCCCGGAATTCGACCTTATTGCCGGTGACCCCGAGAGCCTCAAAATCCAAACGAAGATTGAAATTATACCAGTTGTGGACGCATTCTTCCGGCTCGTAAGGTAATAACAAACCTCTTATGCCCTTAAGATTTTCCTTTAAATGGTTTCCGTTGGCTCGCAGGATTGCAAAGTAACCGTCGTATTTGGCGAGCTGTGCCCGGGCGAATGCCGCGGTAATCTCGTTGTTGCGGTACATCCAGCCGAGCGCATAGGCATGGTAATCACGTGACTCTTCCGGTCTGGCGGTTTCGCCAAAACTCCAAAGCTTACCGGCATTCTTGTAAATTTCCTCATCGTCGGTAACAAACACTCCGCCTTCTCCGGAACTCAAACACTTATTCTGGTTCAGGGAGAACGCCGCGCAATGTCCCATTGTTCCGGCTTTTTTGCCTTTGTACATCGCTCCGTGGGCCTGGCAGGCGTCTTCAATTACGTAAAGGTTGTGACGTCTGGCGATGTCAAGTATTTCATCCATATCGGCGCATAAACCGTGAAGCTGTACAACAATGATCGCTTTGGTTCTTGGCGTGATAGCCGCTTCGATTTTTTTCGCGTCGATCAGGAATGTATCAAAATCGATGTCGACAAAAATCGGAATGGCGTTGTGATGCAGAATGCAGGTCGCGCTGGAACTCCAGGTGTAGGCGGTAACCAGTACATGGTCGCCGGCTCCGACGCCGCAGCCGACCAGTCCCATATGCAGCGCCGCGGTGCCGCTGTTGGTGAACAGCGCATATTTATTGCCGTTCCAGGCCGCGAATTCCTCTTCAAACGCGATATTATGCGGTCCCCGCGCCTGCTTTTCCGAGTAAAGCGCGTCGAGCACCAGCTTTTCATCTGTTTTGTCGATTGGCGGCCAGGGTTTTACCTCGCCTTCTATAATTGTTTTCGGTCCGCCGTAAATTGCCAGTTCGCTCATTTTATCACCTTTTTTTGTTGGGATGGTTGTATTTCGATGTTCTATGGATAAAATTATATACGCTGGAAAAACCGTCCGCAAACCTTTTTGAGTGCAACATTTTGTGAAAAGGGGTAAAATTTTGTCATGATGCGCAAACAGGCCTGGAATAATACATTCGATATTGATGATACGCCGGATTTTGACGTGCGCCCGGATATTTGCAGTCTGGGCGATATGATCTATGCCGCCAGTTGGACTCAACCGCATATCGCAGGTAATGCCGAACTGCTGCATGTCCGGCGCGGCAATATTGAGCTGTATATCGACGGTAAAAGGTCTTCCGGTTCAACGGGCGACTTTCTTCTGGTGCCGCCCGGTGCGAGGCATCGTGATAATTTTCCCGATAATTCTCTGCTTGAAATATTTCTTGTCCAGTTTAAATGGCCCTGCTCGGAGGAGTATTTCAAGGTCGTCAACAATCAAAGCATCCAGCAGATTTCGCCGGATTTGCGGGTACAGGCGGTTAGAATTCTTGATTCCCTGCGTTTCGATAACGGGGCCGGTAAACTTGATCATCTGATTGCCAACTCCAGACTGCACCTACTGCTGATGCTGATCTATCGCGACATCATTTCCAAACAGAAACCGCGACTCAATATTCAGGACCGGGTGGATGTGCTGGTGGAAGACGCCAAACGTTACCTGGAAGCGAACTACCAGCGGCACATTTCGCTTGAAGATGTTGCCGGGGAATTGCAGGTCAGTTCATTTTATCTTTCCCGGGTATTCAGTCGGGGCAGCGGCTATTCATTGATTGAATTCCTTAATGAACTAAGAATGCGCAAGGCATTGGAACTGCTGGCCGAAGGCCGCATGATAATCAGTGAGATCGCGGAACATACCGGTTTTTCAAGTCGTCATTACTTCACCAAAGTTTTCAAACATCGTTTCGGTTCTTCCCCATCCAAATACAAGCCGAAACCTTGATGGATATTTTATTATTAGCCATAGCTTATTCTGGATGTCTGTTGATTTTATTTTTGTTTTAAGTTTTTTTCAATAAGTATCTTGTATGTATATATATAATAATCAAACTGTCTGTTAGTTATTTGAATTTTCAGGAATGTAAAAAATTTGTTTCAGTGTCATTGTGTGTCATATAATGTTTTTTTCAAAAAAATATAAATACCAGTTGCTTTTTTTGAAAAATATTGTATAATAAAAGTGATTGCACGTGCAATCTAATTGATGAAAAAGCATCATTTGAGGTATATATGTTTGTAACAATGAAAGACATTGCCATGCTTGCCGGAGTCTCCAGACAAGCGGTATCGGCGGTGCTTAACAATACTCAGAACAGCCGGGTATCGGAACAGAACCGGGAAAAGATTCTGCGGATTGCCAGGGATCTCAACTATGTTCCCAACAGTGCCGCCCGAAGTCTTAAAGGCGGTTCCACCAAAACAATAGGTCTACTCGGATCGCCATATTCCTCGGGGATTAATAATGCACTGTATAATGAGATTTCCGATATTTTGCACACCAAAGGTTACAATCTGTTGACCTGTCAATATGGGAGGAGTAATTTTTCCGCGGCCCGGGGCTTGACGGAATTGCTTTCCAGGGGCGTTGATGGAATTATTATCACAACCTCCGGCAGCAGAAGTTCACTTGAGGAAAACCAGACGGTGCCTTATGTTTTCTGTTCACACAATAATATCGGTTTTGATGTCGGAATAGATAACTTTGAGGGTGGTTATATTGCGACAAAACACTTACTCGAGCATGGACGAAAGCGTATCTGTTTTCTCTGCACCCAGGAATACGAGACAAACGAAGCCAAGACCTCCGGGATGCTCAAAGCGCTTGAAGAGGCCGGGATTGCGTTTGACCGGGACTATTCTTTTTCGATGAGAAGCCTGGATGGTAAAACCTCAAAAATATTGCAGCGACTGACTGACTTCAAGGCAGATGCGGTATTTTGTTCCAACGATTATATTGCCTCAAAACTGATTGCGGTGATGCTCTACAACGGGATCAAAGTTCCCGATGACGTTGCGGTAATCGGGTATGACGGGTATACTTTCAGCCAGTTTGCTCCGGTTCCCTTGACAACCGTGATCCAGCAGGTCAGGGTCCAGGCCGAAAGATCTATCGACATCCTGATGGACAGGATAAAAAATCATACGTTAAAGGCGAAGCCGGAGAATATCAGTATAAAGCCTAAATTATTTCTCGGTTCAAGCTGCGGCTGCAATCACAATGAGTTTGACCGGATGTTTACAATTAATACCTTCCAGATGTTGGAGAAGGATTTAAAAATTAATTACGACATTTCAATTTAGAAAGGAGAAAAAATGTCAAAGTTCAATGCAAATCGGAAACAGGAACAAAGTACTTGTTTTACTCTAATCGAGCTTTTGGTGGTAATTGCTATTATTGCTATTTTGGCAAGTTTGCTGCTGCCAGCCCTCAATCAGGCCCGGGAAAAAGCTAAAGCAATCAGTTGTATGAACAATTTGAAGCAGTTAAGTAATGCATTTATGTTTTATGGTAATGATAACAGCGATTTATATCCGTATCGTCCCGTAAAAGGTACAGATGTGCTTTACAGCAGCTGGTCTGATTGCCTGATTGACAACAAGTATCTGACTGCGGGAAATTATCTGTTATGTCCGGCCCGAAAGACATTTCAATATACCGGAGATACTTATTCGACCTACGGGATGGTGAATCCTTATTACGGAAGAACACCGGAATCGGACAATCCGGCGGTATGGGCGGATTACAAAGGCAGCAGGGTTGCGACTCATCTTAATCTGAAAGCCGTTCCGCTCTGGTACAAAAGACGCGGTCTGAGCGGATCACACAGCGAATGCTTATTTCTGGGCGACACCGCCTGGTCCACCCGGTCGAGTAATTATGGAAAAAGATTCCAGTCGTTCTATTTTGAAGTATTCAGAGCTTCCGGAGGCGGTCTGTCAACCGTTCACGGGAATAACAAGTTTGCCAATGCGGCCTTTTGTGACGGACATGTCGCGGCGGCAAATCCTTATATGCTCACGCGCTCAAATATCACGTGGTATTTGAATGAGCTTGGTGTTGAGATAAAAAATTACTGATAAAATTCACGTTTGCCTTCATGGAGAAAAGAATGTTTGTATCTATGTTATCGTTGCTATGCCTGTTGGCGTGTAGCGCCTTTATTTCACCGCAGCTCACCGCGGAAGAAGTCCAATGTAAGTGGAAGGCCTGTAAATGGGGAACCCGTGAGCATGCTTCAATTAAAATAGACGGAAGAGTTGTTGTCCTGCGGTATGCGCGTTCCGGGGAAAAAGTTAAAAAAGCTTTTACATTCTATGCCTCCCCGGCAAAGGAAACGAGTCTGGATGGATATAAGTATTTGAGTCTGAGAGCCAGAAGCGCCAATGGCAAGGCTGCATCAATCTATCTGTACATCAACCGGAAAGACACCAACGGAAAGAGCAGTTCATTTTATTCGATTCTTAACCTGACGCCGGAATGGGCAAATTACAATCTCAGATTGAAAACCGCCGCGCGCAGTATGGTTGGAAAAGGCTTTTTTGTCAGGAGTAAAGCAGCTGCCGGTGCTTCGCGTCAATTGGCCTCCGGAGGCAAAATAGTGACATTGGGGTTTTACACCAAAACCGCTGAGATTATAGAAGTCAGTGATATAAAACTTGAAAAAGACCTGGATAAAGATAGTCCGGAGGTCCGGCAAATATCCGAAGCGATAAAAAATCACAAGAAATTTGCGCCGTATGTTTTTCAGGATATTATTGGTGCCGCAGGGCCCGTTCTTGTCGACAAAGGTAAAAGCCCGTTTTCGATATGTATTGCAGGAGGAATCGGTGAAACCGGAAAATTCGCGGCATCCGAACTGGCCGAATATATCGAAAAGTCAACTGGCGTGAAACTGCCGGTCATCAAACAATTTTCTCCGGGGCGGCAGATTATTCTGTTATCGGTTAAACCTGATAAAAATGAGCAAGAGGGTTTTGCAACTCAAGCTCTTTCCGCGAACAAAATCGAAATTATCGGCAATAACGAACGGGGATTGCTGTATGGTGTTTATGATTTTCTGGAAAAAGCCGTCGGTATCCGCTGGTTTGCGCCGTTTGATTATGCGGTAGTGGTTCCGAAAAAACAAAATGTCAAACTTCCCCTCTGGAAAGACAGTTCCGTTCCGAAAATGATGTACAGGCGTTTTCATTATTGCAGCGCGGGCAGGATGGTGCCGGAGCCGATGAAGCACCGTTATGTTGTTGCCGACTGGTGCGTGAAAAATCGTTATAATGTTGAACTGGAACGCTTGGTCAGTAGTCGGGATAAGCCGAACGTCAAAAAGGCCAACCTTGCGCGGATTAGTTCCTTCTATGCAAAACGCGGTGGATGCATTGCTCTGCCGACGATGTGGGGGCATAATTATCACTTCTGGATTCCCCCGAAAGAATATTTTGCAAAAAAACCGGAGTTTTTCTGTCAGGACAGCAGTACGGGCAAATGGCGCGCTGAGAGGGCTCAGTTGTGTGCTACTAACCCGGAACTGGCCAAAACTATCGCCCGAAAAGCCGTCAGTTATTTTAAAGAGCATCCTGAAAGAATATTCTTTCCGTTGTTTCAAGAGGACGGAGCCAGGTTATGGTGTCAGTGTCCGGGCTGCAGGGCTTTATACAAAGGCGGAAACAGCAATACTTATAAAACTGAGCACAGCATAAACCTGGCTAATCTGGTTGCGGCGGAGTTGGCCAAGGTTATGCCAGGCAAAAAAATTGTTACCTATGCCTATAATGTAACCAGTCAGCCGCCGAAGAATGTCACTCCCCGGGATGATGTTTTTATTACCTACTGTTTAACTGATTTCAGTAGCCCGGACCGTACGCCCTGGGCGGAGTTCGGCGGTAAAGAGTTGCAGAAGTGGAATAAACTTTGCAATGGAAATTTATTTCTTTATACCTATAATTATCTGGATTTTTATTATACGGCTAATACTCCCGGTGCGTTGGTCCGAACCTTCCGGTTCTTTGATCTTTTAAAGGTAAAGTGCAGTTGCCAGGAAAGCAATGAAAACTGGTATGGGGTAAGTGCCTATAATTATTACCTGAGCGCCAGGCTGGCTTGGAATCCGTGGTTTGAAGAAGCGGCTTTCAGAAAAGATTACTATGACAAGCTATATGGTAAAGCATCGATATTTATTGAAAACTATCATACTACGCTGGCGGAATGTTTATGCGAAAAAAAGAACTGGTTGGAATACGGCAACAGGTCATTGCCATACATCCCCGCGAAAAAAATGAACTCAATGCGCGAATACCTTGAACAGGCGGTTGCAGCTGGAAAAGGTAATGTGCGGGTTGCCGGGGCGGTTGCCGCGCAACTTCGCGGATTCGATTTTGTCAAAGCGTTTTCCGCCGCCGTGACTGCCGGGGCCGATTTTCAAAAGACATTGGAACCCCGCAAGTATCAGAAGGCAATTGCTTCCCTGGAGCACTTAGAGCGGGTCAGTAAAAGGCTCGGACCGGATCGTCTGGTTCCAACTCAGATTGTTTTCAGGCAGATCCAGGGTTTCAAGCGTAACATGCGTGAGATTTATGAAAGCAACAGTTCCTTTAAGACAATTCAGAAAAAATATGATTTTCTCGGAAAACTTCCCGGGCAATGGAGTTTTAAAACCGACCCGTTGAATAAAGGGGACCGGGAAAAGTGGATGGGACTGGATTTTAATTATGCTGACTGGAGCAAAATAAATATCGGGAATTGGTGGGGAAAGCAGGGATATGGTAATTATCTCGGCAGCGCATGGTATCGAACTGCTTTGGATATTCCGTCCGGTCGTAAAAAACTTGGACTATATTTTTGTGGAGTAGATGAACGCGCCTGGGTTTATTTGGACGGAAACTATATTGGCGGCCACCATAAAGGCGATGTGAAAAAATTATGGAACGAACCCTTTTTCATTGAATTGCCGGCAGGACTGAAGCCTGGTCTCCATGAGTTGACCGTGAAAGTGCACGCAAGCGGCGGACAGGGGGGAATCTGGAAGCCGGTTTATCTGTTGGCGGAAAAATAAAAAAAGTGGGCCGGGCATTGCGCCCGGCCCGAATCAAGAGGGAGGGGTTGTTTTAATTAGGAATCAGGAATTACGAAATAGAAATCAGTTCAGATAACCCCGGCTGCCGGTTAAGTCCCCGGATTTTCCGGCTGCCGGGAGTCTTTAATTCATAATTGAGCCATTGCGCTTTCGATCGCTTTCGTTACATTGGCGAAAATGACATGGTTGCTCATCGCTTCCTCTGTCGTGATCGGATTGCGGAAATCGCAACGGTCGAACATCTGGTCGCCGATGGTGATCAGGATCGTGCCGTCAGGTTCGGGACGGGAGCTGAACGCTGCCCAGACATCCACCCGGTCGGCATAGCCTTTCTCCTTGACATATTTGACGACCATGCCCAGCAGAATCCGGCCGGGACAATTTTCCTGATTGGCGCAGATCGTGGTAGTGATCTGCAAGCGCTTGTCAGCGGTTCCGCTCAGGGCCGGAATTTTGGCGTCAAAGATCTGGCTCCGGTTCGTATAGTTCGTATGGAGCGTTTTATGCGCTTCATGTGATCCCGGGCCGCCGCCAAGGTGATTTTTATAGCAGGTTTCCACCATGTAATTGTCCTGGGACTTCTGCAACTGCAGACGTTTATCCACGCGATAAAGGCCTTTGGCCCGGGCTTTCCGGGTTTCCGGATCGTGGGTGATCGGCTGGCCGGCTCCGGCTATACAGCCGCCGGGGCATGCCATCACTTCGACAAAATCATAGTTTCTTTTACCGCTTTTGATGTCGTTAACCAGATTTTTGGCGTTTTTCAAGCCGTGGACCACCGCTACTTTTATGGTATTACCGGCTATTTCCAGTTCGGCTTCTTTGAGATTGTCAAAACCGCGTACTTCTTTGAAATCGACGTTCGGCAGTTTTTTGCCTTCGAGTTTTTCCGCTGCATAACGCAGGGCCGCTTCCATTACCCCGCCGGTCGCGCCGAAAATAACACCGGCCCCGGTGGCGAAGCCCATCGGCAGGTCGAATGCTTCTGGTTCAAGCTCGTCAAATTTGATGCCCATGGAACTGATCATCCGGGCGATTTCCACGGTGGTCAGAACATGGTCGACATCCTGGATGCCGTCAGTTTTGAATTTATCAAGCTGCGCCTCGAACTTTTTGGCGGTACAAGGCATGATGGAAACCACGACCAGATTTTTCTTTTCAATACCAAGCTGCTCGGGCAAAGTCTTTTTCGCGACCGCGCCGAACATCTGCTGCGGAGATTTGCAGCTGGATACCTGAGGAATGATTTCCGGGAAATTGGTTTCCGCAAACTTGACCCAGCCGGGACAGCAGCTGGTGAACATCGGCAGATTTTTGCCGCTGGAGAAACGTTCGATAAACTCGTTCGCTTCCTCAAAGATTGTCATATCGGCGGCAAAACAAGTATCGTAGACCTGATCGAATCCCATCATTTTAAGGGCGTTGACCAGCCGTCCGGCCGTGTTTTCACCGGTTTCCAGGCCGAAATATTCGCCCAGCGCCACCCGGACGGCCGGCGCGATCTGCGCGACAACCGTGGTGTCGGGATCATAGATAGCGTTCCAGACGTCGTCGCGATTCTGACGCGGTACGATCGCGCCGGTCGGGCAGACCGCCGCGCACTGGCCGCAGTGAACGCATTCGACGCTGTTCAAATCCTGGTCGAAAGCCGGGGCCACGCAGGCTTTAGCGCCGCGATTGGCAAAGTCGATCGCGCCGATACCCTGGACCTCACTGCATACCCGGACACAGTCGCCGCAGAGTACGCATTTGTCGGGATCGCGTTCGAGGGACGGGGAAGATTTGTCCGGCGTCCGTTTTTCTTCGAGCTGTTTGTAACGGATTTCCTCGACGCCGAGACGGCGGCTCAAATCCTGCAAAGTACAGCTGGAACTTCTGGTACAGCTCGGGCATTCCCGTTTATGGTTGGCCAGCAGCAGTTCCACGTAGATTTTCCGCATATCCCGCAGTTCCCGGGTATCGGTTTTGACGACCATGCCGGGCTCCGGTTTGATGGAACAGGAGGCTTGAATGCCTTTGCCCGCGATATCGACGATGCACAAACGGCACGCGCCGTAGATACTCAGTTCGGAGTGATAGCAGAAAGTCGGTATTTCTATGCCGTTTTTGCGGATCAGTTCCAACAGGTTGCGTTCGTCACCAAAGGTGATTTCACGTCCGTTTAAAGTCAATTTATTTTTTGTATCCATTATATTCTCTCCTGATTCGTCTTTAAAGATTCAATATGGCGTCGAACCGGCAGGCTTCCTTGCAGGCGCCGCATTTGATACAGGCTTCGACGTCGATGGTGTGCGGTTGTTTTTTCTCGCCGCTGATCGCTCCGACCGGGCATTTGCGGGTACAGGCGGTACAGCCGATGCATTTTTCCGGATCGATCGCCGGTTTCAGCAGGGCTTTACACTCGCCGGCCGGACAGGTCTTGTCGAAAACGTGCGCATTGTACTCATCCCTGAAATGACGCAGAGTGGAGAGTACCGGGTTCGGCGCGGTTTTACCCAGGCCGCAGAGCGATCCGAGCTGGACGGCTTTTGCCGTCTGTTCCAGCAGTTTCAGGGTATCGCCGTCGGCCCGGCCTTCGATAATATCGTCAAGCAGGCTCAACATCTGTTTGGTGCCTTCGCGGCACGGTAGACATTTACCGCAGGATTCGTTCTGGGTGAACTGCATGAAGAAGCGGGCAACGCTGATCATACAGGTTTCACGGTTCATTACCACCAGTCCGCCGGAACCGACCATCGCCCCGACTTCTTTGAGTGAGTCGAAGTCCAACGGCATATCCAGCATATCCGGGGTCAGGCAGCCGCCTGACGGTCCGCCGATCTGGACGGATTTAAAGTCTTCGCCGTCAAGAACTCCGGCGTTATTGGTGACGCCGCCGCCGATATTGTAGACGATCTCGCGCAGGGTCGAGCCGAACGGGACCTCGATGAGTCCGGTATTTGCCACATGTCCGGTCAATGCGAAAGTCTTGGTTCCAGGAGACTTTTCGGTTCCAATTTTCTTATAGGCTTCCGGACCTTTATGCAAGATCATTGGAATTGAGGCCAGCGTTTCAACGTTGTTGATGACTGTCGGTTTGCCGTATAAGCCTTTTTCGGCCGGGAACGGCGGTTTTGGCATCGGCATGCCGCGTTTGCCTTCGATCGAGGCGATCAGCGCGGTTTCTTCGCCGCAGACGAATGCCCCGGCACCTTCCATAACGTGGAGTTTAAAGCTGAAATCAATCCCGAATAAGCCGTCTCCAAGCAGGCCGGCTTTTTCCGCGTCGGCCATGGCGCGGCGCATCCGTTTGACCGCCAGCGGGTACTCGGCCCGGACATAAACATAGCCTTCGTTGGCCTCTATTGCTTTGGCGGCAATGAGCATGCCTTCGATCACGCTGTGCGGGTTGCCTTCCATCAGCGACCGGTCCATAAACGCTCCGGGGTCGCCTTCGTCACCGTTGCAGATAACATATTTTTTATCGTTTTTGTAGGCCAGGGTGAATTTCCATTTCAAGCCGGTCGGGAATCCACCGCCGCCACGACCGCGAATTCCGGCTTCCAGAACATTCTGGCATACTTCTTCGGAAGTCATTTGGGTTATTGCTTTACGAGCTCCTTCGTAGCCGCCCTTGCTGATATATTCGCCGATATTCTCTGGTTCGATTTTGCAGTTGCGCATAACCGCACGGGTCTGGCGGGCATAGAACGGAATGTCGTCTTCACCACGACAGGATTTGCCGGTTACCGGGTCTTTATAGAGCAGGCGGTCGATGATTTCACCGTTGACCAGTGTGGCCTGAACGATTTCAGCGACATCGTCAACTTTTACTTTCGTATATAAAATTCCTTCCGGTTGGATCAACATCAGAGGTCCCATCTGGCAGAAACCCTGACAACCGGATTTTGACATGTAAGTGCCATCAAAATCTTTGTCGTCTTCATAGTCCAGGACAATTTTTACATCCAGACCGGCTTCTTTCATCGTTTCGACCATTTTGTCGCGAACCGCGAGAGCGCCGTTCGCCACGCATCCGGTACCGGCGCACATGGTGATGCGCCGGGCCAGTTTTCCGACAGCGGCATCATATTCCGCTTTGGTTTTTTCCAAATTCAAACACATGATAAATTCTCCTTAATCTTGATTCTTAGCTTCAGATGCCATTATCTCATCAACAATCTCAATTGCCTGAGCCGGAGTGACCTGACCGTAAACATCTTCGTTCACCAGCATTACGGGAGCCAGTCCGCAGGCGCCAAGGCAACTGACGGTTTCAACCGTGAACACCATGTCATCGGTTGTTTGTTTTTCAGCGCTCAGGCCGAGTTTATCATAAAGCGCGTTCAGGATTCCGTGAGATTTTTTCACGTGACAGGCAGTTCCGTCACATAGCCGGAAAATGTATTTGCCTTTTGGTTCAAGTGAAAAATGCGCGTAAAAGGTGGCCACTCCGTAGACTCTTGCCGGCGGCAGACCCAATGAGGTGGCAACGTAACTGATGGCGTCTTTTGACAGATACTTGTACTCTTCCTGAACCGCCTGAAGAATCGGAATCAAGCGTCCCGGATCATAATTGTTTTCTTCCAGAATCCGGTTGACTTCAGCCAGATTCCGGACCATCTTCTCTGTTTTTTCCATTGTTTCCTGCATTTTTTATATCTCCTCTTGATAATTATTGATGCATATATTCAAACGTAACGGATTGTAACTTCTTTGTAATGAACTTCCTTAAGCGCAGTGGCGATCCGCTTGACGATATTCCGGCGAATCTCCAGATCAACCGGCAGGTCCGGATTCTGATGCGCCTCGTTGATTCGCGTTCCCACCACCAGTTCGATGATGTCGACGCACAGCAATTGTTCAACCAGCATTCCGGCCGCGTCGGGATGTTGAATCCCATCGGCCTTTTCCAGATATTGCGCGGTTCGGGTCAATGTAAAGATACCCTCGGTTACCAGGTCGATACCTTCCATTCTGGATATCGGCGGCATGTCACCGGTCATGCTTTTGAGGTCTACTGTCAGTTCGCGTTTGAGTTCCCGGCTTAAAATTTCAGCCGTGGTGCCGCCGCATAACACTTTTTTTCCGTCGAACTGCTCGATCATTCTGGCGCATTCGTAATCGCGTTCCCGGTCATACGGAGGTCCGGTAAACAGGATCAGTTTTTTCGGCAGCCGGGTATAAATAACCGCGCAGGTCATATCGTCGCCAGGCTTCAAATCCGGTTCGCGGCTTAGTGCTCCGCGCTGAATTCTACCTGCCAGTTCGTGCGCGGAGATATCCGGCTGTTTATCCAGCAAATCCTCTGTGAATTCGATACAGCCCTGGCGCCGCCAGCCCAGAGGATATTTATCGCTGCCCATTCCGGCCTGACTGATTCCGTCGGAAAAGAATATCAGACGGTCATTTAAGCCCAGGGTGAAATCTGAGATTTTCATGGTCCGTTCGCGCCATTTCGGGCTGGTCAATTCACGCCCCGGAACTTCTTCGACAACTTTCCCGCGCATCAGGATAAAGCCCGGATTGCCCATTTCGACTATGCTGACTTTACCATCATGCCGAACATCGACAATCGTAAATGTGGCGTAGCTGATCTTGCGGACGCGGCAGATCGGCAGCGCGCTCATGATGATTTCAGCGGAACGAAGCACTTCAAGGTTGTTAACCGCGAATTTCAGAGCCATGGTCGCGGTCATGGTTCCCAGGATATTGGCCTTTACGCCACTGCCGAGACCGTCGGATAGAACTGCCGCGATCCTGCCTTCCTCCGGCAGTTTCCGGAAGCGGTAGGCGTCGCCGCAAATGCTCTGGTTCTTCTTGCATTTCTGCGCAAAGCCCAGATCAAAAAACATTCTATCAGTTGTCTCGTTAATTTTCATCGGCGTAATCCTCCGCGATGGAACGCAACAATATTTCCGTGTCGGCCATGTTTTCACCCAGCAAGCAGGCTATTTCCTGAACCGCCGCGACGTTCCGGTCGATTACTTCTTTGGCGCGTGCGGCTATCTGCTCACGCCGCAGTTCAGTGCTGGTGACATCGAATATCACCGCGCCGACCGCTTCATGCAGTTCGATTGAAAAGACCGTCACGCTTAACAGTTTATTATCGACCCGGAAGGAATCGCGATGGATATCCTGGCCGTTTTCCAGACAGCTTACAAAAAGGTCGGCAAACGGTACTATGCGCTTCAGATCGGCTCCGGCCAGGCCGGGCATCGCGTCGAACGCCGCAACCGTATCTTCACCGAAAGTGGCGGCAAAACGCTGGTTGCATTCAATGATCTTCAGGTCCGGACCAACGATCACCACTCCTGACGGGATGCAGCGCAACAGCGCGTTGGCTTTTTTCTGGGCCTGCTTGCGCAAATAAGATACACACATGCATGGTTCGGCCTTTTCTTCAATCAGCGCTTCGGCGAATTTACGGCAGGTGTTGTAACCGCAGCCGCCGCAGTTTAGTTCATCTTCCGGATTAAACTTGCCGACCCGCTGCAGCGCCTGGCGTAAATCGCGCATTGTACAGGCGTCATGTTCCGCTTCCGGGCTGGCTTCAATTTTAGTCGTAATATCCGGCTTCTGCTTCAGTTCTCCGGTTCCCTGCTGAGTCCGTCCGAAAATCCTCAGTCTTTCCAGCAGGCCGGGGGAATCATGTTTACAGCAGGGACCGTGAACACAACCGCCGCGACAAGCCAGCGTTTCGATAAAAACGGTTTCCTTGACATCTTCGGGACGCAATCCTGCTAAAGCCTGTTCCATTGCCGGGATACCGGTAAGTTCGGCAAAATGCACTTTGTCAAGTTTCTTATTATCCTTGATTGTGCCGATCATACCGCCTTCAACCGGATACAATGCGCCGTTTGCGGCTTTGCCGAGAACAAATTTATCCGCTTTGGTAGTGGTAACCTGATAAAGATTGATGTTTTCCTCTTTTAGCCAGGCTCGCAATTCATCAAAAGTGAGAGTGATGTTCAACAGCTCCGGATTCCGGTCCGCTTCATTTTTTTTGGCGATACACGGACCGATGAAAACGGTTTTGATATCGTTGCCGAATTCTTCACGCAGCATTTTGCAGTGGGCCAGCGCCGGAGAATAAATTCCGGTCATAGCGGCGGCGAATTCCGGCTGGAACCGGCGTAAATAGTCAACTGCCGCCGGGCAGGCGGAAGAAATTGTCAACCCGCCTTTCTCTGCCAGTTGTTCAGCGGTTTTGGCGGAGACCAGTTCGGCTCCCAGCGCGGTTTCGCCAACCCCGGTAAAACCGAGTTTCTTAAGGGCGGCGATCATCTGTTCATCTTTGATGCCGCGAAATTCGCTGACCCACGACGGGGCCAGAGAGGCATATACCGGATTGTCCTGTTTAAGTAAAATTTTGACGCGAGGCAAGTCGTTCCGGACTTTTTTGGCTTTAGCCGGGCAGGTTTCAACGCAATTGCCGCAAGCAATGCATAATTCAGGCATGACCGAGGCGTGACCATCAACTACTTTGATCGCCTTGACTGGACATCCCCGGACGCATTTATAGCAGTCCTGACATTCGGTCTTGACTGTGTAAATTGGAAATTCCTGGTTCATACGACGTTCTCCGTTGTTCAATGAAATTAAGTTTTGTTTAATTTCGTTTGGTATTTTCATTCAACAGGTCAATCAATGATTCGCGAGTCACATTGTGATGGCAAACACCGTCTATTTCGATGTTCGGTCCTTTTGCACAGTGCCCGGCACAGCATTTTCCTGCTACTCGAATTTTTGCCGTCAATCCGTTTTTAGCAATAAACTCTTCAATCACCCGCAAGTTTTTTTCATTACCGCGGGCAAAACAGGAACTGCCCATACATATTAAAATATCTTTCATTGAACTTAACCCTTTTCTCTTGATTCAATTTAAGATAAAAATAAATTAATATTTTAATATTTATATTATACTATCTAATTATGTTTTTTCAAGTCTTATTTAGTATTTTTTTATTAATTTTTTTAGATTAATTTAAAAGTCTTGATTTAAACGCTTTATGCCTTAATAGAAGTATACAGCTTAGTCAGCGCAGCAATATGAAAAAAATAAAAAAAATAAATTTTATCTATTGACAATTTCAATAGTATCATGTAGTATCATATAGAATCTTATAGTATCTTTATTCATGGCTTGATAATAATGACAACGATTTTAAAAAAAGACTTGGTATTCGATCAGCTCAGAAATAATATCCTGACTGGTGAACTGACCGGAAAATTGCCGAAAGAACTTGATTTGGCCCGGGAACTGGGAGTCGGTAAGATAACTTTGCGGGCTGCTTTGACAAAACTGCAGGCTGAAAAATTGATAGCGCGGGTTCATGGACGCGGCACTTTTGTAACCTCGGAACGGGAACGCCATGTTCGTCAAAAGACTTTACTGATAATTGTTGACGCCAATCTTTCCTGGGAGAGTCCCAGTAATTATATTGTCCCGGAGGCTTACCAGTATACCGTGCAAAAAGAATATAAACCAGAGATAATGTATACCGAGCGTGTTCTTGCGCTTTCAGATCAGGAGCTAAGGACTTACCTCAAGCGTCGCAACGTTTCCGGGATCTTACTTGTGACCTCAAGGTTCAACGGAGATGAACCGATTCTCCTGAAATTGAAACCGCTTGATATCCCGGTTGTCCTGCCGCACGGGAGGCGCAATGACGGGGAAGTGACCGGATTCGGTAATATTTATATTGATGCTCCGCTTGCGGTGGATTCCGCTATTGGTTATCTTGCGTCGAAAGGCCATAAAAAAATCGGCTTTGCCGGACTCAAAAGCTCAGATGTCCCCTTCAGAAAAAAGTCGCTTCAAGATGTCTTGGCTGTTCTTGAAAAAAATGGCTGCAGTACCAATTCCGCCTATTTTGTTGAGATGTTTTACGGCAGTGATGTTTCTAATGGGGTCCTGCAGATCATCGATGTTGATGATCCGCCTACAGCAATAATTTTATTCTCTGACTTCTTCGCGGTGGAAGCTTACCGGGCAATTAAAGGTGCAGGGAAATCAATTCCTGAGGATGTTTCCGTTCTCGGAATCTGTGGTAACCCGGATGCTGATATGGTCACTCCGCATCTGACAACGATTGATTTCAAGTATTCGCTTCTGGCGCGTAAAGGGATCGATTTGTTAACCCGGTCCGATGAATGGTTTAAGCCTGGAGAGAAAGGGCCATTTGTTGTGTCGGAATTTGAGATTATAGAAAGGGATAGTGTTAGAACTATTTCATAACAATAAAACAACAGGAGATATCCAATGGACAAACATTATGAAAGAAAACGATTCACATTGATTGAATTGCTTGTAGTAATAGCTATTATTGCTATTTTGGCTAGCATGTTGATGCCGGCTTTGAATAAAGCCCGTGAAAAAGCGCGGGCAATCAGTTGCTCGGGCAACCTGAAACAAATTGGCTCCGGAATGGTCCAATATATGGTCGATTACTCGGACTATATTCCATTCGGTTATGCCCCGGGTGGCGGTTTCAGCGGATATTCCAGCTTTGAATTGCCGGCGTGGTATTGCAGAGTCGGGATATATCTCGGGATTCCGAGGAGAATGGATACTCATTATCAGTTTGGTCCGACCTGGGCAGAACGGCCTAAAAAGCCTAATGCTTTCACTTGTTCGTCGCAGGTTCATCTTTTCAGTTTTCCCAATCCATACCCGGTTTCATATGCGCCTGCTCTGCGTTTGTCCGGGCGTGCTTCGGCTGATGCAAATGGTTGCAAGAATGGCAAGGTTAACCGGGTGCTGAAACCATCTGCTCGTGCCTTTGTTCTGGATTGGGAGGATAATGTTCTTGATGCCAATGGAAAGAATGACACTCCGGCGATACTTATTAACGGAGGCAGAATCATAATAGGGGATACAAATATGAATGTTGGTCTGCGGCATAATCAGGGAGTGAATATGAGCTTTTTGGACGGTCATGTTGAACACAAGCCATATCGGGATATTATGTCGCCGTCTTCCGGAAATATCAGTCCGGATGGACCGTTTGATTATATTTTCCGCTGAATTTTGATAAAGAATTACAGATAACAACATATAACTTGAAAGGTAAAAGATGAAAATATTATTGCCGGCATTCTTAAGCGCGGTGTCAGTCGCAGGTGCGGTTTCAAAAGTTCTCCCCGATTGCAAACCATGGCAGTCGCAGGGATTGAATCAAGTAAAAATGATTGACGGGAAAGGGACTGTGACTTTATCTGATCATGGCCGGACAAATTTACAAATCGTCATTCCCGCTAAAGAAAAATCTTATTATTATAAAAACACTGCGAAAATGCTTCAGAAATATCTTGAAGAGGCAACCGGCGCAAAATTCAATATTGTTCGAGGCAGCCTGAAATCCGGTAAAGGCATCTTCATTGGTCCGTGTGATGATCCGGTGGTGAAAAAAGCTTTTGAACAAGCGCAGCAACTGCCTGAGGAAACTCTGGTTGTCAAGGTATTTGAGCATGGCATTATGCTGCTCGGAAACGATCAGCCGAATCACGCCGGACATCAGCCTGGACGTTTATATTACTCCAGTCCTTACTGGAGCAAGGGAACGTTTTTTGCGATGGTCGATTTTCTGCAACGCATGGTTGGGTGCCGATTTTATTTCCCGGGGGAATTGGGTACGGTAATTCCTGATTATAAAGCTCAAAAAGTTACTATTCCGGTTGTGGAATATACTGATAAACCTGCTTTTCAATTTCGCCTGTCATCATATCACAATCACGGTTTTACTGATAACAAATCAGCGGGAACCGGTGATTCCAGGGTAAGAAATGAATGGAGTGCGATGATGCGTCTCGGCGGGATCGGAAATCAGCGGACAAGCCACACTGACAACGACTGGAACAAACTCTTTGCAAAAACTCATCCTGAATATTTTGCGCTTCGCGAAGATGGTTCAAGAATGATCGGGATTCGACCTGGATTGAGCGTTCAGCGCTGCTATTCCAGTGAAGGCGGTTTCCAGGCGCATTTAAACGAGATAGATAAATATTATAAAAGCAACGGTAAGGATTATACTGCATTTGCGTCACCGGCGTTGACTCCGGACGCAAAATATATCCGCTGGTGGCCGAATGACGGATTTCGTGGATGTCATTGTGCCGACTGCATGAAATTAACTGATCCGAAAGCGCCGCTGAACCGCCGCCATTCCAGGCTGATCTGGGCTTACGTAACCAAGTTGGCAAAAGCCTGCAAAGAACGCTGGCCTGACAAAAAACTGCTGGTCCCTGCTTATTCTTCGTTTCGCGTAATTCCGGATGACATCAAGGTTCCGGACAATGTCGAGATCATTCCGGTTCTGCCGGGCTCAGGTTTTTCCATGGCTTTCTTGAAGGAACCGGTCTGTAGAAAACTCGCTGCGGATGATGTTAAGCGTTTGAAAAAACTCAATTCCGGCAAGGTATGGATGTGGATGCACTATCCGCACCGGCCCCGCATCTCCAATCGGATTCATGTTCCGTATCCGGTGCCGCATTACATGCAGGAGTATATAAAAAATAATCAGGACGTTTTTTCAGGATTCTATTTGAATGGTCACCCGACTACGGTTCTGGCTCTTGACGGGGTTGTTTTGTATCTTTGGTTTCAGCTCCTCTGGAACCCGGCAATTAAAGTTGATGCGGTGACTGATGAGTACTGTAATCTGATGTTCGGCCCGGCGGCCGGCACCATGAAACAGTACTGGAAATTAGTTACTGACCGCTGGGAAAATACCCGTTGGAAAAAACTGCCGGATTTTGCAAATGCTCAGGATCGTATTTCCGGGCTTATTCCACAAAGCTGTTACTTCGGTGAAACTTATCCCGGAAAAGTGCGGGATAAACTTGAGCTGATGTTGGAAAAAGCTGCTAAAGAGACACCGGCAGATTCAATCTATCGTAAAAGAATGAACTGGATGATTGCCGGGACGAAAAAGTTCTTTGTCCAGGGAAGGTTCTATGATGCGGGCAATTCTGTCAAAACGACAGTTACTCAACTGACTCCGGTTATTGATGCTAATCTTGCAGAATGGCGGAAAGTTCCAGTTGTCGAGCTGCTTGATAATGCTTCCGGAGCCAGGGTAAAGGAAAAAACTTTCATCCGGATGGCTGCGGACAAGGACAATCTCTATTTTGCCGGTGACGTGAAAAGTAAAAACGGCAAATTCAATACCTCGGGTAAAAAAGAACCCAGAGATTTTCCATTGTGGCGCCGGGACAATATTGAAATATTCATTTGTGCTGATACTCCCGGCCTGAAAGAAGCGGGTTTTCCGCAGAATTCCCAGTTCCACCATTTCATCATCAATGCAGACGGTTCGATTTATGACGCTTATAAAGATTCCAACGGCAAATCCGATGCAAAGGTGAACTTCAAAATAGACTTGCAAACCAAGCGGCATAAGGACGGTTTTACATTTGAGCTGAAGGTTCCGTATAAATCAATTGGGACAAATCTTCCTGAGCCCGGAGCAATGTGGCCGGTTAACGTTTACCGCACAACTTATTCAGGGAAAAATACGCAGTATCAGGCCTGGTCTCCGACAATGGGTTCGTTTCATGACTCCAGCCGTTTCGGAATGCTTGAGTTCCCTCGCAACACCTTGTGGACCATGAAGCTTAACGGCAGTCCGTTTATTCATCCGAAAGATCCTGCCGGAGTTCAGGAAACGATAACCTTCAAGAATAATCAAATGATTGTCAAATGCAAAGCCGGACCAGAGGTCAAGAAAAATTTTGAACTTAAATTTTACGGTAAAGCTGGATTTCGTCCTGATATTAAAGACAGCAAAAAGCCGTTGATCTTCCGGATGGAGATTTTGATGCAGGGAAGAGGTATTTTCCGGGTTCGTGGTGGAACCGGGCCAGCCAGAAAAAATGATCAATATGTCGGTATAATGTACTGGCCGCGGGTTCCAAAAGGACAGAGTATAGATGAAACCGTCGTCTTACAGCAGGACAAAACTTTACGAGGTAAAGGTAAACAGATACATTCATCCAATACTTGCGTTTTCGCGGTTCAGGCGATCCCCGGTGCGGACTTTACTGTAATCCTCAAGAAAATGGAAATATTTACTAACTGATCCGTTATGTAAATCTCCTGTTGATACAAGCACTCCGATGAATCTTATCGGAGTGTTTGTTTTTAAATTTGCTGTATTCTTCTTGTCCGTCACTTATCCGTCACTTATCCGTCGCTTTTGTATTTATTTTGTAATTAATTACTTAAAAAAATAACTATAGTCAAACTGTCTGAATAATTTTAAATTCTGTTTTGACTTTTAATGAATAGTTGTTCAATTATATATTCCTTTGTGCGGTTGCAATATTACGTCTAAATATTAAATTGTTTAGCAGTAAAGCTAAACTGAAAAAAGGTAAAAAAATGAAGCTTGCTGATAATTTTCCGGTATATAATAAATTTGACTCGCTTGTCCCGGTCTATTGTGTTACGCCGAACGGCGGCGGATACCTGCACCGGTTTTTCGATACCTGTCCGGTCAGCCCTTCCGGACGTTATATTGCGTTGTTGAAGATCCCTTTTGAAAACCGGGAACCATTACCGGGGGAAAGAGCACAAGTTGTCATAATTGATCTGGAAACCGGCCGCGAAAAGGTTGTTGACGAAACTGCCGGTTGGGAGTTTCAAATGGGGGCAAATATCAACTGGGGTAGGAACGACGATATTCTGTTGTTCAGTGACGTCGATCTTTCTGACTGGACGCCACACTGTGTCAAGCTCAACTGGAAGACCGGGCAGCGCAAAACTTATGGCCGGGGCATTTATCATGTTTCACCGGACGGAACAAAAGTCCTCTGCACCAATCCGGCCGCGATGCGGCGTACTCAAGGCGGCTATGGAGTTATTGTGCCGGATGAATGCGTGGACCGCAATATCGGATTGCGCGATGACGACGGGTTGTATCTTGCCGACTCTGAAACCGGGGAATGCCGCTTGCTGATCTCGATCAAAGAAGCGGTTGAACGCACGGTTTCCAAATCAGAACTGGCCCAATACAATGATTATGAAAATTATTTTTTCCACTCAAAATGGAGTCCGAAAGGTGATCGTCTGCTTTTTTCGCTGCGCCGGTTTCCGGTGTCGAATCCTTACCGTTTTCAGGTGCTTCATCATAAAAACGCAATGAAATACGACGTATTCACAATCAAACCGGACGGTTCCGAATTGTATAACGCGGTCAATTCCGATTACTGGGACCGCGGCGGACATCATATCAACTGGTTCCCCGACGGTTTAAAACTTTCCATGAATCTTGGCTTCAAATGTGATGACATCATGCGCTTCACACAAGTCAATTATGACGGGACGGATATAAAAATGATCATGGAGGAACCGATCGGTTCAGGGCATCCTTCATTTAATCGGGAGATGACCTGGCTGGTCACAGACACCTATTGTTTCGAGCCTCTGGCGTTTGGTGACGGAACAACGCCGATTCGCCTGATTGATTTAAGTAATAATCGTGAACAATGTCTGTGCCGGATATGCACCGCGACGCCGTGGAAGGATGACGCTCCGCCATTGCGGGTTGATCCGCATCCGGTCTGGAATCGCGATTTCAAGAGCGTCATCTTCAACGGGTTTGCCGACGGCACCAGAAAAGTCTACATTGCTGATATGTCCAGCATATTATAAGCAGGAGGCGTGGCCGTTTTCCGCTATTTCAATCTGCCTTGACATATTGATTGAAGCTATGGGGAAGTTGTGGCCAAACGGAAAGCCGCGCCAGACGGGACAATCGAGTTCCTGGGCCCAGTGATATAAAAGCCGGTCCAGCAGTTTTGTATCGCCGCATTCGGTGAATTCGCCTAAAACCAGTCCGGCCAGATGGTTGAGTACGCCGCACTGCTGCAGTTGAACAAGGCAACGGTCAAGCCGGTAGGCCGGTTCGTTGATATCTTCAATGATCAGAATTTTACCGGCAGTGTCCGGAACAAAACCGGTACCGCAGACCGAGGCCATCACGGTGAGGTTGGCTGCGATCGGAAGCGCGGCGGTTTGGCCGCCGGAGATCGGAATTAAAGTGCAGATATCATAATTCTCCTGCGCTAAAGCCTGACGCATTTTTTTCATGGTGAATTCACAGTCAACGGCTTCCGGTAATTTGCCGATCATTGGCGCGGCGACCGGTGTGCCGGCGTTTTCTTTCAGCATGGCCATGTGGAGCGCGGTAATATCGCTGTAGCCGATCAGCGGAAGGTTGCGGGAACGCATCAGCTCCCAGTCAATATGCGGCAGCAGCATGGCCGAACCGACGCCGCCGCGAATGCACCAGAGTGCGTCGATTTCATGGTTTCTCAATGCTTTATGAAAGTCTGACAAGCGGTTGTCAAGGGCTGACGCGTGCCACGGCAGGCCGTTATCATTCAGGACATGCGGCATTATTTCGGTTTCGACACCGAACGAATTCAAAACTTTGCAGCCGGTTTCGATCTTGACCGGCTCAATGCCTCCGGCCGGAGCGATGACCGCTACTTTTTTCAGATTGCCGATCATCCCAGCACCAACTTTTCGAGTTCCGCGAAGGAGTCGACTGTGTAGTCGGCGTGACCTGAAAAATCTTCTTTGCCGGGGTTGCGGAAGAAACAGGTTTCAGCACCGGCGGCATGACCGCATTCAAGGTCATGGATAAAATCGCCGACCATCAGACATTCATGCGGATCGAGCTTCCATTGTTCGATTACGTGCAAACAAGGCTCCGGAGCCGGTTTGATATGCGGATACTCCCGGGTCAGGACCGGTTCAAAAGTAATGTCGAGCTGATCAAAAAGAATTTCACAGTTACTTCGTCGATTCCGGGTGATGACCCCAAGCCGGATGCCGGCATCGTGTAAATGAGATAACGTTTCAGGCGCGCCGGGTTGAAAACGGTTGTTTTTGGCGGCTTCGGTTTCGAAATCTTCGATCAACTGCCAGCCTTCGCTGCGCTGCGGCTCGGGTCTGGCATTTAAAGTATGGGCCAGATCCTGTCCAGCCGGGATGGCCAGCTTTTCCCGTATGGCAATAAAATCAATGATCGGAACAGTCAAGGTTCCGTCCATATCAAAAATTATTCCTTTGAACCGCAAGTTTTCAACTCCCAACTTTCAACTTAGCTATTATTGCGTATAACACTGCCGCGGCGCTGTTGCCGACGTTGATCGATTCTTTCTGACCGAACATCGGCAGACTGATAATGCCGTCACACGCGGACAACGTATCTTCATTAACTCCAAGCGCTTCATTGCCGAAAATCAGGGCCAGCGGGAATTCGTAGTCGAAATCCCAGGCAAAATGGGTTTCCGGTCCGGTTTCGACCGCAAGGATTTGCTTACAGCCTTCTTTTCGCAGTAAATGAACTGCGTCGAGAGAGGTTTCAACCGTGCGGCATGGGACCATTTTATCTGCGCCCATGGCAGTTTTTTCGAGTTTGGGATGAGGCGGGGCTGGAGTGTAGCCGCAGGCGATGATCTCCGTTGCGCCGACTGCGTCGGCAAGCCGGAAAATGTTGCCGGTATTATGGGCGCTGCGCAGGCGGTCCAGAACAATGGTGATCCGGGGCATTTCCGCGGGGAACTCAGACATAATAATACTCCGGCACTTCATAGAAGTCCGCCAACGGCAGTGCCGCCGCGCCCAATGCGTCGCCGTGTTCCAGTCTGGAAATAATTACTTCGGTTCCGGCAAAACAGCCTGGCGGACTGTGTTCCCGCATGGCCGCGGTTATGTGCGGCATCAGGTTTTCGCCGAAAGTCTCGATGATGCTTCCATGCAGAATAATGTACTTAGGACAAATGATGCTGACTACTGCCGCCATGCCGTGGCCAAGCCTGGTTCCGATATCCTTAACTAACGCGGACAGTTCTTTTTCCGGGAGTTTGCCAAGGTCAATGTCATGAAGTCTTTCGGCCGGTTCCGGCAGCATCGTATTGAGTTGCTCCAGGACCCGGCGTTCGGAAACGTATGCCTCAAGGCACCCGAGGTTGCCGCAACGACAGCGTCGTCCGCCCGGGGCGATTACCACGTGGCCGACTTCTCCGGCATAATGACCGGCGCCTTCGAATAAACGACGGTTGTGAACGATCCCGGCCCCAAGGCCGACTGCCGCTTCAATACAAACAAAGTCCTGATATTCCCGGCCCGCGCCAAACCATTTTTCAGCCAGCGCTCCGGCGCGTGAAGCTTCTTCAAACTTAACCGGACAATTGAACATGCCGGAAAAAGTTTTAACGTAGTCGCATCCTTTCAGACCCGGCATATTGATGGACTCAAGGACAATTCCCTGTTCCATATCCATGATCCCGGGAAGGCATATCCCGGCTCCGATGATGTTGTCGCGACCGGCGACCAGTTTGAGGCTGACCTTCGAGACCGCGGCGGCAATGTCCTCCAGCGGCGCGAAGATCGGAAATGATTCTTCACAATATTCGACAATATTGCCGTAAAGATCGATCAAAATACCGCCGGCAAAATGCGGCGACACATACACCCCGGCTACGTAGTGCGTCTTGAATCGCAGCATAGTGAAAGGCCGGCCGGATGTCTTTTCCTGTTTGCCGGCTTCTTCGATTATCCCGTCTTTCAGCAGTTCAGTGACGAAGTTTGTAATGCTTTTTTTGTCGAGACTGGTCGCGTCGGCAAGCTGCGACCTGGCAATCGGGGATTTCTGTCTGACGGCATTAAGAATCTTGGCCCGGTTGATTCTTTTGATCAGTGAATGATTTTTCAATTTCATTAAGCGTTTCCCGTAATTTATTTATACGATAATATAGTTTACCGTCATGATAAATCAAACATGAAATAATTATTGTTAAAAAGTCAAAAAAAAAGCCGCGCATTTGCGCGACCTTCCAAATAATATTTATCATAATCAGAAAAAAGAAATCATTTTCAAATTTCATCGTAAAATGGCTTTAGTTACGAAGCTAAGCGTTTATCCAAAAGTATGAATTCCTCACCAGGAACAAAATTAATTCAAAAAAATCAGAAAATTAATAAAACTAGTGAGGGTATTGATCAGATATGATGTGGAATATCGTCGAGACCTTCAAGCATAATCCCGGTGCCTTTAGCAACCGCTTTCAAAGGATCGTCCGCGACAAACACCGGCAGGCCGGTTTCTTCAATAATCAGTTTGTCAAGTCCTTTGAGCAGCGCGCCGCCGCCGGCGAGCATAATGCCGTGGTCAATCAGATCGGCCGCCAGTTCCGGCGGACACCTTTCCAGAGTCGACCTGACCGCTTCGATAATGCTGGTCACCGGTTCCTGTAATGCGGTCCGGATCTCAGCGGCGGTAATGCCGATTGTTTTGGGCATTCCGGAAACCAGGTCGCGGCCTTTGACTTCCAGCGTTGCTTCATCGGAAGTCGGATAGGCGCTGCCGATCTCTATCTTAATGCGCTCGGATGTACGTTCCCCGATCATCAGGTTGTAGGCTTTTTTCATGTGCTGGCAGATCGAGGCGTCCATTTCATCGCCGCCGACCCTGACACTTTTGGCAACCACGATCCCGGACAGCGAGATAACCGCTACTTCGGTAGTGCCGCCGCCGATATCGACGATCATGCTGCCGGAAGGTTCGACAACGGGCAGACCGACACCGATTGCCGCGGCCATCGGTTCTTCAACCAGTTCAACCCGGTCTGCGCCGGCGCGTTTGGCGCTGTCTTCCACCGCACGGACTTCAACTTCGTTGATGCCGGTGGGAACCGCGATCATCAGGCGCGGATTGAGAATACGGTTGCGGCGCGGAACATGCCGCATGGCTTTGCGCATCAGGTAGCGCAGCATTTCTTCGGTAATTTGAAAATCAGCGATAACCCCGTCTTTCATGGGGCGGACGGCGCGGATATTGCCGGGAGTACGGCCGAGCATGCGTTTAGCGTCTTCGCCAACCGCCAGCACCTTGCGGGTGTTGTCGTCGATCGCCACCACGGACGGCTCAGAAAGCACGATGCCCTGGTCCCGAACAAAGACTAAACAGTTCGCGGTTCCCAGGTCGATGCCTATGTCACTCGAAAAGAATTTTGCAAATCTGTGGCCGAACATCCTCGCTGCCTTTCATTGATAATCTATAGATTGCACGAGCCTAATTTACACGCAAAAAAGCACGATGCAAATTTTCTTGTAAAAAACTGTTAATTTATGCAATTCCAGTTGGCCGGACGGCCCCGATAAAAGTCGGCAATGCCGAATTGCCGCGAATTACGCCCTGCGTTCAACGCTTTTGAAAAACTCTGAATCGTTTTTCAAAACCATCACTCCGTGCGAGCTGAACTGTTTAACACGCAATAAATTGCGTAACTTACTTTCGCCGCAAGCGGCGACCAACTCTCCTGCGTTGGATTCAGTCCGGCAACGTGCCGGGGCGGAGTAATTTAAAGATTTTTCTTTCTTTTTTACTTTTGCCGGTTCCGTTGACCGGTCAATCTTGAAAAATTACTGCCACGGCGGGGCTTCGGGCAGTGATTCTTCAAATTCGCTCAGCAGTTCATTCTGGAACTTTCCGGCAAAGCGACCGTTGAAGAAACGGTCGAGCCCTTCGTCACGAAGCAAGGCCCAGGAGTATTCTTCCGAACCGGGAATGATCGGGAAAAACAATACGTTGTTGGCCTGGGCCGCCTTGAGGTCACCGGGCGCATCACCGATCATCATGATCTTACCGAGTTCGTATTTGCCGACCGCTGAATATTCCAGATGCTCGGCTTTGGTTCCATGTTCCTGGCCGCAGATCAGTTCGATATTCTGATCAATCCCGTGTTCCTGCCATTCACGTTCCAGGGCTTCGAGCGGAGTTTGTGAGACAACAATCATATCGGCGCGGTCTTTGGCCATGTCAATAACTTCACGGACTCCGGGAAACGGCGGAATACCATGGACCATGTCCGCAATATCGGCGTTTACAGCCTGACTCCAGGCCAGCAGAGTCGCCAGTTCTTCATTGCCGGTTTCAGCCACAATCGCCTCGAGGGTGGGATTGCCGAGTTTTGTCTCAACTTCAAGCCATTTGTTAAGTTCAACAATACTTGGTGGAGTAACGCCACGGGCCTGGAATACTTCCCACCCGGTTATCAGTTCAATGCTGCGTTTAATTGCCAGAAAACGGTTGCAGCCCCGGGTTTTACTGTAGAGATTGACAAAATCCCAGACTTCGCGGGCATATTTACTGGCGGCCTGGAGGTTGAAATGCTTGATGAAATTAGGGCAGAAACATTCTTTGTGTTTGATTTCCATAGTGTCGAATACACAGCCATCACTATCGAAGCCGATAAAAAAGTCATTTTTTTTTGGCATATTCCGCATCTGGGCGATATAATCCATGTCGTTCTCCGTTTTTTAGGGGTTGGTTAAAAGCAAAATCCCTTTAATCTAATACAATATCAGGGCTTTAGCAAGGCTTCAATATTGTGATAATCTTAATTTTCCGGTATTTCCGTGTTGATATTGCATTTTTCGGACCAGGGGTTAGATTATCTTTTTGATTAATTTAACGAGTTAATTTCAAAACTATTTCGAGATATTTTTGATTTTTAGCGGCAAATTTAGCATTTGAGCTCAATTACATACCCTGCGGGTATGCTCATGCGCGCAAAAGACTAAATTTTCTCGCTAAAAACACTAAAAATAATACTCAAACTGGAGTTTTGAAATCAGCTCTAACGACCGGAATTATATATTATGAAAAATGAAGCAGAATTCCAGAAAACCGCGACTGAACTTTTAAAAACGATTGAGCAATTACGAGCTCCGGACGGCTGTCCCTGGGACCGGAAGCAGACTCATCAATCCCTGCGGCGTTTTCTGATGGAGGAATGTGCCGAAATGCTTGACGCCATCGACAACGACGATCCCAAGGAAATGTGTGAAGAAATAGGAGACGTGTTGCTTAATTTGATGATGCAATGTGTGATTGCCGACGAAAGGGGACTTTTCGACTTTCAAATGGTAATGAAAGTTCTTAATGAGAAATTGATCCGGCGGCATCCGCATGTTTTTGACGAAGCGTTTGCCGAGCATCCGGACCAGGTTGTGGAGTTGTGGCAGCAGATAAAAAGCACCGAAGGCAAGCCGAAGCCGGAATCGGTCCTCGATACGGTTCCTTCCTCCATGTCATCCTTGCTGACCGCCCGCGAGTTGCAGAAGAAAGGCGCCAAATACGGATTCGACTGGAGTTCTCCGGAACAGATTATTGAAAAAATTGAAGAAGAGCTGGCGGAATTGAAACAGGCTTTGCACGAAAAAAACGATCAGGAAGTCGATGACGAAATAGGCGATTTGCTGTTTTCGGTCGTAAATTTGTCGCGTTTCAGAGATCGTGAAACTGCGGAGGAGTTGTTACGGCGGACCAACCGGAAATTCAGAAACAGATTTGCTTATATCGAGCGGGAATTGAAGGCTCAGAATATTGCCCTGGAAGACGCGACATTGGAACAAATGGACACATTGTGGAACCTTGCGAAAAAAATCTCATAAATCTTTAATAATGTTAGAGCTTGCTTTTAGAAGTTATCTATGTTATATTACGAGGTTTTTAGAATAAGCCGGGGATGAAAGACGCAGAATATTAAAGAAAAAAATTAATAAAACTAATGAGAAGAACGACTTTATTAATATTACTGGTGATTTTGTCAACTTACCTGTTTGCGCCGAAACCGGAAGCGAAAGCGATGGAACCGGTGACGATCGCGTTGCTGGCCCCGGTTGCGCTGCAAGTAGCCAACCAGGCAAAGCCTTATATTATCCGGGGCATCAAGAACGGAGCTGTTCATATGATTACAATGGGCAAGGATGTTCTAGATATAATGCGGCTTCCGCTGGGAGTTGTCCAATCAACCGTCCTTATGCCTTTCGCTTTCAGTTCCGGAGTTAAAAATATGGTCAAAGGAGGGGTGGCTCCTTTCAAGCTGGCTTTCCACGCGGCCATTCTACCACTGAAAATTTTCGGGATGTAACTGACCGGATTCCATCCCGATTAAGAGTATAAAAAATATTTCCTCGGAAGATCAGCTCGAAAGGACCAGGAGTTTGCTTTCCCGGTACTTGCTGACCGATGGTCTGCTTACAACGAGTTTAACATTAACCTTGCTGATTCGCGGGGTTGTCAAACTGTTATACGCGCCAAGTGCCAGCTTGTATTGAATCCAGCTTTTCGGGGTAGTTTGTATGCCAATAGTCTGCCCGTAGTCAAACCATTCACTCCATTGCCCGTCTTCAAGCTCCGCCTCAGTCAATGCCGTGCGAACAGCTACTTTGACCCAGGTTTTCGGTGGAATATCCCCTTCCCATGTTATTGATTCAACCGTCGACTCTTTTGGCGCGAAATACGGCATGGACGTATAATACTCCTCCGGACCGCGATCCAGAATATTTCCCGGATCAACGTTGCCCATGCCGTGAATACCTTCTGAAGGAAGGTTTATGGTTCTTTGTTCGTCAAATCCATCGGGACCATTAAACCAGACGGTCGAATACGCAATGTGATTGCCTTCGACCTTGTGATTGGCCACTGCCAGGTCTATCCAGCCGTTCCCGGTGAAGTCTGCCGCCAGATTACCCGAAACCGCATGTGTTCGCATTGGCAGCCTTTTATGCGGGAGAAAGCCTTCAGCCCCCTGGTTCCAGTAAATATGCGAATCGATGTCCCGCAGGCGGCCGTCCTGATAAGACGCGACAAACAAGTCCAGCTTACCATCATTGTTAAAGTCGGCGACGGCAAGTGAATTTACCGCGTTGGAAGGCAGTAAGGTTCTCCGGTCTTCGCTGAATCCATCGGCGCTTCCCCAGTAAATATAAACAAAGGCGTTATGTGGGCCTGACAACGATTGCGTGTGGCCGCCGAAAATCAGGTCGGGATAACCGTTGCCGTTCAGATCGGCTACTTTGACATTGCACGCGTGGCGTACATGAAACACCTGTTTATCGGCAAAGTTGAAACCATTGGGGCCGCCCCAGAGAACAAAACTTTCGTATTCGTTAATCATTGTTACAACCAAATCCAGCCAGCCATTACCGTTCAGGTCGGCCAGGGCCAGAAAACGGGGTTCTTTGTAAATTTTACCATTTTCCTCCATGACGATTTCGATACTGTTTGATTCGCTGAATCCGGCTTGTGAACCGTAAAAAACTTTGAGTTTATTATTATCAAAACCGCAAAATACCAGATCCAGCCAGCCATTATGATTCAGGTCGCCGCAAACCACGCCATGCGCCCGGGCGGTAGGCAGTTTCAAGTCCGGTGAATAATGAAATCCTGCTGGATTGTTGTAATAGACAAACGAACCCGGGTCAAGCCAGGGCGACAGTTCGGCCGCATTGGCCAGAGCCAGATCCGGCCGCCCGTCATCATTAAAATCGCAACAGACCATATCGGTGCAGCCCCATGCCTGGAGGTTTAATTTCCGGTCGGGTCTGAAGCCGTCTGAATCACCCAAATAGATAGTCACATCACCATCGCCAAGCAAACTGCCGCTGCGGCAGTTATTAATGACCAACTGCCCGTTCACGATGAAAACCCGGTAAGCGTCGTGCGCCGGCAAGCGTAACGGTTCAAGGAGTGCCAAGCCGCTGGTTTTATCCATCGCAAACACCAGGACTTCACTGGTATATAATTTATTGGTATGGCTTTGGCAGATCACGATATCGAGAGCGCCGTTGCCGGTAAAATCATATAACAGCACATCGCATGCATTGCGGGATTTAATGGCAATTCGCGTTTTTTCATCCCAGGTGCCGTTTTCATTGCCGGGATATATCCACGAAGACTCAGTCCCGGAGCTGGTATCGCGACAGGCGAAAACCAGATCGGTCCTGCCGGAACCTTCAATATCACCTGTTGCCGCCGCAAACGCATTCTCACATTGAAACACTATTGGTTCGCCTGGAGTTCCATCGTTATAAGGGTACAACAAGGTCTGTTTTTTTCTGAATGCGCAAAGATAGAGAATGCCGCCAATTGTTAAAAATTGAGCAAGAGGTTCAGGTTCCTTAACCGCCTGCGTATAGCTTTCGCGGCCGCTTTTGATGGGAACATAGTCTTCATCTGCGTCAAGGATAATTTTTTCATTAGCTATATCAAGGCCGCCAGGTGAACCTTTGATGATGGAATATGCCCCGTTTTTTTTGCGGATAAGCAGTGTATCCGGTTCTGTGTTCCGTTCCGATGCTATTGTCGCTACATGCACCGCGTCCTTGAATTCATGAATTACCACTTTTTCAGGTTCGAACCCGTTCACTCCCTGATAAAATATTTTCATATTCTTTTCTGAGATGAAAACGAGGTCTTTCCCGCCGCTGCCGGTGAAATTCCCGGCGCTTACGCATATCGCTCTTTCCGTGGGCAGGTAGTTGACATATTTATTACTCAAACCTTCATTTGAACCGTAAAATACCGCGGAATTAGTCACCTGAGTCATTCCGTCCCAGACACAGCTGACGATAAGGTCCTCATAGCTGTTGCCGTTGAGGTCGGCGACACAGCCGGAAACCGAACCGCCGATATATAATTGATTTTTCTCAGCGGGATGATTAACCGGATTGGAATAAACATCCAGCGGCACTTTTTCCTCATGGTTCTGAGAGTTGCAGAAGACCAGGTCCACATAACCATTTCCGGTAACGTCTGTCTGATGAATCCGCTGCAAAACGCCTTGGCGTGAAACATAGAGGTTTTGACCGCCATTGCCGAAAGTTCCTTTTCTGAAAGCCTCGAAGCCTTCAGTTATCCAATTTTCATACTGCATGAATTAAGGTTCCAATTTTAAAATAATAGGTTCATTGATAGTTCCAATAGTAAGCCCCTGGTATTTTTCACGCGGCTGTACCGGACAGAAACGCAGGGCGATAAAGCCGACAAGTAAAGTCAAAGGCAAATGAAATGCGAAACTGAGCGCCTCCGGCTTGTCGTCAATAAGCATGACGCTGAAAGCAACCCAGATTAACATTCCTTGAGCGATTCCCAGAAAAAATACGCCGCAAAACAAAGATGCAATACTCATTTTGCTTTTTCGCCGGGATTTTAAAATATACCAGAGAACAATAAAAAACAGGCCGGCAACCAACGGAATGGCGGCATACCAATAGCTGATCGGTCCGGCCCAGCTTAATGAGCTGCCGGTTTGCCAGGCCTGTTTTGTGGAGCGCGAAAGCGCATACCATATCTTTGCCGCAACACCGTCCCCGATCGAATAGAACATCAACATCCAGATGAGCATTGAATTTGCCCGCGGCGACAATACGGCGAACAGGAATGCCGGCAGGATTATTGCGCTGAATAGCGCAAATAATACCCCGATTTCAGCGGCGGATTGCGCCAGCCATTTGCCAGAGGAGTCAAGCAGCAGACCCAATATGATTGCAATGCAGCCTACAATTAAAGTTGCCCAGCGCGAAACCCTGACTTCTTTACGGCTGCATATTTTCTTATCAATGTATTTTTGATGGACTTCCTTTAACCATATTGTCGCCATTGAATTCATGCCGGAATCAAGCGTACTCATTATGGCTGCAAGCATTGCCGCCATAAATATTCCCGGCATCGGGGTCGGCAGGTGGGTGGCGATAAAGCGGAAGAATACTCCATCTGAATCTTTGAGTCCGGGGTCGGGATTCTGGGCATAGTAAGTAAAAAGAGCCAATCCGACAAACATTAACACCAGAATAAACGGAAAAGCGGTAAAAGTCGCGACAATTTGGGATTTAAAGCCCTCTTTCCAGTTTTTGGTACTCAAAAAACGCTGGATTGCGATTTGATCACTGCAGGCGGTAGTCAGCGGACCGACAATCGCGCCATACAATAAGAGCCAGAATGACAGGCGGATGTATGGGCTTAGTTTATAAAAGTCGGCGCTGGCATATTGCGGCAATCCCCGGCCATGTTCAAAGGCATATGAAATTGCCCCCCACGGGCCGCCTTTCATATTTATCGACAATACAATAACCACAACAATAAAGCCGCCGATTAATACGACAAACTGCATGACGTCAGACCATACGACGGCTTTCATGCCTCCCATGACTGTATATAGTGTGCCGATAACGCCGACCAATAAAATTGTTTGCCATGCGGACCAGCCGTAAGCTCCTTCAAATATCTTACTGGTCGTATATAATACCGTACCAAGATAGAGTATTCGTGTATAGAGTGATGATATTGCGATGATGCTGCGAACCGCCGGGGTGTAGCGGTATTCCAAATATTCATAAGGGGTAAAACTGCCCAGCTTGAAATAGAAACGAATGAACAGCAAAAAACATGGGATTGCCAGGAAGAGGCCCAGAGTGCTGCTTAATGAAAAAAGTGTCAAGCCATTTTTGAAAATTTCCCCCGGAACAATTACTATTGAAACTGAACTTAAAAGCGACATCATACAGGAAAGACCGATTGCCACGTAAGGCATGCTGCGTCCTCCCAGTAAAAAATCATCCGAGTTTTTTTCGTTCTTTGAGAAATAAAAACCTATTCCCAGGACCGCAAGCATATAGCCTGCCATGACCGCATAATCCGGCCAGTACATATTAGTATTTAACATAAGATATGGCTTTTCCTGTTTTCAGCTGAAAGAATGAAAAATTCGTTTTATCTTGTGAATTTTCTCAATCCATTTTCCGTTGATTTTCACGCGAATCTTTAAGACGACTGGTTTGTTGATGAATTTATAATTATTCTCATATTCTTCCTTGCCGACAATATAGAGCTGACGTTTATCTGTATACCTGTTAACTAATTCTCCGTTTACATAAAACTCGACAATATCTGGAGAAAGGCCTTCCAGCCAAACTTTTATTCTGTAGGATTGATAGGTTACTGGATAGAAAATATATATTCCGCTTGAATAAATTTTGTTCTTTTCCTTTGCTTCTTCAATCATCTCATTAACGGCTCTGGAACTGCCGAGTTTAGCAATGAAATGCTTATCCTCCGCACTCAGTCCGCGATTCATTGACCCGACGATCCTGGCATCTGATTGGTAAATATAGATGCCATCCGCTCCCCGGCTGTAAATATCTTTTACCCGCTCTAATATTGCCCCGGGCCATGGATGGTACCCATTGCCGCCATCAATATCAACCAGGCAGGTTATTCCGGTATTACGAGTCATTTTTACATAACGTCTCGCATCAAAATACTGTATATTGGCGAACAATCCAGACGCAATAATAGTATCAACCAACTTCAATTTTATCCATTCCTCGGGGAAAAAGTTGTCCCGCTCATATCGAACCCCTTTCACTGGAAAACGAACCATTATTTTAATTTTTTTCTCCGGAGTTGAATATTTGTCTGCAAGATCACGCAATTCCTTGAGAAATAAAGTTGCGTATTCAGGTTTATCGACAACTCGCGGATAGCGTCCATAATCCAATGAGATGTTTTTTATTCCCATTTTTAAATTTTCTTCATATAAATTCAAGAGATGCCGTCTGACTTCTTTAAATTTATATTGCAGAAAATATTTCTCCTTACACCACTCCGGGTGATTTTTTGAAAATTCTCCTTCAGCGGGCGATCCGGCATAATTAATTCCGGCTCCAAAGTGAATTCCGCTTGCAATCTGCATGGCGCGACTAGCCGCAATCAGCCCTTTGGTCGGGTTGGTAAAAAGCGGTAAGCGCGCGACGGTTGTCGAAATCGGGCTTTTGCCGCCTGGTGCGCCATCTCCATGGGTCTTGCCGAGTAACGGAGGCTCCACTGTGCTGGGATAAATCGGCCTGGCGCCCAAACGTCCCAGTTGCATGTCGATGTAATCTATTCGAGCTTCTTTAAATGCAGCTACTGCTTGCATAAATTGCTCGTTGTTATCAACCTTTTCGTGGAAAGCCCATGAATATGGCTCAAAAAAGCCGACTGTTTTTTTGTCGCGTCTATAATTCTTCTGTTGGTTGAAATCATCGTATTGCTGCTTGGTCAATTTGACCAGTTTGAGATAGCGCAGGCGAGCGCGAAATGCATCATTGACTTTCTTTGTTGTCCAGGCCGGCTGCATAATTACAATGTGTTCATTATCCATTTGCGCAACCTTCCAGAAGTATTCACGTCCATCGCAGCCGTCAAATCGTTGTCCATAGAAATCGCTGGATAATCGCAGTTGAATGCTTGAAACCGGTTTTGCTGGAACCGAGACGAACAGAGCATAATACCCTTTGAGTTCCGGACGAAAAATCACGCTGTCGATTTTATTTTTCCCCTCTATAGCTTCCAGATGGCCGGGGACCCGTTTATTGAATGATTTTATATAATGCCACCCCGGTGATGAGTTTTTTTCATCTGAAATGTTAGATGCCGGACGCAGCTTGGTAAAGTCATTCAAAATAATCAGATCTTTAAGATTCAGATTTTGCATCAATGAAGCCTGAGCCAATTTTTTGCCGGCAAGGTCGCAGATTGAAAGTTTTATGTGAATTTTGCCGGAAAAATCAGCTGGAAGATCAGGGTAGGTCTGCCAGACTAAAGTTCGGACTCGTCCAGCAGCCAGTAATTCGGTTACTTTCCCCGTTGATAATTCCTCTGTCATCAGATCTTGTTTTCGATCAAGAGAGAGGATGTTCTCTGCAGTATGTGAGCGGTATTTACGTATTGCCAGCGGATACCACGCTCCATCCGGCAAAATTTGATATTGACCTTGGACAATAACCGTTTGTGGCGCTGATTCAGGAACTTTGTAACTGATCATTCCATTTTTATTAAAAGGATTGATCTTCAATTTTATATCAATTTGTTCAGCGGATGAAGTTAATCCGGAGATTATACCTGCAATAAAAACAGCAGTTCTCAAACAATGGATATTAATCATGATACTCCTAATTTCGAGTTAATTTTATCGGTCGGTCGGAACAACCGCGTTTTTTGTATATACTTTCAGGTAATCCAATTGCCATTTCCCGTCAGCCTTGCCGGTCATATCTCCGAATCGCAATTGGTTGGTGTTGATTCTCTCCGTCATTTTTATACTGCAAGCTTTTATCCGGTCAATGTACAATATTGCGGTTTCATCTTTGACTACAACCCGGTAAACGTGAAAGTCATCGTCAATAGCGATCGGGGAAGAAAACTTTTCTCCTTGAAGCTGGGCAAAATTTGAATTTTTATCACGATAAAAATTAATTCCCCAAAATCTCTTTACCTCTTTTCGACCATCCTCTGCATCAATATGTATAGCCGAGGTCCCGGAGTTATTATCGGAATCCAATATTTTTACTCTGAATTCAACCGTATAGCCCCAATCACTATTTAGTATAAGTTTCTTTCCGTTAAAATACCTGGTGTAATAAACTCCTTGATCAGAACCGATGGTATTGATTTCAAGAATTCCGTCCTTGACTGTGCAGAACCCGGGCTTGCCGCGTAGAGCCATATTTGCCTTGTTCGGTAATTTATTTCCGGAATACTCGAATGTCCAGTTTTTGATCTTGGTTGCACCAGCCAACTGCGCAGCGACAATGAAAATTGCTGTTAGAGTTTTCATATCTTGATTAAAATGCTGTCTTTCTTCTGAATTCATAATATTTATCTATGTATGCGGCGGAAACTGGAGCAACTCCATAATCCGAATACATATGATCGATTATATTCCATACGTCATCCCCGGATTGAGGTTGGACATGTCCGTCCATAAAGCTGAAATTGGCAAATTTACTATGTCGGGTGTGAGCTGCATAAGTTGAAGATGCGCGAGTGTTCATCAACGCGTATTGCTTTCTGTCATATGATCCGGAATTTGCAACCGAATCAAATAGCATCGGCATAATTGAATGCTTTTTGACCTTCTTGCTGTTAATCAGTCTATAGTCATAACCTGTTCCATTTGTGCGTGAGGCGTAAGGTACATTCATTGAATACATGTTTGTGTACATCCCATAAGCTTCATATATATGATTGCCGCGAGCAAAATAAGGTTCCTGTGACGGGCAAAGCATGATATCACTTCTTTTCATGTAGTCCGTAGCGACTAACCACGCATTCCAACTAACATAAGCAGTCACTGACGGACAGTAGACATAGGTTGGATAGTATTCTGCTGAGTCTGTTGCATAGAATTGCATGAACATGGTGGCACTTTTCAAGTTGCTGGCGCACTTGATGGCTTTTGCTTTTCCTCTGGCCTGGTTTAAAGCAGGAAGCAACATGGATGCAAGGATTGCAATGATAGCTATTACAACTAATAATTCAATTAGTGTAAAGGCGGCATTGTGTCTGGAATTTAATCTCTTGACGGTTTTCATTTTTTTGTCTCCATTCTTGTTGTTTAATAATTTTTTATGAAAAACTCTTGAGCTGTCTTACTGTAAAATGTTGTTTTAAACTTTTCTTTTCCAGGCGTATATTTGATTGCCAGGGAAAATGCCAATTCCGGATCCTTGTTTTCAATGGCCTGGATGATTTCTTTATGTCCTTCAAAAGTCATTATTGCGGATGCGGTATTAATCTCCTGACGATGATGAAAAACCGGAATTGAAATTATCGAGTACATTTTATTTAATACTTTATTACGCGATGCGTTGACTATTCCAAAGTGAAATTTACGGTCATTTTCTATTACGGCCTCAATATTACCGGCGTTTCCGGCATTTTTCAGAGCCTCATTAAAATTCTTTAATTCAATAATATCTTCCGGTGTTGCCGCTTTCGCGGCCTCGCTTGCCGCCTGGCATTCAATAACAAAACGCATCAACAAGGCTTCTTCAAATTCTTCGGCAGAGTAATTATCAACAATATAACCGACTGACGGAATTTTCTTTATCAGTCCGTCCTGTTCCAGTTTAACCAGGCTTTCCCGTACTGGAACCCGGGTAACGTTCATCGTTTCCGCTAATCCTCTTTCGGTAATACGGGTGTTGTTCTTTAACTTTCCTACCAGAATATGTTCTTTTATTTTTTGGTATACCATTTCTTGCTTTGTGGCAATCATAATTGTTTTTCCTGCTTAAAATGTCTTAAAAATCTTGGTATACCATCTATTATAATGTATTTTATGTATTTTGTCAACAGGAAAAAACTAAATATCATAAAAATATTTGATATGGCTTTAATTGACCGGTATATTTTGTGTGCAAACTTGTTTTTTATCCGGGGTCATGATATATTAAACTGAATCTTAAAATGTAGAGTAATGGCTTGTGTTAGCGTCAGAAATAATTTTGCATAATACCGTGAAAAAATGAAAAAACCGACCTTTTTAATACTGCTGGTGATTTTTTCGATGTACCTGTTTGCGCCGCAGCCGAAAGCCAGGGCAATGGAGCCGGTGACGATTGCTTTGCTGGCCCCCGTCGCGCTGATGGTGGCTGAAAAAGCCCGGCCTTATATAATTCGCGGGCTATTGAACGGGGCGAAAAATTTAATTGTTATGGGTAAAGATGTTTTGCAGCTGATGCGCTTTCCGCTCGGCCTGGTCCAGTCTACAGTATTAATGCCGTTCTGTTTTAAAGACGGAGTTAAAAATATGATCATAGGAGGGATCGCACCGATTAAACTTATTTTCCATGCGGTGCTGCTTCCCATCCAGTTTCTCGGAATCAATGTCTAGCCCGGCGGGGCGGAGCGCGTATGAACGAAACTTCCAAAAATAAACCGGCGAAAGATTTGAGCCGTAAAGACTGCTATATGATGCGCGATTTGTTGTATCAATGGTATGGTCGTGACTACTCTGAAAGGGAAATTACCGCTTATCAGCGTAAAGCGGTGTCGGTTGCCGATATGGTGGTAAAGGTTGCCTCCGGGGCGCTTTCTCCTGGGATGGTGCTGTTTGCCCGGATCAGTGATGAATGGACGGGACTGGTCGGTCCGCAGATTGCGATGTATGTAACTCCGGTGGCGCTTCAGGGCGGATGCCTGATGATTGAAGTCAGGCACAATGCCTGGCTGAATGAGTTAAAAGGACGCACCGGGAAAATGATTGAAGAAAAAATTAAAAGCACTTACGGCAATGATATTGCTGAAATAACCTATGTTCCGTCGGGCCGGAGACGGAGAAACTGATATGGTAGATAACTCTTTTGCACATTCACCGGGTAAATTATGGACTCCGGTCAGGACCAAACCGCGCCGGGAAAAAAAACTTGCCGAATTCTGCCGGGCCAAAGGCATGGAGTATTACCTCCCGCTACTGCGCCGGATGCATTCTTATGGTTCAAAGTCAGCCGAATTTTTCGTTCCGATGTTTCCCGGCTATATTTTTTGTCTGCTTGACGACGACCTTTATCAAGTCCTGGTGACCTCCCATGCGGTGCTTTTCCGAATCAATATGAGTGAAAAAGAGGAGATTGCACTGCTTGAAGAATTAAACGGGGTCAAAGAAGTTGAAAAGATGTCCGCGGAGCAGGAAGTGGTGGTCAAGCCTGAATTAGTCGACGGCACTCCCGTCCGGGTGAAATCCGGCCCGCTGACCGGAACCAGAGGCATCGTCAAAGCCCGTAAAGATAAGATGACGTTGACGATCAATATTGAACTGCTGGGACAATCCGTCAGTGCCGAGATCAGCGCGACCGAGCTTGAAGAAGACTGATTGAATTATTGTTGCCTGCCAAGCTGTTCTTTGTCCGCTTGAGCCGCTTTTTCCCTGAGAAGCTTCAACTGTTCCGGGGTGTATTGGATTTGTTCATGCAGTTCTTCGATCAGTTCTGAAACACTTTCAGCGTCGGTCTTGCAATCCTTGATAAAACCATCTTCAAATAATACGAAGATTATGCCCCGATGGTTGCCGGGGTGGTCCATAACCAATGGTAATCGCTTGTAATCTGAATTCTTCGATCCGGGTTTAAGCCCGCCAAGGTAGATATAGTATTTTGCTTCTTCATTTTTGGGACCGGGGCAGGATAATATTTTATCATCGTCCAGATATTTTTTAGCTATCAGGTGACGGAGCCCTGTATGACCGTCGCGAAGCGGGAAAAAGCCTTTGTTGTCCATTTCATATTGCTTTAGCGCAAGACCGATACGTTTTAAATGAGAAACACACGCTGCCCTTTCAAGGCGTAATTCAACGTACCAGCCGGCAATAAGCAGGATCAGAACGATCGGGAAAAACATAAAAACCAGGTTCAGAACTATTCCTGTTCTGGCTTTGTTGATGCCCCGTCGGGTGCCGAGGTTTACTTGTTTAAGGCCGAGAAAGCTCAGGATCAATCCGGGTACTGCCGTGATCATCCAGCCGAAGCTTGAAATAAAACCGAGTATGAGACCTGCTACCGCCAGTCCTGAAGTTGGTGGATGGTGATGAAAGTGTCCGTGCTTCCCCATGTATCCGGTCTTTGAATCGGACAGTTTCGGGGTTGGCGGCGACTCCATCCTGACGGTTGTTTCCTCTGGCATATAGTTCCTTCACTGTTTCAGGGGTTGCAAAAGTGATTAATAATACCATAGGAAAAGTCATTTTGCAACCGGACAATTAATTCAGATTAAATTTTTGCCAAAAAAATTTGAGTTTTAGCTTCGTATATGGTATCTTAAGCCAATTATCGTTAGTTGAGCAGTAATTTGAACTGAAATAAGGGAGTTTCTTATGAAAAAGATGCTGATTTCTTTTGGAGCCGCAGTTGTTTGTGGTATTGTCGGGGCCGATAATATGGTAAAAAATGGCGGAGCGGAGGATAATATTGACTGGTTCACCGGTTTCAGCGGCAAATTGACCAATCTGGTAAAAACCGGAAAAAGCTGCTATTATGTCGACGGCCAAAAAATCATTTATGGTAAACAATTTATTCCAGTTGACACCAGTAAAAAATATGAACTCAGCGGTTGGTTTAAATCATGTGCGGATCCCTCCAGTAAGATTTATTTCGGCCTTGCTGCGTATGACGCGAAAAAGCAGTTTATTTCCAGTGAATCGGTATACCCAATTTTGAAAACTGACACGGTTTTGGCGGCAGACGCGGCCAAAGGGGCCAAACAGATCAAAATCAAAGATGGTGCAAACTGGCAGACTGGCAAGATTTATTGCGTTGCTTTCAATACCCAGGCTGATTTTTCCGACCTGCCCAATATGGACCGTTCCGGAAATAATGTGATCGCGGTCAAAAAAGATGGTGATGCTACCGTGGTTACCCTGGGCACTCCTTTGTCGAAAGCTTATAAGGCCGGGACTCACGTACGCGAACACCGTGCCTCGGGGACTTATATTTATGTTGCGGCCTCAAATAAAATTGTTCCTGAAATCTGGACCAAATTCAGCGGTAAAGTTGGCGGTGAACACAAAAGCGGTAACACTCCCAGCAACATGTTCCGCCGCGCTACCAAATTTGTTAAAATTCTTATTTTGGCGAATTACGGCACTCCCAAAGGCCGTCTGGCGGTTGACGATATTGAACTTAAGGAAATTAAAAAGTAACTTTTTATGCGACCGTTTTTTGAAGCATTCCGCGGCCTGGGCCTGGCTTTATTTCTGGTGTTCGCGGCCGGATGCGTCCGCAACCAGCCGCCGCCGGATACCGTTTCCCAGGTTTCAACCATCAATGCTTTGCTTGCCGGAGTGTATGATGGTGACAAAGACATGCGCTACCTCAAGCGGCACGGCGATTTCGGGATCGGTACTTTCAATGCGCTTGACGGTGAAATGGTCTTTTGGCAAGGTAGAGTCTATCAGGTCAGAGCCGACGGCAAAGTCTATAGGCCAGGGGACAAGGTTTTGACCCCGTTTGCGTCGGTTGCCTGGTTTGTCCCGGAAAAGACGGTTGCTTTAAATGCTGGTGACGACTTTGCCGCAGTTCGCGGAAAGTTGGATAAGGTATGCTCAAATAAAAATTTGTTCTATGCGGTGGCCTTGAAAGGTCGTTTTACTCAAATGAAAACCCGTTCGGTGCCGAAACAGAAACAGCCGTATCCGGCGCTGGTCAAGGTGACTGCTCATCAACCGGTATTCAAAATGCAGGATGTCGAGGGCGTGGTCATTGGCTTTCGCTGCCCGCCGTTCGTTAATGGTATTAATGTGCCTGGTTGGCATTTGCATTTTTTGTCTAAAGACCGGACGCGCGGCGGCCACGTGCTTGACTTTAAAGTTGCATCCGGGACCGCTGATATTGATGAACTGTTTCGTTTTTACATGACGCTGCCGCGCGGAAAATCCGGCTTTAGTCAGGTGGATTTGAGTCTAGACCGGACGCAGGAGTTATACAAAGTTGAAAAATAAATTTTCTCTGAAAATTCAAATAACAATAAAAAACAAAGAAAACATTTATGGAAAAAGTAGTAATTATCGGTAGCGGTTCCGCCGGCCTGACGGCGGCGATTTATGCCGCGAGAGCAAACCTCGAACCTGTGGTCATTTCAGGCGAACTGCCTGGCGGATTGTTGACTCAAACCAGCGATGTTGAAAACTACCCGGGTTTTCCGGAAGCGATCAACGGTTATGAATTGATGTACAAGTTTCAACAGCAGGCGGAGCGTTTCAGTGCTAAGGTGGTTAGCGCCAAAGTCCTCAAGGCGGAAGTGAAAGCTGGCGGTCCCCATAAACTTGAATTGTCCAATGGCGACACCCTGGAATGCCGGGCATTGATCATTGCCACCGGCGCCAATCCGCGCTGGCTGGGACTGGAGTCGGAAGAGCGTTTGAAAAATCGCGGCGTCTCCGCCTGCGCCACTTGCGACGGCGCTTTTTACCGTGATGTTCCGGTCGTTGTGGTCGGCGGTGGTGACACTGCGGCTGAAGAATCGATATTTCTTACAAAATTCGCCTCCAAGGTCTTCATGATTCACCGTCGCGATGAGCTGCGCGCCTCCAGGATCATGGCGGACCGGGTTATGGGAAATGAAAAAGTTGAAATTGTCTGGGATACGGTGGTTGAGGATGTAATCGGGGCAAATGAGGTTGAAGGCGTCAAAGTGAAAAATGTCAAAACCGGAGAACTTTCAACCATCGAGTGCAAAGGCTATTTCGCGGCGCTGGGACATGTTCCGAGTACTGAGGAGTTCAAAGGCCAGATCGATATGGATGAACAGGGTTTTATCGAGCTGCAATGTAATTCAAGCTATACCAATGTGGACGGGGTTTTTGCCGCCGGCGACTGTGCCGACCGGGTTTACCGCCAGGCGATAACCGCTGCCGGCATGGGCTGCCGGGCCGCTATTGACGCTGAACGCTGGCTCGAATCCAAGGGATAAATCAGGTAGGATACTCATTTGAAAGTGATAAAATCTTGCGAAATATGAATCGTACTACGAAGGACATGGATGGACACTGAGAATGGTTTCGTGTCTTTCGTGGTCAGTTTGCGTTTCGTACGACTCATTTAATAAAGAACAACGGGAGAAATCATGGAAAACCGGGGAATTCTGTCACCGAATGAAGCGGAAAAATCCGCGGAATTATTAAAACAGATCGGGGAGGAACTCAATAAGATACTTTTGGGCCATGAAGAATTGCACCGGATGGTGCTGATTGGCATTTTATGCCGGGGGCATATCCTGCTGGAAGGTCTGCCGGGTGTTGGTAAGACGATGCTGGTCAAAGCTCTTGGACAGCTTATGGACCTGGGTTTTAAACGGGTCCAGTTTACTCCTGACTTGTTGCCGGGGGATATCCTGGGTTCAAACATTCTTCAGGAAACGCCGGGTGGTCAGCGAGAAATGGTATTTCAGCCGGGTCCGGTCTTTACGAATATTCTGCTGGCTGATGAAATCAATCGCGCCTCTCCCAAAACTCAGGCCGCGTTGCTTGAGGCAATGCAGGAAGCCGCGGTTACTCTTTTCGGGGAGACCCGTGAACTGCCGCGACCGTTTTTTGTGCTGGCCTCGCAAAATCCGATTGAAATGGAAGGCACTTACCCGATCCCGGAAGCTCAGCTTGACCGTTTCCTGTTTAAATTGCATGTCTATGGAGTAGGCGGCGATTCTCTGACTCGAATTATCACCGAGCGTCGGCGCGGCGAACCGCCATTGCCGGAATCAGTTTTTTCGCCGGGTGATGTCGAATCGTTGTTTGACGCGATGGGCAAAGTAGCGCTGCCGCGCGCGGTCGCGCAGTATATCTCCAATCTGGTTATCCTTAGTACCCCAAACCATCCGAATGCGCCGGAGTTCGTGCAGAATTACGTTTCTTACGGTGCTTCGCCGCGCGCCGCTATCGCAATGGCTGAAGCGGCCCGGGCCGCGGCCCTGATGGATGGTCGTCCGGCGGCCGGGTTTGACGATGTCAATATGGTTGCTCCGGCCGTGCTCAATCATCGTTTGATTCTGAATTACAAAGCACGCCTGGACCGGGTTAACGGACTCGACGCTGCAAAAGCTTTGCTTGACGCAGTTGATGAAGCCGGAATGAATTTACCTGCGGATATTTCGATTTCCGCTGAAACGGGGGATCCGCGGTGAAAACCAGGACTTTATTCAGCGTGATCGCCGCAATGGCGATCGGCATTCCTGCTATTTGGGCCGATACACGCCAGTCTGGTGATATTTCCGTCAGTATCCAGCCCGGATTCAGCGGCAGGAGCGGACACGGGGCAAGGCAGATTGATTTTGTCATCACCAACCGTTCGGCCCAACCCCGTAATATCAACCTGATCAATGAATCAGACCGAAATTATAGTTATATGCCTAATTTGAAGCAGATTTTGATCAACGCCAAAGTTCCGGCCAATGCCGGCATCAAAATTCCGGTCTTTACCCCCTGTGTCAATATTCCGGAATCCCGGTTGCGGCTGTATGTCGATGGGGCCGCCAGAAAAATTGAACCGCCGTTGAAGGAAAGCCTGAACTATTATTCCAGTTACAACAACGGGACCGCCGTGTTGTCGGTTCGTGGGGCCATTCTTGCTAAAGCCGATAAGTCGGGTCGTTATGATAATGATCAGCTTGTCTTCAATACTTGTGGTATTCCGGTCAGTGATTGGAGCGAATATCCCCAGGCCTACAGCCGTTTTGATCTGGTTGCGATTACTGACGACAGTTTGAATGAAATGTCGCCCGGCATTAAAAAGGCGTTGCTTCGCTATGCGGAACTCGGAGGCGTTCTGTTCATTCAGGGAAACGGAAGTGATTTTAATATTCCATCCCCCTGGAAGAGATCTTTTAAAGAGGATGGTAAGCTGAAAACCTGGGATGTCGGCTATGGTCTGGTGGTTGTTTGCCCGCAAGATAAAAAGCTGGTTGAAGCCGCATGGGAGCGGCTCAAAGTTTTGTGCGGTCCGGTGCGGCAGCGGCTTAATGATGAAACGAGAAGAAATGCAGGTGACGTTGATCACCTGTATCCGATTATCTCGGAAATCCAGTTGTCCCCGACTGTTTTGTTGGTGATCCTGATAATTTTCTCAATTATTATCGGGCCGGTTAACATTCTCTATTTGACCAAAAAGAAGAAAAAGCTGCTGTTGCTGCTGACGGTCCCGGCAATTTCAATTATTTTCACTATTGCGGTATTCGCCTATTCTTTCCTGGCTGAAGGCTGGCATGCCAGAAGCCGCTATGACACCGTGACTTTGCTGGACCAGCAGAATGGTCGTGCTACAAGTTACGGATTTCTGGGGTTCTATTGTCCGATCCCGCCGTATGCAGGATTGAAGTTTTCAAAAGAGATCATCCTTAATTTTCAAAGTCCGTCGCGCGATAACAGTGATCTGGTCATCGACTGGACCAAAGAACAGCGGCTTGCCGACGGATTTGTGCAGCCGAAGGTCCCTTCCCGGTTTTTCTTCCGGAAAAACGAGCCGCGCCGGGAGCGCGTCCAGATTAAACGCATTGCCAAAGACCGGGTGCAGGTCACCAACGGTATCGGGACCGAGCTGACCGATTTCAGTGTGGTTATGAATGATAACTCTTTATTCCAGATTAAAAAACTTGAAGCAGGAGCCGCGGTCGAAGCAGTAGCCGTTAACGGCGGTCAATTCGACCATAAACTGCCTAATTTGCGTCGCAAACTTGCCGGGGCCGATTTATCACGGCCGGAAATGATGCGCGGTATCTATATCGCCGTGATGAAACGCAGTCCATTTGTCGAACCAGGAGTTGCGAAATCCGAACACCGCGAGAATTCACGGATCATCGGAATCCTTTCTGACACGGAGGCGGCCGAATGAAAGTTACAATAAAAAATCTAGTTCGTCATTTTCCTAAAGTAAAAGCGGTCGACGATATCACATTCAGCTTTTCTTCCGGCGAGATCTTTGGTTTTATCGGCCCTAACGGCGCCGGTAAAACAACAACTATCAGGGTTATGGCCTCGCTCGATCTGCCGACCTCCGGCGATGTCTGGTACGACGACATCTCGGTGGTCGATTACCCGGAAAAGGTTCGCAAGATCATGGGCTATATGCCTGACTCCCTGCCGGAGCATGCGGATATCATGGTCTGGGAATATCTTGACTTCTTTGCCCGGGCGTCCGGCTTGAAAGGGCAGCAGCGTACCCGGGTACTCAAGGAGATAGAGGAGTTTACAAAACTTGGATCGCTGCGGGAAAAATATCTCAAAGAACTATCTAAGGGCATGAAACAGCGGGTCAGCCTGGCCCGGGCTCTGGTCCACGATCCGCAAGTGCTGATAATGGACGAGCCGGCCGCCGGACTGGACCCCCGCGCCAGGATTGAATTGCGTGAACTCCTGCGGGTTTTGGCCAAACAGGGCAAAGCGGTACTCATCAGTTCGCATATTCTATCGGAACTGGAAGACATCTGTCACGGTGCGGTGATTATTGAAACCGGAAAACTGCTTAAATCCGGCTTGATTGAAGAACTTATCGTTGACAGTGCCACTGATGGCGATATCCGGGAAATAGTTATCAGGTTTACTCCCGGAACCATGCCGGACGAAAAGTTTTTCCTGGAACAGCCGCAGGTGGTCAACGTCAATTTCCTTGGAGAAAACGCGGTTGAGATCGGCATGGACGCAACTGAAGTGGAAAGTGCGCGTTTGATGGCGGCTTTGATCGGTAAAGGCTGTGGCGTTGTTGAATTCAGACAACAGTCAATTGGTCTCGAAAAGCTGTTTATGAGCGTTACAAACGGTAAAGTCCAGTAACCCGGTGGTCCGGCAAAAGTCGCTACTCTGTACTTTTACGGTTCCGCCGTTAATCAAAAAAAAGAAATTATTATAAATTTATATTGCAGAATAGAACGCCAAACAGCCTTTTATCATGAAAGACACATATACTTTTTTATGGCTTTTCGTGCAGATTTGCAGGTGAGTTTACTCTGAAAAAGCGAAAAAGCGCCAAAAACCATACTTTTTTTGAAAAATTCTAGAAAACTCAATTTGACTTTTTTCGAAGACACAGTATAATATGTTTCTCTTTTCTGATGCGTCCCCATCGTCTAGAGGCCTAGGACACCGGGTTTTCATCCCGGCAACAGGGGTTCGAATCCCCTTGGGGATGCCATTTTTCTTTATAAGGCATGCACTTGAATTAAGATTATGACGAAAGTCACTTCGCTGAAGACTAACCAGAACAACTCATTGTCGCAAAATAAAGCAGCGTTTAACAATCTGTTTATGGAAGAAGGAAATTGATCAATGGTTAACTACAAGATTAAATGTGAAGTCGTAAATATCCTCCGGAACGAATTCAACTGTTCCAAAGTGGGACAAACGTTTATTCTTGGTCCCAGGACGCCCGAGGGAATGTGTGCCAAAGCGTTTGCCGCCGTTTACCCGACTGCTCTTGCGATGCGATTTTCGGAGAAGATCGCATGGGAAAAAGATCAGGGGTACATCGATGTCGTGTGCCCTGATCAGGATGTGGTATATCGCCTCACAAGAATCAAGGATTAAGATCTTATAACCAGCGAACTCTGACAGGCGTATTTCGCACGGTCGCGTTGCGCGTTTTTCTCCGGCAGTCTGCGCAACGTTAACATGAATAATAATTCTATATATTTATAAAGCATGTAGTTGATTCGATCTTTCCCGCGTTTGTTATTTAAATTTCCGTGATTATATTGTTGATATGGGAATAATACAAGCACAGGGGAAGTTGAATGGAAAAGCCATGTTCAGATAAGGTCCGGAAGTTTAAAAAATTTTTCTTTCTTTCAGGCCGTGATTTAATACTTATCGCTATATTCAGCATAGCCGGTTTGGCTATTTATTATGATTTTGGCGGACTGTCAAATCGTTACTTTTATGTCGGTTGGCCTACTCCACTTTGTTATCTTGCATTCCGGGGCGGACATTACAGTCCGGACCTGGAAACAAAGTGGATCGTTGCCATCTTACTCTGTTTTGCCTTGTTTCCGGTTTCTCTCTATATAGTATTTGCTAAAAAAATATATACGTTCAGACAGAAACATGGCAGATTCATGAGTTGCATCATTTATGGAATACCTGTGGTTGCAGTTATTGCCGCATTTGAACCGGAATTTATATTCTTAATGCTTCCATGGATTATCTTCTGGTTTGTCGGTGGATGTCTGCTGATTTACGCCTGCAGGATGAGTCACTTTAACTGGTTTACCGCAATCGTTGCCGGACTTCTTCACTTCTCGTATGCAGCGGTGTTTTCATTTTCCATGATTATTATTTATTACAATGGAACTGCTATTATCACTATTGTTTGCGATGATAATCTTTTCCCGTTACATTATCTATGGGCCGAAAAGTTATTTCCCATGGTTGCCATTCTGTTATTGATGCTGCCGTTGTCCGTGATTGTTGTTCTTGTACGAAAGCTTAACTGGAAACTGAAGATATGCTATTTAGTTCCCGGAATTTTTTTATGGTTCTATTTAACTGAGTTGCCATGTACGAAATACAAGATGTTTCTGAACGATGAAGTTCTTTTCGATGTACATTGCGTTCATTATCACCATATCTGTTTTATGGCTGGATATCGTCCTCTGGACAAGTCACTTATCCGGCGTATTGAGGCCCGTAAGAAAAAAAATGAAAAAAATAATTTTACCCGGGATGCCGGTAATGATTGAAATATCATAATTCTCTCTGAACAGTCTGACTCATATCAAGTAATGCAACCATTCAACCGATAAAAAACAGTAGACTTTTATTTTGAGATTTTTGAATTACCGATATGCTATTTAAATAAGCGTATTGATCATCGGGTAGTGGGCAGTAGCGCCCGCCTCGATGAGGCTGGCGAAGAACGTAAGTATCGGTTGTCAATGTTAATCAGTAACTGGATAATCCGCCTGTGGATGGGATGTTTTCGCATCCCGGCGCTTTCATCGAAAGCTGCCCTACTGAATACTCTCTCCAGTTTGTGAGCATTGAAGTTTGACTTTCAAATAAAAAAGTTATAAATAGTCAGACGGCTTGATTGTTGTTTATGTGTAAGCGCCTTGTTGCTAAGCTCTTAATTGATGGTATAATTTCAACTTTTCTTTAGGTTAATTTCATTTCCATTTGCCGCGTCTTTTTTAAGTGTCGTTTCCTTTTTTACTTCTTTCTTCAAAATTTATTTTTTGTATTCTTCAGATATTCTTGCTTATTATCTTCGTTATTTCCATGCAGACAACACGAATGGGAACAAATATCACTTGAATAGTGTCATTATAATTGAAGTTGTTCTCGTTAGCATTGAAACCTGTAACAAAAAAAGGAGAACTAATGTCGGTACGGGGGATACTTCAATCAATACAGTTATCTGAAAGGAGTATTTATGAATTGGACATAGAGTTAAATCCGGGAAAATAAACAAGACTTTTTTAGAACGCAGCTTTCCCGGGCTGATCATGTTGATGGTCTTGCCTCTTAAATCGTTGTAAGCGGAAGATCCGTTGTCACGGAACGAGCTTTTTCAGCGGAAAATCTTAAGGGATATTGAGCTTGTTTGCGTTAAGCGAAGTGGTGAATGGAGGTTTTTTGTCGCCTGAAATGCAGGCCTGAAAAGAGTTAAGTTCCACGCTGAAGCGGTTATAGCGGCCGTGACGGAAAGTCGACAGCTAAAATAGTGTTGACTCTGCCGGTTCAAGGGATACTGACGGCAGCATAGAATATTACTGTTCCTGGATCAGCAGGACATCTGTATAATGGATAATGTTTTTGTTCCTAATGCAGATTCTCTGATTATTGGTTATTCTTTTTTCACATGGAGCATGACAAAGGAAAGGGAATCAATAATATGAATGATGCTGCTTGAGCGTTTATGAACATGAAAATTATAAACTTTAACAATAATAGAAAGGAAAACTTGTTGGTATGGGGGATGTACTTCAAAACGATTATTTAAAGGAGAATAATCATGAGCACTGCATCTATTGTAAATGCAGGAAAACCAACAGAACGATTATTGAAAGCAGCCTGGTTCGGCTTGATTTCGTTAATGTTCTTTATTGGCAATCCGCTATATGCGGAGGAACAGTCATCATCAGCAAGTAACTCTGTAATATATCCGGATTATTCCGGGGTTGATGCGGGGCAGGGAATTGCGTGGCCGGATAAGGTTTTTGCACCCTATGTCGATGCCACGCTATGGCCCATGTATCAGATTGCGGATGAATCAAGCGAAAGTATGGTTCCTTATTATAATCTGGGTTTTATCGTTTCAGCAAGCTCAACTGTTTGCAAACCGACCTGGGGAACTTACTACGATGCGGCTGAATGCCCAATGACAACTCAGATAAAAGCCTTGCGTGCGGCGGGCGGAGATGTAGCCGTCTCTTTTGGCGGTGCCGCCAATACTCCGCTGCATGTTACAGCCCCTGATGCCGAAACTCTGAAAGAGCAATATAAGCGTTTTATCAAAGCTTACGGTCTTACCAGAATAGATTTTGACATCGAGGGTAGTTGGACCAATGATGAAACATCACTGATCCGTAACAGCAAAGCTTTGAAGCTGCTTCAAGACGAGTTGGCGGAAGAGAACTATTCATTACAGATTTGGTTTACTCTTCCGGTATTGCCGACCGGTCTGGTTTCATCAGGAAAAAATGTCATTCGATTGGCTCTTGCTGAAGGCGTTGAGATTAGCGGTGTTAACATAATGACAATGGATTATGGTGATTCCGCCGCTCCATCTCCGTCAGGCATGATGGGTGAATATGGCATCATGGCTTTGGAGAGTGTGCATTCCCAGTTGTCTTCTCTTTACAGTGAAGCCGGTATCAGCAAAAGTTCTGATGAAATCTGGAAAATGCTGGGCACTACCCCGATGATCGGTCTCAATGATATCACAACGGAAGTTTTTGACCATGAAGATGCGGTTGAAACCCTTGATTTCGCGATCGAAAAGGGCATTGGCATGATCTCCATGTGGTCAGTCAACCGTGATACCTATCAGGCAGCCGACTCACTGTCATCGGTTAGCAATTATAGTACCGGTTTAGCTCAGGCCGATTACGGATTCAGTTCAATTTTCAACGAGTATAACAGCTTGGATGATTTTGATCCTGATGCTGTTGATACCTATGAATGGTCTGCGTATACTGTTTACTATGAAGGTGACATTGTCGTATATAACGGCAGCGTCTATCAGGCCAAGTGGTGGACTCAGGACTTTGCTCCGGACACTGCGGTAGAAAACCCCTGGGATAGTCCATGGGAGTATATCGGTGACGTTGACGATATGGATAACGGCACCGGAGACGGCAGTACAGGTAGCGATGCCGGAGGTGGTAGCACCGGTAATGACACTGGAGGCTCTACGGTTGATACTGGTGGCAGCACCGGTAACGACACTGGAGGCTCTACGGTTGATACTGGTGGCAGCACCGGTAACGACACTGGAGGCTCTACGGTTGATACTGGTGGTGGAATGGATAGCGGTTCCGGAGATACAGGTGGCAGTACGGACGATGGCACTGGCAATGATGGAGAAATTCCAACCTGGAACGCCAATACCGCTTATGTTGCAGGAGATATTGTGACTCTGAACAATGTTACCTACAAGGCCAAATGGTGGAACCGGAATTTCCGCCCTGATACCGTGGTGGAAAACACCTGGGACTCTCCCTGGGAAACTATCAGCAGCACTGACAGCTCCGGTAGTTCCTCGACGGATGAAAGCACAAACGAGATTCCGACCTGGAACGCCAATACCGCCTATGTTGCCGGAACTGTTGTCACTCTGAACAACGTTACCTACAAAGCCAAATGGTGGACCAAAAACTTCCGTCCTGATACCAAGGTGGAAAATACCTGGGATTCTCCCTGGGAAACTATCAGCAGTACTGAGAACTCCGGGAGTTCCTCGACGGATGAAAGCACAAACGAGATTCCGACCTGGAACGCCAATACCGCCTATGTTGCCGGAACTGTTGTCACTCTGAACAACGTTACCTACAAGGCCAAGTGGTGGACCAAAAACTTCCGACCTGATACAAAGGTGGAACATTCGTGGGACACACCATGGGAAGTTGTAAACTGAACTTGAAAGGATAAACAACCTCTGCCGCTCTCGAAACGGCAGAGGTATTTTTTTTACAAAGTTTTATACCTGACAATTTTCCTGAATACTTATTTTCTTAATACGATTTTCTTAGCGGGTTTGACTTTTCGGATAGGGCGGTTATGATACTTTTTGCGTTTTCAATGCAGTCTAATTGTCGCTTTATCAAGTGTTTGTACTGATTGAAAAATAAAAATGGAAGTGGTGTATGGATAGAATCTCGAAAGGATGAAATGAAATTGAGTACGAAACTGGCAATAGGGACGGCGGTAGCTTCGTTGCAGGTCAACTCGGCAACCCCGTCATTCGCTGATTTTGATCAAAGAGCCAAACGTGGTGAAAACCTGACTGTCGCTTTTTTCGGTGGTTCTTTAACCTGGGGGGCCAGGGCATCTGACCCCAACAAGACATCTTACCGTGGAGTAATCGGGCGGAAATTGACGGAAAAATACCCGAAAGCCAAGTTTAAATTTGTTGATGCGGCAATCGGCGGTACCGGTTCTCTGCTAGGTGTTTTCAGGTTACAGCGTGATGTGTTGGCTTACAAACCGGATCTGGTTTTTCTTGACTTTACTTTGAATGACGGAACCTACAATATTTCCCCGGCGACCCTGGCGGCCTATGAGTCTCTGGTGCGCCGCATGGTAAAAGATGGCAAATGTCCGGTTGTCCAGATGTTTCTGGCTGCCCGCAATATGGTTACTGAGGGAACAACTGAAAAAATGAAGCGTTATCATGCCCATATGAAAATAGCTGATGCCTATAATACCGCTAAAGGCGACGCAATAACTCACATGCAGAAAAAATACAAAGCCGGGAAAATGGATTTGGATAAAGTCTGGCCTCCGGAATTTTTTGATACCTGCCATCCGAATGATCCCGGCTACGCGCTTTATGCCGAAGCCGGCTGGAACGCTTATCTTGATGCGGTTAAGGAAGAAAAGGTCTGTAAACTACCGAAAAAAATGCTTTACGGCAAGTCATACATGAACTGGAAACGGATTCCTCTTTCCTCGTTGAAGCTTCCGGCCGGTTGGAAAACCACTTTGACCAGTCGCGACTATTGCGCGTTTGATTTTCTGATGTCACGGTGGCTTGACGATGTCACGGTGGCTGCGAACTTTGTTCCCGTCGATCGCAAAAAGACCAAACCGGCGGAAGATGAAGTCAAACCCTTGAAACTGCGTTTTCACGGTTCCAGCGTTTTGCTTTTTGGTGAAACCACTGGACGTTCCTGTGATTACCAGATAACGATTGACGGCAGATCAAAAAAAATCAAATCCTGTCAGTTGGGGGCGAATGTCGGTCGTATGTGGCAGCCAGTCGCGGAAGGACTCGATCCGGATAAAGAGCATACGCTTGAGATCATGCCTGTTTTTGCAAAATCCGGCAAACCCGGGGAACTGCGGATCGAAAGCATTTGTATAGCCGGTCCTGATAAAGTTTTCGTCAGCCAATAACTCTGCTTTATTAATCAGATTTTGTCCGGGAGCGAAGACATAAATGAACTTCCGGATTTCTTACGCTTGAAAAATTCAATCTAAGATGTTTGAAGTCAATGTATTGTGGTTTATTTACAAACAAGCTGATTGTTTATTATTAAATTTTTCAAAAAAAGATAATTCCTAAAATAAGATATAATCCGGCGCTAAAAAAACTCTAAGACTGGTTGCATATTTTCTTTCTCTGTGGTAACTTATAGACTGATAATTCAACTTGTTAATTCTGGGAATATATGACTGAAGTTACGCTTACTCCGATGATGAAACAGTACCGCGAAGTCAAGGCTGATATGCCGGATGACGCTGTCTTGTTATTTCGCCTTGGAGATTTTTATGAGATGTTTTTTGACGATGCGGCTCGCGCCAGCGCCGCGCTTGATATTGTTTTGACCAAACGTGCCAATGTGCCAATGTGCGGCTTCCCGTATCATGCATTGGAAATGCATTTGCCGCGTTTGCTGAAAGCCGGAATCAAAGTCGCTATTGCCGAACAAATGGAAGATCCGCGTTTGGCCAAAGGCATTGTCAAACGCCAGATTACCCGGATTATTACGCCGGGAACCGTGATCGACGGTTCCATGCTTTCCCCCGAGGAAAATAATTTTCTGGTGGCTCTTACCTGTAAGAATGAGGTGTATGGTTTGGCTTGCCTCGATATCAGTACCGGCGAATTTAAAATAACCGAAGTCAAGGGGCAGGAGCGGTTGGAAACCGAACTGCACCGTCTTGGCTGTCGCGAATGTGTCCTGCCGGAGAGTTTATACGAAAAATGGACCGAAGAACAATCCTTTCCTTTTGCTGCCAACGGTTTGCTTTGGACCCCGTTGGATGATTGGATATTTTCCCGCGATTGCGCTGAGGAATTGTTACTCCGCCAGTTCAGGGTCACAACACTTGACGGGTTCGGTTGTCGCGATATGAAACTGGCGGTCAGTGCTGCTGGCGGCGTATTGCATTACGCCGCGGAGAATTTGCGTCGTGACGTATCCCACATTACCCGAATGAATTCATACAACAGCGAACAGTGTTTGGAGTTGGATGCTATTTCACAGCGTAATCTTGAGCTGGTTCAACCGATGTTCGGCAGTGGCAAGCAAGGCTCGTTACTGCATGTCCTGGACTTTACCGCGACGCCGATGGGGGGACGAATGCTCCGGGATTGGTTGCTGCGCCCGTTATGCAGCCGGGATGCTATAAACGCCAGACTCGATGCGGTCGCCTGCTTTAAAGATGATCCTCTCACTTCTGCTGAAATTCGTGAAATGACCTCTGCCGTACGCGATCTGGAGCGAATTGTTGCACGGCTTAACATGGGCAGCGCCAATGCCCGCGATATGCTGGCTCTGGCTAACAGTTTGAGTGTGATTCCCGGGATAAAGTCTTTACTTGAACACTTTGCCGCTCCTTTGCTCGAAAAACTCAACTCTGAGTTGAACGAACTGCCTGAATTAACCTCATTGATTCATTCGGCGATAAACGATGATCCGCCGCCGTTGCTGACTGAAGGTGGTATTTTCCGTAAGGGCTATAACGAACAGCTTGACGAACTGCGCAGTGCTTCGACCGAAGGAAAAAACTGGTTGGCTGAAGTCCAGTCGCGTGAGATTGAACGTACCGGCATTAAATCTCTGAAAGTTAAATTCAATAAAGTGTTCGGTTATTACATCGAGATCAGCAAGTCGAACCTTGACCTTGTGCCTGAGGATTATACTAGAAAGCAGACTTTGGTCAATGCAGAACGTTTCATTACTCCGGAACTCAAGGAAATCGAATCCAAGATTCTTGGAGCTGAAGATAAATCAAAGGCGCTGGAATACGAATTATTTCAGAGCCTGCGGCAAATCGCATTGGAATATACGGTCCAGATTCAGCTAACTGCCGGTGCTTTGGCCGGGATCGACGCGCTGGTTTCGCTGGCAGAGGCTGCCGCCAAATACAACTATGTACGCCCACGGGTCATTCAGGATGAAACACTTAATATTGTTGGCGGCCGCCACCCGGTTCTTGATGCGGTTATGCAGAAGGAACGTTTTGTTCCGAATGATGTCATGCTTGATGGCGATCAGAGCCGGATGATGATCATAACCGGTCCGAATATGGCAGGTAAATCAACCTATATTCGTCAGGTCGCATTGCTGGTTATCATGGCTCAGATGGGGTCGTACGTTCCGGCCGATAGCGCGGAAATTGGTTTGGTTGACCGAATTTTTACCCGGGTTGGGGCGGCGGATGATATTGCGCGTGGCCAAAGCACGTTCATGGTTGAGATGGTGGAAACTGCGAATATTTTGAATCATGTCAGTCGCAAAAGTCTGGTTATTCTGGATGAGATTGGGCGCGGAACAAGTACCTTTGACGGTATCAGTATTGCCTGGGCGGTGGCGGAGTTTCTACATGACGATCCGCGTGCAGGTTGTCGTACCATGTTTGCTACTCACTATCATGAGTTGACGGAGTTGGCGTTGACCAAGCGCGGAGTAAAAAACTATAATGTTGCGGTTCGCGAATATGGCGAACAGATTATTTTTCTACGTCAAATTGTGCCCGGTGCCACCGATAAAAGCTACGGAATTCATGTTGCGGCTTTGGCCGGTCTGCCGGACGGGGTAATCTCCCGCGCTAATGAAATTCTGGAGAACCTTGAAAATAATTCTGTTGGAGAAGGAGGCCGTCCTGCTTTGGCGGAACATCACAATATTGCTCGGGAAGTTGCTGCTGAATATAAAGCTTCCCGGAAAAAGCGTGTTCAGAAAGCGCCAAAACCGGGATCGGAAGAACCGGATTCTTTTCAGCCCTCGCTCTTTGATTAAACATAAATCAGTAATGCTTTATTCATCCTGTAAAGTATTTTGTTGATTTGTTTCTTATTTAATCCTTGCTTGTTTTTTTTGTTAAGTTATTGGCTGCAAGGGTTATATGTTATAACTATAGTCAAGCCGTCTGAATAATTTTTTAAGGAATATTTATTGCCGATATGATTGTTGAATCCTTGCTTTAACGGTTTATTGGTGTATTTTTTAACTCTTGTTTTATTATCGAAAAAGGTGTGGATATGAGATTAAAAGTTGTGTTGCTCTTATCGGTATTCTGTACATTTGCATTTGCCGGGAACAAAAAATTGCGGATAGTTTCGCTTAGTCCAAGTTTAACTGAAACCATTTATAAACTTGGCAAAGGAGATTTGCTGGTCGGGCGCTCTATAGTTTGTAATTATCCGGAAGAAGTAAAAAAAGTAAAAGTAGTCGGGAATTTTAACAAACCGAATATCGAACGATTGGCGGTAATGATGCCGGATTACGTGGTTTGTACCGATTTTGAAAATCCGGCAGCGATCCGGAAACTGCGTGCTATGGGTATGAAAGTAATCATTATGCGAGATAAAGACATTGATGATTATTTGAATTGCGTCCAGAAATTGGGGGAGGTTATGGATTGTCGGGAACGGGCGGCAAAGGAATTGAACCGTTTGAAATCCGGGTTGGCGGAATTTAAGAAAAAGGCTGACAGTATTCCTTTTGAAAAACGTCCCAAGATTTTTTTTATGTTATGGGATTCCCCGGTTATGTCGATTGGGAAAAAATCTTTTTTGACTAAATATATTGAATATGCCGGAGGACGCAGTATTACGGCAAAGGTCGGTCAAGGTTATTTTTCCAGTTCCCTTGAATATGTATTGGCAGCCAAGCCGGATGTGATGATTTGTCCGTCGATGCATGTGAATAAGGCAAAAGAATTTGTGATCAGGACTGGTTGGAAGGATGTCAAAGCGGTTAAAGACGACCGGGTTTACAGCGGTTTGAATCCGGATCTCATGTTCAGGCTGAGTCCGAGAATGCTGGAATCGATCCAGATTTTAAGAGATTGTATATACCCGAAAGAGAGTAAGGCTAAAAAATGAATAATCATGGCGGCAATATTAATGAATTAGCCAGGCGGGCCGACTGTACTTCGGAAGAAATTCTCGATTTCAGCGCCAGTATCAATCCGATGGGACCGCCGGAATTTTTCCGTGCGGCTGTAAGCCGGGCTTTGAACAGCATTGAAAATTATCCGCCGCCGCAGGCTGAACCTTTGCTTGAAGTCGCGGCAGAGTCCTACCAGGTTCCGATAGACTTTTTAACCGCCGGTAACGGGTCCGGACAGTTGATCTTTGCGTTAACCAGGGCATGCGGGCTTACAAAAGCCTTGATTTCTGCTCCGTCATACATCGATTATGAAAAAGCTTGTATTCAAGCCCGACTTGAAATAGCTTACTTTGAATTGTCCGCTGCTGATAATTTTGTTCCACATATGGAAGCTCTGGAAAAAGTAATCGAACCGGGGATGTTGGTTTTTATCGGCCATCCGGGCAATCCTGCGGGGACCGCGATGGAGGCGAATGATATTCGGCAACTTGCGGCCCGCTGTCCAGAGGCGTTGATTGTAGTGGATGAGGCTTTTGCAGACTTCATCCCTCAAGATTTTTCATTACTCCCGGAAGTGCCGGAAAATGTTATTATCTTACGCTCTCTGACCAAATTCTTTGCGGTTCCGGGTCTGCGACTCGGATTTGCGATCGCACATCCGCAAATTACCGCAAAACTGCGGGAGGAAGTTCCGTCTTGGTCGGTGAACAGTATAGCTCAAGAGGTTGGTGCAAGATTGCTTCGTGACACCGAGGAGTATGCTGAAGAAACCCGGCGGCTGGTAACTTACTTGAAACAAAAGTTGTCAAACCAGCTCGTCGAAATCGGCAAAATAAAAGTTTTTCCCGGAGTCGCAAATTATTTGCTGATCAAGTTGAAAGAGAACATCCCTGGATTTGCGGATAAATTACTTGAACTCCACCGTTGCGCAATTCGTTCCTGCTGTAATTTCAAGGGCTTGGATGATACTTATTTCAGGATTGGCTTGAAAAATGAAGTTCAGAATGATTTTCTGGTCGAGGCAATCAAAAATGTTTTAGATAATACCCAACCGAAAGCATTTCATATTCCGGCGCGCAAGCATAAACCTTCATTAATGCTGCAGGGGACCTGTTCCAACGCGGGTAAGAGTGTTTTGACTTCGGCTTTCTGCCGGATACTTTTGCAGGACGGTTACAATGTTGCCCCGTTTAAATCTCAGAACATGGCGCTGAATTCGTTTGTTACAGCGGACGGCGGAGAGATGGGCCGGGCTCAAGTTGTGCAGGCGGCGGCGTGTCGTTTGCAGCCGGATGTCCGCATGAATCCAGTGCTGTTGAAACCCTCCACGGACACCGGTTGCCAGGTTATTTATATGGGACATCCGGTCGATAATATGGAAGTCGGAAAATATTTTAATTACAAGGAACAAATTTTCGACAAAGTAAAAGCGGTTTACGATTCCCTCGAAAAAGATTTTGATGTGATAGTATTGGAGGGAGCGGGTAGTCCGGGCGAAATGAATTTGAAAAAATCTGATATTGTCAATATGAACATGGCGCGCCATTCTGAAAGCACTGTTCTACTGGCTGGTGATATTGACCGCGGCGGTACTTACGCCTCGTTTATTGGGACAGTAGAATCATTTCTACCTTGGGAGCGTGACCTGCTTAAGGGTTTTCTGGTTAACAAGTTCCGGGGAGATGCCTCTTTATTGCAAGCGGCTCACGAGTATGTGGAGGATTTCACCGGTAAGCCGGTCCTCGGAGTGATTCCTTATGTTCGTGATCTGCGTATTCCGGAGGAGGACTCGGTTGCGTTCGGATTGACGCGGCCTTGTGAAAAGTTTTCTGAAACGCTGGATATGGTGATTATTGCTCTTGATCACGTTTCCAACTTTACCGACTTTGACCCGTTTGAAATTGAGCCGGATATAAAGTTGCGCAAGGTGAGGAATCTGAAAGATCTCGGTTCTCCTGATATTATTGTTCTGCCCGGCAGTAAAAACGTTATCGGGGATCTCCAGGTACTCCGGAGCCAGGGAATGGATGGAGCTATTCTTGACCTCGTAAAGCAGGGTGCCTGGCTTATCGGGATTTGCGGAGGCTTGCAAATGGTCGGCTCAATTATTGAGGACCCGCATCAATTGGAATCCCATAGCGGGTCTGAGCCGGGGCTGGGTTTGCTGCCACTGATTACGGTTCTGCGTGAAGACAAACAGCTTTTTCAGACCACTGCATACTGGTTGCCGGAAGATATGGCGCTTTCCGGTTATGAAATTCATCACGGAGAAACCACCTGCAGCGATGATGAGTTGATCACGGTGGTATCAGAAGATAACCGGCCAATCGGTTTTGCGGCTGAGCGGGTCTGGACTACGTATTTGCACGGAGTGTTTGATGATGATGCGTTCAGGCGTAGATTTATCGATATGGTTCGCCAAACTCGCAAGATGGTGCCGCTTCAAGAAATTCAGGCCGGTTACGACATACAGGACGCGATTGACTGTTTGGCTGATACTGTTCGGGAAAGTGTTGATATTGACCGTGTTTATCAACTTATGGGATTGAAATAAGCGGTTGGTTTTGTTCCAATCTCCAACTAAGGAATTACAATATGGATCTGCTTTTGATCTATACAATAGCATTATTGCTTGATCTGCTGATCGGAGATCCGAATGTTTCTTGGCATCCGGTAGCGTTGATCGGAAGGACTGCATTGCGTCTCGAAATTGTTTGCCGAAAATATTTGGGAAACGGTTTTTTTTCCGGAATGTTTTGTGCTTTGGTGATTGTTTCCGGTTGTGGATTTATTGCGGCATTCCTGGTTGTTGCGGCAAGCATGTGCGGATTTTACGGGGAGTTTTTGGCTGTTGGAGCGGTTGTCTATATCACGATCGCGCCACGCAGTTTGATTGCGCATACATTACGCGTTTCCAAAGCATTAAGGCGCAGAGATCTGGTTGCGGCGCGATGCGCAGTCGGAATGATAACCAGTCGCGATCCGGAGGCGCTCGATGAAAATGGGGTAATCAGGTCGACGCTCGAAACGTTAGGTGAAAATGTCATTGACGGAATAACCGCTGCATTGTTTTGGGCAATGATTGGCTGGTTGTCATATGGACCGGTCGGTGCCGCTTCATTTGCGTTGATGTATCGTGCTGCAAATACGCTTGACGCCACTTTCGGTTATAAAAACGACCGTTATATTTATTTTGGAACATTTGCTGCCCGCTTGGACGATGTGTTGAATTTTATTCCAGCACGATTGACTTTGGTTGCTATTTTTTCCGGAGCCATAATCATGGGACTCCACTCGATGAATGCAGTTAAATATGCCTGGCGTGACCGGAAAAAGCATCCCAGCCCAAACTCCAATTGGGGGATGGCGGCATTTGCCGGAGCATTAGGAGTACAGCTGGGCGGAACAACATATTACCGCGACAAAGTCAAACATTATGACACTTGGGGTAAGCCATTGGAACCGCTTCAAATCAAGCACATAATACAAGCTCAACGTTTAGTTGTTTTAACCACTCTAATGTTCATGTTGGTTTGCGTATTTATAGCAACAATGTATCTTGTTTTGCATTGATTTCGTTCTACATAACCAATTTATTTTTATGTTGTTGTATAAATCATATAATCAAACCGTCTGACAATTTGACAAACCAACTTTCAGCGTATATATTATCTCAAAACCAACCCAAAGGAGGACGAAATGGAAGCGCGAATGAAGGTCAAAGGCGCAGGCTGCTACTACCACCTGTACAATCGCATCGGCTGCGTCAAAGGCGAACACCCGTTCTCCGACGCCGACAAAGAATACGGCTTCAAACTGCTTCGATACCTCTGCGATTATTTTTTGATCGAAGTCATCTCCGCCGCCTGGATGGGCAATCATTTTCACCTTGTGGTCTACGCTCCAGGACCGGATGAACTACCGCCGCTCGAGGTCATCGTCAAACGCCACAACGCCTATTACAAAGCAATGAAAAAAATCTTCAAATTCGGCCCGCGAACCCCGGTCATCAGTCTCGAAAATAAAACGCAATGCCAGGAAATCGCCCTCAAAATGATCGACATCAGCCGCTTTATGTCGGCCTGCCAACGCCAATTCACCTGCGTCTACAACGAGACCCGCAACCGCACCGGACAACTCTGGGGCGGCCGTTTCAAAAGCGTGATTCTCGAGCGCATAAACGCCCTGGCCGCCTGCGTGACCTACGTCGAACTCAACCCGGTCCGGGCCGGCCTGAAAAACTCCCCGGCTGATTACAATTTCACCACCTGGGGACGTTATTGCAGAAGCGGCAAACACATGTTTTACGAGAATTTTGTCAAACACATGAAGCCGAACATTACCACCGGCGACACCTCGCAATGGACTGATGCCGAACTGTTTGCGTTCTTCCGTGGCGAACTGGCCCGCATCATCACCGCGGAAACCGGCGCCTCGAGTGAAGAGATCTACGCCGCGCGCGACAAAGCCCGACAAAAAGAATCGATGCACGTCCGTTTTCTGCGTCGTACCCGACACTTTACCGAAGGAGCGATTTTAGGTTCAAAACAATTCATCCGCCAAACCGGAAGTCAATTTGACGATCCGGTTCGAATCCAGAAAAAACACCTCTCCCGAGGCACCAGTCCCACTGGAATGCTATATTGTTTTCGGAAGCTTCAGTCTTGAAAAAATTGTTTATAGCATTACATTGCTGAGTGGACAAACAAAAAACAGTAAAGAATTATGAATAGAATAATTATACTTATAATATCTATAGCTTTTTCAGTTGTTCCGAGTAAAGCTGATTCAAAAGCTGAACAAGGATCATCAAAGAAAAGTGAAAAAAATGGATTTTGGCATTCTTTAAGAGATTTTTTTATTCCTCATGCTGCAGAGAGAAAAATCCTATTGCGCAAACAGACGCAATATTTTCTGATTACGGTCGAAGAAGATGATTCCGGAGCTCGCCATCTGGTCTTTAACCCGATGAAGGGTTCTCAGGGAATTTGGAATCCAGAAACCCCGGATGAAATCATTTCTAAATACTGTCGTTATACTACTCTTTTTCTGGCTTTAATTGATCAGCCGCCAAAAAGAGTGTTATTCATCGGTTTGGGGATAGGCATGGTTCCCCGTTTTATACAGCGATATTTCCCTGAAACAATTATTGACGTGGTCGAAATCGATAAAGAGATTCCCCGTATTGCCCATGATTATTTTGCTTACGTCAAGAGCGAAAAAACCAACATTATTATTAAAGACGGGCGGGACTTCATCAATCGCAACAAGCACAAATACGACCTCATTTTTATTGACGCATATAACGCTAATACTATTCCGTTCCAATTGACGACTAAAGAATTTTATCAGAAAATTCGTGATTCACTGAAACCAGCAGGGATTGTTTCAATCAATATCGCGAACCTCGGTAAACCGGAATTCATCGCCAGCGAGTTGAAAACGATCAAAAGTCTGTTCCCGAACTTCGCGGTGTTCGTTTGTCCGAACGACAGCAACTATGTGCCTTTTGCTTCAATCGAGCGAAAAATCGACCCTGAAAAGAAAGCGGAAAAGGTTGATAATATCATGCATTTAAGTTATTCCATGCAAGATATTGTGAAAACCAGAATGTCCGGGGATGATTTCAAGAAGTTGACGGAAAAGGCTATAATTCTGACCGATGATTATGCTCCGGTCGAAACCATGAAATAGGATGTCGCTATGCTGTTATATTTGATTGCATTTATCAGTGGATTCGTTATGATGGCGTTCGAGATACTCGGGGTTAGAGCTTTAGCTCCGTTTTTCGGGAGCTCGGTCTATGTGTGGGGGGCGACGATTTCGGTGTTTATGGCGGGACTTAGCATTGGCTATGGTTTAGGCGGACGTATTGCAGAGTGTGAACCAAATGGAAGAAAACTGGCCATTCTGCTGCTTCCATCAATCATACTGATTTTACTTTTTCCCGTTTACGGATACGGATTAAGCAATTTCATTTATTCATTTGAACTTGATTCGCGGTTCGGCGCTTTGCTGTTGTCTGCCCTGCTTTTTTTAATTCCGACAATTTTTATCGGGGCAGTTTTACCGGTTATAATAGAGTTGCTGGCCCGAAACAGGATGAAAGCCGGTTCCGCGGCGGGAAAGGTATATGCGATTTCGACTGCCGGAAGCATCGCGGGGACACTTTTTACTTCGTTTTGGCTGATTAGCTGGATCGGGGTGTCATTCAGCATTATGCTGACCGGGGTGTTGCTCGGTATAAATCTGATACTGAGTCTGTTGTATTATCAAACAAAAGAAAAAAATATTACTGATTGATGGTGCGTTTTACCGCTTCGTGCCATTTTTTCAAAATGATGTTTCTCTTGTTGGCGTCAATCTTTGGCGCAAATATTTTATCCAACGATAAATTTTTACACGCGGCTGTGCAATCTGTCCATATTCCTACGGCGATCCCTGCCAGGGCAGCGGCTCCGAACGCAGTACTCTCGATCATGCCGGGACGATGCACTTCACAATCCGCAATATCTGCCTGAAACTGCATCAGGAAATCGTTGGCGCAGGCCCCGCCATCGACGCGTAAATGAGAAATTTTTATTCCGCTGTCAGCCTGCATAGAGTCCATGACATCAAACGATTGATAGGCAATGGACTCCAGAGCTGCCCGAACCAGATGTTCCCGGGTCGCGGCTCGAGTGAGTCCAAATATGGCGCCGCGAGCATACATATCCCAATACGGGGCTCCGAGTCCGGTAAAGGCAGGGACCAGGTATACTCCGCCGGAATCTTTAACGCTTATGGCTAGAGCGGCGGTTTCAGCGGAAGAGTTGATTATTTTCAAGCCATCCCGGAGCCATTGAATGACCGAACCCCCGGTAAAAACGCTGCCTTCAAGGGCATAGGCTGGCTGTTCAGCGGTTGAATCCGCGGTCAGGGTGGTCAACAGACCGTGTCGAGATACCGTCGGAGTATTGCCGGTATGCATAAGCAGGAAACACCCGGTGCCGTAAGTGTTTTTCAATGCCCCGGGGGTGATGCAGCCTTGGCCGAACAGTGCTGCCTGTTGGTCTCCGGCAACTCCGGCAATCGGAATTTTACAGCCGGAAAAAACGGGATGATCGGTTATGCCGAACTGTCCACATGAAGATTTGACTTCTGGTAGTATTGACTCGGGAATCCCCAGCTCATTTAGCAGGTATTGATCCCATTGCATGGATTTGATATTGAAAAGCATGGTTCGTGAAGCGTTGGTGAAATCGGTCGCGTGAACTTTTTTCCCGCTCAAATGCCAAATCAAAAAGGAGTCGACCGTACCGAACAGCAGTTCTCCGTTAGCGGCTCGTTCCGCCGTGCCTTTGATATTTTCGAGAATCCATTTAATTTTACATCCGGAGAAATAGGCATCCGGCAACAAGCCGGTGTTTTCTCTGATATATGGTTCAAGGCCACGCGTCCTGAGTTCTTCGCACATTTCAGCCGTCCGGCGGCACTGCCAGACAATAGCATTGTAAACCGGTATCCCGGTATGCCGATCCCAGACCAGAGTTGTTTCCCGTTGGTTGGTGATGCCGATTGCGGCGAGTTCATCAGGTTTGATGCCGCCTTTGAACATCGCCTCGCCGATGGTCTCAACTTGTGTCCCGATAATATCATAAGGATCATGTTCGACCCAGCCGTCGTGTGGAAAACTTGCAGGAAACTCTTTCTGGGCGGAAGCGACCGGCTGTCCGTTTGCATCAAAAATAACCGTCCGGGAACTGGTGGTTCCCTGATCGAGCGCCATAATATATTTTTCGGCCATATTCCGCCTCAAATTAAGATGCTTTACCCATTTCGGTTACTTTAAGTGCCATTTGTTCCAAGGCGATACGTTTATCGGCGCCGCCTGACACCAGTTTACGGTTTACGTCAAGCAATTCGTTGAGAATACTGGAAAGCTGCCGGTCACTGAAACGAACGGCATCCTGGCACAACATATATGCCCGGAACTGATTTTGTTTCAGCAGCATATTGTCCGGATATTGAATTTTAAGATGGCTGCCGTTATCATAAAAAAAGTTTTTTGAGACAGAGCCGCTCAAGTTAAGCTCTTTCATGGCGCGTTTTACCTGCGCCAGATTCTGGAAAGCGCTAATAGCTCCGCCCAGCAGCACCAGTTCTGGATTGGCTCCGCCGGAGCGGCTGGAACGCATCATATCGATCATCGAGGAAATCAACTCAAGCGCCGATTTGCTGTTGCCTTTCAGCAGGGCATCAGAGAACTCCCAGTTCATGGCTTCAGGGGTGCGGCTGCAGATCGCCTGGCAGTCAGCCAGGGTGATTTTTTCCCGGACGTCGACATAACAGAAGATTTTGTCCATTTCGGTAAACATCCGGCCGGTGTCGCTGCCGATAGCTTCCGCCAGATATGCCCCGGCGCGGGGATCAAGCTGTTTGCCGCTGGCCTGACAATATTCGTTTATCCGCATTTGGATATTTCGACTGTTTTCCGCTTGTTTATACCCCAGTTTCAAGGCGTCAAGCTTGAAAGTCTCTCCCACTTTGCCGCAGGCTTTATAAAATTTACTGCGTCCTTCAATTCCAACTCCGTCGATGATCAGGGTGATATCTTCCGGAATTCCAGCCTGGATGAAATTAAGCAGTTGCTCCATCATCGCCGCGAGTTCTTTGGTTGCTTTGGAGCCGAAAGCTTTCTCAAATGCGGAAAAATGCTTGAGCCAGACTTTTTTAGTAGGATCGAGAAATGGAGGAGTGTTCAAGGTATTGAGTAATTCACCAATGACTTCTTCAGGTTTGAGAGAGTCGCTGTCTCCCTGAACAATTTCGAGAGTCGAATCATTTTCCGGTTCGCCGCCGCACAGGTCGGCAACCAGGCTCAATGCCTTTTGCTTGACGGCAAATTCATCGTCGCCGGTTATCAGAAAAAGATTTGTTGCCATATTCAGTTCAATCTATGCCTGGTAAAAAAGATTCCGTTCCTTTAAATGAAGCGATAGTTTCGGTCAGCAGGTTGATTGCCCCTTCGATATCGCGCAAATCACATATTTCGACCGGTGAATGCATGTAACGGTTTGGAATGCTGACCAGAGCGGTTGCCACTCCGCAGCGGGTCAACTGGATCGCAGCGGTATCGGTGCCGCCGCTGGCCCGGTAACCCGGAGCATCCTGCCATTCGATTTTGTTCTTTTTAGCGACTTTGCACAATGTGCGGTGCAGAATAATATTGTTATCCGCAGTACGGGACAGCATCGGGCCGCCGCCAAGTTTAATCTCACCGCATATTTTCTTGGAGATATCCGGCAGATCGGATGAAAATCCGACGTCGATTCCGAATCCCACTTGAGGATCGATTGCGAACGCTCCGGTGGTCGCGCCGCGCAGCCCAAGTTCCTCTTGTACCGAGCCAACTCCGTAAACCCCCACTTTGAGATCACGTTTGCTCAGCGCTTTAAGGACTTCAGCAACTACGAACGCACCGACTTTATCGTCCATGCCTTTGCTCATAATACGATGTTGCCCCATGCGCCGGCAGTTTGGCAGAACGGCGACCGGATCACCGACAGAAACCAACTTTTGAGCTTCTTCTTTATTCTCAGCACCGATATCGATCCAAAGGTCAGTAAGTTCAAGTGCCTGATCGCGCTCTTTAGGATTAAGCAGATGAATCGGTTTTTTGCCGATAACGCCGTGTACCATTCCTTTTTCAGTTATAACTTCAACTTCCAGTCCGGGAATATTTAGTTTGTCAATACCGCCATTGGCCCGGAAGTAAAGCAAACCTTCATCGGAAATATAAGTAACCTGGAATCCTATCTCATCGTAGTGTCCGGACAGCATTACCCGGAACTTTGCATCAGGATTCAGGACCCCGATGGTGTTTCCCATCACATCGCCCCGTACCTCATCACAAAATTTTTCCAGATATTTGCGATAAGTGGCGGCTGTCAGTTCTTCGTAACCGGACGGGCCGGAGCAGTTCAAAAGTTCTTCAAAAAATTTTAAGCTTGCTGCTTTGATCATGATATTTATCCTTAAGCGTCTAGTTTTTCTTTGAGCAGTTTAATAACCATCTGCGGATTAGCTTTGCCACGGCTGAGCTTCATGACCTGACCGACAAAGTATTGAATTATTTTGGGATTTCCGTCCAGATATTGTTGGACTTGCGGTTGATTTTCGGCTATTGCCTGATCGACAAATCCTTCGATAGCGGATTCGTCGGAAACCTGAGACAAACCTTTTTCCTCGACAATTTTTGCCGCTGATTTACCTGATTTTATCATTTCGGCAAACACCGTCTTGGCTATCTTGCCGTTGATCGATCCTTTTTCAATCAGCTCAACCATTTCTGCCAGCATTGCCGGAGTTACGGCACATTCGCTGATTGTGATTTTCGCTTCGGAAAGTTCCCGCAGCAGTTCTGAAATAATCCAGTTTGCCAGTATTTTCGGGGTTTTTACCAGTTTTGCGCCGACATCAAAGTAGTCGGCAGTAGCTTTATCCAAAGTCAGGACATGGGCATCATAAGGAGTAACGTCGTACTCTCTGACCAAACGTTCACGCCTGGCTTCCGGCAGTTCCGGCAATTCCGCGCTGATTTTTTCAACCTGTTCGTCAGTGAACGTAACCGGCAGCAGGTCCGGGCAGGGGAAATAGCGGTAATCATGCGCGTCCTCTTTGGTCCTCATCAGATAGGTTTCGCCGCGATCATCGTTCCAGCCGCGCGTTTCCTGCTGCAGGGAACCTCCTTCGTCCAGCACTTCGGCTTGACGCCAGATTTCATATTCCAGCGACCGATGAGCGGCCCGGAAGCTGTTGAGATTTTTAATTTCAATTTTTGTGCCGAATTCCTTTTGACCTTTAGGACGGATAGAAACATTGACGTCACAGCGCATCTGTCCTTTTTCCATATCGCAATCGCTGATTTCAGCATACTGCATAATTTGCTTCAAAGCGGTCAGGTAGGCATAGGCTTCATCGGGGGTCCGCATGTCTGGTTCGCTGACGATTTCCATTAATGGAACGCCGGCCCGATTGTAGTCGACGCCGCTGGTGCCGCTGAAGTGGGTCAGCTTTGCCACATCTTCTTCAAGGTGAATACGGGTAATACCGATATAACGGTCTTCGAGTTCCTCCCCTGAAAAGCCTTTGCCGTGGATATGGACCCGACCGTGTTCGCAAAACGGCAGATCATATTGCGAAAGCTGATAGTTTTTTGGCATATCCGGGTAGAAATAGCTTTTACGGTCGAACTTGCTGAAACGAGCAATTTCGCAGTCAGTCATCAAGCCGGCCACTACAGTTCGGCGAATTGCTTCTTTGTTGGGCGTCGGCAGTACTCCGGGATACCCCATGCAGACCGGACACACCAGAGTATTCGGGTCCTGACCGTAACGATTAGGACAGGAACAAAACATTTTACTTTCGGTGCGGACCTGGACATGCACTTCCAGTCCGATAACCGCTTCATATTCAGACATAAATAAAAATCCTCAGTAAGTTGCATTTATAAAAAACAAATCATCTGTTAATGTAGAAGCATTACTGGCAATTTTCCAGTCTTTGGCTGACGTTTTTAGCTTTTTTTATCTACGAGCATAATGTCTTTTTTCAAACTGAAAACAGTAAAAATTAGCACAACAGCAAATTTATTAATTTATATAAGAACACAAAATGCAAATATATCTTGAGTGTTTGTTGCAGGGTAATATGTTTGTTGTTAGGTGATTACGTAAATTTATAAAATCAAGTGGTGGTATTTTTAAAATACAATTCCACTGCTATGCCGATGTTTTGAGTCTGAGGAAACAAAAAACGTGCAGTCTGGGTATATGGCCAACCTGAAAATAGTAAAGCTGTTCCGAAGAAAGTTTTGCATTGAGAAATATGGAACGTATTATTTTTTTTGCACTTTTTCCGAATCCGGGGTATAACCAACGATGACTTTTGCCTGTTCATCTCCGCTTTCGGCCGCTTTCCGGAACCATTTCATCGCCGCTTTTTCGTTTTTTGCCACCCCGATTCCCCGGGTATAGCAAAAGGCCAGCTGTTTTTGAGCTTCAAGATGTCCACGGTTCGCGGCCCGGGTGAGCCATTTGACAGCGGCCGGATGATCTGGTTTTACAACATATCCCTGCAGAAAGAAAGAAGCGACCTCATAACAGGCTTCAGGATTACCTTGTTCAGCGGCTTGCAGGAAAAGTCGAATGGCTTCACGGTTGTCACGCGAACTTGAAGCATTTTTTTGAACATCGCGGGCAAGTATCAGCAAAGCCTTGCCGTCGCCGCCTTTAGCTGCTAAACGATAGAAATACATTGCTTTGTTTTTGTCTTGTTTGACTCCTGTTCCGGACATCAAATAATCACCATACTTCCTTGCCGCAATCGGAACCCCGCCTCGAGCCGCATCCAAATACATATTAATCGCTTTTTTGATATCCTTTTTGACACCGACTCCGCGTTCGTAGCAATGAGCCAGAATAGCTTTGGCGAAAGCATCTCCGGCTTTGTCCGCTTTTCTGAGCAGATCTATTGCTTTGTCAGGATCGGCGGAACAGCCGATGCCGCGCAGATAGCAATCAGCCAGTAATCTTTGCCCTGTGACATCACCGGTATTTGCGACTTTTTCAAGTAATTTTACCGCCTTAATATCGTCTGTCATATTTTTCTCATCCAACGGTCGCTCCAGAAATAAAACCGCGAGTTCGCGGGATGCCGGTAAAAAGCCACGGTTTGAGAGTTCAGATAGTAACGCTTCTGCCTCCTTTCGATCGGGGTTGATTTCCGGCAGAGTTTTTTCCGTAGGAACCCCCCGGAGCAGAGCAATTGCCAGGTTGTATTTTGCTTGGATTATACCTGAATCGGCCGCTTTACGGTAGTATGCGAAAGCTTTTTGACGGCTTTTTTCAACCCCGAGTCCGCGTTCATAACAAATTGCCAGATTAAATAGCGCCGACTTACTGCCGGATGCGATTGCTTTACGATACCAGTAGACTGCCAGCAGATAATTTTTTTTACGCAGTTTTCCGCTGAAATATTGATTGGCCAGTTGCTCCCGGGCTGCCGCGCTGCCGGCTTTTGCCTCAACCCGCAAAATATCTTCTTTTTCCGGCTCGTCACCAAAAAATAAAGAAAACGCGCTATCGGCATAACTCGACAGCGCGGTAAATGATAATGCCGACAAAACGGCGATCTTTTTTAAAGAAAAAATACTCACTTGTCCTTAACGATTTTTAACGTTCCCCAGTTCCGCTTATAATGATATGACGTCTGCTCGTCTTTGAACTCAGTAATTCCCAGCAATTCGAGATTGGAATTGTAACGCGAGTAGTTGTAACGGCCTACGAAGAAGCGCCAAACCTGTCCGGGTGCGAATTTATCCCCGTAAGCAGTCAAATCCTTGATTGGAATTGCCATCTCTGCGGTCCAGCCCTTGTCTTTATCCTGCCATTTGTTTACTGTCCCATCGACTCTAGCCGCTACTTTCATCCCCTTCATTCCTGTATAGGTTCCGCAACTGGGTAAAAAACAACGGCCTCCGTTCGGCAGCATAAAAGCAGTCTTGTTACCCAACGGTGTACAATATAATTCCCAATACATGGTATTTTTCGGTGGACGGATAAACATCTCAAGCAGATCCCCAAATCTATAATGATGTGCCTGATCAGTATTGTTTTCGGCAATCACATCTTCGTCATCAAGTCTGGCTCCCACGTAAAGATATTTATCATCCCAGAGAAATTTAACTATGCCGCCAGTAGTCATTTCACTGATGGGAGCTGGTTTCATTGAATAACCTGGAGCAGTTTTCCATGCATCTTCGTTCAATATTCCGTCGACTTTAATCGGCTGTGCCGTATAAACAGCTTCCGCTTCCAGATTTTTATCACATGAAAACAATGCGCACCCTGTGTTGCATAATGCGATTCCAACCAGTGCTGCGGCTCCTAATGTCAACTTTAATCCCGTCATAATAGATCCCTGTTAATTATTTTAAAATTGATTTTTAATCATTATCAAGTGGCAGTTCGAAGCGAATAACCGTTCCATTTCCGAGGACCGAATCAGCAATAATTCTGCCGTTCATAACATTGATCAGCCCCATGCATATTGCCAGCCCCAGACCGGCTCCGCATAATCCTTTCTGCTCCTTGTTTTCAGAAATTGAAAAACGCTCGAAAATCCGGGAAATTTCGTTCTGATCAATCCCTGTTCCGGTATCTTTTACGAACAAAGTAATCATTTTCTTCCCAATATCCTCAATTCCGAATTCGATTGAACCTTTCTCGGTAAATTTAATTGCGTTGTCAAGGAGTTGTCCGAAGATTTGACGCAGCCTTACCGGATCAGTATGCATCATTACTACATTTTCGCTCTTTCTTACAGACAAAGTAATTTTTTCCAGCTTTTCATCGCCCATTTTCTTCCGGTATATTTCTTCCAGGCAATCCAGTTCGGCATTAATGTCGACCATTTCATGATTGAATTCAATTTTTCCGCTTTCCAGCTTTGAGAGGTCTATTATATCAGAGATTAATGCCATCAATGTCTCTGAACTTTTGTTTATTTCATCTCCGTATTTAACGCGTTCTTCCGCCGTCAATTCTCCGGTCATTAAATTGGCAAAGCCGACTATAGTGCTTAAAGGAGTTCTTAATTGATGTGACATATTTGCCAGGAAGATTGATTTCAGGCGATCGTCACTTTCCGCCTTGTCTTTCGCTGTTTGCAGCTCTTTGCTGATTTGTTCGCGCTTAATCGCTTCTTTTTGCAGCTCCTGATTTTGTTCCTGCAGTTTGGTCACGGTTTTTTCTAACTGAGATTTATAGTTTTTCATTAATGTGCGATTCCGGTCCTGCTCAGTCAAATCAACAAATCCTTCAAGGATCATTTCTTCTCCATGCAGCTCAATCGTTGTTCCCGTGATTAATACAGGCAAAGGAGAACCGTCATTTCGCAAGAAAACCATTTCAACATTTTTAACGCCACCTTGAGATTTTACCGGACAGCAGACACAGCCGGCCGGACAAAAAACTTCTCTGCATTTATGATCGATCAGCTCTTCTTCAGTATATCCCAGAAGTTTCTGTGCAGGCTCGTTTATCTGTTTGATATTACATTCACTGTCATAGAGGATAATTCCGAATGGTACATTTCTAAACAAAGTGTTTGCCGTTTCGGAAGAGCTTTTATAAAGCTCAGTCGCTTTGCTTGTCAGTTCAAGTAATTCATTGAGATGCCCGCAGTGATGGTCGACATCCAGTTCTAACTCTCGATCACAATCGAAAGACGCGAATTCTTTAAGGCTTTTTGCCGCTACCTCACATGCATGGTCAATTGGTCTGATGACATGACGGTATATTAAAAACAGCGTAATTAGTAATACGATAAAGTTGATGCCAAGCAACCAGGCGCTTAACATCCAGATATTTTTTTCAGCTATTGCGGTAATATTTATTTCTGAGGACATCGTGAATAAAATTGTAGGCTGGCCGTATAAATTATCGAGAACGCTCAAACATACGAATCTACCATCTCTGGTTGAGGCAGGGTAGAAAAATATCTTATTTGGAAATTTATGTTCTGTTTGAGAACGCTGCTCTATCAGAGATTTCCAACGCTCGTTCATACATGTAAAGCTATAAGATGGCTTTTTCATACTGTCATCCCAAAATGCACTATGGCACGGGAGCTGGTCAATAATATTACAGAGAGGCTGGCATAAATAAAACAACCTTCCCGAATTATCCAGTAAAGGCACGACTGTTATCCACCAGGCTTGTTTATTGATAATGGCAAGTCCCTTTCTTTTTACAGGCAGGACCGCATTTTGAACATGTTGACTGATAAAGTCAGAGAAGCTTTTTTTAACTAAGTCTGCGTCAGTAGCATTTGCAACCGCGTGATGAATTTGTAAAACCTTTCCTTCAGAATTTATGAAAGCAGCAAAAGATGCTTTCGGTAATGCATTACTATTCATTGCGGTTTTATTTTGTATCTTTTGTAGAAGAACTTCTTCCTTATTTATTTTTGAGACATCCTTTTCTTGATTAATAGCCTCGAGGATTGCTGTAGAGCGTTGACTTATGGTTTTAAACTCAAGGTCTCTGAATCCCATTTGGATAAAATTTCTTGTAATCAAATACAGGCAAATTGACGGCGTCAATAAGCCGAATACAAAAAGTAGGATTATTTTCTTTTGAATGCTCATAACGACTAATGTATACGAGATAATAAAAAAAATCAACCTGTGACACATTTCATTTTACTTTTTCTTACAATTATTTTATCTTGCCCGTCACTATCAATGCGTGAAATAGTAAAGGATATAAGAGTCTAACATATATATATTTATAATTATTTATAAAACCACATAATACTTAAATTTGACAAACCCCTCTCCACCCACTATATTAACTGTAAACTCGTCAACCAAGGAGGAAAAATCATGTCAGGCCGCGGAACGCGCATGAAAGTTACAGGCGAAGGCTGCTACTACCACCTGATGAACCGGGCCGCCGGCTGCAAAGGCGAAAAACCGTTCAACCAGGTCGACATGGAATACGGCTTCCGATTGCTGCAAAACCTTTGCGAATATTTTCTGATCGAGGTCATCTCAGCCGCCTGGATGGGCAACCATTTCCATGTCGTCGTTTACGCTCCCGGGCCGGACGAATTGCCGTCGATCGAGGATATTTCCACACGACACAACTCCTACTATAGCAGCATGTTGGATAAATTTACCTACGCGCCGAAACAAATGCCAAAAATCAACCCGGCCGACTTGGAAATATGCCGCGAAATCAGCCTGAAAATGATCGACATCAGCTACTTTATGCGCGCCTTCCAACAACGTTTCACCGTCGTCTACAACCAATCCCGCGACCGCATCGGCAAACTCTGGGCCAATAAATTCAAAAGCGTCATCCTCGACAGTCGCAACTCCCTGGAAGCGTGCGTTTTATATGTAGAATTAAACCCCGTCCGCGCCGGCCTGACCCCCGATCCTGCCGACTACCATTTCACGACCTGGGGCCGCTACAGCGGCACCGGCAAACACCTTTTTCATACGAATTTCGTCAAACACCTCAAACAAAACATCTGGTATCGCGACACCTCGGAATGGACCGACAACGATCTATTCAACTATTTCCGCAGTGAACTGGCGCGAATCGTCGCGGCGGAAAGCGGAGCCACCAGCGAGGAGATATTCGAGGCGCAAGAACAAGCCAAACGCAAAGAATCGATGCCGATCCGTTTTCTGCGACGCACCCGCCACTTCAGCGACGGAGCGATATTAGGCTCCAAATTATTCATCCGTGAAATGGGCGCAAAATTCGACAATCCCGCTCGAGTGAGTAAAAAACAATTAAGCCGCGGCCTCAGCCCCGCCGGAGCCGTGATCTACTGCTTCCGTAAACTGCAGAGTGGATGATCGATTCGGATGAATAAATTTTTTCTTTATTTAAAATAATTAAAGTGAATGAAGACAATGTTATAATAGAAACCGTTTGATTTTTTGTTCGGTGAAGCTATATTATTTTAATATCTCTCTCCTGAATAAATAATGGAAATAAATAATGCGTTGTCCTGAATGTAACTGTGTAGAAGACAAGGTCATAGACTCTCGTTCTGTTCGCGAGGGAACTGGAGTGCGCCGTCGGCGTGAATGTACTGGTTGCGGGCATAGATATACCACATATGAAGGAATAATTCAGGAAGAATTGAAAGTTATCAAGAGTAATAATATTCGTGAAGATTTCAATCCTGAAAAACTTCGTTGCGGAATAGAAAACGCCTGTTACAAACGTCCAATTGACGAAGCAAAAAAAAGTCGTATTATAAACGATATTATTAACTCATTGCAAAAAGATTATGATCGTGAAGTTTCAAGCAGTGAAATAGGCAATCGTATAATGAAAGCATTGAAAGAACTTGATCAAGTTGCCTATGTTCGTTTTGCGTCAGTTTATCGCCAATTCAAAGACCTTGATGAATTACTTGATGAGGTTAGCTCTCTGCGCGGGGAAGAATGATGATAATGCCTTCTGCAAATCGTTTACGACTTGTAGACAGTTCCGGAGAATTACGACCATTCAGCAGTGACGAATTATGTCTTAATATTTTGCGGAGTTTTCTGTCAGCTGGATTAAGGGAAGAAAGTTGGGTCGCAGAAGATTTGGCATTAGCGGTTGAATATACCCTGGAACGTGGAAACCGGGAATCCGGCATATATTCCGACTCAGAGCTCAATGCAATGGTTGTCAAGGTACTTGAGCAAACAGGTTATCCTGAAGTTGCAACAAGGTTCAGTACTGACTCCAATGTGGCTGTTGTTAAAATACAGCCGACTCATGAAACACTGCGTCCAATTCTTCGAAGGCATTTAGCGGTTAAACCTGAAACAGCGGATAAATTAGCTGAGAAAACTATTAGAGCCTGTGGTTTGTTAGGATTCGATGCGATTACTCCTGTTTTAGCAGTAGAGATGGCGAGAGCCCTGTATGACAGAATTGAACAGTCAATGCCGGAACCGGCTCAAACTCAATCAGTGCGCGGAAGTACTCCTTATTTAATTTCTCCAGAAGAATTGTTGGAAGCGTTGCCTGATTTTTCAAAACAAATGGTTGAGGACGGATCGCTAACCGTATATGGGGTGAGCCGAATGTTTCCTTCTCTTCGAATAAAATGCAATTATGAACAATTAGCGTTGGAGCTAGGGCTTGAACCGCCAATTACGGAAATGATGTTGTTGCCAGCTCTTGACAGGGTTGCCCGGGCCATTGATGAAGTAGTTATGATAACCGAAAAAAAATCCGGTAATGCCTGCCTGCCGCTAATTCTCGAGTTGGAACGTCCTGATGATTTTGCAGAAACCTGGTTGGATATTTATGGGGAAAGTGGAATTGAGGCTTTAACGCCTTTGACTAACAGTTTGATCGATATGCTGGAACATCCTCCTTTCAAAATCATATAGTTTTTTGCTTTTTTCAGTATTAAGATGTAGATTAAAGTAATATAGAATAAGGTATTACAGGTTGACATCATGATTAAGTTATATTGCTTTACCGGAACAGGAAATTCACTGGCAGCAGCTCGACAACTTACTGAGTTGCTTGATGAAGATTGCCGTATTGAATTAATGCCTGATTTGCTTAAGCAACATATTATCGAACCGGAATCCAATAAAATAGGCTTGGTTTTTCCGGTTTATGCCTGGAGTATGCCAAAACTTGTTAAACGCTTTGTTAGAAGGTTATTTATTGCTAATGACAGCTATGTTTTTGCTGTCTATACCAGTGGAGGTTCACCAGGTGCGGCAGGTTTGCATTTAAACAAGTTGCTCAATCAAAAGAAGGCCGGTCTCAATGCTGGCTTCAACGTAACAATGCCAAGCAACTACACTCCATTCGGATTACTGTCAGAAGAAAAATGCAAGTCTGTATTACTGGAAGCCGAGAGCAAAATAGAAAAAATTGCCCACTTGGTTAATGCACGAATGAACAACCATATTGAGAGAACACGTTTTTTCTGGCCTCTGGCAGCCATGATTAACCCAATGTTTATGTCGCAGTTGAACAATCAAAAAACAAAATTCAATGTAAATGCATCATGTTGTTCATGCGGAATGTGTGAAAAAGTTTGTCCGAACGAGAATATAAGATTGGAAAACGGCAAGCCATTTTGGTCCGGAAATTGTGATTTATGTCTGGCGTGTTTGCATTGGTGTCCAGTGAAAGCGATTGAGTACGGGCGTTCGAGTCGTAACGGGAGGCGCTATCATCATCCTGATATAAATGTCTATGACCTGATTTCTCCAGATAAACGTCGCAAAAAAAACCATTGAACCAATTCATTGCAATCGTCTGTAAGGCGCTGCATTTAAATATCTTGTAATTTTATATTAAATTACATGCTGATTTATTATGCTGATTTATTAAAAATTATTTCAAAAAATTAATTAATGGCCTAGAAGGATTTTTTCAACTATGCCGTTGCGACAGTGAAGGTCGAATAAAGTCACAAATGAGCCATCAGGAAGAATGTCGACACGACGAAACTGGATGTTATTATTAAACGATGCCGGACGCCATTTACCGCGCAGGGCCAGAGTGAGCTTAACTCCTTGCAGATATAGCGAATCCATATACTCGCCATCCATTAATTTGAAATTCTTATATTCGCGCAAATAGGAATCATTTCCGAAACCAGGGCCAAAGTTCGGAACCGCAGCGCTCAAACGAAGTTTCCCCCCGAGAGTTTTTTGGAGCATAATCAAACAGGGACGGGATGCCGCGTATAATGGGCCCGGCATCTTATTGGATTTCTCAAATACAACATAGCCGGTTGTTTGACTCAGTCTATCGTAAAGTATGTGAGCTTGGCCATTCTTTTGCAAAATGCGATAATACGGTTTAGAAGATTCCTGAATCTCGGAAAAATCCACCATTTTCCGCGTGTCAGCACCGATTACTATACAATATTGATACCCTTTGTCGTCAGGTGAAGTTCCATGGTCAAAGTAGGCTAATTCAGTGTTACCGCTGGTTTTGGCATAAAATGGCGTGGACCTGACTGCCTTTGCTCCCTGGTTATTTCCTCTACTGATTTTGATAATATCGTTTCCAGCCGGAATAAAGTAGCCATTGGTATTTTTGTCGACTAGAATTACTTCTCCTTTGAGGTCCTTTTTAATCGGAAAAACTCTTTTGCAATCCGGGTCCGAGCAAATAAATTTAGACTGATCTTCAGGTTGCAAAACATGTTGAAATAGGGTCGTAACCGTTGTATGGTCTGAATCGTTATTTTTTATTCCACTGCCCAAAGCTATGATTCGGTTGTCAAAGAAAAAATAACTCTTTCTGGCCTTGAATGATTCGTCATAACCGGAATGTTCAATTAGTCGTTTGAACTCCCGTTCTCCGTACCAGCTGCGTGGAGGACCGGTTCGGGTAGGGATTGTTTCGTGCAACTTCAAACCGAAAATGCCGTTGCCGGCCAGCGAGCAGCCTAATGCGAAGTTTTCATCATATGGAGCGCCTTCTTCGACCACAAAGTGAGTAACCAACCTTTCCGGTGGCAGTACCCGGGTCGTAGTGCCTGGTAAGTAGTTCCAATTCCAGCCGTTATCAAACACCAGACCGGAGGCCGCTTGTGATACAGGACGAGACTTGCCCGGTTCGGTGGCCAGCATCAGAATACCATAATTGGTGTAGCGGGCCAGGGTTGATTCCCAACCCCAGCTGGAATAGCTCTCATAGCTTAAAAAATCTTTGCGCTGCCCACGGACTGCAGCCAGCCAGTTATCGCGTCGATGAAAGCATGCAACTGCATAAGGCAGGGACAGATTGCCTTCCGGCTTATCCGGTTTTACGTTGCAGGAAGCGAATTCCGCATAGTTTTTATCTTTCATCGGGTCAGGATTATATACCCGGGTATAGTACATATAAATTCCGGCCATAACCGGGTCAAAAGTCGCGCCGGTTTCAGGATTTATGAGTTTCGCCATTATCGCGTAGGTATTGATCAATGACTTTATTCGGGCATCATGAGCTGGCCAACGCCCATTGAAAAAGAATGGCCAGGCGTCAAAATCTGTAAAAAAGTGCATGTTCCACAGAAATTTACGAATTATTTTGTCCATTGCCGCTGACTCAAAATCTGAACTGTTCAATAGCGCGACGCATTCAACCAGCGGCGGAACAGCCGGGATTACATAACCTGAATAGGGCTGATTATGATGAAAAAAACAGCCGTCCGGCTTAATCTCCCCATAGCCTCGGGCCGATAAAGTAAGCCAGCGTTGCAGCGCTTTCAAGTCGGCATATTTCTGTTTTTGATTGTCTGATGCGAGGATGATGCAAAGACGGGCCAGTAACTCGGTGTTGGCTACATCCATATTAAATCGGGGGTACAGGGTGTAAAAGTTTTTTACTCCAAGGGAATTACGGAAACATTCTAATAAGGGCTGAAATTTTCCGGCTTGTTGCAATTCTTTTTTCATCAGAATCAAAGGTTGACAGTAGGCCTCGCGAATACCGTAACCGGCCAAATGTTCACCATGGCGGTTCTGTTCGACAAAATGGTCACAAAGCTCGAAAAACATCTGTTTCAGCTGTTGTTTGACTACCGGTCTTGTTTCTCTATGATATGCGTTGGCGAGAGCTAATGCTTCGTTCCAGTATCCGGCAACCTGGCGTCGATTGATCGAGCGGCCGGATATTGCGCCGCCATTACGTTTGATCTGCCATTTCGTGAAGTCCGTACTTAAATTCTTAAGTTGTTCATGGGGCAGGTTTCGTGATTTAAGACTTTTCCGGTAGCGTTTCAAATATGAATCTGATATTTTTTCCATCTGGTTAATGATCTCAGGAGGCAACGTTTTGGGAATATCGGGCTGCCAGTCATAATTGCTTTTAAAAGAATTCGCTGCATATATCCAGGGGGCCTGTTTAGTTGGTCGCACCTGTCTGGCGTCAATCTTATCGTTGGTTCGGAGCAGGTCGATCAATACTTTTCCGCTGTTACCGGTTGCGGTCACGGTTAAGGTGTCGGCATCGATTTTTGGAAATCCCGGCATATCCCGGCCATACAGCGCGGCAAACCGGTACCAGCCCTTAAAATTCAGAGAGAGAGAAAAGCGGCAATCTATTCGCTTGCCTTTGCCAATGGAGAATTCCAGCGAACCAGCCTGCGGTGCTTCGGAATAGATCCAAAAAGACATCGCGCTAAGCTTGTTGACAGTTTCCCAGTTAAATTCCTTTTTCCAGTTTTTTCCGGTCAGGAATTGAAATGCCGCAGGATCGGTCAGTTTGATGGATGCCTTCGGGACATTCCAGCTCCAGGAAAGTGATTTTATATCTGTGATGTTTTTCTCGGTCCGGTAAAAATTATCGTTGAGTTTGATGTCTGATCCGTGACTGGCTGATATGGTTTGCGGCATTTTTGAGAAGCTGTAGACCTGGAATGGTCCATTATTCAGCTTTTCGATTTCAAATGGTGCAAGATCCGGATTATAAACTTCGGTCCGGTTTTGACATCCTGCAACAGTAAGAACAACAACTGTCAGTACAAATAATCTGGATAAATTCATAATTCAGGCCTGCTAAAATTATTTTTCAACGCAAGACAATATAAGCCTGACGCAGGACAATACAAACTGCGTGAAAAAATATCACGCCATAAAAAGCTATTGAAAAATACAATATTGTGTAATGCAGCAAGAATTTATTAATGGATCGGCATAAGTATATAATATTATATCATTACTTACTTTTTTAAAATAACATAATAATATAATAACAAATTACTTACATTAAATAATATGCGGCTTACAATTGGGCTCAATTAATAAAATCTCCCTGTAATATCGGAATTCAAACTGTAAGAATAAAAAAAGGGACCGGTTTTGGGCCGGTCCCTGATGTTATAGATTAAAACAGGAATAATTATTCCTGAACCTCCAGAACTTCACCTTCTTCAGCTTCTTCAGCCAGGAAGTCGTTAATGTCGATTCCACGGTGATGGTCCTGTTTCTTATCCAGATATCTGGCGACTTGAACTTCGAACTTATGCAAAGCCGAATCAATTGCTTCATATATATCATAAGTTTCGGCTGCGGCTTCAATATCATGACCTTTAATTGCCGCGATAAATTCGACCTTATACCTGGTCTTTTCCAGTTCGAGAATCACTCGGACACTGGTAACTTTCAACGGCTTGTCGGCGAAAATGGCGGTAACGTCATTTTCGATTCTGGTTTTCATTTCGGGGGTTACGTCGAAGTGTCTTCCGCTGATGATAATCTGCATTTGACTCCTCCTGTGGTTTAGAGATTTAACGGTTATGACTACATCGTAAACGCCGGCCCGAGATAAACTTCGCGGGCTTTTTCGTCGTTTACAAGATAGTCCTTGGTTCCCTGGACCAGTATCTCTCCCTGGCTCATCAAATAGGCGCGATCCACTACTGCAAGTGTTTCGCGGACATTGTGATCAGTGATCAGGATTCCCAGTCCAAGTGCCTTTAGTTGTCCAATAATTTGCTGAACGTCGTAAACGGCAATCGGGTCGACGCCGCTGAACGGCTCATCCAGCATAATAAACGACGGATTCGTAACCAATGCGCGGGTGATTTCCAGACGCCGCCGTTCCCCTCCGCTGAGGGTCATGGCTTTCTGTTTGCGTAGTCTGGTCAGTTCAAGTTCTTCCAGCAATTCCTCGAGGCGACGCTTACGTTCTTTCCGGGAAATTGCCAAAGTCTCCAAAATGGCCATAATATTCTGCTCAACCGTAAGTTTTCGAAAGATTGAGGGCTCCTGGGCCAGATAGCCCATCCCGAGCCTAGCTCGCTTATACATCGGCATCCGGGTTATATCAACCCCGCTGAAAGTGATTTTTCCTTGACCTTTATCAGGGCTGATCAGTCCCATAATCATGTAAAAACTAGTAGTTTTTCCGGCTCCGTTGGGGCCCAGTAAGCCGACAACTTCACCGGGGCGAACATTGATTGAGACGCCCTTTACTACAGATTTTCCATGGTAGGTTTTCATCAGGCCGGTTGCGTTAAGCAACAGGTCTTTAGTATCATTATCACTCATTATTAGTGGTCGAATCCTTTCTTAATAATAATATACACGCAAAAGAATGAAAAGTCACCCGTAACTTTAAAAAAATATTTGCGCGGAATAACTCTGAAAACGCAATGTGAGCCAAAAGGCTTTGCAATAAAGCGACTTACGTTATTGAATGGCAAGAACGTCAAACGCCCAAAAAAATGCTAAAGTTATTTAAGCAGGCGTTTGAGGTTCATTTCCTCCACTTTCGGGTTATGGAACTTAACTTCACCGGTGTCCAGGAACAGGAATATCTTGTCAGCTCTAACCGAGTTGTTGCCGTCGGAGACTCTTGGTTCGTCCTCTGACATTACGACATTCTGCTTTTTGACATCGTAAACCGCGAGGCCGCCGGATACTTTCTGGGACCTTTTCCGTCCGGTATCCGCATCAACTTCGCGCCGGGTGATGATGACATGTTTCCGGCAGATGATTTTTTCAAGTTCTTTACCTTGGCCCAGCGATATGCGCTCGGGAACTTCGCCGTCTTCGTATTCAGCCGGTTTTGAACCAGGGGCGGCCGGTTTGGTGTAAATTTCCATTTTATCACATTCCAGCTTGGCCCGGGCCTCGTCAACCTTGACGTTTCCGATCAGTTCGGAATAGTCTTTGATCAAATTAAGATTCGCTTTGTCGCAATCTACGATGATATCCCCTGGCGGCTGTTTCATCGGATCATCAGACTTATTTGCTTTTTCAGCCGTCTTGCCGGCATCATCTTTCCGTTTCTTGAGGATCATATGGACGCTGTCGCGACAAATGACCTGACTTACTTCACGTCCGCCGCTACTCATCAAGCTGTCTTCCCCCCGAACTTTTTTGTCGGTTCGATCAACAAACCTGAGTTCCATATATTGACAATCAACGGTGCCGCGGGTTTCCGCCGCTTTGACGTTGCCGGTACAAACTATTTTATCGATTTTCTTGTTTGAGTCAAGCTTTGGATCCTGTTGCAGCAAGGATAGATTCCGAGGCGCTTTCTTTTCTTCTTTTCCAGATGACAGCAGGAATATTTCCAGTTTGTCGCATTGAAGTTTCATCCGCGGATCTTTCAAATCGACGTTACCTTGAAATTCCAACCGGTTGCCGCCGTAATCAAGGTCGGCGTTGTCCGAGGTCATTACGGACTGAATTTTCTTTTGTCCGGAGGTCTTACCTGCACCCTGGCGGCTTTGAGTATTGATTGCAATACGACTGTTTCCTTTTGTCTTCAGGCGTTCTTCAGCCAGATTGACGTCGATTTTGTCCCCTCTCAACGAATCGTCGCCGCGAACAATTTGAGGATTGTTGCCGGAAAGCGCAATGACATTCTTTTTAAGATCAAACACCGCTTTGTTTGCGGATGCTTTCTGTTGGACATACGGCCCGGAGCTGACGACTTTACGGGACATCTTGACATCTCCGAGGCAGGTGATTTCCCTGATTTCCTTCTTCGCCTGAACTCCGCCGATGGAATTTTTTACGATCCCGCTTTCCGCCGGACCGGTTTTTTCGCCAAGTTTGATATTTACATTATCGCATGATACGTCCACAACGGGGTCGTTCAGTTTTACATTGCCGGTCAGGCCAATTAAATTTTTACTCAGATCGGCATCGACGCGTTCGCAGGTAACTATCGACCGTTTATCAGCCAGCGAGGCAGGTTTGTAGCGGCCGTTATCCTTGACAACGGTTGAAACCTGACAATTTCTTTCCACAAGCATTCGTTCGGAATTACGCCAGATTGTAATTTTTCTCCCGGCCACTGAATCGGTGCCGCTGACAATTCTCGGGTTGCTTCCGGTTAAAGTAATGCTTTCGTCGGCAAAATTATAAACTGCTTTATCGGCATATGCCCGTTGGAGTCCGTTTTTTTGTTCTTCCGCTTTTGTCTGTTTACGGGAGGCTACCACATTCTTCTCACAGACGATGCGGTCCAGCTCACGGTTGCCGCTGCTCTTCTTAAGAATATCGGCATTGCTGTCGCTCCTCTTTATGGCAACGGCAGCTTTACGCTTTGTTTTGTCTTGCGGTTTCTGCTTAAGATACAGGGTTATCTTGTCGCAAGTAAGGGTAGCCTGTTTGTCGTCCACTGTGACATGGCCGGTAACAACCACAAAATTATGCTCCAGATCGATCGTCATTTGATCTGCGGTAATCTTAACATCAGAGCGCCCCATCGGGATTTTGCCACCCTTAATGGGCGAACTTTTGGCATCTGCCTTTTTCCCTTTGATCACCATCACCACATTCTGATGGATCTTAATCTTTTTGGTCACGAATGAAGCGTCAAAGCCTATGCCGTTCAGGTCAAGATAGGGAGAACGCAGAATGATTTTTTCGGTGCCGTTGACTTTTCTTGTCGTCTGGTCAATATTAGCGGATGGCGAAGTTATGATACCGTCAGAATGCGGAAAACGCTGCCAGAACTCGTCTATTTCTTTTTGCGGCGCCCCGAGTTTGTATAAGACGGCTTTGTCGACTCGACGGATTTTATCCAGGTCAATCTGCCGCTTGATAATGTCTATTTTGACATTGTGCAGCTGAAAATCCGCCCCGGCCCTGGTACTTTTTTCGCAATAGGCAATTGCCTGCAGTTGATCTTTGTTGTAAATAGGCATCCGCATGCCGCCAAGTTTGACACTGCCGAAGTCACGTCGTGAAGCCGCGCCGCAGATAAGACAAAGCGGCAACAGGATAATCGCACCAAACTTTTTCATGCCCGGTACCTCTCCATCAGGGCGTCCCACTTGCTCTGTTTCTGGAGCAGCCAGTCGAGAACTTCACGGACCGCGCCGCGACCGCCTGGCAGTCTGGTGCGCATGTCACAGAATTCATCCATGTAGTCCGGTGCGTCGGCAACCGTAATGCCGATTCCGCAACGTTTCATCACCGGTCCGTCTACAATGTCATCGCCGATATATAAACATTGTTCCGCCCGCAGGGAATGTTCCTGCAGCAGTTTTTCAAATGCCTGGAGCTTATTTTTGCAGTTTTCATAGACAAAGTTCATGCCAAGCTCTTCGGCCCGTCGCCGGTTGGCCGCGGCGGAACGGCCGGAAAGCAGTCCGACCTGTAACCCGGCCCGCATCGCCAGCTTGATGCCGTGCCCGTCCCGGACATTGAAAAATTTGATTTCATCCTCGTCGCCGTATCCGACTCTTCCGTCAGTCAACACTCCGTCAACGTCCAGAATGATTGTTGTAATGTCATCTATATTATTTTGTGATATCATAAATCTGTTTTACCTCTTTAAGTACTTTTTCCAGACCGGCGAAGTCCAGAGAATTAGGCCCGTCGCAAAGCGCGTTGTCGGGATCGGGGTGGACTTCGGTAAACAACACGTCGATTCCGGTTGCGGCTGCCGCGCGCGACAGCGAACCGACAAATTCCCGCTGTCCGCCGGAGGCGTTGCCAAGTCCTCCCGGGAGTTGGACCGAATGCGTCGCGTCAAAGACTACCGGAACCCCCAGCCCGCGCATGATTGTCAGCGATCGCATGTCAACTACCAGATTATGATAACCGAAAAATGTTCCACGCTCTGTCAACAGAATATCTTTGCCGCCGGCGGCGCGAATTTTTTCCAGCGCCCCGGACATATCTTCCGGCGCCATGAACTGGCCTTTTTTGACATTGACCGGTCTGCCGGTCCGGGCTGCCGCCTGCAGCAGACTGGTTTGACGACAAAGGAACGCGGGGATCTGCAATACGTCGGCAACTTCAGCTACTGCCGCCACTTCTTCGTGCTCATGAATATCGGTCACCACCGGAACTCCGAGTTCGGCTTTGATCTTTGCCAGCATCCGCAAGCCTTCTTCAAGGCCGGGTCCGCGAAACGAGGCGGCGCCGGAGCGGTTTGCTTTGTCATAAGATGCTTTGAAAACATATTGGACGTCAAGTTTTTCACAAAGTCCGGCGATAAATTCTCCGGTTTTCAAACAGACATCCATGCTTTCCGCCACACACGGACCGGCGAATAAAGTCAGTTTTTCGCCGATGATCACATTATCTGAAATTTTAATTGGTTTCATTATACTTCCTTGTTGTACTGCCGCAACCGGGCCGCGGCCTGTTCAAGATCTTCCGGCGTATCCACCCCGATATTTTCCAGATTGCTAGTCAGGACAAAAATTCCGATCCCGTTTTCCAATGCCCGCAACTGTTCAAGTTTTTCACATTGCTCGAGCCGACCCTCCGGCAATTCGACGAAGCGTTGCAGAATATCGCGGCGGTAGGCGTAAATTCCCCAATGCAGGTAGACAGTGGTGTCTTTGCCGCCGTTTCTGAGATACGGAACCATCGAGCGGCTGAAATAAAGCGCCATACCGTTGTCGGCGAAAACCGCTTTTACCCGGTTTGGGTCATTCTCAATATCTGCCCGGGGACGGGGAACCGCAACTGTTCCCATTTCAAGCTCCGGGTTATCCTGCATTTTATCTATTAGCTGATCGATAACTTCTACCGGGATCAGTGGTTCGTCACCCTGGACATTGATGATTATTTCAGCGTCTGTCCCGGATACCGCCTCGAAAATCCGGTCGGTGCCGGACGGATGATCCGGCGAAGTCATAACTGCTTTGCCGCCAAAACCGGTTACCGCCTTGACCACTTTTTCGTCATCGGTGGCGATTAGAACTTCATCCGCTTTGGACGCCATTGCCTTTTCCCAAACATGCTGAATCATCGGTTTGCCGCAGAGATCGGCAAGGACCTTGCCCGGGAAGCGGGTGCTGGCGTAACGTGCGGGAATAACCGCGATGGTCTTTCTATGCGTCATATTTAAACTCCGTTTTTAAAGCTCTCTTTCAGTTCAGCTGTACTAACTGTGACGGTCCCAACCTGTCCTACAACAATTCCGGCGGCATGGTTGGCTATTTCCGCTGCTTCGACCGGGGATGATCCGGCCGCCATCGCCAGCATTAATGTGGCAATGACTGTGTCACCGGCACCGGTAACGTCGTAAACATCCCGGGCCAGCGTTGGAATAACCACTGGACTGTGACCATGACGGAACATCGCCATCCCCTGTGACGACAGTGAAATCAACAGATACTCCGGAGCCCATTTGTCAAGCAGGATTTCCGAAACTTTGATCAATGCCTGGTCGCCGGTTACCGGATCGACGCGTTCGGCATACACCTTGTTTGCCATGGCAAACGCTTCGCGGCGGTTCGGTTTGAGTACGGTAAGCCCCTTGACTCTCATCGGATGCCCCGGTTTCGGGTCAAGCGCGGTAAGAATATTTTTTTCATTTGCGGCCGCAACTATTTTGGCGATCATATTTTCGGTCAGCAAACCTTTACCATAGTCCTCGAATATAATTGCGTCGATTGTATCGTCAGCAATCTTTGCCAGCAGAGATTTGACGATTCCCTGCCGGGCTGATTCAGGGACGCGGCTGGTATCTTCAAAATCGATCCGGAGTAGTTGCTGCGGCCCGGCAATGACTCTCTGCTTTTCCGTGGTCGGTCGTTCCGCCGATATTTCGACGCCCCCGGTACATATTTTATAATCGCTGAAATGTTCCAGAATTTTCTCGCCGGCGGAATCTTTGCCGATCAGGCCGAAGGCTTCGACCTTACCGCCCAGAGTGACAATGTTCCGCATGACGTTTGCGGCGCCGCCGAGACTGGATGACTCTTTCTGCGCATGAACAACTGGAACCGGAGCCTCCGGGGAGATCCTGGAGACTTTTCCCCATATATACGAATCGAGCATCAGGTCTCCGACTACAGCGATTCTTTTGCCTTGAAACCGGTCTACGGTTTCCTGAAACCTTTTTAATTTCATAAAAATACCGATTTATTTTGTGTTTTTTTGTACTTCCAACTGGTCTGATAAACGTTTTATTGTATCAGCAGAATTCAGTTTATTTCGGAAACAGTAGTACGATTGAGCCCGGTCCGGGTCAAAAAATATTCTGCATTGAGAGAACAACCGACGATAATCATCGTTGAGCGTTTTGACCGTTTCACGCGAAAGTTTATCTTTATTGTTCCGGAGGAAACGGGCATTATGGTCAAGGGTAGCTTTTGCCAACTGCATTTCCGGCTGAGCTTCATCAACGGTGTTTTTACGCAGAGCCTTGCCGTATAAACGACGTGACTTGTCAAAATTATCAATCATTAATTGCCGGGCGGAATCCTCAGCCCATGCTTCAGCTGAACGCATCTGCATAGGCAGCCAGATTGAAAAGGTGATTTCGGCGCAAATGACTATGAAAAATATTACTATAGCCAAATATGCCATATAATCTTTTTTAAACTTGGCCGAACTTCTCTGTTGTTTTAACATCTGCTTATATTGCAATCCGTATTATGCTTAATTAAACAATTACATAAATGATAACGCATAATCTATCGCCAAATTGCTCTTTTTACAATCTTGAGGGGATATTTTTCTTGAAACCGACCTTGCATAATGGTAAGTTACCCTTTGTATTTTAACAACAAGTGACTGGTCATGCAGAAAAATAAAATAAAAGTAGTAGTTGTCACTGGCCCAACCGCAACCGGCAAAACTTCTCTGGCGGTGGCTTTGGCCAGGAAGTATAACGGAGAGATTATCAGTGTTGACTCGCGTCAGGTTTATCGTGGACTTGACATTGGTAGCGGTAAAGATTTAGCTGAGTATACAACCGGCGGCCCTCCGATTCAGTATCATCTCATAGATATTTGTGATCCGTCTGACGAATATAACTTGTTTACTTTCTGTCGTGATGCTGCCGCTGCGGTCAAAGATATTGATTCGCGAGGGAAGCTTCCAATTTTTTGTGGCGGTACTGCTTTATATCTTGATGCTGTTTTGCGCGGCTACAAATTACCCGGCGGCCCTCCGAAAGATCGTGAGGAATATCGTTCTATGTCTGTTGATGAATTGATTGAACTTTTAAAGCAAGAGGATCCCGAGGCTTTAGTCGAGGTGAAAGATCATAACAATCCCACCAGGCTTATACGTGCGCTTGAAAAAGCAGGTGAGCGCAAGAAACTGATCATGCAAAATATAGAGTTTGACCTTGATCCACTGGTTTTGGGAGTATATTTCCCGCGCAAAGTGGTTCACCAAAGGATAGAACAGCGTTTGGATTCAAGGTTGGATGAAGGTATGATTGATGAAGTAAGGGCATTGCATGAAAATGGGGTATCATGGAAGAGGCTTGAATTTCTCGGTCTGGAATATCGTTATGTTGCTTTTTACCTGCAAGGCAAATTAACCCGACAAGAAATGCGGGACCAACTATTGATTCGTATCCGTAAATTTGCCAAACGTCAGGACATCTGGTTCCGCAAAATGGAACGGGAAGGATTGCCCATATATTGGGTTGGTCAAGGAATCAGTTTACTCCCTGATAACTTGATATTAAGTTTTCTGAATAATCAGCCTCTTTCGAGTCCTGAATTACGCCTCATGGAAACATTTTACGGCACAAAAACTTCTTGAATTTAATTATGTAAATTGATTGTTTTTAAGTCTTTGTGTAATTAATATAATCAAACCGTCTGATAATTTGACAAACCCGCTTTCAGCGTATATATTATCTCCAAACCAACCCAAAGGAGGACGAAATGGAAGCGCGAATGAAGGTCAAAGGCGCAGGCTGCTACTACCACCTGTACAACCGCATCGGCTGCGTCAAAGGCGAACACCCGTTCTCCGACGCGGACAAGGAATACGGCTTCAAACTGCTTCGATACCTCTGCGATTACTTTTTGATCGAGGTCATCTCCGCCGCCTGGATGGGCAACCATTTTCACCTCGTAGTCTACGCTCCCGGCCCCGACGAATTGCCGCCGCTCGAGGTCATCGTCAAACGCCACAACGGCTACTACAAAGCAATGAAAAAGATCTTCAAATTCGGCCCGCGAACCCCGGTCATCAGTCTCGAAAATAAAACGCAATGCCAGGAAATCGCCCTCAAAATGATCGACATCAGCCGCTTTATGTCGGCCTGCCAACGCCAATTCACCTGTGTCTACAACGAGACCCGCAACCGCACCGGACAACTCTGGGGCGGCCGTTTCAAAAGCGTGATTCTCGAGCGTATAAACGCCCTGGCCGCCTGCGTGACCTACGTCGAGCTCAACCCGGTCCGGGCCGGCCTGAAAAACTCCCCGTCGGATTACAATTTCACCACCTGGGGACGCTATTGCAGAAGCGGCAAACACATGTTTTACGAGAATTTTGTCAAACACATGAAGCCGAACATCACCACCGGCGACACCTCGCAATGGACTGATGCCGAACTGTTTGCGTTCTTCCGTGGCGAACTGGCCCGCATCATCACCGCGGAAACCGGCGCCTCGAGCGAAGAGATCTACGCCGCCCGCGACAAAGCCCGCCAAAAAGAATCGATGCACGTCCGTTTTCTGCGTCGTACCCGACACTTTACCGAAGGGGCGATTTTAGGTTCAAAACAATTCATCCGCCAAACCGGAAGCCAATTTGATAACCCCGAAAGAGTCCATAAAAAACACCTCTCCCGAGGCCTCAGCCCCTCCGGAATCCTCTATTGCTTCAGGCTGCTCAAAAATTAATCATTTCTTTGCTATTGACTTTTTTGATTTGATTAATCTTGTATTTTGATTTGAATGATGTATTTTTACATTTTGTAAATTAAATTTCTACAATTGTCATTTAGAAAAAGGGAGTTCACATGTTTATAAGTGGATTGGTATCTATTAGTTTTCGTAAATTTGATATAGATAAAGTAATTGAGATGGTCAAAAAAGCTGGCCTTGAAGCAATTGAGTGGGGAGGAGATGTCCATGTTCCGCATGGGGACATTGCCAGAGCAAAGGAGGTGCGGGATAAATGCGACGAGGCGGGAATTGTTTTGCCGTCTTATGGGTCCTATTATCGGGCGGCAGGCGAAAATGAAGGCAATCCGGATTTTGCGGATGTTCTGGAAGCAGGCAAGGCGCTTGGGGTAAAAACAATCCGGATTTGGGCCGGGACCCGAGCTTCGGTAGATGCGGACGCAGAATACAGGACTGCGGTGGCTGAAGATATCAAAAGAGTGGCTGCGTTGTCGGCTCAAGTAGGAATTTCAGTAAGTTTGGAATTTCACGGCGGAACTTTGACCGATACACGTGAATCGACGTTGGCACTTATGCCTGAAGTATTGGACCATAACATAAAATTCTATTGGCAGCCACCGGTGGGCAGTTCAGTTGCGGATAATCTGGAAACAATCGCTTTAATGGAACCGCGTGTTTCTAATATTCATGTTTTTCACTGGAATATGATTGACGGCAGGCATAACCGGTTGTCCCTGAGCGAAGGGATTGATCAATGGATTCAGTATTTTGCCGCTCTTGATAGTATACAGCCGAGAGTCGCGATGCTGGAATTCGTTAAGGAAGATGATGAAAGTCAATTTTATCAGGATGCCGAAGTTTTAAAAAAATTATTGAATAAGTGATGATTGAGTGGGAAGTAAAAAGTCAATTCACAAGAAAGACCTGAGTGCACTGATTTGTCTGTTTATAATAAGCATGCTTCTGGCAGCGCGCGGTATCATGGTTGGTTTGCCTTCGGCCGAAAGGCAGAAATTGTCGCTTGGAGGCGTTGAGGCGGTTGATAAGGCTTTGCCGTTGGTGCATGAAGTGTTGAACTCCCAATTGGGTACGCGTTCGGAATTTCTGGATAAAACAGATAAAAAGCAGTTTGCTCCTTTGGCAAAAATTTCGCCATATGTCGATCAGGTTCGCAGTTTTCATCCGGATGAACAGTTTTCATTGAAACAAATAGCATCTATGGCAAAAAGGCGCAGTCCCAAGCCGGAAAGCTATATTTATAGTCCGTTTTTCTATTATCAAGTCGGAGCGGCATTGGCCGCGGGAAAACTATTTGGAGCGATACCCGGAGAGACTTCGCTGGATTATTATCTGAAAAATCCAGATGATTTTAAGTCTTTTTACATCTGCGGCCGGATACTTTTTGTGCTTTATGGCATTTTTGCGCCTTGGATTGTTTATTTCTGCGCCAGACGACTGGCTTGTCGTCCCGGGAGAAGTTTTTTTGCAGCAGCGCTGGTGGGGACATTGCCATTGGTGGTTATTTCCGCTAAATTCATAAAACCGGAAGTTCCGGCGTTGCTTTATTCCGCGTTGGCGCTATTTTTCAGCATCGGGATTCTCAGATATGGCCGATGGCGTGATTATGTATTGTCAGGTATCTGTATCGGCCTGGCTGGAGCTACTAAATATCCGGCTGCGTTCTGTTGTTTGTATGCCATAATGTATCACGTGGGCAGGCGGAAAAATAATTTCGATCCAAAACATCCGTTTATCCGGAAAGATTTACGACTTGCTTTGGCCGGAGTAATTGCTGGGACGACTTTTCTGATTTTGAATCCGACAATCATTGTAGATTTGCCGCGTTTTCTTGGAGATCTGCAGTGGATTAAAAGTGTTTCCCGTGAAGGAAATCCTTTGTATAACATGTTCGATGCAACTATGCTTTACTTATATGATGCGTTTTTTTACACGATGGGTTTTGCCGCTTTTACCGTTATGGTTGCCGGCGTAGTTTATGTTTGCGTCAGGCCGCGCCGGGCTTATATTCTGCTGCTACCGACAATTGCGGTTTTTGCCTGGCTGGCTTCGCAAGGACTGTATGCGGAAGCATACCTCATTCCGGCTTACGTTCCACTTGGGCTTTTAGCAGCGCGAGCAGTATTTGCGATCAAGCCCAAATATGTTAAATATGGAATCGCGGCATTTGTTCTGATTATGACTTTTGCCTGGACAACGGCCTGGAATAGCGCGGCCCAGGCTGAAAACGCCCGCATAACCGCAGTGCGCTGGATAAATGAAAATATTCCGGCCGGTTCTTCAATCGCGATAGAACGCTATCCGGTCAGCTACCGGGTGCCGATGTTTGACCCGGCCCGCTATAAAACCGTTATCCGGGATATTGACGGTGACACCGCAGCTAGGCATGCCGATTATTATATCGATACCTCTTTTCAATGGCTGAACGTACCTTTTTACGAACGTTATTCCGGAGTTAAAGACGAGAAGCCGCCGTTTGACAATTTTACGAAACTGCGGATGATTGAATATGTACCGAAAGTATTCGGTCTGATACCTCTGAAGCGACGTCACCGGATTACCCATTATATGGAAGTTATTGCTCCGGTCATTATTATCTACAAAAGGGAATCTGAATAATGACCTTATTTCTCGAGCACATGGCGGCTGCCTGCAAGCGTAAAGGCCGTCCGGGGGGATACCGTGAAATAATCCTGATAGCATATCCGCTGATTATTATGAGTGCGGGGCATACCGTTATGCAGTTTTTCGACCGTAAATTTCTGGCTGAAAACTCCACGGTGGATGTAGCGGCGGCATTTCCTGCCGGTGTTTTGTCCTTTACGATGTTTTGCTTCTTTATGGTTTCGGCGAATTTTACATCCGCCCTGGTAGCACAGGCCTGGGGAGCAAAAAAATTTGACGACTGTGTCAAAGCAAGTTGGAACGGTTTTTATTTTGCGTTGGTGGCGGCGTTTATTGTAACTTTTGCGCTACCGCCGCTAGGTTTAATGATAATAGAGAACAGCGGCCATTCGGCTGCGTTGATAGTCCGGGAAAAGGAGTATTTCAATATCCTGATGCCTGGTGGAGCGTTCATTTGTCTTGGAGCGCCTTTTTTCGCTTTTTTCAGCGGACGCGGCAGAACTATGCTGGTCGCGATTATCAATACCGGTGGATGTGCTTTGAACCTGCTGCTCAACTGGATTTTTATTTTTGGGAATCTGGGAAGTCCGCCAATGGGGATTTTCGGGGCCGGACTTGGAACCGCGTTATCGTCCGTGGCGACTTTTTTCTGTATTTTGATTATTTTTCTGATGCAGCCGCAACGGCATTTCAGAACGCGGCGGGCCAGACGGCCAAACCGGAGAATGATGATGACGCTGTTGTCACGCGGCGCGCCTTCGGGGCTGCAAGTGTTTTTTGAGCTTGGGGCCTTTACTTTGGTCAGTTTTCTGATCGGTCATCTGGGGGCGGTCCCAATGGCCGCAACGACAATTGCGCTCAGCGTTTGCTCGCTCAGCTTTCTGCCGCTGCTCGGGACCTCAGAGGCTACCTCGATCGTTGTCGGACAGTACATCGGTTCGGAGCAGATTGATATTTCCGAGGCGGCAACTCATCGCGCCTGGCGGATGGCAATCGTTTATATGACGATTTGCAGTACTTGTTATGTCTTGTTTCCTGATTTTCTGGTCGGATTATTCAGTCCGGATAATTCCGGAGCTGATTTTATCGAGGTAATGAGGGTTGGTAAAATTTTGCTTATTTGCGCCGCCATATTCAATTTCTTCGACGCGACCAAATTTATTTTCATGGGCGCGTTAAGAGGAGCCGGGGATACTCGTGCGGTCATGGTGATCTGTATTGCCAGCGCCTGGTTGCTGCATGCTCCGGGAGTATGGATATTAGCCAAATATTTTAAGGCAGACGTCGTAACTATATGGATGTATATAACCTTTTATATCATCTTTGAATCATTACTGGTCTATTGGCGCTTCCGTTACGGGGCCTGGAAAAAGCTCCGGTTGATCGAAAAGTAATTAACCGCATTTTCCCATGAAGCCGCCAGAGAAAGCGGCTTGTTGGGGAAAATCTTACAAGCTTATTCCAGCTTTGCCGATTATTTCTTTTCTTCCTGCGGCTTGTCTTCAGTCGTTTCTTTTTCTTTAGGGCTTTCCTTGTCGATTGCCTCCATCGCTGCTTTGTCAGCTAATGACATGTGGGCTTCAACCCGGCCGTCATCAAGCGGATTTATTGCCCGTTCCTTCAGAGAATGGAACATTCGCAACAGATCAACAAAACCGCCGATACCAAACCAGAATACCGAAATCGTCGCCAGACAAAGCGGTACGGCCAGGAAAACGACGAAGAAATACCGCCCCCACCATTCGAGTGGCCACGGAGTGAAGAAAGTATTCCAGACAATGACCCCAACAAATGTGCAGAGGAAGGTCCAGATGAAGCTCTGGGTAAAGAAAGCCCAGGCGATGACTTTGTCCCCGGTGGTATATTCTTTGGTGATGCCGACCATTTTGAGAAAGATATTGCGCAGTGAAAACGTGAATTGTTCTTTGTTTTCGCCGTCAAGGTTATATTTTCCACGATGCAGCATCCGGTCAAGGTTAAACGGCTCTTTCATTGTGAAATACGAAACAACACAGTAAAGGAACAGGGTAATCAACGAGATCAAGAAGAAAATTTCATAGCTGTTAATCGGGAACTTAACGGGGTTCATTTCCCAGACCACGTAAGGATTAAGCGGTCCGGATACGGTAGACAAAAAGTTGGAAACCGGTTCGACCAAACCATTGTTTTCAAGCCACGGATAGACTATGTCGGCCCAGTTGCGTTTTACGAAAATCGCGCCAAGGGCAAGAACCATTCCGGTTATCAGCGAAGTGAATGCCCCCGCGGTTGTGCCGAATCGGCTGTAAAGACCGAAGATCATGACCGGCGCGCATCCGCCCAGCCACATGGAGACCATGATCATAACAAACAGCTGAATATAGTCTAACTGAGCCATAAATGTGGAGCCGATTACGAAAACCACCCCGATGCCGATTGAAACCAGACGCAGCACCCAGACATGTTGCTTCAATGTAAACGGGGTTTTTCGGAACGGCAGAATTACGTCCTGGGCAATGGTGACCGCTGCACTGTAGATACGGGTGTTGTCGGTTGAGATCATCGCCAGCACCATTAGCAGCATGAAAAGTCCCAATAATCCTGATGGCAGCAGTTTGCGCATGGATGACGCAAGCATTTCCTGATGGAACAGCGTGCGGAACTGTTGGAATTTAGAATTTCCCTGAACATCGCCCTGCAGTTCAATCAGCTTTTTATGTGCGGCGTCAAGAACGGGAGTGTCCAGGTTGTGTCTGTGAGACAGCGGTGGATCAACACCGATCTGATGAACCTGAGCCGGAACTGCTTTTACGGTTGCAATTAAGGCATCACGCTGGGCCGGATCAGAAATTAATTCCTTGGAGATATGTGCGGACATATTATCCCGGATTTCTTTTGCTTGAGGCGCAAAATTGCGTTGATTCAACAGGGTAATAATAGTCAGCGCTATTAAAACATAGAGAATAATAGAGATTTGTCCGCGCCAGGCGCCAAGAATAGATGCCATTTTTTGTTCGTGCGGATTTTTCGCGGCAGAGGATAGTCCGGCACCGATCCAGCTGGCCCGGTGAAAAACGCTGTTGAAAATCATTACTACAACGAAGAAAATGTTGAAATCCCGCAGCTTTGAGACATCATACGGATTGATAAAGCTTTCTCCCTGGGCGCGGTCCATCATGACCGGGACTATTTCATTTTGCCAACTGAAGTTGTAGAGAATAAAAAAGATGAAAATCACGATCAGCGGAAAGCAGAACATTCCCTGGATGGCATCGGTAATAACCATTGCCAGGGTTCCCCCCATGCAAATAATCGAAATAGCCATTGTCAGACAGAGCAGGATAATTAACGAAAAGGTTGGAACCTGGAGTCCAAAAACACTTACATGATGTGGAAGGTCAAGAAAATAAATGAAAAACCGTGCCGCGATCGCCGGCATAATTGAATTCGCCAGAACCTCTGAGATACTGCGCAGGGCGGCCGCGAAAATACGAAATGGCCGGTTGTAGCGCATTTCAAGGAATTGTCCGAGCGACATTGATTTGGTTTCGCGGAAACGGTACACACAGTAACCGGACAGAGCCATGACCATGCCGATCGGGCCGATTACCAGCATCCAGAATTGAATTGCGAATCCGGTTTTATAGTGAGACTCAACGTAGGCAACCAGGGTAATGATCGACAGTGCGTTGGCTACGTCGCTGGCGCAGATAACGTAACGTCCGCAAACCCGGCCGGCTGAAAGAAAGTCCGCCACACTGCGTACATACTTACGGGCGTGAAATCCCATGAATAAAACAAAACTTACCGGAACTACTACAATCAACCAGTCAATTAGACCCATTTCTCACCTGTTGTTAAACCTTTATTTTTATTTTAAGTTTATAATAATTTTTCATACTTCTCTGACAATACAAACAATTGGCGTACCAGAAAATTTGTGGCCAGGCACCGTCAGGGAAAATAGTATACTACTCTCTTTCAGCTGTTTTGTCAAGACGTTTTTGTGGAATAATTCCAGAATATCTGATTTTTATATCATGCTTTATTCGTATCAAAATATTCAGACGGTTTGATTGTTTTTTATTTGTAATGGCTTTGTTTTTAAAATGATATGAATAATAAAAGAGGTTTTGAGTAGGTTGTGGACAGAGAAAACAAAGATGTTCCGGACTTAGATAAAGCCTTTACGCTTTTTTATCCAGGCGGATTCTGGGGTCGGCCCAAACGTAGGCAATATCGACCAGCAGGTTGATTCCGACATAAAGGATCGCGCTGACGATTACCAGGGCTTTGAGCAGTTGTAGATCGGAATTGTTTAAGGCTTCGATTCCGGTGTATCCGAGTCCGGGAATGCCGAAAAAAGTTTCTAAAAGCAGGCTGCCGGTGAACAGGAACGGTAAACTCGCACCGGCCCGGGTCAGAATCGCCACCCCGGCATTGCGCAGCAGATGTTTGCCGTAAACCGATACCGGAGAACAGCCTTTCGCTACCGCGGTTCGCAGATATTCACTTCGCAGTTCATTGACGAATACAGTACGGTAGAAGCGGACATTCGCGCCGACCGAACTGATGATTCCGATGCAGACAGGTAATAACAAAAATTTAAGACTACCCCAGCCCCAGACCGGAAAGATATTCCAGTAATAGCCAAGAAACCATTGTCCGGCAATGATAAAAACCAAATAACTTACGCTCATGCCGATAACCGCGATCAAAACAATACCCCGGTCAATGATCGTGTCTTTGAAAGCAACTGCAATCAGGGCCAGAATAATGCCGAAGATCAGTTCCCCGAAGAAAATCGGAACCATCAAACTGAGTGAAGGGCCCAGACCACGCCAGATAATTTTATTGACCGGTTCACGAGTCAGCAGAGTTTTGCCGAAATTGAAAAAAGTGAAATAAGGCGCTTCACCTGTAAATGAAACAAGTTCATTTATTGCGCCGAAAAACTGTGAATCAAAGAAAGAATCCTGTTCGCGGAAAAAATCAACCTTTTTGAAAAGAGTATCGCCCTGGTAAGACTCGAAATATAATATTTCTACATCTGAAGGAATATCGAAATAATTAGTTGAGAAACCGTTATCTTGAGAATAGTAGGTTATGCCCTGGTATTTGAAGGCCCCGGCGAACGTAACCCGGCACATAAGGGGTTTTTTCAACTGAAAATTGCGTCGGAACAAAAGGCGGCCGTGTTTAAGGTTCAGATATTTTTGGCCGAAATTTGACTCGCCTTTGACTCTGACTCCCCGCGGCAGTCGCGCATCTGCAAAATCGACTGATCGAAAAGTCTCGGTCCGGCGGTAATAACCAAAGAACAGCGGCTTATCGCTACCCAGTTCGTTTCGTAAGTCTTCCACTTCGCGCGGTGAAGGATTTTTGCCCAGCAATGCCGCTGCCGGATCTCCAGCCGCAGCGTTGAACAGCAGGAACGTCAGCAGTAAAACCCCGAAAATAATAAGAATTGAATAGATGATGCGGCGTATGATATAACGAAACATGCCGGTTAATTCCTCATTTCCGGTTATCTTGCACTGGGACCGGTTACCGTAACCGCGTCAAGCGCACGGTGCCGCTCGTCCAGTTCCTTTTTCATGGCGGTAATGATTTCCGCATAATCGGTCGAATCAAATAAATTATTCAGCTCCTGCGGATCCTCGTTCAAATCATAAAACTCGTAAATCACTTTGTCCCCGGCGAGCCCGCGCATCAGTTTCATGCCGTTTCGAGTCAGCATTGATTCATTTTCATTTTTGAAAAACGCGCCCGGTTCCCATGCTTCCGGCGACTCTTTAAAAATTACGGACATATCGCGGGAATCTGTATCTTCCGGGATTTCAGTTCCGGCCCAGTTCAGGCAGGCGGCAAAAAGATCAAGATTGCTCAACTCGCTGTCAATCCGTTCACCGTGCAGGGCTTCCGGATGACGGATAATCAATGGAACATGGGTTGATCCTTCATGCGGCGAGCCTTTATAGAAGAGTTTGTACTGCCCGTTGTAGTCACCATGGTCGGCGGTGAAAATTACGATTGTATCGTCCCACAGTCCGTTGTCTTTCATCCAGTCGAAAAGTTCTCCCAGGCAGTGATCGATAAAACTGACATAACCGTAATAGGCGGACATCATACGTTTCCAGTCGTCTTCCCGCCAACCGTTTTGATGACGTCGATCAACCATAAACATCTTCTGCTGCGCCAGCGGTTTACCGGACATTTCGGTGTAAAAACTTTCCGGGAGCGGAATAGTTTCAGGCGGGTACATGGAAAAGTCCCACGGCGGTGGACAAAGATATGGTTGATGAGGCCCGTAGATACCGATGTTCAGGAAGAATGGTTTGTCTTTGTCCCGTTCGGAGTCCATATACTTGATGGATTCCCTGACGCACCAGGCCGCTTCATGGTGTTCCGGTTTTTGCGCCACGTCGGTTCCCAGGATAAACCTGGCTTCATCTCCGTTCGGGTAATTGCTTTCGTCCTCAGTGAAACGCCGGATCACCGTTTCAATGTCTCCGTCATATAATTCATCGGCAAGGTATTTCACGTAAGCCGAATCATAGGCCTCGTCTCTCAGGTAATTAGTATATGGAGCGTCGTTGCGCATAAAATAACGGAATCCGAAATGCCGTTTAAACGGTTTCAGGTGCAGTTTGCCGACCAACGCGGTATCGTAGCCGGCCGCGGTAAGCAATTCCGGCAGCACCGGCTGGTCGGGGTCGGCGTATTCAATATGATTGTTCTGACTGCCGTGCCGGTCGGCGTTGAGTCCGCTGAACATGCAGGCCCGCGACGGGCCGCACGCCATCGAAGCGCAGTAAGCCGATGAAAACAAAGTGCCGTCCGCAGCCAGCGCGTCAAGGTTGGGAGTCTTGACCACCGGATGGTCGAGACAGCTCAATGCGGCATGGTTGTATTGATCCGCGACAATATATATAATGTTGGGCCGTTCCTGGGGCATAATCAAAATTCCATGTTAGTTGAATAAAGATAATATTACTCATCAACAGGAAAATGCAATCCTGACGAGTTAATTTACCATAGAATCAGCAAAAAGGTTGATTTCTATGAAATAGAATGGAAGTGTGACAACAGAAAAATAGCCAATAATATAGGCATTATTCCGGGTTAAGGGTTCGACTTATATCGTCTTTTGTACCGAATTTTCCGTCTTTACCCGAGCTGGTAACCTGATATTGTGATTTTCCATCAACAGTATTTTTTTCCACTTTCATTGTGTTATTCCAGGCGTCAATGAATTTATTTTCGTTTTCCGCCAGGTACTTTTCCCTTTCATGAAAAAAGGCCTTTTCAAGTGTCGACTTCTTTAAATTGGCAGTTTAGTAAATGTTAATAAAATTATTTTATAATTCGCCAACGCGTTGTGGTTTTCCATGACTGACTGGGGGCGAGCGTTGTTTTTTTGAATATCTGCTCAAAAGTCGAGTATTTTAGATTGCCGCTGTCCCAAAATACAAAACCATACAGATTATTTTTATCCAAAGCGGAGAACTCCACCTTGAATTTTACTCCGGAAGCGGAGAATACGACATTTGGGCTTTTTGCAGTCAGGATACGATCGATTATATGTGCCCTTTCAATGTCTATATCCTGTGCGGTTGCATAACGGTAAAGTTTCTGGGTAAAGTCTCGTACGTAAACCTTTTCGCCCATTGTTGCGCAGCCTTGCTTTTCATCTAATCCCATGAGAGCCACAATAGAGCGGCGGCGATAAGAAAATAGAATTGGTTTTGACGTTTGATTGATGACGGTAGTAGTTATTTTAAATGAATCATCCTGATCAAATTCATATATTTTTTGAAGTTTTACACCATGCAATATTTTACTGTCAGTTGTATTTAAAACTCGGTCAAAGATAAATCTTAAGCCATTGGCAGTCTTGTTCTGAGAAACCAATTTATACGGTTTGTCAATTACCGGTCCAGAAGAGGAACGCGGCCACCAGAAAGCATCTCCACACAGTCCGTCCGGATTTTTGCCGACCAGCTCACTCCCATTTTTGATCCAACTAGTAATCATTGCTCCAAAAGCTGGAGAAAGGGACATTTCTCCTATTTTTCCGGAAATTTTCAAAATCGGTACATTATCGTTTTTTACCACTTTGCACGTAAGACCCTTGTTTGCAATTGCCTTCAGGCCGGAATAATCTGGCAACTTATTGGTTAGCACGGAGGAGCTTTTTGATTTTTTCCGGTATTCCTTTTCCCATTGGATAGCTTTTTTAATCTGCGGCAAACTGTCCTCAAGAGCATGCTGCATGAATGCTTGATCCAGAGGAGTTCCATAATTGCTTTTGGGGTTATAAGGCTCGATTACATATATATTCCAACGCAATGCTCCTGTTTGCAGTAAAATTCCGTCAGCCAGTTCTTTTCCGGTGAAATACTGACGTTCCGGCGCAGGTATAAAGCAGCGTTTTCCCACCGGCTGAGTTACTGTGTACCTTGCATTTTTTTGCAATCCCGGCACCATCAGTTTAAAGAAACATTCGCCTTTCTGCCAGAAATTGCCGATTGCAATCAGGCGTTTAGCGCCAAGCTCGTATTCTACCACCTGGACAATCCGGAGTGACTGTGATATTAGCTTCGTTCCTCTGCTGGTACGATTGATTTGGGGTGCAGGTAGTGGCGTTACAGGTTCAACCTTGACTGTGTCCTGACGTTTGCCGTCAAAAATGAAATCTTCGTAGGCGGCGATATGGCGATTGGCTTCCGTTGCTGCATTCCACCAGCGGCAATCATAGCCATACGGCATAAAATACAGGAATGCCCCCTGCCAGCCGTTGAGGAAATAACAAAGCATTTCAAACTGCATTGCTTCAGGCTCGGTGACCCAGGTATCTAGTTGCAAACCATGAGGAAACGCTATCAACGCCGGGCGTTTTTCAGCATCTGGAACATGTTTTGCTATATATTGTTTGACTTTATTTCCTGCTTTGAAAGTGTACAAGTGATCGCCAGTGTAATAAATATACGGCAGGGTAAAATTCCAAAATAAATATGGTCCCCAAGGTTCAATAACCGGCAGCGACTCAAGATAGTCAATTGGATTGTACTGGGCAAAGTCTTCATTGTCGTCAGTTACTGACAGAAAGCAGGTTTCCGGAATAAAATGTGAGTCTTTTCCTACGGATCTGCCGATTGCATTAACCGTCCGTTCCAGAGTTTCCATAAGTTTGCCGTGCTGCCAGGAGCGGAATTTAATCCATATGTCGCGATATTTTTCTATAATTTTACCCGGCCATGCCTTTTTTACTTCCGCTCTGGGGATCTTGCTGTAGTTGATAAATTCTTCTTTGCAACGGTCACAAAAGCAGCCTTTGAAATCATACTTGTACGGTTCCCAGTTACACATGATCTGGTCCGCTTCATCTCTGGTCACCAGATAGTCACGGATGTATGGGATAACCGCGTCACGATAATATTTACCCTGTGTATACACTTCAACCGGGCAAATAGCTTCCGTCGGCCTGATGCGGTAAGTGCCATCAGCAAGTTTGAACAGCGCGGATTCCGGTTTTTTCTCTTTTCCGATACGGTAGCCGTTACAAAGAAAGTGTGGTTGTGTGTAACGTTCTATACCGACTTTTTTAAACTCTTTGGCCTGATATATCGGGAACCCGCCATATACGGAATTAAAGCCGGCGGCTCGAACATCCGCGGCAATTTTGCCAGCGGCAGACCGATTTGAAAACTTCCCTTCAGTAGTAAACATCGGTGCGGTCTTAAAACGTTTTGGTGGAGTGACGGCTTTTGGAGGATGAATAATTTTTAACGTGAAGTTTTGCCAGGGAGTCCGGTACTTGCCGTCAACAAACTGGTAAAAACCGGGATATTGGATTCCGGGTTTCGCCGTGGTGGAAATGAGAAACGCTATTTTCCACCAGGCCCTGTAGCCAGTCACTGGAATATGTTTTTTGTAGGAATGCAGGTCAACAACATATTCAGTATATTTTTTCCCGTCTTGCACTGCTGTCCTGCGTTCGATGATTTCCAGAGGATCTCCGACTGCGTAGACCTTAATTTCATTCGGCAGTTTCAATTTTAAAAATGGTTTTTGGATTTTTGCCAGTGCTTCGTTCCGACACATGAAGCAAATCGAAGCGGATCGGCCGCTGGTTAAGCAAAAAGTATTGTCGAGGAACGACAGTGGCATCATATGTACGGTAACGCCTTTAGGAACTATGGTCTTGCATAATTGAATTTCATCAATAAAAACTTCTCCACAACCGTAAAGGCACAGGCTGACGGAGATGAAACGGGTGTCGGCAGGGATCGCAAACTGCATATTCATTTTGCTCCAGCCGGCGGTAACAGGAAAGCGCTTAAGAGATCCTTTGCCGAGTGTTTTACATTTCCTGATTTCATCGTCTCCGCCTTTGGGAGAGATGATAACAGTAAAGTTGTTTGTGCCTGGAATTACTGTGTCCAGCCGACCTCTGATCATGAAGCTTAAATTCAAGGTTCCTGGCGTAATGTTTTCCGGTATCTTGACATCATAATTTAATTTGTTTACAAACATCGGTAACCCGTTCGCTTTATCCACGCGTAGATCGTGAGCTACGGCTGGAGTGGAAATCATCACGCAACGCCGGCCTTGTGCAGGGTTGCCGGTGGTAGTGGAACAAGTTATCAACTTGGAAAATTTTTTCTTTACGGCCATTCTTTGTGCATTAGCTTGGCGGCCTTTTACCAGCCAGACCCAGTTTTCGGCGCGCCAGCCGCCGGTCGGCATCCCATTTGGGTTAACATCTTCAAAAGAACCATTTTTCAACAAGTTGTTGCCGGTTGTTTGGGCCGCCAGTGGTTTTACTTTGCTAAAATCTATGCTAACTCCGCCTTTATCAAGCTTTTCGACGGCAGAGGCAATAAGCCAGCATTGAGAAAGTATTACAGCCAAAGCAACTGGTAGTGTTTTTTTTAACATATTATTTCCTTCTGATTTCATTTAACAACCGAACATAACCCATTTATTTTAATTACTTATTGCAATCGGTTAGTAATCAATTATCTCCGTGGTTTAGGGCGAGATGCGGCTGCTTTTCCGAGAGTAAATGCATTTTGATTACTTAGTATTCTTTTACATAAAGATATCAAGATACTGCGGTTCACGAGGTCTCCAGAAAGGAGAATAAGCGGCTTTCCAATTTATCACACTATCCGGAACAAGATTTCGTTTCAGATATTTAACATGGAAATCCAGAAATAAAAAGTTTATTCCTTCGGAGTGTCGGAACTCGCTGCCGCTGGCGGTGGAATCCAGATTGGCGCCGCAGTATGGAACTCCGGTCTTTGCTTCGCTTGTAAGGCACCCATTTGAAGGATATTTTACTGAAGTTAGTTTGAGAAAGCCGTCATAATTGCCGCTGGGTATGTGTGAATAGTAATTAATTCCATAGGATGGACGCTCTGTACCTGTTACATTTTTATTTGATAGGGACGGGCATGCCAATGGATGGCGTCTGCCATCAGCTTTAACGTACCCCAGAAAAACGGTGGATTTTGAACCGACGTACGGAGTGAGGAAACCTTTGCTGTTGGTCCAATACCAGGTTTGGCCGTAACCAGGAGTATAATATGCAGGAAGACGACCATCATAATCATTGGAATAGAACATGAACATATTGCCAATCTGTTTCTGGTTGTTAAGACAAGCAATGCTCCTGCTCTTTTCTTTCGCTTTATTCAAAGCTGGTAGCAACATGCTGGCTAGTATTGCAATTATAGCTATAACAACAAGTAGTTCTATTAGTGTGAAATGACAGTTTCGGCTTTTTTTTATTGTGTTTGTTCGCTGCTTTTGCATTTTTTTTCCCTTCGGTTATTTTATTTGTACGTGTTGAGTTTTCATTACATAACAAACTGATTAGAATGTAATCAATAATTCCTCCTTTTGGTGTTTGATGCTTTCCAATATGACTATATGATGCGGCGTATAAACTGTCACGGGACTGTTCTCTTTCTGCCATTCATCTGATTCAAGCATCAGACCAGCAGCCATACGGCCAATATTTTCATATCCCAGATCAACCGTGGAAAGTGGCGGAGACATGAATTGTCCTCCTGGATAGCCGCAAAAACCCATTACCGCAACTTGCTCAGGAATACGTATTCTAAGCTTTTTTAAAGCCTCATAAACTTGAATGGCGTAGAAGTCGGAAAAACACATGATTGCAGTTGGTGGAGCCGGTCCCAGCATAAGATCCCTTACCGCCGTAAAGATGCCTTCCCGGGTGTATTCAGCTGCTTTGATAAGGCAGGGCAAAGCAGCTGCCCCGTTCAGTTTTAGAAATTCCATATATTCTTCCAGAGAAAAACCGCGGCATTGTTTTTTTTTCTCCAAAATTTCCTTTGCAAAAATTGTCCCGATACATCGATGTCCGTAGCGGATGAGCTCCCTTACTCCATCTCCGAATGCCAGTCGGTCGTCGGAAAGCATCATTGCAAAATCCATCACATTCCGGTCATTCGGTTTGGCATGCGGCAAAACAACCGGTAGTCCGGATGCTTTTAATATATTCAGTTCAGGTTCATTTCCATTATAAAAGTTGTCCAACAGGAATATTCCGCGAATTGAATGGCTTTCAAATAACTTTTTTGCTTTCTGAAAATCAATGCTTCGGAAAAAATGTATCGGACACTGTTCCAGCTCTATATCGGCTTCAGCAAGTCTCTTTTTGATTCCCGGTAGAATATATTGCATGGGACTGGTAATATCTGAGGTAGCTGCGCCAATTGCCAGAAAGCGAGTTCCTAAAAGGTTTTTCGCCACAAACGTCCCTTTACCGTTAACTTTGATAATTAATTTATCCTGCTCCAATTTTTGCAGGGCACTACGTAGCGTTACCCTGGAAACATTATATGTTTTCGCGAGTTGCAATTCGCCGGGTAATCTGTCCCCTGACTTCATTTCTAGTTGGATTGTGTGGCGTAATTGATCATATATAAAATCTTTTTTCAATACTTCGGACATTCTTTTATACCTCAATCTGTATTATGCTGTCTGGTTATATTATACATGGTAGAATACAGCAAGTCAAGCAGTTTGCTGTTTTTTTTTACTTTTTTTGCGTTTGTGCATTTTGTCGGATGTATACTTTGAGCGGGAGGAAATTTAACTTTTAACGTGATAATGCCAAATGCCGGATTGATTATTGCAAGTCTTTGGCTACCAGTGGTAACCAAGGAGTTGTAAAGAGCAAAAACGGCGTTGACAGGGCACAATGAAAAGTTAATATTTCAAGCGTTTAAAGTATATAATAGATGTTCCGCTGGAATACGAAGGTTCAGCATTGCTTTTAGCGGAATTTTGTGATATTGGGCTAACCTTTGAAAAGCATGAACGGGAACTTTTAATTCTTGATATTGAAGTCAATGCATTTTGCTCAAAGCTACTGACCGGACCTCAAAAAGTGAGAAAGATAAATCCCGAAATCAACATCTGGTGTAATCCGGGTGAAATCCAGGGATCTTCCCCGGCTGCGAATTTCGCTATGATGCCGTATATAAACATTTATTGCCCGTATGTTAATCAGTTTACCAGGGGAGCAAGAACGCCTGGGTATCTGCAAAAGCTGATGCGGACCGGCAATATCAAATTGACATATACTACTCCTTGCGGACATGAAAAAGCTCCCCATGCCCCGTTGGAAATGTTTTATATAGCTGAAATGTCAATCAAGTATCAGAGGGACGGTTGGGACTTTTTTTCAGTTTGCAATTATTACGGATACCATAACACCCCATGGGATGATCCCGGGGCATTTTCTTCGCATCAGGCCGTGAGCATTTATCCGGGAGCTTATGGTCAAACTATCAGCACAAGAAACCTTGAAGCTGTCAGGGCCGCAATTCAATACTGGAAAAAGCAGAAGCTCAAAAAAACAGAGTAATCTTCACGACGCAACAGTCATGTCGTCATCTCCGGCATGACTTTTTGCCATCTATAAAAACTTGTGATTCCCGGTATTGTTTCAGGTTGACCGGAACAAATTTACATGTAATATTCGCGTTCGTTGACCAGTTGTTCCCAGTTCCGGCGTTCCGGGGTGATGTTTTCCGCATCAAGGATCGTCGGGACCGGTTCCCTTGCTTCGGTCATCCGCCGAATCAGTCTTTCACGCATCACGTCCACAACTCTGCGATGGGAGCCGTCGGCGATCAGGTTGACCAATTGCCACGGGTCGGCTTTCAGGTCGTACAAATATTCGTCCTTGAATTCCCAGGTGCCGGTGGTGCGGTCATCATTCGTTTTGCGAATGCTGTAAAGCCAGCGATGGGTACGAACTCCACGGACCAATACCGGGTTGTCGCATACTTCCATCAATACCTCTTCCGGCCATGATTCAACCCGTTCTTTTGTCAACGGCAGAATCGAACGTCCCTGCATGGTTTCCGGAATTGGAATATCGCAGGCGTCAAGCAGCGTCGGCGGGATGTCTATCAGACTGATCATTTCAGGCAGGCGTCCGCCGCTAATGAAACCCGGGCCTGTAAACGCCATCGGAATCCGGCAGGAAGCGTCGTGCGCGGTTCGTTTATATTCGCTGTTCCGGGTTTTGAAATGGCAGCCGTGATCGGAAGTAAAGACGATGATCGTATCCTCCAGCAGATTCAGACTGCGCAGGGCGTCGCGTAAACGGCCAAGTGCCTCGTCCAGACGTTTGATCATGCCGTAATACCCCGGCAGATGACCGGCTGACGAGCCGCCCAGCGCCCTGAGGTCCGGTGGTATCCAGTAATTCTGATACGTTTCCTCATATCCTTCCGGGGCAGGGTAATCATCGCGGTGATTTTGAAAATGCGGTTCGAGGAACGACAAAAACAGGAAAAACGGCTGATCCTTGTTGTCATCGACAAACCGGATGGCCGCGTCGGTTTCGGCATCGACCCGGTATCCGGGCAGAAAGACTTCGTTTCCGTCATCGTCGAACAGTACCGTTTTATAATCATCAGAACAGCTTTCAAGGGTATTGGCCCCAAGCCAGTAGTCGTAACCGCTGCGTTCTTCTTTTGGTACGATCAGTTCGTGGCAAATGTGCCATTTGCCGATATACCCGGTTTTATAGCCGGCGTCGCGAAACATGTGTCCGATCGTTTTCTCGCCATCGGGCAGTTTCTGCCCGTTGTTGACGATTCCCATGCTGGATGCATATTTTCCGGTTTGCAGGACCGCCCGTGCCGGCAGGCATACCGGCTGACAGGTAAATCCGTTGTAACAATGGGTTCCCTCCAGAGCCATGCGGTCAAAGTTCGGAGTCAGCTTCATCGGGTTGCCGTGAATGCCGCAGCTGTCCCAGCGCTGCTGGTCGGTAAAGAAGAATATAACGTTCGGTTTCCTGCTCATTTCGTTACCCCCTCTTGCAGTTCCAGGTTTATTTTATTCATGAATAACAAACATTTGGCGGTTCTCGGCAATAACTCGAGATCGTATGCTTCGCGTTTCCCCTCCAGTTCAAGCGTCCAGAAGTCAGCAACATCTTCAAATTCAATATCCAATTGCTCCGGAACAATTGACACCGCCTCAATGTCCTCACTCCAGTTTGTTACACAGACGGCGGTTCCCCAATCTTCATAAGCAATAAGAATGGAAGCCTGTCCGGAGTGTGAATCAAACAGATCAACCGGAACTGCCGACCTGGTAATTATCGGAGCCTCAAAAACGTTTTTCAAGATATCGATTCCGGTTTCGTTCAGTTTGCCGATCGCGTCACCAAGCAGGATGTCACCGCCATTCATATAAATACTTAAAGCATAGGCTTTGGCTTCTTCAATATTCAATTCACGTCCTGCCAGCCACCAGTCTTTGCCGTTAAAGGGAACCGGGGTATATTCGCGGTTGCGCATCGGGTCGTCTGAGGTTTCGGGGGTACGGACGATCAGGAAGTCGGGGTCGACATTGAATAGATTTCCGCTCATCCACCAGCGAGACGCCATGACGCCGCCGTTGGCCATGACATGCCCCCAGAGATTGTGAATATCGGCAGTTGTCCGGGCGCAGTCTACGATGCCGGTCACCGATTCGAACGGAGCGCCGCAGCTCAGCAGATAGGATTCTCCGCCGATGGCTTCTCGAATAATCTCGAACCCGCGCCGGATGACGCCGCCGCGACCGACCGTCATATCATGAAAGCGGCCGCATAGCAGTGTTTCCTGGGTAAAGTCTACCTTGAAATATTTAAATCCGGCTTGACGCAGACGGACAAATATATTTTTCAGGAATTCCGCCGCTCCGGGATGCGTCGGATCGAGAAAGGCCATTGGGCCGTAACTGTAAAGTTTTGTTGCAATATTTCCGGCTTTGTCGCGCCCGAACCATTCAGGGTGTTCCCGGTAGGTATCGGTATAAGTGTTTACCAGCAGCGCCGCGGTCCAGATGCCCGGAACACAATCGGCGGCTTCGGTCCGCTTGACAAAATCCGCCAGTCCTTCCGGGAATTTCCAGTTCGGTACCCAGGCTCCCCAGCGCGGCTCCCAGCCTTCGTCGATGACCATGTATTTAAACGCGTCGCCAAAGCGCTTGCGCCCTTCAACCATATTGTCGTAGCAGTCTTCAGCGGTTACTGCTCCCGCATAATAATCCCATGAATTCCAGCCTTGACATCTTGGTTTCAGGGCATGGTTGCGTTTTTCGGCCCATGCTTTTCCATAGTCTTCAAGCAGGTCGATGGCGCTTTCGCCGCAGGAGAACATCAATGGCGAGGTTTCTGCGGTTCCGCCAATTGGGACCAGTCTGCATTGTTCACTGACAATTTCAATCCCGAAACGACCTTCTAGATGCGATTCCTCATGACAGGCTTTGATGGTTATGAAATCCCCGGAATGCGGCGGTAACGCCCCGATCAGCAGCGCATTGTCCTCGTAAAATCCGTTTAGGCAGTACACCATGGAGCTTGTTACTTCTCCGGTGAACCAGCGATTGGCCGCTCCGACTTTACGGGTGCCGCATATTTTATCAAAAGACCGGGAATGCAAATATTCAAGATATTCTGAGCTATCCAGTGAAGGCGGAAAAACAATCCGGATATTTTCCAGCATAAGTTCGTTTTCACTATGATTTTCGATTAGAGCAGCCAAAAGGTTTTCGGATACCCGCAATTTGACCAGGAGACTGTGGGTTTTACTTTCACCTATGTATTCATTTGCTTCTTTTCTCCAGTTTAAATCAAAAGACGTAAGTTTAAAACGGTCAAAATTGAAACTTAGCAGCGCATCCTGCAACCCGTTCCAGTCACAGTTGATTGTTCCGTTTTTTGTCTTGAAGTCAAGCATCGGAATTCTCCAATTATTTATTTAGCATTAGGGGATGTCTTCAAATATACAGCCTATATCAGGAAAAGAAAATAAGAGCTTGGGAAATCATCAAAAAGTTTGATTAAATATAAATGCAAATTACTTGTTGATTGTCTTGAAAAAATCACAATTTTGTGCTAAGTTAAAAGTTTGCTGATAATTGTGACAAACAATACTGATAAAGCTGTTGAGTTTTGGACAGGAAAAAAATGAAACGTGGTGAAAATTTATTTAGTGGCGACAGTTATTCCACTCCGGAAAATACCAAGCTTTTTTTATTGAACCGGTTACTTTTGGGTTGCCGATTCTATTTCTACTTTCGCAATTTTCTGGTTTTCTGTCAGAGCGGACATTGTGCCAAAGTGGGTAAACTTGACGCAGAAAGACAGATTTACTATTCCAATAAAAACGTTCGCTTGGTTGAAGGTTGTGGCGGTAGGATTGAAATTCGTGGATTGGATAATTTACGCGCGGTATCTGGCGAACCGGTTGTTCTTTTAGGAAATCACATGAGTTTGTTGGAAACGGCGTTGTTTCATGCGATAGTCCGGCCGCATCTTGACTTCACCTGGGTGATTAAGCAATCTCTTTTGAAAGTCCCGTATTTTGGACATATCATGCGTGCGACAAATGCCATTCCGGTCGGTCGGGACAATCCGAGAGAGGATTTAAAAGCAGTACTCGGGGATGGGAAAAAACTGCTTCAATCAGGTCGTTCAATCATTTTATTTCCGCAATCCACGCGCAGTGAGTTTTTTGATGCAGAGAATTTCAATTCAATCGGAATTAAGTTAGCGAAATCTGCCAGCGTCAAAGTTGTGCCGTTTGCCTTGAAAACAGACTTTCTCGGTAACGGAAAACTGTTTCGTGATCTTGGTCCAGTTCGCCCGGAGAATACCGTTCATTTTGAATTTGGAACTCCTTTTACCATTGAAGGCAACGGCAAAGACGATCAGCAAAAGCTTTGCAACTTTATTCTCCATAAACTTCAGGAATGGAACCACCAATAAAGCTTGAAATATTATTTTTTTCTGTTTTTTAAAATTTAAATTTTTAATTACCATGTACTTTTTATTTGACAATCTCGAATCCGGCATTATTGTAACTCATAAACCTAACAGGAGGACACCATGAAACGAATGAAAATTGCGGACCAGGGCTGCTATTACCACCTGATGAACCGGGTCTCGGGCTACAAAGGCGACCTGCCGTTTGCCTCGGTCGACCGGGAGTACGGCTTTACGTTGCTGCAAAATCTCACGCAATACTTCCTGATCGAGGTCATTTCAGCCGCCTGGATGGGCAATCATTTCCACCTGGTGGTCTACGCTCCCGGCCAAAATGAACTGCCACCCGAGGCTGAAATCGCCGCCCGCCACAACGCTTATTACAAGTCGATGGAGGGCGATTTGACCTACGCGATGAAAAAAATGCCGTTTATTGACCCCAAACACAAACAACTCTGCCGCGAAACCGGCGCGAAAATGATCGATATAAGTTATTTCATGCGGGCTTACCAACAGCGTTTTTCGGTGGTTTTCAACCGAACATATGGTCACATCGGCCGCCTCTGGGCCGACCGTTTCAAAAGCGTCATCCTCGAAGGCGCCGACGCCCTCGAAGCCTGTCTGCAATACGTCGAACTCAACCCGGTCCGGGCAAAATTGACCGAAAACCCGGCCGATTACCGGTTCTCCACCTGGGGACGCTACAACGGCAGCGGCAAACACCAGTACCACGCCAACTTCATCAAACACTACAAAAAATTGATCGATTATACCGACACTTCGAGCTGGAGCGACACTGATTATTACACGGAATTCAAGTGCTCATTGACCAGAATTATCGCGGCCGAACGCGGCGCGAACGCGGCCGAGATAGCCGAAGAAGACCAGACCGCGCGCCGCAAAGAATCGATGCCGGTCCGCTTCCTGAGACGGACCCGACACTTCACCGACGGAGCGATATTAGGTTCAAAACTCTTCATCCGGGAAACGGCCCGCAAATTTGATGATCCCGACCGTGTGGAAAACAAACAACTCAGCCGCGGCCTCGACCCGAAAGGCACCGCAATATACTGCTTCCGAAAATTATTATTGTAACATGCCTAATCAGCATCAGTTTAATTTTATGAAAAAAAACGTTATCAATGCTTCTTGTTTCAGCATAAGTGGAATTAAAATCATTGAACTACTAACTTAATTTCATCGATAATTATAGGAGCGCTATTTTTTGTGATATTAACGCAAATAACTATTTGAGCAGAAACAGTTCCAGGCCACCACTTGCCGCGTTCCGGGCCATTGTGCGAAATTCCCTGTACACTTCCGTAATAGCGTTTCCATGAGTTGGTAATTTTGCCGCCGTTGACAAAATTATAATATGACCAGCGTTTATGTTCGCGAACCGCAGTTCCGACCGGATAATCTTTTTTCAACGGAGTTTTTAGTTCAACTACCCAGTGTTCGCCTTGTCTGGTTACTTTCGATATTCCTAATGATGAGCAATCATAATTGGGCAGATCATTGAATTTTCCGGTGGAATCAGCATTGAATGCGACACATGCATAATTCGCCGCTTTCCAGTTTTCTCCATTACCGATAACGATTTTTGAGTCGCCGGTTTTAGCTGATTTAGCCAGGACAGTCAGGGTATTTTTGAAGTTGTGGACCGACTGGGAAGTTATCAGTCGGCCATTTTTATCATAGGCAATAAAGCCGATGTACATATTGGGCTGCCTGGGGCCCGGTTCCGCATACTTCATCCAGGCAGAGAGGGAATAGTTCTTACCTGGATCAATGTTGAACTTCTTTTTGAATTTCAGATGAGTGACGGAAGTGATTTTAAGACCTTTTCCGCCATTCCGGGAAATATCAGACAGGCTGGCTTTCCCATCCCAATTCTTCAACTCAATCGCTTCATTCGGTTTGATCAGAGTTATTCCTGGAGAAGCTGCCAGGGGCGCTTTTGCTATCTTTGAAAGCACTTTTTTTCTTTCTGCCACCTTTTCCGCCAAGGCATTGATGTCAGTCAGATATATTTGAATATTTTCATCGCTTTTAATAGCCTGTTTGCCCGGTTTGAGGCCGGTTGTCTTTTGCAGGAATTTGCAGGTGAATCCAGCCTTCCCGTCTGTATTTTTCAGCGCGATAACAAACAAGTTTGACTTACTGACAAACTTGAATATTTTGCCAACAACACTTTTTTCGCCGCTAAAAACTTTGCCGTTGACATACAGTCGGGATTCGCCATGGTGCCGGAAAGCTACTTCCGTTTCGGTTCCAGGCTGGCCTACAACGTAGAATGCGATGAGTCCACTCTGACCTTTGCCGATTCCAAATTCATCTGCATAGAACCAGGGGCGGTCGATGGCCAATGCCCGCCAGGGCGCAGGTCCTTTAGACGTGTCATTGTCAGGTAACGGTCTGGCGAGTTTCAAATAGCGATTGGTCTTCCGGGATAATCCAGGCGACTGAGGATCTTTGATAGCCAGAGAAACTTCCTTTAAGTTTGCGGCCATTGTAAAAATATCAGTGTCTCCGGCATAAGGACCGGAAACCAGCATTGCTCCCGGTACTTGTTTGCGAATCGGATAGGGGCCAAAAGCACTTTTAATCTTCTTCCGTCGCAACTTGTAAAATTTTTCCGGATTGGAGGCTTTGCTCCAGTTATATGACCCGGCGGCGACGTCCGGAGCAGGATTTGTCCGCTTGAACTCAGCAATTGATTTTTCCTGTCGTATTCGGATGCTGGAAATCAGTTGTCGCGCTGCTTCAGGATTGTCCAAATAGAGCAGCCGGGTTTGACCAAATGTCATTGGAACGGAAAATTTATCGACATTTCTCGCTATGATATTGTTTGAGAACAGTTCATATACATCTGACTTTGCCGGTAACGAAATATTTTTCATTCCCGCTTTAACGGCATGAATCCCGACGTATTTTTCCGCAGAGAAACAAATATCGCCATCATTTATATAAATATGACATCCGGCCTTCATTGCCAATGCGCGGATTACTGTTTCCGGCAGCAGGCACGAGGCGGTATAAACGCTGGTCCAGTTCGGAAACTTTTTAATCACGAACCGTCCTTTTCCGGCTGCGTCGGAGCCCAGGACAACGGCTTTTTCATCGATGTTGCAGATGTTATAAATTGCGTTCCCGACATATTTTCCGGCGGCTGAATCCGAAAGCGACACCTGTTTCCATAATTTAGCTTTTTCCGCTTTAGCTCCTTTTCCGCGATAATGAAAATTGTGATTGTCGATACCGGGCAGTTCCCGTCGTAAATTTACGATATCCGGTTCAATCCGGATTTTGTCGCGTTCTCCGGCTTTATGCAGTTTGATACCGGTTAATTTATAAAGATTGTCATCCGGTTTGGAACCGGTTCGCGACAAATCAATAATGCCGGGATCGTGGAACCAAAGCAGCAGGCGGTTGTCGCTTTTCAACTTGTTGATAGATTTGCGTTCGCCATCATTTAGTGCCCGAATATTGAGAAAGACGACCATTTTATACTGTTTGAAGCTTGTTCCGCTGAGAAAATCGGTTAATTCATAATAATCGTAGTCTGCGCCAAGTTTTTCCATAACCTGTTCGCGTAAATGAGTCGCGTTGGCAAAATAGTTACCGTACAATTGACTTTCCTGGTCGCTGACCAGAGCGATCTCGGCATTACGCTTGACGCCGGTCTCAGACATGAACTGTGCCAGGCATTCCATATTGCCAATCTCTTTCAGGATCAGCGGATCATAAAACCATGGCCAGCCGAAATCCATCAGGTAGATCGGATATTGTTTAAGCATACCGCGCATGAATTCGCGTCTCAGCATTTCAACCGACCCGGCAGGGTCGATTGGCGGTTCCCCCAATGTTCCAGATGCAGTGCCGTAGGCCTGGTGAGTTCTGAAATCTCCTTCGACAAAAAACATTTTATGGTATTTGCGGAATGATGCTCCGACAAAATGCGGCGGAGCCGAATTTCCAAGGTTTCTTTCAGCGTAAAAGGGAGGGCCGCCGAGAAAATCAATTTCCGGGCATTCCAATAGTTGCCTGACGAACACGGTTCCGTTGCAATTCATAATATTCAAATGGGCATGAATTTCCATGCCGGCAAGGAGTCTTCCCCCGGAAAGGTTTTTAATGATTTTGGCAAAGTAAATTGCCGCGTTGGTTACCGGCAGATTGAGTGTTTGATTATAATCGCTGACCCTGCTGCAGGGCTGCAGATTTTTTTGTTTTCGTTCCTGCAAAGTTGGCAGACGATACAATTCTGCATCAGATTGAACTTTCCAGCGTTTTTTTAATTCTGATAGTTGTCCTTTGTATTTTGCCTGCAGGAAATGCTTGAACGCTTCTTTTCTGGTTTTACTGTAATCCCAGCCCGGATCGCCGCGACCTTTATAAAACCACCACTCACCGGAGTTCATGGCCGCGACGTATATGCCAACGGTGCGTGGAGCATATTTTGAATTTCCCAGCCGGTCGATAAATTTGTACAGAAGCTCTCCGAAATAAAGCCGCCACTCATTCAAAAAATTCGGACGGAAATTATGTTTTGAGTGATAAGTCGCTCCCCAGTCTTTTTTGCCATCCGGACCGGTCAATAACGCGTCCGGATGATTTTTTACGAAATCCTCCGTCACGTTAGGCATCCAGAAACGAACCATCAGAAAAGCGTCAGGTACTGATTCCAGGATTTTGTCAGCATAGCGTTTGAAGTTGGAAAAACTGTCACGCGGAGCCGACGCCAGAGATTCCGGCAGATAAATGTCAATCATGAAGCAATTGACGCCGCTTTCGCGCATTGCCCGCTCCACCGGAGCGCCGGACGCCACATAACGATTTACCGAGCGAGTAAAGAAACTCAGTTTCCGCCCGTCCGCCAGAATAAACGGAACACCGTTGATCTCCCGCATTTGACAGGTTGGGAAATTGAATTTCTTCGTCGGCTTATGGAGCCAGCGTTGATCCTGCGGCTGTTTGTCCGGGGAGGTAAAGCTGATACTTTTTTTGAAAAAAACATTTTCATCGACTAATTGAGGTTCAGCCAAAACCTCCCAGAGCATCAGCGCAAAAAAATAAGTTAATAAGGTCTTTATCTTCATAGTCAGTTTCCGCGGGTTTTGTTTTACCATGGTTTAGGGGGATTATCCCAGACATAGGCTCTCGAAGAGGATGTGTCGATTGGCAGCGCTTCTCTTTTCATGTAACCGGCGTGCCCGTCTTCATACATTATGTTCACTCCGGCATCGTGGCGGAAATCAGTATACATGTAGGTGGGATGAACTCCCGGTCTGGCGTAGTAAGCGCTGGTTCCCGGCATATCTCCGTCCATGAAACAGGTTCGTGCCGATGGATTCTTGATCATTACTTTCTTTTTAAAACCGGTTGCGCTACTGTAATAAACCCTGGGGCGGGTATAATAGTTGACGGCGTAGTCGGTGGGGGCGCTTGACCACCGGGTTGTCCAGTCATTCGGGTTTTCGGCCGGACAATGATAGACCTGACGTTTAGTCCGGCTCCAGCAGACGGCTGACGAGTATTCTTCATATCCGGCTTTGTAAAGTACCGTGTTCCAGTAATAGGCGCCGGGATTGTAATCGACCCAGACCGGAATCAAAATACCGTCATTGTCATCCGTATAGAAATCAAAATGGGACCTTACCGTTTTAGTATTATTGACGCAGGAAATTCTTTTTGCGGCGTCTCGCGCCCGGTTGAGGGCCGGTAGCATCATGCTGGCAAGAATGGCTATAATTGCTATAACGACTAATAGTTCTATTAGTGTAAAAGCTGTTCTTTTGTTAATTTTTCCGGGCATTTTCTTTTCTCCTATAATTTTTTATACCATATATTTATCTTTGAAGGCTATCCAAAGCTCGTGAGTCTTTCCGGCTGCCGCCTCAACCGGCAATGCCTGCTGGACGAACTGATCGAAAACTTCAGCCAGGTCGTAGGAAATGAAATCAACCTGATAAAGCATGTTCAAAATATTTGTCCTGTCATCAATGACAATATGTTCCCGGAGTTTTGCCGCTGTTTCAACTGAAAATTCCGGAAATTCGTCCTTGATGACCGACACACACTGCCATCTGACCGGCAACGCCAGCAAACGGGCCGCAAACAGGCTCTGACATTTTCTGGAAAACAGGAAACTGATAAATTTGGCCGCAGCCAGGCTATTACTGCTTTCATTATATATCCCCAGGCCGCTGAAGCTCTGGTGGAGTTCCTTTTCAGGTAAATAGACATTGATTGCGCAATCGTGCTTTAATATATCATGCGGATATTTCCGGACTGAAAGCCCCAGATTGAAATGCATAAAGTTTCTGCCGGTAAAAAAACGGTCATTCATGTTATAATCTTTGAAATACAGGCCAAAAACCCGTTCCCTCAGATCAAGCGGGCTGTCTTTGAAACACTTTTCGGCCTTGGAAAACAGATGCTTGAAGAAATCCAGGTCGATCTGCTCCGCGCCTGGATGGCCGTAAAAACGGAAAAAGTTCGGAATAACCCCGCCGACAGTAATATCTTCCGGAAGTGCTTGACCGGCGCTATGCATCAATTCCGGCAGCCGGTTCTCGCTGATCCTTTTTTCAACGCTGGTGATTTTATATTTTTTCGCCAATTGTCGGTTCCATACGCAAAGCGGAATTGCCGTATATACCGGGACAATATAATTCAACAAGTCCCGACAGGATGGCTTGAGGTTATGAGTCAGATAGATGTCCTTTTGCAGGGATGCCGGGATCATTTCCGGCAATTTCTGCATAAGTTCCTTGAACCGGTAATCCATACTGCATTGCACTATATCAGGAAAATAACCGCGTTTAAGATAATAATCTTTCAGCCGGTCGGGATTATGGGAAAAGTCCAAATTTGCCGGCAGCCAGTCAATCTTAAGTTTTTCTTCCCTGCTGCTGCGGTTGAAGATGTCGACGATTTCCTCCCATACCTTTTTTTGTTCCGGCATGTTTTCAAACAGCGCCAGCGTAAGTTCGGCAACCTTTGGCGGTGGTGAGGCAACGTGATCAAAGCCGTGCCAGGCCATCGGATTGACGTCTTCCTGAACGGTCATGCCAGGTTGGGCTGCGACCTTTTCCTGCGGGAATGGAGCAACAAAGGTTCCTTTACGCCGGACCCGGACCAATAATTTTTCTTCTGTCAAATTATCCAGCGCCCGGCGCAAAGTGTTCCTGCCGACATTCAACGTATCCGTTAATTCTCGTTCTGTCGGTAGGCGTTGACCTGTTTTGAGTTTTGCGATATATTTTCGTAAACCTTCCTCAAGCTGCGCCGCAATAGTATCAGCACATTCGTGTTTCAGGTCAAAATATTCTTTAAAATCAACTGTCATTATTTTACCGTTCAATTGTATCTATAGTAGTGAACCAATGGGAACCAATAGGAACTAATATAATTTGTTAAAGGCAATTGTCAACCCCCGGCTTGATAAAAAAATGGAAATTGACGTAAAACAGGACAAATCTGAAAATTATTCAGCGGCAGAAAGCATTTTGCCCTGACCGGGATTTGCCAAGGCAATTTTTGAGGCGAAAGATTGTAGAGCACACGCAGTTGTCGGCGCATGAAGGAAGAGCATTAATTAAATGTCAAAGGCCGGTTTTGGCGCCGCGTTCCTCAATTTTTGCGATGAATTCCCGGCGGAGCCAGTTATTGATGTTTCTGAAATACCATGAATCATCAGGCAGCTTGTAATCATGCGCTTTTTCTCTGGCAATATCCAGCGCTCCTATGGCCTTTTTCAGGAATTTGCAGCCGTCAGGCGAGGAGGCGCTATCTTTGCTGAAATCTTCGGCAATGGCGTTCATCGCCAGCTGCTGATAATGCATGACCATTAATTCCGCCGCTTCAAAACTGGCTCGTTTTATCTCATTATACATGAAGTCACGCAGACGGGTGGAAGCGGATTGACTTGTATGTTGTTCCAATTCCGTCGCCGCATTGCTTAGTGCTTTTGACGCTTGCAGATATTTATCAGCCATTTCCCGACCGAATTCGGACAGGGTTTCCGGCAGCCAGCGGTAATCCATGTAAATTTCCGGGTCGTGTTCACAGAACCGCATTGCCTGCGCAAAAATTTCCGCCCGTTTCGTCAAGTAACCGCATAAAGGGTTTTGGGCTTCGCCGGCAATTCCGGCGGCAATATTCCGGCAGAAATCCGCGGACGAAAGTTGTTCGTTCCAATGCAGTGCGGCGAATATGAGCATATTATATTCGGGCGCGATTTCCGGTCCGCCAACCTGCAGCGACATATGTGATTCTATCCCGGCCCGCTGGTAAACCGCCATGTCCCCGGCAATGACTTCCGGCAGGAACGGATACATGCCGCGGAACAAAATTTGATCAAAGTAATATTCAAAAGTATGAGCGTCATCGATGCCGGCGAATTTGACCATCCATTCCTGCAGCGACCTCAAGTAATATTGATTCAGCCGGCAGTCCGGATCATCAAGCGCGTGAGCATAACAGCGTTCGCGCGGCGCAAACAGTAAAAAGCTTTCCGCGGGAGCTGCAAACTGCCGACCTGGAAACATCGTGTCGTGGTAAGCCAGAAACGGAATTCGAGTTTCAGATTCGCATTCCCGAACCGCTTCGGCCAAAAGCCGCATGGCCAGCATGGCCTGATCCCGGGGAGAAAACGCCCGGCACGACGGACACAGGCACCAGCCGCCAGCCGGTAAATCATCCGCCCAGGCATGAATAGCGTGAACCCCTTCGTTTTGTTCGAGAATTTTCTTGAAATTAGTTTTGACGATTTCTCTGGTTTTCGGATTGGTCACGCAGAAATTAGAGTCTTTCATCCGTTTGCCGCCGAAATCCTCCGGCTGGAACATTCGGAATAAGCCGGGCTGTTCATCAAATAAATCGCGGGGCAGCAGTGTCGATAACCCGTGTCCGCCGATCTCGTTGCGCAGACCTAGTTTTTTGACCTGCTCAGCATGGTGTTCATCGCTGTAGCGAATACTGTTGAAGCGTAATTTAGCATAGAATTCCAACCACTGATCGACAGGGTAATCTTCCGTTTTCAATGGCTGCCAGAATACGCCCCGGTAAGGAAATCGCGGATTCATTATTTTTGTTCCGGTTTTCAGGGGAGACAATTTCGCCGGGAGCCATTCGCCTTCTTCTCCCGGAAGTACAAAAGTGAAACCTAACTGTTCAATCAGACCATATACCCCATTGAGGATACCTTTCGCCGATCTTGCACAAATAGTGACGCCGGAAAGCGTTGTATTGACCACATAACCGTCCCATTTCAGTTCATCCGGCAATCTGGTTGCGGTTGAGGCGGCTTCGCCCGCAGCCAGAATGAAAAATTCATCAACAGCCGGAATCATGTTCCGGCTTGTTGCAATTCCCGCTTTTCCCAGCAGGCGTTCGATTTCTTCAAGCGCGTACAGATAACACGCCTGATCTGGTTTGTTAACAAAAAACAGTTTGACCGGTTTGCTGAAATTATAAGCATCCATTATATGCTGCCTGTATTGTTTGATATTTTGGGAAAATGTCTTTACAATAAAAGCAATCGTTATGAATACAAATTGACATTGCGTCTTCACTCGTTAAAAGTGAAGAAATATTTGTCCCGGTCATTTTTACCTGAATTATACTGAACGGATCTTTCTGACGTGCCGTGCCCAATCATCACAAATTGGCGATGTTTCTTCGGTATTGAAGAGTACCGCGCCTTTTTTCTGAAACGGAATGTTCAAGGTGATGCAGTAATTCCGGTCGACCAGTTTTACTTCCAGTGGCAGATAATAACAGGCCCCGGCAAAATCTCCAGGAATAATGGTTTGTTTCACCGCCCACTTTTTGTAACGTATGCAGTTGATGCAGGTTTCGGATGACGCGGCTATCTGCCAGCTTTCCGGAACCAGCCATTTCAGGCTTACGCTTTTGTTGGTGACGATCGAGGACGCGAAGCTCAACTCGATCACTTTTTCTACTCCGGCAGTTATTTCCGGGCCATCCTGATAATCAATCGTGACGAGGCCGAACGGCAGATCGAAAGCCAATTCATAAGGCGACCGGGACCAGAGCTGTTTTTCAACGAATTCATTTGACATAAGGCGCTTAAAATGTTCACTTGAAATACGCGTTGGCTCACCGCCGATCCGGAGGAGGGCCGGGTCTTCGTACTGGACCGATCCGGCAAGCCTGATGACCCGGTCGGTCAGTTCGTCCAGACTGCGCGGCATTTGCCTGGCGTCAACCGGATCGATCGCAATCGTTTGGATGCTGCTGCCGATCGGTTCAATCCATTGGGCCGGGATGCCGCTTTTCCCAAGCATAATCCCGAGAATCGAACCGGCGGTAGCGCCGGTGCAATCAGTATCGTCGCCGCAATTTACCGCATAACAGACGCTGCGGCCGAAATCACCTTCCCCGTAAAGCAGACCAAGAACCGTAAAGCCGATATTGGCCGGAGCCTGGAACCAGCCAAGGTCATTACTTTCCTTGACGATGGCGTTTCTGGCGTCTTTGAACGGAGTGTTTTTTCCGTAAGTTCACAGGCAAGTTTAACACTGCGCGCGATCCGGCAATCGGCGGGGATTTTACTCAAGCCGATCTCGATCAGTTGTTTGATGTCGCTGACAATGAACGCGGCTGCTTCCAGTGCGGCGGTAAACATCTCGGCGAAAATGCCGTCGCCGCAATGATCGACGCAGGCGTCCATGTAGGCGAATTGTGCCGCCATATCCGGCTCACCTGGAAAGAGACAGGCCCAGATTTCCGAACGGATCCAGGCGCCGTTACTGTTTTTCCAGCGGTCATTGTTGCAGGAGCCGGAGAGCGGCGGAAACAGACCGTTACGGATATTGGCGCGACAAACCGCGTATTCGTTCCAGGGACCGATGATATTCTGCATCCAGTATTCCGCCAGAATACGTTCGTTCAGATTGAAAATACCATGTTTTTCGGCGGCGAAAAGCCACACCAACTGGAGATCGAGGTCGTCATTCGGGGCGGGTTGTCCCTGTAAATCCTGTGTGTAAAATGAAATATCCTGCATATCCCGGTTGCCTTCAAACGGCGCGCCGAGGGTACCGCCGATATTTTTTCCGGTCCAGCAGCCGAGGACCTTATCCCGGTATTCCGTCGAATTAATGATGTTCATAAAGCGTTTCCTTTGTTTAATTGTTTTATTGCGATGATTTGATTTTTAAGTTGTAATAGTCTATATTTTACTATGAAAAAGGTTATTCAGCCATAACCATTACGAAAAATACTATAACTATTACGAAGAAGTATCATGAATGATTTAATAACCAAGCGAGCATACCGGCTCAAGGATTTGACGGGTGATTTTCCTTTGTTTATCCAGAAAAGCAATACGAGAAATCATGTTCTGCATGGTCATGATTTTACCGAATTGGTAATCGTCGAATACGGTAAAGGGATTCATTTTACCTCCAGTTCCCGTCACCTGATCACTACCGGGGATGTGCTGGTAATTCCCAGGGGAACAAAACACGGTTATGAAAATTCTGAAAGACTGCAGATAACCAATCTTGTGTTTGATTTGTCCCTGCTGGATGCGTTGCCGGAAACGTTTCGCCATATTTCCGGTTTCCAGTCGCTCTTTCTGCTGAGTCCGCTGCAACGGAAAAGGAAAATCACTCAAAAAGGTTTTTTGACGCTGGCTCCGGAACAATTGAACCATGTCAAGCATTTAACCGGCAGGATGGTGCAGGAACTGCAAAAGAAAGAAACCGGTTACCAGGCCGTTTGTGTTCTTGTTCTGGCCGATCTGATAATTTTTCTATCGCGACAAGCCGCAAAGCATGACTTAGCCATGCATACCAATAAACTGGCCAACGCGCTTTCCTATATGGAAAAGCATTATGCGGAGCCGGTTTCATTGGGGCAACTAAGTCGGGCGGCTAAACTGTCGCCCCGGAATTTTCAGCAAATATTCAAGGACTATCTCGGCGTCAGCCCGTTTCACCATTTAATAAATATCCGGCTCCAGCATGCCGGAAAACTGCTTCGGGACACTGACTTGAATATTGGTGAGATTGCCTATTCAACCGGTTTCCGTGACAGCGCTTATTTTGCCCGGCAGTTTAAAAAAGTTTTCAGGACCTCGCCATCAAATTACCGCAAAGAAGCAATCAACGATTCCAGAAATCAATAAAATGCTGATGACTTATCATTGATAGTCAATCCCATTATGTGCCGCAGCTCTTAAAACGGTGTAAAAGGTGCAAACGTCAGGCTCCGTATCGTGTGAGACGGCGCTATTTTTTATGACTGGTTGAGAGTTTTAAAAATAATAAAATTCCTTAGTTATTGACAATAACTATCTTCAATGACTCTTCGGGTTTATCAAAACGTTTTTGGAACGCTTCGTTGATTTTATCCAGTGCGACTACATCGGTTACGATTGATTTCAAGTCAATATTATTATCCTTGATAAATTTGACGTTGTCCGGGTACTCGTCGGGGGTGAAGTAGAACGACCAGACCAGCGTGCGTTCGTACCATTCCTGCAGCTCGTATTGCCCTTCCAGTCCAACATAGGTGCAGATAGACGCGCCTTCACGGGTGCTTTTGAAGACTGATTCGGTCGCTTTGGGATGGCGCACAAAGGTATAGGCTTTGTCCGCGCCGAGGCCGTCACAAAGTTCTCTGATCTTCGCGACGGCGTCTTCTTTGACCGGATTTACAGTGTGAGCGGCCCCAAGCTCTCGCGCCTTTGCCAAACGCTGATCGACAGTATCCAGCGCAATAATTGTTTTGACCCCGGCTGCTTTCAGAAACATGACCTGCAGCAGTCCCAACGGGCCCATGCCCCAGACGCAGACTTTGTCGTCAGCTTCCGGCTTAAGGCGGCGCAGTCCCCGCAGCGGAACCCCGATAGCGTCAGAGAGCAGCGACGCGGTTATGAAATCAGTTTCTTCCGGGCACGGAAACAGCAATTTTTCATTGAAAACGGAATACTCCTGGAAGCCGCCTTCAATAAACGCTTTGCTCTGGCAGTTGGTCGGAACCCCGGCTTTGCAGTAGGCGCATTCGCCGCAGCCCAGAATCGCGTAACAGACTACTTTGTCCCCGACTTTGTATTGGCTTACCCCATCGCCGCATGCTACGACTACACCGGCTGACTCGTGGCCGTGTACGGGTTCGCCAGCAGACGCGTCATTGTTCCACCAGGTGTCGGAACCGCAAATCGAGCATGCTTTGATCTGCACCAGATACTCCCCGGGTCCCGGTTGCGGTTTTTCCACATCTTTGACGCTTATAGTTTTTTTTCCGGTATGGATTGCCGATTTCATGGTTTTATTTTCCTTGTTCTTTTTTGTAGATATCTTCAATGACCGCGATGTCCAGAGCCGCGTCGGTCAGCCCTGAAACGATTTTTCCGGACAATATCTGTTTAATGAAAGCTTCAGCCTGTAATCTGAATGCCCATTGCCGGTTGTCTTCGAGTACCAGATTGCGGTGTAAATCACCGGTTTCACTGTAGATTTCAACCTGCGCGGCGGTCTGCATGTCCAGCGGGGGAGGGGTTTTGATCACGACTCCGGCCTTTTCATAATAAAGCTCGGTTACTTCATCCCAGCGGTGCATTGCGAAGTTGACGCAGAACTCCATGACCCCGGGAACGCCGTCGAAACAGAAATCGACCACCCGGACGCCGCCGGCGTTTTTTACCGCTTTGACCTCTGGCGTAACTGTCGCCAGATGGCGCAGTAGATTGATCGAATGGCAGCCGGTATCGAGTAAACCGTAATAGGGATTGTCAAATGAGTAGAACGTTGCGTCACGCGGCGCGTCCAGCCATTCCGGGCCGAGGTCGAGAACGGACGGATCGAAGGGCGGGATTTCCTCGGACCGGACCGGTTTGACCAGGTCGGTGATTGCCGCGTCCCAGTGACTGCCGATGAAAGAATGGGTCCTTATGAACAACAGCTTTCCCCAGTCATTGGCCGCCTGCATCTTTTTCAGTTCCACGATATTCGCCTCGTGACGCTTCATGTAACCGACAACCACGCTTTTCCCGGCCGGGGCCGCAGCTTTATCAAGTTCAAGCGCCGATTCTACGCTCATAGCGGCTGGTTTTTCAGTAAATACGTGTTTGCCCGCGGCCAACGCCGCTTTGATGTTCTGTAGATGACACTGGACCGGGGTCAATACGTAAACCGCGTCGATATCCAACTTCAACAGGTCATCGAACGAAGTGACGCAATGCTGGATATTGAGCTTTTTGCCAAGGCTGGTTACAATACTTTCACGGGAATCGCAAATTCCAACGATTTCCGCGTTTGCGACTGACTGCAGACATGGAATATGAGCCAATTGAGCCATGTTACCGCAGCCGACAACACCAATTTTTACCTTTTTCATTGATAATTTTCCTTGCTAGAAATTGTATACGGCAACTGTTGCATAATATTATAGTCCCGCAATTTGAATTGTCAATAGTAGGAGTATATATTTCAAAGCAAAAAAGGAATATCCATGACGAAAAAAATCAACATCAGACACATCGCGGAGCTGGCAGGGACCTCCCCGTCCACGGTTTCAAGGGTGCTGTCCGGTAAAAAATCCGGAATCACGATCAGCGACGAGACCCGGAAGAAGATTCTGAAGGTATGCCGAAAGCTGGATTACCAGCCGAGCATTCATGCTTCCCGTTTTTTCTCCGGACAATCCCGGATAATTGGTTTTCTGCCTTCAAAAGAAACTTTTGTGGAGGACGACAATATGGCCCGGGCCATGGCCGGGGTTTATGCCGGACTGCATAAGGCCGGATACCGTTGTATGCCGATAGTTTATGATGATGAATTTGTTTCGAGCGGGGAATATTTGAATTTGTTTAAAAGACTGGAGGTTGATGCGTTGATTGTCTGGGGGGCGGATGAATCATATACCTGGCTTGATGAGCTTGCCGATGATAAATATCCGTTCATGTTGCTGGCCAACCGTTATAAAGATTATCCGGCGGTGACTTGTGATCAGCAAGCCGGTATCGCGGCCCTGGTTGAACACTGCCGTTCGCGCGGCGCGAAAAAGCTGGTTTACATTACGATTGGCGAGGGCGACAGTTGTCGGCAGCGGCGTGACGGTTTTGCCTCGTCTACTTCCGGTTGCGAAACGCATACTGTTGAAGGCGGGCGGGAGATTGCCGATGGATATAGAGCCGCCGCCGCGATTATGAAACTGAACCCGGACGCGGTTATTTGCGGTAATGACCGTCTCGCTGTCGGCGTTGAACAGGCGCTGCTGGAAAAAGGCTTAAAGATTCCCGGCGACATCCTGTTGACCGGTGGCGATAATATCGAGTTGGGCCAATACTGTCCGGTTCCGTTGACTACTTTCGACCAGATGTCGGCCAAATGCGCAGAGCGCAGTATCGAAATCCTGTTGGACCATCTTGAACACGAACAAACGCTGCTTTCGGAAGTGATTCCGCCCGAAATCATCATCCGGCAATCCACATGATTTTGGTCAGGCGGCCTTGATAAAATTATTATACAGGGCAGGGGCGAACCGCAGTTTGGTAATCGCGTTCACCGGTGTTTTAATCGATCAGGATAAACGCGTAGCGGTGATATCACTTTGAATAGTCTTCTATCTTTTCGCGTTTGAATCCGGCGGCTTCCACGGCTGCGAAGACATCGACCCCAGGCGCCTCCGGGGAAGGGCGGGATTTGCCTTATCCAATACACTTTTCACGGGAACCGGGACATTCTTCGCAGAGTTGGCATTTATCCATCGTCAACAGACAATAAACGTTAAAATCAAGTTGTCCGACTGGTTTTTTCAGTCAAAAAACTAAAAAAACAAGGAATCCGGAAAAAGTTTTACGGATTCAGGTTACTATTAGTCCGGCATATAATCATATTGCATTTTTTTGAATAGCGCTGAAAGCGCAGCATATAACAAAAGCCCGGGGTGATTGAGCGTAACGATTGAACCCCGGGAACAGTTAGAAAACATTAAAAGCCCTGAATGGGCGACATATAACGCAAGGTAATTATCAGCCGGAGTACTATTAAAAATTATGGTTTATGATTGTAATTATATGAAGTTGCTACTATATTTTAATCGTTTTTGCATCTTAGATTATGTCTTGTTACCGCCTTCGGGAAGTGACGGGGCGGAGCGTGCCAGGTTCTTGGAGAGAACCACAATGTTCCGCGTCATATAAAAGCAAACCTGAAGAGCGTATCAACTGGGAAAATATGAGCGAAGAAAAAACATCCGTGCCGCAAACGGTCATAAAACCTCCCCATGGTCTGCATCTGCTCGACCTGCGGGAACTGTGGCATTACCGTGAATTGTTGTGGTTCCTGACCTGGCGCGAAGTCAGGGTCAAATACAAACAGACCGTTGTCGGGGTCCTATGGGTGATAATTCAGCCGTTGGCGCTGATGCTGTTGTTTACTGTGGTTTTCGGCAAATTCGCCAGACTGGAGAACGATCTGAAAGTACCGTATGCGCTTTTCGCTTATGCCGGACTTCTGCCTTGGCAGTTATTCGCCCGGACTCTCAACAATACCACCTCCAGCCTGGTTTCCAATCGCAACCTGGTGTCCAAAGTCTACTTTCCGCGAATGATCATTCCGATGTCGTCATGCCTGTCAGGGCTGGTTGATTTTGCTATCGGACTGATCGGACTGGTGGGCCTGATGATCTGGTACGGCCAGCCGCCGGACGCGCTATTTTTCTTTTATCCGTTTTTTGTCCTGCTGATGATCATGACCGCTCTCGGTATCGGCTTCTGGCTGTCCGCGCTGAATATCGAATTTCGCGATATTGCGTTTATCGTGCCGTTCCTGGTACAGTTCTGGATGTTCGCCACCCCGGTTGTCTACCCGGTCAACATCATTCCTCAGAAATTCCTCTGGATCGTGGCGCTCAATCCGATGACCGGAGTGATCGAGGGCATGCGCTGGAGTCTGTTTGATTACGCGTATGCCCCCGGTAAACTCTTTTATCTTTCTTTAGGCATTTCCCTGTTCACGTTCGTGACCGGCATCCTGTGGTTCCGCTTCCGCGAAAAAGTCTTTGCCGATTATATTTGATTTGCACCACGGAGGACACAGAGTAACACGGAGAGTTTTATTATGAAATATGGGCAAACGACTTACACTATTATTGCGAACAAAAAAAGAACACTTCATATCTGATTGCACCACGGAGGACACAGAGAAGCACGGAGAGGATATGAAATACGAAGAATTGACCAAACAGATAATTGCAGCCGCAATTGAGGTACACCAACAACTTGGTCCTGGGTTACTGGAGTCAACCTATGAGACTTGTCTTTCAACTGAATTATCAAATCAGGGAATTAATTTTCAGAGACAGTTGGAATTGCCTGTATATTATAAAGGCGAAAAAATTGATTGCGGATATCGCATGGACTTATTGGTGGAAAATAAAGTCATTATCGAACTTAAAAGCATTGATTCACTCCTGCCGATTCACGAAGCTCAAATATTAACTTACATGAAACTGTCAAAGATTCCAGTTGGTCTATTAATCAACTTCAATTCAATAAAATTAGTAAAAGGACTCAAGCGATTTGTTTTATAAAAAACTCTCCGTGGAACTCCGTGTTCTCCGTGGTGAAAAAAATGTATTCTGCGAAGCAACAAAAAACTCTCCGTGTTTCTCCGTGTCCTCTGTGATGAAATAGTTTTAAAAGCTTTATGATATAAAACTCTTCATGGTAAAATAATTAAAACATTGCGAAGCAACAAAAAACTCTCCGTGTTTCTCCGTGTCCTCTGTGGTGAAATAGAAATAGTATTATGGCGATAATTGAAGTAAATAATCTGGGGAAGAAATACTACCTTGGTGAGAGGATGAGCCAGCGCTCAATCCTCGACTCGCTCAAGACGACGGCAAAAATGCCCTATCGTCTGGCCCGGACTCTTTTTACCGGCGAAACCGGACAACGCGAAGCGTTCTGGGCCTTGAAAGACGTCTCGTTCAAGGTTGAGGAAGGCGAAGTACTGGGGATCATCGGGCGCAACGGCGCGGGCAAGTCGACATTGTTGAAAATTCTCAGCCGTATCGTCGCCCCGACCGAGGGAGAAATAATTCTGAATGGACGCGTCGGCAGTCTGCTGGAAGTCGGCACGGGGTTTCATCCGGAGTTGACCGGACGTGAAAACATCTTTATGAACGGTTCGCTGCTGGGCATGAGTCATGCTGAGATCAGCAAGCATTTTGATGAGATAGTAGATTTTTCCGGGGTGGAAAAATTTCTCGACACACCGGTCAAGTTTTACAGCAGCGGGATGTATACGCGACTGGCGTTCAGTGTGGCGGCGCACCTCCGGACCGAAATCCTGATCATCGACGAAGTCCTGGCGGTCGGCGATACCGAATTCCAGAAAAAGTGTCTGAACAAAATGGACACAGTCGCCAAATCCGGCCGCACCATCCTCTTCGTCAGCCATAATATGAACGCGATCAAAAGTATTTGCAACAAAATATGTTTACTACAAAATGGATCAATCGCAGGAATCGGTAGAACTATAGAAGTCATTGATAAATATCTGGACAAACACGAAGAAGACATGGCCGAAGTAATCTACGATGTAAACAAGCCTGGTGATTTTGAAGCAGTTTTACATTCAGTACGAGTCAAGAATAGTTCCGGACAGATAACATCTACTATCCAGATTAATGAACCGTTTCAAATTGAACTTAAATTCGAACTGTTAGCTAGCGGAATGAGAGTATACCCAAATTTACATTTTAAAGACAGTTTAGGGTCATATGTCTGTGTTACCTCGGATTCCGGTTTGGATCAGCACTGTGAAATGAAACAAAAAACGGGATGTTACACTATGTATTGCCAAATTCCAGGAAACCTTTTGAATTCGGGAAAATACCATATTGGAGTGGCGTTGACCAGCATTAGGCCTACTCGCGTACATTTATATGAGCAAGATGTAATCATTATTTCCATTATTGAAAATTTGGACAAAGTACCAACCCGCCATGACAATGACAACCTCAGCCCGATTCCTGGAGCGTTCCGACCTTTATTGGATTGGCACTTCAAGGAACAGCCATAAAGTTATAAATGATTATTGAAAAGATTAACTTAAGCGAAGCAGCAGTAATTTCGCCGGATAAATCAGAGGATGAGCGTGGTTTGTTTTCACGTTTTTATTGTAAAGCAATGGTAGCACCTTGCTACAGGGACAGGGAAATTGTCAACGTTAATTTTTCCCGAACATTAAAAAATGGTACTATCCGGGGAATGCATTTTCAGTATCCGCCAGCTGCTGAAATGAAATTTGTTCGTTGTATTCGCGGTAAAGCTTTTGATGTAATAGTTGACATACGAAAAAATTCTGAAACATTTTTACACTGGTTTGGAATAGAGTTATCAGAAAAAAACATGAAAATGGTTTTAGTCCCGGAAGGGTTTGCACACGGATTTCAAACTTTGATGGACAATACAGAAATGCTGTATTTACATACCGCCAATTATTCTCCTGAATTCGAAGGGAGGCTTCACTATTTGGACCCGGCAATTGGCATAACCTGGCCAAATATCGTAACCGATATATCGACGAAAGACAAAAACTGTGAATTCATCAAACCTAATTTCAAAGGAATTTTATTATGAAGTGCCGACATTGTGGAACAAAAATTTCTTATGAACTTATCGATCTCGGTAGCGCCCCTCCTTCAAATGCCTATTTGACCAAGTTAACAATGCGTCGGCCGGAAAAATGGTTTCCATTAAAAGTACTGGTTTGCGAATCCTGTTGGCTGGTGCAATCTGAAGCCTATTCTAGAGCTGCAGAATTATTTAACGATGAATATGCATATTTCAGCTCTTTTTCAGCTATTTGGTTAGCTCACGCCCAAGACTATGTTGAGGCTATGGTCAAACGGTTTAATCTGTCACCGGGCAGTCAAGTTATTGAAGTAGCATCGAATGACGGATATCTTTTACAATATTTCAAACAACAAAATATTCAGTGTTTCGGAATTGAACCGACTGCCTGTACCGCGGTTGCAGCGAGAATCAAGGGAATTCACACCATTGAAGAATTTTTTACCTCATCTTTGGCGACAAAACTCGCGAAAGAACACAAACAGGCTGATTTGATGGTGGCCAACAATGTTCTCGCTCATGTTCCTGACATCAATGACTTTGTCAGTGGTTTTACAACCCTACTGAAACCACATGGGGTAGCAACATTTGAGTTTCCACACTTAATGAATTTAATTGAAGAAAAACAATTTGACACAATTTATCACGAGCACTTCTCATATCTGTCATTCATGACTGTTAAAAAAATTTTTCAGGACAACGGACTCTCTGTTTTTGACGTAGAGGAGTTGACCACTCACGGCGGGAGCTTAAGAGTATATGCGCAGCGTTCTGATACCGGTCAGAATGTTGTAACTCCGGAAGTTAATGCATTATTATCTCGCGAAATCGCCGCAAAAATGAATCGTTTAGAGTACTATCAGGGATTCCAAGAACAAGCTAACAAAGTGAAGAATGATCTTGTACTATTCTTAATTGAAGCAAAAAAACAGAGAAAAAGAGTCGCGGCCTACGGTGCGGCAGCAAAAGGTAATACCTTAATAAATTATGCGGGAATTCGTCCAGACCTGATTGAATTTGTCGCTGATCGAAATCCCGCTAAACAGAATAAATTCATGCCCGGAAGCCGTATTCCAATAGTTGACGAGGACTATCTGAAAAATGCCAAACCAGATATTGTCGTCATTCTTCCCTGGAATTTACAAGTCGAAATCATGGAGCAACTGAAATACATCAGAGAATGGGGAGGTGTTTTTGCCGTAGCTGTACCTGAACTGGAGATTCTCTAATGAAAATACTGGTAACCGGAGCAACCGGTTTTCTGGGAAAAACGCTGGTTCCTATATTACTTGATCAAGGGCACGATATAACCGCCCTGGTCAGGAGTGAAAATAAGATCAAAAACTTTTCATGGTGGAACAAGCTTGAATTATGCATTTATGACATTCTGAGCACCGCGTCAGTTCCTGATGTTGGTCCCCAAGACGCAATAATTCATTTATCATGGAGCGGGTTGCCTAATTACAATGCCTTATATCACATTGAAAGAAACTTACCGGCAGATTATCGTTTTTTAAAAACTTTAATTCAGCGCGGTATCAATCAGGTGCTTGTGACAGGGACCTGTCTCGAATACGGCATGCAGTCCGGTTGTTTATCTGAAAATATAAATTCTCAACCAATTACCGCATATGGCCTTGCGAAGGATACTTTAAGAAAATTTCTGGAATGTTTGAAAAAAGAAATTAATTTTAACCTGCAGTGGGCCAGACTGTTTTACTTGCATGGCCCAGGACAGAACCCATCCAGTTTACTTCCTCAGTTGGAACGAGCATTAGCAAACAACGAGAAAATGTTTAATATGTCAGACGGCAATCAGGAGCGAGATTACCTTCATGTTCATGATGCGGCAGAAAAAATAGCAAGATTACTGGCACATCCACAGTGCAACGGGATCGTCAACATCTGTAGCGGGACTCCTATCTCCGTTAAAAAACTGGTCGATGACTTTCTGCGGCAGCAAACAGAAAAAATTCAGCTTAATTTAGGTTTTTACCCACACCCGGATTATGAACCGGGATCTTTTTGGGGGGACAATTCTAAATACAACTTTTACTGCAAGGAAAAATAATGAAAGATGATTTGAACTCAAAATTTGCAGCAGAACGAGAAAAACGCATTTGCTCGTACCAAGGATCGACCTTAGCTGAATCTGCCGCGAGGTTTATGTTTGAAAGTGTCAACCCTAAGTATTCGTACAATTTTTCTTTTCTCGGACGACCAATTATCCAGTATCCCCAAGACATGGTAGCTGTTCAAGAATTAATATGGTTGGTTAAACCCGACTTGATCATTGAAACAGGCATCGCACACGGAGGCTCTCTTATATTGAGTGCATCAATGCTCGCTCTTCTTGACTACTGTGATGCCGTAACTGCTGATGAACACCTAAAACCAACTATTAGTAAACGCAAAGTACTCGGAGTGGACATAGACATTCGGCCTCACAACAAAATTGCAATCGAACAACATCCAATGGCTCATAAAATTGACATGATTCAAGGTTCGAGTATTTGTGAAGAGGTAATAAAAGAAGTTCATGAATATGCCAAGGGGTTTCAACGGATTATGGTTTTTCTTGATTCAAATCATACTCACCAACATGTTTCGGCTGAATTATCTGCATATACCGACTTAGTCAGTATTGATAGTTATTGCATAGTTTTTGATACCATAATTGAAGATCTGCCACCGGGGATGTATCCTGATCGGAACTGGGATGTCGGCAATAATCCAAAAACCGCAGTTAAGGAATTTTTGCACAATAATTCTGATTTCCAAAACGATATTCTAATTGAACAGAAGCTTTTAATTACCGTAGCACCGGGTGGTTTCCTGAAAAGAATAAAATAATGGCTAAAATACCATTGATAAGTATTGGAATACCAACATATAACAGGCCAGATATGCTGAAGAAGGCCTTGGCGTGTTTATGCCGGCAAACATATAGCAATCTGGAGATAATCGTATCGGACAACTGCTCTCCAGACGAAAATGTTAAAAAAGTTGTATTGGAACTACAAAATTCGGATGACAGAATTAAATACTTTCGCCAGCAAGAAAATATCCATTTTCAAAACTTTTTCTTTGTCCTGGCCCAGGCAACAGGTCAATATTTCATGTGGGCCGCAGATGATGACGAGTGGAATGAAAACTTTATTGAAGTATGTTTGAATAACCTTATTGAAAAAAAAGTCGGAGTCTCTTTTTGTGGGATTGAGAATATTGATACGTACAGCCAGAAGATCAGAGACTATCCGATGTTGCACAAATTAAGTGGTCCACCAAACATTGGAACAATCCTTAATTATTTAATGAATCATGAATATTTAGGAAAAGCCAATATTATATATGGAATATATGAAATAGAATTTTGCCGTCAAAATGTTGAACGTATGAAGCATTATATGAACGGATGGGGGGCGGACATGTCTTTTAATTTGGGAGTGATTGCACGTGGAGGGGTATATATCGATCCGAAAGTTCTGTTTCACAAGCGTATTGAACGGGAGATTGATAGCTTGGGCAATCCAGCCAAAATTACAGTAGAAAAATTATCCAATTATATCTGTCCATTGCGTGATTTCTATCATTATTCAAAATCCAGTCTTGCCGCGGTAAAAGGAACTAAATTTTATGGTCTGACCTTGTGTGTCATGACTTGGCGTCTGCTGCTTGTTGTATTCAGTCATTGGACACTTAAGATACATAATTCCTGCAGAAGATTAAAAAGATTTATTTTTTGAATTGTGACAAACAAATGCTCATTGTAAAAATACAGGGTGGGCTGGGCAACCAGATGTTTCAATATGCATTTGGGCGTGCTTTATGCCTCAAACGTAATGAACCGTTGCATCTAGATATTTCAAGTTATCCGGATTATAACAGCCGGGTTTATTGTCTGGACAAATTTGCGATCCAAGGCAAAATAGTCTCTGTGGAAGATAGTTACCGAGTACGTTACAGATTACAGCCTTTATATTGGCGAATTCTATGCAGAATATTTAATAAGCCATGCCCGCCGGTTGGTCCATCTCCACATTATTTGCAACAGAATTATTCAAACTATCTGCCTGAAATAGAAGATTCCCAATACCGTTATTTTGATGGTTACTGGCAAAATGAAAAATATTTTGTCGACATAAGAGAAGAACTGCTTGAGACATTTAAAATCGCGGATACACCCTCTGAACCATGCAGCAGTTATATGGATATGATAAAACGGAAAAACGCTGTCAGTATCCATATCAGAAGGGGAGATTATGCTGAAAATCCGAAAGTCAAAAAAATCCATGGAGTATTGTCCAAAGACTATTACACTGAAGCAATCCGATTGATAAAGCAGCAAAAGCCGGAACCGGTCTTTTTCTTTTTCAGCGACGACATAGAATGGTGCAAGCTGAACCTGCCGGAATCCGGAGTCTTTGTTGAAAATACCTCGGACCTTGAGGACCTTTATTTAATGAGCTTGTGCAAAAATAATATCATTGCTAACAGCTCTTTCAGTTGGTGGGGGGCGTGGTTGAATGAAAATCCCGAAAAAATCGTTGTCGCGCCGCGACAGTGGTTTGCCGATACCGGATTAAATGAAATCGCCAGTGAGATTTGTCCCTCAATCTGGATAAGATTATGACCCCGTCTGTGCCGATAACTGTATTGATGCCGGTATTCAATGCTGAAAGATGGCTTAAACAGGCAATTGAAAGTATTTTGCAACAGACTTTTACCGACTTTGAGTTTCTGATAATTGACGATGGCTCAACCGATAGCTCCAGGAACATTATTCAGTCATACGAGGATTCAAGAATCAACCTGGTTCTCAATTCTGACAACAGAGGTTTAATCTATTCTCTGAATCATGGGTTAAGCCTGGCCAAAGGAAAATATATTGCCAGAATGGATGCTGACGATATTTCACTTCCGGAAAGACTGAAAATCCAGTACAATTTTATGGAAGCTCATGAAAAGGTAGTTTTGAGCAGTGGTTTTGCCGAAAAAATTGATCCTTCCGGCAAGTCTCTGGAAATAATGACTCCCCCTGTCAGCGATGCTGAGATCAAAACCAAACTTTATTTTGCCTCTCCCATCATTCACCCTCTGGCAATCTATCATAAACATAAGGCGCTGGAGGTGAAAGGGTATCAGGAAGATCACAAATACGCGGAGGATTACGGTTTGTGGCTTAAAATGGCAAAAGCCGGCGAACTAGCCAATATCCCGGAGATAATGCTGCAATACCGTCGCCATCCCGAGGCGGAATCTTGCTCCCATCAGCATCAACAGGGTCTGACGGCCTGCGATATTTCATATGCGGCATTACATGAAGTTCTTGGGGAACAACTGGACCAGGATAGCTATCGCAAGTTTTGGTTCTACTGGTTTAAAGACGGGATTCCTCCAGATAAATCTGATATATATATGCTGGAGCCATTATTCAGCTTTGTATCTCACTTGAAGCATAGCCGTGAACTTATTTACCCGTACTGGGTCCGGAGCGGAACTAATTTGATAAGGAAAGGTCATATTGCTGCTGCAAATGCTTTGAATAAAGAATTGAAGAAATACTTCCAATCAGGACTTGGATTAAAAGATAAGTTGAATGCACTTCGATATTTAATTTTTAAGATATGAATATATTTCTCCGGCAATTGACTTGCATGTTTTATTTCAAGATGTACGGGCAACATAATAACCCAAATGTAAGTAATTAACCGCTTCAACGGTGATTTACCGAGCCACCGGTCCTGATTTTATAATGAACCGCAATCTTAAAATATCCATAGTCATCTGTACTTATAATCGTTCGCGGCTATTACGGAAATGCCTTGATTCCCTCGTTGGGCAAACCGCCTCGCTGGACCAGGTTGAAATAATAGTCGTCGACAACAATTCCAGTGACGATACTCCGGCAGCAGTTAATGATTTTGCGGAAAAAATTCAAAACCTGATATATGTAACTGAAATAGAACAAGGGTTGAGTAACGCACGGAATACCGGCTATAAGAACGCTAGAGCAGAATGGGTTGCGTATTTAGACGATGACGGCATTGCGTATCCGGATTACATTGAGCAAATATACAGAACGATTGAGAACTATGACTTTGACTGTTTCGGTGGCGTATATGATGCATTTTTTGAAACCCATCCGCCTAAATGGCTGCCGAAAAATTTTGGTAGAAAGGATTATTATCCTGATCATGTAGAGGATATAACTGAGACCATCCAAACTGCTTCCGGCGGAGTCATCATATTCAAAAAACATGTGCTTGAGGAGCTCAACGGATTTGATATTTCATGGGGAATGAATGGAAAGCAAGTCGCATATGGAGAAGAAACCGAGCTCCAACAACGGTTAAGAAAGGCCGGAAAGCGTATCGGGTTGAATCCCGCAATTAAAATCAAACATTTAGTTTCTCCACGGAAATATTCTCTAATCTGGCAATTGAAATCAATATATGCCAGACAAGTTTTTTTACATCATGACTTACAGCAAAGAAAGTCATCCTTAACAATTATCCGTGATATCCTATATATTATCAGAACCCATATTCCGACCGCGGTATATAAATGGTTGACAAAAAAAGAGTACTACTGGCAAAATATGTTTCTGGATATGTCTCTTTTCTTTATTCTTTTATATTTGAAGTTGCTTGCTCTGTTAAAAAGATTGTTTCATTGCGGCATACGGCCATAAGTAAAGGTCATTACATGCCTCAGAAGTCTGTGAGACTTTGGATGTTTACCGGAAATAGCGCTTGAGGCGGCGGGCGGCTTTGAAACGCAGTTCCAGGATATATCGCCATGGTTTCAGGAGGATTGAACTGTTCTTTTCGCCGAAAACAATCATATTACGATTGGCGGGAGTGACGCAGGTGCAAACCGGCGAATAACAAGGACGCGGCCCGTCAAATGGTTTGAACGAACCGTCGGCGATATTTCCCAGGTCAGGCAGCCCCCATTGATAGTTGAAACAACGTTTGACTGAGCCGTCCCAGTGAATATTGAAAAATTTACATCCGGTATAACACAAGGTGCCGAACGATTTGAAGTCTTTAATTTTAGAAACGTTAGTAACGGCGATTCTCGGGTTGATATAAGCCTGAATTTCTTCCGGATAATGGTAATATCCCGTCGGGCTTTTCAAGTGAACCGGAGAGAACGAAACTCCTGCCGCGGTTAAAGTTTCATCGACTTTTTTTACAGTGGCAAAATTTTCCTCGGTGACTACGCAGCTTACGTAAAAAACGGATTTGCCGATTACGGCTTTGACATAATGATCGAACTCAATAGCTTTGGCAATGAATTTATCAAGATCGTTGACCTGGGACAAGTGCAATGACGCTCCGACGGAAACAAGTTGTTCGCCGCAAAGATCGGCAATTCGCTTGAAATGGTCAAGGGAATAAGAAAAATTTGTCGTGAAAGCAAGCGTATGCGGCAGTTGCGCCAGTTTCTCAACCAACTCAAAAAAGCGGGGATGAACCAGCGGTTCGCCGCCGATAAGTTTTATATTATATGGTTCGTCAAGGCCATTGATAAAGTCAATGAATGCCTCCATGACGTTATCAGGTGCATGACCAATGTCGTTTTTCAAGCTCCGGCGGTCGTCTTCGACACAGTATTCGCAGCGATAGTTGCATTTCTCAGTTATATAGAATTCGAGCGAAGGTATCGGTTCTTGTGCCTGTTTATTCATAATCCACCGGTATAACTTTTCATTTACAGACAACAATATAACTTGTTTCAATTTTTTTTCAAACCGTTTAGATGAGAGATAAAATTTTAATATCCGTTATTATCCCGATGTATCGGGTCGAAGTTTATCTGGCGGAATGCCTTGACTCGGTCGTCAATCAGACCCTGCGGGAGATTGAGATTATCCTGGTGGATGATGGCAGTCCTGACCGCTGCGGCGGGATTGCCGATGAATACGCCATGAAAGATTCCAGAATAAAAGTAATCCATCAGGAAAACCGCGGCGTCGGTCATGCCCGGAACACAGGTCTGAACATTGCCCGTGGTGATTTTGTCTATATTATGGACTCCGATGACTGGCTGCGAACCGACGCGTTGGAAAGAATGTATGCGAAAGCATCCGAAACCGGCGCGGATATCGTTATGATCAACTATCTGCATGTCTACGGTACTAATGAACGTTCCATGACCAAGGCCGAAACTCCTCCGTGGTTGAAGTTCGCCGGCTGCGGTGCCTGGCTGCGCCTGATCCGCCGGGCATTGCTGACGTCGCATCCCGAACTGAAGTTTCCGGAAAACATCTGGACCGGACAGGATTCGGTCTTTTCATACATGTTGGATTTCTTCACCGATAAGCTTGTTTGGTTCGATGAATATTTGTTGTACCGGCGGCATCGACCGGGCTCTAAACAGCAAACACTTTCGCAGAAAAACGATAAGGTTATCCAATCGGTCACCAACGCGCTGGCGTTCTGGGATGATTTCATCGAAAGCCATCCAGATTTGCGGCAACAATCTCCCGAGGCTTTTATAATTATCTTCGGCAATCTGTTGACCTATTTGAAGCTGCCGTTGTTTTTCAAGTGGAAAATGGTCCGTAAATACCAACCGCGGTTTCGACAGCTCGACCGACTCGCGACCGTCGACTGGCGGCGAACCCCGCGGGTCTGGTGGTTCTGGAAATTCGGTATCTACGTTCCGCCGACACATCTGCGTTCGATTACGGCAAGGATTACGGGTAAAAAACATCGCCTCAACGATTTGAAGAACTCATGACACAAATTAAGATATCAGTTATCCTTCCCCTTTACAAGGTGGAAAAATACTTGTCCGAATGTCTGGATTCGATAATCTCTCAATCCCTGCGCGAATTCGAGATCATCGCGGTAGATGACGGCAGCCCGGACCGCAGCGGCGAAATTGCGGATGAATATGCCGCCGTCGATCCCAGAATCAAAGTCATTCACCAGGAAAACCATGGCGTCGGGCATGCACGCAACATCGGGTTGGCCGCCGCCTCGGGTACCTTCGTCTATATTATGGATTCGGATGACTGGCTTGAACCGGGCGCACTCGGCATTATGTACGAAGCGGCTGCCGCCAACCATGCTGACAGCGTCATTATCGCCCATTGGGAATGCCATGAAAACGGAAAACGGATAAAAAAACATTCCGGTAACCGGCCGGATTATGGCGAGTTACGCTTTCTCGGCGGCCCCGCATGGAGCCGTTTGATTCGACGCCAGGTCATTATTGACCACCCGGAGATCCGTTTCCCTGAAAATATCTGGACCGGACAGGATACGGTGTTTTGCCTTTTGCTCGATTTTTATACGGACAAGATCATTCGGCTCGATGATGCTTTGGTCAATTACCGTCAACATCCGGAATCTAAATTGCACTCCCTGGGTAAAAAACGGACGGCAATGAATAACGCGATTTTCAACACCTTGGATTTCTGGCGGCAGTTTACGGTAGCACACCCTGTAATGCTTGAAAAGTATGCCGGTCAGCTCGCATTCATCGTCTGCATCCCGCTGGTATTTTACCCTTATTCTTTCATGTTCGGACTCAGAACGGTCTGGCATTTCCGGTCTTTTTTCCGGGAGCTTGAGCGTTTACGCAAACAATCTGCCGGCAACTGGCTGCCTTTCGCCTGGAAATTATGGCACCACGGCATTTTTTTACCGCCTGTCGGAATTCATAAAATATTGGGTCTGAATAATGCGAATAGCGATTGAAGCCACCAACGCCCAGGGGGCGGCGACCGGGTTTGGGCGTTACGTCATCAGTCTGCTGCAAGCACTGGCCGAGCTTGAAACAAAGCACGAGTTTATCCTGCTGCATTCATCCAAAGAATGGAACGGGCCGGATTTCGGCCCCCGGTTCCGCCCGGTTTCATATTATTTCCTCAAACAATCGCTGGGCATTGCGTTCAAACTGAACAGCGTTCTCAAAAGCGGAAATGCCGATCTTTTCCATGCCACCTGTACGACCGGAGTACCGATGCTCAAGGCCGTGCCGACCGTGGCGACGATCCATGATCTCTATCCGCTGATTCATTCAAAAAGCTGCCCCGCGACTAATGTTCACATCTTTAAACGGCTGATAAAATGGACGATTCGCAATTCCGACCATTTTCTCTGTAATTCCAATTCAACCGCCCGGGAACTCTGTAGTTATTTTAATATTCCAGAGCAAAAAGTGACGGTCACCCATCTGGCGCAGGCGGTTCCGGAACAAACAATCACCATGCCGGACCGGAGCAAACGTCATGGTTACCTCTGCATCGGAGCGATTGAACCGCGCAAAAATCAACTGTTCCTGCTGGAAGCCTATCAACACGCATATCAGCAAGACCGGACCATCCCGGAACTGACCTTTATCGGCCCGAATCGTGGCGACAGCGTCGAACTGCGAAAACGGATTGCCGCGTATCGGCTCGAAGATAAGGTCAAATATCTGAACTATATTCCGTCTGAGCAGTTGGCTGAATATTATGCGAACGCCGCTTATCTTGTCTTCCCGACGCTTTACGAGGGCTTCGGCCTGCCGCTGCTGGAAGCAATGCAGTATGATCTGCCGGTTATCTGCAGCGACATCCCGGTATTGCGTGAAGTCGGCGGTGAATACCCGGCGTACCTGCCGCCCGGCGACCTTGAAGCATGGAGCCAGGCGCTGCTCGCCCCGCCTCCCGCGCCATCGCCCGAATGCGGCCGGACAATTCTGAGTCAGTTCAGTTGGCGGCAATGTGCTGAAAAAACCCTTGCCGTCTATGAAAAAATACCGAAATCATGACATCACCCCAAAACATAAATATTGTAAGAGATCAACAAAATGACTAAACCACTTATTACCATAGGCATCACCTGCTGTTCCGAAGGAGATTGGCTCAAGGAATGCTGGGACAGCGTTCTGGCCCAGACCGACAGTCGCTGGCGGGCGGTACTGGTCATGGATGGCGGGGCCTCGCCCGACACCATTGTCGCTTATGATAATCTGGAGCATCCTGAACTTGAAAAATTCCGGCTTGCTGAAAACAAAGGACCGTACGTCTGCCGGAACAAGGCTTTTGAACAGACCAGAACCCCTTATCATTTTTATCTGGATGCTAAAGACCAGTTGGCGCCACAGGCGATTGAAGCGGTTTTACAGGTCTTTGAGTTTGAACCTGACGTCGGTTATGTGTCTTTGAACTGGCGCAGTCTGGAAACGAACGAGCTATACAAGGCGTTCCGGGAACAGAGTCTTTCCGGACTGGCCGCCGGCAATAATTACGCCGGTCCCGGCGCCTACCGCGTGGACGTCTGGAAAAAACTTGGACGTTTCTGTACCGAACCGGTATTGGCATTGAGCATGTCGGATTACGACTTTCATCTTTCAATGGTGGAATATGATATTCCACGCGCCAACAGCGGGCGACCGTTTTATCTTTACCGGACCGACAGTTCCGCCCGGATTGCCGCCAGCAGCGATGCGACGTTTTATAAAAAAATCGAATATATCTATGAGCGTCACGCGGAACTTTTTAAAAACCACATTGCCGGTTTCCAACTGCTGTCTCGCGGTTACCTGCGTTCGGCCGAGCATTATGCTGAAAACGGAGACACTGCCGAAGCCAAGCGTCTGGCGAAACTGGCCAAAGATTACGCTAAGAAATTTCAACTCGGAACCGAATGGCTGGTCAGGACCGGAAAACCTCAGCCGAACTGGTTGAAATTCCTGACCGGGAAAGATAAAGTCAAGCATTGATCATGGATGATCCCGACCTTAAAAATTTCGTCGATTACCTGCGCAACGAACGCCAGGCCAGCGAACACACCATTGCCGGTTACGAACAGGATATCCGGCTGTTCGCGGAGGAAAACCTGGATTGGAAAGGCGGCCCCTGCAACTGGACCGTGGTGGATGTTTACACCGCGCGTAACCATATCATGCAGTTGCAACAGGAGAAACTGGCCCGGTCGTCGATTCAACGCAAAATGTCGGCGATGCGCAGTTTTTTCAAGTTCCTGGTCCGGGAGGGCCGGGTAGAAAACAACCCGTTCGCCGGAGTGCTCTCCCCCAAAAAAGAGCAGCTTTTACCTAAATATATGTCGATCGCGGAAGTAGGCCGTCTGCTTGACGCTCCCAGGATTTACTGGCCCCAGGCGCTGGAAAACGGCGAAGCGAAAGACGCTGAATCAGCCTCATTCGCAACTTCCCGCGATACCGCGCTGCTTGAAGTCATCTACAGCGGCGGCCTGCGTATCAGTGAAGCAATCGGCCTCGATTTGAACAGCATCGACCTGATCAACGAAGTAATCAAAGTAAAAGGCAAAGGCCGCAAGGAACGTCTTTGCGCCCTCGGGCCTCCGGCAGTCAAAGCACTGCGTCAATATCTCAGGCTGCGTGAAATGCGCAGTTCAAACGAACGTCCCAACGCGCCGCTGTTCGTCAACCGCTTCGGCAGCCGGTTGTCTGCCCGGTCGTTTCAGCGCTTTTTCAAATTGTACGTCCAGACCGCCGGGCTGTCGCCGGAAATGACTCCGCACAAACTGCGTCATTCTTTCGCCACCCATCTGCTTGATGCCGGAGCCGACTTGCGCAGCGTGCAGGAAATGCTCGGTCATTCCGACTTGAGTACGACCCAGATCTATACCCACGTATCCCGTGAAAGACTTAAGCAAGTCTACAATCAGGCTCATCCGAGAGCAAAATAAATATCAAGGAAAAAAATCAAACCTATAAAAGAATGTTTGCAGCTATGCCGTAAGCTGGTGGAAATAGCTTATCTCGGTACCAGCAGTCTGTCGGACTTATGCCTCCTACGGCGAAAAATCCCCGACTTTGCTGGAAGAAATATATGACGACGAGGCTGAATATTGTTTCAGGACATCAGGTTAAACCTTTGTCTGTTATTGAAGATTCAAAGTCTGAAGCTTTGATCTAATAAAGAATATCCGATGACCGGACCTTATTTGCCGAAAGGCTTGCGGAAGAATAACCGGATACGCTGGATATTCACGGAACTGATTACACAGGAAACCGCGGAAACGGAAAAGAGTTAAAAAGGATCGGCTGATGACTGCCATAAATTATAAACTAAAAAAAACGGACGTGAACGACGAACAAGCAACGGAAATGAAAAAAATTGTTTTTTCAAGAAAGAAAAAAATTACAATATTCATTTTCATGATTCTTCTGCCGTTTATCGGACTGCTGTTGCTTGAAGCGATTTTACAGCTTTTCTGGGCACAGCCTCCACGCGGGTTTACCGAAAGGCTTTTTATTCAAGAACACGATATTACCAAAGTTAAACAAGGGATAAAAGGACGTCAATACAGCAGAGAATTTGATGTTTCAGTTGAAGGGAACAAGCTTGGATACCGCAAATGCCCGGGTTTTGCCCCGGAGAAAAAGCCGGATATAATTCTGCTGGGTGATTCATATTGCTTCGGCTGGGGTGTCGAAGCGGAAGAAACAGCGGGAGCGAAAATTGCCAAAGCAACCGGATTGAACATTTACAATCTGGGCATGCCGGGCGACGATGTGTTCAGGCAAATAAAACGATTGAAGGAGATCAATCCGGGTAAGTGCCGGGCGATCATCCTGCTGTTTTTCGACAACGACCTTTCGGATGAATTCAGGCGTACGCAATCTGCCGGCGTTAAAAAGGAGAATGGGCAACCACCATCGCAAAAAGCACCAGAATCTTCCCCGGTAAATTTGCGTCAAAAAATATTGCAAAGCCATGTGGTAAGGCTGGTCGGAAGAGCAGTTGACGCCTGCGGCCTGTCATCCTCAGCGGCCAATGTATTCGGATTCAAACAGCTTCAGGCGAAAGCATTCAAAGAGGTTATGCAGGCACATCGCAAGGTTTTCTATGATTCAGCGGCCTGGAAACGTCTAGAGGCGGAATATGTTAAATTATTCAACGCAGCACGGCAAGAATCAGATAAAGTGTTTGTCATACGCATTGTCGCTCCGTTCGTCAAAGACTTCAAAATACCTGAAAACAGCGACTATGACCTGAGTCTCTGCGATATAAACATGCTGAGATTGGCCAACGAAAACGGAGTGAAATATTTAATATTTTCACCTGAAAACGACGAGCAATACTTTTACAGGTTCGATCAGCACCTTAATCCGTCTGGACACAAAGTTTTAGCTGAATTCATAATGGACAACATAGATTTAACTGAAAAAAAGCAGAATAAAGTATCACGTTAAACCAGCTGACTGCCGACGGCAACAGGGGATATTATTACTCCGGCTGATAATTACCTTGCGTTATATGTCGCCCATTCAGGGCTTTTAATGTTTTCTAACTGTTCCCGGGGTCCAATCGCTACGCTCAATCACCCCGGGCTTTTGTTATATGCTGCGCTTTCAGGGCTTTTAATGTTTTCTAACTGTTCCCGGGGTCCAATCGCTACGCTCAATCACCCCGGGCTTTTGTTATATGCTGCGCTTTCAGCGCTATTCAAAAAAATGCAATATGATTATATGCCGGACTAATAGTATGATTATTTCCCATGCACCGTTGCAAGAATCTTTCTTACAGAGTGAAAAGCGACGTTTCACTGTTTTACATATACCGAATACTTCAATAGGATTATGATTTATCAATATATTATTTTATTGCAACCTTGAATTAAACTTTTATTATCGTTATATTATTTAACGTTATTATTTAGGAATTGACGGGGCGGAGCGTATTTAAGTTAACGATTCTACAAAAACAATCTACCAAATCCACATAATTGGAACAAAACGTTATCTTTGCAATTTTATGATTTTAATAGAAAAAAATAAGTTACTTGAACTAAAAATCCTTAAGCATGTTGAGCAAACCCCGCGCTTGAACAATCGGATGGCAGCCAACGAATTGGGGTGCAGCGTAAAACTTTCGCATGAGCTTCTGGGAAAAATGGTTCACAACGAATTACTTCGCATCGAGAAGTTGCATTCGCGTCGCTGGGACTACTTTTTGACTCCAAAAGGGATGGCGGAAAAAGCACGGCTGACTTTGGAGTTTCTGGAGTTTTCAATGCAGTTTTATCACGAAGCAAGGAAAGAAAGTTCGAGTCTGTGCCGGGAGCTGGCGGAAAAAGGAATCACCAAAATAAGTTTTATTGGAGCTGGAGAACTGGCGGAAGTAGCTTATCTCGGTATTAAAGAGTGGAATCTGGAACTTGAAGAAGTATATGACAATGAGGCTGAACACTTTTTGGGGCATCAGGTGAAACCGCTGTCTGCTATTGAGGATTCAAAATCTGAAGCTTTGATCGTGTGTCTATATAACAAGAAATATTCGATGACCGACCCGTATCTACCGGAGGGATTACAGAGAAATAACCGGATGCACTGGATATTCACAAGCGTAACTGAAAATGATTAATACTTTAAAAACACGCTTTACTCATATCCTCTCCCATAAAGGTTTAAAACTGTACGGCGCCAACATGTTCTGGTTGTTTCTTGACAAATTTATCAGAATGCTGTTGGGGTTTTCGATTGGAATATATGTTGCGCGCAAATTGGGTCCGGGACAGTTTGGGATGCTCAACTATGCAATCAGTTTTGCCGCATTGTTCACGTTTCTGGTAAATCTTGGCATCAACAGCGTACTGGTCAGGCAACTGGTAAACTCACCGGAGCAGAGAGATGAACTGCTTGGAACGTCGACAATCCTGAAGTTCAGCGGCTGGCTCGTCATGTTCCTGATAATCATCGTGAGCCTGTTTGTTGTTCCCGGCATGACCGGGGCGAGAAAGATGATCCTGATTATTAGCGCCGGCTACTTGTTCCAGGTATTTCAAACCGTTGATTACTATTTTCAAGCAAAAGTTCAGTCAAAATACGTGGCCTTATCTCAAATGGCCGCCTGGATAATTGTATCCGCATGCCGGGCGTACTTCGCCTTTGCAGGTGTCCCTGTTCTTTATTTCGCCATTCTTGAATCTGCGAACATGTTCCTGACTGCACTGGGTTTTGCGTTATTCTATGCATATACAACGGGCTCAATCTTTAAATGGCGTTTTCATATGCAAACAGCAAAGTCGTTGATGCATGAATGTTGGCCGCTTTTGCTTAGCAGTGCTACCATCATGATATATATGAGAATCGATCAGGTTATGATAAAAACGATGATCAGCCCGGAAGCCAACGGCCAGTATGCTATTGCCATCAGGTTGTGTGAAATGTGGTACATTCTGCCGATTATAATCGGTTCAACAATGTTTCCGACAATCATCAGGGCAAAGAAGGTGTCTCAGGCTCATTACGAACACCGGTTACGGATATATGGCACGATAATGATCTGGCTGGGTATATTCGTTGCCTTGTTCATGAGTCTGGCTGGCTCGTTTCTGGTGAATTTGCTATATGGAGCAGCTTATCATCAGGCCGGAACAATCATTGTGCTCTACAGTTGGGCAGGGATATTAATTTTTTACGGAGCGGTCAGCGGAAAATGGCTCATCAATGAGAACCTGACGAAATACACGTTGTTATCGACTGCGTCGATATGCATAATAAATGTAACGGCAAACATCATATTCATCCGCTGGTTCGGGGTTTACGGTGCCGCGATTGCGACGTTAACGGCTTATTTTGCAACAGATTTTATAATAATGCCTGCGGTAAAAGAAATGAGGCCGATGTTTTTTCTATTTTTCTCATCGCTGGTGCCGGTATATTTTTTCAAGGCTTTATTGACTCATACTTCAAAGAGTCGACATCATATATAACCATATTAATATTGTCAACCGAATATAAAACAAGGGAATTGTTATGAAGAAGTGCTTATCGTGCGGACAGGAGATAGATGCATTTATGTCTTTCGGTCAGATGCCGATAGCGAACGGTTTTTTGCGGGAGGACCAATTTGAGAATGAATATTTTTTTGAGATGGAAGTTGGGTTTTGTCCGGTCTGCAAGATGTTGCAGTTGTTGAATCAGCCTGAACGAGAGCAGATGTTCAATGATACCTACGCTTTTTTCTCCGGAACCTCCAGGCTGATGGGCGAACACTTCCGTACTTTTGCTGAGCACGTCCGTGATAACCTGATCATAGAAAAAGAAGATCCGTTTATAGTTGAGATCGGCAGTAATGACGGGATCATGTTGAAGAACTTTGTCGAGTGGGGGATTCGACATTTAGGGGTTGAGCCGTCGGCCAACGTGGCGGCATCCGCAAAAAACAACGGTGTCAACACCATTGTTGAATTTTTTGACAAGGAGTGTGCCAGCCGGATAGTTGAACAACACGGCAACGCCGATGCGTTCATAGCGGCCAATGTAATGTGCCATATTCCTTATATGCACTCGATAATCGAAGGGATCAAAGTGTTGCTGAAACGTGACGGGGTTGCGGTCTTTGAGGATCCTTACCTGGGATCGGTAATTGAAAAAACCACTTTTGACCAGATTTACGACGAGCATGTATTTTTATTTTCGGTGCATTCGATCAGCTATTTATTTGGGATGCACGACATGGAACTGATAGATGTTGAGCCGCAGGAAACGCACGGCGGCTCGATGCGCTATATTCTGGCAAAATGCGGTGAGCGGAAAGTGTCCCCGAATGTTGAAGCTGTTTTACGCCGGGAGCAACAGCTTGGTTTGGATAAAGCTGAAACGTTCATGATTTTTAAGAAAAATTGTGAGGAGTTCAGGGAGAAACTGGTATCGCTACTCCGTGAAGTACGGAGCCGGGGCGGCAAAATAGCCGGTTACGCGGCTACATCAAAAAGCACGACGATCATAAACTATTGCGGCATCACGACCGACGACATTGATTATATCTGTGACACAACCCCGGTCAAGCAAGGGAAATTTAGTCCGGGAGCGCATATTCCGATCAAAGCCTATGAAGAGTTCCGGGCGGATTATCCTGAGTATGCGCTGTTGTTCGGTTATAACCACGAAAAAGAGATTATGGCAAAAGAGGATGATTTTAAAGCAGCCGGCGGCAAATGGATTGTTTACGTTCCGGAGATCATGGTGAAGTAATAATTTCAACGGAGGCGTTTCGTGTGCAATGTGTTGTCCATGAAAATGATATGGATGCGGTAGTTTAATGATTCTTGTCACGTGTTTGGTCTATTCCAGTAACGGAGGCAAGTTAGCTCAAGCGTGAGAGACATACTGCGGAGTGTTCCATGGCATTGGCGTCGCCGGCGAAACCGATGCCGGCACAAGGTGATCTCCGTCTCTCATCCTGCAAATGATTCGTGCCGCCGCTTGCTGGATTCATTCTCCCGTACCGATCCGCTGGCAGCCGGCTTTCGTAAAACTTTGTCAAGGGGTATAAGGTTTGGTCAAAACAGAATATATCAAGGATCGGATACTGTCACTCCCCGTGTATCCGGAGTTGGCGAATACGGACGTAAACAAGATAATTTTGCTGATTAGGGGGTTTTATGAGGAGGCGACATGATTGATGGAGTTAAGTTAAAGCGCCTGGCAAGTCATTGCGATGAAAGGGGATTCTTCCGGGAACTCATTCGTTGTACCGATGATTTTTTTACGGCGGGCTTTGGGCAATTGAGTCATTCACTGGTAAACGAAGGCGTCGTCAAGGCCTGGCACGCCCATGTATATCAAAGTCAATGGAATTATGTGGTTAACGGTTTGATTCGGGTTGCGCTGTATGACAACCGCAAGGCTTCACCGACTTTCGGGGAACTGGAGGAGTTTGAATGCGGAGACGACCGGGCGGCAACGGTGTACTTTTTCCCTCCGGGGGTGTTGCACGGCTACAAATGCGTCAAGGGCCCGATGAACATCATATATGTAACCAGCGGCACTTATGATTTGGAGGACGAAATCAGGATTGGGCATTCTGAAGTGGATTATGATTGGCAAAGATAAAGTTTTAAGTAAATACGCGGGCAAAAGTGTCGTTGTCACTGGAGCCGGCGGGTATCTTGGTTCCGCCCTGACAGCAGCTCTATTCCCGGTCGCGACAACCATTTACAGAGTTAGCCGGTCCCTGCGTCATCTGGCGCCGCCGGGAACGACAAAAGCAAACATTGAAGATATCGAAGCGGATCTTCGTGATATAGATAGTTGGAAAGGTTTATGTTCCAATGCGGATATAATATTTCATTTATCATCCCAGACTAATGTCTATACCGCGTGGGAAGATCCTGAAACCGACTGGCGAATAAATGTTCTGCCAGTATTGAATATGCTCGAAACCTGTCATAGGCTCGAGCGAAAACCGTTCATTGTATTAACGGGGACGGCAACCGAAGTCGGCTTGACGGAAGGATTCCCGGTCAACGAGAAAGTCAAGGATAATCCGGTAACGATCTATGATGCCCATAAGTTGGCGGCTGAAAATTACATAAAGACTTACTGCGCGAATAATTATGCAGCAGGAACGGTATTGCGTTTATCCAATGTCTACGGCAGCGGCAGCAGTATGAACAAGGGGCGTGGTTTCATCAATTTCATGGTTAGAAAGGCGTTGAAAGGCGAGCCTCTAACGATATACGGTGATGGTGAATATATCAGAGATTACATATATAAGGATGATGTAATAAACGCCCTGTTGCGCTGTCTGCCGATGTCCAACGCCCTGAACGGGCGGGATTTCATTATCGGTTCGGGTTTTGGCTTGACGTTGAAAGAGGCGGTTTACAAGATCGCTTCAAAGGCCGAAAAAATTACCGGGAAGGTTGTTGCGGTTGAGCATGTTTCCGTGCCGGAAGGACTTTCCCCGATTGAATACCGGAATTTCATTGCGGACACTTCCGCTTTCAGGACTGCGTCCGGCTGGCATACCGAATATGATTTTGATTCCGGATTGGAAAAATTATTTAAGGATATTCAGAAAGGAATGTAATGAAAGAAATCAAGTTGAATTTGGGTTGCGGCGGCAGACCATTGCCTGGATACATCAACATCGATACAGACAGCCTGGAGAACATGAAAAAGCGTTATCCTGATCAAGAATTTCCGGAAGGAATTGAAATATTTAATTATAACATATTCAATCTGCCCTATGATTCTGGTTCAGTATCCGAAATCAGGGCTGATTCCATGATTGAACACTTGTCGTTTAAAGAGGAATCATTATTTTTTTATGAGATGAAAAGAGTCTTGAAAACGGGAGGAATGATTAATTTATCAACAACTGACTTTGTTGAAATTACCAAGATCTGGTTGAACGCCGAAGATAACTGGAAAGAATTTTACCGTGACGATCCGGAGGCGATCAGACAAGAACATTGGTTTGGACAATATTCATATTCAACGGATAATCGCTGGGGCTATCTGAGTGCAATGATTTTTGGCAGTCAAAACGGCGAAGGACAATATCATAAGAACTGTTATTCTGAAGACAAACTTAAAGCGATCTTGAAATACCTGGGGTTTGAATGTATAAAAGTAACACGTTTTAACTGGAAAGGCGACCGTGACCCGATGCTCAGGGTAATTGCTTTTAAAAAATAATCCGGAGAACAAATATGCTGAAAAATAAAAAAGCGCTGATCACCGGCGGGCTTGGTTTTATCGGGAGCAACCTGGCACGCAGCTGCCTGGAACTTGGGGCGAAAGTGACGATATACGACAATCTGGATCATAATTCCGGCGGTAATCTGTATAATGCCAGGGGCATTGAGAATGATACGGAAATTCTGCTTTACGATATTCTTAACTTCGATTTATTGTCGCAAGCCATCCGCGGGCAGGATTATGTTTTTAACTGTGCGGCCTCTACATCCCATCCGTTTTCCATGCGGGAACCATGGTCTGATATGGACGCCAACGTTAAGGGGACGATCAACCTGCTTGAAGCGCTCAAACGTTTCAATCCGGAGTGTCGTTTTATCCATATCGGAACCAGCTCCCAGTTGGGGCCATTGAAATACGAACCCGCTGACGAAAAGCATCCTGAATACCCGACGGACATATATTCCGCCAATAAAATGGTTTCTGAAAAATATGTCCTGATCTACACCAGGGCTCACGGCTTGAGGGCTTCCGTCGTCAGGCTAGCCAATATATTCGGTCCGCGGGCGTGCATAAACAGCGCCGAATTTACCTTTAACAACTACTTTATCGGTCTGGCTTTGCAGGGAAAACCGATCAACATCTTCGGATCAGGGACACAGAAACGCAACGTGATGTATGTCGATGACGCGGTGAAGGCATTACTGGCCGCGGTCCGGCATGAGCAGACATGCGGGAAGAGCTATTTTGCGACCAGCGACACGCATATAAGCGTTTCGGGCATAGCTGAAGCAATTGTGGAAGTCTTTGGTTCAGGACGGGTTGAATATATTGACTGGCCGAAGGACCGGGCGGCGATTGAAATCGGAGATGCGGTTATATCCAATGCCGAGTTCAAAAAAGCGACCGGCTGGGCTCCGGAAGACGGAATCCGGGAGGGGCTGGAAAAAACAAAATCATATTTTGAGAACTGTTTGGAATTCTATATAGGATAATAATTATGAAATTTGTTATTGCCGGCGCCTTGGGACATATCGGCTCAAGACTGCTCCGGGAGCTTGCAGAACTGTATCCAGGCTGTAAAGTCGTCATGATCGATAATATGATGACACAGCGTTACTGTTCCCTGTTCAACCTGCCGGCCGGAGCGCAATATAATTTTATTGAAACGGATGTTCTTGACTGCGACATTCTTCCGCTAATCGAGGATGCCGATGTGGTTTTCCAGCTTGCGGCAATAACCAATGCAGCTGGAAGCTTCGAGATCCAGGAACAGGTTGAGTTCAACAATTTCAATACGACAAAACGTATAGCTGATGCCTGCGCAAAAACTGGCACGGCCATGATACACTTGTCATCAACCAGTGTTTACGGCACCCAGAAAGATGTTGTTGATGAAGATTGCTGTCAAAACGAATTGAAACCACAAAGCCCATATGCGGCAACTAAGTTGAAAGAGGAGTTATATCTTAAGCAATTGGGTCAAAATCACAACTTACGTTTCGTCACTTTGCGCTTCGGGACAATCTGTGGTATTTCACCGGGAATGCGGTTCCATACAGCAGTCAATAAATTCTGCTGGCAAGCTGTCCACGGACAACCACTGACCATCTGGCGTACCGCTCTGCATCAAAAACGTCCTTACTTGACTCTGGACGACGCCATAAGTGTCTTTGATTTTATCATCAGGAATTCTCTGTTTGATTGTGGAGTTTACAATATTCTCACTGATAATTTAACCGTAAACAATATCATATCATTTATCAAAAAACATATTGACAATATCAATATAAAATATGTCGACACTGAAATAATGAATCAACTGTCCTATGAAGTATCCAGAAAAAAAATTGAAGGAAAAAAATTCTCTTTCAGCGGCAGTATTGAAAAGGATATAGATGTCACAATCACACTGCTCAAACCGCCGGGAAAAAAGATTTGACTGACAGCGTCACAAACAATAATCCACAGCTTGTATCTGTCTGCATGCCGATATACAACCGTCCGGAACTGTTAAAGCGGGCCTTGGACCACTTGCTGGCCCAGAGCCACGAGAACATAGAGATCATCGTTTCGGATGACTGTTCCCCGAACGAGGAAGTAAAGGAAGTTCTGCTAGCCTATGCGGCCCGGGACGCCAGGATAAAACCGTTCTTTCAACCTGAAAACCTTGGCGAACTCAAAAATCAGGAATTCGTCATCGGCCGGGCCTCATCTGAATATATAATGATCCACTCGGAAGATGATTATTTGGAGAAAAATTACATAAAAGCCTGTTATGACTTCCTGGCTTCGCACCCGGACTACGCGATGGCAACGACTACGTGCATTGTCGAGCCGCAACGACAACGTGCCGCGGAGAGAGGATTCACTCATCCAGAGGCCGGCGAATACCCGATTGCGGACCCGGCTCTCCTGGAAGTGGACTCTCCCCGAGCCAGGCACAACAGTCTGTTAATGAAAATCCAGAACTATTTTCTCTACTCGGGCCTGTTGAGAAAAAGCGTTTACAAATCGATATATAAAAATAACTTCCTCGATTTTGATCGCTATTACCTTGCGGGGATTGCTTATGCCGGTAAAATCGCGACAATAACGGACTGGCCCGATTCGGCATTTCACCGCGGCGGAATCAATGTTGAAAACGACGTTTATGTCGAGAGGCTGCGTTTATCCTGGTACGATAAAATATTCCCGTATCTTAGGCAGATTTATTATAGTTACATGGACATCCTGTTCTTTGGACGAATATATAAAGATATGGGATTGATCAAAAGATTTATTTTTGCAAACAAAGTTTTTCTTCTTAATGTTTATGTTTGGTTGTGCCGTTGCAGATGATAATGTTTACTATGAGAAAAATGATTAAACACCTGAAAAAGCATTGGATGCTGATGGTTCTGATCATCTATGCCATCTGGAGGTGCGGTATTCCAATTTATGTGGACTGGGATAAATTCCACGAACCCGGTTTGAAGAATTTTATTGGACCGGAAACCATTTATTTAGAGCTGGCCGAATCGATCCTCAAACGCGGCGAGTATTCCCAGTTGCCGGCGGGCAAACCATACGGCATCAGAACTCCCGGATACTCAATAATAATAGCCGGATTCCTTGGGCTATTTGGTGATAACTGGGCGGCTGCAATGGCCATTTTTCATGCCGGATGTATTATCTTTGCGGCTGTGTGTGCATATATTATCGGTACACAATTGCGTTCTCCGCCGGTTGGAGCCTTCGCCGGATTCATGGTCGCAACCTACGCTCCATATCACTTTATAACCTGCGGGTTACTGCGGGAACCGTTCTGTCTGGCACTTTTTGCCTTGATCATATTGTTGTTGCTTGAACGTTTTTATCGCAAATGGACATATATCGCCCTTGGTTTGCTGATCGGAATGACCGCCATGATCCGGGAAGAGTTTCTCTTACTGGTCATTCCCAGCGTCATAGCGGTCTTTCACGGGGACTTCGGCAGTTGGAAAGCCATCTGTGCGGGGTTCAATAAAAAGTGGCGTGTTCCAGCGATGAAATGCGCCGCGATAATTGGCCTGATTATGCTGGTATTTTCCCCGTGGATCATCCGCAATGCAATTGTTTACAAGAGGTTCCAAATGACTGGGACGCTTGGCGGTATCCAGTTGTATCTCGGTAATAATCCGTCCGTTCGCTCGCGCGGCTATGTCTATGATTACGGATTTATAGTCAATATTCCTGAAATGAAAACACACAACGATTATGAAGTCGGCATCATCTACCGGAACCGGGCATTGAAGTTCATGCTTGCCAATCCGGGACGAGTTATCTTCAACGGCATTGGCAAAGTGATTATCGCTTTTGAGAACAGTGTTCACAACGTAAATGATTTCCCCGTTATCATTATTGGACTTGTACTCGGAATTCTGGTTGGAGCACATTTTAAACTGGATAAATCAGTGATCATGTTGATATCAGCGGGATTGATTTTGAGTTGCTACATCTACTGGCGCGGCGGTTTTCATCTAGGTCTGCTCCTGCCTAATATTGAGTTCGGCTGGGGTTTGCGCCTCCTGGGATTGGCTGGATTCGGATATATGCTGTATCGGAGAGAGGAACCGATAATTTCAATCGTATTTCCTCTTCTGTTCCTAGTCAATATTGTGTTTATTCCGCAACATCGTCATCGCTGGATTACTGACTGGTTGTTCATGTTGTGGATTGCCATCTTTTTGCGTGATTGCGCTCTATATGTGATAAGAAAACAAATTGATTCGTCATTTAATACTATCCGGAAGCAGATGTAATCGGTCAGTAACATTTATAAAAAATTCTGCGTAGCAGTTATACCGCACCGCGTTGTACGCGGGCGTGGTCCAGCGCGGCGGTCATGCCGTTCACTCTGGTCGCCGGAGGCGAAATTGAGCGAAGCGCATTTGTCATGCAACGCATGACGCAGTAACATCATTTCGCTCGTAGCGATGTCTTTAATTTCAAGCGCGTAGCTGCTTAAATCAAAGGCGTTGAGCGGAGGGCATGAGTTGCCGGCCAGCCGAGTGACCGATTACAAGCAGATTGCATAAAACATAAAATATTAAATTAAAACAATTCCATGAATAAAATGTAACATGTATAAAAATAAAAAACTTGTTGTTGTCATGCCGGCTTATAATGCGGAAAAAACTTTACGCAAAACTTATGAAGAAGTTGTGTCCTATGACATTGTAGACCTGGTTATTATTGTTGATGACTTCAGTACGGACAATACGGAAACAGTCGCGGTGGAACTACCAAACTCTTTGTATTATAAACTACCATCAAACATGGGCTATGGCGGCAACCAGAAAGAATGTTACCGTCTGGCATTGGAAAACGGGGCGGATATGGTGATTATGGTTCACCCGGATTATCAATATACCCCAAAACTGATTCCGGCGCTGGCGGCAATGATGGGAGACGGCTTGTATCACTGCGTTCTCGGCTCACGAATTCTCGGCCGCTCAGCCCTGAAAGGCGGTATGCCTTTATACAAATATATTGCCAACCGTTTTCTGACCCTGGCCGAAAATTGCCTGCTGGGCGTCAAACTCTCAGAATATCATACCGGTTACCGGGCATTCACGCGGGAACTGCTTGAGGAAATTGATCTGGAGAAGAACTCGAATGACTTTGTCTTTGACAATCAGATGCTCACACAAATTATCTGGACCGGAACGACTATCGCGGAGGTAAGCTGTCCTACCGCATATTTTCCTGAGGCGTCAAGCATAAACTTCAGGCGTAGCGTGATTTATGGCTTCGGTTGTCTGTTCACCGCGCTGAAATTTGTTCTGAGCCGCTTCGGGTTGCGCAATGACGTATTATACCCAAAGGACAAATATCAAATAATGGAATAATGCAAATAATGATAAGTCAACGATGCAAAATTATACTCGGAACATTGTTACTGGTACTTGGTCATGCGTCGCTTTACGCGGGCAAAAATGACAACACGATATATGTTCAAAAACATACGCCGGCCTGGTACATGCCTGTTATAAACAATCGTCAAATTGCTTTTATCACAAAATCGGAAATGCAGTTTGAATTAACCGGAAAAACGAAATATTTTATCGATCAAAAGGGCAGTTTATACAATAGAGTACTGTTACGACAAATAAAGTTAGATGGCCAAAGTTTCTGGATAAGCCCATATGTTACAGTGTATACCAATCCGCATGGCAACATTTTTTTCAAGGTTTATCCCGACAACACAACAGTACCTGAGATCGTATATAACGGCAGTATTATCCTAATGCTGTTTTTTGCCGCCGCGATTATCATGACGTTCAGGAACAACCCCGAATTACTGGTAAAGCACAAAACATTATTTATGGCGGCATTCCTGTTAATAAGCCATTTCCTATGGGTAGGATACTTGACCATTCATACCGCGGAGTGGGGGCATTTACCGCTTGACGAGGCTAATGACTTCATTGATGCCAGATACATTCTGGATGGAAACTTCAGTGTAAGGTATCACCGGACTTTGGGAATGGCCCTGCTGTATATTCCTTTTATATTGGCATCCGGGGCTGAAAACATGTACGACCTGGCTCCGCTGATCTCGTGGTTTATGGCCCTTGTCGTGGCTCCGGCCGGCATCGTTGCCGCTTTCTTCTTCGTCAAGTCAATATCAAAATCCGCCTGGGTCGCTTTTTCTTCAATTATGATATTCATGCTTTTGCCGAAGATATACCTACCGGTCGAAATTAAAGATTATTCCATATTTTCTTTATTTTTCATATATGTTGATGTCTATATCCTGACCTGCTATTACCAGATACTTTCAGGTTTCAACTCAATGAGCGACACTTTAGCCGCATCTCTGGTTTTCATTACGCTGGCGACGGCAACATGGCAGGCCCCCGGATATCGGCGCGGCGTGATTGTCGGAATGTTGTATGCGACGGCCTGTATGGTTCGCGTCAACATGGTCTTCATGGCTCCGGTAATCGCTTTTATCATGTGGTATGGTGATGATAAAATATTACACGATCTGCGGTATACCGTGAATTTATTCCTCCTGACAATCGGGGCTTTCGTCCTCATTTACTGGCCGCAGTTTCTGATTAACCAGATCCAGAACGGCGGCATCCTGACCTACACGTACGAATATTACGTCGACGGTGCCGGGAAAGGGTTTGAAGTATCAAAAATGGCTAAGGTGACAAGATACTTAATGAAGATACATTATCTTTATTACGGCGTTTTCGTATCTTCATGTCTTCTGATAAAAGACTCATATAAACGCAATATTCTGACCTTATGGGTGGTCCCGATGACAATTTTCTTCTGCGGCTTTTGGCTTGGTCAACCTTTTAGATTCCTGCTTTGTCTCCTGCCCGGTACGATTGCGGCGCTGATAATTTTAATTAATGAGACATGTCGCAGCGGCATCGATAAAAAATACTTGATCATGCTTGGGGTAATGCTGGCGATCCTGGCCTTTCCGATATTACCGCTTTATGGAGTTAAAAATATTCCTGACAACTATTCGAACCTGGTTGCAATCAGATATTACTTGGCTCCGGCGACATGTCTGGTCTTGAGCCTTTGGTTTTGGAACAAAAAGCAGTGGTTCTGCCTTACCGCCGTAATGATTTTCGGTGCGGTATTCCTGAGCAGTTCAGTGTGGGTTCTATTCTGTTTATTTTTCGTACTTCTCGGCCGGACATGCATTGATTGCGTCAGGGATTTCATTAACATAGTGGCAAAAAAGCGAACTGTCGCTATTGAATCGCTACAATAGCTTGACAATGAAGTAACACATAATGAATGACTATCAACTCAATAAAGCAGTCCTGTTTCTGGTCTTCAACCGACCGGATGTGACAACGAGGGTCTTCGCTGCAATCCGGGAAGCGAAGCCGCCACGGCTTTACGCGGCCGCGAATGGCCCACGTGAACACCACAAAGACGACCACTTTAAATGCGTCGAAGTAAGAAACTTGATTACTGAAAATATTGACTGGCCATGTGAACTGTATACTTTGTTCCGGGATGAGCATCTTAGTGCATGTGATGCCGGTAGTTCCGCCATAAACTGGTTTTTTGAACGTGAAAATGACGGTATAATCTTAGAAGATGACATCCTGCCTCATCCTGATTTTTTTCGTTTCTGTGAAGAACTGCTGGATAAATATGCCGACAACGAACAAGTTATGCATATTTCCGGCAGTAATTTTAATCCTGCGAGATGGTATGCGAACGCCGATTATTACTTTTCAAAATATGCCATATCCCATGGTTGGGCAACCTGGAAACATTCCTGGCAGTCATACGTTAATGACCTGGCCGCATTCGACTATTTCCCCTCTGATATTAAAATCATACCAAATGAAAAGGAGCGCAATCGTTTTGTTAAGCTTTTTTTACAGGTCCGGGAGAATGCAGACGAATTCAACAGTTGGGATTTTCAGTGGCTGTGCTCAATATTACATTCCGGCGGCTTGGCTGTACAAACAAACATTAATTTGATTTCCAACTTATGTTTGGATGCTAAAGTCAAAAGAGTGATGGATCGCTGGAAAACTGTCAATATTCATACGCTCAAATTACCTGAGACTTTGGTACATCCCAAGGAAGTAAAACCGGACCTGGAAGCAGACATCTCTTTCCGCTTCCTCAGATTGCCGTTACTGACGACAATATTACGTTATATTTCAGCTTTTATATTACCGAAACCAGACTTATGAACAAGAACTACGCCCCCATAGCCCTGTTTGTCTATAATCGGCCATGGCATACTCAACAAACGATTGAAGCTCTGCTGAAAAATGAACTGGCTTCCGAAAGTGATTTGGTCATTTTCTGCGATGGCCCCAAAAACGATTCAGGGAGAGATAAAACCGATGCCGTCAGAAAATATGTTAACTCCATCTGCGGTTTTAAAAATATTGAGATCCATACGCAAAATCAAAACCGGGGTTTGGCTAACTCTATAATAACCGGAGTAACTGAAGTTGTTAATCGCTATGGAACAATCATTGTCCTTGAGGACGATATGATAACTTCACCATATTTCCTGAGATATATAAATGACGCTCTACTAATGTATCAGGAAGAAGAAAAAGTTATCAGTATCCATGGTTATACTTTTCCTGTTAAAGGAGAACTCCCTGAAACGTTCTTTTTACGAGGAGCTAACTGTTGGGGATGGGCGACATGGAAACGTGGCTGGGATGTATTCGAAGCTGATGGACAAAAATTATACGATTCTTTTAGTAAAAATTTGATTAACGAATTTGATTTGGATAATTCTTTTCCGCATTACAAAATGCTAAAAGATCAAATTACAGGAAAAATTGATTCCTGGGCAATAAGATGGCATGCTTCGGCATTTATTAATGAAAAATTAACATTATGGCCAGGTAAATCTCTGGTTAACAATATCGGAATGGATAATTCCGGGACACATTGTGCTCAGCAGCAAGGGTATAATGTTGAATTAAGCCGGCATCCCGTTTCAGTCAAATGTATTGATATTGTCGAATCAGACTATGCAAAACATCTTCTATCGGAGTATTATAAGACGATAAAAATACCATTTTTCAAGAAATGCTTATATAAAATCATATATCTCTATAAACAGCTTTGCTCGAAAAATTGATATTAAGACCAGGATTGCTATTTATAAGATTATCGCATCATACAATAGTTCCAAGGTAACGTAAAATTGATAAAAATGAATTTATTCACTAAAAGAATGTTACAGAAAATACTGCTTTTTTGTCCTGACTTCATGCTGAACCAACTTTTGAAAGCAAAGAAAACTACTATTGTTTTAATGTATCATTCAATTTCAAAAAGCACTAATTTTTTCGCAATTGATGAATCATGTTTTGTTGAACAAATAAAATTTTTGCAGGAAAACTTTGAATTTATTGATGTTTCCGACATTGTTGCAACTGACTCTCTCTATAGATCAGAACATCTTCGTATTGCAGTAACTTTCGACGATGGCTATAAAGATATTTCCATAACTGTAAAGCCTTTCTTGTCTGGAAGATCTATACCGTTCTGTGTATTTATTACACCGTCAATAATTGAAAAAAGTCATGAATCATATATGAACTGGGAAGATATTAGAAAACTTTCAAAAGACTCCAAGATTACTATTGGTTCTCATTCCATGACCCATATCCCTTTGGATGCAATATCAGAATCAAACAGTGATCTTAAATATGAATTGGCTGGAAGTAAGTCTGCTATTGTAGAGACCACAGGCATTGATGTCAGGTATTTTGCATATCCATACGGCTATTTAAATTTGATTGTTTCTGAATCTGTGTCTCATTATTACGATGCTGCTTTCACAAGTTCAGACATCACTCAATCAACTAGATACTCAATACCAAGAATGTCTGTAGACAAAGAGTGTATGAATTTAAAGCGATTTAAAATCAGACTTTTACTACATAAAGGAATTAAGAAATGTTATTAAAGCCAAGTGTTGTAATAACAAACTATAATAAAGGGGACCTGCTGACCAGAGCAGTAAACAATCTCTTTTGCCAAAGCTACACTGACTTTGAATTTATTCTCGTCGACGATTGTTCAACAGATGAAGTTTCATTGAAGGTAATTAGTGATATTGTTAACCAGCGACCCGTAAAATATTATAAAACAGATTATAATCGAGGAGCTAGCTACGCTAAAAATCTTGGTATTTCAAAGGCTTCTAATGATGTCATTATTATGCTTGATGGAGATGATGTTTTTCCTTCTGAATTCACTATTGAACATATCATGTCTGAATTCAATAACACCCCTGAAGTTGACTTTATCTTCGGTAATTATACATTCGGGGAAAGAATAGTCGATTGTTCTCAGATTGCAACAAACCATTTCTTGGATCCTTGTAAACTTGCAAGAAAATGGATATTGCTTGGTTCATCGCCGTTCAAAAAGAGTATCCATGGTTTTTTGAACGGATATAATAATATGTATCCTAATGTCGATGATCAGGAATTTTTCAGAAAAATGATTGCTTCTGGTTATAAGGGAAAGTATATTAACGAAGTAATTTATTGTTGGGAACCGTCAAATACAGGTAATAATGCAGCTGTCAAAATGAGGGATAAGGCTTTACTTTTTTTCAGAACAATTGAATTCAGCGACAAGTTTTTGCCACGACACATCTTTTATTATAGATTATTACGTTATTTAGCGATTATAATTTTTACTCACTGATACATAACTACTCGATGATAACACAACCGTTCAAACTATCAATCATCACTGTCAGCTATAACAGCGCTGAAACGATCGAGCAAACTATCAAAAGCGTTTTGGAGCAGGACTATGATAATTATGAGTACATAATAATCGACGGAGGAAGCACCGACGGCACCGTTGATATAATTGAGAAGTACGCTGACGATCTGGCCTATTACGTCAGCGAACCTGATAACGGCCTATATGACGCCATGAACAAAGGTATCGCCCAGGCCCGGGGCGATATCATCGGAATTATCAATTCCGATGATTATTATTACCCCAAAGCGTTCAAGCGAGTTGTCCGCGCTTTTCTCGAACATAAGTTGAAAGAATATATTTTCTGGGGCGACGTAATGTATGAGGTTCAGGGGCGCGTGGCCGGCTTCCGTCCGGATAACCGGAATATCGGCGCATTCGCGCCGCATCCCTCGATGTTCTGCCCGCGTTGCGTCTATCAAAATATTGGTTGCTATGACACCAATTTCAAACTGCTGGCCGATTACGACTTCATGTACCGGGCAATCAACGTTAATAACATCAAGCCGCTGTATGAAGCCAAACTCATCGCGTTTTTCCGTGAAGGCGGCCTGGCCGACCGCAATATTCTGCCATGCTTGAAAGAGGAACTAAAAGTCAAACTGAAATACGGCCAGTCTTTTCTGATCGCCGGAACCGCGTTCATCTTAAAAGTAATTAAAAATATGCCGAGAATCATGAGGAGCCGTAAAGCATGAAACTCGATATTCTGACCCGCTACGGACCATTGGGCCCTTCGAGCAGGTGCCGCTATTACGATTACCTTGAGCATTTCAAAGCAGACGGAATTGAAACGCGTATTCACCCGATGCTGGGTAATTCTTATGTCAAAGGTCTCTACAGCGGAAAACCGCGTTTCAACCTGAAAATTCCCGTCGCTTATTTGAAACGTTTTTTTCAGGCGGCCTTTTCCGGTCAATGCCTGTTGCTTGAATACGAACTTTTCCCTTATTTGCCATATTTCTTCGACGAACTCTTTCTCCGTAAAAAACGATATGTCTTGAATTTCGACGATAACGTCTGGGATAAATATGCCGGGCGAAGCCTGTTGAAAGACAAATTCGACATGCTGTGCGAAAACGCCGCCGGTATCATCGTCGCCAACGATTTCCTGTTTGAAAAAGTAGCTAAACTCAATGACCGGATTATCAAGATTCCGACTGCGGTAAACCTGAACAAATATCAGGATAAATACGATAAATTCGACGAATTCACCTTCGTCTGGATCGGTACTCCGGTCACCTACCAGTTTATGCTCAAGCATGCCGAATCGCTCCGGATGATGTTAAACGCTACTGGCGGCCGCCTGCTGATAATTGCCCGCAAAGACCTGGAACAACAGGCAATTCCCGGTCTTAATATGCAATTTGTAGACTGGAGCGAAAAGATCGAATCCGAACTGCTGATCCGGTCGCATGTCGGAATCATGCCGCTGACCGACGATCCATTTGCCCGGGGGAAATCAGCGTTCAAGATTCTCCAGTATTTCGCGGCCGGCATCCCGGTGATCGCCAGTCCGGTCGGAGCCAACACCAAAGTTGTGGAGGAAGGAATAAACGGTATGCTGGCCAGTTCTCCTGAAGATTGGGAAGCCGCGGCAGTATCCCTGAAAATAAATGCTGACCTCTATACAAGACTGGCCGGCGGCGCCCGACAATCTTCTCACCAATACTCCATCCGCCACTGGGCCGGCCCATATTGCGATTTTCTGCAAGAAACGCTACATCTGTAAATTTATTCCAGTCGGCGCTTACAGCCGGGTTCAAAAATTATCTCAGGTAAATTGCAATTAGTTTTGTTCTGGAGTAATAATTATTTCGGTAACTTGATTGGCGGTCGTTTGGATAGATTTAAGGTTACCGAAGTGCATTTTTCCCAGGTTTCCGGAATTAAGTAGTCCATAGCATATACCGAACCTGGCTGACACATGAAAGCAGGGATTACTCCCCTTCCAAAAATATCCCATACTTCATGTCGCTCACGATGATTAAACATAACGACTTCCATATTGAGATCGTAATCTACTTTCCGATTCAGACGCAGCGCCAGGCGAATGTAACTGCGTTTCCCACGAGAAATGATTCTACTGCGAACCGAAAAATCCGGATTTGATGCCGCCGGAAGTAGTTTTCCCGCATGCTGCCAATCCGTGTCTGATAGAACCGGTAAATTAGTCAAGGCAACTTTATTTTTTTCTTCTTTCAGGATAATGAAATGCCTGATGTTGACCGGTTTGGCGTATATGACTTTCCAGTGGCCGGACGCCAGCAGCTGGTAACGGGTCCGGTCGAGATCATCGGCATGATGATAGCCGTGGCGCAGATCCATGACAAAGTAGTTGCCGTTGATTGGGGTCAGCCATGGGCAAACTTTGTTGCGGAGCAGAAAATGCGCCGCGGTATGCATCGTCGCGTTCATCGGGACTCCGGCCGGAATTATTTTCTTCATCGCATCAATTTCCCGGCTCATATCAGGCATTCTCTCAATAAATGAAAATGAGTATTTGCCAACCGCGTTCTGCCCCAGGAAAAACCAGCTTAAGACTGCCGTCGCAATGGTCCCGTTCAAAACCGGCTTTAAATTGCCTTTGCAGAATTCGGGAATTTTCATGCCGTAGCGCATCCATTTGAAAAACGGACTGGGCCGGTTGTCCTGTAGCGCCTTGGCCGCCAGAACTGCGTTGATATAGACTAAAATTACCGTTTCCGCCTGATAGTGCAGGCAAATAGTGATAAATTGGTTGTTGGACTGCAGGCAGATAAAACCGACCGTAATCGTGGCGCCCAACAGCAGTAACGGACGGCTCAAAGTCAGATAGAAGACCGGTAAAAGGATGGAAAGAATAAAGAAAAAACAACGTTCCCGGAACAGAGAATGAAAAAATACACCCGGTCTTAGGATCGGCGACAACGCGATTTCCGTTATCGATGAACCTAAATGATCAAAACGGTCGACGTAGTCATAAACAACATCTCCGCGCATCCAGGGTTGGACAAATTTGATGACCGCGATCCAGTAAATAAGACTGATCAAAGCCATCCAGACGCCCGATTTTTTGTTGCCGCGCAGAAACAGGACAATGCCTAGTCCGACCCAGAATATCGGAATCGTTTCCTTGATAAACAGACTGAAAGCAAAAATGATGAACGCCGGAAGCAGCTTTTTCTTCTCGAAAAAAATGAAAAAGAGGAGCAGCAGCGGCATGAATAAAGTGATTGAATGGAAACCGTAAAACAGCGTCAAATTCATATTGGCCAGGGACGGGGAAAACAACATGGCGAATCCAAGCAGAAAAGCCGTTTTTTGCGAAAGATCGATTTTACGGGCAAACAAGTAGAGCAGCAGCGGATTGGCGTATAACAGCGCGGAGTTCAAGACGAATACCGCGTCAACCGACGGAAACAAGGCGATAAACGGTGTCAAAATCGAAAAAGTCGCCGGGCTGAAATGTCCGGTAAGAAAGTTCGTATTGGTCTCGTCGTTGATGAACCAGTTGCCGTGCAGCGTATTGTTGGCAACATTGACGTAGGAGCCCCAGTTGTTGAAGGTCAGGTACATCACGTCGAACGCGGTTTTCTGCATATAAACTCCATATGCGGCAAAAATCAAACACAGCGACCCCAGAAGCAGGAGATATTTATACGTTTCCGGTTCGCCAGCCGATGCGGGTTCACAATGGTCATCGGGCCAAATCACGGAAATCCGGTAGATCGTCAATGCGGTGACCAGAGCAAAGAGAAACGGCACCCAGTATCCTCCGGGAGTAAAAATGAAAATAGAGAAAAATATGGTTGGAAGCAAGGATTTGGCGAAGCAAAGGGAACCTTTCTGTTCAGCGTCGTTTTTTTGCCTGAAAAGACCATAAAGAACGATAAATAAAAGCGCTGCCGGTAACAGGAAAAAAATAATTATTTGGACGACCGGTAGATCAGGCCGATCATTTACCTGATATAAAATTGGCGAAAGCTTGTTCAGCTTGAAAACACAACGGTATATCCCAAATCCGGACAGGAGTCCTGAAAGAATGACCAATACGGTCTCCAGTTTCCCTTTTTTTAATTCTGTGAACAATCTCCCATTAATCACTTCTTTGACTCTTTCATTTTTGCAAGTAACGCTTTTCGACAGAAAAGAAAATATCCGTCCCTGGCGACAATACAAACATATTCCGGACTGTTTTTTGCGTAATTATAACGTTTCATGATATTTTCTTCACTGTTATATTTATCATATGAAACCGAGTCAAACAAATAGAAGTCAACCGGATGCGGCCAGGTGACCTGGTGACATTTATTGGTGCGGAGAAACGGGCACAACAGGTTATTTTGAGTTACGATGGAATATCCAGGCGGAATTATTTTCCGGATTTCATGAAAAAGGGCAGGGTGTTTGTACTTAAGGAATTTCGGGTTGAACGGCAAAGACAAAATTCCGAACTGCCTGTCCGCCTTGAAGCTCTCGATATAGTTGTGATACTTGACCACAATCAGATCACAAAGAAAAACGTGGGTGACCAGGGGCAGCGTGAAACAGTACGGAAAATATTTTTTCCAGCTGAATCCGGCGGAACGCGTCAGATGACGCAGATTATACAATCCGTACAGCGCGGCAAGCGGGAAAACAATATTGCACCCGTCTGAATAATGACTCATGATGAACTGTTGATGAAAAAAACGGGAGCATAACTGGCTCAGCATGACCGGGCCGCACATCAGGATCAGTGCCGACGGTGAAAACAACGGCAGTAACGCAAAGGCCAGCAGAAAACTGATAAATACCGCAAGCCCGTTCCAGGTTACGGCCCGCATGAAGATCGCCCAGCAGTTGGCGATAGTGGAAAAAATTCCGTCTCCAAAGACCGGCGGATAGCGGTCGCTGTGGTGATATTGCAATGGAATGATATGGGGAAACCAGACATTCAGGATAAACCAGGTCCAGAAAAGTGAGAACAGCAGGCAGGCCGCGCCCTCTTTCCGGTAGCGTTTTTTCGTTAGCAAAAACAACCCCGCCCCGAACATGACGATAACGAACGATTCTTTGGCCATCGGGATTATGAACATCAACAGCAGAAATGTTTTGCGTTTGCCTGATTCAAGGGCCAGGAAGGCGGAAAAGAACAGGATCGGGAACAGGGCTCCGGCGTGAAACTCATACAGTACATAACGCGAGAAATAAGGGTTGAACAGATACATGAAGACCGGGATCAATGCCGGAAGGTTGTGCCGGAAGATTTTTTTGCCGAGCAGGAACAATGGATAAGCCGCAGCGCTCATCACCATCGCCTGGGCGATCAACAGCATGTACGGACTGTCCCAGATCCAGTAAAGGGGCACATAGATCAGCAGCAGCAGGTTAAAGTGTTCGTCATAGACGCCGTCCGAATTCCGGAAGAAACTTTTGAAATAGGCCATATTGCGCAGCATATCGTCGAAGGTTCCGAAGTCGTAATATCCGTAAATCAAATTATAATAACGCCAGCAGGATAAACACGAATAAACCGTGAAAAACAACAAAATCAGATAAATAGTGATGCGCGGGGCAAGCCTCGCCATTTTCCGGGCGTCAAGCCTGGTTAAAAGTCGGCCGGAGAAAATTCCGACCGCAAGGATAATCAAGTAAATCAGATAAATATTCATAACAGTATTTTTCAGCGCCTGAATTCAGGAATAATGGTTAAGGTTCCTTGCCCGGCATCCGGAGGCTTACGCAATGTCATTTCAAATACCGTTCCCGTCGGACATGTGGAAGCAGGAAGCAGACCATTACCGAAAACGTTATTCCATCTCATGTCGGCGGCGCCGTTACGATATATTATTTTAAAATCAATATCATACTCGACTTTGCGCAGCAACCGAACCAATATCTGCCAGCATTCGTTGCCTTTTTTTTCGACGATATAACTTTTGATTTCAATTGCCTTATCCAGATAAAACTCACTGCTGCCGGGAATCACCTTCCAATAGTCATTTTCCATCACATGGGTATTCGACCATTTCGAATAATCGGGGTCGGAAGTTGTCTGTTCCGGAACAAAAAGCATGTAATGACTATTCAGTTTGATTTGATTTAAAACCAGTTTATGTTTGTTTGATTTGAGCAAATCCAGTCTGACCTTGTCGATATCAGTTTTTTTCTGGTATGGCTCCCACAGGTTGAGAAGCGCGTAGCCGGGTTCTGACGTGAGTGTAGTGTAGAGCGGATTACGCAGGACAAATTGTCCGGCGACATGAAGAGTCGCAGTTAAGGGCTGTCCCGGAGGTATTCCTTTTTTTATGACTTCAACATTCGGTGGAACCAAAGTATATATTACTTTCTCCGCAATGGAAGCCCGGCCGGTAACATAATGCTCGCCCCAAAAGAAACTCGCGAGCAATGCCGAAACCAGCACCGCCGGCAACACCGCGCACAACAGACGCCGGGGGCACATAACACAATATGCCCTGACCCCTTGCCTGAAAAATTTAAAATAGCCGGGTTCCCGTGAAGCTCCCATCAACGCTCCGGCCCCGAGAACCGCCGCGATAATCGCCATGGCAATCCCCTCGGACTGGTATTGCATGCTGATATTCTGTAATTGGTTCGAACTCTGCAGGCAGACAAACATCAACGTTAGGCCTGCCCCGCAAAAGTAGATCACCCGATATGCCGTCAATAGAAAACAAGGCAGCAGCAGCATCAGAATAAAATAGAAACACTGAGGGCGCATCAGGCTGCCCCAAAACGCAGTGGCCCTAGTCACAGGCGACAGCATTATCTCAAGTTCATTCGATCCCAGATGTGAAAACCTGAACGCATAGTCATACTCCGTGTCTCCGGCAATAGAGGGGATTATCAGGCGCATAACCAGAAAGTAGTATAAAATTGAAAATACGACAATCCCGGCCCCGATCTTTCGGTATTTGACAAAAAACAGCACGGTGCCCATGCCGACCCAGAAAACCGGCACTGTTTCCTTAATGGTCAAACTGAAAAGAAACACCGCCAACGCGGGGATTATCCAGTTTCGTTCAAGAAAAATGAAAAAGACCAGCAGTGTCGGGATGATCAGATAGATTGGATGAAAACCGTTAAAGGTGCAGAGGTTGAGGTTGACTAATGAAGGAAACAGTAAAGCGGCAAGTGCCGGTAACAGCGATGAAACCCCTGAAAGCTTAATGGTGCGGCTGAGAATATAGGTTAAAATCCCACAGGAATAAAGAATCATGGAGTTCATAAGGAAAAACGCTTTGACCGACGGGAACAGTTTAACGTACAATGATATCAAAAGTAAAGACCCCGGTGAAAAATGAGTCGCCAAAAAGTTGAAGTCTCGACCGTAAACGGTATTCAATATGAACCATTTGCCATCAGCCGTATTTTTGGCTATGGTTAGGTATTCCGCCCAGTCGCCGAAAGGCAGGCAAAGCGAGTTAAGGGCCTTCCACTGCGTATAATAGCCCTGCCACACGAAAAAAACGGTTGCGATGATCAGGATGCTCCAGGCGACTGACGGTTTCAGTTCGCTTGTCACCCAGCCGGGCGGATACAGTAGCAAAACTCGAAACGTGGTAATTGACAGCACAATGGTATAGACGACCTGACTCGAAAATCCGGGCGGCAGAAAGTAAATTACCGACAATGCCGCCAGGGGACATAAAGCGAGAAATATTTCGCGATATATATTTGACCTGAATTTTTGCGCAACTGCGGACCGGTACAATAGGTATAGGCATCCCGTCAGGGCCAGTCCGATAAGCCCGGAGCCGGTAAGAACCATACCAGGTGAATATTCCAGCTCTTCCACTGTAAGGAATAAAATATTGAACCTGTTTTGAGCGAAAAAACACCTGAAAGTCGCATAGCCGAACATAGCGGAAATGAATAAAATCCCCAAAATGTATAACAGATCCGATTTTCTGATGTTCATTTTCTACCTATGTAACTATGCATTAAGATCCGGGGTCCGGGCCTGAACGAAAATCTGTGATGACTTATATAACTGAACAACGTTATGATCCGCTGACCAGAATGAACATTATGCCGAAGCTCAAAAGCGCACTGACACCATAGACCATATACAAACTAATATATTTATATAATATATTACCCCCGGTTATAAATACAAACATTTTATAACAAATATTGGCGTTGGTTATCGCCAGTATATTTGGCGGGATCATAAGGATCAGGTAATTTACCTTTCCACCACTAGAGCAGCAATGAGCAGAGTCTGACCCCTAAAGGATATTCCATATCCCGGGAACTGGGAACCGGACGAATTTGCGTAGTTGTTTCTGAGGCAGTTCGTATTCGCCGCGAATAAATTGTTTCACTCCGGATCGTCATCAAAATTTATTTTTTCCTCGACTATGGCTAGCGGCTTGTTCTTTACCTGGGTATATATCGCCCCGATATATTCGCCGATGATCCCGATGAAGATCAATTGCACGGCGGAAAAGAAGAACAACCCGATGACCAGCGGAGCCAGCCCAAGACTGAACGTATCCCAGTAAATCAACTTATAGAGAAAATAGCCGAACGCGATCAGCAGACTCAACCCGGCAAGGCAAAAGCCGCAAAACACCGCCAGTCGTAACGGCAGCTTGGAGTGGTTGACAAAACCGGTCATGGCCATATCGTAAAGGGTGAAAAAATTATTTTTGGTTTTGCCGTGCTTGCGCTGTTCCTGAACAAATTCGATCTCGGCGCGTTTGAAGCCGATTTCGCTGACCAGCCCCCGGAAATAGGGATAAGGGTCCCGGTAGAGCTTCAGCGCGTCCATGAATTTCCGGTCGTAAAGTCCGAATCCGGTAAAGTTTCTGATAATATGGTCGGAATCGGAAAATTTAGATAAGAGCCAGTAGTAAAATTTTCTGACCTGGTTCATCAACGGATTGCATTTTGACTGTTTTTTGGAGGCAACGACCACCTCATATTCCGCTTCCCATTTTCTGATAAAATCGGCGATAAGTTCCGGCGGCTCCTGTAAATCTGAGACTAATATAACGACAGCGTCGCCGGACGCATGGAGCCAGGCGTTGAACGGAGATCTGATATGTCCAAAATTATTTGAATTCAGGATTACTTTGAATTTATGATCTTCAGCAGCGATTTTGCGCAGTATGTCCCGAGTATTGTCGGTAGAACAATTATCGGCAACTACGAATTCGTAATCATATTGTGGAAACTGCTCTAATACTTTCCGTATCCGATCATACCACTCCCGAATATTTCCCTCTTCATTGTAACAACCAGATGAAATACTTACTTTTTTCTTCATAAATCCACTCTCTTTGTCAGCGTGCCATAACCAACATTTAATGCGACATATACATGTTTTTCTATAAAGGTATTAACCTGAAATTCGCGGTTAAACGCGAATTCACTGTGAAAAAATACAGCTGAATAATAGTAAAGTCAACTGAACAGCGTTGATTTTTCAAGCCAAACAGTACCTGAAAGTAATCGATCGGCTTGCCGGTAACTCATGTTCTCTGCTCAACATCTTTGATTTATACTTTATACGCTTGGAAATTAAACTTTTTTTTGTGCCCTGACGGCGCCGAATCGCTCTTTGTATATTTCAGGTTAGCTCTGCTAGCCAAAAACTTACAAAAAGCAATTCAGCATCCGCCATCATCACGTAAAAAGTTGAATTTCTTCACGCATAAAGTATAAGCAGATTCACGCTTGAAATCAAAGACATCGCGACGGAAATGATGTCACGGCGTCATGCATCGCATAACCAAAACGTTTCGCTGTCGCCTGACGGTGAGCGGCGTTAACGGCATGACCGCCGCGCCGGACCAGCCAGATCAGCAGTTCCTTACACATCACATTTCAGAATTTTGCCTGTGATATGCAATTGTTCGAGCGATACTTTCTTCAAGTGGAATAGTCATTTTCAAGCCTAAACCAGCTGCTTTACTAATATCAGGGACATATCGTGGCGGTTGAACGTTCGGATCAGGAGTTCCTGCAATATTAATCTTGATGTCATGATCAGAAAAACGCCTGACCAATTCAGCCAAGGCCGCAATAGAGACCGCATTATCCGACCCGACATTGTAAGCTTCACTTGACTTACCCTTTACAAGCAGAGCCAATAGCCATTCAACAAGATCTGTACTATGCAGGTAAGACCGGAACGGAGTTCCGTCCCCCAGAATTTGAATATCTGCCCCATTCAATATATTTTTAATAAAATTTCCAATGGCGAAATGCCTGGCAAGGGGAAAATAATTTCCGATAAATGCAAAACAACGGGCGATAACCGTTTCAACATCGCTTGTCAGGCACAGATTTTCAGCATCAAGTTTTCCTTTGCCGTAGGCATTTTCCGGGGCACACGGGTAATTTTCGGGGATGTTGGGCAGTTCCGGCGGTTGAATGCCGTAAACCGCACCGGAGCTTACAAACAAAAGGCGTTTTACTTTTTTATCGGCACACATTTCCAGTATACGTTTTGTCCCGTCGACAATGACCGAATACATTTCGTCAGGTCTTTCCGCTGTGAATTTACTATCGGCTTCCGTTGCCGCGTGAATTACATAATCGAATTCCGGAAGCCGTGAATAATCGAAATCGCGCACGTCTCCAATCATGAACTGCAATCCCGGCAAAAACGCTAACTCAGGATAATTCCGTTTAAAAGCTGCCGGATTACGACTTAGAATATAAAGTTCGCTGTTCCAATCGGGGCAGCGGCGGAAGTGATCAAGGATGCTTTTCCCGAAAAAACCAGTGCCGCCGGTCAGAAAAATTCTTTTCCTTTTTAAATTATCATGAAGCGGTTTCACTCTGATTCTTCCTCTAAAGGAGGCACGATCATTTCATTTAAAAACTCCTCCCTCGACATGAACGGATGCATATCTTCCAATGGCTTGGAAACAATCGTGCCGTCCGCTTTTGTGAATGAACTTACAGTCGGAGCAATTTTTTGGTCCGGTAAACACATAACTTCGCATATCATTGCGTCAGGGGATGCAAGAACTTGCGTAATGACCTCATCCAAATCCCCGGTTTTATCAATTCTGCAGAATTTTATTCCATACGCCCCGGCAATTTTTTCCAATTCAGGGAAGGATACGCCTGAACTATTATCAGCGCCAATCAATCTTCCCTCAAAAAATTTATTTTGGGTTCCCCTGATAGATAAATATCCTTCGTTATTCCAGACAAATATTTTAACCGGCAGACCATAATGAACAATAGTCTGTAATTCCTGAATGTTCATTTGGAAAGAACCATCCCCGACGATCCCGATAACTTCTTTTTTTTGTTTTGCGACAGAAGCCCCAATCACTGCGGGGATAGTATATCCCATTGCCCCTTGAGCGCTTGAAGTCAGATATAATTGGCCATCATTCAAGCTGATTGCCTGCGGAACCACGTATGAAGTTGACCCCGAATCGGTAACAACGACTGAATCCGGTTTTAAATGCAGTGAAAGTTTGCGGACAAAATCATATAAATCCACTTTGTCCTGAGCATTATTTCCGGAAGTTGAATCAAACTGGAATTTTTTCTTCCAGCGGTTACATGTCTCAAGCCATGAATCTGTTTGTCCGAATATGTCCATTTCACGGATTTGCTGAAGAAAAAATTTGACGTCGGAATTAATGAACAAATCTATTTTGACGGTGTTTTTCTTATGTTCCTCCTGGTCAATATCCACTACTATCAATTTTGCATTCCTGGCGAAGTTATGATATTCGTGTCCAGTGGAGCTGACACTCAGGCGGCTGCCGAGAGCAATTATCAGGTCCGCATTCTGCACTGCAAAATTAGCCGCCCGCTGTCCTTTATTCCCGATCAGGCCGATAAATACCGGGTCTTCAGTTGGCAAATTATTTATTCCCAGTCGCGAAGCGGCAACCGGAATTTTTTTGTCATGGACAAATTGTTTAAAGTCTTTTCCGCAGTCAGCCAACCTTATTCCCTGTCCGGCTATTATTATTGGACGCCGGGAATTCATACAAAGTCTTTTAAGTTCATCGCAGGTCTTTTCCGGTAAACAATTGCCTTGTTCCAAAGGTGTTGAATAATGTTCAAGACCATCTTCTTCGATCATTGCGGCCTGCACGTCCAGCGGCACATCGATCCAGACCGGGCCGGGGCGTCCTGATTTGGCAAGATATACGGCCTTTTCCAGATGGAATGCAATTTTGCCGGGATCATTGACCATTACCGAATATTTTGTAATCGACTCAACAATCGAGATGATATCCGCTTCCTGGACTCCCAGCTGCCTCAGCTTCAATTTAGAATTGATAATAGTTTCTTTGCGTTTGCATTGACCGGAAATTATAAGAAGGGGGACACTATCCTGCCAGGCTCCCAGGACGCCGGTTATCGCGTTAGTACTCCCGCATCCGGTTGTTGTATAGACCACGCCTAAATTTAAATTATATTTTGCGTATGTTGCTGCGGCCATTGCTGCGGCCTGTTCATGGTGGTTGCAAATAACATTAAGTTTTCCGGATTTAGCCAACCCGTCAGAAAGAAACATCATTCCACCGCCGGAAACCATAAAAACGTCCTTGACACCAGATTGGCAGAGAAAATCAACGATATAATCAGCTACTCTTTTCATAGATTCACCTGCTTAAATATTCTGATATTTTACATGAATCGCGTTCATTATCCAACGGTTGCCAGAAACCTTCGTATCTATAAGCGCAGAGCTTGCCTTCTGCGGCCAGTTCATTCAGCACGTCCTCTTCAAATACACAATCCGCGGCTTCTGAAATGGAATCTGCATCAAAGACGGAACGGTTTAGAACATAAAAACCGCCGTTGATATAATCTTTCTGCAAAACAGGTTTATCGGAAAAACCTTTTATTACATGTTCATCCTCCATCAGGCCTAATATTTTAAAACGGGTCGGATTATGTACTGCCAGCAATGTAACTCTTGCCTGCCATTTTAAATGACAAGCGATAACGGACTGAACATCTACATCGGACAGGGAATCACCGTAGGTCATACAAAAAATATCATTTTCAATAAGTCCACGCGTTTGAGCGATCCTGGACCCCGTCATATTATCAATTCCGGTATTAAGGACCTTGATATCACCGTCAGGGAAATCATTATATAAATAGCATTCAATAAGCTCAATGCCAAGGCCGGCACATATTATAAAGCGCTTGAATCCGGCCGTCAAATAATGATTTAAGACATAGAACAACATGGGTTTACCGTTTACTTCGACCATGGTTTTAGGAATAACTTCACCGCCTTTACCTAATCTTATGCCTTTGCCGCCAGCCAGAATAACCACTGGAATATCGGAAACGGAATGTTTTAAGGGAATGTCTTTTTTCACGTCAAACCACCTTTATTTAATTGCGAAAATTCAGCCAAGCCATTTTCTTCCAGCATGTCTGCTATTTTCTCAGCTATGTCACTGACTCCAATAACATAATTGACTAGCATAGTGTTATCAATTCTCTCTATATACAGTTCCGTGCCGGTCTTTGTCGCCACGGCCAATGCCCCCGAAACATCGCATAATCTGCTTGCCAGGCCATATGAAGCCTGAAGCCGCCCGGCCGCGACATAACAAATGCTGACGGCAGCTGTTCCCAACCGAAGACAGCCGCGCGTCAGATCATTTATTTCCCCGAAAAATTCATATTCTTTTCTTTGCCTGGCGGGATTATTAACAATTCCCTCGTTGGAAAAAGTCCCGGCAATCAATGCATCTTTGAAGCTGCCTGGGTTAACCAGTAACTTTTTATCATTCAGATAAGCGGCATCATTTCCAATCGTGTAAAAAAGTTCTTTTTGCTGAGGAATAATCACGGTTCCGACCGGAAAACGCAGGTTGTCCATCATTCCGATAGATATGGCGTAAAGAGGTATTGAAGATACATAATTGGCCAGTCCATCAATCGGGTTGACCAACCACACGGGTTCAGCAAGATCAATTTTTTGCTGCTCACAAGACTCTCCGCCAATTACCGGATATGTTGAACTTGCGGACAGTAAAGATGTTATTTCTTTTTCAATGAACCGGCTTTTCTCAGCGGCAATATCCTCCCGTGAAGCTTCCCCGGAACCGGATCCGGGATAGCCTCCATATGCGTTATTCAAGATATTCACCCCTGAAGTTGCGGCTCTAATTGCCAACTCCGACTCAGTCTTCCACTTAATTGTCATAATAAATTATTGTTGTTTTTGTTTGCTACCAGTTTGTCTAATCTGTTTACTATACTGTTAAATCGATTTTCAATCAAATTTTCAAGCACTTCTCCTTCCCGCAGCCCTAAGGTGTAGGTCAATAATATTTTAGGAGGAATGTTTTTTCTCATAAAACTCAAATGGTTATCATTGTCATCCGCGCTTTCAAATAATATCGCGCTGACAATTCCAATAAGAATATTTTTGGGAATGAAACCCAGTTCCAGGCACATTTGCGCCGCTCCAATCAGACGTCCTTCCAACTCTAATTTTCTCAAAGGTTCACGAGCGACCCTGGTCACCGGGTCACATAGCAGTTTATTGGTAAAACGCTGAATCTCCTTGTCCGCGTACCACTCTAAAAACGAATGAGGAATATCCCATTTCAGCTTTAAAGCGGTAAGCATTTCCTGCATGGCGCCGTTTACAATGTCTTTCGCGTCGGGATTGGTCATCGCTTCATGTAAATACCTTACTCCGATCAATGACCCAAGATAAGCGGCAATGCAGTGTGGAGTGTTATGCAAATATAATTTGGGAGTCCATTGTTTTTTTAACAATTCCTCTTCCTCACAAAAAACCGCGTCAATCTCATAAGTCCCGTTTTTTGCTCTTTTATCAACGAAGAGTTCGCCGGCTTCAGTATGGATTGCCAACGGATCTTTAACGGTATTCTCCTCGGATGCTGTATTTGAAGTAATTACATCAGGAACCGCGAAATAGACGTTGTCGGAATTTAAAACGTTTTTTACAACCTTTGTTGTTGCCGGGTCATTTTCACACATGATGATCGGACATTTCACGCCTTTGCATAATTTCGCGGCTTCGGCGCAATTTCTGGGGCCAACATTCATAAAGACGACACAAGGATTTGAATTGTTCTTTACAGAAAACCCGGATGCCGGAAATGCGTTTGCCACAGGAACAACCTTTTCCTTTATCTGATCCATTCCGGCCATGAAAGAACTGTATTTTTTCTGTTCTCTCATCTTCTCAATAATGAATGGACTTGAATCAACAAACGTGAGCTTGTATTTATCCAGATCAATGACCCAGGGGAGGAATCCCCGGCCAATAGCTCCTGCTCCAATTATTACAATTTCTTTCATTAATTAAATTCTCTCATTTTTTGAGTTTAAAGCACGTCTCCAATGTGCCATGGAACAAATTCTTCCCAGCCGAGTTTGTTCTTCTCGCTTTTTGTCTGTTTTCCGGAGGCAACATCGACTATTGCTTTATAGATTTCTTTGCCCAAATCCGTTATTCCGGTTCCCGACAGTATTTTTCCCGCGTTAATGTCAATGTCGTCAGGCATTTGTTCATAAAGAGCTGTATTTGTTGATATTTTTATGGTCGGGGCAATGGCGCAGCCATATGTAGAGCCCCGCCCGGTCGTGAAAGCAACGATGTTGCAGCCGCCGGCAACCAGTCCGGTCACCGAAACCGGATCAAAGCCAGGAGTATTCATGAATAACAACCCCCGCTTCTCGATATGTTCGGCAAAGTCCATAACCTGGTTAATCATTGAATTACCGCCTTTGGCTACGGCTCCAATACTTTTTTCCAGTATTGTTGATATTCCTCCTTCAATATTACCGGCGGCAAGGTTGTCGTCGACGGTGACATTATGAATTGTTAAATAATTTTTCCACCAGGCAATTATTGTTCGCAACCTGTCTTTGTCTTTTTCATTAGTACAGCGCTGGATCAACAGCTCTTCCGCTCCATGACATTCCGGGAATTCTGCAAGAACGCTTGTTCCCCCATGTGCTACAAGTATATCGCTGGCCAAGCCTAAAGCCGGATTTCCGGTGACGGACGAAAACGCGTCACTGCCGCCGCAATTCAACGCAAGGTTTAAATTGCTGACGGAAAGAGCAACACGCTTGAAAACAGGAAGTCCGGAAACAAGGTTATTTACCTTGTCAATTCCATGTTGTATTGCTTTCGTCGTTCCTCCGGCATCGCGGATGTTAAAATTATACACGGGTTTATCAATTTTCTTGACATTTTTCATAACACTTTCAAAGCAAGTACTTTCACAGCACAGCCCGACAAATATGACGCCTACGACATTGGGGTTCTCCACCCAACCGGCCAAAGTTCTGTTCAAAAGGTTATAGGCATATGATGTTCTGGATTGGGCACAACCACCGCCGTAACTGACCGGCACGACTCCGTCAATGTTTTTTTCTTTGAAATCAACACCTCTGAAATGCTCCGCAATACGTTTTACTACTGTCGCGGAGCAGTTGACTGGAGATACCAAAACAATATAGTTTCGGGTTCCAACCTTTCTGTCGCTTCGCTGAAAGCCGTAAAATTCATCAGGTACTCCAAGCATAAATTTATTATCATTGCTGCAGGAACCATTATTGATAAAATTTACATCGCTGACAAATTTCATATTATGAGTATGGACATATTCGCCCGGCTCAATGTCCTTTGCACTGGTACCAATGACTTGTCCGTATTTGATGATATAAGCATTCTTTTTAATGAAACTTATCGCAATCTTGTGTCCCCAGGGCACATCATCAGCTACTGTTACAGATTCCTGACTGAAAATATTAAAAAGCTTTCGGTTTTTAACATTTCCATAATCGGTATTTATCGCAACATTATCACTTTTATTAAAAATCAGGCAGTCAATATTTGACATATTTATTACAACCCTTTACTTATTTTCTGAATAAATTCTTTGATCTTTACAAGCATGTAATCGAGCTTTTCCCCGGTCATGCCGGGATAAACGCCGATCCAGAAGGCGTTGTTCATAATATAATCAGTGTTCTGCAGACGGCCGATTATGCGGTAATCGATATCTTCAGTCAATGAGTCGAAACACGGGTGACGGGTTAAGTTGCCGGCAAACAGGTTCCGGGTCTGGATATTGCATGATTCCAAATGTTCGACCAGTTCGTTGCGGGTAAAGCCCGCGTCCAAAGCGATCATGATCAGACATCCGAACCATGACGGCATGCTGTCCGGGTGCGCTTTCTGGATTTTTAAATACGGTATTTCTGCCAATTTACCGGCAAGATAATTATAATTTTTGATTCTTTTATCAATGAAATCCGGCAGTTTGTCAAGCTGGGCGCAACCGATTGCCGCCTGCATGTCCGTCGTCTTCAGGTTGAAGCCGAAATGACTGTAGACATACTTGTGATCGTAACCATGCGGCAATGACCCGAACTGGCCCGAAAAACGGCAGCCGCAAGTGTTGTCCGTCCCGCTCTCGCACCAGCAGTCGCGGCCCCAGTCGCGCATTGATAACATGATCTTGTTCAACAACGGAGTATTCGTATATACCGCTCCGCCTTCGCCCATTGTCATGTGATGCGGCGGATAAAAACTCGACGTGCCGATATCCCCGAAAGTTCCGGTGTATTTGCCTTGATACCTGGACCCGAGTGCATCACAATTATCCTCGATCAACCACAAACCATGTGTATCACAGAATTTTTTGATAGCTGCGATATCAAAGGGATTACCGAGGGTATGCGCCAGCATGACTGCTTTGGTTTTTTCTGAAAGCGCCGCTTCCAGCTGGTTACAATCGATATTCACCGTATCAAGTTCAATATCGACGAAAACCGGAACCGCGCCATATTGAATGATTGGCGCCACGGTGGTAGGAAAACCCGCGGCAACCGTAATCACTTCATCCCCGCGCCTGATCCGCCGCTCCCCGAGCAGCGGCGAGGTTAACGCGGCGAATGCCAGCAAATTGGCGGATGAACCGGAGTTTACCAGCAAGCAGAAACGGGCGTCGAGGAATTTTGCCAGTCGCGTCTCGAATTCCCTGGAATAGTGACCGTAGGTCAGCCAGAAATCCAGCGACGAATCGACCAGATTGACCATTTCCTTATCATCAAACAAGCGTCCCGCGTAATTAATCCGGCTTTTGCCGGCCTCGAAAAGCTCGTTTTCGCCACCGGAAGTACAATTATAATATTCCCGGACCAGGTCGAGGATATTATCCCGTAAAATTTCGGCCTTCCTTATTTCACCCATATCTTATTCAACCTTTTTGCGTCGTCAATATATCTTTCAAGATCTTCATTCGTCGTTAAACGGTCTTTTTCATAATAATTCATATACCATTCAACCGTTCGGCGTACTGCCGTCCTGCTGTCCCATACTCCGCTCCACCGCAGTTTTTTCAGCGCTTTTGAGCAATTCAGTTTCAGCAAGCCTGCTTCATGCGGCTCATTGTGCTCAGTCAAGTATCTGCACTTAACACCGGTGAAAAAATCACCGGCGGTGTCGATGACCTCTTTTACAGTCATGACATCTTCTTCCGACGGACCGAAATTCCAGGCGGCCGCACAAATTCCGTCCCCTTCGAGCAGTTTCTGCCCCAACAGCAGATAACCGCTCAGAGGTTCAAGAACATGCTGCCAGGGGCGGACGGCGTTGGGATTTCTGATAACAGCTTCCTGTCTACCGGCAAAAGCCCGCATGAGGTCCGGAATCAGCCGGTCCGCGGCCCAGTCGCCGCCGCCGATCACGTTCCCGGCCCGGGCCGAAGCGACCAGTATCGCAATATTATGCATAAATGAATCACGATATGATCCGGTAACGATATCCGTACAGGCTTTGGACGCGCTGTAAGGGTCGTGTCCGCCAAGCGGGTCTTCTTCGCGGTAACCCTCATGCTGTTCATTATTCCGGTAACACTTGTCACTTGAAACCACGACCACGGCTTTGACCGTATCAGTCTGGCGGCATGCCTCAAGCAGGTTGACTGTTCCCATAATGTTTGTGTTGAAAGTTTCTACCGGAGAAATATAGGATTCCCTGACCAGAGGCTGCGCGGCCAGATGAAATACTAATTCAGCCCGGCTTGTCCTGAGTGCTTCAAACAGTTTGGCAAAATCACGAATATCCCCGGTAACATGCTTCACATCCGGAGCAAGCAGCTCAAAATGGCTGGGGTCTGTATTGGACGCCAGGGAATAACCGATCACGTCCGCGCCAAGACGCCGCAGCCAGGTTGTCAGCCAGGAACCCTTGAAACCGGTCATTCCAGTGACAAAAACCTTTTTCCCCGAATAAATATTACTGAACATTCTTAATCCCAATTAGCGGTCCATGGAGTGTCTCCGGCTTCCCACATATCGTTTAACCGCTTATGCTCTCTGGCATTGTCCATGCATTGCCAGAAGCCCTCGTGCAGATATGCCGTGATCTGATCCCGGCTGACTAATTTCTGCATCGGCTCCTGTTCCAGGAAACAGTCTCGGCCGATATCAACGTAGTTTTCGATAAAACTCCGTTTAGCGGCCATGAATCCTCCATTGATATGGCCGGTATCAGTGTTGGTTTTCTCCGAGAAGCCGGTAATACTTGAGTCCTCGCCGATCTTCAGTTCTCCGAACCTGCTCGGGGCGCGGACCGCGGTTATGGTCAACTCTTTATCCTTGGCAATATGCTGAGCAAACAGATCATTGATATTTACATCCGCAACCGCATCGCCATAAGTCAGGAAAAAGTTTTTATCTTCCGGCCTGAGGTATTTAGCCGCGGCGACAATTCGTCCTCCGGTCATCGTCAATTCTCCGGTATCAGCCAGGGTTACCTCCCAGTCTTCTTCACCGTGAGAACCGTGATATTTGATATTTCCTTGTTTGCCCAAGGTCAGGGTTATGTCGCATGATCTGGCATGATAGTTTAAAAAATAATCAATGAATACTTCACGCTTGTAGCCCAGGCAAAGAATAAACCGTTTAATCCCGAACGCTGCGTAATTTTTCATAATATGCCAGATTATTGGTTGTGGGCCGACCGGCACCATGGGCTTTGGCAGTAGTTCGGTAACGTCCCGGAGCCGAGTACCAAGTCCTCCGCACAAAATCATGACTGGCGGAGAATTGTTATCTTCAATATTCTTATTAATCATTCCAGACCCTTTCAAAATCGAACATATTATTTTAATATTAATACATTCAACTTTCCAAATTACAACCTTTATTACGATCAAACAGACAAATTAAGCGGTCAAACTTATTTTTATACAGTTCCTTATCTTGTTATAGATAATTATGATCAAAAACTTATCACAATAAATATTAATTAGACGGCACTGCCAACTGTAGCGCCTTCTGTGTGTTTGCCGGCAAAATGCATCGCCGGGAATTTTGATGGCGCTATCGTCTGATTAAAAAAGAGATTTTTCGTTTGCTATTGGAATGAACAAGCATCCCGCTTCTTGCTTTTATCAATTTTCGGGCAAAACAGCATTCTTCGACCGGATCTTATATATTGCAAAAAGTACAATGACCAAAACCATCAGTAAAAACAAATTCACATACAGGGCAATATAGTGCTTGTCCGGCACTACGCTCAAGGTATAAGTTCCTGGTTCTTTCAAGTAAAATACAAAAGTTTTTTCAGGTTCAAAGGCCCGCATCTTGGGAAAAAGTACCTGCCCGTTGATTTGCCAGTAGCGTCCCGGGTTCTGGTTCACAATAATATAATCCGGACCTTTCAACTTAAAAACAATGTGGTTTGGAGTCCATTCATTCCACTCCAGATTATTATTCATGGAAAAAAATTCTCCCCGGTACTTCGGATGATTTACCGGTATCCTGACGCTTCTTTGCTTCTCATATAACATAGGTTCAAACGAGTTCGCCAACGCGATATTCTTTTTTGTTGCGGCATAGAAAAAGCATTTGTCACTGATGGTTATAATTTTATCCGCTTTCAGCTTGACCGTGTCAAGAATCTGTTCTTCCGTATTCAGTTGTTGACTGCTCCACAGGTAATACTGACTGAACCACAAGCCGCAAACTGAAACTGCAATAATTCCAAAGATCAGTTTGGCGCGATGTTGCCACTTTATCTCAGATAACATATCAAGCCCCTTGACGGCTCCGTATATGATAAAAAAAGTCGCCAACATCCGCCATCTCGGGAAAACGAACATATTATTGAAGACCGGCACAATCCACAACCAGTAACCAGGCAGCCAAGGCGATTTGTTATTAACTGCGAGTAATGAGGTGAAAACAGCTCCAATATGCCACCAGCGAACCCTGCGTTTCACGGAGTAAATGAACATTCCCAGCGCCAATATGCCGATATAACATCCCAACTCATACCAGAACCAGTATCCCCGTAACGGCTCCGGTCGAGTATAAAAAGTCTGAGCCGGCCATAGCAGTGCTTTCAGATAATAGGTAAAAGGAATATTGAAATGATCAACCGGAATATTCCTATGATATTCGTGGATCATATCGGCAAACAGGATAAAGCGATAACTCGTCAAACACAAAAAAATCAGAAATGAGACAGCCGCGTGCAGATAAAACTTTTTCAGGCGAATATTGTGAAACCAAACATTTATCAGGGCAAATCCAAGCACTATGGTGTTCATCAGCGCAATATAGTGCAAAAACTGGTTGTACATCAATCCCATACATACTCCCAGCCAGACGGCATATTTCAGCTCGTTGACAAAGTGTCTAGCCAGATAAAGCAACCAGGGCAGCCACACTATCGAGATCATAATCGTATGCCCCACGGCAATATGCATTGCGATTGCCCCCTGGAGACCAAATAACGCACTGCCCCAGAAGCGTGATGCGGTTTTTGACTCCTCCAGAAACTTCCACATTCCGATTACCCCGAAAAACAAATAAAACAAGGGCATGATCTTGACCCCGATTACCCCACCGAAAATAAGCGTCATCAAGGTGTCGGGCACAAAAATATTTGATCCGGGATGCGAAAACAGCGGGACTCCGCCATGATGCCAGGGATTCCAGAATGGAAACTGGCCATATTCGAGAATGATTTTCCGCAGAGCTTCACCGGAACTCATCACCAATTGCCAGTCGTCCCAACGACTCCGTGGAATCATATCCAGGGATATGCAATATGGAATCCAGCCGATAAATACGACAAAAAGCGCCGTTAACAGCACTTTGCCAGCAACTATCTTGTTATAAAATTTCTCCTTGAGACCATCAATTTTCTTTGACTTGATTATCAACTTTGCCCTCCCTAACGTTATGTTAAGGGTTTATATTATATTTCGAACAATGAGGAATAATCCCCCGTGACAAGTAAAAATGTAATGCGCTCTTTTTGTTAAGGGCAGCATTGAAAACCAGCTTTTGCGGTTTGATGGAGTTTTACGTTCCATATCATGCCGCCCTTGATGCTGAATTCCAGCATTGCTCATAATCATAGAGTGGAACGTAACCTCATGGAGAAAGTGGAAATACCTCATTATTCTTAGTCTTTGTAAATGTTTAACTATTACTCGTAATGAACACCAATGTGTTGTAAACAGCATAAAATGATGTCCCCCCTTTGATATGGAATTTACATGTATAACTTTATCACGCCATAACTCCTTGATTTATTAGTTAACAACAGATTCAGTATTTATAGCATGACAATTAAATATACCATATATTATTTTTCATTTCAACTATGTGACAATTCTGGTTCTGAAATTTTTCAGCATCATGAAGCGGGAAGAGCTTTCGCACAACTGGTATTACTAGCTTGAAGACCTGGTTGTTGGCGTTATTCATACGTGACGGTATAGCCGCCATTCACAATGGTTGTGGTTGCTAAGCTCAATACCCGCCTATATGGTCTCTGACAAGTTGTTGTTGTTTTGTTGTTGTTATTTGTAACGACAGGGGGTAAATAGGCGTTTCAGGACGTAAAGCGGGTTATAAATGAAAAAGCCTCAAACTGCTTAATTTGAGGCTAAATAAGTATAAAAAATGGTGGCAGGAGCCAGAATCGAACTGGCGACACAGGGATTTTCAGTCCCCTGCTCTACCGACTGAGCTATCCCGCCACCGGGAGATTTTTCCAAAGATTGAAGCATATCCTCAACTTTCGGAACGCATAATAGATACTTTTTTTAGAAAAAATCAAGCCTGAAATCAAAATTTTTCTGTTTTTTTACCAAATTATGATTGTCAGAATGTAAAAAAGTTGTAAAAACTCCGTTTTCATATTAGGCATACCACTCTTCATCATGTAGATTATTTTTATGTTTGTAAACTGAAATAAACAGGGAGTGTGCTGTTATGAAGAATTTTCTGCTGATTCTCGCTTTTTTGACCACCATAAATTTGTCCTCGCAAATACAGATACGTTCCGTAAAAGTTAATACACCGCAGGTTCTCTATCACCAGAATAATTACAAGGAAGCTTTAGACCTTGGTAAAAAAGAATTGCTTGAGCAAAAACAGACCGGGACGAAAGCAGTCAAATTACTGGATGTCGCGATAAAATGTCTTAACCGGCTGCGTAAGCAAAATGAGCTTGATGACCTGTTTGAGAAGACTGTTGCCGAATATTCCGACTCATGGCGGGTGCTTCAGGCGGTTGCCCTGGCATATAACTCCGCTCCTCATTACGGGTACATGATCGGGAATAACTTTGAACGCGGCTGGCATCGTCGCGGCGGACGTTACATCAACTCTTATGACCGGGACCGGATCAGGGCGATCCAGCTTTATGTACAGGCGATGCCGCTGGTCCTGGAACACGGCACAAATACCAATAAGCAGGACTTTTTTCGTTGTTTTGCCCCGTTCTTCCGCTCCAACTGGCAGATGCAGCATTTGACCGACTATACGAAACTGCCGGAATATTCATCGGTTCACAACAACTATAATCGCTGGAGCTCATCCGGCGCACCGGTCGACGCGGACGGAAATCCGGTTTACTATAAGCTTCCCGCCAGTTGGGATGCTGCGAAAAATGATGGCGAACGCTGGCGTTGGCTGTTGGCTGAAGCAAAGAAATTCGGCTATCGGAAAGCCGATCTGGAGTTGGCCGGTTTCCTGTTCAGTCAATTCGGGGTTCAAACTATGGCGTATCTGGCTTACCGGGGAGATTTTTCAATCCCGAAGACCGGGCCTTACTCTGTTCATTTGCTGACCGATGATGAGACCATTACCCGGCTGGCAACCGGGATCAAGCGTTTTAAGCTGCCGGCGGAATTCAACTATATAAAAATATATAAGTCGCTGGCGGAAACGAAAGACTGCGGTAAACAGGCATTGAATTCTCTGGCGACTATTTATACCAACCGCAGGCAATATGACAAGGCCGCCGCCTGCCTTCAGGAATCTCTGAAAAAGTTTCCGTCAGGCTCTTCCAGCCGTAAACGCAAACTCGAACAGATCGTCGGGCATATTGGAAAATTCGTCCAGATGAAAAACCCTTTTGCAGCCGGTCAAAAGCCTAAGCTGCGATTTCTGTTCCGTAACGCCCGGTCTGTGACGTTTTCATTGCGTAAGCTGAAAATGGAATTATTTCTTGACGATGTGGACAAATATCTAAAGTCTGACCCGGATAAACTCGATTGGGATAAACTTAATATCTTTAATCTTGGTAATGGCATTGTTCGTGGCAAGCTGGCTGAATATCTCGACAAAACGCTTGCTGAATGGGTGGAGCCGCTCAAGCCGGCCCCTGGTCATTTCGACCGGGAAAAAAGCGTTACTGTGCCGGTAGACAAGCCGGGAATGTATTTGTTGACGGCAAAATTCGGCGACGGTAATATAGCGCGTCAGATGGTTTGGATTGCGGATACGGCGATCGTCGCCAGAAATTTCCGGCCCAACCTGTATTTTGTTGCTGATGCCGCGACCGGTGCGCCGCTGCAAAACGTTGATCTTACCTTTATCGGCTATCGCCAGGAATATCTTCCCGCTGCAAAACGTAAATTCAACCGCCGTTACAAACTGCATTATGATAAATTCGATGGCGGTAAAACCGACAGTTCCGGTTTTCTTAAACTGAATCCAGATCGTCTCAAGCGTCAGTATTCATACATGGTTATCGCCAGAAGCGCTTCCGGCAGACTGGCGCTGCTGCCTTTCCGCTCATGGTACAGTTCCACGACCAATCCCCAGTCATACAACCGGCAGCGGACATATTGCATAACCGATCGGCCCGTCTATCGTCCCGGCGATACGGTTCACTATAAATTCTGGATCAGGGATGTTAACTATGAGAATGATGACATTGGCAAATACGGCGATAAAAGCGTAACGGTCAAGGTTAACTCCGCCAGGGGCAAGGAAATCTATAAAAAGACCGAAAAAAGTGATCGATGGGGAGGATTAAGCGGCCAGTTTACTATCCCGGAGGATGCCGACCTCGGCAACTGGACCGTTCATTTGGACGGTTATAACGGATATCAGCGCTTCCGGGTCGAGGAATATAAAAAACCGGAATACGAAGTCACCGTAAAAGCACCTGAAAAGCCAATTGTTCTGGGGCAGCCTTTCAAGGTAAAAATAGCGGCAAAATATTACTTTGGCGCACCGGTAACCAACGCCAGGGTTCGCTACACGGTAAAACGCTCCGAACAAAGATTCAACTGGTTTCCGCCGACGCCGTGGGACTGGTTATACGGCCCCGGTTACTGGTGGTGTTTCCCGGTATATCGCTGGTTCGACGATATTCCATTCAGATGCTGTATAATATGGCCTCCGAATTATTATACCCCACCGCCGGAACTGGTCTGTGAGAATGAAACCGCGATCGGTGCTGACGGCACGGTCGAGATTACCGTCGATACCGCCTTCGCCAAGGCCATGTTCGGCAAAACCGACCACCGCTATGAGATTACCGCCCTGGTTACCGACAGTTCACGCCGGACTATTGTCGGTAAAAAGAATGTGACCGCCGCCGCGGTGCCGTTCAGGGCCGCGGCCTGGACCAGTCGGGGTTTCTATAATACCGGGGATAATGTCAAGATCAACTTTACCGCTATAACCGCTGATCGCAAAGGTGTGCCGGTCATGGGGGACGCTAAAGTTTATCGACTGTCTTATAATAAAAAAGGTATTCCGGTTGAGAAAGAAGTTGGACACTGGAAAGTTGCGGCCGCCGCGGACGGGCAGGGGCATGTGGATTTCACCGCGCCGGCCCCGGGGCAGTTCCGGGTAGTTTTCAAGTTGACCGATGCCGCTAAAAATACCGTGAGCGGCGACTGTGTCTTCAATGTTTATGGGGAAAAACTTAAACCTGACGACTTCCGTTTCAATCCGTTGGAATTGATTGTCGACAAGAAAACTTATAAGCCGGGCGAAAAAGTCAAACTGCTGATCAACACCGGACTCAACAACAGCACCGTGGTGCTTTTTGTCAGGCCGACCCAGCAGGCTTCAATTTTGCCGCTGGTTCATCGTCTGGACGGAAAATCATGGGTTTATGAATTTGAAATCAAGAAAGGCGATATGCCGAATTGCTTTGTGGAAGCCTGGACTATTGCCGACGGCAAGTTCTACCGGACAACCCGGTCGATCAGCGTTCCGCCTGAAAAACGCGTTGTCAATGTTGACATCAAGCCGTCCAAGGCGAAATACTTGCCGGGCGGCGATGCTAAAGTCAAGGTACGGCTGACCGATATCGACGGCAAGCCGGTTACCGGCAGCGTCGTTATGTCGATTTATGATAAATCGGTCGAATACATCAGTGGTGGTTCAAATATTCCTGAAATCAAACAGTTTTTCTGGAAGTGGCAGCGGCGTTATTACTCAACTCCTTATACCGTGCTGGGAATCCAGTTTAATAATATCTTGAAATCCGGCGAACTCTACATGCAGCAGCTTGGGGTATTCGGTCATTTGCCGGACATTCATTGGGAGGGGGCTGGAAGAGCGGCTCCGGAAATGATGACTCTTGGTTCCGCCAACCGTCGGATGATGGCGGCGCCTATGCCGATGATGGCGAGGAAATCCAAAGGTGTTATGGCAGGCAGTGTGATGGCGGACGGTGTTGCAGCTGAATCTCAGCAGAGCAGTGCTGCCCTGGATGAAGTACATGTCCGCAAAGAATTTGCCGATACTGCTTTCTGGGCCGGAAAGCTGACTCCTGATAAAAATGGCGAGGTGGAGATTTCACTTAAAATGCCGGAAAACCTGACGACCTGGAAGATTCGTTCATGGTGCATGGCCGCGGGAACTCGAGTCGGGCAGGGCGAAACTGAAGTCATTACGTCAAAAGATTTTCTGGTTCGGCTGCAGATCCCGCGTTTTATGGTTACCGGAGACAATGCGGTTATCTCTGGAATCGTTCATAATTATCTGAATACTGCGCAGGATGTTACCGCCAGACTGCAGATCGGCGGTAAGGAATTGTTGATGACCGACAAAGCAGTCAAGATCGCGGTGATTAAACCAAAAGGCGAGATTCGCTTTGATTGGCACGTTAAAGCGTTGAATCCCGGAACTGCGTCGTTAACCTTGGCGGCAAAAAGCTCCGGCGGAGATGACGCAATGCGACTGGAATGCCCGGTCGAAGTTCACGGAATCCTCAAACAGGATGCCTGGTGCGGCACCATTCTCAATGGCGACCCTAAAGGCAACAATGCATTTGTTTCGGTGAATCTGCCGGAAAAACGGCGAGAAGCGGAATCCAAACTCCAGGTCAATGTCTCCCCATCACCGGCTTTGGCGATCGTCGATGCTTTGCCTTACCTGATCGGGGTTAATTACAAGAGTACGGACGCGACCTTGAACCGTTTCCTGCCGTCGATTATTACTTATGCGACCCTGAAAAAATTAAATATCAAACTGCCGCAGATTCAGGATAAGACCACAAATCTTAATCCCACAGAAACCGGTAACCCGGTAAAACGAGCGGAACAGTGGAAACGCTGGAAGGAAAATCCGGTTTTCGATTTGAAGAAACTGAGAAAACAGGTCTCGCGCGGGATTCATACTCTCAAAGTTATGCAGCTTTCCGACGGCGGCTGGGGCTGGTTTTCCGGTTATTCGGAACATTCCACCGCCTATATGACCGCCTATGTCATCCGCGGACTGATGATTGCGATGGAAAACGGGGTGGCTTTGGATCAGAATATGATCAATCGTGGTCGTCAGTGGCTTGAAAACCATCAGCGGGAGCGCCTGGCGGATATTATAAAATTGGAAAGGAAGAAGGCAAAACCGTGGATAAGTAACACGGATGCATTGGTATTTCTGGCTCTGGTTCGCGCTTCTTCCGCCAGTGAGGAAATGTCGCCGATGCAACAGCGTCTCTACCAGTACCGGGAACAACTGAGTCCCTACGGTAAAGCGCTTTTCGCACTGGGACTGAACCCTCAAAAAGACCGGGAAATGTTTGACATGCTTTTGCGGAATCTGGAGCAGTATTTGAAGACGGACCGGGAAACTCAGACCGCGTATCTCGATGTGCCGACCCGCTGGTCATGGTGGTACTGGTACGCATCGGATACCGAAACCCAGGCCGCATATCTGAAACTGCTATGCCGGGCAAAAGTTCATCTTGACCGGGCGGCATGGATTGCCCGCTTCCTGATCGATAACCGGAAACACGCCACTTACTGGCATTCTTCACGCGATACCGCTTTCTGTGTGGAGGCTTTGACCGATTACCTTAAAGTCAGCGGTGAAACCGAACCTGAGATGCAGGTTGAAATTCGCTGGGATGGAAAACTCAAAAAAGAAATCAAGATAACCCCGGACAATCTTTTCAGTTTCGACAACCGGCTCCTGATGTACGGCGACGCACTTACCGGTGGCCGCCACGCGGTTCAGATCACCAGAAAAGGGAAGGGCAATCTTTACTTCAACGTTTACTTGACTTATTTCACATTGGAGGACTTCATCAAAAAGAGCGGTCTGCACGTTAAAATAAACCGTAATTACTATTTGTTGAAACGGCGGATCGACAAAGTTCTGGCTGAAGGAGCGCGGGGACAGGCGGTGACCATCGGTTCCGCCACTTATGACCGGGTTCCGCTGCCGGAAAACGCCAACGTCAAAAGCGGTGATCTTATTGAAGTGGAAATGATAGTCGAGAGCAATAACGACTACGAATATCTTTTAATAGAGGATATGAAACCGGCCGGTTGCGAGGCCGCTGAATTACGCAGCGGATATACTGGTAACAGTTTAGGCGCTTATGTTGAATACCGGGATGACCGGGTTTGTATGTATGTGCAGCGGTTGCCGCGCGGTAAATACAGCGTCACTTATCGCCTGAAAGCCGAGATCCCCGGTCATTTCAGCGCGTTGCCGGCAAAAATAAAAGCTATTTACGCCCCGGAATTAAAGGGGAATTCCAACGAATTCAAAATAAGTATCAAAGACTAATTCAGAATCAACTCATTTCGGTCAGGATATTATTGCAGATCAATATTTTATATATTTTTATAAAATCACATAATACTTAAATTTGACAAACCCCTCTCCACCCACTATATTAACTGTAAACTCGTCAACCAAGGAGGAAAAATCATGTCAGGCCGCGGAACGCGCATGAAAGTTACAGGAGAAGGCTGCTACTACCACCTGATGAACCGGGCCGCCGGCTGCAAAGGCGAACGCCCGTTCAACCAGGTCGATATGGAGTACGGCTTTCGATTGCTCCAAAATCTCTGCGAATATTTTCTGATCGAGGTCATCTCAGCCGCCTGGATGGGCAACCACTTTCATCTGGTCGTTTACGCTCCCGGGCCGGATGAATTGCCGTCGTTCGAGGACATTGCAAAACGCCACAACTCCTACTATAGCAGCATGTTGGATAAATTCACCTACGCGCCGAAACAAATGCCGAAAATCAACCCGGCCGACTTGGAAATATGCCGCGAAACCGGCCTGAAAATGATCGACATCAGCTACTTTATGCGCGCCTTCCAACAACGTTTCACCGTCGTCTACAACCAGTCCCGCGACCGCATCGGCAAACTCTGGGCCAATAAATTCAAAAGCGTCATCCTCGACAGTCGCAACTCCCTGGAAGCGTGCGTTTTATATGTAGAATTAAACCCCGTCCGCGCCGGCCTGACCCCCGATCCGGCCGACTACCATTTCACGACTTGGGGCCGCTACAACGGCACCGGCAAACACCTTTTTCATGCCAATTTCGTCAAACATCTCAAACAAAACATCTGGCATCGCGACACCTCGGAATGGACCGACACCGACCTATTCAACTATTTCCGCAGTGAACTGGCGCGAATCGTCGCGGCGGAAAGCGGAGCCACGAGTGAAGAGATATTTGAGGCGCAGGAACGAGCCAGACGCAAAGAATCGATGCCGATCCGTTTTCTGCGCCGCACCCGCCACTTCAGCGACGGAGCGATTCTCGGTTCAAAATTATTCATCCGTGAAATGGGCGCAAAATTCGACAATCCTGCTCGAATCAACAAAAAACAATTAAGCCGCGGCCTCAGCCCCGCCGGAGCCGTGATCTACTGCTTTCGAAAATTACAGACTTGATTTTTTCACCCTATCAATTTACGTTTTGCAAAACCAATGAATTATCACACTGTTACATTTACGTTTCTTGAGCTTGTAGATTTTCAATTAATTACTCCCATGATAAACAGTTATTCATGGGAGTATCGACCAGGGGCATTATTTTCTCGGTCTTAATTTGAGATCTCCGGCGATGTAGAGCTCGGATTCTTTCCAGTAACGGGCGGATTCCAGAGGCTCCGCGTTCAATTGCCAGTACTGCGTCATCTTACGTTCCTTCAAGCGTGGAGCGTTGCCTTTATCCTGCAGGTAGGATTTCAGGGCTGCAACCGTGATTTCAGCAGACGGCGCGAAAGCGCTGGAATTGACGTATCGCAACAGTGATTCAAACATTGCGCAAGTCTCCGGTTTACCGGAATTCAGGCCAGTGAAGTTGAACCCGGTTATGAACAGACGGCCTTTGCCGACTTTCAGTTCAAACGCATACGCGAAATTGCGCATGGTCCATTCCGGTTGAAGTTCCGATAATTCATAGGTGTAGACATCGAACCGGTCACGACTGGCCCGGTCGATTCCCCGCATAATCGGCTTGACTTCGACCGGAAAATCATCCAGGTTTATTTTATCGCAGTCATCAATCAAACCATGAAACTGCAGGTTGACGAAACCGTCGTTAGGGAATCCGGCGAAGGATGGGTGATCTTCGATAAAAGCACCGCAGTTGTTGCCGCGGTCCCAGATAACGCCTTTCAGACGGTCCCAGACCGCCGGCAGATAGTATTTTTCATAGTCGCAGGACCATTTGCGGTCGCGGGTTTCATCAACCCGGTACAGCATCAGGACGTCGCCGCCGTTTTCGAGCTGCTTGAACACTGCTTCATCGAAACGGTTGGCGATCATCAGTTTTGCTGAATCGCTGTGATTGATTTGCGAATACCGCTGCGAGATGTTTATTTCGTCGAGGCAGATTTTTGCCTGCTGCGCCGGTAATTCTTCCGGGCGGTTCGGGAATACCCAGACTTTCCAGTCGTTTTCAACCAGCACGTTTTCACCGGAAACCAGTTTGGCTGAGAAAGTCAGTTCCGTGCTGTCGGCTGTTTCAGGCATTACGAGTTCGACCGAACAGATTTCCAGCAGGCCTTTTTCCCGTAAATGGATGCCGTGCAGTATGCCTTGGCTGACTACTTTACCGGTCACCGGATTCTTCAGTTCAAAGGAAAAATCAGCGATTTCCGGCAGATCTTCGGCATAATTGGAGATCATGACCGGAACATTTATTTTTTCATTTTCAAAATAGGAGCGGCGCGGCAGATCGGTCAGTAAAATCGTGTCGGCGTTGAATTGTGTGAATTCCGCCGGATCGATGTTGTGAGGATCATCGAAGCAGTCCAGCAGGCCGTTGGAATTTTCATAACGCTCGGTATCGGCTAATTGCAGAAAATGAAAACCGCTGAGCAGCGGACTGCGTCGCGCGCCTTCGATTCCGAGTTTCCAGCCGATCATCTGGAAGCGATGCGAGGCCTCGCTTGCCCGGTCATAAAATTTGTCATAACCTTTGAGCTTAGTCAGTTCTTTCAACTCATCGATCCACCACGGACGCTGGTCCGGAGCGTATTTGTCGAATTTGGCAGACAAGGCGTCCAAATCATGATAGGCGGCGTAATGACATATTTCATGCGCCAGGACCGGGCGTTTTGAATTGATCGCACGGGTAATCTTGAATGTCGGTTCGTCCACATCGTCGGTTGCGACCAGTTCCTGGCCTTTGCAGGAACCGTAGATCAGCCAGTTGTAGGTATTGTCGAACATATCGTAATTCTGCCCGAAAGGATAGTAATAGGACATGTGCTGAACATCGAAGTCCACATAGGTCCGGTCGAATTCGCCATGAGCGCAGGTGTCGATAAACAAACGGGTCGGGTCGAGTTCCTTGGTCACCGCAGCAATATGTTCGACAAAAGGGTTGGTCCCCGGGTTACGGATTTCGTTGCCCATGCAGTAAACCATCAATGACGGATGGTTGCGAAGCGCTTTGACCGCATTCCGCCATTCGGCTTCGTTAATGATTTCGCCCTCGTCTTTCATTCCGGCGCGTTCTTTCTGGTAATGCCCGTAATATTTGCGGATCTCAATGTGGATCAGCATGCCGAGACGGTCCGCGACTTCAAAACATTCCTCGTGGGGAATCCGGGAGTGAAAGCGGATCAGGTTGAAACCGAATTCTTTTGCCGCCTTGATGTTTTTTTCGTAATATTCAGTCAGTGAAAAACCGATGAAATTTGGGTGTTCATGCGCTTCGCGCCCCCGGATGTAACCCCTGGCGCAGAATTTTTCGCCATTCAAGAGCAGATCGCGTCCGGAAGTCCCGAAGGAGCGCATTCCGAACTTGATTTCTTCGCTCTGACCGCCGCATTCGACAACCAGGGTATAAAGATAAGGACAGTTGACCGACCATAATTGGCAATTAGGGATATTTGCGGTGAATTCAACTTTTTCGGTTGCGATCACATTGATTTCGCCGGAATCGATTACTTTTGCTTGGGCGTCCATCACTTTCCAGCTGGCCATGCTGCAATTATCCGGTGCGGTAAAACTGATTTCCGCCTGTTGCCTGTCGATGTTCGGAACCACGAAAAGATCGCTTAAAAAATTCATTTTTTCTTCCTCTTATTAATTAAAAGACTAGTCATTTGATTTTAATATAATAAAACTATTCTTTATTTCAAGTTGATTATTTTAATTAATTGATTATATTGTAGAAAAATAATAATTGAGGTAATCGCGTTTGAAAATAGAACGATACAGACAAATCGCGCAGATTCTGATGAAAGAACTGCAGTCTGGAGCATACAACCCCGGTGATACTTTTCCGGTCCGTTCCGAGCTGGCGAAGCGTTTTAAAACCACTCGCAGCACGGTGAACCGGGCGATGGAAGAGTTGATTGGCAAAGGTTTTCTGGCGGCGCGGCGCGGGGCCGGAACGGTGGTGATGTCACTGGAAACCCGGTTGCGTATCGCCTATGTGGCTCCGGCGTGGTTGATGCATTATATGCCAAGGCCGGTGGAGTGCAAGTTGACTTATTTTTCCGCGGAGGAAGTTTTGAACTCACGTAGCAGCTTGAATAAGTTGAGCGGTTATGACGGGATTATCTGGTCGCATCCGGAGGAAAAAGAATTTCCTTTGATCAAGAAGATTGCAGCCGGAATTCCACTCGTTCTGGTAAACCGGACTTGTGAAGGCGTACACTCAGTCGTTTCCGAATATGTTGAAACTTTTTCTAAACATGTCAGTCAACGCCTGGCGGCACATCCTGACATTACGCCGAATCTGTTGACCAGTGCCGCATCCTCAACTCCGTATCGTCAGCGTTTTGACGGTTTTGTCAAGGCGTGCCGCGAGCACAAACGGTTTTATGAGATAATAGAACTTCCGGACGATTTCGCGTCGAAACTTGTTGTCCTTGAAAAATATCTGGTTGATGATGAACATGATTTATTGATTTTTGCCGATAACTGGGCTCACACCGGGGCGTTGATCACCTGGACCCGCAATCACGAACGGGAGTTCGGACGGAATATTTTCTATACCGACTTCGACAATGCCGAACCGGAACATGTCTGGGGGATCTCCACCACCAGCATCCTTCAGGACTTTGACCGCCTGACTGATGCCGCGTTAAAGGAACTCCTGAAGCGGATCAGAAAGGTCAAGGCTCCGCGGAATATCTTTCTGCCGCCGGAATTACGGCTCGGCAATACATAAAAAAAGTTATGTAATATTCCGGCTTCTGGAAAATTGTTTATTGTGATATCGCTTCTGATATTGATTTTTGAAAATGGCCGTGTATTTTTTTATTAATGCACAAGCCTAACCCCAATAAATAAGGAAGAGAGAAATGATTAACCAAGTCAAGTTTTCTGTAAAGACCGTAGTTTCCCTGGTATCGTTGAGTTTGGCTGCCGTCCTGACCGGGTGTGCGTCATCGAATGTCAAGATTACGGATCGCGCTCCTTATGAATCGATTGTCAAGCCGGATTTTGTTCTGGTTCAGAATCTGGCGATATCTCCGGGCAAAGTCAAACTGGACGATGGAGTAATTGCAAAAGCTATCCGGGACAAGGAACACGTAACCCAGACGCAGCAGGAAATCAAACTGGGTAAGCTGGCCGCTAAAACTTTTACCGACAGTCTGATTAAATATTTGAAGCTGGCCGGAGTCAAAGCCGTTAAAGCTGGAGCCGGCCAGAAGCCGACTGCCAGAACTTTGGTTTTGGGTGGTAAATTTATTCAGGTCAACCGGGGAAATCAGGCTGTCCGGGTTCTGATCGGTTTCGGTTTCGGCAATGGGGATATCAAAGCTCTGATCATCTGCAGTCAGAACGGCGCTCAGATTGCCCGTGCGGTAGTTTCGACAACCGGCGGTCATAAACCGGGTATCCTGGTTCCAGTTGCCGGCGGGGCTGCGGCTGGCTCGATTATCGTCTCATCAACGGTTTCCGGCGCATCGGCGGTTGTCGGCGAAGGGTTCCTTGCTTCTCTCCAGGCTGATGTCGACCGCGCGGCCAAAGGTGTTGCCAAAAAAATAGTCCAGGGTTACATAAATCACAACTGGCTGCCCAAAGACGCTATCGAAAAACTCAACGGCTTGTTTTAAGTAAATTCAACCGGCTATGATCTCATTTTATGAGTGATTGAGTCTCCGGAATTCTTTCGGTGTCATGGTTGTATGTTCCTTGAAGATTCTGGAAAAATATGACGCATCCTTAATTCCGATTCTTTCAGCAATTTCCTTGACTGAAAATCGGGTTGCGCGCAGGAGCAGCATACCCCGTTGGATTCTGGTCATACTGATATACTTCGCCGGACACATTCTGAATGCTGCTGTCAGGGCCCGGAAGAGGGTGATCCGGTGTACGCACAATATTTTCGCTGCGACATTCACATTGAAATTTTCATCCTGATAATTATCTTTAACCAGTTCCGCGAAAGCTCTGGGTAAATCATTATGTTTTGCCGGCATATCATTGGCCGGAGAGGGTTCTTTTATTTCCATAAGAATGTCATAGAGCGCCAGTGAAGACTCACGTGCACCGAACGGCGTGAAATTGTTAATCAATTCAAAGAAATTCAACAACTTTCCTTCAGGAGCGGGACCGACATGAAAGGTTCCGTCCGGAAAATCAAAACTTTGCAGCATAGCTTCAGCTCCGTGCCCGTCAAAGGTAAACCAATAATATTCCCACTCGTCACTGAGCGCTTCGATTTCATGGTAATGTCCCCGATGATAATAAATTACGCATTCCGGCTGTAATACGTATTTACGGCCGTCAATAAGGAACAGTCCTTCGCCGCGTACCCCCCAGAAGAATTCAACAAAATCCTTATATTTATATCGCTCTTTCCAGCCTTTATTGACCACGTAATGCCCGAATGAACGTAGTGATATCGGTAAATTCAGCGTTTCGCCGTTTCCGCCAAGCCGGAAACAGGAGTCAAAGATAATATGATTTGTCATTTTTATTTTTCCGCGTTTGTTGATATAATTTATATCACCAAAATGACAATTGCAACATATCTGCTTTTTTTACAACATTTTTTCTATTGACTAAGTACAAATAATCATTTATTATTATAACAAAAGTTATTTTTTACTTAGTTAATTATCATAAACCATAAAGCAAAAATCAAAAAATTAACAGAGGTTTGACTATGACTGAATGCGCTTATCGAAATATGCAATTAGGGACAAAAGCACATTTTTATGTTTCACACAGGGTTCTTGCAGGTACCGGCTTATTGGAATTTTTCCGGCACATCACAACTTTATTGATTGTATTTATGGCTGCATCGGTTTTCGGCGGAGTGAACAGCGGTAATATTTATGTCAAGGATTTCGGCGCTGTTGGCGACGGTAAACACGATGATACCGCGGCGATCAGGAAGGCGGCGGAAGCCGCCGCCAAAAAGACCTGGCGTGGCAAAGGCGTTCCCGTTCATGGCCTGGCTCCGTTGCGTTACTCTGGCGTTCCCGCGCTGGTTTTTCAACCGGGCGTCTATAAAATCAGTGACACGATCGAACTCAGCGTTAGAGTTGTAAAGGCAAGCGGTGAGGCGGTAATAGTGCAAACCAATCCGGCTAAAGACATTCTCTATTTTCGCTCGTCCTGGCAGACCCGGGTGGAAGGTTTGGTTTTCTATGGCGGTAAAGATCAGATTTCATTCGGCAACAAGAATATAGACAAAGGTCAACTGGTTGTTGCAAACTGTAAATTTCTGGATGCCAATGGCGTCGGAGTAATTACCCGGAAAGGCAGCAATTCCAGTTTCTTCAACGTCCGGGAATGTGTTTTTGCCAGATGTCGTCAGGCGGTCGTTTCCAACTGTGACTGGACGACTATTCGCGATTGCTGGATCACTTCCGACCGGGATATGAAAGATATGGCGGTAATTGTCAATGGGCATGGCAATATGACGGTGGATAATATGCTGGGGGTTCCACTCTGCAAAATGCCAGGCCAGCGCTGGATCGACAACTATGGCAGTCTGCTATGTACCGGGTGTCGTTTCGGGGCTGAAGGCGGTGGCTTTACCCCGGTCTACAATTTTTCCAAATACCGGAAAAACGTCAATGGGAACTTTGTAACGATCCGCGACAGCCACATTTGCTCCCAGAGCAACTATCGCGGACGCTGCGCGGTCTTATGTGTTGAGATTCCCAATTCCATCATTATCAGCAACTGCTCCACTAACGTGCCGCCGGTAATTATCGATAAAAAAATAAATCAGAACGATTATTTTAGCGGTGTCAGCCCGAAAATGCTGTTCTATCGCGCTGCGGATTCATTCGGTGAGTTCAATCAATTGCCGGACATGTTGCAGAAGCCGCCGATCAAGTCAAAACCGGCAATTAAAGGACAATTAACTTCGGAACAAACCCGGACCAAGTTGGCCGAAGCGGTGAAACTGGCGTCGAAAACCCCGGGAAAGAAAGCGTCCGGGGTCTTTTATCCTGAAACCGCGAGCTGGGATTTGAATAACTATATGGACGCGACAAGTTTTAAAAATTCAGAATATCTCGCTCTGGCTCCGGCCGGAGGGAAAACGGTGATTATGCATCGTACCGACGGCGAAAAAAATTGGGCGCACGCAACTTTGAAAAATATTCGCATCGATCTGGATAAATATCCGGTCCTGAATTTTGTTCTCGAAGAAAAGGGTTCCAAAGGACCTTATCAAACCGCGTTGAAAATGGTTGATGAGGACCGTGGAGTGCTGTATATGCTGACGCGGCGCAACAGCCGGATGCAGCATCGTTACGACCTGCGGAAACTGGGCCTGACCGGAAAGCGTAATTTGTCATTACTGGTTTATTATATTCCGAGAATCTATGTTCCGCCAACGCCCGGAAAGTCGTACACTTGGAAGAATTGTGAGCCGGGCGACTATTTTACCATCAAAGAACTGAACTTCCAACCTGAAAAATAAACATTCGGGAGCCTGATATGAATAATCGTAAAATCTTTATTGCAGGTTTTGCCGTTGCGTTATGCTTTTTCTTGCGTGCCGCGAATCCCCCTAAAACGGCTAAGGCCAGGAACATGATAAACGTCATGAATTACGGTGCGGTGCCCAATGACGGCAGGGACGATACCGATGCCATTGAAAAAGCGTTGGCAGCCTCACAGAAACTGAAAAAAGGCCTGAAACCGGAACACGCCTCCTATATTTTTGTTAGTCCGGCAGTCTATTTCCCGTCAGGTCGATATCTGATATCACGGCAGATCAAGCTGGATGGCTGTACTTCGCTGCGGAGTAGCAGCGGCAAAGCTATCATCAGATGGCTTGAAACCACTGCAGGAGACGTCAAACAGAAAGAGTCGATGTTCATTGTCAACGCCTACACCAATACCTTTGAAAACCTGAAGTTCGTCGGAGGCAAGAGTCATTTTATTCTGCATAACCGTAATACCAATCAAACCCTGGTTGAATTCAACGGTTGCGAGTTCCAGTTGGCCTCATCATTCGCCATTCGGGCTATCCCGTCCGGCGGGGCTGATCATCTCTCAACCCAACTGACGATCCGCAATTGTAAATTTCTTTGTAACTATCAGTGTCTGGAAAGTTATTGCGATTACGCCGCAGTCGTTGATTCCTGGGTGGAACTGCGGCAGCCGCAGATGATCGACGGCGCCGCTTTCGTCAACCGCTCCGGTACCCTCTTTTTCGATCGTATGCTTGGCGTACCGTGTGCGGATATCAGCAAAGCCCCCAAAAAAGGCGGCAAAAACCTGAATAATGCTCGCTGGGTGGATAATTACGGTTCTTTCACGGCGATCAATTCCCGTTTCGGGGCCGAAGGTGGCGGTATTCCGGTCGTCTATCAGTTCCGCCCGCTAAAACTCAAATATCCCTGGGTCGGCAGCGGCAGCGAAATCCGCATCATTTCGTCACTGGTTCATACCGGTAGTTCAAGGCGGCCGATGGGTAGTGTGATCGTGCTTCATGCTCTACCGCAAATGGTGGTTTTTCGTGATAATCGTGGTCCGGTCAATAATCCGGTGTTCAAAGTTGCTACGGGATTTGATATCCAGGCTGACCTGAAGCGTTTGAAAAGCGGTAAAAACGGGGACAAACTGGATATGTTTATCCGTTATACGATCAAGGACAATCTGGCTTATCCTTCGTTGCTGGAGTCGATCCCGGCTCCATTACGTAATTTTGTGAATCGCGATAGCGTTTTAAAGCATCGCTGAATAATTTTTTCATAAAAACCTTATAAAAAACAGGAGATAAAAATGCATAACCAGAAATCAAACGGCATCCGATTATTTGCGAACAACCATTTTACTCTTATTGAACTCCTCGTCGTGATAGCGATTATTGCGATCCTGGCGTCGATGCTACTGCCGGCGCTGAACAAAGCGAGGGACCGGGCCAAATCCATCGCATGTGTCAGTAACCTTAAGCAGATCGGGACGTGGACCAGTTTCTATGCCGGTGATCACGACGGTTTTTTCTGGAGCAGTTCAGTCAGGAGTACTACCCCCGGCCGCGAAAATTTCACATACGGTTGGAATGACTGGTACAGCGGCATTCGTGAAACCTATGCCAAAAACGCGAATGTTGTCAAATGGCGGCATGGTGGCTATGTCAACGGCTGCCCTGCTCATAATTTTGCTCCCATTAATGCCTCTTACAGCTACCGCTATTACAGCTATCTGGTGAATTATGATCTGGCTAGAGCCGGGATCAGAATTCCCAAGGTGAAAAATATTTCCCAGGTCTTCTGGATCAATGACTCAAATCAAACCGTCCAAGCTTACGGAATGACCTATGCCAGTAACCGGGTCCGGATCGGCTATATCCATGGCGACGCCGGCGAAGGGCTTGCCGGCCAGGTGAATGTATTGATCGGCGACTGCCATGTCGGAAGTTATAAGTACAATGCGGTTGCCAGTACCAACTATAAGCCGGTAATTTAATACGACAAGCATATTGAGATAATTCAGGAGTTCGTCATGCGGCAAATCATCAATCATCTTCCGGTCAGACGTCGTACTCAAAATGATGGCCACTATTTCTTCGGTTATTACGATAAATACCCCTGGGACAAATCGCAGCGCTATCTGCTGGCGCATAAGAGCGAATTCATGAATCGGCAGCCGGTCGGCGGTGATACGGCGGTAATCGGCATGATCGATTTGTCCGATAACGACCGTTTTATCGAGCTGGCGGATACAAGCGCCTGGTGCTGGCAGCAGGGTTCGATGTTACAATGGCTGCCGGACAGTTCAACCAGGATCATTTACAATGATGTTGAAGACGGTGAATTCGTCGCCAGGATTCTTGATGTCGTCGACGGCAAAACGGAAACGCTTTGCCGTCCGATATATTGCCTCAGTCCAGATGGCCGTTATGCATTGAGCGCCAATTTTGCCAGATTGGACAAGGAGCGGCCCGGATACGGTTATGCTGGAGTCCCGGATAAATTCGCGGGTCAACCCCATTCGGATCAGGACGGAATATGGCTGATCGACTTGAAACAAAATAGTGCCGAACTGGTAATATCACTTGATCAGATAGTGAAGATGCGCAACAATAAAGTCATGCAAAACGCGCCCAACTGGTTTAATCATCTGTTGTTTTCGCCAGACGGCAAACGTTTTATATTTATTCACCGCTGGCGCGGTGGGAATGGCCGGTTTGTGACGCATCTTTATACGGCCAATCGCGACGGCAGCGGGATTTATCCGCTCAATCTGGACGGTCTCAGTTCACATTTTTCCTGGATCGACAACAACCGGATAATCTGTTATTGCCACACGCAGGAAGCCGGGTTCCATTACCATGAATTTACCGATCGGACTCCCCGGTTTAAAATCATCGGAGAGGATTTTTTCGCCGATCCGGAAGGTCGGCGGGACGGGCATTGTTCCTATTCGAATGACCTGCGCTGGATGTTGACCGATACCTATCCTATTTATAATCAGAAACGCGCGTTGCTTCTGGTTGATCTGCTTGATGATCTTGCCTATGAAATCGGGCAATTTTATTCCCCGCCCGACTTGATCGGGCCGATCCGTTGCGACCTGCATCCCAACTGGTCACGTGACTGCAAAACGGTTTGCATCGATTCGCTCCACGAAGGTTTCAGGGCAATCTATACGCTTGACGTTGAATCTTTGACAAGCTGAAACGAATTACCCTGCCTATCATCAATTCAATCGAAATAAATCAGTAACTGATTTATAAATAAATTATAATTAGTTTACAATAAACATCTTAAATTTGGTGGTTTTTCGGTGACGAGAGCTTGAGAATATGCTCAAATATTACTTATTTATAAAATACAAGCTCCGTGTTTCTCCGTGATCTCCGTGGTGCAATTATTCCTTTACCCTATAATGGTTTTAAGGTTGCCGCCGGGGAATTCGGCGGCCCACTTGCGAATTGTTTTGCGCAAATCTTCACGTTCGTGGAACAGCGAGGGCAGGGCGGTTACTTTTTCCAGTTTTTCCAGTAACATGACGGCAATCCGGTCGGTCATTGCGGCGATGACGGTTTGCGGAGAGTGGTTCTGCTGGATTTGTTTGTAGAGTTCCATCGCGTTGAAACGCAATGTTTCAGTGCGGGGATAGCCGGAACACATCAAGTTCCAGGGATCGCCTTGCTGCTGATCGCCGCCGGACCGAAGGTCAGAACGCATGACTACACACGGCAGGTCGACCATTTTGGCCATCATAAACTCGGCTACGGTGCCGGAGTCAAGTTCCAGTCCATCAAAATGAAAGACCGCGGCGTCGGATTCGAGCAGCAGTTTGAAATCCTGGTCACGAATATCCAGCGCCCGTTCAATCGGCGTTTCGTTATCCTGCGGTAGAACGATCTGCCAGTGTTCCGGGGAGAGACGATTGACGGCATCCGCCAACAGGGCGTTTCCGATCAGATGTTTATGGTCGAATAGCTCTCCGGCAAAATAAATCTTCATGATTTTAATGCCTTGATTATTCCGATTACGCTTACCACCGTATTATAAAGGTTGCCAGAAGCGTTTTTCAGGGCATCTTCCAGCGGTCCCGGCCCTGACGCGATACTGAGCGTCGTGACGAACTTTTCCCGGAGCGGAGCAAAGTCGCCCTTGATCGCGCCGGAAAGCAATACCGTCGGTACCCCTGCTTGAGAAGCGGTATCGGCAACGACCGCGCAGAGTTTGCCGGAGGTGGTCTGCCCGTCGGTGCAGCCTTCTCCCGTTATTAACAGATCCGCATCTATTAAGTGTTCTTTCATCCCGGTGAGTTCGATCATCAGACCGGCGCCAGATACCATTTCAGCTCCTGCCAGCGCCCGCAGGCCGAAGCCGAGTCCGCCTGCCGCGCCGTCGCCCGGTTGATCGCAATCGTCGGTAAAACCGGCTTTTTGGATCACTGCGGCGTAATTTGCCATATTGGCTTCAAGTATTTCGACCATTTCCGGCGAGGCGCCTTTCTGGGGACTGTAGACATGGGCCGCGCCATTCGGACCGAGCAACGGATTGGTTACGTCACAGGCAACCCGTATTTTCGCGCTTTTCAGCTCTGGAATGACGTCGGAGTCATTGACTCCGCATATTTCACCCATGCCTTCGCCGGAGCAGCCGCAAACCTGATTGCCGCCTCGGGTTACCGGGAAATTGTAGCCGAGAGCCTGAGCCATGCCCGCGCCGCCGTCGGTAGTGGCGCTGCCGCCGATACCTATAATAATGTCATCGATACCGGATTCGAGGATATGGCGAATGACTTCGCCGGTGCCGTAAGTGGTGGTTTTTAAAGGGTTGAGTTCATTGCTTTTCAGTAATTCAAGCCCGCTGGCGGCCGCCATTTCCATGATCGCGGTTTTGCCGTTGCCGGTAACCCCGTATTTCGCTTCGATCCGGCGTCCCAAAGGATCATGGACCATGACGGTCTGCAAATGTCCGCCGGTGGCGGCGACCGCCGCATCAACCGTGCCTTCGCCGCCATCGGCCATCGGAATTGAAATGACTTCCGCGTCCGGAATAATCTCCAGAATGGCTTTTTCCATGATTTTACAGATTTCGGGGCTGCGCATATTGCCTTTATACGAATCTGGCGCAAGGATTATTTTCATTAATTAAACTCCGTTATTTTCAAGCGTTGTTGGTTGCCGGTCCCCGCGGTAAAGGCGGTCTTCCAATTAACAACTCAATCGGCTTAATCTACACCGGAAATGAGATTTTTCAGTCAGAAAGGCTCTCTAATCCGGAAAAAAAGCACATTTTTTGATGTTATAATTCGATATTTGTGTTTTTACGTAGTAAAGTACCAACTTCAATATTTATTTGAAATACGATTGTAATTAGTAACATAAAACGACAGGAGAACACAATGTCAAGAAAAGTAATTATCGCCGGCAACTGGAAAATGAACAAAACCGCAGCCGAGGGCAAGGCCCTGGTTGATGAACTGATCCCGCTGGTCAGCGATGTAACTGCCTGTGAAGTGGTTGTCTGCCCGACTTTCACCACTTTGTCCGCGGTGGTCGAAGCCTGTAAGGGTACCAACGTTAAAGTTGGCGCTCAGAATATCAGTTGGGCCGAGTCCGGCGCTTTTACCGGTGAGATTTCCGCTGCTATGCTGAAAGAAATCGGAGTTGAATTTGTGATCATTGGTCACAGCGAACGCCGTCAGTATTTCGGTGAGACTGACGAAACTGTCAATATGCGCACTAAAGCGGCTCTGGCCGCCGGATTGAAACCGATTGTCTGTATCGGTGAATTGCTGGAAGAACGCGAAAGCGGTAAAACCGAAGAAGTGCTTGATTGTCAGGTCCGTAACGGTCTGGCCGGTTTGACCGCCGAAGATATGGCGAACACGGTAGTCGCCTATGAGCCGGTTTGGGCCATCGGTACCGGTAAAACCGCGACTCCTGAAATGGCGCAGGAAACCCAGGCGTTTGTCCGCAAAGTTGTTGCCGATATGTTCGGCTGTGAAATTGCCGAAGGCCTGCGTATCCAGTATGGCGGCAGCATGAAGCCGGAAAATTCAGCCGAACTGGTCGCTCAGCCGGACATTGACGGCGGTCTCATCGGCGGGGCTTCTTTAAAAGCTGACAGCTTTGCGCAGTTGGTAAAAAACGCGATTGGTTAAGGCCTGATTATACTTGAACGGCAGGGCGGAGATCTCTCTCCGTCCTGTTTGCTGATGGTATGTTTACTCGATAAAGATGAAAAAAACAGTATCATTGATTAGTAGTTGCAAATTTAACTTGACTTTTTAATGCAGTTATGCTAGAGTAATTCCAAAGGTTTTAAAGAGTATCGCAGAGGCGTCGAAGATTTATATTCGAAAGGCGAAAAAAAATGGAAGTTTTTAGAATAGTTCTTTACACAACAGTCATCGTTATTGCGCTGTTGCTGATAGGGCTAATTTTGATTCAGCAGTCCAAAGGTGGCGGCTTTGGCAGCGCTTTTTCCGGACTGAGTGAATCTGTTTTCGGGGCGCGGGCCGGCAGTCATCTGACAAAGCTGACGGTTATTCTCACCTCACTTTTCTTTTTTCTCACATTGATTCTTGCGGTTGTAACCGGGCGTACAGTTCGGGATTCAAGCGCGATCCGGACAACCGCTGATCTGAAGGCGGATGCGGCAGCGGAAAAGCCGGTTGCGGCTAAGCCGGTCAATACTGTTGCAGTCAAACCGGTCAAGCCTGTGGATTCCAAGCCGGCAACCCCGGCCAAATAGTCTTTGAAGAAAGAATCGTGATTGTCGAATGCCTGCTTGCAGGGGAAATATAAAAAAAATTTGTCTCAGAGGTTGAAATTTGGAAGAGTTGGAGATATTTTCTCGAATTCTTGGTTTGAAAAATCAGTTTAGATTGGAGGTTTTTATGTTAAAGTCAACTGTTTTGGCGTGTGCCGGTTTGGTTATGATCTCCGGCGTCTATTGCCAAGCCCAGACTACGGGAGCCTTCAGGAATATTACAATAAAACCCAAATGGGGCGCGACACCGCTTCCCGGGTCCAAGAATTATCCCAGTTCCAACCGCTCCGGTATCGGCAGATGGTATATGATTCAAATCAATTATACTACTCCTAAAGTTGATGACGGGCGGAGAAAATCCAAATGGCTGGATGACATCACCATGAGTGTGGAGATTTTGTTTCCGGGTGAATATGAAGGGCAGCAGGCGACTGCCAGAATGAGCGGTTCCGTCGAGTACTGGTCGATTCCGCTGGACGGCAAGGTTCATAATGCGCTGATGCTGGTCCCGCCGCAGATCATTCAACGTTATGCGCGGGTTGGGGACAATTATAAACGAATACCGATTTTCGTCAAGGTTTCATTCTTGAACAGCGCCAACCGCCTCCTGGCGGTAAAATATTATTCATCCGCCAATGGTTTTACTGAAAGAGCCGCTGCCGCGGCTTTTGCCAAGGCTGGCAGCACCGGCCGGATAACGGTTGGCGGTATTCTTAAAGTTGGTGACGTTGTTTTATCGCGTGACAAGACCCCGTGGGCATCGATCAACTGGGAGCATTACGAATTAATTAAACCCCAAAGTGCGAAGAAATAAGATATGGCTAAAGAAGATAGAATACTCGCAATCGACGTTGGAGGAGACAGCCTTAAACTGGCTGAGTTTGTTTATCCTGATGACGGAGGAGTTATTCTTGAGAAATTTGCTTTCGCGGAATATGAAATGGATCTGGAGAATACCGAGACTGATTCGGAGGATGATTTCGCGGAAAAATTTGAAGACAGCCTTAGAACTCTGCTTGATGAACACGATTTTATCGCTAAAAAAGTTCGCATGTCCATTTCCGGACAATCGGCTTTTATTCGGTTGGCGAAACTGCCTCCACTCGGAGATGATGAAGGCCGGGTACATCAAATTGTTGAATACGAAGCGAAGCAAACAGTTCCTTTCCCGATGGATGAAGTTGTCTGGGATTACCAGCTGATTCACCGTTTGGCTGATACCCCTGATTCTTCCGCTAATGAAGACCTGGATGAAGAGTCGGGAGAGGACGGCGATTTGGAAGTGGAGGATAATGCCAGTGATGTTGAAGAGGAAATGGAGGCATTGTTTGTCGTAGTCAAGAATGAGATCGTGGCGAAACTGGCTGAAGTGGTTGAACGCTTCGGAAAAGAGATTTTATCAATTGAGAGCGCTCCGATTTCATGCTTTAATGCCGCCAGAGCCAATCAGATTGGCCTTGGCGAATGTGAAATGATATTGAATATTGGCGGTCATTGTTCGAATCTGGTGTTTGCGGACAGTGGCCGTATTTTTGTGCGTACAATTCCGATTGCCGGGCATTCTGTAACTCAGCAGGTTGCTCGTGAGTTTAATATTTCTTATTCTGACGCTGAGGAACTTAAACGGCGTCATGGTTTTGTTGCGCTTGGCGGTGCTTATGAGGAACCTGATTCGGAAGTTGCCGCGACGGTTTCCAAGATAGTTCGTAATATTATGACCCGTCTGCATGGCGAAATCAATCGCTCAATCAACGTGTATCGTTCCCAGCATAAAGGGCAGCGCCCGACTAAAATGTACCTGGCCGGCGGAAGTTCGGTTATGGATTTTACTCCTCGATTCTTTAATGAAAAATTGCGTATTCCGGTTGAATACCTGAATCCTTTCCAGGCAATTAATCTGGCTGATGACGTTGACCGGGAACAGCTTTCAGATTTGGCGCATATGTTCTCCGAGGTGATCGGTTTGGCGCTTCGTCACGTGACGACTTGTCCGGTTGAAATTACGCTGATTCCTGATTCAATTCGCAAGCTTCGTGAATTTAATGCTAAAAAACCGTATTTTTATGCCTGTTGTGTTTCAATTGTTCTTTGTCTGCTGATCAACTACATGGGGGTAAAACGTCGTTTGAGCCATGATAAGCAGCGGGCTGACCTGACTCAAAAAGAAGTTGATAAGACGAAAAAAGTTCATAATGAAGTCCAGGCTGTTTTTAGTCAAATGGAGATTAAAAGACGTGAGTTTGACGGAGCGGTCAATATAGCGAAGAAACGACGGGTCTGGGCCAGTTTGCTCAATGACATTCAGAAAGAACTGCCGTCCCGGGTTTGGATTACCTCGATCAAAGGAATGACTGATGCTGATGTTACTCAGGCGGTCGAGGCCAGAAGAAGAGCGACCCGTCCGGCTCGCAGAAGGGCCGCCCCGGAAGAAAGTATGTGGATGGACGGCGGCGACTCAATGAGTGGAATGCGGCAACCGGCTGCGGAAACGGTCAAGCAGGTTGATCTTGCCTGGATTGTTTTTGAAGGTCATGCTCTGATATATAGAGAAAGTGAACAGCTGGCTGAAGACTTCAGGGAGAATTTGCGGAAAAGCAAACGTTTTGAAGATGAAGCAGATAAGGTCAGTTTTGTTACCTATGAACCGGTTAAAGGTAATAATAATATAACTTACTTTAAATTGCGCGCAAAACTCAAACAGCCGATTACAGTTATGAGGTGAAGTTAGATATATGGATTTGATCAAAAAAAATGTATTAATGTTTTCTATCCTCGGCATTACCCTGATAATTGTCGGGGTATTGACTTATATGGTTTTGGTAACTCATGGTCAAATGGGTGAATATATCGACAAAGTTAACCGGTTACGGGATGAAATCAAAGAGCTTGGGAAAAAGAAACCAAAGCCGGTTCCTGATAATGTTGTGCGTATCAAAAAAGATATAAAAGGATATACCGGACTGGCTGATAACATAGTTAAGCAATTTGGACAGCCGTCATATCCTGCTTTGCAGAAAATGTGCAAGGTCCTCAACACCACTCCGGATAAACTCAGAACTGAATTCCGGGAATACTGGGAAGAGCACATGAAAGAAGGCGGCGGGATTACCCGTATTCAAGTCTTGCAGAACTTTATCAATGACCAGAAAAATAAATACAAGAATAAATGGGATCTGGCGGTTAAGGAATTTCAGCAGGAAATTGAGAAAATTACCTACGAAACAATCGACAAAGATAATATAAAGGACATTTTCTTTCACAGTTTGGGTTTGCCGCGCCAGGTTAAACGCTCCCAGTGCCTGCTGTATATGATTAATATGCGCAAAAAGTTATGGGATTTGCTTTCAGGGAAAGGAGTTTTTCTCTTGAAAGACGCAACAGGTCTTGGTTTTAAGTCTGCTGAATATGATAAGTTGCCGGATGAAATAAATGTTCCGAACATCTTGTTTTGCTGGACGATAATTGAAGATATTACATCAAGGCTTGCTGATTCAGGTATTAGAGAGGTTACTTCTTTCACCAAACGCGGGCTTGGCGGCTATGCTGATGGCGATTATACCTATTACCGTTTTAATGTGACAGTGCGCGGTTCTGAAAAAAGTATCCGGAAGTTTATCAAAAATCTGTATAATGCTTATGTTGATCGCCGCGTCTATATTGTGCAGGAAATGACCTTGGATCGCGATGTTGACATGGCCGAGGACATTCTGAAAACCACCGGAGCCCTTAAGTATACTGCGAGACGCTTGGATACAACCGAGCCCGGCGAGCCGGGAATGATGGGCGACAATGTTTCCGGAGTTAAAACGGCGGAAGCAATTGCGGAGGAAAAGCGCAAGAAAGACTTGCAAAAACAGCAAGAAGAAGCGGAACGCAAACTGCCATATTATAAAAGGAAAAATTACGCGCAGGTAGTTATTGGTGCCGACCTCACTTGCGAAGCGGTGATTTCAATTGATTATGTGGTATATAATAAATTTAAAATTAAACGATAATTGTAATAAGATTTCCGGGAGAAGTTCAGTTGAATTTTCTTAAACGACATTACGAAAAATTATTATTGGTGATAATGCTGATAATTTTTCTTTTTTCCCTGTTTTACCAGGTTGATATAATTACCGGCGCGGATAAGATCACGGCTAACGATCTTAAGCTGCCGCCGATGCACGCTGATTATGAAAATGTCAAATTCACCAAACCTGAGTTCAACGAAAAAAATATTTTTATCAGTGATACTTCATGGAACCCGACAGTTCCAAAGAGTCCTAAAATAAAAGTATTTACCGATTTGCTGGATAATTTTAAATCTGCACGCTGTCCAAACCCGAAATGTTCGAAACTCATCCCTCGTTACGATTTTTTGAACAAACCACACAGGTGTCCAATATGTAATTTCGATTTACCTCCACCAGACAATACCCCACCACCACCACCGCCGCCTGGTGGAGGAGGCTCCAAAGGAGATACAGATGGTGATGGAATCCCTGACAGAGTTGAAAGCCAATGGGGAACTGACCCTAATAAGAATGACGCGAATATTGATACTGATAATGACGGCTTTGTCAATATCTATGAATACAAATTTGTTCCAATGACCAATGGCGGTAAAGCCAGAAGCCATCCGCCGTTGTGGCACCGTCTTTTTGTCCGGGATATCCGCCGTACTTTACTGGATATCAGGCTTAAAAAGATTACGGTTACCGGAGCCGATAAGAATGACTGGGATGTTCAGGTAAACACCCAGGGCGGTAGAAAGTCTAAATTCATGATAATTGGCGATACCATCAAAGTTAACAACAAACTTTACAAATTGGTTGATATCAAGTCTATCAAGAAAAAATCCAAGATCAAATCCGTGACGGTGGATATTGATGTCTCAGAGATTACTTTAAAATCCGTCTCCGGAGACGATACAATTGTCGCAGTCCGTAATGAAGACGTTTATTCCTCGAAACCCCAGGCTATCCTGATTGATGAGTTTGACCGCAAGGAATATGTGGTTGACCAGGGTTCGATTCTGACTATCGGGTCGCCGCAAACCGGACGGGAAAAATACAAAGTACTGAAAGTTGATCCTGGTAAGGATGAAGTGATATTGACGAACCTGACAAAATTGACTGGACTGGTCAAAGGCAGCAAGTGTCGTGTGACAAAGGCTCCGTTAATACCGCGGATTCAAAAAGAAGTACAGAGTAATCCTGAAGATATGGGCCCAGAGGGCATGCCGATTGATCCGGGTTTAGCTCCATCAGGTAGAATGCAGCGGAATAATCGAACAGGGCGGATTCGTCCTGGAAGCAATCCGGGACGGGGCGCACCAGGGGCACCACTGATTTAAGACAAAGAAATTTATTTTAATATAAGGACATTTTATTATGGCTATAAAATCATTTGGCAAAACGGTGAAGTATTGTCTCTTTCCGTCCCTGTGCTGTGGCATGGTTTTCTCCGCCTCTGCCGTAGATATTTTTGAGTTGGATCATGATATCGAAGCCCGCAAGAAAGCTGAGAAACAACGTATTAAGCAAGCTTATAAAACAGCGTCGGCTGATGCCAGAAAAAAACTGGCTGATGTAGATAAACAGGTTGGTGAAGCTAAAGAACTGTTTGATGCCGGAAAGCAGGATAAAGCAATCGAGAAGTTGCAGGCGGCATTGGCTTTTCTGAATACAATGGAAGGCTCAATGGTTGAACATAAGAAAAAACGTGTTCAACAGACGATGACTGCTCTGCGGCATAAATGGGCTGGCAGTTTGCTTGAGAAAGCCAGACGTGAATGCATTGTTGAGCGCTATGACCGGGCGATTAGTTTAGCTTCGGAAGCGTCCAAGGTTGATTCAACGAAAACTGAAGAAGTGGGTAAATTCGTCGAATATTGCCAAAAGAAGATCAAATCTGAAAATTATACCGAAAGTACCAGTATCGGCAGAGTCGACAAACAATATTATCTGCGTGAGCGCGATATCCATATCCTGCTTCAGGAAGCAAAAGTTCTATATAAAGATAAACGTTATGCTGAAGTCAGAAATAAACTCGAGAAGGTTTTCATCAAAGATAACTTTAACCAGGAAGCCTTGAATTTATTGAACAAAACCTATGACAAACTCTATAAAGCAGGCCAGGCGCGAGCTAAAGCCGATCAGGAAGAGCAGATATCTTTCAATGACTGGTCCTGGATCGAACCGGCGCTTCCGACTGAAATGGGGCGCTCAATGAGTCGGAGCGCAGAGGATCGTAAATCGATCGGTACAGATTTATATGAGAAGATGCAGAATATTATTTTTCCGAAAGTTGAATTTGAAGATGTTAATATCAACTCGGTTATCCGTCAGTTGAACCGGATGAGTAAACGCTATGATCCGGATAAACAGGGCATTAGTATTGTATCCCAGCTTACCGCTTCAGTCGCCAATATGACGCCGCCGATCACTATGAGTTTTGACAACATGCCGATGAGTGAAGTTATTCGTTACCTTTGTCAGGGTTCAGGTTTGAAATACCGTATTCAAGACAATGCTGTAATGATCGGCTTGAGTTCAGCAATCGATGATATGAAAGTGCATTTATTCAAAGTCCGCGCTGCCATGATTGCACGTATTCCCGGTGTTGATGCCGGTGGAACAGGCGATGGCGGCGGTGCCGGCGGTGGCGGAGGCGGCGGCGGAGACGGCGGCACCAGCATGACAAAGGTCGATTTTACCAAAGAGCGTGAAGAGGACGCAATTGATATGTCTACCGCGCTGACTTCCGGTTTGACTGAAGAATTGCCTAAAACTAAATCGTCTGCAATCAGTTCTCAAGCATTGAAAACATATTTTATTGAACGCGGTATTGATTTCCCCCCAAATTCCGCGATTGCCTACAACCGCAAAGCCGGGAAACTTTATGTTAAGAACACGCGTGAAAACCTTCGTAAGATGGAAGATCTTCTGCGCCAGATTGATGTTCAAACCCCGATGGTCATGGTTGAAGTTAAATTCATTGAATTGACTGATGATGATGTTAAGGAATTAGGTTTTGACTGGTATTTTACCGCTTATCAGGGGAAGGACCCGGATAATGCAAGTTGGACAATCAGCGGCGGCGGAAATTCTTCAAACGGAGTGCAGACTACAACATTATTGCGTCACTACGCTCCGGATAATAACAACTCTCAGGATGCCAGCGACCGTAATTACAAGGTTGTTAATGATTGGAAGATTTTTCCCAATTTTGGAGATAAGCTCTTTGGTGACAATACGGTAAATTTGAGCTTGACGGTTAATGCTCTCGATCAAAATGATAAAGTTGAAGCGATTGCCGCGCCGCGCGTAATTGCTACCAGCGGTACGGAATCAGCTATTAAAATGGCTACCCGGACTTATTATCCTGAAAGCTGGGAGGACCCCGAGGTAACCATTAACGGTAATACTGTAGACGTTAAGACTCCGGTGCCTGAATTTGGTGAAGCGGTTGATATTGGTATTCAAATGACTGTTACTCCTGAAGTAAGTCCGAACAACTATACTATTTCATTGCACTTGCAACCTCAGGTAATCAGCTTTTCCGGCTGGGACTACTATCCCTATACAATTAAAGTCGGTTCAATCCAGACGGTTGACCGTGACGCTACTTCCGAAGATAATTCAAGCACCCTGCCAGGTGGTGAAACTATTACATCTGACGACAAGGTTGTTTCCGCTGTAAAAATGCCGCGTTTGTCTTATCGGGACATGGATGTCCGTATCAAACTTTATGACGGGGAGACGGTTTTGATCGGCGGTATGGTCAGAACGACTAACTCAAACAGTGAAGACCGGTGGCCGGGGTTGGGTTCAGTTCCCCTAATAGGTCGTTTTTTCAGTCGTGAATTCAGTAAGACATTACGTACTAACTTATTAATATTTGTTTCATGCAGACTGTATAACAGTGATGGAGTTCCGGTTCGTAACAAGAATCGGAGTATTGCTGAATTTAACCGTTAAAATGGATTGATCGAATTAAACCCCTATACTGGAGGAAATTGAAATATGCTGGACTTAAGATTTAAAAAGATACACATAGCTTGTGCAATGCTGGTCATTGTTTTATTTGCTCCGCGCTTATATGCGGAGAGTGAAGTTGTGACCCAGATAAAAGCCGATATCGGCAAAAGAACCGCTTACCGTCAGCAATATGAAGCTAAAGCAAATCTTTTATTCGGTCAGGGAAATAAGCTGTATGCCAAAAATAAATTTTCCGAAGCGATTGAGAAATACCTCGAGGCTGCCGGCATGTATCGTAAATGTGCCAGCTACGAGACTGATTTTATCAAAGCACGGGTAAAAAGCTGCCAGGAACAAATATATCAGTCTTATTTCCATTGGGCTTCCAGTATTGCGGAAAACGCAGCTCGCTTGAGTGAATCGCATAAATTTGATGATGCAATCGAATTGTGTAAGAAAGCTATGAAAGTGTATCCTCCCTGCAAGGCCCAAATGGAAGACCGCATAAAGCAGTATGAAAAGCAAAAATCTCAATTGACTTACTCCAACAGGGTTTCTCCTCAGAAGGTAATTCCTGACAAGGATAATCGAGACTATCAGATTGCGGTACTGATCAGACAGGGTGATGAACTGATTAAAGGCGGCCGCCTGAAAGAAGGCCGAAATAAATATGAACAGGTTGTAATTATTGATCCTTACAATTCCAGAGCGATTGAGCGAATTCGCAGTGTTAACATCAAGATCGATGAATTTGCCCGTAAGAAAATGTTTACAACTTTTAAAAATCGGATGAATGAAGCTGTTTGGAAAGGTGTTCTAGCCAGAATGCCTGATCAGCTTGACGGAGAAAAAGATGTTATTCAGAATCCGGTCAGAAAGATTACTGCCCAGGATGCAATTCGTCAGAAACTGAATAATATCATCATTCCTAAAATTACTTTTGACGAAGTTACGGTTCCTACCGCAATAAAGTATCTGAAAGAAACCAGTAAGCAACTGGATCCGGAAGGTAATGGAATTAACATTTTCCTGCGTTTGACCGCAGGACTTGATGTTGTCAAGGCTTCCGAAGCTTCAGCGGCGGATACCGCTGCGGCAAATAGAGCGCCGGGAGGCGCCCCTGAAGATGCTGGTGCTGGTCCGGGCGGGGTACTCGATGATGGCGCTGGAGCTGCTCCAGCGGCCCAGCAGCCTGCTGCTGCACCGGCTTCAACCGAAGCCGCGACAGAGCGGACTATTACAATGGCTATCAGCAATAAATCACTGTACGAAGCTATAAAATTGATTTGTCAGGCCGCGGGTCTGAAATTCAGAATTGAAAAATATGCGGTTGTCATCGCAGACCGTCAAGTGCCGCTTGATGACTTGGAAACCCATATTTATCCGGTTGAAAAAGACGCTATTGATTCTGTCGGTGGTGATGACGCGAATGCGGTCAGAATCTACTTTGAAGAGCGCGGGATCAATTTCCCCATGGGGTCCAGAATTGTTTTTGATAGCGGAATCAGTCGGTTGATTGCGACCAACACTCCGGATAACTTACGTAAGATTGAAGAGATTATTCAGGATGAGTTAAACTCGGTTGATCCGCAGGTTGAAATTCAGGTTAAATTTGTCGAAATATCTCAGAATGATGCTTTGGAACTTGGTTTCCAGTATATTTTTGCCCGTCAGCAGAATGCAAAGGGAAGCCGAAAGTGGCAATTTGACCAAAGTGAAAATGTTACCCGTACCGGTCTTAGCGGCAGAACCGACAATGTTTTGACTTATCTTGGTCCGCAGAAAGATGGAACTTTGGATAACGACGGTTGGCAATATGCTTTTTCAATCAACGCTTTGGACCAGATTGACTCGACTGATATTTTATCTTCGCCGCGTATTGTGACGATGAATGGTCAGCAAGCCAGTATCCGAATGATAACAGAACGCTACTTTCCAGATGAGTGGGGTGAAGCAACTACCGCCACTACCACCAGCAGTACCACCACCAGCGGGTCTACAACGTCGTCTACTTTCACCACTTATGTTAGCGGTCTGCCTGAGTTCGGTGATGCGGAAGAAGAAGGTATTACTCTGGTCGTTACCCCTGAAGTTGATGCTGACCGTCGGACAATCTCCCTGACTTTGAATCCGAGAATATCTCTTCAAACCGGCTGGACTGACTACAGTTATCAGGTTACCATCAATGAAAATGATACACCTGTCACATATACCCAGACCCTGAAAAAGGCTGAAATTGCTGAACGTATTGTAAGCACCAAAGTCAGTGTACTCGATGGTGAAACCATTGTCCTTGGCGGGATTATCAGTGATGTGCTTACTGAACGTTACGACAAAGTTCCCGTCCTGGGAGAATTGCCGCTGGTTGGACGCCTTTTTCAGTCCCGTGGCATGCAGGCAACTAAAACCAACCTGTTGATTTTCCTGACTTGCAGATTGATTAAGCCGGACGGATCGTTGTTGAATCCGGATACCGTTGTTCGTGGTAAACCTGATTTCTTCGGTCGCCGCTAATAAAATTTGTCATGAATATTTTGTATAAGAGGCAAGCTTTATGCTTAGCCTCTTTTTTTATTTTAATAAGTATTTTATTTTTTTTATTTACAGGCTGTTCTCACCCTCCGGTCAAAGCTCCGGTTGTTGATGCGGAGCTGGCGTATTCCATGGCCGTAAAGTTGGCCTCTCACGGATCGAGACCGTCGGGTAGCGCGGCTTTATTGAAACAGGCGGAATTCATAAAAAGCAAAGTGGTTGAATTTGGCGCGAAGAGCGATATTATTGCTTTTGCAGATAACACTCCTGACGGACTTGTCAAGTTCTATAATGTTGAAGCTCGGGTTGCTGGCAGAGTAGACGAATTTATTGTCATCGGTTGTCATTACGATACAAAAAAGTTGCTGTCCACTCCTGATTTTTCCGGAGCTAATGATGGAGCTTCCGGCGCGGCTTTATTATTGGCGATGATAAAAGCTGCAGCGGCTCATAAGCCGGGGCCTTACTACTCCTTGCGGTTTGTTTTTTTTGACGGGGAAGAGTGTATTAACAACTATTCAGAGCATGATGGTTTACACGGAAGCAGATTTTATGTAGAACAGTTGAAAAAGCATAATATGGTTGATAAGTGCCGCGCGGTGATTATTGCCGATATGATAGGTGACAAAGACTTACAGATTGAAATCCCCACCGACAGTGATCCTTCGCTTGGAAAAGCCATAATGCAAAGTGCGGCTAAACTTAAATATAAATCATATTTTATTCCCGGTCGGCAAGAGATGATCGATGATCATACGCCTTTTCAGAAGGTCGGAATCCCGGCAATAGATGTAATCGATTTTAATTATGGACCTGGAAATTCCTGGTGGCACACTTCAGAAGACACAATTGATAAGCTTGACAAGCATAGTTTCAAGGTTGTTGGCGATGTGATCCTGGATATGGTCTGGCAAATGCCGGAAAAATAACGGCGGTGATTTCTGCGTAAAGTTTGAATGCGGGCATAATTGTGATATATTAAGATATAATTTTATAATTTTTGACTAGTTAGAATGTTGAGTTTAAATGATTAAATCAGTTTTTTTATGTGACAGCCCGTCAAAATTGATGGAAGTATATGCTGACGGTCGGATTGAACGTATATGTGCCTTGACCGACTGCTGCCGGGATATAATCACTACAGAAACGTTTAATGATTACCTTGAAACTCTGCGCGAAGCGGAAGTTGTTTTTTCCACCTGGGGTATGCTTTCATTTACGGATGAGATGTTTCAGCGCATGCCGAAGTTGAAGGCGGTCTTTTATGCAGCCGGTTCGGTGCGTGGTTTCGCCGAGCCAATGATCAGGCATGGTGTCCGGGTAAGCAGTGCCTGGAACGCTAATGCGGTTCCGGTCGCCGAGTTTACGGTCGCTCAGATCATCCTTTCATGCAAGCGATATTTTGCCAACTCCCAGGCCTGTAAAGTCCCGGAACGGCGTTTAAGTGGAGATTTTCCTGTCGGTCTTGGCGGTTTTGGCGAAACCGTTGCTTTGATCGGCTGTGGTATGATTGCCAGGAATGTTATCAGGATTCTTGGTTCCTTCTGCGTCAATATTGTTGTTGTTGATCCTTATCTTTCAGATGCGGACGCATCTGCCCTCGGAGTAAAAAAAGTTTCATTGGAAGAGGCCTTTGCCAAAGCATATGTTGTCAGCAATCATTTGCCGAATATACCTTCTACTGTCGGTTTGCTTAAAGGAGATCTTTTTGCCAGTATGCGTGAAGGAGCGACATTTATCAATACCGGGCGCGGGGCGCAAATTGTCGAACCTGAATTCATTGAGGTATTGGCAAAGCGCCCTGACATTACAGCTTTGCTTGATGTTTCCGATCCGGAGCCGCCGAGGAAGGGTTCAGAGTTTTATGCTCTGCCAAATGTCCATCTTTCCAGTCATATAGCCGGATCTTTGGGGAATGAACTGGTTCGGATGGCCGACAGTGCCATCGCGGAATTCAAACGCTGGAGTATCGGCGAACAGATGCTCTATGAAGTGTCCGCCGAGATGCTCAAAAATATGGCTTGATCATTATTTCTTTTGATGGGGACGGTGGGCCGCCGCCTTAGCGTTTTTTATTCCTTCTTCAAGTTTTTTAACCGCATCCTTGCTGAACCAGGTTTCCGCAAATCGCTGAAATATTATTTCTGTTGCCAGCTCTGTAGGGTGACACATGTCTTCTTTGTAAAAACGATAGTCGCGCAGTTCGTCATTCAATATTTCATAAGAGGGGAAATAACGGCAGAATTCCGCATTGGTGTCAACGCACTGTCTGATTGCCGCCAGCAGATTGGCCTTGCTTCGTGAATTCAGAACCGGGTCGCCCGGGTAGTGTCTGACTGGAGACAGGGTAAACAGAATCCGGCATTTCGAGTTGAGCTTGCGGATATCGTCGACTGCGGTTTGCAGCATTTTCAAATTCTGATCGTAGCTCAGTAAACGCTGCTCAAACCGGTTGTTCGGTACTTTGTGGCAGTTCGCCACGATCTTGCCGGTATCGCGCAGGACATAAATTACTGAAGAAGATGGAGTAAGGATCAGCAAATCAGCTTCACGCAAGGTTTCTCTGAAGCGGCGGAGCGAGTAATTTGCTTTACTGAGGGATTTTGATAAAGTCTTTTCAGCGAACTGACCATGCAAGCTCCAGTTATGCCAAAGCCCGTTATATTCAAAAAAATCGTTTTTTTCAAAATACTTCTCCCGGCATACCCGCAACAGGGATTCCGCGATTGAAGCTGAGTTATAGACGATTCCGCAAGGGTTCCGCTGTCCGGCAAAGCCGCTGTCATGCAGCCTTTCCAGTACGTTCTGGGCAAAGCAGGAGCCGATGCCGGCGATCACCGCTTCCGAAGCCAGCGGATTTTGCTCTGCTGGTATTTGAATTGGTGTACTGAGTTTGATTGTTTTCATCTATTATTTCCTTGTCATTCCATATTTTTTGATCAAAAGGAGTTTGAATTGGTCTTCTACCATCTTCACATTTTATGTATTTTTCAATTTACAAATTCGCAAATTCGCAAATTTATAAATTCACAACTCCTCAATTAATTTTTCCAGTCAAACGTTCGAGCAGCAAAGTACATCGCGGGCGAAGGCGACTGTTGCCTACCGCCATTGAGACCGCTTTGCGGCTGCCGATAAGCACCAGCAGTTTTGCGGCCCTGGTCATTGCTGTATAAAGCAAATTACGTTGCAGCATCATATAATGCTGACTGAGCAGAGGGACAATTACCGCCGGAAACTCGCTGCCTTGTGATTTATGAATGGTTATCGCATAAGCCAGATTGATTTGCTCAGCATCGGCAAAGTCATACTCCACCGGACGGCTCTCAAAAAAGATCGTGAATATCTTCTTATTAGGATCGATCGTGGCTATTCGGCCCATGTCGCCGTTAAAAACATTTTTATCATAATTGTTTATGGTTTGAATAACTTTGTCTCCGGCTTTGAAAGTACGTTCGCCGATCTTAAACTGCGGACGCGGACCCGGAACCAGTTTTTCCTGGAGCAGATGATTCATATTAATCGTGCCGCATGACCCCCGGTTCATCGGGGTGAGTATCTGGACCTCACGAATCGGGTCGAAGCCGAAACGTTGCGGAATGCGGTCACAAACCATGGTCATAATCTTTTCGGTCACTTGTTCCGGGTCGTCTTCACTGATCCAGTAGAAATCGCTGATTTCACCTCTTGGCGGCGGTTTCAGGTTAGGCATCTTGCCATGATTGACCTGATGAGCGTTAATGATGATCGAACTTCCGGCCCCCTGTCGAAAAATCTGAGTTAACGCGGTGACCGCGAAGAGGCCGGACTTGATAAAACAGTCAAGAACCTTGCCCGGGCCAACTGACGGCAGCTGATCGGCGTCCCCAACCAGAATGACTGTAGTTCCCGGGTTAACGGCCTGGAACAGGCTCAGGGCCAGTTGCAGGTCAAGCATTGATACTTCGTCGACAATCAACAGATCACATTTAAGCGGGTTTTCCCGGTTGTGCGAGAATGATCGCGACTCCGGTTCCCAGCGGAGTAAACGATGTATTGTCGCGGCGCTGGTATTGGTTGATTCAGATAAGCGTTGAGCCGCCCGCCCGGTCGGAGCCGCCAGGGATACTTTCAGTTTCGCGGCATTGGCGCGTCGGACTATCTCGCTGACAACCGTCGTTTTGCCGACCCCGGGGCCGCCGGTGATTATGCTCAACGGAGCGGTCGCGGACATTTGTACCGCATGCAGTTGTTCTTCACTTAAATTTAATTTGGGCCGGATGGGAATCCTTGCCATTCGGTTACCGGCATGGTCCTGAGTCGCGGCCAGGGTTTGAATGATTTTCGGCAGCCATACTTCAGCCAGAAAAAGCGGTCGGCTGTATATCATTTTTTCACCGCCCTGCTTGTATAAGGCCTGCTCGGCAACCAGCAGTTTTTTCTGAATTGCATAATTCATGCCGTCGCGGGCTTGTTCGATATTCACATTTAAAAGATTTGCCGTATGCTCAAGGAATTTACTTTCAGGCAGACAGCAATGTCCGTCCGAGGTAACCTCACTCATGACGTAATTCCCTCCGGCCGCCAGGCGCTCGATATTATCGGGCTCGATCCCAAGTTTCGCGGCAATCCGGTCCGCCATCAGGAACCCGATGCCATGCACTTCGTCGGCCAGGCGGTAAGGATTGGATTTGACGATAGCCGCCGCGTCATCACCGTATTTTTTCAGCAGTTTGGCGCAATAGGCCGGTGAGATGCCGAGTCCCTGCAGATAGATATAAATCGAATTCCGGTTGGCATGAGCGTCCCAGGCTTCCCGAATCTGTTTGGCGCGTTTTTTACCAATGCCTTCGACCTGGGTCAGGCGGGAGGAATAACGCTGCAGGGTTTCCAGGGTTTTTTCGCCGAAGTGGTCAACAATTTTTTCCGCGTATTTAGCGCCGATGCCGGGTATCAGACCTGAAGCCAGATAACGACGGATACCTTCGGTTGACGCCGGCAGTACGTACCGGTATGAGTCAACCCGGAGCCGTCTGCCGTAATCTTTATGGTTTTCCCAATGACCGGAAGCCTCGATGAACTGCCCTTCGAGCGGACTATGCATCGGGCCGGTCAAAACGCTCTCATTGCCTTTGGAGTCGACGACGCTGATTACGGCAAATGAACCGTCATCGCTGCTGAATACAACTTTCCGGATCTCGCCGCGCACAAAGTGTTCGGCCAGACCAGTAAGATTTTGCTCGTCATTTCCAGCCATGAAGGACATACCCGAATTAGTGGTGTGAGAATATCCGTTCCGGAGCGTGATACAGCGCACAGCCAAGCTCATTTGCCCGCTTGATTACATCGGCGTCGCGCAGTGACCCGGCCGGCGCGATGATCGCGGTAATTCCGGCTTCCGCGGCGGTTTCAACCCCGTCCGGGAATGGGAAGAAGCCGTCACTGGCCATGACTGCCCCGTCAAGGCTTCCTTCTCCCTGATATTTTTCTTTAAATTTAATGATGGCTTGTTCCACCGCTCCGACGCGATCCTGTTCCCCGGTTCCAACGGACAGGGTTTGACCGTTGGCGGCAATGACAACGCCGTTGGAGCGGACGTTCAAATTGACATACCACGCAAAAAGAAGATCGGCAAGCTGCTCGGGAGACGCGTCAATCTCCGATACCTGGGCGCCGACACGCTTATTTTCCGCCGCGGCTTTTTTGATATCCGCCACGGAGTGTAACGCAGTCAACAACGGGGCCGCGACTACTGCGGAACCATCCGCCAGAATCTTGACGGTATTCGCCTGAATTTCAGTTGATTCGTCAACAAAGCGCGGGAGTTTCTTCAGATCTCCGCACCGGATAATCCGAATATGGCTGTTGAGTTTAAAACGTTCCTGATCGTTGAATACTTCGAGCGCTGCCGGCTCAAAATCAGGAGCGACGACGCATTCGACAAAAGTTCCCATAATTTCTTCAGCAGTTTCGACATCCACTTTGACGTTGAACGCTACCGCACTGCCGAAAGCGGCCCGGGCATCAGCGTCACGCGCTTTGATATAAACGTCGCGGAGGGCTTCGTCGCCGCGCAGAACGGCGGCGCCGCTGGGGTTTACATGTTTCATAACCGCACAACAGGGAGAGTCGAAAAATTTAACGATGTTAAGAGCGTACGAAATGTCTTCGAGGTTGGTTTGTGATAATCCGCTCTTTCCGGTTTTCAAAATTTCCATATCTCCGATCGGAGTTATTTGGTCGACCGGTTTGTAGAATGCCGCCGGCTGATGCGGGTTGGTGCCGTAACGCAGGTCTTCGACTTTGACGAATTCCCGTCCATTGATAATTGTGGTTTCAGGAAAATCTCCGACGTTTTTTGAAAGATAGGAACTGCGATCGAGTTTAGCCATAATAGCCTGATCCTTAATTTTATGTTAATGTTGTGAATATCAATAAAAAAAACGCGCGGCAGCTTTCGGCGCCGGGCGTTTTCTGGTAAACGGCTGTATACGGGATTCTCAGCCCTGGAGAAAAGCCTTTGATTCTTCAACGGAATCAAAAATCTTGAAAATAGCTGAAAAACCGCTAATCTCGAAAACCTCTTTGACGTTCGGGGTCAAAGCCGCGAGAACGATCTTGCCGCCTTTCTGTTGCATTTTTTTGGCGACGACCAGTAATACCCTCAGGCCGGCGGAGCTGATATATTCCAGGCCGGAAAGATTGATCAATAAACGGGTGCTTTCCGCGTCAAGAATATGTTCCAGATCTTTTTGTGCTTCGGTCGAGGAGCTTGCATCGAGGCGTCCTTCCACCTTGACGACGGCAAGTCCGTCTTCATGATTCTGGGTTATTTTCATAACACTCCTTGTTTTTCAGTTATCTGCATTATCAAAGTTATAATAACCTGTTAGTAAAAAAATGCAAGCCTCAGCTTACAAATTGACCGTAATTCTAAGTTTGTTTTTATTGTCTTCTCTGCTGTAATTAATTTCATTAACCATGTTCAGGGTTAAAAATATACCGACGCCGCCGATTTGCCGGTCGGCAATATCCACATCCAGCTCCGGTGAGTTTTGCGACAACGGGTCAAATTCATGGCCGTCATCCTCGATCAGCATGTAAACCGCTTCGCCGGCGATATCGACAACAACTTTAATGGCGTGTTCACGACGATCGTCATAACCGTACTTGATGATGTTTGTGATCATTTCCTCAAGCGCGAGATCAAGAGCGTAAATAGTTGAAGACTTCAGCCCGGCATCAGCAAAAAAATCATGGAAATTCGAGCACAGATGACTCATGTCCTCTATACTGTTGCCGATGGTCATTGATTTTGATGTTGCCTTCAACCTGTTATCTCCAAATATTACAGCGAGCTCAACGCTTCTTCAACTGTTGCATAAATAGGCATGATCGTTGTCAGACCGGCGATTTCCAGGGCGGCTTGAACCGACTCGGCCGGACCGGCTAAAATCAGTTTCTTTCCGGCGGAATCGAGTTTTTTTGCGGTGCTTAACAACATCCTCATTCCGAATGAGGCGCAGAATTCAACTCCGCTCAGATCAATTATAACATCATCTTGTTTTCGCCCGATTTCAGAGAATTGGAGTTCTATTTTTTGAACTCCGGCTATATCCAGTCGTCCTTTTAGTTTGACGACAGATGCTTTATCCAGTGAACTTATCGTTATTTCGGTCATTACGGCATACTCCATTAATTTAATTATAAAGAACTATAGACTTGATTTTTATTTCTGTCAAAGGATAAATTCAAAATTGTTTAAAATTACCGCGCAATTGGTTCAGTTTTCTCTCATGGGTGGATATACTCACGGAAGCTTCTCGTAACTGTGGGTGATGCGGTCAATCGTGGTCGCCTTGACCTCTGCACCGGGTCGTCCATGACGTTCAAAAATGTAGTTGATCCCTTTGGCCAGTCGATTCAGCGTGGCATCGTGTGACAAGTAATTGTATGCTTTGTGATAGTTATGCTCGATCAGGGCTTTACGAGACTTTGGCTTGAGCATTTCTTCCACCGCGGCAAAGATTGGCCGGAACTCCGGAGCATCGGCAAATTGGCCAGGAGCGTAATCACCGTTTTCGATCTGCTTGACTAATGGTACGACCATCTTGAAATCGGCACCGTGGACTTTCATGCCGATTTCCTCTATCAGTGGCTTATATGAGTTAAGGTGGACGTTCATATAGAACGGGATACAGGCCCGGGCCATTTCGTTCAAGGCGTTTTCCCAGCCGCCGGCGCTGCTGGCGATAACGCCGACGCTTTTCAGCGGCGCAATATTCTCATAGACCGATTCCAGGGTGTCCAGGGTAAACTCTTTTCCCAGATGATAATACGGCAGGCCGATTTTTTCAGAAAAATGGACCGTTTCGAGAAAATATTGTTTGTCATCAACATTCGGATGAGTCACAACAAAAGCGGTTTCGACGTTATGCGCAGCGGCGTATTCACGTGCCACCAGCATGGCCTCTTTCAATTGTTTGCGGTAGACGGGCCGGACCGGTGAAATAAAAATAACCGTGTCTTTGTTCAAATTCCCATGACAATAGCCGTAGGAATCCTTTTTCGATTGCAGACGTCTTTCTGAAAGAAAATGAACAAAGATTTTACTGGGAGCCAGTTTAACGACCGGTTTTTCCGAGATAAAGTCAAGAAAGTCCGGCACTTCGATTATATGATTGACCGGGATTTGATATTTATGAATAAAGTTTTCACGCTGCGTCGGATTCAGAACAATATGATAGAGATTGTCCAAGTGCAGCGGACCGCCGCTGTAAGGTTTATCAGGACCGTCCGCCGAGATCATTTTCAGCGCGAACGGTTTAATACGGTCAATTTTTTCCGGACGTTCGGCGTCGGGATCGGCTGAGTGGCTGATAAAGGCGCGATTCGGGTTTTCAAGGATAATCTCCCGCAGGGCCGCCGCCGCCGCCGGTTGAGCATGGCGGAGTGAAACCAGGTTGTAAATCACCACCGGAGTATTATGCGGAACTTTTTCAATGACCCGGCTGATGCCTTTTTTGATCTTGGCTTTATGTACCTCAAAAAGTTCCAGCCATTCTTTTTCAGAGATAATTTCAACGCCTTCTTCTGTTTCGACGCCGTGTTCAAACTGGTTTGCGAAAAGTTTGCGTGAGTCAGGGTGGTAAAAATCAAGTCGCGACACCGTTGTTTGCTGGTGCCCGATAGGATTTATGGTTGAAAACTTGGTTTCACAGCGTCCGGTAATGACATGAACGCCGATGTCCATATTGTTTAGTAAGTGTCGGAATTCCCGGGCTTGCAGGGCTACGCCGTCAAGTCCGCCTGTACGCATAATAATGACCGGGTAGGTCAGGCAGATTTCATCAATCATTGATCAATTTCCGTGCAAAAAGTTGTAGTTCGGATTTAACGGGTATAACCGCTGAAACAACTATAGTGCCGGAAAATGAATTTAAAAGGAAATATGAAAAAAATCATAAAAAAAAGCCGGCTTTTCACGCCATCATCAGAGATGAGGAGAAAAACCGGCGGAAAAAGTATCTTTATCTTCAAAAGATATAGAAGCAGGATCCGGTGATGACACAGGCTACTACGATCAGAGAAACGAGTTCAACAGGGGTAAAATTGATTTTTGACATTTTTCCATTCCTTTATTTATATAAATTGTTTTTTTAAGTTTTCTTCCTCCAGCTCCAACAGCATTCATTTTCTATGTTTTCGGTCTTTCCTTTCATTTGTTAATGTTGTCTGTAGCATAATACCCGGATTAACAACAAAATCTTACAACAGAAAGGAAAAATTATAAAAAAGTTTGTATCCGGTTGCAAATGGGATTATCTTTTAGCGTGAAAGATAACAAGGGTCTTGCAAAATGTAATTTTTAACCACGAAAACCACGAAAAATCACGAAAAAAGATTTTCAATTTTTTCAGCTTGAGCTGAAAACTTAAATTTTTCTCTGTATTTCTCCGTGCTCTCCGTGGTGCAATTTGCATTTCGTACGACTCTTTGAAAGATAATAACAATGGGGATAATGTGGTATGGCCCTGACGATACAACAGGAAAGCGCCTGCCGGAAATTACGTCGGGATTTGCTTGCGGCTTTGATCTGGCGAAAGTTTTTAATATTTTGCGCCGGAGCGTTTTTTATAAGTGGAGCGCTGTCTCTGGTGCTTCGGGTGCTGCATGTGGAGGATGCGCTGGTCGCGTTTCCGGTGCTAGCCGGGTTTCTTTTTGCCTTGGAAATGGCCTGTTTCCGTGGAAAATCCCAGTTGCCTGATCGCGCCCGAATGCTGGCGTGTGTTGACAAACTGGCTGCTCACCGGGGAATGCTGTTGTTTTCAGACGAATTTGATTCTGAACAATGGAATTTTGACAATGGCTTTGTTCGATCTCTGACAGTGAAGGCAAAAAGCGGAACGCATTTTTTACGCTTCGTATTATCCGCCTTTTTTGTGATTGCGGTATTTCTGGTGCCAATCAGAAAAGATGTGTTGAAAGCGGCTTCCCCGTTGAATATTGGTACGGAAAAAGAGAAACTTCTCGAAAAAATCGAGTTTATGGAGCGAGAGAAAGTGATAGACGCTGACTCGGCCGAAGAACTGAAACGGCAGTTGAATGAACTGGAATCTTCGGCGGAAGGGGAGACTCCAGGTTCCACCTGGGAGGGACTGGACCACTTGAATGACCGGTTAAGCCGAAAGAGTGAAAAAGTCGCGGAAAAACTGGTGGAAAAAGCCGAAGAACTGGCTTTGAGCACAGCAGTCGCCCGGGAACTTTTACAGACAAAGCAAGCGGCCGCAAAAGCCGAATTCAATGAATCGGCCGCCGCTATTGCGGATATTTTAAAGCAACTGACGGAAAGTTGCCCGCAGATTGATCCGGAGCTGGCCGCCGCGCTCAAGCAGTATTCAAAAGATGGCAAAGTTAGCCGGGAGCAACTGAAAAAGCTGCTTGCAGGTGGAGAAAAAACCAGAAAATTATTAAAGCAGCTGCTTGAGAAAATGCGCAAGCGGGGGATGTGTAATATGGGCGACGGCTCCCGGGCTGGAACTGATGCTCAAATGATGGAATTGACCGAAGAGAATATCAAGAAATTATTGAAAATGCTGGACAAAGCCGGCAATTCTTCCGGCGGCGCGTGTCAGGCGTTGAACAGCTTTATTTTGAATCTGCCGGGTCTGCCCGGTCAGGCTGGAGTCAGTCGCGGTCGCGGCGATGCGCAGATGACCTGGCGAAAAAGGCAGCTGGATGAGAATGTCAAATGGAAAGAACTTGAAATTCCCCAACCAAAGGCTGTCAGTCTCAAAAAAAGTCAGGTTGTCGGGGTTTCCTGGGGCGTGGAAAAGGCTGATCCATCCGCAAAGGTTTCAACCGGTCACTTATCTGAAACCGCCGTGTCAGGTTCGGACGCTTACCGTCACATGCTGCTGCCGCGGCACCGCCGTTCTGTAAACCGCTACTTTAATTCTGCCAAATAGTTAATTCATACCAACTAAGCGGTCAAGCTTATTTTTCTATAACATCACAGGCTTCTATTTATGTTCAAATACTGCGGTTATCTTGTTATAGATACTTATGATCAAAAACTTAATATTGCAGGAGATGATTTGGATTTAAGTTGCAATTTGGATATTAGTATAATATAATGTTACATGGGAATGTTGAAAACATGCTTAATGAGTTAGAAAAACTCGAATATACAGCTGACCTGAAAGAGATTTTACCTCGAAAGGAACAGGTATAATATTTTGATTGCGATAGGGAAAAAGAATAAACTGTTTCACGGCATCGGGGAATACTGGGCCTTGCCGCTGGTGGCTGTTGTCGCATTTCTGCTCTTTCTGGTCTGCTGTCTGCTGGTTATCAATAATGCGATATATCAGCAGAGCGAAGGCTATAATACAGGGAAAAATTTACTTTTGGGGTACAGTTTTTTGAAAAAAAGGCTGGATCACAACCGTCAGCACCTACTTGCGTTGAAAGATAATCTTCTTCAAGGAAAACTTGACACTGATAAGTTCAAACAGTTTTCACTTGACTATCTGGAAACACATCCTGAACTGATAAATGTAATCTGGACCGATTCAAATAATGCGGTTATCGCATCGACAAAGCCTGCAGAAGATCCGTCTTTAACGGAGGATGAGCTAAAATTCGATGAACCGCGGCGGGTATTAAGCCTGGTAAAAGAACACATGGAGCATAAATATACCAAAATATTTGTTCTGGGAAATAAAGAGCGGGTGTTTGAGATAATAATTCCGGTCTGCAATAAGCAGAAGCATTTGGGGATGTTTATTGGTGTTTATTCCTGCAAAAGTCTTGAGGCATTAGTGGATCGATTAATGGATCTGCATATTATGCAGGTCAAGCTTAAAAACGTTGATCCCAACGCTGAGGATACATCAGGAGGTCTGCCCAACCCGTATATCGGGATTGAACTCAAGCAACTGCAGAACCGTATTAATTGGGTATATTATGGTTTGTTTGGATTGGCTTTTGTTCTGGTTTGCGGTATTGTTTTCTGTCTGCTGCGTTTACAGGGATTGATGGTTCGTGCGAAGACTGCCCATTACGAAGGGGTGGAATATTATGATAATTCCCGGCTGGTTCTGCAACGAGTCAGTGACGGGATTATTTTTGTAACAGCTGATGAACACGTTATTGATTTGAATCAGTCAGCTGAAAAAATGCTTGGACTTTCCTCTGATGATGTGTCGGGTCGACAATTGGATGCAGTGCTGCATCTTTTTGATCCGGAAACAGGAAAGTCATGGAAGTCCGTCGGTGAAAAACTGGTTGATAAAATGCTGTTCGGTGACTTGAGGTTCCAGAATGCGGTTATGCGGAATGGAGAAGGAATTAAGCACAATATTTCTATTGGCGCGTTTGCTCTTGGAGACAAGGAAGGAACTGTTGTGATTATTCGTAAACAAGAAGGTAATTCAGCCGGTGGCGATAGTGCTGGTATTGTTAATAAACTGGAACGGGTGGCTGAACTGGCAAAACTCGGGTTGTGGGAATTTGTCTTGTTAAACGGGAAAGAGGCGCATATTGTCGTCAAGCATCCACCGTTTGAAATGCCCGGTCAGCATGGTAAAACTGAATTTTCGTTGACTTTCAGTCACTGGCTGAAGTTGATTCATCCTGAAGATGTTAGTCCGGCCAGACATCGGTTTCGAGATTTTATGCAGGATGCTGAGTCGGACAATTTTCACGATGAAGTGCGCCTTGCCGATGAAAATGGACATTGGCATTACGTGGAGATTATAGGCAAAGTTATCGAAAGAGATTCTGAAAAAGAGAATATGGTTCTGGAAGGTTTTATTCAGGATATGACTTCATTGAAAAATTATCATGAAGACATTGAGAATGCTAAAGCAGCGGTAGAAGCTGCCAACTTGGCTAAAAGTACTTTTCTGGCTAATATGAGCCATGAAATCAGGACGCCTTTGAATGCAATCATCGGCTTCAGCAGTTTTCTGGCGGAACAGGATTTGTCTGAGGAAAGTGCGCAATACGCCAAGATAATCAGGTCATCGGGAAATTTATTGCTTGACCGGTTCAATGACATTCTGGATTTCTCAAAACTGGAGTCCGGCAGGATAGATATTCATTTGCGGCCGTGCAATATCAGAGAATTGCTTGAGGATGTTTATCTGGTTCAGAAATTTGATTCTGATAAGAAAAACTTGAGCTTGGAAATCGATGTTCCTGATGTTTTCCCGATGATGATGCTTGATGCCGCAAGACTGCGGCAGGCGGTCCTCAATCTGGTTGGTAATGCGATTAAGTTCACTTCAAAAGGATTTGTCCGGATATCGGCGCAAACAACCATGGGAGAGGGAAACTATTGCTGCTTGAATATTATGGTTGAGGATTCCGGGATTGGGATAAATGAGGAGGCCAGACAGAGAATATTCAAGGAATTTGAACAGGAGGACCAGCATGAGGACCGGGCCTTTGGCGGTTCCGGCTTAGGCTTGACAATTGCGTCACGATTAGCGGCGCTAATGGGCGGCTGCCTGAACATGGAAAGTACTCCTGGACAAGGCAGTACGTTTACAATCATACTGCCCCGGGTGGAAATTACCGAATTTTCCAACTCGCAGCATCAGGAATCGCGTCCGGCAGTCCTGCCCACTCAGGAAGCGTTGCGTGATTTGCCGGTGCCGGATAACGTAATTGTTTGCGAGGCTGAAAAAAGATTCCGCTGCAGGCTGGCTGAATTGCAGCAAAGTTTCAGTGTCAGCGAGGTGAATAACCTGTCTCGGGAAATAGCAGAGTTTGCTGAAGAAAAGAAATCCCCGGCATTGCAGAAAATAGCGGAAATGCTGCTGCAGGCGGCGATATATTTTGACTTTTCAGCCCTCGAGCAGACCATTGAATATTTTGATGATATAATGAAGTCAAAATGATCTGAAACTCAATAAAAGAAGGTCTTTTGAATTGCTGTTTTCGACGTGTTCAATTAGTCCTGTTTCTTAATCGCTTATATAATTGTGTCTTCCGATTTTTTTTTCTGTATGATACTTGATTTTATTGATGCGGATTGTATATTCGTATTTTGTTAATCTATTTAACAAAGCTTGCTTTTCAATGATAAGGATAGGGCTGTAATGCAGGAGATTCCGTTACTGAAAACAACTATTTTACTCTTTGTGCTGGTGTGTTGTCTGTTTTCTCTTCACGCCGGATATATTGAAGTGGATAAAAATGGTAAGACGATTATTCACGTAAAAGCCTGGAACCTGCCGGATCCGACCAATTCCGATGCCGTTGTCCGGGCAAGATATCAAGTCGTCCGGGCCTTTGAACAGGACTTTCCGAAGATTTTTGCCAAAAAATATCGGGCAAAATACAAAGCTGATCTGAAAAAATACGGGAACTATAACTGGGACGATGTTTCGATCCAGATGGACAAATTTTCCGGACTGAGAGTGGAAGGCGTGGAAACTGACCTGCTGGCCATCGCCGGAGGAATCGCTCCAGATATCCTGTATATAAATTTTCGCAAATCTGACAACTATATCCAGAGTAACTTTGTTTCCCCGCTCGACTCCTATTTTGAGTCAATGCCCAAAGCTGAGTTCGAAAAATATCGCAAATCAAAAGTTTGGCCGGTAATCTATCGCAAAGGACCGGATAAGAAAAAACATATCTGGGCGATTCCTTCCGATGGCGTTTTGGGACGGGTCGTTGTTTATCGTAAAGACTTGTTCGAGGAAAATAACATTCCGTTTCCGACCAAGGCCTGGACCTGGGATGATTTATTGCGGATATCAAAAAAACTTACAAACAGCAAAAAAGGTACTTATGGTCTCAGATTGGGATCAGGCAAGCATGAGTCATGGTTCTGGATCACATTTTTATGGAGTGCCGGCGGGAATGTAATGACCTATGATGAAAAAACGAATCAATGGACTTGTGTGTTCAACTCCGACGCCGGAGTCAAGGCGCTGGAATTTTATACCCGGTTGTGTACAGAGCGCTGGGTTGACCAGAATGGTAATGTTTCACGGGGATATGCGTACAAAGAAGCTACTGAAAGCGGGGCCAAGTGGGAACGCGGTGAAATCGGTATGCAGTTTGCCTATATTGAGGAACAACTATTGTCAAAATTGAACCCTGAAGCGGTTGGAATTGTTCCGGTTCCTTACGGTCCGCCGGGACCGGACGGGAAACGCATACGCAGCGCTGAAGTAAATTGCCGGATGCTCGGAATGTATTCTCAAATTCAAAGTCAGGTGATACGTGACGCAGCCTGGGAATATATGAGTTATCTTGATTCAGACAAAGCGCAGCGCATTAAAACAAAGGTCATGGTTGAGGCCGGTTACGGTAGTTTTGTCCACCCCAAGTATTTAAAGAAATACGGCTATGCCGATTTGCTGCGGCTGACTCCCAAAGGCTGGGCCGAGACCTTTGATATTGCGGTTGATACCGGCAGTCCGGAGCCGTACGGAAAAAACAGTAATGTGGCTTATGATCAAATGACATATCCGATGCAGGAGGCTGATCAGTTGTCTCGCCGGGATGAATTGCCGAAAGATCCGAAAAAACGTTATCAGGTTCTGAAAGGGATTCTGGATAAGTATTGTGCCAGGGCAAATGAGATTATGATCGGCCGTATTACTCCTCGTGAGATGTTCTGGCGCCGGGTGCTGGCCTGGACGGTGCTTGCTGCGATTTTCATCACCTTTACATTTGTTTTTCGCCGCATTTTCAAGGCTTTCAGTCCGCCTGACGATGATCTGGCTCTGGCCGGGAAAAAATGGAATTTCAGCAAGTACCATTGGGCTTATGTTATTTTGCTTCCGGCATGCATCACCATTTTGATGTGGCGTTATATCCCATTGGGCCGCGGATCGGTCATGGCGGTGCTGGATTATCAGCTCATTGGCGATTCGGTTTTTGTCGGAGTGGATAACTTTGCAAACCTGCTGGTCGACAGCGAGTGGTGGCAATCGGTTTACAACGCTATCCGGTATAGTTTTCTGGTAATGGCATTGACTTTTCTGCCGCCGATCATTCTGGCGGTTTTACTGCAGGAAATACCTCAAGGGAAACTGTTTTTCCGAATTGTCTACTACCTGCCGGCGGTAATTACCGGCCTGGTGACTGCATTGTTGTGGAAGCAGTTTTACGACCCGTCGAGGTATGGGGTCCTCAACCGGGTGGTCTTGAGCATTCCGGCTATTGGCTTTGTTGCTTTAGGACTGATGCTGATGGTTATTTGCCTGCTGTTTGCTTATCGTCTGAGGATATACGAGATGTATATGTCCATGTGGTTGTTCGTTGTGGCCGGAATATTATTATTCATTACTGTCGGCAGTTTGGCGATGCCGGTGGTATTTCCGCATGTTGATACCGCGATTAGAGCGGATACTCCGTTTATTAGTCAGCTCTGGATCTATTTCAAACGCCTGTTCCAATTCACGCCGGAGGCCTATCAATGGTTGAAATCTTCTGATACTGCAATGATTGCCTGCGTTATTCCGATGGTATGGGCCGGGATGGGCCCGGGATGTTTGATTTATCTGGCCGCGTTGAAGGGGATACCGGAAGACTATTATGAGGCTGCTGACCTGGACGGCGCGACCTTTATTGACAAGATTCTTTTTGTGGTATTTCCTTCATTGAAAGCTCTGATAATTATTCAGTTCGTCGGCGTGTTCATTCAGTCCTGGTATAGTGCCACCGCGAACGTTCTGGCGATGACCGGCGGCGGTGGTAATACGGAAACTGCCGGACTGCACATCTGGTTTACCGCGTTTACTTATCTGAAATTCGGCCCGGCTACCGCTATGGCCTGGATGCTTGGATTTCTGTTAATCGGCTTCACCGTCCACCAGTTGAGAATCCTGTCCAGGGTGGAATTCAAAGCCAACACGGGGACAAAGTGAGGAAGCATTTACAATGGGTATAATTTCCACAATCGGCCGCAGATCAAGAACCGTCAGGACGTTGATTTTTTCAATGTACATAGTATTGATTCTTGGAGCCATAACAATGGTTTATCCTTTCGGTTTGATGGTGGCAGGCGCGACGAAAAGTTCCACTGATCGGACTGAGATGGAACTGATCCCGGGCTTTCTCAAGGATGATACCAGTTTGTACCGCAAGTCGGTTGAAGGCTTTTTCAATGAAAGAACCGAGGGCATGATCACTTCATACGACATCATGCAGGCGGACTTTAAAAAACTTGAAATGCCGGATAATGCGAAAATCAATTACCATTTTGAAAGTGCCTGGCGCGACTTTGTCAATAACTCTGAAATGCCGTTTTACGCCTACGGCTTGTTTTTCATCAACTGTCCGGTTTCACGGCAAACGGTTCCGTTGAAAATGCGCGAATTTAAAGCGATGCTGTATGATAAATATGACGGTTCGATTGATGCGATGAACCGGGACCTCAACAGTGATTTTCCCGCCTGGCACGCTCTGAATATTCGACCTCAGGTATTTTTGACCAGGATCAGTATGCCTAACTACTCCAAGTTTATGCGGGTATATTACGATTTCAAGATTAAGCAACCGAAAAACTACCGTTATTATTTTTCGGTCGAGGGATTTTACAAGACGATTTTCTTGAAGGCCCTCTATACCAAGGATATTGATAAATATAACGCCGCACATGGAACCAAATATGATTCCTGGGCCCAGGTGAAATTGCCGCGCCGCTATCCCGGAGGCAGTGGATTTACGAAGCAGCAGCGCAAGGATTGGCTTGATTTTACCCGTAATCTGTTGAACGTGATGTGGCTCCGGGCCGATCAGGATTCCGCCCCGGCGTTCCGAAAGTACCTGCGGGCGAAATACAGCAATAATATCAAAGTTTTGAACGAATTGTATGGGACAAAATACGATTCGTTTGAGCAGATTCCGTTGTTTGACGAGCCTCCGCTGGAAGGGCGGCAGGTGGTCGACTGGACCAGTTTCATTCAGGGGTGGCGCGATCCGAAAAACAACGAACTGCATATTTTGCCGAAAGATAAACTGCGGATTCACAGTATCGAATTCATGTTCCGCGACCACCTGATGGAAAAATATGGCTCGTTGAACAGAGTCAATCGGGAACTCGGCACCAAATTTGAAAGCACGTTGGATATTTTTCCGCCGCAGCGTGAGACTCATTTCTACTTTGTTCAGCGTCACAAGAACATGTTGAAATGGGAATTCGTAAAACGAAATTTCGTTTCTGTTTCGGACTATATTCTTCTGCATGGCCGTGGGGTCATGAATACTTTCATTTATTGCGGTCTGGCGATCTTCTGTGCTTTGATTGTCAATCCGCTGGCGGCGTATGCACTGAGTCGCTACAAACCGCCTTCACAGTACAAAATACTTCTGTTCCTGATGCTGACAATGGCATTTCCCCCGATGGTGATGCAGATCCCGAACTTTTTGATGCTGCGCGAACTTGGTTTACTTAATACATTTGCCGCGTTGATTCTACCTGGCCTGGCCAATGGCTATTCAATTTTTCTGCTCAAAGGTTTCTTTGATTCACTTCCGCAGGAACTATATGAAAGTGCCATGCTTGATGGTGCCGGGGAAATTCGTATTTTCTGGCAGATTACCATGAATTTATCCAAACCTATTCTCGCGGTTATCGCCTTGACCGCATTCAAGAATTCCTACGCCAACTTTATGATGGCGTTGCTGATATGCCAGGACGAAAAGATGTGGACTCTGATGCCCTGGCTTTATCAATTACAACAAAAAAGCGGAGAAGGCGTGATCTTTTCTTCTCTGCTGATTGCGGCTATTCCGACCTTCATTATTTTTGCCTTGTGCCAGAATATTATCATGCGCGGGATTGTCGTTCCGGTCGAAAAGTAAATTTGCTTTCCCGAATCAAAGTCACTTTACCTGTTGAAATTACATTTCCTTGTGGTATATTTTTATTTTGTATAGTTTTAATATAAATGTGGGATTGACAAATGTCTGAAAATATTGAAAAAGACGCGGCGCCATTGGATTTTATTCGTGAAATGATTGCCGAAGATGTTAAAAACGGAAAACATGGCGGTAAGGTTATCACCCGTTTTCCGCCAGAACCCAACGGTTATCTGCATATCGGTCACGCCAAAGCTTTGTGCCTTGATTTCGGGGTTGCAGCCGAACACGGCGGACGTTGCCATCTGCGGATGGATGACACCAACCCGACCAAGGAAGATATGGAATATGTCGAATCAATCATCAAAGATATTCACTGGATCGGTTGGGATTGGGGAGAACATCTTTATTTTGCTTCGGATTATTTTGGACAGTTCTACGAATATGCTATTGAGCTGATTGAAAAAGGTCTGGCGTTTGTCTGCGACTTGACTGCTGATGAATTCAAGGATACCCGCGGTTCCCTGACCACTCCTGGTGTTGAAAGTCCTTACCGTAATCGTTCGGTTGAAGAAAACCTCGATCTTTTTAAACGGATGCGTGATGGCGAATTCGAAGACGGAGCCAAAACTTTGCGGGCTAAAATTGATATGAGTCATCCGAACATCCACATGCGTGATCCTGCCATTTATCGGATTCGTCGTTTCAATCATTTTCGTCAGGGAGACAAGTGGTGTATTTATCCGATGTACGATTATGCCCATCCGTTGGAAGATGCGATCGAGGGAGTCACCCATTCTTTGTGTTCTCTTGAGTTTGAAATTCACCGCCCGCTGTACGATTGGGTAATCGAAAATGTTTCTGTTGAATCTCGTCCAGAGCAGACCGAGTTTGCCCGGCTTAACCTTACCTATACAGTTATGAGTAAACGTAAATTACTGGAACTGGTAAAAGGTAAATATGTTAATGGTTGGGATGACCCCCGGATGCCGACCATCTGTGGCTTGCGCCGTCGCGGTTATACTCCCGCTTCTATTCGCAATTTTTGTACCCGTATTGGAATGACCAAGGTTAATTCTTTGACTGATGTTGCTTTGCTTGAACATTGCCTGCGTGAGGATCTTAATAAAACTGCGAATCGGGTAATGGGAGTAATGGATCCATTGAAAGTGGTTATAGAAAATTATCCTGAAGATGAAACAGACTGGCTCGATGCGGTTAATAATCCGGAAGATCCTGACTCCGGTTCCCGCAAAGTGCCGTTTACCCGTGAACTTTACATTGATCGTTCTGACTTTATGGAAGATCCTCCAAAAAAATATTTCCGGCTGTCTCCCGGGCGTGAAGTCAGGCTCCGTTATGGTTATTTTATTACTTGTAATGAGACAATCAAAAATGACGCTGGTGAAGTTGTTGAACTGCGCTGTTCTTATGATCCTGAAACCCGTGGCGGCAGTGCGCCGGATGGACGTAAAGTAAAAGGTACGATCCATTGGGTCAGTGTAAATGAATCCGTTAAGGCTGAAGTGCGGCTCTATGATCGCCTGTTCACGGTGGAAAATCCAGGAGCTGACGGTGTTGATTATCTTACCCAGTTGAATGAAGATTCGCTTGAAGTCAAGGAGTGCTATGTTGAACCGTCTGTCTCAGACTCGAAGCCCGGAGCTTTGTTTCAGTTTGAACGTCAGGGATACTTCTGTGTTGATGATGACTCGACTGATGAACTGTTGATATTCAACCGTTCGGTTGCACTTCGTGATTCCTGGGCCAAAATGAATAAGTAAATATATTTCTAAAAAAATACGATATTATGTAATTTTATTTAAAATTACTATTATTTTAATAATTACCATGTACTTTTTATTTGACAATCTCGAATCCGGCATTATTGTAACTCATAAACCTAACAGGAGGACACCATGAAACGAATGAAAATTGCGGACCAGGGCTGCTATTACCACCTGATGAACCGGGTCTCGGGCTACAAAGGCGACCTGCCTTTTGCCTCGGTCGACCGCGAGTACGGCTTTACGTTGCTGCAAAATCTCACGCAATACTTCCTGATCGAGGTCATTTCCGCCGCCTGGATGGGCAATCATTTTCACCTGGTGGTCTACGCTCCCGGCCAAAACGAACTGCCTTCCGAGGCTGAAATCGCCGCCCGCCACAACGCTTATTACAAGTCGATGGAGGGCGATTTGACCTACGCGATGAAAAAAATGCCGTTTATTGACCCCAAACACAAAAAACTCTGCCGCGAAACCAGAGCGAAAATGATCGATATAAGTTATTTTATGCGAGCTTACCAACAGCGTTTTTCGGTGGTTTTCAACCGGACCTACGACCACATCGGCCGCCTCTGGGCCGACCGCTTCAAAAGCGTCATCCTCGAAGGCGCCGACGCCCTCGAAGCCTGTCTGCAATACGTCGAACTCAACCCGGTCCGGGCCAAATTGACCGAAAATCCGGCCGATTACCGGTTCACCACCTGGGGACGCTACAGCGGCAGCGGCAAACACCAGTACCACGCCAACTTCATCAAACACTACAAAAAATTGATCGATTATACCGACACTTCGAGCTGGAGCGATGCTGATTATTACACGGAATTCAAGTGCTCATTGACCAGAATTATCGCGGCCGAACACGGCGCGAACGCGTCCGGAATAGCCGCAGAGGACCAGACCGCGCGCCGCAAAGAATCGATGCCGGTCCGCTTCCTGAGACGGACCCGACACTTCACCGACGGTGCGATATTAGGTTCAAAACTCTTCATCCGGGAAACGGCTCGCAAATTTGATGATCCCGACCGTGTGGAAAACAAACAACTCAGCCGCGGCCTCGACCCGAAAGGCGCCGCAATATACTGCTTCCGAAAATTATTATTGTAAAAATGGTATGAAATACTTGGGCAGGTATAGGGAGATAGCGTTTTATCGTAAACAAAAAGGCGCGTAGTATGACGCGCCTTGAAGATGGTTTATTTGACTGGAATTACATCTTTTCAGCCGGGAGCAATACCGCTCGGCGATTTTTGGCATGTTCATTCGGAACCGCCGGCTTTTCTTCGCCGTAACTGATGGTCCTGATGCGTTCACCTGAGATACCCTGGGATTCAATATATTTCTTGACGCCGATAGCCCGGCGTTCGCCCAGGGCGCGATTGTATTCCAACGTACCGCGTTCATCGCAGTGACCTTCGATAATCAGGTAAAGCTGCGGATATTTCTGAAGATAAGCCGCTACTTTGTCCAGCTTTGGCCGCTCTTCTGAAGTGATAGTTGAGCGGTCATAGCCGAAATAAACAATCGGAAAATTCGGACCCAGAACAACTTTCAAGTCGCTGAATGCCGGATGGCCAAGAGAATTTTCATCCGCGCCCGCTCCATATACTTCCGGCTCTTCGCCATTCGTAGTTTTGACGTTAAGATCAGTTGGCGGCTCTGCGATTGGAGAACCGACATTCTCTCCCATCTTGGGTTTTTTATCTGAACCAGTATCAAAAATTCCACATCCGCCGATTAACAACAACGAAACGGCAAACGCTCCGCATAACGCCGCTTTTCTCCAATTCATCATGAGTTTGCTCCTTCTGTGATCCCGCAGAATCCCGAATAAGTATGTTAAAATTTAAATACGATGTTGATTATAAGTAATGTAAAGCTATAGTATCGTTGTGTCCAGTAAATTTTAACGAAAAATTGTAAAAAACTTGTATGGTGTGTTTATGAATATTGATTGGAGCAAATTGGGGTTCCAGTTTATGCCGACCAAGTCGAACATTCGCTTCACCTGGAAGGATGGAGGATGGAGCGCCGGGAGACTTTGTGAAAGTAGTGATATAACTTTATCGATTGCTTCAAATTGCCTGCACTATGGCCAGGCAATGTTTGAGGGTTTGAAAGCTTTTACATGTAAAGACGGCAAAGTGAGAGTATTTCGGCCCGATGCCAATGCGGACCGTTTGAATTTGACGGCTGATCATTTGTTGATGCCGGAAGTACCCAAAGAAATGTTTCTCGATGCCGTTCGTAGCGTGGTTGCTGATAATATCGAGTATGTTCCTCCTTACGGCACCGGCGGCTCACTGTACATTCGTCCGGTTATGGTCGGGTCGGCTGCTACTATCGGGATTGCGCCCAGTACGGAATATGAATTTATCATTCTGGTTGTGCCGGTAGGTCCATATTATAAGGGCGGCATAAAGCCGGTTCGTGCGTTGATCAATGACGAATATGACCGGGCTGCTCCGCAGGGAACAGGGCACATTAAGGTAGCCGGTAATTATGCCGCCAGCTTGAAGCCGACCAAAGTCGCTAAAAGCCGCGGTTTCGATGTTTCTTTGTTTCTGGATGCAGCCAAGCACGAATATATCGAAGAATTTGGCACCAGTAATTTTATTGCAATCACCGAAGACAGCAAATATGTTACGCCGGATTCAGTATCAATCCTTGGCAGTATCACTAATGACAGTCTGATCCAGGTGGCAAAAGATCTTGGAATGACGGTTGAACGGCGTCATATTCATAAATCTGAACTGGCAGAGTTTGCTGAAGTCGGTGCCTGCGGCACCGCAGTTGTTATTACTCCGGTTAAAGAAATCGTTCATAATGATACGGTCTATACTTATGGAGATGAAATGGGTCCTGTTCTGCGCAAACTGTATGACCGTTTGACTGGTATTCAGGTTGGCGAACTGCCCGACAATCATCATTGGCTTATGGAGGTTTAAGCGGAACGGAATCGTTGTTTATAACGGAGTCGACCGCATTGCAGTCGACTCCTTAATTTTTTTATGCCGGAAAGAAAAAATGTTAATAATACGGACAATCAAAGAACAGCAACAATATTCGACTAATGCCAGAAAGGCGGGAAAGACAATCGGGGTGGTCCCGACGATGGGATTTCTCCATGAAGGACATTTGTCACTGGTCGATGAAGCGAAAAAACGTGCGGATATTGTTATTTTGACAATCTTCGTTAATCCGACCCAGTTCGGTCCGAACGAGGATTTGGAGCGTTATCCGCGAGATTTTGAGCATGATTGCCGGTTGTGCGAGGATCGCGGAGTCGATGCGGTTTTCGCGCCCGACGCTGCGGAGATGTATGATCCCGAAAGTTCCACCTGGGTGGTCGAGGAAAAATTGTCTGCCGGTCTTTGCGGAGCAAAACGCCCCGGCCATTTTCGCGGGGTTGCCACTGTTGTAACCAAGTTGTTCAATGCGACGCTTCCTGATGTGGCGGTCTTTGGGCAGAAAGACGCGCAGCAGGCAATGGTTCTCAAGCGGATGACCAAAGATTTGAATTTTCCGATTGAAATAGTCGTTGTGCCATTGGTGCGTGAGCCGGATGGCCTGGCTATGAGCTCGAGAAACCGGTATCTTTCAGATGACGAAAGACAGCGAGCTTTGTCAATCTCAAAGGCGCTATTTTCCGTACATGATAATTATGGAGCAGACGCAGTCGAGCGGATTACTGCCGCTATTATCGAGGCCGGCGGCCGGATTGACTATGTTGAAGCGCTTGATGCCGATATGCTGGAGCCGGTGACGGCGCAATCTGAACGGATCATAATTGCGGTTGCCGCCTTTTTCGGCCAGACCAGACTGATAGATAATATTATTATTGAGAGGTGAAAGCATGAAAAAATTACACTATAGAGACAGTGATTTCAAGGATGACCTGAAAGTCCTTTTCGAACGCCCGTCGTACCCGGCGGAAATTGAAGCCAGTGTTGCCGGAATTCTTGCTGGAGTTCGTGAAAAAGGCAACAAGGCGATTAAAAAATATGCAAAAATGTTTGACGGGGCCGAACTGAAAACATCCGATTTCCTGGTGTCTGAAGATGAGGTCAGAAAAGCGTCAAGCAAAGTTGATTCCGACGCGAAACAGGCGATAAAGGATGCCTTGAACAACGTCATGGATTTTGCTAAACAGCGGATTCCGCGTCCGTGGAGTCATTCCCCGCGTCCCGGAGTTGTGGTTGGTGAGCGCTTTACCCCGATGGACCGGGTTGGAGTATATATTCCTGGCGGGTCCGCGCCGCTGGTTTCGACGGTAATTCATACTGCCGGAATTGCTAAAGCGGCTGGAGTGCCTGAAATAGTAGCAGTTACGCCGCCTGGAGAGGATGGTTCTGTTCATCCTGCCGTACTTTATGCGATGAACAAAGCCGGGGTAACTGAGATATATCGCCTTGGAGGAGTTTACGGAATTGCGGCGCTGGCATACGGTACTAAAACGATCAAAAAAGTTAATAAGATTGTCGGTCCCGGTAACGCTTATGTGACTGCGGCGAAAAAGCTGGTTTATGGAGAAGTTGCCATTGATATGGTTGCCGGTCCGTCCGAGATTATGGTAATTGCCGACGAATCATGCAACCCGCAGTTCATTGCCGCTGATATGTTGTCGCAGGCAGAACATGGCAGCGGACTTGAACAGGCGGTTCTGGTTACAACCGACGAGGCATTGTCCGATCAGGTTGAGAAAGCCTTGCTTGAACGAAAAAAATCATTAAGTCGCAGCGGACCAATTGACTCAGTGCTTGAAAAAGGCGTATTTTTGATTACCGTGAAAGACCTTGAACAAGCGGCCGAGGTTGCCGGTAATTATGCGCCTGAGCATCTTGAAGTGATGTGCAAGCAAGCCGGTACCGTGGCAAAAAAGGTTAAAGCCGCAGGTGCCATTTTTCTGGGGTCGTGGACCCCGGAACCGGTCGGAGATTTTTGTGCCGGACCGAGTCATGTTTTGCCCACCGCCGGCAGTGCCGCCTTTTTCAGCGGGTTGACGGTAGAGGCTTTTTTCAGAAGGATGAGTATCATTAACTATCAGAAAATGGCGTTGAGGCAGGAACTGCCAACTATCGAAAAGTTCGCTGAACTTGAAGGACTTGACGCGCATGGCAACAGTGGCTGTGCAAGATTCGAAGACTAATCCGTACGACGGATGGCGATGTTCCGTCCGCACTTCGTGCTGCGGGAGCGGTGGCGGAAAAGAAAATGTACAATAGTAGTAATTGGTCATGAGTGGTGTTTACACCTGTATGTCGTGGCTGAAGTTAAGGGTTTAAAATGAGTGATTACAAATCATATTTTCGTCCGGCAATCGATGCGATGGCGGGGTATACCCCGGGCGAACAACCGGTTATGCAAAATCTGGTCAAACTGAATACGAACGAAAATCCCTATCCGCCTTCTCCCAATGCAATAAAAATGATTCGGGAAGGGGATTTCGAGCGTCTCAGACTCTATCCCAACCCGACCGGCGATTCCTTGCGGGATCGGCTGGCGGAACTGTACGACCTGAAACGGGACAATATTATTCTCGGCAACGGGTCGGACGATATTTTAACGATAATGTTTCGTTCTTTCACCGATGTCGAATGTTCGGTGGCATTTGTCGAACCGACTTATTCATTATACCCGGTCCTGGCGGATCTGCAGGAGGCCAAGTATAAAAAAATTAACCTTAACAGTGATTTTTCCCTGCCGGATGACCTTGAAGAACAGGCGGCTGAGGCCAATATGTTTATTCTGACCCGGCCGAATGCTCCGACTGGTAATAGTTTTCCGCTTGTTCGGGTCAGGCAGTTTTGTCAGGCCTTTGACGGTATTGTCCTGATTGATGAAGCCTATGCCGAATTTGCCGATGATAATTGCGTTGGTCTTATCAATGAATTTGCCAATGTCGTTGTAAGTAGAACTTTCTCAAAAAGTTGTTCCGGGGCCGGTATCAGGCTTGGGTTCGCCATGGCTAATGAAAAGATCATCGAAGGCATGATGAAAGTCCGCGATTCATACAATGTCAGTATGATGACCCAGCTGGTCGGAAATGCTATCCTCAGTGATCTTGCTTACCTGGAAGAATGCCGGGAAAAAGTCAAGGCTACGCGTTCCAGAATGGTTTCCGGATTGGAGTCAATCGGTTTTGAAGTGGTTCCATCACAAGCCAACTTCGTATTTGCCGCTCCTCCTGACGGAGATGGTGACGCCTGCTTTAAATATCTGCGGGAAAACGCCGTTATCGTCCGTTACTTCCCCGGTGTAGTGACTGGTAAATATATCCGTATAACGGTTGGCAATGATGACCAGGTAGACCGGTTGCTTGAGCTGTTGGACTCCAGGTATAAAAAGGTTTGAGTCGTGAGTTTTTTGAACCTGATAAAAAATATATTTTCAGGTAAAAATGACGGCTGGATCAATGTGGTTCAGCCGCCTCAGGAGCCATTTCCGCTACATAATAGTTGCAAATTGAAAACGTTAGAGGAAATCGTAATCGCGTTACCGAAAGCGTTAATTGATCAGAATGAAACAATCGGTTCGGTTATATTTTGTGATGACGATGCGAAAATAAGTATGTCTCCCGATGCTGATTGCATCTATATCCATCTTCAAGCCGGAATGGTCTTTTCTTCGGCTAAATCCACTCAAGCCATGATCATTGCCGAAGATGCCAGACCCCGGCGTCTTTCAGTTTTCCGATCCTGAAATTACTCTGGTCTTATTGGCTTAATGCCTTGTTGATTAATTTGTTATAATGAAATAATAATCAAACAGTCTGATTATATTAATAATCAAACAGTTTGATTATATTGATTATATGATTTATTAATTATTATATTTATTTTATTATTGAGATCAAAAAAATTTTCGATTTTGTTTTTTCAGTCCATTTGCATATAACTTGAATCAAGTATATTGTTAGCCAGTTACTGCCTGATTGATTAATTTGCAGAGGAAATAATGGAAAAACGACTTAGGATCGCGATTGTACTGAACCGTTTTTATCCGGAAGTCGGCGGAGCCGAAACTAATCTGTATTTTCAGGCGACAGAATTGGCTAAGCATCATGATGTCACGATTTTTACCCCTCTGCGCATGGATTTGCCGCTCAAGGAAGTAATCAACGGTTTTACGGTTTGCCGTTTGAGAGATTTCAAAAATCTCAAACACGATTTCCCCAATATTGCAACAAATACTTTCATTCCCGGAGTCTTTTTCCGTATCCTGCTTGGTAAATTTGATCTGGTCCAGGGATTTCCATCAATGAATCATAATACCATGCTGGCACTTATCGCGGCAAAACTGGTTGGTATTCCTTTCATACTTTGCTCGTTTGATTTTCTCGATTATGCCGAAATCATCACTAGGCAGGGTGGAATTATCGACCCGAATCTGTTGCAAAAGCATATTCCTAAAAAACGCTTGCGTTTTTTTCTCAAGCGTCCGGAGCATATTTTTGCTATTTCCAATCGGGAAATTGAATTATATAAACGCTATAATCCTAATGTGAGTTTTTCTCCAGTACCGATTTTGCCGGAAGAATTTGTTGCAGCCCGTAAATCGCCTCGTCCCGCTTATGGTTTGCACAAAGACGACTTCATTTTTATGTGCCTTGGAAGGGTGTCCCGCATCAAGGGCCAGGATTTAGCGCTCAAAGCGTTTGTTAAAATTAAAGACAAGATTCCGAAAGCCAAGATGGTTCTTGTCGGTCGCAGTGATTATGATCCGGAAATGATTGACGAGATCAAGGAGCTGGCCGAGCAGGAAGATATATCTGACCGTTTTCTGATGACCGACATGATCGAACGCGATGAAGTCATCGCCTGGCTGCAACATGCGGATGTCCATGTCATTCCGGTTCGTTTCATGAATTCCGGTGCGGTTGTTGCCGAGTCATGGGCTGGCGGTACGCCGGTCATTCAGAGTGATGCGGTCGATCCCAATCTGGTTGAAGAAGGAGTTAACGGTTATGTCTTTCCTAACATGGATGTTGATGCTTTGGCTGAAAAAATGCTTCTGGCTTACCAAAACCGGGATAAATTTCCGCAACTGGCTGCCGCCGGAAGAGAGAAGGTTTATGCTGGTTTCACCTATGAGGTACTGATCAAAAAGTATCAGGAAGTGTATGACCGGCTGGTTCAATAATTGCAGTCAGACTATCATTGCTACTGTCGTTTGATATTCTCCTTGTTGTTGGTATATTGTTGGTGATAAGATTTTTATATATAATTATCATTCAAACCGTCTGATTATTAATTATTAATGTCAGATAATTCTGATATCACTGCATACAAATTAATTCTTTCTGCTCGAAAATAATGTGAATGGAAGAAATTATAAATACTTTAGTAAAAATAGTTGATTTTTTTCGATTGATCCATTATATTAATGTAAACGATTACATTGAATGATTGCATTATATTGGAAAGATCAATGTTACCATCGAAAGAAAAAGTTTCGTTGACAGAGATTGCCAGGTTGGCAGGGGTATCCAGCGCTACGGTTTCACGGGCGATCAGTCCGCGAACTGCCAGATTGGTTAAGCCGGAGACATTGGAGAAGATCCGGAAAATTCAGGAAAAACTTAATTACCGGCACAATGTTCTAGCCCGGAACATGCGCAAGCAAACGACTGAAACAATTACTCTGGCAGCTCCGCTTGATACATATAGCAATCCGCATCATTCTGACTTTGCTATATTCTCCGCCCGTAATGTAATGTTCTTTTTCAGACATATTCTTGATGAGGCCCTTAACCTTGGCTATGATGTCAAAATGACCCCTATCCCCAATCAGGATAACCTTGACCGTATTCTGGAGCGGATCGGGTTTCCTTATTCAGACGGAGTGATCCTTTTTGGGATTCATCAATTACGCGAATTACACGAATCGTTAGTCAAGCGCAATATTCCGAATGTTATTTTCAGCAATCATTTGATTGAGGATCTCCCTGATGCTTCAATTGTTGCGACCAGTTGTGATGCCGCATACGCGGATGCCGTCAAATTTCTTTACCGGCAAGGGCATCGGAAGATAGCATTTGCGTTGCCGGGGCCGATCGACGATTCCACCTCGGATTTACTTCAGGGGCGCTTCAGGGCGTGGCGCAATGCAATGCTTGATGTTGGCTTGTATGATGAGAAAATGCTTATTGGCTTTGAAGATGAACTTGATATCAGAGCCTGGCTGAATGAGCATCACCGCCAAATGCCTTTTACCGCCCTGTTTTGCAGCGGTGACGCGATTGCGGCCAGGTTTGCCAGAGAAGTAAAGCTTCTGGGGATGAAAACGCCTGAGGATATTGCGATTATCGGTCATGGACAAAATCCAATCTTGATAGAAAGGGAAGGTCTGGCCACAATCGGCGGATCAAACCGTGAATATGCTCGTGCGGTAGTTAATAGACTGGTTGGTATTATTGAAAATACAGCACCGTTTAAAGGAACTCAGGTTATTCCGGTAAGTTTTATTAAAGGAATGACCTGTCAATAAATACCTGATTGCGATATTAACGCTTAATTTAAGGAGGCAGTTATGATTACGAACAGGAAAAAGTTCACGTTAATTGAATTACTGGTGGTGATAGCGATCATCGCGATTCTTGCTTCTATGCTGTTGCCGGCATTGAATAATGCCCGACTGAAGGCAAAAAGTATCAGTTGCGCCAATAACCTTAAGCAACTGGGGACCGGCCTTGCGTTGTATGCTGATGACCTCGATGGCAAATTGCCAGGATGCTATCTGTCAGACCAGCAGGGGAATAACTGGAATTGGGGATGGGGGCTATTCAATGGAAAATACATTCCCGCGGTCAAAGTTTTTATATGTCCTGAGACTTTTCGCTTCCGCTATATGAACAATATCATTATTAACCTAGGAAAGGGCTATTTTGATGAAATTGCTTATGGCTTGAATGAGAATATCGGTACTTATGGAATCAGGGTTGCCGATGACCAGAATATCTTTTTGCCGATGGTTAAACTTGAGCATCCGGTAACTACTTTGATTGTTGCCGACAGCCGAAGATTCAATGAAGATATTCCCTGGGGAATATATCGTCTGATGACTCCCCGTGACGACCCGGCCTGGGGGATTGATGACCGTCACAGTGACCGGGCTAATATCTTGTGGGGCGATTTCCATGTGAGCAACATTAAATATGCAAAATTGACTCTTCAAGGCGCAAGTGACAAAACATATTTCAATATTAAAAAAGATGCGGCATATTAACGTCGTAAAAGATTAAAAGGGAAAGTAAATGCAATTAGAAAGCAGCATTATTGCCGGAATTTTTGTTGCCGGTTCGTTGTTGGCTTCAACCGGAGTCGCAGGGCAGGAAAATAACTTCTCTCCAATACGGATCGGCGATACCGTTCCCGGGGGCAAGTTCGTGATAAAAAGCGAGCCTGAAGAGTTTGGCAATATTAATTTGACTTTGGGGCTGGCTGACGGTAAAACAGGCAAAAAAATCAAACCGGAAAAATTAACATCAGGAGTGTACAATTGCGGAGACGGTTTGCGTCTGAGTCAGTCTTTTTCCGTTAGGAACAATCTTGTATACTGGAAACTGAATATTCTAAATCAGGGTAAGGATCAGCGTTGGCTTCATCTGAAAATTAACGCCGCGCCGGACAAAAAAGCGGAAACCTGGTTCTTCGACGGCGTCAAACTGATTGACCCGTGCCGGGTGAATACGATCTGCAAAGATGAAAACCTGGCTTTGCCGCTGGCGGTCATCGGACGCAAAAAATCCGGTTTCGCCTGGGGTATCAATCCGAAAACAATGCTGCTGTCTTACGTGGAGCAGGGGGCCGACTTTTCCGGAAAACCGAAATTCTGGTTTGGCACGAAACTGGTGATCAATCCTAATAAAACCGAGACTCTGGATCTGGTCCTGTTCGGTTTCCGCGCCAGATTCGGCTACTTGGATGCCATTCAGATATATCACAACGCTTTTCCTGAGATCTTCGCGGTCAAGCGTCCTGGCCTGAACATTGATCCGAAAATTACTTTGGGCGGGTGTGATTACCGGGTGTGGAAAGCAAATCAGCCGGAAGAGGCCAGACGGTTTGGCGGCGGTTGGGAGTGGTGTCTGAAAAGCCATACTCACTGCGGTGATTATTTGGGGAAACACTGGAATGTTGCCCGGAAGAACGGCGTCAAAAAGTGGTACAACAGCTGTACAGCTGAAAAACATCAGCAGTGGATTCACCAGCAGCATTTGAAGCACCAGCAGGGGGAGCCTGCGGATGTCGCCATGATGTTTTACATCACCCAGGCATTGACCGACGCGCCGTTGTCCACCGGTTCATACAAGATACCATTGGCAAAACAGGTTTGGCCCGATGCCTATGCCGGGCGTGCAGGTTATCAATTCTGCTATCCGTGGGGCGACAATAATTACGCCCGGAACGTTCTTTGCGACCTGACTGAAGTTGCCGGAAAACTGTCGATACGCGGTTTTGCTTTTGATACTGCCAGAAGCCCGCTGAAATTTTTCGGCAAAGGCACCGATGACGCGCCGGGGCGGGCATATCTCCTCGCGCCTAAAGTCAAGACGAAGAAACGTTATGCGATTCTCGAGGACGGGTCGAAAGTTGCCGTCAAAGATGATCAGCACGGCGTCTACAGTCGCCTTGATCTGGCTTCCTCCATGTTCATCAAGTTTATCCATGAAATGCGCAAAGGAGAATATAACCTGGGCGTCGTCACCAACGGCTGTGACTGGATGGAAGGCTTTCATACCGACTCCCTGCTGATCGAACATACCCCGAATCTGCATAAGGACCGGGTATGGGTGGCGCGGCTTATCGCCGGACAGAAAGTCATGAGCTGGTGGGATGATTTCCGGTTGTATACTTTGATTGATTGGGAGAATCAGACCCGAAGTGAGTTACGCGGCTCTGTTGCCGCTTTCTCTCGTTTTGTCCGCCTGAAAAGTCTGGTCCTGGCCGGAATTCCGATGTATAGGATTGCCGCCGGCAATGAAATCCTGTTTGACATTATTCCCACGTTGGTTGAGCTTACTCAAGCCGGATGGCAGGCAGTTCCCGCCATGTCGGCTGATAAAAATCTCTGGACCGCCCGTTACGGCAAAGATCTTGATACATATCTGGTTTTGTGTAATCCCAAAGGCCGGACGATTAAGTCTGACGTAATGGTCGAAGGTTCCTATTTCAGCTCAGAACCGGACCAGAAGCAAGTTAAGTGGCTATTCAGGGATTATGCCGGCATGAAAGTGACGGGTGAAGTCGGGAACAAAAATATTGTCAGCGTCAGTATTCCTTCGGCCCGTGAACAAATTCTCAAAACTGGACTGCGGCTGGATAATCCGTCTGACGCTTTGCAATATACCAGCGGCATGACGAATAACTTGAACAGCATGAAGATCAATTATCAATTTAGTTCAGCCGAGGCGCAGATTTTGAAGCTGAAAGCTGAACAGCCGGACGGGTATTTCCTCGGCAACGTTGCTGTAAATGGCAAGGCGATACCTTTTTCAAGGGATAATGAATTTGTCGCTGATGTGAATAACAAAACTACTTTATCGCTGGCTTATAATAGTTTGTATTTTGCGTCTCCGGATAAAGATTTCATTGATTTTGAATTCGTCAAAGACCTGAAACCGGCGGCGACGATTGTTATTCCGGCGCAGCCGACAAAGGAAGAACAATTTCTGGCTTTCCGTTTTCAGGAATATTTCCGCTATTATTATGATAAGGCAAAAGGGGTAAGTATAAAGCTGCCTATTTTGAAAAGCAACGCAATTCCCACGTCCGGTCAGGTTATCCTGATTGGCCGGTCCGCAAGTCAACAAACGGAATTCGCACCATGGAAATCTCCGGTTCGGGTTAGGATTGGAGTGAAAGGACGCATCCTGTATGTTGCCGCGATCGAGTGTTTTGACGCGGAAATGCGCAATGGAGTATACCGGCTCTTCCACTGTCTGGACCGGAAATATAAATATTTCGGCAAGATGGGAGAGCGAAAGTATGAGCATCCGCATGAGGAACAACTTTATCGTAAAGCCGGATTGATCAAGTCGGTACTGTACTCAAAGGACGGGGAGTAAGTTATGAAGTATCTACAATTAACGATTGTTCTATGTCTGTTGATCCTTTCTTCATGTAAATCGGTATCAACGCAGTCGCAAAAGGCCGGATGCCGGATAACGACGACCGAGTTGAACAGTTCCAAAGGCTTTATTCTGGAAAACAGCCTGGTCAAAGCGGCGGTTTTCCCGGGACTGAGCGGGAAGATTCTGGGTTATACCTATAAACCAACCGGGGAAGTGCTTTTCATGCCCTTGAATGAAGAAGTAATTGAATTCGCGCAACCGCCGATTATAGTCAACAGTAATTTCGCCGGTTACAAGGATATGATCTGGGAATATCGATTCAGCGCGGCCTATCGGGTGTATAAAGCAAGAATCATTGCCGACACTCCGGATAAAGTAGCTGTTGAACTGACCTGGCAGGGCAAAAGCTATCGCATTGTCCGGACAGTTGCCCTGTCTATGAATTCCACAGCATTGAATGTCTCGGTAACAATGACTTCGCTTGCTGATAAAGCGCAAAAACTATCCTATTGGAAGCAGATTACGGCAAATATCACTGATACATATAATCCCGGTCGACAAATTGCGCCGCTGGCGCCTGCTCCGAAGAAATCGCCGCGTGGTCGTGCCTTTAACAACCAAAAAACAGCCTGTATTTATAATAAGCCGGTCCCGGGAATGTCGAATAATTATTTTCCCTCCCAGCCATGGTGGGCCTGGCAAACGCCCGGAACCAAATTGGTCATGGGAGAAGTGGTTGATGATTTAAATTCAATGCGCCCGGACGGTTTTTTCTATTCCCATAAAAGGAATCTGCTGATGACTCAGGAAACGATTTTCGGTTCCCGTGTGTTCAAAAAGGGACAGAGCAGAACATATTCTCTTGCTTTTGTCGCGGTCGATGGACTGACTGGTTTGGACTATCTCAGTCGTAATCTGGCTGTAAAAATCGTTACAGTGGAAAGGACTCCGCTGATTGTAAAGCTCCAAGCCGCTGCTCCACGGTATTTGTCTGGTGCCGGACTCAAGGCCGTTTTGCTTGATAGTTCCGGTAAAATCGTTGTAGCGGGAGCAGACACCAAGGTTGATTTGTCGCCAAAATCTGCAATAGATCTGAGTTTGCCAATCAGAGGTAAAACCAAGCCGGGAAAATATCAGTTGGCGCTTCAGCTGGTTTGTAACGGTAAGATCATTGAGATTGCAGTGATTCTTGGTCGCGTAATTGAGGTGAAGTGATGAGAGTTTTGTTGATATTTTTTATTTTGTTTGCTGCTGTGTGGACCTATGGCACGGAAAAAGGTTTGTTGTTTTACGCCTCATACGACAAGGGGGTAGACGCTGACTTTGCCAAAGGGGCTCCGAAAGGATCAGGAGTAGCGGAGATAACACAGAACAAAGGTGGGATAAAAGGCGAGGCACTGATTGCCCGGGCTGGTTTTGTCGGAGTTGAATTGTATGACGGGGTCAAATACCTGTGCAACGGTAATTTAAAGCGGGAAGCCGGAACGGTGGAATTCTATGTTAAACCTCTGCCTGGATTCTTCATGAAGAAAAAAGTCTGGAGAAGGATTTTTCTGTGTACCTATTATAAATTACGTAAAGAAGGCAAACGTGATTATCGTTGGTTCCGAATTGATTTTTGTACAAAAAAAAATATACCGATGTTGCGGGTGTTTGAGCAGGATACCATGATCAAATACAGGACTCACTTAGTTAAAAAACAGCCCAGGATCGAAATAGGCAAATGGTATCATCTGGCTTATGCCTGGAACAATCAAGGACGAAAACTGTTTTTGAACGGCAAATTGATTGTGGAGGGGGCCAGCAAAAGTCCGTTACCGCTCCTGCCGGAATATCTGCATGTCGGGGCTTTACCCTGGGGACATGAGGATTCTCGTTGTTTGATTGATGAATTGAAAATATGGGATCACGCCAAACGGCCTGAATCATTCAATATTTTACGAAAATAAAACTGGATATTGACAAGCTGTTACTAAGTTTTTTCTGTTTGTTTCCCGCTCAAATATTTACTTTAATGCCGTTTTGTTCAAGGTTAATTTAAAACTACCTGGTAATTTATTATATTATTAGCGTCAATAAAATAATATGATATATTCAGGGGCTCGAAACTTGAAAAAATATCAGGTGAAGTGTAACTTCTTTTAATTGTTTTTTAATTAGTTATAAGGAAATTGCACTATGTCAAAAAAGCCTAATATCGTTTTTTTCTTTACTGATGATCAGCGTTTTGATACTATTGCCGCGTGGGGGAATCCGCAGATAAAAACTCCGAATCTGGATAAACTGGCCGGTCGCGGCGTTTCGTTTACCCAGGCTTGTATTCCCGGCGGTACTTGCGGAGCGGTTTGTATGCCGAGCCGCGCTATGCTGAATACCGGACGCACGCTTTTTCATCTGAACGGATCTGGTCAGGAGATTCCGAAAGAGCATAGGACGATCGGGGAAACCCTGCAGTCAGCCGGATATCGCACTTACGGTTCCGGTAAGTGGCATAATGGCAAAACGGCTTTTGCCCGCAGTTTTACCGATGGCGCGGAAATTTTCTTTGGGGGAATGGCTGATCACTGGAACGTCCCGTGTTATGATTTCGATCCGACCGGAAAATATGACAAGACCTGTGTCGAGATCAAAGAACCGATGTGGAATAAAAATCTCAACATTCGCCAGTGCGATCATATTACCGCCGGTAAGCATTCCACTGATGTTATTGCTGATGCGGCGACTGATTTTATCGGCAAATATGATGACGATGCGCCATTGTATATGTATCTTTCGTTTCTGGCTCCCCACGATCCGCGCAGTATGCCGCAGGAATTCCTCGATCTTTATAATGTGGAGGATATCCAACTGCCTCCGAACTTTATGGGCGGTCACCCCTTTGATAACGGCTGTTTGCGGATTCGGGATGAGGAACTGGCTCCTTTCCCGCGTGATCCGGATGATACCAGACAGCAGATCATGGAATATTATGCGATGATCTCGCATGCCGATGCCAGGATCGGCGATGTCATGAATGCCCTGGAAGCTAAGGGCATGCTTGAAGATACCATCATCGTGTTTGCCTGTGACAATGGTTTGGCTGTCGGACAGCATGGATTATTCGGCAAGCAGAATCTTTATGAACACAGCATCCGGGTGCCACTGATCTTTGCCGGACCGGGTATTCCCAAGGGTGTTACGACTGAATCATTTGCTTACCTGTTGGATATCTTTCCGACCCTGTGCGATCTGGCTGATATTGACATCCCGGACACGGTTGATGGTGAAAGTCTGGCTGGAATTCTACAGGATCAGAATGAGATTGTCCGTCCATTTACTTTCCACGCCTACGCCGAGTTGCAGCGTGCGGTTCGCACCGGCAAATACAAGTTGATCGAATACGTGGTCGGGGGCAAACATACTGTGACTCAGCTTTTCGATCTGGAAAGCGACCCGGCGGAGCTCGACAATCTGGCTTACCTTGGAGAATATTCCGAACTGGTCGAAGATCTGCGAGAAGAACTTTGGAACCTTGCCCGAAAATGGGACGACGAAAAATCGGAATGGGGGGAAAAGTTCTGGAGCCGTTACGACCGGGGCTGACTGATAATCTGACATGGCGTGTTTGTATTAGACTTGTCGGGGTGATAAATCCGACGGGTCTAATTTTTCAAAATAATTAGATGTAACTGAAAAGAGATACTTGAAAAATATTTCTTTGACGCTATATTTTATATGTAAATATAATCTTAAAGAAAAAGAGGTTTGAAAAATGACTGATTATGAAATCACTGTAAACATGGTCTGTGAACAGCTTGCGCAGCTGAAAATTATCCCTGTTCTGGCAATTGAAAAGCTGGAAGACGGTATGAAAATGTGCGAGCTGCTCAATAAAAACGGTTTGAAGACCGCCGAGATCACTTTCCGGACCAAAGCTGCTGCGAGCATTATCCGTGAAGCCTCAAATGCATTTCCGGAAATGGAGATCGGAGCCGGGACTGTATTGAATATCCGGGACCTTCATCGCGCTTTTGAAGCCGGATCAAAGTTCGCGGTTGCTCCTGGATTCAATCCGACTGTCGTTAAAGAAGCGATTGCCAATAATTTCCCGTTCTTTCCCGGCATCTCCAGCCCCAGTGATATCGAACAGGCTTATGAGTTAGGTGTCCGTGTTATGAAATTTTTCCCGGCTGAAGCGGCCGGCGGTCTCAAGTTCCTGACCAATATTTCCGCCCCGTACAAACATCTTGGAATTCGTTATATTCCGACCGGCGGACTTAATACTGAAAACATAATGACCTATTTGAATAATCCCAACATCATTGCCGCCGGCGGTACCTGGCTGGGTAAATCAGCGGACATCGAAGCTGGGGACTGGGACAAGATTGACGGTATTATCAAAGCCGCGGTTGAATTGATTAAATAATTAATTCAACATTCGGTGTTGCCTGTTTTTTTAAGTCTTGGAATGGCAGGATATAATAATTGATAATAATAAAGCCATAATTCGGCGTTTTGCGTTCAGGGTTTTTGCCGCCCTGAAAGGGCGATATATAATAAAAGATTTGCTGAAATACTAACTTTTTTATTCAAAAATAAATATTAATTCGGAGAATTACACCATGAGTAAAACACGTTCAGTTCTGGTTACCGGCGGTGCGCGCGGTATCGGATTCGGCATCGCAGATTTGTTCGCGAGCGCCGGTTATAAAGTTGCGGTTTGTGATATCGGCAAGGCCGAAGATAATGCCGAAGCAATGCAGAAACTTAAAGACAGCGGCGCGGCCGATGTCCTGTATTGTCAGTGTGATATTTCAAACACTGCCGCCCATCAGGCTATGCTGGCGCAGATCATCGACTCATTTGGAGTATTGAACGTTCTGGTCAATAACGCCGGCGTCGGGACCAAAGTGCGCGGTGATCTTTTTGACGCGACTGAAGACAGTTTCGATTTCGTTATTGGTATCAACTTGCGCGGCCCCTATTTCCTGACCAAAATCATTGCCAAGCAAATGGTTGACCAGAAGGCCGCCGATCCTGAGTGCGAATGCAGCATTATCAATATCAGTTCGATTTCTTCGACGGTGGCTTCTCCGAGCCGCGGCGACTACTGCATCAGCAAAGCCGGGGTCAGTATGGTGACTAAACTCTTCGCTGTTCGTCTGGGAGAATACAATATTCCGGTTTACGAAGTACGTCCCGGAATTATCAAAACCCCGATGACTGAAGTCGTTACCGAGAAATATGACAAGCTGATTTCCGAGGGGCTTTGCCTGACTGCCCGCTGGGGTTATCCGAAAGACATCGCCAAAGCCGTCAAGATGCTGGCAGACGGCGCTCTGGCATATTCGACCGGTCAGGTCATTATGGTCGATGGCGGTATGAGCATCGAGAAACTTTAAAGGTCGAGGATTAGTTTTATGAAAAAAATTACAGTTAACGGTAAAGATATCCCGGTCAAGAGTGTTCATACTCTGATCATTGGCTCCGGCGCGGCCGGGCTTAACGCTGCGGTCCGCCTCAATAACTCAGGCGTAACCGATATCGCGGTCGTGACCGAAGGTATCCACATGGGCACCTCGATCAATACCGGCAGCGACAAACAGACTTATTACAAGCTTGGCCTTTACGCGGAGGACAACGATTCTCCCGTGGCGCTGGCCGGAACATTTTACGGTGGCGGTTCCATGCACGGCGACATTGCCCTGGTCGAAGCCGCGCTTTCCGCTCGCGCTTTCTATAATCTGGTTAATATCGGGGTTGAATTTCCCCGGGACGAATATGGTCAGTTCATCGGCTATAAAACCGACCATGACCCGCTTCGTCGTGCTACTTCATACGGTCCTTATACCTCAAAAGAGATGTGCTTGAAGCTGGCTGACGAAGTTAAACGCAACAATATCAAGGTTCAGGAAGACACTAACGTCGCTGCATTGCTCACAACTGAACAGGACGGTGAAAAACGCGCGGTCGGCGCCATTGCTTTGGACGGCAACGGCGAAATGGAGATCTGGAAAGCCGAAAACACTGTGTTCGCGGTCGGCGGTCCGGGCGGACTCTATGAAACCAGCGTTTATCCTTCCGTTCATACCGGGGCGATTGGTCTGGCTCTGCAGGTCGGAGCTAAAGCGCGCAATCTGCCGGAAGCGCAGTACGGTCTGGCTTCGATCAAATTCCGCTGGAACGTTTCCGGGACTTACATGCAGGTACTGCCGCGCTTTATCTCGACCGCCGCGGACGGCGTCAGTGACGAACGCGAGTTCCTGACTGAATACTTTGATGACGCTGGCGAAATGAACTCGATGGTTTTCCTGAAAGGTTACCAGTGGCCGTTCGATACCGCTAAAGCCGCTAAAGGCTCATCGATCATTGACCTGTTGGTTTACCGTGAAACCGCATTGCGCGGCCGCCGGGTTTTCCTTGATTTCCGGCGCAACAGTTCCAACTTCAGTTTTGACGGCCTGACCAAAGAGGCTTATGAATATCTGGAAAAATCCCACGCGCTGTTCGGGTCTCCAATAGAACGCTTGCAGAAAATGAATGCCCCTGCGATCTCGCTTTACGAAGATCACGGTATTCATATTGTCGCCGAGCCGTTGGAAATCGCGGTCTGTGCGCAGCATAATAACGGTGGTCTGGCTGGAAATATCTGGTGGGAATCCGAAAATATCAAACATCTTTTCCCGATCGGCGAGGTCAATGGTTCGCACGGCGTCTGCCGTCCGGGCGGTTCGGCTTTGAATTCCGGTCAGGTGGCCGGATTCCGCTGTGCCGAATACATCGCGGCCAAATATCAGGATATCACCCTGGATGACGCCGCTTTCACTGCCGTCGCGGAAGCGACCGCCGGGGAACTTTCCGCCTGGATCGACAAAGCCGCCAGTGCCGAAGTCAAATGGCAGGATGCCCGTCAGGAATTGCAGCATCGCATGACCGTGGCCGGGGCTCATGTCCGCAGTGAATCCCAATTGAGAACCGCTGTGGCGGAGGCCTGGGAACAGTATAACCAATTGCTGGAAAACGGTTGCGGCTATACCGATGAAGACGGCAAGGTCGAAGCGGTTCGCAATATTCAGCTATGCCTGGCCCACGCGGTCTATCTGGAAGCGACCCTGCAGGGCGTAGTCGACGGCGTCGGCTCACGCGGTTCCGCGCTGGTCGTGGACGAATCCGGCAGTGAAATTCCGGGTCTCGGTAAAGAATGGAATTTTATTCCGGAAAACGGTGAATACCGTGGTAAGGTTTTAGAAAGTGTACTTGAGGATGTTGGTGAAATTTCCTCATGCTGGCAGCCGACTCGTGATTTGCCGGTAACCGACGGCTGGTTTGAGAACGTCTGGGCCGACTATCGCGAAAAGAGAATATACGAATAAACTTCAATATGCATCGGATGTGCGGTTCATATTTTATTGGACCGTTTCTATTCGTGTATGTTTTATGATTTTCTGGAAACTGGTAACTGGAAACTGGAAACTTGATTATGCAAATGTACGATTTTTCAATTTTGCGGGAACTGCGCAAACAGGCCGGAATGAATATTGCCGACGTGGCGGATGCCGCCGGTATTTCAGCCTCGGTCGTGTCTAAACTGGAACGCAACCAGAGTCTGGCGGAACTTGAAACATTGTACCGGCTGGGCCGGGTTTTCGGTCTGAGTGCGGCTGATCTGCTGCGCCTGGCGGAACGCCCCCCGGCTGAAATGGTAGCCGATAGCGCGCATCGTTCCGATGACTTTTCTTTTCGCGAAATCAATGTGGACAATATCCGTTTTCTCTATGGTGCGGCATCGGCTGGAGCCAAGGTCCACAAACCTAAAGTTCATAAAAACTGCCGTGAGGTCTGCTGGGTGATCGAAGGCAAGGTTCGTTTTATCCTGCCGTACGAAACTCTCGACGTCAAAGCCGGCGAGAGCATCCGTTTCGATGCCCTTTACGAGCATACTTACGAAGCTCTCGAGGACTGTTCTCTCATAATCATCCACCTTCCTAAATAAGTTTTCTTTTCCACAAAAAACACGAAAAAATTTTTATGCGAAACCCAGTAAGTTTTCGATGAAAATGTCGTCGTATTATCCATGGCAGTCTTTGTTTGCTTTTGTTTAACTTTTGATGATAAGTTACTTGTGATTTATTAATAATCAAGCTGTCTGATAATTATTAATAAATAATAATAAAATTTCCGGCTTGTTTTTCGGGAACCGGGAACCTATATTTATTGGTAAGATGAAAAGAAAATTTCTTTAGAATAGCTGTTTGGCTGATTATGAGGGATTAAAAGGGATGTATCCCTTTTCCATCATTGCCCTGCGCGGTGCTCGCGCTCATATATGTTCTAATTACTCATTTCTAATTTTTAATTATTGCGCGTGAAGCTATGACGGAATATAAAATTGCGGACGAAAATATTGAACTGCTGAACCGGCGCGCTGCCAGTTCGCTGCGCTATTACATGATGATGCATGAGGATATTCTGCCGTTTGAATTGACTTCTTTTCATTATTCGCCGTTTCAATACTGGTTGAACAATCCCTGGCACATGCATTCACATTTTGAGATGCAATACCTCTTCCATGGAAAGGCTGAGTGGGTGACCAAGGCCAGGAATATCGAACTCATGCCCGGACAAATCATGATAATTCCCAATAAACTGCTGCATCACCGCAACGGGATTATCGATAAGGCCCAGATGATGGGACTGCATTTTCTTATGCCGGAGGATTATTGCAGTCACCCGAAATTCAATGAATTCAGGGACCAGATTTATGAAAAGGACCAGATATTGGATATTCCGGAGGATTTACGTAAAAAGATTGAATTACTGCCGGAAATCCTGCTTTCGGACCAGACATTCCGGGAACAGCATGCTGCGGTACTGCTGGCGGAAATTCTGCTTGAGATATTTAAACTGTTTTTTCCTTCTATCCTGGCTATAGGGGATCATATCAGAGAGAATCGCACCGGTACTCAGGACTTTCAGGACCAGGTTTATCATACCGCGCTGAAATATGTCAACGACAACCTCAACAAGTCGATTTCCGCCAATGATGTTGCCCGTACCTGCGGAGTCAGTCCGCGCCATCTTAACCGGATCTTCGTACAATACGGCGGCATAACTCTGGGCAAGCATATCATCAGGCGGCGAATCGATAAATCTTTTAATTTACTGATAAAGACTGACGCGCCACTGGAGGAAATCGCCGGCCGACTGGGCTTTTCAGATGCGGCGCATTTTATCAGAACCTTTCAGAAATCAACCGGAATCACTCCCGGAGAGTATCGGAAACGGCTTCCTGGATAGGAATAATGTGTCCGTTTTATTCAATTTAAGTATTGCTTCTGTGTCTTTAAACATACTTTTTTGTAATTTATATTGTCTCTTTTATTCAATTTAAAAGGGTTGTTTTTTATATTTGAAAATTGTATAATAAATATAGAGACAATAAACAATCAAGGAGTTAATGACAAATGAAAAAAATGTTCACTTTAATTGAATTGTTGGTCGTGATAGCTATCATCGCAATTCTGGCATCAATGCTGCTTCCGGCGCTCAACAAAGCTCGTGATAAAGCCAAGACCATAAAATGCGTGAATAACTTGAAACAGCTGGGGCTGGGATTTATCCTGTATCAGGATGACCACGCCAGTTGGACTCCGCCTAATTCAACCAAAAACGGCTGGGCCGGTTACGCAACTGTAAGTACCCTGGGGTTCATTGAGACCAAAGCCTGGTGGACAAATTTATATTACAATAAATACGTTACGGTCGCGCAAGCATTTCAAGACCCGATGACCAAAGTGCAATATGCCTATACCTCCTCGATTCCGGACAACATTAATGTTTCATACGGACTTATCGGGTATGACGCAGCCAATGACTCAAGTTTGATTAAAATTAACCGGATTCGTAAACCGTCTTACAGCATTGGTATGACCGAAGCCAGCGTCAGCGTCGGCGGGTTCTCGGATACTCGTCCGATCAAGCGTAACTATGGCTCTGCTAATCCGGCCGGATTTCAGGATATTTACAACAATGGCTACTTTATTCCACACGGCGGAGACAGCTTCAATGTCCATTTTCTTGACGGGCATGTTGATACCCAGAAGTTGGCTAAACTTCTAATAGACGCTCAGGTATACGGCGGCAAATACGATGTGAAATATTATGATGACAAGTTCGGCAAGCCGCAACAATACAAAGCGAACCAGAACAATATTTAACGTATTTCTTTAATATTGCGTTATAGATAATTGTGCTGAGAGCATAAGAGTTGAATGTTCCTGAACAGGTAATTATCCATCCTTTTGTTCATAGAGTATAAATGGACTATTCCTACAGTCTGGAACGGGAAAACACGGGGAAATAGACATCAGGAGGAAAACATATCATGTCAAAACCGAATATCATTTTAATAATGGCCGACGATATGGGCTATGGTGATTTCGAGTGCGTTAATCAAGGATTGAACAGCACTCCGAATTTGAATCACCTCTATCATGAATCGATGCGCGTGTCGCAGGGCTATGCCGCCAGTTGCGTCTGCGCGCCGTCCCGGGCCGGATTTTTGACCGGGCGCTATCCGCACCGGACCGGCTGTACGTGCCTGAATGATTACAACGGCCTGAATCAGCTTGAGCCGTCCGAAGTGACCATTGCTGATATTTTCAAGAATGACGGATATCATACCGGCTTGATCGGCAAATGGCATTGCGGAGATAAAAAAGGTTCCAGGCCGGAAGACCGGGGTTTTTCAGAGATCGAGACGTTCCATCCGCAGGGCTGTGACTACTGGAATTGGCGAATCGATGAGAACGGGACCGAAATTCAGTCCAATGGCCGTTACTTGACCGATTATTTGACGGAAAGAACGGTTGAGTTCATCAAACGCAATCAGAACAAACCGTTTTTCCTGCATCTGGGATATTATACGCCGCATCGTCCTTTGCAGGCTCCGCAACATTTGATCAATAAATATACGGCCCGCGGCGATTTGACTCCGGGGGAGGCTGTTGTCTATGCCATGATCGAGGTCATGGACCAGGGCATAGGACAAATCGATGCGACTCTGGAACAATTGGGATTGGCGGAAAATACTATCGTCATTTTTACCAGCGATAACGGTCCTGACGATCACGCGGTCAACGGGCTTTCCCCGGTCCGGTTCAACTGCGGACTGCGGGGTAACAAATATTTTGTTCACGACGGCGGCATCAGGGTTCCGTTCCTGGTTCGCTGGCCGGAGCGGATTGCGCCGGATTCGGAAAATAATGATTTGTTTCATTTCGTTGATATCCTGCCGACTCTGGCGGCGGCGTGCAACGTGGAAATCCCGGTTGGACTTTGTCTTGACGGGCAAAACAAGCTGGCCTCGTGGCTGGGCGGATCAGGCGGGATTTGTGAAGCGAGATTCTGGCAGTGGAACCGTTATTATCCGGCGGACGAATGCAACGCGGCGATGCGTGAAGGTGACTGGAAGCTGGTAATCCCGGCTCGATCCGGATTTCGCGAAATGAATCCGGAAAACGTGGAAATGGTACTTGGAAAGCGTCGGTTCATCCGCACCCGTCCGAAAATGCCGGAACTCGGTCCGGTATCCGCTCCGATGTTGTTTAATATTGCTGATGATCCTTGTGAAAAACATGATCTGTCAGCAAATTATGCCCATCGGACGAGAGATATGCATCAAAGACTTGATCAATGGTTTTATAGTGTCAGGAGAGAACTTGACATTGTGATTGAAAATAGATTCAAATAATAAATATAAGGAAAATTATGATCTATTCAGAAGTAAAGTATATGCCGGAGAGAAGCAAAACCTATCTCGGCAGTCCCGCTATTATCCGGCTTGAAGACGGGGTGCTGGTGGCATCCCACGATTATTTTTATGATGAGCCGGAAGGCTATGGCGGCAGAACCCGTCGTCTGACCAGTGTTTACCGTTCGGAAGACGATGGAAAAAGCTGGATGAACTGTGCTCAGGTCGTCGGCGCGTTCTGGAGTTCGCTCTTTATTCACCGTGGCGAACTGTATATGCTGGGCTGCACACGTCGCTTCGGCTCGATCGTTATTCGCAAAAGTACCGACGGCGGTTTTACCTGGACTTTTCCACTGGATGCTGAAACCGGTTTGCTGTTTCAGGGCGGCTATGCGCTGGAAGCACCGAACTATCACTGCGCTCCGACGCCGGTAATCACCCATAACGGTCGGATTTTCCGGGCTTTTGAAGATAACGTCACGGCTCATTGGCCGACCGGGTTCCAGGCTTTTGTCATTTCCGCCCCTGAAGATGCCGACCTGCTAAAAGCGGAAAACTGGACCATGAGCAACAGGCTGGCGTTTAACGCGAGCAAAGTACCGGAGGACTGGGGCGATCATGGCCCCGGTTTCCTGGAAGGCAATATGGTAGTTGATCCCGACGGGCAACTATGGGATATTTTGCGGGTCAGCACCGAGCCGCATTCGGATTTTGCCGCGATGGTCAAAGTTTCCCCGGATGGCAAAGAAGTGTCGCTGGACTACGACAAAGACATTATTAATTTGCCGGGCGGAACTCATAAATTCTCAATCTACCGTGACCCGGAGACAAAGCTCTATTTCACCATCAGCAATAAAAACACGGTGAAAGGGTTTGCCAGTCAGCGTAATCTGCTCACACTTTCATGTTCGGAAGATCTGCGGAACTGGCGCGTACTCAAGACGATTGTCGAAGATGAATCCGGGCTTAAAGAGGAAGACTCTCTGCGGCTGACCGGCTTCCAGTATGTTGACTGGCAATTTGACGGCGACGATATCATCTATCTGGTCAGGACTGCTTATCGCGGTGCGGTCAGGTTCCATGATTCAAACCGGATTACTTATCACGTTTTGAAAAATTTCCGAAAATACATCTGACCGGAAACTGACAATGGAAAAAGCACCGAACATAATTCTGATCATGACCGATCAGCAGCGCTGGGACTGCCTTTCCGCCGCGACCGGCGGCTGGGGACGGACTCCAACTCTGGATCGTTTGATCGCGGAAGGGGTTTATTTCGAGCAATGTTACTGTACCGCGCCGTCATGCGTGCCGTCGCGTGCCAGTTTTTTCAATATGCAGTGGGCGGAAACGGTCGGAGCTATGAAAAACGGTGATCGCTGGACCCGTTCCTGGGTGGAACAGTTTCAGGCCGCCGGATACCGCACCTATAACGTCGGGAAAATGCATACCCAGCCGCTTAACGCGCCTTGCGGTTTTGACCAGCGCTTTATTGTCGAGAACAAGGACCGTTTTTTCCGTCCGCGTTTTTACGATGACTGGGATATTCACCTGCACCAGCTTGGTATTGAATATCCGACCCGGCTGACTTACAGCAAGCGTGACGATTATGGCGAGGCGTTTGGCGCTTATGAATGGAGTCTTGATGAAGCCTTGCACTGGGACCCATACGTCGGGCGCAATGCCAGATGGCTGGTCCGGGAACATGTTCAGGATAAACCGCTCTTTATGCAGATCGGTTTTCCGGGACCGCATCCGCCGTATGATCCGCCGAAGCAATACCTGGATAAGATCGATCCTGATTCCATGCCGGAAGCCGTACAGTTCGATCAAGAGAAAGAGATACCGGCTCATTATGATTATCGCCATGTTATGATGGGCAGTCACGACGCCATTCGCTGGAACGGTGAGCCGACTCGGGACCAGATCAGGAAGCTGCGTCATCATTACGCGGCTAACATGCTGATGATCGACGATCAGGTATCCGAAATCATCGATACGTTGGAAGAGGCCGGGATGCTGGATAACAGTATCATTGTTTTCACCTCCGACCATGGTGACAGTCTTGGCGATCACGGGCAGATTCAGAAATGGACGATGCACGACTGCATAACCCGGGTTCCCGCGATCGTCTGGTCTCCCGGCCGTTTACCGCAAGGAGTCAGGATTAACAAACTGATTCAGCAGATGGATCTGGTCCCGATGATTTTTGAGCTTGCGGGATTGCCGCTGGACGATTCATTCGATGCGATCAACGCCATGCGGACACTGGGCGGTGCCACTGGACGCGAATATGTCTTTGCCGAACATGGCTGCTGTAATATGTTGAAAAATATTGACAAGATGACTATGGTGCGAAACGATGAGTGGAAACTTGTGGATTATCCCGGTTTCGACTACGGGGAACTTTATGACATGATCAATGACCCTGATGAAACTGATAATTTGTGGAACAATCCGGATTATGCGGATATTCAGATGCAATTACAAAAACAAGCTGATATATTTAATAAAAAGGGAACAATCAAATGAAAAGATTACTGTCGAGCGCGATTATCGTATTGACCGGACTTGGTCTGCAAGCGGGCATTATGCCGGAAGTGATGCTGGATGTCAACGGTGTTAAACATGGTTTGATTCCGCTAAACAAACCGGAAGGTAAGAATCTCAAGGTGTATCATCCTGGCTGGCAGAAAGGCGATAAACGCGCCTGTTACCTGTCCGTCAAAAGCAAAGCCCTGCCGCTCGATAAGTGGACGGAATTCAGTTTAAGCTTCGTTCCCGGAAAAAGCGGTAAAGTGGATATAACCCTGATGGGTAAAATTCATCGTGTTGCCGGTAAATCCGCGCCGATATATACTCTTTATGACGATTTTAACGCTGCCGGAATTAAGTTGATCAATTCTGATTTTGAAGAACTGGACGATCACGGCAATTTTGAAGGCTGGGGAACCCGCTGGGGTATTCAGCCATATAAAACCGATCTTGGTCAATCAGCCAAAGTGCGTTACGGTAATGCTTTGACCCAGACTGTTCAGGTTATCGCAGGGCAGAAGGTTACGCTCGGGTTCAAGGCCAGAGGTTTTGCAGCTTTTGAAGGTAAAATGCCTGAAGTTGCGTCGAAAGGTAAAAAAGGCGGCAAACAGGATATAGGGAAAAAGACCGTGAACGGTAAAGTTTTCAGCGGAAAAGAAGGCATGTGGCCGGCTTTGTGGTGTCCATCATTCAAAAAAATCGATGTCACTAAAATCAAGGTTTCACCCTGTGCTTTCAAAGACATAAGCCTGGAATTGCAGTCGCGTCTCGATAAAGGAGAAAAAAACATTACGCTGCCTGACGGCACATTCAAAATTTCCGCTCTGACGATTCCTGCGGACGTTACCCTTAAAGGCGGGACAAATACCACACTGGTCCTCGACTCAAATCTTCCCGCTCCGGTAATTACTCTGAAAGGAGACAATATCACGCTGGATTCGCTCAGCTTCAAACTGCATAACAGCGTTCTGATCCAGGCTTTGACCGGCAAGCGCATGTCGATGATCAAAGGCGAGAAGATCAATAACATTGTGATGAATAAAATCAAATACGTCAATTCGGCCGAACAGTATAATTTGATTCGCGGCGCGGTCCAGGCCGCGAAACCGGGTAATAAGCGTATGCGGGTGAAACTCTGGCGCTGGGATCTGGTCGAACTGGCTGACTGTAAAGGCATCGAAGTTATGAACTGCATGTTTAAAAATTTCTGTTCGGGGATCAAGACCACCCAATGCACCCGGGTTTCGTTTCACAACAATATCGGGGTTAACGGTCTGCATAATATGATGCGGTTCTATAACGGCAGTGAATACTTTAAATTCTACAATAACTGGTTCAGCCATGTCAAGCACCCGATGGTCTGGGACGGCGGCGACTGTTCTCCGCATAACAAGAATCTCAAACCGGGCGGGCCGGAAGCCGCCAGAAAAGTTTACCGTAATATGAAACTCGGAGATAAAGATTACGCTCAGCACATGACCGGAACTTACGAGGTCTTATGTTATGGCAATTATGGCGAATACGGCAAGACTCTGGCCTGGGGCCGGAAAGGGCGGCGGGTCATCGTCAGCGGTAATTCCGCCCGCTATATGTATGACATGGCTTTTGACGCAGAGGGTTGTGAGGAAGTTATCTTCGCCAATAACATCGCGGTTAACTGCAAAGCCGCCGGCATCGGCGCGTTCTATTACAACGACAGCACTTCGATCACTGGAAATGTCATTGTTATTGAAGACATCGGCCACGAGATTTACAAGGGCCAGTTTGTCCGGATGCATTCCGCCCACGGTGTGTCTTCCGGGAAGACCATTATCAGCGGCAACCTTTTTGTAAACCATCTCAAGGAACCGCGTTACGTCAAACTGGATTACTGTAAAGATGTGCTTATTGCCGATAATAAGTTTGTCAACGGCGGCATCCTGACCAATCGTTACGGCGGCGGCAATGCCACAGTCACTGGCAATACCTTTATTTCACTCCTGCCTAAACAGGAAACTTTGATCTCAGTGGCGAAGATTCTAAAGGAGTTTACTTTCCGTAACAATACCATGATCAACCGCAATCCAAAAGCGACTCCAGGTGAACCGGCCATCAAATTTGACTTTACCGTTACTCCTAAACTGGAGAAAGAACGCCCAGGCGTCGATGCCGCCGCCGCATTCCGTCAGGTTGACGGCAACAGTATCAGGGGATGGGATGTTCCGGTTGAGTTCAGCTCCAGACCCGGCAAACAAAACACCCGGGTCATTTTCTGCAATAATTTATATGAAGGCAAACCTGCGGTTTCAGTTACCGGCAGCGGAGTCATCAATAAAAATAATACATCATTGAAGTGAAAAGGAGCCGCCAATGAAGACATTTCTTATTCAAATATTATTAATTCTGACCGGTTGCTATGCCTTATGCGATAATTTTGAAGCGAAACTTCAAGCCCGTCTCAATGCCGGAGAGAAGAATATCTCTATCCCCGCCGGCAAATACCGGATCAGCAGCTTGATTGTTCCCTCGGATGTATCGATTACCGGTTCTAACAACACGGTCTTCGAACTTGATTATGTTGGGAAACCATCACAGATAATTACGCTCAAGGGCAATAATATTACCTTGAAAAAACTGAAAATAACGGTTGCTCCGTCAGTAATAAGACCCTTGCAGTCCGGGGGCTTGACCCGGCTTGTGAACGCGGACAAGTGCCATAATCTCAACCTGTCGGAAATATCCTTTGAAATTCCGGACAAACTCTACGAACAGTTGCTTGACGGCAAAAATAAACGCTATGTCAGGCGTTGGGACGTTTTCAAGGTCGAATATTCCTCGGATGTGACAATGAGCAAATGCCGGATGAAAAACTTTTCACAGATGCTTAACACCGAATTCTGCACCAGGGTTACAGTTCATGACTGCGTCGGACGCAACGGTATATATGTAACCAAATTCTCGTTCGGCAGCGAGTACCTCAAGTATTACAATAACTGGAGCAGCAACGTTCTGCATCAGATGTTCTGGGAAGGCGGCGACTGTGGAACCGCTAAGCACTTGAAACCGCGTAAACCGCGTACCGTAATCCGGGGAATCCGCCCTGGCGACGAAGGCTATTCAAAATTGTTGACCGGCACTTACGAAGTAATGTGCTACGCCAACTATGCCGAATACGGCAAGACTTTATGTTGGGGACGCAAAGGTCGTCGGGTGATTATCCGCGGAAACTCGGCCCGGTTTATGACCGACATGGCTTATGACGCTGAAGGCTGCGAGGAAGTGGTATTTGCCAATAACCTGGCTTTCAACTGCAAAGCCGCCGGGATCGGCTGTTTTTACTACACTGATGCGGCGGTGATCACTGGCAATGTTGTAGTTATCGATGACGTTGATAAGGATATTTACAAAGGCCATTTTGTCCGCATGCACCATCGCAAGGACGTTGAGTCTGGTAAAACTATCATTACCGGCAATCTGTTCGTCAATCGTCTGTCGAAACCGCGTTTTGTCAAAGTCGATAAATGCCGCGACCTGTTGATCAGCGGTAATAAGTTTGTTAATGGCGGCATTTGGACCAACCGTTACGGTGGCGGTAATATGACTTTTACCGGCAACACCTTTATCTCAACCATGCCGGAACAGGAAACTCTGGTTATGGTTGCGAAGATCGTTAAAGAGTTGACCATGCGCAACAACACCTTCATCAACCGCAATCCCAAAGCCAAAGCTTCCGCCCCGGCTATTGATTTGGAGTTCACCGTTACAGGGAAACTCGCCAAAGAGCGTCCTGACGCAGTTTCAGTTCCGGTCTATCGTCAGCTTGACGGCAACAGCATTCGCGGGTGGAAGACTCCTGTCGCGCTGACTGTCCCTGACGGCAAATGTGCCGCTCGAGTCGTTTTTATCAACAATTTGTATGAAGGGGAGCCGCACTTTTCATCTTCAATTCAGAATATAATGCAGAAAAATAACATCAGACTGGATGGGCAAAAATAATATGAATGGTTTTAAATTCGGTATTGTTATAACTCTTTTTAGCATTGTATCCTTAAAAGCGGCAGCTGGTCTTGAACTGCCAAATTACTACAGTGACCGGATGGTTTTGCAACGTAATCATGCGATCCCGATCCGTGGCCGGGCTGTTCCGGGGCAAACGGTTGAGATTACATTTAATAAACTTTCCAGACAAACCAAAGTCGCCGAAGATGGAACCTGGCAAATAGACTTTCCGTCTCTGCCTGCCGGTGGCCCGTACAATATGGTCATTAAAAGCGGAAAAGATAAAAAGCTAATCCGGGATATTATGATCGGAGAGGTCTGGCTTTGCTCCGGGCAGTCAAATATGGTCTTTCCGGTCCGTCGGACCATTAACCTGAAAGAAGCTCAAGCGGATTGTGACTATTCTGATCTGCGGGTCTTCAATGTTTGGAAAAACTGGCAGCTCGAACCGGTTCATGAATTGAAGAAAGGGTTATGGCTTCCAAGCAATCCGAAGCGGGTCGGTAATTTTTCTGCTGTTGCCTGGTTCTTTGGTCGTGAATTGCGCAAGAAACTTGGTGTCCCGATCGGTTTAATTACTTCCGCCTGGAGCGGCAGTCAAATTGATACCTGGATGTCGATGCAGACCCTCAAATCAAATCCCGTGTTTGCCGCGATAGTGAAAAAAGCTGAAAAAAACATCAGGAATAACATGAAGGGTATCAAGAAACCGTATTTTCAACCGACAGTTCTCTTTAACGGCATGATCAATCCGCTGCCGCCATACCCGATTCGCGGCGTTATCTGGTATCAGGGCGAAGCTAATCGCGGTGACGGAATGTTATATGCCGATAAAATGGCTGCTATGTTAAAAAATTGGCGGCAACTCTGGAACAATCCTGATCTGCCGTTTTATTTCGTTCAGATCGCGCCATTTAAATATACCTGGGGAAAACCTGAAACCCTCCCGGAAATCTGGGCGGCACAGAATGAGTTTGTCAAGCGTGTACCATACACGGGCATGGCGGTGATCAACGATTTGGGTAACTTGAAGGATATTCATCCCAAAAACAAAGCCCCGGTCGGGAGACGCCTGGCAGCTTTAGCTCTAAACAAGACATATGGCATGAAAGGCATCGTTTGCGATTTTCCGACTTTTGCTGATATGCAAGCAAAAAAGAGTCAACTTATTGTTAAATTTGATCATGCTTTGGGCTTGAAAACCAGAGACGGCAAAGCTCCGGACTGGTTTGAAATATGTGGTTCTGACAAAAAATATTACCCGGCGACAGCGAAAATATCCAGGAATAAGATTATCCTGACTTCTTCAAAAGTTGCGAAGCCGGTTGGTGTTAGATTTGCCTGGTACATGACTGCGACTCCCAACTTGATCAACGCCGCAGGTCTTCCTGCCGGACCGTTCCGTGTTGAATTGTGAAACAGTGATTTAATTAGTTATAAGTTGTTTTAATGTAATTTTTTAACCTTTTTATATAATCAAACCGTCTGACAATTTGACAAACCAACTTTCAGCGTATATATTATCTCAAAACCAACCAAAAGGAGGACGAAATGGAAGCGCGAATGAAGGTCAAAGGCGCAGGCTGCTACTACCATCTCTACAATCGAATCGGCTGCGTCAAAGGCGAACACCCGTTCTCCGACGCCGACAAGGAATACGGCTTCAAACTGCTTCGATACCTCTGCGATTACTTTTTGATCGAGGTCATCTCCGCCGCCTGGATGGGCAACCATTTTCACCTCGTAGTCTACGCTCCAGGACCGGATGAACTACCACCGCTCGAGGTCATCGTCAAACGCCACAACGGCTACTACAAAGCAATGAAAAAGATCTTCAAATTCGGCCCGCGAATCCCGGTCATCAGTCTCGAAAATAAAACGCAATGCCAGGAAATCGCCCTCAAAATGATCGACATCAGCCGCTTTATGTCGGCCTGCCAACGCCAATTCACCTGCGTCTACAACGAGACCCGCAACCGCACCGGACAACTCTGGGGCGGCCGTTTCAAAAGCGTGATTCTTGAGCGCGTAAACGCCCTGGCCGCCTGCGTGACCTACGTCGAACTCAACCCGGTCCGGGCCGGCCTGAAAAACTCCCCGGCGGATTACAATTTCACCACCTGGGGCCGCTATTGCAGAAGCGGCAAACACATGTTTTACGAGAATTTTGTCAAACATCTGAAGCCGAACATCACCACCGGCGATACCTCGCAATGGACTGATGACGAGGTATTTGCGTTCTTCCGTGGCGAACTGGCCCGCATCATCACGGCGGAAACCGGCGCCTCGAGCGAAAATATCTACGCCGCGCGCGACAAAGCCCGCCAAAAAGAATCGATGCACGTACGCTTCCTGCGTCGTACCCGACACTTTACCGAAGGGGCGATTTTAGGTTCAAAACAATTCATCCGCCGAACCGGAAGCCAGTTTGATAACCCCGAAAGAATCCATAAAAAACACCTCTCCCATGGCACCAGCCCCTCCGGAATACTATATTGCTTCCGGAAATTACAGGACTGAACTTTCTATATGGTTATGAAGTGAGAATATTGATATTTATGCAAAGATTGGACAAAATATCTCCACCGGGATTGTTAAAGCTTGACGCAGGACCAGGGACTGAATTGCGTATTTTGCCAGAAGAGTTGCACGGTAGCCGTCCATTTCATCACATGGGGACGGTTTGTCATTGACGATTGCATCAACGAAAGCGTTCAACATATGCTTGTGACCTTTGTCGACTCGAAACGGATGCAAGTTTTCGTAAGTTTTGTAGTTAGTTTTGCTTCTCTCCGCGAGTAACTGGTATTTTTTCATATATGCGGAAAAACCTTCTTCGGGAATATCATTCTTCATGCTATCAAACTGCATAGGGAAAGTTTCATTTGCAGTATCAGGGATGCCGTAATACTCATTTTCAACAAAAAAAAGACTACGAAATAAAGCCGCTTTGGCTGTAATCTGATAGGTTTCCTTGGGATAATCGAAGGTTCCGGACGTATGGAATATGATTGTAGCGGTATTGCCATCGGAAAATTTCAGGTTGATTCCGTGACTTAGGCGACTTGAGCCCCATGCAAGAATTTCGATTGGTAATTGTGGCGCGAAAAAGTGGCAGGCCAGGTCAAGCCAGTGAACCGACTCGCCGATGATTGTGCCGCCTCCGCGTAGAGGATCGAGGTGACCGAGTGCATAAGATGAACTTTCATCCTGAACAACTATTGTAAAGTGAGTCTGATCCTCTTCCGGTAGATTTTCTCTAGTCGATTCATGGTAGCGCCATTTCTGATGTTGAGGATTATCCCACTGTTCAAGAAAACGTTTTTTCAATGCCTGAAGTGCTGGAGCGTAGCGGCGATTGTAGTCCACACACAATTTGATTCCGCTGTTTTTTACCGCTTTGATTATTTGTAAGGCTTCATCATTTTCCATTGCCAGAGGTTTTTCACAGAAAACATGTTTATCTGCTGCTGCCGCTGCTTTGATTATGGGAAGATGAACCTCATGGGAAGTTGCTATTTTAATGAAATCCACTGCAGGATCATTCATAATGTCTTTAAAGTCTGCAGTTGCATTAGGGATTCCGAACTTTTCGGCTTTTTCTTTTGCCGCATCATAATTTAGGTCGCAACACCATTTCAAGTCTATCCCGGGGTGTGCGGTCATATTCGGGAAGTCCTGGGCCGCGGAGAATTTGCCGCATCCGATTTGAGCAGCAACTAATGGTCTATATTTTTTTGATGGCATCATTTACCTTTCGTAATAACGACAGCAGATGGTGAAAATTCAGTTATTGCGATCTTCAAGATTGCGTTCGAAAGTCCTCTGGAAATAGTCGCGGGCTGGTGTCAACTCATACTCTTTTACAATGTCTTTTGCTGAGCGTTCAGAACTTTGACTGTAGAGGATTGCCCGCCCAATGGCAGGGGGTATGTCTATTTTGACTTCATCCCCGTAGTGTTTTTTGATAGCTTCGAATTTGACTTTGTGGTAATCCAGGTGCAGGACACAATAATCGAGGTTTATCGTCGCGGTTGCGCATGGTGTAAAATAACTGGCGGTATGAACGATTTGTCCGAGCGGATCAATGATTCTGCTCTCATTTGTATGGATGCAGGAGATAAAGAAGCTTTCTAGCTGAAACGCCCAGTTTGATTGTAGTATTCCGCCGTCGAACATCGTGGAAAAGAGCATGATCTCAGGGGCCAGCGGGCGGTAGTCATCAAGTATTTGAGTAATGTTCAGGTCAAAACAGATCGCGGCGCCACAGCGGCCGCAGGCCAGATCAAAACACTTTGCGCCATCGCCTGAATTGATGCCGGAATCGAGCTCTCTGAGTAATACACAGCTTTTGGCGTAATATCCGGCAACTTCACCGTTATTGTCAAACATGGCAAGTGCATTATATATGCGTCCGTTTACATCAAGTTTGACTGCTCCGGCGATACAGCACTGTGCCTGTTTTGCAAAGCTGCTGTAAATAGAGAGCAGTTCTCCGGGCGTTTCAAGCGATTCAGGTTCACCTTGTGCAACCCAGGAAGTTGCCTCACTGGTGACGACCAGGTCATAATTGTCGTTCTGGAGTAAATTAAGGGATTCTTTGAGGTTTTTTATGACCCGGTTCCTTGCGGCCGGACTGTGTTCTTCGGCAAATCCGGTCTGAGGGTCTATACTGGCTACTTTAACGAATCTGGACATTGATGTTACTCTTTGATTATTGAAAGGTTGTTCAGTTGATGCTGGTGTAGCGTTGAAAGAGCGGTTGCGCTCAATCAAGGCGTAAGCTGCCTGCAAGCTGTTACCGGGGGGGGCAGCTTTAAGGAAAGTCAGCTTTGGAAGGCGGGATTAAGGGGTGTTATGCCCCCATAAGGTTCTGCTGTAATAGGCGTCAAGCGCTTTCAGATTGGAGGCATGGCCGTCAAAAAACGAGGTATTGCAGCGTTCTTCGTGGCGCGTGGAAATGAACGAGTTCTCAAGGCTGTATCCGCTGTAGCATCGACGGCAGTATACCGGTTTGGCTCCCCATAATGAGGATGAAGTGATATCCGGCCAGGTTGCTCGTTCCATGATGGATATTTGGTGCGACGGGTTTTTCAGTTGGGTGATTTTGGCCAGTTTAGGCAGATTGGCTCCATAAGCCTCTGCGTTGCCGCGATGAGTTGGAAAGCCTGAATATACCACGTCAAAACCCGGTGTGCCGTCAACCCAGCCGCGGAAACCTTTTTCCTTGAGCCGCTGTTGCGATGGACAGAAGAAGACGTTCACAAAATTCGGAGCCCCGTTCATGCCGGTAACAGTCCAGTCTATTCCCCCGACATAAGGATTGATCAAGCGCTGCCAGGTAACGTAAGAGCCGGATATGAGTTTCAATGGAACGCAGTAGTCTTCATTGTCATTGCTGTACTGGAGCGCTCCGGTTGCCAGCTGTTTCAGGCTGCTGGTACAAGATATTGCCTTGCCTTTTTCCCGGGCTTTGCTTAATGCCGGCAGCAGCATGCTGGCTAAAATCGCGATGATCGCTATCACAACCAGCAATTCTATCAAAGTAAATATTCTTCTCATCATTTTTCTCCTTTTGATGATTTAGACTGCTTCATTCTTGAATTTCGTCAATCAACTTTAATCAATATATTTCAGTTATATTCATCGCTTGCATTTATTATACTTTATTATTAATGATATGTCAATAGCTGTTTTGTAAAAATTTAAAATTTGTACTTAAAAAATATTTTTATAAATTTGTTTGTTGATAAAAATAAGACAAATATGTTATTTGTTATAACAAATAGCTGATAAAATTGTAATATTTCCGGTCATATTTCCGGCTAATCCTGAAAAGTTCTCTAATTCGTGTGTAAATCTTTTCTTGACTTTTACCGGAGCCGATGTATCTTTAATATGTCAAATCAATTTATAAGGAAGCGGATGAAAAAATACGAAAAGATCTTCCAGGAGCTGGAATCGCAGATTCGTTCCGGTGAATTGGATGCCGGCAGAAAGTTATTGACGGAGCACCAGATATGTGAATCCTACGGGGTATCAAGGATCACCGCGTCCCGGGCCTTGAACGAACTTTTGAAAGCGGGGCTGGTTGAGCGTCGTCCCGGTCTTGGCACTTTTGTTAAAGCTCCATCCGGAATGCCGTCCGGATTGTTTTTTATGATTCTGCTGACGATGGGACACAGCAATTGTCGGGAAGTAATGTCGTCATTTGATGATGAATTACTCCAGAACGGGCGGATCGGGGCATTTCTTTCGGCTGGGTTCAGAAACAGTCATCTGGATGAGTTGATCCGTAATATTGAAACTTTCGGCACTGCCGGGGCGTGCATCCATCCTTCTCCCTATCGGGAAGATCACGAGGTGACCATAAAGGTTATAAGCGAAACAAGGCTGCCGATAATTACCTATTATCGGCAATTGGACGGTTTTACCGGGCCGCAAATGGTAATTGACGAGATGCAATGCGGCGAGATGGCGGCGGAACATTTGATCGGGCTCGGGCATAAAAAACTTGCTTATATCGGAGTGTCGCAACCGGTTGAAAATGTTTCAAACAATACACGCTATCAGGGTTTTGTTGAAGGTTGCGCCAAGCATGGAGTTGACCCGGAACGCTATCCGGTTCTGCATTTTCATGATCCGTTTAAACTGCAATCTTTGAAGCAGATATTTTCCAGCTCGGACCGGCCGACGGCGCTGGTTGCGGCTTCGGAATACCATGCGGTTCTCGGATGTGAGGCGATTGCCTCGTTCGGCCTGAAAATACCCGAGGATGTCGCTTTGGTCACTTTGGACGGGGGGACCGTTTCCGCGGCGGCGGATATTCCATTGACTGCGGTTGATTTTCCGATGATTGAAATCGGAATTGCCAGTGCCCGGACGCTTTTGGACATAAACAGCGGTCAAATTGACGTTACAACCCCGCTGATCAAAAAGTTTCCCGGTAAGCTGGTGGTTCGTGATTCCTGTGGAGCCAGCAAGAGCTTCCGGCATGAATATCTGGCCAATCAACTTTCCAAAGATATTACCTGAGAAGCGGTCGGAAGATCGGGCTTATATCTGTGACATCTGTTTGCGATATGCCGCCGGACTTTTTCCTCTTTGATGTTTAAATACCCTGGAAAAATGGTAGCGGTCGGTGAATCCGGTCATTTCAGCAATCTCCTCTATTTTACGACAGGTGTAGCAAAGCATATAAGTGGCTTTTTCCATTTTAACGAACTTAAGGTATTTTTGCGGGGAGATTCCAAGTTCCTGTTTAAACAGTCGGATAAAATTGGTTTGGGACATGTGTATTTTCTCGCATATCTCCTGATTTGACAGGTTTTCAGAAAAGTGTTCATGCATCAGGTCGGTGACGAATTTGATTCTTGGGTCTAGTTCGGATTTGCCGGAAAATTCACTTTCCTGAATATTCAAAAGCACATCATAGACCAGGGAATAGATCAGCATACTTTCTTTTTGCTGGGAATGTTTAAGCGAGAGCAACCGGTCTTTCAGCGCTTTCATATTGGTTCGCAGCGTTTCGACGACATTGTGTATCAGGATTTGTCTTTTTACCATATTGAAAGGTTCGCCCGCGGTAAAATGCATGTACAGATGATTGAATTTGCCGGTACACTGAGTCGAAAAAGTGGTGTACGGCGGGATCAAGACGATAATATCCGGGGTCAGTTTGATTTCTTCGCCTTCGAAAATAATGGAAGCACCCGAGGTTTCGTTCCAGTACAGCTGCCAGTAGGCCCGGGTCACGTTTTCATATTTCCAGATATCGAAATTCCGGAAATAATTACAGCACATAATTTTTACGTCAGGTATCTTTATATTATCCATGATTGATTCCTGAATGGTTAAAATAGACATATATTATTGTAATTTTATACATTTCTTTTTGCCCTCGTTAAAACTATAATTATGTTACAATCAAGAGTTTTTCAGGTGTTAACGAAACAAGATAGCAATTAACATATATATTTAAAATATACATTTTTCAGTTTTTGTCAAGAGCGACAGGATAATCAGCGAATTTGTTGACCAGTAAAAGAAAGGATAATAACGATATGGTATTGAGATTGATACAAGGCGGAGCCGGCATTACCGGTAAATGGGGCCGGGTTTTTCTTCCGCTGTTCTTACTTAGCGCTTTTTCCTGCATGGCTAAGAGTGCGACGACAACATTAGTTGCGTCTGAAGACGCGGAAATCGATCAGCATGTCAACTATAATAATAAGAATCTCGGTTCTCAAACCAGCATTCGCCTGGAACGCCGCGATCCTGAATTCAAAAAGCCGGTTGTTTCACCGGTAAGCTGGATGCTGATAAAATGGGATACTGCGAAAATTCCGTCTTCCGCGGTGGTAAAGAATGTTGAGATGCAGATTCAACAGGTTGACAGTGCGGTCGGAGTTGTCGATGTTTATGCGGTTGACGAAGGGGCCTGGAGTGAATCAAAGGTCACATGGAACTCCTGGACCGGCGCGAAACCGAAAATAACCCTGTTGGGAAAAATGTCGAGCGTACCGATTGCCAAAGGGGTGACTGTTTTTAAGAGTGCGGCGTTCACCAAACTGGTTCAAGGATGGGTTTCCGGTTCGCACAAGAATTTCGGATTGCTGTTCAAATGGTCCGGAAAAACGGGGCAGGGTGATACGTTTCTCTCACGTGAACATAAAGGCAAATATATTAAACCGCGTTTGGTCGTTAGTTATGACGCAGCGGACGGCGCAATTGCCGCGGCAGCGAAGGAGAATAACCCCGAAACGCTGGTCAATCCTTTCCTTAAAATGATTAAGCCGAAACCGGTGATAAAAGGATACTCCGGCCAGGTCGCTGCGGTGATGGATTTTGATTATGATATGATATGCTATTTACATACGCCTGAAAATTTAAAGAGAAAGGTGCAACTGCTGGCGGATTGCGGTTTCAAACGAATTTACATTGTCGCCAGTCCGCCGGGGGATCCTGATTATGTGGTCAGTGCCGTTCCTAATCGCAAGGGAACTTATTTAACTCAGTCAAGAAAAGCTCTCGGTGAAGACCCGCTGGCGCTTGCGGTCAAATATTTCAAACAAGCCGGACTTGAGGTCTTTATCCAGTTTAAACCGTATGAAGGCGGCGGCGCGTTTACCGTGCCTGAAGGTGTAAAACCGCCGTATGGCAAAAACTGGATAAAGACTTTGGGCGGACGCGCGGTCGGAGTTGATCCGTTTCTGGCAAAGCATCCTGAAATGAGGCCGAAGCGCAAACCGATTGATAACCTCCTTGCATTACCGGCAGACCGTTTGGAAATGGTCTTTGTGCTTGACCGGATACCGGGTGGAACCGGTTTGAAAATAACTGATGGAGCAATGGAGCTTGAACAGCGTCCCGGATTCCCGGCTCTCGGCGATGATGCGATTAAACGGTATCCGGTGAGCAATGTGACCTTATATACAAGCAAAGATAACGGCGCCTATGATCCCTGGTCCGGAAACGTAAAAATTTCGGAACGTCTTGAACGGAGGTTGATCCGCAACGCGAATGGAGAGTTGATGTTTCCTGGGGCGGTCCTGTGCCGGGTGATTGAAATTTCCGGTTTCAAAACCTCCGATCCGTATTTGGCGGTGAAATTTGACGGAGACGCTAAAGCCTTCAGGACTATTCCGTATTCATCATCATGTTTCAGTATTTATTCCGGAGAGCAGAGGCTTCCGGTTACGGTGACGCCGCGATTGCGCAACAGTCTGCTGACCGGCAAGTCGGGTTTTACCCAAAATGGTTTTGAATTCAACGAACTCGCGCCGTATTTCTGGGATGCCGGCTGGAAACGGAATTTGTTATATGGATTTGCCCGGGGGCGCGCAGGGTATAAGCGTGGAACTTTTTCCGAAGCCTATCCTGAAGTTCGCGAACATTGGCTGAGTCAGATCAAAAAGTTTATAGCGATGGGTTGTGACGGCGTGGACATCCGGATGATGTGCCATTCCGCCGGGATCAGCGATTTTATCAACTATTCGTTCAATCCTCCGATCGTCAAGGAATATCAAAAACGTTACGGTGTGGATATAACAAAAGTTGATCCCGATCCGATAAACATGATGAAGCTGCGCGGCGATTTTTTCCTGAAATTTGTTAAACTGGCCGCTGATCTTCTCCATGCAAACAAGCTGAAACTGCAAATGCAGATGCATGACTATCAGGAAAATCCAACCCTTGATCCTACCTTCCCGAATGCGGGGTTCTGGGCTGCCGGACAAGTTGTGCCCGATTGGCGGAAAGTAATCACGATCGCGGATGAAATATCGATAAAGGATTATAATTGGGGCGTCTATAACCCGTATAATGCCGGTAAAATCAAGGATGCGGTCGCCAGGTTAGGGAAACCGTTGTGGGTTCATTGTTATATGCAGCAGGGACATGATTTGAACGGAAAATTTATTGAGGAAGTGAACAAGGACAAGCGCGTTACCGGGTTGATGCTTTACGAAGTCGTATATCGTCCCGGCCGGGTGAAGGACGGAATTGTTGAAATAACCCCGGATGACACAGTAAGGCTGGTTCCGGGCAGCCCGATTGATAAAATGCTGGTAAAGTCACCGAAGCCATATCCCGGTAAATGATTAAATACATAAATAAGAACAAAACGGAGAAATAAACAATATGGTATCAATGTTGAGCAACCTGAACCTGCCGATGGCGGTAGTAATGCACCCGGTCGATATTTCGATCCTGGTCCTGTACTTTATCGGAGTATTGGGAATGGGTTTTTATTTTGCCACCAAGAGCAAAACGACTGAAGAGTATTTTGTGGCCGGCAGATCTTATAAAGGCTGGGTTCTGGGCATCAGCATGTTGAGTACGACAATAAGTTCGGTAACTTTTCTGGCTTTTCCGGCGGCGGCCTTTGCGCTTGACTGGAGAATGGCGGTAAATTACATTACCTGGCCGGTCGGCATGGTCCTGGCGGTCATCTTTTTCATTCCTTTTTTCCGTCATGGCAAAGCGACAACCGCTTTTGAATATCTAGAGGACCGCTTTGGTCAGCTGGCGTGTCTATACGGGGTTGTCAGCTTTATTGTGCTGGAAGTGATGCGTCTGGGAATGGTGCTTTATCTAGTGGGGCTGGCGGTCAGTTCGCTGACCGGAATTTCGCTGAATCTGGTGATTGTCGTGGTCGGGCTGATCATTGCGGCTTATACGGTAATCGGCGGTTTTGAGGGCGTTATCTGGACCGACGTGGTACAGGCGTTCATTCTGTGGATCGGCGGTTTTACCTGTATTCTGATTATTATCTTCGATCTTCCCGGCGGACTTTCGCAGATACTGGACGTCGCTTCGGAAAACGGCAAATTTTACATGGGGTCAATGAAGTTCAATCTCGGGGAAAGAACTTTCTGGACAATGCTGATCCTCGGCATCGTCAGCAGTGTCGGGAATTTTACCACCAGTCAGCATGTGGTGCAGCGTTATATCGCGGCGGAATCAACCCGGGAAGCCCGGAAAAGCGCGATTTACGGCGCGTTCCTCTCGGTGCCGACCTGGCTTACCTTCTTCTTTATCGGTACCGCGCTCTGGGTCTATTACCATGTCAATCCCAATCCGGCCGTAGCCAAAATGGAAGCGGACAAAGTTTTTCCCTATTTCATTCTACACAATTTTCCGGTTGGTTTGACCGGAATTGTGTTGGCCGGAGTCTTTTCGGCGGCAATGTCATCGCTTGATTCATCGATCAACGCGTTGTCGACCGTTACGATAACCAACATTGTCCGGAGGTATGTCGCTCCCGGACGTGATGAAAAGTATTATCTGCGCCTGGCCCATATTATCGGCTGTATCTGCGGAGCCTTGATGATCGGCGGCGCGATCCTGTTCGGGATGCTGCCGTATATGGAAAGCGTGGTAAATCTGCAGACAATTATTTTCTCGATCTTTGGCGGCGCTTTTATCAGCTTCTTTCTGCTGGGTTTTTTGACCACAAGAGTGCATTATGCGGCAACCCTGATTGCACTTGGAGTATCGATTCTGATCAATATATATCTGGCCTTGAACTCTCTGGGCTGGCTGCCGGACGCATTGAAAATATCAATGCATGCCTATTGGGTTTCGGTCGTGGTAAACGCCTGTTTCGTGGTCGTTGCCTACAGCGTCAGCCTGATATGGGGAAAGCAGCAGCAGAATCTCGATGGGTTGACGGTTTGGACGGTTGGTAAGAAAAACAATATTTGAATAAAAAATGTCTTTAGATCTAAAGTGGTAAAACATTAACAAAAAAAAAGGAACAAGCTATGTTTGACAAAAAGGGAAAAAAGGGTGTTTTCACCCTCATTGAATTGCTGGTTGTGATTGCGATCATCGCGATTCTGGCCAGTATGCTGCTGCCGGCTTTGAATAAAGCCAGGGACCGGGCCAAAGCGATCAAATGTACGGGGAATCTCAAGCAGATCAACCTGTCGCTGGCGAACTATTCCTCCGATTTTAATGATTTCCTGCCGTCGTCGGTCATGCCCGGCTACTGGAGTTCGGCCCAGCCGACCTGGGTTGCGTGGCACAATCTGCTTGACGAATACCTCAATAACAGCAGTCATCAGGGGCTTTCCAAAGTGAAAAAGTGTCCGGGAGTTTTTAAAACCGTCAGCCGGTATTATACAAATTACGGCTTGAATTATGACGGCTGGACGTACGGTGACGGCGGCCCCGATTCCGAACAGGGACTTGGTTATATGCCGTGGGTTTCCGGTCAGGATCGTGGCGGCTGGATCAAAAGGACTTCCGTGCTGGATTCCAGTAAGTTTATTGTGACAGGCGATTCTGCCGATGACGCTTCGATCTCCGCCAACTGTTATAAAATAGGTTCGGTCGGAGCGCCGTATGTCAACGGCAATCCCTATCCCACCAACTTGTGCTGGGAAACCAGACACTATTCAAATTCGAATATGGGATTTCTTGACGGCCATGTGCAGATGTTCAGGCTTTCCGAGCTGTTGAGCGTCTCATCCAAACCGATGTGGACCCGTGGGCGGGATTGACGGGGCGACTGAATTCATTAAGAATATTTCATTTATTCAAAGAGGGTATGGTTATTTTTAATCCATACCCTGAATTATTTTGCAAAATATGTTAACAAGGGCTTTTTTTATGAACACCAGAAAGTATTCAGTGATCCTCGGTAATCTGGGGAATACGTGTGACCGTTTTTTATCTAGTGGCTATAAACAGCAGCCGACTAAAGCGGAAATGCTGCAAAAGGCGGCGGCTATCGAACATGTTTCCGGGATAGAGTTGGTTGGAACGTGGGACATCACCGCCGAAAATGCCGCGGAAATGAAAGAACTATTGCAGGAAAACAACTTGCAGTGCGCCTCGATCATTGTCGATCATTTCGGTCAGAAGCGCTGGGGAAGCGGCGCGCTGGCTTCGCCGGACGCAGATATCCGGCAGCAGGCGATTGAAGAGTGTATCAAAATGATTGACGTCGCCGTTGAGCTTGACTGTGATTTCGTTAATCTCTGGCCGGGGCAGGACGGTTTTGATTATCCTATGGCGACCGATTATATAGAGGACCGGACAAATCTGATGGATTCGGTCAGGGAGTGCGCTAAATATGCCGGAGAAAAAAACGTCCGTCTCGGACTCGAATTCAAGATGAAAGAGCCGCGCACTCACTCATATCTGGCCAGAACCGCCGATACCATGCTCTATGCCAGGGAATGCGGTTACGGGAATGTCGGAGTTACCATTGATACCGGCCACGCCTTTCTGGCTTATGAAAATGTCGGTGAATCGGTTGCGCTGCTGAATATGTTCGGAAAAAAACTTTTCCACATGCATTTCAATGATAATCATTCGGCCTGGGATGATGATATGATTGTCGGTTCGGTCCGATTGGTGGAATATTTTGAAATGCTTTACTGGCTGGAAAGAACCGGTTATGACGGCTGGTTTTCGATGGATCAGTATCCTTACCGGGAAGACGGAGCCGGGGCGATCCGGGCCAGCGTGCTTTTCCTGTACCGGCTGCATTCAATCCTGGATCGTGTTGGAATGGCCGCTGTCGGGGAGCTGATTAAACGCCGCGACCCGGTTGCGACCTCAAATTTCATTTTAGAAAATCTTATTGCCGGGTGAATCATATCATGGACTTTATAAAAATACAAAGCAGGATAAAAAAGCTGAAAGGGAAAATTTACTCCCGTTTATTGAAAGGTTCGGTTGGCGGCTGGGGTCATAAAACTACAATTTATCCTCCGTTCTGGAGTAATAACCTGCGGCAGTTTTTCATTGGAAACAACTGTCAGATCAATCCCTGCGGCTGGATTGATTGTGTGACCCAATATTGTGGTCAGGAATATTCCCCCCGACTGGAGATTGGCGATAACGCCTATATCGGACATCGGGTTCATATCATTGTCTGCGGCAATATGAAGATCGGGCGCGATGTAATCATGGCCGATGGAGTTTATATTTCCGACAACCTGCATGGTTATGATAAAATTGATATTCCGATTGAGAAGCATCCGCTGACCCATCCGGGGCCGGTTACCATTGGAGATCAGGTCTGGCTGGGGGAAAATGTTTGTGTGTTGCCGAATGTGACGATTGGCCGGCATTCGGTGATCGGGGCCAATTCCGTTGTCACGAAAGATATTCCGGATTATTGTGTCGCGGCTGGTTCTCCGGCTAAAGTTATTAAACGTTACAACCATGAAAAACAACAATGGGAAAAGGTGATTTAAGATGAGCGACTCCACCCCCGAATGGGTTTGGTTGGATAGTGAAGTTGTTGCTAACCAATATGTTGAATTAAGATTATTAGTCAAACTGTCTGATTATTTAGATAATTCATTTCTTCAAATAAGTGCTGATACAAACTTCGTTGCGTACGTCAATGGCGAACTGGTTGGAACCGGACAATTCAGCGATTTCCCGGAACAGAAAACTTTTTCGGAATTTAATGTTGCAGATAAACTGCAGCCGGGTGAAAACGTTTTATGCATCCTTGCGCATTATTGCGGGATCGATACCCATTCATATATTCCCGGACAGCCGGGAATCTGGTTTGAATTTGTTGTCGGCAATGACCGGTTTATCAGCAGTGACAAGTGCCTGATGCGTTTGTCGTCCGCCTATAAACAGTACGGGCAGACTAAAATATCCTGTCAGCTGGGCTTCGTTTTTGAATACGACGCAAGCCGGGACGATGGTTGGCGAACGCTGGAATTTGTTCCTGGAGATGATTGGCGGAATGCGGTTAAAGTTGGCGGACTGAATATTCCTGTTCCACGACCGTTAAGGCAGTGTGTCATGCAAGCTCCGACTCCTTTTGATATTACTGCGCAAGGTGTATTGAAACGCGAGGTATCCGACGCTGGCTGCACAGTTGCTGAACTTATGCTTACCGATTATCTTTCCGTCCGGCGTGGCGATAAACTTTTCGGATTGGAGCAGGCGGACCGTGGACCGGTATCGATTCCGGTGGAGGCGTCTGCCGGAGCCGACGGTTTTTATCTGGTTATTGACATGGCGCGCGAGGAGTGCGGTTTTATTACGCTTGAACTGGACACTGCGGCCGGAACTGTGGTTGATGTTGCCGTGGGCGAACACCTGGCCGACCTCAGGGTCCGGGCATCGGTCGACGGCAAGGTTAACTATGCGTCCCGATATATTACAGCCGGCGGTCGGCAGTCGTTTTCTCACTGTCTTAACCGGTATTCCGGGCGTTATCTGCAACTGCATTTTACAAATATCTCCGCACCGGTGACGGTGATATATGCCGGGCTGATTCCGTTTGAATACCCGTTGAATATGGCCGGCAGGTTCTCCTGTCCGGATTCATTGTCTAACCGGATTTACGATGTCGCCTGCCGGACGCTGCATCTTTGCATTCATGAACATTACGAAGATACGCCGTGGCGTGAACAGGCGTTGTACGCGAATGATTCACGCAATCAGGCGTTGACCGGTTATTACACTTTCGGGGAGTATGATGTTCCACGGGTGTCTTTTGCCATGCTGGCGGAAACTTTCAGGGAAGACGGATTCCAGGAACTTTGCGCTCCGATGAAGTTTGACTTTTCCATCCCGTCATTCACCCTTGTCTGGTTTATGGAGGTGTGGGATCATTTGCTGTACAGCGGGGATGTCGCGGCAGCGCGAAATCTGCTGCCGGCAATTTCATCCGCGCTGGAGGTGTACGCCGCCAATCTGGTTGATGGTCTGCTGCCTTGTCCCCAGGGCAATGAGTATTGGCAGTTTTATGATTGGAGCTACGGTTTGAACGGGGTTGAGACGCCGCCGTGGAAAAAGGCCGGTTTGACCGGAGTGAGATTTGATGCGCCGCTGAACCTGTATTATATCAATGCATTACGCTCGGCCGCACGTATTTTTGAGTTTTGCGGCGACAAGGTTGCTGCTGAAAAATATCAGGAGCAGGCAAAACGTACCGCTGTTGTGGTCAAGCGTGTTTTTCGGGACCCGGAAACGGGGCTGTATAGGACATTTGCCGGAGATCTCGCGATTGAGAATCATTTTGCCGAGTTGACCCAGTCACTGGCGATCCTGACCGGCGTAGCGGATCAGGCGGAAGCATCGCTCCTGCAGGATAGGCTGATTTGTCCGGAGAATGGAATGATCGCCACAACGCTCAGTCAGTCGCTGTATAAATTTGAAGCGATCCTGGCCGGACGCGAACAATATGCGAAAGAGGTGTTTGCCGGAATCGGCCGGGACTGGGGGGCCATGCTGTATGCCGGGGCGACCAGTTTCTGGGAAACGCTCCAGGGACAGGCGGATTTCCAATACGCCGGCAGTCTATGTCACGGCTGGTCGGCGATCCCGGCGTATATGTTCCATCGTTACATTCTTGGCGTAAGTCCTTTGGAACCCGGGTTCGCATCATTTCAGGCTTCACCGATGCTGTCCGTAATGGATTCGGCGACCGGAAGTATTCCGACCCCCTACGGTCCGATAGCGGTTTCCTGGCGTAAAACAACCGACAAATACATCGGCGAAATAACCCATCCCGCCGCGATCGAATTACGCGTTACAGATCCTGATGACCGGATAACCTGGACTGTCATCAGGAGCTGATATCAGGGTGAAAATTCGACTGATTACCGGGATTGTGTTTCTTGTATTTCCAACTTCTCGTTTCTGCCGTCAAATGTAGCGGTGAAATTGCCGCCGACATACCAGATTGTGTCATAGCCGGCTTTAAGCGCTTTCGGTGTGGCCAGTATATCCCGCAATTGATGCAGGTCAGAGGATCTGGTCACTTTGCCGGGAGTGATCACAAGCGCACCGTCGGCTGCGGCAATCTCAGGCAGTTTGCCGAATTCACCGGCAATTGCCTTTTTCTGGGGAGCGGTCAACAAGCCGGGTAACGGAAAAACAGCGTATTTCCAGAGTTTACGGTGTTTGAGCCAGTCTTCCATGGTCACAAAGGCGACCGGCCGGCCGGTGCGCATCAGCGTATCCCTGATTTGACCGATGAAATCTTTGACCAGTTCAGAATAGGGCTTTTCCGCCGCGCCGCAGTATTCCTGATAATTCAGGACCAGAACGATTTGGCCGTCCTGACCGATTTTTACCGGTTTAAGTTTCATGATCTTTTTATTCATTTCCCGGATCGATACCAGGACCGGGAGATCCTGAAACCAGTCGACCTGTTCGGACAGCGCCAGAAAACGCACTGCCGTTCCGTGAGCCGCGGCCAGAATTGAGAGCTTGTTCTGACTGGTCAGAGTTGTCGACAGATCAGGTAGCGACGCGCCGGATGAGTCCGCGGCGTAAGGAGTGGTGTAATTACGAATGTCATTTTCGTTGATAACCATGGTGTGATTCAGCAGTGCGCTGTCGACCGGGAGCATGTAGGCGTGACTTTGATAAATGCGACGCAGACCATAGGATGTCGGGCAGGATATCATGTCCAGTTTTGCTTTCGACAAAACCTTTTCGATGCCCAGGTGCCCGGCGAACAACATGCGTTTTATATTGCCGGAATGCTCCATTGCATAACCGAAATAAAGGCCGAACTGGTATTTTTTCCCGAAACGCTCCCTGAACTTATCGGCGAAATAGATCAAGTTCCCGGCGTGACGTTCCGCGACGAATCGGAAGAAGTTTTTCCTGATCGCGGCATAGCCCGGTTTAGTTTGAAACGGAAATTCCAGTGCAGGGTGCGGCAATTTTATTTCCGGGGAAATTCCGTTTTGCCGCTGCCAGTTGGCAAAAGTCTTTTTCGCCGCCGGGCTGCAATCGTATTCGCCTTGAATTTCGCCCCAAAGCTGGAATTCGCCGCCTTTGAAACCCATCAGAACTATTCCGGCCAGATGCTGTCCGACCGGGCGTTTTTCCAACTCCGAAACCAGTGCGTTTGTTGCTTTCGCGACCGTATCCCGCCAGACATCCGAAGCAAACGACTGCGGTCCGCTGCGGCCTTTCTGGGACATATAACATTCATCCGGATTCTGCCGTATCCACCACGACGGGGTGTCAACCCGCAGTCTCAGGTAGATACTCGCGTTCGGGTCTGCTTCCAGAATCTGCATGAAGACTTCTTCGAGTTTTCGCATGTCCCATTTTTCAGTTCCCAGCCAGTAACCGGTGGAAACTCCAACCTCGTAGACATGTAAATTTGTTACCTGCCATTTGATGTAGCTTTCAACCGAGGGCGTGACCGTCGCGTAAACGGACGGGGCCTGCTTGCCTGCCGGGGTTTCCATTACATTGGTCGGAATATTCGGGTATCTTGCGGCTTTGAATTGCGGTAGAGCCGCGGGTTGGATCGTCAAGCTGCGCGGTCCTGATTGCGGGATGATATTGAGGGTGATCCCCTTCAAGCTCCAACTGTAAATACCTGGCGCCGCATACTTTGATACCGGCAGTTCGACTGCCAGGGATTTTTTGTTCCAGTATTTGGTGACAATCGTTTTGTAGCCGCTAACCGAAGCGGGCTTGCCGTCCTTGAAGAAAATCAACTTCAAATTTTTCAATTCAGCTTCCGGCAGTTGCGTTGTCAAGCCGAAAACAATTCTGAATACGTTGCCGGCTTTTACCGTTGCGGAATATTTTTCCACCGGAAGGGTGACATTCAATGGCGGTGAAAGCAGCTGCAATGGGATTTTTCCCCACGGAATAACCGGAGGTGTTCCGAGCACCCGCAGCGCCGGGAGCTGTTTGGACCGGGGAGCCGTGTGGGTCCAACTTTTATCTGTTTTGACCAGGGTTGGAGGTGTATTTTTGTACCAGATCTGACCTTGCATGATTCCACCGCCCGGTCCGCCGAAATTCATCACTGACAGACTGACGGTATTTTTACCCTTGTGCAGCATATTGGTTACATCGAACGATTCAACCGTTTTCCAGTCGGCGTCGTCGCCGATAACTTTGCCGTTTACGCTAAGTTCATACAGGTTGTCGGCGGTAACCTGGAACGTGGCGCCGACCGGTTGTTCCGGCAGATCGAAAGTCTTGCTGAAGATCACATTCGGCACCTGGTCGGAGTCTTCCACCCAAATCCATTGCGCGACCCATTTATCTATAACCGGATATTTGGCAGCAGCGGTTGCAATCGGGGATTGGCCCGGACCAGACAGTTTCTGTTTGCCTTTGACGAGGACCGGTTTTGCAAACCAGGCTTCACCCGGACTGGAACTTAATCCCATGCCGATTCTGACGCTTTGGGAATTGGCAGGAACCGTAAAATTATTGGTCAGAAGATACCAGTCGTTGCTTCCCGACTTGCCTGCTTTGCCGCCGATACCCTTTGGTTTTCTGTTTTTATCAAATGAATATACCTGAAAATAGGGTTTCCCCTTGGTGCGGTTCTTTACCCATACGCCAAAAGTATAGACGCCGGGTTGCAGACCGGGGGTAATTCGCCATTCAGCGTAGCCTTGCGGACTGGACAGGTCTATTTTCAGGGATTTTTTTATGCCGGCCGGCACGACGGTTGTGTCGGTAGTGAATTTTGCTTGTGCGGCGGCATTTCGCGCGAACTTCCAGAAATAGCCTGAGCCATTTTGTTTTTCCACTGGCGCCGCCAGATTTTTCGTTTCCTGACCGGTCACGCTGAAGACCAGAAATAATCCACAGACGATAGAAATGAATCTGTTCATTTTGTACTTGCTCCTTTTTTTTAATCTATGTAATTAAGTTTCATAACGGTTATTAATTCAAATAGCCTGCTTGACTGTGTGATGTGCTTTCATATTTAACTTTTTATCGCATATCTTCCCGGACCAAGTTTAGTCCCGTCCGGTAGTACCGCCGCTGTTCCCGCCGGAACCGTCAGTTCGATTGAATGGTCATTTTTGTTCACTTCAATCATGCCGTTCGGAATCGGTTGAGAGCAGGAAAAATTCTTGATGCGGATACTTTCCGGCTGAAATGAAAATTCTTTAAATCCCGGCTTTAGCGGGACTATTCCGGCAATTGTCCGGGTGCAGTAAGCAAGCGGTGCGCATGAAAAAGCGTGACACAAACTCTGGGCTACCCCTCTGGCTTTGGGACCTTTTACCGCAATTTCCCAAACTGTCGGGGAATCGCTTTTAACCATTTCATACCAGAGGCTTTCAATAGTCTTTTCCGCCAGATCGTGTCTGCCGGACTTTGCCAGCGCCTCCATGACGAACCGTTGAAAATATGGCTCAGCCGGTATTGCGTCCGAGTCGATCAGAACTTTGGCGAACTTTGCGTTGTCCTCCGGCATCAGGTCAAAGCAGATCATCACCGCGTGCGGATGAACACTGAAAGTTTCAAGTCCGAATCCTTTTTCCGTACTGTCCCGGAACCGGTTGTTCCGCGAATCCCACAACCGTAATTTCATAGCTGCGCAGATAGCCTGAGAACGAGCCGCGTAAGCCGAGCTTGTGTTTTCGTCTGAATGCAGTTCCGCGGCGCATTTATATGCGGCTGCCACCAGACTGTTCAGGACTGAGGTGTAACCTTTCAGTTCGATTCCGGCGTCCATATAGCCGATATCGATAAAATTCCACCAGGTCTCGTGGTTGGGAATCAGGCCGTCATCCCCGCCCATTTCGTTGTATTGGGTCAGCAGCGCATCCATTTTGGGTAACAGTTCGCACAGTCCGTGATCATCGCCGGAATACAAATAATATTCATATAGAGTCAGAACCCACAATGCGGGCATGCTCGGGAAAAACAACGGGTCCCCCGCCGGATATACCGCCGGTAACGCGCCGTATTTACTGAAACCGTCGAACGCGAGATCGAAGGAACGTCGCGGCAGTCGGGGGTCTGAGGTGAGGTTGAAGTAATACAAGTTCGATACCAGAAAATCGTTGATCCAGAAAGCCTGTTCCCGCCAGGGGCAGTCAATGAAATGGTCGCCCAGACAATGGCATACGGTATGCCGGCACATTTGCCACAGTTTGTTATAGTATTCATTGTCAGAACTGAACTTGCCTTCGTTTCCTGTCGGATACACCCGGTTTTCGACCGCGAATTCTTTCAGAGTTATTGGCTTTCCGTGGTTCCGGAATATCAATTGGGCAAACCTGAAGCCGCGATCCTGCAATCTTATTTCAATATCATTCGTGCCTTCAGCCAGAATGTGCCGGTCCGCGAAGCGCAAACCGTCGGATGTCGTTTTTGCCCGGGGCCGCCGTTCTCCGAACGGATAATAGGCGTCCAGCCGGTTGTCTTCAAGCATTTCGCCGTGGACAATATCCAGGACGGTTCCGGCGGGAGCTTCAAGCCGGACGATGATACTGCCGTAAACCTCCCGGGCAAAATCATAAGTCAGGAATACGCCGCGGCCGTCGGCGAATGTCTTTATTTCGCCTGAATCCTGCTTGAAAACCGAGGCGTCCGGGGTTTGCGGTTCCGCATCGATCAGGGCGGCAAAATCAGCCTGCCGGGAATCGCCGGTTTCCGGCGGAACCGTACCGGAGCCAATCAGCTTTGCCGGGTTTACTATATCCCGGGTAAGGGGCGGAATATCCCGTGGTAACAGCTTGAAACCGGTCGCCTCCTTGATTATTGCGGAGGTCCATCCGGGATAATTATCCGCAAAGCGCTGCCAGTTGTCCGGAACATCCCGCAGGTCGCGGTAGACCGTGTATCCCGCCTGGAAAGTGAGTTCTTTTGCGTCGTCGATCCGGGATGGATCAAGACATATCTGCCAGTCGTCGTCACGCCAGTCGATATCCGCAGTTATACCGCACTGGAAGCCGGGGATACCGGGAGAACAGGTCCGGAAATGATTTCCGGGATAATGTATTTCAAGGGCCAGAAAATTAGTGCCTTCAGTCAGTTTGCCGGCAATCTCATACGAGTCGTAGTAACTGGTAAGGTCCGAGCCGATTACCGGTCCCTGTCCCAGCAATTCACCGTTCACGTACAGGATATAACGAGCCTGGGCGCAGAGATGAATAATCGCCGATTCAAGCCGGGAATTTACCTGAAATTGCTTTCTGGCCAGCAAATAGACGTTATCTTTTGCCGCATCTGCTCCGGGAAAAGTGATCAAGCCGGAGAAATTATTGCATGTGGTTTGTAAAAGCTGCGGTTTCATTTGAGATTATATTTCCTCAAGGTTTCAATTGTTATACGCTATAATCAATCCAGTCGAAGCAGGCTGTTGTATTATTTTTGCTAATACAGTATGGACCCAGCATATTGCCGCACCAATTACGGTGGTGCGAAAGGAGTAGGGTAGAGCCGGAACCGCCAGTCGTCATGGTGTCGGGACTTGAACCGTAGCGCAGTTCATAATTGTCGCAATCACCGGTTATTGCCAGATAGATCAGTTCCGCGTCATATTCGGCAAGGATGGTTTCACTGCTGATATCCATTGCGGTTTTCCTGTATAATACCACGTTTTTTCCATTCCGGTGTGCGATTCCGATTTCGTAATGCCGCCGTTCATCGGTGAAAATTACCAGCCCCGCTTCGTCTCCCTCTGCTTTCGGAGTGAATTCCATTTTTGCGGTCATGGTGAAGTTGAAATGGGTCTGATCGCGGCTGATAAGCGGCGAGCAACGGGTCGGGTCCATGAAGGCCGGCAGCCCGGTAAGCGTCAGCCAGCCGGGACGGGTGGTAACATCCGCGAATTCCGTATCGACAAACCGCAGATAATGCCAATGAATATCCAGCAGGTCGGCATCAAAATCATCGCGCCATGGTCCGTCGGAAAGTTTCGCCGCGATATTGCGGTCGACTTGCATTGTCGGGCTGATCGAGCCGTCGGGATTTCCGGGATTTTTGACAACCGGCCAGCCCTGTTTATCCCAGGCGACCGGAGCCAGGAAGGTTTCACGTCCCAGCGGCAACGCTTTATCTTTCCCCGCCTGACGAAAGGCCAGGCATACGGTCCACCAGTCGCCTGTCGGGTCCTGAACAAAGTCGGAATGCCCGACGCTCTGGATTTGGGAGAACTGCATTTCAAGATTGCGATGGGTCATAATCGGGTTGCCGGGACAACTTTCGTAGGGTCCGTCGATATTTCGGGACCGGGCGATACAGACCGCATGGCCAAATTGAATGCCGCCTTCAGCGATCACCAGATAGTAATAGCCGTCACGCAGGAAAATATGCGGTCCTTCCGGGAAACGTCCGCCGGTTCCGCGCCAGATCAGTTTGGGTTCCGATAATCTGCGCCCGGTTGCCAAATCAATGCGATACTGGTAAACCCCTTCCTGGTTGTCCGGCACATATTGAAGATAGTCGTTGCCGTCTTCATCGAAAAAAAGCGACGGATCAAGGTTGTCGCGGGCATCTACGAAGACCATTGGACTCCACTCTTCTTCCGGTGTGTCGGCGGAAATTATAAAAGTACGTTGATCCCGGTCAGGAGCATCACAGAAAGCGGCAATGATGAAAAACTTTTTAAGGCGTTCATGATAGCGGAGTGTCGGGGCGAAGATGCCGAATAGTCCGCCCTGCCAAACCCGGTAATTCTGTTCTTCACGGTTGATGCCGTGGTTAACCAGTTTCCAGTTAATCAGGTCGCGACTATGGTAAACCGGCAGCATCGGGAAAAAATAGAAAGTGGAATTAGTCAGGTAGTAATCATCGCCGACCCGGCAAATCGTGGGGTCGGGATGGAAACCCGGCAAAATCGGATTTTGAAATTCGTTCATTTTCTGACCTTTATATTTATTGTTTCAGGTTTCATTCCTGTTTCTTTGAGTTGTTGATCCGGAAAATCAGCATTTCGCCGTGGACAATATCCGGAACGGGGCCGGCGATTGCTTCAAGTCAGACACTGATACTGTCGTAAACCTGCCGGACGAAATTATAAGTCGGTAATACCCGGCAGCCATCAGCGAATTAAACCTTTCTTTGATTAAAAATAAAATCAATGAGACATGTAAGCTTATATCAAAACTCGGCATTTGAAAGTCCTGTATTATTTTTTTATGAATTTTCGTGTAATCGCCAACAGCATTTCAACACGGTTTTCTTCTGTCGCTCTGCCAAAATGTGCGACACGAAATGATATGCTTTGTCCTTTTGAATTAAGCCTTTCTCCACGTCCCACCATAAGATTATATTCATTCATGTAATATGAACGAAAATCCTCAGCAGTATATTTATCCGGAACTATAAACTCAGTAACAACCGGAGACGCGCATTCAGGTCTTGCTCCAAGTTTAAAGCCGAGTTCTAAAAAGTTTTTCTTCAGGTATTCTCCTGTCTGCTTAAAGCGTTTTTCCCTGTTTTCGATTTTTTCATCAATAATTTGATCGACCATCCAGTCCATCGCCCACAGCGTATTAGTGGCGCCGGTTATTGGCTGGGGATGCCAGTCACCTCGATTTTCAAGACTCTTACGCCATATTTCAAGATCAAGAACATAAGGGACTTTGCGATTTATCATTTTTTTCAGGTAATCTTGAGCTCGTTTACTCAAGGCAATCGGAGCGAGGCCGGGAGGTAATTCCAGACATTTCTGAGACGCTCCTGCAACCACATCCGCGCCACACTGGTCCATGTCTATCAGCATGCCTCCAACCGCGGAAATCGAATCGACTAAAAGCAATGCGTCAAATTCCCGGGCAATTTTACCCAACGGACTAAGTTCATTTACACTGGCGGTTGAACTTTCATTATGTGTGACATAGATAAATTGGGGACTGTGTCTTTTCATTTCTTTATAAATCAGGTCGTAATTAATTATTTCCCCCGGCGTCCCCTTGACTGAAATAAACGGGATACCAAGATTTTTCAGATTGCTTTCAGCATAATTCCCGAAACTGCCGTTATTAATGACCAGAACAGATTTTTCAGGCTGACAAAAGCTTGCGAGCATCATGTTAACAGCCATAGTACCGCTGCCATTTGCGATATGTACAATACCTTTTTCCGTACCAAAAAGGTATTTGCATTTTTCTATCAAGTTCAAATAGAAAGCAGGGAAATCACCTTCATAATGAGGCACAACATGCATAGCGCAACGTTTCAGTACTTCATCCGGGGGATCAATTGGTCCCGGAATCATCATTATTGGAACATTCATTATTCTTAAATTTACCTTTTTTCTTGAGCACCTGAATCCGTTAAACTTTTTTAGGAATTCACTTTTTTGTTTGTTGATTGGCTGAAAATCTGCCGTTTTGTTTTGAGTTATCGATCCGGAAAATCAGTGTTTGGGGTTTGGCGGAGGAAAAACTGATCCGGTCTTTTATTTGCGGTTTATCATTTGAAGCCGGATATAGCCGTCTGACCGTTGCTTTGCCCGGCAGAGTTAAAGTTCTCAACCCTGACCGGGGACTGGTATGAATTGCCAGATAGTCATGACATGCGTAAACCGCGTCGTCGTCGCGCGAATATATATGCACTCCGGCTTTTTCCGCGATACGCCGCAGCCAGGGGGCCGGCAATGCCGGTATTGTGCAGAAATATGATGTATAACCGTTTACTTTTTTCATGACGAATCCCGGTTGTTGACTGTTTTGCAGCGTCCCGATGACTTTAGCGGCTTTATCAGAACTGAAAAACACCGGTTTTACCGTGACGCCCTTCGGCATGCCGAATGTTGCGTTTTGGCCCGGCAGCAGCGGGTTGTTATCAGGAATATTGATATCCACCGGACTTGAAGTTGAACTTGACGCAATCGCGATTCCCGTCAACTCTTTCATGGCGGTCAAAGAGACACCTTTGCCGGAAATATAACCGGGAGCGTAGAACCACAGGGCGGCGGCATGGTTTATGGCCAGTTTGCGCTGAATCGCATTCCGCTCGGGGCCGGTCAGATACCAGGCATTGAGGAATATGTAGAGTTTATAGTCCGGCATATCGGAATTCAAAAAATCATCGACGAGATATTCATCAAACGGTGCGCCTAGTCTGGCTATTGCCTCGCGCTGGCAGAGGATGGCGCGTTCCATTACCGTGTCGGCTTTGCCGCGTGGTTTCAATTGCCGCAGATAGAGCAGGGAGCGATCGCTCATGACCATCGCGACTTCGCTGACTGAGCCGAGGTTGCCCTTGACCGCGTTCTGGCCGATCCGGTTGAGCCTGGCAATGGTTTGCAGTGAATGCAGATCGTCGTACCAGTAACGGTTGCCGCTACTGAGATTCAACCAGTAGAGTCCGGCCCCGGCGCACAGCGCTTTGGCGAATTCCCGGGCCATGACTTCGTCGGTTTGGCGTGGAGCGCGAACCGAATACGCGTAGCCGGGTGGATTGGTCAGGTGGGTGCGGGTATCGTCTTCATTCAGCCATAATTTATTATGGAGCCGGAGACAGGCCGGAGCCGGGTAATCAAAGCTGCCGGGGCTGCCGATGTCGCGAAAATTCCGGGCATAGGAGATCGGCCCGGCAAAATAATCGATATACGGAGAATTGATCGCCGCGCGCTGTTTGAGGTAACCGACCTGTTCGCCCAGAAAATGCGCTCCGAGATCAATAATATGACCGTAAAAAGCCATTGACAGCCGTTTGTTGCCGGTTTCCTCTTTGACGATTTTTCCATAGTAATTGATGCCGTCGCAGATAACGTCCGAAAGTGCTTCGGCGTAATCAATAGCCTGCCGGTTTTTCGCCGGGTCCCTGAATACCCCGCCTGAAGGCGCGATTCGTTCCTGACGCCCCGGTACTTCAGCGGATTCAAAGGTTACACGCTGATCCTGCCAGGCTTTTTGCAGGTTAGCGGCGGAATCGTATTTTTTCTTGAGCCAGGTTTTAAAATAGTTTTGCATCGGTTGACTGTAATCGCTCAATGTGTTCTTTTGCCCGGGATCGCTGCCGCCCCAGTAGTGCATCCATTGACCTTCTTCGCCCTCCCGGAAAAAATAGCCGATGACCCGGTCGGCGTAAGGTCCGGAATTGATGTGACGGATCATTGCCCGCAGCATTTCTCCCGCAACCTGACGCCATTTTGCGGAAGCGAGGGACGGACTGGATAATTTACGGCCGGCATCCAGCATTGCCGATTCAGCCGGATATTTTTTCAGGAACCAGGTCAGCGCGGCTTTCCTCAAACTCGGCTTCATGACAATCAGCGCGTCCGGGTTGTTGCGGCATATTTCAAAAGCCATCCGGTCTATTTCGGTAAAGTCGAATCTGCCTTCGGCCGGACTGGTCGGGCTGGCATAGCAATGAACCATTTTGATCCCGGTTCCGGCAAAAGCCTGATTGTTGGCCGTTTCCATATCATAAGCGGCGTTTGAAGTATAAAACATGCTCCAGTAGGGCTTGTCGTTCAAGTGCAGGGTTGGAATACCATACAGTTTTTTTAGTTCGGCGGTCAACGGCCGCGGCCTGTAGTTGTTTGTGATGCGGACGACCGGCTGCCATTCCTGGCTGCCTTTCATCACTTTGCAATAGGGAATATGTAGCGAGAACGTATAATCGCCGGGATACAATGCTCGATTCGCGAAAAACTTCACCTTCACCAGTGCGGTCCCCGGGGAATTTCCTCTGAGCGCATTGGCAATTGTTCCAAGTTTGTCGTTGATAAAGAGATGGCCGTTGCGCGCCACGCGAAAATATACCGGCAGTTGTTTATCTATTTTAGCCGGAATTTCCAGCTCAAAGGCAAGCTCTGTTGCCTTTCCGGTCGTTAGTTTTGCCGGCAATGGATTGTTTTTCAGAAGGATTGGCCGGCGCGGAGAACAAATTTTATATGGCACGGGGCCCCAGACGCCGTCCGGAGGCACGCCCAGTCGGACGCTTTTGGTCCATTGCGAGTCGTCAAATTGCAATTTCAACCAGCCCGGCTGTTGTTGTCCGGTTGATTTCCAGGATTCGTCGGTGATAATTTTTTGCGAGTCGCCCGACTGGTAATTTACATCTATTTCCGCTAATACCCCGGCCGCGTAACGATCCTGTTTGATCGCGGCGGTAATGATGTTCTCTCCTTGAACCAGTTTCCCGGTTATTTCACAACGCACCGGCTGGTTCCAGGCGGAATTGGAAATCAAGCGCTGGCCGTTAAGATAAAAGACGGCGCAGTCATCGCCGGTCCCCTGGAAAAAGGCCCGATCGACACTGCCTTTTACCGTGAAGGTTTTCCGGAAATAACGGTTGATATGTTCCACCCGTTGTTTGGTAAACCAGATCCATGAGGCCCGCCAGTTTTCCGTGATCTCCGGAGTGGTGTAAAGTTTCAGATCGCTGATTTCCGGGGAGTTTTTGAATTCGATTAACAACTTTCTGGTTTCAGGCAGTTTATCCGCAGCAACTTCCCGGTAGAATGAATCCGGAATTTGCCCCGGACTAAAATCTCCGGCCGAAATCCATTGCCGGGAGCGATCACTCCAGTAAGACAGCCGGAAAGGTTTTGCGTTGTCATCGTTTTTGAATTTCAGGACCAATGCGGATATTTTGCGGAAATTGCGCCAGCTCAGTTCCAGTATCCGGCTTTTGCCGGAAGTTGAAGCGGTTTTAAAATTCACTGTCTGTTCCGACGGCAGTTCTTTGATAAACATTTTATTGCTGATTTCAGTTGTTCCGGGGCGGGGTGCAAGCGGCTTTCCAAAGCTGAGCCGGACATCATCGAACCAGGCGGCTCCGGTCTCTTTAGCCGCGCCCCTGGCAGGTTGCAGGATTATTCTGTATGACGCTGTTTTAGCCGGAATAGAAGCGGCGGGAATAAGGCAGCGCAGTTTGGTCCATTCCGGTGCTTTGGTCCCCGTACTGGAGAAACTTTTCAGCCTTTTACCGGCGGCGTCATAAAAAGACATAAACATAACGGCTTGCGACGTTACTTTGCCATCGGTTTTGCACCAACCGGTCAGTTCATAATCACAGCCGGGACGCAGAGCAAAAGGCTTGCTTATGGCATATACTCCGCCTTTAATGCTGTCGTCGACAACTTTCAACGCCGGTGGATTTTTCTTTCCGGCGGTGATGTCCAGTGTCCATTTGCCGCCCCATTCACCGCGAGCTTTTGCAAAATCAAAATTCTGAGATGCCGAAATGGCGGACAAACATGAAAATGCCAGCAAAAATTGTAAAATTCCGGGGAAAAATATCGGTTTCATAATTATAACTTAAGGTAAAATTATATTTAATTTGTTAAAATAATCCGGGTTGTCATGATGTTCAATCTTATCCCAGACAAATATGTTGAATCCGAGCCCCGGCCGCGAATGGCCGGGGATGACGTTCAGAAAAAACACTGTTACGAAATTCAGTCTTTGGCTCGAGTCATTAAATGATCGACCGGGGCTGATCTGGATAAAACGCCGGGCAGTCCGCCGCCTGCTAAGGAGGATGCCTTGTGATAACCGACATTACCGGCGGCAAAGAGGAAATTGACTCCGCTGTCATGCGGCCAGGCGTTCGGCAGATCAGGGAACCCGTGCCAGCCATTTGAAGTCCAGGCCGCGGCTCCGACCCATAGTGCAGCGGCAGCATCACCAATAATAATCGTGTCACTGGCAACCTGATGGCTCTTTAAAAATGGAATATTAGTCAATACGCTTGTCCCAAGCCCCTTGTCCATATTGTTATAGCCGTAATGTGTGCCGAGATCCTGCAGGGGGCGCCCGGCAACCCGGTAGAGGACCCCGGGACATTCGAGGATGGTTCCCCGGTAGGAATTCTTAAGCGCGGGACTCTGAAAATAACCGTCGATGCCCCAGCCGTTCAGATTGCAGTATTGTCCCAGCACATACCAGCTGTACCAGACATATTTGCCATTAGGGCTGGTTGTGTATGGCGGTCTGCAAGTCGGGATATATTCGTTGTAGTCGTTTTGGTACATCGCATAGGCGGTGCCCCACTGTTTGAGGTTGCTGGTGCATTTCGCCTTTTTAGCAGTGTCCCTTGCTTTACCCAGTGCGGGCAGCAGCATTGACGCCAGGATGGCAATGATCGCGATCACAACCAGGAGTTCAATCAGCGTGAAAAAGCCAATTCTTCTTGTTTTCTTTCTGTGTTCCATACGTCTTTCTCCTTTTTTGTAGAGTTTGGTTTTTGGGTCAATTCGGTTTGATTAACTTCTTTTATATGTAATACAGGAGGACAAATAAGGCCGCAAGGCGCCAGAATATAATCATCGGTCCATTCGTCATCCCTGGTGATAAAGTCCCACGGCGTTACAAAGTGCGGATTACGGTTGGCCCAATGCAGCGGGCCGTGCGAGTTTCGGCAATGTCCAAACACTTCAACCGTCAGTTCATTTTTGTCAGTATCAAGATAATCGGTAATGTCGACTTCCTGATATTTATGATAAATTACTCCGGCGGCTTGTCCGTTAACCAGGACTCTTACCGCGGCGCCGCTAAATTCCGGGGTGGCGGCGGACATCCGGCAGTCCGCTCTGGATATGCTGCCCAGATAATATTTGTATCTTACCGAACCGGCATAGAACGGCAGGCCCTGCTTCGTCCAGTCACCGGGTTCGAGTTTTGTTACCGGGGCGGTCATTTCCGGAATACCGCCGGCAAGTTCAACCCCGAAATCGCCCAGCAGAAATACGGTTTCAAGTCCTGAAAAATCATAGGTATATTCGCAGCTCAAGGTCAAAGTGTTTTTACCGGAACGTAAAATTGCGGGAGACAGGGAGATTTTCCGCATTGATACATCGTGCCACCAGCCGCAATCCGCAGTCATGTCGATCTGCTGTCCATTTAGTTCAATCGAAAAGCGTTCGGGTGTTTCGGTAGCCAGAAAAATTTTTACGGGAAGATCTTTTATATTGAATCTATGACACAGTTCCACTTTGACAGGAACCGTGTCGCAATCCTCTTTTTTTCTTACCCACGGCTGCTTGCCGCGAGCGGCGCGGAACGCTAATCCCATAACACTTCTTACTTCCTGATCGATCCGCAGGATTTCATCGGCGGGATGCCATTCGCCATGGCCAATCCGGTATTCCGGCCGGTCCAGCACAAACACGTTGTCCTCGGACAGTTCGACCGGACATTTCTGATTGATAAAAGTGGTATTCCTGGACGGGAGGTAAACGCTCCTGACCGGGTACAACATGCTCAAACCGCGTTTTTTGGGAAGCACAAACAGTCTGCTCTGTAACGGCTCCAATCTTGTCTGCATCATTTTGCTTGTAAATTCGGTCTGGTTGATCCGCCATATTGAGCCGTTATCGGCATCCAGTTCAAGCGGGGTGTCTTTGCATTCGTTGAACAGCCGGATATTAACGCAATCGAATGACGCCCGTCGCTCCGCCACTTTCAGGCTGTCGCGTAAATCGCCTTTCAATTGTTTTCTGTCATGGCCGGTATTACAGATGAACAAACTGTAATAGTCTTCACATTCCCGCAATTGATAAAGAATTGTTGGAATTTCTTTGCCGTTAGCTCCGGTTATCGATACGCGGCGGACTTTCTCGTTCAACGCTGAATTAAGTTTTGAAGCATAAACCGGATTCGGCAGGAGAACGCATTGCCCGGCAAATTCAGCCGCGACATCAGACTCTTTGCCATCGACCAGTTCAGGCGGCTCGCCGGCAAACACCACCATCCCTCCATTTTTCCGGAAGTCTTGAAGAATTTTCAGCGTACTTTTCCTGATGGTCAGAAGTTCCGGAACCAGGACTGCTTTATATTCCGCGTCTCCAATTTTTAGCACAGCCGGCTCATTCCGGGATGAAATTTTTGTGTGACGGCTTAATATCTCCTCATCGCCATAATCGAAATCCAAATGCATGCTGAGTAACTGGTCTCGCAGGCGCATCAACCGGTTGTCGTATTTCGCCACTTCCGGGTCGTTGCGCCAGTTCTTCTTCATTTTAAGCCACATGCTTTCGTTCGGATGAATGACCAACAGGTCGCGAACTTCCCGGCCTTCCGACATAATCATATTCAACCGGGCAAAGTAATCCTCCACACCGGAATAAACTTCCCACCACGGTGACTGATGCAGGATGCTGGCCGGATAATCGCGTTTGGCTTCGCCTTGCATAGAGTACCATGATAAATGCTGCGCCCGCATATTTACGCCAAGGGCAACCTGCCAGTCGCCAAGCGCACGGTGCCCGCCAAGACTGAAATCCCATCCGGTGCAGCCGTAAGTTTCCGTCAGCCGCCATTTGCGACCGAACTGCCGCGCCGCCGAACTAACCTGCTTGGCTGTATCATAATTGCGGAACATTTCAGTCAATTGGTCGATTCCGGGAATCTGCATGTGTTCATAAAAACGCATACAACTGCCGATGCAACTGGACTGGGCGCTCAGGGAATCTTCATTCATCACATGCCCGGTGAAATTCAATCCGTGGGCCTCGCACCATGTTCCAATCTGTTCAGCGAAGGCCTTGACAAACATTGCGGTAACGCAGTCGAAATAATGATAACGAGCCCGGAACGGCATTGCTGTTTCAAGGTTAAAAAACAATTCCGGCAGATGGTCGACAATATCATAACCGCAGCGTTCAGTAAATACCTCAGGCAGTTTATCACTCCACGCTATCGAACATTTTCCGCTGTTTTCCTCAAAAGCATAAGCGAAATACGGTTCGTCGCTGAAGATCCCGGGGATAATGCTACCAAACTTGTCCCCGACTTCTTTAAGGTATTTTTCGTGGGTTACGTCAATGAACTTCCGGACCGCTTCGATACTTAGCACGTCCAGATAAGCCTGACCGTTGAACCAGTCTTCATCGTCCATCGTTTTAACGTAAAAATGAAGCAGCTTTTCATTGGCGTTCAGTTCCTTCGGCGAGAATTCAAGCGGCAGACGACGCGCTTTAGCGTAAACGCCGTTTTTGACCGTTGCCGCGAACAATGCGGTTGATGCGGGAGTAATCGCAAGCGCGTCGAAAGAGTCGCATTCTTCCAGCATCAGCAGTTTGCGACGATACTGATGATCTGAAGTGACCATACCGCCGGCCGCGCCGGAGGGCCAGCGGTCCTCATCATACAACCAGGCTTTTAAGCCGTTTTTTTCCGCTTCGTCGGCACACGCTTTCACGCAGTCAAACCATTCTTTGCCCAGGTATTCAGTCGCCAGGCCTACCCGTGAATGCATAAAAAAGCCGCCGAGTCCCATTTGTTTCATAACCCGGATCTGACGGCGCAGTTCACTAATGTCGAGCTTCCCGTTCCAGGCCCAGAACGGAATCCCGCGGTACTGCGCGTCCGGTTGATTGAAATCTTTAAAATATTCTTTATTATTCATAATCTTATCTATTATATTCGGTAATTGCGTATTTGCATATTATTTTATAGCAAAAAAAGCATAAAAACCTTGACTATTTAGCCAAAAGCGGGTATTATTTAGCCAAAAGCCGTTTTTTTACTGGAAGGTCCGATTTTATGGATTCAATTTTATATCCGCAGGAAAAGTATTTTTCCGTGCAGTATCTGCCCCTGGAGTCATATCCGTATCGTCAGGGAATCAGTCAAAGTCATTACCATGATTTCCATGAATTGGTAATCGTCCTGAACGGTCGCGGCCAACACGTTACCGAGGGTGAAAGCTATAATATTTTTCGTGGCGACGTCTTTGTCATCAGGCCTTTTATCGAGCATACCTATCAGGACATGCACGACCTCCAGATAGAAAATATCCTGTTCATTCCGGAAAAGCTGGATCTCCAGCTATATGATGTGAGGAATATTCCGGGATATTTTGCCTTATTCGACATAGAGCCTAATTTACGGAAAAAACATGCGTTTAAAAGCCGGTTGACGCTGGATGATGAACAATTAACTGTCGTCAACAGGATTATCGCGCAATTAAACTCGGAGTTGAAACTCCGCTCGGAAGGCTTTCAGTTCATGGCGGTGGCTATTTTTATGCAGTTGATCGGATTTTTAAGTCGCTGCTACAGCCATTCTCCCCAAAAGCATTCGCAAAACTTACTGAAAGTGAGCGCGATGATCGATTTTATCGAGACTGAATTCAGAAACAATATAATCCTTGAAGATATCGCCGCCACGGGAAAAACATCGGTCAGGACCGCGACCCGGATATTTAAGGAGGCGTTTGAGATCAGCCCGATAACCTATCTTTTGAAAACCCGCCTGAACAACGCCAGAAAACTACTGAAAGAGAGTCCGGCAACGACTGTTTCGGAAGCGGCTTTTCAAAGCGGCTTCAACGACAGCAATTACTTCGCCAAACAATTCAGAAATATCTTCGGAGAATCACCCAGCGAGTATAAAAAACATCCCGGTTCCACAAGCGATAAACAGTAAGTTGTATTTGGTCAGTCGAGTATTCGGCATTCGGCAACTTACGCTCAACCTCTTTATTAAAGCAGCTTCACGCTTAATAATAAAGAGATCGCTCCAGTCGAATGGAAGTCTCTGCGTCATGCTTTGCATGACAAATACGCTACGCTCACTTTCGCCTGCGGCGACCAGCGATTCTTCGCTGGACCACGCCCGCGTGCGACGCGGAACGATCATACTGCTTTGCAGAAATTTTTTTTTAATAAATCAACTGACCGATTACAGTAAGTTCGCAAAAAAATGAAAAAAAATAAATCAGGGATTGACTTTTTAATTTAAAACGTGTATTCTTTTGTTAGTAAGTAAAGCATTCAAACTAACTAAAAAGAAACCTATGAACTGCGATAGTCTGATTCAAAAAAGAACCCGCAATAAAAGTATTATCCTGCGGCATATCAAGGAAAATGAGGATGCTATTGTGCAATCCGACTTGTGCCGGATGACCGGTTTAAGCAAGATGACGGTGGCTTCCATTATCAAAGAACTGAAAAAAGAAAAATTAATCAGGGAAACCGGCTACGGCAAGGCTTCGACGGTTGGCGGCAGAAGGCCTAAATTAATCAAGATAAATAAACGTGGAGTGATTTTTATCGGCGTGGCGCTGGACTGGGACTCAACCCTGATCGCGGCGCTGGATTTTAATTACGAACCCATTAAAGAACACGTCTGTGAAATAAATTTTGCTTTGCCTCCGGATCAAGCAATTGAAGAAATTGCCAGGCATATCAAAGAATTATTGCTTGAACTGGACGTTTCAAGCAAAATAATCAGCGGTATCTGTATCGGAGTTCCCGGAGCGGTGAACTCAAATGAAGGGACTTGCATTTATTCGGCTAAATTCAATTGGGTCAATGTTCCTCTCGCCGGGCTTTTAGCTGAAAAATGCCAAATGCCGGTTTTCATTGAGACAGACGTCAGACTGAGGGCTTTGGCGGAGAATTATTACAATTTCAATGAACAGGCCCAAAGTATGTTTTATGTAAATGTCGGAACCGGATTGGGCAGCGCGCTGATTATCGATGGAAAGATTTATTGCGGGTCAAGCCACATGGCAGGAGAAATCGGCCACGTGGTTGTCGATAAAAATGGCCCGGAATGCGCCTGCGGTAATATCGGTTGTCTTCAGATGTTTATGTCCAGTCAGGGAATCATCGCGCAGTATGACCGGTTGCCGGAAGCCGAAAAAACCTTTGCTTGCGACCGGAAAAATCCTGAAGAATCTCTTTTCGCAGCCGTCAGGCAGGATAATGAATCGGCCAAAAGCATTCTGGCGACCGGGGTGTCGCATTTGTCTTCGCAAATTCAGGGTGTTATCAACTTGACCGACCCGGAATATATAGTTTTGGGCGGTAAAGTTATCGAAGCGGACAGGGATAACCTGATATTAACCGCGCTTAAAGAAGATTTGTCCAGTAAGGTATTCAATTCCAGACACCGGAAAGTTAATATACTGGAATCAAAGTTAAAAAGAAAAGCGGTTCTCATAGGAGCGTCGTCAATGTTGTACAGGACGTTGTTCTGAGTGTGGCGCTGATTTCAAAGAGTGGAGTGAAATGCAAATATTAACCACGAAACCCACGAAAAGTCACGAAAAAGTTTTTTTATTTTTCAGCGTTAGCTGAAAACTTAAACATTTCTCTGTGTCCTCCATGGCACAATTAATATTTCGCAAGAGTCTATAGATTGAAGGAAAGAAAATGAAGACATACTGGGGTGACATACATAGTCATTGTGCGATAAGTTACGGGTACGGGACGCCCGCAAGAGCGTTGGACAATGCCCGGCAGCACCTTGATTTCTGCAGTATTACCGGTCACGCGTTCTGGCCGGATATGCCGATGGATATTAAACAGCATAACAATGTGATATTGACGCATTTCGGCGGGTTTGAAAAATTGCAGCATTTCTGGCCGGATTTAATGGCGGCGATCAAGGCCGCCAACAAGCCCGGCGAATTCATCACTTTTCCGAGTTATGAATGGCATTCCATGAAATATGGCGATTACAATGTTTATTTTAATACCGATGACGCGCCTTTGTTGAACGCTCCGACCTTACCGGAACTGGCTCGGGCGACCGGCGATCTGAAACGGATGCTGCTGCCGCATCACTGCGCCTATATTCCGGGGCAGCGCGGGACCAGATGGCGCGATTTTGATGATTCGGTTTCTCCACTGGTGGAAATTTTTTCCAATCACGGCTGCGGTGAAGCTGATGACGCCTATTATGATTATTACCATAATATGGGGCCCCGAGTTAAAGATACTTCAGTCCGGGAAGGCTTACTGAGAGGTCATAAGTTCGGCTTTTACGCATCGACCGATACGCATGACGGATATCCCGGTCATTACGGTCACGGTGTCCTGGGGGTAATGACTGACCGGCTCGACCGCGAAAGTATCTGGTCCGCCATGTGGAATAAACGGACAATTGCCTCGACCGGAGCGCGTTTTGAGGCCGGGATCGGGTTGGATGACGGGTTGACGGGCGACACGGTCAAAAGAGCCCCGGAAATGAATCTTGCAATTGCCCTGACTGGCTCGATGCCGCTTCAGACGGTTGAAATAATCGAAGGATGTGGAAGAAATTGCAAGGTTCACCGACTTCCTTCAGGATCGTTGTCAACAGAGTTTGTTCCCGGTCGGCACAAGGTAAAAATTGAATGCGGCTGGGGACGCAGTGGCGCCGTAAAAGGCTGGCAGTTTGATATAGCGGTTAAAAACGGCAAGCTGCTTGGCACGACTCCCTGTTATCGTTTCAGCTCATACTCTATGGATGAAGAAAAGTCCACGGAGAAGCTGCGCGTTGATAAGAATAATATCCATTGGACATGCCGGACAAAACAAAATCCGGCCGGACTCATTGGCGGAACCCACTTTGCGGCCGGCGGCACTCAATCGATAATTCTTGAATTGGAAGGTAACAAAAACACCAGTCTGGAACTGAAATGCGGGAAAACCGCCATCACAGTTCCGCTTGATAAGCTGGTCAAAGGCTCTTTGGCCAAAAATCTGTCCGGGTTTTGTTCTCCCGCCATAAAAATACATCGCGCAATTCCGGAGAATGAGTATTCGTTTATCTATGAAGGAAAGTTTATCCCGGCCGCCAGGAAGGGTTTTATATATGTAAGAGCAACGCAGGTTGATGGTCAAACTGCGTGGATAAGTCCTATATGGTATGAATAAAGGTAATTATCATGAAAAAAACAGGTATAATCGGCTGCGGCGGCAGAGGCGTTAAAAATCTAGGCAGCAAAATTGTTCAGGCGGGAAACCTGGGGTTGGAAGTCGTCGCTTTAAGCGACAATTTACCGTCACGTCTGCCGGAAGCGGCCGATGTTTTGAAACGGGCCGCTCAAGAGGTAAACACTCCGGCCCGGAGATATAATTTATATACTGACTGGCGGGAAATGCTTGATAAGGAGGCATTGGATATTGTATTGATCACAACGCCACAATGCTGTCATCAGGAGCCGTTTGAGGCTGCATTGTCGAAAGGATTAAAAGTTTATTGTGACAAGCCGATGGCTCACACCAGTGAAGCGGTGTGTTCGATGTTCGAAGTTTGGAATAAAAATGGTCGTCGGAACGCGATTCTCGGTTTCACCCGGCGTTATGAAAAAGCATGGCGCGACGCGCACAGAATAGTTGAACAAGGCGATATCGGCGAGGTCAAAATGATTTTGCTGCGCTCGGTCATTCCGTATTCGGTCTATTTCCACCGCTGGCACAGCAACAGCCAAATGTCAGGCGGAGTCATCAATGAAAAGTCGTCTCATCACCTGGATGTGATGCAGTGGTTTGCCGGCAGCCGGGCCGCCATGGTTTCCGCGATGGGCGGACGCAATATTTATATGCCCAGGGAGGATCATCCCGGTTTCTGCCATCGTTGTGATGAAGAGTGCGAGTTTCGTTTCAATGACGCTTCGATCGCTCAGGATAATGGGCTGGTCGCGTTTCCGTCAACCGTTAACTCTGAAGATACGCGCTATGCGAATGACCGTTGCGTTTTCGATCCTGAAACCGATATTATCGATCACGCTATAGTCAATGTCAGCTATGCCAACAACGTAAAAGCGCAATTATTCCTGGATATCGCCGGTTTCAGTACCGACGATCAGGAGACGTTGGAGATTGTCGGTACCCGCGGCAAACTGCAACTCGAAAGGCACTCTGCTAAATTAAAGGTGTTTCGTGATTACGGCCGTGATATTGAGGAGATCGATTGTCGGGATGAAAACCATGAGCGCTCCCATTTCGGCGCTGATGATTTTCTTATTCAGCAAATTGCCGATATGGCACATGACAAACTCGATAATCCGCCGGCCGGTCCGCTTGAAGGAACGATGGCGACCATTACCGCGTGTCTGGCAACAAAGTCATGCCGGACAATGGAAGTTTACCCCACTGGTTTTGACCGTCTCTGATAAATTTGATCAGGACGATTTACTGAGGTACTTTGCGATCTTTTTCGCGGTTTGCAATCGTCAGGAATTACCGGACGGCGTTGCGTTAACAATAGATGTATCACCGGCTGTATGGGTATTAAGTTGACGATCTTTGTATTCTACCGTGACCTTGCCCGCTGCAAGAGGGTAGGTCGCGGTATAATCAAAATCCCCTTCGTACGGCGATAACGATATTTCAGTGCCGCCCGGCTTGACTATTTCCAGTCCGATCAAACCGCTGATCAGGAATTCCGCCGGACAGGCCGACCATGCGTGGCTTCTTGTTCTCATAAATCCACTGTAACTGCCCGAGCGCCATGAACCGTTTTCGCCCCATTCCTCGGAACACGATTTCAGGCCGCGTTTCACCATTCGCCCGCCCCAGCGTTCGGTGATAAGCTTTATGGCGAGATCGCATCGACCGGCTTTCTTCAATGCTTTTAAGACTACCGTCATGTAAAAAGGCTGCGCTTCAACATATTTTAAATCGTTGTCGTTTACATAAAAATTATCAATAATCGTCTGCTCGGTTTGTTCTTCGCAGAGTCCCCAGAGGATCGCTGAAAAATTGGCATGTTCGCTGTATCTGTCAGTGGGTGAACCGGCGATAATACTGTCAACGATAAGTTGTTTTTCCGGCGCGAAAAAGGTTTTCTGATATACCGTCCGGAGTTGCGAAAGAATTTGCCGGTAAATCTTGCAGGAACGATGATCCCCCATGAATTCACACATTTTGACTATGTCCCGCAACGCGCCGCAGAAGACGGCATTATAGGCGGAGGAGATACCCCTTCTGTCAACCGGAGCCCAATCAATTAACGTGAAATAAGGAATATTTTCGATCAACCCGTCGTCGTTTAAATATGGTAAATGCGCTTTGACGATCCTCAGGCATTCCGGATAAAAATAGATGATCCATTCCTCGTTGCCGGTATACAGATATTGCTGCCACAGACTCATAATCCACCAAAGCGAGTAATCGGGGATGTTTCGATACCAATCCCCGGCCAGCTTGTTGGACATGTTGGAAAGGAAACCGTTAGCCATTTGGTTATTGCCGGATTGTTTTATGAATTTTGAAGTCAGTTTTGTGTCCCCGAAACACGCATGGATCGCGGGGGCCGTTACCGCCGCGACGTCTCCGAGCCATTGGGCCGCTTCGCGCCACGGCGTATCCGTGAGGCAGTCGATGGAACAGAGCTTGAGCGTCTCTTTTGAGATGGCGAAGACTTCATTCAAGCTGGTATTGCCAGAGTTAAAACCACCCAGATCCTGATATGGATAATCCAATTTAACTGCGCGGATATTATGTATTTCAGCCTGTTCATAACACCGGCTTATCCTGACAATCAGGTATCTGAATGACCTCCATAAAGCGGGCCGCCAGGTTTGTCCGCCGCCTTTTAAAATCACCATGTCGGCAAAAGAACCTTCAATGGCGTTATTAAAATAACCGTCGATCAGCCGTTCGGAATATCCGATCTGTACCCTTGTTCCGGTAGGCGCGTCGATGATAATTTCAGGGAACGCGTTAATGATTCTGCCGAAATCCAGCAGGATTACCGGTTCGTAAACCCCGTCTGAGAAACCTTTCAAATGATCGACGCTGCATCTTACGATAGTTTTTCCGGTACCGGATATCAGGTTTTCTTCGTTGGATACCATGGCGGTTGTCAACGGCCGGCCGGGGGCTGAGAGCGCGATACTGAGGTCATTCCTGGTTCGCGGCTCCAGCCAGAGAGCTTCTTCAACTTTCTCAATACTTTCAGGATATACTACCGATTCTGTCAAATAATCGATATCACGGGGAACTAACTGTGGCCAGTAGGAGTCGTCATTGAATTCAAATGAATAGTGTCCCCGCAGGGTGACGGATTCCGCCCAATGATGATCTATTCCGCCTGCTTTATCCCAACCGTCAGGAAACATACTTGAATCGAAAACTTCCTGATATGGGTTGAGGGAGTTCATTTTGAAGTAGAAAGTATCCTGCTGCCATGCTTTGGCAATAATGCTTTGCCAGTCCTTTCCGCTGGCGATAATACATTTATCATCCTCCCCGGTCAGTTCCATAAACAGACCGGCATAATAGGTTCCGACAGTGTAGACGATGACCGCCAGACAATGCTCTCCTTCAGACAATTCAACATCATATTGATCATAATAATGATAATATGGTTGACTCTGGGGAGGCCCCCAGCCGACCGGTTTGCCGTCAAGAAAGACTTTATACCTGCTGTCCGCGGTAATATCAAGTCGGCATTTCTGATTTTTATTTGTGATGAATTCTTTTCGGAACAATGCATAAGTATTTTTAGACGGATTGGGCGCGTCTTTGACCCATATCCATTCGGCATTCCATTTTTTCTGGCGATTAATGATCTTGGATTCTAACATTTGAGCTTCAATTATATTGTTGTGTAACTTTATACATGGGGTTCAATTAGTTTTATTGATGATTCTTAAAACATAATACTGCCAGGGTTTAAAGTCCAGTTTCAAGATAAGTTTATCCTTGACAATTTTGAAATCATTTATGGCTTGTCCGTCCAGGGCGTTTTCAATCTGAATGTTTTTTCCTTGAACAGGGATGCTCAAGGTACCGCGCCCGGAACCGCCCTGATTCATGCAGAAAACAAATTTTTCGTCAGGACTTTTGTCCCTGATTACCGCTTCAACCACCGGATTACCTTTGCCCAGACCTTTTATATCCTGATCGCGGTCATTCAGGAAACGGGCTCCGCGCTTGATCGCGGCAAGGTCAATAAGTTGAGCGACCCAGGAATTGAATTTTTCGGATATCTGGGGGTATCTTTTATAACATTGCGGATAGATCGAATAACATATAAGATTACCTTTGCCCCATTTTCTTTGCCAGCCTATGATAGTCGAGTTTGAATCTTTAATAGGCCTGGCCCCTTTTATCTTATATGATGTTCTACCGAGAAAATAGTCTTTAGCGAAGTTTATGCCGTTTTTCGCGAACCTGACGTCTACCGGATGTCTGAGGTCTTTCATAGATGGCTTGACTGGATTTTTTTTGCTTTTATTATATATTCTCCAGTCAAGTTCCTTCCAGGGCGCGCCGCCGATGACGGAGTAGTCCTTAAGCCACGGGTCCTTCAAGCCTGATGGCCCGACAAAAATAACCGTTCCTCCCTGTTTGGCAAAAGATGCTATTTTTTTCGCCGCGGCTTCGGAAATGACATAAGACGGCGGTATTATCAGTTTGTTATATCTTCCCGGTGAATCGGGTAGAGAAACGTCATCGACATAATCGGCGGTGATCCCGTTCATCCGCAGAATATATCCCAGCGTATTCCTCGCCCTCATCCAGAGGGCGTTATATGGCTTGTTCCCGGTCGACAACAGGAAATATTCATTGGTGTCATGCGAGGCGTATATGGCAACATCGGTTTTAATCCGGGACGTTTGCAGCATATTATATTTTTTATTGAACTGATTGATTTTTTTGATCGACTTCTGATAGAATTTGTACTGCGGCAGTTCGGTTCCGTCGATATCGATCATGTACCACATCGGCGGCGCGCCTTTTTCCAGCCATGACTGTTTTTTCTTGATTTTCTTTTTGTCGGAATAGGGCTTCCAGGCAAATATCAGATTATTGGTAATGCCGTGGGCGATCAGACCCCAGTTCTGCATGTCGACGTATTCCGGCGGGAAAGAAGGCTGAACATATACCTCGACTCCCCATATCGGCTTTTTGGGTTCAATCGATTCGGACATTTCCATTACTTCGATCATTTCCATGGGATTGCCCAATGCGTTTCTGAAGCCTGAAGTATATTGAAAATCAAGCATGATAACATCCAGTTCCCTCATCAAAGGCATAAAGACCTGGGGCCAGAATGTCGGCCAGGCCAGATTTTCCCCGTAGAGCGTCTTTTTATCATATTTTCTGGCCGTGTTCCTGAACTTGGAGTAAAGCTCAAGCGACGTACTGGTGCGCCAGCGCAGCCAATCCATTGATTTGCCGCCGTTTCGGGTCATTTTTTCAATGGTTTCTTTCGGGAAGAACCGGATATTTGATTTCCAGTCGATTTCCGCGGCGGTGTTGGATTGGCTGTTTTCAACAAACTTGCCGGGAGTGAAGAATTGTTTCACTTCATCCCAACTTTTATATCTGGTATTCCATTTACGGTTGAGCTCGGAGAGATTTTTATATTGTTTTTGGCACCATTTCCGGAAGTCCATATCCGCATATTGGGTCGGGCATATTTTTCCTTTACTGAAATAAGCGCATTCACCGTTGATGAAGGTGGCGGCCACGGAAGGGGCCCTGCCGAAATTTTTTCCCGCGAAAACGGCTCTTTCTTCCATGATTTTTCTTGCTTCCGGGTTATAGATGTCGAGAAATTTAACATCGGCGGGGTTGGCGTATTTGCGTTGATTGGGCCGACACCGGTCGCTCCGGATGATCGTTGCCAGGGTCGGAACAGCAGCCGCGGCGGTGACATATATTACATCATCGTTATATCTGCGAACCGCCGAACAGCTGATTCCGTCTTTTTTACCGGCATCGGCTTCGGCCATGCTGTAGCCGCTGAAATAGTTATCGTTGAAAATCATATCGTTGCCGACGCCAAAGATGTTCTGAGGTTTGTAATCCGGAGCCATAACAAACCTGATTATGCCGCGTGACGACATCATGCCGCTGGAACACAAACCGCCGATACGGCGTTTGGGATAAAAATAAGTTTTTCCATGAAACAGAACTTTATTGCCTTGTTTAAAGAGCAAATAAACAATATAAGAATCCGGGGTGAGTTTTTGTAGCGGGATATCAAACTCATATACCTTCTTCTGTCCAATATTGATTTTTTTAACTACATCCTTTGCCGCCCCGTTCCAGCTGGACATATAGATCTGGCCATTGCCGGATAACGGCACTCTTGAGTTATTTGTAAGCGTCAATTTTGCGGTTTTTGCTTTGGAGGAAATAAATTTCGGCAGGTCATGGTTGTCAAAATTACTGAAGTTCAATTCAAAAAACTCTGCCGGGCAAATATTAAATTCGCTTGCGGCGTTTCCCGCTTCGATCTGAACGTCATCCAGCCATATTTTTCCTGAGTCGGCTTTCAATACCGCAATGGCTTGAAGCTCAGCCGGGAAGTTGACCGAAGTGGTGATTCTGGTCCATTTTGAATTGACTGGCAGCTTGATTTTGCTGGATGCGGCGGTCGGTCTTTTTGCCCCATTCCCGCTGACGCCCTGCAATTCAAGGGTTGCCCGGGCGCTATCGGTTTTCACCCAGGCGCTTAATGTTACGGGACCGGATTTGATTTTCCGGTCGTAGGCCGAATATAAGACGATCTTTTGCTTTGTCGCGTCCAGCAGCAAACTTCTCCGGCCGCTTTTGGCTTCAGCGGTTGATACCGAAGCGCCTTCCGCGTTTTCTCCGTGGAGCCACCAGGCTTCTACCGGTAGTTCCGTCCATCCTTTCAACTGGGGGTATTGTTGCAGCATTTCGCCGCGTCCGTTGCGCATTGGTGTGCCGTTGAACATTTTGTCGTTTTCGAAACTGGAGTTCCTGACGATATTTTTCGATGGGAGTTGAGCTAAAATTGAATTTGCGCAGCCTGTTAATAAGATTGCGCTTAAGATGATGTTCCTGTAAGTTTTTGTTTCCATGCCCATGTAGACCTCTCTTGTTTTATTTTCCTCAAATTAGATTATAGATTTCAACTTTATTTCCAGAACCGGATCAGGCTGCCAGTTGTCGTCAACCGGTTTGAAGTCCCATTGTCCCGGTTCGGCGGGAGGCTGGTTCAACGGAACTTGTTCGTGCACGTAATACCACTTGGGTTGGTCATAGATTTTGCCGTTAACGATCAGCGCCGGATTGTCGTCCGGGATTATCGAAATGTTATACAGTTTCCCGCCAACAAGTTCCATGTCGTAAGATGTCAGGTCACATATCAGCATTCCCGGGTATTTTTGAATAAACTGAATTGTCCCGTAATGCATATTGTACCTTATTTCAAATGAATTTTTGCCGGTTGACGCGGGCGGTTTTATCAGCTCGACAAAGCCTTTGGGATTGCCGTATTCAGGCAGGGAATTGAATCGCAGGGTAAAGTCGATTGATTTGTCCGGATTATTAAATTCCTGGTTGCAATTCGCCGGTTGACCAGTCTCTGCCGGTGCTGTTTCATATATTGTTTGATTACCGTTTTCCAGAAAAACAATTTGACCTTTATCAAGTTTTTTCCCTGCCAACATCTCCAACGCGCCTATCGTGAGATCTTCAGCCAGAAAGAGGAAACCGCCGGGAGCAACAGCGCTTTCCGGTAAATAACTGCCGCAATCCAATGCCTCTTTCGAGCAATTCCCGATTACCGTGCAATTTTCATACTCAGCCGTAATTACGTTATTCCGGCTGATGTCGTATTTGAGAAGTCTTGCCCCGAATAAGGTCTTAAACGCGGTTTTGCCTAAATGAGAGAGCAAATTAAGCCATCGTTTGTGTCTGGCGGTAAACCGGTCCTTTGAGACGATCCCCAGTTTGGGATTCAGGCTGTGCAATAAGGAAAAAGTCAACTGCGGGATCGTATTCTGACCCAGTCTCGAACCCGTATTATGCGGATAAAACCTGATATATTCATTTTTGAGAAAAACTCCGGGATCATTGCGGTAGCGGATATATTTGCCCCGGTCCGGGGTCCGCCAGTAATGCGCGCCGGGGGCGTCCGGGTTCCACGCCGGATGCAGGCAAAAGCCGGTTTGATACGGCAGTTGCCATGCCGCGCCGGCTTCCGACAACATCGGTTTTAACGCACCGTATTTTTTCATCATTTTCCTTATCTGGTCAAAGAAGAGGTCCGGGCCCGGCCCATCCGGATGAAAGTCATAACGGTTCCCGTAAATGTCGATTGCCCCGATGACATTGGTAAAATACATTTCGGCTCCCAGCTCATGCCATTTCTCGTAAAACTGTTCAAGCAGTTCCTGAACCTTTTTACACGATGGAGAGACGATATATCCGGGCAGACACCAGTTGGCGGTCCTTGGTTTTCCGTCAATACGGACTTTGGCCATCTTTTCCAGGCCGAACCTATTATCGACGTCACTGCCTTTGCTCCAGTAGAAAAAACTGTTTCGGGGCATGAAAATGTGCCCGGAATCGCGAATGGCGCCCACTAATTCAACCAGGTCCCCGGCGGTGCCGTATGCTTCATTGGGCGGAAAATAATTCGGAAACGAATCCCAGCTTATCGGGGAGTGCTTTGTCGGATGCATGTAGCCGGGAGTGTGAATGATCGCCGGCGAAGGGATTTCCTGAACTATATGTTTAGCCTCCGTCATATTGCCGGCCAGCGGGACCAGTACGGCAGCGGCTATTTTATCATACAGTTCCGGCGCAATCTTATCCTGCAGGCCGGGAAGTTTGTTAAAGTTATCATGAATATAGGCGTCTCCCCACGTTCTGAGATCTTTAAATACCGAAATTTTATTTTTGACCGTGGTGAAACTGCGACCGGATTCCCTGAAACATATCGTGCCGGAGTTAATGGCAACATGCCCGTTTTTTTCCTTGTTGCCGTCAAGTCTGGTATGGGTAGGCAGCAAAAAATCCGGTTCCTGAATTGCATACAAGCTCCATACTTTTCCCGGAGATGTAATAAGAAAACCGTCCCAGGTTGAATGCATGGTGTATTCTGTTTTGTACACGGGTTTGTATTCGATTGCCGACATGGTATGTTCGGGGATTAAAAAAGAATCGGCGTCCTGATATTGTACCCGCCAACCGGGAATGGTGTCGATCTGGTATACCGGGAATTGGCCTTTGTTGGTAAAAGCCGCCCACCAGGTAATACTGTTTGCCTGTAGTTTGAAATACATTTTGACATCCACGGCGGGGTGAACGTAATTCAATGTTAACAGGCCGCTGTCCGGCTCCCATTCATACCCGTCGAGTGAGCTGTCCAAACTAGAAACAGAACAATCCCCCATCCGCCAGGTGCTTTGCCAGTATTGAGCCCGATCCGGGATTAATGGATAATCATTCGCGCGTTTGGTTTTTTCATCAAACAGCCAGGTGCGCCATAATGGAATCTCCTTATCTCCTGTAAAAGAGTTTTTGCAACCGGCCAGGGCCAGAGTTTGGAGGCTTAGTCCATCCGGGGATATGGTTAATGCCGCATCCGCGCAGGTGAAGTGTTTAGTTTGGGGCATATAGAAATCTTCTTTTTGTGTATGTGTCTCAGAGTATGGGATTAAAATCTTTTTTTACCGTCAAGGGTCCATTTATTGTTATTGTACCTTGAATCGTATAAGAAGCTTTCAGTTAAGTATAAATTTCTCCAGTAACCGGCTTTTATTCCTTCGGCGTGCCCGTCCATAAAAAGAACATTGCAAACGGAATAATTCGCGTGTCTGGTGTAAGCTTCCTGTTGATTATTTACGGCGTAATCGTTCACGATGAAGTAGCCTCTGTGTTCAGGATAATCGACGCCGCTGACAACCGGCACGGACAATGTATCACATACATTAACCAGACTTGAAGGCTTTTTCATCAAAGACTGTTTCGCCGGGGACAAGTTGCGGTAATTGTAGCCGTAACTGATATAACCGAGCCCGAAGTTCGCTTCGGTATATTCCTTCTGATTGCGGTCATTAGGACAATAAAATATTTTGTAATGCCTATGATTGTTTTCAAAAGAATCGATCATAAGCAGACTATTGTAATTTGTCGCCATTCCGATCGCCACCCGTCCACTGTTGTACGGGTAGTAATCATCCTGATTCATGATGTACTGACAGGTCAGCAATCCGATCTGTTTCTGGTTCGACAGGCAGGAAATTTGCCTTGCCCGTTCTCTTGCGGTGCTTAAGGCCGGCAGCAGCATTGACGCGAGTATAGCTATGATGGCTATTACGACAAGGAGTTCTATCAGTGTGAATGTTTTTTTCATGTCATTATCCCTTTTCCTTCTGTTGCTGTTTGTTTTTTTATCTAAAGTGAACCGTACTGTTCATGGAACCCATTTTGCCTGATGCGAAAAGGAACAAATTCCTTCATCAGTCATGTTAATCGATCTGACCATGTTGTTTACCGCCAGCATTCCGACCTGGCGCGGATCAAACTCAAGTCTGCTGACGCTTGGAGTGTGACCGCATTTATTCCACAAGGTAATGATCTTGATATCTTTGCCGTCTCTAAGTTTATTTTCCTGCATCCAGGCCATTACCAGTGGAAGAAAGTGATCATCGGCAACATAGAGAGCATCAGGGCGATTGTTCTTCCAAAGCTCGGATAATTGATTTTTAAGTTTTTTCCCGCGTGTCTCATTACATTTTATGATTGACCGGTATTCCAAACCGGCTTTTTGCATTGACAGATCGTATACTTCTACTTCTTCAGACGAATTGTGATAATATATGTCCATGCAGATTAACCCAATACGGGAGAAGCCCATATTGTGTAAAATTCTTACAGCACGGCTGAGCGCTTCGTTGGTATCTATCTGTACTAATGGTTCATGGTCAACCGGAAGACTTCCGTTCCATAAATATGTTACCGGAGGAGTTAAGTCTTTGCCAAATGCCAGTTCAAAAGCTTTTTTATATATATCTGCCCAGCGGCACTCAAAAATATACCCGTCGCATTTAATTTTGGAAAACTCTTTTGCCAAATCCTCAATTGATTTGAGCCCGGATGTAAGTTTGTAGTTAATATGAGAATATTTTATCGCTTTATATTCCAGTTCCTCAAGCCGGTTCATTGCTCCGTTGACAATCAGGTCGTTTACTGTTGACAGCAGGGTACTGTCGCCGGGAATACCTATTTTCAGGCGATGTTTCTTGTGTTCCGGAATGTGGTTTGATCTTGTTTGATCCAGCATGAATATCTGCTCGGAGTTAATCCCGGTATAATTCATGATCTCTTCTTCGGAAGGCGCATCTTCGACAGGATAGACTTTCCGGACATACGTTCCGCTGCCGTGCTTTCTGGTCAGGTAACCATCTTCCACCAGGACATCAAGCGAACGCCGGACTTTTTGGCGGGATTCACTGAGCAGACGTCCAAGTTCGGGTTCGGAACGCAGCCTCATCCCGCTTCGGCATGGAGGACAACTTAGTAAGTACTTGAATATTGCTATGACATTTTCTCGCTTCATGTGGACAATTATACATGAAGTTGTCCAAAATGTCAATAGTTTTTTCAAAAAAAATAAAAAAGTTAATAATTTTAAACTAAAAATATAATACATAAGTTATTGTTCTTAAATGCCTTTGCTGGCGTTGGCCGGTTTCCGGTGTTAATGCTGCATCTGTGCAGGTGAATTGTCAGGATTCGAGAACTGAAAACATATGAAGCTGTTTTTCTGCCGGGCGGATCAGGTGCTTGAAATTACCACCTTTTCTTGCCGTCAAGGGTCCATTTGTTGTCGTCGTACCTTGAATCATACAGTAATTGTTCAAGTAAATATAAATTTCTCCAGTAAGTCGTTTTTATACCTTCCGCATGCCCATCGATAAAGAGCACATTGCAGACAGAGTAGTTTGCATGTCTGGTGTATGCTTCGTTCGAGTTATTTACAGAATAATCGTTAACTACATAATATCCCCGGTTGTCCGGATAATCAATGCCGCTGACAACCGGCACCGCAAGGGTGTCACATGCATTCACCAGCGAGGACGGATGCATCATGCGCGACTGCTTTGCCGGATTCAGGGTCAGATTTCTGAAATTATGCCCGTAGCTTATATAGCCGTTGCCGAAATCGCTGGCCGTGTATTTACGCTGGTTACGGTCGTTCGGACAATAAAAAATCTTATTAAATTTATTATCGTTGCTGAAAGAGTTTCTCATCAATTCCAAGTGGTATCTTGTCGGTTTGTTTATTGCGCCAAAGTCGATGTCATAGGGATAATAGTCGTCATAAGACATCATATAGTCGCTGGTCATCAGCCCAATCTGTTTCAAGTTGCTTAAACATGATATCTGGCGAGCCCGTTCTCTGGCAGTGCTTAAGGCCGGTAGCAACATACTGGCAAGAATAGCTATAATAGCGATAACTACTAGAAGTTCAATTAATGTAAAGTGTTGTCCGGCGTTTTTTTCCCTTCTTTCCATTTCTCTGCTCCTTTTTTTGTTTGCTTCTGCTTTGAAAAAATACTATTTATATAAAATAACCTTATTAAATACGCTTAACACTTTTTCGTTCCACCAGAAATGGGGCAACCTTGAATTCCCCGGTTCCTGAATGGTGCTGTTTTTTTACGGTTGAGTAAATCAGTTTCACTGTCGATACCGCCAATTCTTTTATATTTTCCTGGATGGTGGTCAAAGGAGGAGTCAGCATAGAGCTGAAATCACGATTGTCGAAACCGATGATCGATATATCGTCAGGTATCTTGATTCCTTTATCAATGCAGTAAGACATTATTCCCATCGCCAGAGTGTCCGTAAAAGAGAATATTGCCGTTATATCCCTATGCTCACTGAAAAGCAACTCCGTCACCTGGCGTCCCACCGTTTCCAGGGATGAAGAAGAAAGAGTATAGCCCAGGGCCGCGTTGTACTCGAACACTTTCATATCAGGATGTTGTCGGGTATATTCATAAAAGCCTCTGCCTCTTTCGCGAAAAAAGCAGTTATCGCCAAGATACCTTGAGATCAGGCCGATATTTTTATGGCCTTGTTTATGCAAGTATTCTGCCGCAATGCAGCCGCCGGCGAAATTATCTGTCGTGACACATTTAAAATCATCGTTACATTCATTCATTTGAATGATCTTATCATGAGGAATCAATTTTTTGAGTTCGGCTGCTTCATCCTGTTCTATTAAGCCGATAATCAGTAAAACATCCGTATTGTCGATTATCGGTTCGATTTGGCGGTGGGAATTTATGAAATGCACGATGCTTTGTTCTTTTTCCAGCAATCGCCTTAAAATAGAGATGAAATGTAAATACATCGGATTTTTATATGTTTCAATATGCAGATATAGAACAATATGTTTTTGAAAGGCGGGACTGTTTTTCATCAGATCATTGACATACACCCCTTTACCCTGGTGTCCATAGACATATTTTTGTTCCTTTAAAAGATCGAAGACTTTTTTTACGGTGTTATGACTGACTTCGTAACTTCTGGTCAATTCCGCGATCGAGGGTAATTTGCCCTGGATATGACCACTTTTTATTTGTTCTCTCAGTTGAGCAAACAAAATTTTATACGGAGTATTATCTGATTGTTTCAGGGTTTTCATATTAAACAGCCTCTTATTTTAACTTAGCCAGCCAAGTTGATTTTATTATACATGGCAGTTTTAAAAAAATCAATACTTCATAATAAAAAATAAAGAAAATATACTTTCAGCATGGTGCTGCTTCAGTATTTTCGCGAAGGTATTTTTGTCTGCAAGGCTTGTTCTCTATCGCAGGCTTACGGCAGGTGTTTATAGTAAATTATTTGCTCCTCCGGCGTTGGCCGGGGGTGATGTATTCCAGGCTGACAGTCTTTTTTTAACATTAACAGTCAGTTGCTTGAATGCCGGGGAGATGTTTTTAAGCGGAGTTCCAGAGGGAAGGGCGGATTATTGTTTCGGGCAATCCCGGAACGATTGCTTTTACCTGTTTACAGATATCATCCGGCAGCGGTCCATGACTCATCAGGGTTATATTTTCATCGAGTTGGGAGCGGGTGTCCACCCCAGTTAAAATACTGGTAACCGCAGGGTTTGACATCACGAATCTGGCGCATAACTCCGGAAGCGAAATTCCGATTGAGATAGCCAATTCATTCAGTTTCCGACGGATCGGGATTACTGCCTTCAGGTTCGCTCTGATTAGTTCTTCAGGCATCATCAGCAGACCTTGAAGATACAAACTGCGAGTAAATATTTTGACGTTTTCAACTGCCGCCTCTGCTAAAAAGCCGTCATAACGCTTATCCAGAATATTATATGGCAGCTGAACATATTCAACTTTTTTTTTCAGGATTTCAGTACAGTATCCGGTGCTATCCAGAGATACTCCACACCCCCTGATCAAGCCACGGGATTCCAGTTCCCTCAGAATATCCAGATACTTTAAATCATCCTCCCGGTGAAACAAGCAGACATGTAAATAATCCCTCCGAAGTTTGCGCAAGGAGTTTTCGACGGATTCGGTAATAAACTTCTCTGCGTCAACGGCCGAAAGATTATGTACAGAAACCGGCGGAACTTTACTTACTATCTGAATGTTTTCCTGTAACTTTAATTCTGATAACGCACGTCCTATTACTTCTTCGCTGTCGCCATAAACGGCCGCGGTGTCCAAAGTATTAACGCCGCCTTCCCATGCCCTTGCAATAATATCACGCGCGGTTTCATACGACGGCTTGCCCCGGGAATTTGCGACTCCGTAATCAAGGCCGAACTGCACTGTTCCCAACTGAATTCTGGAGAACTTCATTTTGCGGTATAACCTCCATCGACCGGAATATTGGTTCCGGTTATATAAGCTGACGCTTCAGAGCCCAGAAAGACAATGATCCCTTTCAGATCGGTATCGTTGGCCATGCGTCCCAGCTGAGTTCTCGCATTATATTGTTTAAGGAAAGTTTCCGGATGGTTCGGGGTTTGAAAGCCGCCGGGAGAAACGCAGTTCACTCTGATATTATACGGTCCCAGGATACTGGCCGCCCATCGGGTGAAATTGATCATTCCGCCTTTTTCATAAAAATAAATCGGTGAAGGATCAGGGTTCATGTCGGTTCCGGCATAATTAGCCATTTCCACGCCGATCATGCCCATCATTGAACCGATGTTGATAATCGATCCGCCCGCTTGTTTTTTCATGTCTTCGGCAAATAAATGAGTTATTTTAAACAACGCGGAGGCGTTGACATGCAAACTTTTATCGAACTCTTCCAGTGGATGATCCCAGCCGTCGCAGGCGCTTCGGGTAACCGCGTTATTGACCAGAATGTCCAGACGGCCGCTACGCCCGATAATTTCATCATGGAGCCTCAGAATGGAACTTTCATCCGAGAGATCCAGGCTTGTCGCAGTTACCTTGTAACCTTTTTTGCGTTCTTCAGAAGCAACTTGCTCCAGGGCACCTGCGTTGCGTGATGCGATATAGGTTTCCGCTCCGGCCTCCGCCAGTGCCGCAACGATTTGACGTCCGTATTGACCGGCTCCACCGGTAACCAGCGCGACTTTTCCTTCTAATGAAAATGAGTCCAGGACATTCATAACATTATCCTCTATTACCTTGTAACTTTTTACTTCAGATTGATTAAGACAACTTCATAGCCGTCTGCATCCGGCGTTTGATTTTCAGGTGTGTTGATCGCTTACCCCGGCGGGCTTGATTGCTGAAAAGACGAAAGCCTGCCTGCAAAATAACTTCAAAATCAAATCATTATTACGGATATGATAATGCCGTCTTGTTATTTATAATATCCTGTGTATTTGAAAAAACAACAGGATATTATGTAAAATTTGCAAGATTTTATAAAATCCTTAAAATATTATAAAATACCTCTTGACATTTTTCTTCAGTCCTGTATAATTAGAGTAAACGGCAAAAATAAGCTGGGTAATTTGAAAGGAATGAATAATGAACAATCCTAAAATAATCAAAACCGAGGCGACCTATAAAAAAATGGCTTATGATTATATTTATGAAAAGATCGCCCGGGGACTGTATGTCAATGGAGACAGGATCGTTTCGAAAACTATTGCGAAAGAGATGAAAATATCCCTGGCTCCGGTACGCGAGGCGATAATGGAGATGGCCGCTAGCGGGCTGATTGAGTATCGTCCCCATGCAGGGGCCGTGGTAAGAGAAGTTTCCAAACGGGAACTTTTGCAATACTTGAAATTACGTATTCTTGTTGAACCGTTTGCGGCCAAAGAAGCGGCCAAATACGCTTCAAATAAGGATTTGGTAAATCTCGAAAAGGTATATCAGCATATGCAGGATATTGCACAAGACATTGATAAAGAAAAAGATCCTGAAGAACAGAGTCGAAACTTTATCAGGTTCAATCATGCGGATATGTGTTTTCATATTGAAATGCTTAAAGCGACAAATAATTTAGCGCTGAAGAGATTCGGACAACTCCTGATGGATTCTTTCTATCTGAATGGAATTAAGCATAATCTTTCTGAAAATAAATATGAATCCCGCAGTTATCATATTAAAGAAAGTCTTGACACTCACCTGGTTGTCCTGCGAGCGCTGCTCAAGCGGGACCCGAAGCAGGCGGAAGAAGCGATGCGAAACAGTCTGACAATCGGACATCAAAATATTCTTGAAGATGAGCCTGCGGAAGATTCTCTTCCATACTCTCTGAATGAAGAACTGATTAATACTATTCTGGGTTAATAAAACGCTATCAATATAAAAAAGGACAAAAAATGAAAAAAATATTTTTCCCCTGGCCTCTGGTGATGATCGTACTGACTCTTGTTAACACAATTTATGCGAGTGAAAAGAACCATGACCTGGTATTGCATTATACCTTTGACAAGAATGACGGGGATACCGTTATAGACCATAGCGGTTTTGGGAACAACGGAAAGGTACATAATACAAAATATCTCGAGTCTGAACAGGGCCGCAATGGAATAATGCGTTTCAACGGAACAACCGCGTATGTTGATTGCGGAGATAATAAATCAACTCAGGTGAAGGGTGATTTCAGTTTTTCGATGTGGGTGCGTTTGAATGGAGAGTTGAAGAATGGTCACAGTTTGATATTTGGTGAATCCGCGTCATCAAGTTTCTGGTTGGCTTTTGCCCAATATAACACTTTGGCGCTGTATTATCGCTACCGGAGCCCGATTTACGGGCTTGAAAGGACGGCTATTCCGGTTGATCGCACGATAATAGGTTTAGACTGGTCTCATATCACCGTTGTTGTTGAGTATCCCCGCTGCAGGTTTTACCGCAATGGTAAACTTGTAAAAGATGCCTGGATGATTGTTCCGGGGATGGGGAAATGCTGGCATTCCAGTCGCAAATATCTTGGCGGAGACCCTAAAAAGCATGGTGCGCCGATTGATGTGGACGAATTGCGTTTGTATCGCCGGGCATTGAGTAAAGATGAAGTTGCGGCGCTGGCTGCCGGTAAAGAACTGCCGGCTCGCAATGAAGTTGAATTGGCGGCTGAACCGCAATGGTATAAAAACAAGTTGACGTTTCGGATAAATTCCAAGGGGATTGGCAGTGGTAAATGCCGGGTTGAGTATGATGTTAAGGCGATAGGGCTGGACAAAAGATATAGAAAAACGATAAAAATGTCAGAACCGGCGGGAACCGGTACCAAACGCGCGGTTGCGTCATTAACGCTCCCGCTGAATGAGTTGTCAGGCAAAGCAGGAGAGGTGACGGCGAAAATTCTTGCTCCCGGCAACAAGGTTTTAGCAGTTGTAAGGCGTCAGTTTCTGATTAAAAAACCGGCATGGGTCCATACAAAAGAGGGGTACACTGATACTGTTCCGGCTCCGTGGACGCCGGTTAAAGTCACAAAGACCGGTGACGGGTTCAATGTTGCGGTCTGGGGCAGGATATATACATTCGGCAAGACTCCGTTTCTGGTCCAGGTAAAATCCGCCGGAGCTGATCTGCTGGACGCTCCGGTAAAGCTGGCGACAAGTCTTGACGGAAAAAGTTCAAACTGGCAATATGTCTCAGCCAGACTGGTTTCTTCCGATAGTAAATCATGTGTTATCAAACAAACCTTCAAGAACCGGGCGCTGAAACTTGAAATTACCGCGACCATTGAATATGATGGTTATATTATCTTCGATACTAATTTACAGGCTGACAGAAAATGTGAAATTGACAAACTGGTCCTCGATATTCCCGTCAAATCAGAATACGCGAAATTTTGCTATGGCGACAGGGTTTACCCGATGCCCATGAAGCCGAAAATCCCAATGGGAATGTATTATAGCGGAGCAATAAAAAAGGATCTGGCGTTTCGTTTTTCCCCGAACGTCTGGGTGGCGGATGACAAACGCAGTTTATGCTGGCAGGCGGAATCCGATCAGTTCTGGAATTATGGAAATATCGATAAAGCCATTGAAATACTGCCGCGAGGCAAAACAACCACTATCCAGGCTAATTTTATCGACCGGAAAACCGTGATGAAGCCGCGGGAAAAACGTAACATTCGTTTTGCGCTGCTTGCCACTCCGACCAGGCCATGGAAAAAAAGCGCGATGGATTTTCGTCTCATAAGAAGCGAGCCGTGGGGCGAGGATTTGAATTTGCCGGATCGTAAAGTGGAAGGTAAAGCCGCCTTGCAATACATCGCGGATCATGGTGTGAAACAATTATTCTATCGTACCGCGTGTATATGGCCATATCCAATGCCGCTGGGGAATGAATGGTTCTCGCTGCAACTTAAAAGAATGGTTGAGGCGGCTCATCAGAAAGGAATAAAAGTTCATCCCTATCTGTTCCATCAACGCTATCCGGTTATTGTCCCTGAGTTTGAATTCAACGGACTGCAGATGGTCAAACGTCCTATCCGAGTTATGAAAGAGGGGGGCAAACCAAGATTTACTCCACGTCCCGGGTCGTTATCGATTGAAAACGGAGTGGTCTCACAGGCAACAGTGTTCATAACCTACCAAAGCATGGCGGTTCAGGATTCCTACCTGCACAGTCTGGCTGAACGCCTGGATAAATATGGTGAAGACGGTATTTTCCTGGATGGAACGGCCCACTTGCCGCCCGGAGCTAATCTTGAAGCCGGCGCCGGTTATCTCGATGAAAAGGGTAAATTACACGAAACTTACCCGACCTTTGCCGTCAGGAAATTCATGCAGCGTCTTTACAATGTTATCAAATCCAGAAAACCTGATGCGGTTATCGATGTTCACTGTTCATTCAGCAACAATCCATCGGGGCAGGCCTATGCTGATATTCTCTGGACCGGTGAACACTGGTGGCATTTGCGTGGAAAAGGAACCAATTATGTCGCCGGAGAGTTCCCGCTTGACATGGCGAGAACAGAGTTTTCGGGCCGCCAGCAGGGAGTTCCGGTTCAAATGATCGGGTATCGACTCGGTTCCAAGATGAAAGTATCCGCCACAAGTCTTCTGCTTGATACTCCGGTAAGGGCGAATAATAAGGGACTTGATCAAATCCTTGCTTCCCGCAAGGGAGGAAATGAAGAGAAAAATCATACTTTAACAATGTTTAAAGTGTGGGCCTTGCGCGACAAGTTTGATGTGAAAAATGCCAGAATTCACTTTTATTACGAAAATGGTGACTATGTCAAGGTTTCGCCGGCAGATTGCTACAGTACTATTTTTGTCCATCCTGAACATAGAGTTCTGGCTTTCGTGACAAACCGTTCAAGAAAGAAACAGGATGTTACGGTAAAATTCAATCTGGATAAATTGAATATGCAGGGCAAAAAACTTAAAGTTGAAGATGCGTTGAACGATAAGCCGCTTAAAATTACCAGTGACGGTTCGGTTACTTTGCCTTTGGGGTCGGAAGAATGGACCTATTTGACGATTCAGGAGGATAAATAATTATTTACTCGGATTAATTTACCAGCAAGTGAAAAGGAGAATTAATAAATAGAGTTTCCGGGTTGCAGATGGATAATAAACAGAGAATTAAAAGCTTTAATTATTATTGGCCGAATAACAACATAATACAAGAAACGGAGGAAAAAATGAACGGGTTGAAGTCTCGAAACAATCAATTGGGTTTTACGCTGATTGAATTGCTGGTTGTGATCGCAATCATCGCGATCCTCGCAAGTATGCTGCTGCCGGCTTTGAATAAAGCCAGAGATAGAGCTAAAAGCATAAAATGCATCAATAACCTTAAACAAGTAGGTTTGGGTTTCCAGCTTTATGCTGACGACGCGGAAGGGTATATTCCGGTATATCAGTCATGGAATGACGGCGGCGCGCCGGTTCGCACCTGGTCGCAGACCTTGATGATCGACAATAACTACATGAAGTTTCAGCCGGATTTAGTGCAATGCCCGAGCTGGGTCGCCAAATTCTCAAAACCCTGGGAAGAAACCTATGGGATGCCGCTGTATGGTTACTATTCGGCTTTCTGGTATTTTTTATCGGAACCCTGGATGGCTGGTAAAACTCATATTAGAAGTATCATCTTGCGCAAAATAAAAAATCCTTCGAAGGTATACACGCTTATTGATAGTATTAGTGTCAGCAGCCAGCGGCAGTCGATATTTGTTGCATCAGGTTCGCTCACGATCCACATGAGACACGACAATAGAGCCAATACTCTTAAAGCGGACGGCAGTGCCAGCCCTGAAGGGCGGGGGTATATCGCTGCTGATGACACCATGTTCAAGGTAACCTTTGACGGTCAAAATGTAATTGCCCCGTAAAAAAAGTATAAAAATGAATATAACAACAAAGATAGTACATAGTGGTTTTGACGGTAAAACCTGTTGGGTTCATGCTCGTCCGGCGGTGATCCCGGCATCTGACGGCGCTGGTCCGGTAATTCTGATAACCGCTTATCCTTTGCGGCTGACCGGCGACGATGTTTTTTATACGACTCACACTATGTATTCAGATGATCTCGGAACAACCTGGACGGAATTTATTCCCAGTGAAGAAACGCTTGGACGCAGAAAAATATCCGGCGGGCGCGAAGAAGTCGCCAGTGATTTAATGCCCGCCTGGCATGAAGCGACGCAAACCATTTTGATGACCGGCCATACCGTCGTTTATAAAGACGATAAGATAGTTCCCGGATTGCGGCCCCGGAGTACTGTCTGGACAACTCTGGATGTAAAAAAACGCCAATGGTCGGCTTATAATAAGTTGATCATGCCCGACTCTGAAAAATTTTTCAATGCGGGTGCTGGTTCTACCCAACGGGTTGATTTAGCGAATGGAGAGATACTATTGCCGGTCTATTATCGCGAGAATACCGCGCAGGGAGAGAACTGTGCGACAGTTCTACGTTGTTCTTTTGATGGCGCAAATCTCAAGTATCTTGAACATGGTTCAGAGTTGTCCATAGCTCAGCCGCGCGGATTCTGCGAGCCGTCGCTCTGCATGGTAAATGGGCGCTTTATTCTGACTTTGCGCAACGATGAAGCCGGTTACGTATGTGACAGCGATGATGGTTTGCATTTTTCCACGCCGAAGCTCTGGAAGTTCGATGACGGTAATGATCTGGGAAATTACAACACCCAGCAGCATTGGCTGGCGCATGAGGACCGGTTATTCCTGATTTATACCCGGCGGGGCGCGAACAATGATAATGTAATGCGCCATCGGGCTCCGTTGTTTATGGCGGAGGTAGACCTGGAAAAGCTTTGTGTTATACGCGACAGCGAAATCGAATTGGTGCCAAACCGGGGGGCCAGGCTTGGAAACTTTGGCGTCAGCCGATTGTCCGCGAACGAATATCTGGTCGTGGTTTCAGAATGGATGCAAACCACCCAACCGGACCCGTTCGACTACACGGTTTGTCAAAAATACGGCAGTGATAACAGCATTTTCATGGTCAAGGTGACTTTTTAATAAAAAACGGAGCAGTATATGAATATTCGGCATACGATAAAACCGCTTCTGGTTATATCGCTAGTTGGAATGGTTCAACTCAACGCGGAGCCAATTACTTTAAATTTGTGGAATGACGATCATCCGGGAATTATCAAAGACGCGGGTAAGGAAAAAAGGTTTGCCAAATGGCCGCAAACCGTGGCCAATGTGAGCGTTCCCAATATGAAGGTTTACCTTCCGGCAAAAAGCAAATCAACGGGAATTGCTCTGGTTTATTGTTCCGGGGGGTCATATAACAAAGTATCGTTCATGTCCGACTACGTGGGGAACGCGGATTATTTTGTGTCCAGAGGCGTGGCCCTGATTGTCGTCAAATACCGGACAAGTCCGCCCTCAAAAAATGTATCTGATGCGATGAATGACGGATTGCGGGCGGTACGGATTGTCAGGTCCCGGGCCCGGGAATGGGGTATCAATCCCGAAAAGATCGGAATGCTGGGTGGATCAGCGGGCTCAAATCTTATTTTAAATGCGGCGACTCATTGGGATAAAGGAGATAAAATGGCGGCAGACCCGATTCAACGGGTTAGCTCACGCCCTGACTTTATTGTCGTGCTTTGTCCGTGGCCGAATAAACAGTCTGCTTCAGACTTCAACATAAACAAGGAGACGCCGCCGGCTCTTTTATGTTCGGCTCGCGACGACAAAATCGCACCGACATCATTCTCCGAAGGAATACTTGCCGCTTACAAAAAAGTTGGCGTGCCGGCCAGACTCTGGACTGTCGATCGTGGCGGCCACCGGACATTCAGACCGGGTCTTCCCGGAGCGGGATGGAAGAATATATTATGGCCGTGGTTAAAAAGCATAGGCGTTGCATCGCAATAATAGAACTATGGTAAGCCAGGTAAAAGCATAATAGAATTGCTTTAAAACAGCCAATTGAAAAACGAACAGGATAGATCAGATAATTTATAATCAATTTGTCTGAAAATTATAATTAGTTAAAGAAAGAATATCATGTTAGGAAAAGAATTACGCGCATGCCTTCATGAAGGCAAAAATGTCTATGGAACACATGTGACTTACATGAGTAATATTAACGCGGCTGGAATGCTGCTTAATGTCGGACTCGATTTCGCATTTTTCTGCGGAGAACATATGGCGCTTGACCGTATTGAAACAGGTATGTTGTGCCGTTTCTTTTCAGCCAACGGTGTGGCGCCGATTGCCAGGATAAGCCATCCCGACGCAAGTGAAGCCTCTATGGCGCTGGATGTCGGGGCTCACGGTATTGTGGTTCCCTACGTCGAAACAGAGGAACAGGTCAAGGAACTGGTCGGAGCGGTTCACTACCGTCCGGTCAAAGGACGAAAACTGGACGATCTTTTAGCCGGAAAAGAGCCAGTGACTGCAAAAATGAAGGAGTTTTTTGCCGATTTCAATCGCCATAACTTTCTTATCATAGGCATTGAGAGTATTCCGGCTTTTGAGAACCTTGACGCGTTAATCAACATTAAGGGTGTCGATGGCGTTTTTATCGGGCCGCATGACATGACTACATCGATGGGATGCCCGAACGAGTATCAGAATCCGGAGTATATAGCGGTGCTGAAAGAAATAATAATCAAATGCCGGAAAGCGGGCATCGGTGTCGGCGGGCATTTTCAGCCCGGCAACACTCCTGTTGAGCGCATGCATGAATTTATGGATTTGGGCATGAACTGGATACTGGATGCGTCCGATATCAATTATGCGGTTGCGGGTCTTTCGGCCCGGCGCAGGAGCCTGGGGTTTGATGACGTATCCCCGGCTAATACCGCATTGAAAATTTGCGGCGGACCCAAAACTTGTGCCGGTTGAATTAACCTTTTTTTGCGATTAAATGTTATTTGAGAAGAATATTGAAATGAAAAAAATTGTTGTGCTTGACGGGTATACCCTGAATCCCGGAGATCTTTCGTGGGATAAATTAAAACAATCAGGTGATTGTGTCATTTATGATCGCTCCACGCCGGAGCAGGTCGTTGAACGGGCGGCGAACGCCGAATATCTGCTGATCAATAAAATATCGCTGAACCGGGAAATTATCGCCCAATTACCCGCATTGAAATACATCGGGGTATTGGCGACCGGTTATAATGTTGTGGACATTCAGGCGGCGTCCGACTTCAAAATAACCGTAACAAATATTCCGGTCTACGGGACCGCGTCAGTGGCTCAAATGGTTTTCGCCCATATTCTGAACTTAACGCAGCACGTGGCGGAACACGCCCGGGAAGTTGCCTGCGGGCAGTGGGGGAAATGTCCTGATTTTTGTTTTTGGAATTATCCTCTGGTTGAACTATGGGAAAGGACCATCGGTATTGTCGGTTACGGCAGAATCGGCCGGCAAACCGCACAGATAGCCCGGGCCTTCGGCATGAAGGTAATAGCGCATGATACGTATCAGGGAAATGACCGTGACGTTGAATTCGTTGACCTTGAAGAACTGTTCAAAAGATCTGATGTGGTCAGTCTGCATTGTCCCCTCACCGGTGAAAATGAAAGATTTGTCGACAGGAATATGTTGGCTCTGATGAAAAAATCCGCTTTTCTCATTAATACCAGCCGGGGACCGCTTATTGACGAAACCGCGTTGGCGGACGCGCTTAACAATGGCGATATCGCCGGCGCCGGCCTTGATGTGCTTTCTGTTGAACCGGCCGGAGATGATAATCCGCTTTTAAGAGCCTCTAACTGTTACATTACTCCGCACATTGCCTGGGCGACCGCTTCCGCCCGTTCAAGATTGATGGATACGGCAGTGGAAAACCTTCGGGCATTTATGAACGGCCAACCGCAGAATACTGTAAATTAATTCTTTTTGACGAAAATCCTAATATGAGTCTGGTAAAAAATACAAGCAATATCAGGTTGGGCATGATCGGCCTGAATAAAGGGAATGAGCATCCTTATTCCTGGAGCGCCATCTTTAACGGATACAATGTCCGGGCTATGCTTGAGCTATGTCCTTCGGAATCCATTCCGGTGTATTTGGGGAAGGAGCCACGTGATAAATTACGTATTTCCGGAGCCAGGGTAACTCATGTTTACTGCAATAATCGTGACGATGCCGAAAAAGTGGCTGAATGTTCACTGGTAGACAATATAGTCGATAGTCCGGAGGAATTGATCGGTAAGGTGGACGCGGTGATAATCGGAACGGATACAGGTAGTGATCATCTGAGTATGGCTCGTCCTTTTGTCGAGTCGGGAGTCCCGTTGTTTATTGATAAACCGCTCTGTGATAACGAGGCTGATCTGGAAACATTCAAGCAATGGATCAAGGAGGACAACAAGCCGATAATGTCTTCAAGCTGCTTCCGCTACGCCAAAGAATTTCTGCCCTACAGAATATCGACCCATGAACTGGGCGATTTGCGGTTTATTTCAATGACTATCGGAAAAAAGTGGGAGACTTACGGCATCCATGCGCTTGAAGCAATATATCCGATTGCGGGACCTGGATTCAAAACCGTCAGGAATACGGGAACAGAGGAGCGTAATATTGTTCATCTGACTCATTCCCGCGAGATTGATATAATTATTGCGGTTATCAAAGATCTGAAATATGGCGGCATGCAGATTGTCGGCAGCGAAGGCTATGTAAACGTCGGGTTTCAAGATACTTTTTTTGCTTTCAAAGCTCAACTGCAGGCATTTATCGATTTTCTTCGTACCGGCAGATACCCCTTTCCGCCGGAGGAGACATTTGAACTTATCAGACTGGTGGCAGGTGCGATTCAAAGCCGTGATCACAATGGTCTGGCAATTAATCTTGAAGCAAAGTGATCTTATGAATTATCAAAAGTTTTTCCTGACGAGTTTGTTTGGTGCTATGTTTACAGTTGCACCTTCAGGCACAGAGCACGTTGACAGTGACAAGTCCGGTTCGAGGATTGTCAAAGAGATCTTTTACAGTAAAATTCTGAAGAAAAAGAAAAACTTCACGGTAGTTTTGCCGGAAGGATATGATAAGTCTGGTGCGGGGTATCCGGTTCTGTACCTGTTTCATGGCCGCGGCCGGCACGAGCGCAGCCTGGTTGACAATCCGCAGTCATGCGCTCCATTGATGCAGGCAAAATTTGTCATAGTCCTGCCTGACGGTGACGATAATTGGTACATTAACAGTCCGGTGGATAAAGCAAGCAGGTACAATGATTATATTGAAGAATTAATTTCCTTTGCGGAAAAGAAATACCGGATCAGTAAAGACCGGAATAAACGCGGCTTGTCCGGTTGGAGCATGGGCGGGTATGGCTGCACCATCTTTGCCGAAACCCATTCCGACCGGTTTTCGGCTCTGGCGCCGATAATCGGCTTGCTGGATTACCCCCGCCGCGGTTATCCTCGCGGGCAAAGTTATTCAATACAGTTCAAGCGCTTTGGTAAAGATCCGGCCGGGTGGAAAAAATATAATCCGTTTACTTATGCCGGCAACTTGAAAAATATGCAACTGCTTATAATTACCGGTAAAAAATGTTTTACACGAACAATGAACAGGAATTTTGTCGCCCGGCTTCAGGAATTGAAGATCCCGGTTACATATATCGAAGCGGAGGGCGGTCACAGCTTTCAGCTGGTCACCGAAGCTTTGCCAAAAGTCGTAAGCTTCATGAACCGGACGATCGCAGATTCTTTAAAATCAGAAAACCATGAAAAGGCTGAAAAAAATGAAAAAGATGCATTTTGATGAAGGTAATGCGGTTGAAAATCCAATCGGGGTACTGCGCAAGACTCTTGCATATAATGACGAAGCGATGCTTTGTACTTTTGAATTGAAAAAAGGGGCTCGAATTCCGTTGCACAATCATCCGGCCGTGCAAATCGGCTACGTCATTTCCGGCCGGGCTGAGTTTATTTCAGAGGACAATATTGCCAACTTTGAAGCTTCTGCCGGTGATTCTTACGTATTTGACGCTAATGAAATACATGGTGCCATAGCGCTGGAGGATACGTTTTATATCGAAGTATTCACGCCATCCCGCGATGAGTTCAAAGATTCATGATATTTAAATAATCTTATTCACAGTTCAACTTTCTTTTTCCTGTTATTGCGCAAACAAAAGTTTGAAAAGTTGTACCAGGTCAAGTGATAAATAAATCTTTTTTCAATGTGTTCTGCAACTAAGTGGTTTGTATTTGCAATAAGCATGGGCGGTGATGTTTTTGAAGATTACATTTTTGTTATAAGTTGTTGATTAAAAAACATTTATTTTTTTTGTAACAAACACTTGAAACGCTCTTTTTTATGAATATTTTATTTATATTAATGTATTAATTATTAGTCAAAGATATTATATTTATTTAATGGAGCGGGAGAGATGGATCTCAAAAAGCTTGAATTGCCGGGACTGGAATTAGTCGATCCGAATACTGAATACAGCTGTAATGAACAAATTTTCTACATTGATTTTGATGGTGTTGAAAACGTCTCATACAACAATGACGCGTTGGATATTCACATCGACAATATAACCGTATCTTCATCCGGTTTGTCTGAAGAAGAACAGTTCCAAATTATTACCGAATTGAATAACACCTTTGCCGGGACCGGGATATATTTCACCGCAAATGTCACGGCGAATATGAAGTATTCAACAATCTACGTCGGGGATGCGGGAAATGCTTTTGCGGAGTACGGGCATTGTATGGGGGTGGCTGAGACTGTTGATACCGGGAATTTGATCCATGATGACAACGCCTTTGTCTTCTCGAATATTTTAGATTCAACAATAGAAATTACTGAAATCATTTCTCACGAAGCAGGTCATTTGCTGGGGTATCGCCATGTGGGGGAAGTGTCTGCCGAGCAGGATATTACGGATTTTTGCGCGACTGCGTCAATTGACATCCTGGGGCCAGGGGAAAGCAGCTATTCCGGAAACTATCATATTAGCGATGACGACCTGTATACGTTTACTTTTATTGCCGAGGCTGGAGATGTTTTCGGGATTAAAGTAGAGTCAGAATCAGGTTTATTTGGTATTGATGTTGATCTTGCAGTTTGCGGTTTGGAACAAGCATGCCTCTTATCGCATACAAGAAACCCCCTCCTCGACATTTGCCTTATTAGATTTTCAGCTGTACTCGGAGGCTAATAATGGTGATGTAAATGATCCCAGTGAGATAATTTTTATGGCTACTGAGTCAGGAACGTATAGTATAAGCATACAAACAGACCCCGATGCTGCAGGATTACTGAATGGAGGAGATTTTAATATTGAAGTCGAGAAGGATGGCTATTCCTCCCCCTTGCCGGAAACGGTATATCTTAATCTTAATACAGAATTCAATTTATCAGCCCGGGAGTTTATAAATATATATAATCATCATATATGGGATAGTGGCGCAACTTGGGGAGAATCCGTCGGGGGGTATTATGTTAATCCCGAGTATTTAAATTGGGAAGACGAGGAATGTCTTGGTGGCTATTACGACGAAATTTATGGAGATGGCGCATCATTGGAAAAAACTTCTGTAGAGATGAAAGAGATATTGCGTGATATTTTTCTTTTTGGTATAAACGGAAGCAGTCAATATCAAGGAATAATTCGGCATCTGGAAAAAATTTTTAATGGATACAATATCGACTTTGTAACAAGTCGAGACTCTCTCGATGAATGTACAACCGTTAATATTTCTTATTATATTACTGATGGAGAAGATATTCTAAATGGATTTTCTCAAAGAATAGATGTTGGAAATCAATATAATGATAACGTATATATAAGCGGTCAAATTTATGGTTCGGATTTTTCCCGAATTATAGAAAATTATGCTCTTGCCATTGCTCATGAATTAGGTCATTCATACGGGTTAAGTCATGCGATCAATTCATCAAATGACAATATCATGTCTTATGTCGACAATCCTGTAGCGTTCTCTAATGATACTCAATACTACTCTGGAATAACAGAATTGCTTGGTGGAGAATACATCTGGGGGGTACAAGACTCATCAACAATTTTGGATTTGACCTTGGGTTCTACTGCGAACCCTCCTTCGGACCATATCGGAAACACATTTGCGGATGCAACGATTATTGCGATCGGAGATGCGTACAATTACGAAGAATATGTCGGTTATGGCGATGCTTATGATTATTACACCTTTGACGTCAGCAATCCCGGGCAATTCAATATTGCTCTGACGGAGCTCGATTCTAAGGTCATGTTGGGTTTGTATGTCTTTGACGGTGCGAAATACAAAAAGGTCAAAAGTGCCTCGGCCAAGACCGATAAGGTTACCGGTGAAACCGCCGCGGTTCTGGAGGATATCCTGCTGGACAACGGAACATATTATCTGGAAGTTGCGTCCGGAGACAAGGGCAAGGGCAAGTGCAATACCAATTACACGCTGGACATCACCCCGGACTTTTTACCGCCTAAGTCGGATGATGAATTTGATTTCAAAACCGGAGCCGGAACCCCGGAGGTTATTGTTCTTAACGCCCAGGATGATGCCACTACTTCCGGCTGGGTCGGGTTTGGAGACCCGCAGGATGTATATATTTTTGATGTGGCAAATGCCGGAGTTTTCAATATTGATTTGACCGATCTGGATGCCCGGGCCGGAATTGCGATCTATTATGAAGACGATTCAAAAGGCTCCGTAACTTATAAAAGAGCTAAGAGCGCCGGAGCCAAATATGATAAGATAACCGGAGAGACAGTTGCGTCCCTGGGTAATCTTCTGCTGAACTCCGGGACATATTATTTGGAGGTTATTTCCGGGGACAAGGGTAAGGGCAGGGATAATACCAATTATACGCTGAACATAGATGGCAATACATTCCCTGAAGCAACTGATGATAATTATGATTTTAAAGATATGCTGGGGGATTTTAATATTATTGATCTGGATAATGGAGGCGATGGTCTTGCGTCCGGCTGGGTCGGATTCGGTGACTGCGCCGATGTTTACTGTTTTACTCCGGACAGCAGCGGCCTTTATGATATTGCCCTTGCCGGCCTGACTGCCAAAACCAATATGAGTGTCTGGTATTTCGACGAAGCCAAAGGATGTTTCAAGTCGATATCCAAAGCAAACGGCTCGGAAAAAACAGGAAGCGCATTGATCAATGATTTTAACCTGACTGGCGGTGTTAATTATTATATAGCAATTGAATCCGGAGACAAAGGAAAAGGCAAGTGCAACTCCTACTATGAACTGAATGTTGATGGAACTTATATTGATCTTGGGGGAGATTTCAGCAATGCGCCGGTAGATGTTGGCGATTTTGGAGAGTTTGCCGGAAAAAAACGAAAAAGTCTGATCGGCAACGAATGGATAGGAATGGCTGATGCTACGGATTATTATGGCTTCGAAATCGCTGACTACTATTATTACAATGGCCAGAGGTATGATTTCAACGATCCGGTGTGGGTTAAGATGGAGTTTGATATATCAGGTGATGCGGTTATTGAATTTAGTATGCTGGATAAAAATGGCTCCGTCATTGACAGCACATTTGTGATTGATGTAAATGAGAAGGGAACTGATGGCGTTTTACAATTGGATTGGATATATCCTGGCGAATACTTCTTAAAAGTGGAAGCGATATCCGGAGGCGCTGAATATACCATGTATGGTTTTGGCAATGATTACGAAATAGCTGATCCTCCCTGGGTGACATGATATTTTAAGACGATGACTCTATATATGATATTGAGAGATCCCTGGAGCGTTAAAAATGATCCTAATCAGGCTTAAGGACTGACAAGAAACCTTATTTCTGCGGTCTGGTTGCATTGTAGCTTTCAAGAAAATGGGTCGGAGACAGCCCGGTGACGCGTTTAAAGAATTTCGAAAACGAAAAAACGTCGCTAAAACCCATACTTTCGGCAACTTGAGTAATATTCAGGTTGGAATATAGCATTTTTCTTTTTGCAATAACCGCTCTTTCATTGTCGACAAATTGCTTGAGGTTCATTTTGGTATGCTTTTTGAATAATGCCGAAAGGTAGATTCTGGAGTACCCTGTAAATTTGGCCACTTCGTCGAGTGATTCGTAGTTGCCGCCATTTAAAATTATATTATCACGCACGTTAGTCAACCATGCCGGCGGCTGCGGATAGTTGACATGTGCATAACAAAGCGGCAGCAGGCCGGCCAGCCAATATGTGATCAGCGGGTATAACGGAGGAGTGATCTTTTTATGCTCGTTTATGATGTTTAAAAATATTTCGCAATAGTTTTTGGTTCCAATCGTGTCGTTCGGCAGAGTCAATGGTTCAAAATTACCCTTGAACTTCTCGGCGGTGAACTTGATAGACCAGGTTTCACGATCCGATTTATAGGTAATACGATGAGGTATTTCCGGAGGTATCAGGCAGAAGCTATGATCTTGAAAGAGGAATACTTTTCCTTCAATTTCCAGTTCAACATTTCCTGCTGTAATAACTTCAAGCTGCCAATAATCATGTTGATGCTTATAGCTGGAAACATCCGCATCAACTTCCCAGCCGTGGTCTATGTACAATAGAGAGATTACCGGTATTGCTGATTCTTTATATGAATCATCAATAATAGACAGGTGTTCCTGTTTTAAATTTTCCCTTATATATTGCATTCTGACATAGCTGTATTCTTTTTTTATCCATGCCCAAACGGCGTTTTTTATTATACAAATAATATATTGCTAAAAGAATAAATATCAACGATTTTTAAAAAACATGATCTCAATATTCCCTTTGCTTCCACTTTTCAAGCTCGAATAGCGGAGTCCCAAGTCCCGCCGGGGCCTTGCAGTCCAGAGGCGGTATAAAGCTCGAAATATGGTAAAACAGCGGCAGCATCTGTTAAATTGAATTAAAATGGGATGGCTAGGAAAATTGCAAACAGACAAGCTCAACCATGTTTATGATTGTAACAACAGGAAATCTTTTGCGCTTTTACAGGCAAATAATGAAAATTAAATAAAAATTGGCTGATCGGTTATCGGATGCTTATGGTGAAAACCTGGCAATTATGCGGTTATGTATATTTTTATCTTGTTTTCATAACTTTGATTAAAGTTTGACAGCCGTGATCTATTAATGTGAAGATTTATGTAACAACGTTTGTTAATGCAAAGGATAAAAAACATAAAGAATCTTGATCTGGAAGAAGACTGCAGACAGTCTCTTTTAGAAAGATGGCACTTGCCTTTTATATTGCATTTAGACATGCGAATATTTTATTTTGCTATTCCAATGCGATACTTTTAATTGTATAATATATGAACAAAAAGATAAATGTTTGAATAACGCAAATAAATTCGGAGTGCATGTCATGTTGAAAATAATCAAACCAGGAAGTATTCTAAGCATAGAAAAGGAAATCTAATCATGAATAGAACAAAAAAATTCACCCTTATTGAACTTCTCGTGGTGATAGCCATTATCGCAATATTGGCAGCCATGCTTCTGCCGGCTCTCAATAAAGCCCGGGCAAAAGCTCACTCAATCAATTGTACAAACAACCTTAAACAATTCGGAGCCGCTTTTTTTCTATATACTGATGACAATGTCGGCTATCTGCCTCAGTACCGTGACCGAGGAACACCTGAGAAGCATTGGTATGGTTATGGCGCCGGAGCTACAATCGCAGAATACCTGTCGTATTCCCAGAATGTTGATCTTGGATATTATGGTATTGCCGGCAGTAAACTGGTGAGGTCAAAATTATCCTGCATGGCAAAAAATGAATATGATACCGGATCATATTCTTACGGCTATAATTATTCGGTCTATGCCTATACTTCGGACCGGCTCAAGCTTTCAAAATGGAAAAAAACCACTAAAACTATGTTACTTGGAGATACCTATGGTTGTTCAATTTCCAGATATTATGTCAGCGAGGTACATACCAACGGGGTTGATTACCGGACCGGGTTCAGGCACAATGACCGGGCGAATATCCTTTATGGTGACGGCCATGTTGAAGCGAAGACTATTCTGGAGATTCCTGACCAGTGTACAGACAATTATGCCTATCGCGATATTTACTGGGATCCCACCGCAAAGTAAGATAATTATATCGAAGCCATTATCGGAAGAACGCCCCCGGATTGGGGCGTTCTCGCTAAAATCTCGAATATTCGAACTCAAAGACCATGAAGTATGAGGTTGAAATGAATATCAATCCCGCCGGAAAAGCAAAGATAATAACAATTGCGCTTTTCCTTATATTTTTCATCGAAGCAGCCAAATGCGCTGCATTGGAAAAACCTTATCAATCCGGGGCACTGACTCCGGTGAATTATAAAATCAATAATAAAAGTAAGCCAATGGCTTTATGCACTAAAGGAAAGGCCGAAGCCGTAATCGTCGTGCCGCCGGGGGCCGGTGCGGGCAGTTATTGGATGCAGAACGCAGTTTTACTTAAAAAATATTTATACCAGGCAACTGGAGGCGATTTCCGGATCGTGACAAAATTACCAGTTGGAAAAAAAGGTATTTTCATTGGCCCTTGTGATAACCGCGAAGTTGCCGTAAATTACAAAAAACAAACTGAAATGGATGATGAGTCATTCTCCATTATCAGCTTCGATGATGGCATCATGATTGTCGGTAAAGATCAATATAACCCGGCTGACGAGGGGAAGAAGCTTTCTTCCGTAAAACTCAACATCCAGAGTAAATTCTCTGAACGTGGTACTTTCATGGGGGTGATTGACTTTCTTGAAAGGCTTGTTGGTTGCCGTTTTTATATGCCGGGACGGCTGGGAACCATTGTCCCGGACTTAAAGGCCGGGACATTTTCAATTCCGCCAATTTCCTACAGCGACAAACCGGTATATGAAATGCGTTTATCAAGTTATGGAAATTATGCTCCAATGGCTCAGGATTTCAAATTTATAAAAAGCAATGCACAAGAATCAAGGTTATGGGATTTTCTATTGCGCCACGGGGACCATAAACATCATATGTTTCAGCATACTGACAAGTTCTGGTATAAGGCTTATGCAAAAACGCACCCTGAATACTTTGCATTAAGGAAAGACGGCTCCAGAGAATTAGGGGAGCGCGGCAGGCATTCTGCGCATCGTTGTTTAACTAACGAGGCTGGATTTCAACAGCATTTAAAAAACATCGCTGATTTTTATGACGGTAAACTCTCAAAAGAGCAAACAAGAGAGTTATTTCAATTATCCCCGCCAACTGCCAAATACATAAGCTGGGGGCCTGCCGACGGCTACAAAGGCTGTGAGACTAAAGAGTGCAAAGCCCTTATAGACGAAAACGGTGATCCGGCAAAAAAATACTCGCGTTTACATTGGCTTTATGCTGGAAAACTGGCTGATGCCATAAAGAAACACTGGCCTGATAAAATATTGCGGGTACAGGCTTATGCCGCCTGGCGTAAACTTCCGGACAACTATAAAATTCCGGATAACATGATTATAATCCCCTGTCGCCCGCTGGGGGGACCGATAGGTTCTTTGAAAGAACCTGAATCCTGGGAAGTGTCGATAAAGGAACTTGACTGGCTCGGGAAACAACCGCAGAAGCCATGGGTTTACACATATTATCCGCAAGCACCGCGCAATAGTCAGTATTTTCCTTATCCTGCCCCGAATGTGATGAAAAAGCTCTTGAACCATACAAAGGGAACGCTGACCGGTTATCTGCGCTGCGGACACCATACTTTTGCCTTTGCGCTGGACAGTGTAGTCTACTATATGTATGCGAAAATGCTGTGGAATCCTGATTTGGATGTTAAGGCATGTCTGCATGAGTATTGTCAATTGATGTTCGGACCGGGGGCTGATGACATGTATAAATATTTTTCGCTGCTTATAGAACGCTGGGAAAATGTGCGCTGGCAAAATTTTACTCCGGCGCAAGGAGCGCGAATTTCCCGGGAGCGGGTTTGGAGGGAGACTTATCCCCGGGATATTCGTATCAAACTGCAGAACCTGCTTGTTTCAGCCCGGGAAAAGACTGGCAAAGAGGGTATTTACCGCGAACGGATGAATTGGATGATTAATGCTACCGATAACTTTTTCAGCCAGGGCAATTTCTTTGATCTGGCCAAAAGAGCCCGGGCCGAATGTTCGAGATTGACCCCTCTGATTGACGGTGATCTTGAAGACTGGCAGGGAATCGCTCCATGCGATATGAAAAACAACCGGGACGGCAAACCGGTACAAAATAAAACGCTGTTTTTTACTGCTTCGGATGATGATAATCTGTATATTGCCGGTGCGGTTTATCAGCAAAAGCCGTTTTACACATCATGTGAAAGCAAGAAGCATGATTCACCGGTCTGGAAAAATGATTCAATTGAAGTCTATATTTGCGCCGAACGCCCGGGGCTGGCGGAAGCGTTGCTTGATGTAACGAGTCAATACCATCAGATGATTATTGACCATCGCGGGGTTGTTTTTGATGGCTGCAAATCGGCGCTGACGGGCAAGTTTGACGCGACGGTAAATATTGATATGGAATATAAGGCACGCAAAACGGATTTCGGTTACACATTTGAAATGGCTGTTCCTTTCAAGTCCCTTGGCGCGATCAGGCCGCGGGATAATACAGTGTGGAACGTTAATTTTTATCGTAATCGTCATCTCAAAGGCCAGGTTTATGAACGCCAGGCCTGGTCGCCCACCATGGGGCAATTTAATGATACCTCTAAATTCGGCCTGCTGCGTTTTGCGAAAGCAAAAATGCTTTGGCGGCTGGACCCGAAAAGAGCAAAATGGCAAATTATGGTGCGTCCCTCCAGAGCTGATTGGAGAAAGCAGGATGGCCAATTTGTTTTTGTAAAACAACGCCTTGATGATCAAAAAGTGAGTTTTATGATTAAAGCCGGTGAAAAAGTTGTCGAGCCAACAGAAATACAGTTCAATCTGGCCAAATCCTGTATTCCAGGCGTTGCCGTAAAAGGCAAACCATCATACAAATTTGCCTACAGCTTCGCCGGTACGGGGCTTTTAAGAGTCAGAGCCGGTTTTGTTGACACAAAAAACGGCAAGCCTTTTCCTACTCTTCACTACCTGGCCTGGAATAGTGCGAAAGTGCTCAACGATTCGGTTATGGCGGTCAGTGACCGGCGTATAGACAGGAGCGACAAAAGATTTCAAAAAATCAATAGTTGCTACTTGGGGCTTAAAATAGCTAAAGACGCAGATTTCACGTTCTCCATCAATGCAATCGAAATTTATGAATCCACTACTTCCCCAAAGTGACTCATATATCGTTGAAATTTTTTGATCGAGAATATGTTAACCATTGAGAATATTATGTCTAAGCCAAATTACAATACATTAAGAGATGAAACGCCTTTTACCTGGTTCGTTGCAACCGCCAATGATATTTTGCTGGAAATAACTCAGATCACGGAAAGAGAATTTTTTCTGGATCCGGCAGCGGGTATTGAGTTATTCAAGACGGGGCGTGCGGCAGTGAAAGAAATGTTCGGCCCCGATGTCGGCCTGCCGTGGCCAATGACCCCGCCGATCAGTTATGGACATATCAATACGCTTGGAGCCGAACTGGTGTTTCCAGAGGAAGGACAGGCTAATCACAGTACGCTTTGCGATTCGCTTGAACAGGGGATCAGGATATTAAAGGAAGATGTTGATTTTGCCAGTGCCGGAATGGTCCCGTTTTATCTCGACTATCTTCAACAAATGAAGGATGCTTTTCCCGGTGAGTACGTGGCTTTTGTGTTTAAGGCGGAAGGCCCACTGACAACCGCCTACACCCTGAGAAGAAATAATTTTTTCTTTGATTTTTATGATCAACCTGAACTGACGAAAGAATTTCTCACGCTAATTACTGACAGCATAATCAAATATCATCACTTTCTTCGCGAGGAAATACAGGAGATCCCGAAAATAAGTCCGGTTAACGGCGCTCTGGCTGATGATTGCGCCGCAATGCTGGGACCGGATTTATGGACGGAGTTTGTCACCCCTTATCATAACCGGTGGTTTGAGGGAATGACCACCGGAAAGCGGTTCGCTCATATTGAAGACATGCGACCTGAACAGTTACAATTTCTTGAAACGATACAGCTTGACAGGTATGATCCGTCCGTTTCGGCTCAACTTGATCCTGAAATATTATCTGCAAACACCCGCGTTCCGTTCACCTGGAGATTATTGGAGTTTTGCCTGCCGTATATGACGCCGCAGGACGTATCTGATTTTGTCTATCAGGCCGTTGCTGATGGAGCGTCCAGGATTTACACTTATGTTTCACACGGAATGAATAATCATGACTCGGTGATCAAGATTCATGCATTTATTGAAGCCTGCAAGGACGTGGAGTCCAAGTTGGATCAGGGTTTTTCCCGCCGGGAATTAGGTACGCTGGTCAGCCGGGATGGTCGTGAAAAATTCTGGAACAATTGGCCGCCTGGACGCAACGCGGGAAGAAAAAGATTGATTTTACCGGCAAAATAAAAAACGTTTATTAAATATCTTGAAAGTTCAGGATGTTGACCTGATATCGATTTTGATATCATGGATATCGGATCAATCAGTCTTTTCCCGCTGAAGATCATATTGCAGGCATTTAAAAGAATACGAAAAACTGTTTGATGAGAATCAGAATAAAAACTGCCGGCTGGATAAAACAGGTTCCTGGTGGTTGGTGTTTTCAAGGATTGTCACTGATTTATAGCTCGTTATTCGGTATATTGCGCTGTTCCGAAGGAGTGACCGAGGTTACTCTTTTGTAGAAACGTGAAAAACTGTAGATATCATTAAAACCGGTTTCATTGGCGATTTCGCTTATACTTTTATGTGAATACAGTAATTTTTTTCTCGCTATATTTGCTCTTTCACAGTCAAAAAAGTCTTTTAATTTCATATTCAAATGTGTCTTGCACAATCTGGATAAGTGGATTCTTGTATATTTCAGATGCTTTGCGAGATCTTCAAGGTTGATGTTCCTGCCTATATTTACCGCAATAAATTCTTTTGCCTGTATTACCCATTTCGGCATTTTTTGTTCATTTTCGATTTTCGTGTAATTCATTACCAGAATACCGCCGATCAGATATTCAAAAGGAGCGTATAAAGTTGGCGGGATATGTTTGTACCCTGATAGTAATTCAAAAAAAACATCGCAAATTTTTTGAGAGGCGTCATTTGTATCTGGTAGGATCAGGACATGTGAATCATCAATGAATTCAGGAGATTGACTGAATTTGAAACTCCAGGTTTTGCGTGGAACAGTATAAATAAATTTATGTTTAATCCCCGGCGGAATAAGTATAATTTGTTTTTCCGATAGCATCAACTGCTTTTTGTCAATTACAACAAAAACAGAGCCTTCAATAATCAATTCCATTTGCCAGAATATATGAGTTGCATCACTTTGACTTATATTACAGACACTGGAGCCGTAATCAATAAACAGTAAATTAACATCAGGAATAAATTTTTTGTTCTCACCATCACGCATGATGGTTGTATGTTTTGATTCTCTTTCCAATGGATATTTCATTTTGCTAAATAATGTTTTTGGTTTACGGCTATAATTACTATTGATAAAGAATATAATATGAAGATAATGTTAAATCAAGCGTTTTATGTTTTTGTCATAAGCGTAAAATCTGCAAGCAGTTTAAAAAACACGAAATACTCTGTTCCGGGAGATGCGGCAATTAATCATCCTTCCTCCGGGGCTGTTAAATTCACAGGTTGATATGAAAATGGCGTCACCATCGATATAGTGGCAATGATGTTTCTTTTTGATAAATATTTATTTTGTTTTGCTATTGCATTTAAGCTGTAAATAAATTATCATATAAATATAATGACAAACAAAATCTCAATTAAGGATGAAAATATGTTGTTTTCTTGTAAATCAAAATGTAGCGGTTGCTTAATTTGGGTATTATTAGTTATTGGACTGGGGGTGAGAGGTGCGGATATGGCAAGAAAACAGGTGCCTGTCGATCCGAAATTCAATATTCTTCCATTTATTGAAACAAACGCACAACCTCAATTGACCGCAACTGAGAAATCCAGGGGGTATTTACTATTCAAGCGTGCGATTACTACTCCGGTATATCCCAATACCATTCCCGCATGGTATGAGAGACTTGAGCTGCTTCAAGGTTTTGCCGCACGCGGGGAATTCGAAACCTTGACTTTTTCAATTTATCCGCAACGGGCATTAAAGAATCTGCGAGTCGTTGCCAGTAATTTAAAGCATATAAACGGACTGGGGAGCTTGAAGAACATTGATGTAAGACTTTGTACTTACTGGTACATGCGTTATCCGGGATACACCAGCCCTAAAACAATCCGGCGCAATCCTGAGCTGCTGGAAAAAGTTGATTTTCACTCCAGCCCGGCTAATGAATGTCAGCGCTACTGGTTGACGTTGAAAGTTCCTGTTGACGCAGCTCCGGGAATATATGCGGGGGACGTCACATTGCAGGATCAAGGTTACGGTAAAGCTGTGACGATTCCGGTTAGATTCCGGGTCCTGGATTTTAAGCTGCTTCGTGATCCCAATAAGTTTTATTCAGCCTATTCTTATGATTTGCATAACAAACGCGAATTTAATCGTCCTGATAAGAAAAAGTGGCTTGAAAAGGCGGCAAAAAATGATTACCGGGCGATGGTGGATTACGGAGTCGACATGTTTCCGGTGCTGCGTCCCGGCTATAATTCCACAACCGGCAAGATATTTATCAGTGATCTTGATACCAAAATAAAAATGATGCGTGATGCCGGACTAACGGGGCCTGTGCCGCTTGCTTGCGGAGCGGTCTTTAATGCCCTTTATGCGGAATTGGTTATGAAATCAAAGAACCCCAGGCATTATCCTCACTGGCGAATTCCGAAGATGCCGGAAGAATCATTCTATAGAGTAGTTCAGGAAAAATTCCGGGATTTTAACCGGTCATGCCGGGCCAAAGGTTATCCTGAGTTTATTTATTGTCCACTTGATGAAGTTGATGCCTCGGTAAATAAGTTCGGCGCGAAAATCTACCAGGCATTGATGCAGGCCGGTTGTAAAATTTATATCACTAAAAATCCTGTTGCGGCCGACGCTGCCGTATATAATCCATATGTCCATATTTTCTGTTCACAGGGTTTTACAATCAAATACAAGGATACGTTAAAAGCAAAACATGAATACTGGGCGTATCCGAACCATGTTTCAGGAGAGCGAAAAGACCGTTCTATAAATTGTCGAGGCGGACGCATGACTTACGGTTATGGTTTTTGGCGCAGCGGTTATACTACTTTGATTCCGTGGATATGGCGCTGGGATTTCAAACCCATGTTTGTTTTTGACTATTTGAAGCACAAAAAAATATCTCAAACCGGCAACCAGATAGACGAAAACGGGAATATTATTCCGGCTGTTTACTGGGTATGTTTCAGGGAGGGACGTGACGACGCCCGCTATATATACACTCTTCAGAATGCGATAGTCCAGCGGGAAGGCTCATCTTCTCCCGGATGCCAGGCCCTGGTAAAACAAGGCAGAATACTGCTCCGTGAAATCTGGAACGCAATAGATGCTAAAAGTAAATACAATGGTGACGGCTGGGAAGATGAGCGCTTTGATGCCTATCGCTGGCAGCTTGCCGCCATAATTGAAAAGCTCTTGAAATTTAAGCCGGTAAATAATAGTCAGGCTTTGTCTGTATTGATTGATCCTGAGCGAATGACATCAACTGCCTGTAAAGTTCGAACTTTGACTGATGATAAATTTACTTCTCTGATTTTGGGCGGAAAGGATTTTTCAGGCTGGCATTCGGTTACTGCTGAGGGTAAAACAGAAGTCCTTAAAGATAGCGGCCCAAATGGTGGACCGGTTCTGTTGTACACGGTTAAAATCGATCATAAAAATGACGGCGGCGGTGAAGCGGGAAAATATCCAATCGGCTGGCCGAGAATCGCGTTGAGTTTCCGGAAGCATTCTCTTGACCTGAGTAAATATGATTATATTTCAATGAACATCAAGGTGGATTCCGATCGTGACGAAGTTGCTGATGATTACACATTTCTGAAAATGAATGCTTCTTCGTGGATTCCGGGTGGAGACCGTTCTCTTTATGATGTGGAATTATTGGGAATTGTTGAACAGCGAAAATGGATAAGCGTTAATATACCTGTCAATGGGCTGATCGGTAATTCGGATAAAAAATTCTGGCGCGATATCAAGCGCATGCAGATTTGGCTCGGAGAATCCAAGTATCCGGACGGTTCCACTATTAAGTTTTATTTTTCAGATATAAAATTATTGAAATTGAAATCGCCGATTGTAAAAAAGCTGCATTTTGCAAGAGTAGTGACTCTGCCGACTGAATATATAGTCGTTCGGCCTGAGATAATGGGGCTTAATCCCTCTGGCGCCGGTAAGAATACCCGGATCACCGCATCAATAATGACGGAAACCGGCAAAAAACTTTATTCAGGTTACACAACTGATCCTGATAATCCGGTTGTCATTAAAACAGATAAACTTTGTGCCGGTAGATACCGGATGCAGGTGCGTATTTCCGGTGTAAAACAAGTTTTCAGTACTCCGTTTATAGCAATAAAAGGCCCATTTGCGAATTAATGTTAAACAGAAAAGGAATGCAAGAATGAAAAGGAAAGATTTCACACTCATTGAACTGTTGGTCGTGATTGCTATCATCGCCATTCTCGCCAGTATGCTGCTGCCCGCGCTTAATTCGGCTCGGGAAAAAGCGAGGGCCATAAACTGTATGAACAACCTGAAACAAATGGGGACTTTTGCCGCTTTTTATACTCAGGACAATGACAGTAATCTTTTTCCGAACCGTACTTATGATACCCCGGCTATGTACTGGTCATCGACAATCGAAGGAGCCGGGTATCTTATTCCATATATGACAACACTGGCCAATGATCCGGCGTCAGCCATCGGATTCGTTGGTTTTAACGGCGGCAGTCAACGGCGCAGCAAATTCAGTTGTCCGTCATTTCCGCTGTCTAAAGGTCCGAAATTTTACACTTACGGGTATAATCTGCCGATGGGATCCATTACAACAACACCGGCATATTACCGCAAAACCTCTCGTCACAAAAAAACGACTGAAACCTGTTTGTTTGTTGACATCGAAAGTACGACGAGTGCAAATGCGGATCCTCATATTCAGGGATTTGCGGCTCCGAATGATTATTTTGCCGCCTACCGGCACGGCAATAAAAACCAGACGAACGTTACATTCGTTGACGGGCATTGCGACGCCAAAAAGTACGGTGAAATTCCCGATGACGATAATATGGGGTGGACCGGAAGTCGCACCAAATCATTTTTCTGGAATCCATTTGCTCCGAATAAGTATTGGAATGAATAAAAATTTTCGCACCATAGATATGGTTTAATGCGTGTATAAGGGAAGATATTCTCAATTATAACAGAATCGATTATGAGTCTGGAAGTCTTGAACGTTCAAATAAAATTACGGATATATGCCTGCACTGTTGAAAACTCAGTCAGGAAATGAATATGGGGGCCGGGTTGATGTTAAAAGATCAACAAACAAACGGGCTTGTTGTGCTGGGAAGTCCGATTAAAATTACAAAACTGAAAAAGCTGGGATAAAGATATGAATCTGAAAAATGATTATACGAACCGGAAAACAACGGATAGGCTTTTGCTCTTTCCGCCGCAGGATGTTCAAGTTGATCTTAGCGGAAAAAGTAGAGATCTGCAAGCCGAAATAAAATGGTCTCCGCCTCGTATTAACTCTGATACTGTCGGAGGATATCATATTGAGCGAAAAGTATGGTGGCCTGGAAAACCTACTCTCACGGAGAGGATCACGAAAAAGCCGGTAGCAACTCTTGCGTTCACGGACCTGAATGTGGTTCCCGATGTGGTAAACGAATATCGGGTTGTTGCAGTTCATAAAAATCATGCAGATATACTTTCAGAACCAAGTTTTCCAGGCGCTATATACGGCTATGCATATATCCGATATGATGATATGGTTTCAGAACTCAAACAACTTGCTCAAGATAATCCGGACATATGCAGACTTGTTGATGCGGGGGCGGCATCCGGCGGGAGCCGTAGAGTTTGGTGTATGATTTTGGGCAGGGATACCAGTGATTGTCCTGATAAGCCTGGAATTTTCTTTCATGCCAATGCTCATGCCGCAGAAAATCAATGTAGTGACGTCTGTATGGGAATTATCAGAGAGTCAATTTGTAATTACCGCAGAAACGATCCGGTATTTGTCGATATTTTTGAGCAAGTACAAACAAGAATAATTCCAATGTATAATGTTTACGGACGGCAATCGGTGGAAAATGGTTTTCCCGGTCGGGCCCGGAAATCGCATCCGGTAAAACTTATGCCGCCACCTGTTGATCCACTTGAAATATTGCATTGCTGGAATGCGGACTTAACTCCCGGACTCGATCCGAATAGAAATTTTGATGTCGGCTGGGAATTCCCGGAAAAAATGTACGATCCGAAGATTCAGGGAAAAGAACCTTTTTCTTTGCCGGAAACACGCGCAGTTGCAAAAATGGCATTGGCTCTCAGACCTCAAATATCCATTGACTATCACGCGCCATGCGGAATTCCATTTTATCCTGTCAAATGGCCTGATAAAACAAAAACAGTAGATGAAGAACTTTATCTGGAGATTGGAAGAAATTTTGCCAGTTTGACGGCTCCGGTCTTTCCCGCGGATGATGCGGCTCAATCACAAATACCCTTTAGTATCGTGACCGGATGGGGATCCGGATGGTTTTATAAAAATTTCTACGGAGCGCCTTTATGTCCTGAAGGTTTTTATGAGCAGATGCCAGGAGACTCAAGGCTTTTAGCAATAGGCCCCTCGATTTCACTTACGGAGTTAATCCCGGGCAACCTTGACGCATTTGTCTGGCTCGCAAGGCGTGTCAGGGGGGCCGGGATTACGGTTCATGCAGTTGACGAAGATGGCAAGCCGCTCCGGATACAAGTCGCGGTGCTTGATCATATGGACAACAATTGTCTGCCTCAGTTTACAGATGAAAGATATGGTTCATATCGACGTATTCTTATGCCTGGGACATATGCCTTGTGCTTTTCTGCGCCTGGATATAAAACTATATTGTTGAAGAAAATCACTGTCAATCAAGATGAAAATAAGCAAATAAATATCATCATGGAAAGAGGGGCATAAAAATATGGCTGACCAGATGACGCAAATAAGACAAGACTTTATCAAAGTTCACGAAGAGTATTTACGGGATATGAAATGGTTGCGGGAAAAGTTTGGGATAATCCCGGAACCCTCAAATTTTACTTTAAAAAAAGCTCTTTCCTCATCGATTGATTTTATTTTGAAAAATGATCCTGAAAGCCTTCAGGAAAGTTTAAATGATTTTAAAGAATTTCATCGTCAAATAATATATGGTGTCGCGTGGGATTTACTGGAGCGGACAAAAGAAAGCTTGAGACTGATTCAAGACTCTGAGCCGGATCTTTTTACTGAAAAACATCAGTTATGGATTCAGGCCTCATGGGCTCTTAGTGAAGCAGGGTATAAAAAGGACTTTCGGAAATATTATGACTGTATCGACCTTTGCTCTTTGATCTGAAAGAGTCTTATAAAAAATTTAACTGCACTAATAAAGGATAAACAAAATGGCCAGTGTACTATTTACGGACAAGGAAAAAAAAGCCATTACCGAAAACGTTGAACTTCCCGCAACTGGCGCGAATCAGGTCAGGGTGAAAACCGCATACAGCTACATCAGCGCCGGAACTGAATTGACGATGATACAGATGGGCAATGTTAATTCAGTGCGTGAAGTAGGTCATCAGGAGTTGGGGTATTCCCTGAGCGGTTATGTTTCTGAAGTCGGCGCTAACGTCTCTCATATTCAAGCAGGTTCTCCGGTCGCCTGTATCGGCGCAGGGGCATATCATGCTGATGAAGTGCTGGTTGCGAAAAATCTGGTCGTTCCGGTTCCGGATGGTTGTTCAATGCGTGAAGCGGCAATGTCCGCAATGGGCTGTTTTGCCCTTGAAGGGATTCGCAAAGCGGAACTGGAATTTGGTGAAAATGTGCTGGTGATCGGAGGCGGTTTAATGGGACAGTTCGTATCGCAATACGCGGCAATGTTTGCCGGGAAAGTAATTTTACTGGAGAGTAACCCGGATCGATTAAATAAAGTTGCCGGCAATGTTATTGCCCTTAAGCCTGATGAACATGTCTGGGATAAAATCAAAAAACTGACTGCGCCGACAGGTATCGAAAAAGCATTCTTTTGCCTTGGCGGAGACCGAACCGCGATCTTTGATGAAGTGAAAAAAATAATGACTGCATCCCCGGATAATATTGCTCAAGGTACGCTTGTATTTTGTGGGGGAGCAACGATCAAGGTCGATTTAGCATCGCCAAGCGGCAATCTTCGAATTCTCAGTTCGGCTAAAGCCGGTCCCGGTTATCGTGACGCGGCATTTGAAGCCGGCGGAGATTATCCGATGGGTTATGTAAAATGGACGGTTAAGCGTAATGTTGAGGTCATCCTCCAGGCTGTCGCGGACAAAAAACTTAAACTTGAGCATCTGATTACTCATGAATATAGACACTGTGATGCCCTGGACGCATATAAAGAATTGGCAAAACCCAACACTGACGCAATGGCAGTCTTACTGACATATCCTTGAAAAACTGTTATCAGACTAACAATTGCTTAGCGTTGCGAGGTAAATATGGCTAATTACATAAAAATAAGTACCCTTGGGCCGGTGTGGCATGCAGTTCCTGAATATTTCAATAATGAACAAATTGTTGAGGAAATGATCAGTTTCTGGGGAACACAGTTTGCTCAGGTTCTATACGATAAGCCGGATTTGATCGTTGTTCCGGAATGCTGTGACATTCCGGCTAACCTGCCGCCTGGCAGACAACGGATAGAATATTATAAAGCAAGGAAAAATCTTGTTTTAGATTATTTTTGTCAAGTTGCCCGCGAGAATTCGTGTAACTTGGTTTATGCATCAAATATTTATATGGCTGACAACTCATTGCGTAATGCGGCTCTGATGATTAACCGTAAAGGTAATGTCATTGGCACTTATTACAAAAACCATTTAGTCCCGGATGAAAATAATCTTGAGGGGATTATGTACGGCAACCGGGCCCCGATTATTGAATGTGACTTTGGCAGGGTCGCCTTTGCTGTATGTTTTGATCTCAATTTTGATCAACTCAGGGTACAATACGCCAGGGAGCAGCCGGACCTGATAATTTTCCCGTCCCTGTATCACGGAGGGTTGATGCAGAACTACTGGGCTTATTCGTGTCGGTGTCATTTTGTTGGTGCGGTGGCCGGACTGGACAGCCAGATACGCAATCCATTTGGTGATGTCATAGCCTCAACTAGCGGATACAGAAGTTTCGCAACTGCAACAGTAAACCTGGATTGCTGTCTGGCAAAACGTGATCTTGATGAGAAACGCTATGCCGCGATCAAAGCTGAATATGGCTCTAATGTTGACATTGAAATTCCGCCAAATCTTGGCGTAACATTGATTTCAAGCAAAAGTTCAGACTTCACGGCCCGGGAAATAATGCGGAAATTCAGGATTCCCACCCTTGACGATTTCTTTGCCGGCACGCTTGAGCATCGAAAAACCAAATCAGGAATGAAGGAATAAGAATGATTGTTTCAGGAATAGCAGATGAAGCCGGCAGTGATATTGCAAGTCAAATCAAGGCACATAAAGAACTGGGTTGGCAACATATTGAGTTGCGCCTGGTAAATGGAAAAAATATCTCCGGTGCAGTTCCGGATCAGGAATTTGACATGGTACGTCGTGAACTTGATCAAAATGAAATACAGGTTTCCGGCTTTGCCTCCGCAATTGGCAACTGGAGCCGTCATATCAACGACGATTTTAAAATCGATCTTGATGAACTGAAGACTGCAATTGAAAGGATGCGGCTGTTGAATGTGAAATATATTCGTACCATGTCCTGGAAAGGTGATGGCGTAAATGAAGCTGTCTGGCGCAACAAAGCGGTCAAACGCTGTAAGGAATTAGCCGGGATCGCCGCTGATTCAGGCATTGTCCTGGTGCATGAAAATTGCGAAGGCTGGGGCGGATTGAGTGCCCGGCATATGATTGAACTGAAAAACGCGGTTGACAGTCCTGGTTTTAAACTGCTCTATGATCTTGGAAACACGATCAGCCACGGCTATGAACCATGGGAATTCTTTAAAATTATTCGCGGGCATTTTGACTATATTCACATCAAAGATGCTAAAATCAACCCTCAAGGAGGACGGTCAAAGGATTACTGCTATTGCGGTGAAGGAGATGCAATGCTGAAAGAAATCCTGACCATTGTACTTAATGAAGATAATTATGACGGGGTAATTTCCATAGAACCGCATGTTGCCGCTATTGTACATCTTGGTAATGATAATACAGCCATCAGTCCGGAGGAAAAGTTTTCCTCTTATATCAAATATGGTAAAATGCTGGAACAACTAATTCGAGAAGTTAAAGAAAAATGAATAAAAAAATCAAGTTTGCGATTATCGGCACCGGCATGATCGCTGAACGGCATGCCGCCGCTCTGGCGGAAATACCCGGAGCCGAACTTTACGCCGTTTATGATCGGGAGATTCGTCGTGCTGAAGAATTTGCTAAAAAGTACCCGGTAAAAGTTTACAGGACATTTGACGAACTGCTCAATGACTCACAACTGGTCGCGGTAACCATAGCAACTCCAACAGGGGTGCATAAAGAAGTTGCGATTCTGTGCGCTGAAGCCGGGAAACATATCCTCTGCGAAAAGCCGCTGGACGTGTCCCTGGAAAGAGCTGATGCGATAATTGCGGCCTGTGACAAAAATGACGTTTATCTTTCAGCCGTTTTTCAGTCGCGGTTCAGCAATAATGTGAAACTGATTAAAGATGCGGTCGACACAGGCCGTTTCGGCCGTCTGGTGCTTTGCAGCGCTCAGGTCAAATGGTATCGTTCTCAGGAGTACTACGACAACGCCGGCTGGCGCGGCACCTGGGAACTGGACGGCGGCGGGGCGTTGATGAATCAGTCAATTCATATTGTCGATTTACTGTTGCATCTGGCCGGGAACCCGGAAATGGTCCATGCCTTTGCCGGAACGCTTACCCATGAACGGCTTGAAGTTGAAGACAATGTTTGCGTATCAATAAAATTCAAGAACGGCGCGCTGGGAGTTATTGAAGCCAGTACCTCCTGCGCCCCCGGATTTCCCAGACGCCTGGAAATATCCGGTGAAAAAGGATCGGTCATTCTGGAAGACGATATTATTACCCGCTGGCAGTTCATTGATGAACGCGTTGAAGATAAAACTGTTCCTTTCGGAAAAGCCGGTTTGAAGAGTGGTGCCGGAGATCCTCGGGGAGGTTCTCACGAAGGTCACAGAAGACAACTGCTTGATTTGATCGACGCAATAAACCATCAAAGACAATTGTTGATTCCGGGTTCTGAAGGCCGCCGGGCTTTGGAATTGATTTGCGGTATTTATGAATCGGTGGAAACTGGACAAGCTGTGAGGTTTACATAATGAGAATAACTGCAACAAATCTGAATATTATTCGCGAACCTCTTGTCAAACCATTTGGTTTTAAAGGCGGGGCCTTTACGGAAAAATGGGTTTGCCAGGTTGACTTGACCAGTGGTTCCGGCAAAAAAGCAAGCGGACAAGGCGGGCTTGCGGTTCTGTGGTCGGACGCTGCGGTTTTCTCAGCTCACAGCGAAGTCGGGGGTAATATCTTGATGGCAGCCATGCTTGAATACGCCCTGAGTTTAGTCAAAGGAAAAACCTTTGCCGATCCGGTTGAAATGCTTGACTTTTTGGATCGACCGGTTTATGAATACGGATGTAATATTACAGAAAATCCGAAATTACGTCACACTTTCGCATTGAATCCGCTCGTGGCTTTGGATAATGCGGCTTGGCTGCTTTACGCTCAGGAAAACAATATAAACAATTTTGATGAGATGATTCCTGAAGTTTATCGTTACGCATTAAGTGCCAGGCATGATAAACTCGCCAGTGCGCCTTTGGTTACTTACACCGTTTCAATAGGGGAACTTCATAAATTAATTGATGAAGGCTATTTTTTTCTGAAAATTAAGATCGGCCAGTCTGGTAACGAACAGGAAATGCTAAAGGCTGATATGGCGCGCTTAAATGAAATCCATGACGCCGTTGCCGATTGCCGTACTCCTTACACTGAAAATGGTAAATTATTATACTATCTGGATGCCAATGGACGCTATAAAAATAAGGATGCGATGAAACATTTTTTGGATTATGCCAGAAAAATCGGAGCCTTTGAACAGATTGTTATTTTGGAAGAGCCTTTTGATGAAAAGCTGGATATAAATGTTGATGACCTGGGTGTAAGAGTCGCAGGAGATGAGAGCTGTCATAATTCGGGTGAAGTGAGGCGGCGAATAGAAATGGGATACAGTGCAATTGCGTTAAAACCGGCGGGTAAAACTCTCAGTATGTCTTTAAAAATGGTAAAAGCGGCTGGTGAATGCGGTGTACCATGTTATGTGGCGGATTCTGCATGTACTCCGGCAACCGTCGAATGGAATAAAAATATTGCCGCCCGTCTGGCCGCTCTTCCGGGTATGAAAATTGGTTTGCTGGAATCCAACGGTCCTCATTTTTACAGAAATTGGCAGGAACTTATCTCAAAGCAGCCATTTCCTGATGCAGTTTGGGTTGAAGCCTGTAATGGTGTTTTTGAATTGAATGAAGATTATTACGCCAAAAGCGGCGGAATTTTCAAAATATAATAAAGGTTACAAAAATGAAAAAGATTGGTTTTATTGATCTGGATACTTCTCATCCGAGAAGTTTTGTGAAAATAATTAATGCAATGGACAATTTCCAGGTTACCGGAGTATTTGACCGGGGGCGCGCCAGAGGCAAAGCTGAAACGGTTGCATTCTGTGAAGAGTTCAAGGTCAAGGAATATGATTCAGCAAATGCACTTGCCGAAGATTGCGACGGGGTGATGATATTGTCCGCCGACTGGGAAACACATTTGGAAGACATAAGAGCAGTGTTGGAATCCGGAAAAGCCTGTTATTGTGATAAACCGCTGGTGAAAAGCCTTGATGAGATCGAACAATTCATTGAATTATGTGAAAATAGCAATGCCCCGGTGTTTGCCGGATCGGGATGGCGATGGAACGCTAAAACAAAAACTTTAGCTGAAAAAATCAAAGACTCTCGTATTTCAGACGCGGTCTTTTGTGTTCCATTCAGCCGCTTTTATTACGGGATCCATGGGGTTGAGTGGATTTCCGGATTGTTCGGCAGCGGTATCGAATCAGTAAAAGCGGAAATCGAAGCTGAACTTACAATCGTGTCGGTCTATCATAAAAGAGGTATGGCGATTCGCCTGATACTTGAAACAGGCCCGTCTCTCAGTCGTTTCAATATATTTTCAGCAGATGGTAAAGATTATTCTTTATCCCTGGATGCCCACGATATACATGGTGGTATTTGTAATAATTTTGCTGAATGCGTCAAGAGTGGAAAATCGCCTGCGACAATTGAAGAATTGACTGAATCAGTTCGCGTTATTTTTGCGATTGAAGAATCTCTCATTACCGGTGAAAAGGCCTGCCCCGCAGCGTTAAAAACAATAAGTTCGATATCGAGTACTGAATTTATGGAGGACTACTGCAAGCCCCGGCAATGAGCTGGATAAAGGGTAAAATTCGTTGTCTTCTGAATATGTGATCGATAGTGGAAATAGCCTTGTTGAAATCGATTTTCAGGAGAAACATTCCCGGGTAATTTAAGCTTCGCCAGGTTGACCGGAAGCTATTGCGCAAACATGGATAAAGCGAATTAAATCATGGGACTTGCAGCTTTAGATGAACAAACAAAAAAATATCTATTGGGGTGATATTCATAATCACAATGAGATTGGGTATGGTAAAGGGGCGCTTGAGCGGTCTTTTGATATTGCCGGGAACGCATTGGATTTTTATGCGTTTACGCCGCATACCTGGTGGCCGGACTTGCCGGATAATGACGAAGCGGTCAAACAGCATCACTTGCGGGGATTTGAAAAGGTCAGGAACAACTGGGAAAAAATAAAACAGACAGTCCGCCAGCATTATCGCAAAGGTGGATTTGTAACCCTGCTGGCCTGGGAATGGCATTCTTTGGCCTGGGGCGATTACTGTATGTACTTCCCGGATGATGAAAGCGATTTTTATTATGCGTCATCCCTGGACGAGCTCAAGGAATATGCCAGAAAAACCCAGGCTTTTATTGTTCCTCACCATATAGCCTATAACAAAGGTTGGCGCGGGATTGACTGGGATGAGTTTGATGAAGAGGCTTCTCCGGTGGTCGAGGTGTTTTCGGAACACGGTAATTCGCTTGAGGCATCTACCCATCGAGGGATGTATTCGCATTCCATGGGCGGAGTAGAAACGTCACAGACTGCCTTGAGTAATTTAAAAAATGGAAAACGTTTTGGTTTTATTGCCTGTACGGATGACCATTACGGTTATCCCGCCGGTTATGGGCATGGCATAACTGCCGTAGTCGCAGATAAGCTGGATCGTGAATCAATTTTTAACGCAATAAAGAATCGCCATACTTATGCGGCGACCGGGGACCGGATCAAAATTGATTTCAGTATCAACGAAGGCATAATGGGTGATTTTATTGAGGTTGCGAACTCCGCTGATGTCAGATTCCAAGTTGAGGCAAGGGATTCCCTGCAATCGGTGGAAGTGTTCAAAAACGGTGATTTGTTCAAGTCGTATTCGGCGATTGATTTCAGAAAACAGTCAATTGACACCGACCGTCATTTGATAAAAATCGAATGGGGCTGGGACATGATTGCATCAAAAGAGATAACCCAATGGTATATTAAATTGAAGAGTTTAAACGGAAAAATAGAAGACATTTCTCCAAATTTTTGCGGCGGTTCGGCATCTGTCACAGACATGAACCTGTTAACCTGGATAGATGAGTCAACCTGGCAAATATCTTCATTTACTTCAAGAAAGAATGCCTGTCCGGTTAATTCAATTTCATTTTTTCTGACCGGAAATGAGCATGCCATGATCATTCTCGAGGCTGAAGGCGACCACGATGGAACCACTTTCCAAAAAAGAATGTCATTATCGAAATTAGATTTAGCCGATAAGGATATTTACGAATCGGCGTTCGACCGTTTTTCGTCACCGAAAATTAAGGTCCACAAGCTTGTCCAGGCCGATGCGTACTCATTTATGACAGAGTTCAATGATGAATCGGCCCGGCCGGGAGATTTCTATTTTTTGAAAGTAACTCAAGCAAATGGCCAGATGGCCTGGACATCACCAATATGGATAACCAACAGGAACTCTTGAGGATGTTTACATCTTGTATCGTCGCAGAGACGGATGTGAGGTTCGTCAAATATATTACTATTTAAATTCCCGGGATGAACCGTCGCCTTTTTTCGTGTCTTGCCGGGTTATCTTTTTCCTGAATTGTATCTGTGATTTTGCTTGTTACTTTAGCACGTTCATGTGAATTAATCATTTTACTTGTTTTTAGGAGCTGCATAAAAACAACCAAGAAAATTCCTGGACGGAGTCGTTCAGCCAGTATTAAAGATGTTCATAGTCTTCGTCATACTTTTTGTTATTATGCGGGAATATCAAACATCCCTCTTCTGGTTGTAAAGGATATAGTTGGACACATGTCAGAGGAAATGACTGAATTATACCAAAGGCACGCAGATAATAAAATTAAACTTGAAAAACTGCAACAGATGCCGGATTTTATGCGTTTGACACAGGCAGAGCCGAATGAAACAGAACTGCAGGAACCTCCAATAGAACCCGAAAGAGCTCAATTAATAAAACTGGCAAAAGAGATTCCGTTAGATGTCGTTAAAGTGATTCTGGAGCAGTTACAGCGCCCTAAACGGCTTAAACGTCCACTACCGAAGCTGAAGAATCCTCGCCAAGAAGAATGAGCATCGATACTACAACGCGTTGATAAATTCCTGTTATGACTTCAAAGAAGGCGTATGTGTCGTATGTTTTCTTTTCCGGCATACGCAACATATGGGTAAATGAAACTCCCTTTGAGAATTATGTCTGTCAATAAAACTCATTTGAAAAACTTGCTAAACGTATACAGTTATTATAATTAGAACTTAAAAAACTCATTTTAAAAACTTGCTAACATCATTTCCATAAAAACCATTTTGCTAAAACTTTTGGAAGAACTTATAATCTTAGCTGAAGGAATACAATGTCTTTAACGATTATTTTAATGCTATAACCAATTTTATATCATGTTTCCTTATCGCCGAAGCTGGAGGAATATGTTTTGGGGCTCATTCCGGTTGTGCGTTTGAATACTTTAAAAAAACAGGATAATGAACGATACCCTATTGAATTAGCTATTTCTTCAAGGGATAAATTTGAGTTACAAAGCAGATGTTTGGCGACCGCTATTCTTTGCTCCCGCAATAATGTGCTGAAGTTTTTCCCCGTTTCTTCTCTTAAAAGCTTACGTAAATGTGATTCGCTTATGCCGATTGCCATGCCCATTTTTTTCATATCTAAATTTTTATGGTACTCGTTTGATATTACAGCAATAGCCCGGTTGACTATTTCAGATTGATAAGACTGTAGCGCTACTGTTTCTATTAGTCTTTCCGGTATATTATTATCCGCTTGCCAAATTAAACCTATAAGAAATTCCGTTAGGCAACATGCGAGTAATTCATGTGAATATTGTTTTTTCTGCACGCTTGTATGCATTAATTTTTTCATCAAGTCACGACCATTTCGTCGGACGGATATTTTCATCTTCAAGATAGATGCAGGTATTTCCCCGCTAAACATAATATTTAAGAAATAGAAAGGCATATCCTCTTTTTCATGAAAATTATGCGGAGTTTCTCCTGGAATGATGATACATTCCCCGGGAAGCAGCAATATGGCTTTCTTATTTATTTCAAAGCTTAGTTCCCCATAGTCAACAAATATAATTTCATATAATCCCGGTTTATGCTTATGCTCCGCAGGATGGTAATTTCTTCTCTTTATTTTATGGGATATGTAATTAATTTTATTCACAAGCGTCGGATGGAAAGCATAATCAAATTTCATGTTGCACCATTTTATTATTAAAATCGTTAGTGACATTATAAAAATCAATATTAGCATTGATTATTATAGTATAATGCTAAAAAAATAGATTGCAAAAAATAAAAAATCTCAAATTATCTATCCATTTCTAAAACAATAAATGGCTTTGTGTTTATTTGTAAAAGAGTATAGAAAAATCGTTATCAGCACTGATGTAATCGATGTTAGCATTGATTTTGCAGGAAAGGTGATATAAACTTAAAAATAGAAACAAAACTTAATATTTTAAGGAGATTCAAATTATAATGACTCGCAATACTAAAATAACCATTGTTGGTGGAGGCAGTTATGTATGGGGACCACGGCTGCTTTGTGATTTAGTTCAAACACCTGAGTTTGAAAATAGTGATGTTATGCTCCTGGATATCAATTTAAAAGCTGCGGAAGAAATGAAAGCGGCTTTGGATCGAGTTTGTGCTGAAAATAATAAGAATTTTCGTTTCATAGCTACCAGTAATGAGGAAGAAGCGTTCAAAGACACTGATTTTGTAATAATAACAATTTCAACCGGTGGTCTTGATATGATGAAACACGATCTGGACATTCCTGATAAATATGGCATTTACCAGACAGTCGGCGATTCAGTCGGTCCAGGCGGCTGGTCAAGGCTTTTAAGAAACGTGCCAGTTCTCGTAAACATGGCGCGCAAAATTGAAAAGCTTTCACCGAACGCAGTGATCCTTAACTATACGAACCCAATGGCGGGTCTTACCGGAGCGATATGTGAAACTACTGATTTAAGAACTGTCGGGTTGTGTCACGGAATGTTTGGCACACGGCACTATATTGCACGTATTCTCGGAGTTAATAAAGAGGATATTTCTATTCGTTTTGGTGGAGTTAACCACTTTTTCTGGATTTGGGAATTCAGTGTTAAAGGTGAAGATGGCTACCAGTTATTACGCGATAAACTCAATGGTGACAGCCTGGTAAAATATGACAAAGCAAGTGATGACCCGGTTGGGTTTTCTGAGAAGAATCATCTTTTATTCGCTGAAATGTATGAAAATTACGGATACCTGAATTATGTTGCTGACCGGCATACGTGTGAATATTTTACTCCTTACCTTACAGATCTGGAAATGATGGAAAAATTCAAGCTGGAAAGATCCCCGGTGTCAAGGCGCCGGAAAAATTATGGGATAAAACGTCAATTTACGCTTGACCTTGCCACAGGTAAAGAGAAAATTATCGAGGCGAGTTGCGAGACTGCGATTGATATTATGAAGGCAATGGTCAATAATGAACCGTTTGTCGATGTAGTCAACCTGCCGAACATCGGGCAAATTGAAAATCTGCCTAGAAATGCAGTTGTAGAAACACTTGGATTGGTTGACGGTTGTGGTTTTGCTCCGATAAGCATGGGAAACATGCCGGAACCTGTCAGGCATTTGACTGAAGTTCACTGCCATGTACAGTTGATGACGCTGGAAGCCGGAATGACCGGAAATAAAAAACTGGCATTTGAGGCGTTAATGCTTGATCCATTGTGTGCCGGATTGGCGCCGTCGGATGTCAAAAAAATGGGTCAGGAACTATTAGACGCGACCAAAGAATATTTGCCCCAATTTAAATAACATAATAGAGGACGTGTAATGAAAACAGGAAAAAAACGCAATTCGGAAAACATTAACACATTCACTTTAATTGAATTGCTGGTAGTGATAGCAATCATAGCAATTCTTGCGAGCATGCTGTTGCCGGCTCTTAACCAGGCCCGGGATAAGGCTAAAACCATTTCCTGCGTCAACAATATGAAGCAGCTTGGGCTCAATGCCGGAATGTACCGTAATGACTATGACTATCAGTTTCCCTGGAAATTTGATACTGGAGCCAGTGCGCAAAACACCCCTGAAGTACGTTGGTATTGGCATCAGGAGTTGTATGCTTATACCGGTGTCACCAAGAGAATCGGCGTTGTCAATGCCACAGGACGTGGCCCGTTTGCCTGTCCATCTGTAGCCACCACGGAAACTGTCGACACTACTTTATATGGTAGTTCCGGCGCGACTATTGGCGCTAACTCATATACGTATTACTACCCGGAACAGTTGAAGGGCGCACAGTTCAAAAAGCCGTCGCGCTTGATGATGCTGGCGGATGCTTATGATTTCTATATCAACCAGACTGTGGTTGCCGAATTAAAAAACCACGTTGCATACCGACACGGTAGCGGTAACAGCACTAACGCGCTTTACATGGATTTACACGCGAACACCCGGAAGGTAAATTCGTTTATGACCTCGAAAAACAGGTCGCCATTCTGGAGTTGCAACCCCCTGTACATCAACAAAAACGATTTGGGATTTTAATATCTGCAAATTTTCACCCGCTGTTGTTTTACATGAAGAGGGAGATGAGTTCCCTCTTTGTTCTTTTAATTGTAAAAACACCGACAAATAGTTACATTAAACAAAAATAAATACCCTATGGAGAAATCAATAATGTCCTGGAAAAATTTTATTATCATTCTCTGCATGAGCTTTGCCTGGTCAATTTTCGCGGGAATGACCATTGTGAAAAATGGCAAAGCTGAAGCAGAAATTGTTGTTCCGGAAAACGCTTTGTCAAGCATAAAATTCGCGGCAAAAGAAATACAGCAGCATATCGAAAAAATTTCCGGCGCTAAACTACCCGTGGTTAATACTCCGAGTAGAGAGGTTCGAAATAAAATTTATATTGGCGGGAGTAAGTATACAAAAAAACTTGGAGTTGATACTTCAGGCTTGAAAATGGAAGGTTTCCGGATTGTCAGCAAAAATGACGCGCTGGTAATAGTCGGGAAAAATATGCAGCGTTTACCGATACCTACAGGAACATTTATACGTAACCGGAAAACCCGTCAGGAAGCGCAAAAAAAATGGCGGGAATTTACTGGAGAAAAAGATTGGACTTTACGTGAAATAACAACTGCCAGAAACTATGATCCGGAACTGAAATTCTCTGCTCAAGACGCAACTGGTACACTATATGGCGCTTATGAGTTTTTAGAACTTTTAGGTGTTCGCTGGTATATGCCGGGACATGATTTCGGTACTGTTATCCCGAAGAAGAAAACTATTGTAATACCTGATTTGAACATAAGCAGATCGCCTGAATTTCCTATTCGTTATTTTCACAGTTCATGGGGAAATAATAAACAGATGGCGTGGTTCAAACGACAGAAACTCGGCTGGTCCTATGTATATTGCTGTAATCATTTCCTCGACGTATTTATGAGTCCTGAAAATGTAAAAAAGCACCCTGAATATTTTGCGAAAGTCAACGGCAAATATGATACTAGAGGTTGCACCGGCAGGTTTGGCCGCCCTAAACTAAGCAGTATAGAACTGAGAGTAGCGGCGACGAAATATGCTAAAAAGATGCTTGATTATGCTCCTGAATTATCTATGATATCAATGGGCATGCCCGATGGTTGTAGTTTTATCGGCGATGAAGATGCTGCAGCATGGGATACGGAAAAAACTCGCGGCTATCATGGCAAGATGTCTGATTATGTATGGGATTTCAATAAATATATTGCAGACCGGCTCGAAAAGTCGCATCCTGACAAATATCTATCATACCTGGCATATCACGCTTATCTGAGAGCACCTGAAAAGGTCGATAAGCTCAATAAAAATATTGCTCTGATAAAACTTGAAAAACTTGGTCATGATGGTCCGGTAAAAAGAAAACGGAAAGAGATGCTGGATTTACGTGAAGAATGGTTAGAAAAGTTGACCTCAGGGAAATTTTATATCTGGGATCACTGGCTTTTTCATACCGCTCAACGCTATCCAAGAGTTCCAGCCATTTTTACTAATTTGCTCCAGGAGGATATGCTTAAATTACGCGGCAAATGTGAAGGTAAATTTATTGAGCTTGGACTGACCAAAGCGGGAAAAGACAATAGTGTCGGCTTGCCTGCCCTCAACCATTTGATGTATTACATTCAAGCTAAATTGTATTGGAATCCTGATCTTGATATGAAAGCTTTACTGGAGGAATACTACAAGCTTTATTACGGCCCCGCCAATACGGAAATGAAAGAATTTTTCGAGTTCTCCGAAGAAGTATGGATGAGACCGGGTTCACGCAGTATGTCTTCGGCAAAAGGATTTCTGAAGCCCGAAGATGTAGACCGCTATTTTGATATTTTGAAACGGGCTAAGGCAAAAACTGAAAAAGGCAGTAATTACTATAAGCGTATAGACTTGCTTGAAAATGAGATGGTTACACTCAAAACACTCTTTGATGACCTAAAAAGATCCGGTCCGACAATCAGAGGCAACTGGGTTACTGGTAAAATACCTGAAATTGATGGAGATTTGACAAAGTCCTTCTGGCTTGACAAAAAATTAAATAAATGGTACCCCATGAAAAATAATAAAACCGGGAGGCATGTGAAGAATCCTGCTTTAACTACCAGCGTCGCCTTCCGTAAAGCCAGGCACCATCTTATCATTGGGATTAAATGCAATGAAGATAAGATGGAATCTCTTAAGGCAAGCTGTACAAGCCCGGATAACAGCAGTATTTTCAATGATGACGTCGTTGAAGTTTATATTGAAACTCCTCAGCGTTCATACTTTAAAATAGTAGTTAACCCCAATGGCGCTTTGTTTGACGAATGTACCGATACTGAAATTGCCGCACGTGAGACTAAAACGGTAATGTGGACTCCCGGCATAAAAACCGGTGTCAAAAAAGGCAAAGACTTTTGGTCTGTTGAGCTTGTAATACCGCTTGAAGATTTTGGAGACATGCCTCCAAGCAGATCTCAACCATGGGGAGTAAATGTTTTCAGAACCCGCTTTGCGGGCGGTAAAGTTGAAAATTTTGCCATTTCACCGACAGGTGGTAAATATGCAGACTTATCCAAAATGGCGAACTTTGCAATAGGGAAATAACGAATAATTATGACTAAGCCCAACATACTTTTATTGTTTACTGATCAGCAGCGTATTGATACGATCAATGCGGCTGGAGCAAGCCATATGCATACGCCAAATCTTGACCGTCTGGTCAAGGAAGGTTGTCTCTATACAAACGCTTACTCGCCTAATCCGGTTTGTATGCCAGCCAGACATAACCTGATCACCGGTTTGCCAGCCAGATTCCATAGTTTTGCGACTAACAGCGGAAAGCCTTTGGGATATGATATGCCGGTGCTCCCAAAGATCCTGTCTGATAACGGTTATGACACTCGGGCTATTGGTAAGATGCACTTTAAACCTGTACGCCGCCATCATGGTTTCAATAAAATGGAGTTGATGGAGGAATGTCCGGGATTCAGGGAAGACGACGAATACACTATGTATTTGAAAGAAAATGGTTTGGGCAATATACTTAATATTCATGGAATTCGTAACCTGCTTTATTATCTGCCGCAACGTTCATTGATCCCTGAAGAGCATCATGGTTCGACCTGGGTTGCGGACAGGTCAGTGAAATATATAAAGGAAAATAAGGGAAGGCGTCCGTTTTTTCTCTGGTCGAGCTGGATTGCTCCTCATCCGCCTTTTGATATTCCTGATTCATATGCCGATATGTATAAAGACAAGGACTTGCCTGAAGTTTTTAAAAGCAAAACGCCGGTTTCATGGGTTACTGAACTCAGGGGGACTATCCCCGGTATTCCCGAAGAGAAATGGGACGAATATGTTCGCCGGATGCGTGAAGTATACTATAGTTCAGTTTCTTTCGTGGACCACAATATCGGCAAAGTGCTTGATGCTTTGGATGAAGCCGGACAGATGGATAATACTATTATAATTTTCACCACAGACCATGGTGAAATGCTGGGGGATCATGGCTCTTTTGGAAAATCATGTGCGTACGATTCGTCTGCGAGAATTCCTTTTATCATTCGTTATCCGGAAAAATTCAAGCCGGGAAGTATCAATCACGATTTTTGCGATTTGAACGATATCCTTCCGACAATCCTTGACCTTACAGGTATAGATTATCCCGGAAAGATTGAATTGCCCGGAGGATCCCTGTTGAAGGACAGCAAAGACCGGCGATATCAATACATGGAATTCGGTTCCGGAGTATACCGCTGGATTGCCATCCGGGACAGAGATTTTAAATACATTTATCATTACCGGGGGCCTTATGAAGAACTGTTTGATATGAATAACGACCCTGAAGAAAGTATCAATCTGCTTTATGAACAAGCAGACAAATATGCGGAAATAAGAAATAAACTTAAATTTTCCCTGCTTGCATATGAAAAAAAATGGGGTTTGGAAGACGCAACAAATGATACAGGTTTTACTATTTTTCCCGAACCTGAGGAAAAAGATGAGGCAGGTATCAATAAAGCGTTTCCTAAATTTCAGCACCAGATACAGGAACCGGAGGAATATGCATCCATGAACGATTTTTCGGATGAAGTTTTACAAGTAATAAATAAAGAAGAACTTTCTCACTTGGAACATTTAGATCTTGAACAGTGGCTTGCCAAAGGCGGTCCTGAAAAGTTAATAAAATCATACATAAAATAAAGGAATATGGATATGGAAACTCAGAAAGTAATGTCAATAGGTGCACATGCCGATGATATTGAAGCACACAGCGGAGGAACTCTGCTCAAATGTCGCGATAATAAATATGAGATCGTTTACGTAATGACCACCAATAATATGTCAGGTTCTCTTGCCGAATTACACCCGGATGGAAAAGTTACGCATCGCGGAGCTCCGCCTGAGGAAGTTATGAAAGTTCGTAAACAAGAATGTGCTGATGCCGCTGCTATGCTGAATGCCACGGTCATTCATCTGGATCATCCGCAACGGCACTATCGTGACGCCGACAACGTCAAGCAGACAATCGAATACGGCAGCAAACCATTACCCAAAGGAATAAACCCCGAAGGTTTACCATCTATCCTGACTGCTTGTGAAGATAAAGCCTGCATTAAAAGACTTGCGGATTTGATCCTTGAACATAATCCGTCATGTATCTTTGCTCATGGAGTAGCTACGCACAATATAGAACATCTCGCCAGTTGTTTGCTGTCGACTAATGCCTACTGGGAAGCGGTAAAAGCAGGTTTCAAGGGAGCATTGCTGCATTTTCGTGAAGATTTAACTTCTCTCGGACCGATTAATGCTAAATTCGATACCTTTATTGATATTTCAGATTATCTTGATGAAAGAATGGAATTGCTCGGTAAGCACGTCTGCCAAATGCCGACCGCTCATCATCCCGACCATGGGCATCGCCTGAGAGTTTTGAAAAAAGGCGTATGCTGTGGCTGCAGGGCCGCCGAAACCTTTACCTGGGTAAACCATCATCAAATGCCGGACATGGATTGTACTTTCCCTTTTTACAGCCCTCTGCTAGCTGAACTGGAACAAAACTCAAAATAAAAAAGATTTTTTTAATGAATAATATTGTATTTACAATGATGGATCAACTGCGTTTTGACGCACTTGGTCATAGCGGTGAATTTCCGCTAAGAACTCCTGGTATTGATGCTCTTGTGGCATCCGGCACAAGCTTTGAAAACGCGATACCGGGACAGCGTTTCATGCTAAAAAAAGGCGATGTAAAATAAATTGTTACATCAACAAAAATGCTGATAATGAGTTTGATTATTATAAGATAAAAGATGATCCGAATGGACGGAATAATATGGGTAAATCATTTTCTGTAAATGACTTTGAGTCGGACATGGAAGAGCAGTAAGATAGAGTTTTAATAGAAACTAAGAAATTCGAATCTTACTTTTTCCGGAAAAAAGTAAGATCTGTGTTTACATAAAAGGTAACTATGATTGATATAATTAAAAATGCAGCTGCAGAAATAGAGCAGAAAATTATTAATGCCAGAAGGGATTTTCATAAATATCCCGAGCTGGGCTACCGGGAGTTCAGAACCGCGTCACTGATTGCACGTAAACTCAAAGATCTTGGCTGTGAAATAAAAATCGGCAGAGAAATAATGGATGCCGATACCAGATACGACCTGCCATCTGACGAAGTCCTCCAAAAAGAATTTAACAGGGCTGTTGCACAGGGCGGAGACAAAGAGTTCCTGGAGCGGATAAAAGGTGGATTCACTGCGGTTGCTGCCATCATATCCAACGGCGAAGGTCCGGTTATAGGGATGAGAGTTGATATTGACGCTTTGCCGATAAAAGAAAGTTCCAGCGAAAAACATCCGCCTTGTAAGAATGGTTTTACATCTGTCAATGATGGAGTGATGCACGCTTGCGGGCACGATGCGCATGCCGCAACCGGATTGGGAATTGCTCAGATATTGATGAGATTAAAAGATCAAATAAAGGGTACTGTAAAAGTTATTTTTCAACCTGCCGAAGAAGGCGTTTGCGGAGCCTGTCCTATGGTGCAGTCAGGCTTCCTTGATGATATTGACCAAATTTTTACCATACATTATTCCAGCCAATGGTCTTCTGGAGATATCCTCTGCGTAAGAGCTCCAGGACACCTGGCGATTGCTAAATACGACGCGGTATTCACAGGCGAATCCGCGCATGCCGGAATGCAGCCTGAACTTGGAAAAAATGCCATGATCGCTGCTGCAAACGCTATACTTAATCTTTATGCGATACCACGCAACAGCAAAGGCGGTACTCGGATAAATGTTGGCGGAATTAAAACCGAAGGTGGACGAAATATTATTTCAGATAAAGCCATTCTGGAAGTTGAATGCCGGGGGCAGACCAACAAAATTCAGGATTATATGGACAAACACGTCAAACGCATCCTGAAAGCTTCGGCTGAAATAGCTGATTGCGAAGTAGAAATAATTCCAATGGGCAGTACTCCTGGCGGCGGCAGTGATGATGCTTGCGCGGATTTTGTTATGGAATATGCGCAAAAGACAGCCATCCTCAAACCCAGGACCGAACAAAGAAGTTATGGCAGTGAAGATTTTTACTGGATGCTTGAAAGGGTACGTAAAAACGGCGGCACGGGCGCCAATATCAACATTGGCAGCGCTCCGGGCGGCAAAGCTCATTCTCCAGAATTCGACCTTAACGAATCCGTTTTAAAAGACGCGGCGGCATTTGTCTCTTGCTTGATATTGAACATCATGCAATAAATTAGAGATTTAAAATGCTGAAAGTTGGAATAAGTAAACAAATAATAACTCCTGAACGTGGAGTATCTCTGGCTGGATATTTCAATCCTCGTCCAAATAACGGCGTGTTGGATGATATTCATGTAAAAGTTGTATTATTCAAAAAAGGACCTGTTGTTACCGGTCTGGTGTCGCTTGAAATTGTGAAAACAACTTTGAAACTGGTTGAAGATATTACAAATAAACTGAAAGCTAAAGGCTATATTTTTGCGTATGATTTAATCATAAGCGCAATCCATACTCATACCGGCCCCGCCCTTGAATCAGAAAAAGGCGGCTTAAATGATGACCAGTATATCAAGCTTATTGATAAAACTGTCTGGGCTGTCGAAGAAGCCTTCGCAAACTTGCAAGATGCGACCCTCGAAGCGGCGAAGGTCAATAATAATCCATGTGCTTTCAATCGCCGCTACTGGATGAAGGACGGTAGCATTAAGACTAACCCGGGCAAGCTCAATCCCAATGTCGTTCGTCCGGAAAGCCCAATTGATGATGAGATTTCTATTGTAGCAATTCGACAGAATGGCAGGCTTGCTGGTATAATCAGCAATATCTGTAATCACACTGATACTATTGGAGGCAATCTGGTCTCTGCTGACTGGCCGGGGCGCATGGAAAAAGCTATCCAGAATAAACTTGGATATGATATACCGGTTTTGACTATGATTGGCTGTTCCGGCAATATAAATCATTTTGATGTCAGCAACGATAATGATCAGACCTGTTATGCGGAAGCCTGTCGTATCGGTAATATCTATGGTAATATAATTACTGATCTGATTGATGAATTGGAAGCGGTTGAATTAGATAAAATTCAGGTCGATTCACACGATTTTATGATCCCATATCAAGTAATTAGCGATGAACGTGTAAAAGAAGCAAAAGCCACAATCGAGCGTATTGGTGATATTTCATCCAATAAAGATATGACTAGCGAAGGCATTGCCGCTGGGGATGAGGCAGTAGTAAAAATGTTTGCGAAACAACTCCTTGATTTCAAGAAAAAATGTTCCGGAAAATTCCGGGTATTCAAAATAATCAATATAAAACTAGGCAAAGATCTAATGTTTCTATCATCACCGGGAGAACCTTTTACCGGGGTGGGACTACATATCAAAAGAAATTCTAAATTTAAATATAATTTCGTGATAACTTGTGCAAACGGCAGTTGCGGATATATATGTATGCCCGAATGTTATAAACATGGAGGTTATGAAATCCTGCCGTTTGTAGATGGTGCCCCAAAAGAAAATACAAGCATACGTCTTATCGATGTTTGGAATAAACTCCTAAATATACTTTAGAAAAAATAAAAATAATATAGATCAAGGGAAAAGAATGAGTCTGTTAGACTGGCTAATTGTAGTTATTCCGGTGATATTTGTCGCTGGCATGGGGTTTTATTCAAGAAAATATGTTCGCGGGGTAGCAGATTTTCTTTCAGCAGGGCGTGTATGCGGTCGTTATGTCATTTGTGCCAGTGATGTTGCGAATGCCATATCAATTATTACTCTTGTAGCATACGTTGAGGTACACTACAAAACTGGGTTTGCAATTAGTTTCTGGCAGGGGCTAATGACTCCGCTTGGCATGCTGCTGGCCTTGTCCGGGTATTGTGTTTACCGGTTCCGTGAAACCAAAGCAATGTCGCTTGGGCAGTTTCTTGAGATGCGTTATAACCGTCCTTTTCGTATATTTGCCGCTTCATTGCGTAGCATAACAGAAATACTGGCGAATTCTATCATGCCTGCGATTGCGGCCCGTTTTTTTATTTGCTTTCTTGATTTACCGTTGAAAATAAATATTATTGGCCTGTCAATACCGACTTTTTTATTGGTTATTGTGGTCTGTCTGACACTGGCCATATTAATTCTCTGCATGGGCGGCACACTGGCGATGGTCATTACAGACGCTATCCAAGGAATGTTCTGTTTCCCATTGATTGTTGTTTTCATATTCTTCATATTATATAATTTCAGTTGGAATAATGAAATAGTACCTGTAATGATGGATCGGGTGCAAAGGGAGAGTTTCATTAATCCTTATGATGTTTCAAATTTGCGTGATTTTAATCTTTTCTTAATTGTTTTCTGGATTTTCCACAAGATCTTTCATCGGGCCAGCTTTATTGGCGGGGGGTTGTCTTCTGCCGCCAGGAATGCTCATGAACAGAAAATGGCCGCAATTCTCGGAGCCTGGCGCGGACAGATTTCGACTATATTCTATGTGCTGATCGCTTTAACCATTATCACCCTGCTGAATCATCGCAATTTTTCTTCAGAAGCAAAAAATATCCGGGACAAGATTTCGTCCAATATCTCAAAGGAACTGATAACTGATAAAGCGCAACGTGTTTCTTTTAACCGGGCTATACGGGCTGTACCTGCTCAAAAACACCAGATTGGAGTTGATCCGCCCTTGTCTCAAAACCATAATCTGGACACTCCAGTACTTGAGGTTGCGCATAAAAAATTAATGGAACTTAACGGGACAAGTGGGGGAAATGTTAAATTCCAACAGTACCGCACTCTCTTTCATCAGGAAATGCTGGCTACATCAATGCGCCAATTACTCCCTAGCGGACTATCAGGGCTTTTCGTGCTTCTGATGGTACTTGCGATGATTTCAACTGACAATTCCCGTATATACAGCGCTGCAGTTACTGTTACTCAAGATGTTATCCTTCCATTAAAAAAGAAGTCTTTCACGCTAAAACAGCATGTCTGGGTGCTACGTCTGGTATCAATCGGTATTGGAGTTATCTTTGTTTTATGTTCTAATTTTATGGCACAGCTTGATTATATTCAGCTTTTCATGACGATTGTGCTTTCAATGTGGCTTGGCGGCTGTGCTCCGGTTATGATTTTCGGACTCTACAGCCGTTTTGGAACGACAGCCGGAGCGTTCACGTCGCTTATTGCCGGGATGGTTCTTTCTCTCGAGGCTATTTTAATCAAGCGTAACTGGGCGGATATAGTCTATCCCTGGCTCGATAAAAATGGTTTTGTCGAACCGGTAGGTGACTTGCTGACAACAGTTTCTTCTCCTTTTAATCCATATATTGTCTGGGAGATGAACCCGGTTAAATTTCCTGTAAACAGCTATGAGACATCCTTTTTAATTTTCCTGTTTACGTTTTTTCTTTACATTATAGTATCATATTTTACCATGAAAGAACCGTTTAATCTTGACCGCATGCTCCACCGGGGTAAATACAATATTGATGGAGAAAAGAAAGAAGCCTTGAAGTTTACATTCCATCATCTTTTCAAGAAGATTCTCGGAATTACCAAGGACTACACAACCGGAGATAAAGTAATTGCATATGCTTTATTCTTTCAAAGTTTTATATGGAGTTTCCTTTGTTCTTTCGTCGGAGTCATTGTTTGGAATGCAATCACTCCATGGCCGCTGGAATGGTGGGGCAATTATTTCTTTCTCATACTGATTGCGATACCGTTGTGTCTTTCTGTAATATCTGTTTTCTGGTTCGGCATTGGCGGCTTTATCGATCTTTTCCGGCTTTTCCGTGATCTCAAGGATCGAGTTGAGAACCCCCTCGACAATGGTCAAGTAGAAGGTCATGTTTCACTCGCTGACAAGACTAAGTTTGAAGAAATAGAAAGTGATGATTCAGGGAAATAAGGGTTTAATAAAAAATTACATTTTATCATATTAAAGCAGGTCTATGTTATTATCACAAAAAACTCATAATGAATTAAAAAAGGTCGTATGTTCCGTATGTGTCGTTTGTTTTCTTTCCGGCATACGCAACATACGGATAAATCAAACTCCCTTTGAGAATTATGCCTGCCTTAAAACTCATTTTGAAAACTTGCTAAAAGTATACATGTATTATATTGAATATCCTTAATGAAGGTATGGAAAAGCCTTAAAAAAGCTTTTGTACCGGTTCTTTTTTCTTTACCCTCACTTTTTCGGCTAAAAAATCTTCAATGACTTAAAAAAAAACCGTATGTCCTGTATGAAAATGATGAAAATCATCAAAAACATACGGCTCATACGAGTTAGATTCATTCATTTTAATTTATTTCCTTTATCATCCACATTATCGAGAGCTTCAAGTTTAGCCTTGTCGGCAAGCGACATATGCCCTTCAACGCGACCATCATCTAGAGGGTCGTCTTTTCTGGCGGCAAGGTCTACAAACAGCCGCCGTAGATCAATAACTCCACCGACAGTGAACCATATGGTTGAAATTGTTGCAACAGCACCAGGAATAATCAAAGTCGTTAACAGAAAATAATTACTCCAACCTTCTGAAGACCACGGTGCGAAAAAATTGAAAATAACCACCCCACAAAAAGCAAAAAAGAACTGATAAACAATCGTATAGGAAAATGTCGTCCAAGCAATAATCTTATCTCCACGTGTATAATCCGGGGTTATACCAATAAGTTTACTGTAAAGACTCTTCCAGCTCCAAAGCGATTGAATATGCTTCTCGCCATCAATACTATATTTTCCGCGATGCAACATCCTCTCTAGATTAAATGGAGAGCGATAGGATATTAGAGAAGCGATTATATATGCAGCAACACTGGAAATCATAGCCATGAAAAAAAACTCCTGTGAATTAATGGGAAACTTCACCGGATTCATTTCCCATACTATGTAGGGATTGAAAGGCTTGGAAACAAATGAAAGAAAATCTCCGATGCTCTCGACCAAATTTACTCGTTCAAGCCATGGATAAATTATACCGGCCCAATTACGCTGGAGCATAACTCCTCCGATAGAGAGACAAGAGCCAGTAATCAATGAAGCAAACGCTCCTGCTGTAGTTCCGAACCTACTGTAAAGACCAAAGACCATTACCGGGCCAGCTCCACCCAACCAGATCGAGGACATTATAACACAGAACAAAAGTATATAATCCAACTGTGACAGAAGTAATGATCCAAAGAAAAATGTAATACCAACAAACAATGAACACATGCGTATCCACCATATATGTTGTATAGGGCTTAACGGTGTTTTGCGAAACGGCATTATGACATCCTGCATAATTGTCAGAGCACTACTAAACATTCGAGAATCATCGGTTGATAGCATCAGCATAACCATCAACAGACAAAACAACCCGAGCATAAATGGCGGCAATATATTTCTCAGAGTGACCGGTAGCATCATCTGATAGAAAAGTGTTCTGTACTCCTGAAACTTGGCATTGCCATTCCCATTTTCACTGTTCCCGTTTTCATTAAACACATCTTTAGCGGTATTCAAATAGGTTGTATCGAGGTTGTTGTTTCTTGATAAAGGTTGATCAACCCCGATCCGGTGCTGTTGTTCCGGCAATAAGTTGATTCTCATTGCTAGTTTGTTCTTTAAAGCATCATTTTGAACAACTTCTTCAGCTATTCTACCTGAAAGTTCTATACGTATTTTTCTAGCCTGTCCGGAGAAATGAGAATGGTTCATCGTCGTAATAATGGCAATACCGATCAATATACACATAATATAACTAAAACCAGCACGCCATGAACCAAGAATTCCCGCCATTTTCTGTTCGTGTGGAGTGCGACCGGACCGGTCTGAGCCGCCGCCAGCCCAGCTTGCTTTATTCAGTGTATGGTTAAAAATCGTTACGATGAGAGCAAATAAGTTGAAATCGCGTAGCGACTGGATATCATAGGGATTCAAAAAATTTTCTCCAGGAACCCGATCCAGCATGACCGGAACAATTTCTGTACTCCATGAAAAATGAGTCAAAACAAACACGGTAAAAATAACAAAAATGGGATAAGACATCAGTCCTTGTATACAGTCGGAAATAATCAAGCCAATCATGCCTCCACTCCAAATAATAACCAGCGCCAGTGTTATTGACAAAATCATAATGAGCGCAAAGGAAGGGACTTCTATACATCCAAGGTCTATTATATGTGGAATACCTAATAGATAAATAAAAAAACGTGCAGCTACTGCTGGTCCTATCATATTAGTCAGCATCTCGGAAAAAGTTCTTAAAGTCGCCGCAAAAATACGAAATTTTCGATTGTAACGTATTTCCAGAAACTGTCCGAACGACAACGCTTTAGTTTCCCTGAACCGGAAACTACAGTAACCAGTCAGTGCAATGACCGTCGACAACGGTATCAGCACATTCCCCCAGAACCCCATAGCAAAACCAGTTTGATAGTTAACTTCAACCGCAGCCACCAAAGTAATAATCCCAAGCGCAGATTCTATCCCGCTGACAGATATGACATAACGACCGGCAACACGTCCAGCTGCCAAGTAATCAGCTACCCCTCGGACATATTTCCGCGAATGTACCGCCATCCCAACGACCAAACTCACCGGAATAATTACAATACACCAACCTAGAAATCCCATTAATAAATCCTTAATTTTTTATATTTTTATTGGTTAATTATTTCAGCTCTATTCGGCCCGGCGACACATATACTTTCCAGTTTTAACATTTGCGGTTCAGTTTTGGAAAACTCTGGCTGAATAGTCAATGTATGGATTTTGACTGGACTAAGGTTTTGTGCAAGCGCTCTAAACATATAGGCAGAGGGGGAAAAAAGCTTTGCCCAGTTCGAATCATCATATACCCCAATAAGATTTCCATCTATGAATATGGAATATTTGCCGCTCCAAATAGTCGCCTCTCCAAATATGGAAACGGTTGTTCCATAAAACTTGACCGTTAATGATTCCGCTTTATCTCCAGTTAATTCAAATTTATTAAAGCCAAGTCGTTTGCTGTTAGCAACAATAACTTCATTGTCCTGCCAACGTGAACAAAGGAAATCAAATGACCCGGCTCGAATTTCCGGCACTCCAACATACCAGCCTTTGGGCAGTCGCTTCAAATCCGACAACTTAAACCTTTGAGAATTTGCATAAATTGGTTCAGTGAACCATGTGACTGGCATTACAGGAATAAGATTTTCAGACGCGGCACGTTGAAATGCATCCCATATATGCTTAGCATATATCCTGTAACCATAGTCGTGAGGATGAATTTCACTAAACCCCTCAAAAGGCCACACTTTATCAATATCCAATTCCCCGGCGCGATAGTCTGTTCGCATGCCAGCAACTACATCGGCATAATACAGGTTGTATTTACGAAATATGGCAATATGAGAAGTTCTTCGTTTAAGTGTCTGGATGTCCCTAAGCGTTATATGGTCTCTTGATGCTAACATAACCGGAAAAACTAAACAATGACCATTACTCAAGATATGCCGAATTATTCCTTCATAGGCGGCCAAAGCAATATCGTCCGTCGTTTTGGCATTATCATTAAGCGTGAAATCGAGAAAAACCAGATCCGGATTATATGCCAGTACATCGCGTTTCAAACGATAAATACCAAGTTTGGAACCTGCCCCCCCGATTGCGGCATCAACAAACACCCAGCGGGCTTTAGGATATTGCTTCCGTAAGTATCTCATTATCAAACCACGATAACTTGTACGGTTAGGATCACTGGCGTTTGCTCCCCAAGTTAATGACCCTCCCAAAAAAACTACGGTCAAACTTTCCCCTTTTTCCGCCCTCTTAACAAAATCACCAATTCCACTAGATAGCGCAAAACAACTTAAAGCTAATATCTGAACTATAACGATAGTCAATATCTTCATTTTATTTTTCATCTATTTCTATTTTTAGCACATCCCCGGCTTGCGCGGTTAGCGGACGTATGCGTTGTTCATCCGGCAATAGCAATTCACCGCCCCAGTCATTCACCAGAGCAACATCTTCACCGGTACGCAGCAATGTTATTTTTTCAATTTTGTCTTTCAACTGAGGCAGGATGACATCTCCCATAGGCTGTATCATAAAGAACAAATATAGGTTACGTCCTCTTTGGGTATAGCATCCTGCAAACGGCGGTCTGAACTCCGCCTTCCCGGCTCCAGCAACTGCTTCGCCATTACTCTTAAACCATTTTGCCAGCTCTTTAAGCCTTGTGGTAGCCATCTCAGGGAATTTCCCTTTTTCGTCTGGTCCTATGTTAAGAAGCAAATTACCGTTCTGGGATACGCAGCCCATTAGCCCGCTTGTTAGTGAGGTAACAGGTTTATAATTGAAATCTGTATCACAATATCCCCAGTGATCGTTCATGGTGCAACAGGTTTCCCATACGACCTCTTTTCCTTTTACTGTTTGGGGCTGATTAGGGACGCAAATCTCCGGTGTATAATAGTCAAAATCACGGACATTGTCTTTATCGTAAGCAAGCCGGTCATCCACTAAAATCTCCGGCTGATGGCGATAGATCATTTTCAACAACCGATCCCGATCATAGTAATCCTGGCCTGCTTTGTAGCGACTGGTGAAGTCGAGAAACAGCAGATCGATCTTCCCATACTCGGTCATCAATTGTTCCACATGGTTATTGAGCAGGTCAAGGAAATCTTGATGGTCTTCATCCGTCACCTCATGCATGGTTCCATGCTGGATGTATTCGGGACTTTCCGGATCGGACCAGCCGGGATGCGTCCAATCCGGTAGTGAGTGATAAAAACCGATGCGCAAGCCTTCGGCCCGAAAGGCTTCGGTCAACATTCTGGTGACGTCTTTGCCATAAGGCGAATTGGTTATTTTGTAATCGGAATAATGGCTGTCAAACATACAGAATCCGTCATGATGCCGGGTTGTAAACACCACATATTTCATCCCCGCGGATTTTGCCAGACGCGCCCATGCCGCCGGATCGAAATCCACCGGATTGAATTTATGCATCAAACTTTCATATTCTCCCGGAGCCCATTTGCGTCTGGCATAGATCCATTCCCCACTCGCCGGAATAGAATAGAGCCCCCAGTGAATAAAAAGTCCGAAACGGGCCTTTACAAACCAGTCTTTTCTGTTCATATAATTTATTTCTTTCACTATTTCTATTTATTTATCGGCAATAACCATGAATACAAAATTATCTTTTTATGTTTTTGAGATCACTAGTTTTATTTTTCCCGGTTTTGTATCTCTATTTGTATTTCCGGTATTGAATAGCGGTACATCATATCAATTTTATTGCTTATTTCCTGCTTAATATCTGAGACGTTGGGTTTTTGAACATAGGACTTTCTAACCTCCTCAAACCACGCTCTATTTGCCGCTTTGAGATATTCATTGTGAAGGTATGCATTTATGGAATCCTGATCATCAAAAGTAATCCCTTGTCTTTTCAAATTTACATCAACCATTACAATGTCCCTAAGGGTCCTCTCCAACTGCTGTCTTTCTTCATTCAACTTATTATTATTGTTTACGATAGACTTAATTTCATTACTGAACTCAAAAAGGTTGATTCTATCACTCGCCCCTTCTTGATACACCATATCATTAATCTTAACAGAATAGCTGTCACGTGAAAAATGAATCAGGCAAAGGTCAAAACGATTCCAGCGCTTTATCGGTATTAGATTTGCTGCTTTAAGAAAAATTTGATCCTCAAAGACCGGTACAACCATTGGTTTAACTGCTAGATGTATCTTGCTTTTATCTATATTTTTTCTGATGATTGTACATTCCGCTGTACAAGTTATTCCGTAATCCCGATCTACTCTAATTTTTGGGGAGGCTTTTTCCCAGCCCATACCTTTCAACATTAAATATGCAATTGTTAATGAGCCAATTCGTTCCGGATGAATCCGGTCCTGACCGATTAGGGTATCATCCGGAGCGCTTGCCTGTATTTTATTGTTTAACTCAATCATTCTACTGTGAATATCGATATACTTCACTCCGAATTGATCGGCAAGCTCCGAACAATATTCTGAATAAAGAGTAAGACTGTCATTCGCCCCATAGTGAGATAATGATTCTATTCGGGTAGTCTGATCATATGGAGTCGGAGAAGCCAGTGTTATAGATAAGCCTTTTTGTTTAAGTAACTCAACAAGGGAGTACATATTTCTTTTATACTGAGTTAAAAGTTTCTCCTGCTGCTTTTTCTTAAGCTGACTATCCACAGGATATAAATCAACTTTGACGTCATTCATACCGAACATCGCAATAGCTGATCTTCCGCTTACATCTTCATCAAACATATCCCAGGGGAGCCTTTGCAGTGCGTCAAACGCAGTATCTCCACACTTGCCTTTATTTATGAATTGCAGTTTATGTTCAGGGTAATGAGTACTCATATATCCATAAATATAGGAAATATAAGTACCGGAATGGGTTATACTGTCTCCAATATAATATATCTTTTCATTCATAACTCATTTCTTTACATCCGGGTAGTTTTTAGTGTATACGTTTCCGCTCTCATCCAGAACTTTTATTTGATATTGATAAGGAGAAAGGACTTTAATCGTTTTTGTATAAGTTTTCTGACCATCATCAAGCAGATCGCTGTCAAAAACGGTTTTGCCCAACTCGTTATCAACAATAACCTGCCTGATATTGACTGACGCTTCTACTTTAATTTGTAACATTGTATATGCTTTGGCAAATACGACATCATCAAGATATCCCGAACCAGGTGAATAACTGATTCCCATATGAAGTCTATATAGATGAGCCCACTCAGGACATTCAATTGGCTTACTGACTGCCTTTATCCATTTCCCTTTAGTATCAGCCGACCTGGCAAAAACAGTTACCGCCTTCTTCCAGTCTTTTGAAAAGAAAGAGACGGTCGCTCCGCAACCACTGAATAATCCCGCTCGCTGAGATACTTTATTATCGGCCTTAATCAGACAACTTAAAATATATTTTTCTCCTGGTTTGAAAGGCTTTTTCAGGTTTACTGTTCTGCCAATGACACCATTCGAGGAATTTATAGAAACAACTTTTTTACCATTAATTTCAGTTGGGGTAAAACTCTTATTTTTAATGGCTTTTTTATTAAGAGCCCAGCCTTTTAAGCCGTTTTCAAATCCGGAATTTTCAGCTAATAAATTCTGGACAGGCAAAGCTGGAGCAGCGGTAACATTGATTTTTACCAGCTTCTTTTCATCTGCGACGGCATCCACCGCGATTACAGCCGGAACCAGAAATAAAAAAGCATAATTCAAAAAACAGTTCATGTTCATAGCCTTTTTTTAGAATTCATATATATGGACTTGATACCCCTCAAAGGTATCGTTAAGTTTCGAAGCTTTCAAACTGACATTCCGATTCTCAAATAAAACCTTGCCTTTCTTATTATTTTCCAGCGCTGGAACTTTTATCGTGCAATTAATTTTTCTTTTTGCAGTATTTACAGCAATCAAGTACAAATGTTTTTGATATTCAAATACTGCCAAGTCAATTTCTGGACTTGAAACTACACTTCCGCCAACTTTTTTCCCAAGACAATATACCGGAGCCAATATCTGCGTCTGGCGGTTTTGTTCTTTCATATAGTCCCAGGCGGAATTTGATTGCGGAATACCATTTGTCTTGCGTTCTTTCGGGGGATAATAAGCGAAGTAATCCAATCCTTTCACTCCGTGATTGAGAGCCAGATAAGTCATACATTTGATCTCTGCCGGAGTCGGACAACGTTTTTTCTCCTGAGTGGCCCCATAGAGCTGGAGAACCAACCAGAAAGATTGTTTCGGATTTTTCCCGACAGCACTCATTAATCTATCAGCATGAACAGAAACCGCCGTCAACGGTGCATTCGGAACAGGATACGGGTCTGTTGAAATTATATCGCCATTGTGTTTGTTAGGAAAAACCGCATTTATAACATTGATAAATACTGGATGGTAAGGGTCTAATTCTTTTAACATCTCATAGACCTTCTTATTTCTCTTAACATAGCCATCAAGCTCGTCTCCACTCATCCAACAGAGAATTCCAGACTTGCTGCGGTATTTCAAGATAAGTTGACTCCAGGCTTCAAGCTGATCGTTAGAAAAATCAGCCTTTTTGAGAAATGGAGATGAAGGAATTATGCGAAAATTGTATTTTGTGAGAAGCTTCAATATATCCGCAAAATTAATTTTAAAATTTTTTGCGTTTTTTATATCAACAGTCGGCCATCTTGAACCACTTTCCATTATTGCTTTTTCATTCTCTAAAATCTCATCTCTAAAGAATGCCACGCTTGATACAACCGTATTGAAACCATGTTCATTTAAATCTTTCAACCGCGACTCTAAAATCTGTAATTGTTTTTTCCGGTCGCCGGCATATTGGGAAATCTCATTCCAGCGCAAATTCCAAAGATGTATTGCTATAGGAAAGAAAAACTTGCCATTTATCATAAGAGTATGGTTTTTAACTTCAACCTTTTCTTCAGGAATTATCGCCTTGCTTATTTTCCAAAAGGTAATTTTACCATGCTCTACAACCTGATTATGTTCATTCAGCAGTTGAACCGCGAGTTGATAGCGTCCATTTTTCAAAGAGCTGATTGATGGCTTTATCCTATTTGAAAAGAAAACCGGGCGAGTAGTCTTTTTTGAAACTACTTCACCATTGGTGTTTGTAATTTGACTATGAAGAGAATATCCTTTCAATGACTTTACTTTTCCAACCTTGACTTTTAGCGTTACGCATTTTTGAATATCGTAGAAAACACGATCACTTAACAAAACAAGATTCCCCTCTTCTTGTTCTTTCTGTTTTTTGAATATCCCGGGTACATCAACCTGCATACCTTCAACACTGCCAAATCTGCTTGAGTTATGAAATCCAACGATGGTTGGAGACCAGCAAGTCCACTCTTTAGTTTGACGATTAGTCCGGCAAAAATTCATTCCCCAAGTATTCTTAATTTTTTCCTGCGGCATAGGAATAGACTTAAATGGAATTGACAACTCAATTTGATACCTGTCCTTAAATACTTGCACTCCTGTCCTGATCTCAGCTTTTTTGCCGGCAAAAAAAACTTTACCTGAAGGATTAATGCCTATTTGCACGTAATTTCCTGATCTGCCGGGATCAATGAATATTTCAACCGAATCCCCGGCAAAAACCTTATCCGGATTTTTTTGAAAAGCGTTTATTGTTTTCTGGTAATCCTTGAAGTAACAAACAAAGCCGATATACAAATTATCTTTGTCCTGTAAAACATAACATTTACTTTGTTCTTTAACCTTGTCTTTACCGTTTAAAGATTTGAATGATTCTATTTTAGCCGCGTCATTCCATTGCTTTTCCGCAAATAATCCGTCTATAAGGTTAGGGCCTTTATCCATTTCAGGTACTTTTATGCTTGGCAGTTCAGACATGGCTGCCAGACTTGTCGCGGCTATTAGCGCATAGATAATGCTTGTCAACTTTTTTATGGCAATTTTCATTTCAATATTCCTTTTAATGAGAAGACAACTGAACTCAAACGCCCTCTCGTAAATAGAGGGGGCATTTTTATATTATTTAATCTCATTTCTGATTTTTTTTAATTATTAGTTGACATTGTAGTAATACATTCTGCCTGCCAGTGTCGTGTCAGTAAATCCAAGCTCATTATAATCCAAAGCTTTCGCATGCCCGTCAACGAACCCGGTTACCGCACGCCCTTTGTAATTGCTGTAACCCCAGTTGTGATATGGACGCCAGCTTGAATCAACAATCAAATCAGGCGGTCCACCATGACGATTGATTGGAGAATAAGTAAAAATGGAATACGCTGCTTGCACTCTGTAATATTTTCCGGCTTCCGAATAATGTACTTTGTTAGATGGAGATTTTATTCTATTTATCTTCCGGCCAACCAGGGTTGATGTCGCAGAGCCGCTTGCATCATTTATTCCATAGCTGATCAGTCCCACCGCAGGATGCCATGTAGTACCTGAAGATGTCGCTTTTAAACTCGCTCCTTGAACACTTTTCGGACAATATAGTGGAGTTGATCTTATTTTATCCGGAGTGCAGTTTATATAGTTTGTATCAGCCCCGAATCCGGGGAATTTGCTTCCTGTAAAATATTCCCACCCGGTTATCCACCAGCCGTCTGTACCATATTGTGACTTTATTGTATAATCATCAAAATCATTAGCATACCCCAATGCCCCCTTGGCAATTTGCGACATATTGTTTACGCAGTGAATTGCCTTCGCTCTATCACGGGCTTTGCCAAGTGCAGGCAGTAACATGCTAGCCAAGATCGCTATAATAGCGATAACGACAAGTAATTCTATTAATGTAAAAAAGCTTCTGAATGGTTTTGTTTTATCATTCATTTCCAGGATACTCCTTTTTTGATTTTTGGTTAATTTTCAAGTTTTTAATATTACCTATACCTTGCAAAGCGATCGTCGTTTCTTTGTTTTTATTAATATTTCCTCATATTCACACTCTCTTTCTCGATTAATTTTATTAAGGTATTACAGAATAAATATTGTCTTTTGCTTTAGAGTAACTGGCATTTAAAAGCAAACTTGCAAATACATGCCAAATACATTTTAATCGTTCTGATCACGCCCTTTTCGTAATTTATATTATCTAATTCGCTAAGCATTGAACCAGGCTTTTTAAACAGCAGCAAGCTTCTGGTCCATACACTTACGAATAGTATCACCATTTGCGCCATAAAATTCATACTGTTCATATAAGGCTCCCAACACAGCGATCTTTTCATTGGGAATAATCGAATTGCTCACGAAAATATCTCCTTTTGAAGGAAAAAACGCCTTAAAATCATCACGACAAACCCATTTATGATCCTGTATAGTCATATCTTTTCTGACAGAGATAGCGCCTGTCTGTGCCACAATTTTTTTCTGAATACTCTTCGACAGTAAGTTTTTCAATAGACACCAGACTCTGTCCTTTTCGTTTTCCGTTATTTTACTGCTAACAAAAGTTTGCAATGGAACCAGGGAATAGTGCATGATTTTATTTGCTCCACACTTTAATGGAACAATATAAAAATCGTCATCAGAAATATTAAACTGTTTTTTGTATTGAACCGATATCCATGAGCCTATATCTAAATTTATAGCACCCATTAGAGGATGATAACCTTTGTCATTCTCCGTCAATGTCTGAAAATTATCTGTTATTTCAAAAAGCCTCTTTCCAATTAGCGTATCGAAAAATGGAGTTTTGAAAAGAGTTTTTAAACTTTTGCGTTTTTGAAGCATCATCAGCACAGAAATCATGAATAAAGGAAACAGCCACAATTCTCCTGTCTCGAAATGCTTGACAGCCGGAATCTGCATTTTGTTTTTACATGCAACTACAAGTTCATCCCACCATTCAAGGGTACTGAAACTCTCTATTTTTTTCTTAAAACCGGCCTCTTTCAGTACCTTCGTATTCACCGCTCCCTGATATGTAAAAAAGTAGAATGGCAACTGGAAATTATTATACTCCATATCGTAAAGTTTCAGCTTTTCAATAACGTTGGAATAATCCTCAAACGCTGAATAATCCATTAAGGACCCTGTCGTTTGAAACCATGGATCAACCTCTGATATTATTACTTTATGTTCATCAGGACATGACCCGTAATTATCTTTTTTTAAACTTTTTATGTCTTTCAGAGTAATTTTAAGATTAAGATCGTTCTTGTCGGATATGTGTTCAAAGATTTTCTGCATCTCTTTAAAATCAAAAGTAGTCCGGGTCAGGTAAATATCCACATCCAGAACTTTTCCTCCGTTCAAAAAAGAGCCAACGCCTTTTACCACATTTATCCGGCCTTCCTGCTCCAACTGCTTGAACGCCCGTTGGGCGCTTGTATAAGTAATATTGAAAAGCTGACAAATCTCAGAATAAGACGGAAGCTTCTCGCCCGGCCTGATTTTTTTCTCCTGCTCCAGCTTTCTTAAGTAATTATTAATTTTATCTCTGATTAACATCTAATATCCTTATTTATTGCCCTTGCCTATGTACATAAGTATATAGCATGAGTCGTAAAATGTCAAGACTTTTCTTAAAAAAACGACAAAAAATGCAATCCAATGCTTTTGTCGTAACACTTTTCAGGTCAATACCCCAATAGCGTTTGGCGTTGAAAAGGTGGTGCAATATTTTGACAAAGAGTTGATGAAATGTAAATCCCGGCTTAAAGCGGTACAAAGATGGAGAGTAGAAACGTTAGTATCCTGCCCATTAAACCTCAATCCCATCGGGTCTTCTGCTTGCGCAGTTAATTTTTGAGTAGAGGTTATGTTTGGGAGAGTTCGATACAAATATGCCGTTTTAAAATATTTTTCTAATCAATATGCAAATGTCTGTATATTTTTCGACTAAAAAAAAATTCCCCAAAGGAATGAAAAATACCCGTATGTTGCGTATGTGAATGACGAAATATCGTCAAAACATACGGTTCATACGGGGTAATTAAACTCCGTTTCAATTTTTATCCGGCTGACTCTGCGAAAACGCAATTATTTGCTTCTTCGTTTTTTTCGGGATTGTTGATCTCTTTGAAAATCTTGTAGACCACATCCAGAATCACGTAGAAGAAGGAAATAATGTTGCCTTTGGGATTGTCATGCAGATGCCCGAGATATGCTCCAGTAAGGGTTGTCAGGCATGATATTGCCCAGCCAACCAGAGGAATCTGGTTGAGCAGCAAGGCCGCTGAAAATCCCATCACCGCGCCAACTGCCATATACGGATGTCCGGAGGTGAATTTGACCAGTTCAATAACTATGGTTTCACCTGTCAAAAGAACCTTGCCGCCAATCCGGGTAATTGTATTCCAGAAAGCCTGCAGTTTTGTTGCCAGCCATTCGGATACGCCGTTTTTGATCAACCAGGAAAAGATGCTGCCGTCTGATTGTTGATTTGTATTTTCATGTTCTTTCATTATTTATTCTTTCGTTTTCAGGTTAAGGCAAAGAGCTTACTCAAGCCACGATAACATTGATCAGTCCGAGCTGGAGAGTATTTCTTGGCCAACTCGGTGAAGCTGTTGTATAGGCTCCAACGTAAGGAAAAATATACTGATGGATAGAAAATGATAGTTGAAGGTAGGTTGCTACTGTTTAAGTCTAATGCAGGAAAATCTTCAATTTCCTTAATGTGTAAAATCCAATTAGCCATATAAATACAATTACGATTTTATATTTGATTTTTTTACATGGACTATTATATATGTCTAGTCATTCTTTTCAAATTAAAAAGCTACTAACTAACGGAAATTTCAAGCGTAAGGGAATTATGATTTACGGCATAAACCGTCGATGAGGCTAAGAGATAGAGACAGGCTGGATTGATGGGGGCTTTATCAGGTGATAATCAAATGAAGTTGCTTGATCAACTTGTTGGTGTTATCGTGCTAATGCATTGAGTTCGACTGCGATAGGAGCTGTAATCAAGTTCAAAACAGCCTTGAACTAGGCGGGGATAATTGTGTGCTTTATGGGGGCTTTATCTTTGATTGCTGACGGTAAACCGGGGTGTCATGACGTAAAACAGGGAGTGAGATTGCTTGAACTTGTTTGAGGAAGTGGAATGGTACGCCCGTCGGGATTCGAACCCAAGGCCTTCTGCTCCGGAGGCAGACGCTCTATCCAGCTGAGCTACGGGCGCTTTTATGATAACAGAATATTAATATATCACCGATTTCTTATTTTTAAAGTATCGAAGTGATTATTAGAGATGAAAAAAGCTGATTACTCCCAGCAAAAAGATCAGTTCAGCTAATTCGCAGCAGGCGCCGAGAGTATCGCCGGTCGCTCCGCCGATCTTGTTGTTGCAGATGATATCCCAGATGATAACAAAAATCACAACAGCGATCGATGAGAATATCCCAAGCGAACCGCACAGCAGATATGAAGTCGCGAACAGCATGATTATGGCGTAGAGAGTGAGACCGGAGGTCTTGTATTGGTAGAACATCATCGCCAGCCCGGATTGCCGGGCGTATTTGCTGATCCCGAGATAAAAAACCAGTGCACAACGGCCGGCTACCGGTACCGCAACAGCATAATAAGGCAGTCTGTCATACGGCAGGGATGCAAAGACCGCGAATTTGATCAGCATCAGGCAGATCATTGCGAAGACGCCCATGGCGCCGATATGACTGTCGCGCATGATTTCCAGCATTCTTTCCTGGTTGCGGCAACTGAGGAAGCCGTCGGCGGTATCGGCCAGTCCGTCCAGATGCAAAGCTCCTGACAGCGCCGGCAGCAGGAAAGTCAGAACGGCTGCGGTTACCAACTGCGGAAAAATCTGCAGCATACCGAGGGCCGCGCCGCCGAGGATAATCCCGAGACAAACGCCGACTAGCGGAAAATACCAGGTAAGTCGACCAAAATCACGGTCGGACAGGGTCGGAGAGGGCAGGGGAATTATTGTCATGAAGGTCATGGCGGCGCAGAATTTTTTAATCATGATTCCTCCGGATTGTTTGTAGTTTCCCGGTGGAAAATTTGCATCAGGTCTTTTGATACCGGTCCCGGAGCGCCGTCGCCGAAAATGTGGTCGTCAAATTTGACGATCGGGACAACCTCACGGTTGGAGGAGCAGAGAATCATTTCGTCCATAACGGCAATTTCATGTTCATAGATCGAGCGACGTTCAATGGGGTAGATTTTTTCTGCAGCGTCCAGCAATGCTTTCATGGTTATGCCGTCCAGAATATCTTTATCCGGTACGATCAGGCGGTGATCTTTGATGAAAGCTATATTACTTGTAGCGCCTTCAAGGACCTGACGATTTTCGCGAGTGATATACACGGCCTCGATTGCTCCGGCCGCTTTGGCGGCTTGACCGGCCATAATCGCCATAAGATAGTTGATGGTCTTAGCTTCCGGCAGGAAGCGCTCGACTACGAAACTTTTCACGGTTGCGCCGTTGGTGTACCATGCCGCCGGCATATCATGAGAGGGCTTGACGATAATATTCAGGCGGCCGTTGCCGACCGGAGTAAGAGAGTCCGGGCTGACGCCGCCGGTTTGAACCAGACGTACAGTGCATTCAGTGTCCGGTAAAGCAGCAATTGCCTCATAGACGAAAGAAACTACCTGTGCTGGAGTAAATTTTATTTTCAGCCCGATGAGGCCGGCCGAATTGAAAAAGCGATCAATATGCCACTTGAGACGGAACGGTATCCGGTTGTAAGTTCGTAGATAGTCAAAAACCCCGAATCCGCGGATAACCGACAAATCCTCAACCGAAATACGTGCTTCCGCTTCAGGTAGGATCCTGCCGTCAATAGAATATACGGTCACAATACGCTCCAGGGTCAGCGACGCAAGGCGACTTGCATGCGATAGTGAGCCCCTTTGAAGAATTCCATGGCAAATTCGGCAACATCACGCGGTTCATAGAATTTACAGCTGAAAATATCCAGATAAACATTGTTTGACGCATTAGCGAAATGACCGGAGATCAGAGAGGTTTCAATTAACTGGGTCATGCTGAAGCCTTCAACCCGTTCATTTGCCCCGAAATGGACCACGACGCATTCGCCATATGTCTGCATGCCGATTTTCTCACAAAGTTCTTTGACAAAGCATTTAATTGCTTCCGCATCCCGGATGATTTCCGGATTGCAGTCATAGAGGTCAACCGAAGAAAGCAGCCCCCAGGCATTGCTTGAGTCATAGCGTTTTTTCCAGGAGAGGGCATAGGTCTGAGTTCCGTCTTCGCAAACCGGGACCATTCTTTCCATGCCGTTGTTGGAGACTACACCGCGATTCATATCACTTGAAATAATTGCCTGATCTGATTGCAGGCCATCTTCCAGGCTTTCAACCGCTTTTTGGAAATCGATTGAATCGCCGCAAGTGAAGATATCGACCGCCGCGTAATCATGTTCGGGCCAGGCATGGACCGAAAAATGGGATTCGGCAATGACGACAAACCCGCTGACACCCTGCGGCTCGAAGCTGTGAAAGTTAGTTCCCAATACGGTTGCACCGCTGGCTTTGGCGGAATCGATGAAGATCTGTTCAACTTTTTCCGCATCGCAGAGAATTTCATGATTGCAATCATAAAATTCAATCGTCATGTGACGACCAAGGGCAAAATCTTTAGAATGTTCCATTGTACTTGATACTCACCTTTAGTCTTGTGTTGCTTGCTTGCATTTAGTATTGACCCAGGCGGAGAACGCGTACTGGGCAGCACGAATCTTACTCTGGGTGTACCAGTTTTTAACCATTGGTTTGAATTTCTCAAACTCTTTATCTGAAGGCAGAGTACGTTTGACCATATAGACCAAAACTGCGCCATTGACGTTTTCCTGCGGAGCGGAAACTCCGTTTACCTGTAATTTGCCGCAAACTTCGAGCAGCATACGACCGTCTGAGGTCATTGGCGGTTGCTGCATGGAAAAAGGCATGAGAGTTTTGAAGGCCGGGCTCTTCGCTGCTTTAACCAGAGCTTGACGCTTAGTTCCTTTTGCGTTGATCAACTTCGCGTACAAAGCGCGGGCTTTTTCCCGGGCCAGTCGGGTTGCGTGTTCACTCCGGTAATCATCTTCAACCTGGGCTTTTACTTCGTCAAATGTAGCGGGACGGGCCGCAATACGGGAAGTCCGATATGCGATGTAGGCGCCATTTTTACCGGGGACGGGATAGGTAACCGGAGTTAATTTGTCCGCCAGGGATATTTGTTTTGCCAGTTCCGGCTCATCCCAGCGTCCGGCCAGTTTTCCGGCCGGCAGTGAGAATTCCCCGGTCGGGATCAGCTTCATGCCTGATTTGGCGGCCGCGTTCTTGAACGTTTCCAGCTTCTTGGATACGTCGACGTCAAGAATTTTTTCGTACAGTTCATTCGCGAATTTTTGCGAAGCATTGACAGCCATTTCACTGGCGGCTTTCATAATCAGTTTCTTATTGACTTTGGCCGCGCATTTTGCCAACGGCAGGGGAGTGCCTTTGTCGTCGACAAATTCTGATTTATGTTCATTATAGTATTTGACAGCATCGTCTTTGGAAATGCTTTTTGCTGCTTTAGCCAGATATTCTGAAAAAGGAAACTCAATAACCACAGCCTGGTATTTTGCGGCGATCATATAGTTTTTGATTTTTTTATTTGCTTCAAAGTATGCTTTCAGCTTTTTATCATCAACTTTGATGCTTTTTTCCAGGTCAATACCGTTGAAACGGGCAACCATAACAGTAAATTTTTCAGCTGCCATCCGGAAATATTCGATCAATTCCCCGTCAGTGACAATCACGCTGTTTTGAATCTGACGATTAAGCTTTTCGATAATCAGTTGGTTGCGGACCGCTTGATCCAGGTCGGCAGCACCTAAATCCTGTTTTTTCAAGATGTCGTCAACAAATGCCTGGTACAGGGACATCGTAAATTCTTTAGTTTTGGGATCTGTGAATTTTGCTCCTTTTTTGATGAAGTCGGCAACTTCTTCATCAGACACTCTGACGCCGCGTTCTTTGGCGGCGGCCAACTGGCAGATATCCGGGTAAGCACGGCTTTGTCCCATTTGCATGAGTTGATCGGAAAACGGCATTCCATACTGCACGCAGAAAACCATCGCTGTATTGCGTGCCTGTTTTTCAATGTCGCCAACAGTGACCTCTTTGCCGAAAACGCTGCCGACAACGGCACTGCCCCGGTTCGATGAAGTGAATTTACCCGGAGTCATCAGCCCGAGAAAAGAGATGATGATTACTAATGTAATGACTCCGAACAATACTCGTCCGTGGCGGGTGAACACCGAATTCATTTTTCTTATGACCATGAAAAGTATCCTTTATTTTTATTTTATGTGCATTTGCTGAACCAATAATATAATATCAAAATGCCCCTGTCGCAAGTTAAAAATAAATAAGTTTTCAATCATAATTATATATAACTGGAGAATAGCAGTATTTGAACTCAAATTGAAGTTTGTAATTTTATAGAAAAATAAGCCGGAACGCTCATCATTGACTTTTTACTCCTTGCATTTCACATAAGTAGGGGCATATTGAACGCATCATGACCAGTAAACAGCGACATACTATCATAATCGGAGCCGGCCCCGCCGGACTCATGGCGGCAATTTCCGCCGCCGCGTCAGGCGACCGGGTGACGGTGTACGAACAGTTATCACGTCCCGGAGCCAAGCTGCTTGCTTCCGGCGGCGGCAAATGTAATCTGACTAACATTCTGGCGGTGCCGGTGTTTGCTGAACATTTTGGACGCCAGGGCCGTTTCGCCTTAACGGCGCTTGAAGCTTTCCCTCCTGAAAAATTGCGGGAGTTTTTTGCTGTCAGAGGTGTTTCGACGCTGGTTCAGGACGGCTTTCATGTCTTTCCTGAATCCAACCGGGCGGTTGATGTGCTGAACGCCCTCCTGACGGAATGTTCCAGGCTCAAAGTCGAAATTACCTGTTCGACGTCGGTTAAAGAATTGGTTATAGAGGATGCCTCCGTGTCCGGCGTAATGGTCGAAAAAGACCGGGTCATGACGGATAAAGTAATTATCGCGACCGGCGGTAAAGGCTATCCGTCGCTTGGCGGGCAGGGGACCGGTTACGCTTTGGCCGAACAAGCCGGTCATCGGATAATCGAGCCGGTTCCGGCGATGGTGGCGCTGCGGACGGTCGAAAGCTGGCCCGGGTCCTGCACCGGGATAAGCCTGCCTGATGTGACTGTTGTGATCGATTTGCCTAAGTTCCGCAAGACAATCTATCGCGGAGAACTGCTGTTTACTCATCACGGGATATCCGGTCCTCCGGTTATCGATCTTTCGGGGGAGGTATCCGGATTATTGAAAAAACACCCGCAAGTAATGCTGGCGGTAAACCTTTTCAGCGACCGGAGTGTAGCATTCTGGCATCAGGAATTCAAACGGTGGCAGGAGAATTCCGGTAAAAAGCAATTGAATACTTTGCTGGCCGGGCATCTGCCTCACGCGGTGGCAAACGCGCTTTGTGAATTGGCTGGCAATATCGGTACGGTTAAAGCGGCGGAATTTCCGGCGTCGGGACGGGAAGAGTTGGTGCGGTTGTTGACTGCGCTGCCTTTGCGGGTTAACGCGACTGAAGGCTGGAACCGGGTGATGGTTACCCGCGGTGGAGTCGCGCTGAAAAAAGTCAATCCCGCGACTCTGGAAAGCCGCCTGGTCAAAGGATTGTTTTTTGCCGGGGAGGTTCTGGATCTGGATGGCCCGTGTGGCGGCTTCAATTTGCAGTGGGCTTTCTCATCCGGCGCGCTGGCCGGGAAAAACGCATAGATGTAAAGGTTATTTTTATACAGCTCCTTATAATATGAAAACAGAAAAATACCTATGACAATAGTCCGTAAAAAATACAGTCAGAATGAGATAATCAAGGATATCACTGACTATATTATCAATCACCACCTGCCGGTTGATACGAAACTCAGCAGCACCAGGGAAATGGCGCTCAGGTATAATGTTTCTGATATGACGGTTAACCGGGCGATAAACAAACTTGTCGGAGAAGGGGTCGTTTATCGTACCCGGGGCAGCGGGACCTATGTCGGGAACGTGTTTCCGGGGCGGTCCAAGGTCAAGGTGAAAATATTCAACTGGCAATACAGTAAGGATGACCCGCTGGCGATTGGCGCTTACGGAACCTATTATGACGCGCTGGTGGAAGGATTGGAGAAATTCGGGTTCGACGTCTGCACTAGTGAAAAACGGCCGTTTCTTGACAAAATATTTTCCGGAGAAAAGATTGAAAGATTCGACTTGCTGATTGTTCCGGGGGGAATGGTCGACAACCACTCAGTAACATTACTGAAGAAACTTCGCATTCCAGTTATTTTAATCAACGATGAAAAGTTGAGCCCGTATCCGTTTCATCAGGTCTTTCATGATTATGTTCCGGGTTTTCAAAAAGCGCTTGAACATATTAAAAAACTTGGATTCAATAACTTCTATATTGCAGGCATGACCGGCAGCACTCCGGAAAACCGTTTAAGGATACTGCAGCAATGTGCGAAAGAGGCAAGGATACATTATGATGTTCTTCCTTTAATGCAGCATTCTTATTCGCATCATCCGCAGCGCGCGTTTATCAACGGGCAGGAACATGGTAAATATTGTCTTGAACACCATCTTGAAGGAGTTGTTTTTGCGTTAAGTGATTTCATCGCCTTCGGGATGCTGGATATTGTCGGAGGGCATAATGTCGGGGGAAACAATAAACTGAAAATTATCAGCTATGATAATCTGGAAGGGCGTGCGGTTCATGCCGGTGAGCCGGTCCTGACCTCAATAACTCATCCGCTGGAACAATTGGCAAGTCAGACTGTTTCGCTGGTTGATTACATTGTCAGCCGGAAATTTAAATACGGTGAAAGTAATTTTATTGTCCGGGTTCCAGCCTCCGAACTGGTTATCCGAAGCAGCGCTTAACAGGTTCTACATTTTCCGTATCCGGGGATAATCTCTTTGACTTTATCATTTTTCATTAAAAATCAATATCAATAAATGTTATAACTTTTAATTCAACTTGTTATAAATTTGTCAATGATAATATTAACTCGATGGAAATTTTATGGTTTTTTATATCTAATCAATTATAATAATAGTATAAATAAATTTCGTTTGGCTGTAAACATAAAAAATAACAGAGTGGTGAAAAATGGAAAAGCATAATACAGGACATAAAAATTTTACCCTTATTGAACTCCTGGTTGTCATCGCGATCATCGCGATTCTTGCGGCGATGTTATTGCCTGCCTTGAACAAAGCCAGAAATCGAGCAAAAGCAATTGCATGTAAATCAAATCTTAAACAGATCGGTTTGGCCGCCGCCATGTATTCCGACGACAGCCGTGACTGGATTGTTCCCGGCAAAGATGCGGTTGCCAATGTCACCTGGATTACGCAGCTTGACGGGTATGGAGTGAAGTATGACTACAAGACCCGCAAAGGACCGTTTATTTGTCCGCAGGAGCCGATTGGAGTAGGTTGGGGCGCTGACTTATTCTCCTACAGTCATTACGGGATCAATTCAAGATTGTCAGGTTGTAAGACCATGGGGGCGGACCGTAAGGGCTGGCGTAAAAAATCGTTCGTATTTAAGTCAACCCTGACAATTCTTGTCGCGGACAATTTCAGAAAGACGGCCTGGGATGTGGATTACATGAGTCTGGACCGCGTGGCATGGCGGCATGGTGTCGGCGGCGGGGAAGCGAATATTCTATACATCGGCGGTAATGTTAATAATTTGCGGTTCAATCCATACAACAGCAATACCTGGAGGCTGATGGACGGATTTAAGTATGGTGATTCGAGCTCGTGGATTCAACCGTAATCTTATGCGGTCATGCATGTTTTTATATTGTTTTACATGCTTCGACTTGAGATTAGAGACCGCGATTAATTAATCTGTTTATTAATGTAACAATGCTTAATAGTCGACTAACCGGATCTGCGTTTTTACAGGTCATTTCAGAGGATTAACTGATCAGTGGCTCAGGGGCCGGTATGTTGAAAATGCAAAAAACTTTTACTCGCTTGCTTGCTGTCCGGCTATCCCGGAATCTAAATATATAACAAGAAAGAATTCCATGTATAGAAAAATTATTACTGTGTTACTGGCTTCTGCCGTCTTGCCTGGTGCGAATGTCATTATGGGGGCAAACTTGTTGAAAAATCCCGGTTTCAATGATCTTGTTAAGACAAAAGGACGGTTGGCGCCGGCATCCTGGCACGTCAGTAGTTGGGGTACTGATAAAACAAAGGCCGCTGAATTTAATTATGATACAAAGGTTTTTCGTTCAGCAAAATACTCAGCCTTGATCAAGCAGTCTGCCGGGACAAATTACTGTCAATTCATCCAGAAAGTAAAGATTACTCCGGGTCCGGTCGCGCGAAAAATCTTTGTCGCAGCCTGGATTCAGGCTGAAAATGCTGAAGCAGGGAGCATTGTCGTTACTGCCGATACCGCCGCGAAAAGGACTGCCTTGTGGAAACAAGTCGCATCTTTCGAAGGTTCATTCGGCTGGAAACAGATAGTGGGTAGCGCTTCAATCCCATCTGGTGCGATTGCCGTAAATCTGTCTATTCGGCTGAAAGGGACAGGGCTCATCAGAATCGACGATTGCGTTATGAGTTTTGAGCCAATTCCTATTGATAGCTCCAAAGTCACGCTTGCAGGAGCAAAGGTAAATCTATTGGCAAATCCTGATTTTGCCGGAAAAATTAATGATATTACGCACTTGCCGTCCGGTTGGGAAAAGACTGCGGTTCACGGATACGAAACGGTTTTTGAGGTCAAGGTGACTCCGGGAAAACTCAAAAAACTGACTGTTGACTGGGAAAGCGGAGGTGCCAAATGTGGAGCAAGCCCCTCAATCGCGAAAAAATTACTTCCGGGTAATTATATTTTTCAGGCTAAAGCGAGAACGACCGGAGATTCGCTTGCCAGACTTGGAGTGAATGAAGATGTCTCCGCTCCCGTTTCCGGCAGCGCGTGGAAAACAACTTCAATCTTATTTACGGCGGGGCCGGATACAAAAAATGATCTTTTTTGCTGGAATATCGGGCAGGGGAAAGTGGAGTTTTCCGATGTAAAGTTGTATGCCGTCTCCCGGCAAAAGGATCAAAGTTTTCCCTTGAAAGCATTGGTCATGCCGGTAGAAAATACTGTAATCTGGAGCGGGAAGCGTCAGGTTAATTCTTTTGAAAATGCACCTGTCCCGCTGGCGTTTGATTTAAAGAAACTGAAGGAGTTTAAAACCGGAAAATTGACTATTGAAATTCCGGCTGAACTGCGATTGACGGAGGCATATAATTTTTACCCGAGCTATTATAAGCCTGAGATTCCTTCAGTCAACAAAATTATGAAGCAGGGAACTGCGTATAAACGATATACTTTTACAGATCCGCGAATCTTCAGTATTCTGAAAAAGAAGTACACCTGGGGGCGCAAACTGGTTGTGGCAATAGAGCCGGAAAAACCTCTTGCCCGCAAATCATTTACGATCTTCTGGCATCTGGAGGCGGACCGCCGGTCTTCGGCGGAACAGAGTTTTATATTCAACCTGCTGCCGCCGTTGAAAAAAGTTGCAATGCCTCGTAATTTTCCGATTTTATGCTGGGGGATGAAAGATATTAATTTCTTGAATCCGGGAATTTTAGGCCGGATCGCGGAAAATTTTGAAAAAGCCGGAATCAAAACCCGCCCGCGCATCCTCATGGACAGTGAACGCAGCCGACAGGTCGACAAGATACTCGAAGCGAGGGGGTGGAAAATGTTTGTAGCCAATCCCGACTATGCGGAGATGAAATTCAACCAGCTTGAGAAGAGCCCATTATTCAAGGAAATAAAACTGGTATATTACAATACGGGAAAGGTTAACGCCAAACATTTATGTCCGACCTGGATCAATAACAGCCGGAAGTTCAGGCAGTATCTGAAAACTTTCCTCCAAGAAAAATATCGGAAATGCGGAGCGGTTGACGGGGATATTATCCTGTATGACATCGAGCCATGGCAACCGATGACCTGGTGTTTCTGCGATGACTGTCGCAGGGACTTCGCGCGAAAAAACGGGATAAAGGCAGTGCCGGGCGCTTCGGAAATACTGGATAAGTATCCGGACCAGTGGAGCGCGTTCAGATGCCGTCAGACCGCCGATATAACTAAGTTGCATACCGAAATATTTAAAGAACTGTATCCCGGCTCATCCGTTTTTGATTATGACTATGTAATTAATTTTTCCCGACCTGATTTCAAGGACATATTCCGGAAAGTCGCCAAGGATTCGCGTTTGAATGAACAATATTTTGACGGGCATATTTCCAGCTATTACCATTATCTCGACCAACAGGCTTTTGACCTTATTGCCTGTAATGTCGATAATCTGAAAAAAGCCTATTACGTAATTTGCGCCATTGATCGGTTGGGATATTTAAGTCCTAAAAAAGTTCTGTCTCCCGGGCGGCTGCGGATGCTGCTGTTGGCGACCGCGGTTAACGGCGGTAGTGGTTTTGTGATTTTCCCGGGGGAACATATTGATGGCTTGTATCTCAAAATGTTTAACGAAACCATGCATGAAATTGCGCAAGTTGAAGATGTACTGACAAACGGGAAGATAATCAAGGAGGAGATCAAGATTGTTCCGTCGCTGGCTGCTGTCGGTCAAGCTGCAGAGAAGGCGCAAACCAAAATTGAATTCGATAAATATTTCAGATATAATGCCCGGCGACTGGACAACCGTATTCTGTTGTCGCTATTCAATTATGATCCGAAACAAAGTTCAAGGGTAATGATTGATTTGCAAAAACATGCCGGCGCTAAATATATTGTTACTGACGTAAGCAGTGGAAACAGAATCAGTTCTCCTTCCGGGAACTATTGGTCGGCCGGGGATTTGAAAAGACTTATTGTGGATATGAAGCCGATGGAGGCAAAGTTGCTGCTTGTAAGTGAATGAGTTACGATATTGGATTTAATCGGTTATGACATTCGGCATTCTGTGTTTTCTAACTTTTCTATCCAATACGCGTCGTCTAAGCTCTTTTTTCAGTTCTTCACGATCCTCTTTGGTCTCTTTTTTAGTGTCCCGGGCGGCCTGGGCCTCTTTATCGATTTCGATTTTATCGAGGTCCAGATAATATTCTGAAATACCGCTGTGGAACTTCTTACTCGAAAACTTTTTAACCTTACCGTACAGGATAATCGGGGTTGTACTTTTCAATGAGGAAATAAGTTCATCAAGCTCTTTGTCACGTTTGGCGATTACCCGGAATGAAGCCGGAGATATAATCAGCATATAATATTTTTTTGAACTGAAAGTCTTTTCAGCAAAATACGGCATGCTGGGGGAAGTACTGAGAAAAGAGGTTTTCATTGAAATATATTTTTTATAATAGGTCTGCGGGGCATTCCTCATTGCGGTGTTTTCAACCAGTTTGTACTTTGACATGTTTGAGGTCGCTGCCCCGACGAACAGTGGCAGCAGCAGAATTGCTATGACGGTTTTTTTCATGATAATTGCCCTTCCCAATGAATTTAGGAGCTGTATAAAAATAACCTTTACATCTATGCGTTTCTCCCGGTTGCTTTGTGTTTTGCCAATTCGTTACATAGCTTAGGCTATGCGCCTCATCGGCAGCTCCCCAAATCATTCCGGGATAATTCACTCATTTTGTCAAGTTTATTTTTTAACAGCTCCTTAGATCATTTCACATAAAGGATTTTTTCAACATCGATTACAGGGAGCTTCCAGCCTTTCACCAGTCGCTGGGTTCCCGTTAGTTTTATTCGTTTGTTCTCAAACATCTTCAAATCGGCCGAATCACAATGCAGATAACCGATAACATCGCAGGAGGCAACCTTGCCCGTTTTGTCCGTAGTTACCGTGGCGATGGCGTGGGACGCATAGCCGGAACCGACTTTCAGTTCGAGTACCATGCCTTCGAGGGTTACGCTTTTATCCGATCCGGCGACAAATGGAAGTTTTAATTGCGGTGGCGGAGTGGCTGCAGGTTTGACCGCGGGTTTTGATACCGCGCTCAACGCCTTTTCCGGGTTCATAATATATTGCAGCTTCTTTTGGGCATCAGGAGTCAGGGTTATAAATTTGGTACTGGCCCAGGCTCTCAGAGACGGCAGCGGTTTGACCTTTACCCATTCGCTTCTGGCGTTGTTGATTACAGTCAACATTGTACCTTTAGGGACGGTTCCGTATGATTGGTAGGCCGGGCCCGGACCGCCGCGCAGGTTGACATCGTTCAGAACCTTGCCGTTTTTATCGATAAAAGTTTTGGCCACCCAGCATGAAGCGTTTTCCGGGGCTGCTATCTCATACCAATCGGCAACTTTCCGATAGACCTTGACTTCCGTTCCGAATTTCAGCAGGCAAATCCGGCCGTAACTTTTGTTTGGCTTGACTCTGATATTCAGAGCGGTTGCGGAAATTGTTCCTTTTACGAACTCGGAATTATTGTTTGCGGACGCAAACAGAGGAATCAGGCAGAAGCAGATCAGTAAAGAAATAGTTTTGATTGATGACATTTTTTTCTCCGTACCGTTTATATAATTAACGTTTCGATTATGAATATATTGTCTAAAATGCCTGGAAAGTTTATCTAACCACGGCGGTTCCGCTGTAATTCAGGTCAATGATGCGGCGCGGATCTCCGGAGTTCCGCAGCCCGATGACCGTGCTGCGCAAGGTATTCAAACGCCACACCAGATTGTTTTTCGGCATATAAACAATATAGCGGTCTTTCGGTTGTGATTTCCAGGCCATGAAAAAGCGAAGCTGATCCGGTTTGCTCACACTCAAGCCTTGGATCTGGATATCAGGATAATATTCATTTACCAGACGAATCAGTTCCAGCGCGCTTTTCAGTTCTGGAATAACCATGCCGCCTTTGACATCTTTATTGTATCCGAGGATTACCGGCAGGCTGGAGCTGATGTCGATACAATTCGCTTTCGGCATCACTACGCATTCCCCGTCGATTACCCAGGGCGAATTGGCACTCAGCAACCGGGCTCGCGGAATACGCTCAAACAGGCTGACAGTCAGCGTATCGGGCAGACTCCGGAACACTTTGGCGGATTCGACACTGGGGATTTTTTTCAATTTTTTGCGTAGAGACGGCAGGTTCAACGAAAACAGGTTGTCTTTGCCCGGAGTCAATTTCAAATATTGGGTGATCAGTTTGGAACGGGCATTCCACCAACCGGAGCTTTGGACCTCGACTTTCCTTAGTGTGAAACGGGTATTCCCGGCAAAAAGCGCATGCTGAAACAACCATAACCCAACAATGATCCCTCCCAGCAATATCATAATAATGGCAATAATGAGAAAAACCCGCGCATATTTCCAGCGGTTGACTCCCGTCTTTTTTCTGGTAGCCGCAGATGCCTTGCTGTTTGTGTTTTTCTCTTTTTCAGGTGTATTCGTTTTTGCCATAGTTTCCTGTTAACAGATAAATTATTTGAGGTAGCCGGACAATCATACTATAACACGAAAAAAGTAAAAATCACAGGCAAAATTGAAATTTTTTTCAATCGATCCGATTATAAATAAAAAAGCCGCGGCAACAATGGCCGCGGCTGCTCAAAAGCCTTATAGCTCAGGTCGTGGCGGATCAACAAATTCAATCGGAATTTCTTCGCCGTCATCAAGTTCATATACCGGGGTTGCGGAAGCGTCTCCACCCGGTACTTCAATGTGCTCTACTTCCCCGTCTTCTTCGATCTCATATTCATAGACCATCTGACCTGTTTTATCAATCAGTTCGACCAGCAGTTTATTGGCGCGGCGCTGTTCCATGACCAGTTCGGACATGGATACCTGCATTTTTCGCAGATTCGGGGCATATCCGCTCAGATTGGTTTCAACCGTTTTTTTCATTTTTTTGAATTCAAGATAAAATTTGGACAGCTTGGCCATACCCAGAACAAAGACAAGCCAAGTTAAAGAAAATACACAAATTAAGGTTATTAATTCGGTTGTAGATAGATTCATAATGTCGCCTTGATTAAATAATAAATATCCTGAAATTATTATTATACTCTACTAAGTTGAAAAATGCAAATTATTTGTCAAAAATAACCTGCTTACCTCAACAGTAAAAAGCCGGCAAAAAGAACGGCTAATTCGATCAATGCACCGGCAATTCCGATTATTCTGACATTTATCATGCCATCAAAATCTTTTGCGCAAATGTTACGAAACAGCCAGACCAGTAATCCGCAGCAGATTAAACCCGCAAGGGCGGAGTACGGGGCTGAAATAAATACTATTATTAATAAGATAGTTGCAATCAGCCAGAGCCGTTTGAACATGCTTTCAGTTCCATCCAAAACCGGTTCGCCGGTTGACATCAGCGGCAATGCGCCCAGAGTTGCCTGGGCCGTATATGACAGCATTATCGCACCGGCAATAATAATAGTCTGGGATTTTTGATATAGAACAAAAAAACAGACTGCTTTGATAAGCAGTATCGCGATCATGGTTAGGATTCCGGCCGGAGTGCTGACCGCATTGAATTCAGGTTTGCTGCGCAGCAGGGCCTCGTGGGTTTGCAGCCCTTCGAAGCGCAGTTCGACAAATGAGGCCATGGCGCCGACTGAGCGCCCTGATGTGAAGTATTCCAGTCCGATGAGGCAAATCAGGGTGAACAGAACTGCACCGGCCATGGCGTTGGGCAGCATTGAGGTAAGCCTGCCGACCATAACAGCGCACAGGCCCAGGATAAAGCCCAGAATCGGGAATGCATAGATGGTGAATTCGGACAGTAGTTCCGGGTCGGCGTTGTCGATGTGCTTGCTCAGTTTCCCCGGACAGGCGGGGTCCAGTAACATTTCCCAGGCGTTGCCGAGGGCGGCTAAAGCGGTTTTAAACATCGTTATTTGTCCTTCGGTATTTTAAATTGATCGATCGGGGCGTCGGGTGGAAAGCCGGTGACCGTGCTATAAGTCTCCTGCATTGCTTTCAGGGTGATTTCCGCCAGTTCCTTTCTTGACAGGTCAGGGGTTGGATATATTGCCGGTAAAATATGTAAATCGACTTTTATTGTCCAGTAACTCAGCATGCGCCAGATATGGGGCAGCAGTTCCTGGTTGCCGAACCACGGTATAGTGTTGCCGTCCCTGGTGTCATAATAAACCGTGATGATTGGCAGGATTGGCAGTCCGGTACCGGAAACGGCCTGGAACGCGGTTGATTTGAACGGCAGAAGGCCATGCTTCCCGTCCGTACTGGTTCCCTCCGGGTAGACAATCAGGTTGATTCCCTCTTCCAGTGTTTCCCGGAATTTTTCAACCACTACCCCGGCTTCCTGTTTTGAGTGACGATTGATCCAGATCGGCTGATTAAGACTCAGGATCGCTCCAAGAAACGGCCATGATTTGATCTGCTGTTTGGGCGCGAAACGAACCGGGAAACAAGAGGAATGCGCAACAATATCACAGTATCCCATGTGATTGGAAACTATCAGGCCCCCTTTTTCCAACTGGTTGGGATTGCCGTAAATATTGATTTTCATGCCGATTATCCAGCGCAGGCCTTGTCCCCAAAGCAAAGTACACCTGGAACTGAAACGGCGGCCGTCTCCATTTTTTTTGAACAAAAGTCCGATTGAAGTATAAATTGCCACGAAAACCATCCAGACACACACCATTCCCAGTTTAATAAATCGTAATATATAACGAAATATCGCCATCTTTTTTTTCCCTCAAACTTCGTATTGTCCATTCCGGCTTTTCTGCCGGATCTGTAAATCCTTAATTCCGGTTTGTTATCAAAAAACATAATTCCGTAACGGGTTACGAATATTATGACTCTGCTCTCCGGTTGCGTAACTCTTGTAAAAAAACGGCCTGATAGCCCGCCTCATTTGAGCTTTCGGCCGCAACCCGCTTTTGACTTTGATCCAATATTGTTTAGCTATTTATAAACAATATCGAAATAATATAATTATAATCGTATTTAATAAAAAATCAAGCTCAGGTTTTTTTGCAACATAACTTTTATCACCATAATCCCGGCTCAGGATGGCGGCAAAAAAAAACAGCGGCACAATGTCCGCTGTCTTTTCAGTATAATTTTTTTCGGAATATTAGAGGTCTTTGCCGGTGATCTTTTTGTAAGCCTCGAGATATTTCTCGGTTGTTCTGGCGACAACTTCATCCGGCAGTGTCGGACCCGGAGCTGTTTTGCCCCAGTCGAGGGTTTCCAGGTAGTCGCGGACATACTGCTTGTCAAGACTCGGGGGGCTGCAGCCGACTTCATATTTTTCGGCCGGCCAGAAACGGCTTGAGTCAGGGGTCAAAACTTCGTCGATCAGGATGATTTCGCCGTTTAGTTCGCCGAATTCAAACTTGGTGTCGGCCAGAATGATGCCGCGTTCACGGGCATAATCGGCGGCGGTATTGTAAATCTTGAGGGTCAGGTCACGAATTTGTTCGGCCTTTTCCTGCCCGATCAGCTCAACCGTGCGTTCAAAAGAAATTGTTTCGTCATGCAGACCCTGTTCGGCTTTGGTGGACGGAGTGAAGAGTGCTTCATCGAGTTTTTCCGCCTGACGGTAACCGGCACGCAGCGGAATACCGGAAACTTTGCCTTCGCGCTGATAATCTTTCCAGCCGCTGCCGACGATGTAGCCGCGGGCGATACATTCAACCGGGAGCGGTTGGGCTTTTTTAACAATCATGGCGCGTCCCTGCAAATCGTTTACGAACGGTTTGAGTTCTTCGCGTGATGAGATGTCAGCGGTGATCAGGTGGTTGGGCATCCAGTCCATCAGCTCGAACCAGAACAGTGATAGTTTAGTCAGGACTTCGCCTTTGCGCGGAATGCCGTTCGGCATAACCACGTCGAACGCGCTGAGGCGGTCGCTGGCGATAAACAGCAGGCTGTCGCCCAGATCATAAATATCTCGCACTTTGCCGCGATTAAGCAGGGTGACGCCGGGAATTTCACTTTGGATCAAAGCATTGTTCTTGTCGTAGTTCATTTCAGATCCCTTTTCTCTTGTGTTCAGTTTCAAGTGATATTAAATATAAGTCGCCGGAATTTTGGGGCGGTTTCTAAATAAAATAATGTACAGCATAGCAGCGTTATGTAAACTTTATTTTATGAAGAAAAGGCATAAAATAACCAGACTTGGTATTAAATTCATCTGGAAACTGGACACTAACATTAATATACAAAAAAGGCGGTTCGAGATTTATGGGCTCGAACCGCCGTAAATAGTCAGTCAAACAGTCTGTGTCAGCCGGCGTTGATCGCTGAGATCTTGACGCTGGTCAATTCCTGACGATGACCAATCTTGCGACGGTAGCCCTTACGGCGTTTCATTTTGAAAGCAATAAGCTTCTTGCCGCGGAACTGATCAACTACTTCGGCTTCAACAGCCGCGTTTTCCAGTTTCGGGGTGCCGACGTTAAGTTCGCCGCCTTCTTCGCCGATAGCCAGGACTTCGTCAAAAGTGATTTTATCACCGGCTTCGCCGCCGATGCGTTCAATTTCAATCACGTCATCCACTTTGACTTTATACTGTTTACCGCCGGTTGCCATAATCGCATACATTGTTCCGGTCTCCTTGGATTATTTTAAATTAATTGTTAATTTTTCTACACAAGAGCATATAATATAGTCGATTCACAAAGAAAATCAAATCGCTTTTCAAAATAATATCAAAAATCTTAAACAGGATTATCAAGATCAATAACAATAATAACGATTGTTTTTTAAAAAATGATCACATCATTTTGGATTCCGTGAATTTGAAATTCAATCAAAGTCATAAAAAATACTGCCAGATCATATTTTAGTCAATTGCAACCCTGCATTTAATCAGTTTATTTCCGGTTTTTTTGTTATACAGCTTGACAGAATGTGTTTTTTCTGATATATTCATCTATATGAATTTATAAAATTGTAAGGGAATGAATGAAAACATCCTCATATATGTCGATATATCATGCGGTAAAAACGCAGATTAATTCCGGCCGGCTGTCGGTCGGGGAGCGTTTGCCGACCGAGCCGGAGCTGGCCAGGCATTTCGGGGTTTCTATTGGAACGTTACGTAAGGGCATTGATCAACTGGTACTGGAGGGGTTGGTTAAGCGGGAGCAGGGGCGTGGTACGTATGTCAAGCAGGCTGGTGTTGCTGCGGTGGATGATTCAGAGAGTGAAGATTTTATTTTTGGTTGTGCTTTGACTATGCTGGAGCAGGATGTGCTGAATCGACTGATTTTCAGGGGGGATGGGTTTCGGCAGATGTCTCTGCCGTCTCCTTTGAATGTCAATCCTGAATTGTCGCAATTATGGCAGGGGGCGTCTTTGGTTCAAATCCCCTTGTCAATGTTTCCTTCGCCTGAGCTTGAAGCATTCCTGGCTCCATTGCCGCGGCAAATCGTGCAAAAGGCGGAGGCGCAGGTCCCGGCTCATATCTTGAGTAAGTGCCGTACATTTGACGGTCAGTTAAGGGTGATGCCTCTGGTGGTTAATCCGACCGTATGTTATTGCTGGAAACCGGCCTTTGAGCGAGCTGGGGTTTCGCTTCCGTCGGGTGATTGGACTTTTGAGCAATTTATTGATATATGCCGAAAACTGGCGTCCGCGAACGAGAAGCCGGCTTTTGGTCTTATGCCTTTTCCGGGGTTGGTCTATGAGTTGCTGTTATGGGGGTATGGCGGGGATTATTATGATGCTGATGGAATGCCGTGGCTGCCCGAGCAGCCTTTTACGGCAATGATGAGTTTTTTACGGGCGATGTACAGGGAGGACTTGTGTTTTAATCCTTTTGGCCATGCAGTGACCGGGAAGCAGTGTTTTACGCGTCCGGAATTCTGTGTGTCCTTCTGTGGTCCTATTGGCGTTTCTCATATTGATGAGGTCGAACAATGGCATGTCTGTAGTGTCCCGGGATCGGCAACCTGTGCGGCTGTCGTTGGTTTGGGGGTTCCCTGTAATAGTCCTTGCCCTGAAAAGGCTTTTTCGATGCTTGAACGAGTTGGTTCTGTTGGCTCAGAGGGGGGTGATGCGGGGATGCAGGGAGAGATGCCTGCGCTTGAAAATGAAATCGCGCGGTGGGTGGCAAAGCAGAAAGTGACCGGGGGAGATGCCTTTTCATGTGCTGTTCAAGCCTGTCGTTTGCTTGATGGCAGGCGGGGTTTTGAGCGCTGGTGGCGTGAGGTTTATTCTTTGTTTGATGATATTGCCAGGGGGCGGATTTCGATTGTCGATGGCAGGGAGAAGGTAATTGCGGTGCTGATGCGGCACCGGGTCCGGGGCGGAGACGTTTCTTTTTTCTTATAATTCAATAAACAGGGGGTTGACAATTCCGGTCCTTTGTGTTATATTCATATATATGAATTGAATGAATGTCTATAAAAGATGCGAAATTCCTGTATAAAAAACACATATTGCCAAAGGAGACACAAAATGTGCAAATTTCAGAAACAGTCTGCGGTTATCGGGGACTTTGAACATTCTTATCCGGAGTCAAAAGTCAGGAAGGAATTATTTACATTAATAGAATTGCTGGTTGTGATAGCGATTATTGCTATTCTTGCCAGCATGTTGCTTCCTGCGCTAAATTCGGCTCGTGACAAAGCCAAAAAAATCAGTTGCGCCAATAATCTCAAACAGATAGGAGGAGCCCATGAGTTTTATTCCATGGATTACAGCGACTATGTCATTCCGTGTTACAGCACCGGCGCGTGGTACTACCGGCCGGACCCGGGAATATGGTCTTTTGTCGGTTACAATAAAAACATATTTTACGGCGAAGTTCCGATCGCACGCTGCCCTTCCGACACCAGTCCCCAGGAACTGGTTGCCAAATATCCGGCGCTGAGTTACGCCCAAAACATTCAGACCGGTTGGAATGTTGGCTTAACGAACCGGTTTACTAAATGTTACAGAACGACGCAGTTCAAGTTCCCGTCAAAGTTTATGATGACAGTTGATGCCGCAACATACAATGTGAATTCATCCGGCAGCAGTACAACAGTTGTTGAAGACAGGCACCATGGCCGGGTAAATCTGCTGTTCAAGGACGGGCACGTCGGGGATCATACACCGGTCCTGCCTCCGGATGGAACTTTATGGCGAATTTCCGGAAAATGGTCCGGCTCGTATTGATTCCGCAAAAAACCGTATTATCCGATTGACCATTTTTAAAAATTATCTGGTAAAACCAGGAAGTTGTTTCTTTCAGCTCTAAGAAAACTGTAACAGGGAAATTATGTTGATGAAAATAAGACTGATGATGATCGCCATGTTTTCCGGAGCGTCGGCTTTTGCTGCTCCGGCAAACGATAGTACCTTGAAAGTAATGCCGTATCCGTCTCTGATTTATGATTCCGGAAAAAACTCGATTTACGCAAAACACCTGTCCAAACTGATGTTCATGTGTTTTTATAATGGAAAGGGCAAAATTAATGACCTTGGCGCAACCAGCAAGCTCTTGATTGACCTTCCCGTGAATTTGAAGCTGAAATACGCTGCTGTCATGAATGGCTGGAAAAAAGGCGGTCCGGTTTTTGATAAATTCGAGTCTGTCATGCTAAACCATGATAAAATGCCTTATGCCCGATACACTGTAGCTCTTCCGGCAGAAGTTTTTCGTCCGGTAATCAAGGAGCCGCTTCCCGGTGGTATGTTTGGTGGTGTATCACAGAACTTCACTAATATTTTTGTCAAGCCGGAAGGAACGGTTCCTGATAAATTCAAAATCTACTGGCAGGTAAAAGGTAAATACAATATTTCCGGAAGTTTCCCTGCGTATATGGTCAAACTGCCGGAGAACTTGCCGGTTCCGAAGCGAATAAAACTTCGTGGTCACGGACCGCTCGCAAACATGGCTAATCCGCTTGAAGCGATAGAGGATCTGACCCTTGTCTACAAAAAAATCGGTATTAACTGGGTAAATACCCAGCTGGAGCGAGGTGCCAATAAAGGATATCGTAAAACATGGGAAAACGCCGGTTTTAAATTCTATGGCGGCGGCGGCTTTCTGCATACGCTGATGAAATACTCCCTTACGGACCGTACTGCGTCGTCCAATATGAATGATTATTTGGTCGGGCTTGATGGAAAACGTGCCTGCGCTACCGACAACCGGGCCTATCATGGCCGCATCTGGTGTCCGGACGCGGTGATAACTCCGGGCCGTTATCCATACAAGCTGAATATTGCGGTGGCTAAACGTGAATCGGAGCAGGGCGCGACTGAATTGGATGCTGATTTTGAAATTCATGGCTGGAGTCATTGCTTTTGCTTGAAATGCTTGAAGGATTTTGCCGGCTTTGCTAATGTTTCATATGCAAAATTGCAGGCAATGCAGCCTGTGGCTATCGTTACAAGCTACCCAATGCAGTGGTATGGGTTCCGCAATGAACAGACACGTAAACTGTATGCCGTACTGAAAAAATATCTCAATAAAAATTTCCCCGGCGTAAAAATGGGCTGTAATACCATATTGCAGCAGGTTGAAGATGATCTTGGCGGTTTGAAACACGGGGTCTGCGATTTTGCGGAAGACCCGCGACTGTTGGATAAGTCGGTCGATTATTTTCTGGCCGACACTCTTACCGGCAGTGTATATGACCCGATTTCAGTTGATGCAATGAAAAGAACAACCACAAAGCCGATAATCTCTGTTGCCGGCTGCTCGTATTGCGTTGGGTTCTCCCCGCATTGCATGGCCGGACGGCGAATGACCGCGGAAATGATCGGTGACAAGTATGGATATGGCAGAAGGACCGAGCTGTTGAAGCTGGGCATGGTCCACCAAATTGCCAGCGGAGCTGTCGGGGTCAGATTTGAAGTTGAAGAAGCGGATGCCGCTTTGAAAGCGGCTGAAGCGGCCGCAATCCTGGCCGGGGTTGAAGACTGGTATCTGGATGGCCGGCGCGCGGACGAAATGGTGAAGGTTTTTGACCTGACGCAAAAAGCCAGCCCATGGTTGACTGATTCCAGCCGGGCCGGAAAGATCTGGCGGCATTTCTATGACAAATATAACGGACAGGTCCAGTATCGGGTTCACTTGAAGGACGGTAATATCCTGATATCTCTTTTCAACTGGGATTTTCATCAGGATAAACGGTGGCTTGTGCGGCTGCCTGAACATTTGGCGAAAAACTTCTTTGTGACGGACATTATTTCCAACCAGGCTGTTTGCCTGGCCGGTAAAAGGCAATGGCGTGCCGCTGAGCTGCAAGAAGGCATTCTCTTGAGCGTGCCATCGGCTGGAATGAGGATTCTGAAATTTACCGTCGGTAGTCCGGAGACCGCCGGTATTGAGAATATCTCGTCTGCAACTTTGAGTTCGGCCTTGAAACTGGCGAAAGACAAGAAGCCGTATAATCAATATGCGTGGTATGCCGGAAAACAAATTGACATGGATAAATATGTTAAAAAGGCTTTGGAACGGCCTTTGCGGCAACTTAAAAAATATGGCGGTAAAAAGAAAATAACAAGTTTATCCGGAAATGTTCAGCTCCCTTTTACCAGTGATTTCACAAAACTTCAGCGTGGAGTTCTTTTCTGGGGTATTAAGTCGATACAGGGCTCAGAGACGGTTCTAAATTCGGACGGTAAATATTGTTTTGCCGGGTTGGATTTCAGAATGACGGAGAAACCGTCAACCCTGGAAGTTGAATTCAAAAGCAGCGAAGGCGGGCGTTTTGGCGCGATAGTTTATGAAAAAGGAAAAGTTTTGCAAAAAATATCCTCGCTTGCCTGGGGTAAAACGGCAGAGGGCTTCACCAAGATAAACTTCGATATTCCTGTCGGCAAATATTCCGGTAAAGATTGCCGTGTGCTGTTTTACAACATTACCCGTAAAGGTACTATATTGATTAGACAGATCAAACTAGCGGAAAAAATAAAATGAACATCAGAGCAAGAGCGGAAAAATATTTGCACGAATTGTTGGTTGAATATGACAGTCGTTTCGATCAAGAAGCGGGGCTTCTCGGTTATTTTGATAAAACAATTTATTCGGCAGAGTATCTGAAAGAGCATTTCGGGGCGCTGTCAGACCAATCCCTGCATTCCTACCGGGAATCGCTGGCGTATGCGCTGGGCCTGCTTCTGCTGAATGAGAAACTTGACCGGGCGGCGCAAATAATTGAAGTGTTTTGCCGGGACGGGCAGATTCATGATACGGATTCGCCCGATTTCGGGGAGTTGTTCTGGTTCAGGGAAGAAGCGCATATCCGGGATCGCAATGGTAATTTTTTCAACGGTTCATCCTTGTTGCTTATCAGAAAACTTTTCCATGAAAAATTCAGTCAGGCCCAAATTGAACTTATTGACAATACTTTGCAACTTCTGTACCCGGTGTTTGTTAAAGAACGGGCCCGGGCATCCCTGACCTACGTCAATCCAAGTCTGGGAAAATTTGCCATGTGCGTATTGCTTGCGGAACATTTTTCACTGCCTGAACTGGATGTCGACCTGGCCGAATTCCGCCGCTATGCGGACTTCCTGATGCAAAAGGGAGTTAATGAAACATTGTCGCCAACATATTATGCTGTTGATATCGTCATTCTTATGACATGTCTTCTGTGCGGTCAAGCCTCTGAGCTCAGACGAAATTCCGAAAAATTACTGCGCCAATTGTTCCTTGCTCAGACATTCTTTTTCAAAGACCGTTTTCCGGTGCCGTTTCGACGCGGTTACAATGGGTACTACGGATGCCGCCGCAAAGATGCGCCGGCGCGGTTATTCGGCTGGAGTGATGACGTTGGAAACCGGGACCCCTATCTTAATCTGATATTTCCTCCGGTCGTCGGAATCGCATCTGAAAAATTTGCCGATTTGTTTAATGCTGTCGCTAATGATGAATATCCTCGCGAATTAATAACAAAGGTCCACGAGGACTGCGTTGCTTTCAGTTTTCTGGATAAAAAATTTTCACTGGGATCATTTAACTATTATCCGCCGGAAACGACGGTATGGCAAACTGTCGGCGTCGGCGGCAGCGGGTGGCAGGACGGGGTTGTATACCTGACGTTTGCCAATCAGGAGGAAACATCTTGTGTTTTGCGACTTGAAGCCGTTGATGAAAATGATAATTTTAAATGCCATCCGTATGAACATGAATTCAAGCTGGATAAAATAGCCCGCTTATACCCTCATTTGAGTTTCCCGCCGGAACCTGAGGTAAGGTGTCTTCAGGACGGCTCGAAACTTTTGTGTCTGTACAAAATAGATAAGGTTGATGCGGTTTTGAAAAGTTTCGGATTCGCGCTGCATTTCAGCCGGCTAAACGGCCGCTTGTGGAATGCCCGGGGAGAAGAGATAACTGTAACGGATCACTTCGGTCCGGTTATTATTCAGACTGCTGAAGTTCTGGTTTATGTGCATCCGCTGATGCGCGTGGACATGGGAAATTCTGATCTGCTGCATAGCGCTTTTTTTGATCCGCAACTGCAAATTAAGCGGAACGGTGACTGTCTGGATCTGAAAATGCTGAATTATGACGGCATGGCCAGGCGCTTTACGCAGAATCATGTAAGCGGCGGCTTTTTTCTATATGCCGCTTCTGAAATCACATTAACTGAATTTATTGATCAGATAAATGACTTGGAAGTAGTGGAGGAGTGGATTTCGGATGGAGTCAATGCGCACGTTGACCAACGGGACAGCATCCGGAAAGTTTCGGTAGCATGTTCCTCGGAACAGCTTGAATTAAGCTGGAATCATTATACCGGAGAATCGCTGTAAAAAAGTATTTTCAGAGTTGCAACTGTTTGTATGTTTGCTGAACATGGACAGTGTCGTGAATTCTGAAGATATTTCTAATTCACGGAACAAAGAACTTGTTTTTTGTCTTTCAGCCTGGCAGTCAGATATTCTTCAACATTCTTGTGCTTGGGATTTTTTGTGCTTTGATTTACGAATTTACATATTCTTAATTTGATTTCGACTACGCTGGTCTGGGATGGCTGTGATTTTGTCGCAGGGTTACAACACGCTTCGCACATATTGAAAATCCCGGCCGGTTTGTTCGATTACTTCCCGGTCGGTCAGTTCAGCGAAAGAGAAGGAACCCTGGTATTCGCTGTGGAGTGAGATAGGACCGGTGAAGTTGATTTGTCTCAGTAACTCGAAAAACTTCGGCCAGTTGACGTTGCCTTCACCCATCCGACAGAAAACAAGGTCCTGCGCGCGTCCTTCCGGTTTGCCGGGAGGGCCTTTCCAGTAAGCGTCTTTCAACGCAACCATGACAATGCGTCCCGCCAACAGGTCGAGAGCCATTTCCCAACCGTCCAGCCCGCCTTCGATCGTGGCATGACAGGGATCGAAATAGACTCCGATATGTTCGGGAGAAAGCCCCTCGATAACCGCTTCAATATCGCAAAGATTCGCGCCGAAGCAAGGGCCGGAATGATTGTGGAATCCAGCCACCATATTCAGTTCAGCGGCGGCGGCGGTGATGTCTTTCAGCCGGGCTTTGACTTCGGCGCGTTGTTTGCGTAAAGTGCCGAAGCCGTCGTATTTCCAGTAACCGAGTTTGAAATAGCGTATCCCGAGTTTTGCCGCCGTTTGTAAAGTATCGATTGCGTGCGGTGCGTTAATATCGGTAATGTCGGTGGTTATCATGCCGACGTCGAGGCCGCCGGATTGAATAATTCCAACCGCTTCCGGCAGTTTGTCGACCGCTTCTTCCGGTTTGACATGCCCGTTGCCGCGAACCGTCAGGTCGAACCCGTTAAGTCCGGTTTCTTTGAGCAGAGCGGTCGATTCCGCCAACGGTAACTGCTGCGTATGTTTGCTGAACATTATAAAATTATAGTTTGTCATATTTAATTCCTTGTGCTTTTATTTAAATACCCAATAGCCAACACGGAATATCCAAGTGAAAAGTTAATATAACCAAACTTTTCTCGTTGTAAAACTTATATTCATTTATTCTTGATAATATCAACCTTGTTCTGATTTTGTTGTTCGTAAATCTATAATCATCTTATCAGCACGATCTCCGGAACAATGCACCATCCCACCACGGAGAACACGGAGAAACACGGAGAGTTTTTTATACGGCAAACCGCTTGAGTCCTTTTACTAATTTTATTGAGTTGAAGTTGATAAATATACAAACTGGAATCTTTGACGGCTTCATGTAAGTTAATATTTGAGCTTTGTGATTGCAAATGCTCTAAAACCATAATTAAAATTTGATGCTGTTTTTATACGGCAGTATTTAATATAATGCCGTATTTTGCCGGGGAGTTTTAAAACTACCTGGTAATTTATTATTATCCTTATATTCAATCTATATCAAATTAAAAAAAAATTCATTGAGAAGCTATTCAAACTGGATTTTTGGAAAAAGGTGTAATATATTCATGTGTTTGAGTGTATTAAAAGGATATTTGTTCATATGTAACTTTCAGGAAAGGGAATATTGATGAGACAAAAATTACTTCTGCTGGCTGCGGTTTTTTTCGGAGTGCTGGCTTTTGTTTTGGCCTATAATCAGATCAACTATGAGAAACGAAAAATTCGCGGTACCGCAACCGAATATTATGTAGTCCAGATGGCTAAGGCGGTGGCCAGTAACGAGGAATTGAAAGATACTGACCTGGTTCAGAAAAAAGTTACCCGGTTACGTCAGAACAGTATGGCGTCAAATGAAGTGTTGTGGTCCAGCAAGAACGCGGTGATCGGACGCAAGTTGATGTTTTCCAAAGAACAGGGACAAATTCTGCATTGGAATGATTTGCAGCAGGCGCGTCGCCGGAATACCGGTTTGAGCGGGATAATCCCTTATGAATATCGTGCTGTATCAATTCCGGTGGATAGTATTTCATCCGTATCCAACCTGGTGCAGCCGGAGGACAACGTCGATATAATCGGGACGTTCCGTTTTCCCAATATGCAGGGGGATAAAGGCTTTGATACGGTAACTTTGACGATTTTGCAGAATGTCAAGATCCTGGCAACCGGCAACGACTGGTCAAGTTATACTTCAGGGCGAAATCGTCCGCGCGGCTACAGCTCGGTCACTTTGGCCGTGACTCCTAAAGAGGCGGAAATGATCATATTCGCCAGCAGTAAAGGCAAATTGTCGTTGTCACTGCGCAACTTCGAAGAAACCAAATTTGACGATAAATTGCAAACGGTTAATTTCAGATTCCTTGAAAAGAATATTCCCTTGTACAACAAGGAACGCAAAGATCGTCAAAAAGAAGGCAAATAATTTAATTAGCATTAACGGAGAGACCGTATGTACGAAGTCATCATAAGACAGCCGGGCGGCGGCGGGGACGCCTGCGGCAAGCTGGTCAACGGCAGTTATACGGTCGGGACCAGAGAAACCTGTCATATTCAATTGGACCGGCCGGAGGTGTCGGGACACCATGCGCAGTTGATTGTTCGAAATGATTCGCTTCAAGTGGTTGATCTTGACAGCAGTAACGGTACTTATGTCGACGGTGTCAAGCTCACGCCCCAGGAACCGTGCAAGGTGCCGGTTGGCGGGACGATATCTATCGGGCAGGTCTTGATTTTTGCCAAAGGGCCGGAGGCCAGTGAGGATTTTAAAGCGGTAACGGCGGAAGAACCTTCTCATCACGATCCTGAAATGGATAAAAAGATGCAAATGGCCAGGAAAGAGGCCGATAAACAGCTTGAGAAAACGGTTGATAAGATACCGGTGTTGAGAATATCCGGTATTCCTGAAAAGGTCCGTCCACTGGTCCAGGAAATCAAACGCCGCGCCCACATGGAACTGTTAAAAAGGCTGAACTTGAAAAAAATGGCGATTTCCGGCACCTCGCAGCAGGAGCTTGAAAACAAAGCCAAGGAAACCATATCTGAAATCCTCTCCGAACTTTCGATTCCGCTGCCAAAAGGCGCTCCGGTTGAAGTGATCGAAAAAGAGCTGGTCCAGGAAGCTATCGGTCTGGGGCCGTTGGAATATTTGATTGAAATGGACGATATTACTGAAATCATGGTAAACGGTCCCAACAATGTTTATGTTGAAAACAAGGGCGTGCTTTACCGGACTGATACCGCTTTTGCCGATGACAAACAGGTTTTATCGGCGATCGAACGTATTGTCTCACCTCTCGGCCGCCGGATTGACGAAAGTTCACCAATGGTGGACGCACGTTTAAAGGACGGTTCCCGTGTGAACGCGATTATTCCGCCGCTTTCGCTGGTTGGTCCGTCAATCACGATCCGTAAATTTTCCAAAAATCCCTATACGGTTGCAGACCTTATTAATTTCGGCTCGCTGACCCCGGAAATTGCGGAATTCCTTGATGCTTGTGTCAAGGTGCGGAAAAATATTATTATCTCCGGCGGTACCGGTTCCGGGAAAACCACTTTGCTTAATGTTTTGAGTTCTTATCTGCCCAATCGTGAACGCATTGTGACGATTGAGGATGCGGCGGAACTGCAATTGAACCAGAACCATGTGGTTCGTCTTGAATCGCGGCCGCCGAACATTGAAGGTAAAGGCGCGATTACCATTCGCGATCTGGTACGCAACTCGCTGCGTATGCGTCCTGACCGGATTGTCGTCGGGGAATGTCGTGGCGGGGAGGCGCTTGACATGCTTCAGGCGATGAATACCGGTCATGACGGTTCGTTGACCACGGTTCACGCCAATACTCCGCGAGATGCTCTGGCCCGTCTGGAAACGCTGGTGCTGATGGCCGGTTTTGATCTGCCGCTGCGGGCGATCCGGGAACAGATATGTTCGGCGATTGCGATCATTGTTCAGGTTAACCGAGAGAAAGACGGGTCGAGAAAAGTTACCCATGTCAGTGAGATAACCAAGATGGAAGGTGAGATCATCACGATGCAGGATTTGTTCGTTTTCAAACATGAAGGCTGGGACGATGATGAAAAAATCGTCGGCAGTTATGTCCCGACCGGGAGTGTCCCGACCTTTATGGAAGAAATTAAGCGTGCAAAGATTCCACTTGATATAAGTATTTTCAGCAAGGGGATGTAATAGTATTTATGGAAGAGCTACTTAACAGTCTTGACATGACCGGAGCGGCCGCGGCCTGTGCCGGTCTGAGCATTACGATGGCGACGCTGGTCATTGTCGATTTCATTTCATTTGCTTCGGCCCGTTACCGGGAACGCTACTTGCAGGAAGCTGCGATTGAACTTGATGACGTGTTGTTGCAGATTCCCGCGAACCGGATTCTTGACCTCAGTCTGGCGGTCAGTGCGGTTGCGTCATTTATGGTGTTGCTGTTGTTGGTCGGGGTCTCCGACGAATGGAACTGGGGAAAGGCGGCATTCTGGATGAGTGTGACTGCCGCGGTGGCTTTTCCCGCGCCGCGTTTTTACTTGAAATTTCTCGGCAAACAGCGAATCAAAAAATTCAACGAGCAGCTTGAGGAGGCGTTGACCTCCATGAGCAGTTCACTGAAAGCCGGATTCAGTATTACTCAGGCAATTGAAGCGGTTGCCAGTGAAAATAAAAGCCCGATCTCGGTTGAGTTCCGGTTGCTGTTGCAGGAGATCCGCCTCGGAGTGCCGTTGGAGAAATCCCTCGATAATATGTGTCAGCGGCTTGGCAGTGTGGATATGGAGCTGACTGCAACTGCGATCATTACCGCGCGTCAGACCGGGGGCGAATTGACGACAATTCTCGACCGCTTGGCCTCTGTTATCCGGGAACGTACGAGGATCAACAACAAGTTGAGCGCCATGACCGCGCAAGGGCGGTTGCAGGCGTTTATCATCGGGGCTATGCCGTTTGTCCTGTTGTTTGTCATGAATTATGTAGCCGAAGACACAATGAAGAATTTTTACAACTCACTGACCGGAATAGTTTCGATCATTGCGGTCGTTATTCTGGTGCTGTGCGGTTTTCTGGCGATTCGCAAGATTACTAACATTGACATATGAGGAAACCTGGTTATGATTTTAAATGATTCTTTGATAACAGCGCTGGCTGCCGCTTGTGTCGGCTTATCAGTCTTTTGTTTTTTACGGGTTTTGTTCTCGTTGATGGAAAACCTGGAAGTCGATAAGGAAATCTCGACCGAGGCTAAAAAATCGCTGCCGGTTTTTTTCAAATTTTTTATGCCGTTTGCGCCGAATGTTCGATTCATCGTCCGCAGCCAGACGTTTAAAGGCTCGGTCCTGTTGGCAGAGGATAAGGTTTTGATGGCCGGTTACAGCCATCTTATTGACGGGGAAACATTCGTGGCGGTCAGGCTGCTGATAGCGTTTTTTTCCATGGGATTGATTCTGTTGTGTGTGGTTGCCGGCCGGCCGATTGCCGGTATCGGTATGGCCGCGTGCCTGATATTCTATCCCCCGGTCTGGTTGAATAAAAAGGTCGCGCAGCGGCATCTGGAGATCATGAAGGCTTTGCCGAATATTCTCGACCTGCTGACTCTTTCGGTTGAAGCCGGTAAAGACTTTCTGACCAGTTTGCGGGATATTCTCAAACGGCGTAATATGGATGCTCTCGGCGAGGAGTTGGGGCGGACTTTTAAAGAGATTCAGTTGGGCAAGAAGCGGGAAGATGCTCTGCGTGACCTGGCGATGCGGGTGCGGCAGTCTGATCTGACAAGCGTCTGCAACGCGATTATTCAGGCGGAGGAACTTGGAGTGAGTATTGGACATCTGCTTCGGGTCCAGGGCGAAATGCTGCGAAACAAACGTTTTACCCGGGCTGAGAAACTGGCTAACGAGGCTCCGGTCAAAATTCTGCTGCCGATGATTTTATTTATTTTCCCTGCAGTATTTATTATCCTGATGGTTCCGATTGCCATGCAGGCGTCAAAATATTTCTAATTTCTCTATTGCGTATTCCGGTTCGTTCCGGTAAACAGTATTCATTGTATAATTTCAGTTTAACAGCTTAAAACAAAATAATGATCCACAACCTGACAAAAAAAAATATTATTTCGCGTTCGCCTTTTTACGCAACAGGCTTTATATTAAGGGCGCGCGGGATGATTGGCCGGAGTTTTGCCTCCGCTGATTTTGATGCGATGGTTTTTGACCGTTGCGGCTCGATCCATACCCTGTTCATGTCGGAAGCTATTGACGTGGTGTTTATTGATTCCGACAACAAGGTGTGCGGGGTCCGCCCCGAGTTGGCGCCATGGCGTCCCGGTGTGGTGGTGCGCGGCGCAAGAAGCGTGATTGAATTGCCCGCGGGGGCGATTGCTCTGTTGAATATTGAAGTTGGAGATATAGTTGATTTGAACGCTGAAGTGTTACCTGAAGTGGTTCGGAAAATGCCGGATGGTGCTAAAATTGCGCCAGCCCCGACCAAACCGGTAATGCCCTGTAAAGAAAGTTTAAAATGAAAGTATATTTGCTTAACGGCCCTCGCGCCGGGGATAAGATTGAACTGCTGGCGGAAACGACAGTAGGGCGGGAACTGGATAATCATATTCCGGTTATGGCTGACGGGGTGTCAAGGTATCATGCCAAGTTTATTCATGAAAAGGATGGTTCCTGGAGTGTATGTGATCTCAACAGTACCAATGGCTCAAGGGTAAACGGCTCGAAGATCAGCGGTACGGTAAAAATCAAGCCGGGTGACGTTATCGAATTTGGCGATCAGTCCATCCGTTTCGGGGACCCGCTGCCGGAAGATATTGTTCTGGCTGAAGCAGCGGCCGCTCCCGATGAAAGTCCGACTCTCAAACCTTCCCCGGTTGTTTTCAACTTTTCTCCCGAACCCGACAGCAATGTAACGCAGCGAACCCAGGTGACCAGGGCGGATTTTCAGCCTTTGGTCTCCGGCAAGACTCCGAAAGTTGTTTTTAAACCGGTCGATACAATGGCTGTTGCCAGTACTCCGGAAGCGGAATCGGGTGGTCTGACTCAATTGAATCAAGAGCAGGACCTCTTTGGCGGCAAACACGATACCATGACTATGCCCATGCACGATGAAGACGATAAGAAAGGGGAGCATGAACACCTGGCCGATATGTTGAACAAAGTATCTTTATTCGGCGGTAAGGGGCGGAAAAATAAAGAGCCGAAAGAGGACGGAGATCATCATAATAAGCGACGCAGATCAACCAATCTTATGTTTTACACCCTGGTCATATGTGCCGGGATCATTGCGGTGGGCGTCTTCCTATGGATGCAGAAAATACCGGTCAAAAAAAACGTAAAGACGGTTGTGCCTCAAGCTCTGCCGCCGTTTCTCCTGGATTATTGCAAACGAAAATGCACCCGGGATAACGTGTTTCAGTTCTCTTTGCGGATAGAGAACAATAAAGCCTACTTTGCAATCGACGACTTGAAGTCCCGAAGAAAATTTTCCAGAACGATCAAGCAGGTAAGCAAAGATTTCCTCAAGACACTGCAGGATGCGATCGGTGAGTCGGAATTTATGAAGCTGATGGACCCGCCTCCAGCCCCGGCTCGGGATGATGAGCAGGATACGCGGAGTTTGCTGGTATGTTACAAAGGCAAAATGAATAAAATAAACATTGTCAATACCCTGGCCCCAACCTCGTTCGATTCAATTGAAAGAGCAATTGACGATTTTGCGGAAGCGTATAATCTGCAAACAATTTCCATGACGCCTGAAGAACTGATTGATAAGGCTAAAAAGTTTTTCTATAAGGCCGAATCGCTTTTACAGAACAAAGAGGCGAATCCGGCTAATATGCGCAAGGCTCTGATCCGTTATACTCTGACAGTTGAGTATCTCGACCAGTTTTCGCCTAAACCGGATATATGGCACCAGGCAATGGAAAAACGTAAAAAAGTCGAGGCGATGCTTGAAAAGAGGCGCAAAGAACTTGTTTTTGATTACATGAAGAACATAAAGATGCAGGAGTATAAAAAATGTCTGGACGTTCTTGAAGAATTAATGCTTATTTCAGAGCCAGGCGGTAAACAATGGACCAAAGCCAGAGACTTTAAAATTAATATAGAACGAACTATCAGGCAGAGAAACAGGTAATGAAGAATATTAGAACAATCATTTTTTTACTGATAGCCGCAGCGGTTGTGGTTTCCATGTCGGGTTGCGGTAAAAAGAAAAAACATAAAATCACTTCCGCCACGCTTAAAATTGTTACCGAACCAGCTGGAGCAAAGTTAATTGTCAACGACAATGATTGCGGTAAAACTCCGTATAGTAAACAAACAAAAGCCAGGCTTTATTTGATAAAACTGGATAAGGAAGGTTTTCAGCCCTCATGGATAATGCCTGATTTAAAACCAGGTAAAACAACCGAGGTCAATATCAAGTTGAAACCAATAACGTCAGCGGTTCTTATAAAAAGTGTTCCGGCCGGAGCGAAGGTTAAAGTCGGAGAAGTGGTTAAAGGCGAGACTCCGCTGGTCCTGGTCGATCAGCCGCTTGGCGCCCACTCCGCGGTTGTGGAAAAACTAGGCTTTTCTCCTCGTGAAATTACCTGGAAAATCACCGATGACCGTCCAGTCGAAGTTAATATCAGACTTAGTTCCAATGTGGGGAAGGCGGTAATTACTTCCGAACCCTCCCGCGCGGTTTTGTATATAGATGGAAAGCAATGCGGTTATACGCCTTATCGCGGTGACCTGGAGGAAGGTCGTCATAAAATCAAAATACATAAAGACGGCTATACCGATATCAGTGACGTCATTACGGTTGAACGAGAGCAGACAACAAGCAAGAATCTGGTGATGAGACTGCTGCCAGGCACTCTGGTTATCAACACTTCGCCTACTCGTGCCGAAGTCTATATCAATGGAAAAGCTTACGGCAGCTCGCCAGTGACTGCCAATGGACTGGAGCCTGGTAATTATCGGGTTCGTGCTGCCAGAGGCGGTTATGACAGCAATGAGAAAAGCGTAACGGTCGCCCCTGGAAAATCCCTGGTCGTCGATCTAACATTGACCCGGAATACCGGCGGCATTGATCTGCTGGTCCAGCCTCCCGGTGCGACTTTGTATATCAACGGCCGGAAAGTTGGTTTGGTCAAGGCTGATAAAGATGGTCTTTCCGAACTGTTCCAGATGAGAGGGCTCCAGGCAGGTAATTACCGGCTGAAAATTGCCCATAAACGGGCGGTTCCTACTCAGAAAGAGCTTACTGTAAAAGTGACCAAAGGACGTATATCCCGGCCAAAACCGGTGCGACTCTGGATTGCGAATGCTGAAATAAAGGAAGTCGAAGGCCGGGTAATGACTGGAATAATCTACGAACGGAACTCCAAATCAATCCTTTTCAGCCCGGAACCCGGGGTGAAATATGAAATCAGCCGTTCAAAACTTGAATATATCAAGGACCTCAAACAAGATGAAGAATGATCGCCCGGAGGGTGCGTCATCCCCCGGACGTACGCTGACTCCGCGGCAGTGGACCTTGATCGCGCTTCTGCTGCCGCCGGCGATTGCTTTAATCATTAGGATTGCTGCCTTCAAAGAGCTGATGGCATCTCCACTGCGTTATTACAGTGCCGTTGGCGGCCTTGATATGAAAGGTTTGCTGATACTTGGGCGTTGGCTTTATGAAGGGCGGGGAATCTTTTCAATATATTCCGGTCTGGCGGCTTTTGCGATGTGGCTTAACGGCGGCAGGGAATGGCCGGAAGCTTTGATTGTCTTTCAATATGTTTGCGGGACTGCGCTTGCGTTTCTGGTTGCCTGGACCGCGTTACGTTTTACCGGACGACGCGGAGTTGCTTTAACTGCCGGCCTGGCAGCTGCCTTATATGCGCCTGAACTGATGTATGAAAGCGTTACTTTGCGCGAAAGCATCATGGCCTTTGTCTGTACTCTGTCCCTTGCTCTGGTCATAACTTTGCGGCGGCGTCATTTTGCCGGATGGCGGATGATCCTTGCCGGGGCAATCCTGGCATTGCCCTGTCTGGTCAGGGTATCAGCCGGGATCTGGACTGCGACGGGGATGTTATGGGTTTGGTGGTATATTTGTCGCAAGCAGCGTTATGGCGTCAAAAAAGATTGGCTTAAAATTATTTACAAGGGTGCGTTGATTGGTCTCGGCGCTTTCATCATATTACTTCCGTCATGGACCTGGAATTACTTTTCCCAGGGCTATCCACTGCCATTTTACCTGAATATCGGATACTCCATCAAGGTGGGGATGGTCGATAGTGCCAGGACTATGAATGTCGAGATGAAAACAGAAGCTTCCCAATCCGATAATAAATCTTGTCCAACTTCATCAGGAAAGCCTTCAGTTGAAAATGATTGTAAGGTAGTATGTCCGTTTGTGAAATATGGGAAGAAAGTGGTTGAAGTTTTTTTGCCGTTTGAAAAGGCGAATAATCTGAACTTTTATTTTCTTCGTGCTAAATTCACAATTTTGAATTATTTATTGAGGCCGGAAATCCTGCTTTCGCTGGCGGTTGTCATGTTCATCTGGTGGCTTGCGGACGGATCGGTGTTTAAAAAGGAGTCTTTGCTGTTTATCTATTTGATTGCAATGACAATTTCCATGTGCGTTTTTCTGCCGTTGGCAAGATATCGTCTGGTTCTCCTGCCGGTGCTGTGTATTGCGGGAGGGATGATGATGACTGGCAAATTATATTCCATGCTTAAAAAGAAATCCTTATGGAAATTTGTAATTATCATGTCAGTGCTGGTTGCATATTGCTGGTTTACCTGGCCCCGGGCCGTCCCGCTTCGTTCTGAGGATTTTGTTGCCTGGGGAATCGCTAAGAAAAGCCGTGGGGATATGCCTCTATCTTATTTAAATGATTTTGCAAATGCTTACAAGTTGAATCCTGATTCAGTTTCAGCCGCGTTCAATTTCGCCGGTGCTTTGCTGCAGACCGGTAAATATGAGGCAGCGGCCGGGGTCAGCCTCAAGACATTGCAATCCCACCCTGATAATCAAGGGCTGAAGCTAAACGCTTCAAGTGCTTTGATGGCATGCCGGAATCCTAAAGCGGCAGAGCGTATATTGCGGTCTATCAGGGAACCTTCCGATCCGGTTGGTTATTATTACAACCTCGGGGAATGTTTGCGTTTGCAAGATCGGCGGGAAGAAGCGTTGAACGCCTATAAATCCGCGCTTGCAAGCGCGGTGACCGATAGTCAGAAAAGCCTTTTAAAGAAGAAAATTACAAGATTAACGTTAAATCTGAAGAGAAAATAATATATTCTGCAACTTTTTACTTGCCAAAAGTTTATTTCTAATATATACTAAATATCATGAAAATTAAATTTGAGATCAATGTAATACAGGGGTGTCAATTTTGCGGAGCTTGTTCAGGAATGTTATAGCGCCGTTAACTTTTGTCGGATTGGCGCTTCTCGGTAATTATTTAAGGATTACGATATCTCCGGGGGTAGACTTTATCTTCGGGAGTATTTTTGTCCTTTTGCTGTTGCGTTTATACGGTTTGTGGTGGGGAGTGCTGGCCGCGGTAGTGTCGGGGTGTTATACAGTGATTATCTGGGAGCATCCTTACGGCATGGCGGTTTTTGTCCTTGAAGCTCTGACTGTCAGTCTGTTGCTGGGGAAGAAACGCACTAATATTCTTGCCTATGATATGATTTTCTGGTTGATGCTGGGAATGCCGTTAAGCTGGATGTTTTATCGCTTTGGAGTTGAGATCAACACTTCAAGTATTACCCTGCTGGTCTTGAAGCAGTGCCTTAATGGAATATTCAATGCCTCCCTTGCCGGCTTGCTGGTCATTACCGCAGGTCATTTTTTGCCTGTAGGCAGAGGAAATAAAGTTCCGATGTTTTCAATGCATGTCTATCTTTTCTGCCTGATTTCAGCTTTGATTATGGTAGTCAGTTTGTGCATGATGGTTTTTGACGGCAAAAACGAATATAATCTTTTGCGCAACAACCTGATTGATAGAATGCGGGGCTCCAGCCGAATGGCGTTTTTTCAAATCAGGGAATTATTGTCCAATTCTATAACCTCTCTCAAAGCCCTGTCCGCTCAGGCAACTAAATACCAGGCGAAACCAGGCCCCGAACTTCAACGTATGACTGAAGCTGCTTATGCCGGCTTTCCGGATTTCCTGCGCATATATACTGCTGATGCGCAAGCTAACCTTACCTCCCTTTATCCTCTTGACAAGAAGTACAAAGGAAAAGTGCCGAAGGCCAATTTCGGCTCCCGTGATTATTTTACTTGGCTTAAAACGGAAAAGACTCCATATATTTCGAAGATGATGTTTATCAAGCGCACATTGCATTGTCCGGTGATTGTTGTTTCCACTCCTATTTTGGAAAACAATGTGTTCAAAGGCTACGCGACCGGCGCTTTGAATCCGGCCGCGCTGGACCGTATTTTAAAAAGTTCGGCGCTTGAAAATCATAATCTTAACCTGTTTCTGGTTAATAGTGAAGATAAATTAGTCGCGTCATCGACAAATCTGAAAACGATGCTGCGCTATAGGGTTGAGAATGACTTTGATCCGGTCCCTGATGTCACCCCCGGCGTTAAACTGTATCAACCGAAAGTCAGTTTTGGTTCACAAATCAGACGTTACTACAAATCCAAGTATGTTATCAAATCCGTTGTTTCAAAAAAACCGGCCTGGACTCTTCTGGCGGAAATTCCGGCAGAGACTCTGCATAATAAAATGTCTTTGTATTATATTAACAATATGTTTACGATTCTTTTCGCGGTTCTGTTGGGGATGCCTTTCATTTATTTTTTCAGCCAGCGCTTTGCATATCCGTTGTTGGAACTCTCCGGCATGAGCACCCGTTTGACCAAGGATGAAAGCGGCAAACTCCGTTTTAAGGATTCAGAATGGCCAGAGACCAGTATTTATGAAACGTCAAGGCTTGTACATAATTTCAGGATAATGGCGGAAGCCAGGGTAAAGAGTATTGCTGAAATTCAGGATCATGCAAACAGGCTGGCCGAGAGTGAGCAGCGTTTCCGGGAAACATTTGAACATGCCCCGTTTGGCGTGGTTCTGGTGGATAAAAACGGAATATGCCAGGTTGCCAACAGCGCTGTCTGTCGTACTTTCGGACTTTCCCGGGATGCGGTGGTTGATCATCCGTATCTTGATCTGCTTGATCAGAGTGAACGCTCACGCTCACAAGCAAATTTTGAGAAAATTCTTTCTGGAGAAAAAGATTTTCTCTTTGACGAAAAAAGGCTGGTGATGTCTAACCGCACTTCGATTTGGCTGAGTACGGCGATGGCGGCAGTTAAAAAGTCAGATGGCGAAATCAAAGAAGTTGTAGTTATGGTCATTGATGTCACTCAACGCAAGGCAATGGAAAAAGCTTTGTTTGAGGCCCATGCCAATGCCGAAGAAGCCAGAAAAAATGCTGAACAGGCAAACCAGGCAAAAAGCGAGTTTTTAGCTAATATGAGCCATGAATTACGGACGCCGATGAACAGCATTATCGGGATGTCGGAATTGTTGCTTCAATCAGATTTGAATGAAGATCAGCAACAGCTAACCAGTGCGGTTCTTGAATCCGGAGAGACTCTATTGCTGATTATCAATGATATTCTTGATCTTTCAAAGATTGAATCCGGTAAGTTCTCTCTGCTGCTTGATTCTTTCGATTTGAAGAAAATGATTTCCAAACTTCAGGAATTTGTCGAGGTTCTGGCTAAGAATAAAAATTTGGATCTGAGGTTTAATCTTTCTGATGAGATTATTAATGAAAGTATGATTATTGGAGATGCGGTTAGAATCAGACAGATTCTGTTTAATCTGTTGGGGAATGCTGTTAAGTTTACAGATGCAGGATGTGTCAGTTTGGATGTAAGTGTCTCTCTGGAACATGACAAGGACGGATTCCATAAATTCAGTTTTGTTGTTTCTGATACTGGCGTCGGAATGTCGGAACATGAAGTTGCTCAGATTTTTGAAAAATTTGAACAGGTCGCCGAGGTTGGTTTGAGTAGAGGAGGAACTGGTTTGGGATTGGCCATTACCCGTGAACTTGTCAGTATGATGGATGGCGAAATCTCCGTAGTCAGTAAAAAGGGGGAAGGATCAATTTTTACTGTTGTACTGCCGCTGAAGCGTGATGGAAAGGCTCATGATGAAGTAAGTAAAGATATTACTGTTGAGTCAGAAGAAATTACTCAGTTGGATTTGAATATTTTATTGGCTGAAGACAACAAGTTCAACCGTAGTTTGTTTGTTAGACTGTTTGATCGAATGGGATGCAAATCTTTATGTGTTGATAATGGCTTGCAGGTTATAGATGTTTTAAGCGGCTCTCAACAAAACCCGTTTGATGTCATCTTGATGGATTGCCATATGCCGGAAATGGACGGATACGAAACTACTAAGGTGATAAGGGACTCAGATACTTTTTATTGCAACATTCCAATTATCGCAGTAACCGCAGATGCTATGGCCGGTGTTAAGGAAAAATGTATAAAGTCGGGAATGAATGATTACGTTTCAAAACCGGTTCGCGCTGCCAGGCTTTATACTGTCCTTCGTGAGGTTAAAAACAGATTAAATAAAAAAGTCGATTGAAGCAAAACTTATTTCCTATATTCATTCAAGTAATTTTCGGAAGCAGTAGATTGCGGCGCCTTTCGGGTCGAGGCCGCGGCTGAGTTGTTTGTTTTCCACACGGTCGGGATCATCAAATTTGCGGGCCGTTGCCCGGATGAAGAGTTTTGAACCTAATATCGCACCGTCGGTGAAGTGTCGGGTCCGCCTCAGGAAGCGGACCGGCATCGATTCTTTGCGGCGCGCGGTCTGGTCCTCTTCGGCTATTCCGGCCGCGTTCGCGCCGCGTTCGGCGGCGATAATTCTGGTCAGGGAACATTTGAACTCCGTGTAATAATCAGCGTCGCTCCAGCTCGAAGTGTCGGTATAATCGATCAATTTTTTGTAGTGTTTGATGAAGTTGGCGTGGTACTGGTGTTTGCCGCTGCCGCTGTAGCGCCCCCAGGTGGTGAACCGGTAATCGGCCGGGTTTTCGGTCAATTTGGCCCGGACCGGGTTGAGTTCGACGTATTGCAGACAGGCTTCGAGGGCGTCGGCGCCTTCGAGGATGACGCTTTTGAAGCGGTCGGCCCAGAGTCGGCCGATGTGACCATATGTTCGGTTGAAAACCACCGAAAAACGCTGTTGGTAAGCCCGCATGAAGTAGCTGATGTCGATCATTTTCGCGCCGGTTTCGCGGCAGAGTTTTTTGTGTTTGGGGTCAATAAACGGCATTTTTTTCATCGCGTAGGTCAAATCGCCCTCCATCGACTTGTAATAAGCGTTGTGGCGGGCGGCGATTTCAGCCTCGGAAGGCAGTTCGTTTTTGCCGGGAGCGTAGACCACCAGGTGAAAATGATTGCCCATCCAGGCGGCGGAAATGACCTCGATCAGGAAGTATTGCGTGAGATTTTGCAGCAAAGTAAAGCCGTACTCGCGGTCGACCGAGGTAAACGGCAGATCGCCTTTGTAGCCCGAGACCCGGTTCATCAGGTGGTAATAGCAGCCCTGGTCCGCAATTTTCATTCGTTTCATGGTGTCCTCCTGTTGGATTTATGAGTTACAATAATGCCGGTTTCGAGATTTTCAAATAAAAAGTACATGGTAATTAAAAAATTTATTAATTTAAAATATGTTTTTTGTTTGAATTAATTTAAAATATCTATATATTATTTCAGGTTTATTTATCATTAGTCAATAAAGGCATGCATTATATAATGTCTCTTCATACGCAAAAATTTCTTAATAAAAATTTTCCTGTCATTATCTATTTTTTCGCTTTGATGTGCATGTTGATGACTTTGTATTACGCAAGAAAATATCATCTGCTTCCAAGACCGGACCCAGGTACTGACCAGTTGGGGATGCTTGAAGCTGCTGAAAATATGTCTAATGGAAAATTGCCTGATGCCGGCTACATGTATTCCTATTTGTACACAGCGTTTTTATTTGTTCTAAATTTGCTGGCTCAGAAAAATTTGGTGATGATGCGGGTTTTACAGGCATGTGTGTGTGCGATGATTCCTGTTTTTATCTATAAATTAAGCCTGAAATTGAGATTAGGATCGACTTGTGGTCAATTGGCCTCTCTTCTCTATTGTTTTTATGGTCCTGCAATGCTGATTTCTATAAGTTTCTTAAGAGCTGGCCCACTGACTTTATGCTTTATTCTTTATGCGAATTATCTCGTCTTAGCTTTTATTGAACGGAAACCAGTGCATTATTTTGTGGCCGGATTGTGGATTAGTATGTGTATTTTAGGGCGTGAAAATTTTTTAGCAGTTGCTGCTTCACCCGTGTTGATGTTTTTTTACCCTTCTGTAAGAAAAAACGTCAAAAAATCATTTGTTTTTTATTACGCAGCTGGAATTGCTGCTCTGCTTGTGCCGGTTATGATCTATAATTATTCATCTTTTGGATCTCCATCGCTGGTTCCTGGCCACTTGGGAAACGTCATGGAGGCATATCACGCGGAAAGCAATGAGAGTGTAATCGGTGCTTTCGCTTCAATTCTATGCAATATACCGGCTCAGACACTGAACTATCTGTGTTCGTATGAAATTCCTAACAGTTTGTCCTTCTATGCCCATCGGGAGATAATTGAATTCATGAGCGTTTTTACTGTTCCATTCAATTTATTGACTACTATGTCGCTTGTTACGGTGGGATTTCTCTGGAAGAAGAAAAATATTGTTTTTCCAGCATTGCTGGTTGCAGTTTACGTTGGATCTATGTTGCCTTTTCATATGTTTTACCGTTTTCGGATACCAACAGCTCCATTGTTGTGCTTTTTGTGCAGCTCGGGAATTATAATGCTGATTCAGGATTTCAATCGAAAAAAATATGTCAGAGCCGTTTCCGGGTTGATTATTTTTATTGTATTGTTTGTTGCCACGATGCGAGATTCATATGTTCTTCGGCCGCCAAGTGAAATCCGGGCGGTTATTGTAACTCTGATTCACAGTAAACGTTTTAATGAGGCGGAATTGATGATTGACAAACTTCCTCCCAAAGATATTTATACTTTGCGGCTAAAAACTTATCTTATGAAATCTCTGCACAAAAACGGCCAGCAGGCCCGGGCAATCAAACTTTATAAAAAATGGAGAAAAGATAAAATCGAGCAATTACCGGCAGAGGGGCAGCATTAAGGTTTACAGGAGGGATGATTTTCAGTAATTTTCATTGAATTTTGTCTATTGTTGCGCTATAGTAACTGAAATATTGGATTATTGTAACAAGATTTGTACTTTGCTAAATGCAGACAGGAAGGTTTGGCTTGAGATGAAAAGAATAATTATTTGGGCTGTAAATATTGCGATTTTTTGTGTTTTAGCAATTGGCGCCGGTGCGCTTATATATTACATGTATGAAAATTCCACAGTCTTCCGGACCTTGTTTAACGGTCCCGGATCACAGGGTACTGCGAGTATCGGCGGTGGTGACGGACCTGCCCCGGAGGTTTATCAACGTATTTCAATGTATATTTTTATTGGTATCGTTGTTGTCCAAATCGGCGCGTTATATCTTGGAGGCAGCATTATCTCATCGATAAAAAACAGCGCAACATCTTTGGTCGGCAAGCTGAAACAACTTGAAAATGCTGAGATTTTTCTTGATCTGCCGTTATATATTGGTTTGTTCGGGACCGTGTCTTCTTTCATTGTTATGGCTGTAAGCCCTCAAACCAGTAGACTGATTGCATATTCATCCACGCTGATAGGAATTGTGTTCAGTATAATTCTGCGTTTGGCGCTGGTTTATCCTTACCGGAGTAAGTTGTTAACTCGTATTTCTGAATCTGAAACCGCCGGAGAATAAGCGTGAATCGATCGATTCTAATCGTAATCTGTGACTTTATAGTATTATCCGTACTGTCGCTGAATTTCGGTCTCGGTTCCGGGCAAATGCTGCACAGTCCCGGAGGCGGAGGCATGGTAATGGATGAACAGTCCGCCAAAAAGATTATTCGCGAGTTGAAATGGCGTAAGCAACAATTATTAACATCAGCTCGCAAGCTGCGTGACGCCAACCGGCGTATCGGTTATCTGGAAAAACGGCAGAAAGAGTTGGAAGCGGTTGAACTGGAACTTTCCAAGACTCGCAAAAGCCTGGAAATCCTTGAAGGTAAGCACGATCCGGAAGAAGTTGAGCGTAAGCTTAAAGAGGAAATTGCGAGGTCGACCAAGTTAAGCGCCAACCTTTTATCAATGAAGAAAGAGATTGATTTTATCTCACAACGTTACAGTAAAGCATCGAAAGCGCTGGACGAAGCAAGGGATGAGCTTGGTGATGCAAAGAAACAGTTGTCCGAACGGAAAAATCAACTCCAGATAATGTCCCGTGAATTGACCTACACCAAGGATAAGTTGGTAAACACTAAAAAGTCTTTGGCCCAGGCCCATAGCAAACTTGATTTGACAGAGAAAGATTTGTCGCAGACCAGGTCTGATCTGGCCAAGACCAGTCAGGAATTGACCAGTGTTAAAGGTGTTCACAATAAAACATCGAATGTACTTTCTTATACCAAAGGGCAGCTGAATTCGACTGAAAAACAGCTTACTGAGACAAAAAAGGAATTAGGCGAAACCTCCAACAAGCTGATGCAAGCGAATATCGATTTGGTTGGCGCCAGAAAAAAACTTGAAAGTATGCAGGCGATGCTGAAAAGCGCGGTTTCCGAATTGTCCACAACCAAGCGCAATTTGAGTTCGACCAAAGGCGAATTGTCGTCAACCAAAAATAACTTGAATTCAACTAAAACCGTTTTAATCAAAAAGTCCTCTGAACTGGATAAGATCCAGGCTCAGATCAAAAATACTGCCTCAACGCTTGATCAGACCAGGAAGCAGTTGGCTGATGCGAAGATGAGACTTGAAAACAATGCCTTGAAAAATTACTCCGGTTCGGTCGTCAAGCTTCTATTCTCGATCCGTAAGGAACGTTTGATCATGGACCATACTTACGATGCAACCTGGTATCAGCCTGTAGTGAAACTTGGAGGTAACAACTATCTGATTGTCAACTTCTCTGAAGTAACCGGCTTGGATCAGCCAATTTCCGAGCAGGCAGATATAATCAACCTGAAATACCGGATCACTCCGACATCAAGTGAAGAGGAAACCCGGGTAACCAGCATGATTGAACCTTTTGAATCAGACCCCCGGGTTTGCGCAATAGCGATTAAGCCGCCGAAGGGGATTGTGCCGCTGAAACCGATCAGTTATTCAGAATTACAAAAACGCGGTATTCAAAACCTCTATTTGTTTAAAAACGGCAGTTTCGGAAAAAATTCCTGTGTGTTGAACGGTCGGGTTTCAATGAACCTGGACGGACGCGATCCTTATCTGTATATTCGAAACTCGGCCCGGGTTTCGGACAGTGAACTCAAGGCTGATGTCGGAGACTGCGTTATTTCTAAACAAGGGGATTTTGTCGGTATTGTGGTACACAAAACCAAGCCGGCCCAGAAAGAACAGCAAATCGCCAAATGCTTCATTTTTCCGGATAATATCAGGTTTAACCCGGAGTTTGCGATTCCGGTTACCCGGAGCCCGGGCAGTGAATATTATATTAAATACATGAGGCAAGTCGACGCCGTCAGACGTCTGATTAAGCGTCGCCAGCAGTAAGCAGAAGCAACCGATGTCAGAAACAAGTTTTGCAACCGGTCATGACCCTACAGCCACCGTTGCCGCCAGGGGGAATGATGACGGACATAAAGATTATATAAGCATTGATAATTTCAAAGCTGCGATCAACCTTTCTGAAGACCGGAATCTTACTCGTTTCGGAGATGTTCGAACCATCGGTATGGGGGGGATCGGTTCGGTTATGTCCGGGCATGATGAAACTCTTGCGCGTGAAGTTGCCATCAAGATTCTGCGCCCCGCCTATCGCAACCGCAAACCGCATTTAGAGCGTTTTATCCGTGAGGCCAGGGCGACTGCTCAGATTGCTCATCCGAATATAGTGCCGGTTCATGAACTGGGCGTTTTTGATGATGTCGGGCCTTTCTTTACTATGAAACGGGTTGAAGGCGAGACTTTAAAACACGTGCTTCGGATGCTTGAACTTGGAATCCCGGAGTATCGTCAGGCTTATTCACTGCATCATCTGCTTGAAATTTACATCTCCGCCTGTAACGGGGTTGCGTATGCGCATAGTCGCGGAATCGTGCACCGCGACCTGAAACCTGCCAATATTATGCTTGGGGAGTATGGTGAGGTAATGGTGATGGACTGGGGACTGGTGAAATTTGTCGGTCCTACTTCTTTGACGAAAACGCAAACCAATATGGTTGAATTCAAGGATGAACTGATCGGGATGGATGCTACTGCGACGATTGACGGTTCGATCAGCGGGACTCCGGCATTTATGTCGCCGGAACAGGCATTGGGTAACATGAGTACGATTGATGAGCGGACCGATTTGTATAGTCTCGGCGCTATTCTCTACTGTATTTTAACGCATCGGCGCTCGCCCTATGACAGCAATCTTGCGCTCGAAGACGTGTTGCAGCGGGTTGTGGACGGGGACTTTCTGCCGCCGCGGAAACGCAATCCCAAGTTGAAAATACCGAAAGAGCTTGAAGCGATTTGTCTTAAAGCAATGAATTTTCACCGTCAGGATCGTTACGCTTCGGTCAGAGACTTGATTCAGGATGTCAGACATTATCTCGAAGGAATGCCGGTATCGGCTTATCCTGAACCAATGATTTCGATCGCGTTCAAACGGATCAAGCGTTATCCGTTGATCCCGCTTACTGCTGCAGTGGCGCTTTTTTCGCTGGCTGTTTCTTTCGGCTCTATTCACTTCAGTCGGGAATATCATTTCAAGAGTTACATGCAGACGATTGCCGACAATATTGCCAACGGCAACCTTTTTGTGATTCGAGCTGAGAGCGTATTGCGCAAATTGGAGACGGAAAGAGAACGTAATCCGAGTAAGTTGAAAACGCCACGGGAACTTCAGCTTGAATTGGAATTAAGTCGATATAAGGCTGATTTCAACAACAACTTTGATGCGGCGATGGAACTGTTGATCAAGACGGAGGAGACCGGGCTGCAGCAGAATGTGGTTGCCAGGAAAATTGCTGAAATATATAATAAGCGGATTAATTTCAGTATAAGGGAAAAGAATTACGAACTTACTCGTAAGCTGCTTTACGAAATCAGAATGAAAAACTATGATGCGTATTCCAAGATTCTTGGTAACAATCAGGTCATGTTTAGTAAAATTAACCAGATCCGGGCTGAGGAAGGAACTTTCCTGGTTAACACCAAGCCGGTGCCGGCAAAGATAGAAGTCGTTCCGCTAACCACGCTTGAGAAGCCTTTGAAGAAAAGCGTTTTTAATTCTGGAGACCGGGCAGAGGAGATCCCTACCGGGACTTATTTGTTACTGATCAAGGCAAACGGATATCCGGCGGTTAAGTATCCGATCAAACTTGAACCCGCAAATGAATATACTTTGGACGTCTATATTCCGCGATCAATCCCGGACGGGACGGTTTATATCCCGGCAGGGCCGTTTGTGATGGGCGGACAGGAATCGACTGTTTACAGAAAGCACACAAGAACTCTTCCCGGCTTCTTCATCAAGAAATATGAGGTTACTTTTGCTGAATATCTGGAGTTTTGGAAGAGCTTGAAAGATCCGGTACTGAAGGAGCGGTATGCATCCAAGTTTGCTACTTCACGGAGTGATGCGAATCTGCATGCGTGGGACAATAATGGTAAGTTGCGGAAAGATTTATCTCTGCGTCAGCCGATTGCGGGCATAACTCGCGATGCGGCTGTTGCTTACTGTAAATGGCTCTCGGATAAAATCGGTTTGTCGTGCCGACTGCCGACTGCGGCTGAATGGGAAAAAGCCGCGCGCGGAACTGACGAACGCAAATACGTCTGGGGCGATATGTTGAGCGCAGAAAAGACTTTGACGCTTGAAAATCTTAAAGCGAAGGAAAAATATCCGATAAGCGCTCCTCCCGGAAGTTTTCCAGAGGACGTATCAATCTACGGGGTGTATGATATGGGCGGCAATGTCCGGGAGTACACCAACTCCCGTTTCACAGATCATCTGCTCTATCAGGTAAAAGGTAGTGGCGCGTTTTCATCCGCCCGTTTTCTTAATTGTTCCACTGCTAGTTATGCGGGAGTTATGGATAATGATATCGGCTTTCGCTATGTCATTTCCCTTGATGCTGTGACCAAGAAACAAAAGCCAAATTTTTAAGGAGAATTTATGTCACTCACGCTGATTCCGGTGAGTTCACTCGAAAAAATATTTCCCACTGAAAAACCATCCCGGATTTTACATAAGGCTTCGGCTCTGGCAGGCGAAGTTTTTTCATTTCAAGTCTGTTGCCTGACGGAAAAATATCTTTCTCAAGGCAGGGTTGAAGCAATCGGGGATATGACTGACAACATGACTGTTCGAAATGTTGAACTCAGTCCGGTTGAGTATTTCGGGCCGGATTATGACGATGATGTTATCAGTACTGACCCCGGTTTATATCCGGATTTACTGTCACCGGTTTCAAACGACATCAGGATACCGCAATGTCAGTGGCGTTCTTTCTGGATAACCATCAGGATTCCAGAAGACCATCCGGGAGGTTTAATTAAAGCCGGAATAAAGTTTGCGGGTGAAATGCCCGAACTTGGGCCATGCAGTGAACAGGCCGGAATTGAACTTGAGATTATCCCGGTGAAACTGCCGGAACAGAAGTTGCTGCAAACGCAATGGTTCCATACTGACTGTATTTATACGCATTACAATGTCCCATGCTGGAGTGAAGCACATTGGAGTTTGCTCGAAAAATATTTTGCAAACGCGGCGGGGCATGGCATCAACTTACTGTTGACTCCGCTTTTTACCCCGCCGCTGGATACTGCGGTCGGTACGGAAAGGCCGACTGCGCAGTTGATTGGGGTTTGTTGCAATGATGGCCGGTATGCATTTGATTTTTCAAAACTGGAGCGCTGGATAACCACCGCTCAAAGATGCGGGATTACCCATTTTGAATTTTCTCATTTTTTCACGCAGTGGGGGGCTGAGTTTACTCCCAAAATTCTGGTGACGGAGGATGGTGAGGATATTAAGAAGTTTGGATGGCACGTGCGGGCTGACAGCATTGAATATATGGATCTGCTTGATGCATTTCTACCGCAACTGGTATCTTTTATCGAAGCAAAAGAACTCGGAAGTAAATCAGTTTTCCATGTTTCAGACGAGCCGGGTTTGCAGCATATGGAAGCATACGGTAAAGCAGTTGCTTTATTGCGTCGCTACTTGTCGGGGTATAAGATAATTGATGCGCTTTCAAAAGTTGATTTTTATCAGACTGGTCTGGTCGAAAACCCGGTTCCGGCGAATAATCATTTTGAAGATTTTTACGAGTTGGGCATAAAGAATTTGTGGACCTATTATTGCGTGTCTCAACGCGACAAGGTACCGAACAGATTCATTTATTATCCTTCATACCGGGCGAGAATTATGGGGCTTTTGTTGTATAAATATGACCTGGAAGGATTTTTGCATTGGGGATATAATTTCTGGTATTCGCAGTATTCGATAAAGCAGATCGATCCTTTCCGGGTTACGGATTCAGGGCTTGCTTTTCCGGCCGGAGATCCGTTTCTGGTTTATCCTGGACCGGACGGTCCGTTTGATTCGATTCGACATGAGGTCTGTTTTGATGCGGTTCAGGACTTGCGTGCCCTTCGTGCATTGGAAAATGTAATCGGACGTGAAAAAACACTTGACATTATCGAACGAGATGGCATTTTAAGTATGACGGAATATCCCCGCAGTCCGGAGTGGCTGCTGGAAACTCGTGAGATAATTAATCAACTCCTGGCGGAAAATATTGCAAAGGAATAGTCTTGACGCATGGACGGCATTCAGCTGGAAATGAATTTTGATACACCTGGAGAGAATATCTTCAGGGCGCAGTTGCGGCAAGGTATTTTTTCGGTTCTGTGTGAGGTCCCCTCACCCAACCATGATACACAACTTGAAGATGCGGGAAAGCGTCTTCAGCAGATTGAGCAGGCGGTGACTGGAATAAAAGAAATTCCGGTCAGCATAGCTTTGACCAGTAAATATCAATATCACAATTCATGGAATGTGGCGGATTTTGCATCTTTTCTCGATCAAAAGAGTCGCGGACGTCATCTCATTTATATCAGTGGGCGTAATTGCTCTGCTGAGCAGGTGCAGTCTACCTTAGGTCAATTGACCGGCTCGGGCTTTCGCAACCTGGCAGCGGTTTCCGGCAATGCGTTGCCTGGCGAAAACATCAAACAAACGGCCAGACGGCCATTTGTCGAAAGTGTCAATATAATTAAAAATATGCCTGCCTGGGGCGGTACGCGAGATGTATTTATCGGAGGAACGGTCAATCCCTTCAAGTATTCGCATGAATCCTTGCTGGGGCAATATTTCAAACTGGTCAAAAAAATCAATTTCGGGGCTCAGTTTGTGGTTGCGCAAATGGGCTGGGATATGATGAAACTGCAGGAACTGCGATGGTTTCTTAACTTGCGTTCATTGGATTACCCGTTAATCTCCAGGTTGCCGATGCTTTCTCCGGAAATGGCCGAAAGTATTATTGCGGGGCGGGTTCCGGGATGTTTTATCACGCCGGAATTCAGGCGTATCCTCAAGAATGAGCTAAAATACTCTCGCAGTCAGTTCCTTGCGGCTCAATGGCGGCGGCTGCAGCTTCAGGCGGCCGGGGCCAAGCTACTTGGTTTCAGCGCGGTTCAGTTGGCGGATTGTCACACTCCGGACCAGATCAGGACCGCGGCCAGAATGATTGCAGAAGCGCTGGAGGAGTTTTCTTCATTTGAAACCTGGCTGGCCGAGTACCGTGAATTCAACGGTCAACGCCAGGTGACTCCTGATATTCGTTACTTCTATCTTTTCAGTAACTTGCTGACCAAGCTGCATACCGATGACAGTTCACGTATGACTATTACCTCATTGCCTGACTGCAGCAAAAGTGAACTTGGGCTCTATAGAATCCGGAGATTCATGTTTCCCCATGCCAATCGTCAAGGTGCGTCGGAAAGATTTATCTTTAAAAAGGTTTTCGCCGGCTGCCGACACTGTTCGCAATGCCGGCTGCCGCTGACCTGGTTCGTTTGTCCTGAAACCTGTCCGAAGGGTATGGCAAATGGACCTTGCGGCAGTTCCCGCCGTTTTGGGGAATGTGAGCTGGGAGGTATGGAATGCGTTCACAATCGGATATTCCGTTTAGCGAATCATGCGGGCAGTCTGCATTCCCTGGAGGAAGAGTATATAGAGTTGGTTACTTCTCCATCCCGTAAAAATTAATGCTGAATACATTTCGTATGTTTAGTAATATGATTTGTTAATAATGACGTAAACATAGTAAAAAATGATTTTTTTTTGAGGGGAAGCTTGCATTATGGTGTTTTGAAGGTTATAATTAACTGTAGATTAATTAGAAAGGATTTTATTATGCATAAAATATTATTTATAGTTTTGACTGTTATGTCATTTGTTGCTTTTCCGGTTATGGGCGCATATCAGTATGGTGATTACGTTTATTTTGATCAGTCCCACGGAAATCGTTTGAATGTCGTTAAAAGTGGATCATTAACCCTCAATTTTACTCCGGCACTTCCGAGTTACGGATATAATATTACTGATTGGAATACATTGACTGTGAAAGCGACTAACTCTGACGGCAGCGTAACATCCAGGACCGTAAACATAACCGGCTCCTCGGTAAATATAGGGAATGTGATGCAGGGAAGTTCTCTTCAGTTTTATCTCTCAGGGCAGCAAGGTAGTACTGTTGCTTCAAATTTCTGGGGGAGTGGCTGGGATACTTCAGCTGGACAATACGGATCATATGAATATTTGCACTTCGGAGGAAATTACGGAGCAAATAATTCAGGTTATATGAATCAACAGTTTCAGGTTCAGGGTGCTCCAGCATCAGGCGGACAGCCGTTGCCTGGAGTTGCGTTGTCGCTAATCCTCGGAGGTATCAGTCTCTGGGCGATAAAGAGGAAAAAAGCGAAAAGTGCTGTAACGAAGTTGCCTTGAATTGCTGATCAATATTTGAGGGACGCCCGGCTTTTTTTTATTTCCGGCTAGTTTTCAATAGCAAATGTTTGGACGAAATCCTGCAATTGGTCTTGAGCTGCGTGAATACTCGACTGGTTCCGATTGTCCAATGATATCATGATTTGATAGGTGTGCCACGTTTCGCTCTGATTCCACATTCGTCGGAAATATACGAAACTGCTAGTCGAAAACCCAGAGTTGGAGTACCAAACCCACATGAGAAATGTGCTATTATTATTTTCTGTGATAATTTCATCGATATAAAATGTTTTACCATTAATTTCCATCTTTTTTATTTTTTCCGAGACTATAGTCCATCCTGAAGTTCGCAGACAATGACTGGCCGGATGAATTGAATTGACTTTTTGTCCGCAGGTTATAGCCAACACGAAAATGCCTTTGTTTGTGCCGACAAAATAATATCTGTCGATAACACTGTCGCTGCCAAAAAATCTTATATCTTGTTTGGTAACATCCTGGGCTCGTCCGATAAAAGTTCCCTTTTTAGCTTCTTCGAGATTTAGAATTACAGGTGTACCTTGCTGATTTACAGTCATTCCATTCAAGCCGATTATAATTATAACAATGCAGACGGAGCCGGCAAACAAAATAGTTTCCGAGCGAACTTTTTTTTCCCACAGGTAGTTGGATAAAAGCCATAAGATAAGAATTAGCGCCGATACAGCTTTGAAAATTAATCCCGGCAGGATATGCGGACTGGAAATATAATAGTTGAGCCAGTACGTTGTGCTGGTCACTCCAAGTCCGAGCAATGCAAAGGTTGGAAACATCCTGTATGTATTCTGACCGCCGTAAATAAGCCAGAACACGGCAAATGCGATTGCAATTGCGCAAAATATCTGGGCCGCATTTATTTGGGTAATCCATGAAATAATATACATTACCACAGCTGGGATGAGCAGAAACAAGGCATGACAGTCTATTTGAGATACCTGATGACGTTTTCTGGTAAGCGTCCATACCAGCGGGAAAAGAAGCGTAAATAGAAAGATAAATATCCAGTCATACTTATCTTGAGGCGATGTTTGCCAGGCGTTGAGCATATATGGCAACTTGACCGCGTATGGAATGAATCCCGCGAAAAGAAGGATGAATCTCAATGGTCTGGGCATGATGTAATCTCCGATTGATTTTCAACGCTTTCTCCAATGAATAATTTGCCTGTCAGATACAGTAAAAATGTCGCTGATATAACAAATATTGCGCCAAAAGACATATGATAAATATTATCAAATGCATTTTCTCCGATCATATAGAAGAGTAAAATAGTTAATAATAACCTGAGAACATTGGAAAAAATGATTATAGGCAGTAGTGCGGCATAGTGAAGAACAGCGCTGAAAACAGTACTGTGTTTTCTCCATAATATAATGATGTATCCGAGGAATAACAATACTGCAAGTTGGGATATTCCACTGCATGCGTCAGTTATGGCTATATCATAGGTTTCCATTCGAATTGTAGTCAAATGGTTGCTTATCTCACAACCGAAAACTCGCAAAACCCGGACGGTCAAGTAGGTTGATATCAAACGCAACGGATAACTTAAGGCGAGAAAAAGTTGTTCCTGTAGTGGAATTATCAGCAAGGTCAAAAACAGAACAGGCGCATAATGAGCGCTGTTCCGGCCGTCACAATATACGGCAATTGCCAATCCTGTCATAAATATTGCAAAATGAGAATGCAAATTCATGGAGTTGATATCAGGGATGAGCAGGCATAATGGAACTAGCCCGAGAAGACTCCAGGCGATCAATTTCGACGCTGGTGACCTTCTGTCAGGAACTTCCAGTCTGCTAATCGTACGCCAGGTGATTACTCCCGCCAGCAGCCACAAGGGCAATGCGTTGCTTCTTTCGGTCGTGAAGAAAAAGATCTGTAGCGCAGAATACAGAAGAGCTGTGCTGAGCAGGACAAATGTGCCGGGATTATTTATAAATAAATCCTTTATTCGCTGACAAATCTGACAACTGCATTTTACGACTTTCGACATAAACAACCTGTTTGTCCAATTACTTTGTCACGGATGGTGGTTAGAACCGTCATCCGCCATTTTACCTTGTTTCCTCTTTTTCTTTCAACGCCTGCAGGCGTTCCCGGGCAATCCGATTATCCGGAAATATTCTAAGAAGAGTTTTACAATAGCTGGTTTGCTGGTAGATTTCACCTTCATTATGTAACTTTTTAATAATATTTTCAACTGATTTTCGCCATATTTCCAGAGCTCTTGGAGATGCATTTTTGTTCCTTACCAGGTAATAGAGTACGGTTTCAGCTTCTTTATAGTCTTTATTATCGAATAGTCTGGAGGCATAACATTCCCGCACGATTGGAGAATTGGGATTCAGGCTATAGGCCAATTTTCCCAGGTTCAAGGCTTTTTTGATTTCTTTTCTGTTGCCGTTCTTAGTGCCTGCTGCCGCGTAAAGTTCAGAGAGATTAGCCATGATCAGAATATCTTTTGGATAAATTTTGAACAGTTTTTCATAAATTTCAATGGCTTGTTCGTTAAAGTTTGCAGCGCCTAATAATTGCGCTGTCCTGAAAAGGATATCTGTATTGATGGGGGTTCGAGTTGCAGACGCCAGTTTTTTTGATATTTCTGTTAAGAGTTTTGACATTTCTTGCCGGTTTTGCTCCAAATTTGCAACCTCCGCCTTAACCAGTAGCGCTGCTATCCTCAAATCCGGTTCTGGCTTATCTGAGAGGAATAAGGCCAGTTCATTCATTGCGTTTATTAGCTTATAACGAGCACAAAATCCCAGGTATATCATCAATAACCTTGAGTCCCCTGGGTTTTTATAGTAGAGAGACCGGCAGGTTTGTGTCGCAGCTTTGATTTGTCCGTCGGTTTCCAACAATGAAACCTCTTGAAGTTGAGCTTTGATATTGTCCGGTTCAAGTGATAACAGTTTTTCCACGTATTGCAAAGCGGACTTCAGCTTTCCTTTGCTTTTATTGAAGTCTGACGCTAGCAATAAGAGTTCCGGATTGTTGGGGGACTTCTTTAGCGCCTTTTCAAGATTATATTCCGACAATGAACCTTTTTGAAATAAATCAGTAATAATCGCACGTTCAAATATGGGGGCACTCCCTTTCCTGTATTGTACCAGACTTGCTATTCTGGCCGCCGCTGCAACATCATTTTCTACCAGTAGTTTGCTGACGAATGCTTTTAATAATTGAACGTAATCAGGTAATATCTTTCCATCTTCGCCCGCATAAGAATATTTTTCCAATAAACTGGTCGTTACATTGACGTTATGAGTGTTTACCGCATTATACAGCATCAGCATTTGCGATATTGGAGTGTTAGGCAAATAGTTATCAAGGGCGTTGAGCTTAATACTGAGTTCAGAATGGTTATTTTCCAGGAAGGCGGTCAGGGCATCAAGATAATATCCGGCCATTATATCAAGGCGTTGACCAATTCGATATTTTTTGGCCAGCGATTTCAATTCATGCAATGACCTGGTTGAGGCCAGGGCCTCACCATAACAAATTGCATCCACGGGGGATAATCGGAATTTTATTTTGTGGAAAAACTTGATGCTTTCAGCCGGTTGTCCCAGCAAATAATATAATTTAGCCAGATACAAGGTGCCGTTTTCTGGATAAATAGCTATGCTTTTTTTCAAATATTCCACTGCCTCTTCCGGCTTTTTTATTTTGACGCAGTAATTAGCCAGAGCCATAAGAGAATAAAATGCGATTGGCGCGTCCCTGGATGTTGACAGAGTCTTCAGTTTCGAGATATCTTCAGGCGTTAGTGACTCGGTCATCTCCAGTTTTACAAGTTTACCTAGAGGAGTATTCAAACTGCTACTGTCCTTTAGTTGTTTGAGATCCCCGGCTGCCTCATCCATCTTGTGCAGTTGTGCGTCAGCAAAGGCTAGAAGGAGAATATGGCGTTCTGCCTCCAGTGGTTGCATATTTGACAATTCACGTTTCAGTAAGTCAAAATTTCCGCCTTGTAGAAATGCGGCGAGCATATTATCAACATATTCGGTTTTAAATGCATTGAGCCTGGCCGCCCTTGACCATGACATTCCGGCTGCGCCCCATGCTCCGAGTTTCTCGTACACAGTAGCAAGTTTGGAGAGAACCCCTTCATTATTTGGATCATCATGCAAGCACTTCATAAGTAGCGATTCAGCTAATTTCAAATTGTTATTATCATAAGCTGTAACAGCGGCATTGTAATTACGAACTTTGTTATAATTTTGAATCATCAAAAACAAAATAGCTGTCACTCCCGCAGTGACTACTGCCAGCAGAAGCGCTATAAGCATAATTTTCAGTTTTGATCTGCTTTGACTGATATCAATCACCATGAGTTTTCTCCCGAAATACTGCCCGTTAAACATTCTTTTTCGAAAAAGATGCTAAATTTCCCCTTGCATATCAGCGGAATCCAAAAATAATATCATATACCATTACCGCTTGATGACATTTCAGATTTCGTAACCATGAAAATCAATCTGATGATTATAAATGACACTAAAATGCCGGATGTGATATATCACTATATCCGCTAAATACAATATCTTATTACAATAAGTTCAAAATAATTTTTTTCAAGTTATGAACAGGTATATCCTTTTAATCTTAAATTTTCAATTTCAGCGAACTTTTTTATTTTTCTAGACAGATCATGCAAATTTTACATACATATAAATGCGTCGTTGTCTTTTTTTCTTTGATTTTTTTATACAGGATATTGACAAGGTTAGTATTTTGTTGTATAATAAAACTGACCTAGTCAGAAATGGATTAATAAGAAAAATGCAAAAGAATCGAACAAGTAAAGCGTCGTTGGTAAAAAATCATATTCTGGACGCAATGGAATGCGGTGAATTCGCTAATGGGAAACGCTTGCCCGGTGCGAAAAAAATGGCTGCAGAGCTGAATGTTTCACAGGCGGTTGTCCAGAGTGTTTTGGATTCTCTGGTGTGCGAAGGTGTTTTATACGCTGTCCCGCGCGGAGGTTCATATGTTCACCCTAACTGGCGTGAGCGAATCCTGCAGACGAACTTGACGGCGTTTATGACTGATCGCCCCTGGTTCGATACTTTACAAAAAATATTAAAAGATAAAACTCCGGATCTGCATTTGACGGGTGAATTTAAGGAAAGCGTTTTTGAGATTCGCACCACGACATACGTTCAGGCTCATCATGACGAATATATGGATTTGGCCAATTTGTTCGATGAGTGCTTTTCTGACAAGGGCGACATCGAACTGAAGCCTTTTGAGTCATTTTACTTTAATGCCAAGCTGGTGGGTATTCCTTTTATGTACTCGCCCCGGGTGATGTTCTATAACCCGGAAATACTGGCTGAAAATGGTTGTCCGGAGCCGGATTCCGACTGGACCTGGGATGATTTTATCGCGATTATCATGAAATTACGGGACAATGTTGAACCGGCGAAGATAATTTACTGGGCCCCGGATCTTTATTATTGGATGACGATTGTAGCCCGCAATGGCGGCTGTTTGTTCAATCCGCACCTTGCAGACCCGGTCCGTATTGACAGTGAAGATACTATTCGCGGACTTGAAAAGGTCCAATCTCTTGGCCAGTTGATAAATCGAAATGTTGAAAAGGATAATTCCCGCAGTTTCTGGAATGAAGGTTCTGTCGCATTCCATATTGGTGGTCGCGATCGTGTTCCTTTGATTGAAAAATACGGCTTATGTAACTGGAAAGTTGTGCCACTACCCTTGATTAGTGAGGGGCTTGATACAACAATGCAGATAACGGAACTTTTATGTGTCAGGAAAAATTGTACTAATCTTGATAACGCGAAAAAGCTGATCCGGATCATTTTATCTCATGAGTTTCAAGACAGTCTTGCGAGCTATCGGTACGGTATTCCGATTAGAAGTTCATCAGCGGCAAAGTCGCTTGATGAAAATGACCCGCGGAATGCCGTATTTATTTCCGAAGCGGCAAAAGTTGAGCGTGAATATAACTTGAACTCCCCAGAGCTTCATAATTTGGTCAGTGAAGGTATTGAAATTTGTCTTCGCTCTGATGCCGATATCAAACCGGCAGTAGGGCAGTTAGCCAATGTGGTGAGAACTTATGTCGCTATTAAAAATAAATCATGGAACGTCAATTGCAACCATAAATAAACAAACAGAAAGGACGGTAACTATGTCTAAGTCAACAACCCGGAAGCAATATGAATTTACATTGATCGAACTTCTTGTTGTGATTGCTATTATCGCGATTTTGGCCTCAATGCTCTTGCCGGCGTTGAATCAGGCTCGTTCAAAAGCACACGCGATCAACTGCATCAACAATTTGAAGCAGATCGGAATGGCCGAAGCTCAGTATATCAATGACTATGATGGCTTTGCCGCTTCATGCCGCACCAAAGTAATTTACGGACAGGACTATTATTGGATCGGGATGTATAATGATATATATATGAAGAACGATAAAACAATGTTATGTCCTTCTGAGAAAAATTTAAAAAAATCCGTCAGGCTTTACGCTAACGGGATGATAAATCCTTCAACGTCTACTGTTTATACTAATTATGCCAAGAATCAGAGAGCCAGTCGTCACTTTGGAGATTCCCAGGAAGCCCATCCCAAGATTTCTCGTTTCAAACAGACCTCCCAAACTTTATCAGCGGCTGACTTTGACCATGAATCCGGTTCATTCGGCTTTTTTATCGCGCACAGTAGCGTGGGCATTCTTACCTATGGGACAATCAAGTACCGGCACTCTAACAGTTCGGCCTGTGTGTTATATTATGATGGACGTGCCGGTTCATTTAAAATGACCTTGGGAGAGATGTATAATCCGAAAGACTCATTCGGCTCCAAAGCTGAAAATATATTCTGGTACGGTACGCCTAATGGGTGGGGGACATGGTAATATTAACACTGAAATCATAATAAACAGTTGTTTTTCTTAATTGACCACAGCGATTTTTGTGCAATATTAAATAAGACACGAAACTATATTGGAGAGAGACATGAGAAAAATTGCACTGACAATCGCTTTAACTGCTGCCGGGACACTTGCTTTTTGTGATGAGATTCTTGATGACTTCAGCCAGAAAGGCTGGTCTCTGTACAAAAGCACTCCGGGAAAAATGATTGTTAAAAAGAACCACCTTGAACTTGAGGATAAAGTTGATAAGACTGGCTGGGTCACGGTTGGCAAGAATTTTACTGTTGATCTTGATAAAACTCCGCTGCTTGTGCTGAAAGTTGCGTCGCTGACAAAAAGCGGTGAAGCCAAAGTGATACGCCCAAAACCTTATGCAAAGAAAAAACTGTTGGATATGAAGAAACCCGGCGTATATAAAGTGGATATTCCAAAGGCTTGTGGTTGGAAGGGTAAAGTTAAGCTACATCTGGCATTATACACTATCGGTGATGGTAGTAAGATTACCTATGAGTATGTCAAATTTACCGATAAATTGACGCCGCAGGAGCAAAAAGAATTAGCTAAATAAGCTAAAATAAATAAGGAACAAATATGAAAAAACCAATTCTTATTGCTGCGTCGGTAATTGCAGCAGGAACCCTTTGTGCCGAACCGACAATTTGGATTATTGGTGATTCAACCGTGGCCAATTACGGGAAATCACGTTATCCGCAAAATGGTTGGGGGCAGCAACTTGATTTTTATTGTAAACCGAATGTAAAAGTTGATAATCGAGCAGTCGGGGGCCGCAGCACCAAAAGCTTTATTGATGAAAAGCGTTGGGACAAGATGTTGCCGGTAATGAAAAAGGGAGATTTTCTGTTTATCCAGTTCGGGCATAACGATATGAAAAAAAATAAGCCGAAAGTTTATGCTCCGGCTGATTCTTTATACCAGGAACTCTTAAAGAAATTTATCAAAGAAGCCAAAGCAAAAGGAACAAGTACTATTCTGGTGACTTCTGTCTGCCGTCGCGTTTACAAAAATGGGAAATTGCTAAGGACTCTGAAGCAATACCCGGATGCAATGCGTAAAGTTGCCAAAGAAACCGGTACACCGTTGATCGATCTGAACAATATAAGCCGGGAAAAATTTACCGCACTTGGAGAAGAAGGGACGAAAAAAGTTTTCCTGCATTTGCCGAAAGGGAAATACAAAAGATATCCGGATGGTAAAGAGGATAATTCCCACTTCCAGGAATCCGGGGCCAGATTGATTGCCGGTTGGATTGTCGAAAACGCTAAAAAACAGAATTTGGCGGTGGCTAAACTTTTTAAATAATTGGCTGTTCGAATTTATTATACGGCTCATCAAAATATATCATCTTCTTAAATTAAGGAAAATCTTATGAAGCTTATTTTTGCTTTCATTGCGGCGTTGGTCCTTGGACAACCGGTCTTTAGCGCCGGGATAAATGACGACTTCAGTAAAGAGGACTGGAAACGGTATAAGAATACCCCAGGTTCCTTGAGCATGCAAAAAAATAAAATGATTTTGAGGGACGCCGCGGGCAATCCCGGTTGGGTGACCGCGTCAAAAACTTTTGACGTGGATACCGCCAAGACTCCGTTGCTGGTTATCAATGTCACGAATTTGAGTCGAAAAGGGCAGGTAAAACTCATTGTAAAAAATCCTTACATGAAAAAACCGGTTTTAAGTATTGAAAAACCGGGAATCTATCATGTAGACCTGGTAAAAGCCTGCAAGATTAAAGGAAAGAAGAAAATAGAGGTTGCGCTCTACGCTATTGGCGAGCGGGGCGTGATCCAGTTTTCCTATGTCAGGTTTGGAGATAAGCTGACTGACAAGGAATTGGCCGCTATCAAGGCGTCGCACAAACCGCCTAAAGACCGGAAGCCGTTTGAGCTGGTCCCGTTATTCAATACTTGCAGTTATTATTATGTTACAAAGCAACTTAAAGATATAAACATATATTGGCGGTCCAAAGGCGGGGAGTGGCAAAAGGCGCTAGCCCCGGTCTGGATCAGCGAAGAGCAGATGTATCGCGGCAGTATTGTTAATCTTCAGGAAAATACTGAATATGATTTCAAAATTGTCAGCGGTGGTAAAAACCTTAAAACGGCCATGTTTAAGACCTGGAACTCTGAAGTTCCGGTCGGCAAGACGATTGTCCTGAATGAAAAGAATTTCAAAGGAAATCTGGTTATTACTGCCAAAGGAACTCCGAAAAGCTGGATCAAATATGTTGCCGCTCCTGGTTTTGTGCTGAAAAATGACGGTCAAAAGCCATTGATCGAACTTGATAAAGCCGAATATATTCTGCTTGAAGGATTGACCCTCAAGGGTGGCGCATCCGACGCGATCGTGATCGAAAATTGCCGGGATATCCGGGTGGTTAATTGCGATCTTTCCGGCTGGGGAATTATTGGTAAGCAACGCTTTGATAAAGACGGCAAGTTTTATATGAAATCAGGTCGTGCGATTAATAATGATGCCGGCATATATCTGGTAACTAGCAAAAATACGGTGGTTGAACGCTGTTATTTCCATGATCCGCGCAATCGCGCCAACTCATGGCTCTATTCGCATCCGGCCGGACCGGAAGGGATGGTTATAAATAAGCCTGTTTCAACCGTTGTCCGGTATAATGACTTTATTGGTAGCGATCAGCATCGCTGGAACGATGCGGTTGAAGGCGCGGGCAACTTCCATAAAGACGGTGGTTTCAATCGCGATGCGGATATCTACGGTAACATGATGACAATGTCCAATGACGACTGTATCGAAATTGACGGTGGACAGCAGAATGTTCGGGTATTCCTCAATAAGTTCGAAAATGCTTTGTGCGGCGTCAGCATTCAGGGTTGTATGTCTGGTCCATCATACCTGTTCCGTAATCTTACCACGAATATGGGCGATGAATTCGGAAAAGCCGGACAGCTTATCAAAACCTCATCCCACTATGCCGGTAAAGACGCGGTATCATTTATTTTCAACAACACCATAACCGGGCAGGGACACAGTCTCCCGCTGCACCGTCTTTTCGTTATCGATGCAAAAAACAATATTTTTGCTGGTTCCGGCGGGGTCGGCGGGCGTACAACCTGCAAAAAGGCAATCACCGATTATAATTTGGTTTCGGCCGAAAAAGAGCGTTTTGAAAAACACGGGATTTTTGGTAAGTATCCCAAGTTTGAAAACGAAAAAGCCGGCTTGCTTAAACCGGTCAAGTCCTGTCCGAGTATTGGAGCCGGAGTTGCCATTGATAACTTTACCGGTAAAGGCCAGGTTGATATCGGCGCGTTCCAGCAGAATGAAGATCTGGTTCTGCCATATCGACCGATTCCAGTAAAACTGGATAAATACCAGTTGAATTTTTCGGTAAAGAATGGAAAGGCGTCGCCCGCTCAAATGGTGACCGCTTCTGTTGGCGGCAAAGGCTTCACAAGTTCTTATAAAATTCGGCAAAACAATGTTTTTGACTGGTTTACGGTTTCTCCCGATTCCGGAAAGTTGACCTCTGGTAATAAAGTGACATTCACTGTCAAACTCAACCCGGCAAAGATGACCAAACGTTCTATCTACAGAGGCGTGTTCCTGGTCCGGTTGTCTAACGGGTATTCTCGTCCGGTTTCGATTTACGCGAAGACTGATTTTAAACAGTCGATCAAGCCGAACGACCAGAAAGCGTTTCAATTGTATCTGGAAATGGATAAGCCGGATTCCGGGACTTTGTATAAAGTTGTAAAAGATCAGGATGCCTCTGAGGGAAAATGTGTTTATATTGACAAAACTTCCGGCAGCAGCAAAATGAAGCCGGTTGAGTATAGCTTTGATATTCCAAAAAACGGTAGTTATGTGGTTATGATCCGGGTAAAATCGGAGGAGCCGGTTGTAAATAATCGTGCAATAATGTTTTCAATTGATGGCTCAGAACTGAACCGGAATAAGCTGGAAAGTCGTACTATTTGGACCTGGTGTTCTCTCTCTGATAAATATTCCTGGACTAAAAAACTGCGACCATTCAAACTAAAAAAAGGTAAACATTCAATCAAGATTATGCCCAGTGATTCTATTTATGCCGATATGCTGGTGGTTACCGATAATCCCGGATTGTTTGAGCCTAAATAAAGCTCTAAAAACGTGAGGGATTTTTCCCTCGCGTTTTTTTAATTACAATGACAAATCCTGAAAAAGGTTTTTTCAATTGATTATCAAGTCTGTAATTTTCTGAAGCAGTAGATCACGGCTCCGGCGGGTCCGAGGCCGCGGCTTAATTGTTTTTTGTGGATTCGAGCGGGATTGTCGAATTTGCCGCCCATTTCTCGGATGAATAATTTGGAGCCTAATATCGCTCCGTCGCTGAAGTGGCGGGTGCGTCGCAGAAAACGGATCGGCATCGATTCTTTGCGTCTGGCTTGTTCTTGCGCCTCAAATATCTCTTCACTCGTGGCTCCGCTTTCCGCCGCGACGATTCGCGCCAGTTCACTGCGAAAATAGTTGAATAGGTCGTTGTCGGTCCATTCCGAGGTGTCGCGATGCCAGATGTTTTGTTTGAGGTGTTTGACGAAATTCGTATGAAAAAGGTGTTTGCCGGTGCCGTTGTAGCGGCCCCAGGTCGTGAAATGGTAGTCGGCCGGATCGGGGGTCAGGCCGGCGCGGACGGGGTTTAATTCTACATATAAAACGCACGCTTCCAGGGAGTTGCGACTGTCGAGGATGACGCTTTTGAATTTGTTGGCCCAGAGTTTGCCGATGCGGTCGCGGGATTGGTTGTAGACGACGGTGAAACGTTGTTGGAAGGCGCGCATAAAGTAGCTGATGTCGATCATTTTCAGGCCGGTTTCGCGGCATATTTCGGGATTGGCCGGGTTGATTTTCGGCATTTGTTTCGGCGCGTAGGTGAATTTATCCAACATGCTGCTATAGTAGGAGTTGTGGCGTTTTGCAATCTCCTCGATCGACGGCAATTCGTCCGGCCCGGGAGCGTAAACGACCAGATGGAAATGGTTGCCCATCCAGGCGGCTGAAATCACTTCAACAAGAAAATATTCGCAGAGATTTTGCAGCAATCGAAAACCGTATTCCATATCGACCTGGTTGAACGGGCGTTCGCCTTTGCAGCCTGAGGCCCGGTTCATCAGGTGGTAGTAGCAGCCTTCGCCTGTAACTTTCATGCGCGTTCCGCGGCCTGACATGATTTTTCCTCCTTGGTTGACGAGTTTACAGTTAATATAGTGGGTGAAGACGGGTTTGTCAAATTTAAGTATTATGTAGTTTAATAAATATTTATAAAGAATTGTTTATTAATTACTTATGCTATTGTAGTACTGTTGTTTTGGGATCTTTGATGCTTAATCGCTTGAAGAGTTTCAGTCATCACTATTTTATAAGAATAACTTTTTATGATCCTACTTCTTATATCTATTTTGTCTTAAAAAAATATCATTTTTTTGCTTGTTATGTTGCAAAAGCATGAATGATGTTGTATAATATATCACAACGTTGAGAAAAGTTTAAAAATGATATTGTTTTAGAAAAATGAATATTGGAAATCAAAAGCTGCAGAAGAAAATTAATCGTGAGTTGATAATAAACCTGTTAAGGGAGCAGGGAAATTTGAGTCGCTCCCAGATTGCTGAAAAAACAAAGCTTGGTTGGGGGTCCATCACCAAATACACGGCGGCAATGCTTCGAGAAAATCTAGTCAAAGAAATTGGAGCTCAAAAGTCCAAAGGACGCAGTTCAGTTATTTTAGGGTTGAATAAAGATTTTAAATATCTTATCGGACTTGATATCGGCTCAAGCTATATCAAGGGAATTGTTGTAAATATGGCTGGAGAGGAGTGTGCTTTTTCACGTGAAGCAACTTTATGGAGCGATAATCGTGAAATGGTCCTTGAGCAGATATTTTCTCATATCAAAAAACTACTTTCACAAGCCGGAATTGATAAAAGACGGCTTCTTGCAATCGGCTGCGGTTTTGCCGGAGGAATTGATTTTGATTCAGGCACGGTTAAAAAAGCTGGAAACTTCAGGGATTTTGATCAGGTTCCGCTCGCCAGGCTTATTCATGAGGAGTTTGATTCTCCGTGCTTTGTCGCTAACGGTATAGTGGTGCGTTTGCTTGGAGAAAGCAGATCCGAACAGGTTAAAAACAAGAATAATGTGGCGTATGTTTCTCTGGGAACCGGTATTGGCGCGGGAGTTATTCTCAGTTCCAAAATACTTGTGCCTACCAATGATGAAAGAATTGGAGACATTGCTCATTATATGGTAATGAAAGATGGTCCGCGATGTTACTGTGGTTTGCATGGTTGCCTGGAAACTCTGGTCGGCGCTCGTCATTTGATGAAGAAAATTTTAGACTTTCTGCCTGAAAGTGATTCCAGCCTGAAAAATCTGTCCGGACCTTTGAGCTGGGAGGATGTAGCTATGGCGGCAAACAATAATGATCAGTTTATTTCAGGAATTTTGAAGGAGGCCGGACAGTATATAGGTGAAGCGCTTTGCGGAATTATCCAGTTTCATCGCCCTGATTTGATTGTCCTTGGCGGCGGGATGACTAATCTTGGAAACAGTCTTATTCAACCAATCAAAGATAAGGTTGCATTAAGTCTGCCGAAGGAGCGCTTTGATGTTGATAATATAGTTATATCGAATCAGTCTCTCCGCAATGGGGCAATTGGTGCGACCTTCTATGCCTGGGATAATTGTTTTCACAGTCAACATGAATATATAAACTTAAAACTTAAAGGAACAATGTAAGTTAAAAACAAAAAAAACTGGAAATGTAATAAATGTGACCGGTTAATAAAAAGGAGTTTTGAAATGAAGCAAAGAGAAAAGATTTTTACGTTGATAGAGCTTTTGGTTGTCATAGCGATTATTGCCATTCTTGCCAGTATGTTGTTACCGGCATTAAACAATGCCCGTGAAAAGGCTCATGCGATTAGCTGCGCCAACAAGGAAAAACAAATTGGCCAGGCAATCATGTTTTACACCAGTGATTTCGATGACTATCTGCCACATTATATGAAAGGCGGGGTGGGGCTTTGGAACAAGGTGTTAATTGACCGGTATTTACCTCGTAAAATTTTTTATTGTCCGAGTTTGAAAGGGGAGCCGGTTGGCTATAAGCAGGATTTATGGACTGATGACATGGGGTTATATTATAGCGGTTATGCATATAACTGGGTCGGCTGCGGTTCAGGCATATGGACATATGCGCCTGAGGATTATTCAATCCGCTATGGACTGCAGCGCAGAATTTCATCTTTCAAACGGGCATCCGCGGTTTATATGGTAATGGATGCGCAGCGAAATGCATTTGCCGGGTATGGTTATTATCGTGTTCATGTATCAGCGTCCACCAGTTCAAGTTATGCATCTCCAGATCCCCGTCACTCAAGATCGGTAAATTGTCTTTATGTTGACGGGCATGTGAAAGGAATAAAGGTTGCGGTTATCGGATCATCAGCTGGTATTTATCAATCGCTTGATGTCAGCGATTATTGCTGGGGGAAACCCGAGTAACTCAAAGATGTGTATAACTTTTTCAAGGTATGAATTTATGATTAAACCCGTGTTGTTGATAATATTATCCGTAATTTGTTTTTCCGCTTACTCAAAAGACGCAGTCATAGGGGGAATAAAGTATAGAAATATCGATCCAGGTCCCGATTTTATCGAAGAAGCGAAAGGTGTACAAAAATGGTCCGCTCCTGTTGCCACGCGACAGGAAAAGGATGCTGGTTTGATAATTTATGAAACTTCTGATCCGGGGGATTATGTGCCCTGGCGAATTCCCCGTGGAGCAGAACGTTTATCAAAAATGAATATCTCTCTTACACCTGGAGAGGTTACGGCAAAATGGTTTGGGGTATGGGCACTGGAAAAACTTGATTCTTTGGCCTTTGAAGTTATTGCTCCTGAAGGTATTAAACTTGAAATTCGTCGAATTCACTGTTGGCCTCAACGGAGCAGAACCTACAAATCCCGGACATTTCATATTGTGCCGGAATTGTTGTTGAAACAGGTTGACGGGAAGACGGAATACCCGACGACAGGAGGCGTTTTAAAATGGCGCGACTTTGATCTGAAACAGGGTGATTCATCCGGCCTTTGGCTTACGGTCTCGGCATCCAGCTCTGTGAAAGCGGGAAATTATGCTGGAAAAATCATTGTGAAGAGCTCAAATCACGAACCATTGGTCATTCCATTGAAAATTACAGTATATCCCTTTGTCCTGCCCGGGAAAATATCTGATAAAAGATGGATCCTTTATTGCTGGCCAAATCGTTACCGGGCTGGCGCCGATCCCCGGATTGATATTAAATCAATGGTTGAACATGGGATTGACGGCTTTCTTGATAATGCATATTTTATGGTGGATCTTTCAAGAAGTCCGGATGGTTCATTGCAAATCAAAGATCGGGCCAGCTCAATTAAATGGGCCAAAAAGATTCTGGGGACCGCCCGGGAAGAAGGCATGCGAGGACCTTTCGGGTTGTGGACAACGCCGGTTAATCGCCAGTTAGCTAAAATCCACGGCATAGATTATCATGAAAACTGGCCGGAAGGCATGCGTCAGGACATTAAAGTTGTTAAAAAATATTTTGACAGCCAGTATGGAAAACTTGGCATAAATGATTGGCTCAGTTTTGCATCAGACGAACCGAAACCGGGGAATAATTATGCAATTCAGGCGATTAAGGCCTGGAAGGCCGCTGGAGCAAAAACCTATTGTACCGCTTATTTCGGTACATACATTGATATGGCGGAATGGTTGACTGATCCGTGTATAGGATACGGGGATAAAAAAAGCCGGGGTTTGATAAAAAAGCATAACTCAAGACAGTGGATGATTGGCGATGGATGTTATATCGGTAAACATGAAATGGCAAGACATCGGCGCAGGGCGGGAGTTAATTTTTATTTAAGCGGCACTTATGGATGTGCGATCTGGCGCTGGGGCGGAAGCCATGACGATCCGTTCAATGATTTTGACGGAAAAAAGTCCCGGGCGGCTGAACCGGCAGATCAATTACTTGCATATCCGCAGATGCGGAAAGCCAATGATTGGAAAACATATATTGGTCCCATTCCGACTATTGCCTGGGAGTCGATCAGGGAAGGCGTTAATGATTACAAATATCTTCATGTGCTGAATCAAATGATTAAACGGGCTTTGAGTTCGAAATCACCCGATGCCAGATTACTGGCGAAAAAAGATGCAAAGGTGATGGACGAATTGCAGCAGGTTATTTTTGCCAGCAGTGAAGTTGAGCGGAGAAATGCAGACGTGGCAAAATTCAGTACTCAAGATATTGTCAACATCCGCAAATGGGCCGCTCAGGAAATTATCAAAATCGAACAGGCTATGAATGGTAAAACAATTCGGTCAACTCAAAAAACATCCAATAAATTTCAAATCAAGGTTGAGCCCAAAGTAAATGCAGCATATCAAAAAAATATTTTGCTTCCGCCTGCAATATTAACCATTCCAAAGGTCGAAAAAGCTCCTGTCATTGATGGAGTTGTTTCTCCGGCCGAGTGGAAAGACTCATCAACAGTCCTGATTCCCGGTTCTGCAACGGCGGAGGCGATGATCATGTACGACAAAGAAAATCTCTATGTTGCCTGGATATGCCAGGAACCGAAAATCAGCCGTTTGATTCCGATTGATAAACTTAATGATTCCGGGCCGGTCTGGCCTCAGGACTCAGTGGAGTTTTTTATAACACCATCTGTTTCAAGCAACACATTCGCCCATATGATGATTAATCATTTGGGACGATGGATAAGCGAATGTAACGGCAAAAAATCCTGGAACGCAAATGCTAAGGTTGCCGCCGGACATTACAAAGATAAATACATTGTTGAACTGGCTCTGCCCTGGAAACAATTGGCTGAAATATCACCGTTGCCATGGAATGACGTGAAATTGAATTTCTGCCGCGTCAGAAACCCGGACAATGATTTTTTCAATACAAACAAGTTCAATTGGGCTTACGGGACCGGCAGTTTTCATAAGCCGGATCAGTTTGGGGTGGCAGCTTTTGGAGATAAAGGAATCCAAATCGTAAATACTTCATATTCTATTGATGATGACGGTTCTTTAACGGTTGGCGCAAAAGTACGTAATCACAGTAAACATCCGGTTTTCGTAATACTGAAAAAAGAGCCAGGAAGAAGATTGCTGCTTGATGCGGTTGTTGCCAAAAATAAAAAGATGAAAGGAGTTATCTTACCGGGGCAAACCGGGATTGTCGATCGAAAAATAAGAATTGAAAGAAGATCAAAAAAATGGGTGTTGAGTTGGACAACTCTTAATGATATAAATAAAGGCGGTCAGGTAAGTAAGCATAAGCGGATTACTTTCAAGGTTCCTGGTGAAGAGGATATAAACCCGCTGGTACTGGATCGAAAACACTATATCGCCAGGAAAAATAAAATTATAACGATAAGTCCGTTTGTGTCGCCGGGTCTCCGCGGTTTTATCCGGATCAAAAATGCTTCAACGGTAAATACACTGATTCCCCTCAATAAAAAAAGCGAAACAAAGACTTCTGATCCGATAACCGTAAAGATAGACGGTTTGGTGGAAAATGTTATGCTGAATCACTTGAATAAAGATAAAAAACTAATCTCAACAACAAAGGTAACGATTATCAATCTGCCGCTGGATGGAAATTCCAATGATTAATTATACGAAACGTTTTGTAGCCGGCCCGGAGCAGGGGTGTACGTGGGCGGATAAGATGATTCTTAATCCTGCCATTATCAAAGATCCGGAAAATTCAAAAACTTTGCATATGCTTTTCCGGGCGACCGGAGCTTGCCCTGAAAAACAGCTGGAGGGGAAGCCTTTGCCGTATCCTATTTTCCTGGGTTATGCCGTGAGTCATGATGAAGGAGGAAATTGGAACTTTGATTTTTCACACCCTGCTCTCGCTCCTGCAGTTAAATACGACAAGCGGGAGATTTTTTGTCTGAATGTTAACGGACAGAAAGTCGTCAATTATGCCAACGGGTGTATTGAGGACCCGCGCCTGTTTTATTTTGAAAATGAGATTTATTTAAGCGTCGCGTGCCGGGCTTTTCCGCCGGGGCCTTACTGGGAGCATGATTCACCGACTCAATGCATGCCGGAATGGGCGGTTTTGGGAACGCATGATCTTGGTTCCGCGGTTACCGGAAACAGCACGGTCAGTTTGTTATACAAGGTTGATATTCAAAAACTGGCAAGAGGAAATTATGATCAGGCGTTTAGCTATATTGCTCCCCTGCATCCGCCGGATATAAGCGATGACCGGGATGTTGTTTTATTCCCGCGCAAACTCAAAATAGACGGGAAGGAGAAAATTATCTGCCTGCACCGTCCGAAGCATCCATGGAATTATGAGGTAGGCCGGGGATTGACGCAGCCGTCGATATTTATTGCAGCCGCGGATAAACTCGAAGACTTGTCAACCGAACAAGCTGAAAGACATATTTTAGCGGTTCCGGAATATGAGTGGGAGCAAAACCGGATTGGTGCGAGTTGGGCTCCAATAGAGCTGGCTCCGGGGCAATGGCTGCTGCCGTATCATGGCAAGCAGGATGACAAAGTGGGATATACCCAGTCTTTTATGATTCTACGGGAGCAGGAGCAGGGAATGCCGATAATTGTGACGCGTCCAGAAGAACGCGCTATGTTTGCAGCGGAGCCTTGGGAACTTGAAGGTGATTTCACCATTCCTTGTATGTTTACCTGTTCCGGGGTAATTCTGGACAACGGGTCATTACTTATGGGGTATGGGGCGGCGGACCAGAAAATCGGGATTGCCGAGCTGAATTTTAATGCTCTGATTGAATATTTGAGATATCTAGATTCATAATATCTTATACTGCGAATGCCTGCCCGTGCTGCAGTCTTGATCAAGCAAAAAAAATGCGGAAGGAATCTTCCGCAATGAATTGTTGATTTGTAACTGTTGATCAAAGGGTTACGCCGTCTTTGAACAGGGCGATTTCCCGGTAGCCGTTGAGTTCATTCTGTAACAGCTCGCCGGAGGCGGCTGCTACTATCTTGCTGAACAGGCGTTCGGCGCAATCAGCCATTTTTTCTCCTTCAACCAGTGTGCCGGCATTGAAGTCGATCCAGTTTGACTTGAAGTTAGCCAGTTCGCTGTTGGTGGCGATCTTCATGGTCGGGACCGGCGCTCCGAGCGGGGTGCCGACACCGGTGGTAAACAGGATCATGTGCGCTCCGGCCGCCGTCAACGCAGTAACTGCGACCATATCATTGCCTGGCCCGGTTAACAGATTAAGACCCGGTTGCGACAGCGTATCTCCGTATTCCAGCACGTCGACGACCACACTGCCGCCGCCTTTCTGGGTGCAGCCGAGGGATTTTTCCTCAAGCGTGGAAATACCACCCTTTTTATTGCCGGGAGAGGGGTTTTCATAGACTACCTGGTCATAGCGGATAAAGTAATCTTTGAACCCGTTGACCATAGCCACACATTTGTCAAAAATCTCGCGCGACTTGCAACGCGCCATGAACAACGTTTCAGCCCCGAACATTTCAGGAACTTCGGTCAGAACCGAGGTGCCGCCGTGTTCAATCAGTTTATCGGATAAGGCACCGACCAGCGGATTGGCGGTAATGCCGGAAAGGCCGTCTGACGCACCGCATTTCAACCCGATCCGCAGTTTTGCCGCCGGTACCGGCTGGCGCTGCATTTTTGCTGCGTTTGCTTCGAGTTCACGTAACAGTTTGAGACCTTCTTCCATTTCGTCGGCAACATCCTGAACAACGATAAATTTAACCCGGTTCTCATCTATGTCTCCGAGAACTTCGCGAAAACTGGCCATTGTATTGTTTTCACAGCCAAGTGCCACGACCAGGACGCCTCCGGCGTTGGGATGCTTGACCAGTCCGGCCAGCATTTTTTGCGTGTTCAAATGGTCATTGCCGAGCTGGGAGCAGCCGTAAGGATGCGGAAACGCGTATACGCCTTCAACGTTACCGGAACTGAGTTCCCGTTCATAAACCCTTGCCAGATTCTCCGCTGTCTTGTTGACGCAGCCTACGGTAGGGATGATCCACAGCTCATTACGGATGCCTATCTCACCGTTGGGGCGGACGTAACCGTTAAAAGTCACTTTCCCGGTAGATGAATGAGCTTCCGGCAGTGCCGGTCTATAGTCGTATTCCTCCACGCCGGACAGATTAGTCTTGATATTATGAATGTGAACGTGTTCTCCGGGAGCTATATCACAAGTGGCGTGACCGATAGGGAAGCCGTATTTGATGATATTCTCGCCGGATTTCATCGGAGTTATCGCGAACTTGTGTCCACGGGCAATGTCACTTTTCAGGACAACAGACTGTCCCGAAATTTTAACTTCGGTTCCGGCTGTCAGTGATTCAAGTGCCACTGCGACATTGTCTGCTGGATTTATCTGTAAAAAACTGATTTGGGCCATTGTGCGTTCCTCAGAGATTTTTGGCGGCGACGGACGCACCGTTGACCAGAATATTCTGCAAATGGGCTGTGACGGCGTCAATCATACCGGGAAGCAGGGTCAAATCGCGTCCCCACAGATGTTCATTGGCCAGAATTGTACCGACCAGAATCCGCAAGTCATGATTTTTGCTGAACGAATACCAGCGTTTCTCAAAGAAAGCCAAAACATCGATATCGTCTTTGATCGAGTATTTCTTACCGTTGCGATCCCCACGCAGTTCCGGCGCGGCACAGCCTTCACCCTGGTAAAAGGCGATCAATGCCGCCAGGGAGAATGTCATACGTACCGGCAGAATGCCTTTGTCTTTGAGATAATCGAGCAGAGACGGCAGAACCCGGACTTTCCATTTTGACACGCTGTTGAGTGAGATCGACAACAGTTCATGCTCAATGAACGGATTGCGGAAACGCTCGAGAACGCTCATTGCGAATTTGCGGTTTGAATCATTGTCGCCGCTGACATAAGGCAGGATTTCTTCGAGCAGGGTTTTTTCGAGGTATTCGGCAAAAACTTCATCGTTGAGCATTTCCCCGACTGTATTCAATCCGGCCAGATACGCGGCCAGGACACTGGATGTATGAGCTCCGTTAAGCATCCGTACTTTCCGGGTTCTATAAGGGGTCATGTCATCAGTCCAGACTACATTCAATCCGATTTTGTCAAAAGGCAGTTCTTTTGCAATTTCTTCCGGGCCTTCAATAACCCACAGATGGAAGATTTCGCTGGTATCGATCAATTTGTCACGATAACCGAGTTCATTTTCAATCTCAGTTGCCGTTTCACGCGGATAGCCTGGAACAATGCGGTCGACCAGGGTATTGAGAAAGTAACAACTTTGCTTTACCCAGTCGATGAAATCCTGCCCAAGGTTCCAGTTTTTTGCGTGTTTCAGAATAATCTGTTTAAGATTAGTTGCATTCTTTTCAATCAACTCGCAGCAGATTACAACCATGCCTTTGTCGTGTTCTCCGTTGAAGACTTTAAAGCGTTCAAACAGAAATGCCGCGGCTTTTGCCGGGAATGACTCAGGGGTTTCATCCGTCGGCCGGCGTTCTTCAACATAAGCAATCCCGGCTTCAGTTGTATTTGAAAGCATGTAGCGCATATTCGGATTATGAGCGCAATCCAGAAATTCCTCATAATTTTCATACGGGGAAAGGCCGCGACTGATACTGGTTATGACTTCTTTCTTTTCCTGCAGCTCACCATCCAGATAGCCGCGCTGCAGTAAAGTATACATTCCGTCCTGTTCATTCAGCAAATGCGCGATTCCAACCTGGATGGGCTGTACAACTACGACTTTTCCGTTAAAAAGTCCGGCTTTATTCAGGCAATTGATTTTCCAGTCCGCGAAAGCGCGAAGGAAGTTGCCTTCGCCGAATTGGATTATTCTTTCCGGCATCTGGTCAAAAGATCCAACCTCAAGACCTTCCATAAGTTCCGGTTGCGATTGCAATAATTTTAAATTTAATTGTTCCATTATCATATCTTTTCTATTTGTTATCAGTTATGAAAATCCAATATGGATTTAGAGATAAAGCCTATAATATACACTTAGTTAAGTGGTTTTACAATTGACATAAAAAGTTAATCATTGATTATTTACACGGGTTGTCATATAGGTATGAGATTGGATTAAAATGATAAGATATTATGATTTATTTATGTTTTTCAAGTTTTTTTGAACGATTTTTTAATCTTATTTCATACGCTCCTTTTATGTTCATTATCTTACAATAATGACGATTTTCAACCGTGACTTTTAAAACTACATGGAATTTTATTATGTATATAGTTTTGATTTTTTATGATAACACCTGTTGACTTTTTTGATATCATCGGTTATAATATGTTTATATAAGCACTAATATAAGAGGTTATATTGATGGCAAAAGCACAATATCAAATCATTACAAACGCACTGATGGAACAAATCCGGAAGGGAAAGTTTAAGCCCGGAGACCGGATACCGTCGGCAAGTGAATTATGCGATACCTATTCTGTCAGCCAGATTACTGCTCTGCGTGTATTCAAAGAACTGACCAGTGGTAATTTTATTTCAAAAAAAGAAGGTCGCGGTTACTATGTTAAAGGCAGTTCAAGCGCAAGTAAACCTGAAGTATTGCGTGGTGCAATCGGCAGTTTGCTGCGTCCGCTGCGTCCCTGGCAGGTTGACGACAATTATTTTAATGAGATCAATTGCGCGGTCCAGAATGAAGCTGGAACAAGGAGACTGAATTTGTTATGGACATATGCCTGCAGTCCTTTGAATGAACATTACGCTCCACCGCATCATCTACAACTTGAAATGCAGCGTGCGGCGTTGGCTATGGCGGATAAAGTTGACGGCTTTCTTCTGGACGAACGAATTGCTGATGATGTAATTGCTGAAATACAAAAACAGACAAGAAAACCAATGGTGTTGATAAACCGGAGAACCCGATTGTCCGTGGATACTGTAAATCCGGCCAACATGCCGGGAGCGATGAAAATGGCGGAAACGGCGGTCAAATTCGGTTACGAATATTTTATCATCTGTGAATCCGGCGAGGTTAATGTCAAGGAACGCGGTGATTATTTCAGACAGTTTCTTTTGAGGCATGGAGTTGTGGAGAAAAATATTGCACATGTTCACGGCTGTCATATTAATCCGCATGATGTGAGTATGAATACGCTCTTTTCACATATCGCAACGGGAAAGAAAAAAAACTTGCGTACATTTATTTTTTGCGTGACGGATTCTTTTGCCCGCTCGATTTGTCGTGAAGTGAAATTTAGTGAAATGAAGCCTGGAAAAGATTTCGGCTTATCCGGGTTTGGCGGTTTCGGCCAAGCGACCATGGAAGCTCCTGAATTGGCTACAGTGGATATTAAATCCACTGATATGGGAATTCTGGCGGTCGATAAACTGCTGTACAAGATTGCCAATCCTTTTGTTGAGACCGCAAACCATACCCCGGATTTTGAATTACGCTTCGGCGAAACGATGTAATAAGCATCAGAAATATAAAAATTTTCAGTCAAGCTGAATAAACTTATACAAAATAAACCGAAAGGACAGAACGTGAAAAAAGCAATATTCACTTTGATCGAATTGCTGGTCGTGATAGCGATCATTGCAATCCTCGCCAGTATGCTTTTGCCGGCGTTAAACCAGGCCCGGGAAAAAGCAAAATCAATAGCTTGCGTTAACAACCTGAAACAGATCGGGCAGGGCGTGGCCATGTATCAGGCCGATTTTAACGGGTTTTATGTTGGAAAAATCAATACAAGCAAAGTTTTTTTCGATAACCTTGAGCCATATTTGAATCTGGTCAATGATTCATCGCTTGGAAAAAGAAAAACTATTTATACCTGCCCCTCGGATACCTGGAGGATTGCACAAGGGACAAATCTTAAAGCCAGTTATGCCCAGAACTATTATATGCACTGGGACAGTACAATAGAACCTCAAATGCTGCGTCCATCAACCATTAAAAGTCCCAGTCAGTATATTTATCTTTTTGATAGTAAATATACATATCTTGATCGCGGCTGGCCGTTGGTCGCGTCGATGAATACCTACCCGTTCAAAGCCTCTGCAACCGATGAGATAGGCGGGGAATTCCGGCATGCCAATCGGATGAATGCCTTGATGGGCGATCTTCATGCAACCAGTTTCCGCTTGGTTGATGTGCTTGAAACAAGGTCAAAATATATTTTGTATAACCCGTAATAAAACAAGAACATGAAAATAATTAACTGTCTTTAAATAAAACAAGAAAAACAATCTAATTATGTTACGTTTAATTCTTTTAATTTGCTGTACCTCTTTTTTTGCTAATTGCTTTGCCGCGGTTCCGCGTAAAATTATAATCGGCAAAAAGCCGGTTATGACTTTGACCCGGAACAATGTTGAGATAGTTGTTCCGGCCGGCTCTGTCAGGCAAATCGGGTTTGCCGCGTCCGAACTGCAAAAATTTCTGGGTAAGGCTCTTGGCGGGCGTATTCCGATAACCAATAAACCGTCCGCAGGTAAAACCTCGATTATTCTCGGTGAAAACGCCCTATCCCGAAAAGCGGGTTTGACGCTCAAGGGTTTGCCGCGGGATGGATATATAATCAAAACTGTCGGTAAGGATATTTACATTCTCGGCAAGGATGATGCTAAAGCCGACCCGGTACGGTTCATGAACAAGGGCGTATGGGTCCATTATTATGAACGCGGAACGTTGTTCGGAGTCTACAGTTTTCTGGAACAGGCTGCCGGAGTACGATTCTACTTCCCCGGCAAAATGGGGACTGTCGTACCCAAATATCCTGACTTGAAATTGGGCGCGTTTGACATTGTCGATTATCCTGACTTTACCACTCGTAAATATTCGATTTACAGCGGTAGTTGGTATGATGGGAAAGATCGGGACAAGAACATTCTGCCCGGCAAGAATTTAAACGTATACCGTTTACGCATGGAAACGGAATATATTCCGAACTGTCATGGACTTTCCCGGTTGGGGTATCTGGAGCGTTTCGGGAAATCACACCCGGAATATTTTGCCTTAATGACCTCCGGTAAACGCCATAACAATCCGGGGATGCCGCACCCTGGACAACTGTGTTACAACAGCAAGGTTCGTGATGAGATCGCAAAAGACGCCGAAGCGTTTTTACGCGGAAAACCCGCCTCCAGCCGCGGAGCCTGTCGGAAAGGACGGGTATGCTGGGATCCAAGCGGTTTTCAACCGGGATATTTTAATGTGATGCCTCAGGACGCCATGTATCCTTGCCGTTGCGACAAATGTAAAAAATATTTTGCCGGCGGGGACCAGGCGATGAGTGAATTTATTTGGGGATTTACCGTTGATATCGCTAACCGTCTGAAGAAAAATGGTGTTCCCGGAAAAGTCACAATGATGGCCTATCCGCCATATAGGAGTATTCCGAAGACCGTTGATATTCCGGACAATGTGATGGTAATGACCGCGGTTCGCGGTCCGTGGGATGAACATTTGCCGGAATTTAAGCAAAAGAATGACCAGTTGATAAAGGATTGGGTCAAGAAATGTCATGGCAAGAAGACCTGGCTGTGGAATTATGCCAATAAGTACGGCAAACTGGAAATTCCCGGACTTCCGGCTTTAACGCCCAAAGCGATAGGCAGCTACTACAAGCGTCAGGCTCCATATATTTTCGGGGCGTATCTGCAGTCCGGTACGGATTATTATCTGTTCAATCATCTAAACCTCTATGTTTTCAGCAAAGTGGCGTGGGACAATAAGACCGATGTTGACGCGTTGCTGAAAGAATACTATCAGAAGATGTACGGTCCGGCGGCCGGGGCGATGGAACAAATATTCAACCGGTTGGAATATCTCTGGCTTTACAAGATTGCCGGTAAGCCGATCGATACTCCGTTGGGGCCGCAATGCCTGCCCCCGGCTGATTACCAGATTTGGGAGGAGATATATTCCCCGAAAGAGCTGAGTTCTTTGAATAAAGAATTTGATCAGGCTGAAAAGCTGGCTGTAAAGGATAAAGATTCTCTGGCCAGGGTCAAGTTTATGCGAAAAGAGCTTTTTGGTCCGTTGTTGGCTGCTTCTGAGAAATATCGTAAGAATAAAAATGAGATAGCGGACTTGAAGTTTGCCGTCAAATCAGTTCCAGCCGGACAGAAGGTCGTGTTGGACGGCAAACTTGATGATGCCGCCTGGAAACAGAGCAAAAAGATTTTTCTGGTTCCGTACCGGGACAGCAAAGGCAGAAAAGTTTTGACTTCCGTTGCTGGATTGACCGACGGGAAAAATCTCTACTTCGGGTTTGATTGTGCGGAGCCTTTGATGAGCAAAGTTGTGGCAACAAAGCGCAAGCCCGATGATTCTTCGATCTGGCGTGATTCGGAGGTTGAAATATTCCTTAATCCGTCCGGCGATCACAAGAATTATTATCAATGGATGATTAATGCGGTCGGTTCGATGGTTGATATCAAATGTAAAAAACTTGGAACCGGTAATACCGGCGATGTAAAATGGCGCAGTAATGCGACTGTCGCCGTTCATAGATATAAAGACCGGTGGACCGCGGAAATCGCTATTCCGGTTGCCTGCCTCGAGGGTTTCAACTCTAAAGGATTTCCCGCTAACTTTAACCGCAACCGGGTGTTGTCCGGGGCAAAAGATTACTTGAAACTCTACACCTGGAGCCCGTTTCTCAGGGCCGGGTTTCATGATCTGCAGAATTTTGGTTCAATTGTTTTTGGTGAGATTAAGGATAGCTCAATAATTGATAATGGCGATTTTACGGCTGAACCGCGCGGGCGAACTCTGGGTAAATGGCTCGGGCCTCAGAAAAAAGATTTGAAACCGGGACAAGCCTGGGGTTTGGACAAAAGCGTTTTCAGAGTCGGCGGACAAAGCATTAAGCTGTCTGATTCCAGGGGGTTGACCAAAGTTTGCATAACCCAGATGCTGCCTCAGCTCAAACCGGATACAAAATACCTCTTGACTTTTTTTGTTAAAACTCAGGATATTGTTCCGGCCGGTAAGTCCGGCGGGGCGGTTGTCAATATCTGGGATGATAAAAATCGCTGGTATCCGAAAAACTGGTACAAAGGGACGATGCCGTGGAGCAAACAGGGATTTGAATTTACTACCGGACCCGATACAAACGGCATCAGCCGTTCCGGCCCGCGTAAAGGGAGAAAAAACACTTCATATATCAGGTTGTTTTTGATAAAGTCTACCGGGACTGTGTGGTTTGATGATGTAAAGCTCCGTGAAGTGAAATAATATTAAGTTTTTGATCATAATTATCTATAACAAGATAACCGCAGTATTTGAAGATAAATCGGAGTCTGTGATGTTATAGAAAAATAAGCTTGGCCGCTTATTAATAATAAAGGGTAAATGTACGTTAAATTAATAGAAATAAAAGCTGAAAGGGAACCGTAAATGAGAAAACCCGTTTTCACACTTATCGAATTGCTGGTGGTGATAGCGATCATCGCCATTCTTGCCAGCATGCTTTTACCGGCTCTGAACAAGGCGCGTGATAAAGCGAAAAGCATATCCTGCGTTAATAATCTTAAGCAGATTGGTCAATTTGTCAGTTTGTATCAAAATGACTATAATGGTTATTATCCGGGACGCATTACCGGTTCAGCGACTTTTTACACCAACCTTGAGCCTTATTCCAAGCTTTCCGCGGCTGATGCTAATAAAAAAGGTGGAGTTTATCTTTGTCCCAGTGATAATTATCGCATCAGATTAGGTACGGTGTTGCGAAACAGTTATGGTCAGAACTATTATATGCGCTGGGATAATTGCACTGACGCGGTAGGGGTGCAAAAACCTTTGATGTGGCGTCCCGGAACTGCTAAGATTCCTTCAAGGCTATGTTATATGCCGGATGTGCAGGATATTCGCAGCGGACGTGAAGGCTGGCCGATTATGTTTTCGGTGAATACCTGGCCATTCAGAACTACCGCCAGCCAGACTCCGGACGCCGGTGTGCATTTTCGTCATGCTGATTACGCTAATATTCTCTGGGGGGATTGCCACGTATTGCCGAAAAGAACTTATGAATTATATAATTCCGGAAATAAATACGTCAATATTTGAATAAAAATTTTGCTTTCGGTCAGGGCTATCCCCGATGCAAGCATCGGGGTATTGACGCCCGACCTTTCACTCCCGCTTTGCGGGAGGCCGCAAAATTAACGAACGGATACGCCCCAAGGGGCGGGGAATTAAACCCTTTATTTTTTTGCATCATTCCCGCTTCCGCAGCACAAAGTGCGGAGTATGAAGCGGTATATCGCCATCCGTCGTACGGATTAAAAAACCCTCCGGTAGTCTGATTCCGACCGTCGGAGAGATTGAATAAGATAATTCAGCCGATAGCGTCGTTTCCCTGTTCTCCGGTCCGGATTCGAACGCATTTCTGCAGTTCGGTTACGAAGATTTTGCCGTCACCGATATTTCCGGTTCTCGCACCTTTGATAATCGCCTCGATACAGGGTTCGACAAATTCGTCGTTAACCGCGATATCAATCTTGATCTTTTCGAGCAGATTTACTTTGTAAACCTTACCGCGATATGATTCGGTGTAACCCCGTTGCTGGCCGCAGCCGCGAACCTTATGTACGGTCATTTTATGGATTTCCGCATCGAACAGGGCTTCCTTGACGCTCTCAAGTGCCTCCGGCTGGATTATTGCTTCCACTTTTTTCATGATATTTCTTCCAGTGTATTTATTGATTTCAAAAAAAATTCCTTCGATTTTTTTCCGCTTCTTTTGTGCAGCATGTAAAGGAAGCGGAATATCGCACGCCAACTGATTAAAAGGCGTCTTCGGGATATGCCTCGATGCTGTGAATTGCTCTGTCCGGACCGATGGCTTCTTCATGGGAATCCAATCTGATACCGAAGATCACTTTGACCAGCCCGAAGACGATGAAGCCGACGACCAGAGCGAAAATGATCGCGAAGACAGTACCGCCGAGCTGGGCGAAGAAACTCAAGTCTTCACGAGCACCGAACAGCTTGACGCTGCCGAAAATACCGGCGGCAATACCGCCCCAACTGCCGACAATGCCGTGCAGCGGCCAAACCCCGAGAACATCATCGATTTTGAAGCGTTCAGTTTCGATTGTGAACATAAAATAGAAGATCAAGCCTCCTGCCGCGCCGATTATGAATGCCGCCAGTGGATGAACCACCGCGCTTCCGGCGCAAATAGCGATCAATCCGGCCAATGCTCCGTTGTGGGTGAAGCCGACGTCATTCTTAGAGATAAGGACTCCGGCCAGCAGCCCGCCGACCATCGCCATCAGACTGTTGACCGCGACCAACCCGGAGGCGTCATGCAGTTTGCCCGCACTGACCACGTTGAAGCCGAACCAGCCAATACAGAGAATCCAGCTGCCCAGAACGAGAAACGGAATATTGGAAATAGCCGGTGCGCCGTTGTCATAGCGACGGCGACGCGCGCCAAGCAGAATGATAGCGGGGAGGGCCAGCCAGCCGCCGATCGAATGGACCACGACCGAACCGGCAAAGTCGACAAACGGACCTCCGCAATATGTTTCAAAGAATTTCTGAATCCCGATTGCCTGCCCGGCGTCGTTAAAGCCGTAACGGAACCAGATCATTCCCTCAAACAACGGATACGCGACCCCTGCAAGGAACGCATTGGCCAGAACCATCGGCCAGAACCGGGCGCGCTCGGCGATACCTCCGCTGATAATTGCCGGAATACATGCGGCAAAGGTCAAATAAAAGAAAAATTGGATAAGTTGAACTCCATTTGCCTCGATCAAAGACCCGGCACTGACCATAAAGCTGACGCCGCGGGCAATCGGGAACCCGATAAAGAAATAGACGACAGTGCTGATGCCCCAGTCGGTAATGATTTTCTGTAAAGCATTAACCTGGCTTTTTTTGCGGACTGTTCCAAGCTCAAGAAAGGCGAATCCGGCGTGCATGCTGAATACCATGACCGCTCCCAGAAAGAGGAACAGCAGATTTCCCGCACTTTCAGCGGCGGATATCTTTTGAGTCAATTCGGCGGTTGTGCTTTCGGCATGCGTTAAAGGCATGACCAGAAAAACGATCAAGGTCATTATCAGGTATTTGACAATGCCGGCCTTTCTGAGAGCACCGTGGTACTCCGGTTGTGATAATTCCATCCTGTATCCTTTCCTTTATAAAGATGCGTTTTCATCGGATGGACTTTGTAAAGCATGTTGCGGGCCAGAATTACAAAATTGTATATAAGTGTTTAATTACTAAAATGTAGTAATTGTCGCCAAAAATGAAAGTCAAAAAAACATGAATACAAATATGTTATTATTTGTTGACTTAAATTACATATTTGTATTTCATATATGTTATAAATACCGCTATTTTGACATATTTGCGGAATTTGCCATTGCTTGACAATATAAGTTGTGCGCCAGTTAACTGGCTTAAATGACATTTATGTCTTTTTGAATTGGGTTTCGTATCGGCTCATGTATTCTCCGCCGTCCCACCAGGCGGAGTCGTGGAAGTCGCGAAATTCCTTTATCCGCTGTTTCAGTCGCTCGGCCACGATTGGTGAGGTTCCGACCGCCTTTGCGATAAAGTTGCGGCGTGCCTGGTTGTCCCTGATTTCATATTCGATTTTTTCCGGATCATCGCCCAGGATTGCGAGAAGAGCGGTATTCAACTCCGCAATTTTTCCGGCATATTCGGTTTTTCCGGCCAGATTGCAGGTTTCATCGGGGTCATCCGCCATATTGAACAATTCCGGCTCCATACCGTTGTAGCGGCAGTATTTAAAATTGCCTTTCCGCAGCATAAAATTGGAGTGGGAAGTATACATGCCGTGGAACTGACTTAAAGCGGCACCCTGCGGCGCACCATCCGGTTCCTCATATTTCTCGCTTAATGCGGGGACCAGGGATTTGCCGTTGATTTCATAGCCGGGAGTGATGTTGCACAACTCCGCCAGAGTTGGATATATATCGACCAGAGAGGCAATGTATTCGCGGTCAGTGCGGGTTTGTTTGCCGGCCGGCTTGATCGTCAAAGGAATCCGGCTTGAATTATCCGTGAATGTGACTTTGCCCCAGGAGCCCTTTATGCCCATGCTTTCGCCATGATCCGAGCAGTAGATGATTACTGCGTCATCATATGCGCCGCGCTCTTTCAGAGAATCGATAAAGCGGCCGATCAGCATATCGGTATAGCTGACTCTGGCATAGTATTCGACCAGAAGTCGACGGTTGCGTTCGCGGTCGGGAATCGCTTTTTCGCCAAAATGGATGAATTCGCGATGATACGGGTGTTCCCGGGCCAGCTGCTCTAGTGTGAACTCATTAACTTTCAGGTCCATTTTATCATACATCTCAATAAAATCAAGATATTCTTTACGCGCCCTGACCGACGGATGCGGACCGTAGAGACCTATAACCATAAACAGCGGCCGGGAATCATCGGTTCTTTTCTCCGCAGCGACCAGACATGCTTTGTCGATGGTATAATCGTCAATGCTGATCAGGGGATTGGGATCTACTTCAAAATGATTATAATCTTCGCCTCTGACCGTTTCAATCGGCTTTTCGACAAACGAGCCGCGCGGGACCATCGCCGCGGCCGGGGCGTGAATAGGGTTGATCCAGCCGATTTCAGGACGTTCCTCAAAACCGACAAGCTGATCCGGCCCGTGAATATGCATGCGGCCGCAGAGTACGCTCCGGTATCCGGCGTTGGTCATCAAATGCCCTAATGTCGGAGAGTCGTAGGGGACTGAACTGCCGTTGTCATATGCGCCGCAGCGATGCACATGACGCCCGGTCAGAAACGCAAATCGTGACGGACCGCAAATCGGGGCCGGACAATAGGTGTTGGGGAAGTTAAAAGAATCACCAGCCAGTTTATCAAGGTTGGGAGTTTGTATGTCGCTGTTGCCCCAGGCGCCTAATGCCGCCGCGGCATGTTGATCACTCATAATGATGTAGATGTTTTGTTTCATTATCACGCCTTGTCGGTTTTTAAAGGGATTGTTGATACCTGAATGGAATTACTCCAGTCTTTGTCCTCGCCTTCACCGGTTAAAATTAAAAAACGGTCTCCAGGCTTGAACTTTTTCGATGCCAGCATTATTTCTTTGAATTTTTGAAACGATTTTTTTACACTTTTGTATTTGGATTCAATCAATACAGGTTCGACATTATTATAGGCTGCCATCCGATGCCAGGTTCGTTCGGAGTGGGTAGCCGCGATAATCGGGCATTCCGGACGCAGTTTTGAAAGCAGTCTGGCGGTCGCTCCGCTCAAAGTAAGCACCGCAATTCCTTTTTCACTTAATGCGTATGATAAAAATGATATTGCCTCACAGAGTGCTTCACGGACTTCATGGCGTTCTTCCAGATCAAGGCCTTCGGGATGACCGTCCGGTTCGAGCAGTTTTTCCGCTTCTTCGGCGATTTCCCGCATGGTCTTGACCGCCAGCGGCGGATTGGTTCCCATAGCGGTTTCGTTAGACAGCATGATCATGTCTGTTCCATCGAGCACCGCGTTTGCCACGTCGCTGACTTCCGCCCGGGTCGGTAACGGATTCTCAATCATCGAACTGAGCATTTCAGTCGCGACAATTGTCAGGCGGCCGCGTTGATTGGCGGCTTTGATAATACGCTTTTGGGCCGACGGCACTTTCGGAAAAGATATTTCGTCCGCCAGGTCGCCTCTCGCCACCATTACTCCATCGACAACATCAAGTATTTCGTCCAGATTATCCAGAGCCTCCGGCTTTTCAAGCTTGGCGATAATTGGTATGTCCATATTCAGTTTTTTGATCAGACGGCGCAGTTTGGTGACATCTTTTGCCTGCCTGACAAAAGACAGAGCCAGATAATCCACTCCCTCGCCAATCCCGAACTCCGCGTCAGACATGTCCTTCGGAGTCAAAGCGGGGAGTGATATGTTAGTATACGGCAGATTGATGCCTTTACCGGTAAGCACGGTGCCTCCGCACAGCACTTTGCAGTCCACTCGTTTACTGCGCGGTTCGACTGAAACCACTTGCAGAATAATCCTTCCATCCGCCATCAGGATGGTTTTTCCGGGTTTTGTATCCGAGGCGATGCCCTTATACGTGGTTGGCAGAACTTTTTCTTCAGTATGTCCGGATCTGCCGGAAAGAGTGACTATATCTCCTCGTTTAAGCGGCATCGGATTTTTCAACTGGCCTACCCGGATTTTAGGGCCTTGTAAATCCTGCATAATGGCAACGCATTTGCCGCACTCCGAACTGACTTTGCGGATCAGCTCTATCAGTTCGCGATGTTCTTCGTGGGTTCCATAGGAAAAATTCAAACGGCAAATGTTGACTCCGGCATTGAAAAGTTTTTTCAGCATTGCGGCGGAGCTGCAGGCCGGACCGATTGTCGCGATTATCTTTGTTCTGCTCATAATTGTCCTCCAGATTTCCAGGTTCACATTTAATAAACCTATACCGGCGGATGGAAAAAGCAAGGATGGATTAATTTTTTTAGATGAGATTTGCGCCCAAAATATCAATCCAGGCGGAATTAATACATGTTTCTAAGATTATATTATTTACTCAACCTTGTTAATGCGGTAAAGGCGTGTATATTAGTTCGATTTTAATCATCCGGCTTGATAATTCGTTAATCGAATCATTGAGAGGTCCCTCGCAAAAGCCACCGTAATGATTAAATTGACAGCGGTTACTTACGGTCATTTCTCAGTTTTCACGCTGAAAAAACATTTCCATTTGTGACCATATAGTTTCCATAGACATATAAATCCATGAAACGCAATTTGAATAACAATATATAGATGATGAAAAAAAGTAAAAAAACATCCAAGAGTGTGAAAAGTAAATTTCGCATAAACCTTGAATTCTGGCCGGTCTGGCTGGCTAAGAAAGTCGTGGATTTCCTTCCGTTGGGTTTATGCGATTTTGTCTGCTCGATAGTCTTTGCCTTCTACTTTATCTTTTTTCGCAAGCATCGGATCAGGACCATCCAGCATCTCATGCATGCCGGAGTGTGCAAGACTGAAGAAGAGGCGCGCAAAATGGCCTGGCGCAACTTTATGGAATTCAGCAAGACTACCGTGGAAATGCTCAAAATGGGGCAGGTTATCAATCCGAAAAACTGTCGGGAGAGAATTGAACTGGTTTGCTCTGATGCCGTGCGTGAACGTTTTTTCAATCCGGGAAAATCGGAAAACGCGATTATTGTGACCTGTCACAGCGGCAACTGGGAAATTTCCGCGGTTGCCTACAACGAATATTCCGGCCTTAAACTGATGTCAGTGCGTCGAAAAATGAGTAATTTAAAACTTGATTCGCTCTTTTATGAACGTGATTCTGAACACCATACAAGCTGTGAAAAACAGGGCGCGGTACGTCCTTTGATGAAAATGCTGCATCAGAAGCAGAGCATTGCCCTGCTGGTCGACCAGCATGCTTCCAATAAGGAAGGCGGGATAATGACTACTTTCTTCGGACAGCCGGCCAGGACTCATATTACCCCGGCCAGAATGCATTTGAAAACGAAAATCCCGATTCTTGTCCTTGTCTTGCGCAGAGCTGAAAAGCGTGGATATTATCAGATGATCGTCAATGATCCCATCGAATATGTCGAAACAGGAGACGAAGTCAAGGATATTGAGTCTCTTACCCAGGTCTATACGACCCAACTCGAAAACTTTATCAGTGAAAAGCCGGAAGAATGGTTATGGGCGCATCGACGCTGGACCAACCTCAACCGTGATAGGAAAATTTCAGTCGAAGACCAGGCTTGAAAATTACCCATTTGATCCTGGTTCTGCCTGCAACCTGACAGTTTGAAACAAAAAACGGTAGCAAACTTGGTCAAGACCAAAGTAATCTTTGCGTATTGTTCACTACTTATAGAATTATTATCTTTTTTCGTTATAATCCATCCCGCCAGTTTTTTTCATTTATTATAACACGTTATAACTGTTTAATGATCTTGCTCCTGGTAATTTTCTCTGATCGTGTATGTATTTAAGTATTTATAGATAAAGTTCTTGTGTAGATTTATTAAAATACATATTGATATATTTTATATTAAATAGGGCTTTTCGGCAGTGTTGTTGTTTTTGCAACTTAAAACATATTTCTAACATTATGTCGATGATTCTCTCTTGTTTATATAGTAAAATCATGTATATTAACTTTGTCTTAATCAACTGGCTTGATCGTTCCGGCAAACGGATCGTTGGAGAGGCACCCCGCAAAAGCCATCGTAAAGATTAATGTTACGATAGATTACTTACGAGCATCTCTCAGCGTACAAACTGAAATACTCTTTCCTCCTTGTGACTAAGCAATCACCCGCAGGCATTTATAATGCTAATATTCCTTAACAAATTTATTTGATGTATTAATAATGAAAAAAAGTAAAAAAATATCAAAAGCGGCGAAAAGCGGATTCCGGACAAATCTGGAATTTTGGCCCGTGTGGCTGGCTAAAAAAGTGGTGGACATCCTCCCTCTCAAATTGTGTTACTTGGGCAGCTCGATTGTATTCGCGTGCTATTTTATCTTTGTTCGGAAGCACCGGATAAGGACAATCCAGCATCTCATGCATGCCGGCGTATGCAAAACGGAAGAGGACGCGCGTAAAATGGCCTGGAGTAATTTCATGGAATTCAGTAAGACTACAGTCGAAATGTTAAAGATAGGCCAGCTGGTGAACCAGAAGAACTGTAAAAACAAAATTGAATTAATCTGCTCAGATGCGGTTCGTGAACGTTTCTTCAACCCGGGACGGTCGGAAAATGTGATCGTAGTCACATGCCATAGTTGTAACTGGGAGATGTCGGCTATCGCATATAGTGAATATTCTCATCTTAACCTTATGTCGGTACGACGCAGGATGAGCAATACCAAACTTGACGAATTGTTTTATAAGCGAATTTATGACCGGCACGTCAGCTGTGAAAAAAAAGGTGCGGTGCGTCCGCTAATGAAGATGCTCCACAAAAAGCAGACAATTGCCTTACTAGTGGATCAACATGCGTCTGAAAAAGAAGGCGGAGTGATGACTACTTTTTTTGATCAACCGGCCAGGACGCATATTACCCCGGCCAGAATTCATTTGAAAACGGGAGTTCCGATCATCGTCTTTGTTTTGCGCCGGACTGAAAAGCGTGGATATTATCAACTGCTGGTCAATGATCCTATTGAAATGGTTCCGACCGGTGATGACACTAAAGATATTGCTGATGTTACCTGTATGTATACCGCTCAGCTCGAAAAGTTTATCAGTGAAAAGCCTGAAGAGTGGTTATGGGCGCATCGGCGTTGGACGAATATTAACCGGAAAATCAGGCTCTTGGCTGATAGCCCGGCCTGATCAAACTCCAAAGTTTAAAGCATAATTGATCGGGGCAGGCTTTGCGGCGTTGCGCCGCGGCACGTACTGACATAACCGGCAACTCGAACTGCATGTCGTAATGCATCAATCGGAGTGCGTCCGCAAAGTAACGCGGCGACGAATCCGGCGGTAAGTGAATCCCCGCATCCTACCGTGTCGATGACCGGTCCCAGGTTACAGGCCGGCTCGTGAATGACTTTTCCTTTTGCGATCAGATCACAACCTTCCGCGCCACGTGAAAGCAGAACTGAATCAATATCATATACAGTCATAATGTTCTTTAATTTGTCTTCGGTGTTATCACCTGATGCATTCAATTGCAGGGTTTCGTGGAACTGGTCGAATTCATCATTGCTCACTTTCAGAATGTTGGCAGCCTGCAATGACAGTTCCAGAATATGGCGCGAGAAATAATGCTGTCGCAGATTGACGTCAAATACTTTCAGTGCCTGCGGAGGGACTGCGTTGACAAACTTGATAATTGCCTTGCCGGATACTTCGCTGCGTTGTGCCAGACTGCCGAAACAGACCGCATTCACGGTTCGGGCCAGACTTTCCAGGTCCGGCGTAAAGTCAATAAAGTCCCAGGCGACGTCCTGATGGATATTGTAAGACGGTTTTCCGTTCTTAAGCGTCACGGTTACCAGACCGCTTGCATGGTCGTTTCGCTGAATATAATCAACTGGAACATGTTGCACCTCCAGATCAGAGATGATCTTTTCGCCGTCGGGATCGTGGCCGACTGCGCTGACAATAAAGCCGTCACACCCTTGAAGTGCAGCGTGGTAGGCGAAATTGGCCGGAGCCCCGCCCAGTTTGCGACTATCCGGATAGACGTCCAGCAATACTTCACCGATGCCGACAACGACAGGTTTTTTCTTTTTCATAATATTGCTCAGGTCCAGATTGATTTCAGACTGTGAACGATCATTTCAACAATAACCCCCTCTCCGCTACTTAGACGCAGGCCTCTTTCCTGAGGATTTACGTCTAATTGCCGCGGCCAGTAGTCGCGACCGTTTGCGGAGAACATTTCAACCGAGTTTACATCAATTATCATGTTTATATTAAAAATCGCACCTTCACTGAATATCTCCACCGGTTTGAACTCGATATCGTTAAGCTTTATCACATTTTCAGCCGGCTTGAAGATAAATTCATTTCCGTGGATTTTTATCCCGCATTCAGAACTGGTTCTTACTTTTAACTGGACTAACATCAGCTGATCGCTGTAACGTTCCAGTTCGGTGTTGATTGCTGATTCCGTGGAAAAAATGCTTCCAAAAATATCGATAAGGCATTTCTTCTTCAGTTTCAACAGTTCCCTGACCGGTTCAAAACATAACCTTGGTCCTTCCGGAAAGGTACGCAGCGACAATTCAACCGGGAGTGACATCCTCATATTGAATTCCCGGGCGGGAATATTGCCCTGCTGCCAGCCGATCATGATCTTCCGGTTTCCCGGAGTGTCGTTCCAGCGCTGGAATGCATAGGCGCCGCCGTCGGCCGGTCTGAAACAACCGTCCAGAACTTCGCTTTCCGGCTTGAATTCAAAGCCGTCGAACTCTCCGATCAAATACTTGCCGTCGGCTGCTGAAAATACCCAGCGCGGGTTTGCATGATCACCATCTACCGGCAGCTCAAAAAGCTCCGGGCATTCACCTGTCCCGTTGATGGTAATTTTGTGGAGCATTTTCCATTCAAGCAGATTTTTTGACCTGAATAGTACGAAGACTTGATCGTCGCCGTCTTTTTCAAGATAGAGAACCATGATCCAGCCGTCGGTAGGATCGTGTCTGACCACCTTCGGGTCGCGATTTTTAGGAGTGATACATGGAATCAGCGGATTGCCAGGATATTTTGTGAATGACATGCCGCCGTCTGTACTGTACGCCATGCCCTGAGTGTAATCTGTGGGGTCTGGAGCATGTTCTCCGGCTGAAGTATAAAAGAGCAGAACCGGCGGATCTTCACCATTCTGCAGTTTCGACGAGTTATGCCAGTCAACCACGGCGGAGCCGGAGTACATGGTTCCGGACGCATCTGGAAACAGTGCTGTATCAAGTTCTTCCCAGTGCATGAGATCCTGACTGACGGCGTGACCCCAATGCATGTTGCCCCAGCCGGTTCCGAAAGGATTATGCTGGTAGAAAAGATGCCATTGCATAAAGTAATTGACCAGTCCGTTGGGATCATTGAGCCAGCCGCGCCGACTTGAAAAATGCAGTTGCGGACGTTCCGGTTCAGAATAGAGACCATCAAGACCCTGGGGCGAATCAGTCTGTTCAATACTTGCAAGAATGGTTTTAGTAACAGCTTTATCAGCATTTTCCAGCGTGATCTCCAGCTTTTGTCCAAGGTATTCTTCGACATTGTAAAATGCGATAAAGTCTGACTCATCCAAGCCCGGAACAAAATCAAAATATCTCAGGATATTGCCCTCGGCATTCTTGAAAAACATTTTAACTTTATTTTGACCGTCGCCCTTGACTGGGATATTCAAGGTACTTACGTTTTATTTCAAGAATCATTATTTTTCTCCCTGTAATATTAATGTGCGTATTGATTATATAACCAGGGAGATAGTTTTTCAAATTTTAAAGGAAAACAAATAATTCTTTTGCAATTTACATATTATATTACCAGGTAGTTTTAAAATGCCCTCTACAAAAGAGGCATTAGAGTAATCTTCTGAACTTGTTTTGTGTGGTTTGTTGTCGTGTTTTTATTTGAAGTTTATTGAAAGTTCCTGCATCGATTTGAGACAATTTTCGCTCTTTCTTCCGGGGAATTCCCAGAGAACAAAAGAGAAGTTCCTTACTTTGGAAGATAATTTGACATCGGTCTTGATCGCATAAGTTCCCGGCTGAAGCGAAGCGGAGTCAATTTCTCGAGGATTATAGACTAACGCGCAAGTGCTGAAATAAGGGCCTTTTTCACCTGGGTCAAATTTTTTTATCCATATAATAGAGCCAGTATTCGTCAGCGTTCAAATTAACATTTCGTTTACTATCAATTGAGGGGATTAAACGTTTCGCGGTACATGTAATTCGTTTGCGCTTTTCCGGTTCGTTTCTTAAAAAATTTCCGGGATAACAGATAAACTGGATTGTCCCGCTTTGCGGTGCTTCAGTAAAGACGATGTTCATGCCCAGTTTATCATCGTTGTCACGCGCTTTGAAAATAATTTTCACAGCTTTGAAATCGAAAACGATGCCGTTTTCATCGGTAGCAAAGTTTACCGGCATTTTTGTTAAGTCCAGCCCTTTGGCGGTCAACTTGAAAAAACCGCTGAAGCCGCTGGCCCAGCCGCGTTTAGAATAACGTTGTTTTCCGGCCAGTAATCCGATTCCCGAGATAAATTTATGTTCCCCCTTTTCGGTTATTTTAAAAGCCAGTTTATAGTTAACATTTCCTGTGAGCAGTTCACATGAATAGGCTTTGGCTCCGTCTTTAAGCAGTTTATGGGTTAGTTTAACCGGAACTGCTTGAGAGGCAATACCTAGAACTGCAATAATTAATATGAGACAACGCTTCATTATTTTACCTCAATTTCTTTTGTAATCTTTTTGCCGGTAATAACGTCTTTGACGATGACCTTCCAGATTCCCGGTTTATCGTTCAAGGCAAACGGGATCTGATGTATAGCCGGGGCCATAATATTCCTGGTTAGGGGGGCAACTTCAACCCCATCAGGCTTTTTCACTGTTACGTGTAATGGATATTTACCTTTAATATTCACTTTTACCATTAATGGAATTGAGGTACCACGACTGACTTTCTGCGGCAGCGCTAAATTTATTTGCGGCGGTCGGGGCAGAGAAGCAAAGAGTTGAATGCCATTTGGTTTTAAAGGTATTCTGTCGGTCAGGCCGAGAGCCTGCCCTGAACGCACTTCATAAACATAGAGTTTTGAGTTAAGGTTTAACGTTTTTCCTGATTTTTCCTGTTTGTTGGTATCGATGATTCCGTAATAGGTGATTTCTCCTGACCTGAACGTGCCGTTTTCACTTTCCGACGCTCCTGTTGAACAAGATATACTCACCAGCGGCATGATGCCGTTTTGTTTGAGCAGAGAAAGCGGCAGAGTTCCGCCCTGATAGCTGAGTTTCAGACCCAGAGCGCCAAGATAATAGGCTTTACCCTTGCCGAAATTATTGACGGTCATAGTATTATCAGCGGATTTTTTACCGAAGCTGATCGAGCCGAAAAAATTATCCACTTCTGATGAGGTTAAATGATCATTTTTAACCAAAATGCCCTTGTTTTCAGGTGTTCACGAAATGAGCTGTTTGCATTTTACCTGATTTGTAACGTATATTTGTGCAGGCAATTTTCAATTTGAGCATACTTCGTGTTTAGCAGCAAAAGTTCTTTTGCTGTGGTATCTTTATTACGTACAGCTAAGCTATAAATTAAAACTACTATTATGCGCAAAAAACCAACGCTGAGTTTTTGGCAAATCTGGAATATGAGTTTTGGTTTTCTGGGTATCCAGTTTGGATTTGCCCTGCAGAATGCCAATGTAAGTCGTATTTTCGAAACACTTGGGGCCAATGTTGAAGACATTCCCATTTTGTGGATTGCTGCACCGGTTACCGGTTTAATAGTTCAACCCATAATTGGGCACATGAGCGATAAAACCTGGAACCGACTCGGACGAAGAAGACCGTATTTTTTGTTTGGGGCAATTTTCGCTTCGCTTGCCCTCTTTTTAATGCCAAATTCGCCCGCTTTGTGGGTAGCCGCCGGAACGCTATGGATTATGGATGCCTCGATAAATATTTCTATGGAACCTTTTCGCGCGTTTGTTGGCGATATGTTGCCCAACGAACAACGCACCCGGGGTTTTGCCATGCAAAGCTTTTTTATTGGTACCGGTGCCGTTGTGGGGTCTGTACTTCCGTATGCAATGACCAATTGGCTAAACATTGCCAATACCGCCCCCGAAGGAGTTATTCCACCATCGGTGCGCTGGTCGTTCTACATTGGGGCTATTGTTTTCTTTCTGGCTATTCTCTGGACGATATTTACTACGAAAGAATATCCGCCTGAAGATTTAAAGGATTTTGAAGAAAGTGAAAGACAGACAACCAATAAAGAAGAGGTAATAAACGAAGAGGAAGTGGTGAGTAGCCGGTTTGCCAAAGTTGGGGGAATACTCGGAATGCTCGGTTTGCTGATAGTAGTGGTTACAAAACTTATGAAGTTGGAAAAGGAGCTGTACATTCTTGGAGGTATTCTTTTTCTGTTCTTTTTACTGATGATGATGGCAGCCTTGCTAAAATCGCAAAGAAGGACAAGAATGCGTTGGTAGAAATTTTCAGCGATTTATTACGCATGCCGGTTACTATGAAGCAACTGGCTTTGGTACAGTTTTTCACCTGGGTTGGTCTGTTTTCTTTGTGGATTTATTCCGTATCAGGAATTACCAGCCATATTTACGGTACTACCGATCCGCAATCGCAGTTATATAACGACGGTGCCGATTGGGTAACCATTCTTTTTGGCGTTTACAACGGGGTTGCTGCGCTTATGGCGTTTGCTTTGCCTGTTATAGCAAAGTATACCAACCGAAAAATTACGCACTTCATTAGTTTAATAATTGGTGGTGTTGGCTTGGCCTCCATCTACCTGTTTCACGATCCAAACTGGCTAATTGTACCAATGATTGGAATTGGTATCGCCTGGGCAAGTATTCTTTCAATGCCTTATGCCATTTTAACCGGATCGTTGCCATCGAACAAAATGGGAATTTACATGGGAATTTTCAACTTCTTTATTGTAATACCGCAAATTCTGGCGGCAACTATTTTGGGTTTCATGGTAAAAGATTTGTTTGGAGGAGAGTCGATTTTAGCACTCGTTTTTGGAGGAGTATCAATGGTGATAGCAGCCGTGTTGGTACTGTTTGTTAAAGACGTTGCAACAGAAAATTAAAAAATTAAAAACACTGAGATGAAGAATTATATCATTCATCACGACTGGAAAATAGTTGAAGAGGGTTTTATACCGGAACATAACCGCATTTCCGAAAGTATTTTTAGTATCGGAAACGGGAAAATGGGCCAGCGTGCCAATTTCGAAGAAAAGTATTCAGGCGACACGCTGAACGGAACATATGTTGCCGGTATTTATTATCCCGACAAAACCCGCGTGGGATGGTGGAAAAATGGCTATCCGGAGTATTTTGCCAAGATCATTAATTCTACCAACTGGATTGGAATTGGAGTTACCGTAAACAACAAGGAACTCGATCTGGCAAAAGCAAAAGTACATTCATTTAAACGCGAGCTCGACATGCAACACGGTTTACTAACCCGTTGTTTTGTTGCCGAGTTGCAAAATGGTAACCAGGTTGAGGTTTGCTCGCACCGCTTCGTAAGTATCGCCGCCACCGAAATTGGTGCGATCCGATACACCGTTAAAGCGCTGAACTTTGATGGAGAGATTAAAGTTACGCCTTATCTCGATGGCGATGTGGAAAATGAAGACTCCAACTACGACGAGAAATTCTGGGTGGAAGTTGCCCGCGCCGTTGGCGGACCGGAAGGTTATCTCACCGTTGAAACCTTAAAAACCGGATTTCAGGTAACTTCCGGAATGTGGTTTCAGGTTACAAAAAATGGAAAAAAAGTAGAATCAGATATTACGAACGGGGAAAGGGAGAAGTATGTTGAGGCATCTCAATATGTTTCGGTAGAGCGAGGTGATGAAATAGTTGTTGAGAAAATCTCTTCAACTGTTTCTTCCCTTGACTACGACAAAGAAGCTCTTCCTGAAAAGGCAAAAGAAGCTGTTGATTTAGCTGTTGAAGCCGGTTTCGATGCCCTGTTCGAAAATCATAAAAACCGCTGGCTGCAAAAATGGTCAACCAGCGATATAAAAATTGAAGGCGATGTAGCTGCCCAGCAAGGAATTCGCTTTAATATCTTTCAGCTTAATCAAACCTATTCGGGCGAAGATGAGCGGCTGAATATCGGGCCAAAAGGATTTACCGGAGAAAAATATGGTGGTGTAACGTACTGGGATACTGAGGCTTATTGTTTGCCTTTTTACCTGAGCACTGCGCCACAAAAAGTTTCGCGAAATTTGTTGGTTTACCGCCGTAAACATTTGGAAAAAGCCATCGAAAATGCAGAAAAGCTCGGCTTTAAAAATGGTGCGGCCTTGTACCCAATGGTTACCATTAACGGCGAAGAATGCCACAACGAATGGGAAATTACCTTTGAAGAGGTTCACCGAAACGGTGCCATTGCCTACGCTATTTTCGACTATATAAATTACACCGGCGACAAAGAATACCTTGCCCCGATGGGTTTTGAGGTGTTGCTTGGTATTAGTCGTTTTTGGAGCCAACGCGTAAACTGGTCGGCTGACAAAGAAAAATATGTGATGCTGGGCGTTACCGGGCCAAACGAATACGAGAATAACGTAAACAATAATTTCCACACTAGCTATTTGGCCGTATGGACATTAAAATATACGCTTGAAGCTATTGATTACCTGAAAAAGGAATTCCCGTTCCTGTTCGAGGAAATGGTGAAAAAGTGGAAATTCAATGAGTTGAATGAAACCGCGCGTTGGAAGGATATCATTGATAAAATGTATTTCGCGAGAGATGAGAAGCGCGATATTTACCTGCAACAGGACGGTTTTTTGGATAAGGATTTGACTCCGGTGGCAGAACTTCCGGCAGAGGATTTACCCATTAACCAAAACTGGTCGTGGGACCGTATTTTGCGGGCTCCTTACATTAAACAGGCCGATACTTTGCAGAGTTTGTACCTATTTCAGGAGAACTTTACCACAGAAGAACTCAAACGACATTTCGATTTTTATGAGCCTTTGACTGTTCACGAATCGTCGTTGTCGCCATGTGTTCACTCTATTCTGGCAGCAAAAATTGGTTACCAGGATAAAGCATACGAAATGTATCTGCGCACTTCGCGCCTCGACTTGGATGATTACAATAACGACACCGAAGATGGTCTGCACATTACAAGTATGGGCGGAACGTGGATGTCGTTTGTAATGGCATTTGGTGGAATGCGTGTAGTAAATAACAAACTCACTTTTAATCCGTTCCTGCCTGAATCGTGGAAATCTTACGGATTCCGCATTGATTTTGGAGGTGCCCACCTGGAGGTGAAAAAGCAGCGGGAGTTGTTCTTAATCATCAATCATTCAGCTGTTGATGTTGCCGCAACAGTTTGGGGAACGGAACATAAGATTGCCGGAAATTCAACCCTTGAAATAAAAAAGTAGTAAATCTAAAATCCAACTATAATGAAGAAACTAATCACTTTGTTTATCATCCTGCTTACATTGAATGTTGTGGGGCAGGAAGTGGCGCGTGTTGAGCCGCCAAACTGGTGGGCCGGAATGAAAAATGCTGACTTGCAATTATTAATTTATGGTGAGGATATCTCAAAAACCGATGTAGTAATTGACTATCCCGGAGTGACTTTGGAGGCCACGACAAAAGTGGAAAATCCGAATTACCTGTTTGTCGATCTGAAACTGGCAAAAGATGTGAAAGCCGGCGAGTTTGAAATTCAATTTAAACAAGGTGATAAAGTTGTAGATAGTTACAATTACCAATTGTGGGATCGCGAACAAAGATCAGCAAAACGCGAAGGTTTTAATTCATCCGACGTAATTTACCTGATTACTCCAGACCGATTTGTGAATGGCGACACCAGCAACGATGAGGTGGAAGGAATGAAAGAAGGTCTTGATCGCGATTATAATTACGGCCGCCACGGTGGTGATATCCGCGGAATTATCAATTCATTAGACTATCTGCAAGACATGGGATTTACAGCCGTTTGGTTAAATCCTGTGCTGGAAAATGATATGCCCGAATCGTCGTACCACGGATATGCCTGTACCGATTTTTACCAGGTTGACAGACGTTATGGTTCGAATGATGAGTACCGTGAACTAAATGAAGAACTGGATAAACGTGGAATGAAATTGATTATGGACCTGATCTTCAACCACTGCGGATCGGAACACTGGTGGATGCACGATATGCCAATGAGCGACTGGATCAACAATTATTCTGAAATGAAGATTACCAGTCACCGCCGTACGGTGAATGAAGATCCACACGCTTCGGAAGCAGATAAAAAAGCAATGGTGGAAGGTTGGTTCGTTCCATCAATGCCCGACATGAACCAGCGCAATCCATATCTCGCGAAATACCTTATTCAAAACAGTATTTGGTGGGTTGAATATGTTGGACTGGAAGGAATTCGCCAGGACACATGGCCTTATCCCGACAAAAATATGATGAGCGATTGGACAAAAGAATTGTTGGAAGAATATCCGAATTTTAATGTGGTTGGAGAAGAGTGGACCACTAATCCTGCGATTGTTTCGTACTGGCAAAAAGGAAAATACAATCAGGATGGCTATAAAAATTACGCTCCGAGTATGATGGATTTCCCATTGCAGAGTGCAGCCGCTGAAGGATTGCGAAACGAAGAAAGTTTCGACTTTGGATTGATTCAGCTTTATTATGCATTGTCTAACGACTTTTTATATCCAGATCCTTACAAATTGACAATTTTCCCGGATAACCACGATATGTCGCGCTTTTATGTGCAGGTTGGCGAAGATGTTGATCTGCTGAAAATGGGTGTGACGTTCTTTTTAACCACCCGTGGAATTCCGCAAATTTATTACGGCACAGAGATTTTAATGCGTCACGATGGAAGCGAACATGGCGATATTCGTGCCGATTATCCCGGCGGTTGGGAAGGCGACAAAGTAAATGCGTTTACCGGCGAAGGAATGAGCGATGCTGCAAAAGACATGCAGCAGTACGTTTCTAAAATCCAAAACTGGCGTAAAAGTGCTGATGTAATTCACGATGGGAAATTGATGCACTTTGTTCCCGAAAATGGAACTTACACCTATTTCCGCTACACTGATGATGAAGCGGTGATGGTTATTCTGAATAAAAATACCGAGGCAAAAACAATAAATACTGCTCGTTTCGACGAGGTGATTGACGGTTATAAATCGGGTAAAGAGATTATTTCAGGAAACACCATTTCTGATATTTCGGAAGTTACTGTGCCTGCAAAATCAGCAGTAATTGTTGAGTTGATTAAATAGAAATTTGAGAAGTGAAAACGCAGATTGAACAGATTAGCTCTGATCATATCTGCGTTTTTCAATTCAACCTGTTTTGTTTTCATTTTACAATTATGAAAAAACTAACATCCCTACTTTTGATCTCGGCACTTTTTGCCTGCCAGCCCACCCAAAAACAAGAGCGTGAGAAAACCGATTCACCGCAAGGAAAATTCGTAGTTTACCAGGTTTTTACCCGTTTGTTTGGAAATACCAACACTACGAATAAACCGTGGGGAACCATTGAAGAAAACGGCGTTGGCAAGTTCAACGATTTTACCGACCGTGCGCTCGAAGAAATTAAATCAATGGGGGTTACGCACATTTGGTACACGGGTGTTCCGCATCATGATGTAATAACCGATTACACAGAATACGGTATTTCAAACGACGACCCCGATGTGGTTAAAGGCCGTGCCGGATCGCCTTACGCGGTGAAAGATTATTACAATGTTGATCCAGACTTGGCTGT
>CAXXVV010000012.1:0-655790 GCA_963678305.2 Victivallales bacterium
CGGCGCGTATTACGGTCTGGCCAAAGACAATAAAGCTCCAGGCGGGGCACTGCTTTTAAGATCCTCTGACGGGATTGAACCTTTTGAGGTCGGATCGCATCTGATTCACAATATGCGTCATGCTGCGGTCAGAGTCAGGGGCGATATCCTGGATATCTTTTATTCACGCGGCGAGGACTGCCCTGAACGCATCCTGTATTCTTCCATGCCGTTAGTCGGTGACTGGCGCTCCTGGACCCCGACTGAACCGGTCACTGTACTTGACCCTGAACTTGATTATGAGGGCGGGAATGAACCTCTGGTCGCATCAAGTTTCGGAGCCATACATCAACCGGTCAGACAATTACGTGACCCGGCTTTGTTTGAAGAAGCCGGAAAATTATATTTATTTTATTCAAATGCCGGAGAAAGTGGGATTTCCGGTGCGGAGGTAATTGATTTATGAGCAACTTTGACCTTGAAAAACTTTTTGAATGTCCGGAATACCGGATATCCGGCGAAAGCGGTGAGATCCAGGAAGTCTATTATGAAAACGAACCTTACAAAGGACAGCCGACCGAGGTTTTCGCTTACCTGGGCGTTCCGAAATCAAAGAAACCGGTTCCCGGCATGGTTTTGATTCATGGCGGTGGTGGTAAAGCCTTCAAGGAGTGGGTCGAAATTTGGATGAGTCGCGGCTATGCCGCTATTTCCATGGATCTCGGCGGCAAAGGCCCTGACGGGCAATTTCTGCCTAAGCATGGGCCGGACCAGACGCATGAGGAAAAATTCGGTAATGATTTGGCCTGGGAGGATATCTGGACATATCACGCGATTTGCGCGGTGATCCGGGCCCACAGTTTGCTGCGGAGTTTTGACGGCGTCAATGCACGGCGCACCGGAATGACCGGGATCAGCTGGGGCGGCTATCTGACTTGTTGCGTTGCCGGTTTGGATGATCGTTTCAAAGTCGCGGTCCCGGTTTACGGCTGCGGTTATCTGCAGGACAACAGCGCGGTTGACTGGATGAATTTGTTCGACAAGATGACGCCTGAAAGACGCCAATGGTGGCATGATAACTGTGATCCTTCGGTTTATTTGAAAAACGCGGAAATGCCGATGCTGTTTGTGACCGGCACAAATGATTTCGCTTATCCGCGGGACAGTCTGCGGGAAAAGTTGTCTGGAGCCTAAAGGCATAGTCGAAACCTGCATCAGAGTGGAAATGCCGCATGGACACGAAGCCGGCTGGAACCCGATCGAAACATTCCTGTACCCGGACTCAATTCTGAATTATGGTTATCCGATGGACTCAATACACCCCAAAGTCCTGCTCCGCGACGGAGTCGCTACGGCCGGTTTTTCGAATTCGCGTCCGCTCAGACACTATTTTTCTTTACACCAACGATTCCGGCCCCTGGCAGGAACGGAAATGGCATCAGGTTGAGGCCGAATGTCAGGATGTCAAAGTACGGGTTGAAATTCCGGAAGGAGTCACCGCGTTCATGCTGGCAATCGAGGATGACCGCGGTGCATTTACCAGCACATTGCCGGAGATCTTCGAATAATCTGCTTTAGGAGCTGTTAAAAAATAAACTTTACATCTGTGCGTTTCTCCCGGTTGCTTTGTGTTTTGCCGACTCGTTACATAGCTGAGGCTATGCGCCTTATCGGCAACTCCACAAATCATTCCGGGATAATTCACTCATTTTGTCAATTTTATTTTTAAACAGCTCCTTAACGCGGTAATCCCACCTGTCTGACGTCCACAAATTTGCCGGTTTCGGCTGATTCACGGGCGGCAAGGCAGGTGTAAACGCTCTGCAAGCCATGCCGGATGGTCGTACGGGATTGCGCGGTTCCTTTGATCAGGCCGATAAAATCATAAGCCAGCTCCAGGTCGCCGCCGAAGTGACTCATTCCTTCTCCCGCTTTAATGGTGTCTGAGAACGGCCGGTGATGCCGGGTGTAACGCAACTCGTTTTTGTACCAGTCGAAATCAAGTGTCCCCTGATAACCGCTGATAATGCTGCCGCGTCTCGAAGCGTCGCGCCGGGTGAAGAATACCTGAGTGTAGATACCGTGTGAACCGTCCTCAAATTCGACTACTACGCTGGAACAGTCTTCATTGGTGCCGGTTTCCGGCGTACCGCAGGCGACGCTGAAGACACATTTATGGTCATTGGTATGGTATCCGGAACCGTTGCGTTTACGGTTTTGGGGACTTTCGGGACAGGTTTCGGCTTCATCGCATTCCGAACAGACCAGATCCGCCGGTTTATCACCGCCGAATATTTTTCTTTTCGTCGCGCTGGCCGCGACCCTGACGATATTTTTACCCATCAGGTACATCATATAATCGAGGTCGTGAGTCGCTTTCTGCAGGAACAGGCCGCCGGTGATTTCATAGTTCCGGTATTCATGCTCCCAGTACACGGTGCCGTAGTTGACGTAATTCAGAGCCGCGATGTGGATCGGGTCGCCGATCCGGTTTTCTTCGATATACTGCCGGGTCATGGTGCAGAGTGGGGAAACTCTTAATGGAAAACTGACTACAACCTGACATTTTGAATTCTGAAAGGCTTTTTCGAGTTCGAGCGCTTGTTCCATGGAAATCGAAACCGGCTTTTCCAGATAAAGCGGAATATCGTATTTGGCCGCTTCGATGGCGTAAGGGGTATGCAGGTTGCATCTGGTCCCGATCGCCAGTCCGTCCAAATCAGCCTTTGCGACCATTTCTTCCAGAGACTGATAAAATATTACGCCCTCCTTGTCGCAATCCGCCAGACGTTTTCTGGCCCCGGCTTCATCCGGATCGACAATTCCCACGACCCTGATTTCAGGATCGACTTCTCGCAAACAGTTGTTGATCACTCCGCTTATCCTGCCGCCGAATCCGACTACTCCCAACCTGGTCATCTTAATTTCCTTTATGCTGGTAAATTGACAAATCTACATTTAAGAATGTAACTTTTATAACCTACCATGCATGAAAAAAAAGAAAATGGATTAAAGCGCAAAATAATAAATTATTGTGCAACAAAGTCTTTATTATCAGATAACAGACAGTTCCTCAAATCCGCGCAGTGCGGCGTTGAGTGAATCGATACTGGGTAACTCATCAGACAGGGGGCGCTTGTTGATAATTGCTTCATGGTAAAGACCGGCGTTCCTGACGTCGCCCCAGAGCAATGCGGCGCGCAGAATATTATCTTGATCAAGATAAACGATCCGCAAGCGTTCTTTGCCGTTGCTGTCGGTGCGGTAGTAGGTGAGTTTTCGCCATTGTTCATCCGGCGCGGTTACCGGGCCGATTGAAATGACATGCGCTCCAGGCACATTGACGGCCGCTTTCATCCCGGTGTTGCGGGTGATTTCATCGCTGCCGCCGGTCATTTGGCTGCCGGCTACTTTGCCCTGGCGGACCGCTACCGGCCAGATCGCGCTCGGCATGTCCCGGCTCATCAAGGTATCATTGGTTTCCGCCACGTCGCCGGCGGCAAATACATCCGGCAGATTGGTGCGGCACTGGCAGTTGATCAGAACGCCCCGGTTGATATTCAGGTCGGTCCCGACGGCAAAATCGACATTGGGCCGGACTCCGGCGGCGCAGACCACGATATCTGCGGCTACGGTTGTTCCTGATTTCAGCATAACCGCCCGCGGGGAGCCATCATCATTTCTGATGACTTCAGAGGCCATTTCTCCCATATATAAATCAATTCCAGCTTCACTTAACAGTTCCGCGCATTTTTGACCGCAGACATCTTCCAATTGGAGCGGCAGGGGGTGGGAGGCCAGTTCAATCAGACTGACTTTTTTGCCGGTTTGGGCCAGTTCCGCCGCCAGTTCCACCCCGACAAGACCCGCACCGATAATTGCGACAGCATCTATTTGAGGCAGCAGGTTGTGAACGGCATGGGCGTCTTCGAGATTCCGCAAGCCGAAGGTGTTTTTCCCTTGCAGGCCGGGGATCGGCGGGAAAAAGGTGTTTGATCCGGAAGCGATAAGCACTTTGTCATAATCAACGATTCGACCATTATTCAGGATAAGGTTTTTCTTGTCCGCTTCCAACTTGACTACTTTGGTTTCGCAGAGCATTTCAAAGTTTGGATGTGCCTGCAAGCTGGTCATATCAAGATAAATCTGACCGTCGGAACGTTTCCCGACCGCTGACAGGTGAAGCTGACAACGGGAATAGTAACCTTTGTCAAGCGTAACCATGGTCACTTTCCCTTCAGTATCCCTTTCCAGAATTGTTTTTGCTGCGGCAATGCCTGCGGCACTGCTGCCGATAATCGCGTAGTTTTTCATTGTTCCGACTCCTTTCGGGCAATAATGAGATGGCCGCCGGTGGTTGATTCGTCATCCACCTGCCGGATACAACGCTGGGGACAGGCCGCCACACAGGCCATGGTATCGCGTTCCTTGCAGCCATCGCACTTGATCATTTTGTTTCCGGTCTTGACGGACGGACGGGCCATGCCGTAGGGACAGCTCATGACGCACATGTAACATCCCACGCAAAGATCATGGTCACAGGTGACAAACCCGTCATTGCCCTTGGTAAGGGCGCCGCTCATACAGGCTTCAACGCAAGCGGGTTCGTCGCAGTGACGGCAGAATTCCGGAAAGCGTTTGCCGTTCTTGTCCAATTGTACTTTATTACGGGGGGATTCGACTTCGCCGACCCCGCCAAGCAGGATTGCCAGTTTATTATCGGGAGTATCGCTATGAACCGCCACACAGGCAAGTTCACAGTTCTTGCATCCCATACATTTTTCAGGATCTATCAGTTTTTTTCGCATGATATACCTCGTTTCAAGCGGTCAGGCCAAGTGCTTTGAGTTTTGAATTGATAACCGCTTCGAGTTTGTCGGCCGCGACTTTGGCGTCCATTTCCACGATTACCCTGCCGCCGGTCAAATCAACGAGATCCTCGGTCAGCAGTTTAGTGACAATCGGTGAACCGAGAATTGCCGGCGGCTGGGCCAGATGCAGCGTCAGCCCCAAAGCGAGCCCGAAACAACCGTCGGCCAAAGCCTGTTCTTCCAGCCATTGCGGCGCGGAGATTACCACCGGCAGTTCCGGAATACTGACGCCTACGGCCTTGGACAGGGCCGAGACAACCATCTCGATCCGGCCTATAGCCAGGCATGGCCCGAAATTAAGCACCGGAGAAATACCCAGTTTTTTACATACCGCCTGCAAGCCGGGACCGGCCCAGTCGGCAGCCGATGGGGAACAGAATCCGCAGTTAGCCAAACCGCCGGTAGTACACCCGGCCGAGAGGACCAGAATATCGCGCTTGATAAGTTCTCTGGTCAGGGCGACGGTTGTTATATCGTGTCCGCCCGCGGCCAGGTTGGAACAGCCTAGGATCCCGGCTACTCCTTTAATCGTACCGTTTTGCAGCAGTTCGACCAGCGGATCGAGCGTGCCTCCGAGGAAATCAACCAGTGATTTTTCACTGATTCCGGTCAAAACATCTTTGTAACCGTGTTCCGGAATGTCAATAGTGACTTTGTCGCGGCGTTTGCCGTATTGGTCGGCCGCGATCCGGCAGAGATTGCGGGCCAGTTCCAGTTCGTTGCCGCGGGTATCGGCGAAAAGTTCAGCGGTGGACTGTTTGGATACGTCATCCAGGCAGACCAGTTTGATTTTGAGTTTTTCGGCAATCGGCTCGATCCCGGACAGCGTACAGTTGAATTCGCTGATAACCAGATCGACCGCGCCGGTGGTCAGCAGCGCCTCCTGGGTGAAGTTGTTTCCGGCCTGACCGCTGAATATCTCTGTCCCGCTGCTGCCGGCCCGCAACTGCATATCCTGTCCGACACAGGTTAATCCCACCAGGCGGATGCCTTTAGCGCCGGCCGCGATCCCGATTTGCTGACCTTCTTCAGTTTCCAGCAGTTTGATTATCCCGGCAAAAACGGAATGACTGTGACCGGATACCGCGATATTGATGTAGTCCGCATTGACCACGGAAAAACCGGTTTCAGCGGTTCTGATCACCGGTTCGCCCATGATAATGTCGTTCATCAGATTGGTGGCGGCCAAACCGTAAAGTCCGGTGCTGATGCCCAGATTCAGGCAGTGAAGTAATTGATCGACCGGATCGGTATTCAAGTTAGTGCTGGTCTTAACGATGGCGTCGAAGACTTCCGCCTTGGCGCCGCCCGGGGTAATTCCGAGTTTTTTCCACACTTCGACTCGTTCCGCCGGAGCGAATTTTTCCACCAGAAGCATTTTTTCATCACGCGGCAGATACATATCTTTGAGAATCGCATCGGCAATGCCGAGAGCTTTAGTTTTGACGTCATCCCCTTTGATTCCGAGCATCGAGGCTAGAGCATCAACTGATTTTTCTGAACGCAGGGGCAGGGGAGAGGTGCCTTCGGCGATCGATTTCAAACGCCGCGCCGTCGCCTCGGCGACATGGAGATAACAGGCTGAACCGGCTGCTACCGCCCGCAGAAAATTGCGAGCGACCATGGTGTCGGCAGTCGCACCGCAAACACCTTTCGGGGATTCCGGGGTGATCCGGCAGGGGCCGTTTGAGCAGAGCCGACAGCAGACTCCAAGTTCACCGTAGCCGCATTTCAGGGATTGGTCCTCAAACCGGTCAAACGCGGTGTTATATTCACTTTTCTTCGCCAGATACGTGGCAAAACATCCATCGGCCGATGCACATCTTGACATTTTACTCTCCTTTTTTTGTAAATGATTCTACTCTTGGTGTTTATGAATTGCCCTCGGAGAACACAGAGAAACACAGAGAAGTATTTAAATTTTCAGTTTAAACTGAAACATAAAAAAACTTTTTCGTGACTTTTCGTGTTTTTCGTGGTTAATATTTGTATTTCGCATGTTTTTTAAAATGATACCAATTTAGTGTTATTTAGGTTTAAAAAATTTTACCTGGTCAATTCAGCAAAATTTATTTTCTTTAATTCTTTACTTAAATATTTCTGCAGTTCTTCAAGGCGGTCATGCACTGTGCAAACTTTAGTTCTTGAGCATGGTTCATTTTCACAGCTGTGATCGCAGCAGGAATTTAACAATACGCTTCTATGGTCGAGCATTTGGATTACCTTGTAAAGTGAAATGCTTGCAGGATCTTCAGCCAACTTGATTCCGCCGTATTTTCCGCGAACCGCAGTGATAAGTCCGCAGTTGGTCAGATTGTGGACAATTTTCCGTAAAAACCGATATGGCATCTGCATTTTTTCAGCTATTTCTGTTGTACTTGCCAATTCTCCTGACTTGTTTTTTGATAAAAATAATAGAACTCTTATCGCATAATCTGTTTCTCTAGTTATCATAATATGTCTCCCTATTTCTTAAATGACACTGTTAATATATCATTTAAAGCTGGAAAAATCAAATAAAAACATGAAAAAAAGAACAAAATATTGTTTTACAGGAATGATTATTAGAGCATATCTGGATTCTGTTTGATAAAACGCTGGCGAAAAGCGGTCGGACTTTTTTTCAGGTAACGTTTGAAGATCGCGGCGAATCTGCTTTGGTCGCTGAAACCGCAGGCGGCGGCTATTTCGCTCATCTGAAGCCCGGTCCCGGCCAGAAGGCGCCTTGCCTCGCCGATCCGCAGTCGCTGTAAATAGTCGCCGAAGGTTAAGCCGGTCTGCTCTTTGAACAGATGCTGAAAACGTGAACGGCTCAATGACGCGGCCGTCGCAACTGCATCCAGCGACAGCGCATGTGAAAAATTTTTTTTCAGAAATCTGGCCGCATTCCTGATCCGGTACTCCTGGATCGTTTCCACTGGAGGGATTTGCAGATCCTCATCGTCTGCCAGGTGCATAATGAAAGAGGCATCCTTGACGACTCTCCGTGTGATTCCGGCAATCGCTTCCGCTTTCGCTTCGGTCAGGTGGTCAAGTTTTTTGAATTCTTCCAGACAGTCGGGATAGGTGCAGAAACTTCGGTCACCGTAAAAAGGACCGCATAAAACAACGCCAAGATAGTGGTCGCCTTTAAATACCGGAATTACCAGTTCGGCTATTCCGGCGTGACAAGTATTGATAAACGGAACCCGCAGTTCCAGCGCTTGACGGCTGATTTTTTCCGAGTCGTTTTTCATGCAGGTAAGTTCCATTTCACGACTTTTTTGTTTGACCCGGGCGCAAAACGGATGGATATGTTTTGAATGCTGGTCGTTCAGGGATTCTTCTACCAGCAGGGCCGCTGTTGTCCGCCAGATGAAACCGCATCCGGCGGTTTCTTCCAACCAGTCAAGCAGTTGAATTGTTTCAGCTATATCTTTTTGCATAATTAGAACAAAAACAGTTATTTTTTCCTTGTTATAGCATAATATACATAATATACAGGAATATGTCAATAGAGAAAAAGTCCGGGCCGCTTTATCTTATTAATACGTTTAACAGCTAAGGAGCAAACGATCATGAAGACAACCGGTTTTATTGAAAATCTCGAAACGCTTGCAATTGCCGATGTAGTTGTCGGCGGTGGCGGACCGGCCGGCTTGGCCGCGGCGCTGGCCGCCGCCCGGCAAGGTGCTAAGGTAATTATTCTGGAACAGGCCGGAGCACTTGGGGGAATGGCTGCGTTGGGGCTGGTGCCTTGTATGGCATACCTTTTTGACGGCGCGAATAATACTGCCGCCGGAATCTGTATGGAGATCGTCGGTGAAGTGTGCCGACGCATGGGCGTCGCGAAAGTCGCGCCAAGCTGGCAGCCGATCAATGCTGAAATCTTCAAACAGGTTTGTGATGATATGGTCACGGAGGCGGGGATTACCGTCTTGTTCAATCAGAAAATCGCGGCGGTCGCAGTTACGGATGGTCGTTTGTCCTCAATTGCCGTTGCCGGACCCAAAGGCTTGAAAAAAGTACCTGGCAAAGTATTTGTCGATTGTACCGGAGACGCGGCGCTGGCCGCTTTTGCCGGCGCGGGATTCGAATGCGGTAATGAAGCGGGAGAAACCATGAGCCCCAGCCTTTGTGTTCAATATGCCGGAGTCGATTGGGAAAAATATTACAAATCCTGTGCGGAAGGACGTGACTGCCGGAAAATCTGGCGTGAATTATTGGACAACGGGACTGCTCCACTGCCGGAATACCATTTTGTCGGGATTTTTAAATCTGGACAATCTACCGCAACCGGAAATCTGGGTCATGTTTACGGCATCAACGCAATTGATGAGCAGGATGTCAGCAAAGGGTTTATTGAGGGTCGTAAAATAGCCCGGATCATTCAGACGTTTTTTAAAGATTATGTCGCCGGCTTTGAAAATTCGGAACTGGTGAATACCGCTTCTTTGTTGAGTGTGCGGGAAACGCGGAGAATCAAAGGCGAATATAAACTGGTCTTTGACGACTATGTTCGCCGGGCGTCTTTTGCCGACGATATTGCCCGCTACAGTTATCCGGTTGATATTCATTCATCGTCCACTGACGCCGAAGAACAGAAAAAAGTGGAAGAACGCATGGCTGACACCAGATACAGCCAGGGAGAAAACTATGGTATTCCGTACCGGACGCTGCTTCCGGTCGGGATTGAAAATCTGCTGGTAGCGGGACGTTCTATCAGTTGTGACCGGGAAATGCAGTCCTCATTGCGAGTGATGCCGGCCTGTTTTCTGACCGGTCAGGCTGCCGGAACGGCTGCCGCTATGAGTCTGCAATCAGGTGGTCAGGTGCGTAAGGTTGATATTGGCGCGCTCAGGGGGCGTTTGCGTTCAACTTTGAATGCTTATCTGCCGTAATTCACGCAAAATATGTTGCAATAAGCACTGTTGCATAAATAAACATATTAATTAGTCGCGGTCTCTAATCTCAAATCTAAGCATGTAAAACAATATAGAAATATGCATGACCGCATATCCGGGATAACGAATCGATCATTATTCCGGTTTTTCATTTATAAATACCTTAAAAACGTTTGTTTGCGGCAAAATAATATTTGTGTTATTATAAAATTAAGCCTATGGATTATTTTTTTTGATGTGATATAGTAAGAATATTACGCTTGTGCGTGTAGTAAATATAACATCACTAAAAAGGAGACATTATGATGTATAGAACTATATTGGGCTTGGCGTTCGGTTTGGGAATCTCGTTTGCGACGATGGCCGGGGACTGGCCGGTCTGGCGGGGGCCTGACCACAACAGCATAAGCACGGAGAATATCAAACCTTCATCCGTTATCGCCTGGAAGCAGAATGTCGGAAACGGTTATTCCGCAGTGACGGTTTGCAATGGTAAAGTTTTGACTGCCGGTAACTCAGGTGGCGACGATGTCGTTTATTGTTTCGCAGCCGATACCGGGAAAAAAATCTGGACCTCTACATATCGCAGTGCTAAAGGGGGGAGGTATCCCGGCCCCAGAGCCACCCCGGTGACCGATGGGAAAAAAGTCTGGATGTTGAGCCGCAACGGCGATCTGGTATGCATTGATTTTGCGAACGGTAAACAGCTTTGGCATAAGAAAGTTTTAACCGGTGGTGCCAGTCAGTTGAAATGGGGCCTGGCCGGTTCTGTTTTAATTGATGACGATATGGCGGTGATCAACGTTGGAGACGGTGGTGCTGCGTATAACAAAAATACCGGAGCGCCAATCTGGTCAAATGCGTCGTCCGGGGTTGGCGGCTATGCTACACCGGTACCATTCAAATATCAGGGACAAAAATATTTTGTGTTGTTCACCGGTAAATCGTTAGCGGTCGTCAAAGCTGCCAGCGGTCAAAAGGTTGCGACGATTGCCTGGCCTAATAAATATGACGTCAATGCTGCTGATCCGATTGTTGCAGACGATGGCAGGCATATTTTTATAACCAACGGTTATGAAACCGGACGCGGAGCGTTGCTGGAGTTCAATGGGCACAGCTTAAAACAAATTTGGAATAAGAGCACTCTGAACAGCCATTTTCCTACCCCGGTGTTATATAAAGGTGTACTGTATGGTAGTTTTGGTAAAGTCAGTGAAAGAAATACTTTGCGTGCGGTCGATTTCAAAACCGGTCGGGTAATCTGGCAGGGAAACTTGCGGTTTGGTTCATCATTGATCGCCGGAGATACTTTGGTTTACCTGGATGAAAAAGGTAAATTATTTTATTTGAAAACCCAGACTCCGCAACAGCGGATCGTTAAATCGTTCCAGGTTTTGAGAGGTGGTAAAAGCTGGACCATGCCGGTGGTGGCGAATGGGATGATGTATTGCCGCAACAGCAACGGTGATCTTGTATGTCTGAAGGTGAAATGACGAAATTGACCAAAATCCTGCTCTGCGGTTGTGTAAAATATCAGCGGATACCTGAAGCGTCACTGAAAGGTTTGGTCGCGGCGGCTGAAAATGCCGGAATCGAGGTTGAGCTCGTTCCCGACCTGTGCCGGGTTGCAGCGGAGGAGCCGCAGTTGCTGGTCGACTCCGATGCCGATGTGGCAGCAGCTTGTTTTCCCCGGGCGGTCAGAGTCCTTTATGACTATGCCGGGACAGATGCGCCTCGAATATGTGATTTGAGAAATCGTTCGCTTAACGATGTATTGACCGAACTTGGCCTCGAGGCCGCTGGAGAGTCCGGTAAAAATTTCCCGGATGTTCCGGGAGATTGGATGCCGTGGTTTCCGACAATCGATCGGGAACGCTGTGTTGCCTGCGGGAAATGCGTCGATTTCTGCTTGTTCGGGGTATACCGGCGGAATCCTGATACCCATAAGGTCGAAGTCTGTGCGCCGCATAACTGCAAAACCAATTGTCCGGCTTGCGCCCGGATGTGTCCGGTCACCGCGATAATTTTTCCGAAACATGAGGATTCGCCGATTAATGGCGGTGATGATGATTCGGCTACTCCCGTGAAAGTTGATCCGGCCGCGACCTTTGATAAGGATCTTTATGATAAACTTGCCGCACGGCGTAAAAAGAAGCGTTCCGCGGAGCTCTATAAGGATAATTGATATGTTGCTGCGATTGGCATACCGGATGCTGACTGAAACTTCACCGCGTCTGCTCTGGAAGTTCTGCTGGAACTTCGGCTGGAAAGGGATGCGGGCGGTTAACGCGTTTGAGAAACGTCGGCGGCGTGGCGAGCATTTTCCGGCGTTCATGGTAATTTCTTTGACCAACCGCTGCAATTTGTCGTGTCAGGGCTGCTGGGTCTCCAGAACCAGTCCGGCGGAAGAATTATCCCTTGAACAAGTCGATAACATAATTATCGAATGCAAAAAACGCGGTAGTTTCTTTTTCGGCTTACTGGGGGGCGAACCCCTTCTGTACCCTCATTTGTTTGAGATAATCGGCAAGCATCCCGATTGTTATTTCCAGATATTTACCAACGGGACGATGCTGACGCGGGAGGTTGCCAAAGAATTCAGACGCCTCGGCAACGTCACTCCTTTGATCAGTATCGAAGGCAAAGAAGCGGTCGCGGATGTGCGGCGCGGGGGGAAAGAGGTTTACCGAAACGCGTTGCAGGCGTTGGATAATTGCGCGGCGGAAAAACTGATAACCGGCGTGGCCACCAGTGTCTGCCAGAGTAATTTTGCCGATCTGGTGAGCCGTGAGTTTGTTGACGAGGTAATCAAACGTAAAGTCCAGTATCTGTGGTATTACATCTACCGTCCGGTGGGTCCGAAACCGTGTCCTGAACTGGCGTTGGAGCGTGATCAGATTATTGCGCTGCGTCAGTTTATGGTTGATGTGCGCTGCAAGGCCCCGATTGTGGTTGTTGACGCATACTGGGATGGTGAGGGCAATGCGGTTTGCCCGGGCGCAATGGGGCTGAGTCATCATCTGAATCCGGCCGGGCAGGTTGAATTCTGTCCGCCTCTTCAGTTTGCCAAAGACCGGATTACCGATGGTTCGGATATCGGTACTGTGATCGAAAATTCACAATTCCTGCGCGACTTCCGGGAGTTTACCACCGGTTGCGGCCGCGGCTGCGTCATTCTTAACAATCCAGGGTTGTTGCGGGAGTTCCTGATCGAACATGATGCCGATGATTCAAGCGGTCGCGGTACGGCTGAAGCGGAACTGGCGAATATGAAAAATCTGCCTTGTCATCATGTTCCTGATGTGCAGATACCGGAAAAACACTGGATGTATAAATTGGCCAAAAAATATTGGTTCTTTGGATTCGGGGCTTATGGATAAGAGAACAGAACAATTGGAAATACTTGAGCAGATAAAAGAATTTGTCAAGCGGCGCAAGCTGGCTCCTCCGCTCAGTCTGGAGGAACTCGAAGAGTTCGCCTCCGAATTTGACGTTCCGGAGGAGCAACGCAAATGGCTGATGATAATGTTGAATAATGCGGTTTGGCGCGATACCGTGGCGGCGGTGCCGTTTCATCGGCGGATTTTCCTGTTGCCGCAGTGTTTGCGCAATGCCGCGAACTGCAAAGCGGCGGTGGATGAATTCGGATTACTTTGCGAAGAATGCGGCGGCTGTGTTATTGGTCCGTTGCAGCAGGAGGCCGAAAATCTGGGGATGATGTCGCTGGTGGCCGAAGGTTCGACGGTCGTGGCTGGAATCATTGAAAACGGCGGCGCTGACGCGGTGATCGGAGTGAGCTGTCTGAATGCGTTGGAAAAAGCTTTTCCATACATGGTAAATCATGCGGTACCGGGTATGGCGGTGCCGTTGCTGTCAGATGGCTGTATAAATACGCAGGTTGATGTTGAAATGGTGCGTGAAATGCTGTATCTGCGTTCCGAAAAAACGGTGCAGCCGATTAATTTGAATGATTTGAGCGATACGGTGAAACATTGGTTCAGTCAACCTGAGCTGGATAATTTACTGGGGCCTGCTCAAGGTTCGGCCGAGGAACTTGGGCGGGAGTGGCTTTCCGGTCCGGGAAAACGGTTCAGGCCGTATCTGACTGCCGCAGTTTACCGTTGCCTGACCGGGGAAAAAGATTTTCCTCCGGAGCTGCGCAAAGCGGCTATCGCGGTAGAGTGTTTCCATAAAGCTTCATTGATCCATGACGATATCGAAGATGATGACGCCATGAGATACGGAAGCGAAACGCTTCATCATCGCGAAGGCGTACCGGTTGCGTTGAACGTGGGAGATCATCTGATCGGCGAGGGATATCGCCTGATCGGCGAATGCGGAGTTAATCCGACTCTGATGCTGAAAATAGCGGCGGCCGGACATCTGGCGTTATGCCGGGGGCAGGGCGAGGAACTTGAATGGATGCGTAATCGACCTGTCCTTACTATTGACCGGGTCGTCAATATTTTCAAGGGCAAGACTGCTCCGGCATTTGAAGTTGCTTTAGCTTTCGGTGCTTTGTGCGCCGGAGGCGATGAGAAGTTGTGCGACTTGCTTAGTGAATTCAGTACCGCAATGGGAATTGCCTACCAGATCCAGGATGATATTGAAGATTTTCTCAATGGCAGTGACGTTGCGGCCGGGCGGCTCTCGGTCGTTGTTGCGGCCGGCGGCGATATCGCAAAATCTGAACAGTTGTACGAATTTTACCGTGGTCAGGCTATCCGTTCCCTGCGTAATCTGAAAAATTCTGAACTGAAACGCCTGCTTTTCCGGATAACCGGTCGCATCCTGAAACCTGGTAAAATCGATTCAGAGGACTGATTGATGTTTTCTCAGGTGAAACCACATTCGATCGAACTTTTTGATGTTTTACGGTGTTCCACCGATTTATTGAATAATGAGGCTTGTGAACGGATCGCGTCTTTCATTGCCTGTCAGTTTACGCCGGAAGGCGGTTTCTGCAACCGGGCAGGTAAAGTCGACCAGTATTACACGATGTTCGGTTTGGGGTGTGCCGCCGCGCTGCATGTTCCTTTGCCATTGAAAAAAGTCAGGGGGTATCTCCGGTCTTTTGAGCTTAACTCCCTTGATCTGGTGCATCTGGTATGCTGGGCCAAATCTATGCTGATCATAAAGATGCTCAAGTATCGTCATTTCTATCCGGTCTTTCATTTTATCTACAGTTCACCGTTGCGCCCGCAACTGAAAACAACGCCGGAACGTTTCAGGTGTTCAGACGGCGGTTTTGCGGATGAAGGAAAAAGCTACCCTTACGGAATATTTATGGGAATCAATCTCTATCAGGACAGTGCGCTTGCATTATCTGAAATCCCGAAGCTCATTGCCGCGTTGGAATGCTGCCGGAGCAGGGAAGGGGCTTTTCATAATCCGCGTGGCGGAGGTAAAGGGATGCTATTGTCGACCTCCGCCGCGATTCTGGCGCTGCGTCAGTTGACCGGAAAGGTTGACGAGCGAGCCGTTGCGTGGATGTCCGGTCAGCAGGGTGAAACCGGCGGTTTTCATGCTTCGCCGGATACCCCGATGCCTGATCTGTTATCGACCGCAGTCGCGTTGTTCACACTGAAAATATGCGGAGTTCCGCTTGATGATATGGCCAATCCGGCCAGGGATTTTATTCTTGACCATTGGCATGAGAACGGCGGCTTTACCGGGACATTGGTGGATGATTGCGCAGATTGTGAGTACACCTTTTATGCCTTGATGGCACTGGGGGCACTGGCAAAATGATTGATAAAGCGCTCAAAACTGTGTGCGAACGATTAAAAAACGAGATTACGCCGGACGGTTCATGGCGGGGACATTTATCTTCCAGCGCGGTTTCGACCGCGGTCGCGGCGTTTGCTTTGTCGCGAATATCTGCCGGAAAACAACCGGAAGTCACGGAGGCCTGCCGCTGGTTGGCGGTAAACATCAATACCGACGGCGGTTGGGGAGACACCCCGGCAAGTCCGTCAAATATGACTGCTACTTTGCTGGCTAAAGCCGCGCTTTCATCCCGGCCGGAGTTAGCTGAAGCGCAAAAAGCACAGATTGCTTCCGATGCCTGGCTGGTACAACACATTGGAGGGACCTTTCCTGAACAGATTATCAACGGTGTTCTTAACGCTTATGGCCATGACCGGACGTTTTCCGCGCCGATCCTGACAATGTGCGCGATTGCCGGAATGCTCGGGACCGAACCGGATTGCTGGCGCAAGGTGCCGCGTCTGCCGTTTGAAGCTGCGGTACTGCCGCGTGTGTTGTTCAGTTCGCTTAATCTGCCGGTGGTCAGTTACGCGATTCCGGCCCTGATAGCGGTCGGTCTGGTGCATTACCGTAAGGCTGGCGGCAATAACTTTTTCCATGAAAAGCTGATAATCCCGCCGGCGTTGCGACGGTTGCTGCGGATGACCCCGGCCAGCGGCGGGTTCCTCGAAGCCGCGCCGTTAACCGGTTTTGTCGCGATGTGTTTGAGCGAGTCCGGGTTGCGCGATCATGAGGTGACGCTGAAAGCGCGAGACTTCCTGTTGGCGACGATCCGGCAGGACGGTTCCTGGCCGATCGATACCGACCTGTCGAGCTGGCTGACCTCGCTGGCGTCAAACGCGCTGGTCGAAGCCGGGGCGCTGTCAGAAGCGGAATGTGATGAGCTGGCGCGAATTATCAGGGAGCGGCAGATTAAACACATTCACCCGTTTACCGGGGCCGAACCTGGCGGCTGGGGCTGGACCGACCTGTCAGGCAGCGTGCCGGACGCGGATGATACTTCTGCCGCTTTGATTGCATTGGCGAAGCTTCAGCCGGGTAAAGTAACTTGCGAAGTGGAAGACGGCTTGAAATGGCTGATAAAACTGATGAACCGCAACGGCGGCGTCCCCACGTTTTGCCGGGGATGGGGCTTTCTGCCGTTTGACCGCAGTTGTCCGGATATTTCAGCTCATGCGTTCAAGGCTTTTGCCTTGTGGCGGGAACATGTTGCCGTCGGTTTGGCGGTTCAGCTTGATAAGGCGATGGATAAAATCATCAAATATCTCCGTCATGCCCGTGATAATGACGGAATATGGAGTCCGCTGTGGTTTGGCGACCAGCATGCCCCGGAACACAAAAACCGGGTATATGGCACTTCGGTTGTGCTGGAATGTCTGGCCGGATATCCGGGAATAGACGACCTGGCCGCGCCGGCGTTGGAATGGCTGGCCGCTGCCCGGGGCGCTGACGGTTGGGGTGGCGAACCCGGATGCCCGGCAAGCGTTGAGACAACAGCGAAAGCCGTCAGCGCGTTGAGTCAGTATGAACAGACGCGTGAGCTTGCGATAGATGCGGTCGACGTACTAGCTTCGAAACTTCTTGCCTGTGATGGTTTACCACAGTCCAGTCCGATCGGGCTTTATTTTGCTTCGTTATGGTATGACGAAAAACTTTATCCGCTGATTTTCAGTATTTCCGCCCTGGCAAGGACAAAATAAGCTGATTAGCGGGAAATCTGCTTGTCAAACGTCCGTGGACATGCTAGATTTATCCTGTATCATATAGATATGCCTTTCTACACAGGATAAGGAAATGAAAAGACTGGACAAGTTATGTATTTGCGGATTGTTGTCGGCGCTTGCTTTATTGCCGGGGTGCGGGGATGACAACGAGAACTCAAAATCCGTTTCAAAGGAAAAAGTCGCGGCATTCGAGCGCAAACTGGCCGAAATAAAACGTAAAAACAACGGCAAGATCCCATTGGATGTTGTCTTGAAACGCAAGGTCAGCAAGGAAGAAATCGCCCAGGTAGAAAAAAAATCGCAGAATGAGTCTAAGCTTACTCCTACGGAAAATACCGGAGAAAAGACAAAGGAAAGTCGTCCGGTTGCTGTAAAACCAACTAAGAAGACTTCTCTTTCTCAGTCCGGACAAAAGTCTCAGGTCAAACCACAATCGCAGTCTTCCGTCGCTCCGACTGAGTTTGACGCCGGGATGAAAACGGTTGCCAAGGCCTTGAAATTCAATCCTCCGACCGGTTTGGTCGCGTGGTATAAACTGAACGGTGATTTCAAAGATTCGTCTGGAAACGGTCTGCATCTTAAACCGTTGTCGCCCGGACAGCGGTTTTCAAAAGCTCCGGCGGTTCGTCCAGACGGTAACAAGTGTTTAGGTCCGGTCGGTAACGACTCGAAAAAATCCGGTGCGGCCGGTCCCGGTTTGCCGCTGAACAACAAAACCGGATTCACTATTTGCGGATTTGTCGCCAAACCCAGGGCCAATAATTATCAGGCTAATCTTTTTGGTTGCGGCTCCGGGCGTTACGGTGAGACCGGGGCTTTGTTTTATGCCCCCTACGGTTTTTTGAATTCAAAAGTCGGTACGCGCATCAAGGCCAAAGCATATAAACGAATGGCGGACGGACTCTGGCATCATCATGCCATAGTGGTTCCGCCAATGAACAGCGGAAAAGAACAATACACGGTTTATATCGACGGCAAAAAAGCCTATGAAGCGCCGATGCAGTATGCCGATGATTACGGATTCTTCATGCTTGGCGAAGTTTCCGGCCCGCAGAAAGCCGGATTCCGATTCGATGAAATCAAAATTTATAATACGCCGCTTACCGAAGCGCAAATCCAGGCGGAAGCCAAGCTGACCGGCAGTAAGAAACAAGTCGCCGGCGGCAGTGAAAAACCCCGGATCAAACCGGATAAATATGATTTCCCGATCAAGGGAAAACTTGAGGTCAGGTTCTTCTCTCCGAAAATATTATGCGTTGTCGGTAACTACAACGATTTTGTCCGGGACCGCTTCAAGATCGAGTGCGGCGACTTTTTGCGTAAGTTGGACACCGGGGAAAAATTCGTTAAGAAATGGTCCTACGATTTTTACTACCGCTATTGCGCACTTGATGTGATTGGCGACTATCGTCCGAGAATTCAGAAAAATTTTCAGAAGCCGGATTATTTTACTTTTACCGATCTTGCAACCGGTCGAAAATTGCCGGTCAAGCGGACCGGATACTGGCTCAACGCTGTCGGACAAATGCGGGTGCCGGTGATCGCCACCGGCAAATTGAAGATGATTGAAGCGGCGGCGATAGCCCATTTTGCTTATATCGAGCTGGACAAACCGTTGCAGCAGGGACAGAAATATGTTTTGACTACGCCGAACAAAGAGAAGGTCGAGTTTATCTGGGATGATCGCAAATCGCAATCCCAGGCTTTGAAGGTAAATCAGGTCGGTTATCAGCCGGAGGCCGGGCGCAAATACGCTTATCTCGGCGGCTGGCTGGCGACCATGGGGCGGTTTGAACCGAAAGACATCACTCTGAAAAAGTTCCAGATCATTGACGAGAAGACCGGTAAAAGCGTGTTCAGCGGACCAATCAAGTTCCGTTCCGGCGAACAGTTCAATAGTGCAGATAAGGTGATGATGCCGCTTTACGGTGAAACCGTTTGGGATATGGATTTTTCAACTTTTAAGACTCCGGGCAAATACCACCTTTATATTCCGGGGATCGGCATTTCACATTCGTTCGAGTTAACCAGGGACGCGATCGGGAGGGCTTTCTATACCCATGTCAGGGGGCTTTATCATCAGCGTTCCGGAATCGCGAAAAAGCCGCCGTTCACCAACTGGATAATGGGTGCGGATCACAAGGAATCATGGAAAGGGCGTTTTATCGCGAACGAATCGTTTTATTATAAAAAAGAAAAGCCGCCTTACGGTTTCCGTGGTGCTGACGGTAAATCGGTCTCGCTGGATCATTTCACGATGATCCGGGAAACCGCGACGAATATGAAACTGCCGAACGTCTGGGGCGGCTGGTGGGATGCCGGCGATTTCGACCGCCGGGAACAGCACTTCCGGATTGTTGAGGATCTGCTCAGCGCCTACCTGATGTTTCCGCATAAATTTGGCGACGGTCAACTGAATATCCCGGAATCCGGTAACGGTATTCCGGACATCATCGACGAGGTTCTCTGGTGTATGGAAATGTGGCGTCGCGCCCAGAATAAAGACGGGGGCATCGGCTGCTGGATCGAGGCTGACAGTCATCCGACCGAATGGAATCCCGCAAAGGATACCCAGCGTTATTATCTGGCCGCGCCGACGGTTGACAGTTCACTGCGTTACAGTATTCATGCCGGATTAACGGCTATCGCGCTGCGCAAATGCGGTCAGAAAGAGTTGGCGGACAAATATCAGAAATCGGCGGAAAAGGCGTTCTCTTTTGCAACCACCGATTCAAATGCGTATTATATCAGCTGGATGCACTACAATCGACAGAAGCGTCGCAAAGAAAACTGGTCCTATCGGGAAAATCCCGAATTGCCGAAAGATCTGCTTTTCCGGGCCGCGCTGCATTTGTTTATTTTAAGCGGCAATCAGGATTATTTCCATTATTTGAGGCGTGACGCTTTCGGGTATACTTTGATGCGGACGCAATATCCGGACACCCCTTACACCCTGACTGCCCTGGCGGTAAGTAAAGACTTGCTGCCCGAATATCAGCAGATGTTGAGAGACCGGATTCTCAGCAAGGCAGAGGAATGGATGTATTACCAGCGGCAGGCGGCTTACCGTAACTTCTGGTATCCGCCAAATCATAAATTCTTCCGGCACATGTCATGGGGTAATGTAATACCCTTTACTAAGGGTCGTTATCTGATTATGGCGCTGTATCTGACTGGTGACAGAAAGTATCGCGACGCGGCGTTGCTGCTTAATGACTGGATGCTCGGAACCAATCCGATGGGGCGTTCGCTTACCACCGGACTGGGACAGAATTGTCCGATCAGGGTATTGTCGCTGGCCTCCTATTCCGACGGCATTCTGGAGCCGCTGCCGGGTATCACTCTGTATACTTTTACTTCCCGGGTCGCTTTCAAGGCCAAGTTGATGGTCTATGCGTTGAATTACCAGAAACGCGCCGACCACGGTTTTGCCGGGTTGAATATTTGTTTGCTGCCACGAGCGTTGACCAACGGGAAAAATTTGTCATTCAAAGGAATTGGCGCGGTTTTGGACCCGTTTTATCCGATCTGGCGGCGATTTAATAATATCGAACAGTATGCAGTCGAGCAGAACGAATTCACTGTTTGGGAAACGATTGGCCCGTCGGCCTCATTTACCGGCTGTCTGCTGCCGGATAACTGGAAACCGCCGCCGGCCTGGAAAGATATCAAACCGAAAGAAAAATTATCAGAAATGCCTGGCTATTTATTTCAGCCTTAAGCTAATGGGAGGCAAATTATCATGAACTTTACAATCAATGGAATGGGGGGCGGCTCCGGCTGCTCTGAAGTACGCCCTCCGGCAGTTGCCGGACAATTTTATGAAGGGGACCCGGCCCGGCTCCAGGCGCATCTGGAAAAATTGCGCGTGGAAATCGGTAAAGTGGACGCATCGCCAAATGTCCGGGCGTTGATCCTGCCGCATGCGGGTTATGTTTATTCCGGCCGGACCGCGCTGCATGGGATGCTCCGGGCCGCCGCCGGAAAATATAAAAGGGCGGTGGTTATCGCCCCGACGCACCGGGTTCCGTTTCAGGGCCTGGCGTTGTGTTCCTACAAAGCTTACGGTTCACCGCTGGGTGACGTTAATATCGATGCTGAAGCGGTCAAAACTTTGTGCGGATACCGGCTGCCGATGCTCCAGACTATGGACCGGGCTCATGATAACGAACATGCCCTTGAGGTGGAAATTCCATTGTTTCAGAATGTTTTCGGCGATCTGCCGATAATACCGATAATTGCCGGGCATATTGACTCCAATCTGGCGCGAAAGCTGGCGGAGTCGTTGAAGTCGCTATGGACTCCTGATACTTTGTGGATCATCAGCTCGGACTTTACGCATTACGGTCATAGTTTCGGGTATGTTCCATTTAAATCGGACGTGCAGGAGAAATTGCGCGAACTTGATCTTGGCGCGGCTGATTTGATCATGAAATGTGATCTGGACGGTTTTGCCCGGTATATCGAGGAAACCGGCGCGACAATATGCGGCCGGGCCGCGATTATGGTCCTGCTGGCGGCGATCGAAGGTAATGGCGAAATAAACGGTGAACTGGTAGAGTATTCCACTTCCGGCGAATTGACCGGAGACTGGTCGCATTGTGTCAGTTATGCCGCAATAGCTTTTAACGACAAAGGGAGATGATCAATGAGAATTACGGGGAGCTTAGTCGCTTTTATTGTTTGGGGAATGTTGTCCGGAGCGGTCGCGGCGGATTTGCCGGCGGGGTCGCGGGTTGCGCGTTATTACGAACTATTACAGAAACGCCCGGATAATCCGTTGTATTTTGAACGTTTGATGGGGGCCTGGGACGAGATCACTTATGGCGCGCCTGACAAGTTTTTCCGGAAACGAGTTGACGCGAAAGGTAATGATTCCGCGGTAGCCGGGCTGCTGCTGGCGGTCTATCTGGACCGCGAAGGGCAGGAGAAAGCTGCTTTGGATGCCTGGAAAAAGATTCCAGTTGAGCTGGCCGGCCGCCCCGGGATCAAGTTGTTCCGGGCCGGATTGGAGTACCGTAACGGCAATGCCGGAGGCGCGGTCAAATTATTGCGGGAATGTCTGAAAGACGTTAACTTTGCCGCCGATAAAAGATTTGCCGCCAGAGAACTGCTGGTTCGGGCTTTGTTGCGCGATAATCAGGAGGAAGAGGCCAAAAAGGCGGTTGCTGACTTGATGAAAGAAGCGGGTAACGACCCTAATCTGCAGGAGGCTGTGATCGAGCTTCAGGTCGATGAAGGCCTGTATAACGATGCGGTCAAAAGTTGTCGTGATTTATTGAAAAAGACCGAGCCGGGATACCGCAGCGGGATGCTGAGGATGCGGCTGGCTGAACTGAATAAACTTCTCGGCGATAATTCAGCCGCGTTGGATGAATACGCCGGGGTCCTGGAACAATCCGGCAGCGGTTCATGGCTCGAAAAAGAGGCGGCGGCAAGAATCCGCCAGATATTTATGGCCGATGGAAATGCGCCCGGATTGCTGGATTTATACCGGAAGATCCTAAAAGGTAAACGCAGTCGACCGGAATTGACGGTAACTTATATTCGCGAACTGGCTAAATCCGGCAGCGAGGAGGAGGCCTGCAAGGAGTTTGCCGCATTGATCAAGCGGATGCCGACCGACTATCAAATGAAAGCCGCTTATGCGGATTTGCTGGCGAAAACCAAACACTATAAAGAGGCGATCCCGGTTATTGACGAACTGCTGCGGCGAAAACCGGATAATACCGAACTGCTGCTCCGGAAAGCCGCGTCACAGGCGGCAACCGGTGACCGGGCAGGGGCGGTAAAGACAATTCAACTTTTCCTGAAATACTCCGGCAAAGAGGAATTTGCCTGGAATCGTGCGGCGATGGCCCTGATGGGCATGGGACTGAAAAATGACGCGGCCGAACTTTATGACCGGCTTGTCAAAGAATTTCCGGCAAGTCAGGACGCGGTTATTATGCGAGCCCGTTTTCTGGCTGCCAACGGCAGGGAAAAAGAGGCGCTGGACGCATTGCGTAAAGCTGCCGCGAAAGGAACCTGTGAGCAACTGCTGCGGGTAATTCGCGAACTTCCCGGTAAGAAAAATCTGGAAGTTGCATTAGAACTGCTGAATGCCAGACGGAAAGAGTTTTCCGCTGACTGGAATTTTAACATGGAACTGGTTCGGCAGTCGTTGCTGATGAAAAATCAGGAAATCGCGGTCAGCGCGGCTGAAGCGGCGGTTGGAGCCGCGGCAACTCCGGATCAGCTTGACCGATCCCTGGCGGCAGTTGAGTATGTTTACGGCAAATATAAACTGAAAAAAGATAAAGCGGCGGCCTTGCGCGGGAAAAAGAAGCTGACGGCGGCGGAATATTGTTTGCTGGCGGATCTGGAGGAAGGGACCGGGGCGACCGAAAAGTTTTTACAGGCCGGGTTAAAACAAAATCCTGGTTCATCCCTGATGCTGGCGCGTTATGCCGGATATTGCCGGGAACACAAAAAATATGATGAAGCAATCAAAACATACGAACGATTACTGAATGTTGATCCTGAACACCGGACTCGATGGCGGCGGGATATGCTGACAACCGCGGTAGCGGGAAACAAGGCTGATATGGTTGAAAAGCTGACCAGGATATGGTTGAACGAAAACGCCAATTCGCCCGAGGTCTTCCAGTTTGTCGCGGCGGCTTTGCGGCGGGTTGATAAGAGTGAAGAAGCGGCCGCGATCCTTAAACGGGGTAAAGCGGCGTTTCCCGATAATCGTCAGATTGTCATGGAACTGGCGGTGCTGCTGGACGAAACCGGAAAACGCGACATGGCGTTCCGTTTGCGACGGCGGCGGATCGAGCAGGAACAGTCACTATCCGGAAAACTTGTAGCGCTGGAATTGTTGATCGAGAAAGCCAATTATAACCAGCTTGAGCAGGCGAAAAAAATATTCACCCGGAACCATCAGGCGCGGCCCAAAGCTATCTTTCCGGTTTTGGCGCTGGCCCGTCTGGCCCAGAAAAAATATGATATGCCGCGTTACCGGGAGTTGCTGACCAAGGCATTGGAACTGAAAAAAGATGATCCGGAAATCCTCTGCAAAATCGCACAGGTGGATGAACAGACCGGGCATCATCAACGGGCCGAGGAACTTCTCCTGCAGGCGGTGAAATTTGACAAAGGACCGCGATCGTTGAATCAGCTTTCGGGTTTTTATTTCAGGATTGGTGAAACCGAGAAGGCGATCAGACTCAGCCTGGGGCTGGATAATAAAAACGCGTCGACGGAAAAATTGCTCCGGGCCGCAACCGGACTGATCAGTGCTGATGAGCCGGAACGGGCTCTGGTTTTTATTTCCGAAGCATTGAAGAAAAAACCGTCTGATCCTAAAATTCATTATGCCATGGGGCTGGCTTTGAAAAGCGTTACCCGTGACGAGGCGGCGGCCAGACACTTTCTGAATGCTCTGGATTATGCGTTGAAGCTGCCCGACAAGGCATCTGCGATAAATATGCGCGGGAACTACTGGGATAAGCTGAAGAATATTCCGGATGAAGTGCGTGATATTCTTGCTCAATCCAGAATGGCTTCAACCCTGAATAATTACTATATGCGCCGCAGTATGATGATGTACAGCATGTATGGCGGTTACAGTGGAATGGGCAGCGGCGATTTAATCCCGGATTCTCAGAAAGAGATGAAGACGGCAGCTTTGGCACAGTTGGCTATTTTGAACGGTAATATGTCCCCGGACAAGTCTGCCTGGTTGATGAACGAGTTGCGATACCGGAAAATACCCTATCCCGAACTGCGGCTCGGGTTGCCGCTGCTGATGCGGGGTGATACCGGGCTTTGGAAGCAGCTGGCATCCCGTTATCCGAAAGATTTGACAGTGGCAATGGTCTTCAGCTATCTTGGTGCGCATGGTATCGGTGGTGACGTCAAATGTCTGGAGACTTATTTTAATATCCTCAAAGACAAACATCCGCGGGAAGCTTTCAACCTGATTGCCGGCGGCTGGCGGCGCAACCTGAAATTTTCTCCTGAGATAACTGCGGCTGCATTGAAAATGGTTGATGACAAAGAAGTGCCGATCAGTTCGGTATACATGCTTTACAGCCAGGGTGAGCGCAGCAATATCCTGAACGAGAAGCAGAAAAACGACTTGCTCGAAAAAATGCTGACAAAAATCGACCCGAAAGACAATACCACAATTCATTATGCCGGTGTACTGATTATTCCATTGTTGAAAAATGGTGATATGAAAAACGCTGCCAGACTTTTTAAAATTATGATGAGTCAGCAGTCGCAGAGCTTTGCCGGTAATTATCCGATGCCGCGATTGGAGGAACTGCTGCGTCAGAGTCCGGTTCAATCGTATGTTATTGACCGGTTATATTATATTGCCATGCCTCAGGCCCGCTGGCTGGGGGGGATCAAATACCGTTTGGCGCAATTCCAGAAGCAGGAACCTGAATCGTATAAAAAAGTTGTGGCGCAACTTAAAAAACTGTTGGAAAATGAGAATTGCGGCTTGCAGGAAGTATTTTTCCTGGGCATCGACAAAAAAGATCAGTCCGCCCTTAAAAATGCCGAAGCGGTTATTGTCTCGGATAAAAAGACGCCGGAGCAGCGACTGTTTGCTGCTGCGCTGCTGTTCCAGTACGGCCGGACCGGAGGAATCCTAAAACTTGCCATGCAGGCGAAAAAACTGTATAAAGATCCGATGACCAGGCAAACTCTGCTGGCGCTGGTTATTTGCGGGGCATTGAATGAACCGGAAAACAAACAAGCGGCTCTGGACGCGGAAAAGGCCGCGCTGGAACTGGCGAAAGACAAGCTGAATGAGCGCGAATTGGGTATGGTCGCTTCTGCGCTGCATCGCCTGAAACGCACGGAGACAGCGGAGGTCCTGGATAAAAAACTCATGGAAATGATTAAGAAGAAACAGGCCGCAAGTCGAACTTCTTCGTCCCGTCCAGGTTCGAGACCGGTTTATTATAATCAATGGCAGAAGACCCAGCAACTTTTACGGGACGGCAAATTCAAAGAAGCATTGCCGCTGGTGAAAAAGGAGTATTACAGCCGTTTTATGCAGAGTTTGCAGCAGCAGCGGCAATATGGGAATTATAACTTCAGCTATGCCGGGTCGATAGTCAATTCGGTCAAGCGTTATGGTAAAGACAAGGAATTGCTGGAAATCCTGCGCCCCAAGGATAAGGAGCCACCGGTTGTTTCGTTATTGATGTATGCGTACGCCTGTGAGTCTTTGAAAAAAAATAAAGAGGCATATCAGGCTTATTTAAACGCTTTCAAACGCTATCCGGACAAGAAAGAGGTAATTAGCATACTGCTGCCTTTCGTGGTTAAAAACAAGGATACGGATATTAAGGCGTTCGTTAACATGATTCCGGCTCACCGGCTTCGTTATGTCCTGGATTCGGTTTCCCGCAACCAGTATCAGTATAACGGTAATTTTGACCGGATGCTTGATTTGTTCGAGGTTGTTATGGCAAAGCAGCGGACAAGTGGAGATAAGGATCTGCTGCAATTCGATCAGAATTCATTCTACCTGCTGTGCAATATGTTCATTAATATCGGGTTTCCTGAATTGCGGCAGAGGCATTCATATTACCGGAATAGTTCGAACAAGCAAAATGATAAGAAAAATCAGGAACAAGCCCGCAAACTGCTCGGTGAAATCTGCGACCATGTCATTAAGACTAGGTCGAACCTGATCCAGAGTGCGATGGAATTCAAACTGTTGCTGGCTGGTGATGACAAGAATGCGAATGATAAACTGTATCTTGCGGCATTGGCCATGCTTAAAAATAAAAAAATGCTGATGACAGTCAATCCTTATTCCGGAGTTTACTATCATCACTCCATGTACGGTGGACAGAACGGCAACAAACCGCTGCTGGAGTTTATGGTCAGTTATGCTATCCGCCATAAACGCGTACCTGAACTGGTCAAGGCGATTGGCGACAATTCTATTACAAAAGGAATTGACCAGGTAGCGGAACTTTATAAATGTCAGCCGGCAAAATTCCCGGAGGCCTTGAAGAAATTTTTAGAAGATCAGAAGGTCTTTAATCTTTCAACCGCGGTGGTTATGGGGCTTGACGCGGCTGAGGCAGTTATTAAAAAAGCCCCGGACAACATTAATGGACTGGTTTTGAGCAAGGTTTCTTTCGGGCCGGTTTACGCTAATCAGAATTTTCCGCAAAACTATATCGATATCCTGTTGGAAAAGAAACAGGATAAGGTTGCGCTGGATTTCCTCGAACAATTCGCGAAAAAATTGAATTCGCCTGAATTGACCGGACAATATGCCAATCAGGCGCAGTATCAGTATAACGCTGCCATTCAGAAAATATTGAATAAAAATCCGGAAAAAGCATTTGAGATATGGAAGCTGGAGAAATCTTTTAAAAAACCGTCCAATCAGCAGACGTCGCGCTATCATAATATGCGCAACGCTTTGAACCAGATGGCCAATGATGAGAAAAAGCCGCGTTGGGAGCTTTTTGGAAAAACTCCGCAGGAATTCAAGTATTATCCGGCTGCCGGCGGCTACAGCTTATTTACGACTTATGTCCAGTATTTGCGTAATTACCGGAACAAGTTCCCCGCCTATGCCGGTAATGACTTCGGTGGAAAAATGCTGAATCTTGCGATAGCCGCGAAACGCGGTAACGACATCTATAATGAGTTTGCCAAACTTAACGATCAGTTGAAAACTCTGCCGGAACAGGACCGGATGCAAATTTATTCCGGTCTGCCGCTACTGATTTCGGAATTGAATCTGCAGGCGGCGGACAAGCTGACCGGGGTCGCTGAGGATATTCGGCGTCAGGCAACCAGGGCAACCAGCGTCTCCGCGACGCAAAAGGCTCAGGAGTTCATTAAAACTGCAAGAGGTGCTAATGTCCAGGGCTATCAGTATTCCCGCGACGCGATTTCCCTGATTGAAGGGCTTGCCGGTAACTCTGAATTGATCGATAAGGTTGTCGAACACACTATCAAAGAACTTAAGATAAACCGGAATTATCATTACCAGCGGAATAATTATGAGATCACCAACTTTTTGAGACAGCTGGCGCAAAAAGGAGAACGCAGCCTGCCGACTCTCTGTATCGCCTGGAGGTGCATATTGAAATATCCTGATTATACTGATAGCGGTATGTACAACTATATTTCGAATGGAGTGGAACAGGCTTGTTATCGTGCGAAGAGAAAAAATGACGCACAGGGTTTTATTGGTTTGTTTGATGAACTGCCAAAAGCATTTGGAGATAATCCTCCGTTTTTATTTCCGATCCTCGTTTCTTCGCTGCACGGCGTTAACCGTGACCAGATCAATGTTTTATTTAAGCATATCAATTCAAAAAAATACCCGGTAAACGCAACTGCAAAAGAGTGTGTTTTGGTTTCAAAATATCTTAAAGCGAAAAAATCAAAACCGCTGTATCAAAAACAGATTTGCGACTTGTACGAGCAATTTTTGAAAACGGATAAAAAAATGCCGGACAAAATAAAACAGCAAATGCTGCTTTATTCATTTCAACGCAATCACTTGAAGGATTTGGCCCCGTTTATGGTCGATTATGCGTTGAAGGACATGGTCAGGTCAGGAAACCTTTATGACAATCACCAGTATTACACCATCGCTAAAGCAATGGCGGAGTGTCCGGATTCGGAACAATGGCGTAAATCGGCCAAAACGCTGCTGGAATCTTTCTCGGTCAGCGGCGGCAACCCGTCAAACCATACTTACCGGCGACTTTTCGCGGCTATGCTTGAGATTGCGATCAGGCTCAAAAATAAAAAACAGATTGAGGCGCTGGTTAAGGCTTCCCTGCGTTTCAAACAGTCGATGCAGGAACTTTGCATTACTTTACTGAATAACGGTTTTGAGCAGGAAGCCATGGTGCAGCTCCAGACGGAAATAGCCAAGCCATACGTCGCTTATTACTCCAATACCCGGCTTTCAGATGCCGGTTGGAAAAATGCGAAAAAACTGTTGTCTCAGGTTAAAGACCCGGAAAAACAGCTTCTCTTTAGTGCGATTCTGCTGCCGCTGGCGCCGAATCGGTCCGATGTCAGGCGCAATGTTGAAAACGAGTATATCAAGTTGATGGATACTTACCAGAAGCATAAATTCAGTTCTCCGCAAGTCCGAAATAATTTCCTGATGCGTATATTCAGAGCAAATTCTTCCAGGCTGGGAATAATAAAAAGGGATTTTCGTAAAATGTTGCGGGAAATGCCCTTTAAAAAAGCCATGAACAAGGAATATGATCCGTTTCGTTACGAGATTGCCCGGGCACTGGTTGATTACTTCATTATGAAAGACTACAAAGCCTATAAAGCTAAGCTTGATGAGTTGGCTGCTTTCGCTGAAAATATGTCGGAAAACTCAAGCCAGGGACAACAGTGCCGCACCATATTGAGTTCAATGCCGGGAGTCATAAATAATTACGCTTATACTTTGAAAAATCAGGAAAAAACTCTGACGCCGGAGCAAATCAAACTCTGGGCGGATGCTTTAACTGTCTTTATGAAATATAATCCGCGTCATTTTTATTCCGGTGAATATCTTGCGCATATTATGTGGTTGAATCATCTGTCCGGCAATGATAAAGCGAGCCTGAAGGTGATCGAGTCAAGAGAGCATCAGCTGAAAAATGTACGTCCCGGCAGCGTTACCAATAAACTGAGAAGTTTATTGTTTGTCGCGGATACGACAGGTAAATCACGCGAAGAATGTTTGAAGTCGTTACTGGCGTCTGAACCCTGGAAAAAATTGACCGCCTCGAAAACCAAAGAGTTTGCAAAAGAAAAGGATAGTTTGCTGAAAGCGCGCGAACTTAAGCCTCAAAAAAGGCGCAGACATTCGAATAGTTCTTATCAACAGCGTCGACAATTGCAGGAAATGTTTGTACTTGGCCAGGATAAAGAAGCTTTAGCTCTTGCTGCTGAAATATACCTGGAAGGTTGCAAAAAAGCATTCAAAAAATCATCACTGCAATATCATTATGTTCGCAATGTCAATTTTGCCATTCAGGAAACCGCAGGATTTGGATTGCGGGATTCTCTGCTCAAATCTTTAAAACCTGAAAAAGAAGATTCATCGATAGAGTCTCAGTTGATTTATGCCTGTGCTTGTATTGACGCCGGGAAATCCGGGGAAGCTCTTAAGGTTATATCGGATATACTGAATAAGGAACCGGGGAATAAACCTTCACAATTGTTGTTTGCCGTATGCCTTGTAAATTTGAAAGACGATGAGTTGCTGGATATGGTTAAATCTATTCCGGCGAAACGACTTCCGCTAACTCTGGATTATATGCTTCGATATGGCGGAAGTTCCAGCGACAGGGAAAATATGTTGAAAGTGGCTTATGTGATTCTTTCCAGGCCGGAGTGGAGTTCCCCGGAACAAAAACTCAAGCTGGCCCGGTACACGTTTGATCAATTATCCCGGTTGAGCCTCGGCTATATTTATCCCAAATTCTGGAGCGGGAGTAATTATACAGTCAACATCTCCCGTCATCCTGAGAAAACGGGAAAAGCGGAGATGGCCTGGAAACTGCTTGACCGGGCAATCGAGCTTGGGATCGGTATGGATTACGACAATGTATTGAAAGCCCTGGACCTGGAAGTTTTCTTAGCCGGTAAAGATGACAAAGCGCAGAAGAAACTGTTTGGGAAAGGGCTTGCAATACTGAAAAGAATCAAGCTGAAAGAATCAAAGAAACGCGGTGCGTTTTCTCAATGGCAGTATCGGACCTGTGGCGATATGCCGTTTATTCCATTCATGATTGTCTATGCCATCAGGCACAAACGCACAAAGGAATTGGCCGATGCGAATCCGAATCTGGCCAGAGTTCTTCCTGCTGCAATCGCAATGTTTAACTCCGGGAATGATAAGGCATGGCAGGCGATTCGAGATTTCCTTGAAAAGCAAACTGAAATTTCCAATCTGGATGCATGCTTTTTGGCTGTTAGTGCTGCATCTGCTCAAGGCAGGGAATGTTTGCTGGCTCTAAACGGATTAAAAGTGGCTGAGTTATTAAAAGTTTTTAGACGAAAACGTTCAAGAATCTTATATTATTATTTCGATGTCCTTTTCAAGTCTCAGCAAATTGAAATTGTTCTGGACCTTATGAAACAACTTGCGACAACTCTGAATACAGTGGAACTGAAAGGTAACTCGAAGAATAAAGCCATGCAGTATTACGCCTCCGGGATGAGTAAACTACTGCAGACAAAACCGGATTATCTGATTGAAATATATGAACTTGAGCCGATGTTGCACAATTACTTGAAAACCCGCTATGATCGTAGTCGCCGCTATGAATACCAGAACCGAATCAGGAATATGGCTTATCATGACTCCAGCCCGCGCTGGCATTTTTTCGGAGAGAAGCCGGGAGATTTTTTCACCGGAAAACTCCCTGGCGCAAATGATACATTGTTCGGCCTTTACGTCAGGGCGCTGCGTGACCGGCGTAAAACCGGTTCGTTGTATTCCGGCAAGAGTTTTGGTGGAAAAATCATGGAAGCCGCACTCAAAGCTAAGGATAAAAAGGATTTTATGCAGCGCGTTGACAAGTTGACCGCAAAACTGCCCGCAAAAGAAAAGCAGAGAATTCTTGAAATAATAAAACCGGTCATTAATGAATTGCGTTTACGCTAATCGGGATTATATTATTCAGGAACGGGGAGGGATAGTGGCGAGTTGTGAGTTGAGAGTTTTATGTTTCGACTGGCAACTGAAAACTGACAACTGTAAACTATCGTGACTTATGGACTGATGTAATGGATATAGATAAAATATTTGCGAAAATTGACGCCGGAATCGACCTTGAGCGTAATGAGATCAAGGCTTTGCTTGAACTTGAAGATGAACAACAAATTCAGGGTTTGTTTGACCGTGCCTATAAGATTAAAGTTGATAATGTCGGGAAAGTTGCTTATTTTCGCGGTATTATCGAATGCAGTAATATTTGCACGAAAGACTGTTTCTATTGCGGCATTCGCCGCAGTAACAAACAGGCCGAACGTTTTGAAATGTCGCCTGAAGAAATGATTCGGGAAGCGGTCTGGTCTTATGAGAATGATTATGGCTCAATTGTTATTCAGGCCGGGGAGCGTACCGACAAAAAATTCATCGACATGATCGAAAAAGTCTTGCTTGAGATCAAAGCCAAAACCAATGACGAACTCGGGATCACCCTCTCTCTGGGGGAACAGACTGAAGAAACTTATCGGCGCTGGTTTGACGCCGGGGCGCATCGCTATTTGCTGAGGATCGAGTCTTCGAACCGCGACCTCTACCGTCGCCTCCATCCGGCTGACCATGATTATGATGCCCGGCTTGGATGCCTGAAATTGCTGCGCAAGGTCGGCTATCAGGTCGGAACCGGAGTGATGATCGGGCTGCCGTTCCAGTCAATGGACGATCTGGTTGACGACCTCTTTTTCTTCAAGAGTATCGATATCGACATGATCGGTATGGGACCGTATCTGGTGCATAGTCAGACTCCGTTGGCAAAAGAGATGCCGGATTTTTCGGAAAAGCAGGATTACCAGTTACAGTTGAGTTTGAAAATGATCGCATTGGCCCGGATTATGTTGAAAGACGTTAATATCGCCGCGACCACCGCGCTGCAGGCGGTTACGCACAACGGACGGGAGCTCGGCCTGCTTGCCGGCGCCAACGTCATTATGCCGAACGTAACGGAAACCGAATACCGGCCGAATTATCAACTGTATGACAATAAACCGTGTCTCGATGAAAATTCCACAATGTGCCGCGGCTGTTTGAGTCGGCGGATCGAGGGTATAGGTGAAACTATCGGCTTCGGTAGATGGGGTGACTCCCCGCATTTCCATAAAAGGACAAAGTAAGGATATTATGAAATCAATCGATATGAACCTGTTTCCGGGGGGCAAACCCCGTGCCGCCACGTTCAGTTATGACGACGGAGTGCATCAGGACAAACCTCTGGCTGAACTCTTTAACCAATATGGCTTAAAAGCCACTTTCCACCTGAATGGCGGAACCTTTGGCCGGAGCAACCGGATCAGCAAAGATGAGATCGGCATTTATGACGGCCATGAAATTTCCTGCCACTCCCTGACGCATCCGACTTTGACCAACGTCAATCTTGAATCCGCGGTTTACCAGATTATCGAGGACCGGAAAATTCTCGAGTCGCTGACCGGTCAGCCGGTGGTCGGCATGTCGTATCCCAACGGCGCTTATGACAACAGAGTCATTGCCATTCTGAAAACCTGCGGCATCGTTTACTGCCGCACTGTTGTTTCAACCGGCGCTTATTCCCTGCCGGACGATTTTCTGGCCTGGCACCCGACCTGCCATCATCACGATGAACGGGTATTTGAACTGATTGACGGAGTGACCCTCCGCAACCGCTTGAATGTCTTGTATATCTGGGGACACGCCTATGAGTTTGATCGTAACGAGCACTATAATAACTGGGGCCATATCGAGGAAATCTGTAAGCGCGTCAGCCAAATCGAGGATTGCTGGTTCGCCACCAATATTGAGATATACCGTTATGCGACCGCTCTGAAACAGTTGGTATTCACGGTCGACGGCTCCGTTGCGATGAATCCTACCGCCCTTGATCTCTGGATTGCCGTCGACGGACAGCCGGTAAAAATTCCTTCCGGCCAGACCATTGCGCTGTAACAGGTACCAATCAGGATTGAATACAAATGTTTATTGACATTCATGCACATGCGTATCTTTATCCTTGTCCGCCGCAGGATGGCTATACGCAGTTTCCGAACCCGGAAGAGGTTATTGCCCGGCAAGACGAGCTTGGTATCGAGTGTGCGATAATTCAGCCATTGATCGGGCCGGAATGTTATCTGCCGCAATCCAATGAAGAAATTCTGGAAATGTGCAGACGCTATCCCGGGCGTTTTCTGCCGGCGTGCAATATCGATCCGCGCGGGATAAAAAACAGTGTCGAGACGGATTTTTCGATATGGCTGGACTGGTATAAAGCGCAAGGCTGTATTTTAATTGGGGAATTCATGCCGAATCTTCCGTTTCTCGATCCTCTGGTCCAAAACTTTTTTAAATACGCTGAACGTTCCGGTCTGCCTTTGACTTTTGACATATCCGACCGGCTTGGCGGGGATTACGGGCTCTTTGACGAACCGGGGCTGCCGCAGCTTGAAAAATGCCTGCAGAACTTTCCGGATTTAATAATTTTCGGGCATGGTCCCGCTTTTTGGGCGGAAATAGGCCAACTTGAAAACCTTGAGGATCGCGCGAGATACCCCGAATACCCGATAAAGGAGGAAGGCGTCGTGCCAGGATTATTGCGTCGTTACGAGAATATGTGGGGAGATCTTTCCGCGGGAAGCGGCTACAACGCTTTGGCGCGTGATCCTGAATACGCGGCAAAATTTCTGACCGAATTCCAGGATAAACTTTGTTTTGGTACTGATATGTGCAAAGCTGATGCGGTTGTTCCACTGCCGCGTTTCCTGATCGAACTGAAGGAAAGCGGCAGGATTTCTCAAAACGTGTTTAACAAGATCGCCAGAGAAAACGCGATAAAAGTTTTCAACCTGCAGTCCTGGAGATAACAGCAAAGGGGGTGACGGGGGAATGCCTGGTTTGCTTCCACTTTTGCATTGCCGGACAAAAAAAAGGCGCATCCGAAGATGCGCCGAAAATATCCCACCTGCTTTTACAGTTGCAATGCATAATTACTCATAATAAGCTAATTGCATTATCTGAACCTGAATCACAGGCTGTAACTTATAGGACAATAAGCATGACCGTTTATGAGATGCGGATCGGAACGCCTTTGGCGGCGCTTTCATAGATCGCATCCAGCAGTTTCATTACGATTACGCCGTGTTCACCCGGAGCCGGGACGGGAGTGTCGTTGATGACGCTTTCGACAAAGCCGTAGAAGCCATGCTGACAGTCCGGCACTGGCGGGTGCAGCTTCATATCATATTGACAGCCGTCTTTTTCAAAGTAGAATTCGGCTTCGAATTCATAGCCTTCGCCCAGATTGGTCTGGTATAGCCCGGCTTTGGTGCCGAGCAGACGGGTTGACATCATTTCACGGTTTTTGATATTACCGGCCCATGATGCTTCCAGTTCCAGCGTGGCGCCGTTCTTGAATTTGATCATGGCACAGGCGAAGTCTTCAACGTCAAAAGTTTTTCCGGCTTTTTTCGCCAGCCCGGTCGCGATATGATCATAGGTTGAACCCATTACCCATTCCGGTTCCGGATAATCCATCAGCCACAGCGCCAGGTCAAGACGGTGAACACCGAGGTCGATCAGCGGTCCGCCGCCGGATAACGCTTTGGTCCCGAACCAGCCGCCGAATCCCGGCATGCCGCGGCGCCGCTGCCAGACGGTACGGCAGAAATAGATATCACCGAGCAAACCGGCTTCAACCTGTTTTTTCATTGCATAGGACTGCGGAGTAAAACGGAAGCTGAAATTGATCTGCAGTTTTTTGCCGGCCTTTTTCGCGGCTTCCAGCATGTCTTCGGCTTCCTGAGCATTCATCGCCATCGGCTTTTCGCAGATAACGTGCAGACCGGCTTCCAGCGCGGTGATGGTCAGCGGCTTGTGAAACTTGTTCGGAACCGCGATCGCCACGATGTCCAAACCGGCTTCCTTGATCATTTTTTCAGGATCATTATAGAGATTTGTGATTTTTTTATCTTCACCAATCTTTTTGAGTTTTTCTTCATCAAGATCGGCAATGGCGACTACTTCCACCATCGGATGTTCGCGGAATTTGTCAATGTGACCTTTGCCCATTCCGAGCCCGATTACACCTGCTTTGAGTTTTTTCATTTTAATTCCATATCTTCAGCCACCAGGCGCACGAATTTCACGAATGCAGACCGCGGAGCGGTAATAAAAAAATCGTGTTATCAGTGAAACTGGCGGCCGGTTTAAAATTATTTTTTATACATTCTGTTTGATGCCTACCCGGCCGAAATCAACGTTTTTCTCACTGATTTTTTCCAGGGGCTTAGAGTTCGGGGCGGTGTGTTCCATGAAGCCGAGCGGTTTGGCCCAGCGAACGGCATTGCCGATGACTTTGATGACTTCTTCGTTGTAGAAGATCGGGTAGGTTTCGTGACCGGGACGGAAATAGAATATCTTGCCGTGTCCACGCTCAAAAGTAACGCCGCTGCGGAAAACTTCGCCGCCTTCGAACCAGGAGATGAAGATGACTTTGCCGTCCTGCGGGATATCGAAGCGTTCGCCGTACATCTCGGTATTCGGCAGTTCGATGTATTCGCCGATGCCCTGGGTGATCGGGTGCAGCGGTTCAATGTTCCAGAGACGTTCTTTTTCCGCTACTTCGCGCCATTTCAGCGAACAGTTGGTGCCGGTTACCGCCTTGAAAATCTTAGAAAAGTGACCTGAGTGCAGGACGATCAGGCCCATGCCTTCAAGCACGCGTTTGTGTACGCGTTTGACGATTTCATCTTTAACTTCAGCGTGGGCGCAGTGTCCCCACCACAGCATGACGTCAGTGCTGTCGACTACTTCCTGAGTCAAACCGTGTTCCGGTTCATCCAGAGTGGCGGTACGGATTTCCAGATCATCGGCTTTCAAGCCGGCGGCAATAGCGTTATGCATTCCGTTAGGATAAAGTTTTTTTACTGCTTCATGCGTCTGCTCATGACGCCCTTCATTCCAGATCGTGACACGGATTTTTCCCATTTTTATATTCCTTTTTGCTTTTTAGTGATTGCATAATTGCAACCATGGAATATATTTTACTAGCTGTGTGTGGGTTTTCAATAGCTGTTTTTATTGTTTTATGTGATAATATTTTGCAGAATGTGATATTATGAGATTGTGGGAAGTACAACTTGAAGTATACCGTCCGTTCAATACTATGCCGTGTCCGCAGATTATAGTTGAGGAGATGCAGGTCGGGCCGGAATACCATATCGGGCCCAGACCAACTAATACCGGCGGACAGTTTTCCCTGACCCTTAGCGGGGAAGGGCGGTTTAAGCGCGGGGAAAAGGAATACGTGCTGACTCCGGGGTGTGGATTTCTGCATAATCATTTTGATATTTCGACTTCCTATTGGTATCCGGAAACGAGTCGGCAGCCCTGGGTATTTTTATGGATAGCCTTTGACGGGAAGGCGGTGGAGGAGATGATAGCCGATATGGTGGCTCGTTACGGCAGTTTTTATGATCTCGGACCCGATGGCGGTGATGTTACGCAGATTTTGCGGTCATGGCAGCGTTACCGGTCCAGTGTGCAGGTGCTGTCTCCGCCGGAGGGGGCGGAACTGACAACCAGTATTTTTGCCGAACTGGCCGCCAGCGTCGAGGCCGGGACCGAGGCCGCTCCGGGCAACCGTCTGGTCCGTAAGGCTCAGCAGATTGTAATGGACAAAGTTGAACTTGGAATCCGGGTCAATGATATTGCGGAGGAACTCCTGGTCAGCCGGGAACATCTTTCAAGGATATACCATGAACTGACCGGAGCCAGGTTGTCTGACTATATCCGCAAAGCCAGAATCAATCATGCCCGGGGATTGCTGCGGCAGTCTAATCTGTCGGTTCAGGAGGTCGCGTCACGGCTTGGCTACGAAAGTCAGGCCGCGTTCGCCCGGGTCTTCCGCCAGTACTACGACGCTTCACCGACTGAATACCGTAACCGGATTGCCAGACCGGTCGAGAAAAAAGTAAATTAATCAGCGTCGCAGATAACCAGTTTGGCTGATTTACTTTTGAAGTTCCAAACGTCGCATGCTATCTCTCAGGGGATTTATTGCAGAGATTAATCTTCCGCGAAAAGTTCTTTTCCTTCCTCGCAAAGATCTTTCTTTGCCCGGAAATATACTGAGTTTACCAACATGAATTTTTCCTTTTCCAGGATGTTTTATTTTATTTAAAAATTCAAAACAGAGGGTTGACATATTTAAAATAGTAATGTATAATCGCTTTGTCTATACAAAGCAAATTTCACTTTATTTTTTTATTGCTGCCGGATTTTAACAATCAAAATAAGGAAGGAACAAAGTATGAAAAAGTCATCTGGTGGAAGTTTTTTTACATTGATCGAGCTTCTTGTTGTAATTGCTATTATTGCGATTCTTGCCAGTATGTTGCTGCCGGCTTTGAATCAGGCCCGGGATAAGGCGCGTGCGATAAGCTGTCTGAATCAGTTAAAGCAGTTGGGATTGAGCACTCACAATTATATTGACGATTACGACGGATTCATATATGCGCATTACAGCACTTTGGGATACTGGGATGCGATCTTAATCGCGAAGTATGAAACCTCGCCGACATTCTTTTATTGTCCTTCCCAACCGACTGGTTTGTCACTGGCCCAATGGAAAGCTATGAAAACGCAGGCTGAAACCAACCCGCTCTACAGCGGTTTTGGTTATTCGAGTTACGGCTATAATTCCAGAATGAACAATTTTAAACTGGTGAGGGCGGTTCAACCGACCGCGTCCCTGGTTCTGGCCGATGGCTACTGCGCATATAACGGTTTGCATAATCGCGGCTATTATGCGATGCACCGCGGTTATCCGAGCTCCAGTTATATTGCCGGGCTTGCGGCTCGTCATACCGGTTCGGTAAATGTATTGTGGCTGGACGGGCATGTTACCGGGGTTAAAACCCAGGTGGGCGATTTGCCGGTGCCATATGTCAGCACTCGCAATCCGTATTTGCAGGCGCCGTTTGCCAACTGGAGCGGGTCCGGGGTATATACCTGGGACCCTTGGCAGCACTGAACCGAATGGATAATCAATGAAAGACTTAATAACCGCCGAAATCAACAAATCTGGTAATATCGCGGAACAAATCACTGCCGTTTTGTTCGAACATATATCCGAATTACCGCCAAACGCACGAATCCCGAACGAAGTGGAATTGAGCCGTCATTTCGGGGTCTGCCGGATGACGGTCAATAAAGCGATAACCTCACTGGTCGATGACGGCTTGCTCTACCGTGTCAGAAGTAAAGGCACATTTGTCAAAGAACGCGGTTTTCTGCCCCGGTCAATAAAAGTTCTGTTTCCAGGGCCGAACAGTCTTGCTCCGAATAACCGGAACACCTTTTTCTTCAGGGATATTTTTTCCGGTTTAAATGAGCGGGCCCATGAATTAAGCATTCGCCTGGAGGCGATCATCTGCACTCATGATCACCGGAAAGAAAGTTTGAAGCCGGAATTGTTTGAGACATTGATGCCTGACAGCGCGCTTTTGGTGCCGGGGATATGGTGGGGGCCGGTATTGAAGACGATTGCGGAAAAGACTTCCAATGTGGTTATAATGCATAATCAGGCTGATATGTCACCGCATCATGATACGATAAAAAATTGGTATCAGTATGTTCTGGATTATCAAGGAGCGGCCGATTTTGCGACGGAATACTTTATCAGGCGCGGAAGGGACCGGATATTTACATTTTGTGACACCAGCGAAGTGAATTTCCCGGGGCCGCGCTGGCAAGGATATTGCGACGCGCTAACCAGAAATAATATTGCCATCGATTCGGAGCTGTTTCTTGAATTACCGATGAATTATGAACATGAACTGGATATGCCTGTGGTCACCGCGGCAATACGCCGGGCGTTGCTGACTAAGAAAGCCAACGCGGTCCTGTCCCCGAACAGCTGGTTCATCAAGCCGGTAATCCGGGTCGCACATGAACTTGGTCTCAGGATTCCGGAGGATGTTTCCATTATTTCAATCGGGGCGACACCGGAATCATTGGAGGCTCCGGTTACGGTTTCGGTTATGGCGGTTGACGGTACTCAGGTGGGACGTGACATGACTGATATCTTTGCTCGAGGGAAAATCGTTCCTGGATGCACTTCCAAGCAATTCCATTTAATCGAACGCAGTTCAACTTGCTGATTAATTTCCAAACATTAAACATATATCACAGGAGAAATAATATGTTGAAAAGTATTGTTTTATTCGCTATCGCGGTCTGTTCAGCGGGAACAATTCAGGCTGCAGACAAAAGTCTCTCTCTGGATGTTAAATTTGATTCCCCGAAAACGATTGACGCCGGAGGATACAAGGTTAAATTGACCGGCCCGTTCGTTAAGACCGAAGATGGCGGCACGGGATTGGCTTACGGGACTAAAGAATTGCCGCGCATTCCAGCGGATACGATTATGGGGAAAAACGGGACGATTATCTTTACATTTATGGTTAAACCGCGTAAAAAAGAAAACTTACTGAAAAACCGCATGTTGCTGGCGGTTCGCGGCAAAGGCCGGGAGCGTATATTCTTCTATCAAACCGGTGGCCGCGAATACGTATTGTTCACTTTGAAAAAATATATAAGCAGACACGCCGTCAGATCCCTGCAGCCGGTTAAATTCAACCGCTGGTATCAAGCCGCCTGTACGTGGGACGGTTCGACGGTCAAATTTTATCTTGACGGCAAACTCCAGGCGGAATTCAAACAACCTTATATTCCGGAATACCCGAAACGTTCGTCTTTCATCCACTTCGGGCCTTACATCGATCGCTGTACAAATCCGAAACCATGGGGAGAAGATAGTTGCATCGTGCGGGATCTGAAGGTCTATAAACGCGCATTGTCCATGAAGGAGATAATGCTGGCGGCCGGGTTGAAACCGGTGGACAAAACCATGACATACAAATCATTCCTGAATATTCCTCAGATAAAGACCGGCCCGGCAGCTGACGGGACGCTCAAGGACCTGGCCTGGCTGCGGGCTGCTTCATTTATCTGCCTGATCGACGGGAGTAAACCGGATGAGTCTTTGTCGTACAAGGGAAACAATCCGAAATTCTGCCATGACGGTAAAAATCTTTATATTTCTTTTGAATCGGTTTTTCCCGGAAATTACAAGATCATCATGGGCGATACGCGAAAAGGCAAGGACTCTCAGGTCTGGGCCAACGAGTCTTTTGAGTTGTATTTTCTGGTCGGGAAAAATTTCTATCGTTTTGCCGGCAATGTGGCCGGAGGCAACTGCGAGATGCTGAATTTAAATAAAGATTTTAACGGCAAATGGACCTATAAAAGATCGTTGGCGGTGAGGATTGACGATTCGCGTTTGTGGCAGGGCGAGATTGTGATACCTTTCGCCACGATCGGGGTCAAAACCGGCGATGAATTTAAAATCAACTTCTGCCGGACCTGGCGCGGCCTGCAACGGGTTGGGGTCACGTCGTTGGCCGGGACTTCGACATACGGTGATCAGGCGGCTTTTGCCACTGTGAAACTCAGCGGCATGGACGAGTCATTCCGGCAAATAGCGGTCAACAACCCGAATTTCGGCAATCTGTCTCAGCAAGTTCAGGTTACCGCCGCGAAAAATACCCGGGTTGATTACCGGGTCAGCCTGATGTCTTCGGGCGGTTTTCTGCCGGAACTTGAGATGTGGAACCGGTTGCTGGCGATAAAGGCCGGAACAATACAGCCGTGGTCGGGTTCCCGGACCATTGAAACAACCAGTTATGATCGTATTTTGTTCAAAGCAGTGGACCGCGATTCAAAACGGATTCTCATGCAGCAGGTGGTCCCGTTCAAGATACTGGAAAATTTTCTAGATGTGATCCCGGCGTTTTCCAGTGCAAAAGTGTATATGAAACCGCGTTACGGCATGATCAGGAATAAAGCCGGTGGAAATCCGGTGGAACTGGCGCTGAAAGCCCCCTCCGGTAAAGTAATCTACAAAACGACAATCGGCTCGGATAGTGAATTTGCCGTGCCGTTTGCCCGAAAAAATCCGGTAGGAACTTTCATTGCGGAAATCTTTGCGACAATCAAGGGACGGAAGCAAATCTTCGCCTCAAAATCTTTTGCCTATCACGGTATCGGCCCCTGGGAGAAAGAAGCGCCGGACGGACGAGTCCTGGCACCGTTCACTCCTTTGACTTTAAAACAAAAGAAAGGCGCTTTTGATATCGGCATGTGGGGCCGGGTCTATGATTACACAGGCTCTCCGCTGCCGTCAAAGATCATGGCTTTGAATAAGCCGGTTGCCGCCGCGGTGAACCTTTATGTGAATGGGACTGCGGTCAAATGTCCGGTCAAAGTAACGGCTTCGTCACCGTCCCGAATTGAAATGACAGGGGAAAACAGCGCAAAACAATATGATATAGCGCAAAATGCCTGGGTTGAATATGATGGCTTTTTGTGGAATGATATTAAGATAAAGGCGAAAGAAAATCTCGACAACTTGAAATTGGTAGTCGAGATCCCGCCGCAAATGGCGAAATTCTATCATATTACGTCAGCGGGATTTGGCGCCGGCGGCCGTAAAACCGGAGTCCTCGATAAAACATTGGAGGTGCCGTTTTACCCGTTTGTCTGGCTTGGGGGCTATGAACAGGGCCTTTCCTGGTTTGCTGAATCAAATTCCGACTGGAAAACTAAACAGAAATATCCGATAAAGCTGATCAAGCAGGGTAATCGGGCCGCGCTTGAAATCACATTTGCCGACAAGCTGCGTAAAGGACAGAAGATTGACTTGCAGTTCGGGCTGCTTGCCACTCCGGTCAAACCGCTGCCCCCGGGCTATCCTATGAATGTTTTCGGAGACGGATTTTCCACTCATCTGAATACTCGTTCCGGCCGTTCACCGGTAAATGCCGTCAGAATATCCACGGTCAAGTCGGGGCCGACATTCAATGACTTCCCCCCTTTCAGTATGAAAGACCTGGCGGCCAATGTCGCAATGGGTAAAAAAAATAATGCGGTGACCGTGCCGTACCAGGTCGCGATTTATATGGCTGATAAATATCCGGTCGTCAAAGATAATCTGCTGGAATGGCAGGCCGTGCCCGAAGCGCATCTGTCCTATGAATACAATGGCAAGCCGATGCGGTGGTTCAATGTCTGTCCGGCTTCGGAGGCGGCTGATTACTACGTTTACCGGGTCAAGGATTTTATTGACAAAGCCGGGTTGGCGGGCCTGTATTTTGACTTCGGGCCGGTCAACCAGTGTTCCAACCGGTATCATGGTTGTAACGGCGGTTATCCGATTCGCGCCAAACGCCGCTTCTACAAAATGATAGCTCAGGCTCTGGCGGATAAGAATAACGGTAAATATTATATTGTCGTTCATAACTCCGAATCGGTTCAGATTCCGGTATTTACTTTTGTCACTCATTTCTTCAACGGCGAAGGCCTGCGTCAAATGAGCTCAAGTGTTTTCCATAACGGCAAGGACTTGCTTGATCATTATACTATCAATGATTTTGCTTCAGAACACTCGTCTTTGCCCTGGGGGGTTACCTCAAGCATCTATGTCCCGGCTGATCCGTTGCTGGAACGGTTCGGCGGTCCTCCAAGGACCGGGAAGGATTTATATCAGGAACGTTACCGGTTCCGCATGACCAAGGCGGCGATGGCCGGGGCTTTGATCCATAATACCATACCCAGCTCCTCACGGCTGCATTACGGCTGGTTTGATAAACTGATCCGGTTTTATGACGATTTCAAAGTTGACCAGGCGGAGTTTATGCCGTATTGGCGCAACATGGAATATGTCAAGGTCCTGAAAGGCAAAGATATTTACGTGAGCTTTTACCGCAGTCGGGACCGGAAGGAAATCCTCGCGATAATTGCGCATGTCAGCAAAGACCACCTTGACCAGGAGGTGGAAATAGAGTTCGATCCGGCCAAACTGGGTTTCAAACGCCTGACTTCCGCTCAGGAACTGTTAACCGGTCCTGATCCCAAATATCAGGAATTGTTCAAACTGGTTCCCCTTACCAGGCATTACAGTCCGAAAGGCCGAGGCCGGATTCCGATCGTTCCCGGTGATTTCGGCGTGAAATTCCAGGGACTAAAGGATAATAAGATAAAATTGAATTTGCAGCACCACTCAGTGGCGCTGGTTAAAATTACCGGTGAATGAATCAGTCGGCGTCGTAGATCACCAGTTTGGCGAACATGCATTTGAAAGTCTCGACGAATTTCAGATGAATCGGATCGACCTGATACTGGTCATGCGCCGCGACGTCTTGAAGCACGACGGTCAGGGCCACATCGTAGGAATGGTCGATGATCGGGCGTGCTTCGGTTTCCGCCGGAGTGCCGACAAAACAGGCTTCGACGCAGGAGATGCCTTTCAGGGATTCAACTCCCGTTAAAAAGTTCTTTTTGTCTTCTTCGCTGAGGCCTTCTTTTAACCAGAAATAAACTGAGTGTACCAACATAATTTTTTTCCTTTTACTTGTTACGCTAGATTCTTGCTAAACTATTATTTGCACCATGAAGAACATGAAGAAGTATTTAAATTTTCAGCTCCTGCTGAAAAATAAAAAAACTTTTTCGTGAATTTTCGTGTTTTTCGTGGTTGGTATTTGCATTTTGCACGACTCTTTTGTTACGCCCCAAAGGGCGGGGGAATTAGCTCCCTTTAATCGTAATTGTCTTTATTTCCGCTTCCGTAGCACAAAGTGCGGGGTATGAAGCGAAACATCGCACCGGGACGTTCCCGGCGTCGTCCGTCGTACGGATTAACAATGCGGATGTGGTTTATCGGAACCGGGAGGCAGATCGGGGGCTTTTTCCATACCGCCGCCGTGCGCCTCGAAAAACTCACACGCGTCAAGAATATCCTTTGCGAGAATTTCGCACATATCCCGGCTCAGGTTTTCCCGCACCACTACCCGCAGCATCGCGATGTCCTCCGCGTTCGGCGGCAGCGTGTAGGCCGACAGGACCCAGCCGCGCTGCCTTACCCGCGATGAAATATCAAATACGTTGTACTCTGTGATGCCGTCTGATAAACGCAGCGCGACGACCGGAATCCCCATTTTATCGCGATTCATAATCACGAACTTGCCGGATTTCTCCAGCGTTTCGGAGAGCCAGACGGCGTTATCCATGCAGTTCCGGGCGATGCGGGTGTAACCTTCCTGTCCGAGCCGGATGAAGTTGTAATACTGGGCCAGGACCATTGAGGTGCCGCGGGAGAAGTTAAGCGTCATGGTCGGCATCTCGCCGCCAAGGTAGTTGACGTAGAAGATCAGGTCTTCCGGGAACACGCTTTTTTCGCGGAACATCACCCAGCCGATTCCGGGGTAGACCAAACCGTATTTGTGACCGGAAACGTTGATAGATTTAACCCTTGGCAGCCGGAAGTCCCAGATAAAGTCAGGTTGCAGGAATGGCACGATAAAGCCGCCGCTGGCGGCGTCGACATGGATCGGGATATCCCAGCCATGTTCTTCCTGTACTTCGTCAAGCACCCTGGTTATCTCATGAATCGGGTCGTTCTCTCCGGTGAAAGTCGTCCCGAGGATACTGGTAACGCAAATCGTGTTTTCATCCACCATGGCGCGAACGCCTTCGGGATCGAGCGTGAATTCGTCTTTACGCAATGGCACCATGCGCATTTCGACATCGAAAAAGCGGGCGAACTTCTCCCAGCAGATTTGCACGTCGTAACCGAATACCATATTCGGCTTATCAGTCGGGAGGCCGGCCGCCTCGCGTTTTTTGCGCCAGTTGAATTTATGGGCCAACCCCGCCAGCATTACCGCCTCGGATGAACCGACGGTGGCGGAACCGAGGGTTTCCACTCCGTCCGGTGAATTGAACAGTCTCGCCAGCATGTTGACGCAGCGTTCGTGAATGTTTTCCGACTGGGGATACATGGCATGATCGATAAAGTTTTTATGAATATTTTCCGCGATCAGTTGCCTGGCTTCCGGTTCCATCCAGGTTGTGACAAAACTGGAAAGGTTGAGTTGCGGATTGCAGTCCATGGCGGTTTCATCGTGAACCAGTTCATAGGCGGCTTCGGCGGGCATTCCGGCCGCCGGCATTTCATATTTTGGCACGCTTTCGGCGAATAGTCTGCTGGAGTAGGTTTGCGAGTGTATTTCTTCTCTGCCGGAATCGAGTTCTTTCTTGCTTGATATCATAGTTTGAGCCTCCTTAGCCAGGTTATCGAGTCTTACAACATAGCCTCATTTATCTAATATGGCAAATTAATATCAGCACATAATTAAAATAAGGTGTGGATCTTATAAAATTTTCGAATTTTTTTCATAAAAGGGGGTTGACAGCGAATAGAACCGGATAGTACTATCTGATAGAACCGGATAGGACTGGATAACGTAAACAAGCGGTTAATTGAATAAAAATGAAGCCAAATGTAAGTAAAAAAGACGTGATCTTTGAGAAGCTCAAAGACAGTATCATCAAAGGCAAACTGATGCCTGAATCACGTTTACCTAAAGAAGTCGATTTCGCGAAGAAACTTGGAGTGGGGCGGGTTACTTTGCGTTCGGCACTGGAGCGCTTGCTTGATGAAGGTTTGATCGAACGCATTCCCGGCAAAGGTACATTTGTCGCTCCGTCCAGCGAGATTTGCCCGCGTCGCTTTCTGGCAATCCTGCCGCCGCAAAATGAAAGTTTTGAATCTCCCATGAGCCATATTATGCCGGCGATCGAGTGGCGCGCCGGGGAACGATCAGTAAAAATTCAAAAATACGGGGTTGAATTTTTCAGGGCCCTGACTGTTGACGAAGGAGTAGAACGAATTGTCGAAGGTGGTTATGACGGTATACTGCTGATGGTTAACGGTGTTGTCGGTGATGAACGGGAGTTTAAAATTGTCAAAGCATCGGGTTTGCCGGTTGTTATGCCTTACGCAGCGACAAATGATTATGAGACAACCGGTTTTGCCGCTATGCATACGGATGACCGGGAAGGCTTCGGCGCGGCAATAAAAACTTTAGCGGCCCAGGGTCACAAACGTGTAGGAACGGTTTTTCTCCCGGCTGACAAAAGAAAAGTCATTCGGGGGTATTCATCGGATGAATACAGAGATTTATTGAAGAGAAACAATCTTGATAGTTCTATCGAACTGATCCATCATTGCAGTTATTGTTATCAGGATATTTCGAACGCAGTAGTTAAGCTGATGCGGCTGTCGGCACCTCCTTCCGCAATTATGTGCTATTCTGATTTTGTGGCTTTGCATGTGTATAAGACATTGCGGGATATGAAGATCAGGATTCCGAGTCAGGTTGCGGTGATGGGGTATTGTAATTACCCCGGTGGTGAATTGCTTTCGCCGTCGTTGTCAACCGTTGATCTGTTTTTCGAGCAGATTGGACGCGATGCTCTGGATTTGTTGATGGATTCGGGTAAATGGTGGAAAAGAGGTATAACCCCGCCATACATTACTACCCCGTTCAAGGTTATCGAGCGTGGAAGCACGAGTGTTAAAATGCTTGAGAAAGAATTAGTTGAAACCATATTATTTTAACCTGGGAGACAATATGAACAAAAATGTATTGAAGGTATTGAGCGTGATGTTGTTGAGCTTGTCGGTCACCGGAGTTTTCGCCGGGGCCGCTGTCGAATCGGCTAAAAATCTGCTCAAGTATGATTTTTCCAAACTTTCCAAATCGGGAGTCCCGCTCGGATATACATTTTTTCCGGGAAAGGATAAAAAAGGTCAGATTTCCGTATCCGGTAAAGATGGGGTTAACGTCGTTAAACTTGAGCGCTCCGAACAGGGCAGGATTTTTATTGATTCGGCATTCTTAATGGACATTAAGAAAAATAAAAAATACGTTTTGACCGCACAGTTGAAAATTGAAAATCAGAAATATACGGGCAAAGGCATGCATTTCTTTTATATCTGCGCGTATAACACCGGCAATAACAAACATATCTATAATAAAATTTTAGGCCATGGCGGCAGCGGTGGCTGGATGACCGTGGTTCTCGTGGTCGACACTGTCAAAGAGCCTTTGCTGGCGGGGGCCAAACTGCTAATACGCGGTTATGGCGTATCTGGAACATATTACTTAAAGAAACCGATGCTGGTTGAGATTCCAAGTGATATTGAAATACAATCACATTACATACTGGAAAACGAAAAAACTGTTCCCGGCGGCCTTCTCCGACTTGGAACATTAAAAAAATAAAACTGACAAGGAGGACTATATGATCGGAAAAAAACAAAATTTCACATTAATTGAACTATTGGTTGTCATCGCTATCATCGCTATTCTCGCCAGTATGCTGCTGCCGTCCCTCAATAAAGCGCGGATTGCTGCTCATCGGGCTACCTGCCAGAGTAATCTTAAGCAAATCAGCATGGGGATGATGCTATATGTTGATGACAGCAATGGCTATTATGCTCCGTATAAGGTTGATTATGGCGGGACCAATGGTTACTGGCGCTGGACAACCAGGCTGGTTTTGGACTATAACACCGGGGGAATGAACTTTATGTGCCCGGGGCGCCCGGACCATTCCGTTGGCGGCGCCTCTTCGAATCGCGGATTGTGGAAGAAAGCTAAAAAGTATTATCCCAATTCCACCAATTACTTCTGGGGATTTTCATCCTATGGATATAATGCGTTTTATGTCGGGGACGACTGGTTTTTTGCTTCAGTTCCGCGCCCAGCCCCGGCTAAAATATCTCAGATAGCAAAATCGTCCTCATTGCTTATGTTTGGTGAAAGTGCCAGTACGGAACGGAATAACCCGCTATATGTCAACGCCGGCAGTTATCTGATCTATCCTTATCCATATAGTCCAGGCAGCGGCGCGGTGGTTCGCCCGGTTCACGGACGCCAATGTGTTCTTGCCTGGGCCGACGGACATGCGACTTCAATCATCGCAGACAGCGAAGATGCGGAACTGGGGATGAAAAGCCTGTACACCGCATCAAAGCTGGGCAAAGGGTCGGATGCTTCAAACAGTTGGACCCGCACCGGCAAACGCAGTTGGCCATGAGCATGACCGGAATATCGGATACCGGAATTATCACACATTAAAAAATAAAAGAAAGAACTGTCATGAAGAATGCGATTATGGCAACAGGGGTACTTTGCGCCCTTTTATCAGTAAAGTTACATGCGGCGACGGCGGAGATATGGCCGGCGGAACGCCGCCGGAACAATACGGCTTATCTTATCGGAAACGAACAAAACTTCCTGTTGTTCAATATATCGAACCGGACCAATCTCGGAACTCATAAACTGCAATTGCCCGCAAACTTTGACAAACCGGTTGCACTGGTTCTGGATATTCCTGTTCAATTAAAATTTCTTGGTGCAAAAATATTCTGGGACCGGAAGTTCTGTGATGACATTAAACACGAAACGGTGAAACATGATTCCAAACTATATAATCGTTACACCATCCAGCTCAACCGCGAGCAGAATATTGTCTTCAAATTAAAAACCAGAATCATTAAAAACCAATATAATTACTATGTAACATTCTGGGTTAAGCCTCCGGCGGAATTTTCAGGTAAAGTGTTTTGGAACTTGAAATATGGCGATGAAAGTCTGGCAAAAGCGGCGGTTAACGCACGAACTGTCGGAGTTATTGAGCCAAAGTCGGTTTTACCGAAAAGGTTCAAGTTTAACGTATCTGCCGGTTTGCTTTACGTGGTGCCGAATGATGATTATCAGAAATTTTATGACTTATGCAGACGTCTGGGAATCAATTCAGCATCCGTAAATTACGGTGGTCCTTTGAGTGAGAAACGCAAACAGGCATATACCGCACTGCGGAAAGCCGGAATCAAAAATATCGCAAATCGCGGCGGAAGTTTCGGACAGTATCAGTATGGCGGTTTTCGTGCAGCGAAAACAATAGCCGCGGGCGGACTCGAAGCGGCAACCGCCGTTAATGCTGAAAACATTAACAGCAACAAAGAACGTGAATTGTTCCGGAGTGTTGCTCCGTATTTTGACGGCTTCAATTATGATTACGAACCGGCCGGTCCAAGAGTCTGGCCCGGGCTGGAAGATAAAAAAACGATTGCCGCGTTTGCGAAAAAACTTGGACTGAAAAAAATCCCGTCAAAAAAAGAATTGCAGGGGAAATACCGCAAAGCTTACGCTGAATACCGGATGGAACTGCTTTCCAGGTCAGTTTTTGCCTTGAAAAAAATGATTGACGCGGTCAAGCCGATGGATCTGGCGGTAGAGCAGGGCGACGGGGTGAATTCGCATATTGATTACAAGTTTTATGACAAAGCGGTGCGCTGGCACGGTCCGATGATTTATACCTCCAGTGCGGTCAATTATTACCAACGGGTATTGGCGATGGCGCGCAATCTTGATCCGAAGAAAGTAATGCCGGTTAATTCCGCCGGATGGACATTTGCTGGTGCGACCAGACAGTCCCCACAGGATATGGTCATGGATACGGTATGCACCGCCGCGACCGGATGCGGTGGAATCAGCCACTGGCCCGGTTTGCAATGGGTTGATCCTGGTGTCTTCTATGGTTTTTACAAGGGGCTGAAAATTGTTGCTCAGGGAGAAGATTTCTACTTTGACGGCAAGCTGGTTGACGACTTTAAAGTAACGGGAGTTCCGTTTAAAAGCAAAAAGATCGACCTCGGATTCAGAATGCTTGATTTGTCGCAGCCTGACTGGAAAAATTACCTGTTCAACCATCAGCACAAGCTCAACAATGAGACACTTATCACTCTTCTAAACTTCAATCAGGATCACGATGCTTTTGTTAAAATATCCGGCAAACTTACCGGGAACTTTCTGGTTAATCCGGTCGATAAGACTTACCTTGCTGTGAACTCAAACAGCGTAATGGTCAGAGTTCCTGAATTCAGCCCCGGTTTGTGGATTGTGACTAAGTCGTCAAAACGTCTTAGCGGTTGTAAAAAGTTAAATCAGGTATCAATCGAAAATGCTTTTGCCGCGGCTAAAAAAGCCTATCTTGCCGATAGCGGTAAAGCCACACTGCAGCTTGGAACTAAAGGCAGGATGACAATCGGTTACGGCCTGACCACTTTTGGAGGAAAGTCATCCGCCGCACTCAATGTTAAAACTCCGTTGCAGACTGTCAGTTTCAGCAAAAGCGGCGGTCGTATTGTGAGCTGGAAAGTCGGGAAGAAGCAGTTTGTTTACGGCAAGAACTTCAGTTCAGACGGCTTCTGTATGGATCTCTTGTGGCTGCCGTCGGGTTCCCGATGGAGCGGTGATCAAGTCAGTGATATGCGCCTGACCAAGTGTGTTAATGACGGCAGTAAAGCTATCATTGTATTCGCCGGTGAATTCAAAAAAGGTTTTCCGAATTTGCGTATTGTCAAGACGTTTACTATTCCGGCTGATGAACCGGTTGCCGACGTCAATGTGCAATTGATAAACGGTACTCCGGAGGCGATCACGGTTGCCTACTGGAGCCATAATGCGCTTGCCGGGGAAGGCTACAGTTTTATCTCCGGAAAAACAAAATATTCCAGAGTTGGAAACTCGATTTTTGTCGCCCCGAATTTATCGGCGGCAGCAAAATCTTTTGTTTGCATGCCGACTAGTGTCAAAGGAATCAGCGGGACCGAGTATCAGGAAGTCAATTCAAAAGAGGGTAAAAGCATTACTATGAAACTTCCGGCGAATTTTTTGAATGTATATCGCTGGAGCAAAGCTGGCAAGGATGTTTGCGGTTCGGAATGGATGACGCAGCCGATAACCATCCCGGCAGGGGCTTCCATAGATGTTTCTTTTTCTATCAAGGTTAATTTATTATAAAACTTCCAGCTTCATGTAGTGAAGATTAAAAACAGAAACTATCGGTTTTCTCCTGAATATTCTCACGTCATAACCATATAGAAAGTTCAGTCCTGTAATTTCCGAAAACAATATAGCATTCCAGTGGGACTGGTGCCTCGGGAGAGGTGTTTTTTATGGATTCGAACTGGATCGTCAAATTGGCTTCCGGTTTGGCGGATGAATTGTTTTGAACCTAAAATCGCCCCTTCGGTAAAGTGTCGGGTACGACGCAGAAAACGTACGTGCATCGATTCTTTTTGGCGGGCTTTGTCGCGCGCGGCGTAGATCTCTTCGCTCGAGGCGCCGGTTTCCGCGGTGATGATGCGGGCCAGTTCGCCACGGAAGAACGCAAACAGTTCGGCATCAGTCCATTGCGAGGTGTCGCCGGTGGTAATGTTCGGCTTCATGTGTTTGACAAAATTCTCGTAAAACATGTGTTTGCCGCTTCTGCAATAGCGGCCCCAAGTGGTGAAATTGTAATCCGACGGGGAGTTTTTCAGGCCGGCCCGGACCGGGTTGAGTTCGACGTAGGTCACGCAGGCGGCCAGGGCGTTTACGCGCTCGAGAATCACGCTTTTGAACCGCCCGCCCCAGAGTTGTCCGGTGCGATTGCGGGGCTCGTTGTAGACGCAGGTGAATTGGCGTTGGCAGGCCGACATAAAGCGGCTGATATCGATCATTTTGAGGGCGATTTCCTGGCATTGCGTTTTATTTTCGAGACTGATGACCGGGATTCGCGGGCCGAATTTGAAGATCTTTTTCATTGCTTTGTAATAGCTGTTGTGGCGTTTGACGATGACCTCGAGCGGCGGTAGTTCATCCGGTCCTGGAGCGTAGACTACGAGGTGAAAATGGTTGCCCATCCAGGCGGCGGAGATGACTTCGATCAAAAAGTAATCGCAGAGGTATCGAAGCAGTTTGAAGCCGTATTCTTTGTCCGCGTCGGAGAACGGGTGTTCGCCTTTGACGCAGCCGATTCGATTATACAGGTGGTAGTAGCAACCTGCGCCTTTGACCTTCATTCGCGCTTCCATTTCGTCCTCCTTTTGGTTGGTTTGGAGATAATATATACGCTGAAGGCGGGTTTGTCAAATTATCAGACGGTTTGATTATATTAAAATTGCAAGTTTTTATGATTTAGTAGGTTAACTTATTATGTGATTGTAGGAATGATAATATTGTAATAAGAAATTACATGAATATTGCAATAATTCTTAACGGTGCTATTATACAAAGCATTAAATCAGCAGGAATCTTATTATTATGTCAGAAGTTATTTTTGTCCGTCACGGACAAGCGGTAGGTCAGGACAGCGGCAAGGTGCTCGGGTCGACTGACGTTGGTTTGAATGAACTTGGGTTTGAACAGGCTGGATTACTCGCGCCGAGTTTGCGCAAGTTGCAATACGACCGGGTTATTCACAGCCCGATGCGACGGGTCGTCGAAACTATGAATACCGCTTTGCCGGATGCCGTCGATCCGATGGTTGACCGGCGTTTGCGGGAGATTCATTTCGGCGACTGGGAAGGTTTGACTTTTGACGAAATTCGGGCGATTGACGCGGTTTGCGCCGAACAATGGCTGGATAATGACAGCAATTTCCAATTTCCCAACGGGGAAAAGATCGCGGATTTTTTCAGCCGTATCGAAGACTTTGCCGCTGACTTGCGCAAGCTTGAAGGAACCACGATGATCTTCGCTCATGGCGGGGTGATATGTCACATGATCAGCCATTTCATCAACCTGAATTACCAGAACGCTTTTGCGCTGAGCGTCTCACATACCTCGGTGTCGAAAGTCCGGCTTTACGACGGCGGAGCGGTTCTGCTTGAACTCAACAATACAGTTCATTTGCAGGACTGATCTACATTACGGCTCAATCAGGTATAACGCGTTTTCTCCGGTTTGCATGAAACGTTTGATCGTTTTCAATGAGCCGGCTTTTTTGTTATCCCATAGACTGGTGACATCCGCTTTCTGGGGCAATTCTATAGTTTTCATCCCGGTACTGGATGCATGAATCGCGATCAGGCTTTTGTTGAAGAACATTACATCATTCTGCTGGTTGTAGATATGCAAACCGGCGTATTTTGCGATATTGCGCAGAACATCCGGCGGCATCATTCCGATTACTCCGACATAAATGCTCTTCCAGGAGCCGTGATCTTTAATCGCCATCGCGGTTTTGCCTGATTTGATGAAGCGTCCGAGCGTTGTCGCTTGCGGGTCATCCACATAAATTCGCGGCATCCCGGCCTCGAGGTAAAAATCCCCTCCGGTTCCCATGAACCCCGTCAAGCCTTTGGTAATTTTATGACCGGGAACGAACTGTAAAGTAAGGGACTGGCCGGGATCAGTTTTCAGCTTCATTCCGGTGAGTTTAGCGACATTTTCAACAGATAGTTCGTTACTGACCAGTCCGGCGCCGTAGCCAAAGACCAGAATATTGCCGTCTGTTTTAAGTTTTTCAATGTTTCTGATATCATCCTGACTCAGACCGTAAGCGAACGGAAAATAGAATATCCGGTATTTTTCCGCCACCGCCGGTAAATCTTTAATTAAATATTGATCGACCGGTACGCCGGACATCAAGGTCAATATTTTAGCTCGCGAAACTTGCATTTTGGGAATGGTGCCGCGCCGGGCGTCGCCCTGGACGAATTTGCCGTAAAAACCGGCGAACATGGCTATTTGAGCGATGGACGAACGATCCTTTTCCAATACGCCGGAGAATACATTATGAGCCTGTCCGAGTATTGATGCGATCAGCGGATCGTTATACCAGCCGAAGCCCATGTCAAAGGTCCAGCTGCCGGAGCCGAAACACATCTGCTTCATGTATTCGCGCCGCAATACGCTGATGCTTTTACGCGGAGTATCGAACAGCAGATTGTTTGCGTAATTGCGTTTTGCCACAGGAAAGACCCGATGGTCGATTTCGCATAAATGAATCTTGTTGTGCAGCGGATAACTGTTGAGCATAACGTTGCTTTTGCAGGGCAGCCCGATGCCGCGCGCTTCATAAGATGGTCCGCCTGCGGCGTCAAACAATTCCGAATTTATGACCAGGTTGTTGCCCCGGGACGAGCCGAACGCGCCGCCGGTGCATGATGTGGCGATATCCGGGAAGTAGGCGGCGGTGATCACATCTTTATCACCTGCGTCCTTGATGGCACGACAGAAGTTCAACAAGGTTTCTGCCCGGGTTTGACCGAGGTATTCCCGGAAATCGATGACGTCACGGGCTATCTTCGGGTCAAGTAAATATTTTTGGGTTATGCGCTGATCGATATTTCGATTGGTTATCGCGGGAATCGCGGCGTTCTCAAAGGAGACGTCCGGCTTGTTCCAGGCTTTACGCAATTGTTCCGGGCTGTGGTATTTTTCCTTCAGGAACTTGCGAAAGCCCGATAGCATTGGTTGGCTGTAATCCAGGAAAGCAGTATTTTTGGCGCTGTAATCCTGACGCACCGCACCCCATTGGCTGTCATATCCCCAGAGCAGACGGTAGCCGACCACCGCGCGGCCGTAAGGCTGTTTTTCCACGTGTTTACGCAGCGCGGTCAAATAGTCAGCCATTAACGCGCGGCATTTGCTTGCGGCGGGAGACGGCAGATAATGGCCGAAGCGCCCGGCTCCTCTGATCTTATGCATTTTACTGCGGGACCCGATGGCTTTTCTTACTTTTTCAAGTTTGTCAAATGATCCGAAAGTACGGCGGTAAAGTCCGGTCGCGGTGCAATAAACATATTTACCGTCCTGGGTTCGGGCCAGTTGATCGCGGTTTTTCACGCTCCACCAGTCGGGCGGATACAACGAACTCAATGAAAGCACTACGCAGGCCTTCGGATTCTGGATCAATACTTTGTAAACGATGGAGTCGAGGTCGGAGAAGTCATATTTTCCGGGCCCCTGCCAGTCGCCGTGATTTGAGACGCCGCCGTAGGGATAGCGGACAAACAGCAGATTCATACCGTTCTTAGCGCCTTCGGTAAAGAGCCGGTAGGAGGTGGCTGGTTCGGCCGAGCTCATCAGCATTGGCGGTGTCGGCTTGCCGTTCAGGATGAAGCACATGCCGCCATTGTATCTTCCGACCTTCATTTCAGCGTCGGGGCGCTTCAACAGTCTATTTTTCAGCACGTCAAGATCGAACGGGTCGATATCGATCCAGTTTCTAACCTTGAGGTGCGACGGTTTTCCGCGATAGACATATTGCCAATAAGCGTTATCGGCGGCGATTTCACCGAAATTTTCGAGGTATACCCGAACCGTACCCCAGCGTCTGGCCTGCGGCTCGATCTGGTTGTGATTGAACCGGACCAGGTCGTCGTTATGCAAGTCCAGCAGTACTTTCATTGCCTGACCCGGGACCGTCAATTGAAAAATTTTGAGTCCATTGCGGTCCGGCAATTCCGGCAGCTGTACCGGTTTCGATTCGATATTATGCAGGTTTGTGTACTTCATGGCGATTCCCATGCCGACCGAACCTGACGGAGCTTTTTCTTGGGAGAGACGCGGATTGGGGGTTAAACCCTGTAATTTACGTGCAGGATCGGGACGCAGTATGTCAGCCTCGATCCGGTAAGTCGCTCCCGGCAACAAGGTGTCGAGCGTCAGCATCCCGTAAGGCCAGTCGATGGCTTTTTCATAGACAAGCCGGGCCGGAGGAGGTTGCTGCAGTGGTCCGATGTCGACCAGTTTCAAATTGTCGAAAGAAATGTTCTGAGCTCCACCGCGAATAACGATTGTAATTTCCAGCGTATCTGTATCCGGGGTGATTTTAAATTGATGGATCGTTTTTTTCCATTCACCGAAAGTCTGCGGGGTTTTGAATTGTCCCCCGAACTTGGTTTTTCTGGCGATTCCGTCATCGAACGCGAAAAATTCGTTGGGGCCAATGCGCTTACCCTTTGCTTTCCGGCAGACCATCATGTAATATTCCGCGTAAGCGCCTTTGTAGACGGTCTTCAAATCAGCGCTTAATAAGGCCCAGTGTCCGGCTGAACTTGATGGAATTTTGACTTTCGCGCAATATGTCAGGTAACCGCAGTAGTCTGGTTTGACGATGCTCAGACAGCGCTTACTGAGTTGTCCCGGTTCTGCGATTACAAGCTTTGTCGCGGTGTCGACGTTGCTGACCGCGGCTTTTTTCCAATTGTCACTTTCAAAATCTTCACTCCAGATAGTTGCAGTTTTACTCCCGGCGAGTACAGCGATCCCGTTGCCTGTGACCATTAAGGCCAGGCATAGCTTGATAATCTTTTTCATCATGTCAATATTACCGTTAGGTTAATATTTGCGATCTCCGGTCCAGTAGGAACCGGAGCCGGTGGTATCAAAACCTGCGGTGGCGTAGAAACTGGCGACCTTTGAGAAATAAGGTCCGGTTTCAGTGTAGGCGGACCTGACACTTTTGGCATGTCCGTCACACCAGAGGACGTTGGCCGAACCGGAGTGCCTGACGTCAGCCAGACCGCCGGAAGTGTTGGTGGACGGAAAATACGGGCGGCAATAATACATGCCGTTGGTGTAGTATGGCTGGGCGACGTCATAAACGTCGATAACATTGACTGTCTGGGCTGGTGTTGGCAACTGCGACATTTTGGCCGGAGTTTTAACCCGGTCCTCAAATGCCAGTGAATTTCCAGCTGCATCGTACAATGACTGCCCGAGGTAGTAATAATTGTATCCTTGGTCCTGCCGGCTCAGATGGGAACCGGTGGCGGTTTGCTGTTTAAACGAATCCCGGTATTTGTTTTTTACAGCCGGGCATAACAGCACTTTTGCGCTTGATATCCAACCGCCGTAGATCATTCTTGACGCCCAGGTGCCGCCGGTAATGTCATAGGTTGAATATGAAGGAAAATATTCCTTATTGTCGTCCTGGTACAAACGGAATGACATTCCAAGTTGTTTCTGATTGTTCAAGCAGGCAATGGCATGGGCTTTGCTCCGGGCCTGGTTCAGGGCCGGCAGCAGCATCGAGGCGAGAATCGCGATGATCGCGATGACGACAAGCAGTTCGATCAGTGTGAATGTTTTTTCTTTCATTTTCAATCCTTTCAACATTGTTTGCTATTGTAAAAATTATCGTATATTACTTCGGCCTTGAAAACGATGTCGAATTCTCCGCCGATAAATGCATTGTCGACGATTGCCGCGGCAATCTTGTCAACGGGGTGATGGCAGGTTGTGATCGGGAATGGCCCGAACCTGACAGCCGGATTATTGTTAAAGCCGGTCAGCATGATGTCTTGACCGATGCGCAACGAGGTGTTTTCGGAAATATACTTGGCGCCGCCCATGGCGTAAATATCGGAAAGGTACAGAATGGCGTCAGCATCCGGATGTTCTTTCAGGATACGAGAGGTAACCTCATAGCCCTGTTCAAAATAACTGCGGTCATAATCGTTTTCCGAAAAAAGTTTTTTATCGAACAGGAAAATTCTGTCGCAAGCTTCGTTGGACAAAGCATCGCAAAAGGCCCGGCATCTGGAACCGGGATTTTCAATGTCGAGAGAACGGTTGGCAAGAAACAAATTCTTTTTTCCGAGTGCCAGAAAATGATTGACTATTTCAGCGATAGCGCAACTGGAATCCACTCTGACCTGACGATGGCAGTTGGAGTTATACGAGACGTAGTTAAGCTGACGTTTAATTAAAATGTTTTCAATTTCCTCCATCCCGAAAGGGGAACCGATCATGATAAATGTGTCGCAGCCGCGATCGATCATCGAGTGGACGGTTTCGATATTGTTTTTCGGGTCCCGGTCCATTGTTTGCAGATTAGCCGAGTAGCCGAGTTCCTTGAACCCTTCGGTCAACTGCAGTACCAGTTCGCGCATATGTTCCTGTCGTCTCGCCGCCGGGGTGGATATAAGTATTGTGGCGATTTTCAGCGATTCCCCCTTGAGCAGTTTATGGCCGAGATTAGGGCGATAGCCCATTTCGCGCGCGGTCTCTTTGATCAGTTCACGGGTTTTCTCCGAACTGTAATTGCGCTGATTGCCGGTCAGGATCTGAGATACCGTGGATACGGACAAACCGGTTTTCTGGGCGATATCTTTTAACGTGACCCGGGATTTTCTGTTTTTTACGACTGTTGCCAAAATAAACCTCAAAAAAGTTACACATAATATTATGTATGTATTATTATATATGATTAAAAACAAAAAGTCAATACCAACTTTGGGAAAAATAAAAATTTGTCACAGCCGTTTCGCAAGCATTCAATATTTTCTTGATATGAATCCTCAATTTATTTACGAATCTTGATTTTTCGAGACAGAATAATCTGGTCGAATTTCAGGTGGAGGGCGAGAGGTTCTCGAGCCGCCTGTCTGCACGGCATGTCTGACTCGACGGCAGGGGCATGCATCCCCGTTTGCAAGTTTTGCCCTTGTACATTATAAATGCAGCTTTTCATAATAAATCTTGATATCTGGAACGATATAAAAATTCCTAAGCCAGGGCAAGCGGTGAAGTACTTTCTAAATGTAAGAATAAAAATCTTTAATAAGGTATATCCCTTTAAATCATATGAATTAAAGAAATATGGTAAAGGTATAGCTCTCTGAATTTTTATTTTGGGACTTAGTTTTCAAGTCAACAGTTTTTAGGATGCTGAGATATTTTGAGGCCGTCCCTTCTATTTATGACTGATTTTATAATTGAATTGAGGATGAAAAATTTAAGACCTCTTAAATTTTTCATCCGGGGGTGATTGTTTTTGACTGTTAGAACCCGCCGTTGCCGGAGATGGCTAGGATTATCGGGGTCTGTTTGCCTTCGGCGGAGATGATTTCGACTGATTTGACCGGTACCTTTTTTGTGTCGGTGGCTAATTCAAATACCCGTAAATAACGCCAGGCCGGTTGGCCGGTAGTGGTGTTGGTGACTTTGACCGGAACCGGTTTGGATTCCTCTTTGGGGTCATAGCCGTTCCACCAGTTATTACAGTTTTTGGGAATGTTGACCTTGACTTCCTTCTTCGAACCGTCGGCAAAATTCACTACATATTCCGCGATGTCCCCGGGCGCGCCCCAGGAGGCGGCATGCAGGAAGTAGAGAACCCGGACCTTGCGGTTGATCGGAATCACAACCCGCTTCGGCATTTTGGGGGTGACCGCTTTGCCGTACATGGTTATGACCGCTTTGCCGTGATTGGCTTTGGGATCGATAATGTCGAAGGTGACGCCGTAGAAAGTGCGTTTGCCCGGTTTGAAGTCGCGCAGGTCGTTCAGCGGGCCTTCATCGCTCCAGCCGCCTTTGCCGTTGCCCGCTTTGTCGTCGGCCAGCCCCATGTTGCAGTATTTGCGGATGTCAACGGTGAAATTACCGGACAGATTTTCGCTCGGCGCGACAAAATCGGGCAGGGTGGGAACTTTTGGTTTTTCCGGACCGTCGTTTATAATCAGTTCTTCCGGGGCTTTGATGATTTTTATTTGCGCGTTTTGCAGGGCTTGCGCCACTGCCTCGGCTTTGGCGTCGACATGGATGTAGAACGGCTCTCCGGTTATGGTCAATTTTGCCGGATCGGCCGGGATTTTGTGTCCCATGATATTGATAATACCGGTAACTTTGCCGGGCCATTTGCAGTTAAGTTCAAGTTTTCCTTCATCACCGCACCAGAGCAGGACGACGGAGCCGTTGGAGCGTTTTTGCTGATGCACATTTGCCCAGAAACGTCCGGCTTTGGCCCGGTATACCCGGGTCTTGAAAGTCGTCCAGTCCAACTGGTCCTGCATGATCACACGGGCCATCAATTTCGGACGCGGCGCGTTGTTGATATCAATCATTGAGTTGTTCAAGTACGCTTTGGCGGAAGAAGCCGGAATCCGGTTTTGCAGATAGATGAAATGTTTTTGAACATGCTGGCTCATCAGGTTGGCTTCGCCCTGGACGGTCCTGATAGCGCCTTTGCGCCAGTTCATCGGTTGACGTTCCTTTTCCGGCGGGAGCTGCGGGTTGTCGATTCCCCGCAGGAAAGTGGTGTCGCCGCAACCTGCCTCGGTACTCCACATCGGGAGTTTTTTCCCGTTGCCGTACTTCACCGCCATTTCGTTGAAGTGATCAATCACGGATTTGAGTTTGGCGTATGATTCGGTGACCGGCCCCAGATGGCAGCCGTAGTGGAAAGATATCGCGTCGAGGTTTTTGAACGCGCCGGCCTTTGCCGCTTTTTCATGCCAGACCCAGGCGGGACAGGTATAGCCGGCCGACATTACAACGCAGTCCGGATCGGCTTTTTTGGCGGCTTTGATTGCCACTTGCACCATTTTGCCGAACTCTTCCGGTGAGCCTTTCCAGAAAATGCCGACGGCCGGTTCATTCCAGATCTCCCAGTATTTGATGTAATCCTTGTATCGGGAAACCGTGTTATAGACATATTTTTCAAGCAATTTCAGGTTGGGGGCCCAGCATTTATTGTAGCCGGCCTTTTTCGGTTTAGGCTGCGGTACGGCGGCGGCCCAGTATGGCGTGGTGAAGAGTTGCCCGAGCAGCGGCATTTTGTATTTTTTCAAAGACTGCAATTGAAAATCATAGGTCCAGGTGAATTTACCGGGATCAGGCTGTACTTTGAACCACCAGGTGGTCTGGACCATATTGTGGTTGCGCTGCCAGGTTTGGCCGAGCCGGGCTCCCTGGGCCAGGAATTTGCCGTCGCTCCAGGCGTTTATGTGATTGCCGAAGAACGAATCCGGATCGCGTTGCGGCGGCGGCGGATAACAGGCAAAACTGCTCAGGTCGCGGATTTTTTCAGAACCGTTGACTTGATATTTCGCTTCAACTTTGTAAATGCCTTTGAGTTTCGGAATGAATGTAATTTTCAAAGTTTTTTCCGTTCCCGGCTGAAGTTGCAGTTTAACACTTTTGCGGTCACAGGCCTGCATCCAGAAATCACGCAGGGTGAAGGTCACGGTATCGGTAAATTCCCGGGTTGAGGGATTCCTGACCGGAATTTCAGCGGTAAAAGGTTCGCCGGGACTGACGATAGTTTTTTTCGGCAACATTGTTTTCAGGTCGAATCTGATATTGGGCGCACTGGCTGACGCGGAGACGCTTTTCAAGGCCGAGGTTTGGCATTTCAGGTTGGTGATTTCGCTGGAAACCTTAACGCCCAGAGCTTTGGCGAATTTACCCGGAGCCGCGCAGAGCGCCGCGATCTGCCATGCCGCCAGCGGTTCCTTGAAACAGACCAGTTCGTCGATCGCCCCGTTCAGATTGTCGCCGATAAATAATTCTCCGGCCGGTGATACGCTGTCAGCCATCCGGCTCGAGGTCGCGTTGCCGATAAGTTTACCGTCTATATAGAGTTCTTTCCGGCCCGATTTTTTATCCCAGGCAACCGCGACTTGATGCCATTGTCCGGCTTTCCAGCTCTTGACAAGGCTGGTTTGCGGCGAGTAATCCCAACGGAAGTATTCACCGTTATGCATTCCGGTCATAAAGAATAGCAGCTTGCGCTGCGGCTGAATGCTCAAAACAAAATGTCCGGCCCGGAAGATATTGACCGGCTTGTTCAGCGTTTTGAAATCCTGATCCAGTTTGACCCACAAGGCCAGACTGCCCCGGGTTATGTCAAAATTTTTGGTTGAATTATAATTGATCTTTGTTCCCTTAAGCGAGACCGCCTGATTGACGATACCGGGAACGAATGATATTTTGCCGCCGCTCTTAAAATTTTTTGAGCCGGCAGCCTTAAGCGGCGCGGCTTCGTGGTTGAAAGGCAGATAGAAAGAAACGTGCTTGACCGGGAGCATTTTTTCCGGATCAATTTTGCCGGGGGCAACCGTTTTCGTAGTGGTCTTGATTTGTTTTGCCGCCTGGACCGGCTGTTTGAAGACAAAGTCAATTTCATCGGGATTCAGGACCCGGTTCCAGATGAAAAGTTCATCATAGAGGCCGGGGGCGTTGTTTCCTATCAGGATTTTGGACCCCGGTTTAGGAGCGGCCGGCATCAGGTCCGTTACATTGCTCTTGACCTGTTTGCCGTTGACGAACAGAGCTTTCCTGCCGCTTTTTTTATCCCAGGTGAAAGCGATATGCTGCCAGGCGCCGGGCCGCCATTTCCGCATGCCGTTCCAGTAACAGCCGTAGTCCCATTTAAATCCTTTTGCGGGTCTGGTCAGCCCGGTCATGAAAAAGGCGCGTTGAATCTTCGGCAGATATTTTGCCGCGATATGAACGGCTTCAAAAAAAGTCCTGCCGCCTTTGTCGGCCGGATTTGGAGCCCAGGCCGGCTGGTGCCAGAACGCGACGGTGCCGGCATCGACTTTGATATTTCCGTCGATAATGAATCGCAAAGCATCTGACAGTTTGACCGCCTGGCCGTTTTTGCCGGGGACAAATTCCTCATTCGCGACTTCTGAAAAATCGGAACCTCTGGCAAACGCCGGTTTACAGTCATCCTCAAACGGCACATAAAAGCGGAGCCGGTCATTCAAATCCGACCCGGTGCAAATAATTGAAATTAAGGTAAAAAAAACTCCAGTGATATTTTTCATCAAATTTTTCCTGTTGCTGAATTTTACTTGTATTGTGGTAACCAGTAGGCCATGTCGTTTGCCAGAACGAAACTTTTCCTGCGGGTGGCATGGCCGTCAATAAAAGCGATATTGACGCCATCACCGTGAATCGGGGTGATCGTTCCGAAATAGCCGGAGGTCAAATATCGGCATAATCTATTATTGTTCCCATTATCCGCCCCCATGGCCGCGTCTCCGAGTAAGACCGATTTCGAGGTGTTTTTCAGTCGGGTTACTTTGACGGATATTTTTTCCCAACCGGGAGTGGCGGATGTGTTCCATGAATGATTCAAAGGCAGGTGTAGGTTAAAGCCGTATGCTGAGTAACCGTAGGCATAACCATTTATGTCGTATAGTTTTTTTATTGCTGCGCCATCTGTTTTTTTGAAAACAAAATTGGGACAATGATAGAGTTTGACGTCAAGTGAATACGGGTAAAGGGAGTCGCACCATCCACGGGTGTTAGTGGCGCGACCTGGAGTTATCGGAGTTGTTCTTGCATCGTTGTCATCGCAATACTGGACCATTGCCAGACCTAATTGTTTTAAGTTGTTGACGCATTTAATTGCTTTCGCCTTGTCTCTGGCCTGATTGAGCGCAGGCAGCAGCATTGATGCGAGGATGGCGATGATTGCGATCACGACCAGCAGTTCAATTAGTGTGAAATGTTTTCTCTTGTTCATTGTTTTTCCTTTCTTTAATTAAGCAATAGACTCATGCGAAACTATTATTTGCACCATGAAGAGCATGACGAACATGAAGAAGTATTTAAATTTTCAGCATAAGCTGAAAAATGAAAAAACTTTTTCGTGACTTTTCGTGATTTTTCGTGGTTAATATTTGCATTTCGCACGACTCTTTAATTAAGCATTGTTGCATAAATAAACATATTAATTAATCGCAGTCTCCAATCTCAAGTCGAAGCATGTAAAGCAATATAAAAATATGCATGACCGCATAGCTTTATATCTTAAATTTTATTATTCACAGGTGATCCGAAAGGATATTTTTTATGATGATCAGCACTCTTTATAAAATATCCCTGCATTTCCTGCCAAAGCTTCTGCTTTATGGTCGAGTATTCCGGCTTTTTGTAAAGGTTGAATTTCTCATTGGGGTCTTTTTCATAGTCATACAGTTCGCCGGCGATGATGTCGGATTCCTTCGGGATATCGTAGGATTTTATCGATTTGCCGAACCATAATGTCAGACGATACCGTTTGTCACGCAGACTGTAGCCCATGATGGTGTACTTTTCCCTTGGATACTGGCTGACCGCGAAATCTTTCAATTGAAATTTCGGGTTTTTGAGAATCGGAACCAGGGATTCACCCTGAATATTGGCCGGTGGTTTGATCTCCGCCAGTGCGCAAAGCGTCGGGTAGATATCGACAAATTCCGTCAGCGAACGTGAAACCTGTCCGCCTTTGCAGCCGGGAGCGGCAATGACCAGCGGAGCGCGGGTGGCCTGCTCAAAGTTGGTGTGTTTGCAGAACATGCCGTGATCGCCGAGGTGCCAGCCATGATCGCCCCAAAGGATGATTATCGTATTTTTGTCCAGCTTCTGCCGTTTCAATTCATCCAGCAGTTTACCGACCTGCGCGTCAGTATACGAGACGCTTGCGTAGTAGGCATGGATCATTTTGCGGTGAAAGGCTTCGTCAAACTTCTCTGGTACCGAGTAACCGCTTTTAAGTTCGCCGGAACCGTTGTAGGCGTATTTGACCGGGTCGGATGTCCGTGATTTGAACGCGGCGGTTTTTATATCCTCCGGTTTATACATATCCCAGTATTTTTTTGGTGCGTTGAACGGCAGATGAGGCCGGATAAAGCCGACTGCCAGAAAAAACGGCTTTTTGCCTTTTGCCAGTTTCTTGATAAGATTCACGCCTTCAATAGCCAATTCACCGTCAAGATAGATATTGTCCGGACCGTCAATACATTCATAAGGCGGAGCCGAACCGCTTTGGGCGACCTGATGGCGAAGTTTTGAATAATTCATTTTTTTGCCTTCGGCCTGACATTTTTCCCGCATCTTTTTCGCGGCGTCAATGAATGCTTTTTTTGTTTTCGGGTCCTGATAACCAAAAACACTTTTGCCGAATCCTTTAGCTCCGTGTCCCAGCTGGTGTTTTGCTTTGTATTTCATGGTCCACGACGGGGCGTCAGGATTGCCGTGGAAGATTTTGCCGCGAGCCACCGTTTCATAACCGTTGTTTTTGAAGCATCCGGCGATACTGACCGCGTCCGGCCGCTTTTTCCTGAAATAGGTCTTAAGGTCATATATCCCGGTCGCGTCCGGGCGCATCCCGGTCAGCAAACTGACGCGGGACGGAGAACATACCGCCTGTTGACAGTAACAGTTCGCGAAGACGGTTCCGGCTGCCGCGATCCGGTCGATATTCGGGGATTTTATCTGTTTTTCCCCGAAGCAATTCAGTACCGGCTTCAGGTCGTCAACCGCGATAAACAGGACGTTTGGCCGGTTATGTTCCGCCAGCAGGCTGCCGGCGGAGATAAAAGCTCCCGTCAGTAAAGTGATTTTTGAGTTCATATTCATCTGCCTTCCGGACCGAAGTATTTATTGCGCTCCTGCGACATCGGGATTGGCAGCGCCCAGCTTACATGCCAGTCCGCCCAAAGATAATTCCCGCCGTTATTGTGGCGATAACTGAGTTTCCCTGAATAGGTGGCCAGACCATCGTAAGGATTGTAAGGGATCAGAAACTGGGAATTGATGGCGGCGATATCCGGCGGATTTTCGGTGTCTCCGACAACTACGCAGGCACTCGGACTTTTGATGATGGTAGCCCGCAGATAGAGAAAATTGCCGTCGGCGTCTTTAAAATTATTTGCGGCATTGCCGACCGGGGGGCGCATGTATAAATATTGATTAAAACCGTAAGACGGTTTCCCGTAGAAATTACCGGCGTTGCTCCGGTAAATAGTTACGATGTTGCCGGTCGCTGCCGGGCATTTGAAAATTTTAGGATTATTGTTGACGTATCCGGCCATTGCGTTGCACCAGCGGGCATCATTGGTTGCCAGGTTAGCTTGGGGATTCGGGAAATATGATGCGAAATCGTTGGCGTATAACCCGAAGGCCAGACCCAGCTGTTTGAGATTGCTGGCGCAACTGGCCTGTTTTGCCTTATCCCTGGCTTTATTCAATGCCGGCAGCATCATTGACGCGAGAATTGCAATGATAGCTATTACTACAAGCAATTCGATCAGCGTGAATCTCTTCCTCATATTATTCTCCTTTTTTGCCTGATTTTATGAAAAGTCAAATTATTTCCGAACTACCAGTTCTCCGGTTAGTGGTTCCAGTAAAGAGTCGTCTCTCCGGTTGGAGACAACTCCGAGTATATACTTCGCTCCGCGTTTGCTGAGATCATTTTCCGGCAGGACCAAACTGGTGTAAAATTTGGACGATGCGATAACCTTTTCCCAGGGGGATGAGAATTTGACCATTTCAATGTCGGTCGGATGACGCAAGCCTCTTTCATACATGGCGTGAACCGCGGTATCCATGTAGTCGTGATTGTAACAGATAATCGCTTGCGGTAAAGGTTTTTTATTGAACAGGGCAGGGACGGCGTCTCCAAGATCAACCCCGACCCGGGCGAAGGCATGAGTAAATTCAATGTTGTTCGCGGTGCATATTTCATTTACCCCGTTGAAACGGGATTGTGAAGAATAATGCTTGGCCACGTCCTGAACGAATTCCGGACCGAACCAGGCAATATGTTTGTAGCCTTGATCTTTCAGATACCGGGCCAGAATGCGGCCGTTTTCCTCTTCATCAAAACTGATATTCGGAATGTCCGGTGCAACCCGGCTGCGATTCAGCCAGACGATTGGCTGTCCCATGGCGGCGATGGTTTCGTCGACAATCGGCGGAACGTAGGAGCCGGCCAGTCCGAGGATGCCGTCGACCGAGAGCGTTTTGAAGAAATTCGGTTCCTCAACGAACTGTTGAGTCTGCAAGTCGATGCCGAACGGCTCCAGCACCAGTGAATACCCGTTGTCGGCCAGTTCAATTGCCGCGGCGTTCATATATGCCAGCAGTTGCGGATGGCAGCTTTCCTGAGTCCGGTAATGTTGAACTACAACCATTGCTATCCGTTTAAAGCATTTGGTTTTCATGGACATTGCCGCCAGGTTGGGGAAATAACCGTATTGCTCCGCGATCTTTTTGATCCGGGCCGCGGTCTCCGGCGCAATGTGCCGGCTTCCTTTAAAGTAGAGCGAAACCGTTTTCTGGCTGACGCCGACTTTGCCGGCGATTGTCTTTTGGGTTACTGCCATTTCGGAGTGTCAAACCTCTTGTAAATTATGTCCGTGTATTCGTATACATGCTATTATAGTATATTCTTTCAAATTTGTCAATACCCAATTCATGTATTCGTATACATTTTTTTGAAATTGAGTGTAATCGGTCAGTTTTTTTAGAAGCGAAAAAAACAAATTATTAACGAAAATGGACCTTTTGGATGGAATAATCAGGTCTAAATCCAAGTGGAGGGCGAGAGCCTCTCGAGCTGCCCGTCTGCGCAGCATGTCCGGCTCAACGGCGTTTCGCCCTCCAGAAATGAATTACCAAGCCGGAAGTCTTCTAAAAAATTCAGTTTTAGTTGGGATTTGATTGCCGGCTGGAAAAACACATTTCTAGACCTTGTCTCAGCCCTGAAAGGGCGTAACATATCATAGCCCGGGGTGATTGAGCAACGCGAATGAACCCCGGGTGAGATTTCTTTACAGGATTAAGCGCTGTAAGTGCGAAATATGAAAAGGGGGTGATGTGGAGTTTCTCATATGTCGCCCTTACAGGGCTTGCTTTTTGGGGGATTTATTCCCGGGGTTCATTCGCGTTGCTCAATCACCCCAGGCTGGGTATATGTCGCGCTTTCAGCGCTGGTTCGCCGCTGGGCAGGGGTATGCATCCTCGTTAAAAATGGCTCCTACTGTATTCAAATCATTCGATATTTTACGTTCAAAAATTTTTGTGGAGGGCGATAGTCCCTCAAGCCGTCCGCCTGCGCGGCATGTCCGGCTCAACGGCGTTTCGCCCTCCAGAAAAAACGCTTGGGTCGAAGGTTTTTTTGATTCAAATCATTCGATGTTTGAAGGGTTCTTCGTCCGGCAGGTTAAATGACTGAATATATGTCGCGGTGCTTAGTACTTGTTTTACGAAGGGCATAAGATATATTTTTTGTTTATTAATTGTTCATGTAATGTTCATTAAAATTTCTTTTTTGTGGTTGTTTTGAGCTTGAAATAATGTTGAATTTTAAGATTTCAAGGCATTTTTTTATGAACAAAGGGTTGACAAATGATTTTGAATCTTGTATAATAGAAGCAGAACATAAAAAACGGAGCAATCATGTCAAAAGTAACCATCCGCGACATAGCCCAAATGGCCGGAGTTTCAGTTGGAACTGTCAGCCGGGTTTTGAACAAAGCCGACAACATTGACCCGGAGATATACTCCAGGACAATGGATATGGTCCGCAGATATAAATACAAGCCGGGCAAACGCGGGCGGCGGCCGGTCGGGATCGCCAGGCCGGTTTCAACCCGGCATATCGCGCTCTGGTCGCCGAATATGAGTCCTTCTTGGCAGGGCAACGAGATGTGGTCGATGTATATTGCCGGGATTGAAAAGGCCTGCAGTTCCAGAGGATATGATCTGGTGATCAAGATGAGCGATGCGAATAACGACTTCGTTCACGAGGCGACCTATAGCGGGAATTATGCCGGGGTTATCGTCAAGATGAGTGCCCGGCTCGATCAGATTCCGGCGATGAAAAAACTTTTTGAAAAGGTGCCTTCGGTCGGGTTCGGCCTGAATATGCCTAATTATAAAATCCCGCAGATCTGTCTTGATAATCATGCAGCGGGCCAACTGGCTGTAATATCGCTGCTTGATATGGGCCATCGTGATATTGCATTCTTCAATCTTGACCCCAACCACCGGATGCTGGTTGCGCGCAGTCACGGCTACATGGAGATAATGAAAGAACGCGGTTTGTATAAACCTGAATATATGTATGAGCACGAAACCACTGTCCGGCAATATCCGATTGAACCTGATACCTCCATTCCGGATTGCTCGGAAGCGGTGAAATACTTGAAATCGCTGAAGAAGCTGCCGACGGCGGTCATAATGGCTAATGACTGGTCCGCGCTGGGATTTCTCAAGGCGTGCAACGAGGCCGGGATCAAGGTTCCGGATGCGATCAGTGTGGTCAGTATTGACGACATCGGATCGCTTTGCACGATCGCCACTCCGAGCCTTTCAGCTGTAGCGATGCCGTTTGCCGAATTGACGGAATATGCCGGGAATATGCTCATCGACAGTATTGAGTCGCCGGATATCTATTTTGCCAGACATCCTTCCGCGCAGTATCTGCCCGGAAAATTTGTTGAACGCGAGTCCACTAGAGAAATTTAACATAAAAGGAGCGTAAAATGAAATCTGGAGTCAAACTCTTCACTTTAATTGAGTTGCTCGTTGTGATAGCTATTATTGCTATTCTTGCCAGTATGCTGATGCCTGCTTTGAACAAGGCCAGGGCCAGAGCTATTACCAGTACCTGCGTCAATAACTTGAAACAGCTTACCCTGGCTGATTCGATGTATGCGGGGGATTATGACAGTATTCTGGCCGGGGCCTGGCTGAAATCCCGCTCCGGCACCAGCTATACCGCTACCTATGCGTATGTATATGGCGAACTTGGTTATCTGCCCTTGCCGGTCAAAGGCAAACCGTGGGTCGGCCTGTGTCCGGCGATGTATCCGCGGGTTTACGGTTATCCGCGACAGAGCGGTTATGGCAGGCGCGGCATCAATAACAGTACCAACAGTATGACTTTCTGGAAGATTGGCGGTACGGTTCAGAAAGATTGCGGTATCTGGAGTGTTGACTCATATACGCTCTCCGCAACCGCTACTCCGGGCCCGGTTAAACAACCTCCATCAAAATTTGTCACACTCTTTGATTCGTTCCAGTTTACCGGAACCAGTTGTTCGCAGTATGTTTCCTGTACTCTGGGATCGTTTGGCGTGCCGCATGATATGCAAGGCGGAGTCGGATTCCTTGACGGCCATGCGATTACCGGATTGAAAAAATACGGGATTTTGAGGCAGGCGGCAATCAATCCCACGGTAAAAGGCGGAATGCCGAAAACTGAACTCGGCCATATAACTTTGACTGTAAACTGGTAATTGATTACGACGTATAGCTGTATCACATATCAGCCGACATTGATTCTTCTGAATAAAATTCAGCAAGGGAATTCTGTATTCTAAAAATAATATTGCTCAATGTTAAAATAACCTTTATATTTACTTTGGAGAATCTAACTATGTCTATATTGGAAAATCGCAAAGAATTGCTTGTGGCCGCAAGTGCCGCTTTGCTTTGTAATATTTGCGGGGCGGAAAATGAGCCGGATAAATTTCCGGCAAATCGACCTAATGTCGTTCTGATAACCGCGGATGATCTGGGGTTTCAGCTGAGTTGTTACGGCGACCGGGTTATTAAAACGCCCAATGTAGACAGTCTGTTCGATCGTGGTGTAAAGTTTACCAACGCCTATGTTCCGACCGCGTCGTGCAGTCCATCCCGGTCCGCCATCCTGACCGGTCTTTATCCGCATCAAAACGGTCAGATCGGGTTATCGCACATGGGATTCTCCATGCATAAATCATATCCGTCGATTCCGAATGAACTCAAAAATGCCGGATACCGGACCGGAGTTATCGGCAAGATCCATGTCAATCCGGAAGGTGGTTTCAAATTCGATTATCACTCGAAATACACAAAATGGAAATACAATACCAAAGAAATTCAGAAAGTCGCCGATTCCGCCAATGAGTTTCTCTCAAGTAAATCAAAAAAACCGTTTTTCCTGTATGTGAACTACTTTGACCCGCATGATCCGATGACCAATCAGGTCAACGGCATTCCGAAAAAAGTTTTGACCGCAAAAGATCTGCCGCAGTCAAAGAGCGCTAAAGCGTTCAATAAAGACGGCTATGACGGACCGCAAACCCGGTTCGGTTTCAAACGTCCGGCCTCTTATTACAATCAAATCAGGCGGCTGGACCAGGGGGTAGGCATGCTGTTAGCCGAACTGAAAAAGCATGATAAACTGAAAAATACCATGATAATCTTTATTTCCGACCACGGCATAAAAGGCAAGACTACTTGTCGCGAATCCGGCCTTCGGGTACCTTTGCTGGTGTCATGGCCGGGGCATACCCTGAAAAAATACAGCTGTGACAAGCTGGTTTCAAGTATTGATCTTATGCCGTCCATTCTGGCCGCTGCCGGAGTTAAGGATGATAACTATAAAGGCGAAGGTAAATCTTTTCTTCCGCTGCTTGAAGGTAAGGATATTGCGTGGAGAAAGTATTCTTATGGCGAGATGAATTTTCATGCTCCGTTCGTTTTGCGGGTGGCCAGAACTGTTCGGAACGGTCGATACAAACTTATGAAGACCTGGTTTTTGAGTACTAAAAATGAAAAACTGGTTCCGATCAAGTTCTATGATCTGAAAAAAGATCCACTGGGCTATAAAAACGTTGCCGGTAAACCTGAGTATGCCGCGGAGATCAAAAAACTTGAAGCCGAGCTGCAGGACTGGCAGAAACGCACTAATGATCCTTTACTTGACCCGAAGACCCTTCCGGCCTGGATAGAACGCTATAAAATTGCGTCCAAAGAATATGAAGCCAAAAAGAAACATAAGAAGAAAAAGAAGAAATAAGCAGAGCTTATGATGCTGAAAATTTTAAAATCAGGTTTATATGTTGCAATCATCGCTTTAATGGTTTCGGATGCGTACGCCGTAAAAAAGAAGAAAAGAAAACCGTTGACGCCGCTGGATAAAGTCAGGTTGTATGTCGAGACCGGGAAACCGATCGCGGTAGTGCCGCTGAACAGCAAAAAGGCCAGGGTGGATTTGATTGTCGAAAACCCGAACAAAAAAACTATGATTTTCAATGCGCAATGGAGCGGCGGAAGTTTCATGGGCGAAAAATTGAATGTCTCATTTCCTTCCCGGTTTGAGCTTGCTCCGGGGCAAAAATTGAAATACGGTTTCAGCGTGAAAGGCCTGGAGCCGGACCTCTGGCAGATAAATTATGTTTTGACTTCAGGCAAGGAACAGCGCAAAGGATTCGCGCCGTTTGCCGTTATGAAAGTGATGGATCGGCCGTTGCCCCCGGTTGACGGATTTCATTATGCGATCAGTTCAGGATTGCACTATCTGCTGGTCGGCAACCGGTTGAAGCCGGCATTGTGGGCAATGCACGCGATGGGCGCGACGATGGTCCGTATCGATGTGTTCTGGAATTCCGTCGAGCCGCGTCAGGGAGTCTGGAATTTCAAGCAGGATGACCGCTTTATCAAACTTATCAAACAATATGGCATGGAACCTCAAGTCCTGTTGTGCTATAACGCCAGATGGTCGGCCGATGAAAAACTGCGCAACACCAAAGACGCCCGGGATTGGAAGTTTGCCCCGCCGAAATTGGGTCCGTGGGAAAAATATGTCGCCCAAACGGTTCAGCGTTATAAAGATGATGTCAGGTTCTGGGAAGTTTGGAACGAAGCCGATCTTAATAATTTCTGGCATGGTGATACTCAGCAGTATATTGATTTGCTGAAGCTGACATACAAAACAATCCATAAATATGATCCTGAAGCTAAGGTTATGACCTCGGGGTTTGCCACGCTGACGCCGCATCCGGGACGAAAACATATCAACCTTCAGCGGGATATTTTGAACAACGCTTATGATGCTTTCGATATCCACGCCTTTCATCAGCACGGCGAATTCCAGTTGTTCCATGACATTGTTGAAGGTCGGCTGAAAAAACTACGTAATGAAATGCCGGTCAAACGTCCACTGTTCTTCAATGAGACTGCGGTTCCGGCCAAAGGTCTGGACTGGCAGGCTCAGAATGTTTTGAAGAAAATCGCCCTGACCAAAACCGTCGGGGCTATTGGCCACACCTGGTTCAAGATGGTCGGTAAAAAATATAACTGGGGGTTGCTGACAGATGACCTTGAGCCGCGTCCGGCTTATGTCGCTTTTGCGACTGCGACCGATGTTCTCGGTTCGTTGCCGCCGCTGGGTCGAATTCCGCTCAGCAATGATAACTATTGCTATGCGTTCGGCAATGGTTCCAGAACCGTGCTGGTATATTGGTCCGAATCCAACCAGGCGTCACGCGGTATCTGGCCGCTGCATGGAGTGAAAAAAGGCGACAGGATCGAGCGTGTCGCGCTGACTGGACGCAGGCTTGCCGCGAACCGGATTGGCGGGGAAGCGACTATCTGTATGAGTGAAAACCCTGAGTATATGATAATTCACAGTAACAATAAAATTTCTCTTGGCGAACCGCTGGTCGCGGTAGACGGTCCTGTTGCGGTTTATCCTGACGGTCCGATTGATGTGGCGGTCAAGCTGCATAATCCGTTTAAGAAAAATGCAAGCTTTACTTTGAAATATGAGAATATTAAAAAAGAAATTAAACTTGCGGCCGGTAAAATCGAAACTGTGAAAATACCGGTGTCGATGCCACCCGGAAAAAATTACCTTTTCGGTGAAAGTTTAAAATTATCTCTCGAGGTGGATATCCAGCCTGACGGCTACCATCAGATTGTGGGAATTCCGGCGGTTGCCGGGGCCTGGATTCCCGCTGCCGGCAACTTCAACCGGTCACCGGATTTTGTCATTGACACCAGACCGCAAATTCAGAATCTGTTTGATTACGATCCGGGTTCAATGCGTTATGTCTGGAACGGTGGAAAGGACCTCAGCGTTAAAACCTGGCTCGGCGCGGATCGAAAAAAGGGTTTGTTGAACATACGGGTTGAGGTCAGGGATGATAAGCATGTTGTTGAGAGTGATCGGAAGAATATTCGCAAAGGCGACAGTCTGGTCATTGCGGTGTATCCCAATTCATATAAAGGCCGCTGGTTAATCGGCATTTCCGGAGATGGTAAAACCGAACCGTTGTCCTATGTCTACGCTAAACCGAAAGGGCGTGGTCGCGATCCCTGGGGCAGTGTTAAAGTAACCAGAAGCGGGGATCACACGGTATACGACCTGTCACTGGATATGAAGAAACTCGGCATCAGTAATGAAGACCTTAACAAAGGTATTGGCTTTAATTTTGCGGTTTATGACCGTGATCTGGATCAGAAAGAGGGCTGGGCCGAACTGGTTCCCGGTATCGCCGGGCGTAATCGTCCGAAAATAACTCCTCCGCTTGTCAGATTTGATAAATAAAATTATACTGAAATTAATTGAAAAGGAGAAAAAATGTTGAGCAAAGTTTTTACAATGGTATTGACCGTAGCAGGACTGTCTTTATGCGCCGGAAAAGTTTTAAATGCCAAAGACTTCGGGGCAAAGGGCGATGGTGTTGCCGACGACCGTCCGGCATTGACGAAGCTGTTTGATGCTGCCGCTGCTGCCGGGGCCGGGGCGAAAGTGGTAATTCCCAAAGGGGTTTACCGGATGAAATCGCTGGGCGTGACGAGAAAAGCCTATGCCGGGCATTTGCTTGCCAAAGGTTTGAAAGACGCTGAAGTCGAGGCTGAACCGGGAACCGTGTTCTTAATGACTAAACGGGCCAACGGTCTGATGATTTCCAATTGTGATAACACGGTGTTCAAGAATATTGCGGTTGATTATGATCCTTTGCCGTTCACCCAGGGCAAAGTGGTTGCTTTCGACCGCGCGAAAAATACGATTGACGTACTGATCGATAAAGGGTTTCCGTCTCCGTTGGATAAAGGTTTCATCGGTAAACCCGCCCGTAACCGGATCAACTTCTATGACCCGAAAACCAGACGCCGGATTCGCGCTATTCCTATCAACTGGGTGGATAAAGCATTCGACCTTGGTAACGGTAAAATCCGGATTCCGCTGCGCAATAAAGTAAGGCCGTACGTCAAAGTCAGGGCCGGACTCCTTTTCGCATTGATTTCCCGCGGCGGGAGCTCCAAGGGCCACGGTATTTTTGTTCAGCAGGGCCGGGAAACTAAATTGTATAAAACCGCTGTCTACAGCGCCTATGGCTGCGCTTACGCGCTGCGGGATTGCGACCGGGCGGTGATGGATGGTTGCCTGGTGACCACCAAGCCGGGAACTGATCGCCTGATGACAACGGACGCGGACGGAATTCACGCCAAATTCAACCGGCGCGGCCCGATTATTGAAAACTGTAAAATAATGTATACCGACGATGACTGCGTTAATATTGCCGGCGGCTCATTCAGGTTATGCGAACAGCTTGCGCCCAATAAGATCGTAGTGGATATTCACGGCAACAGGAAAGTCGGGGACGAATATGTTTTCTTTGATTTCAAAACCGGTAATGTCCTGGCCCGGGCCAAAAGTACCGGTTGCCGCCGCGTTAAATGGCAGAAATACCCAAAGTTTGAACTTACACTCGACCGGGATCTCCCTGAACTGGATACCGTCAAAAGTCTAAACCACCAGGCCAACTGGCGTCTGAGTATCGGGGCCAGAAAGGGCTTCCTGAAAAACGGTTCTCCGGCTTTCATCTACAACAACTCCGCGACCGGCAAAGGCAGTATTATCCGGAATAATTTCTTCGGGCACAACTGGCCGCGTGGAATTATGATCCGGGCCAATGACGCATTGATTGAAAACAATACTTTCGAGGACATCCTCGGCCCGGCGATTATCGCCGGACACGATTTGATTTGGGGCGAGGGGCCGAACAGCTGCGGCTTGAAAGTGGTTAATAATACCTTCAACAATATATCCCGGACCAATATCCAAATCGCGGAATGCGCGGTCCTTAAACCGGAAGCGGGCCGGGCGATTACCGATGTGTTGATCAAGGGCAATCGTATAACCAATTTCGGAACGCCGTCTTACCACGGCCGTGGCAGGGTCGGCGACGCCATAACCGCTAAAAATGCGACCAATCTGGTAATCGAAAATAATGTTTTCGGCCCGCCGGCTAAAGATGTTATGGACCCCAAGCTCCCTTACGTGGAAATTGATTACAGCGATAATGTGACGGTTAAAAATAATCAGATAATCCCCGCTTCAAAGAAAAAATGGCTGCTTGACAAAAGCAGCCAGTGACCATTAATTTACTTCATCAGCAGCCAGCGGCTTTCCCCCGCGTTCATGGACAGCTTGACTTGATTGCTGTCACGGCATAATTCCCGGCTGGTGAATGCGTCGACCACCTTGCAGCGGCGCGGCAGTTTCAAGGTTATCGTGCCGGTTTTCAAGGCGTGCAGACTGATGAAACTGCCGTTCATCGCCATCTGTGCGAAGCCGGGTTTGCTCAGGGTGTATGCTTTTGCTTCGACAGCCGCGTTATTGAGCAGTTCCGCGCTGATTCCGGCCAGTGACGCCACGTAGATGCTGGTCCATTGCGGAAAGCGTCTAACCGCGATCGCCACTGAATTGTCATCGACAAAGCGTCCGAGTGGAATTGCCTGCGGATCGTTTATCGTAAAGCGCTGCGAATCAAGAAAGCCGCGCTTCGTATCGATTGAAAAGTGGGCTCGGAAAATATCGCCGGGCCCCTGAAGCGGCAGCATGCCTTTGCATAACGGGTCGGATGATAGTTCAGCTTTGACCCGGTAATTTGCCGGCGTTAAAGCGGTTTTGACTTTTATCCCGGTCAGCTCTTGCACCGCGTTTATGTCGTATTTGTTCCTGATATAACCGGGAGCATAGTGCCATATAATAGTTTTTCCATTGCGCTTGAGTTTGTTTTCGATGAATGAACGCTGAAGCGCGGTCAATTCAAATGCGTTGGCAAAGACGTAAACCTTATATTTTTGAAGTTGCGGATTATTAACAATATCCGTTATTAAATAGGTGTCGAAGGGAACACCGGCCGTAAAGAATTCGTACCACTGATAACCTAACTGCCAGGTGATCGGGTCGCGAAAACGATAGATCGAATTGCGAATGCCATAGCTGGTGGAATCGTTAAGCACCATGCAGACATCCGGTTTGAAGTTTTGCGGCTGTGAATCCACCCACCGGTAAACTTCGACTGTGCGTTTGACTTCTTTAAGGATATCGGGGTGCCAGAACGCGTTGTGGCTTATATCGAAGTACCACCAGCCCTGGTTTTCAACAACCAGCTGTCCGGCCGCTTTGCGATGTAATGCCTGAAAATCCTGCAGGGAGGTTGGCGTACCGATCTTCATTGCGCCGATTTCATTATTATAGGTTTCGCGCAGCCAGGAGCGGAAGTCGAATTCTTCGAGATAGAGTTTTTTATGCATCCTGAACGAACCGAACGGTGCGCCGACGCCGCCGATCAAACCCGCCATGCGGTGCTGGTAAAGGGGCTGCGTGATGACAATATCGAGATATTTTGACTTGAGGAACGGATCAAGGTATTTTTTCAACGTTCCTCCCATAAGCCAGGTTACGCCAACGCATTTTTTGCCCAGGCCGTCTTTGATGGTCTTGATCATGTATTCTTTCATCCACCATATCCGTTCCTGCCGGAATCTTTTGTAATCGCGGTCGGCGGCTTCGCGGACCGGATCATAGAATTCCGGAGACACGCCGGATATTTTCGGCGACTCGTAATAATTAACCGGAACTGAGGCGGTATTCCGAGTGACTTCCGGCATGTGCCAGGCCTGCTGCAACGCTTTGTCGGTCTTGTATTCTTTTTTGAGCCATTTACGCCAATTGTCGGTTCCGGCTTTGCTGAAATCGCGCAGCAGGACTTCGAACTGCCCGTCATGGCCGCCGCAGATAAAACCGCCGATGACCATTTTCGAGTAAGGAGTCTTTTTCAGTTCTTTCAGGAATGCGGTAATGACTTTTGCCGCGTCGGTAAAAGGTTTGTCATTGTAAGGCGAGGGCCAGAAGATCATGTTCTTCGGTTTCTTCTCTTTCTTGGTGAAGCCGAGCATATACAGGCTGTGCCCGTAACCGTATTGGCCTTTTTCATTAACCCAGGCGGTATCCGGGTTCTGCTGGACGTAATCCGTGGGCCAGGCGACGTGGAAGCCTAGCAGGATATAAGAATTAGGACTCTTTCGGGCAAACTCCCGTAACTGACTGAAGAAAGATGAGAAATCATATTTCTCGCTCCTGATACTTTTCCAGACGGGTCCGGCTCCGGTTTCGTCTGGCTTGCTGCCGCGGTATTTCCCGAAAGTATTGTTGATCGGCAGTACGACATTGTGGATATTGACTCCGGCATCGCCAAATTTTTTAAAGTTGCCGTACTGTGTTTTCCAGGGAAAATGAAATATCGGAAGTACCGTTTTGCCGTCGATCCGCAATTCCGTCCGTCCTTTTGAGGATACCAGTTCGGAAGTTGAATCCGGGCGTTTTTGCAGCATGTCCATCGCTTCTTTCAAGGAGTATCCCGGCGGTGAAGGAACCGGCGAGGTATAGATGAAATTCCATGGAGTGGAGGGAAATGTGAAGTCGTCAAGCCAGACGGTGCAGGGATTCCCGTAGAGTCTGACTATCAGGTGGTAACGCCGTTCTTTTTTATCCGGGCGCAGCATCAGGAGGCGTTTGCGCCAGGCTTCAGGTGCTGAATTGCGGATATAGGTTTGACTGCAATATGCCCAACCGCTGCGCGGAACGTTGTCGTGCGCTGAAACTTCGCCTTTTTCATCTTCAAGCCGGAACAGCAGCAAGGATGATTTAGGCGCGTTTTCGCTGTGATAAAAGCCGCGCCAGGTTTTAATGCCGCCGCCGGCCGGAACGATTAACGGTTGTGAGGAACGCAGTTCAAGGTAGCCCATGCCGTTGGTTTTGGTTAATTTCAAGGCTTGTTTTCCATTGCGGACCCGCGATGTGTCGATTTGCCATGAGCCTTCGGCGCCGTCCCGGAAATGGAGCGTCCAGCCGAACGGAGTTTTTCCCTCACTTTCGAAACCTCCGTCGGGCAGCCATGACGGACCGGTTTGAAAAACGGTCGGACAGGCCCAGGCTATTTCAGGTGCTAATTGTTTCGCCAGTTCAGGATGAGTGGACAGGGCGGTGGCCGTGGTCATGCGGACCTCTTTATTCGGAAACAACAGCAATGATTTGAACACTTCAGGATCAGTGCAGACTACTGCCAGAGCCGCGGCGGCCGCTCCTTTCTGGCTCCGCACCACCCGATGCGTCGATTTATTGGTGATCAGCTTGACAAGCGGGCTTACAGCGTCCGGACAAGGTTTGTTTATGGAAACCAGGGCGCGCATTGCCGCCATGCGGACTTTTGTGTCCGATATATTCAGGGCTTTGACTATCTCAGGCAGCGCCGGCGCCGCGGCGGAGCCCATTTCCGATAATGAACCGAGAAGATGGTATCTGGTTTCATTGTCTTTGGTGTTTTTCAGTAAATTAATAACTTCGGATAATTTATCGACCGCGTTGTTGCCAAGGCGCTGATAGTTGCGTGCGTTTTCGCGTTGTTCTGAATAATTTGTCTCTGCCGCAATCAGCCCCGTTCCGGCCAATAGCAATAAACCTGCTGTTGAGAATTTCATGCTCAATTATGATCCTTCTTCTATTTTATATTAATATGTTGATAAACTGCCTCGATGCAAGCATGCAAGGTATCAAAAACGCTTTAAAAAAAGCCTGGCAAAAATCATATTCTAAATGGAATGCCCGGAGGAGCGGGGAGTTTCCCCGTTAAGCAACCATTTTGTTTTTTCTTCCGCTTCCGTAGCACAACGTGCAAAGTATTAAGCGGTTCATCGCCATCTGTCGCAGGGATTAAAATTATAATTTGCCGCCGCTGAAAAATATATCAATGTATGACAACGAACTGAGTTCGACATATTTCATATATTTGACATGTCCGTCCAACATGGTGTAGTTGGTGCCTCCGGTATGGACCGGGTAGATGGAGGACATTGTATTGGGGTAGGTTTTGCGGAAAAAACCGCTGCTGGTCCAATAATCCCCGGCATCACGGGATGAATCGCCGAATCCGGCGGTTGAACTCGGTTTTGGCAGCAGGTTCATCTTCCGATGGTAGTAAAGATATTGAATGTTGGCGACTCCGGTGTCGCGGTTGATGCATTTGGGCAGATAATAAGCGTAGGAAATATTGCATCCGTAATCGCCGTAGGCAATGCCGCTGGAAAGCCGGTATTTGGTCACCTGAATGCCGCTGCTCAAATGACTCAATGGGACTCCCGGGCAATTGAATATTTCTTTATTTACATATTGCCGGTCAATAAATTTATCCAGAAATCCCGGTCCGTTTGCGACCGGATAGATGGAACTGTAAGCATCGTTGTCGTCGAGATACAACATGTGTGCGATGCCGATTTGTTTAAGGTTGCCGGTGCATTTGATTGATTTTGCTTTATCACGGGCTTGGTTAAGTGCGGGCAGCAGCATTGACGCCAGAATAGCGATGATCGCGATCACGACCAGCAATTCGATCAGGGTGAAATTTCTTTTTCTCATTTTTTCCAATCCTTTTGTTCTGATTGTTTTTATTTAACAATAGATAATTTCCTGTCATGAATACAAGCTGTTGCCGATAATATTTTTTACAACTTGATTTATTGACATAAATGTATATTGTAATCATGTTGTGATTATTATATCACTTAAAACTTAAAATTGCATGAAAAAAACGATCATTAATTATGAATAAAAAAAACATAACCAGATATACGACGTTGTCACAGCAGAATCTGAAAGACGAATTTTCGAGGCTTTCCGGCTTGAGAATTGGCGGAATCCAGTCCAATTGGCGCTCCGCCCGGCGTGAGATTGATGAAATGCGGCCGCGTAAGTTCAATCATTATACGATCTCCCATCTTTTTGACGGTCAGGGAGTCTTGTACGTAAATGACCAGCGTTATGACCTGAACCCCGGCGATGCGGTAATCATGTTGCCGGGCATAACGCAGGATTACTTCGGGTATATGCATTATTACTTTGAAGACGCAATCGGCTTCTCGGGGGCTTTGCCGGATTCTCTGGTGGAGCAGGGTTTGTTGCGAGCGGGTAAAGTCACCCTGGGTCTCGAACGTTGTCTGCTGCCGGTTATCCAGAATGCCTTATCGACAGATCGAGCCCGGCAGCTTAACGCGCATTATGCGCTTGGAGTCCTGCTGACCGGAGTATGCCGGTCGCAGGCCACCAGCGAATCCGCGTCAAAAATTGAATTGCTGGCCAACGACATCCTCAACTCACCGGAGAAAAAGCGTACCATTCAGGACATGGCGCGTTTCTGTTGTCTCAGCGAAGTTCAATTCCGCCGGGTTTTCAAGCAAAAATTCAAGATGTCCCCGAAACAATATTATGATCAGATCAGAATCAATACCGCAGCCAGAATGGTGGAAAAAACGGAATTGCCTCTTTCGGAAATCGCCGCAAGGTTCAATTATGCGGATCAATTTCATTTCAGCCGCTGTTTTGTGCAGCATTTCGGCTATCCGCCGGTAGATTTCAGGAGACGCGTGAAAATCGTTTGAACTCCCGGTTACTCCGCGATGATATAAACAGCGGAAGTCAAGCCGTCAAATTCGTTCGCGTTTTCCCAAATGATTTCCAGCATATTTTCCTCATGGTTCAGTTTATCCGAAATATCCAGTGCCAGGTTGAATGGGTCGTAAAAGAATTTGCGTGAAAAATCCGCTTTGTGCAGATGCTGCCCGTTCAGCCTGATCGTGCAATCTCCCTGCAGCGTATCCGATTCGATGACCAGAAACAGTTTTTCTGATCTTGTCCCGATTGTAAAAGTCGCTTGAAAGCCGGCCTTGACCGGATAGTGCGAGGCCGGTGGCGCGGCCGCGTCAAAGATCGGTCTGATTTGTTCGGCGATAATATGCGGCAGGTCGGTCCCGATTATGTCGCGTAAAAGACAAAATTTCTGGTTTTGGAACTTTTGTTCGTCCGTTTTTACCTCCCAGTTGATAATAGTGTCGACAACTTTGCAGGGCGGCTTGTATTCCCATTCGGGAGCTGTGTCGAACTCAAATGACCTGATATATTGATCTATTTCAGGCGGAATATATGACGGCAGTGAGGCATTCACCCGCCCGGAGTATAATAAAACTCCGGTAAAACCGGGAATAACGAATTTGCCGTCCGACAAGCGGTATTCGGCATCGGAAACTCCGTCATATAGCGTTGTCGCCTGGTCAAAACGGAAAAATCCCGCTCTCGGAGAGTTGTTATAAATATAGATAATCTGTCCGTCCTGATGGTTTTTAACAAGGGAAAGCAGATCCTTGACTTTCGCACCGGGCGCGTAAGCGGATATCGCCAAAGGCGCGGTTTCGGCATTATTGAGCGCTTCGCGTTCGGCTTCAATTGTTGCGAAAGGCAGTTTTTCGCCGTAACCGCGTGGAATTATCACGGCTTTGAAATCATTTGCTATTTCCGGATTCTCCAGCAGCATATCATCGTCTACGATGATGAAACGATAATGGTTTTCCAGCAGAAACTGACAGGCGTCATAAAGGTTGTCGCGCAGCTTTTCCGCTTTTTTCTGGTCATAGGGCATCTGTCGCCGGAATTGTCTGACCGGATTGACCAGGCATAATTCGGCGGATATTTCGCCTTTGCCAAGTTTCGTACAAATATTGCCGGCGTAATCTGCAAAGTTCTTGAAGTTGGCGAATTCCGGGTCCTGAAAGAAGAACGACTTGCCGGCGTCATTCTTGCGGAGCCCGTCATAAGAATAATAAAAACCGTGAGGGACCAGAAAATTTATACCGAGGGCGAACAGCCAGTCGGCGACTTTGCGCATCCCGTCGAACCCGAAATTAAAGGCGTTGCAGCCGAAGCATTCACTCAGGACAAGGCTGTGACCGTGTATTTTGGCGGCGGACGCGATAAAACGCCCGCCGAAATTCAAGGCCGGGTATTTCCGGTTGCCGATATTGGGTGTAATATGGTCAAACCCCGGAATATCGAAATGATTCTGGTAGCTTGAGATACTGCCGCCGGAGGTGATTTGCTTCATCGGGTCTTCTTCGCAGATTACGTGTCCGCACAAAAGCAGATCATGTTGTTTGCACCAGTCGGCAATCTGCCCGAAAAAGTTAGTTTTATAAAGCCTGGCGACGGTTTTCCAGTAATGTTCCCGGAATTTTTCGCTTGCTTCTCCGGAATTTACGTTCAGATGGTAGAGGTTTTCCTCTAGCGGATAACCATGTTCGCGTTGGAACTCCTCCGGTAACGATGGTGTCCACGGCGGTGACGCGCCGCACGACGGTTCATCGGTAAAGATACCCGGAATGGTCGAACCAAAGTATTCGCCCACCGTTTCGGCATATTTATCATGAGTTAACTCGATAAATCGGCGCACGCAGTCAGGGTTCAGGTTGTCCGGGGAGTTGCCGTACTTGCCGTCATTCTGAACTGTTACGGCGACCGCGCAGTAGATGGTCCATTCTCCTGCCGGCAGTACGGTTTCAAGCCGCAGCTGCGGATAGAAGGTTTCCGCCCGGCAGTGCGGGAACTCGAAGTCGTCGATCATGCCGGAAAAATACGAGCTGTTCCAGGCTGAAGCAAACCACTTGTCACGAATCATGCCGACTGCTCCGGAAACATCGCGCTCTTCCGCAACTGAACCGTCCGGTCCGAACTTTACCGCGACGGCCGAAAGCAGCTTATGCGGGCCAAGGTCGGCGGTGAACAGACCGTTTGAGTCCGGCTTCACGGTTTTGATGACAATCTGCCGGGCCGAGAACTCTGGATTTTCCATTAAAATCCGGCCTCCTGCCGCGCCGGACGGGAACGGGTCCTCATCGTATAGCCATGCTTTGAGATCCAGCGTTGCCGCCTCTTTGACGATAAAACGGACCATCTCAAACCAGGCTTCGGAGCCGTACGGAGTCAACAGCCCTGCGCGCGGATGGATAAAAAAACCGCTTAAACCGCATTCTTTCATTAATTGCAACTGTCGCAGGATTTCCGGTTTTTCCAAACGGTGGTTCAGAAACCAGAACGGTGCCGGATTCAAATTGTCAAGCATATAATTAAATCTCTTTTATTGTTTTCGTAACTTGTTACATAAAAATACAACGTAAAACGATAAAAGTCAATGATTTTTTTTAAATTTTTGCATAAAAGGGGTTGACAGATGGCTTGTGTCCAAGTATAATAGTGATGTAAATGCAACAAGTTACGTGAATTGAGGACTAGGTAAGCCAATGCAGGAAACAGTATCAAAAAAACCGGTAAGCATGAAAGATGTTGCTGAGTATCTTGGTGTTTCCAAGGCGACTGTTTCGCGTGCCTTGAGCGGTAAAACCGAGATATCCGCGGCGATGCGGCAGAAGATCAATAAAGCCTGTGAACAGCTCGGGTATCGTCTCAATCCCAATATTCAGGATCTGGTTCTGAAAAGCCGCAGCGGAGTTACCAGGAATATCGGTTATGTTCTGGTTGAGCGGGATTTTTCCGATCCGGCTTATGCGTCAATGATGGATGGTATTGCAGAGGGGATCAAGAAGATTCAATATAATCTGGTGCTGGTCAAGCTGACTGGCGAAGAACGCAATATTTATGATTTGCCGCCGATGCTGCGGGACGGACGGCTGGATGGCATTCTGATTACCGGAAATCTGAGACCGCCGGTAATGAACGCGCTGAAAAAACTGCGGATAGTGACAGTCGCGCTTGGAGCTTATTCGCCTGCTGTCCTGCAAGGGGTCAATAATGTCCAGTCCAGTTTGGAGAAGAAATCATACGAATCGGTTGAACTGGCGCTTAAAAACGGCTGTCGCAGTATTGCTTTGTTTGAGGAAACTCCGGAATCGTTTTCAAACCTGCAGATCTATAATTACATTAAAGCTGCTGCTCAAGAATATGGTATCGAATTCCGTCAGGAAAATTTTTTTCGGGGAGACGGGGCTTACAGCGGCGCAATGAAAGTTATGAAGCCGGTCTTTGAACAGCCGGAATTATCATTCGACGGTATAATTTGCTGGGATTTCCGGACCGCGGGTGAAGTGGCCTCACTTGTAATGGGCCGTTGCGGTCTGCGGAATGAACCGGACGTGAAAATCGTCGTATCAAGGCCGTATCCGCATTTTACTTTACCGGTTCCGGCTTTGTATATGGAAGAAAATGGTTGTATGATAGCCCGGACCGGGGTTGAATTTCTGCTTGAGCAGATAAAAAACAATTCTGAGACAACTAAAACAATTCAAATTAAAGTTTAATAAAAAGGAGAAGACATCATGAGAAAAATGAGTTTAATCGCGGCAATCTCAACTTTTGGCCTGATTGCATTTGCAGGAGAGAACATTGAACTGAAATTTTCCGGAAAAAGAATTGACAGTTACATTAAGCAGAAAAGATGTACTGTTAAAGATGGTGTTTTATCAATGTCCGGAGATACTGCCAGTAAGGATAACAAGTGGCGTATGGTTGTTTTTCCGCTTTCATTTAAAGCTCCAGCAGGCAGTAAATTCACTTTCAAAGGTGAAATAAAAGGCGAAAAGATCAAGGGCCGGTTCGAAGTTGCAATACGTTTAATAAAAGCCGACGGTAAATCCCTTAAATATGAAACTTATACGATAACCAAAGATCAGGATTGGAAGAAGTTCAGCAAGACTTTTACCGCTCCTGAGAAAACCGCGAAAATGCAGTTTTACATCCTGGCCCGGGGCATGGGCGACGAAAGTATCGGATCGGTAAAAAATTTATCAATAGAACAACTCTGAAACAAAAGGATTAAAACAAAATGAAAAAAAAGCAAAGTGTCAACGTAACTATATTTACATTGATTGAGCTGTTGGTGGTAATTGCTATTATTGCAATTCTTGCGTCAATGTTGCTGCCGGCACTTAACCAGGCCCGGGAAAAAGCCAAAGCGATAAAATGCATGAATAATGTAAAGCAGCTGGGGCTTGGCTGGGTTCAATATGTCAATGACTTTAATTCATATTTGCCCATGCATTTGACTTCAACCCCCACGACTAAATACTGGGGATATATTTTTTACAATAACGATTACGCCAGCCGTGATTCATTCTATTGCGATAACGTGGTCCAATTCTGTCCTGATTATTCCAGGGATTATCTTGATAACGTGAAAGATGATTCCGCACACTCCTGGGAATTTGCCTACATCAGTTATGGATATAATACGGTCGGGGTCGGAGACGACTGGTACAATGGTTACACCAGGCATACCCCGGAACAACCGGCAAAGCCGGGTAGAATTAAAAACCCGTCCCACAAAATTCTTCTGGCCGATGCCAGAATGACAAATGCCACTCGTCCGTATCATGTCATAGATTCTCTGGCAAGCAACGGTATGATCAATGCCCGTCACAGCGGCGCGGCAAACTTTCTCTGGTGCGATGGGCACGCCAGCTCGGACAAACGGGGCAATGTATTGCAAATGTCTCCGCTGCTTCCTTCTTATATGGGGAGAAATCAGTGAAAAGTTTTTGTTTGTTAAAGGTGACATGTTTTATTGTAGTCTGCCTTGTCAACTCTATGGCGTTTGCCGGGGGGCCGGAAAATCTTCTGAAAAATAAGAATATTAAATGGGGAATCCGCCTGGTCCACGGCGCGGCGGGATCGTTTGGTCCAGCCGCTGATATGTCACAGAAGGTTGTGAAAAGCAACGGCAAAGGTTATGTTTTTTTCATTAATGAAACCAATATAAAGCTGGTTCCGGGGAAAACTTATGAAGCATCAGTTTACTTTAAAACCGGGTCCAAGTCTATAAAAGGTAAAATAATGATCTCAATGCCGGGAGGGAAACGTACGCCTTATCCGGTCTCCGCCTGGGCGGCTCCGGTTGCAAATTCGGCTAAAGCGGATATTATTTTCAAAGCCGGGCCGGATGAGAAATTTTTGCGGCTTCATCTGGTGCTGGAAGGAACCGGGGCCGTAATTGTTGACCGTGTTACTTTGAAAGAGGTGCTTCCGCTCAATGAAAAGGCTTTGGTCTGGAACGGGAGTATGCTCAAACGGGCATGGCGACCGTTCGGACTGTATAAAAAATCCGCGTCGGATGATTACTTGTCCGCTGTTGTTATGCCGAACGGCGGTTTTTACAATGACGCCATTGACTGGAGTGCGGCAAAAATCAAAGCGGTGGAAATAGCTTTTAGAGCCTTTGACGAAGGCGGCTATGTTCAATTGCAGTGGTCAGCGACTGACGGCGGCAAAAAATATAAGGGCGAACTTACCCGTTCCATTCCGCCTGATGGAGCTTGGAATACCTTGGTTTTTGATGTTGGCCGGGAGAGGAACTGGAAAGGGACCGTAAAAGAACTGAGAGTGTCGTGGCATCAGTTATACGCGCCGTGTAAAGTTGAGCTGAAACGGGTTGAAGCCTTGCCGTTGGCAAATATTATTCCGAAGGCCCGGAGTGCTGCCGCCGGGCAATCCCTTAAAGTAAATATGCTCAAACCTCGAGGAGAATACTCGTTGCAATGGGTAAACGGTAAAAATCCCGGTTTGTCGCTTGAAATCTATGATTATAACAAGAAACAGCTCAAAACGGTAAAACTGCCGGCACGAAAAAATAAGATCAAGTTTAAGTCACCGGAGATGGCGGCCTATGCAATGATCAAAGCGCATGGCAAATCAACTGGATTCCCGCTTTTGAAACTTGAAAAATTGAAACCATTGAACCGGCCGGAATACTGGTGGGAGGCAAATTGGATATGGAGTCGCAACGGGACCGGTCCGAGCGATTATGTCTGGTTCACAAAGAGTTTTGATTTGAACACCGCGCCTGAGCTGGCGGAAATGCTGTTTACCGGCGATGATGATGTCCAGGTGTTTGTCAACGGTAAATTGTTTCATGGAAACCGGGAGTGGTCCGTTCCCACGAAAGCCGATATAACAAAAGCCCTGCATGCGGGAAGCAATCGGATTGTTGTCAGAGTGCAAAATTATGAGGCCTGGGGCGGTTTACTGCTTGAGCTTTTCGCTGAAGACGGAAAAGGGCAGGGAACAAGGATATGTACTGATAAATCATGGTTGTGTCACGAAGGCGGCAAAACTCAGCCTTCCGGCATCGGTTCAAAAGTGCATGTCTTCGGGATGCCGCCGGTGCCGCCGTGGGGATCGCTGGTACATTACAGTTACATTGGTCCGCGACCGGTTCCTTCGGGCGCGGTGAAAAAGGTGTATCGGCTTAATAAACCGGTGGCCGTTAAGCTGAAACTTGCGAAAGTTCGGGTCGCCGGTGCCGGGAAACGGGCCTGGATTATGATAAACGGTAAACGCTTTGCGCCGATTTATTTTGATTTGCCGCACTATTCATCCGACCCGGAGAGCAAGATTTTTTACTTGAAAAATGCCGTGAAAAGTGATGCCCGGATTATCCGGACCGGTTTTGATATGCGTAAAATGTGGCTGGGGCCGGACAAATTCGACTTCTCCAAATTTGACAAAGCGATGAATATTCTGCTGGCGAATGCTCCGGATCGTTATGTGCTGACGGTTGTCTCGTCCTATATGCCAGGGTGGTGGTTACAAAAATATCCTGATGAAGCGACTAAATTTTATGGTAATGTAAAACCGAATATAAATAATGATTTCCAGAGTCTGGGTTCGAAGAAATGGCTTGTGGACATAAGTGTTGCGTATCGTAAATTGATCGAACACATCAAGCGGCAGCCTTATGCCTCACGGATTATCGGCATGTGTCCGGCTGACGGTTCGACCTGGGAGTGGATGTGGAGTCACGGACGGGGGCATCGCGGCAGAACTTACAGTGGTTACAGCGTGGCTGCGATCAACTCATTCCGGGAGTTTCTCCGGAAGAAGTATGGCGACAGGGAGCTTTTTAAAACCATTATGCCGCCGACTCCGAAACGACTTGATTCCGCGTCTGTGGTTAATATGCTCGACCCGCAAAGGGACCAGGACCTTATTGATTGGTTTGAATACCGCAATGAAACGGTGTCGGACGATATTATTCACTTATGCCGGACCATTAAAGAGGCTTCCGGCAATAACTGGATATCCGGCACATATTACGGCTATCTGATTATGTTCAGCCGCATGTACTTTCATTTGCAGGACGGCGGACATCTGGGCATAAACAAAATCGCGAAATCGCCTTATGTGGATTTTGTTTTTGGTCCGACCATGTACCATTGGCGGCGCTTGGGAATGTCTGACAGTCCGATGCAGCCTTCGGAGGCGTTTACCAGTCATGGTAAACTGGTGATCTGTGAATTGGATTACCGGGTGTTTCCGGAGCCGACTGATTATGAAAGACGCAACGGTAAAGTCGATACAGTTGAGCAATCGGCGGCCATGATGAACCGGGGCCTGGCAATGATTTTGACCCGTGGTCTCGGCGGACATTACATGGAGTTGCATGAAAGATGGTTCCACGAACCGGTTCTTTTGAAGATGATCAAGGACCAGTTGGAGCTTTACCGTTCTCTGCCGGTCAAACCGCATGGATATATTCCGGTTGACGTTTGTGTCGTAAGTGATGAAGTCAGCCCGTTGTATGTCAAGAATAACATGGGTGACGGAATTCATGTAGCGATGATTTCGGAACTGCTTAAACGTATTCGCGAGGCCGGATTCGCATACCGGCATGTTTTGTTGACCGATCTGTTGTCGCCCGGCTTGCTGCCGGCGCATAAGTTCTATATTTTGACCAACACCATGATGTTAAGTAAAAGACAACGGATTGAACTTAAAGAACGCTTTAAAAAGGAAAACGCGTCAGTGCTGTTCCTTTACGCTCCGGGCGCCTTTTATCCAGATTCCGGTCCCGCCGCGGCGAATGTCGATGATATACTGGGCATGAAAACCCGAATGTTGAAAAACAAGCAGACCATGATGATGAAAGTTGACCGAAACTTTGGCGGCATGGAGGTTTTCTGCGGGACCAGTACCGGACCGTGGTTCCCGTTGATCGGAGGATATGATATGGTGCTGGGGCGTGCGCCCAACGGTGATGTGCTTGCGGGTGGTCGTCGTGATGGTAACCGGATTATCTGGTTTTCGACTGTGCCGAATCTGCCGCCGGTATTACTACGCAAGCTGGCGTCACGGGCTGGAGCCTGGATATACACTAATTCAGACGATCCGTTGCATGCCGGGAATGATTTTCTTTTCCTGCATACCAAAACGGCCGGGGAAAAGGTTTTCAATCTGTCGAAAGGATTAAAAGCCAAAGCCGTTATCGGGCCTTACAGGGGAACGGTTGATTCCGGGAGGAAATGGCAAGCCGAATCAGGAATTACCTATGGTTTCCTGCTTGAAAAGAAATGAGTGACGGTTAGTTTATTAAATGCTGAATGACAAACAGTTTATTGATCCGCCGTCGGAATGCCGGGGAATGCCGTTCTGGTCGTTGAACGATACGCTTGATCCGCTTGAAATGGCGCGTCAGGTCGAGGAATTCCATCGGGCCGGAATGGGGGGCTTTTTCCTGCATTCGCGGATCGGGTTGATCACGGAATATCTGGGCGATAAATGGTTCGAGGCGTTGGACGCGGCGGTTGCAAAAGCCGCTGAACTTGGAATGCAGGCCTGGCTTTATGACGAGGATAAATGGCCCAGCGGCTATGCCGGGGGCCGGGTTCCGGCTGCAAATCCCGAATACCGGAGTAAAGTCCTTGCCCGGTTACCGGATTCTGAAGTTCTGCCGGATAGTTCCAGTTTAATAACCCGCTCAGACGGCTGGAATTATTTTATCTATGCCACAGAGATGGGGGAACCCTGGTTCAACGGCGCGTGCTGGGTTGATTTGATGAATCCGGACGCGGTCAAAGCGTTCATCGATTCGACCCATGAAAAATACCGGGAACGGTTCGGTCAATATTTCGGAACGGTTATTCCGGGGATTTTCACGGACGAGCCGATCATGCGGCTGCGTGAAAGCTGGACCACGCTGCAAGCGGATTATGTGCCGTACTCCCCGTTTATGCACGAACGTTACGTGCACAATTACGGCGAATCGCCGTTTAATCACCTTGTTGAGCTGTTTGAAGACGCTGAAGACGCGGAGGAATACCGGTACCGTTATTGGCGCAGTGCGGCGGAACAGTTCACCGAGGCTTATACCAGACAGATCGCGGATTGGTGCGGCAAATACAATTTGATGCTGACCGGTCATTTCATGTATGAAGACTCGATCGAGGCCCAGTGCCGCTGGATCGGCGCGGCGATGCCGCATTATCGCTTTATGCAAATGCCGGGAATCGACCATCTCGGATTGAACATCAACAATCCGCTGACCGCAAAACAGTGTTCCAGCGTGGTGAATCAGTTCGGGAAAACAGCCGGGCTCTCCGAGATGTACGGCTGTTCCGGCCAGAATATGAGTTTTGAGGATCGGGAATGGATTGCCGGTCGACACGCGGCGCTGGGGATCAGTTTTATTTGTCATCATCTTTCGCTTTATTCGCTGCGCGGTTGTCGCAAACGGGACTACCCGCCGACTTTTTCGCATCATCAGCCTTACTGGGATGACAACAAAATACTTGAAGAGCAGCAGGCCCGGTTGGCTTATTTGCTCAATAACAGTCGACCGGAGATCGACCTACTGGTAATTCATCCGGTCGAAAGCGGTTGGCGGCTGATGCGCGGAGTTGGCGCTGACGCGAAAATTAAACAACTGGATGACGACTTGAAATCTCTGGTTGATGAATTGCTTGCAACGCATAATGATTTTGAATTCGGCGATGAAAGCCTGCTGGCGGAATTTGCTTGTGTGGAAGATCAGGAGTTCCGGGTCGGCCGCATGTCATATAAAACCGTTATCGTGCCGCCGGTGATAAAACTGCGTGAATCGACGGAAACTTTATTGAGGCGGTTTTCCGACTACGGCGGCAAGGTAATAAGATTGACTGCCGGGGAAGGGGCGCATGATCTGCCGGAATCCGAATTCATTGAGCTTCAGCCGGAGGTAATGGTGTACCGCCGGAAACTGGAAGACGGGACTGTCGTTACCTGTTTTTTCAATACCTCGCGAAAAATGGAGTTTGCCCTGCCTTATACAGCCGGGTCTGAGGAGATAGACTTAAAAACCGGTCAACTTAAACCGGCAGGTCCGGATCTTTGTTTGGCACCGGCCCAAACCCGGTGTTTTACCCGTTTGGATTCCGGGTGGACGGCTGAATGTCCGGCTCCAATAAAGTTTTTGTTAGCTTCGGAGTGGTCATTCAAACCTCACAATTCCAATGCTTTGCCGCTGGATTTCGCGGCCTGGAGTCTTGATGGTACGGAATGGAATGCGCCGGAACCGGTGATCGGCATCAAAGAACAGTTGGATAAAATCAAATATAGCGGTACATTGTCTTTGCGGTTCTGTTTCGACAATTCCGGTTGTGCCGACCGGGCAGGGGTGGTAGTTGAATCATCAAGATTTCTCAATTCGGTTGTAATGAACGGCCGGATGCTCGAAGTGTCTGGCGCGGATTACTATCTTGATCCGGAGTTGCCAATCTATAACGCAAATTTGCTCTTCGGGAAAAATACGATTGAACTGGAATATGAATTTATTCCCGGCGAACCTACTTCTTTGGACGATCCGGAGAAACGGTACGGGACCGAAATAGAGAATATCTATGTTATCGGCGATTTCGGCGTTAGTGGCGACATTAGTTATCCCGAAAACCTGCCTGAAAAAATGTTTGACGATCAATGGAACAATGATTTGCCGGAAGCCCGGGTGATTAGAATAGAGAATCCGCGGATAACCGACTTTGTTTCAAGATGTCATGGCGAACTTGCGGCTTGCGGTTTGCCGTTCTACGCCGGAACGGTAACTCTGGTTCAGGATATTGATCTGCAATTGCCTTTGCCGGCGGTTCTTGAGTTTAAACATCTTGGTGCGATTTCCTGTCAGGTCAAGATCAACGGTATCGATGCCGGGACTCTTTACCGTCGCCCGTGGCGGCTGGACGTATCGAAGTTGGTTAAAGTCGGTGAAAACCGGATTGAATTGATTTTGAAAAATTCCTTGCGCAATTTGCTGGGACCGCATCACAGCGCGATGGGAGAGTATTCCAGTGCCGGTCCGTATTCATTCACCTGTCGTGAATACCGGGCCTCTCAAGGAGAGCGTCCGCCGGAACAATGGAGCCGCGAGGATAAACGCCGGAAACTGACCAGTTGGACCGATGCCTGGAACGTGTTATACTTCGGGATCGAAACTTAATCAGCGTTCCAGGCATGCATATTTTCTCGGACAGATTTTAAGTCCAATATTATTTCCCGATATTCCTGCGCCAGCCCATCCAGGTTTCAAGCTTCAGCAATATCGGAATATTGACTACTTGATCGTTACGGATTTCCTGACGGTATTTATCAAGTTCCTTCAATGCGTTATTAAATTCCGACTTTAATTTTGTATTTCTACGGTCAGATTTATAGGCTTCAAAAGCGTTCATTGTTTTTATGGTCAAGGCGGTGTGCTTCAGCCCTTTCTGAAGAAAATTTATTCGCGCCGACAGGTCCTGATCTTTTCCGGCCAGCTTTTGAGCTTCATGCAGCATTTTCCCGGCCCTGGCGATATCGGCGGGAGAATATAGCTTGTGTCCGCTCCAGCCAACCGAATTCCAGCCGCCTTGAGGATATTTTTTCTTAAATTCCGAGTCGCGTTTGCTGGTCAGTTTTTCCCAGAATTCAAAGTATTCCTTGATAACCGGCGCGGCTTTACCGAAGGTCGAGTAATACTCGTCCAGAACTTCATCCACGGTCATTTTCGGATTGTCGTTAAGCCGGGCCGCCATGTACAGGTTGGGTCCCTGAGTGCCGAACATTCCGGTTAAACTGTCAAAGTCGGTGGCGATCATCCCGTGTTCGCAGGCAAACTTGTAATCATCGCCGAACTGACGGGCGAAAATATAGGGCAAGCTGTAACCGGCAAGAAAATAATTGGGCCTGAGATATAATCTGGCTCCAGTACTGCTCCAACCATTCCATTGTTGAATGAATCTGTTACGATTGGCGCTGTCCAAGGGATAATTGAAATTTTGGACCAGTCCTACAATGATTCGTTTATTCAGCTTTGTTTCCTTTGGCGGGGTCGAGTAATTTGAATAGGCGTAACCTATTACGGTTGCTTTCGAATTATATTTTTCTCCTTCTTTCTGGAGCGCCAACCAGAACTTTGCATACCTGTCGGAAAGATTATTAGGTCTTGCACTGTTGAGATTCCCGCTGTTTTCTGAAGCTTTGCTGGAGTCAAAATAGACGGTTCCGGCGGGGTCCCACGCTTGACATTCTTTGCAGAGGCATGAACTGTCCACCGCCCGGCTGTCGTTTTCGCAGCCGTTGATAAATTCTCCTTTATATGACTGCTTGCCTTCGACCCAGTCCCGGATAACTTGTTTATGGAGTTCGGGGTTTGATACACACATCTGGACAAGATCAATTCGTTTGTCATGAGGCGCTCGTTTGCCATCCGGAGCCATGGCGAAGAATTCAGGGTGCTGCTTGCCGAAGCGTTTCCAGTATTTACCGAAAGCATGGCCGTATTCAAAAGAGGTTCCGCGTGCAAACTGGTGCCGGCGCAGCCAGATTTGACGTTCCAGTAAAGCCTTTTTGAATTCATCTTCGCTGTAAACGCCTTTCCAGGGCCCAAGCCGGGTCGCGTCCCGCATTCTGGAATGAATTAATTGAGGGATGTGAGTTATCTCTGATTTCTTGCCGCTTGACAGAGTGGCTGCAGGGGGAACGAAAGTTCCGGCATCTCCGGGCCACATCCAGCGTACTCCGACATTGTCATTCAGGTATTTATATACTGCAAACAATGTTCCCATTGGTGTTTTGTCGTCCTGGGGCAATTTTCCTTTGCCGTCTTTGCCGGCAAAGATAATTGCCTTGTCCGTAATTTTTATGCGATAAGCGTTATTGGGTAGATTTTTGGTGTCGATATGGTTTTTCTTTGCTGCTTTCGTATTCCCGATATAAATATTACACGGTCTGGTTATGTTATCTTCACTGACAATCTCCAACTTGCATTTTGTCGCTTTTGCAATATGGCGTTGCAATTCTTTGGCGGCGTATTTCTCGACATTATTGGGTTTTTCAGGCAGAACGATATCCGCTCCGGCCTTTCCGTCGTCGACCAGATTAAAACCTTGTGCGACCATTGGCATCATAAACACTCCACAGATAATTACGAACGTTAAAACGATCTTTAACATAAATTTTTCCTTAAAAGTCATTGTAAATAAAACAGGGTTTTCAACTTTATTGATTGTTTTCATTATTTCAGAGGAAGCCACATTCTTTGACATGCCGCAGACGGATAACCTATTTCCCGTACCGGATTATTGTCATCGCACCACTCGACGTGGCCGTCGCAAAAAAGGAAATTGCTTCCGTTGCCATGTTTTGAATATGCATATGTCTTAAAACCATATTGCGCATATAGTATTCCATCAACTGAAAACGCCGCGTTGGGGTCCTCTTTCGCGATTTCCAGACTACATACTTTTTGCGATGCATTTTTTATTTTTACTACTTTGTATATCGCGGTGCCGCTGCGAAGGGAGGCATTCGGGGAATAGCTGGTTCTGGGCCCGTCAATCGTTGTATTGGTTTTCATATACTTCATAGCCCAAAGACTGTTTTTTTCGCAAATCCAATATTTGGAGCCTACCCGGTTAGGAACTTTTATTTTGTTACTCAGCATAACTTCAACCTGAAATGCAAACTCCGGATATGGCGGAATAACATAATCATCATAGGTGTTGCGATACATGCTTAACCCTGTGCTTATTTGCTTCATATTGTTTATGCAGTTGACCTTGAACGCCGCCTCTCTTGCCTTATTCAGCGCGGGCAGCAGCATTGACGCCAGAATGGCTATTATAGCTATCACGACCAATAGTTCTATTAATGTAAATTTGTTTTGCTTTTCCATTGTTTTAATTTCCTTTCTCTCCAGGATTTGTTTTATCATGTTTTAATATTCAAAATTAGTACTTTTTCGTAAATAGGCCTCCAGTTGTATCTTTTTGTAACTTGTTACATTTTATATGCAAAAAAAAGCTTGTTTTCAGTTTACAGTTATTGATTGAGACTCCTTTCTGCCTTCAATCTGGTCGATCAATAATTGCAAAGCGGCTTCAATATGCGTTTTTGTTGATTGTTCAAGATAAATAGTCGGAACCGGCAGTTCGTAATAATCAAACGGTCGTGTGGTTACCAGCAGGATATCAATCTCCCGTTCCAGTCCGAAATGAGCTATGATCAAATGGCTGATCTCTCTCGCTAAGCGCAGATCTTTGCATAAAATACTGTCAAACGGCAGATCATTGCACTCGAATACCGGTTTTAATATATTGAAAATACCGGAAAAAGGGCCTTTCCCGAAATAGCAAATGTTTTCGTCAAAAGTTAAGCCGTTTTCGCTCAAGGCCATTTTATACGCCGTGAGAGTTTGCTGTACAGCGAAATTATTATAGTTCTCTTCGACAAATGCAATTCGCTTTTTTCCGGATTCCGCCAATTTTTTAATAATATCCAGTACTGGCAGTTCAACGTTTCTTCTAACGCAACTGAGGGAACGCAGCAACTGGGAACTGTAATTCCCCAGCACCACGCATTGAGACTGCATTTCTTCCATGACACGAACTGTTTCAGGGGTAATTTCGCCTGTCAGCAATATTCCGTCAATACGCTCGTCGCGAAGAATCGGCGGCAGGTCATAAACAGTCTTCTCTTTACCGGAGATCTTTACCAGCATAAGGTGATAGTGGCGTTTATTCACTTCCGAAGAGATTTCATCTATTTGATGGGCATAAGCCGGGTCGGCGAATTCTTTCCCGACCATGACGAATGCAATATTTCTGGTCGCGCCGTTGCGGGCCTTCAACACCAGATCCTGAATATTGAAGTTAAGCTTGTATTTCAATTCTTCACAGGCTTTTATCACTTGTGTACGTGCTTTGGGGGACACTACCCCTTTGCCGTTAAGAACCCGTGATACTGTCGCCTTGGAGACTTTTGCTCTTTCGGCAACGTCGTTCATACTTATCATTGCTTATTTCCAAAATTTATTAACTTATTTCTGAAACTTGTTACATTTTTATTATACCAGTTTTCCGGCAATTTGTCAATAGGTGTTATTGTATTTTTGAAAAAAAACGTTGTATCAGTTCAATTTTAATATCTAACTTTGCGCGTTGATCAATTGCTGCTGTCTTCGATGACCCGGCAGAGTTCAGGCAGCAACTGTTTTTTACGCGACATGACTCCCGGGAGGAAGTATAGGTTGTCCTCGGTCTTTTCATAAATGAGTTTGTCATCCAGTTCGGTAAAATCCGTCGCCAGCAGCAAACTGTTTTCTTTAATGACGTTGGTCACCAGCAGCATGGCCCAATCCAGTCCATGCTGCTGCCGTACTTCCTGCAACGCGTTCAAAAAGTCTTTTTTAACCTCGTCAAAATCTTCAAGCGTCATAGTTTCAACCTGTCCGACCCCGATTTTATATGAGCCCTGTTCGTAGACCTTGAAATCGCTTTGGATGATTTCAAGCGGCGGGTCGGAGCGCAGCGCGGCGGTTTTTGAAAACATTTCCTGTCCCCATTCCATCCAGTCGCATCCGGCCAGTTCCGCCAGTTCGCTGATTGCCAGACGGTCTTCTTCGGTTGAGGTCGGCGACTTCAGCATGACTGTATCTGAAAGGATTGCCGACAACATTAGTTTGGCTATGTTTTCAGGAATCTCAACTCCGAACATTTTGTATAACTGGAAGATGATCGTGCTGGTGCAGCCTACCGGTTTGGCGAACATGTAGATCGGTTCGTTGGTTTTTTCGGCTCCGAGCCGGTGATGGTCGATTATTTCTATCACTTTGGCCTGGTCGGCGCCCTCGATACTTTGATCCAGCTCATTATGATCGACCAGGATCAACTGCTGCCGGGGCTTTTCGATAAAGCAGCGCCGGGTCACGATGCCGGAAAAACGGTCCTTGTCGAAGACCGGCAGACCGCGGTATTCTGAATTGACGACGCTGCGTTTCGCGTCCTCAAAATTATCGTCCGCCTGTAAAATCGGATGGGTAGTCGACATAATATCCGAGACCGGGGCGCTCAGGCGCAGCAGCCGTACTGTTTCCGCGGTATCCGCTTTGGAAATATAAATAGTTCCCTGGTAGCCGGATAAATCGATATTCAACCGGATGTCGCCACTGGTCCCGGTGATGATGATGGCCGGGAGCTGCTGTTCAACCGCGAATTGGATTATTTTTTCCCGCATGCCAACGATCAGCATTGGTTTTATGTCCAGCTTCTTGACGCGTTCGACGCTGACTTCGTAGCTCATTGCGCCGATCATGATGGGAGCGGTAAACTCCCGCATTCCGGTCCGGTAGAAATAGCCTGGCAGGACCTGATTGAAATTGTCGATCCTGAACCGGTACGAAGGCCGTTTGTCAAGGTTTTCGTTGATCAGGAAATCCGTGATCTCGTGAATGCTGATAACGCCTTTATACTCAATCATATCTTTAAATACGGGGATAACCGATAAGTTGCTTTCATCGAGTTCTTTGATCGCTTTGTAAACCGGTTCATTGACATCAAGGGTCGTGATATCGCGTTTGGCGATATCCGCTACTTTCGGATAGACATTTTTGATCAGCCGCGGTCTCTCAAATCCCAGTTCGGCCAGTACATATTTGCTTTGTTTGTTGAGCGGTCCGCAGCAGACCGGGATGTATTCGTTATTTTTATCGATCCGGTTCTTTAAATTGGAGTAGGCGATGGCCGAGGCGATTGAATCCATATCGGGGTTGCGGTGTCCGGTGACAAATATCTTATTCATTTATTTCCTTACTGCTTTATATTTCCCAGAAATTCCAATAATCACATTTTCAAGCTGGAATTCCTTTTTGCAGTAAAGATAACGCCGCTCGACAAATAAATCAATCGGGCAGTGGCGTTTTATCGGTGATTCTCACATTAATAATATATCATTACTTGCTTTTATAATAAATTGTAATATCTTTATAGTAAGTTGATTAGTCCTGATACTATTTGGCTCGAAATTAGCTCTTGTACGTATTTTTAATCCGTACGACGGATGGCGATATACCGCTTTATACTCCGCACTTTGTGCTACGGAAGCGGAAATGACAAAAAAAAATAAAGGGTTTAATTCCCCGCCCCTTGGGGCGTATCCGTTCGTTAATTTTGCGGCCTCCCGCAAAGCGGGAGTGAAAGGTCGGACGTCAATACCCCGATGCTTGCATCGGGGATAACCCTGACCGAAAGCAAAATTTTTATTTTTAAGAAGATATGCTGTATTATTCCAGCCAGATCGGAGATGACCAGGCCAGGTTGCCGTCGCTCAGTTCAACTCTGGCATACAGGTAATCCACTTTTTCATTGATCTCAAAAATCTTTTCAAATGATGGGGAATCGACTTTTTCCCTCAAATATTCCGCGCCGTCATGTATGAGTACCACGGACGCGATTGCTGTTCCGGACTTTGCAGTAACCCTGATTTTCAGGGGAAGTTCATTAACCGGCAGGGTTTTCCCCATTTGAGCCTGTTTGTTGCCGGATGAAGCATCTATCGCAATTTCAACACCGGGTCGACTGACCCCGAAGCAATTGCGCGAGGTAAATGCTTGATACAGCTCTTCCCGGTTGAGTCGGGGAATGTTGGTTCCAGTCATGGATAATCCCATGTGATCGCCGCCGGAACAGAATCCGGGTTTGTAGCCGCGACGCAGGGCTTCAACCACAAAGCCGCTCGAAGTTCTGGCCTCTATGCCTTGTTCCGGGCAACCCGCTCCCGGGTGCTGCGGCGCGTCGAAATACTCGTAGTTGCCGCGCCGGTCCTGATAGATTTCGACTACCGGCTCCCGTTCCGGGTTGAATTTGTCCCAGTCGCGATGCATCGGGCTGGTTCCGGTATGATGGGCGATGGTCAGCGCGCGCAGTCCGTCCAGTTTTTCCCATAATTCATCAAGGTTGGTGGCGGATTCATGCGGGTGTCCTGACAAAGGCGCGATATTGTCGAAAAAATAGACATTCATGTGACCGTTGGGGTAGCGCAGTGCCCATTCGTAAGCCGGGAGGGTGACGTGACGTTCCGGAAAATTGAAAAATTCCGCCATACTGATGCAATAAAGCCAGTGACCGTGTGAAATATCCTGTTCATGGTCGGTTATAACTGTGAAATCCTGATTCATGCTTGCGAGTGACCAGCGGTAGTTGAAGTCAAGTGACTGCTGGGTATCGCGACGGCAGACGGAAAACTCGGTATGAATGTGGATGTTACCAAAATAAGCCCCGGATTTACAGATGCTTTTTTGTGGATTGAATGGCTTGATTACATCAAACTCCTGTATGGAGCAGGGGGATAGATCGATTTTCGGAAGATCAAGTTCATAAGAGTGTAATTCCAGCTCCATTTCCGGGTCACTTCTTGTTTCTGTCGCCGAATTGAATACCTCCTGTATCATAAACAGAACGTTATCGTTGACGATGGTCCGTGATTTAGTCGGCAGCGCCAATTGCGAAGAGTTGCAAACAGGCTTCTCAAGTTGCCGGTTGTCGAAAAGACCAAGCTGGCAATACATCATTTCAAACCTCTTACGCTTGTGGAGATGACTGTGGTCGAAGATCATGACCGGTTGATTGTCTTCTGTGAATACCAATGATGGATAGTGAACAGTCTGGTTTTCCAGGTCGCCGCGCGGTTTGCCGGACGGATGATAGGCCGAAGCGGTAATCCGGTCGGCGTCTATTTCGAGTTTCATCACTTTTGGTTCTGTCGCGTTCCAGAGAATTTTACGTTTGCGTCTGGATTCTTCGTCTTGCAGGCAGCAGTATGTGCTGTCCGCCATTTGGCCGATTAAATGGTAAAACTCCTGTTCAGTTTCCTGCAGCCAGGTAACCCATAACTGTTTTTCCCGGTCGAGGGTAATCTCCGGATAGAGAGAATATTCGGCGGTTTGACTGGTGTTCAGCTTCCAATATTTAATTTCATTATTGGCTTGTAGAAGCATGCAGTCAAATTCGGTTTCGCCGTCGGGAGTGGAGAAAGCGACCAGCAGGTGGTCGTCATGCCAGACGGCGGAGGGCCAGTAAGCGGATAGCCCCGGGGGAGTTAAACTATTGATTGTGCCGGGTTGTCCGGTTTTATCAATGCGGCATGATTTTAATTCGGCAACCGCGTCATTGTTCCAGCTCTCCCATACTATGACGCAGCCGTCTGGTGAACGGACCAGATCAAACGCGCCGCATTTGCAGTTGTCCTCCCCCAGTACCCCGGTCATTACGACAGTATCGTCCCCCGTCCGGCATACCCGATATTGAAATTTGTATTCCGGTCCGACGGCTAAAATAACCAGGTAATGATCGCCGTCGATAAACTCCACTTTGGGTTCCAGGCAAAGCTCAAGTTTTTCCGCCAGAACATTTTTCCGGTGTAATTTTCTATCAATTACGCGTCCCGATATCAATGAACAAAATGGTTTCTCTTCCTGATACTCGAGCCATACTGCTTTGATGTGGCTGCCGCTGCCTGCCATTGCTGGAAAATGTTTTTCTGTTTTCATTTCATGTCCTCTGTTTGATTTTAAACTTGTTTTTATTATATTGATTATTATATTATGTAAAAGTTATTACTTAAATAGATATTATTGACTTATTATTTATATAATATTGATATGATTAATGATAAAAATCAGCGGTTTTATCAGCAGCGTGATTACCGGCATGCGGCAAAGTTCGGCAGCGGCATTTGGCATGACGGTAAATTTTTTCGCCTGGAGATCGAACGGATCAGGAGCCGGACGTTTCTCTCGGAGGAGTATCGCAACCTTGCCCCGGCGGTTCATGCGCTGCCACATTACCATCTGGCGCTGGTTACCGACAACAGCGGTTCCTGGATTGATGAAGGCGGCCTGCATGAGGTCAGAGAAAATGAGTTGCTGCTGATTCCGCCATATCATCCGCACATGATTCTGGCTTGTCGGCCGGAAACCTACCGGATGATTATTTTGACGTTCAGGTATCGCAGTGGCGATGAGTTTATCGATTGGTCGTTTGACCGCCTGTTGGCAAGCTATACCGGCGTGAAAAAGCTGGACTTGCCGATCAGTATTCAGCTGTCAACGACCAGGGCTTCGCAACTGGAGGAACTGATGGAAAAACTGCTGGATGAACTATTGTCAATCTCGCCGCGCCGGGAAATTGGCGTTCAGCAGAATTTTCTTGAACTTGTTTCTTTTGTTTATAAACTTGGCAAGAATTCCGGCAAGTCTGGCAGTATGACCGAGAATTTAATGGAAATCAACAAAATCAGGGACAGTTTCGACCGTAACCCTGAAGATAATACCCCGTTGGAGGTCCTGGCCGGTAAACTTAATGTCAGCAAAGAACACTTTATCAGGTTGTTCAAACGGGAATACGGTGTGCCGCCCGGCCATTACCGGCAGGAAAGGCGATTGGAAAAAGCATTGTCATTGCTGTTGAACAGTCAATTGACCATAGGTGAAACCGCCGCCGCGGCCGGATTTGATAATATCTACTATTTTTCCCGGGTGTTCAAGCAGTATTATATGCTATCTCCGCAGAAGTACCGTCAGCAAGCAATGGCCGGCAAGGACTGATTCCCACGGCAAAAAGCGAAGTAACAGGCGGAAACTCAGGAAACTTCTTCAATCCGTTCAATTCCTTTACGGGTCACGACCAGAATAAAGCGCTGTATGTCCTCGACTTCGCCGGCGGAAAACCTCAGGATCATATTTAAATGATATACCCTTCTGCCGGAAACCCTTTTGGCATGACCGTTTTCCAGTACATAGAGTTCTTTATCCGGATTATCCATGCCCGGGAAAAAGCGTCGCAGATTAAAGCGTACAATGTCATGAATGCCGTCGACCAGGAAGTCGTCAAGCAGTTTACAGCAACTGCCGGAATGCAGCTGGATTCTTCTCCGTGTGTGTAAAACCTGTTCTTTAGAACGACCGCTTTCAATGCCGCCGCTGGAATTTTTCTGTCTGAGCCTGGCTACTTCTTCAGGTAAATTTTCAGGCTTGATAAATTGAAAACTTTCCCGCCTGACGCCGATTTTTTTGCCGTTATTATTTAATAAAATAGTTCTGAAGTCGTACATGAAACGGCTGGTATGCATCGCGAAATAGGCTTTTGACCAGTCTTTCAACCGGTCCTTGACGATATATATGCCGACAATCATCAGGAACAGGGCGACCCCGAATTCTTTGATGTTCTGCTGAGTGTAAAACAGCAGGATAGTCGCGATAGAGACGGCGATCCCGGCGGCAATCCCTGGAATCATCAGTCCGATCAGGCGTCCTTCTTTCCTGGTCTGGGTTTTGATATATAAAGCCTGGCCCATGAGTTTTTTCAACAGATTCATCCGGTAAAGCAATTTTTCATTGCTGCCATGGGCGGTAGTTACCGGGAAATTGCGGCTCTTACGATAGTTTATTTCTGATTTCAGCAGTGTCGATAAAGCGGTTCTTGCCGCATAATCCTTCTTTTCCGCGAAACTGAGCAGTTTGAACAGGTACTTGTCGGTCAACATTACATTATATTCGTCAGCCAGGCTGAACATCTCATGAACCTTGTCGGGAACTCCCGGAACCCTGATTACCTGCCCGGTATCCCGGAAAGCTGCCAGTGCCTTTTCACATTCAGCGGCAATATTGTTGATCAGGCGGTCGGTTTCGTGCGGCTCTGCATAGTAGATAATAAAACTGCAGGCATCACGCAGCGCGCTTTTAAAAACATAGCAGTACAAACGAATGTTCCGCAGGCAATTTTCCAGTGCGGCGTTATCGTTGGGCGAGGAAACCAGCTTTTCCATCGATATTTTCAGCTTTTCACATGGACTCTCCGGGCCGTTTACAATATTTTTTAGTAGAAACTGGGGCGTTTTGAGCCGGATATTGTTTCGTTCGTCCTGATAGAACTTCTCACTGGTGTATGAGCTGCTGTTTATTCCGAGGGTGTCGGGAACGAAAAGATACATCTCCGTTTCATAATCAACTTTCCGGAGCTTTTCCGGGATCGGAAACGTATACTTTATCTCGATACAATTACGATCATGTTTTTTTAAACGTTCAATTATCTGCATTTCAACTAACTCAATAATTCAGGTTGTAATAAAAGACCGATTCTGAAAATTATAGCTTATTTCCGCTTCAAGCAGTGGATGGCGCTAACACAATGCTAACAAACTTCTAATATAATATTAATTTGCCATGAATGCAAATATATGTGAAGTTTTATTCATTATTGCTTTAATCAGACAGTGACGTTATTTTTAACATTGATTGTTATAACAAAGTATTATTTTTTGTTCTTTTAATATCTTTTTTAATTATTTTTGTGCTTAAAAATGAAAAATTAAAGTTTTTTAATTGAAATAACAAATATGGGAATGTATTATAGTGGAAGCAGTTTGATGAAAATATTATAATAACAAAACAAAGGATGTATGTTATGTCAATTGCGGTTGCGAAACTTCGTGGAGTGATAGTTTTTTTATGTGTTTGCATGGGATTGCAGGCTTCAAACGATGATCTATTGTTTTACGCTTCGTTTGATAAAGGATTCGATGCTGATGTTGCTAAAGGAGGAAACCCTGTCGCATTGATGAATAAAAACATGAGACTGGTCCCGGGGTTGAAAGGGAAAGCCGCCCTGGTCAAAGGCAGCAAGGATTATGTTCAATATTCAGCCTCAGGCGGTTGCGTAAACGGGAGTCAGGGATCGTTTATGATCTGGGTGAAGCCGATCAACTGGACGCCTTCGGTACAGCATTTTGTTTTTCTCGCGGGAGCGGTCGCGGTTTCCGGATCTGATCGTCATGATATTTATATATTTAAAAACCGGCGTTGTGCCGATATTCAGTTCCTTGTCAGAAAACGTAATGTTAAAAATGGCACAAGTCACTTCGCAAAAGCTGAGCCTGCCTGGAGTGTCGGTTCATGGCATCAGCTTGCAGTAACCTGGAAAGAAAAACAATACAAGTATTATATCGACGGGCGTGAAGTTGCGACTCGCGGCGGTCCGCTCTTGCCGGATAAAGGCTGGAACAGGATTAAAGTTGGTTTTCTGGGTGGCAGCTGGCCGTCTGTCGGGGATGAGACCACGGCAATCGATGAGGTCAGGATATTCGGCAAGCCGCTTTCGGCGGAACAAATCAAGACTGAGTATGATGCTTGCAGAAAAATGCTTCAGGCTCGCGGCGACCTGAAAAAGTTGTCTCCGGAAAAAAGGTCGAGTATCTATGTTCCTTGTGATAAGAACCTGGAAAACCTGAGTGAGCACAAGATTAATCTGCCGGTAAAGATCCGGGGAGGTAATGGTCTGGTGCAATATGTTCCGGGTGTTGCCAGGCAGGCCGCCGTCCTTAATGGTCCCGACAGGCTGAGGGCGCACTACAATATGACCCAAAAACTTGAATTGCCGGAAGGAACATGCAGTCTTTGGATCAAACCATTGGATTGGGATAAAGCAGATAAGAAAATGCAGCAATTTGTCTCGTTTTTCTCTGGTAACGGTCGGGTGTTCCTGTATAAGCGGCAAAAGAGAAATTCTGTTTCCCTGTTGTTTCAAAATACAAAGGACACAAAACAGACGGCGCTTATCGACAAGCAGTTGGAATGGGTGAAAGACAAGTGGTACAACCTGGCTTTTTCCTGGGATAAAACCGGTTATGCGCTGTATGTCGATGGTGAACTCGCCGGCACTAGCCCCGCGGTTAAAGTCACTGACAAGTGGAAAGACCTCTATCTTGGTGCTTCGATGGCATCCTGGGGCAAGGTGATAAGCTCCGGAAAAACCGCGTTCGATCAGTGGTTGATCGTGCCGTATGTGATGAGTGACGATGAAATAAAGGGACAATATGAGGAAGCAGTCATGGCTAATCCTGAATTGAAAAAGCAGTATGAAAATTTGAAAAAAGAGCGGGAGTTCAAAGCAAAGAATAATTTAGCCCAGGCGAGCAAGGGATGTTTTGTGCTGGCTTCTTCATTTGCGACGCTGCGCACCAATTACCCGGATAAACTGATTGACGGGAAAAAAGACACTATATGGATTGCCAAAGATGTTGAACCATCGCAATGGGTGGAGCTTCATTGGCCGAGGCCGTTAAAGGTTGACAGGATTGTTTTGAACCGGGCTCCGGAATGCCTTGTCACCGATTATAAGATAACGGCACGGATTGAAGATAAGTGGAAGGTCTTGAAACAAGGCCGGATAAGCAGCTCGAAGATTAAGCTCGAGATCAAATTTCCCGTGACGGAAACGAATATTCTCAGAGTTTACTTGAATGACAAAAAGCCGTTGAGCCTGGCCGGGATTGAAGTGTATTCTCCGCCTCAACCGTCTCTGGACGGGCATAAAGCGTATTGGGCTGCTACCTATGTCTGGTATCCTGAGCCGAGAAAATCATATATTACCAACTCTCCCAGATATTTCAGGAAAGAGTTTGAACTGGAAAACATGGATTTTATCAGTGCCTATGTTCAGGCCCGTTCCAATGACAGTTATATAATTTATGTCAATGGCCATCTGGCGGGCTCCGGTTCGACTGTCATTAAGCCTTATAATGTTACGAAATTTCTGAAAAAAGGGAAAAATGTTATTGCCGGGATAGGGGAGTTGAAATCGTCTACAAACTGGGGATTCGGTGAGTTTCTGGCGGAACTCAGTATAAATTATCCCAACGGCAGCCGGCGGATCGGGACGAACAAAACCTGGAAGTCTTATGATAAAGAGGTGAAAGGCTGGAATAAGCCGGGATTTGATGACAGGGAATGGAAAAATGTTGCCTGTTTTGTAAAGCCGCCTGAGGGGCCGTGGGGCAATATTCCTTACAAGTGCACCGCGGTTCGGGAGAGCGTGCCGGTAAAAAACATAAAAATAACGCCGGCTGATGCTAAACCCGGGCAGAAAATACGGGTCAGTATGACCTTGCAGCCTGAAATAGCCATGGGCCGCGACTACTATTTTGTCTATAAGGTCGGGGAGCGCATTATTGATGAGAGAATGGGGTCCTGGGTTGTTGCCGAAAAGACCTTTGAACCGAAGGCCGGGACCAGTAAGACCGGGAAAAAGCCTCTGGTTATCTCGACAGAACTTTATCTTCCGGAATATACGCCGGGCGGCAAACTTCCGGTTCGGGTCCAGGGCTTTGATTATCAGACCGGGATTGAGCTGGATTTTGTCAATAATGGAAAGAAAACTGATGTGCTGGGTTATGTCAATGTTGCCTTGAAGCCGTGTACCAGGCCGGCAAAAGAGCTTGCCATGGCAAAAGTCGCGTTCCCGAATAACCAATCCGCATTTGAAATCAACGGGCAGATATACAATCCGTTTTACTGGAAAAATTCCTGGATAACCAGCCCGTCGCAGTATTATTATCAAAACAAAGCCGGAGTCAGCCTCTTTCACTTTACCATGCATGGCCATATTGTTGATGAAAAATCTCATAAAGCGGAAAGTCGTCGGCACTATTTCGGGGTTCTGGATCAACAGTTGGATCACCTTGTCCGGACTTGTCCCGATGCCTGGATCATGATTGAAGTGGATCTGCGTCCTACCGGCGCCTGGCTCAATGAAAATCCAGACGAAAGACTGATTAACGCCTTTGGCCAGAAAGGGCCGGTATGTTATGCGTCCAAAAAGTATCTGGCTGATTCCTTTGAAGCGTTGAATGCGTTCTTTAATTACTTCAAGAAAAAACCTTACTACAATCGGATTATCATGATCCAGCCGTTGTCGCTGGGCAAGATGGATTCCGGCCTCGGCGGTTGTTCCATGAATGTATTTCAGACTGACCGGAACAAGTTGACTATTGGTGATTACAATCCGCAGGCCATTGAGATGTTCAGGGATTTCCTGCGCAAAAAGTATAAGAACAATGTTCAGGCATTGCGTGATGCCTGGAAAAAGACGGATGTTACTTTTGAGACGGCGTTCCCGCATATCAAAGAGCTGGTTGCCGAGAGCGCCGACGGTGGGGCTTTCCGCGATCCGTCAAAGGGCTGTATGCCGTTTGATTATGCTGAGTTTCTGCCGCGTATCCTGAGTAACTGGTACCGGAAAATGGCCGCAAGGGTTAAAGAGGAGACTAAACGTCGGACAATGGTGCTGATTCATTATGGATATATTTTGACCCACATGCGCGCATTCAACTGTCCGGGAGATGTCTGGAATAATAATGACTACGATTTTGCCGAACTGCTTGAATGTGAGGATATCGACGGCTATATCGGGGCTCCGGATTACGATAACCGTCTGGCTGATGACTCCTATATGCTTTATTTCCCGTTCTCATCGATCAAACTTCATAAGAAAATATATACCCCGGACGGGGATTACCGGACTTTTGTCGCCAACCCGCTGACCTATGGCAGGCACCATGGCATTCGTGAATCGCGGGCCGTTTTACAGCGCGATCTCGGCGGCGGAATCTGCCGAAGTATCGGGTCCTGGTTTTCCGATATGGCAAACGGGGCTTTCGGTACCCGTTCGGCTTATCCCTGGTTTGTTGAGGAAAATATCCTGAATACCATCAGGGAGATGATGCAGTTGTATCGTAAATCGATTGATACCGGCTACCGGGACTGTAGTGAAATTGCTTTGATTTTCAGTACGGATCAACCTCATTTCAATGACCTTTATCACGCCAGTGTTATGTTGAACAATCTGATTAGCCGCACTTATTTCCGGGAGATCGGTAAAGTCGGAGCTCCGTATGATGTTTATATGCTGGATGATTTGCGCCATCCCAATATAAGAAAGGACTACAAGCTCTATATAGTGTTCAATCCGTTTTATCTGAAGGACGAGGACCGCCGGGCGCTTGAAGGATTGAAAAAAGATGGAAAGACGATCCTTTGGTTTTACGCGCCTGATTATATTGACATGAAGCATGGTCTGACAACAGAAAATATCAGTAAGATTACCGGGATCAATATCAAAAAGAAAGCCGGAAAAGAGTACATGAGAGCCAGTGTTACCGACAGTTCGCATCCGGTTACCAGCTATGTAAAAAAGAAACATCCGGTCGAAGTTGTAGAGTATGAATATGCGGTCAGCAGGAAGTTGTACCCGAAAGAGTTTGGTCCGGTGTTCTATGTTGACGACCCGAAGGCAAAAATTCTGGCGCGCTACAAAAACGATGACAAGCCGGCGCTGGCGGTTCGTGACTTTGGTTCCTGGAAGTCAGTATATTGTGCGGTTCCGAAGCTTGACGCCAAAATGCTTCGCGGTGTCGCCAAATACGCGGGAGTGAATATCTATGTCGAGGATGATATCAATGTCGACGCCAACCGCAATTTTGTTGTTGTATCCAACGGGTATAAGAAAGACAAAAAAATTACCGTGAATTTACCTGCAAAATCCGATGTTTTTGATGCTTTGACAGGTGAACCGGTTGCAAAAGGAGTCCGGCGCTTCAATACTGATATTCCAAAATGCTTTACAAAGATTTTCTTTCTTAAGCCGCTATAAAATTTAATTTCCACACAGTGAGATTGCAGGCGAAAAATTCATTTTCGCCTGCTTTTTTATTTCAATCAGGCAAAACGCTGTATCCGAAAAAAAATATAGTTGATCCTGTCTCGGCTGTAAAATAGACTTATGCAATACTATTATTTGCACCATGACTAGCGCAGTCTGAGCCTGAGCTAGCGAAGGCAACCCATGAAGAGCATGAAGAAGTATTTAAGTTTTCAGCTCAAGCTGAAAAATAAAAAAAACTTATTTCAGTGATTTTCCGTGTCTTCAGTGGTTAATATTTGTATTTCGCATGACTCATGGATGTAAAATAATAAGAAAAAAATCCGTTTTCGCGATTGATAAACCGGAAAATGACGATATTATTATGTCGCTTTGCGATTGGAATGTTTTGTTATCCAGTCACTAACACATAATTGTAACTTTTTTAACAAAGGGGTGGTTAATGGATCATTCTTTGGCTTTCTCGGCGGGCACCAAGCTTTGGCTAATGGGCGGAATCCTGGTTTACATTATCGGAATGCTGCTGATCGGCTGGTGGGCCGCGAGACGTGTCAAAGGCATGTCCGACTTCCTTGTTGCCGGCAGAAGACTGCCGATGTGGATGGCTTTTGCCACATTGCTGGCCACCTGGTTCGGTGCCGGTTCCAGTATGGGCGTTTGCGGTACGGTCTATTCCGACGGCTTGCCGGCGATCATCTCAGACCCTTTCGCTGCATCATTGAGTTTAATCATTGCCGGGGTGTTTTTCGTCGGCGCATTGCGACGCCTCCGGCTGTTGACGATTACCGACGTTATTGAACGCCGGTTCGGTAAATGGGCCGGAGTCTACGCTTCGGCCTGGATGATTCCGGTTTACATCGGCTGGCTCGGTGCTCAAATCCTTGGAATCGGCAAAATTCTGAATCTGCTGACCGGGATCGATCCCACCTGGGGGACGGTCATCGGCGCGGTGATCGTACTGATCTATACCGCCGTCGGAGGGATGTGGGCCGTTACCCTTACTGATGTGGTTCAGGTATCTTTGATTATTATCGGGTTGTTCATCATCGTTCCTTGCGCGGTTGACCAGTCCGGCGGGTTGTCCGCTGTATATAATTCGGTCAAACCTGAACACCTGACGCTGCTGCCGACCGATCACAGTTGGAACGGTTATCTAAGTTATATGGGCCAATGGTGTATCATGGGCCTTGGTTGTGTTGTCGGACAGGATTTGATTCAGCGGTCGCTGTCCAGCCGCACCGATAAGATCGCGGTTAACAGTACGATTCTGGCTGGTATTGCTTATCTTATGCTGTGCATTGTTCCGATTACCATCGGTTTTTCAGGACGGATTCTTTTGCCCGGATTGAAGGATACTGAGGCGTTGCTGCCTTTGATGGCGGGAAAAGTACTGCACCCGGTGGCTTTCACCGTTTTTCTGAGCGCTTTGGTTTCCGCGATCATGAGTTCTGCTGACAGTTCGCTCCTGGCATGTTCATCCTTGACCATTAACAACGTGATCAAGCCATTCGTTCCGGAAATGTCGGATGAACGGCAGCTGCACTTTACCCGCGGTATTACCGTTCTTATTACCGTTATTTCAACTCTCGGCGCGCTCTATGTTGAAAGCATTTACAACCTGATGATCCAGTCGTGGGTTTCGTTGCTGGTTGTGGTCTTTATCCCGGTTGTTGCCGCACTGTACAGTAAAAAAGCCGATACTCGTTGCATCTGGACGACAATGGTTACCGCTACGGTTGTTTGGCTTGGTTATGTCATCATCGCCGGTTGTGTTACGGCTGACGGTTTTTCCGATGACGTCTTCAACTGCGGGGCGATGTACGGATTTTTTGCCGGCATCATCACGTATTTTATTTATGTTTCCATGTTCAAAACGACCCCGGTTCTGCTTGAAATCCCGACTGGCGAGGAAGAGGAAAACGCGGCGGCATAAGTCTCTTTGCAACTATAGAAGAATCCAGCTTGTCCAGCAATCCGGACCGATTCCGGGTTGCTGTTTTTTTTGCCTGGGAATCTGAACGTGAAATGAAAACGGATAACTTCGTGCAAAAAGTAAATATTAACCACGAACAATAAAATGAGCGCTAGCATTGCGCAGGGCAAACCGCGGAAAATCACTGCAAGAGGTTTTTTATTTTTCATCTTGAGCTCAAAACTTAAATACTCCTTCATGTTCTTTATGTGTTGTCTTCTCTGACGCAGGCTCAGACTGCGCTAGTCATGGTGCAAATAATAGTTTTGCACAAGTCGACAATACAAAAAAATTTACGATTTTTTGTGGAAAAATTTTATCTGCTAGTATTGACAGATCACAAATTACGGATTATATTGTAACTGTACGATACAGTAAGGATCACTACGATACAGTATTCTGATATTGGGATATAACACAATGACTTGTCAAAACGAAATCTATGATGGACTGAAAAAGCGGATCAGTAATGGAGAGTTTGCTGAAGGAAGCAGAATGCCGTCAGTAAGAACTCTAATATCAGAATATAAAAGCTCTCAAGGAACGATAGGGCACGTTTTAAAAAGAATGTGTTATGAAGGTCTCATTAGAGCTGAGCATGGTCGAGGTTGTTTTGTTAACCCACCTTCAGTAAAAACATCACCAATGCGTCAGGTTATAATTTGTGAACGTGGAGGTGGAGTGGAATTATATAAGGATTTTATCTCATCTTTTTATTCTGAATTTGCCGATAGATCAGATGTTATGTTATCTGTTGAAGATGTATGCAGTGAAAAGTTTTCATCGGAGCTGTTATTGGAAAAAATAAGTTATTTAATTCAACAAGATGCCTTGGAGGCAATATTTATTGATGGAGAACAGGATAAAGCATTTTCTTTTGATCAATTACAAAAGATAGAGGAACTTACTGACAATATTTATTGCTATTTTAATCCTAAACAGATACATCATGATGCGCAAATTACTTCAGTTTTTATTGATTGGCATCACGTTGGATATATTAGTGTAAAACATTTTTTGGAAATAGGCTGCCGAAACATTTTGTGTGTGACTGCCGGTGCTATTATTGAACAAGGAGTGTACGATGCCCTGGACGATTCAACAATTAATGCTGAAATAAAAGTGGTGTCATCATATGAAAAATGTGTGGAATTAATTAAAAAAAATAAAATCAGGTTCGATGGTATTTTCATTCGTGATGATTGTAATATTGGTAACCTCCTGCCAGTATTAAAAGAATATGGATATAAATTCCCTCATGACATTGCGATAGTAGGTTTATATGACACGGCCTGGTCATCACCTTCCAACTTTAATCTTACGTCCATTAATATTCAGCCTGAAAAAATTGCCAAAATACTTGTTAATATACATAAAGGAAACAGTTCTAAAATATCTCAAGCTGTAAAACCCAAATTAATATGCCGCCAATCTACTAAATTTTTTAAGCCAAAATGAAGGATATAGCTATACGTCAAGTGTCAAAACCCAAACTTATATGCCGCCAATCTACTAAATTTTTTAAGCCAAAATGAAGGATAGTATAATGAAACCGTCTCTTGAAATAAAAAAATCTTTTACACTTATTGAGCTTCTTGTTGTTATCGCTATTATTGCGATTCTGGCTTCAATGTTGCTACCTGCACTAAATCAGGCACGTGAAAGAGCAAAAGCAACAAAATGTTCAGGTAACCAGAAACAGCTGGGAACGGCAACTGCCATATATACCCAGGATTATGACGATTGGCTTATTGCTAGAGGAGCTCTTTATCCTTTTATGGGATGGCGTATGGAATTATCACCGTATGTGTGTGCCGGGACGGTGACTGATCTTTTTGATATAAAACTCAGAACAGGTGCTTTTGAGTGTCCATCCTTTCAAAATACTGATGCTGGTACGGATTGTAAGGGCGGCTATGGTTGGAATGAATTGTATTTGGGAGATAATAATCCTGCGACAAGTGCAGTTGTTGACAGGTGGAAAATCATACAGGTTGGAAAGCCTAGTATAACCATTATGATTGGTGATACAGGTAATACTCCAATGACTCCGGTCTGGCGCTATACGCTGCTTTACGATCCTAAAAGTTCACCTGAGCGTGTTGGTTCCAGGCATAGTGGATCAATTAATCTTACTTGGGTTGACGGGCATGTCAGCCTGGAAAAACGCTCTAAACTGATTGCCGGGGCAAATGGTGATATTAATTGGTATTACCGAAGAGATAAATAATAAGGTGTCCAAACTCAATCCTCTTGAAATATTGATTTACATGAGGGGATGTCTTTTATACCTGCCTGATATATAATTCAGGACTGTTTGTTGCTTAATATATTTTGAAAAGATCATATTTAAATGGGAAATATTTATGAAAAAATTTATATGTTTATCTGCAGTATTAATGCAGGTGTTATCTAATCTTAATGCAGAAATCATGATTCCAGCATCAATAAGATTTGATAAAGAAATCAAACCTGGCGTCAATAAAGTAAAATCTGAAATTATTTATTTTAATAATGCAAAGTGTTTATCTACAGATAAAGAGTATAAATTATGCTATATATTTTTGAACCTTGATCATAAAGCTATTGATATTTCTTGCTTTGTGGCATCAGATACAGCCGGCTCTGGGCGCCTGGGAGCGATTATTTATCTGCAGGATGAGCAGAAAAAGTGGAAAAAAGTCGAGAACTTGGGGTGGAATAAAAAATTATCAGCAAATACTTTTAAAAATATTAAATTTAATTTTACCCCGAATAAAAAAGGGCTTTATTTACTTATTTTATTTCGTTCAAACCGCGAAGGAACTGTTATATTGAAACAAATTGACTTATCATATTCTGATGATAGAAAAAACACCTGCAAAATAAATAAAATAAGCCCCCAACAGATAATTGTCATCTCTGAAAACCCTGATATGAAAATCAGACGGGCTGCTAATGAATTACAAAAATATATTGATATGATAACCGGTTTCGCTCCCCGGATTGTTACTGTAAATAAAGTTGGAAAGTATCCTGAAATGAAACGTATTTATATTGGGGCGAATTCCACACTCAAAACAACTTTTGATTTGAAAAAATGCGGAGAAGACGGGGCGTGGATAAAGACAGATAGTCAAGGGAATGTTTTTATTGCAGGAAAAACCACGCAAGGAACAGAGTTTGGCGTTTATACATTTTTGCAGGATTACTGTGGAGTTCGCTGGTACCTGCCAGGGAATAACGGCACTTATGTTCCTAAAAAATCCCAAATTACTATTCCTGAAAATTTGAATTTATTAAGCACTCCGAGATTTATTTCCAGAATGTTCAGTTCTCCAACTTTTTGGAATCAAAACTTATGCGGAGAGGCTGCTCGAAAAATGGATATGGAATGGTTGCGACATAACAGATTGGCAAATAACATAAGGGTTACGCATGCATTTTATAAAATCTTGCCGCCGAAAAAATATTTCAATGAACATCCTGAATATTTCCCTATGATAAATGGCAAACGTTTTGCTCCAATGCATCATAATGCTCAAGGTTGGCAACCGTGTATGTCAAATCCAAATGTAATAAGAATATGCAGGGATGCTGCTGTCAAGTATTTTGATGAGAATCCTGATAAAATAGTTTTTTCACTAGGCCCCAATGATGGAAATGGATATTGCTTATGTGATAAATGTCAACAGCTTAATGGAGAGGTGTTTGTAAATGAACAGGGATTTGAAAGTAGGGCGCGGCAATTATTTTCCTTTATGAATAAAATTGCAGAAAGCATGCCTGAAAAGTATCAAGATAAATTTTTAGGGACTTTGGCATACCACTGGACACGTAATCCGGGAGATTTTAGATTACATCCTCAAGTGGCACCTATTCTTTGCTCTAATGTCGATGGTAATTTTAACAAGGCAAATCTTGAAGACTTCAAATTAATTAAAAAACTTGCCGCTAACTCTAAATTAGTTGGAGTATGGGCCTATCTATACGGGCATAATTATGAAATTCCAGCCTTTTGGCCTGAAATCATTGAAGAATATGTTGATTTTTTGAATCCTTTAAATGTGAAATCATGGTACAGTGAAACTTACCAAGTCTGGGGACGTGATGGATTTAAATATTATATTTTGGCACAGAAACTTTGGAATCCGGCGGTACGCTCAAGTAAACTGATTGACGAGTTTTGTACTAATATGTTTGATGGTGGAGCTGCTGAAATGAAACTTTTTTTTAAAATTTGTGCCGAACGCTGGAGGCAGCAAACTGGTATTGCGGGTCCGTATACTTCAGTTGCAGGAGGCGCTCAGTTTATTGTTTTTACCCCGGAAGTATGTGATAAGCTTATTGGATTGTTGCAAAAAGCTAAACAAAAATGTTCAAATTCAAAAGGGAAATTTTTATGTGATAAATTCATTATGAGCATCAATGTTACTTATAATATTGCAAAGCTTATGGCATATGAACTTGAAATAGCTGATGCTGGAATAACTGAAAGTCCTGATGTTGAATTACTAATTAAAGCAATGAAGCAACTGAAAACATTACATAAAAATACTTCTTTATTGAATAAAGATGATTTTGCCCGTGTCAGGGGCGCTGTTGAACCGCCTCGGGGCGGAATCAGTTTCAGAATAGAAAATATTGCAGCTCCAATATTGGATTCTCTTTATAAATTTAAATTGCATAAAGCAGCAAAACAATATTTCGAAGATATAAAATCTGATTATCCGGAATATTACAATATTTTGCTGACAGCATACAACGCGCGATCTAATTCTAAAAATAACCCTGAATTAATTCAGAATTCAAATTTCAAGTTAATTGCAGATGATAACAAAAACGCAGTTGGATGGGTGACTGGAACATGGGCAACTAAGGCTGCGGTTAGTAAAAGTTATATTGTTCCCCAAAAAGGAAAAGACGGAGGAAATGCTTATAATTTTAGGGGAATTAAAAATGCGTTTCAATATTCAGCGCGCCCATGTCTTTCATCAAAACAAAAAATTTCTATTGAAGGTTCTATGCGATACGCATTTTCAATAAGAGCCAGATTTGAACGCACTGATGGAATGTGTCCGATTCCCTGGGTACGTTTGTATTTTTATTGTAGAGATGGTCAGAAAATTAATAACAAAGATCAGACATTAGGGATTGTTCCTGGCAGGAATTGGTTTACGTCTTCATGGGTTATTGACGCTCCAGCGAATGCATATTCCATGGAACTGGTTATACTTGCCACCGAAACAATAGGAGAAGCGTGGGTTGATAATATTAGTTTGAAAAAGCTAAAATGAAAATGAACTGCTTCAATGGACTCTGTCCGGACGCCCTGATGAACCGATCCCGCAGCTTGAAGAATTAAACGGTACCGATAAGTGGCTGTTTGAGGGAAAAAATGGAGGCGTGGACCGGAGTCGAACCGGTCTTAATGGTTTTGCAGACCACTGCCTAACCGCTTGGCTACCACGCCTCAAGTTGAGGAACTTATACAATACCGCATTTTTGCATTTTTTCCAGTCAAAAACTTAAAAAAATATTATTTTTTTGTTTTATCTTCAGATGAGTCCTGGGGGGCTTTCTTGCCCGGGGGAGTTTTTTTAGGTGCTTCAGCGGTAATGCCTGTCTTGGTTTGTGCCGGAGCTTTTTGGCTTTTGGGCTGTTTGTCCGGAACGCTTTTGCCTTCCAGTTTGGCCCGAAACCACGGGGTGAGGTTGGAGTAGTTAATGGCTTCTTTTTGAACCGGACGCTCCTGTGGTGTCAGTTTGGTTGTAGCTTCATCGGTACTTTCTGAATTCTTTTCCATGGGATAGCGCTTGCGGACAGTGACGCCATTTTCAATTTCGGTGTATACCTCTCCAGGGCGTTTCCGGGTTGTTTGACTTTTATTTTGCTGCATTGAGTCATTGCGCCTTTTTTCATAGCCCTGAACAGTATTGGACTGTTGTTCGTGGCGATCTTTGATCAACTCCTCCTGCTTGATTGTCAGGCCTTGTTCGCGTCGTTTGACAACCGTTGGAGATTCTCCCACTGCGACGCCGGCTTTTCTGGTGCCCATTGGCGCTGAAATTGATGTTGTCGACATAACAATTGTCGCACTAAAAACTATTATCATGAGGCCTGACTTTTTGACCGGCATTGTAAATACCCCTTGTTATTTCTTAAAAATACCACAAAGATATAATACAACGTGTCAAATACCTTGTCAATACTAGACTCATGCGAAACTATTATTTGTACCATGACTAGCGCAGTCTGAGCCTGAACTAACGAAGGCAGCGCATAAAAAACAAGAAGTATTTAAATTTTCAGCTCCAGCTGAAAAATAAAAAAACTTTTTCGTGCGTTGCCCTGCGCAATGCTCGCGCTCATTTCATTGTTCGTGGTTAATATTTGCATTTCTCACGACTCTTTTGTCAATACGGCAAGGGACGGAAAAATCCGCCCCTTGCATCTTATCTATCCGGTTACTGTCTCTGAAGCAGGCTCGGCCGGTTCCTCCAGGCGTGCGTCAAGCTCTGATCGCCTTTGAAGATACTCATTCTCGATAAGTCTAAACTCCGCGTCAAGCAGGTCAATCTCCCTGAGTATCTCGAGTTTTTGTTCTGTTGCTGCGATTTTTTCCCGGACATTTTTCTTCGAATTTGACATACGGCCTCCATAAAGGTTGTCTTGTTGTTGTTTTCTATTTTCTTGCGACGGTTTCGCAGAATAAGTTCAAGTTCAGGTATCTGCCGGCATTTTTTCAACACCTGTTTGTGGATTGCCTGGCGTGAAACCTGGCGTTTGCGTGCCAGGTCGCTGAATCTGACATCAGGATCTCTGATCTTTTCGTCGAGCAGTTCCAGAGTTTTTTCATCCATGCTCAGCATGAATGAAATGATTTCCAGTAAATCACTTCGAGTGTATTCTTTTTTTTCCGGTTTTTTTGAGCTGCTTTCCATGATTGCCGGCGGCGTGGAATGGTCGATTAGATTAGCAGCGACTTCCAGCTCGACCCCGCCTCTGATTGCATAGGGAATGTCGGCGGCATCCTTGCACCATTGTGACAGTTTACAGTTTATGCAGTTTTGTTTTTTTTGATATTCAATACCGTAGCATTTCATGTTTTTTTCCTTTTTTAGGTTTGTTTGTTATAATATATTATTTGAATTTAAAAATTGCAACTCATTTATTATAAAATATTTACAATTGATTTTATTAATTGTTTTGTTAATTTTTTGTGACATTGTTTAGTTGTTTTAAATTAAGTTAATAATTAGCTGTGTTATATAAAATAATTAACACAAATATTTTCACTTTTCTTGTTTCGGGTTAAACTATGCTTGAACATGAATTTGCATTTTTAGAAAAAAAATGTAAAAAAATTGTCGAAAAAAGCCAAAAATCATGGAAAAAAAACGTTTCGGAGACAATATTAGAGTTAGATATTAAAATACTCCAAAGGAAATATATAATGATCAAAATAGGTACATTCCAGGTTGACTGTACTCCGCCGGAAGGCGTCATGATCGGCCTCAATATCGGTTCTGCCGCTTCCGGGGCGCGAGACCCGCTTTACCTGAGAGGGGTGATTCTTGATGATGGCGGCGAGAAATCAATTATTGCTTCACTTGATTATTGCGCTCTGCTTAATCGCAGTTACGATGACTTCCGGTTTGTGCTGGCCGGCGCCGTTAAGGCTGATGTGGAAAAAACCGTTATCCATTGCGTACATCAGCATGATGCTCCTTTGATTGATTTTCAGGTTGTGGAGTATATCGGAGCCGAAAATTACTATCCGCGTGACTGGTTTGGCTCGGTACTTGATAAGTGTGCCATAGCCGTTGCCGGTGCGGCGAATAATATGGTTAAGGTGGGCGCGGTAGGTTTTGCCGAAACCAGGTTGTATGGTTATGCTTCGAACCGCAGGATCACCATGCCTGACGGAAGCGTCAAGATGCGTTTCAGTCGTTGTTCAGATAAAAAACTCAAAGAGCAGCCGGTCGGGACTATCGATCCAATGTTGCGGACAGTTGCCTTTATCGGGACTGAAAATAATCTTTTGGCCTCAATGAGCTTTTACGCCACTCATCCGCAGACTTGTAATGAGGGCAAGGAATTCAGTGCTGACGCGCCGGGAGAAGCTATGCACTTGTTATCGAATGATTTTCCTGATGCCATGCATGCTTTTTATACCGGGGCCGGCGGAAATATCAGCGCCGGTAAATATTCCTCCACAACCAATTTGGAGGGCAATCTCAGACACTTTGGTTTTTTGTTGGCAAAAGGGATTGCCCGTAACCTTAATTCATTGATTTATACCTCGGTCGAGAGCGTTGCCTGGCGGCGGCAGAGTTTTCCATTTCCACTGAAAAAATTTGACCGGGAGCGAATGCTTGCTGAATTGCAGTCCCCGGATACTGAGCCTGGTGTAAAAGTATCCAATGTTGCATTGCTGTGTTGCCAGGATTATAATGCCAAGCCGGAATATACGATGCGTCTCCTTGAACTTGGCAAAGCTAAGATACTGTTTATGCCGGGGGAACCGTTTGTAGAATATCAGCTTTATGCCCAGTCACTGATTGCTGATCAATTTATTGCTACCGCGGCAAATTGCAGCGATGATTTTCTTTATCTTCCCACGGCCGACGCATTCGGTTCCGGCTATGAGTCGAAAAGTTTCTGCCGGACGACCGAAGAATTTGAAATTCGTTGTAAAATGGCGTTGGAAAAGTTGCTGTTGTAATGCGGTGAATTGTCTTTTTGTACTTGAAATTTGCAGGGGAAACGTTATCTTAGTCACAAATGAGAGGTGGATTCTACAATTGATATTTCAAAGGGAGGTCTGAGAATGGAGATTCATTGGGTGCTTTTGCCGCAAGACGAATATGACCGGGAATACAGCAAGGCGTTTAAGTCGCCGGATTTTACCGATAATTTTACTGCGGAATCACTGGAGGCGGAATTCCGGTTATTTGATGCCAGTTTGCGCCGGGAACTGTTGAAGTACTGGAAAGAGGGGGATTGCGGAGATGGCGATTTCGCCGTATCCGACGAGTTTCAGGATGCGTTTCATCATTGCGGCGGCATTTATCATTCCAGGGCGTTTTGTCCGGAATATATCCAAACGGTAATGGGGGTAATGGCCGGGCTGCCGAATTCCGCCCGATGGGTTTATCACACGACTGTCGAGTGCATGGATGAAGATGATGAAGAAATTCCATTCTGCGAGTTTTTTATCCGGAATGGCAAAGTATACGGCTCGGAGGAAGAGTTTGTTTGAATGAATTATCTGTCGTATAAATTGATTCAACCCGGCATGTTTTAATTTCATGATTATCTACGATTATATTGTTTTTACGGTTGTTTTATTGGATTTTGTCTACCGTTTTATTTTTTTAAGGTAAATAAACATGAAAAAAATTCAATAAATGCCTGTTTAGGGCAACAAGACATAAAACAGGCGGATATCAGCGCATTGTTGCGGCCACTTCTTTTTATGCTGTGTTTTGTTTACGCGTATTTCCGCGCTGGTTTGCCAATTTTATGGGGTATTTGGGCAATACTATTTACTTTTAGTTCTGTTATGATGGCTTACGGTATTTTTAAGCAGGCGCAATATAACGATAAGGATAATTCGGAAAAATATAATGAGCAGCAAAATAGCCTGAATTTGTTGAAAATCCCGACAATATTAGGCTCTCTGATATTTATTGGTTTATGGATTTATTCCTGGCGGCATTTGTTTATCTGAGTAAAGCAAGCTGTTTTCTCAGGTCGGTTACTTCGCGGCGCCAGAATTGTTCGGTGCCCCAGTCCGGGAAATGCCGGCTGAAATCGTAATCGTTGGCCTGGGTGCTGCACCAGGCTAGAAAATAAATGATCCGCATCGCGCGCAGCGGTTCGATCAGTTTTAGCGAATTGAAATCAAAATCCCGGAATTGCAGATAGCCGTCGAGCATCAGGTCCAGTTCGCGCCGGCAGTCCGGGTAGTGTCCCGGCAGCAGCAGCCAGAAATCCTGAATCGTCGGGGCGTTCAGCATATCGTCAAAGTCGATCAGCATCAAACCCTCATCCGGACGTTCCAGAATATTGGCGTAATGCAAGTCTCCGTGGACCCGCTGAAATTCAAATTCATCGTCAAAAGCCTCGAAGATAGCGTTCAGTAACTCATCGGTGACCAGGGCAAAATCGCGCCTGCTGCCAGGCGTGACAAAATCGCCGTCAAGCAACTGCGTCACATAATGTTCCGTGGTGTCCTCCGGGGACAGGATAAGCCGGTTCGGCGCACTGCGCTGGGCTCCGACAACATGCATACGACCTAAAAGAGCCCCGAAACGGTTCCAGCACTCTTCGTCATCGGAGTGCGGTGGACGCCCCCCTTTGCGTGGAAAGACTGCAAAATAGATGCCGTCGAAACAACCCAGGGTAGACCCGTCGGCCAACGGCATCGGCGGAATGACCGGGATATCCGCCGCCGCGCAGTCCAGTACGAAGTTATGCTCGTCCTGAAGAGCGGCTCGGGACCAGCGTCCGGGCCGATAAAATTTGGCCACGATCCGTTCCCCGCCTTCAGTCTGGAACTCGCAAACCCGGTTGATGTAACTGGCAAAAGGCGCCGCCAGACCGCTCAAACGGCAGTCCAGCGCGTTTTCAACCGCGGACATCATTTCTATCGGGGTCAGTTGACTGAAATCCTGTGCATTCATGGGCGAATCCTAAAAAAAAGCCGCATCCGGTATCGGAAGCGGCTTTTTCAAATCAAATAAATAATCCTTAGCGGATAGAGTTCATCAGAACATTCAGCTGCGACTTTTTGTTGCAGGCTTTGTTTGAATGGATGACGCCGACTTTGGCGGCTTTGTCGAATTTGCTGAAACAGCTCTTCAACATTTCTTCCGCTTTGTCCACGTTTTTTTCAGCTACTGCGGCGCGGAAATTCTTTTCAACGGTTTTCAGTTCGGTTTTACGAGCTTTGTTGCGCATCTGGGCTTTCAGACTGGTGCGCATACGTTTCATTGCTGACTTGCTGCTGGCCATAATTGCCTTCCTTTTTAATTATCCTAAACATTAATTTATCGTGCTGAGACACTGACAAACAATAATATAGCTTTAAAACATAAACTATTCAAGCGAGTTACAAAAAAATAGATGAAAATCGCTGTTTTGCCTGATCTTCACTTGATTTTTTTTATAAATACTGTATTTTATATTAATGAATTAAGATTCAATAATAATGAATCGTTGCTTAAATAAAAGGATTTTCATGGTTCAGGCTGTAGTACGGGCATCAAAAATATTAAAACTGGTGGCGGAGAGTTCCGACGGGCTCCGGCTTTATGAGCTGGCCGACTTGATGGGGCTCAAACGAACGACAGTATTCAATCTGGCAGATACGCTGGTGGAAGAGGAACTGCTGACCAGAGATCAGGATACCCGTTATTTGATTGGTCCGGCGGTCGGAAAATTATATCGGAGCGGCGGCGAGAAAAAACTGTATCAGAATCTGGAAATTGAGCTTACAAATTTTTACCGGAAATTTCCGGAAGCCACTTTAGTGTTGACCGAACTTGGGAATAATGATATTCGCGCGTCGCTTTATATGCCTCGTGACTGCGGCGGCAAACCGCAATATCCGGCGGATATGACCCTCAATCCGTATTTCACGGTTTGCGGCTTGATATTTTTCGCTTTTGCTCCGGATGATGATCTGGGCGGACTCCGGGTCAGGCATCCATTTGAGTTTCGCGGACTTGAGGGTTGGGGCAGTTTTGAGCGTTTTCAGGAGGCGGTGAGATTGGCGCGGGACAACGGCTATGCGGAATCGCCGATGACTCCGGAAGGTGAAATAAAATTCGGTATCCCGGTCTTTGGCGCTTCCGGGCTCCTGAGATGGGCCATTACTTTTTCAGTTTACGATCTGGAGCTCTGGTTGCCGCGACGGGATGAATTGTTAAAGGATCTGTTGGAACTGGCTGGAAAAATCGGCGCCTGATATTGAAATCGGGCTTTTTTTCTCTACAAATAATTATATGGAAACAGGAAACGCAAATATGAACTTTTCAAAGGAATATGATGTAGTTGTCGCCGGCGGCGGAATCGCCGGAGTAGCGGCCGCGCTGGCAGCCGCCAAACGCGGTAAAAAAACGGTATTGATTGAGAAAACCGTATTCACCGGCGGGTTGGCAACCACAGGTTTGATCAACATATATCTGCCGCTCTGCGATGGAAACGGCACTCAGGTTTCTTACGGTCTGGCTGAGGATCTGCTTAAAGCCAGTTTGAAATACGGTTGCGGCGATATTCCGGATAACTGGAAAAACGAGAAAGACGCCGCCGAGGCTAAACGTTACCGGGTGGTCTTCTCTCCCGCGTCATTTATTCTGGCGATGGACGAAATGCTGATCGATGCCGGGGTGGACGTCTGGCTTGATACGGTGGTCAGCAAAACCCGGGTGGACGATGGTCGGATCTCCGGAATTCAGGTTGTAAACAAAAGCGGTACGGGGTTGATCGAAGGAAAGTGTTTCATTGATTGTACCGGGGATGCTGATTTGGCGTATTTTTCAGGTTGCAATTGCCCGATTGCGGATAATGCAATGGCTTACTGGGCGCTGGAGGCCGGAGGGAATGGTTTAGCGGAGAATATTCAGCGGTACGTTAAGGGATGGTCCGGAGATCCCCGTATGGGAACGCCCGGAATAAATGGTAAACTGGTTTCTGATTTCGTGATGACCGGACGCAGTATTTACCGGAAAAATCTGGAGGCTGATTACGCTGAAGGAAATTCCACCCGTAAATCGCGTTTTCCACTTACCCTGCCGGCGATGGCGCAGTTTCGCATGACAAGACGGATAGATGGAATATTAACGCTTGCTGACGGAATGGAATGGACTTCGTTCGATGATTCGATCGGTCTGGTTGCCGACTGGCGCAAGTCCGGTTATGTCTGGGAGATTCCCTACCGGTCGTTGCTGCCGAAGGATCTGAAAGGATTGTTGGCGGCTGGACGTTGCATGGCTTCCGCTGGAGATGCCTGGGATGTGATGCGGGTGATTCCGGTGGCGGCGGTTACCGGTGAAGCCGCCGGAGTTGCGGCGGCGCTGGCAGTTGCCGAAAATGTTGCTCCGGATGAGCTGGATATTGCTTTAATTCAAAATGAACTGCGCAAAAACTGCGGTTTCCCGCTGCATTTTGCCGATGTCGGACTCAACCCGGATAAAGGTTTATCTGCTCAGTAATCGGAAAGAACTTTTTGCAGTGCATCAACCAGTGATTCAACTTCTCCTAGGGTATTTTTTTCAGAGAAACTGATTCTTAAACCGGAATATGCATCGTCACGTTTGAAGCCCATGGCGGTTAACGCCGCGCTGGGACCACCGGCTTCGGCCGCGCAGGCACTGCCGGACGAAACGGCAAATCCTGCTTCTGAAAGCATTCTGACAATTACCGCTGATTGGAAACCGGGCAGCCGGCAATGCAGGATATATTCGGAGGCTTCAGCAAATTTGGTGGAGATGACCGGTTTGATCTTTGGTGACATCGCGGACAGTCGTTCCCGTAGCCTCAAGTTCAGTTTTCCAACTCGTTCCTGATAAAAACCTTTAGCCGATCTTCTTTTTATGGTTTCGACCATAGCCAGAATTGCGGCCGGTTCAACCCGGCCGGTCAAGTATTCCTGATTCCGGAGTTTCAGATAATTGTCCCGGACCGCTTTATTACGGGTTAATACGGCAGCTCCGCCCGGGGCTCCGATTTTGTGGCCTGAAACGAAGATATAATCAAGTTTAGCGTCATCCCATGGAATAGCCGTTTTTCCGGCTGATTGGATGGTGTCGAGCATAAATTCGGCATTTTTTCCCTGCTCATTAATGATCGTGCTAATTTGCTTTAACGCGGTTGAGTCGTGTTTGGCTCCGGTTTCGCTTTGCGCATGAAAAAGGGCGACCAGGCGGGTTTCCGAATCGACCGAATCCCGCAACGATTTAAGGTCCGCCAGGCCGTTTGAGGTAATTTTCACATAACGGATTTCCGTAGGAGTTCGCTTTAGCGCCGCCAGCAGGGCAGGGTGCTCGAGTTTACTGGTCACTATATTGCCGCCTTGAAGGTTTATGGCATCTATAGTGCAACGGATGGCGTCGGAACCGGTATGGCTCCACATGACCTGTACGGTCTGCGATGCGTCCGGCGTCAGGGCTTCGACTAATTCCCTTTCTGCTTGTTCAAGTCGTTTGCGTACGGTGTAGCCGGCATCATGGATAGCTTCCTGGTTGGCCGGGAATTCGTGCGCAAACCGGCAAAAATCCTCAAGGGCGGCTGAGTCTGCCGGCATTGCCGCCGCATTGTCGAAGTAGACCATTGACATATTACTTCGATTTCTTGTTGTCGTATGAAAGTTTTTTGTAGGAACGTTTAAATTCTGATATCATCTTTTTACCGCCAGATGATTTCTCTTTCAGGAAGAATGCGAACTCGGATAAACGATGTCTGAATTCCGGGTCGATGACATGTTCTATTTTGCAGGCCATGCGCTCGGAACGGGCTTTGGTGCAGCCCATGATATCGTGAAAAAATTCAGCCAGGATTGAATGCGACTGTGCCAGTTCTGCGGCAATTACTTTCCCGACTTCAGTCAAGGTGACAGCTTGTCTGGGTTGATAATTGATCAAGCCTTTTTCCGATAATGTGCGCAAAACACCGGTTACCGATGCCATCCTGACGCCGAGAGTGTCAGCGATGGATTTGGCATGGGCGTGATTATGGGCCTGACACAATTCGTAAATTGTCTCAATGTAAATTTGTTGTTTCAGGGAAAGTTGAGTGATCATTTACGCGTCCCTGACTGCTTTCTTATCTCTTTCGGCTTTTGATTTCGCGGCCGCGACCTCGGTTGTCTGGTCTTCATTGAGCTGATTTATCTGTTCAATATTTCCTGCTGCTTCCGCGTATTTGCGTTGATATGTGATTTCAATTTCCGCCAGTTTAGCTTTCAGGATGTTATCGATTTCGCCGATTTTCGCTTTCTTGTCGTCATCCAGCTCGTTTAAGGCTCCGCCGCTGCGTTCAAGAGCCAATTCAAGTGCACTTTTCATCTTTGCGTCCTTTCGTTTAAATCATTGGTATAATCGATAACCTGGCGATAGGGCATATCGCCGCCGAAAATATCGAGGGCGCTGCCGACCGTAAATGAGATTCGTCCTTTGCCGTTTCGGGATATTTTGTCGATATCGTCAAACGAGGCGATGCCGCCGGCATAGACGCAGTCGATTGGACTGTTTTTTGCAAGAATTTCCAGCAGACGAGTGTCGATTCCCGACCTTTTTCCCTCAACGTCAACCGCATGAACCAGAAACTCGCTGCAGTAACCCGAGAGAAATTCCAGTATTTCGGCATTTACCTGCCAGTTGGTGAATTTCTGCCAGCGATCGGTAACGATCCAGTATGCGCCATCGCGCCAGCGGCAGGAGAGGTCCAGGACCAGTTTTTCCCGGCCGATCATGCCGGCGATCTTTTTCAGATTATCCAGTTCCAGTTCACCGTCGCGGAAAATATAACTGGTCATTATCACTTTGGCGGCGCCGCGTCCGAGCCACAACAAGGCGTTATCGGCAGTTATGCCGCCACCCACCTGCATGCCGCCGGGCCAGGCCGACAACGCTTCCGAGGCGGCTTCGTCATTGCCTTTTCCCAGCATGATAATGTGCCCGCCTGTAAGGTTGTCGTTGTGATACATTTCCGCGTAATAGCCGGGGGATTTTTCCGAAACGAAATTAGTATCCGCGCCGTCATCATTCAAACTGCCGCCGACAATCTGTTTTACCTGTCCGTTATGCAGGTCTATGCAAGGGCAAAATTTCATGTTATTCCTGATTTAGTCACTAATATCAAAACACCTTATAATATCTCAGAAATTGACTAAAAATCAAGTTTTGATCGAAAAATAGTATTTTGGAGGTACTGTCTTATGATAATATAATACCATGTAATTTTTTTAACGTCGTCAGAAAATTGTCATTATATTAAGTTTATGAGTAGAAATACTGCGGGTTGTCGGTTAGCGTAATTTTAAGGTTGACAAGCCGATCATTGCGAATATTCCGGCCAGAATCCAGAACCGGACAACTATCTGGGTCTCGGTCCAGCCATTGCGTTCAAAGTGATGATGGATCGGGGCGCATTTGAAGATGCGGCGCTTGAAAAGTTTGAAGGAAAACACTTGAAGCAATACCGAGCCGGCTTCCATCACGAAAACCCCGCCGATCACTACCAGAATCAGTTCCTGTTTGACCAGGACCGCTATAAGGCCGATGATGCCGCCCAGGGCCAGAGAACCAGTATCCCCCATGAACATTGAAGCCGGATGGCAATTGTACCAGAGAAAGCCGACACAGGCGCCGACTACCGCGGATGAAAATACCACAACTTCGCTTATTCCAGGAATAAAAGGGATTGACAAATAAGCGGCAAATTTGATATGACCGCATAGATAAGCCATAAATCCGTAGGCCATCATACAAAAAATAGTACAACCCGGGGCCAGGCCGTCTTTACCGTCGGTCAGGTTGACTGCGTTAGAGGAACCGACGATTACGACAACCGCCAGTCCTAAAACCCATATACCGCTGGTAACCGGATTTTTTAGAAACGGCACCATTAATTGCGGCATCAGCTTGCCGGTCTCCGGCAGCGAGCTTAAATACCAGACGGCTCCTCCAGCCACTAGAAATTGCACAATCAGCTTCATGCGCCCGGCAATGCCGTTGCGGTCGCGATGCGCGACTTTGATGTAGTCATCCAGAAAGCCCAGAATGCCCAACGCCAACAGAGTCAGGAAACACAATAAAGCCAGCGGATTAGCCAGGTCGGTCCACAATAAAGCGGCGACGACGATTGAAAAAATAATCAGTAACCCGCCCATGCTCGGAGTTGCGTCTTTATCACGGTTTTGGAATTCTTCAGGCAGCAGTTCTTCATAGCGGTTTGGAGCTACCGCCCGGAATTTTTTCAATAGTTTTACCGCGGTCGGACCCAATAAGATGGATAGCAATAATGCGGTCATCGCAGCGCCGGCAGCGCGAAAAGTTACATATTCAAAAAGTCGAAACGGTCCGAAAATATTTTGCAGTTCAGACAGGTAAATCAGCATTCAATCCAGTCTCCATGGATAAGAGGTTAAAACATCAAAACAGTTCCATGAATATAGGATTATCACTGCGAAATGCAATCGCCGAAATTACAAAAAATGCAAAAATCCAAAAGCTTGATCTAAATGGGAAAACAAGCTTTTTAATTTTGTCCGGAAGATCCTGCTGCGATCAGCCTTATACAACCAGTTTGTTCAAGGGGTATTCGACAATGCCGGTGGCCCCGTTGTTGATAAGTTCCGGAATCAAGTCGCGAACAACGTATTCGTCGACGATGGTGTTCAACGCGCACCAGCCTTCTTCCGCGAGATGGGAAACCGTCGGACGTTCCAGTGCGGGAAGTTGTTCCAGAATCTTTGAAAGGTCTGCTTCTTTGACATTGAGCATCAGGCCTACTTTACCTTCGGCGGCCAGGACCGCCTTCAGGAGCATTGCCAGTTTTTCAATCTTTGCCTTTTTGAAATCGTCCTGCATCGCTTCCTTGTTGGCAATAAAACGGGTGGTGCTTTCACAAAGCGTGTCGATAATAACCAGATTATTGGCGCGGATTGAAGAACCGGTTTCGGTGATTTCTACGATGGCGTCAGCCAGCAGCGGAGGTTTAACCTCGGTCGCGCCCCAACTGAATTCTACTGTAGCGTTGACGCCGTGTTTTGCCAGGTAACGCTTGGTCATGCCAACCGCTTCCGTCGCGATCAATTTGCCTTCGAGATCTTTGGGGCTTTTGATGTCTGAACCTTCCGGTACGCAAAGCACCCAGCGCAGTGGTTTGCGCCCGACTTTGCCGTAGACCAGTTCGGCTACTTCAACGATATCGGAACCGTTTTCCTGAATCCAGTCGTAACCGGTCAGACCGCAATCCAGAATGCCTTTTTCAACATAACGGGACATTTCCTGGGCGCGGATTAGCATGCATTTGATTTCATCGTCATCAATGGTCGGGTAATATGAACGGGAGCTGATGGATATTTGATACCCGGCCCGTGCGAACATTTCAGCGGTGGTGGATTCGAGACTGCCTTTGGGAATGCCTAACATCAATTCATTCATTTCCGGAACCTTTCGTGTATATTAAATTTAATCGAATAGTTTTGCGTAAAAGGCCTTTAATATACAACATGTTAACTGTTTTTCAAGGTGTTTTAAGCTGATGATCGCTCTTCCCGGAGTTTGTATAAGGTATTTTTACAGGTTATACTATGCACGATTACGCGGTCACACATATTTTTATACAGCTTCTTTACTGCCGCGATCAATTTATATGATTTTTAATGCAACAATTCTTAAAGGAAGGAATATATATGTTGAAAAAGGCGTTTTTGTTTGTTGTCCTTATGATGACTGCTTTGGTTATGCGTGCAGCAGATGCCCCAAAAGTAGACAAATGGAGTTATTTGCCGAATACCGTGGCGAAAGTCGGTTCTGAATCGATATCAAAGCATGATTTTGTTGAATATCTTGAAACCAACCTGGAATCTAAAGCGTTGAATTCACCGGAATACCTGAAAAAGATTACTCCGGAGGTGCTTGACGGCTATATCGGTCTTGTTCTGTTATATGACCTGGCAGTCAAATCCGGCTTTAAAGCGTCGGCGTCTATGGCGGCGCGGGAGTTGAAAAAACTTCATCCGCAAATAACTGATAAATGGCTTAAAAAGTTGAAAAATAACCGATCCGTGCAAATGGAACTTTGTCGCGACCAGTGGATTGCCAAGGACATAAAACCGAAGATAAAGGTAACTGACGCTGAATTAAAAAAAGCCTATGACGATTACAGTATAATCATTAAAGCGTCCCATATTCTCTATCGGCCGGCGGGAACTTCTCCTGCTGAATTGAAAAAAGCCAGGACAAGAGCTGAGGCGTCTTTGAAAAAGATCAAAACGGGAACTCCATTTGAAACAATAGCCGCTGACGATAATGACTGTCATTCGTCCTCTACTCCGGGAGACCTTGGTGAATTTGGCCGCGGAAAAATGGTTCCGAGTTTTGAAGACGCTGCTTTCAAATTGACACCGGGGCAGGTGAGTGATGTTGTGCAGAGTCCTTTCGGGTTTCACATCATCAAGGTAACCGGCAGGCGGAAAATAAAACTGCCGCCATTCGATCAGGTGAAAGAGCAACTGCGGCAAAAACTGATTTCGGTCCAGATCGAAGATGCGGTAATCGCGGCCATGCTGAGGCAGAGAAAGATCATTCCTGTGCAAATATTTCTTAATAAAACAGTAAATTCAGTAAAATAACTACTTAATAATCTCGAGAATCTGGTCTTTTGTGTAAGGTTTGGCGATGAATGCGTCGAAGCCGTACTGAATATATTGTTCCTTCTCCAGAATGTTTGCGGTCTGAGCAATGTACTTTATATTCCGGTCGGGATATCTGTTTTTCAACCAGGCGAGGCATTCAAAGCCGTCTGCGTGCGGCATTGCAATGTCCAGCAGAAAAATATCGTAGGGAGTATCGAAACATGTTTGTTTCATTTCTTCAAAAGAAGTTGTGATTATGAAATTGACATGGGCCGAAGATAAAATATTCTTAAGATATTTTATACTGTATTCGTCATCCTCAACGACCAGAACGCTTGGTTCTTTTCCGGTTCGCTCCCCGTTTGCTGCAATTTTTTCGATCCCTGGTTGTCCGGAAAGCGGTAGATCGTTTGGAGGCGTTAACTTCAGGCCCAGTTGTGATTCTACAATGGCGTAAACATCCGCGCTTTTGAATGGTTTACTTAAGACCGCATTGAATCCGAAATTCAGGATTTCCGTTTTTTCATGTTCGAATGCGGACGCGGTCATGGCAATTATCTTAACATCTTTGCTGCTTTCATTTTGCCGAAGTCGTTTTACGATCTCCGGCCCTCCGAATTCCGGCAGCCGGAGCGTCAGCCATATCAGTTGGGGAATCCAGCGTGAACAAAGTTCAATCAATTTATCCCCGTCAGATACCTCGCGCAGCTCAAATCCGAATGGTTCGAGTATGTGATGCAGTAGTAGACGGTGTTCTGTATTGTCATCAGCTATGAGCAGGCGGATACGCTGCTGTTCCTGTCCGGACCCGGTCATTAACTGTTCCTGTCCGTTTTCGACGTCAGTTTCAGGAGAGGATAAGACTTCAACCGGCAGTTCAAAGTAAAAAATCGATCCGTGTTCCAGAATGCTTGAAAATCCGATACGGCCGCCCATCAATTCGACGAATTCCTTACAAATTGCCAACCCCAAGCCGGTCCCGGATGAAGTGTGAGAAATTTCACCAACCTGATGGAAAGGCATGAAGACATCCCCTTGATCGTGTTCACTTATGCCGATGCCAGTGTCCTCGACCTCGCAATAAAGGATGATACAGCCAGACTTGGGATGTTTTTTTTGCATTATTCTCAATGAGATTTCTCCCTGTTTTGTATATTTTATCGCATTTGAGATCAGGTTGAACATAATCTGCTGCAGTTTACTGGAGTCGGTAATGATTCTATCCGGCAGGCCGGGTTCAATCTGAGCATACAGATCGAGTCCTTTCTCCAGAGCTTTAATACTCATCAGGTTTTCGACTTCGGTAACCAGGCGGCTGATTTCCACAATATTTTTGTCCTGCGTCATTTGCCCGGCCTCAATTTTCGAGATGTCCAGAACACTGTTGATCAGCGACAGCAGATGTTCGCTGCTGTGTGAAATGATCTCAAGGTACTTTTGCTGGTCCACGGTCAAGCCGGATTCATGCTTCATAAGATCGGTGAAGCCGATGATCGAATTAAGCGGAGTCCTTAATTCATGGCTCATGTTTGCGAGAAAGTTGCTTTTAGCTCGATTTGCCGCTTCCGCCTGATCTTTGGCCAGACGCAAGATTTCTTCATGCCGGATGACTTTTTTTACCATCGGCCGGAAAATTACCATTGCTTCCATAACCAGCAATGCCAGCAGCATCAACCATATAATGGTTGCCAGAAGTTTGATTTTTGCGATGGCGGCTTCTCCTTCTAGCTGATATTGGTTTGCCAGTTTATCCAACGCAAGCAACAGTCGGTTTTGACCTATGTCCAACAGTTTTTTTAATAATTCTTTTCTTGCGGCCTGTGAATTACCGTGATGATTTGACAAGGTTTTGGCATATGAGAGAAACTTCCTGATGTGTTGGTCCGCTTCGTAAGGCGGCATGAAATAGTAAGACGCGATTTTCCTTGACATGTTTCCGCTCAGGTTCATTTCTTTTGAACCTTTGAGAAGCCCGTTGTGTGATTTTTCCATCAAATCAATCGCAGCTTGAAGCCGTTCCCGTATTTTGTCCGCTTCTTCGTTATTTTTATTATAGGTCAGGGTTTGAGCCAGCAGGGAGATTCTCTGTGTGAGCATTCCTTGACGACCGCTGACATTAACAATGGCGGCGGTATTTTCCTGCTCGGAAATAACCAGTATCAGGGCAAGATACGAAAAAGTCACCAAAGCGGCAATGAAAGTCAATGCCGCAATATAGGGAGCTGTCAAAGTCCTGAAGACAGCTTTATCTTTTATCCGGTTTGCCATGTCAATCCGTAATTAATTTCTCAAATCACACGGATAACGCGAACTTACTTATATCGGCTCAGGGCTGTAAAACCGGTATTAGTTGATTGAAATTCTTATTCTTTCAGCGGGACGATCAGGACTCCGCACTCAGCATCTTTCAAAATGTCTTCGCAAGTACTGCCGACAAGCAGCTTATGAAGTTCGCCGTGTCCTTTCGAACCCAATACGATCAGGTCAGCCGGTAATTCTTCGGCTTTTTTCAGGATTATTTCTTCCGGATTGCCTTCAAGCAGAAGGGAAGTCGCGTTAATTCCGTCCGCTTTGAATTTAGCAGAGAGTGAAATTAAGATTTTATGTTCATTTTTGAACTTTTCCGCACTCAATTTACGATCAAAAACCATATCGTTCGGGTATTCGGAATATTGCTGAAGCATTCCGTAATAATCATAATTCTCCATTACAACCTGGGGAATGGCGCTTTCCATTGAAGTTGCGTGGATGATCCAGAGTTTTGCATTCATGCCCTTTGCCAGTTCGGCGGCCAGGTCCAGAACGCTGTCAGAACTGTTCGAGAAGTCAATTGCTGCTATGATATTTTTCATTTTGGGCCTCCATCCTTATATAAATTAGGTTCCTGTAATGAATATAATACATATTTCTTAACTTCGCAAGTGGTGGAGTATTTATTTCGTTTCACCGACTATCATCCGGTAAACATTTTATGAAATTTGCATTTGTTCGTGATAACATTTATATTTTAAATATACAGGATTGAACCATTAAAAAGAGGATAATAATGAAAAATTTTGTTCGAAAAATATTATCGGTTACATGCGTCGCGTTATCAGTTATGGTGATTGCCGGCTGTTCTACGGTGCCTTACTCGGGGCGTACCCGCACTATGCTGGCTGTTTCTCCAGCAGAGGAACAAAGAATCGGGCGGGACGCCTGGGCACAGATCAAGGCCAAAGAAAAAGTTTCCACTAATAGAAAGTATAATGAAGCCTTGCAGCGTGTCGGCAAAAATTTGGCGAGCGTGATCAAGGAGCCAGGCTTTGACTGGGAATTTGTGGTATTTGATTCTGCTACTCCAAATGCGTTTTGTCTGCCCGGGGGAAAAGTTGCGGTCTACAGTGCCTTGTTCAAGTATACTGACAACGATGCTGAACTCGCATCCGTTGTCGGACATGAAATTGCTCATGCGGTAGCCCGTCATGGTGCGGAACGATTGACTCATTCGATGGGCTTGCAGATTATTGGTAAGGCAATCGAGTTAAGTACGGAGAATAACCAGCAAATAATGGCTGCATACGGAGTTGCTTCAAATGTCGGTGCGATGCTGCCGTACAGTCGTACCCATGAATACGAAGCCGATTACCTGGGGTTGATATTCCTGGCCCAGGCCGGATATTCACCTCAAGCTGCGCTGAAATTCTGGGATAAGTTCGGAAAACTTTCGCAGATAAATACGCTGCAGGAATTTTTCTCGACTCATCCGGCTGGAGATAACCGGATTGAAAGACTGCGGGAAAAATTACCGCAGGCGGAGGAATATTATAAAGACGCTCAGGTGAAAAGGGGACTGGGACAACGCTATTGATTGGACGTTGAACATTCAACACTCAGTATCGAATATTGAAAATTGTATTACCGGTTTTTCACAAGGCTGAAAGAAAAAATGCTGGAAGAACGGGAAAATATGGTCCGCTATCAGATTGAAGGGCGCGGGGTTTCCGATCCCGCGGTTCTTGATGCTATGCGAAAAGTCGAGCGGCACCGATTGGTGCCTGAACACCTGGCCCATTGTGCATACGAAGACTTTCCTTTACCGATTGGAAAAAGACAAACGATTTCTCAACCCTATATAGTAGGTTTGATGACCGAACTGCTGCGCCCGGGGCCGATGGATCTGGTTTTGGAAGTTGGCACCGGTTCCGGTTATCAGGCCGCTGTGTTGGCGGAGATAGTTAAAGAGGTATACACCGTTGAAATTGTTCCCGAACTAGCGGTGGAGGCGCGTGAAAAACTGATTGAAATGGGATATGTCAATATCCATTTTCGCAGTGACGACGGCGGCAACGGCTGGCCGGAAGCGGGACCGTTTGACGGGATCATTGTTACCGCTGCTGCAAGAGTTATTCCCAGAACGCTGATAGACCAGCTCAAAGTTGGGGGAAGAATGGTAATTCCTTGTGGCGATGCCGATTCCGTTCAAACACTGAATGTCATCGTTAAAACACCAAAAGGCACCGAGCTCATTCCAAATATTTCGGTCAGATTTGTTCCCATGACCGGAGCCAGTCAAGATCTTATTTAAAAGGTTGTTGCATTGTCAAGTCTGTAATTTTCGGAAGCAGTAGATCACGGTTCCGGCGGGGCTGAGGCCGCGGCTTAATTGTTTTTTGTTGATTCGAGCGGGATTGTCGAATTTGCCGCCCATTTCACGGATGAATAATTTTGAACCGAGAATCGCTCCGTCACTGAAGTGGCGGGTGCGTCGCAGAAAACGGATCGGCATCGATTCTTTGCGTCTGGCTCGTTCCTGCGCCTCAAATATCTCTTCACTCGTGGCTCCGCTTTCCGCCGCGACGATTCGCGCCAGTTCACTGCGAAAATAGTTGAATAGATCGTTGTCGGTCCATTCCGAGGTGTCGCGATGCCAGATGTTTTGTTTGAGATGTTTGACGAAATTGGCATGAAAAAGGTGTTTGCCGGTGCCGTTGTAGCGGCCCCAGGTCGTGAAATGGTAGTCGGCTGGATCGGTGGTCAGGCCGGCGCGGACGGGGTTTAATTCTACATATAAGACGCACGCTTCCAGGGAGTTGCGACTGTCGAGGATGACGCTTTTGAATTTGTTGGCCCAGAGTTTGCCGATGCGGTCGCGGGACTGGTTGTAGACGACGGTGAAACGTTGTTGGAAGGCGCGCATAAAGTAGCTGATGTCGATCATTTTCAGGCCGGTTTCGCGGCATATTTCCAAGTCGGCCGGGTTGATTTTCGGCATTTGTTTCGGCGCGTAGGTGAATTTATCCAACATACTGCTATAGTAGGAGTTGTGTCGTTTGGCAATCTCCTCGATCGACGGCAATTCGTCCGGCCCGGGAGCGTAAACGACCAGATGAAAGTGGTTGCCCATCCAGGCGGCTGAGATGACCTCGATCAGAAAATATTCGCAAAGGTTTTGCAGCAGTCGGAAGCCGTACTCCATGTCGACCTGGTTGAACGGTTTTTCGCCTTTGCAGCCTGAGGCCCGGTTCATCAGGTGGTAGTAGCAGCCTTCGCCTGTAACTTTCATGCGCGTTCCGCGGCCTGACATGATTTTTTCCTCCGTTGGTTGACGAGTTTACAGTTAATATAGTGGGTGGAGACGGGTTTGTCAAATTAAAGTATATTAAAGTATTATGTGGTTTTATAAATATTTATAAGTGTTTTTTTGTTAGTGATATAAGTTGGCTTGTGGTTGTAGGGCGGTTTAGCTAAAATTGAAGATTCTTTGATGATAAATGACTTGCTTTAATATTTTTTATTTTACGAGTATTAAAATCCATGTTACGATGTATTGTAACTTAATTACTTTTGTAAAGAAGAATTGATTAAATAATTATGGAGAAGGATATGCTGAAAATAGGCTTTATTGATTTGGATACGTCCCATCCACGCAGTTTTGCCAAACGGCTTAATGCAATGCCGGATGTCCAGGTTACAGGAGTGTTTGACCGGGGACGGGTTAAAGGAGCTGATGAAACGGCAGGATTCGCGTCGGAATTTGGAATTGAAATTTACGGAACGGCGCTTGAATTGGCTAGAAATTCTGATGGTGTGATGGTGCTTTCCGCTGATTGGGAAACTCATTTTGACGATGTGATGACATGCCTTGAAGTCGGAACCGCTTGTTATTGCGACAAGCCGGTATTCGGTTCGCGCGATGAGATATCGCAATTTCTGGAAGCGGCGCAAACGGCTGAAATGCTTTTCATGGGGGGATCCGGCTGGCGCTGGAATGCGGTTACCAGAGAATTTTACGACCAAACTTCAACCTCTGAAGTTAAAGACGTTCTGATTATCGGGCAGAATGAACGCTTCTATTACGGCATCCACGCCATTGACTGGCTGCTGGGGCTTTTAGGTCCGGGCTTTGAATGGGTAAAGCATGAAGTGGCAGGACCGGGAATGAATGTCTTCAGTCTGAAGCATCGCCGCGGTTGTGTCGTCAGGACGTTGCTGGAAACGTCGCCTAAGGTCGGTCGCCGCTGCTGGCTCAATGTTGATGGGGAAGAGCATTTTATCAGCCTGGACATAGACTCGATCCATGACGGGATCTGCGGAAATTTTATCAATATGCTGCAAACCGGAGTCCAACCGGTGCCTAATGCCGACTATCTGGAAGCTTCGCTGGTAATGCTGGCGCTCGAAGAAGCCATTGAAACAGGCAATCAGATCAATATTGCCGAAGCGTCAAAAGTGCAATCCATCAGCAGTCGTGATTTTATGATCGATTATTGTAAATGATCACTCCGCAAATTAATTGTGAATGAAGCCCGGCTGGCTTTTCAGCTCATCAATAAACGCCAGCATATTTTCGAGCGGAACATCTCCTTCGACGGCGTGGGCCGGAGCGAAAATATAGTTACCGGACATCCCGAGTGCAATCAGTTTCCGGGTTTCTCTGCGTACGTCTTCAACCGAGCCGTATGGCAGTGTTTGCTGCGTGGAAAGACCGCCATGAAACGACAATTTACCTTTATATTGGTTCATCAGTGAATATGTGTCCATGACTTCAGGTTGGAACGGGTTGAAGCAGTCTAGGCCGATCGTGATCAGGCTGTCAAAAAGCTCGTCAACGTCGCCGCAGGAATGGATCATCACATATTTTCCCGCGTCCTTAACCACTTTGTACATGCGTTTTAGTTCGGGATAGATAAATTCGTACCACAACTCCGGTCCCATGATCAAACCGTGCTGCTGTCCCCAGTCATCTCCGAAATAGACGGCGTCGATGTCGTAAGTCAGGGCTTTCTCAACCTGGGCGATATTATAATCGGCGATACTTCTGAACAACTGTCGGACAAAATCCGGGTTAACCACCATGTCCATCAGCAACGCTTCCATGCCACGCATAGTCCAGGCTCTTTCGTAGAGCGAAAAACCAATTGAGTATATCCTGAAAAGGTCTTTGCCGCGGGCAAGTTTTTCTTCCGCTCCGTTGAAAAACAAATCTCCGTGCGGGTCAGGAAATTCGTATCCAGTCAAAGTCGGTTCAGGCAGAACCTGGCCCTCGACGACTCCAATGTCTTTGTCCTCAGAGCGGTCCCAGACTACGCCAAAGTAGTCGCGGTAACGTTCATTGCCGATATCCTGAAAAAAGCCGATGCCGTTGCCAAGTCCCAGAAAATGGTTTTCAAGCTGAGATTCGAGCTTTTCCGCACTGCCGTAGTGGACTATCAGTTTTTCTCTGGCTTCAAGCGTAAAACCCAGGTTCCACGGAACATAAGGCACCGGTTTGCTCTCGAGCGCTGTTTTTACCACGTCTCTTTTTGTCATATAAAACTCCTGCTTGTTTTATTCCTGATGCTTTCCAAATGACAAAAATAATATATAACACCTTAAATCAGATTGTTATGGATAATTTTGCCGAAAACTTGTACTTTCAAGCATTTTATGTTATATTTATGCATTATGCTGGATTATCAAAAAAATAACTGTCAGATCATTTTCAGTCGTTACCTGCAGGAGGCACTGGATCATTTTTCCGCCTGCTTTGGAATCCGGATAGCCTTTTTCAATACTCTTGGGCTGGAGTTGAAAGTGGGAATGCAGCAGGGGGCGTGTGAATATTGCCGGAAAGTACGAGGAGAGCTTGGTCTGGTCGAACGTTGTCTGCAAGGTGACCGCGACCGGATGGCGCAAGCTGAGAAATGTCGGCGCAGCGTTAATTATCGCTGCCATGCCGGTTTACGGGAGGTTATCAAACCGGTCTATCTGGAGGATTTGCTGATCGGTTATATAATGATGGGACAGATCAGGGATAGCGGGATGCCGTCTAACACCATTATTGAACAATGGATCAAGGCAGGCGGACTTGAGGCAGATTTGAAGAAGAGTTTTTTGGCCGTTCCGTATATTGAACCGGCGAAAATCGAACACATTGTCGGCATCTTTGAGGCACTGGTTGAAAATACGGTTGCCAGAAATGCCTACAAACTTGAAGATGAGGAACCGATGTTCAGGTTGAAAAACTATTTATTGCAGCATATAGACCGCAATGTGCCGCTTGCGGAGGCCGCCGCGTCTTTGAATTGGAGTAAATCCAAGCTTACCCATACAATGAAGTTGAAAACCGGTCTTTCATTTAAAAAAATGCAGTTGGAGATGAAAATAGCTTACGCCGAACAACTAATCCGTGCAGGAGTAGAGAACGTTGCTGAAGCCGGTTATGCGGTTGGGTTTCATGATCCGGGTTATTTTTCCCGTATCTATAAAAAGTATCGCGGCAAACCGCCGGTCAGCTTAAAAAAGCCAAGTTAAAAAAATGTGTTCATTTTTTTAATTTAACCTGAGAATTTTCCATTGTGGTATTGTGCGCCCATTAGGTTATTATTTAATTGACTTTACTTTATAGTAGTGTTATTTTAATTTAACCCGCAAGAGATATGCAAACAAAAAAAGGAGTGAAGCATGTTGACAGGAATCTCAAAAACATTGGCCGCCGCCGCTGTTGGAACATTGGCATTGAGCAGTGTGATCGCGGCGGAAAAGGTCGGGGAAGGTTTTGCTCCATCGTTGGAAAAAGTGGAAATAAACGGTAAGGCCTTTTACGAGAACGGCAAATTGAAAGATCAAAAAATTGAGCTTGATTCTGCCAAAGCCGCAAAAATTAATTACGTCTTCAAAAACACCGGTCCGAATCCTACCAAAATTCCCGGACGGGTATTTGTTCATTTTGACTTGGGTAAAAAAATCGCCCTGGGAAGTGATTTCAATCCTAAAACTCCTACGACCAAATGGACCAAAGATTTTGTTTTTACTGAGGCCAGGAATGTTGATTTCAAGAAGGTCAAAGGTAAAACGGTTGTGATGCATCTTGGAATTTATATACCCAGAGCCAAAGGCGTCAGGCTTAAGCTGCTCAACAAAGAGCCGGCTCCCGGTCAGCGGCTCAAAGTTGGTACAATTGTCGTTAAATAATTTACCGAAAAAGATTTTGTAAATGAAACGGCCGCGATTATATCGCGGCCGTTTTGTTGTTAATTTTCAGTTCCAGCAGATTGAGTAATTATTTCAATTTTTCCAATCCCTTAAAAGGCTGTTATTTCCATTTCAGATGCGATTATTTTCGAAGGTCAATAATTGTTTGCGCGATTTGAACTCTTGCCTGGTCGTATTGTTCAAAGGTCCAGCCGTTAGGTAGAGAAAAACTTCCTGAAGCAAATCTCTTGCCGTCTTTACTGCGCCAGGTTTTATCCCATGACGATTCCAGGAACGAGCACTTGTTTCTGAGCTTTTTAACATCAATTGAAGTTGATATTGTTTCAAGCAGTTTTTCCGCTTTTGCGACTGCCGCTTGTTTTTTCGGATTATGCTTGTTTTGAGCGATCAGGTCTTCAAGGGTGATGATATATCTCAGGTCGGTAATGCCTTCGCGCATGGCTTCGAGCAGCAGGGCCGGGCCACCTTTGTCTTTCCCTTCAGGCGGATAGACGTAGATCCAGTCCGTGTGATGCGCGTCAAGGTCGTCTCTGCAATTCAAACGGGGCAGGTCATAATTCCATAGAATACTGCCGGCGCAACCCTGTCCGATCGAGCGGTAGAACCAGCCGGTCGCAAACCGCATTGATTCCAATTCCGGGAAGGTCAGACCGTTATTAAAATTATAATGATAGAGTTTTTTCCCGTATTTTCGGGCTTTTGCCATAATATCGTCCCATTCGTCCACATACCATACCGGCCGACTGGAGTATCTGAGGACGATAATATCCACCAGCGGAAAAACTTTATCGACCATTTTTTGATATTGGGTTTTCGAGGTTTTTTCCCACAAATGGTTGCTGCAGGTCGTCATCCCCATTTTTTTCAGAATTTTCAAATCCCGGTATGCCAGGTCGATTACATTTTGGGACAGAACTTCATCATAGGGTGTGAAGATTATTTTCTTAATACCATACTTCCGGGTGCCGCGATCATATATTTGTTTGATAATTGACGAATAGGCTTGCGCGTATTTATTTTTATCCGGCAAAAATTGATTTGTAAATTTGAATATTGCGCCATAGCAAGATATATGAATGAAAAAGTTTCCGTCCATCCTGGCTTTTGCGAATGCTTTAAAGGCGCGCTCATAGATTGAATCTGTAAAATCGACTTTGACATTGTCGTAAGTTCCGGTTATTTTCAAACCGGAGTCGACATTGACAAAGGGCTTTAAAGAATTAAGCCCGATAGATTTCATTCTGTCAACCGGGGCCGGATCGGCTCCGTTCCCCTCCAGCATCTTACAATAGAATGCCTGAAAATTATTTCTCAATGGTTCCAGTTTGAACGGGTAGACCGTTATATTTACCGGGATTTTCGCCACGGCGGTCCCATCGCTTGTCAAAGTTATCTTTCCTGCATATTTACCCGGCTCTGCATTCGCCGGGATCTCAACGTTCAGCCAATACTGGACGGTATTGTTTTTCCGTAAAGTTTCCGGGCGGATCGGTTCCAGGTAGGCCGGGGCATGCATGAATTCACCGGGCCCGCGATAGGCGCCGAACCTTTTATTCAGCAGTCTGACTTCGCTGAGTCTGATCTTGTCGATCGGGATAGTCCCGGCTGGACCGGAGAGCCCCTGCTTGACTACCGGCTTGAATTTCAGGAAATTTTTTAACGGACGGACGGCAAAAGACATGGCGAGAGTTTCTCCTTTTGCGCCGGATTTTGCAAGTTTAATCTTTCCGGGATCATTTTCAGGTAAGTAGGCGGGGAAAATCAGATCCAGGATATTGGGTTCGAACAACATAAAGCCGCGATTGACTGAAGTCTTTGACAAAGGCGGGTTGCTGTGATTGTTCACATAGTGCCGCTGGATAAAATAACGGTCCCTGATCTTTTCATTTACGCTATCATCTCCGGTGTTTCTAGATGTGAAGGTCACCCGCGAGTCAATCTGTGTATTGGTATCTTTAGCGGTTGGAACAAAGCGCAAATATTCAATGATCGCAAACCGGTCGGAAATGCTGTGCAGGGTTATGGTTTGACCGTTCATTTCGATATTCTTTGCCCACATTATATCCTGGCAGGCGGTTTTGCTGCCGCGCGCTCCGGCCGGTAAAAGAATTGTTGCATACTTACTCATGGTCGAGGTTTTAAGTTGGACTCCGTTGAGGATGTTTACGCGTGGGCGAATTCCGAGATAAAGGTTAAATTTTCCTTTTAGGCCAGGATTGCAAGTCAGATCCGGCAGATCCAGCGTTGCGGGACTTTTATAGAGTCGGTTGTTTTCCACATACCATTTGTTCAAAACAACCTTGTTCTCAACTGCGCTTTCAGGCTTGAGTTTATGAAAATCCTTGAAATATATGGAATGCTGATTTACGGAGGAATTATTGGTTGTTGCTGCCTGACTTTTAGCAGGAGCTTTTATTTCAGATCCACTGATCAGAAGCGACCGGGACAATATAACCGATTTTATTATACCGGTGAACAAATAACCGCTCGGGCCGCCCCCGATGTATAAATCGCCGTTGCCAGCGGCCGGTCTGCCGCTGCGTTTAATCGCGCCTTCCTTTTTACCATCGATATATAATTCAAGGCGGGATCTATCCCACGTTACAGTCAACAGGTATTCCTTTTTACTTTCAAGCGCGACTTTGAATAAATTGTATGGCCGGTTCAGTCCCTTGATATAAACCAGTACATCTCCTTTTTTGCCGATCATTACTGAGTATTGCGATTTATAGCTTTTACCTTTGCAGATCAGCGAGGCGAAGCCTATTTTGCCGATCCTGCTTAAATCACAGGTGAATTTAACTTGTATTGAAAACTGGCCGTCCGGATTTAGCTCCGGATTGGATTTGACGGCAACGAAAGCGTCTTTTTTGCCGTCAAACTGTAAGCTGCTGCCTTCAAAATCATCCCATAACCAGCGGCATCCGTTTTGCAGCTTTAATATTTTGCCGTCAAGTTTGTTAGCGGAACTGTCCGTGATAACATTGCTGCCTTTGCCGTCGTTGAACTTCCAGCATGCGATTTGTCCGCTTGTTCCTGCCGCCATAATGGTAATACTTGAAACAATGGTTAATGCGCTTAAAAAAAATTGATTCATAAGAGAACTTTCATTTTTGGAAAGGTGCAAAATTACCTGATCACCGGCCGGGCGTAAAGTTCAGGCTGGTTGAGAATCTGCCTGGTCAGCGGACCTTTTTGATACTTTACATGACCGTCCATATAAAGTATATTCAAACCGTTGGCATGCGGGATGCCGGCTCTTTCCGGGCGGGTGTAAAGCAGCGTCTGGGCGCATGATTCGACCAGCGCTTTGTCTACAATCCCGATTGCTTCGGTCGGTTTAGGGATGCGCGAAATCTTCTCGTACGTATAAGACGCGTTGGCGGCAAAGACCCACCAGTGGGTAATATAGCTGACTTCCGGAAGAAGGGTAGTCCCGCCTAAGGTTACAGTTGCCGGGCAGTGTAGAAATGAGTTTTTGCCGGGGACCGGGTTGGAGGTCTGGTCTTTGCCCTGGCGGTAGTAGTAAGTCTGGGCCCAGGCCCAGTTTTCAGCTCCGGTTACCAGGTTGGGATTGCCGCTGGCCCGGTTCAGAAAGCCATCAAAGTCGTCGGTATAGAAAGTAACTGCCAGACCGACTTGTTTTAAATTGCTGGTGCATTTGATCGTTTTTGCCTTGTCTCTTGCTTTGCTGAGAGCAGGCAGCAGCATTGACGCGAGGATTGCTATGATAGCTATTACTACAAGCAGTTCTATCAGTGTGAATCTGCTTGCTTTGGCTGATGTTTTCGTCCTCATCGTGTTTCTTTTCATCGTGGCATCTCCTTGTGTTGCTTTTGTGTTTTGGGCGTTTGACTTAAAAAATACCTATTTGTTCTATTTTCTGTTTTTCTTGTAAAAAACCATTTTTTATTAATCTGTAATCACTGACGCCGCAGAGGAATTTAAATCCCATCTCAAGATAGCGATTGATTTTATCGGGAGACCCGCAAGGGATTCCTGCCGCTTTGCCATGCTTGTCACAAGCGGCAACGACTTTTTCGCAGACCGCTTGAATTTTCGGGTGATCGAACTCGCCCGGACATCCCAGGCTTAAAGAGAGGTCCGCCGGACCTAAAAATAAGATATCGACCCCGTCGATCGAGGCGATTTCGTCGATATGCCCGATGACTTCCGCATTTTCTATCTGTACCATGATAAAGGTGTTGTCATTAGCAAATTCCATGTACTCGGTAAGCGAATGCAGACCGAAATCCGCATCCGCGCTGATTCCGTCTATGCCGCGCATGCCGATAGGGGGGAACTTGCATTCATTTACGATCAGTCTTGCCTCATCAGCGTTGACGACCCGCGGAATCATCAAACCCCGGGCCCCCATTTCCAACGGTTGGATCAGGTCGCAATGCGATCCCTGTTTAGTTCTCACCATAGCATCGATTCCGGATGCCCGGCAGGCGCGAATAATCCCATCCATGCAGGAAGAGTCAATACCGATATGCTCATTGCAGATCCAGATACAATCAAAACCTATTTGTCCGACCAGTTCATAAATGGCGGGGTCCTTGTATCCGACTTTGACACAGTAAACCGGCTTGTTCTGCTTCAGTTTTTCTTTTACTATTGATTTTTGCATAATAACCTTTTCAGGATTCTTTGTGTTCAGATAAAAATATGTTCGCCTGCCAGCGTAATATGCCCATATGATATTCGGGATGCAGCGGCAGGCCGGCCAGCCTGGCGTCATTATTGCTTCCCGCGTAAAACGCCGTCACCAGTGACCCGTCAGCCAGTTCCACCGTTGAAGGATAGCCGCAATCCGACGGGCCATTGTAATTGATCAGTAAAACCGGGATCGACCATGTTTGGCCGCCATCGTTGCTGATCATAGCCTGAACTCCGCAGAGGCCGGTAACTCTTGACCCGTAAGTTACCAGCAGTCTTCCGTCACTTAGTTCCAGAATATGCCCCGGGATTTGTCCTGGAAGAGTCAAGACCTGATCTTTGCGCCATTCGCGGCCGCTTTCAGACGTAAACAGCAGCAACGGGTCAGGAGCGGCGATCATGTTACTGTATTTTACTTTGCGGGAGACATCGCGCCCGACTGCGAACCATTTGTTTTGAGTTGTTTTCAGTAAAGTGACTTCGCCGCATTCAGGCAGCATCAACTCCGGCTGTTGCCAGCTTTGCCCGCCATCCGTACTTTGCGAAATATAGAAATCGGCGCTGCATTCAGGGCTTTTTCTGGCATAAAGAGCACATTTCAGTACGTTCTCTTCGTCCGTTACGATGTCTCCGAACGGTACAAAGCCAGGGTCGTTATCAATCTGCCATATTGAGCGTTTCCAGGTTGAACCGCAGTCTTGTGATATGCAAATTTGCGGACTGAGTACCGGTTCTTTGCGTCCTTCCGACCAGCCGGAAATAATCGCGATAACATGGCCCTGGGCGTTAATCCCGATTGCGTGATTCATTCTGACGTGCAAAGGTTCGTCTTCATGTTCGGAAACCTGACTTCTGAACCGCCAGCTTATTCCGGCATCATTACTGACATGTAATTCAATGTTACCGCAGCCGTAACCATGGGAAGGCTTATTATAAATAAATGAGCCGATAGAACCGTCCGGCAGAATTTTCAGGTTCGGCCACAAACCTTTGTTCTTGATTGCGGTAAAATATTCGGCATTCAGTTGGACCGGGTCAGGCATTTGAAAACTCCTTGTATTTTTTTGAATGGGCTCTGACCGCGGCAAACAGTTTTACTTCGTCTTTTTCTTCAAGCGCATTAATAATTGTTTGATGCTCCTGATAAACTTTCTCAGACGGAGTATTATGCTTCTTGAGCAGGCGTTTCAAGCGTGATTCTCTGAAAAAATCAATTAATAAAGGTTTCAGGCTGATCAGCATTTCATTTCCCGTTATATCGATCATACAGGCATGGAATTCCGCGTCGAGCAGCGATCTGGTCTTTTCATCACTGTTTCTGATCTTTTCATTGATGATTTTCAGCTTGACAATATGCTTCGGCTTGATAACGTCAAGCAGTTCAATACTCAAGCCGGTATCCATAATGGAGCGCATTTGTGCCAGTTCCTTTAAAACAGAATTCTGGTTATCCATGTAAGGGATATAGTTCTTGTAGGGATTGTCAGGCATCAGTGCTCTGATAAACGCGCCGCTCTTGGGTTTTGAATCGATTATGCCCAGTGATTTGAAGTGCTGCAATGATTCCCTTATTGCAATTCTGCTGACGTTTAGACTTGCGCACAAGGAGTGTTCAGATGGAAGTTTATCTCCGGGTTTAAGTCCATTGTTTTTGATGTAATTCTGTAATGCCTCAATTACCGCCAGCGTGGTGGTTTGTTTTTTTATCGTTTGCAAATTAGCGCTCATTTGAGTTCCTTTTATGCTTTTTGTCTTATTGTAATACAAGATATTCTGGTATTATTGTAATACAAGATTTTGATTTTGCAACCCTTCAATTCACAAAAAACTAAAAATTTTTTCAAAAAGATGGCATATGCCGCAAACCAAATTTGCCGGGTATCTTCTGCAATTACGCTACTGGTTGAATCATCGTATGCGGGCGTGCATATTTTTATAATCTCTTCTAGTGTTTAGTTTCAGGTGATATTTAATATAAGTCGCCGGAATTTTTTGGCGGTTTCAAAATAAAATAAAGTACGGCATAGCAGCGTTATGTAAACTTTATTTTATGAAGAAAAGCCATAAAATAACCAGACTTGGTATTAAATTCATCGTGAAACTGGACACTAGTATCCGATTAGAGTCTGGCGATCGCGGTTGATTATCTTCTCTTTTTTGTCAAAACTTCCACTCCTGCCAATTGACCTCACAAATATCCCTGCTAGATTAGAAATAAATGAAATCAAAAGAAGTGATTGAATAAATATTTTTTTTAACTGTTTTCAAGGAGGTTGCTAAGTGATTATAATTTCATGGAACGTAAACGGCATCCGGGCCGTGGAGAAGAAAGGTTTTGTCAAGTGGGTGGAAGGCTGCGGTGCTGACATCATCTGTTTGCAGGAGACCAAAGCGCATAAAGAACAGCTTTCAGACAAGCTGCTGAATATTGACTCTTACAAATCCTATTGGAGTTCAGGCGAACGCAAGGGGTACAGCGGAGTCGCTACTTATTCTAAAATAATCCCGGATAAGTATGAGACCGGGTTCGGCGGTCATGAAAAATTTGATTGCGAAGGGCGGATTCTGGCGACTTTTTTCGGGGATGTGGTCCTGCTGAATATCTATTTCCCCAACGGTCAGAGTGGAGATGAACGTTTGCAATACAAGCTGGATTTTTATGATGCGACGCTTGAGTTCTGCGAGGAACTGCGCGGACAGGGAAAATCCCTGATCATTTGCGGCGACTACAACACTGCGCACAATGAGATTGACCTGGCGCGTCCGAAGGAAAACGTCAATATTTCCGGCTTTCTGCGAATCGAGCGCGACTGGATGGATAAATTCGAGAGTTTCGGTTATGTCGACACTTTTCGCGAACTCCATCCTGAGACTGCCGAAGCCTATTCGTGGTGGAGTTACCGCACCGCAGCACGAAGCAGGAACGTTGGTTGGAGATTGGATTATTTCTATATCACCCCGGAGTTGCTGCCGAAGCTTAAACGCTCTGAAATCTTAAGTGATGTCATGGGCTCGGATCATTGTCCGGTACTCATTGAGCTGGATATATAAAAATACTTGCGCACTAAACAGAGCCTGGCATAAGATGCTGATTTGTTCTTTTTGCAAAATAAAAAAGAACAAATGCAGGGAATGCAGCTTGTTTTTTTTCAAAAAGATGGCATATTCCGCGGATGAAATTTGTCGGGTATCTTCTGTAATGACGATACGGGCTAAATCAAATTCTGCGGTCGTGTATGTTTATATGTTGTTTTATTGACTCCGGTTTGAGTCTGGCGGCCGTAAATAAAATGATTTTTTATGCAGTAATGCTTATTGTTTGAAAAGGTATGCAATAACAGAAGATGCGCACAAAGCTAGTGTTTCCGCCTCGGACCGGCCCGACATATATGCCGTTGGGGATCGCCAGTTTGCAGGCCGTGGCGAATAAAGCGGATATCGAGATAGGTGTTTTCGACGCCAATGTTGAATTGTGGAATGAGATCTGCGACAATTACGGCCACTTGAATTCGATGCGTAACTTTTGTCATGCCCCGCTGGATATGTTTTTGCGCCAGAAAGATTATGAAGCGCATGTCAGCCACATGCCGGAAGGCAAAAGTTATATTGACCGGCTTGAACGCGACGCGGTCGTATATCTGGAAAAGAACGAGCTGAGCCCGGAACTGAGTCAACTGCTGGCCCGGCAAGCCATAAAAATCTGCTTTGGAAATCCGGAAAGTGTGGCTTTCTCCGCCATGTATCCGGATCAGTTTGCTTTTGTTCTGGCTTCTGCCAAGTATCTGGATCAATCATACGGGTATGATTTGGATATAATTATCGGCGGGGCCGCGACCAGTGCGGTATCCCCGGAAGAGATGCTGGAGGCTTTTCCGTTTATCGACGCCATCATGACCGGTGAAGGCGAAATCGCGTTTGAACTGTTCCTTAAACGGACCGCTTTTGCCGATATCCCCGGCTGTTTTTACAGAATAGGCAACCGGGTGGAAACTTCAGGGAAACCTCAATTCATCAAGGCGATTCAGGATATTGCCTGTCCTGATTTCAGCAGTCTGCATTCCTATGAATATTTCAACCCTGTTCCGGTCATGCCGATTCTTGGCGGTCGCGGCTGTAAGTGGCGGCGTTGCAGTTTCTGTTCTCATAACAGCTCTTTCGGCCCGCATCGCAACCGGCATGTCATGGCGGTGCTTCAGGAAATGATTGACTTGCGGGAGAAGTTCGGCTGCCGGCACTTTTATTTTGCCGATCAATATGTGACCCCGGATTTTCTGGAAGAATTGTCCGATCTGATTCTTGCCACCGGGTTTACCTGCTATTTTCATGTTATGGCCCGGACGATCGGAGAATATACGCCGCGACTGTTGGAAAAAGCGTCACGCGCCGGATGCTGCTGGATCAGCTGGGGGATGGAAAGCGGGTCTCAACGCCTTCTGGATATTATGAACAAGGGAACTGATGCGGCGACTTCCGCCAGGGTAATAAAAGACGCGGCCGCGGTTGGAATATCCAACCTGTTGATGATGATCTTTGGTTCGCCCGGCTCGGACCGGGACAGTCTGGAGGAAACATTTTCATTTATCAGTGATATTTATGAGCATATCGACAGCATGACCGCCAGCGCGTTCGTTCTGTTTGATAATACCGCCTTCAGTCGCAATCCGGCCAAATACGGACTCAAGATTCTCGATCAGAGTATCATCTTCAACGTCAACGGCAAAGTCGTACACGGTGCGAAGCTCCGTTTCAAAAGGGAAGGCGAATATGGCGAAACGGAGTCGCCATTGGCGGCGCGGGAAATAGAAATGTGGGAACGCCGCAGAGTCTGGCTCGGCCCTCAGTCGTTTATCGGCAAACTATGCTGTGAGCACTATCTGTTGTTTGCGGATGCGATAAAATCCGGTTCCCGCAACCGCCCGAATACCTTTAAACGAGGCGCTTAAGCTCTTATCATTGTCCTGCATGCTTATAGACTTGGCAGTTATTCATACATTCATTTTGATAACCATTGATCGTTTGTTTCCTGTTGCAGTTTTTTTGCAGCTTGACATTGAATCTCTTAACCAGTTACTTGTATTCATTCTGGAAGTGTCCCAACGTACGAAAAGATATCGGCATACTTCCCGGCAGCAGGATTCTATCCTGTACTCTGACCAACTAATATATTACAAAATCCGGATATATAGCCGTTATAACGCATGGCATTCAAGTAACTGAAGCGCCGTATGTTGAACGTAACTTACGATGTAGAAAAGGCGATATCCGGTTAAATAATTGCCGGACTAGTACTCTATTTACACAGAAACGCTGGCGAATTCTTGTTTTTTACAAGAATTTTCAGGTATAAAAGCACCCAGCCTGCGCAGTTTATCTTTCAGTGCATCATAAGGAACCAGCTTTACGCTGATATTTTTGCTTGCTGCTAATGCGGCGGCGGCACCCGCGGCTTGTCCGGTAATGAAACAACCGGGCATTACCCTGATAGAGCTTTGGATATAACGGTCGGAACTGACACAACGACCGGCTACAAGTACATTCTGAAGCCCGGTAGGCGTCAGAATCCGATATGGAATCCCATAGCTCTCACCCTTTCCATAGCAAAAAGCTTTATGCTCCTTCTCAAACTCAGCATAATGCTCTGCCGTAGGCTTGGAAATATGAATATCCACAGGATAACAGTAACGTCCGATTTCATCATTAAAGCTACTGCAGTTTATAAAATCCTGAAGATTTAAAACATAAGCGCCGATAATTCGTCTGCTCTCACGGATTCCCAAAAGCGACCCAGATGACATCAATTCAATATTCTCAAAACCTGGAACATAGTTGCGGTAAAAACGCTCGAATTCCGGCAATTGTCTCCTCCCTTCAATCAAAGCTTCAGTCAATGATCTTTCATCGGTGGAATCAAGTCCGAAAGTATGGCCGATATTACCACCCGCCCAGCGTTCCCCAATGCGCCACATTCCGGGGTGATGTGGGTCGTTCACCCGGAAAATTCCGGCATCAAATGCAGCCGTCAGAAATTTGCGGGGAGCTTTGCCGCAGGCCCGGTGCTTTTCCCAGTCAACATTGTCCCAGCTTGAACACAGGGTGCCGGGCATTAAATTACCGTTTTCATCTCCTGATTCAAAATCAGCCCCGGCAATCACCGCCAGGTCTCCGTCACCGGTACAGTCAACAAAAACTTTAGCCTTTACCGCAAAAATACCGGACTTCGCGGCAAATACCGCATAATTTACCTTCCCGGCTTCATGCTCAGCCCCGATAAGGGTTGTTTGAAACAAGAAATCTATATCATGTTCTGAAACATATTCATCATAAACCCTTTTCAGAACTTCCGGCTTGATAGCCAGACCGTTGTCCGGCCCGGTCCCCCCGGCTTCGCGCAGCCGCTCGAGTATAGCGCTACCAACTCCCGCCGCAAGCATATTAACCCCGTCGGAAAAAGTCATGAAAGCCGGAACCATACCGGCGGTTCCCATGCCGCCGAAACAACTGTGCGCCTCCGCCAGGAAGACCCGCACGCCCTGCTTAGCTGCGGCAACCGCCGCGGCTATACCCGCCGGGCCGCCGCCGACAACACATACATCAACATCTTTTCTTACTTCAACATCACGAGTAAATTCTATCTGCATTATAAGTTTTCTTTTTTAGTAATTTTTAAGATAACCGGGCTAAGCACATTCAGCCGGGTTCTGATAATTATTTTATCACCTTCGATTGTGTATTCCGTCAACTCCCATTTCCCTTCCCGATTCAATAATTCCACTTCCGAACCGCTCCATTCCGGCGCTGTCACCAAACTCAATACCTCATGGGAGTCCGTCGATAAATTGCTAATTGTGACTATCGCGAAATTTTCTGATTTCGAACGGTTGTAAATGCAGAATGCGTTCGGCATTTTATCCACATAAACCGGAAGCGGCGAACGCCCGAGCCATTCGATAACCCGGCGCACAATTTCTTTTTTGCGATAATTGAAAACCGCCGAAGATTCATTGCCGGTCAGATCAAAAGCCGTTACCGCCACTCTGCCTCCTAGTTCATTTTCACAACGGATCATGCCGGGCATTAGCGGATTTTCAGATGGATCAAGAAAATCCGTCAATGTCTCCGTATTAGCCAACGGTCTGAGTTTATAAAAAGAGCCGCCCTCACTCCCGGCCGGGGCAAAAATAAAGTTGTACATCAAGCGGCCTTTCAGGGTTTTGAATTCCGCAATATCCCGTAGCCCCTCGTGGCAAAAACTCGCTTGGTCGCCGCGATTTACTTCAGCGCCGATCAGGTTTCCGAAACCCCGCTCAGACAGATAATATGCGGCTTGACCGTCCATAAACACATTGCCGCTTAATAAATCCCGGATTTGCTCATCAGTCAGGAATTTTGCGGCGGTGCCTGAAAGCATTTTCACTTTGCCGCCTTTCGAGGTATAAGGTATCCCGAAACGCCCCAGGATATTCACCCAGGCGTTCATTGCCTGTACAGGACGCTGCCCACTCTGACGGTCGTAAGGAATTAACGTATGTTCAAAAGGATCATAGATAACTTCACAACCTTCAACATAGCAATCTCCGACCACCGCTTTCAAAGCGTTGAAACGTTTACGTTCGGCTTTGAACATCTCAGAATAACCGCTTTCTTCCGTGGGGTTGTCAAGGTATTGAGTCGTGTAAAACAGCGAATCGTCAAGTCCATAGGAAAATGCCGTAGTCATTAAGGTTTTCAGCTTGGAACTCGACATGAAGAAACGGGTATGCGGATAGGTATCCGATTCGTGAAAAAGCTCAAAATCAGCCGGCAAATGCTGTTTGCTGTAAAGCGCATGGAAAATTTCCCGTGGCAGGCTGCTTCCTTTGTCGGAGGAATAGCTCGAACCGTAGAGCCGTACCGCCGGCCGGGTTTTTCCGGCAAAGGCTCTGGTTGCAGGTTCAGTCATATCCCCGTCGAAATCCACACAGCCCGCTTGACATAAAGCCATGCGGGTTTCAGGAGCAACCGCATCGACTTTTTTTCTCACCAGTGCCGCAAAATCCGTCAGGGATTCACAACTCAACTCGGCCCAGGCACGACGCAGTTTTATGCCTTCAGGCGTTACTTCGCTGAAAATATCCATCAATTCGTCACGCGAATAATAATGATCCTGCTTTTCCGCGAATTTTTCCAGATGCAACGGACAAAAACAGCCGAAGAGCACACCGACATGGTTACTCAATTCAAAATCATCTTCAAACTGAATCATAAAAGGTTTGGCTATTTTAGCGACAATCGCAACATTATCACTAAATGTTTCCCTGAAATCAGCATCCAGAGGACAGGACGATATTTCCGATACCCTGCCGTCAATACCAGTAATATTCTGATATGTACCTTTGCCGGATTTCAAAGAAGGTGCGCACCACCAGCCGACCTCAATATCATGCGGCGCGAGTTCAGTTTTCACACGCAGCAAAAGTTCGCCTAGATCTCGATAAACCTGCGCCGACGGAAATCCCGTCAGGCGCACGCCCAGACCCGGCCCGGTCAGCAAAAAACGCCTCAAACCGAATTCTTTTTTCAGTTTCAGCATTTCCGCCAGCATTTCTTTTTCCCGTCCAACATAAAATTTGAACGGAACAATCGGATTAATGTAATCTGCGGTCATTCTCTGAATTTTCCTTTAAAGCGTATTCTAATTTCTCAATGATTTTGACAATCCTTTCTTTGAATCCATATATGATTTCCAGAGATACCTTGCTGTTCCTGACTTCATTTATAGCAGGAACTGTCTGGTCAATCCAAAATAAGACAGCCTTTGCCTCAAATAATATTTGTGCATTTTTTTCAGCAAGGACAGGATTATTCTCAATTTTTTTAATATCATTACGAAGCAAGCACAAATATTCATAATCTTCACTACCTTGGCGCCACATCTCAAATCCAATAGTATTGTAATTCTTCATTCCGGCAACATCAGGCATTCTTACTCCTCCTAATTTTGCTTCGACCAGAGGAAAAGCCGTTTTTGAAGAAATATCATTAGAAGAATTGAGTTTGTAATGCAATAAACCGTCCATCCCACTTTTAAATGCGCTCCAAAACTGTAGTCTTGCCTGTGCCCCCGCGGTTGCTAAATTATACGCGAATATCTTAATATTCCGTTTCTTTAATTTTTCGATAGTTTCGGGTGTTAATAAAAACCATGCAACAGCCCAGTAATCTACATTTTTTATTTCCCCATCTTCCCAAATTGGTCGGTAAGTTGCAAACATTGTTTTAAGGCCAAATTCTTTTTTTATTTCGTCATAAATTTTGCCCATTACAGGAAGCATGTCAACCGTAGGCTCGTCAAAACCGTATACAAAACACTTATTTATCAAGTTTTTCTCTTTGATTTGTGGAACAATTCTCCTTAAATTTTTAAAGATATATTTCCTTCTGGGCACAGAAAAATCTACCTTTTTACCGTTTTTATCGAGTTTCCATATCCCCTTGCCCATCCGACTGATTCTCAGCAGATTAATCATTTGCGCGCCATTTTTATTCCATAACTCAATCTGTTCCATGGTTGGAGTTTTATTTGCATATATTGAACCTGCTTCACAATGGTGCGCCATCACATCTAACGCATCAGCTTTCACCCTGTAGGAGTTGGAATGTATCACCAAAGGCAAAGTTGGTATTTTAGGCAAACAGAAATCATATACTTTTAAATTAACACTAACTTTTTGAGGTTTTACTCCGTCAGCACGAAATAAGATTTCGCCAGAAAAATCACCTGCCGCAACGCCTTCCGGCACTTTTATATTTATCCAGAAGGCCTGCTGGGAATTCACAGGAACATCAACTTTTAATACATCCGGGCGCAATAAGTAAGCAAAAGCGGCATTTTTAAAATGATCAATCCGATATGCAAGTGGAGAAACCTGTATATTGTCTGCAGAAATAATGTTTTTCCCCGACTTGCCCTTCAAATCACTTATATGCAATTGGAGATTTCTTATGGCGGTTTTTTTAGGAATTACCAAAAGACAAAATGATTCCGTCGCGTTTTTGCAGGATGAAACAGAAACTCTACTGATTAAGTCACCATCATAAGTTCTCGGAGAATACCGTATATCATCAATATCTGAAAGTTTTACCTGCCCTATTCCCCAATCGGAACTATTCTCTTCAAGCCGATTTAACAGTTTTTTTTCTGCAAGTACTGTTTTAAGTTTGCCGGAAAACAATTCCAGAGTGGCTATTTCAATTTTGCGTTTGCAATTAACACTTGAACTTGTAACTCCTGACATTTCCTGTTCCGGAATTCCTAAAGCTCCGACTGTGCCGATTGAATTATCGCATAATTCTTCTAAAACAGCATTGGTGTTTTTTACCAAAACTTGATAATTACCTTTTTTAGACTTTAACTTATTATTGACGTCTGTAACCTTGTCTATATCGTTTGCAAGCGATTTCTGGAATGCTTTTAGTTTTATAATAGAATTTGAAAGTATATCTGAAGCTGATTTCCAAGGAGTTCCCCCTTCCTTTGTAAGAAGTAAATTATCCATATACAAAACAATATCACTTTGCGGACGCTTAACGCAAAAAGCCAGTTCTGCTATCTTTGCCAGATTTATCTTGTTTTTGGCTAGATCACGCATCGGTATTATAATTTTATTCCATTCGGGAGTCAAAATATATCTTCGCATATACTTCTGATTATATTCAGTATCATAAATATATAAATGCAAACGAACTATTTTTGAAGAAGGATTATAAACGTCAATCAACAAACGACGATATGGTGTCCAATCGGTTGTTTTAAGAGCGCGATTATCTATTGAAGGCACCAAAACCACATCGTGAAACATGTCGTATTGATGTTTTGTAAATTTAACCTTGAGGCTATTTTCTCCTTGACTTCTGTATTTTGATGAAATTGACATTTCCACATTACGACACTCTTTTCTTGGAGGCTTAATTGCCAGCCAAACCTTATTATCCCCAGGGCTTTCAAAGTCCGCTAACTGTTTGGTGTTTTCATTTCCATGCACGAAGCTTCCTGATATAAGAATAATAAACAATAAATAATAAATTTTTCTATAGTACATATTTCAAACGCCTTAAAACTTAGTGATATTTATTGTAATTACTATAGCTCATGAACATTACCAGTTGGTCTCCTTTATTTGTTGAAACATGACCATCTGCGTAAACGGTATTACTGTCAATCTTTCTTTTACCATCTTGTTCTGAAGTAACGACTCTACTTCCACCTTTTGTAAAATGAGGCGAATCCCAGTCACTTCTTGCGATGCTGTAAATGTTAAAGTCTGCGGCAAGAGCCGTAGTTTTAGGTTTGATGCTGGCTACATAAAATTTTACTTTCATTAACGGATTTACTGTCCACAGATAAGAATAAGCTCCCCTTGTAAGTATAGCATAAGAGGAATAAACCCTGTCTGAGGCTTTATAAAGGGAAAAAGTTGATACTGGGCAGTTAAAGACATTGCCATAGACTTTAGTAGCGTTATATCCGGTAGCATTTCCAGCTTTATAAGTCCCCGCATATTTGCTAACCAACTCCATAACATCTATCCTCCAATTACTAGGATGGGCTTGAGCTGAACCAAGAGGATACCAGTCATTATTGTCATTGGTGTATGAGATCATTGCCATTCCAACCTGCTTCTGGTTTGATTTACAGGATATCTTCTTTGCCTTTTCTCTTGCCTGACTAAGAGCTGGGAGCAGCATTGAAGCAAGAATTGCAATGATGGCAATCACGACTAAAAGTTCGATTAGAGTGAATATGACACTCCTGACGTTTAACTGTTTTTGTTGTTTTCTCATTTTTCCAGTTTCCTTTTTTTATGGGGGTTATTTTTTGCTTACGAATATATTGTTTAAAATTTTTTTCCATGCGTTTTCAGCAGCAAGCATTCTTAGTCCTCTTTGGTAGAGTTTTTCACCGTTTTCTACAAGAATCGGCTTGACTTGCAAACCGTTATCACATATGTCCCTTATCGTTTCCGGATGTTCCGCAAACTCCAGACCAGCCAATGACAAATCAATTTCCTCAAAAATTTTATTTAGGCCTTGATTAATTATTTCCGGGTCAAAACCTCCATTCTGTATATATGCATTAAAGCAATTTTTTTTGCCGCAATAACATGGAAGGCCATTCTTGACTTCACGATGTAAATATGGACTTGAAGTACCCAGATGACCAAGTTCCATTTGCTCATTGTAAATAGCCGCAACATGGAATGTATTAGAGCTGAACTCTATTATTCCAACATGATGGTCGCACTGCTGTTCGTGCGCAAAACCTTTACATTTTGCCATTATCCAGGTGCTTAAATTATAAACCGGATTATTTTTAAAATACTCTAGAAACTTGAGAGGCGAACAAGGTTGCCAGTCAGAAATGCCGTCAATACTGAATATTGCTTTGTTCGGCGGACTGGCCGTTCCCTTCAGTCCAATAACTCCGCTGATAATTTCTCCGCCTCGTGCCTTTGCTCGTTCCGCGATTTTGAAGGCAATGTTTTCCAGGGCTTTCAATAGACCGGCTTGAGTCGCTGATTGCACTGGTTCACTGATTGTTTCAATAAATGTGGAATCAACCTTGACTAGTTCCGCAACAATTACATTGGATGCAAGCATAATCGTTGAGCACATTCCAAAATCGCCATTTAAAGATAGTTTTTGCAGAGGACGCTTTGAGTTGATCCCCGGGATAGTTTCACAAAGTATGATTTCGTTCGCAATTAAATCCTGAGTATGATTAGTAGCGGTGGCAATGGAAACTCCAAGTTGCTGACTTAAATCTTTACGAGTCAATACATCATGCAGTAACAGCTTATTAATGATACGCATCCGGGAACTGATAATACCGTTGCGGCTGAAATCTGTATATGTTGTAGTTTTTCCAATCATTTTTCTTTATCAACACTCATAATTTTAAAATCGCGTCTTATTGTATTAATTTTAAACCCTTAAAATTAAAAATCAACCCCCCCTTTCCGAAAAAAAACTATTTTCTTTGATTATGCCATAAAAAATAAAGTACAGGATAGGATGTCTTGAATAGAAAAAATCCGGTTCCCGCAACCGCCCGAATACCTTTAAACGAGGTGCATGAACCGGGTTTCTACTCAAATGCCGGCCTGTTTCAGGCCGGAACAGTCGGAAAAATATTGAGCTTCCAATAATTTATTGGGTCTTCGGAATCGATTTGGGAAGATTTTTTCCGGCCTCGCCGCGAAACGCCTCCGCCGGACCCCATGGGGCGGTGTTAACCATGATGTACTGAGTCGAGCCGAGACGGTCCTGTTCCTTGTAGGCAAATCTCCACATCCGGCCGACAAGGTCGCGCTTGATCTCATTATACGCGGGATCATGCTCAAGATTTTTCATTTCATCCGGATCGTTGACCAGATCATATAACTCGTCCCGCCCGAAACCGTTATAAACGTATTTATATTCTTTGCTTGCAACCATGCGCTGGGTAAACATTTGTTCGGTCCCTTCGCACTGGGTACACATTTCCTGCCGCCAGTTTTCAGGTGTTTCATCATTCAGGAACGGGATCAGGCTTTCACCGGAAAAATAGCGGTCGGTTCTGATTCCAGCCACTTCCAGAAATGTCGGGGCGAAGTCCGCCAGACTGACAAATTCATCAACTGTGCGTCCCGGTTCTCTTATTCCGTTTGGCCATCTCATTACCGCAGGGACCATGTAGGCTCCGAGAAAGGCCGGGACTTGTTTGTGAAACAGACCGTGATCTCCGACGTAGTCGCCGTGGTCGGAACAGAAGATCACAATGGTATCATCCGTTTGACCGGTTTCATCAAGTTTGCTTAACAACCGCCCGAAATTATCGTCGATTTTACTGCAGCAGGCCCGGTAGTGCCTGATAGATTCTTTGGCGCCTTCAATATCAACCTTGTCAAACACCATTTTTCGGAGTTTGCTATAGTAATCGGGTTTGTCTTCCATTTCATCGAAGAAACTTGGCGGCAGTTCGGTTTCCGCCGGATCATAAAGGTCCAGATACTTTTTTTCAGCCCGGTACGGGGTGTGCGGAGAGTCCCAGCCGACATACAGGACCCAGGGTGCTTGTTCTTGTGCCAATGCTTCCATTTCGGCTAACGCAAGCTCGGTGGTCACGTCGTCCTCTTCGAATGCGACTTCTACTTCATCATACAGTTTATGCGGGGCGTAGCCGGGCAGGTTAACCCGGCCTTCTCCAAGGTCTTCCGGCAGATTCTCTGTGGATTTTCTGATGTTTTCCCATTTTTTTCCGGTGTCCTGAAGCGAATCACCGTACTCCATCAACTCTTTCCAGCCGTAATTTTTCGGGGTTTGGTCGGCATAAGCGCTGACATGCCATTTGCCGCAATAGGCCAGATTGTAACCAGCGTCTCGGAGATCCTGGCTCCAGAATTTTATGTCGCGATGCGGACCGTGATTTATCGCGTATTCGTTACAGACGTTATTCCATACCCCTGATCGGGACGGATACAAGCCGCTCATAAACGTGGCCCGGGCCGGACAGCAGTGAGCCATCGGCGGATATGTTCTGGCAAAATTGACGCCCTCGGCAGCCATTTTTTTCACGTTAGGCATAATACAGGGATTGTCCGGCAGTACCGTATCAGCACGTTGATGGTCTGTCATTACAATCAGGATATTCGGTTTTTTCATAGTTGCAGTTCCTTCGATTATTTATATTATCATAAATTTTTATATGCATGCTTGCAGCGTAAACCGGTGATTCTGATATAATGAAAGATCAAGTAAGTCTTTCGAGCAAAAACATTTGATAATCAGCCTGAGAAGCGCTACGCAATTATCAGGACATGGAGACTCAGATGTGAAATAAATCTAATCCGCGTTTATTGCTTTGTCCAGCCTGAAACGGATTTTCTTTGGTGGAAATATAAAAATGCGCGAAATCGACGGGACATAAGAGACAATATTTTCAGGTCAGTTCAGCTGATAATGACGCTGACCCCGTTCCGCTTCAAAGCAGTGATTTCCTTGTCCGGGAGTCCAACGCTGGTAATGAGAACGGATACTTCTCGCGGAGAGGCGAATTTTACGAAAGACGGCCGATTGAATTTCGAACTTTCGGTCACGATTACCACTTTATGGGATTTCTCAACCGATTTGCGTTCCATTTCCGCTAATTCCAGATCTTTGGTGAAAAATCCTTCGTCGGCTTTGGCGCCGTCACAGCCGGAGATCAGCATGTCGATATAGTATTCGTCAATGTTTTTTTCAGTTACCGGGCCGGCCAGATCAAGGGAATTGGAACGTAAAGTCCCGCCGGTCAAAATAACCTGGATTCCGGTCTGGAACAACGTTGCGGCTATCGGCAGCGAATTGGTAAGGACCGAAAGTTGTTTGCCGGAAACAGCCAGCTGGCGCGCTACTTCAAGCGTGGTTGAACCATTACTCAGCATGATTGTGCTGTTGTCGGGAATTAACTTGACTGCTTCGACCGCAATTCGTTTTTGCGCCTCGGAGGACTTGGCTTGAACGAAGAGTTGTTCGGGCTCGTTTGTTCTGGATACCGCACCGCCGTGAGTCTTTATAGCTAACCCGTGCTCGACCAGTAACTGAATGTCCCGCCTTATCGTCATTGAGGAAACTTGAAGCTCCAACGCTTCATTTTCAATTGACAATGAGCCTTGTTTTTTTAACTTTTTTAATAAATTTTGCTGTCTTGTATTCATGTATGTTAAAATATAACAAAAAATTATAAAAGCAAACTTTTATCATAAAAAGAGTTGATTTTTTATTTTTCAGATATATAATAATGTTAGTTTTTAACAAATAAAACAAAATATAACAAAAAAGGTAAGCAAAAGGATATAAGCATGAGTTATGACCCAGGCAAATACTCGATTGATTTTGCGGAATACCCGAAAATCATCACCGAAACCGTTCCCGGCCCCAAAAGCAATGCCCTGCATGCAAGAGCGACCAAATATTATCGCGGGCTGTCCGGGCAGGTAAAATTGTTTCCGGTTGCGTTTGAAAGCGGTAAAGGCTGTACTTTAATTGATGCCGATGGTAACCGGTACATCGATTTTTCCAGCGGCATTTATGTTACTACGCTGGGGCATTGTCACCCGAAGATTTCAGAAGCGGTGGCGAAGTATGCCGGACAACTGATGAACGCCCATGATTTTACCAGTGAGATCAAAGTCAAACTGCTGGAAAAAATGGCCGAATGCCTGCCCGGTGATTTGACCGGATTTCAACTTTATGACAGCGGGACAACCGCGGTGGAAGCCGGACTGCGTACCTGCCGGGCCGCGACCGGGAAACACGAATTCATCAGCTGCTTTATGGATTTTCACGGTAAAAGCGGCCATTCCATCAGCTTGGCGAGAATGACAAAATTCAGCGGTCCGACCAGATCGCCCGGGTTTTATATGGTGCCGCGCCCGGATACCTATCGTCCCTGGTGGACGGGCCCGGACGGTTCGCTTGATACGGAAAAATATCTGGAATTTTATGATACTTTCATCAGAGAAAGCACTACCGGGCAGGTCGCGGCGTTTGTCCTGGAGCCGATTCAGGGCTGGGGCGGCTCGATCATGCCGCCGGATGATTTCTTTCCGAAACTGAAAAAGTTCCTGGATGAACGTGATATCCTGCTCTTTGCCGACGAGGTATTGACCAGTATGGGGCGGACCGGTAAATTCTTGTGCATGGAGCATTGGGATGTGGTGCCGGATGTTGTCACTCTCGGCAAAGGTTTCGGTAACGGATTTCCGGTTACGGCGATGGCGGTGCGTACCCCTTATGCCGACGCGGTCGACAAGATCAGCGCTTCGACCAGTTACGGCGGTAATCCGATGGCCTGCGCGGCGGCTTTGGCCTGCTTCGAAGTTATTCAGGAAGAAAATCTGTTGGAACACGCGCTTAAACTGGAAAAGATTTTCATGGAAATTATGGAGACCTGGAAAGATAAATATTCTATTGTCGGGGATGTTCGGGCCAAAGGCTGTCTGCTGGGTGTCGAACTGGTCAAAGACAAGGTGACCAAAGAACCGTTTGACGAAGCCGGCAAGCTGGTTTACCGGAAAGCTTTCCGTAAAGGGCTTGCATGGATTCCGGCCGGACATATATTAAGAATGAGTCCCCCGATTATCATGCCGGAAGATGTGGCGCGTAAAGGCATGGAAATGATCGAGGAAGCAATCGCAGAAACGGAGAAGGAATTGTTAGGATGAATTTCAATATAAAAGATTTCGGCGCGATTGGCGACGGTGTTACCAACGACACGGCATCCATCCAGGCTGCGATAGACGCCTGTAGCGAAAAAGGCGGCGGTAAGGTTGTTTTTGACGCCGGGACATATTTAACCGGATCGCTGTATATGCGGGATAATGTTGAACTATATTTATGCTCAGCGGCAAAACTTCAGGGCAGCTCGAATCCTGCTGATTATGACGATTTCAGAGCGCCCGGTTTTCTGCATGAAAACTGTGCCGAAAACAGTGCTAAATTCCTGATCGGCGCGATTGCCGCGAGGAATGTCGCGATCACCGGAAGCGGCGAGATCAATGGCGCCGGCCCGGAATTTTACGATACTGATATTGATCCGGCTGTCAGCAGGTTTTACGCGAAGCCGCCGGTGCCGCGCCCGCGCATGATCATGTTCTATGATTGTGTAAACGTCAAATTCGAGGATGCTTCTTTTATTGATTCTCCCTGCTGGACATTCTGGCTGATCGCCTGTGAAAACGTCAATATTCACCGCGTTAAAGTTATCGGGGACCAGAAAATGATCAATAACGACGGGATCGATATCGATTCATGCCGCAACGTGACCATGAGCGACTGCTTTATCAGGACCGGCGATGACTGCCTGATTCTCCGCGCCATTCAAAGCGTGCTTGAGAGACCGGCGATTTGCGAAAATGTGACGGTGACCAACTGTACGTTCGACAGCAGTTGTCAGGGCATTCGCGTCGGCTGCCCGGCAGACAATATCATCCGCAACTGCACGTTTTCCAATATAGTGATCAGCGGTTTTGGAACCGGGATCAATATTGACAATCCGAAACGTTATTTCCGGGACGGCAGTAAAACTTCTCTGGACCTTGGAAATATCATGTTCTCCAATTTCACCATTGATTCGAACATGTGGCCGGTCAGGATTTATGTCGAGGATGGTCTAAAGCTCGTGAATATCTCCGATTTAACTTTTTCCGACTTTAGAACAACCAGTAAATATCCGCTTATGATCCAGGGCTGCGAAGATTCGATTATCGAAGATATATCTTTCAACAACATGCAGGTTGCAACGGATGGAGATGATGCCATTGTCTGCCGGTATTGCCGCCGGGTAAAGATGAATAATGTTGAGTTGTCTAATCTGAAAGAGCCGGATTGAAATTATTACCATGACATACCAGGGAAAAAGGAGTTGATCTGATGAATTTTGATGTACGGGATTTCGGCGCGGCAGGTGACGGTATTACTAAAGATACCGTGGCGATTCAGAAAACAATTGACCAATGCAGTAAACATGGCGGTACGGTGAACGTTCCGGCCGGAACCTATCTTTGCGGAACCATCTGGTTGAAGGATAATGTAAATCTTAATCTCGATGCAGGGGCCGTGATACAAGCAAGTTCCGAGCTTGAAGACTACAACCCTGATGACGCTTTCAGTCAGAATCAGGCATTTACGCAGGAAAACGTTACCGGCGCCCACCTGATCATCGCGCTGGAAGCGAGTAACGTCTCAATTTCAGGGCAGGGGACGATTAACGGCCGTGGCGAAGCCTTTTTTGACAAATCCAGACTCAACGGCAGCAACTGGGCGATAAAGGACAAACGTCCGGGCCAAATGATTTATTTTTGTGAATGCAGCAATGTTACAGTTAGCGGGGTATCATTGATAAACTCCCCTTACTGGACGTTGTTTTTACATGGCTGTACCGATGTGATTATTCATGGACTGCGGATAAAGAATCCGCCGCAAACCCAGAATGGCGACGGGGTCGACATTGATTGCTGTACGAATGTGACCATGAGCGATTGCATTATTTTCTCCGGTGATGATTGCATCACTTTGCGGGCGCATAATAAAACGCTGAAAAACAAAGCCATGAAATGCCGGAATGTGGCGATCTCCAATTGCGTGTTAAGCACCATTTGCAATGCCGTCAGGGTCGGCGTGGGCGATGGGACGGTTCAGGACTGTACAATCAGCAACATAGTGATAACCGACAGCAGGAACGGATTATGTATAATCTCAAAATACAGTGAAAGAGCAATCCGCGGGGCGACGATCGATAATATTTCATTCTCCAATATTGTTATGGACACGATCATGCCGTTTTATATTGCGACCGGGGCCGGCGGCGAAGCGCCAATCAGTAATATTTATTTTGAAAATATCAGGGCGAAGGCCCGTAAGGGTTCTTATGTTGCGGGTGAAGTGGCGGCTCCGCTGCGGAATATTTGTTTCACCAACGTAAAAGTGGATATGTATGATGGGAAAGACTATGTTGCTTCCCCCGAAGAGTTGGCCTCGATGCATCGGGAATGGCATAAAGGTCGTCCTGCCGCGTTTTTCCTGCGGAATGTCAAGGATTCTGAGCTTTTTAAAATAGATATCTGCTGGCCGGACGTTGACGATGTATGGCGGCATATATTTATGTTGGAAAACGTCTCCACTACCGGAATAAAGTATTTGAGATCGAAGACGCCTGAATTATCTGCGTTTGCGGAGCCGGTGAAAATGGATTCAAACTGTGACGTGAAACTGGAAAATTGCAGTTTATAAGTAAAGGAAACCTCTAAAATTAGAGTTCTTTTAATAACATGAGAGGTAAAATATAAAATATGAAAACTTATCGAGTCGGTTTGATAGGATTCGGATTTATCGGCAAAGTGCATGCCTACGGGCATATCAACTTGCCGTTATTTTTCGATCAACAACAGTTCAGAACGAAAATCACTCATGTCTGCACTTCGCGACCGGATTCGGCGCAAAAAGGCGCCGAACAGGTCGGGGCCGAGTATGCGGTAACCGATTTCCGGGAGATAACGGAAAACCCCGATATTGATATTGTCCACATCTGCACCCCCAACAATCTGCATAAAGCGGCATTGCTGTCGGCTATAGCCCATAATAAGCATATTTATTGCGACAAACCGCTGGTAGTTGACATGGCGGAAGCGGAAGAGATCAACACCGCGTTAAAAAACTACACCGGGACCGCCCAGATGACTTTGCAGAACCGTTTTTTTCCGGCGACGATCCGGGCCGGGCAACTTATAGATGAAGGCCGGCTCGGTCAGATTCTTGAGTTCCGGGCTTGTTACCTGCATTCCGGCAGTGCCGATCCGAATGCGCCGTTGAAATGGAAATTGTCGGCGGAAGCCGGCGGCGGCGTGATCGCGGACCTGGCCAGTCATATTATGGACCTGATGCACTATCTGCTGGGGGATTACGAATCAATTGTCGCCCAGACCAAAATAGTTTATCCGGAACGTCCGGCCGCCGGTGACCCTGGAACAATGGTCAAGGTGGAAGCGGAGGATTACGTTCAGATGATGGTCACGATGAAATGCGGAGCGATTGGCAACATAGAGGCCAGTAAGATTGCAACCGGGACCGAGGATGAGGTTCGTTTTGAGATTCACGGTAGCAAAGGCGCGCTCCGGTTCAACGGTATGGACCCGCATCATCTGGAATTTTATGATGTGGCGGCTCAAGCCGCGCCGCTGGGCGGGTCCCGAGGCTGGACCGCGATCGATACCGGCCAGCGCTATGAAAAACCGGCGGGGTTTCCGACGCCTAAAGCGGCTATCGGCTGGATGCGCGGCCACATGCAATGTCTTTACAATTTTCTCGACTGCGTAGACAAAGGGCTGCCGGGAAATCCCGGATTGGAGCAGGGGATATATATTCAAAAACTTATTGATACGGTAAAAGAATCCGCGTTGGCCGGACAAAGGATTAATTTATGAATGGTAAATTATTTGTTGGTTGGGGTGAAGCCGATATCACGCCCGACGGCCACGTTGTGGAATTGAGCGGACAATATTATCAGCGGGTCGCGACCGGAATTCATTCACGCTTGAAAACAACCATTTTGCTGTTGGAACAGGATGGCGAAGCCTCCGCGATGATCGCGGTCGACGCCCTGGGCATTCCGGTGGATTTTGCCGGCATCATCCAGCAGAATGCCGCCGCGCAGATTCAGGAATTAACCGCGGACCGGGTTATTGTCAACGCTATTCATACCCATAACGCTCCGCCGCTTGTTGCGACTGGAAAATGGTGGAAACCTGAGCCGGGCGCGATCAGCGCGGAGGAATACCGGGAGTTTTTGTCCGGCAGGATTGTGCAGGCTTTGTCCGAGGCTTATGAAAATCGGTGTGCGAGTGGAATCGCTTCTGTTCTGGATTACGCCAGGGTCGGACATTGCCGCCGGGCGGTGTATCAGGATGATTCCGCCGAAATGTATGGAGATACATCACGTGATGATTTTACTGGAATGGAAGGTAACGAGGATTCCGGGGTTGACCTTATGTTTTTTGTCGATGAAGACCGGAAGCCGACCGGCGTGATAGTCAACCTGGCCTGTCCATCCCAGGTGATGGAGGCGACTTATCAGATTTCCTCAGACTTTATGGGAAAACTGCGGGAAAATCTTAAACTGGAATTCGGGCCGGAATTTAAACTGCTGCCCCAGATCAGCGCGGCGGGTTGCCAGGCCCCGCGCGACCTGACCCGGAATTATCGCGGCGAACCGGATTTCTGGCGTGAAGCCGGAGTTGACGAGATTGGAGAACGTTTGACCGCAGCGGTTAGTCGGGGCCGGCAAAAAACGGTGGACCGTTTCGACTACGCGCCGGTGTTTAAACATATCAGCCGGAATCTGGCGCTGCCGCTGCGCCGGGCGACGGAGGAGGAATATATTACCGCAAAACGGGAGATAGCGGAGCTTGAGGCCGAACAATCATCGGAAATTGCATATCAAGAATTTTGTGACGAAGTCCATGTAAATGAGCGAATGCCCAACCGTCCCGGCCCCTATGACGACAAAAAACGGCATTTTGTGGAAATACGCAATCGCGAGGCGGTCGTCAGGCGTTATGAGCAACAGAACGAGGTTCCGGAACTATCCATTGATTTGCAGGTATTGCGGCTCGGCGACGCTGTTTTTGCCACTAACCCCTTTGAATTGTTTTTGGAATACGGACAGCGCATCAAGGCCCGAAGTCGCGCCGGACAGACTTTTCTGATCCAGCTGGCAAACGGCTATGAGGGGTATTTGCCGTCAAAACGGGCGGAACAGCTTGGCGGTTACGGCGCATTGATCATCAATGGTAAAATCGGCTCGGACGGCGGCGCGGTCCTGACTGATGAGACAATTAAGGAAATAGCAAAATTATGGGATTGAATAGCAAGCGTTCAATCGATGCTGTGGTAGCGGGGTATCTCGGAGTGGACATCGCTCCCGGATTCTCCCGGCGGGAACCTGCTGCTTTTTCGGAGTTGTTTCGGCCCGGTAAGCTGATTGAGACGGAAGGCCTGCACTTTTCCCTGGGCGGAGCGGTCGCGAATACCGGACTGGCAATGCGGCGTTTCGGTTGCAAAGTCGAGTTGATGGGATCTGTCGGAAATGATTCTTTGGGCGATATAGCCATCTCTCTGCTTGCTCAAGCCGGAGTACCCCAAGGCATAAAGCGGACTGACTTAGCCGGGACGGCATACGGCATCGTTATCGCGCCCCCCGGAGTTGACCGGGTTTTTCTCGAAGATCCCGGCTGCAATCGTATTTTCGCCGCGTCCGACATTGACTATGAGGTAGTCGGCCAAAGCCGGCTGCTTCATTTCGGCTATCCGCCGCTGATGGATGCTTTGTGGAAAAATGACGCGGAACAACTGGTTGCCATGTTTGAGCAGGTTCGGGGCCGGGGGACGGTCACTTCACTGGATATGGCGCTTCCTGATCCGGACGCTCCGGCGGGTAAGGCTGACTGGCGTAAAATATTGTCTAACGTTTTGCCTATGGTGGATATTTTTGTTCCCAGCATCGAGGAACTGTTGTTCATGCTTGAGCCGAAATTGTATCGCGCTGTCTTGGAACGGGCTGCCGGAGGCGACATTATAAATAGCATTGCCGCAGATGAATATGTGACGATTGCCCGAAAAGTTATTGGCATGGGAGTCAAGGTACTTTTGGTAAAAGCGGGCCATAAGGGCGCTTTTCTGATAACCGGGGATATTGACGCGCTAAGTTCATCACCGTTGCGGCTCTCTGATCAAACCGGTTGTCCCGATGGTGTATGGCTGCCGCCGCAGCCCGAGAATCGGGAGCTTGTTTGTAATGCATCCGGGGCCGGGGATTGCGCGGTCGCCGGTTTCCTGACTGCCCTGCTGAAAGATGAAACAATAGCGAATGCCGGTCGCTGCGCGATGCTGGCCGGACGGGATAATCTCTATGGCAATGACGCGTTGTCCGGGCTTCGTTCATGGGATGAAATGGTTGAAGATCTATAATAGTTTTTTGAAAATATAATTAAAGAAATGGAGTTGCGATCATGACAAGAAAGATAAGAGCCGGATTTGTCGGTTTTGGCGAAGTAAACACGCCTGAGGAGTTCATTGGGCCGCGTTGTGCCGCGGCGGCAAAAATGCTTGAAGAACAGGGTCTGGAACTTGTTGTCGCCGCTCCGGTGAGCGATGATCCGGCCGGGGAACATGCCGATAGAGCCGTGAATGAACTGAAAGCCGGCGGTGATTTTGATCTGTTGATCATCTGTGTTGCCGGGTGGATTCCTTCATGGGCGGTTTTAAAGGTGATTGAGCCTTTTAAGCATATTCCCATGGTCTTATGGGGGCTGAGCGGCTGGCAGGAAAAAGATCGTTTTGTGACGACCGCCGACCAGGCCGGAACCACCGCGCTGCGCGCGCCGATGGAAGCGATGGGATACACATTCAAATACTTGGTAAATTACCGCGGGCAGGTTCCGCGGCTTGACGAAGTCGTCAGTTATGCCAAAGCCGCCCGGGCCGCTTCGCTGCTGAGAACCGCTAAAATCGGCATGGCCGGTTATCGGGATATGCGGCTGTACGGGACTATGTATGACGGCATTTCGCTTAAAGCGGCAATCGGGCCGGAAATTGAGCACTTTGAACTGCTGGAGCTGGCGCAGTTGATGGAAGATAACAATCCGGACGAGATCAGAGAGTTTGCCGGATACGTGAAAAATAACTGGGATTTTGTGCGTGAGCCGCAGGCCGGGACGGTTGAAAATTCAGTCAGACTGTTTCTGGCGATGAAGCGTAAAATAGAGGAACGCGGTTATGCCGGATTTTCATTCAATGATGTCGATGGCGTTAAGAAGCTGATGAAGTTTGCGCCGGCGGGGGCCATGACGCTGCTGCATGACTGTTTGGATATCTCCTCGGTGCCGGAAAATGACGCGCTCGGGTCGGTTACGCAACTGATGGTGCGTTATCTGACCGGACAGGTTGCCGCTTACCTTGAGTTCTATGAATTTATGGAGAATGGCGCGCTGATGGGGGGTTCCGGATTATGTTCCGGCGGAAATCGTCGATGGCAAAATTACCGTGATGCCTAACGCCTTCGGCAATTTTGGCGAAGGCCTGCTGAACGTATCAAAATTGAAAACAGGTCCTGTCACAATGGCTCGATTGTTTCAGTTTGACGGTCAATACGCTTTGCATATGCAACTGGCCGATGCGCAAACTCCGATCAAATGGGAGGAGGCTGGTTGGGCTCCGCCTGCTCCGCAATTGCCGAGTCTGGAAATGATTTTCGAGAATCCGGTCGAGGAGTTCATTCAGAATGTGATGAGTCAGCACTATATCATTTCATACGGCGACAACCGGAGTTTGCTCGAAGACCTTTGCTCGATTCTCAATATCCCGATTATTTGTTGATGCTGAAAAAAACTTTTTCAGCATCAACAAGTTGTTCAAAACCTGAATCAGCGGTCATTCAGGATTGTCTCGTCAGAAATTGTCAAGCGCTTATTTATCGCTATTTTCTCCGTCAATGGCATCCCTGCCGATCTGCGGGATGTCGGCCAGGGAAACATGGCCCTCTACGGTGCCGTCGTCAAGCGGATTGTCGACCCGCTTTGACAGATCGTGGAATAGTCGGCGTACGTCACGAATGCCGCCCCATGTGAACCAGACAGCGGTAATAACGCTGACAATTGAGGCAATGACCAGATAGACGACGAAATAGTATTTAGACCACGTAAGGGCATCCCAGGGAGTGATGGCGTTCCAAATCAGGACGCCGACGAAGCATACTCCAATCCGGTAACCGATGGTCCAGATAAATACTGACCAGGCGATGACTTTATCACCGCAGGTATAATCCGGAGTGATCCCAATCAACTTGCCCCATACCGATTTCAAGGTCCAGGCCGACTTTATGCTGTCCAGATGATACAAGATTGTATTTGCCGCGATGCAGCATGCGGTCGAGATTGTACGGCCCTTTATAGGTAATCAGCGAACCGATTATATAGGCCGCCGTACCAAAAAACATTGAGATGAAAAGAAATTCGTAGCTGTTGATCGGGCATTTGGTTGGATTCATACTCCAGACAATATACGGATTGAACGGATACGAAACAGTTGCCAGGAACTGACCAACCGAATCGACCAGGTTGTGCTTTTCAAGCATCGGATAGATAACATCAGCCCATTTCTGCTGCATTATTACTCCGCCGACCGAGGTTCCGGAGCCGAAGATCAACGCACCATAGGCTCCATACGTATTGCCGAACCGGCTGTAAAGTCCGAAAACCATAATCGGACCCGCCGCGCCCATCCAGATTGATACCATGATCGTAATGAACATCTGGATGTAGTCCAGCTGGGCGAAAAACAGGGAGCCGCAGAAAAAAGATACCGCAACGAACCAGGTCATTCCCTTGACCCACTTCAAGTGAACTTCCGGCTCCATCGGTTTCTTCCTGAATGGAACGACCAGATCCTGCACGATAGCCGAGGAGGCGTTGAACATGCGGGAGTCGTCCGTCGTCACCATCAGCATCATGCCCAGCAGGAAGAAGATCCCGAGCATGCCGACCGGCAGAATCCGGCGCATCCCCATCGGCATCATCATCTGATAGTATAATGAGCGGAAATTTTGCAGGAGGTAGTTCCCGTTGGGGGCATTATCCGTAACTTTTTTCACGGCATTTATATAGGCTGTATCCAGATTTTTTTTCTGTGACAGCGGGGCGCCAACTCCAGGCTGATGCGCCTGCACGGGAATATTGGACAGCGCAGTGGAAACTTTTTTGCGCAATTCGGGTGATTCAAAAACATTCGATGCAACCTTGTGCGAGAGGTCCTGCCGGATTTCATGAGCCTGCGCGGCGAACCTCGGCTGATTCATGACTGTTACAATAGTCAGGCCGATCATCATACACAGCAATAGAGAAAGCCAATAGCGCCATGAGCCAAGAATCGCCCCCATCTTCTGCTCGTGCGGAGTCCGGCCGGCGGTTGTTGAGTCGTTTCCGGCATAAGCGCCCCGATTGTAAATCATGTTGATGACAAGCATCAAAACCATAAAGATGTTGAAGTCGCGTAATTTGCTTATGTCCAAAGGATTAATGAAGCTTTCACCCGGGGCGCGGTCGATCAGTACAGGCGCGATATCATTGCTCCAGGAAAATTTGTACATGATGAAGCCGATAAACAGAATGATGACCGGAAAACAAAGCAGTCCTTGAATGCTGTCGGTGACGAGCAGGGAAATTCTGCCGCCGGGCAGAATGATGGCCATTGCCAGCAGCAGAGATGCCCCGACCAGAATGGCAAAAGTTGGAATGGAGCAACCCAGAATCATGATTTTATGGGGCAGCCCCAGGAAGTAGATCAGGAAGTTTGCCGCAATGGCGGGAGCAATGGAGTTGGCTAGCATCTCAGCAATCAGGCGCAGGAATGAGGCCACTACACGCAGCGAGCGGCTGTAACGCAGTTCAAGAAACTGTCCGTTGGACATCGCTTTGGTTTCCCTGAATCTGTACAATACCCATCCGGTTAATCCGATAAACACGCCGATCGTCGCGGTCGCGACCTGCCAGAAGGAAATAGCGAAACCGGAGCGATAGCTTACCTCGGTCAATGCCAGAAGCGTAATAAGCCCCCAATCCGGCGGTCATGTCGCCCACGGTAAGCACATAGCGTCCCGCTACGCGTCCGGCCGAAAGATAATCCACAACACCACGGACAAAGCGGCGGCAGTAAAAAGCCAGCCACACAATCGCGACAAGCGGCACAATAACGATAACCCAATCAATCCAATGCATTAATTTCTCCTGTGATCATTTCAAGTTGGTTTATTGCGAAATGCAAATATAAAACCACGAAAAGTCATTAAAAAGATTTTTTTGGCTTTTCAACTTGAGATGAAGCTTAAACTTGTCTCTGTTTTTCTCCGTGGTGCAATTCATAATTCGCTAAGTTTTAATTTTGTAATTTGGTCTTATTACTTTCCACCAGCGTTTTCTTTACGCTGCCGTTATTGCAACAACTTAGTTTAATTTTATGAAAAAACAAGTTTGATTTGTCTTAAGTTTTCAGAAGAAAATTTTTTATAATTGCATTCCGCGCCGGCTCCAGCCATGAGAGGAGAGGCGGGGTGGGCGCCTCATGCCACGCAGTTACCGAGCTTGGAAATGATCTTATAAAATCCGGTTGAAGAATAATTCATTCAGAACGTGATTAGTCAGCACGATATCATCTCCAGCGCAACAACCTGAGCGTATTGGATGACTTAAGTTGTAAAATCATTGCCGATGATATCTTTATATGGTATTTTTATCATGAATAAAGCATCGCCGCAGGAAAGGGACAGGTAAAAAATACCACTGTCGTCATCGCCGAATCCATGGGGATAACTTACGCTTTTTATCTTTTGATCCGGAAGTGCCGTACCGTTTGCCTGGGCGATGACCTGTTTTCGTGAAAAGGTCGTGCAACGATCATCGCTGACCCACATCTCGAGGCGCTGTCGACCGAGTCCGAAGGCTTTATCCGGATAAACGTTGTTGAATATTACATAACGGTCTTGTATGCGGTAGATAACGACTTTTGTGCTGGGGTTGCTAATATCGGTTTTTTTCATTGGCGTCCAGGAATTTCCATAGTCGAAACTTTCACTCTGCCAAAGCACTTTGTCCTCTGTATCCGAACGTATAAGCATCAATAAATGGCCGTCTTCAAGTTCCGTAATTTCCGGCTCCCAGGATGATCCCCGCCATCCTCTCTGCATATTGCGCCGTGGAGAGAAAAAGTTTTCGCCCCGTCGAACGTTTTTAAAACCCCGGAACACGAGGTCCATTTGAACATGCCCGGCATCGGTTTTTCACCACAAGGCCAAAAGGCATCCCATCCGCCTTGCTGGGTAACCCAGTAAACCGGAAAGAGCCATGAACCGTCACTGAGAACCTTACCCTGTCGAACGACCATATTGTGCGGTACGCCGTTAATACTGTGCGGCTCGTGCCAGGTTCTGCCGGAGTCAGAGGATTCCGACATGAATGAACGCAGTTCGCAGAACATAGTCTCCTCATTATGGCAGCAGAAAAACAAGAGCGGTTTTTCTCCGCCGGTAAAAATTTCCGTCGCCCAGGTTGCCCGGGTCGGATGATTAAACAATATTTCAGGCGTTGTCCAGGTCTCGCCATCATCGTAACTATGGATAATGCCGACAGCATTTTCGTTCAGACGATCGTCAAATACATCTTTACCGGTTATCAGAGTGGAGCATAATGATCCGTCCGGCATCCGCCGCAGAGTGGGTTCATGCCCGCGAGAAAAATCTTCAGAACTTTCAAACATCAAATACGGAGGATACGCGAACTTAATATCATTGAGGTATTTTTTATGAAAATACTTCAATCTTTCTGAATCTTTCGATCCTGAGAATTTTGTCGGAGAGGATTTTAACATTTTTTTACTTTACCTTTAAAAATAGTTCTTTGTTTATCAAGCATGACGATCTTATCAGCTTTATTATTCGTTATTTAACTTGTCGAATTACGCCATTTCTCCAGCCCATACGAAATCCTGTTTGCCTACAGCAGCAAGTTCACCTCGTAAAAGCATCCGGACCTGCAAAGTATAACAGCCACTGGCTGGCAGGGATATATCCGAAGTCAATATGCCGTTTTCAATCGAGAAATCTCGAGATTTCCATGGCGAACAGGTTCTCGGGGCAGGGCCGACAAGATCATGGTTTTTGTAACGGACCTCCATGGTATCAAAGTCATTTGAAGGAGCGTGGAGGCGAAGGGGCAGTGTTTGCGGAATTTCGTCATATGGAAACTGCTGGAAACCGAGGCGGTTCTCCGGCGCAATGATGTCTATGGTTTCAACATCCGGGAAGGCGTTCAATGCCAACAGAGGCAGATTTTGGTCAAACCATATTTTAATTGTTTCAGCGATAAGCTGCTGTCCTGCGGTTCCTGGATGCATGCCGTCGGAAAGGAGTTCTCTCAATTGGTATTCATCTCCCCCGGTCAGTTCCATAAAGCGCCGGTTAATATCAATAAATGCAGCATTTTCCTCAATTGCAAGCGCTTTCAGGGCCGCTACATATTGATCCAGCATGAAATTGAAGCCATGTTCAGTATATGGCGGCTTCCCATATAACTCCCTTAAGCCAGGAGTCCAAACCAGGGGCGGCGGCGGAAAAATAACCGGAATAATGTTTCGTTTTTTTAGTTCGCGGATCATTCGGCGGAAATTTTCCCGGTATGATTCCAGTGGCACTCGAGGAACCGTAACGCCTTGAAAAACGTCAATCATGGAATCATTAGTTCCAAAGGACATCAGAACCAGGTCCGGGGCCAATCCCAGTACATCACGGTCAAAACGTTCCTGCGCCATTATGGTGTTGTTTCCCGGAACGCCGCAGTTGAAGATTTTGACCGGCAGTCCCCGGGCGTTAAGATAATCCTCAAGAATGAAAGACATAATTCTCAGAGGACCGCGAAACGCGGTGATTGAAGCGCCAAATACCACGAAACGACAGGGTTGTTTATCAGACATTATAGAGCGTCCCTTAATTGTTTACCCCCATAACGGCTTCTGTTTTTAGCAGTATCCGGGGCAGATGCAAACGGTATTAACTCAGAGCATTGATTCAGACAGTTTATCGATCTTTTGCCGGATAATCTTCTTTTGTCCGGCGCTGGCATATTTCATCGCCCCATTGAGCTGTTCAACCGCCTTGGCTTTTTGCCCGGCGACCGCGAGAGCGTTTGCGTAATTTATAGTAAGCTGGACTTTCCAATAAGGAATTGCCTTAGCAATAGCTTTCTCATCATAAAGCTTGACGGCCTCACCGGCTTTGTTTTGTTTAAGCAAAAGGTCGGTAAGCCGGATAAGGGCTTCACAACGCCAGGCGTAAGCTGCATTACTTGCGGCCAGGCTCTTGCGATAATAGGCTTCCGCTTTTGCTTCGTCTAAATAATCTTTTTTCATGCAGATATCACCGGCATGGAGAGCCGCACTCCCTCGTTCAGAGTGGTGTCCTCCGGGACAGGCAAGGGCATTATCATATCCGGACAGGGCTTCTTTAAACATTTTTTTCTTATAGAAAGCATTTGCAAGGCGGTAGTTTGCCGAAAGTCGGATATCTTCGGGATATTTTAAGAAGTCGGTATTTCTAAACTTAGTTATTATTTCGTCAGCCGGAAGATAATTCATAAGTTCAACGTTACGCCGATCCTCTGAATTGATTGATTCAAGCAGTTTAATCGCCCGGGCTTTATCTTTCAAATTTCTCATGGCGAGCTGTGCCGCCATTTTCATATACAAAGCATCGTCTTTATCATTTTTAGCATTGGCTTTTGCTTTCTGCCAAACCTTTATTGCATCCTCATAACGCTTTTCCCTGACCAGTTCACGCGCTTGCTTATATGCTTTCCAGTCAGTTGCCGAAAGACTTGTAAATATAAATGCAGTTATTGCTGTAAATAGAATTGTTTTATGTATATTCATGATCTGTTCCTTATGGTTTGAAGTTTTTGATTTATTTGAAAACGAGTTCACCCATGGAGGCGTCTCCGGGGACTTTCGAAGGATTAAGCTTTCCGGTCCAGGCCTGCAGTTCCCGTTGCTTCTTATTTCCATTCAGGCTTGGGAAATGGACTCTGCCAATATTAAAATTCCATATATCTCCTTTCTGCGGAGTTTTTGTTCTCAGGGTTTCAAACGGGATAACCGCCATCGAGCTCCATTTGCCGCTTTGGGCATCATATCGGGTTTCGTAGCTCCATTTGCCGTTCCAGTTCCAGTCGTTCCAGCCATAACGAGGATCAGCGGTATCGGTAATAAAGCCGTGTTCCGCGTCGGCAAAAGAATTTGCAACAGGTTCATAGGTCAGGTAATAATATTGACTTTTATCGGCTTTGGGAGCAAAATTCAGCACGATGCTTTCCTGCAGCCAAATCTCGGCGTCACGGGCTCGCGGTTTAATTTTTTTAAGCAACTCCGGTTTGAGCTCCGCAACCACTTTGATATAAATATTTTTCGTATCATAAAGCATACGGAACTCTGTCATGCTTTTGGGCTCTCCGGCTACGCCGCGCGAAAGTGAGAGTTGCTGGAACGGGGTCTTTTTCCATTCGTCTGATGCAATGGTAATATTGGCGGACGTTTTCTGAACAGTCATTGATTTCTCAGACAAGGCGGAGGGGCCGTTTTTGCGCATTTCAGCAATATTCCAGTTGAATGGAGCTACGGCGAGATAAGCCCGGCTGCCGTTTTCCATAAAAAACTTTTTAGCGTTCTTAATCGATAATGGATTGTACGGAGTGCCGCCTGCCGCGACAAGTTTGTCGATTTGCTTTTCCCGGTCCTCAAGTGCTTTAAGCAAAGAATTGAAGGCATTTGCCGAGTTGAGCCGTTTGTATTCCTGCCAGGCATAGACCACATTTACTATATTCTTCAGATAATCAAATTCCCCCCGAACCGTTGCTATACGTTTCTTGGCTGCCGGGGTTTGAACTTCCTTTTCCGCCTTCGCAAGGTCTTTTTCCATTTCGGCTGTTATCTCCGGAGTATACATGATCTGGAAAGTGCGTATTACATCCCGGCCATGTTTATACAAATAGTCCTGATTAATATTCCAAAGCTCAGTACACTTATATAGCGCGTTGAAAAAACGACGCATTGGCGTTTCCGCCTCCACAAAAGCGGCTTCAAGATACTCTCCGTAAAGCTCCTCGGGACTTCTGTAGTCAGGATCGACCCCCATGCGAAGCTGGACATAATCGGCCGGCCCGCGCAGACCCCAGTTCCTGGTTGGAACATTTTCATCAATATAACGAATGTTGAATTTCCGGTAAAGCTCCCACAGTTGTTTAAAATACTTTATGTTCCGCATAGGAGTCATTCCGGGAAGGCCATAGGCGTAATATGTATATGTCGCATAACCGCCGGGAACTTTCATCTTCGCCCACTCCGCCATGGTTTGTTCCTCATTGCCGAACATACATAAGAGCGGAATAGCGTTAGCCGGCATCTCTCCGGTGATATCCAGCGGAGGACGGCGGGTATTGGCGTAAGCCAGTACCTCTACTTTCTTTCCAGGGCGGTCTTTTTCAAGTTGTTTCATCATATCGAGGTGCATTTTCCAGATTTTTTTCCCCCAGCATGGATCTTTGAGCCATCTGCTGCCGTCGCTCGGGTTGCTTGACGGATAAAAACCATAAAGGGTACGGCATCCTTCACACTGGCAGGGGGTGAACGCATCGTTCTGCCCAAGCTGGACTATGCTGCCTTTGTTGCAGCATTCCAGCATATACTTATAAATGATTTCACGCACCTGCGGATTGGAGAAGCAATAATGATTTCCTGACGTCTGTCTTGTTCCATTGATAAGCGCATAATATTCCGGGTGCGTCTTTTCATAACCTTTGTTCTTGAATGCGAGATAGTGAGTATGTCCATAGTAACCATAAACTGTTTGCATTGGTACTACATGATTGGCGATGCCGTAAAGATCGTCAGCACCAAAATAGCTGCCTGAATGCTCAATAAGATAAGGTTGGATAGTTTTATTAAACGGAGCTTTAACACGGATAATCGACTTGGGCACTACTCCGAGGCATTCCGGCCCAGGTTTCAGGAAACGTGCGCCGGCGTAACGGTAGAGAAACTCACAGGAGCTGAAAAGGGTAACACGGTAAGGCGGTTTCTTGCGACCGGTTGTGCAAGGGCGGTCATTGCCGGCAATAATCAAATGCTTGCCGACGTTCTTCCAGATGCTTTGCCAGTGCTTCAGTCCAGACGTATCGATTCCGTTTTGCTTTGCAAATTCTGTTGCGCCAAGATAAATTTGATTTTTACTCCGGTCGATCTCGGATTCCTTGACAATTGCCATGGAAATCCGGTTTGCCTCAAAAACTTTTTTCATAAGTTTCGCCGCGCGTGTTACACTTTCCTCCGCTGCTTTGTTTGCAAAGTGATCAGGAACGACGATTTGATGTTTGGTTCTGCCGTTAACCCCTAAAATTATTTCTTCCGCATGGAGCGGAAGCACCATAATAACTGCAAGAAAACTTAATAGTTTTTGCATCACCGATAACCTTTCAATATAAAAGTTTTTATAAAATATTTATTTTTCCAACAGGAAAATGCTGTTCAATATCTTTGCGTTCCATACGCTGTGCCCCCCTGTTGCCTGGTCTTGTGCGCCCGGCGTAAAAGCATTGACCCTGTCCTTAATATAACATTGCTGGCACAATATGAAATTTACATGCGTCAGCCTGATTATGATTGGCGATTATGGAACAATATAAAAATGTACATTGCCGCATATATACGATGAACTCTCATCATGACAGGTTTGTCTTGCTGAGAAGGATCAGCGACGCTTTATGTCGATTTGGCGCTCTGGCAATGGTCCGGGGCAAGGGGTTGAACATCTAATTATCATCCTGCATATAAGTATCAAAATCACTTGACGTTGCACCATTGACGCTTGTTTTCAGTCTCCAATCCGGCATTTCCCATTGTCATGGATTGCGCTAAAGTCCTGGTGAATGCATGTCCATCATAGCAGAAAAGGGCTCCGGCTCCATTGTGACGAGGGGCCACGGTGTAGTAGTTAAGCGCATAATAACCATTTGTCGCGAGATGCCCGGACGCCGCGGTTTCTCCTCCGAAAATTAGTTTGGACGGATGAAACAGTTTGCTGCCCGGCATAATATTATCCTGCATGTTGGTATTTCCACCAAGCGTGTAATAATAACCGGTTTCATAGAATGCCGACGGGCAGGTATATTTTGACCTCCTGGTGCTGGTTATGAATCCAAGGTTCTCTTTGGTGCCGAGGTATTGGCCGATTCCGCATTCATGGATTCCGCTCAGACTATAATGCCACACATCGGGGCAGGTCTTACGAGTACTCCGGGTCTGAGGGTAGTATTGGTAGTCTCCTTCATACATATTCAGCGCGAAACCGCATTGTTTCATATTGCCCAGACATTGAATTAGCTTGGCTCTCTCCCTGGCGGTGTTAAGCGCAGGCAGCAACATCGACGCGAGGATTGCTATAATCGCTATCACAACAAGGAGTTCGATCAGCGTGAAACTTTTTCCACCGGGAATAACAACTTTATTTAGACGCTTTTTCATAAGAACATACTCTTTTTTGATGCCATTTACATATTCCAGTTCATGCTATTAGTATAATTCTAAAACATCAGTAAAACAATAGTTTATTAGATAAAAAAAGTATCCTTTAAGATAAAAATCAGGGGCAATTTTGAGTTGTGCCACACGAAGAGGCAATAAAACTTTATGATTTTTGGCGTTTTCAAGTTGTCTCAGAAGGGTCTCCCAATGATAACGAATATTTTTTGGGAGTCATGCCGGTCATCTTTTTGAACATTTTGAAAAAGAATGGAGAAGAGGAATAGCCGACGGCATTCGCAATTTCCTGAATGGACATATTGCCTTCTTTCAATAAATATTTGGCCGCGTTGACCCGGTGTTTCAACAAAATTTCGGTGAAACTTTCTCCGGTTTCTTTTTTTATTAAAACACGTAAAGTTGGAATACTCACCATGGTTGCGGTGCTTAGTTTCTTGAGGGTCAGTTGTTCTGAATAATTCTGGGCAATCAGATTTATAACCTTATTGATAATTTCTGACTTGTAGCGAACCCGGTATGCAGGTTCTATCGGTTTTCCCGGAATAGAGGTATTTATATTACGGAAAAAAAGAATAATCAATTCTGTGAGCTTGCAGGCAACCAAGTCATTGCAATAGGGTAACTCAAGAATGCTTTCCTCCTTGAGAAGTGCCATGATTTCGGCGCAAGTACGGTTCGGCGGCAAGACCTTATTAATAATCTGTTCCGGCAGTTCTCCTCGAAACATAATGTTCAGATAATCAAAAGGAGCTCCTTCAAGTCCGTAAAAAGAGTGACCGTACCTGCCTGAAATAAATATTGTATTCCCAGCTTTTAAATTTAAGATTTCACCATTAACATTCAAGGTTATATTACCGTAATCGACATATATCATCTCAAAACATTTGTGGTGGTGTTTATGCAATGGATGCGTATAATTCAGGCCTTTTCCCTTATGCATTATATCACTTATTCTTTTTACTAAAAGCGGCTTAAATGTAAAATTCATTAGTCAGGCTCCCATCTTTTTATCACGGTTTATTTAAAATACTCTCTCAACGCTGAATATCAAACAGGTTACTTTACATATCTCTAAGAGTATTAATACATATGTCATTAGCTTATTGCCTGTAACAACTTTTTCAGAACGGAGTTCCACTGGGAATAAATGAAAAACAATGAATGGAAATACGAAAAACGTAATGCCCGGCTGCGGAAAGCATCCGGACTTGAGAACCGTGTAGCTGTATGCTTGACATCGATTCTTAACGAACGCAGGATGCAAAAAGGTCGCAGGCTGATAAGAACAGCCGGTTTCAGGCAATCGGAGACATTTTGTAAATGCTTTTCGTACCATCGGTTCGTTACATGACTGGGGTATGCGACTCGTCGGCGGCCCTGAAATCAAATCACGATCTATCCGGCAAATTGTCAAGTTAATTTCTTCACAGCTCCTGAGCTGGGATTTCAAAAATTAATCAATCTGAATTCGCCGGCCTTGAGCGTTATTAGTTCCTGCTTTTCATTGTAATGAATGAAGAAGCGGCGTTCCCGGTTGAAATCAATATTCAACAGGCAAATTGTTTTTGACAACGGAAAGTATGAAAATGTGATATATTCACAATTTTTGCCGGGAGCCCTGCCAGCATCGCTGATATAAACAGCACCGCGAGTCTCGTTAGCGATTGTTTTGTATATTTCACCGACAAGACCTTTTGACAGACGACTGGCCCCGGGAGCCAGGTTGACGTCCAACGCGCCAGGATATTCCCATGAATTCAAGAAATAGACTTTACCTTTGCCATAGTTATTGATCAACAGGAAAGGACTGAAACTCTCATCATGTACCGCTGCGACGTGGGGATTTCCGGTAATTTCCAACTCTCCCATATGGGAATAGAAAGGGCCGAAACGTTCATGCCGGTCAAGGCCTAGCTTATTGTTTTCGCTTGCCAGAACCCAATATAGCTGGGTGCCGCGTTTCTTAACCTTTACGCCGCACAATTCAGTGAAGTCGCCGTGATTTATCAATTCGTCAACGTCATAAGCGACATAATTTCTATTCAGATTTTTTGAAAAATGAGCAATGGATGCAAACAGGATGCCGCCGTCATAAACATACTTTTTCAATAATTCATATTGTTTTTCAGAAGCGCTGTTCCAACCGGTAAAAACCAGTGCACGATATTTTCTCAAAAGCGCCAAATCCGGTGCGCCGCCGGAAAAGCTGACTATATCGGTCATCCCGTAAGGAGTGCCGGATAAATAAAGATTATTATACTGACCGAGAATATTATTGAGCGGGTAAAATACTTTGCGAAAGATTTCCCAGCTTCTTTCCGGCTGACCTTCGTACCAGAGCGGATTCTGTTCCGCGATTTTATATGCGGACGCAATCGCCTGATTTGGGGAAAACTGTTGTGAACAGAAATCATAACGCCCCTTGATCGCGGCGATATTTATCTCCGGCTGGCCCTCAGGTGTACCGTTCGTTTTGACAAAATCATAAAAATTGGACAGACATCTCCGGTATTTCCGGCAGGCGGTCGAGGTATAATTGATTTTCGGATAATGCCGCCGGGCCTCCGGAACAAGTTGAGCATAGGAGTTTGGATGCTTGTTCGAAATAGGTCCGAGATCAATTTTAGGAGTTTCATGCATGGGAGTATCATCAACATGATCGCTCTGCTGCCACCAGTTACCGCTTTCCAGCACGGTTATTTTAGAGCCGTTCATGTAACTTAGCAAGAATGCCGCATCCAATGTTTTGAAACGATATTTTGAACGATAGGGCAGAAACGCATAATGTTCATGAGCCAGATATTCTCCCCAAAGCGGCAGTTGGTATTGTTTGTAAATACCGCGACATAAGGACATGCCGAAGTTGAGGTTGGCAAAAGCGAAACCTTCAATATGCGGAATAACTGGTGCTTCGGCCGCGGCTATTTCAAAATCCAGGTGGAACGAAGCGCTAGTGATCAAAAAACGCTTCCAGCCGGTCTTTTTCCTGCCGATAAAATAATCACCGATTTTCGCGGCGAATCTGTCGGCAATGACTTTTAAATTAACGCTGGTGTCGATTTGGATTTTTTCCTCCCGGAATTCGGCTTTTTTATCGGTTTCGATATCAAAAGAAAATACTTCCCCGATATTTACGCCGATAAACGCGGGTTCAGAAGATATTTTTTCAGCCCATTCCGGTGTGGCATCGGCATAAATCGAGTAAGTATGCAAACCGAGCCGGGCCACCTTTTGCGTCCAGCGATAGAACCCGGCGCCGTCGCGATCCATGTGCTCTCCGATGACCGGCCAGTCGGACGGCTGGAGGAATTTTCCATTTTCCCAATCCGGTTCCGGTACGGAATAGCCGATACTTTCCAGGTCCAGCCAATCGGCCATTGTTTTCAGGCAGCTACGGGTAACGCCGCCATCCCAGATGATCGCCAGATTGCCCTGATTATCCGACTTGATTTTTTCAAGATACCATTCCGGCGAGTGGTCTTCGGAGACCCAACTGGTGTAATACAAGCCGGAATGTTGAAATATATAATCGGCGCGGTCAAGATACACCGGCGAACCAATGAACATCCCGCATTCCGGCAGCTTAATAAAATTTTTATGACTCATACTTAAGTCCTCCTCTTTTAATCAACCCAGGACAGGTTTATCTGTTAATGTTATCCGGTCATGCTGATTTCCTTCCAGCTCAAAAAGGATCAGTTCGTTTTCGCCGGCCTTAAGCAGCGGAGCCGGAATATAAAGCGTTTTCTGCGGGCCGATCGCCCAATAACGTCCAAGATTGAAACCGTTGATAAAAGCAACTCCCTTGGTCCAGCCGTCAGTCGACAAAAAAGTATCCGCGATTTTCCCCGCACCAAATGTCCCCCTGAAAAAACGGGGGTGATGCGGATTATCCGATGACTTTTTCCGATCAAAATCTATTCTGCTCAGATCCGTCAACGGCAGAGAAAGCATCTGCCAGCCGAAATGTCGCTCCCCGGCAAAACGAACATGACCGGTGATCCCTTTGCGGTCGAGAAGATCCAGTCCAAAATTGACCCGACCCATATTCTCGACCAGAATATCCAGCTGCATCCCGGGACTGACCGGTCCGATGGAAATTCCCTGTTCCGCGTTTTCCCGGGTCAAAATCCCTTTGAAATTACCGTCCAGGAACAACCATGCCCGGTCATGCAGGCCGCTGATATACAAATCCGGTTCAATCGTCCCGAAATTGGTGGTCAGGCGGGTTCTATACAAAACGAAACCATATCCCTGTTCGAGTTCTTCCATGCAGAGCGGGTTCGCACTTTCAATCCATGCGGAATTATCCAAAGTATCAAATAGCGATACGCTCTGTAACAGTTGCACTTTGCCATAGGCTAATTTTTCGTTTTCGCACACTTGAATATCGTTTCCCGGAAGGTGCTGTGCGATTAATCTTTTGATGTCATAATATTTTTCAGACAGATCGCCGCATTCGGTTATCGGGGCGCCGAAATCGTAACTGGTTATCGTCGGGGCAAACTTTTCCCTCAAATTGGCACCGTTATTGAATCCGAAGTTGGTTCCGCCGCTGAACATATAAAAATTCAATGAAGCACCGGAATCAAGAATATACTCAATATCGTCATCCTGGCTGGTCTTCCCGCCCTTTTCGGAACTTTTATCAAGGCCCCAATGATCAAACCAGCCGCACCAGAATTCCATGCACATCCGTGGTTTATCCGGTTGAAGGTCGTGCAGCAGCGCAAATTTATCTTTCGCGCCTGAACCGAAATTGACCGTCTTGAATATTTCCGGAAGACTGCCGCCGTCAACAACCCATGCCGCCGCGTCGTCAGAGGTGAAAAAGAGGACGTCTGCTTCATGGGATTCAAAAATTTGTTGCAGCTTCCGCAGATAGTTTTTATCGTTACCGTAACTGCCGTATTCGTTTTCCAGCTGCATGGCGATGACCGGACCGCCGTGGCATGACATAAATGGTTTCAGACGAGGCATCAGTTCATCATAGAATATTTTACAACGCTGTAAAAAAGCGGCATTACCGCACCTGATGACCATCCCCGGAATATTATTGAGCCACCAGGGGAGGCCGCCGCCTTCAAACTCTGAACAAATATAGGGTCCGGGACGAACGATTACATATAATCCAAGCATATCGGCAATTTCAATAAAGCGCTCAAGGTCATAAAAACCGGAGAAATTAAATTCACCCGGTCCTGGTTCATGCATATTCCAGGGAACATAAGTTTCAACGCAGTTTAAACCACAGGCTTTGAGCTTCAGCAACCGGTCCTGCCATTGCTCCGGATGTATTCTGAAATAATGAATTGCGCCGGAGATCAACTGTAGCGGTTTGTCTTTAATAACGAATTGCCCATCAATAATTTCAAGTTTGAATCTTTCTTTTCTACTCATAAACAACTTCACTTCTATACACAGTTTGGGATGAAAAAGATTATTAAACGGTAATGATTTTAATTAATATAAATATTGAACCCGAGATGAATCAGGAAAATATAATTGCTGCAAGCAACATAAAAATACTGATTAATGAATTGACCAAACGATGACGCCGGTATCGTTATTTGCTCAAAAGGTTGGAAACGCCAATCGTTGTCAGACCATTTTCAAGAATCTTCTGACATTTCCCGGCTGAAAAACTTTTCTCTTCGCTGTATATCGCCAAAGCAGCCAACTGCCCGTCATATTCAAATGGGATTGCCGCATTGAATTTGTTATATCTGCCAATACTGGATGGCAAAAACATAAAATTACTGTTACCGACAATATCATCCACAAGGTCGTAAAGTTCATCGACGGTTTTACCGGTATCAAGCTGTTTCAAACTGTTGGATATCGCCCGGTAAAAAAACTCCCTGCCATTAACGTAACTCAGCAGCAACCCCAGGGAGGATATATGCAATGGAAAATCCAAGCCGTTTACCACCCTTAATTGACTATCCGCATGTTCCGCGACCAGTGCCAGATAGAGCAAATGTTCCTCGTGCAGCACTCCTACGGTCACCGCGCAGCCATACTGATCATGGATTGAATTACAGCATTTGGCCCCGATTGAAACCAGTGGAAAATGATCCAACGCAATTCCGGCAAAGGTCAGAATACCATAATCGAGTTTGAATTGCTGAAAGCTGGGTTTGTAAACAAAACCGGCCTGAATCAGCGATTGAAGCAGGCGGGAAACCGAACTTTGGTTAAGTCCAAGTTCACGGGCCAATGCCGAGGCGGTCATGCTGCCGTTTTGGGCAAGCAACTTCATTATAGCTATGCCACGATTAAAAGACTGTCTGCCGTTCACTTATCACAATCCTGCTTGTATTATTTCATCTTCGTTAATATAGCCTGAAAAGCCGATATTACAATTTCCGCTGAACCGATGTCTTATCTGTCTTCAGCAATCGCATGGCATACTTCCGGATGCAACCTGTTTTCGATTAAACGCAACCTCCTTTCAGTCTTTGGTCACCCGCCATTCGGACAGGATTGTATTGGTAACAACAACCTGGGCCTGGAATGTTCCAGGCGGCGGTTTCAAACCACTCTTTTTCCCCCCGTTTTTCATATCTTTGCCATGAAAAAGATGAGTGGTTCCAATTTTAATGCCTTTGACATTATAAAAATTGACAGCAGCTTTTGATGCTCCGATTCCGGATTCTATCCCCTTACAGTAAAATGAATAACGACTGTGTTCATCAAGCAGGAAAAACGGACTTCCGTTGTAATACTCACATTGAGCTACGGTTTTTCCCTCTGGCGTTTGAAAAAAACGGGTCTGGACATGCCATCCGTTCGGATTCAGCGGACCATAGCGAAAGTCGGGATTACAGTTAACCGTACCCTCGCTGCATTCCTTTTCCAGCTTGAAACGCTCGATGCAAAGTTTATTATGGTTAAGCCGCAATTCAAGCTGCATGCCGGCCGCAGCATCCGGCGTATAAAACACATAAACATAATCGGCTGCGTCTCTTGAGATGACTGGAGCTGAGTAGACAATTGGAATTTTGCCGTACAGCATCAGATTCAGCGGTTTGCCGGCTTGATCAAAAATATTGATCACATATTCAGGATAGGTCCTGCCGTAAGAACTTCTGGCAAATTCCAGCGCGGTATTGTTGCTTTCAACGCAATCTGTTCGATCGGTATAAGCCCGGAGAGTAAGTTTGTATTTTGTTTTCGGCGATAATGGAACAGTATTGAATTTAACATAGCCGATATTAGGCCCGATAAGCAAATGCGACGTTCCGGACTGACTGGATATCGCAACATACTTTCGACTGTTTTTCTGAACACTGTCCAAGGCGGCGTTTGAATCAAACTTCATATCCGCCGGAGCTCCCGCGAAAACTTCGAGCGCCAACAGGAAAGTTAAAACATATAAACACGATTTACTCATGATAGGTTCCTTATTTTGAATTAATGATCAGCGGGGTACGCAACAGCTTTTTATTGTTAAAAATCGACCTGCCATTAAAAGTGCTGTTCTCAAAGGCAGTGGTTCCCGCCGCGACGGTACGTGACAGCTTTATGTCCACGTCGGCATTGTCCGGTTTCAAGTTCAACTCCGCCATCGGAATTTTGAGCGTAACGCCCCAGGCATCTTTCAATATCTTATATTTTACCCGCCAGGAACTTTTCCACGAATGATTTGCACCCCAGTTTTCCACGGCATAAGCGCCGCCGTCAACACCGACCGCATAATAATAGTATTTATTGCCGGAACGGAAAACTATCGCGACCCGGTCCCCTTTGGGAAAGACGTTCATAGCCAAAGAAACATTAGCCGGAAGATTCCCGGTTCCGGCGGTGATCCTGATATAGATATTTTTCCCGTCATGCATCAGGGCAACTTCTGTGTGATGTTTGGCCGGAGTACCTTTTTTGACCGCCCGCCAGTCCGGCAATACTTTGAACTTATTAAAAAGCAAAGCCTTCTCCCAATGGGTTGAGGCGAAATCGCTCCACTCGGCACCGGCTTCCTCCACCAGCGGCAGATTGTTGCGGTTGAGGCTTTTTGCAAAAAAATCAAACCTGGCCAGCATGCGTTCGATTATCCGTTTTGACACCGGATTTTTTGCTTTCTGAGAAGCCTGGACCAAGAGTTTTCTGGCCGGTTTCTCTATTCCGCTTTCAACAATAAACTTCTCAAACATGGTGGAGTACGGAGTGTGGCAGTTAATGAAAAGTTTACGTTTTTTCTGTAATTCCCACGCATTGCGCAGCAGAGCATAAAATTTACGCATCTCCGGCGCCGCGCTTTCATAGGTACGGCTGATGTAAACTTCCCGCAATTTTTCAGGATTCTGATGCGGATCCCACATCAACTTCGTTATGATCCATTTTTCACAAGCATCCGCATCCCAATTGGTGAGACGTTCGTCATAATCAAAATACATTCCTTCGGTATGCACCTGATAAGGCTTATTGTCCGCCAGCGTCCGGTAATCCGCCGCCGCCGTATCCGCGATCAAGTTGAAGCCATCGGGATAATAGTAGCCGAAACATCCCAGACAATTGTCATAGTTCCGCATCCATTGTTTTAACCTCCGCGACCAGATTTTGGATTGAACAGTATTCTGTTCCAGAATCGGATACATTTCATTACTGGTCGGGTAAGCCGCGAACTCCGGCACGATGGCCGAATTAATTTTCACTTTTGGCGGTTCCGCGGTAAAAATATATGCATGGGTATCTATTTTCAGGTCGGGATAATCTTTGGCCAGCTTCTCAGCCACTTTATTCAACATCATAAAATGGCGGGTGGAAAAAAACAAAGGATCGATAGTGCTTTTAGGAGATTTCGGAGTAAGCACACTGCCGTCGGCAAGTTTGATCGGTTTCATGCATTCCGAACAGGAACAGACGCCCCAGTTGTCGCCGATATTAATATTGAAATATTCAATCTTCTTTCCTGGCGCACATTGCAGCATTTGCCTGGCTTTGGCCGCAATTTTCTCCGGTACAGCCGGATTGGAATAACAAGGCTGCCGCCAACGGTTGACCATGCGCTTCCCGTCAATCATCGGATAGATCGTTAGATCTTTATCCTTGAGCCCCAGGAAATTGGAAATCATAAAGCCGCCGTGACCAAGTAACGCGCCCTGGCGCCATTGCAGATATTTGAATCCCCGATCAAATTTAAACGGAGTATTACAGCCGTTTCTGCCAGTCCAGTCCTGATGATAGTGTGCCTGTTTCTCATGTCCGCCGGAAAATTGCAGCATGCGCACTTTGAAAACCGGGCGTGAACGGAAATCAGTTTTGGAAAATTTAAGGTCTGGCTGTTTGGAGAAAACCGCGTTCATCTCCGGATTCGGCCTTGGCCAGATAATGTCGGTGTTTTTTTCCAGCAAGGCGTAAATGCCGAAAAGAGTTCCGCGCGGTTCGGACCCGAAAACATATATCCTGTCGCCGTCACGGCGCACTGCATAACCGTCGGAATCCTTTAGATATTGCAAATCTTTTTTATATTTTTTCGCCCACCGGGAGCCGATAAAGAATTTATCTCCGGGAGCGGTTGATGGCTCTGCCAGCACCGGAATATCTTTACCGCTGATCCGGCCGATCCAATACTGCAGCTCCCTTGCTGCCCGCAATTCCCGGGGATCACTATTCGCTCCGAGAATAATCTCCCCGGTGAAACGCGGCCGCTCCGTTATCCGGCGCGAGGCATCATCTACTTTTTGCAGTCCTGCTTTTGGGATCGTGATTTCACGATATACCGGGATATGGTCAAACCAGGTTTTATAGAAAAAACGGATATAAGCCGCATTTTCCGGCAATTGCATCACAGGTTTCTTATAGTTTGGATTGATAACTTGTTCCAAATGCAGGTTTTTATCCAGAACCAGAAGATTGGTCGGGCGTGAAGAACCGTTGGAAAATTTGTATTTGCCGCCTCCGGCAACCGGTATCGGATCGCTTAAGGCATAACCGTTGTTGTTCAGGTGCAAGGCATTGCCGGAACCATTCGGGACAAGTTTGACATTGTAAGTTTCGTTCCAGCCCGAGTAATTATCCGGCCCGGCTGAAAAATCCCCGTTGATCAGCAGTTTGCCCGGAGTTATTTTGGTCAGGGAAACTTCACTGATCTTCACTTTATCATCGGGGGACTTTATCCCGAAAGATAATTCATGCGCCTCATGAGTCGTAGAAAAGAGGTGATTGTAAGTTTTTTCTCCCGGAGTAATTTTCTGCCAGGCATATTCATAGCAGCCGCTGACCGGTAGTTCATTGCTGCGGTTGCGAATCCGCAGAAACCAATGCGCGCTGGAAGAATCGCTGTCAGCCTTAAAGCTTAGACGATAAGCCGTATCCGGTTCGACCGCAAATTTTTTTATTAATGTTTCGCCGGAGCTTACCATACTGCTCAACAACAAGCATCCGGTAAAAATTATTGTATTTATCAACCCTGCTTTCATAATTTCCTTTTCGATTATATTTAGTTTACAATCAATCTGTCTTCCAGATATGCGCGACGCAATTCGGAAACCAGAAAATCGAATTCCATCCAGTCCGGAACATAGTTTTTGTACAGTTCACTTATTTGCTTTCCGGTAAGCTTTTCCGGTTCATTCATCAGTTTTCCCTGACTGTCCAGACGCTCGACCTCCTGTTTTAATTTTTTGTTGTAGAAATCCGAGTCGCCCAGTTCTTCGTCGGTCCAGAATGTAGTCAACTTCTTTTTGGTTTTATTGTATTCAGCCCAGGCACGCAGAACAATATTCCTCTTTATCTTCAGAGCCTGTTCCCGCGATGGTTTCCGCCATTGTATGCGCCCCCATTGCCCGGTTTCATGGACTCTGCCTCCCCAGGTAAAACCTCCTCCCGGAGACCATCTGATCATACTGAACCGCCATGTTTCGCCGTCCAACGGCAGTTTGTCGTAGAGGACTTCCCACGGAATGAACACATAGGTTCCAATCTTGTTTTTAGAAACCAGGGAGTTTGTTTTTAAACTGTCCTGCAGATATCTGTAACCGCGATGCGGAGAGTTCCAATCGTAAATGCTGGTTTTTCCCTCCGGCAGCTGACTGATCCATTGAAAATAGCTTTCACCATGCAGGCCGGGGGTGAAAAATACTTCCAATGCTCCGGCACTTTTACCTTCAGCGAGGATCTTATCAATATCCTTTTCTCCAGATAGAAAAAAGATATGCCACCCCTTATCGTTGTAGACCATATAGAACGCAGTGTTTTGTAAATAATAATCTTTCTGTGCCTTTTTTCCGGGAGCGGTGCTTCTGCCGGCGGTTATATCGGCAAACAACATTGCCGCCGATTCACTGTTATACTCCTTAAAGCGGGATTCTCGAAGGTCTTTATCTTTGAGGATATCCGAAGTCAACCAGCCGCCGGCTCCAACCGGAGGGTTTTCAACGTAACGGCAGGTATAAATTTTATTTTCAGGCTGGAACAGACGATCCGCCAGATTTATCATATCCCGCGCGGTTTTATCCTGTCCGATACTTATCATCAAGCCGGCTGCCTTGTTCAAGGCGTTATATTCGCCGGCTGTGGTCAATCCCGCGTTCTTAAAATTCCCCGCCTGTGTTGCAAGCGCCTCTTTATTTAACGGAGCCTTATCTTTGACCGCTTTCAACGCCCGGGCGGCGGCAAATGCCTCGAAACGGATTGCGGCATTCAGAGTTTTATCTTTGAAAACAGCATCAAGCCTCGTGCCCGCACTTTCATAATTGCCGGTTCCAGCGTCAATAACCGCATTCAGAAATTGTATTTCTGCTTTTGTTGCCTGTTTTCTGGCTGTTCTGGCGGCTTTTTCGACATATTGGCGCGCTTTTTTAAAATCCTTTTCGATAATCGCGGATTTCGCTCTGAATATGTCTCCTTCAGCGCCTCGGGGTATTCTAACCGCAAAACCTGTTATTGTTGCCAGGCTGAATAAAATAAGCAGGCAATATTTAAAAGCGGATATTTTCATTTTTTCTCTCCTGTAAGGGCGCGATTGATTTTCATGATATAATTGATCATTTCCAACCTCATGGCATTGAGGTCGATATTTTTTTCGTCCATCAATGCGAGCCATTGCAAAGCCTTTCTGGCAGTATAAACGGTATCGATATTTTTTGACTTAACCGCCTTTGCGGCCAATTGGCGTAATTTTGTCGCGTAACGAATATCGTCGACGCCCTCCCGGAAACCTTCCCAGGCAAGAGTGTCTATAACGGTTTCCCGACCGGGATAGACCAGATTGAAGCAACGGAAACCGGCCCCGCTGAAATCATTCCAGATATTATTTGTCGCTTCGTAATAGGTATAATTGCAGGTGCCGTCCAGATCATTCTTGTATGGGATTATGCCGTGAGTGCGCCGGATGAAATCAGGGTTTTCCGGCCCGGTGTGGGGCATGGCGTAATTGGTTACCCGCCCCCCCATGGCGTGCCATTTCCTGACGGAATCAGACGTGACATTGCCGCCGTAATTGCTGAAATCCTCATTGTATCCGGAAATCGGCAAGTGTTTATCCTTGCAGGTCTGAATGACTTTTATGCCCTTTTGATGGGCATACCTCCAGGCTTTGCGCTCGCCTTTGAGAATACCAATCGAAGGTTCGTCCCAGCCAACGCAATAGAGCTGGTTATTGCCAAAGATATTGCGATAAACCTTCAAATCTTCATCTAATCTCTTTTTATAGTTAGCCCAGGCGTCAGGTTTACGTTGAGCTTTCTTCTGCACCATGACATACCAGTCTGTAAGTTTGATTCCGCCGAAAACAGTATCCTTTTTCAACGGGCTTTCCTTGATCAGTTCCAATCCTCGGATCATAACTTCGCGATCAGTACGGCTTCTTCCCCAGGTGCTGACCAGAGGATAGTCGCAGCCGTGCTCATGCATATTGACATATTCCGCGGCAAGTTTGCGTTCCGCTTTTTTCAGATTATTGCCGTTAAGGGAAAGTCGTTCAGGCAGCTTGCAATGGTTATATAAAGATACGTAAAATTTATTTTTGAAATCATAATATGTCCCGGGGGCCGGCAGCGAGAACGGCAGAACCCGGAGCTTAATCATTAAAGCTCCGGTTTTTTTCCCGGAAACAAGCATATCTATCCGCCCGGAGTAAAGTCCGGGAACTGCATTTTCCGGTACTTTCACCGTAAGCCAGAACTGTTTTCCTTTCCCCGCAGCCAATGTTACAGGCTGCAGCTTCCCGGCGTCTGCAACCGGCATGTTATCATGGCTGAAATAACCGGGATCGTTTTTGGTGGAATAACTTATCCAGCGGTATTCGCTCCCGCCCGGATAATCAACCCGCAGATAGTTATCCCGGGTTTGGTGATCGACCTTTACCAGCGTTTCATCATGCAGGAGTAGTTCCGGCACAAACTCTTTTTTAGACGGGTCGGCAAAATAACTGTGCCAGGCGGTCCCCGCCTGATACCAGCACTTGACCACTCGCAGATCCAAATTCTTTTTGGGAATATTGCCTGCTTTTCCACTCAGATCTGAAACCTCCAGCTGCAAATCATCAATATTACGCCGGGCAAAAAGCATAAAAGAGGCAGGTTCAAATTCTCCTTTCGCCGCAATAATTTTTAATGTTGAACCCGGTTTTACCGCGGGAATCCTGTCCGGCAGACGTTTGACCGAGCTCATTGCCGGCACAACATAAGATATTATAGCTCTATCACCTGTCGATCCTCCGGGCGGCCTGCCTGGTTCCCTGTCTTGTGCATCTGCAGACAAACCGGCGCAGAGAATGGCGGCAGTAATAAACCGTTGACTTATATTGTAACTCACTTAATTGCTCCTTTATAGTTTTCTGTCGATCTGACTATTTCCGAATTTTTTACCGTTAACCACGGGAATATTTGCTTCTGTACCTCGTTCACAACAAGCATCAAAAATCCCCCTTCTGCAGAATCAACTATTCCGCCTGGCATCTCGTTTTCTCCGACACAGGACAAGCCATTCTTTCAACCGTCAAGTTTACTTCATGTACAAATACTGGCCGGCACCCCATGAATAAGTGGTAATCGCGGCTATCGGCATAATCTCGGAAACCGTCAGGACCGGCGAGATACTGGAAACATGACCGTCAGCAAATAAAACATTAGCTTTTCCACTATGGATATAACTCACCGCCCCGGTGTCAGGATAAAAAAGGCTCAGGGTTGTTTTGACCGCGTCTACTCCAAACCCGACTCCCCAGTCATTCTGTCTTTTATCCGCCCGGAGCAGTGTTTTGGATACTTGCTTGATCCCGGTAATCTTATTTATTGGAGCTTTGTCAAGTGGACACATATCTCTGTTGCCGCAATAACTCAATGTCAAGAGCTTTTTATAATTGGAATTATTTACCAGCGCCAATGATGACGAACACCACAGTTTCGGCTGTATTTTGGCGGGTATCGGCAGTAAGTCCGGCCAGCTGTCGCTGTGATACCGGTAGGCCGGACAAAAGAAGCCGTCATTGTCATTATTGTAAAATCCCTCGTACAAGCCGATCTGTTTCAAGTTGCTTGCGCAGGATATTTTCCTTGCGCGTGCACGTGCCTTGTTCAGGGCCGGCAGCAGCATTGAGGCCAGGATAGCAATGATAGCGATCACGACGAGGAGCTCAATGAGCGTAAATCTCGTTATCTTCCGGTCAGACACATTCATTTAATACCTCCTTTTTCACAGGCATATGCCTGCGTTGACTTTTTGTACTATACACGATATCTTCATTTCCGATAATCGCATTCTGAGCTTTTAAGATTTTTTGAACCTGGCGAAATTTGACGTCATGATTGGCAATGTTGTTTTCGATTGCCAATGTTGCCGCCACTCCGCAGGCTTCACCTTCCAACATGCATTGCGGCATTACCCGCAGCGAGCCAAGCGCGACATGCGAACAGGAAATGCAACGTCCGGCAACCAGTAAATTACTGATATCCTGAGGGATCAATGCCCGCAGTGGAATCTGGTATTTGAAGCCGTTCGGGGGAACCCAGGTTTCTTGGTCCATCCCCGGTCCGGAACAGTTGTGAACATCGATAAAAAACGAACCGTAACCGATGCTGTCTTCAAATTCTTTCTGTTCCATCAAATCCTGTTCTGTAATCTTATACATACCTTTAATGCGCCGTGATTCACGAGTTCCGATCAATGCGGCGCAATGACTCACCCAGCAATTTTCCATGCCGGGAATATATTTCCGGTAGACTTCAGCCGCATGGTACGCCTGGCGGCGTCCTTCAATTGTGGCGTAAGTAAGATCTTCCACTTTGGTACAGTCTTTGCCGAAAATATGAGTAAAATTAATTCCCAACTGGTCCGGCCGGGTCGGAGTAAACCACCATCCCATGATTCCGTCCTGGAACGGCTCCATATCGCCGTTGGCTTGAGCCTCCTTCCAGACTTTACTCAATTTATAGTTGTCATTGGCGTTGTATTTTTCCGAGTAGTCATGATATCGGAACTGATTGACGCGTTCAACATCCACGCCGCCAAGTTGAAACATCAAAGTCATGGGTTGAGTGGCTCCGTCTTGAGCCCGTCCCTTTTCACAGGGAACTCCGGCTCGGGCCGCCACATCGGCATCGCCGCTGCAGTCAACAACCATTTTCGGGGCAAGGGCCTGACGACCGCTTTTGCTTTGGATTATAACATATTTAATCTGACCGTCTTCGACAACCACATCGGAAAATTGCGTATAATAGTAGATTTCAATACCTGCATCCTGAAATGCCTCTTCAAGAATCAATTTAAAACCTTCCGCTTCAAAATCGAAACTGCCACGTCCGTTATATGCTCCGAAACCGCGCTTCACCGTGCTGACGGCCAATTCATGACAAATCCCCCCGACAACCCTTTCATCCGGCCGCCCGTAAGCGTTATAAGAGCATATATGCCCATGTAAACCGGAGGTTGCAATCCCGCCAAGCGCATTGGTTTGTTCAACAACACTCACCTTCATTCCCAGTCTGGCCGCAGACAATGCCGCACTGACTCCGGCGGGACCTCCGCCAATTATCAAAATTTCCGGACTGTCTACTATTTCAATATTTTCATTGAAGTTTATTGTCTTCATCTCATACCTTTATCAAATTAATTTATTTAAAACTATGCTTAATAGGCATACATTCTGTTTATATAATATGTTTCCACAGAGATTTTGTCAATAGCATTTCTGTTTTTTTTTTATAAAATTGGCATTGGCTCTGTAAGCGCCCACTGTTTTCTCTAGCTCAAAGTCGTTTACATCCTCTGCTCAATCGTTATTTAAAAAGTTCAAAATCACTTTTAAAATAACATCGCTCCGGATGAACGGATGTTCCTGCGTCCAACGTTCCGCCGTTGGACCGCGCCCGCGTACGAAGCGGTGCGATATAATTCTGAAAAATACAGTTATGACCGGATTCCGCATCTATAAAATCTCATTTAAGGGAACTCCGTATCGGCTTGATTTAAACGCGATTACAGGAGTTTTGTCAGGAAGTTTTATGGCTGATGGTTGAATATCTGTTATAATAAAATATCACATATTTCCCTTGCCTGATGAATTTCGTAATCCTTTTATTAGATACTGCTCATGATGTAATGCAGGAGGTATTAAGACGCAGTACAAGGATTACCAAAGTGGATTATCCAGAGTTTCATTCTACGGTTGCCGCTTTCTTGATGGGAGCTTTTGGGGCAGTTTTAGCAATTATTTTTTGCTAGTTCGGTGTTAAATGGTATAAATGCCGGAACTTTTCCCGCTTGGCCAATGAAATTTTTTCCTGTTCATTGACACATCTGCAATTTTTATTTAAGAGATATCGGCTTAAATTCAAAGCTCATGATTACGGTTCTTTCTGCGAAATTCTGAAGGTGTTTGACCTATATGTTTTTTGAATACACTGCAAAAATAGTTGACGTCAAAATAACCGTTTTCGTAAGCAATAGTTTTTATGTCATGGTTGGAGGCAACCAGCATTTTTGATGCTTTTTCAAGTTTTATTCTGGTAATGAACTGTCCGATCGAGATATGTTCGCTTTGTTTAAAAAGACGGTTGAGGTGATCCTCACTGAGCCCAAGGTGTCTACGCAAATCCGCCATTTTTATTGGACGGGATAAATTATCGAAGATGTAGTATTTAATAAGGTCGATTGTTTCACTTTGGGTAACCGCGCGTCCCGGCCTGTTGGATGGAATGTCCTGGTATTGCCAGTTCGGGAGAAGTTTTCTGAAGACGTATATGTATGACAGTTCCTGAAGTTTGCGCAATTCTTCTTCGTAAAAAACGACAGGGTTGATCAATATTTCCAGCATATTTTGGACGCAATCTTCATATTTGGAAAAACTTGTGATCTTGAACTTATGTTTCTCGATTGATGTCAGGAGCTTTTTGATTTGCTGCCGGGGGCGGGAGCCGCGACCGGAAATAAATGCCATTGAACTGCATACAACTGTATTCGGGTCGTGTAATTTCCAATAGTGTTTGTTTTTAGGAGGGATAATCACCATATCCCCCTCCTTCAAAGTTACTTCATCCGAGTTGATATAGTATGAAATTCGGCCCTCTAAAAGGATTGAGATTTCAAATGTCTGATGTGTGTGCTCCTGCAATTCAGACTCTTTCTGCATTGCGGTCACATGAAAAATATGCGGTTGTATCAGAAAACTGGAGAGATACAAACCTTCACTTAAAAACGCTATCTCGCTGATCATCGAGTTCAGATTGTCACATTCATTTTTGTTCATTGCAACTCTTTCAAGATGTTTAAACGGTCAATATTAAAATAGTTTAATTTATCGCAATTACAAAGCTGAAATCGTTTTTTCCATATTGTTTATTATTCATTAAACGTTTATACTAATCCATGTAATCACTCGTGTAAAACATTAAGAAAAGATAACAAATGAAAAAAGAATTTATATTTGATAAATGTCATGATTTTGATGAATGCCATGCTTCGACACTGGTTGAATTATCAAAAGGCGATTATATGGCCGCGTGGTTCGGCGGAACAAAAGAGGGTAAGAGCGATGTTGCCATTTGGGGCGCCCGCCGTATAAACGGTCAGTGGGAAAATCCGGTAAGACTGGCAAAGGTCAGCGATGCTCCGCACTGGAACCCGGTTTTATTTAAATATGACGGGATAATTTATTTATATTTTAAAATCGGCAGGAGTATCAAATTCTGGCATACGCGGGTGATGCACTCCTGTGACAACGGCGTTACCTGGAGTTCCCCGGTGGTATTGGTGCCTGGGAACAGAGGTGGCCGGGGGCCGGTGAAAAACAAACCGGTTATTTTATCAAATGGAACCTGGGCCGCGCCTGCTTCAGTTGAAAATAAATGGTATAATGCTTTTGTCGACTTGAGTTATGATCACGGCAAAACATGGGTTAAAGCCAAAGAACCCAAATTGAATAAAAAAATATTTGCCGCAGATGTGGTACCGGATGGACTGCCTGATGTGCATGGAGTTATCCAACCGGCTTTATGGGAATCGTCTCCGGGCAGCGTTCACATGCTGCTGCGGAGTTCCTGCGGCAGAATATGCCGGAGCGATTCCAATGATTACGGCGTCAGCTGGAACGAGGTCTACCGAACCGGCATGCCGAATAATAACAGCGGCCTGGATGTGGCGAAACTGTCTGACAGCTCTCTGGTCATGCTGTGCAATCCTGTAGCGCAAAACTGGGGTAAAAGGACCCCGATATCTTTATTTACTTCAGATATGGAAGGAGTCTGTTGGACGCATTGTACTGATTTTGAAACAGATGACGGGGAATACTCTTATCCAGCTGTAATTCCAGTCGGAAGCGGCTGGGCCGCCACTTATACCTGGAATCGTAAAAAAATTGTTTTGCTCGAGTCTTCGCTATAATGTTGAATATTGATCAAAAAAATATAATTCAAAACAGGACAGGAGATAACGTGGATATTTCATTGAACCGGTCAATTCCGGTAAACTACAGCGCCGATGTTGTTGTAACAGGCGGCGGGATGGCCGGTATAAGCGCCGCCATTGCCGCGGCTAAACAAGGAGCTAAAGTGATTCTGATTGAGCGTTTCGCGGTAACCGGAGGCAACGCGACATCAGGCGGAGTGGCGGCGTTTTGCGGGGATATGGATGGACAGGGCGAAGTTTTTGATGAAATTGTTGCAGATTTAAAAAAGTTCAATGCCATTGAACGCTATGAAGCGGCCGGAGCCAGTGTGTTCCACCATGGTATTCTGGCGTTTATTCTTCAGGAGTTGTTAATCCGTTACAATGTGAGGCTTCTTCTTCACAGTAAATTGGTTGATTGCATCATGCATGAAGATACAATCACCCACGCGATCATTGCCGGAGGGGCCGGGCTTGAAGCCGTCAGCAGCAGGATATTTATCGATTGCAGCGGAGAAGCCGTGCTGGCCCGGGCTGCCGGCCTGCAAACCGTTAAAGGCAGGGAAGGCGACCATGCCCAGTTGCCGATGTCAATGATGTTTTTTGTCAGGCACTTGCAAAATAATGAGAAAAATACTGAATTTCCCGATGGATTCTTTGATAAATTACAAACGGAAGATGATTTGCCAATGACCAGCGTTTGGCCTGACGGGCCCGGGTCAAATGCAATAAAGGTCAAAATTCCATTGGGCGACTCATGCGATACAGAGAGTTTTTCGAAGGCTGAAATGAGGGGACGGAAAAGGATTATGCAAGTCCTTGATTTCTATTGTCGGGTAAAAGGTGAAAAATGGCTGCTGGATCATTGCGCTCCGGTCATCGGTATTCGGGAAGGCTGCCGGATTGTCGGGGATTATACTTTGAAGCTGGACGACCTGAGAGCCGGACGAAACTTTGACGATGCCGTTGCCCGCGGAACATACTGCCTTGACGGGCACAGCCCGGACGATGACAAAAGAACTTATATCCTCGATGACTTACTGGTACCGCCATATCAGATTCCTCTCCGCAGCCTGATCGCCGGAGGAGTTAAAAATATGCTGGCTGCGGGGCGCTGTTTTTCCGCTGAACAACTGGCTTTGTCTTCAGCCAGGGTCATGACAACCTGTTCAATGATGGGGCAGGCCGCAGGAATTGCCGCCGGAATGGCGATACAAGCCATGTGCGATGTCCGGGACCTGGATTATCTCGAAATCCGCAAGGAAGTCGAAAGACGCGGAGCCGTATTATAATCAAATAATAACAAGGAGCAACTATGATCAATCCATATATGAATATCAGCGGACTTAACACCTATAAAGGTGATTTGCATTTTCACAGCACCGACAGCGATGGCAAAGAAGCCCCGCAGGCAATGTTTGATCGCCTTCGTGAACAGGAATTCGATTTCTGCTGCCTGACCGACCATGATCTGCCGGGAGACAAAACCAGGATCAGCAGCGGCCTGCTGGTGTTGCCGGGACAGGAAATGAGCTCAAAAGCCGGGCATATTGTGTCTATTTTTTCTAAGATTGAGAGAGAGGATGACTGGACAATCAAAAAACAATTGGAGGCAATCAGAAAAAGCGGTGGATTTGCCATTCTCAGTCATCCTAAAATCAGGGAGTTCATTGTAGAACAGGGGTTGACTTATTCGACAAAACGTCTGCTTTGTGAATTTCCCGAACTTTATGACGGGATTGAGATTTACACCCATAACGTCGGCAGCGGCTTCAAACTGGCGATTGACCGGCTCGACGCGATATGGAGTTCATATATTCTAACCTGGGGAGCATTGCATCACAGGCCTCTTGTCCCGGTTTGGGGCTTCGCTTCGAGCGACGGTCATCATACCAGTCATATTACAAAGAATGTCGGAATTGTGATATTTGCCGACTCCCTGACTGAAGAAAATATCAGAAATTCAATTCATGCCGGGGCGTTTTATTCGCTGGCCGACACTCAAGCACGCTTCACTGAGATAGACGAAGCAGACGGAACTTTTCATGTAGCCGCGGATAACGCCCGAATGATGAAGGTTTTATCCACAAGCGGGATCATTCTGAAAACAAAATACTACGGTGCTGCGGAAAAAGCAGAAATAAATTATAAAATTAACGGCACGGAAGGATACATTCGTTTTGAGGCGATTGACTCAAACGGGAACGCAGCTTACTCAAATCCTGTCTTTATAGGAAAGTTCAATGATTGATAAACATTATTTTGATTCCCACATCCACGTGGAAAGCACGGAAATGACTCCTTATACCGCTCTTGACCTGATTTGCCAAAAGGGGCTGAGGGCGGCTTTAGTCGACCACGTTTTTTCCGACCGGCACCGGATAACCACGGATGAGGTGAAAAAGGATTGCCGCGAAAAATATTCAGATGTTGATTTTATTCATGGCTGTGAGGCGGATGTTTATGGTGACGGCCTGATCGCCCTGTCAGAGGATATGGCCGCGCAGATGGACTTTGTCATGGTCAGTTTTACCCATGTCAGTCAACCGGGAGTATTCGATGATCTGCATCTGGACAGGATTGAGAAGGTGGCGGAAAGGCTGCTGTATCTTTTTGACGCGGCAGTGAACTGGTCTCACACCAGGGTGATCGGCCATCCGCTTGCATTGCCGTTTTCCCCTGAGAAAGCTGACGAATTGGTTGGATTGCTTGATGTCAGCTGCTTGAACAGTCTGCTGCGTTTGGCAGGAAAGCGCAACATCCTGATTGAAATAAATGCCCGAACCTTGCGACGTATGCCTGTCGCTCCTCAAAGATTTTTTCTTGAGAAAGCATTGGAAAATGATTGTTTCTTTTCAATCGGTTCAGACGCACACTGCCTGGAAGAGGTCGGCATGACCGGTGAGGCCTGGAGGTTGATTGATGAATTACACATTCCATACGAGAAAATTATTTTTCCGTATGCCCTTGATCGTTGTTAATAAACGGGTATTCAAATTTTTGAAGTAAACATAAAAGAATTAAATTATCGTTATTGCAAAGCTGAAATCGTTTTTTTAATATTGATTATAATATGCTTATCGGTTATACTAAGTATAGATTTGAATAAAAAGCAACTTAAACTATAAATTTGTAAAAGGAGTACACACGCCAGTGAAAAATAAATTATGAACTCTTTTAATAACATGCATATCTCGATAAATTTTCAATTACCAACAAAGAACGGAAGGATGTGTCAAATGAATATCACAGAACACGGCAAGTCAATAAAAAATGCGAAATTCACATTAATAGAATTATTAGTAGTTATTGCTATCATTGCAATACTTGCTTCAATGCTGCTTCCAGCGCTTAACAAAGCAAGGGACAAAGCCAAATCGATAAAATGTGTTGCAAACGAAAAACAGTTGAATACAATGGTCAGTTTTTATACGAACGACTATGACTCATGGCTTCCCCACTCAAGGGATTTGGCCGGAATTTCCTATGTTGAATGGAAAGTTCAACTTGCTGCCTATATGTCGATCAAAGGTGCTTTGAACATGGCAAATAAGCGCTTTGCTGAAAAAGTTTTTAAATGCCCGGCCTTTACCGGAGTCGACCCGACTTATCCGGGCAGAGGCGGCGGCTACGGCTGGAATTATCGTATCGGTAATTATTACGGAAGCGCATCCCGTCCAGTATTGAAGCTCCAGCAAATTGAAAAGCCATCAAAGACAATTGCTCTCGGCGATGGTGCAAATGAACTCATTCACAAGGCAAAATGGCCTGTGTTGATAATCCCTCAGAGTACTGACTTTTTGCAGTATGAAGCTGGCCTGCGCCATAATAAAGCAGGGGTCAATATGGCGTGGATAGATGGTCATTGCTCGTATATATTCAACATGACATTATATGGCGGTGCAAACGGGCTTCAGAATTACTATTACGATCCCCAGGGCTAAAAGCCAGAAATTCAAGTCGTACCGAACGGATGCGATAATTCATTTAATCAAATACCATGTATAAAAAAATCCAGTTAGGATTAATGTGATGTCCAATTTAAAAATAATAAGCTCGGTCGTGCTTTATTCGGTGATTTTCAGTGCGATCGCTGATAAGACGGACTCAGGTCTGTATATAGAATATTCAGGGAAAAATATCCCGGTAATAAAAGTCGCTATTGCCAGGGATGCCGGACCACGCGTCCGTGATGCCGCACGCAATGCACAAAGGATTATCGAAAAACTTTCTGAAAAAAAAGTTGCTCTTGTCAAACTATCCGGAATGCCCGCCAAAACCAATGGAACTTTGTTTATCGGGAACATTCCGGGAGAAGCCGATAGTATTTCCGGTAAATTGAAATCTCTGAAATACGGATATATTGTGAACAAGGACAAAGGCAGTGTGCAAATTGTCGGAACAAATCCATACTATTCATATATCGGATTGTTTCGCTTTTTCCAGAAGCTTGGCGCAAACTTCTATGTCAGGCCGGATACTTTGGAAAGGTATAAAAAAGAACGGAAAGATCTGGTTGAAACTTTTCCTGAAAATAAAACAATGATTGTGAAATCAGGATGGAACGAAAAACCGCGTTTTCTCAATCTTGATTCAGGACGCTACATTGCACCTGTCACAGGCCAGGGCAGGAGTGCGGCAAGCGCGACTCATGGCATGGCTCCCATGCTGCTTCCATGCAGGAAATATGCAAAAAATCATCCTGAGTATTATTCCCGGGCTTGTAAGGGCAAACTTGCTGACATCAGAGCTCATCTTTGCATGTCAAATCCGGAAGTGCAGAGAATTGCCAAAGAGAATCTGATCAAATGGATGGACAAATATCCCAAAGACGTCTATTTCAATCTGGGACATGCGGATTCGGCTGATTGGTGTACATGTGAAAACTGTAAGGCAATGGGGGCGTCGAATGAACGCTACTTTAAGTTCATAAATATCCTGGCGTCGGAAGCGATTAAGAAGTATCCTGAAAAGAAACTGGTGGCTATTGCCTATACTCCGTTTACCGAGGCTCCGCCTGAAAATTTCAAACCGGCAAAAAATGTTACTATATTGTTTTGCCCATACTTCTGGGGCGGTGCCAAAAGCCAGTCACATGGTCTTGATTCAGACGTTAACCAGGTTGCGATGACCCATTTCAAGGAATGGATGAAAATACTTGCACCTGGACAAATGATCAGCTTCGATTATGTCAGGATTTATTTTATTTCTCTTTATCCGGACCTGATGCTTGACGCTAATATAGACAATATGAAGTTATATGCCAGGTATCCGCAAGTGGAAACAGTTATTCATTGCGGCTGGCCGGCGTATTCTATGGCGGATTTGGAATATTACGTGCTTGACCGCTTGATGTGGGAGCCGCAGCTTGATTCGGAGAAATTGATTAATGATTTCATGGATGCGTATTATGGAAAAGCCGCGCCGTTCATGAAAGAATATCTGACTCTTTTACGTAAGACGGTCAAAAAGAAACCGCATTATCAGTCATCGCCATATTACAATCCCGGCTTGCTTGACTCTGGTCTGGCGGAAAAAGCATACCCCATATTTGCCCGGGCTGAAGAGGCTGTTAAAGGCAGCAAAAAGTACCTCAACCGGGTTCTCAAAGAAAAAGCATTTCTGTTATATGTTGATTTATTCGAGAGAAATTCGGCCAACGGCAAGCAGCCAGATCTCAATGTTTATGCCTCGAAACTTCAGGAATTCCTGAAAATAATGCTCGATGTGGTAAATCCGGAACGGAAGGCTCAGAGCAAAAGCGGAAAAGGGATGACCAGCTGGGGAAAAGCCGGCCGTGGACAACTGGCTCCGCATCTTTGGATAACTCAGGTCAGTGGAATGCAAATTGACGGTAAGGACATTTACACGTCAAAAACAATCAGGGAATTCCTCCATTCCGATGATCCGGCAAAGTTTATCAGCCGGCATTCAACGCCTAAAAGACCGGTGCCGGCAGGAAACAGGATCGCGATTGTCAAAAACGGAACCTCCGGAAAAATATGGATTAACAACCCTTACAAGGCGGTACTGCATCTTGTCGGGCAAGGTTCTGGCAAACTGACCGTTAAATTCAATGGCCAGGTGGCATTTGACGGAAACCCCGGCTTTGGCAAGGAGCTTAGTGCCAAAAAGATAGAAATCCCTATTCAAGTTCAGAAGCATGGCTGGAATGAGATCTCATTTATTTACAGACACGACGGTCCGGATAAAGTTTTACTCAAAGAAGCCAGATTGCTTTTCTAAATGATTTGCCGGAAACCATAACCATTATTTGGAACCGGGGAGATTTCTCCCTGGTATATACCAGCATGCAACAACAAGATTTTCAGGAAAAACGTGATTAAAAAAAAGATAAATAGCGCCGATTGGAGAAATATTTCCAACGGTAGAGTGATTCCGTCAGTTTCATACTGCGATCAGCCCTATGTTGTCAAAACTGATGATGGCTCATGGCTGTGCTGCTTAACGACCGGAGCCGGGCATGAAGGGGAACCGGGACAACATGTTTCGACAATGCGCAGTACTGACTGCGGTAGAACCTGGAGCAGGCCGGTCGCGGTGGAACAGCCCGGTGACGTTGAAAATTCCTACGCGTCAATGCTGAAAGTGCCATCAGGCAGAATATATATTTTCTACAACCATAATACCGACAATGTCAGATCGGTAAAATGCCACGATGGACAGGGAGAGTTTTCCAGAGTTGATTGCCTGGGGCATTACGTTTTCAAATTCAGCGATGACCACGGGAAGAGCTGGTCAAAACAGCGCTATGACATTCCGTTCCGGCTGTTTCAATGCGACCTGGAAAATGTCTACAGCGGAGAGCTTTGTTTTTTCTGGAACGTTGGCAAGCCGTTTATTCATGACGGAGCCGTATTTGTCTCACTGCACAAAGTCGGACAAATGGGCGAGGGGTTTTATCAGCAGTCCGAAGGAGTATTGTTGAAAAGTTCAAATATATTCACCGAACCTGAACCGGAAAGAATATTATGGGAAACTTTACCTGATGGAGACGTTGGTCTACGTACTCCTCCGGGGGGAGGATTGGTGGCAGAAGAACAAAGTTATGTCGTTTTAAGCGATGGTTCTTTTTATGTAAACTACCGGACTGTCGACGGGTATCCGGTTGAATCATACAGCCGTGACGGAGGTCATACATGGAGTGTCCCGCAATATAAATGTTTTGCCGACGGCGGCAGAATGAAGCATCCCCGGGCAGCTAACTTCGTTTGGAAATGTGAAAACGGCAAATACCTCTACTGGTTTCACAATCATGGAGGGCATTTTATTCAGGAGATGACGGATTTGCCTATCGGATGCAATAGTTCCGGTGTCTGGAAAGGAAACCCTTACGACGATCGTAACCCGGGATGGTTGTGCGGTGGAGTCGAAGTTGATTCTCCTGACGGAAAGATCCTGAAATGGAGCCAGCCGGAAATTGCTTTATTTGATTATGACCCGATCGTCAGAATAAGCTATCCGGATCTGGTGGAGGACAACCACAGATATTATCTGACCGAAACCCAGAAACATGTTGCCAAGTGTCATGAAATTCCGGCTGGTTTTCTTCATAAAATGTGGTGTGGTCTTGAAACTTACCTTTACGGCAATGAATTTCCTGAAAATTTCTGTGATGAGGATTTAATTCTTAATGTAAAGAACGCCAAATTAGTTGATGCCCCTGTTTTGCCGGTTTTCTATTCCCGGGATGACCTGAGTTATGATATGAGAGGACAAGAATCGGCTGAAGGTTTTGCAATTGAAATGGTCGTTGCTTATGGCAAACTCAAGGCGGGTTCGATTATCGACGGGCGACGTGAGGACGGACGCGGCATTGCTCTTGACGCCACGCCGGAAGGCGGTCTTGAGTTGACCATGAATGACGGCTGGTTCGAGCATAAAATGCGCAGTGAGCCATGTTTGAACGCGAACGAATTGTGTCATATTGTCATCAACGTTGACGGCGGTCCGATGATTGTCAGCTTTGTGGTTAATGGTCATTTTTGTGACGGAGGGGAACTCCGGCAATTCGGGTGGATGAGGATCAGTCGGCAATTCCGCCACATAAACTGGGTCAGTACCTGGAGCCTGGGTGATGACAATTACACGGTCAATCGCCTCAAAGTTCATGCGCGGGTCCTGATGGCAGCGGAAGCAATTCACAACTTCAGTCAAATCTGTGATTCAGAACCTGTTTTCAAAAGTTTAATTGCTGAATGACCTGATGGAGGCAAAAACGATTGACGCAATCTTCTTGTTCCGTCGATCCGTTCAGTCGAACGCGACCTTGTTTCGGATAATAATTCGACTTTGAACAAAATTATATCGGAGTTTTTCAATAAGTTTCCTCAAAGACAGGTTTATGCACAAATTTCCTTTTAGACGATGTAAACAACATAAAAAAAGTAAGGAACTATGAAATGAAAAGGAATCCTGTTATTGTTTTTCCTGAACCGGGAAAAGCAATTATAACAGAGTTGGATATTCCGGCTCCCGGCCCCGGAGAAGTCTTGATTAAAACGCTTCGGACAATGGTCAGTATCGGCACAGAAATGACTGCGTTTTGCGGTAAGTTCCCCAAAGGAACCAACTGGGAGAAATTCTTCAGTTGCCCGTATTATCCAGGATATAATAATATCGGGATTGTGGTGGAAACCGGACCGGGAGTCGACAAGTCTTTTATCGGGCGAAAACTTGCTACCGGAAATCGTCATGCGGCTTACGTCACTGAAAATGTTGCTGCGTCAATGACAGCAGATGACTTAAAGGCCGCGGGTAAAATCGGTTTTTTTGAGGTGCCTGAAAATTTGAACGATGATCATGCAGTCTTTTTTACGATCCCGGAAATAGTGATGAACGGTATCAGGAGTTCAGGAATAAAATGGGGTGAATGTGCGGTTGTTTTCGGTCTGGGCCTGCTCGGGCAGTTCGCGGCAAGGTTCTGCCGGATGTCGGGTGCGGCGCCGGTTTTCGCTGTGGATATCTCAGCCGACCGCCTTGCTTATCTGCCGCAGGACCCCGCGGTTATCGGGATCAACCCGGCGGAAAAAGAGGTGCTGGAAGTCGTTAAGAAGCATAACCACGGTCGATTGGCTGATGTTATTTTTGAAGTTACCGGCAATGCTGTGCTGCTGGAAAAGGAACTTCCCGTCTTGCGGGAAAAAGGCAGACTCCTTTTGTTGAGCAGTCCCAAAGAAAAAGTCGCGTTCGACTTTCAGGACTATTGCGCCTGGCCGAGTTATACGATCATCGGCTGCCATAATTTCTCTCATCCCGCGCATCCGCAAGCGGATAATCCGTGGACCATCAAACGTCATGTCGAATTGTTCTTCGACCTTATCGGGCGGAATGAACTCGATATGGAAAATCTGATCAGCCGCCGGGACGATTATTTCAGTGCGCCGCAAGTTTATAATGATCTGCTTCAAAACCGCTCAAAAGACATGGGGGTCATCTTTAACTGGGATAAGGTAAAATGAAGAAAATTGCAGTGGTGGGCTTCGGGTTCATGGGCGCAGTCCATACAAAGAATATTATCGAATCGAGTAATTTGGAGCTTTGCGGCATTATCGACAACCGCGAAGGTGATATTTTTGCGGGAATTGAACTTACCGGCAATCACGGCCAACTGAATCTTCCGTTTGAAGAATTAAGCAAGGTCCCGGTTTTCAAATCAATCGAAGCATGTTGTGATACGGCTCGTCCCGATGCGCTATCAATCTGCGTTCCGCTTTTTTTGCATTATGAAATGGCTCGAAAAGCCTTGCTGCTGGGACTGGATGTTTTGCTGGAAAAACCGTTTTGTCAGGATACAAAACAGTGTGAAGAACTGATCGAACTGGCAAAACGACATAAAAGAATCCTGATGGTTGCTCATTGTATCCGGTTCGCGCCTGAATGGGAGTTCCTTGCTCAATGTATCCGCGATAAACGATATGGTGAACTGCAATTGCTCTCAACCGGTAGACTTGGCGGAGAACCGACCTGGGGGGTGTGGTTGAATCCGGAAATCAAAAAAACTTGTGGTGGAGCGCTGTTTGATTTGTTGATCCATGATATTGATTTTGCCAATTACTGTCTGGGAACTCCGGAAAATGTTGAAATCAAATTAAATGCCGGGGAATACTATGAAATATCAATGCAATATCCCGGTATCACAGCGCAAGTCAGCGTCAAAGGCGGTTTTCTGCATCAATATACTCCTTTTGCGGCGGAATTTGCCGCGACATTTGAAAACGGAAGCATCCGTTACAACACTATGCGCCACGGAGTAATCGAGATAGGGACCGATGGCGGCTATGACCGTATAGAAACCTGCGGCGATTTGTATCGTAATGAATTGGAATATTTTGCGCAATGTATCTGCACAAGAAAAAGTCCGGCGAAATGTCTGCCGGAATCCTCCATGCTGGCGATTGATATATGTCGAAAAATAAAACAAACTGTATCCGGATAAAGTATGGGAATTATTGACTGGCTGATTGTGGTTATCCCGGTGGCATTTGTTGTCGGAATGGGCGTTTACTCGAGAAAATATATTCGCGGAGTCGCTGACTTCCTGGCGGCCGGGCGGGTTTGCGGACGCTATGTGATCTGTGTTGGCGATATGGCTAACTCTCTTTCTATTATTACCTTAGTTGCTTATGTCGAGATCCACTACAAGACGGGTTTTGCTCTTGCGTTCTGGCAGAAAGTGATCAGTCCGCTGGGTATCTTCCTCGCATTGACCGGCTTCTGTGTATACCGTTTCCGTGAGACGAAGGCGATGTCGCTGGGGCAGTTCCTGGAGATGCGTTACAATAGGTCGTTCCGTATTTTTGCCGCCGCATTACGCAGTATTTCTGAAATGCTGGCAAATATGATCATGCCGGCCATCGCGGCGCGTTTCTTTATTTATCTTCTCGATTTACCGCATTCTTTCTCTTTTTGCGGAATGGAGATTTCAACCTTTATGTTAGTTATGATTATTTGTCTGACAGTAGCTGTTGGACTCATCTGCATGGGAGGTACACTGGCAATTATTGTTACTGACTCTATTCAGGGAATGTTCTGTTTTCCGCTGATTGTTACGTTTGTAATTTTTATCCTCTGCAGATTCAGTTGGTCAAATGAGATCGTTCCGGTCATGATGGACCGGGTCCGGGGAGAGAGTTTCCTTAATCCTTATGATTTGTCCAGGTTGCGTGATTTTAATATGTTCTTTTTAATTGTAACGGTTTTTTCCGCCGTTTTCCATCGCGCCAGTTGGTATGGAGGCGGAGGCAACACTACTGCCGCTAAAAATCCTCATGAGCAAAAGATGGCCGGCATGCTTGGGACTTGGCGTTTTTCGGTAATTATGATTTTTTATGTGTTAATTGCCGTTACCATTATAACGCTGTTGAATCACCGTAACTGGGCTCCTCAAGCGAAAAATATTCGCGACAGCATTTCATCTCATATTTCCAGGGAATTAATTGCCGACGGGACAAAACGCAAAGCGTTTGATGCAAGAATAACCGCAGTACCGGCCCGGTATCACCGGATTGGAGTTGCCAAACCCTTGTCTCAGAAAATTAACCTGGATACACCCCTATTGAAAACAGCGCATAAAACTTTCAAGGAATTCAATGGAGAAGTCGAAGGGAATACGAAATTTCAGCAGTACAGAACATTGTTCCACCAAATGATGTTGGGGCAGACGATGCGGCAAATGTTACCCCCTGTGCTTCTTGGCCTGTTCTGTTTGCTGATGGTACTGGCAATGATCTCAACCGATGACTCACGTATCTACAGCGCAACCATTACCTTGACGCAAGATGTGGTTATGCCGCTCCGGAAAAAACCTTTTACTCCAAAACAGCATGTGCGTGTGTTGCGTATTGTGGCTGTCGGTATTGGAGTTTTCTTTTTCTGTGGTTCTTATTTTATGGCGCAGCTTGACTATATACAGCTTTTTTGCACCCTTATGTGCAGCATGTGGCTGGGCGGTTGCGGACCGGTCATGATTTTTGGTCTTTACAGCCGTTTCGGCACTGCGGCCGGAGCTTTTACCTCGCTGATTGCCGGCATGATAATATCCGGTGGCGGTATTTTGGTTAAGCGCAACTGGGCCGACGTTGTCTACCCCTGGCTCGATCAGGCTGGTCTTGTTGCCCCGGTCGGAAATTTCCTTTCAAACTTATCCCGTCCTTTTAATCCATATATTGTCTGGGAAATGAATCCGGTAAAATTTCCGATTAACAGCTACGAGCTTTATTTCATTACTATGCTGATAACCCTTTTCCTTTATTGCACGGTTTCGTATTTCACGCAAAAAAAACCGTTCAATCTTGACCGGATGCTGCACCGGGGAAAATATAATCTGGACCATGACAAAAAAGAGGACTTTAAATGGTCTCTCAACACCATATTCAGTAAACTGCTTGGAATAACCAAAGAATATACTGCCGGTGATAAAGTTATTGCCTGGTCGTTATTTGTTCACAGTATCATCTGGGGATTTTTCATTACTTTTATCGGCGTTATTATCTGGAACGCATTTACTCCATGGCCGATCCAATGGTGGGGGAAATATTTTTTCATAGTCTATTTGGCCGTACCGGGAGTCATGGCCGCAATTTCGGCTGTCTGGTTCGGGATCGGTGGAACGATTGACCTGTTCAGAATGTTCCATGACCTCAATGTGCGAGTAGATAACCCCCTGGATGACGGGTGGGTCGAAGGTCATGTTTCAATTGCCGATAAAGCGGGTTTTGAGGAGCTTGAAGATAGAGAACACAAAGACGTGGATAATCATAAAAACGAGGAGAAAAACAACCATGATGAATAATTTGAAGAATATGTTGAGCACCCGGATGCCGGTTTCCGGCTCGTGGTGCCAGATCGGGCATCCGGCCAACGCTGAAATCCTGGCAAAGACCGGCTTCACCTGGCTTGCGCTCGATTGTGAACACGGTGAAGCGGAGGATGCTGACATAGGGGATTTCTGTCGTGCCGTGAAACCATTCGATTGCGTTCCGCTTGTCCGGGTCAAGGAAAACGCGGTATTGCCAATCCGCCGGGCTCTTGACCTTGGCGCGATGGGGGTGATCGTTCCGCTGGTAAATTCAGCGGATGAAGCAAGGCGCGCGGTTGCCGCCGCCAAATTCCCTGCTGAAGGTATACGCGGTTTTGCTTTTTGCCGCGGGAACGAATGGGGGATCGATTTTGCCCAATACGTCGCTGAAGCTAATGAGATGATCTCAGTAATCGTTATGATCGAGTCAAAAACTGCCGTTGAGAATATAGAGGAGATAGTTGCAGTCAAAGGCGTGGACGGTGCTTTCATCGGTCCGTACGATATGAGCGGTTCTTACGGAATCATCGGGCAAACCGGTTGTTTGACAATCAAAGACGCCTGTGGAAAAGTCGCCGAAGCCTGTCAAAAACACGGCAAAGCAGCGGGACAGCATATTGTCCTGCCGACAAATGAAAATGTGGCCGCGGCTATCGAACAGGGATTTACCCTGCTGGCACTGGGCATGGATACTGTATTTCTCGCACATGGCGCCGGACGGGCATTGGAGATGATGAAAAATGATTAAGATAGCGGTAACTGGACTGGAATATGATAAAGCCGTTGATGTTTTTGATGCCGCGCCGGGGATTCAATGCCTGCGTGCGCCAGCAACGGAAATAGACTTGGCCCGATTCATCAAAGATAATGGTATCTCACACGTCATTGTCGGGGTTGAGAAATATCATGAGGCTCTATATGAAGCGTTGCCGGAAGGCGGTGTGATTGCCCGTTTCGGGGTGGGCCATGATGGAATAAACAAAAAACTGGCGTCTGCGAAAGGACTTTGGTGCACCAACACGCCTGGAGCATTAGATACGGCAGTGGCGGAATGTGCCATTGGACTGATCCTTACCGCTGCGCGTCGCCTGACCGAATGCATTACCGACAATAAAAACGGAGTTTGGAAAAACCGGATCGGAACAGAACTTTCAAGCAAAACTCTAGCAGTTATCGGCTGCGGACGGATCGGTTCAAAGGTTGCCGCAATCGCTAAAAACGGGTTCGGTATGCAAACAATCGGGTTCGATATCCGCCTGTCGGAAAAGTTGCAATGTTTTGACGTACTTACCACTGACTTTGTTTCAGCGGTAAAAGACGCTGACTTCGTGACGCTCCATATTCCGGATATTCCGGAGACTGAAGATTTCATCAATTATGAACGGATCTCGATGATGAGGTCGACCGCAATTTTAATCAATACGGCCCGGGGAGGGGTACTGGATGAGAACGCATTGTATGACGCGATAAAAAATGGCGTCATCGCCGGGGCCGCCCTGGATGTGTTTAAACACGAACCATATATTCCAGCCAGTTTAGCCCGGGATTTGCGCAATTTAGACACTGTGATAATGACTCCGCATATCGGCAGCAGTTCATGCGAGGCCTGCGCCAACATGGCGCGAAGCGCTCTGCAAAGCATCGATGATTTAAGAAACAAACGTTTTGACACTCCTGGTTTGTTGAATCCTTAATTTTCAGCCGGAGTAATAATTAAAAAAGCATCATGGAAAGATGTAAAGTTGATTCCTTCAGTGTTTCATCTCCCTCTTCCATGGTTAGTAAATGTGTGAAATACGTGTTAATCTTGGACCACATGAGCCAGAAAAATCGTATGAGAACAAGCCAAAACGTAAATTGGCGTTTTAGACAGGGCTCAATCTGAAAAAATGGTATACCCCGACAGGAATCGAACCTGTGCCTCGATGATTAAGAGTTCCTGCAAACACTTCTGAGTACAAGACACGGATTTGTATATCCTCAAGAAAAAGTGAGATATTATACGGAGCCGACAAAACATCGTTACTCGAAAAATGGTACGCCTGATAGATTTGGGAAAGTTGGGGGAGGTGAAATTCGAGTACCCCGTCAGTCCCAATAGCCCCAGACAATGAAAAACTTCGACTTTTGTCAGCGCCGTCGTATTACCCTGGAATTGTTGCTTTTTTCTCTTTTATTGAAAGAGCGGGTTGACAGAAAGGCAATTATGGTGTATAATTGCAATTAGACAGGTTGACCGTACAAATTTCGAGGTTAAAGATGAATATAATTGATAGAGAAACGCCAATACCGATATATCACCAGTTAGCAGAATTACTCAAAAAAGAAATAAAGAGAATGCCTGCGCACAAACGTTTCTATACCGAAAAACAACTTTCAGACAAATATGATATCAGTCGCCATACAAGTATAAAAGTTGTGCATGAACTGGAGAATGAAGGCTTGCTCTATCGTCAGCAGGGCAAGGGCACATTTGTTCGTGATCAGGAGGTCGAGGCAAAGAAGTATAATATCCTGCTGTTCGTTGCAGAAATGACCGCAGAGCTGCCACCTGAAATAAGTTATATTCATTCTGAACTGGTCGGCGGAGTTATTGATGAACTCAGCAAAAAACACAATGCAACAGTATCGACGATTCCCCAGGGGGTTGATGAGACACTTTTCTGTATTGACAGAATTCAGGACCCGGCAATTGACGGGGTTATCCTGATGGCTTATAAAAATCTGAAGAGCCTGGTTACGATAGCCAGGCGCTGCGGTAAACCCTATGTGTTGCTTAACGTGAAATGTGATGAGAAGTATGCGCAGTCGAACAACGTCCTGACCAATGAATCGCAGGGAATGTGTGATGCTGTAAAATATTTATATGGCCTGGGACACCGGAACATTGCCTTTTTGGGTAATGAGCGTAATACGTTGTTCCTGCTGAATCGAAAACAGGGATATATGAACGGGATCATTGAATGCGGTATTTCCGATTCGCATATATTTGATTTTTTTCCGGAAAACCCGAAATACAGCTTTAATGAACTTTTCAAGATCAATCCGGGAGTTACCGGCATTGTGGTTGCTAACGATGAAATTGCATTTGAGTTGATGAATTATTGTAAAATGCATGACATTTCAGTTCCGGACCAGTTGTCTATTGTCGGCTTCAATGATGCCACTATCGCACACCTGACCCAGCCGAAATTAACAACTTTTCGCAAAAAACGCCATGAGATGGGGGTTTTGGCTGTTCATAAAATGCTTAACATGCTTGAATCGGGCTCTCTTTCAATAGAAAATACATATATACCAGCGGAATTAATTATCCGCGGATCAACCGCGGAGGCACCCGGCGGCATTTTCAACACTACTAAATCAATAAATATGGAAAAGGAGGTGTTGAACATATCTGAATAAACCGGGGACAGTGGACATGGTGTTTGGATTTATACTGGATATAAGTAAATACAAAAAAAATTAACCTGAACAAGGAGAAACAACAAATGAAAAAGTCTTTTACATTGATCGAGCTGCTTGTAGTAATTGCTATTATAGCAATTCTTGCGAGCATGCTGCTCCCAGCTTTGAACAGCGCCCGCGATAAGGCGAAAATCATTGCTTGCGTCAGTAACCTTAAACAGGACGGTTTAAATTTTGCGCTGTATGCGGATAATTATGACGGTTTTCTACCGGCATGTTATGACAGCAGTGTCGGCAGTTGGGTAACGGTTATGTCGAAAGCCGGTTTTATTAAAGATGATATTCCACAAACAGCTCCAATTGATATAGGGAAAAGTAATTCCTACTTCTGTCCGGCGATGAGACGATCTTTCATCAGGCCCGACAGCGGAAACACCGAGGAGCGTATGCCCGGAACTTGTGCGTTTGGCATGAATGAGAAAACTTTTTACGGCGTTTACCGCAAGGCATGTGTTCTCAAAAAACCATCCAAAAGAATGATTCTGGCCGATTCCTATCCGTACCAGAGCGGTAATTCATTTCGCGTAACCTTTCCCGGAACCTCTGATACAACGCGAATCATCAATATAGACCGCCATAAAAACAAGGCAAACTGTCTGTTCGTTGACGGTCACTCAGCAACAGTAAAAAGAATTCCTCATTACGCTGATTGGAGAAGCTATGTTCTCGGCAGTACCACTGACTCCTCTGCGTATGATTTCTGGGGCTTTAGCCGGGAACTGTTTTAAGTTTGAAGACCGCATTAAAAATACTGCAATTCAGGTTCGATTAAATATTATGGATAAAACACTGACTAAACTCTGTGCGGGTGAACACGTGACAATGGTGGCATTTGGCGACTCGATTACCGAAGTTACGTTTCATTCCCGGGGGCGGATGAACTGGCTGCAATTGCTGGATGAAGCAATTTTTGAAGAATACGGTAACGGCGTGTGTACGATCATCAATTCCGGCAAATGCGGTTCTTCATACCGTGAAGGGCTTAGCCGGATTGACCGGGACGTACTCAGGTACCATCCTGACCTGGTAATTATTTCTTTCGGAATGAATGATGCTGAAGCGGGGATGGCGGGTTTAGCCGCCTTCAAAGCTGATGTACGTCAAACGATAAAGCTTATTCGTGAGACCTGCGGAAGTGAGATTCTGATCAGAACGCCAAACCCGGTTGTCACGGTCAACGGCCTGCCGCTGCCGACGCCGCGGCCGGGAATGGCCTGGGACCCCGCGGACCGTCTGCTGAAAGAATATGCCGGGGCGCTGGTGGCAATCGCTGAGGAATTGCAGTGCCGTTTTGTTGATCATTATTCGCTCTGGTCCGAAAAGATGTTTGAGATTAAACATTCGGTCGCGAATACCTGCGGTTTATGGCTCAGGATGGCGGATGCGATTCATCCCGGATATACTGGGCATCTGGCTTTTTTCCGCGAACTGGCGCCGCTGTTCAAGGTATCAAAGTATTTTCCGTGGGAGGAAGTCGGCAATTAAGAAATGGTCTGTCTATGCAACTCTCTAATCTGTTTTCTGGTTCTGCCGGGTTTGGGTTTTTTATCTTTCTGCACGGACTATTATGCTGATTGCAGCATCTGCCGTGACAGCAATGCGGAGACTGCATGGTTTGACGCCTTGAGGATCTATCAGGAAAAATAAGAAGAATAATATAACGTCTGCTCCCGGACGGGGCGGTCTTAGAATATCATCAATTAATATAACAGAAACAGGTTTATCAGAATGAAATTTTCCGTCGCAATCTATTTAATATCGATAATTTTTACACCATTTATGCTAAAGGCCGGAATTTCTTCCCGGATCGATGATGCCAATGGTGACGGACAGAAAGATATTATTGTTGATAACGGCGTGTTCAGGGTTGTTATTGAACCGGCCCGGGGCGGAAATATTACAAGTTTGGTCTACCGTCGACAGGAGTTTGCAAAACGTCAGGGCAAACGTGAGGACGGTTTGTTTAAAGCGCTTATCCTGCCGTATGGCTGGAGCAGTGATTTCTACAACACCCCGGCCGCTTACCGTATTGTTAAGCAAACCAATGATCAGTTTGTAATAGAATTTAAACAGTCCGGGGAAGCCGGGAGTCAAAAGTTTCTTAAACTTACCAGGACTTACACCATAAACGCGGATGAATCGATAATTATAGCTGACTTCAAACTGCATAACCAGAAACGAGCCCAGGAATCGCTCAATGTCGGGTTTTGGCTGCATAATTTTATCCTGGCGCCAAACGCTGACCTGGCTTTTTTCCAGCCGACAGCTAACGGTGTTGTAAAAATAAAAGCTGACAGCGGCAGCGGGGGGCGTTGGAACCGTAACCCGAGCCGGGGCTGGAGCGCGGTTGTGAACCAGAATAATAAGCTGGGATGTGTTTTTCTTGCCGATCCGAAATACCTGGAGAACGGTCTTATATGGCTCTTTGGACGCAAAGACCGGGCGTCTGAAGAATTACAGTCTTTCAAGATGCCGATCAAGGAAGGCACGAGTTTTTCAACCCGCTATATATGTATTCCCTTCAATGGGCTGGAACGGGTCGACGGGGCCGGGAACGGCCTTGCCGGCAAGGTTGACGAAGGAAAAATCACCATTTATTCTTCGATCAACCAAAAATTGAAACTGAGAATATACCGCTGCGATCCGGATAAGCCTGATAAGGTATATAAAAGGCTGCCGGATATCAGCCTCAAAGTTTGTGCTGACAAATTGTCGTCGGTTGACATAAGCCCGATAGCCGATATGGACGGTTTGATCGTTTGTGAAGTTCTCAAGAATGGAGAAATGACAGCGCGTATAGAACGCCGGATTGGTAAAAACAACCGGAAGCCATATCACATGCGCCGGTTGGTCAAACCCTATGTTCCGCCGGAAGGTAAACTCTATGTGCCTGGCCTTTGCGGGAAATTCATTACCCCGCATAAAGTATGGGCCAAACCGTTGGCCGACGGCAAACTGCCGGTATGTTTTTTAATGCCGACAACCATTCAGCGACAGATCATTGAAATGGCGCAGCGTTTCGATATTGAATATTTCAGGGTTCCGATGGGAGCCCGGAAACCTTTTGATTACTGGATAACCTATGGTATTCCGTCAGGCCGTTCGGTCCTTTCAAAGCAGGACGGGACCAAGCTTGCAATAACGATGTTAAAGCAGAATTTCCCGGTGATTGTAATGGGAGGTAATTATTCGGTTCGATACAAGAAATCATTTCATAAATGGAGCGATTATCCGCAAACGGTTCGTAAAGCTGTTTTGAACAAAGTCAAGAACGGTTGCGGCCTGGTAATTATCAATCCCGCCGGCCTGGATAAAGAGGCTGAAAAAGCTTTTCTTGGCGGAGAACGCATTGACCACCGCCATGAACTGTTATCATGGATCACGCCGGGAATTTTGCGGGCCAGAGAGCAGGGGGGGATTTACGTTAAAAAATATGGCAAAGGCCGGGTTGTTGTTGTTAATATTGACAGCAACGGGCTGCTTCCCCACAAAAGCTGTCATTTCAAACCGGAACCATCCCGGTTGACGGATTATTATTATGCGCTTGTCGCCCGGATGGCGTTATGGGCTTCCGGCCGAAAAACAGCGTCAAGATTCATTAAGCCGGTCAAAAAACTTGATTTGGCGGCAATAAAAGTTGTAAATGCACCGCCGGGAGCTTATGTCAAATGGCGCTTGCTGGATAAATATGGAGAGATTGTTGATTCCGGACGCTCAGATATTGCTAATGGAGTGACTGCATTGGCAATCAAAATGCCGACTGCGGGAGGCACTTACTATCTTGAGCAGTTTTTATGCGCCGACGGCAAAACTTTTGACTGGCGGGTGGACTCATTAGGGGTCAAAGCGGATTGTCAAATAGAAGATGCTGAAATTATAACCGGATCGTCACCGGAATTGTCTGTCAGGGTCTCCTGGCCAAAAACAGTTCCACTGAAAGCCCGGGTGAAAATTTACTCCGGGGACGGAGACCTTTATTATGATTCAGAACACCGCCTTGTTGGAGGCGCCAGCCGGATACCGCTGGATGTTGCGGCCCTGCCGACAATCGGCAACCGGGTCCGGCTTGAATTGTTTAAAGGGGAAGAGCTTATGGATGTTCGGGAACTGAGCCTGAACTTGACCCGGCTGGCCGCGTTGCGTCGCAAACGATTTTTTGCTGCGGTCATGGGGGATTTTTATTTGAACGGTTACGATTCAGCTTTAGCCGGCAACCGGCTGTTGCGCCGTATGGGGTTTGATGTCTCGGTTGGTTCATTCAGCAGTTTTATGGCCCGTGATTTTGCTTCCGTACAGACACTTAACGAAGCGGATTTGTGTGTGCAGTTGGAAAATATTCGTTATTTCGGGATCAGGGATCCCCAGTTGATTTACAAGTACCAGCAGACAAAGGATAAAAAATATCTTTGGCGCAAACCATGTTTGTCAGCGGAAAGCACCCAGTTGCAGATTGCAAGCCGCTTTGATGCCGCGTTAAAGCTGAAAGATCGTTTTGCCATTACGAAATTCAGCTTCGGGGATGAGATGTCTTACACCTATGAGAATGGTAAACGCGGTCTCGATATTTGTTTCAGCCCGGAAACGTTACAGGGATTCAGGCGATGGTTGAAGGGGCAATATGGTGGTCTGGATAAATTGAACCGGGAATGGGGCAGCGCTTTTGAAAACTGGAACCAGGTCGAACCAATGACGTTTGATGAGATAAAAGGCCGCGATAAATTCGGACCGTGGCTCGACCATCGGCTGTTTTCGGATTATTTATATTGCATAAAAACCCTCAAACGCCATTCAGACAGAGTGTGTAAAATAATGCCGGGAACGCTGATCGGGGAAGGCGGCATTCATACCATTCCTGGAGCTTATGGAGGCTATAACTGGCCGCTGAAACTGCAGTCATACAATCACATTATGCCGTATGATTATATGGAAATAGTAACTCAGCTCGCGCCGAATTTTCCCGGATTCAAGTATTCCACAAAATGGCTCGGGTATAATCAGGCCGTGGTCGGGCAACATTATGATGCCTGGAAAAGTTTGTTTATGGGGGCAAACAGCCTTTACTATTTCAGGCAGTTTTTTCTGCTCGATGGCGACTATACTTTGAGTGAGCACGGTAAACAGACCGGTAAACTGCTGAAAGAGTTGAAATCTGGAATCGCGGATCTGCTGGTTTCAGGTAAACGCAAAGTCGATAAGCTTGGCATACTGTATTCTCAACCCAGTGTTGTCGGGTGTTATGCTTTGAAGGGCAGGGGGTGTGATACTTATGAACTTTATCAGCAGAATATTATTTCATGGATAAATATGGCTTTTAACGCCGGCTATCAACCGGTTTTGCTTACCGAGCAAATGCTGCCTGCCGCCGATGTAAAGGTTCTGATCCTGCCTGTGACCGTTGCGATTTCGGATAAGGGAGCTGAGTCGATTAACCGGTTCACGGCTGCTGGCGGACTGCTTGTCGCGGATATTATTCCGGGCATAATGTCGGAACACGGGCGTCTCTTGAAACAGGGACGTCTCGACAAATTGTTCGGAGTAACACGAATGGCGGATTCTTCCATCAGCCCGAAAAAGATAGCTGTGAAAGTCAACAGTAAGTTGCTGGCCCTTTCTGATGTGGAATTAACCGGCAGGATTGTTGAAACCGGGCTGAAGGCCTCCGGCGCGAAAGCCGAAGGTTTCGCCAAATCAAAAGCAACCCGCATCGGCAGGCTGTCTTTCAGCCGGGGAAAATCAAGTAAAAACCATTCATTTTACGTAAACAAAGCCGGAAAAGGAAAAACCATATATCTGGGCTTTGTTCCCGACAGCATGAAATACCATGAAAATAAAAACTTGCTGGTTGATCTGTTGCAAGTCAGCGGGGTCAAGCCGGACGTAGAGGTGTTTGATGCGAAAAAAACAAAAACGACCCGGAAACAGGGGATATTTGTCAGCCGCTTCGAACACGGGCCAAGTCTGCTAATCGGACTTATCGAATCTCCGGAGCATATTGAAAACGCCAACACCGACAAGCTTAAGGTCGCTGAACTGGCCAAGTACAAACAGCTATTGTCGCTAAAATTCAAGGATAAATATCATGTCTACGATCTGCGGCGGAAAAAGTATTTGGGAGTCGGCCGGCAGCTTGATTGCGAATTCGTCGTTGGTACCGGTAATCTTTTCGCGGCGGTTCCTTTCAGGATCGGGGATGTTTCATTGGACAAAGCAGAAGTTATTGCTGTGCCGGGGAGCAGGATCAGGGTTTCAGGCCGGATCATGGATTCCCCGGGTTTTAAGAGTTTTGTCTATCTTGATTTTAATACTGGCGATCCCGATCGCGATCTGTCCCTGTCGGGGTTGACCAAAGTTGAAGACGGGCGTTTTTCCCGTTATCTCACGACTCCTTTGAACTCATCGGGTAAATGGCTTGTTAAGGTACGTGAAGTAATATCCAATAAGCAAATTAATTGTACAATCATTTTCAAACAGAAAGACCGGTAATATGTCAGACAGACCTAATATAGTCTTCATTGTCGCGGATCAGCTGAAGCCGGAGGCGCTTTCCGCATACGGTAATGAAATCGTCAGGACTCCCAATATTCAGAAGATGGCCGACAAAGGGGTCAAGTTTAATAATTTTTTTTGCAATTCGCCGCTTTGCGGTCCGGCCCGGCATTCGATCTTTACAGGGACTTATCCGTTTTCGGTGCCTCTCTGGGCGCAACCTAATTGCGGCAAAATCAACGGTTTGAAATATATGGGGGACCACTTCCGTGAAGCCGGATACAACACTGCTTCAATCGGCAGGCTGCACGGTGCCCCGGAGGATTTTGACTTTGGTTTTGATTACTGTAAATTCAATTGGGAACACGCCAGTTTTGCATTTAACGATTATGGCAAATGGTTTGTTGAACGTCTGGACGCGCATAAGGACCGGGACCAGGTGGTTAACCGCCTGAAAGAGTATCAGGATGTTTATCCGGGCAGAATGCTTGACGGCAATGTCTTTGTGCCGCGTGAATTATCCGAAGAATACTGGGCGGCCGAGCAATTTGACAATTATCTCGACTCTTATGACCGGGACAAGCCGTTTATTGTCCATATCGGGCTGCTTCACCCGCATTTGCCGTGGCTTACTTCAACGGTTGAGGATGAGCAATATGATCCCTCGGATATTTCGATCCCGGAAAACTATTGTGAATATTCCAACTCGGCAAGGCCGGTCCTGTCAATGCTTAAAAGCGTTTCTGGCAAAGGGGAAAAAACTAAGGATTTTGGTGAATCGGAATGGCGAATCTATGCGTCGAATTACTATTCCGCGGTCAGTCAGGTGGATAAATGCATCGGATCGCTATTCGAGATCCTTGAAAACCGGAACCTGGCTGATAACACTATAGTTGTATTGACCAGCGATCATGGCGAACAACTTGGTTCTTACGGTTTTGACCAGAAAGAAACACTGTATGATGCGGCGCTGAAAATACCATTGATCATTTGCGGCAAAGGTATTCCACAAGGAGAAATCAGGGATTGCCTTGCTGAACAGGTGGATATTTTACCGACATTGCTTGAATTGGCCGGAATTACCCCCCCGGAGGGGCTTGAAGGCGTAAGTCAAAGCAGGATGATTACAACCGGAGACGGCAAACCAAAAGATGCGGTCTATGCATGGTTTGCTTTTAAAAACCTCATCCAGGCTTCAGTCAGGACCGGTGAATACAAGCTCTATACCTGCGGTCGGCAAAGCCCGGAAGACGCTATTGAATTGTTTGACCTGATCAATGACCCTCAGGAAATTAATAATATTTGGGGCTCGGTTGAATATGAAAAAATCAGGGGCCTGGTCGAGAAATATAAAGTCTTTCTTGAAAAACACGGTGGCGTCATCGCATGTTCCATCAAGCTCTGTTCCAGCCTGAACGTTCAGAGCGGATTTGACCGCTCTCCTTTGTTCAGCTGACATACATGCAGAAAATCGAATAAAATTAACCGGGAATATTTTTAAATGAAAAAAACAAGCATTCTGTTGACATTAGCGTTCACCGTTATCGCCGGGCTGGTTTCGGCCGACGTAAAAGTAAAAATTATTCACAACCATAAGCGTACGCCGGGACCGGTTATCGTAATGCATAACGGGAAAATGTCGTATGATATCGTATTGAGGATGAAAGGCTCAGGTAAGTTTGATTCCAGCAGCTTTACGCTGACTGGAATGGGCTTGTTTCCTTCCAAACGCGGCTGGTCCGGTCTTGACGATTTCATGGTCATTACTTTTGACGGGGAAAATATCTTTCCCTCCACATTCAGCGTCAAGCAAATGACTTCCGGAGAGGAAGGCAGTGCGGTTCTTTTCGGGAAGACTGAGATGGCAGACATCCAAATTACTTTCTTAACTGAAAACAAAAGCGATAATCTGCTGATTAATCTTGCATTCACTTTGAAGAAAAAAGTTAAGTCGATCAATATCCGGATGCAGGCGTTTCCGGGCGAATTCAATAAAATTGCTCTCCGGAAAAAACTCCCGCTGGGCCCAGTCGAGACTGTCGTCCTGACTTCGCAGGGTGAAAGTAAAGAGCGGAAACGCCTTCTTGATCTGCAAAACGAGCAATGGATTTGCATGTATGATAAAAACTATGACCCGGTTCAAAATAAAAAACTTGGCGGATCTGAAATGTGTGCTTGTGGAATTTTGTTCAATCCTGCAGATATGAAATCAGTCGGCTATAAACGCGGCCCGGGAAACGTACTAGTCAGCCTGACGATGCCCGGAGGGAAACCCGGGAAAAAAATATCCGCGGACCTGGCCGTGTGGGAATTCATTAATTCCAACAAAATTGCGGTCGAAACAATGAAGGCGCTGGTCGTTGCGGACAACAACGCCGAATAATCAGTTACAAGTAATAAATGTTTGCAAAATCTTGTATTGCACACGACTCTTACATCAGCAATCAATAGAAAGAATAGAAAGAATACATAATGAACTGTGTCTTGGTCAATGGTAAAAGCAAGAAAGTAGTCAGTATTCCCCTGGCAGGGAAAGCGTCCTCCGAAAATAATATTTTTGAGTGCCTGGAGGCGGCAATTAATATCCGGGAACAAGATGAATATCAATGTGTCGATGTCGTCATAAAAAATAATTCCCGGGTGGAACAGTTCATTGAAGTCCGGATTGAAAGCTCTGCGGCTACGGATTGTTCATCGACATATTGGGATGGCGTCAGTGAACGGAAGCTGGATGGCAGTCATGTCGTCGCCTGTCACGGAACTCCTTGTGATGAGGGAGAGGTTGCCCTTAATGACCATTTGTATCCCGATTGCTACGATGGACTTGATCCGGCCGGGAATGAATTTACCGAGTTGATGAAAGGAGAATTCGAGGGGCCGAACCAATTCCTGGTGTTCCCCGCATCGGCGGTGTATTCTGAAAAAGGCCTGGTGTGCATTGGAATTGATCCAAGGTATACTTTGACTTATCAGGCCAGCGGCTTGAACCCGAACTATTATCATTCCAGTAAACGGGTCATTTTACCCGGAGAACAACTTTCCACCAGGTTTATCTTTTTCCAGTGCGTCGGCCATCAGGGATATCGGACTGTCCTAAACCGTTATTACCGCTGGTTCCCCGAATGTTTCGGCACAAATCCGGAGTTTGACGATGCGCAGTATCAATCCGCGGCGACTTTTCGCTCCTATGAAGCAGATTTCGGGCAGAAAGAATTTCTGCAGGAGGATTTCAGGCGGATGCATTTGAAATGGATATGGAATATTGAGGAATTCAACGAAGGCAAGATCGTTATCGATAGTGAAGAGGAAGCGTCACGTTATTCAAACAGTAAAGGCGCTGAATGCATGAGAGGGATGGATTTGGCCGGAATCCTTGAAAAACAGCGCGGAGGCAATGCCGTATTGTCCGGGTTTGCCCGTCCCTGCGGGGGAATTACATTTGAACATGCAACCCAAAAGAATGTTTTTACGTATGACCTTTTGGACAGTGCCTGGATCAGATCCGACAATCGTATTCATTTGCGCCGTAACCAGGCCTCGAGAGGCGGAGATTTGTACTTGTTATTCGCGAACAATACCAGCTACATGGCGCATCTGAAATCACAGATTGATAAAGCTTTGACCCTGGGGATACAGGGGTTTATTTTTGATAATGCCGGTGGCCCCAGGATGTATTTCGGGCCGGCGACGAAGAGATGCCGGTCCCGGGCGTTCATCAATGACAAAGTATATTGTACTTCCGCGATCTCTCATGTCGGTATCATGGAGTATATCAAATCACTTAAAAATGACCGGGGAAAAGCCTGCATGCTCTCGGCTAACACTCCTGCCGATTACAATTTGAGCCGCAATGTGGACATCACGATACTTGAAGGCGGTCCCTGGCACGATAATTATCAGTGGTATCGTTTGCAACGCCATCTGATGGGAAAAAAGTCATGTGTTTTCTGGGGGCCCAAGGGCTTTCATAACTGGCAGCAAATGGCGGATCAGGAAATGGTGGCGGAGGCGAAAAGCCAGGTCCATTGCCTGCTGTTGTGTTGTTTCGAAATGGGGTATCTGCCGAATTCATCCCATGCGGTCAGAGGCTATCCTGAAATGAACAGGATGATGCCTTTACTGTCTGAGATATGCCGGCCGGCTGGGAACCTGAAAGAGCTGGAGAATTGCTTCGGGGCAACGTCAGTTTTGAGCAATTCGGCGAAGACTTCTTCAGTCTCGTTAATTTCTCAACTGAACTGGAGGAAGTTGAGGTCAAATTTGATCTCGAAAATAAAATTGTCCTGCCGCGCACGAATAATAAAATCACTATCGAGAGACATTCCGATCATATCCTGGTTTCTTTTTCGTTGCAGGCAAGGTCATTCATCGTTCTCCAATATGGCGGAGAATGGCACAAAGGCTTCGTGCTGAATATAGAAAAAAACGACGATAATATTATTTTTTGCAGTCTTGGAGGCCAGGCTTCTTCGCTCAAACTTTGCGAAACCGGAACATTATCGGCCATCTTTACTGAAGCCGGTTGGGCAAGTTTACCGCAACGGATTGATTTTGAGAATGACTTTATAGTTAAATACAGTTGCGAAAACTTATTGCAGATATCGCATGATTTTTTCGATAAATATCTGGTTGACGCGACATGTATGCCGGAAATATCGGTTTATTGGAATAACCATAGATGTCATGATGCTGAAGTAGCAATGGAAAAATATTTTGCATATTATGCGGCGTCGTATGTCGATGAGCTGTCTTCAGCCGCGGAGCGGATTGGTTTCAAAAGCCGGCAATCACGATACTAAATTCGTTTATACGGGTTGTCGACAGGGCCGGTAATATATTCAATACGGCTATTCGAAAAACTAAGCTATGCATCGATATACAGTGTGGTAACGATAATAACAAACCATTTAAGCGTATTGTCAAAGAAGCTGGAGAACAATTGATACGGTATGAGATATCCGGGCCAGGTCAAGACTTTGCGGTAATTATGGAGGAATTGTTTAACTCGCTGGATAAGTTCTTCCCGGTCACTGGAGTACAAGCGATTATCGAGCGAAAACATTTAAGAACCAAAAATCACAACTTGCATGTTGGCTGAATTCCGGATTAACATCGCCTTTTCCTCTCCGCATCCTGCCGGGAATGCTTTTTTTTGTTTCTCTTGCAAAAAAATTAGCCGCTGATCAACAGCGGCTAATGTAAATAAATGAAAATTGAAGCAGGGGGCAACGGTATATTTTCACCCCCTCATTGATTATTCAAAACGAACGGTTCGAGTGTCTTTCTCCAATCCGGTTTTTTCTGTCAGCATTTTATAGAGGTCCGGCCTGCGACTCTTGATCCAGCGCCGCCCGGTGGATTGTGGGATCATGGACAGGTCCAGGTCGGCCGAGATCATTATATCTTCTCCGGACCAGGTTTCCGCTAAAACATTACCGTACGCATCGAGGATCGTCGCGTTGCCGGTCCGCACTTCATTGTCATCGCGTCCCCACGCCATTGCTGAAGATCAGGAACATTCCGTTGTCATGGGCTCTGGCCGGCAACCATTTCATCAGCCATTCCCGGCCTTTTGGCCCTTTGAATTCTCTTTCCAGTTCTTCCCGCCGCGATTCCCGCTGTTCCCACAGTTCGACGTCGATGCTGCCCATACAAAGAGCGGACTTGGGGTGGAGCAGCCGCCGGTTTGGTGCGGTGCGAGTAAAATTTCAGCTCCCATCAGAGCGGTGACCCTGGCGTTCTCAATAATATTGTTATCATAACAGATCAAAATACCAGCTTTAACGCCGTTGGGAAGTTCAAAAACCGTGTAGTCACTACCTGAAGCCATGTGTTGACTGATAAAACAATGTAATTTCCGGTGACAGGCAATTTTGCCGTTCGGCATCGCCACAACGTAGGTGTTATATAAAGTTCCGTCAAAATCGATTTCAATCAATCCGGCTCCGATTGACATGTCATGCTCGGAGGCCAGTTTCAGAAGGTGTTTAACGCTCCTGCCGTCTGGAACCGGCTCCGCGATTTTTTCAATCTCTGACCGGGACAGATTTCTGACATGCCAATAACCGGTAATGCACATTTCAGGAAAGATTAGCAGTTCATTGCCTGCTTCCGCCGCCTGTCGGCAAAAATCATCTATTCTGTTCAAGTTGTAGTCGATGTCGCCGGGCGCGTGGTTGAATTGTACGGATGCTGCTTTCATTTTTAAAAACTCCTCATGATAAGTTTTGGTTTGTGAGTTTGATTTTATTAATATTAAAATTGATGTTATTCATCAACTGGTTTAAATATTATTTTACGTCGTTATTCGACGGTAAAAATATTGCCCCGATTAAGTTGCTGCTTTTATTCTTTCATGCAAAAGCGTGCCTTAAAATATCGGGGTCAATTTATCGATCAACACCGGCAGAGTCTGTCGTAACTCGATTGATTTGATCACCAGCTTTGCCAAATAGGTTGAAATGAAGCCGGCTATCTCATCACATGGCGATGGCTTGTCATTGATTATCGCATCGATAAATGAGGACAACATGGCGTAATGCCCTTTATCTACCAGGAAAGGGGTTTGGGTGTATGCATCTTTACTGCTGCCGGATATCTGTCGGTTGCGTAGAGCCATTTTTTCCATATAGGCGGCAAAGCCCTCTTCCCTGATCCTGTCCTGCATGCAATCCGTTTGCATTGGAAAGGTTTCAGTCTGGAGTCCCGGGATGCCATAGTAACGGTTTTCGACAAAAAACAGGTTTTGGAACAAAGCGCCCCGTGCCGTGACCTGATACATCTCTTTTGGATAATCAAAGGTGCCGGAACAGTGAAAATTAATGGTTGCGGTATCGCCTCCAGAAAACTTAATGTTAACGCCGTGGCTTAAGCGGCAGTCGCCCCAGGCGACTAATTCCCACCGGCATTTGAGGATCGAAAAACCAGCAGGCAAGGTCCAGCCAGTGAACGGTTTCACCCAGAATTTCTCCTCCGCCTTTTAATGGATTGAAGTGAAGAATGCGATATGACGCGCTTTCATCCTGAATATTAATCAATAAATGTGATTTCTGCTCTTCCGGCAGCGGCTTCCGTTCCATTTCAATATATCGCCAGGGCTGATGCTTCGGCAAGGCTATTTGTTTTTGCCATTGTTTCTTTAACGCAAACATTGACGGCGCTTGACGGCGGTTCAAGTCTACACATAGTTTAATATTATTTTTGCGCACCGCCTCAATAATATGATATGCTTCAGTTTCATCCAGCGCCATTGGTTTCTCACAAAAAACATGAATCCCCTTTGCCGCGGCGGCGCTGATGATCTCCTGGTGTACCTCATGCGATGTTGATATTTTGATCAAGTCAACTTCCGGGTCATTGATTACCTTCCGATAATCATCTGTAGCATGCGGGACCAAAAACTCCCGGGCCATTTCCTTTGCCCGCTCGATATTCACGTCGCAGCACCATTTTGTTTTCAGTTGCGGATGCCTGGTGAAATTCGGCATGTCCTGACTCTGCGCAAAGGCGCCGCAGCCGATCAGCCCAATGGTTAAAACATGTTCACTCATGATAATTGTCCTGGGTAATATTAATTGTTATTGACGCCGAAAGCAGAGTAAATGCTCTGAACCGCGGAAGCCGCCGCTCCAACGGTTCCGACTTCCGGACCGAAATTGCTGAACTTAATAAATTCTTTATTTGGCGGCTGTTTGCTGTGCGAGTTTTTAATGACTGATTCAATCAACGTTTTTTGGATAATATTTTTTGCGGCAACGATATCTCCATTGATCACCATTAAATCTACATCCAGCATATCGAAAATCATGGCTAGCGCTTCCCCTAGGTATTGCGCCGCCTGATGCAATACTTCTATCGCTCGGGGTTCTCCTGATTCCGCCTTGTCGACAATTTCTGAGAAACAAATATTACCGGAATAATTTTTTTCAATGACCGGGATGGAGGCCATAGCTTCCAAACAACCGGTTAATCCGCATTGACACTTCGGGCCATTGCGTCTTACAGGCAGGTGCCCCAGCTCTCCCGCGCGGTTTCTTGCCCCCCTGAAAAGTTTTCCGTCTACAATGAACCTGCCGCCGATTCCATTACCGACAAACAAGGTTCCCATAGAGTTCTGTGCCAATTTCCCGCACCCCCATAAAAATTCCGCTTGAGTTATCATTGCAGCATTATGGTCAACAGTTACCGGTAGTTTGAATTCCTTCTCGAGAAATTCTTTGCATGGAACATCCGTCAATTCGGGAAATATAATAGCGGCTTTTGTTAAGCTCCCGTTTTGATGGTCCACTTCTCCCCGGCATTGCCAGGCCAATGCCGGATACTTCGATGCCGTTGAGACTGGCTCTGTCAAGATATTGTTTGACCGCTTGACGAAGTCCGCTGAGAAATCCGTTTCTGGTATGTTTATGCCGTAAACTGAGTGTCGAGTAGAAAATGACTTTCCCCCCGGCTGAAACTATGCTTCCACGGAAGCCATTTCTTACAGCATGTATCCCCAAGACGAAAAAAGCGTCAGGATTAACCTTTAGCAATTCCATGGACCGCCCCTTTTTCTGTTGCTCTTTGCCGCAGGCACATATCAGGTTTTGATTCAATAACTTGTTCGTTATCCGGGTCACCGTTGCGGGTCTTTTCTGGAAGTTTTTAGCAATGTTGCCCCGGGCGACAGGACCGAATTTACGGATGATGTCATATATTGACCTGGTTTCGCTGATTGTCTTTTTCATTTTATTTTTTCTATTATAGTAAATATATTTATGTATAAAGTAATAAATTAAATTTATATTTATTAATGTTTAATTACCATTATAGTAAATATATGTGCGGAAATGAATTTTGCAATCCTTGTATGGAGTTTTTCTTCAAAAAGAGTAATTGCAGCGATCAGCTTGTGCTTCTTGTGGGGCTATACAGCCTTTTTCAGTCTGTATATGAAATGAAAACTACAAATCACCGGTTCGGAACACAACCGGAGAAAATGAAAAACTGGTCGATGTCCAATATGTAGTCATTTTGCGTAAAACGTTGATGGGAAATGTGATGAGATGGTACGCCCAGCTGGATTGCCGTAGCCTGTGGTTACTCCCGCATCAAGATGCGGGCTGTCGCCGCGCTCTCGAACCTGTGACCCAATGATTAAGAGTTAAGTAGAGAAATACCTGTTTTTTGAGGTTGATTTGCCCGTTTGAGGAGCCCGCTGGATTCTGTTTTTCGAGGAAGTTTCGATAGAAAATCCATCAAAGGGAAAGTGGTGAGATAACTTACCAAAATCCAAGTTGCAATGCCATCAGCCCAGACCAAACAATCGAAGACATTTTCACCGGAATATGACCGGAAATATTTGCTGCAATAAATGTGTATTGCAGCATTTCATATCTCGAGATCATCCACCAGTTTTGCCGGACCGGTAATCATGACAATGAGGCTATTTTCAAAAACAGAATCAACTGTATCGTTGGCAACAGTCATTTCTCCGAAAAGTTTGATTTCCCATATTGATAGACCTTTTTCAGTTTCACTCATAATTCCTTTGTAACTGATGGTCTCTCCTCCAAATGCACTAAAAGATATTTTACAATACATCACTCCATTAGTGAACACGGTCTTTCCGGGTGGTTACAGATTTTTCCGAGACTCATGGTGTGAAAAACGATTCATACGCAGTTACAGAGTCATGCATGGCTTAGACGCCCACAATCAAACATGTTGGAAATATTTTTAAATATCAATCAGACAAAAAGCAATACTTTCACGCTTCCAGGTGTATGCGGTTGCAATTCCTTCTTTTGTTGAAATAATCGCCGGGTAAGAAAATTCGCCATCTTTTTCATGCTCGAGATCGGTAAGTTTGCTCCAGCTTTCACTGTTATCGGTGCTTTTGAACAACGACAGCACTGTGCGGTTGTCTTCGCTGCCGTTGGAATCCGATATCGGATTTGCCGCCAGCACTAGGGTGCCGTCATCAAGACGCACCAGATCGATTCCACTATTGTTGTTTGGCAATGAGATCGTATAAACCGGTTTCCAGGTTCGTCCGAAATCGTTCGAATCGCTCCTGCAAATGAAGCCGCACCCGCTTCTCAGTAACATATGGACATTACCGGGAGAACTCTCCCAGATTGTTGGTTGAATAATACCCGCACCAGGTGTTTTTTTGCGGTCTATCGGAATATTACGGGATCTCTGCCATGTCGCTCCGCCATCGGAGCTGAGGTCAACAAATGCCTCCCAGATTCCGTCAAATTCAGTCGATGCCCCGGCGATAAGTGTACCGTTACTCAAAAGTACCGGTTTATTTTTTACCGGGCCGCGCCCGCCTGATTCATCACCGGGAACGAGTTCTTCCGGTAAAGTCCAGGTGGCGCCGTTATCTTTGGAACTCATGATAAAAGTCTTCCAAAAGTAGATATCCTGCCCGGCTTTGTAAAAAAGTAATATGCGCCCGTCAGGTTTGCAATACAGGACTGGATTCCAGTTCGCCGTACCGGGAGTTTTTACCACTTCATAAGGCGGGAGCCATTTGCCGTTGAGCCGTCTTGACATCCAGATGCCCACGTCCGGATTTTTTTCTCTGGTGCCGCCAAACCATGCCACGACAAAATCGCCGTTTTTCGCCTGAACCAAGGTTGCGGCGTGACAGTTGGCGAAGGGCTGCGGCTGTTCAAATATAAATTCTTTCTTCATTTTATCACCATTGGGGCTTCATTCATATATTTGAGTCCATTACGGAGCTTTTCTCCTGAAATATCCGCGAAGGTGCGATTTTGTTTCCCGGCCATTGCTGCTGCAAGCCCGGCTGCTTCGCCAACTGAAGCCATCGTGGCCATCACCCTTACCGCCGCAATGGCTTCATGGGTGGCGCAGAGTGCGCGACAGGCAACCAGCATGTTGTCAAAACCCACTGGTTGTAGAGATCGGAAAGGAACTTCGTAATAATCGTCTTCCGGGGCGAGGAATCCCGGTAGAAATTTACCTTTTGTTCCCGCTTTTGAGTGGTCAAAACCGTTACCGTCAGGTGAATGTATGTCGATGCCGTAGGCACTGCGGGCAATGCCGTCAGTGAACTTACTGCCATGGGTTATATCCTCTTTTACCATTTGATAAAGGCATTTGACGTGACGGGTTTCACGTACCCCGATTTGCGCTGGAAGTTTTATCAAGCAGGCGTTTTTGAAGTAAGGAACAGTCTTTATCAACCAGTCGCTTATAGTCTTCACCTGTCTGCGCCCTTCAATCTCTGATGCGGAAAGATCAGCGTTGTCGAGTCCATTTGACTTGGTGACCCTTGTCATATTGAAATGTAGTACGCCCCCTCGGGGGTAATCGTAAAACTGCACAAAATCACGAGCGGTATAATCAAGAGAACCATCTGCCAGAGACGCTTGAAAATATTTTTCGACCAATTCTCGGGCGGCGGAAAGAGTTCCCCCGGAACTCAAGGCTTCTTTATCTATATTTCCCATCCGAAAACTGGTTGTCATCGGTTGAGCAAGATGGTCACCGGTTCTGCCGTACTCAAACTCACATCCCGCCATTGCACTAAGATCTCCGTCGCCGGTAGCGTCGATGAACTGCCTGCCTGAGATTTGCTCTTTGCCTTTTTTTGAAAAGACCTCGATGTCTTTGACAATGCGCCCTTCAGTCTGAACTCCGGTCAGCATGGTATGATACAACACCGTGACTCCGGCGGAAATCAGCATCTCATCAAGGACGAATTTAAGTTGTTCATCATCAAACGCATTGTCCAGCAGCAAGCTGCCGTAAGCTCCGCAGGCTTTCATTTTTTCGACTATTTCGGCAAAAACAGGAGAACTCAGAAAATAAAGCTTTCCATCGGAACGCCATAATTTATGTCCGAGAAAAGGATTGACCAAACCGGCGGTAGCCATCCCGCCGGCAAAGCCGTATTTTTCAATCAGGCAAACCTTTAAACCGTTTCTTGCTGCTTTGATTGCCGCGGCTGTCCCGGCCGGTCCGCCACCGCAAACTACTAAATCAAAATTCATTTTTTATCCTCTAATTTATCCACTCCCATGAAACCTTCATGCATCCAGACCGGTTCGTAACCGCGATCCGTGACAAATTTCAGTGCGGTATAAAGTCTCTGTTCATGTTCCGGCTGGTATTCCCGGTAAAACGGCCACATATAGGGTTCGTGGGTTAACATATCAATAATTTCACCGCTGTCAACATCATTGATGCTTGACTGCAGAACCGACTCAATATTTTCAACCTTTATATGGTTTACAACAATATCCAGACGACTGAAAGTCATCCCGGATTCAAAGTCATAAAGCGCATCATGATTGCTGACGTACTGCGAACGTTTCTCATCAAGTCCGTAGCTGACATAATAACGCTGCTCCTTCAGTTTGAAATAACCGCTCAGGGTTCGCACTCCACGTTCGTAAAGCACCGGAAGACACGACGGAGGAACTTCTCCCCAGTGGACTATTGACGCCGGACAATATGCCGTTTCCCCGGCGAACCTGACAATTTGCTCATGAATCATATCGTAGTCACGGGTAATCGTTTCGGCATCCGCTAGCATGTAGGGCATAGCGGGAAATTCATTTTCCGCATGCCATGAAAAACGCAGCCAGTCGGCATTATCGGCAAATTGTTCTTTCCAGCGGTCAGGCATCATTTCGAGGGAGAAATCTCTTTCCGGTGTCGAGTTAAATAAATTGCAGTTGAACTTTGTTCCAAACTCATCATGTAAACGTTTTAAGATAGCAAGATAATGAGAGTCAAAGATGCTCCTGGGATTTTTACGGAACAAATCACGCAGGAAGTAGATATTGTCATCGATCGCGACCCGATATCGGCGTTTGGAGTATTTGTCCCATACAACCGAAACTGCGTGTTCGCAGTGGCCTTCCGGTCCTGTCCAGATTGCGGTTATATCGTTTTTGAAATGCGATAGTTTTGTCCGGCAGTAAAAAAGTTTCCCGCTCCGGCGGCATGACATTCCGTTAACTGTCACTTGTCCCATTAGCGGCGCAATGCCGGAAACCTCGATCTCCAGGTCGTTGTCGCTCTGCGTCCCGTCCCGGTGATTCAGCACTGAGCCATGGAACGGAAATAATATTTGAAACATTTCCTGTCACCCGTTGTTTTATTTTAAGTTCGCAAATTCTTCCAGTATGTTTGCAACTTGCAGCCTGAATTTATCGAATTCATCCAAAGATATGTTATCAAAGTTGGCGGCATAATACAAATGAATTGGCAAAATAGCGTTATTTATGTAAAAGAGGGTAGCTTTGGCCCGGAACAGCAGGTCAGCATGTTTTGGCGCTGAAGATTTACCTTTTTCCAACTCTTTTATTTTCTGACGCAGCAGATTCAGATACTCATAATCCTCGCTGCCTTCGCGCCACATTTCAAAGCTGATGATATTGAAATTTTTCATCCCTTTAAGGTCGGGCATTCGGACGCTGCCGAGTTTGGCGTTGACCAGCGGGAATTCGGTTTTGGGAGTCTGGTCGGCCGCGGCGTTCAGTTTATATTGCAGCATTCCGTCCAGACCGCTTTTGTAAGCGCTCCAGAATTGCAGTTTTCCGCGTTGTCCCGTGATTGCCATATTGTAGGAATACAATTTTCTGCCTTTCCGGTGAAATTCCGCTATGCGTTCGGGTGTCAGCAGGTTCCAGGTCACGGCCCAGTAGTCGGCGTTTTTTATCTCATGATATTCCCAGATCGGTTGATAAGTGGAGAACATGGTTTTCAGCCCGAATTCTTTTTTCAGGTCGCCGAAGACTTTATTCATCGCCGGAATCCATTCCGGTGCCGGTTCGTCAAAACCATAGAGATAACATTTATCCAGTAAGCCAGCTTCCTTTATTGCAGGCACCACAGCCCGGAGTCTTTTGTATATATCATTTTTTCTGTTGTCTGAAAAATCAATTACTTTACCTTTTGCGTCTTTCTTCCATACTTTTTTCCCTTTGACGCTGATCCGCAACAGCGGGATCATTTGCGCCCCGTTATCAACCCACAATCTCACTCGATCAACTCTGGGAAGATGATTCCAGGTGTAGATCGAACCCGGTTCACAGCGATGTTTCATGATATCCAGGGCGTCTTTATTCACCGTGATGCTGGATGGAGAATGAACCGCCACCGGCAATGTCGGTTGAGCCGGGATGGAAAAATTATAGACTTGCAATTTAATTTTCAGCGCTTGCGGTTTTATCCCGTCCGCGCTGAATACGATACTACCGCTGTATTTTCCGGCCGGAGTTCCTTCAGGAACGCTCACATTCAACCAGAATCCCTGCTGGACATCAGCCGGAATATTAAACTTTTTGATATCAGGACGCAGCAAATAGCCGAAAGCGGCATCCTTAAAGGAGTCCCGACGATACGCCAAAGGACAAAACAGAATGTTTTGTGACGGGAGACGTCGTGTGCCGTTTGTTAAATCACTGACTCTGTAAGTCAGATTTTTCAATGTCCCTTTGACCGGGATTAGCAGGATGCAGGCTGAACGTGTTTCGTTTCCGGCTGCGGCAACTGAAACCGTATCAATCAATTTACCGGCATAAGTTCTTGGAGAATACGAAATATTGTCAACGTCCGGGTGTTTTATCTGCCCGAATACCATAACGTTATCCGGTTTTTCTTCCGCAACCCGCTCCAGCAATTTTGCCTCAGCAACTGAATCGCCAACCTTTTCGGCCAAATAGGATAAATTACTGATTTTATTTGCGCGGTTGAAATTCAGTTCTTTTCTGGATGCGCCGGTTCCCTGAGCTTCCGGCAACCCCAGCAAGGCAACAGCTTTGATTACGGCAGACGAAAGATTGTCGCGTATTTTGGTTACTGAGTTCAAGCAGTCCTCATATTTTCCTTTGTGAGCGGCAATATCCTGCTCGCATCCTTTAAGCTTCGCACTTCCATCATAGACCTGTTGCTGTAACTGGTCAAGCCCCTTAACCGCCGCGGCTAAAGGTTCTTTTGCCGCATTCCAGGCGTCTCCGGAATCCGTGCTTAAACGGAAATTGTCAAAATAAAGTACAATGTCCCTGGTTGGTCGAAGAAAACGAAAGCCGACAGAAGTTACTTTTGCCGTGTTCACCTTGCGCTTCGCAATATCGGCGACAGAAAAAGAAATAGTGTTCCATCCCGGTTCCAGCTTGTAACTTTTATAGAAATAACGGGTAAAGCTTATGTCTGAGATACGCACCTTGATATGCTCCGCCTTATGCGACGGATTATAGATATCGACCAGCATTCTCCGGTACGGGGTCCAGTCGTTGATGCACAATGCGCCGTTGTCAATACTCGGTTCGAGCATGACCAGGGGACCTGATCCGGGCTGATGTTTGGTAAAAATGACCTTTAAGCTATGTTTGCCGTTGCTTCTGAAATCATTGGATATAGAAGTATTCGCACTTCTCCAGTCCTTTCTGGCTGGAGGCATTCTTAACCATTTCGAGTTTTTTGTCGTATCGTCAAAATTGCTTATCAGGACAGTTTTTCCCTGTACGGGTAGTATTGCTGTCGCCATGACGAAACAAAGTATTCCAATTATAAATCTCATCTGCATTTTCTGTCTCCAATTATACTATAATTTATCAATCACAAATTCGCCATAGTCATTTGTTCAAGCACTTTGGCTATTTGCGATCTTAATTTGTCTATTTCCTCCAGCGATATTGATTCGAAGTTGGCCGGATAATATTTGTTGATTGGCAAAATAGTCTCGTTTACGAAGTAGAGCAGGGCTTTGGCTTTAAACAGCAGTTCCGCGTGTTTCGTCGCGAGTTTCTTATCCTTTTCCAGCTTTTTCACGTGTAAACGCAACAGATGAAGATATTCATAATCCTCACTGCCTTCGCGCCACATTTCAAATGCTATATTGTTATAATTTTTCATTCCGGCGAGATCAGGCATTCGGACGCTGCCGAGTTTGGCGTTGACTAGCGGGAATTCGGTTTTTGGGGTCTGATCGGCCGCGGCGTTCAGTTTATACTGCAACATTCCGTCAATCCCGCTCTTGAATGCGCTCCAGAATTGCAGTTTGCCGCGTTGTCCCGAGGTTGCCATATTATAGGAAAAAACTTTTCTGCCTTTTCCTTGAAATTCCGCTATGCGTTCAGGCGTCAGCAGATTGTAACTCACTCCCCAGATATCAGCGTTTTTTATCTCATGATATTCCCATATCGGCTGATAAGTCGTAAACATAGTTCTCAGCCCGAATTCTTTTTTCAGGTCGCCGAAGACTTTGTTCATTGCCGGTATGCAAGCCGGGGACGGTTCGTCGAAGCCATACACATAGCATTTATCCAGTAAACCGGCCTTCTTTATTTCAGGAACCACCGCCCGGAGTTTTTTGAAAATGACATTTTTCCGTTTGTCGGAGAAATCAATTATTTTACCATCCGCGTCTTTCTTCCATATTTTGCTTCCCATGGCGCTGATCCGTAAAAGCGGCGCCATTTGCGCACCGTTATCCACCCAGAATTTTACCCGTTCAACATCAGGAACGTTCTTCCAGGTGTAGATTGATCCCGGTTCACAACGATGCTTCATGATGTCTTCGGCATCTTTATTTACTGTGATGCTGGAGGGTGAATGAACCGCTATCGGCAATGTCGGCCGGGACGGGATGGAAAAGTTATAAACCCGGAGCTTAATCTCCAACTGGTGCGGCTTGATCCCATCGGCTTTAAATATGGCTTGTCCAGTGTACACTCCGGCCGGGGTTCCGCCGGGGACGGTTATATTCAACCAGAATCCCTGTTGGACGTTCAGCGGTACATCCACACTTTTTATATCGGGACGCAAAAGATAGGCAAAGGCATTTTCACGAAACGCGTCACGTCGATACGCCAATGGACAAAGCATGACATTATTGACCGGGATGCTGCTGCGGCCGGATTTCAGTTCGCTTACTTTGAATATGAGATTTTTCAATGCGGTTTTGGCGGGAATGACCAGCAGACAAGCCGAACGTGTTTCATTGCCGGCCGCGTTAATACGGACTGATTTCAGCAGAGGACCGTTGTACGTCCGGGGAGAGTAAGCGATATTGTCGACATCTGGATGAACAACTTTACCAAAGACCAAAGCGCTGTCCGGGCTTTGTCCGGTAATCCGGGAAAGCAATTTTTTCTCTGCCAGTGCGCTTGCGATCTTGTCGGCGAAATAGCTCAGGTTCAGTATTGCATTTTGCCTTTTAAAATTCACCGCCGACAGTTCGACCCCTGAACCCTGGGACTCCGGTATCCCAAAGTTGGTTATTGCCGCGATACTATTGTCGCATAGCTGGTTGCGCAGCTGTTTCACCGCGTCAAATGATTCACCATATTCACCGTGCCGGCCGCTGATAACCCGCTTTATTTCTTCCAGCCGGGGCAAGATAGCGTTCAAGGACTTGTCCATTTTTTCCAGGGGCGGGGGGATGAGGGTCAACGAATCCGCCGCCATCTTCCACGCGCCGCCCGGTCTGGTACTAAGCCGGAAATTGTCAAAATAGAACACGTAATCTTTATCCGGCATAGACATTACCAGGTTTACGCAGGCGATTTTAGCCGGATTCAGCCTTTTACGCTTGAGATCGGACAAATCAACGCTGACATGATTCCATTGTCCGGGTTTCAGATAGCAATTGACCTTTAAGCGCTTCAGCTCGGAATCCCAAACCAGCAAAATAAGACGAATGGTTTTGTCCTGTGGATTGTAAACGTCAAAAAGCAGACGTTTGTAGGTAGTCCAGTCGGTAATGCTCAAGGCGAAGTTATCGACGCTCGGCGCCAAAATAACGTAAGGTTTCAAACGTGGGGTATGTTTTTTAAAAACCGCCTTGAGACTGTTTGACCCGCTGGTTTTGTACGCTTGCGAGATCGATTTTTCAGCTTCACGGCAGTCATCCCGCGGCGCTTTCATTTTCAGCCACAAAGCGCTGTTTTCCGCGTCCTCAAAATCTCCCCACACTTTTTCAAGATCACTGCCCGATACCAATATACCCGTACTAAAAAACAGGCACCAAACAAGCCATTTATACATAATATGGTCCATTAAACTGATAATTGCTTAGTATTAAAAATAGTCCTTGATATAAAGAACACGTATTCTCTGATTAACCAGGTAGCTCAAAAGAACAGGCGGTAACCGCTTGGCTCATAAAACATGGTTATGTTCTTGCCATTGTTGGTTTGGACATGCCCGTCAACATATCCGGTGTTGGTGCGGAGTATGTTTTTGCCTTGATCCTCCAGTATGCCATAGACTGTTTCTCCCGCGAAAATATGATTTGCCTGCCAAAGAACTGTACTCGGCTTGTCTTTGCTGACGTCGGAAATTAACGCGTATGATTTCGGGCGGGTATCACCGGGTTTAGTTGCCCAGACTTTGACTTTTTTGAATGGCGTGACATACCAACTATTTGAATAAGCGGGATTCGCAGTGAGAATATAATAATCAATATAGACTCTCGTGCCATAATAGTCTCTGATTTTAGGTTTAGCCTTTGCCGGGCAGCCAAACAGCTTGCCCAGACGTGCCGAAACGTCAGCGTTATTTGAATATTTGGCATTGTCATTCAGGCTTCCTGTGTGTTCCGCGAGTCGGTGCAACTCTGTTTTGCCCACATAGTTGGGAGATGTCGATCCATAATAAGACGGCATATACCAGTCGTCATAACTCAGGGTGTATGAGATCAGCCCCATGGCGATTTGTTTTACGTTGCTGCGACAGGATGTCTCCTTGGCCCTCTCACGGGCGTGATTCAGGGCCGGTAGTAACATTGACGCAAGAATTGCTATAATGGCAATAACTACTAGAAGCTCGATAAGCGTAAAGAACTTTAACAATGAATTAAATTCACGATTCTGGCTTTTCATTTTACTAATCTCCTTTTTTTTAACTTTGTCTTTTTAACACTCTTAAAATTCAATTGACGTTTATTCAGAAATGATTCAGTCAATCACGTCAAACTTGTATATCTAAATTGCACCATATAACCTCCCTGGCGTTATTGAAATTTTTGTTTTAAGGGCTCATTCCTTTTGGTTTTTCCGTTTTATTAATCACTTGCCTTATATTCCAATTCATAATACTTATTTTCCATCAGACAACCGAAGTTTTTATCAACTGCCTTTCAATGCGCTTGATTGCCGTGCTTCCCCTTATTATCAGTTCGTGAGGAGTAACTATACGCGGTACGGCAATTCCTTTTTTGTCAAACCATTCATCTGACTGATTAAGGACTTCCGCCGCCATTTCCCCTATTTTCGCATATTTATGGTCTACCGTGGTCAGTCCCGGATTCAATAAATGCAGCCCCGGATAACCGCAAAAGCCCATTACCGCAACATCTTCAGGGATTCTGAACCCGAGTTTTTCCAGGCGTTTATAAACCCCGACGCAAACCAGGTCCGAGTAACACATGATTGCAGTTGGAGGATTGGACAGAGACATCAGCTGGTCAACCGCTTGAAAAATTGACTTATCTTCAAAATCAACATACTTAATCAGGTCATGGTCAGGTGCAATCTTATGCTTTTTCAGGAATTCTTCATATTGCGGTTCTTGAAACGCGCGAAGTTTTTTCGTGCGCAGCTTACCCAATATACCAAGCCGGCGATGCCCCTGGGAAAATAAATATTCAAATGCTTCAATCCAGCCTTTTTTGAAATCGCAATGCATTACGGCAAACCCGGTTACTTGTGAATCGGAAGGACTGCCGTGGGGAATTAATACCGGAATATTCAATCGCCTGAGGATCTCCAGTTCTTTTTCATCGCCATTGTAGCCGTAACCATCTAGCAGAACCCCGGAGTAATTATTTTTCTTTAACAGTTCCACCACATGGTCCTCATTGCCTGCTCGCAGAAAATTGGTATTTATAAGGTCGGTTTGAATATTTAAATGCTTACAGGTTTCTTCAAATGACGGCACAATATACTGAGATGATGTTTCGAGAGGATTTAAAGAATTGTCAAATAAAATAAGTATTGATTTGCCGGCTTTCTTTCTTTCCTGATGCGACATCACGAACGTACCTTTTCCAGGAACGCGAATAACCAGTCCGGCTTTTCTAAGGCGCTCAAGAGCGGAGCGTAAAGTTACGCGCCCGATGCCCAGCTCTTTGGCGATTACCGGTTCACTCGGAAATTTAAAGCCGGCAGCATATTCTCCCGAGGTAATTTTATCCCTCAGTTTATCAAAAATAATATCTTTTTTATTTTCATACTCAAGCATTATCTATTAACTCCTGTTTTTATTCGCCAAGAAATGATTTGTTCTATCTTGTACTATAATGCTCCATCAAGGATTTGTCAATGCTTTTTTGAATTAAAATGAGTATTATCGACCTTCTGATCATATCATGGTTTTCAGCAATGCAATATCATTTTTTACGGCATTCTCGTCATCAGGACGGGTTTCCAGCATAAGCCATCCGTCATAGTCGATTTCCCGCATGGCGTCAAGACATGAATCAAGGTTAACTCTTCCGCAGCCCAGGTGCGAGTCGCCAAGAACAGTCCTGGTGTCCTTAACATGGATTCCGACAATGCGCTTGCCCAACTGTCTGATCTCTTTTACAGGATCAAATCCAAGTCCAACGGAGTTGCCGACATCATAATAAACCCCCACGTTATCTGAGCCGGCAGCATCAATCAACTCAATTAATTCATCATCAGGCAAGGGGGACTCCAGCGCCAGTTTAATGTCAAGTTCTTGAGCCATCGCAGCAGTTTCACGCAGGAGAATCACGGTTTGAGCCAGCTTTTCAGGCGTGTCGGGGTTCGATGCGAAAAAATTGCAAAGCATCATCAGAGGCGCCTCAACATTTTTTGTAAACTCCAGAGCTTTTGTAATGAGTTCGATCGCTTCTTCCTGCTTATCAGGGTTGATCAGGGCGTCATTATCTGTAAAGACGCTCATGGCTACAGACGGTACGCTTTGATTGAGTTTCCGTCCGTTTGCCAGGAAACTTTTGACATCGGCTCTGGACCACTTAAGATAGTCACTGTCAACAGAAGATATCATTGGTTCCGCGCCGGTTACGCCCAGTTCGGCGGCTCGTTCAAACAAACCGGTCGACTGACACTTTGAGGTCTTTTGAGTAATCCCGATTTTCATAAATTACCGTTTCCAATATATTATTTCCATGACATTTTTCTTAAGAATTATACCATCGGCGGCACATCAACCCCAAGTTCCCGGGCCGCTTCTTTGGTTATTTCATACAGTTCATCTCCCAGCTTTTCATCGGGAGCAACTTCTTTGCCCGAGGCGATCGCCGCTTTTACGGATTTGTCTGTTTTATCCAGGAGTTCCTGAGTCTGAGTATAATTTTTATTATTTGACTTCCCGGGAGTACCTTTAAAAAAGTAATTACTGAATGGAACCCCGTCCATCATGTGTTTGAGGGTATGTTCTGAAGACATGTGGAATCCCTGTTCGAATCTGGCTTTAGCGACCTCGTCCAAGGCCAGGGCCTCATCGCTTGTATCAACATCAAAACCGGAAGCCAGTTCATTAAATTCCTTGACCATCTCAATATCCATCACAGTCTGGTGCGGAGAAAAAATATTTCCGCAGCAAAGACCGCCGATTTCAGGATAACATTTGTCCTGGACCGAGCTGAAGAACGCCGACCCCATGGCAAATTCATAGGCAGCCTGCAAGCCGGGTTCGTTGGCTTCGCGATACCAGGTCATGCTGCGTGAATTAACGCCGAGGCCCCGGACTACTAACTCCCATGTTGCCAAATTGTTAAGATGATTACGGGTGCCAAAGTAATTAACTCTGGCGCAGCTCAAATCCAAGGCTCCGGTCGCAATATTTGGCCTGAGTCCAAAGCCGGGACGGGTGATATTGAAAAAGGTCAAACCCGCAAGTATTTCCGCAACCGCGGTTACGGCCAGACCGGTTACGGTAACAGGCGCACTCATTCCCGCTACGGTCATGGAACCTACGCCCATGACATCACACATCCCCATATCCACCCGGGCAAACATTGTTTCAATAGATCTGTTTCCCATTCTGAACGGCGGATTGACATATTCCATTTCCGCCATATGCTGAGTATAGCCCCGGTGTTTTTCCACCACCCGGGTCATTTTATCCAGATATTTGATATGCAGAGGCTCAGTCGGCTGGTTGTGATAAACTTTCTTGTGACAGTACTTGCACATAATTGCATAAGCGTAAAGCGGTTCCAGGAACATATTACAGTCTTGAGGAATGACCGGCTGAAAGAATTCGCTTATGTCGTCATTGCCCTGAGCCCAGCAGCTCAGTTCAATAATATCCCCGGCGGTAGCGGGTCTTGCGGTCCAGGCATCCCAGTCGAAGTACAAATTGGCTCCGTTGCCCGCCAGAAATTTGGTTTGGCGGCCCTCTGTGCAATGGGACAGAGGCCTGAGCGGTTCAGGAACAGGCCTGGTTTTACGCATGACTTCAATGGTGTCTTCAATCTGTTCCCGGGTAAACATTACTGCCTGGTTATTCCAGTCAATTGCAGCTCCTTTGCTTTCCGCTTCTTTCAGGTATACGCCTTCTGTGTCCTCATCCAGGCGCAGGCCAACTTTTGCAGCCAGTTCAATCGCCTTATCAACTAACTGACTTATAGTTTTATCGTTCCATGACAGTACATTGGTAAAATGTGCTACCGGTATGTTCAGGTTTACGTGCTGACAGTTCATGATGTTTTATTTTTTTCTATAATTGTTTTAAATTTCTGTTATCTCTTTACCAGTCCAGTACTACTCCCAGGGAGTGGGTGTTGCAATCCCGTATCACGTCCCAGGCTTTCGCGGCTGCATGGGCCGGGAAATGATGAGTAATCAGAGGCAGGGTTTTTAAAGTGCCATCGGCTATTAACTCCAGGGTTTTCTGTAATCGTTCCTTGACGCAGCCGGCAACGGAATGAAGAGTTAGCTCTTTATCCCTGAGATGCTGCAAGTGGAATTGGTCGTTATTACCGCAGAATCCTGCTGATACAATATGCCCGAAACGCCGCATGACCTGGATAGCGTCTTCGGTAAATTGCACTGAACCAGCCGCATCCACTGCCATTGCGATGCTGCCGGACGTGATCCTTTCCACTTCCGATACCCAGTCTGTTTTTTTGATATTTATAATTGTACAGCCGGTGAGTTCCCCGGCGATATTCAGACGTTCATATTTTTCGCCGAGCATGATTACTTTGGCTCCACGCCAGGTCAAGGTTTGAGCCGCCCATTGTCCAACCAAACCGTCCCCGGCAATCAAGGCGTATTCTCCCGGCATAATAGGGGCTCTGCTGCCGGAGTTATAACCGACCTGAGTTAATAATAAGCCGCTGAAACTTAATGCTTCCGGTGTTTCCGGCAGTTTCAAAATGTTTTTGCGGGAATTTGAAGTCACAAGTAAAGATATATGCCCGCCATAGTCCCGATACATGTTTTTGACCCGGCCGCCATCAGTGAATACCCGGTCTCCAACCTGAAAATCCCCGACCTTGGGCCCGACATATTCGACAACGCCAACGGCCTGATAACCCAGGATTATCGGAAACGGCCATGGGCCGCCTTCATAATATGGCGTGTCGCCGCCGATTCGTTCCCCGCGCAGAAATGAGCCTTCGGTTCCCGGACTTATCCAGCTGTGCTTCATACGGATAACCAGTTCGTCAGGTTCCGGTTCGGGGCACTCCACTGTTTTGAATTCAACTTGATTTGGAGCTGTAAAAACAACTGCTTCAGCCTGCATTGTAAAATACCTTTTTATGATTTAAGTTTTCGAGTTTTGCTCATGGCGAAGTCGCAAATCTCCAAAGCTTTATCTATATCTTCGTTTGTATGAGAATAATTCACAAACGCCACATGCCAGGAGCAAAAGAACAAACCGTAACGTATGCATTGCTCGAAAAAGTATTTATGTACCGGATTTGAATGACAATTGCCTTCATTGGGATGCCAGGTGAAACGAGGCATGGACGGCACCGGATCCGCATATGCTTTCGCCTCTTCCATGTTGTACTCCAGGCAGATAGCCTGCAAGCCGTCAATCAAGCGCTGCCCCATTTGCCAAAGATGGTCCACAACGGGTTCGTTTTTTACAATCTTCAAGGTCTCCAGTGAAGCGGTAATTGACAATGCCTCCGTAGAGAAAGTCCCGGTTGACGGCGTTTCGTCAAATCGTTCCATATACTCCGCCTTACCGACTACTGCTGAAATAGGATATCCGTTTCCCATTCCCTTGGATATTGTTGTGATATCAGGCAATACCCCCAAAAGCTCCTGCGCTCCCCCGTTTGCCACCCGAAATCCCGTTTTAACTTCGTCAAAAATAACTAGTGCCCCGTGCTGATGCGCAACATCGACAATGCCCTGGAAATTCTCCGTGGTAAACGGTCTAGTGTCCGCCGGACAAACTATTACGGCCGCAAATTTACGCTGAGATTCAGTAAATAAGCGTTCCAAGCCATCAGGAGTTCCATCAAAAACCATAGCTCTTTTGCCGGTCAATGGATCAACGCCGCCTACTCCGTTCGGACAGCCGTCGGTCCCTTTCCATAAATCCGCCCAGCCATGATAACCGTGTCGTGCAACAGGCATGCGTTTTGTAATGCAGCGTGCCAGCCGTGCGGCTGCGACAGTCGCATCCGTTCCGGTTTTAAAAAAACGTACGCGTTCCGCCGATGGTACCATATCCACCAGCAGCTCAGCCAACTCAATTTGTTTCGGATGATTGGTTGATGACTGAAATGAATCCCTGATAACCTTTATCACCTCATCATCCACCCGGTCGTATGCATATCCCAGTAGCACCGGACCAATGCTGCAAAGCAGATCAATAAACTCGTTTCCGTCCACATCCCACATTCGGCATCCTTTTGCTCGCGCAATATAAGTGGGATAATTCACGCATGATGGCTGACGCGTTCGCATTGTCCCGCTTGGGATAACACGTTTTGCATCAGCGAAAAGCTCATGGGAGCGATCGAATTTGTATGGCGTCATAATCGTTTCCTTAAAGTTTCTCGCTAACAATGTACTGCCTGAATACGAGTTGGTTTTAATGTTAAACTCTGTCATTTTTATTAATACCTTTGTTTTCTCATTGCCTTTGAACAAAGTATGCTTTGATGCATTTTTCATATTTGTTCTATCTTGTACTATAGTGTTCCATTTATTATTTGTCAACACTCAAATATGTTTTTTCAAAAAAAAATAAAAAACAATTCACATTATTCAGCTTTGTGTCTTTTCATGCAAGATCAATAAATTCCGGGTAACTTATGCAGTATTTCCTGTTAACTGTAGACTGTTAACTTATTTTATCCCGTTTGAGTTTCTCAATTTACTTTAGAATTTGAATAATTCTAATCAAAATGAGATATTTAGGTAAAGAAAAATAGTTTGATAAAAGCAAACAACAAATGGGGAGTAAATCATGCAGAGAGCAACAATAGCTTCAAGATCAAGCTTGAAAAAGAAGCTGTCCGTGACCTTGCCAAAGAGATTGACATTGATGGAGATGATGAGCCTGATTATGAAGATGATATTGAATCTGGAGAAGAAAATATTCCACCAGAGATATATGAACAGATCATGCATAAATTCATGGACGAGCATTATCACAAGTTCATCGATGAGACTATTCCAAAGCTTGACGGCTTAACTCCACGAGAAGCATCAAAGATTCCTGAGATGCATCCCCGGTTTCCCTAATGAAAGAGCATATCAACAGCAATGAACTGCAGGCGCAGGACAGGGGTAATGAACCGTATGACCTTTCCTGGCTGCTTGATGAGCTTGGGCTGGAAGAATTAAAGTGAGGACATGAACTTTTTACGTTCGGGGATTGAGTGGCACTGCCTGATGTGCGGAATTTCCTGCACGATTACCAACGCAGGGCTGCAGATGGGGTAATTCTGGCGAGAAATATATGGAATACAAACGCTGTCAAGATTTGACAAACCGCTAAATGCAATTATCTTATAAAAATTGCAAGTGTGGGAATATTGTTTGTAAAATGAAAACCAAGAGGTATTTTTAATAATCAGGCCTCTAAAAAGAGAAAATTATGGAAGATATTCCTTAAAACAATATAGTAACTTGTTCCCGCCACGCGTCTGTGCGCCGGAACAACCGGGTTCAACGGACGGCTCCGCCGATGACCCGGGCAATTAGGAGAATAAAATCATGCGCAAACCAGTTAGTGAAGTTGCAAATATCATATTTGAAGAAGTAAATAATTTTTTTAGAGATAGACAAGAAAGTTCTATATGGACGTCAGATGACTATCCTAGCACTAACCATGCTATAAGATTTGACAAACAAAAACTTAGAGATATTTCTGGAAGAAAAGCAATAAGAAAAGGATTTGGAGATCAGATTAAAAAATGTTTAGATGGTTGTGAATATGAAACCAAAGTTGATGATAATGGAATTGTGGTCACTCCAATGCCAGAAGAAATAAATATTGAAAATCCTAACTAAACCGTTGCAGTGAACGTCGCTAACGCGCCGCCACTGAACTCATTGTTCTGCTAACAGAGACTGCTCGGCAGAATCTTTCGCCAAGGTTGAAGGCGGGCGATCAGGGAGACACAACTTTCACAGGATGAAAAACGATGTTTGATGGAAACAGCGACATACCTGAACTCATGAAAGAACTCAAGTTCCTCATCGAGAGTTTTATGTTTTGTCCAACGCCGGTCTCTGAGGGTATTGGCTCTGAACGTAAGTTGCCTGACGATATGGTGTTGAAAATCAAGCCGGATATGGATTTCAACGCGGGTGCAGGATTAACAGGTAGCCACGGGCCATACTATGAGTTCAACTATGGGATCATGTTAGCTGCAAAGCACATTGCGTGCAATCTGATGTGCATCCCGGATGTGTGCCCTTGGCTACCATTTCATTCAGAAGAAACTATTGATCTGTCTGCCGGGCATTCTGTGGTTGACATACTCAGATGGGCGCAAGATGATTTGAAACTGAGACCGGGCGCTCACATGCCATCAAAGTATCTGGAGACTGTTCCTCCTGGTGGCAACACCCAGAGAATCCAGTTCGGTGAGATGATAAGTCGCTCCATTATCATGTTCATTGCGGCTCATGAACAATCGCATTTCCATTTCGGGCATTCTCTCTTTGCTTCGAGACGTCTCAAGACTCAAGCCTATCCCGAGTTTGACCAAGTGCGACATGCGATAGGTCATACTGAAGCTGAAGCACAACGGCTGAATTTCTTCATGGAACATCAGGCAGATTCCTATGCAATGCAGTCAATGTACAGATCAATCGCAGAAGCCGGATTGCCGCCATCTGATGATGCGATGGCGAGGGAAAAGGTTTGCACATTTCCTGACTATTTGACGTCTCATACCCTTGGTATTCAGATCTCAACAGGATTATTCGAACTATGCGAGAGATTCCTAATGGAGAAGTATGCTCCAGGATCTTCTGCCTTCAGAACGCATCCGACAGCCGCGTCACGCAGGATGCACTGCTATAGAATCTACCTTGATTGTATTGTAAGGAGAATGCCCACACCCTATGACATGAGAAAGGCCAATGAGACTTTTCTCATTCATGACACAGTGGTTTCAAACATGCTGGGGATTCCTGAGCTCTCTCTTGATATGGTGAAAGATGCTTTGCGTGATTGCACACCAGAACAGGCTTTGACTACTGATGGCGAGGAGCTGCTTGCGTATAGGCACAATAGCCATGATCTGCTGGAATTGATGATGCCATTTTGCGATGAGACCAGAGATAGCCGGAAGACCCAAAGCTATTGCACTGAGAAGTGGCAGATGTATTGATCGGATGTGAGTTATCAACAGTGCCATGCAATCATCGACTGTCTACTCGGTCCTTTTCGCGCCTGTCATTTTTTGGCAACTCTTTCGGAGCAGAACAATCGCATGGAGCACGACGAGGAATGGCGCAGTCACGCCATTCCTCGCAGCTCATGCGCACGTTACTTGATTTTAATACTACAAATCCTTTTAACGTTAAAAGCTTTTCGGTCAACCAAGCGGCGGCAGCCACCACTCCGTAAAATAAACCTTGCCGTCATATTCCTTGAATTTCCAGCAGTACCGCCGACCGTCAAACAAAATATCAGCAGGCAGGTTTCGCAGTGCTTCAAAGTTCTCTTTCCCAAATTCAAACACTTTTTCCAATTCAATATAATGTAGTATTCCGATGGAGATTTAGATTCTAATGGCTTGGTATATTTTATGGATATTCCCCAAATTGTTGATGGCTTAGTGAAAAAAGGTCCATTTGGATTTTTTCTATGGATTTTCTTTCTTGTTCTTGGCCTGCTCTTTTACGAGCAGTATACTGATCATTTTAAACTCTTACGGCTAGAAAAAATTGTTAATATTGAATCGAAACTTGATAATACTGTACCTCATAAACTACAGGTAAATAAATACATTCAAGAGGAATTGGAAAGCGTTATATCACCGATTCAGGCAAAGCCTTTAAAATGGAGATTTATGGGTGGAATTCTGCCTTGGTTGATTATTTTTTCTATTCTGATGATTAATGATCAAAATCGAAGATTGCGTTTGATGCCCCAATACATCTTTTTCTTATTCATTGGGATGATTCCGGCGATGCTTCCTATGTTTTTTCCTAATTTTGGCAGTTGTTTTTGGGTTTCCAGTTTTGTAATAATGACTGGATTTGTATGTTTGTGTTTGTCATATTCAAGTGATGATTTAAGGGAAAATAAGGCATAACTAATGGATTCTATTGGCATCAAAAAGAATTATCGTCCTGACCGGGGACACTTTTTTGTATTTTGCTTAAGCTAAAATTAACCTTAAAACTATCGTTAGTTTATCGTTAGTTTATTTTGACTTTTATAGGGGCTGAACAGGACAAGGCAGGAGATGACAGAAAGTGGCAAAATCGGCATTTTTGAGGAGAGAATGGTGGTACGCCCAACAGGATTCGAACCTGTGACCCAATGATTAAGAGTCATTTGCTCTACCAACTGAGCTATGGGCGCATATCAATCAGATTATCCGTCAATATAATACTAACTAGGGCTTAAGTCAACTTAGCGACTTTGAAAAAATATAAAAATGTTCAGTATATCGCTCATGACGGCATCGTTAAAAGTCATAGTCGGGGCTTTTGGCGGCCTCGTCTCAGGATTTCTGTTTGCGCCAGTCCCGGGGGCTCAATCCGTATTTTTCCCGGAAGACCCGGCTGAAACGATTGGCGTCGGTATAGCCGACGACGGCCGCAACCTCTTTGATCGTCAAATTTGTTTTTTCCAAAACGTCCGTTGCCATTTCCAGCTTTTTCCGGAGGAGATAATTATAGGGTGAGTCCTTGAACGCCGCGATGAAGTTGCGATAGATTGTGGTTCGGTGAACGTTGAAAATATTTTCCAGATCATGCATTGAACGGATCGCGGAAAAATTTTCATCAATGTAATGGCGGCAGGCTTCGGCAAAACCGGCATTATCGGTTTGGTCGTGACATTCACCGGACAAGGCAATTTTGAGCAAGTTAATAACTTCCCACGCTGCGCTGACCGGATAAAATTCGGGATAATTACCGGACGTCAGCTTCGCATTGATGATTTCCCCGCCGGCAATCAGCTCTCCGGTTAAAATCTGCGGGAGGTGATAAGGTTGAGCCGGAGGCAGGATTTTAGCCAGAATTTCTTTATGGCGATGTCCGCTTAACTTGAACCAGTAGTATCGCCACGGCTGATTCGGGTAATCATGGTATTCGCATGGAGTATAAGGGGGGACGATGACGACGTCTCCGGCTTTTGCCTCGAACTCCAGGTCTTTAAACTTGAATTTACCGCACCCCCTGGTAATAAAATGGATTGCCGGTAAGGGATCATTGCTTCCCCTCAAGTACTCAAAGAGGCCCAGACTGTACAAGTGTCCGCAGGAAAAGACATAAAGGTCGGGATCATACTCACTGATTGACGGGGCAACACTATGAGTATGCTGTGGAAGGCGAATTGTGCGGGTTTTCATGTCAGATTGTTTTCTTGTTATAGTATCGTGCAACAATATTCCCTGTATTGCATCTATTTAATACGTTGTTCAGAGTTGAAATTGCCTTACATAAATATATATTGTAATTTAACATAACAAGTGGATTGTTGCAATATGATTGAAAAATCCATCTGAAATTTTAGACTGAATTTATCATGGAAGAAAATATGCGGTTAGAACACAAAGATTGTCTTGTTGTATTTGAAAATGACAAACTGATGCTCGAAAATGCGAATCTGAAAAGAGTTGTTGATTTCAGCACAGGACTCCCTGTAACTACCAGTTTAGTAAATAAACAAAACGGTTTTGAGTATATTGCCGGTAATACGGTTGAAAAGGACATTGCTCTGGACGGTTTAACCCATTGGGAAAATATCGAAATTCAAATTGAAAGTGCAAAATCAGAGGTCATTGAAGGCGGAATTTTTGACAGTGAGCATTTGAAGACTGAAATTGTGTTGTATGAACCGCGGCAGCGTTTACGGATCCGCCGGTTCTATATGCTGTATCCCGGTTTGCCGGTGATTTCGTCGCAATATGCGGTGACCAGCGGCGTGACGCCCGGAGTTTACTGGAATGCCAGAGTCAAGGAACAGCATGCCAGGCGAGAATATCCTCCTCATGAGAATCGCGTTGACGGACTGACTTTAGTTGATACGGTCTCTCCTTATCGGGCAGTGGAATTCAAGGCTATTACTGATTTTTACAATGATCAGGTCATTGAACATGAGGTCAGCGGAGCTGATGCTTTTGGCAATATTCTGCTTTGCGGGGACGAATTGCTTCAAAACGGTTTGTTTATATTACAGGAGGCCCCGACCAGTGGTGAGCGCCGTGACCAGGACCCGTATGATTTCAGGTTTGACGGAAAATTTATCGCGTCATGCGGCTGCGGGTTTTGTCCCTGGGATTATCAGGAAAATCACGAGATGACCGGATTTCGTCATACGATTGGGTTTTTCCAGAACGATTTTGAGCAACCGCTAAAAGAATATCAGCAGGTACGCTTTCCTGACTGTGACTATCAGGTCATGGCCAACCCGTGGGCGGTCAATGATTTTCCATCGCGGGTTTCCGAGCAGTTTCTGCTTGATGAAATCAATGCGGCTGCCAGGCTTGGCGCGACCGAATATCAAATTGACGACGGTTGGCAAAAGACAAGGGTTCTGACGGTTATGAATGCATTCAATGAATACCCGGAACTGTCGGACTGGGAAGTTCATCCCGAGCTGCTGCCGAACGGGTTGCAGCCTTTGGTTGACGCGGCCCGAGCTGCCGGAATTGAACTGGCGTTGTGGGTCGCTCCGACTTTTACCCGGGAATATCGCGACTGGCGTGAATTCGCGGATATGCTCTATGCCTTTTATCAGAAGTTCAATATCAAGATATTCAAGATAGACAGCGTACGCCTGCGGTCGCGTGAGGCATACGAGAATTTCCATAATATGATCCATTCCCTGCGCGAGCGGTCCGGAGGCGACATTGTCTTCAATTTCGATACCACTAACGGACAGCGTACGGGCTATTTTACCTTTCTTGAATATGGCAACGTGTTCCTTGAAAACCGCTACGTGAACCGGCAATGGGGGCTCGGCTATCACCCCGAAAGCACTCTGCACAACATTTGGCAGTTAAGCCGCTACTCAAGGCTTCAGAAATTTCAGGTGGAAGTTCCGGACCCCGGACGAATTAACCGTGATTTCTACGTGAACAGTGAAATCCATCGCAACGCGCCTGATGTCTATCCGCCGGAGTATTGGGCCGCGGTCGCAATGTTCGCCAATCCGTTGCTGTGGCTTGGCGCATCAGAACTGTCCCCGGAAACCATGAGCGTTTATCGTAAGATAATTGACCTGCATCTGGCGCATCGTGATGAAATATTCGAAGGAATTATTTGTCCGATTGGTGAGCAGCCGGACGGGAAATCGATTACCGGGTTCCAGTCCCGTAACGGAGATCGTGGCTATATAATCGTTTATCGGGAACTCGATGCTCCGGCCGAGGCAGAGTTGAAATTGTGTGGGCTTAATGATTTTGTCCTTGAAAGCGTGTCTGATACTTCCGCCGCGATAACCGGGCAGGGGGGCATGTTCAAGGTTAATTTACCCGAACCCGCGTCATTCAGAATGTATAAATATTGCGTCCGGAAATAAGTTCAGGATACTCTGGTTCTGATTTTTTTCGTTCCGCCAGGCCAATTGATGACCAGCTCGATGTCATGGCCCGAATGGGCTTGGATGAGTGGTTCTTCGGTTTGTTCCTTTCTGCCGGCGCAATGCAGGTCAATCAGCGTGTCAGGTCCGAACGGATATTGTTTGATCCCATGTTCATCCAGTAGATTAACGTCCCAAAGCAGAGATTTTTTTCCGGCGTCCGGGCGTAATCCGAAAACGTATTCGAACAATACCGCGACCGGCGGCAGGCCGGTCCAGCCGACAAAATCCGTCCGGCATTTGCCTTCAGCTGATTCCGGCGCATAATTTTCGAAAAGAGTTCCTTGTTCCATGTATGCTTTGACGACGTTCTCAAGGTGATTTAAACCTATTTCATGGGCCATCCTGTCTTTTCCGGCCATAGTCAACCCACGCAAGACCATATAGTTTGTCGGAGCCCAGACCGCGCCGAGCCAGTATCCGCCATCAGGCGAGTAAGCTGGATGATCAGCCGCCAGCGACGGCACCCGATGGGGGCGCTTGAATTCGTGTGGATTTTCGAGATGAGCGATCAACGCTTCGAGCCGTTCAGCCGGAGCTATTTCAGCCATAATCGCCCAGAACGAGCCTATCGACTTCAAGTTTGAGAGCGTGCCGTTTCTGAAGCGGTCGGTGTAAAATTTGATTTTTTCATTCCACATGTTTTGATTGACGAAGCTGGTCAGGGTGGTAATCTCTTCTTTAAGGTGCGTGATGTCGTTTTCACGTCCAAGCTCCCGAGCCATTCTGATCAGCATGCGATTAGCCAGGATTTGCTGGCAGGTGGTATCAATCCACGACATATGACCATGATCGAATTCACAGGAATAATCTGCCGGAACGCGGGGCTGGTTGTCCATGCCGCATCCCCAGCCGCAGGAAAAATAGGTGCCGTCCGGCCATGAACGGTATTTACGAAACCAGTTGGTGTATGCCAGCAGGACCGGAAACACTTTTCCCAGTCGCTCAAGATCTCCGGTATTGAGATAATATTCCCACTCGCACCACGGTATTATGTTGGGGCCGGAGCTGGCGGGATCGAGTCTTTCAAACACTTCCAGTCCGTCGGATTCCCTTAGCTGGCGGCAAATATATCCGTCCTTGTGCTGTCGCGCGTAAAAGTTATCAAGCGTTTTTTGAAAATTGAAAGCCCTGCTGCCGTAGCGCCCGAACATCAGGATAAACGCTGAGTCCCACATAAAAAGACAGCCATTGAACGCGGTATCAATGAAGTTTGTGATGAAACGGCTGTTGGCTGCCGGACGGCGAAGGTTGCCAAATGCAAGTTCCCAGGCTTTCCAGTAGCATTGAATAACGTCGTCGCGGCCTTTCCAGAATGGGCATGGCAGCAGTTGTTTGGCGGTTGAATATTCCGGCAGTGCCGTATTTTCCGTGTCAAGGCTTAAAAAACTGTTTTCTTTTACAAGAATATCTTCAACATGAGTATCCCGAACTCCTAATTCCGCTTCCATTTTGTATTTCATCCTTAAAAAATGCTTCTATTTTTCCGGTTTTTCAATCAATATAAACCGGCATTTGATTATGTCAATTTGTTCAAAATGTCCCGGCGTGATTATATTGATAATTTACGGCATAAGCTATTTTACTGATTGATAATGCCTGGTTGCAAGAAACATTATTGGTATAAATTTGGACTGAAACAAACATTTGAGTCTGGATTGGCGTTGAATATGATAACAAAATTACTGTTTAAGAACGTTGATTTGGCGGGAAGTTTTTACGGAAAATTATTTTTCCGGTTAATGAAACCGACAAATTACCGGAAAAAGCTTAAGTTAACCTTGAATTCCTGTATTTTCGCGGGTATTATATGCTTAATTCAATGGTTTTGATCATATAATCGTCGATATTCCGGTTAGGATATTATGAAGATATTATATTATAATTCTTGTAAAGAAAGAAATTCAAATAAACGACTGACTCCAATTCTTGTCTTTATTTTGATGTCGGTTGCTTGCGCTCTTTCTGCTAAAGAAGTTTATCATTTGGGAGTTTTGAGTCGAAATGATGACTCTATTGCCAGAAAAAAATGGCAGGCTACTGTTGATTATCTCACAAAACACTCTGGGGTGGGTAAATTCGAGTTGATTCCACTGGAAAACAAGGATGTTGAATCACAAGCTCTGGCCGGAAAGATTGATTTTTTAATCAGTAATCCTTCTATCTATGTCAAACTCACTCATTTCAAGAGTATAACTCCTCTTGCCACCTTGAGAAAGCGCTGTGCTCTCGGTCCGTTGTCGGTATACGGCGGAGTGATTTTTGCGTTGAATAAAAGCAGCAGCAAAATATCTTTCCAGGATATTCGAGGTAAAACCGTTGCGGCACCGACTCCGACTTCTTTCGGTGGATGGTTGACCTGTTTGCTTGAGATGGAAAAACATGATCTTTCAAGCGATGATTTCAAAGTTATATTTACAAAGCAGCAAAGGAAAGTTGTTGAGTATGTATTGAGCGGTAAAGCGGATTTCGGCTGCGTTCAGACAAATGTGCTGGAAAAGTATGCTCACGAAAAGGCCATTTCTCTGGACCGGTTCAAATGTATGCCGCCGCCGACTCCCGCATTGGATTATTTCCCTTACAAATGTTCGACTCCATTATATCCTGAATGGGTTTTTTCCCGCAATGTAAATGTCCCTGATATGGTTGCAAAGCAAGTAATGACAGCTTTGCTTGATATGCCGTCAGACTCGGCCGCCGCGTTGGATTCAGACAGTTTCGGCTGGACTGTTCCCAAGAACTACAGTATGGTGCGGGAGTGCTTGATGAAGTTGAATATTCCGCCGTTCAGTCAGACAAAAGGCAGTCCCGGTTACGATTTTGAAGATATATATCGTGATCATTTTGTCAGTGGAATCATCATTTTAAGCATATTGGCTATTATGTCAATGATTTTCCTGTTCATCCTCAATCGAAAACTGGTCATTGGCCGCAAACGTCAGGGTCAACTGTTAATGCAGCAGGAGGAGATGGGCAAGCTGCTTCAGGAAGCTGAGCAGCAGAAATCCATGATATTGAATAATGTATCCGAAGGTGTTATCTACATGGATAAGAATCAACGGGTGCTTTGGGCCAATCCCGGCGCGGCGAAACTGACTTCTCCAAGCCTGCATGAAATGACCGGGGAACAATGTTTCAAGATTCTCTATGGCAGAAACCGGCCCTGCGATGACTGTCCGGTGCGGGAAGCTATTTCAACCGGTAAAACCGTGCAGCGGGAGCATCTCCAGCCAAATGGAGATTATTTTTATATTTCCGCGGCTCCGGTTAAAGATGATAATGGCGATGTCATTGCGGTTGTTGAAACCTTTTATGACATAACCGAAAAGAAAAAACTTGAGCAGGAAAAAGAACATGACCGTCTTTTCCTGGAGATGCTGATGCAGGGCTTGCCGCTTGGAGTTGTGGTGGTTGACCCGAAAGATCATACTATTTTTGCGGTTAATCCTGCCGTATGTGAAATGATTGGCCTGGAAGAAGATAAAATTGTCGGAAACGTATGCCATAAATTCATCTGTCCGTCAGAAGAAGGAAATTGTCCGATTACAGACCACAATGAAGAAGTTGATCTTTCAGAACGCAAGCTCATAAAAGGGGACGGAACTTCCATCTCAATTATGAAGAGTGTCAGACGAGTCAAACTTGACGACCGTGAAATGCTGGTTGAAACATTTATGGACATGGGGCCTTTGCGTCAGGTTAAAGATGATTTAGTTTCTGAATATTCGATGATGAATGAACTGCTGGGAGACCTTAAGGTCGAAATAATGATTAAAGATGTGCAGAACGGCTTCAAATATATCTATGTGAATTCCGAGTTTGAAAAAGCAATGGGGATGCAGGCTGCTGAAATCATCGGGAAAAATGACGCGGATATATTTTCCGCCAAATACGCTGATAAAGTCCGGGCGCTGGATGAAAAAGTTGTTCAAACAGGAGCCGGCTGTAATGAGATGATTCAGCGTTTCAACAATGATGTTCGTGAAGAGCGGTGGTACTATACCCTTGAGACACCTCATAGTAATGCGGCGGATGAAGTTGAAAAAGTGTCAATTGTGGCGATTGACTTTACCGAGATCAAGCAATCCGCTGATGCGCAGGAAGCTGCAAAGATTGCGGCCGAAGATGCGAACAGGGCTAAGAGCGAATTCCTGGCAAACATGAGTCATGAGATACGTACCCCGATGAATGGAATTATGGGGATGAGTGAATTGTTACTCGACTCGACGTTGAGTGAGGACCAGTTGCGATATGTCAGAGTTGTTAAATCGTCATGCAGTAACCTGTTGCATATTATCAATGATATTCTGGATATTTCCAAGATTGAGGCCGGTCGAATGGCAATCGACACGGTTGATTTCAGCCTTAAGGAAGTTCTTGATGAAGTTATGGGCATGGGGAAAGTGTTATTGGCTAAAAAGTCGGTTTCCCTGGATTATAAGTGTCAGTCCGGAGTTGCGGATGAATATATTGGCGACCCAGTCCGGGTTCGACAGATTTTAACTAATCTGGTCGGTAACTCAGCTAAGTTTACCAGTGAAGGCGGAATCAAGATCAATATCAAGTCGTTGGCTAAAGGGGATGACTGGCAGCGCCTCCAGTTTGAGGTACATGATACCGGCATCGGAATGACGCCGGAAGAAGCGGCGCAGATCTTTGATAAATTCGCTCAGGCTAAATCCACCAATAAACGTAAATATGGCGGTACCGGCCTCGGTTTGACTATTACAAAGAAACTGGTCGAGTTGATGGATGGAGATATTTCGGTCAGCAGCGTTAAAGGTAAAGGGTCAGTTTTTAAATTCAATATTAAACTTGGCAGACACAAGACACAGGATGTCGAATTGCCTGAATTTACTGACAACAGCATCCAAAACGTCTTACTGCTGGTTGAGGATAATCAGGTCAACCAGATGGTTTCGGTTAATATTCTGGAAAAGAAACTGAACTGCAAAGTCATTGTTGCCAATAACGGGCTTGAAGGTCTGAATGCACTGGACGAGCATAAGATAGACCTGGTTTTGATGGACTGTCAGATGCCGGTAATGGATGGTTATGAAGCGACCCGGGCGATTCGCGCTTCCGGCAAACCTTATGCCAATATTCCGATTGTGGCGGTTACCGCTGATGTCATGAGTGGAGCCAGGGACCGGTGCATCGAGGCCGGGATGAACGATTACATGGCTAAACCTGTTACGGTTGACAAATTTTCCAGGATTCTGAATATTTATTTGCATAATCATGATGAAAATACTCCGACTGATTCATCCTCTCAGGAAGCGGCCGGAGCATCTTCTGCCGGGAATAAGAGTGATGATAAAGAACCGGTCAAGCAGGCGGCGGCGAGTAATCATGCCGCTATTGAAAGCGAATCACCGGTTTTCAATATTGAGATTATGAAAGATTCTGTCGGAAACGACAAAGCGACGTTGGAAATGTTGCTGGGATTGCTTAACGAGCAGTTGGACCAGTATTCCAAAGAACTTAAAGGTGTATTGGACTCGGACCGCCCGAATGAGCTTAAAGTGATTGCTCATACAATCAAAGGAATGGCGGGTAATGCCGGCGGAATGAAGTTGTATGATATTGCGAAGCATCTTGAGGATGAATCGCTTGGGGCTTCAAAAGAGCAGCGTAAGATAATGGGACAGGCGGTGCTTGACGCCTCTGACGAACTCAAAAAAGCTGTTCATGAATATACGGAGAAAAACTTCTGAAGCTTCTCTTTTGGGGCAATCGGCTTGTTGGGTCGGTTGTACTTATCCGGTTTTCGTATGTCTGGACCTTGTGTTTTCTTCATTAACATGTCAGGAGATAAATATACATGAATAAAATATTAACAGGAGCCGTTGCCGTCTTTCTGGTAATTGCTCCTTTTACGGCGATGCAGGCGAGGGTGTACCGTGGTTCTGAAGTGTTTCTGCAATACTTTGTGGAAAAACTTGTAAAGGGGAAGCGGGTCGGGCTGATTACCAATCCTACCGGGGTAAATGCCAGATTGCAATCTACTGCGGATATATTCAAGAAGGATCGCCGCATAAACCTGACCGCGCTTTTTGCCCCTGAGCACGGTATTCGCGGCAACGTTCCGGCCGGAGAGCGCTTTTTAACATCGATCGACCCCAATACCGGGCTGGTCGTTTATTCGCTTTATGACCCTAAGTCCAGAACTCATCGCCCCCCTGCTGACGCTCTGGCCAAGGTCGATGTCCTTATATATGATATTCAGGATACCGGCAGCCGCTCTTACACTTATATCTGGCATCTGGCCGAAGTCATGGCCGCTGCTGCTGCTGCCGGTAAAGAGGTTATCGTTTTTGATATTCCGAATCCGCTTGGCGCCACAGTGGTAGACGGTCCGATCCGGGAGGAAAAATACAAGTCATTTATCGGTTTACATCCCATTCCCTGCGTTTATGGCATGACGGTTGGAGAGCTGGCTCGCTTTATGAATAAAGAGTTCAAAATTAATTGCACGCTCAAGATAGTCCCGATGGTTAATTACAAGCGCGGAATGTCATGGGCTCAGACCGGCTTGCCGTGGGTTCCGACTTCTCCACAGATCCCGTCGCCGGAGTCGGCATGTCTCTTTGCTACAACCGGCGTCCTCGGGGAACTTGGTATTGTCAGTATGGGGGTATTTTACACCATTCCGTTTCAAGTGATCACCGCGCCGTGGATTGATGCAGGAAAGATGACTGCCTGGCTTAACAGTCAGAGATTGCCGGGATGTCGCTTCAGGGAGATTCATATCAAACCTTATTTTGGTCTGTTTGAAAAGCAGAATACGCACGGAGTGCAGATTTACATTACCAATACCGCAACGTATCGTCCTTTGACGACGACGGCGGCTATTCTCTGTTATTTGCAGAAGTATTGTCTTGGTAAGGGATTTCGCTGGCGTCCGGACCGGATAGAGAGGTTTGACAAAGCTGTCGGTACGGATGAGATGCGCAAAATGATCCAGCGGGGTTATTCATATCGTCAGGTTGCGAATGCCTGGCAACGCGAGCTTGACGGTTTCCGCGCCAAACGCCGCAAGTATCTGATTCCTGATTATGATAAATAATTATTCATCCACGTAAAAACATAGGAGAAATCAAAATGGAACGGGAACAAATTGATATTGCTGATTTGAATGTAAATATTTTCAATGTGTTGAACAGCGGTTGGATGCTGCTGACCGCTGGGGATTACCGGAGCCATAACTGTATGACAGTTTCCTGGGGCTTTCTCGGTACTTTCTGGGCCAGGCCGGTCGCGATTGCCGGTGTCCGGCCGCAGCGGCATACTTTTCAGTTTATGGAACAGGCGGATTCGTTTTCTCTCTGCGCGTTTCCTGAACAGTATCGCGACGCTCTGACTTTTTGCGGTACGAAATCGGGTCGTGATTGCGATAAGGTCGAAGAGACCGGGCTGACCCCGATCAGACTGGAAGAGGTGGAAGTGCCGGGTTATGCGGAAGCGGAGTTGATTATTGAATGCCGGATTGTTTACGCGGATGAATTGAGGGGAAAAAACTTTCTGGAAAAATCTCTTGTCGGAGAAATTTATCCGAACCGGGATTTTCATAAAATGTTTTTCGGGGAAGTGGTAAATATTACCGGAACAGACAAATACATCAACAAAGGTTGAAAGAGGACATTAAATGAGTGAACAAGCGAAAAAAAGCCCGTCCCGGGAAAGTCTGCCGTTGGAGATGACCTGGGATCTGGAACTTATATACAATGATTTGGATGTGTGGGAAAAAGATTTTGCCGCAATCGATGAAAAAATTAACGTGATAATGCGTTTTCAAGGACGTCTGGGAGATGGTCCGGAAATTCTGGCCGATGCATTCCGGGCGATGGACGAGATGGAGCGGCTGGCTGAAAAAGTCTATGTTTATGCTCATTTGCGCTCTGATCAGGACCTTGGCAATTCCGAAAACCGGTCCCTGCTGGACCGGGTAAGCATCAAATTCGCGGAACTTTCCGGCGCGATGGCCTGGTTTGAACCGGAATTCCTGGCCCTTGACGCATCAGTTCATCAGCTATATTTGTGTTCCTCAGAGCTGAAATTTTACAACCGGACAATCAGGGAAATGCTGCGAAGCCGGGCGCATACCCTTTCCGCCAAGGAAGAACGTTTGCTCGGATTGGCGTCAGACATTTTCAGCGCCCCGCACAAGACATTCTCGGCCTTTAACAATGCAGACCTGAAGTTCCCGGTCATCAAAGATGATACAGACTCGGATGTTGAACTTACTCACGGCAACTTTATTAAATTTTTGGAATCCGCGAATCGAGATGTCCGGAAGAGTGCTTTTGAAGCCCTTTACGATACTTTCAACGGATTCCGTAATACGTTGGCGACAACGCTTGACGCAACGGTTAAAAGACATGTCTTCAGTTCTGAAGTGCGTAATTATCCTTCGGTGCTGGAAGCGGCTTTGTTCAGTGACAACGTTCCGGTTGATGTATACAATAATCTTATTTCCACCGTTCACAGCCATCTGGGGCCGCTGCATAAATATTTTGCGTTGCGGGCCCGGGTTATGAAACTGGACAAATTGAACATGTATGATATTTATAATCCGCTGGTTCCTGACTGCCGGATGGAACTGAGCTGGGACGAAGCCAGAAAACACGTTGAAGCGGCTGTTAGTCCCCTCGGGAAAGAGTATTGCGAGGTCATGAGCGACGCTTTTGATAAACGCTGGATTGATGTGCTTGAATGTAAGGGCAAGCGTTCAGGAGCCTATTCCAGCGGTTGTTTTGATACCGCGCCGTACATTCTGATGAATTTTAACGGTACCCTTAATGATGTGTTCACTCTGGCTCATGAACTGGGGCATTCCATGCATTCATGGCATTCAAACCATACTCAGCATTATCACTATGCCGACTACCGGATTTTCGTAGCGGAGGTGGCTTCAACCACTAATGAACTGCTGCTCCATCATTATTTGATGGAACAGAATCAGGATCCTTCGGTCCGGGCCTATCTGCTCTGTCATCTGCTCGACCAGATTCGCGGCACCCTTTACCGCCAGACTATGTTTGCCGAGTTTGAAAAACATATTCATGGGTTGGCGGAACAGAAGGTGCCGCTGACTCCTGATATGTTGTGTGAAGATTATTTTAAACTCAATGCCGAGTATCACGGGAATAACGTTGCGCCTGATCAGCGGATTGAGATGGAATGGGCGAGAATTCCACATTTCTATTATAATTTCTATGTTTACAAGTATGCCACCGGCATTTCGGCGGCTGCCGCTCTCAGTAAAAATATTCTCAGCGGTGATAAGCGTAAGCTTGAGGATTACATCGGCTTCCTGAAAGCCGGTGACTCCAAAGATGTGCTGGATATTATGAAAGATGCGGGAGTGGATCTTTCAACGCCTGAGCCGGTTATTGCCGCATTGAAACTGTTCGATGAAACGGTCGAACAACTTGACGGATTGTTGTAATATGGACAAGGAATTTCAGGTTTTCTTTTATGAGGCGTTCGAGGAAGAACGTGACGCTCTGGAAAGATTTAACGCCGGAACCATTGCGGCCGGATATGACTGGAAAACCATTCAGGAGACGGGGCACACTGCACCGCCGGCTCCTATCATATCGGTTCGAACCCAGTCGCATATTCCAGCGGAGTGGAAAGACAGCTTAAAAGGTATATTGACCCGCAGTACCGGGTATGATCATCTGACCGCATACCGTTGCGATAATCAGGCCGATAATATTGCGTTGGGGTATTTGCCGCTGTATTGCAACCGGTCTGTGGCGGAACAGGCGATGCTTTTCTGGACCGCGCTGCTGCGTCGTTTGCCGCTTCAGATGCGGCAGTTTTCATCATTTCATCGTGACGGGATCACCGGGGGGGAATGTGCCGGACGTACTCTTGCGGTATTCGGCGTCGGAAACATCGGCAGTCAGGTGGTGAGGATCGGACAGGGGCTCGATATGCATGTCATCGGTGTCGATATTGAGCAAAAGCATCAAGCTGTTCAATATGTTGCGCCGGAAACAGCTTTGAAGCAGGCTGATATTATTGCCTGTACCATGAACCTGACCGCGAATAACCGCGACTACTTTGCCTATGATACGCTGAAAAAAGCAAAACCAGGAGTGGTTTTCGTCAACGTCGCCAGAGGCGAGCTGTCCCCGCCTGATGATCTGCTGCGGTTGCTTCAGGAAGGCCATCTTGGAGGTGTCGGGCTGGATGTTTATCCTGAAGAGAAAACGCTTGGTCCCGCCCTGCGCGGCGAGATTCCGGCAACGGGAACAATTCTGGAGGCCGTTAACGCATTACAACAGCGTCATGATGTGATCATGACGCCGCATAACGCTTTTAATACGGAAGAGGCGGTTGAACGCAAATCAGAGCAGAGTATTCAGCAGCTCAAGTCGCTGATAAATGACAACCGTTTTATTTGGGATCTCCCCGATTGACCAGGTTGACATTGCGGTTTCTGGTTATTTCGAGCAGCTTTTCTTTGAGACTGTCAATTTTCCTGACAATCTTCAGAACATCGGTATGCATCATAACCACGCCTTGATTGATAAAGCATATTGCGATTATTGCCGCGACAAAAAGCAGGCAGCCTGCAAGGACGATTCCCACGCTTTTTCCCGGGAGTGAAATGGCAATATCATTGTGCCGGTCTTTGTAGGACATTATTTCCTGGGAGATCCCCTTCATCAATCCAAGTTCTTGACCGTTCAAGATGTCTTTGATGACCAGCAGGATCCAAATGCTGACCGAGACGCCGAGGACAATCAGGATAAAGCCGACAACGTCGCTGAATTTTATATGGGGTAAAGCGCCGGGGTCTTCGCTTCTCTGCTGTGAATCCCAGTCCCGGCGCATTTGACGTTCATCCATGATCTGTTAATATCCGTACACGTGCATGGTTATCTGCTGGAACATGAAAAAGCCGACGTTCTTGTACTCATATTCCACCTGGGTGATATTTTTAATTCCCACGCTGTCGGCGGCGGCTTTAACGCTCAGGTCGCCGCTGGAAACCAGTGACATGACCGCGGTGTGGGTTGAGGTGCCGTGTTTGATTTTAGCGCCAGCCGGAGCCGGTTTGTAGTATTCCGGTACCGGAACGGTGAATTGAGCTGTTATCGGGGTTTTGCAGCCTTCATACGGCGCGCTGCCGATGCAGCCGGTCATTGAAATTACGCACAAGAGCAGGGCAAGGACGGTGAGGGACTTTTTCATGTTATTCTCCCGGTTGAGTTTTGGTTTGAAAAATGGTTCCTTATCTTCGACAGAACTGTCATCTTTATGAATATAGTTTTATTTCAAAGTATAATCAAGTATTGTTCTTGAATTTTTACCCTCGTGAGGTATTTTTTTACAGGTAACAAGTAAATGGGAGTATAAAATGCCTGATCAACTCACGGGCGAGCCTGGCGTTGAATATGTCAGCAATCGCAATAATGGAATGTATGTCGCAATTGCTCTGGTTATCGGTTTTATCAGCAGCGGATTTATTTTATTGGTGATGTTTGTCGCAATTGCGACTGCCGGTCCGGGCAAATCCTCCTCCCCCACTTTTATCGGCGCGTTGTCCATTGTGCCGGTTTTTGCTTTCCTGTATGCCATAAGGTTGATGAAAAGCGCGGTCAGGGTAACGGTTGCTGCGGCTGGGATAACTCTGCATGGTTTTGCCTCCAGAAAATATATCTCGTTCAGCGATATTGTTTCGCTCAAAAGAAACAAACAGCAAGGGGTGGAGTCAGTTGATATCGTGATCATCTGCGATGCTAAAGGTAAAGAACTGGGTAGAATAAGTAGTATTTTGACCGGGTTTCCGCAATTGGTTCAGCTTATCGAAGACCGTTCGGCTATGGCGGTCGGGCATCAAACCTATGACCGTGATAAGGATATGACCGAACGCAAGAATACCGATGTCCGCAAGCTCCGCCGCAACGGTATTATCCTGATTGTCTTTGCCTTTTTCAGCCTTGCTCTCGGAACCTGGGGCGCTGTCGAATATTATTTCAAATCTCAATTGCACAATCACGGTACGGAGATTCAGGCGAAGATTGTCAGGCATTACATGTACAATGTTACGCCTCGTCTTGAATATAGTTTCAAAGCGAAAGACGGCTCGGAACATTCAAATGATGTTATGATGGGCCAAAGTGCGTGGGATGCTTTGAAAAACGCCAAAACAGTTAAAGTCAAATATCTGGAAGCGAGTCCATCATGGAACTCACTGGCCGCCGCTGCCAGTGATACTGACGATAATCTGCTTATGATTATTATCGGCCTGGCCGGCATCATCATTTTTGCCCCGATTGCAATCATCGCGCTGAAAGGTTACGATGTTGTATCTGAAAACGGCAAAATATTTGTTCGCAAGGCCGGCGATATTTCAGATCAATTTGAATCGGAAGAGAATCAGGGGCCATCGGGGACGCCGCCGCCGATGCCGCAATTTCTGCCGTCTCGTCCTGAAGATGCTGCTGGTGGTCGTGAGGAAGTGCCGCAGGGCGCATCTGAAGCGATATCCCGGATCGATATCCCGGAGACGGCTGCATTGCCTCTGCCGCCCTTGCCGGGGCCTTCTGCGGGTTCTCCGGCCGTGCCTCTGGTCGATAATAAAACGCCTGGCGGAATAATTGCGTTCGGGATTATTAATATCGTTTTTGGCCTGATCACTCTTATGGTGAATTTTTTCCGGGTTGTATTTGCGGCGTTGAGTAATTCTGATACGATGAATCTGGGTGATATGCAGTTTGAGTTTGACGGGTTTATTATGGTGGTCTTTGCTCTGTTCAGTTCCGGCGCGGCGATGTTGCTTTTGATCTCCGCACCGGGACTTTTCAAAATGCGGAAATGGGGAAGAACGCTGGCACTTATTGCCGGTTGGTGGACGATTGCAATGGACATTGCCGGGATAGCTGCTACTATTATACCTGCTATATCTGCCGGAACGGACAACCTTGGTCAGATTCCAAAAGCTCCGTACGTGGCCGGAATCATCGGGTCAGTCATTTTTTCCCTGATTTTGATGATATACCCGATTGTGATGGTTCTGGTATTGAGCAAACGCGATACGAAACAGCTTTTTAACCAGAACTATTCATAAAAAATGGATGAGCAGATTGCAACAGGTAACCATAAATTTGTGAATAATTCAGATTAGATAACCATTCCGTGTTTCTGCATCAGGCTGCGCAGGTTCTCTCCGAGAATTTTACGTTTCACCTGGTCACTGAACAAGCCGTTGATCACCCTGACGATCGGGGTGCCGGGTTCGTTAATCGGAAAGTCACTACCGTAGAACAGCTGGTCTTCGATTCCTGCATTGACTGCGTATTCAAGCATGCCAAGCCGCTCGTGTCCGCTGCCGCAGATGTCCAGATAAACAGTCGGATAGTTGCGGGCAAAGCCGATGTTTTGTAATATCCTGTCGCGCGAGCCTCCGAGATGACTCACCACCAGCGGTAATTCCGGGAAGGAGTCAACAATCCTGGCCATTGCTTCGACTTCCTGACAGTGAAGCTGCAAGATAAACCCGTTGTCACTCAGGAGAGAGAACATGGCTTTTACTTTATCATGCTCCAGGCTCCAGTCGGCCAGATACGGGCACAATTCGCCACACCAGAAATAACCCGCAGATTTAAATTTAGCGACGATTTCCTCATTGGCTTCGGGGAATTCCGGATGCAGAATACAACCAGGAATGATCTTTAATTTGGTGGTTCCCGCCAGTTCAAGACAGTGATCGTTCGCGACAATCAGATGATTCGAGTCTTGAATGTTGCAGCCGACGGATTGTACTGCTACTTGAATATTATTTTTCAGTAAATAGGAGAGATATTCATCATAATTATTGAAGAGCGGCACCCAACTCATAAAATTGCCGTCTATTTCAGGACCGTGGATATGGCAATCAGCAATAAAATATTCTGAATACATGCTTGTTTCCTTATTTACCAGTAAAACCTGACGATTCCCAGGAGGCAGGACGATTTTGTGGCAGTGGACTGTATCCTCGACGTTCCTGTGGTGATATAAGCGCATCGCAACCGTTCAAAAACAAGATACATACCAGCAGTAACAAAGCAAAAACAATCTTTCGCAAAGCGAACATTATTTAGCTTTTTCCGCCTTGGCAGGTTTCGCCGCTTCCGCCGGTTTCGCTGTTTCCGCCGGTTTCGCTGTTTCCGCAACTGGAGCAGGGGATGAAGATCCACCACCGCTGAAGCGCTCGATCAGAGTCTTGTCCAAACCGTAAGAGGCCATTTCGTCATATTGAAAAAAAACTGAAGTGCCAATAGCCAATACAGCCAGAAAATTGAATATTAAGAAGAATTTGGATGTAAACATTAATAACGCTCCTGACGCTTAGATAGTGGACGCGAATACAACAGAGTCTCCAACTTTGATGTCGTGACCGCTTGTACTGCCTGCCACTACGTTGGCGATAGAACAGTTTTCATCGACTTTGACCAGTTTGATCTTGCCAATAAACTGCGGACTGCCGGAATCCAGATTACGAATGACGACAAATTGGTCTCCGGTCTTGACTTCCGGATTTACGTAGTTGATTTTCTTGCCGATACGCTGTTTGACCGTAGCATTGGCTCCGAGGTCAACAACTACAAATCCGAACTTACGGCTTACTTCGACAATGGCGCCTTTGGTTGCGCTTCGGACATCTTTGCTGCCATCAACCCATGGTTTCGGAATTACCGCGGTATCAACACCCGCAATAATCTTTTTCAGGCTTCTTATTTCAGTATCTCTATCTTTGATTGTATCATTTAAACTGGCAATTTTATTATCTTTTTGAGATACGCTTCTGCCGTAACCCTTGATTCTGCTGTTAGCGGAGGCCAGTTGCTTTTTAGTATTGTGGAGTTCGCTCTGAATCTTTATTACCCCTTTATAGACATTCGGAAGGGCTTTATTGTAAGAATTACCAATAACATCACGGCGAGGAACGCCTACTTTGGATGCAATATCAGCCATATATCTGTCAAATGTGGCTCTACGAGTATACATCGCTCCAATAGTTGCGCTTAATTTATCCAGGTTCGAGCTGTATTGCGAACTTTTGAGATCTTCAACAGTCATCCTTATTTTGACTTTACCAGCAACTTGAACAACTTTATTAAGGCAATCGTCATTACGTTCTTTAATATCTTTGATATCTCTTACCAGTTTGCTGCTGCTGCCGGCATATTTTTCCAAATCCTGAAAAGCTGCATTGTTCCCGTACTTGAGTACTTCCATGATACCGGCAATCTCACGGATGCTTTTTACCAAATCATTGCGCTGCGTAACAACCGCATCAGCCTGTTTTTTCAAAGCGGGCAGTTTGCTGTCAAGATCAGCGTAGTTCTTGTGGCCGAGTGCATCCGGGGAAAGCGTGGACGCCGTTTTTGTGCCGGCTCCGGAATCGAGGACTTTCGCGGTGGCATTAATTGATTGCGCCATCTTATCCCAGCCGCTGATCATCTGAGTCCTTTTTTCATAAAGGAAATATGAACTTGCGGCTGACAATGCGGCCAAAATGAAAATAAGGATACAGAGTAAAATATTTAAGATTTTTATCATATAACGTCTCCTGAGTGCCCCCTGAGGTTAATTATGTTTTTTATTATATCTCTCAATTTGCTTGCCATAGTAATACAATGTTTAAAATGAATTCAACTTGTTGAAATTATCACAACAAAAGTATTTTTTCAACCCCTGAAATGCATTTTTCATCAAAAAAATTGAACTGAATTCAGCTCCGGGCAAATCTTTTACGCCCGTAAAGAATATTCTGTTAGAAATTAGAATATATCTATCAATAACTTACGTATTCATTTTTCAGGATCATTCCTGACGGAATCAGCAAATTATATCCGTATAAAAAATATGTTTTTCCGGTTGCTGAATCACCGTTATATTTATTATTTGATGTTTATTAACTATAGTCTAAATCGACCCGCTGCGATTCATTTCCACACTTGAATCAGTGCAGAATGCAGTTTTTCCGGGTAATCTGGGAACTGCTGCCGGTGTATTCATGGAATTCTATTCTGGTCCCGTCCGGATCGGTAGTCCAGATTTGCCATGACTGATCGGCTCCCAGTTTTTTGTCCGTTGTGTCATATCCATTTTCTTTCAGTTGCCGGGATATTTGAGTGATATCGTCTACTTCCAGACAGAAATGAGAAATCGGTGATTTTGCTTCCGACTCAACCTCATCTCGTAAAAAAACTTCAATGTAGCTGCCTTTGGAAATCTCCAGATAAAATCCGATTATCCGGTTATCTTTAATAAAATCAAAAGCCTTTATACACCCCAGTCCCTTGCAGTAAAAGCGTTCCGTGGCTGCTAGATCAGTTGCGGATAAGCAAACATGGGCAAAACCTTTGATCATATATCTATCTCCATTTGTAACAATAAAATTTACGATACTATAATATAGGGAAACGGAAAATCAAATAGCAGTTTGAAAAGAAAACGAATCTCCCTCAGCCATCCCGCAAGCGGGATAGCTTAAGTTAAATGTCCACAGTCTACAGTTAACAGCAAAGACAATATAGTTAATCTGGCGTTCAAAGCATATTCAAAGTGACCGTTACTCACGTCAAAGCATGCTGGAAATATGTAAGACCCGACAAAGAGCATCAGGGAAATATAAATATTGAGCTCAAAAAAAAGCGCGGCATAAAACCGCGCTTTTATCAAGTAGAATTACGGGCAAATTAGAGAGCGAATTGAGAATTCTTCTTTACTTGCTCTGTTACTTTAACCACTTCCAGTGCTTCCTTCATTGTAATCGGGAAAGGTACGCCTTCGCGAATCGCGTCGTACATGTGTTTCCATATTACATAGGTGTCGCAACCGGTTGCCGGAGCCGAATCAAATGTTTTCTCGATCCAGACAAGCTGCTCCGGATTGCCGAATGAGTTGTCGATCGGCGGAGAAGCCGGATCAGCGGCAATATCCATCAGTTCGACTTCCGGATCAAGGTATTTCATGGTTATCTGATTGCCTTCGCACTTTAACGCGCCCCGTGAACCGTGTATCAGGTATTGAGGTTCGGAGATGGCGGACCCGCCGCTGATTTCCAAATCAATGATGCGATCATTTTCACCTTTCATGATGATTTTCAGGTGATCTTCGGCATTACCTACCGCCGCGACTTTCTTGAGATCGCTCCACAGTTCTTTAAGCGGGGATTCAAGCAGCCGCAAACCATGATCGATGATATGCGGCCCCCAGTTGTTGAGCTGGCCGCCGCCGCACTCAATGATCGTCTGCCAGTCGTTGCGGCGCTGATAGTTGTTGCGGCGCAACTTGATTTCGTAGACATCGCCGAGCAGTCCCTCCGCCATGATTTCGCGGATGTGCTGGTATTCCGGTTCAAAACGGCGGTTGTGCCGCAGATAGAGTTTGCCGGGAAACTTTTTATCGGCTTCAGCCAGACGCAGGGCGTCGGCATAGGTCAGCGCGATCGGTTTTTCCTGGAAAACGTATTTTCCCGCTTCAAGACATTGGATCGCGTGGTTAACATGATCAGGAGAACGGGTGGCGACGGAAACCAGTTCGACTTCGTCATCAGCCAGCAGTTCTTCAATGCTGCCGTAAGTTTTGCAACCGCATTTTTCCGCCATCGCTTTGCAATGTGCCGGGTCGATATCGGCGGCGGCGACTATTTCAAACAGATCAGGATATCGGTCGATTTCAGCTGTATGCATGCCGTACCCGGCCCGTCCGATCCCCAGGATTCCAACTTTAATTTTATCAGCCATTCTTCTAAACCTCTCAGCTCATTGCTGCTTTTGCGTAATTAATGCTGACCGCAAGGTCCTCCAGCGGATCGCGAAGGTGGTTGTCATGCTCAATGAATATCCAACCGTCATAACCGACTTCAAGCAGTGCTTTGATGACATCGGCGTTATCAAAACCGTTGTTACCTGCGCCTAGTTCGCAGAACCGGTATCCCGGGATGCCGTCTTCACGGGTTTCCCCGGTCAAAAAGACGTCTTTCAGGTGAACAACGCAGAAACGTTCGTGGTACTTGCGGACGACTTCAACCGGGTCGCCGCCGGCCATCGACATGTGCCCGGCATCGAAAACCACCCTGGCTTCCGGAACGGCTTTCATGAAGTCTTCAAACTCCTGCTGGTTCTCAATGCGCTGATGCATGTGGTTGTGCAGGGCTACTTTAATGCCGAACTTGCTTACCGCACGACACATTTCACGGGAGCGCCGGCAGAAGACATCGAAGTCAACTTTGCGGTCATTTTGGCCCGGGGTCAGCCAGACATATTCCTTGCCGAGCCCGGCGGTCCATTCAACCCCGACCTGGACGTTCGGTCCACGGCAGGTAGTGAAGTCCATTCCGAGTTTCCGGTACAAAGTAGCTTTATTCAAGGCGTCTGAAGCGCTGCAGGCCTCAAGCCGTTCAATTCCGTTAAATCCAAGCTCTTTCAAGGCCAAAAGGCGATCTTCAAGGTTGTAAAGTCCGCCATACCATACGCTCATTCCAAAATCTGCAACACCGAATTTCATGATATTCTCCATTTCATGATTGACATTTTCAGGTATAATGGATAAAATATATATCAGTTTTAATAAAAAACAATGGATGAAACAAGCAACTGTTTGGATAATTTGATCATGCAATACTTTGATGGTATTAATTTTATCAATATCGGAAGCTCTCCGGGAAGCAGTGATTTGATGGAACGGCGCTTCGGTGATTATTACGGACTTCAGTTCAACTATTCCGGCACTTTTGTGGTATCGGTGGAGAATGGCCCGGAGAAGGTGGTTAAAGGTCCTCATGTGCTGATAACGGAACCGAATGTGTTATTCAAATACGGCGCTCCGCCCGGAAAGACCAGACATCACTGTTTTATTTGTTTTAACGGGCCCAGGGTAAAACGATTTTATGCCGAAGGCCTTATGCTGCGCCGTAAACTGCCGCTTTTCGCGGTTAGAAACGGGGAAAAGTTTATGCAGATGTTCAACGAACTGACCGGTTGTTTGAAAATGGGACCGGCCAGATACGATTATGCCGTACATTTGCTTGAGGGGCTTTTGCTGGAACTTAATACCGATGACAACAGTTTTGAACCGGCCGGAATCCTGGCCGAGCCGATCTGGAGTCTCGCTGATGAAATAAGAACGCACCCTGAACTTGAATGGGATTTTGCCCGTGAGGCGGAATCCATGAATATTTCATATCCGCATTTCAGGCGGGTATTTCAGTCGGTGATGGCGTGCCCGCCCGGAAGATTTGTGAATCTCTGCCGCCTGGAGAAGGCGGCTTCGCTGTTGATTGACGGTACTATGACCACCGCTGAAGTGGCGGAGGAGGTAGGAATCATGGACCAGCAATATTTTTCACGGATATTCAAAAAACAGTTTCAACTGCCGCCCGGGGCTTTCCGCCGCGAATTCGGGCAGAGACCTTAATCTTTTGGATCGATGGTCCACATGCCGCCGATTCTTGTGCCGTAAGACGGGTACGGGTACGGAGTTGTTTCAGAATAACTTAAAAACTTGCCGTGACCGTCGACAAAGGTGTAATTTGATTTGTTTTTGTTATCGTGCAGTTCCGCATACAAACCTCCGACCGATGAGGTGAATCCCAGGGGATAGCAAAGCGCTCCGCCCGCCCGGTCGCCTATTTTGTTGCTGGCTGACCAGTTTTCGATGTACAAAAGTGTTGTACTTGCCGCGGGAATTTTCGAGGTTTTCTGTCCACATGCCGCAGTTGTGGTGGTCGGCTGCCATGATGACGGTTTCCAGGCAATTGAATAAGACCGCGGTACGCCGCTGCTTACTTTTGTCTGATTGCTGGGACAGTTGCAGATTTTATAGCGTTTGGCTCCCTGACTTACATAACGGGCATCATCAGGCAAACCGAGGTAACTGCGGAGTCGATAGTCAAAGCCATATTCGTTGGTGGATTCATAAGGAGGCAGATAATCATCAAAATCCCCGGTATAGGCCAGGGTGGCTACCCCTAGCTGTTTCATCTGGTTGAGACATGAAATGCGTTTTCCGTTTTCTCTGGCCTTATTCAGTGCCGGCAGCAGCATAGCCGCCAGGATCGCAATAATCGCTATCACGACAAGAAGTTCGATAAGTGTGAATTTTTTTGTTTCAGAGTTCATTTTCTTTCCTCCTGAACTTGATTTGAATTCCAATTTTCTGCTCTATCTATATAAAAACCGCACTACAATCGCTTTCAGTTCTTTCAACCATCAGGATGCTTATTGAACTTTAAATACAGCAAACGGAAATTGAACGGTTCGATCGTTAAAAGGATATGATTGTTTTTTATTGCATATTTATTCTTGAAAATGGGATCAAATGCGTTTGGCGCAACTTTGCCGGAAATAGCCGGTTTGAGTAAAATATCACTTTTAATCTGTTTACCGGAGGTGTTGCCCAGCCACAAAAGCATTCCATCAGGAGATTTCCACGCACTGATCAAAACATCACGGGAGTCTGCGGTCACTGGAACCTGTTTTTTCCAATATGGCATGAATTCGGTATTTTCCGAAGCGTATTTCCTTATGGCTTTCCTTATTTCCAGGACTTTCTCAAGATATGCCCCGGTCCACCATATTTCCGGTCGAACGTACATGTTATGCAGTCCGGCCAGCATCCATGCCGCGTCCCGCCGCCAGTTTTCCGGGTATTCATACATCAGAAGTTCGCCCGGTCGTCCCAGATTTTTGCCGTCGAAAAGAATCCGCCACTGGGGCAGCGGGATACCTTTAACCGGATTTTCTCCCAGCTGCTTATAGCGATAGCCTTCCCCCATCCATACCGAGTCGCAGTAGGGCCAAAGCGGGAACGTTGCCTGGTTGCCGGTTATGGTACCGCCTCTGGCCTTGACTATATTATGGATTCGACGAATCATTTTGATATAATTATAGGTCGGTTGGGTTGCGTGCAGTTTCCCCGCCGAGTCGCGCCAGCCGCAGCCGTGCAGTTCATTGGGGCAGGGGTAGGGGACCATTGCCGCGTCAATAAATATGCCGTCACATTTAAAGTCGTCGAGGGTTTTATTGATTGCGAAGGTTATGAAATTCTGCCAATCCCCGCCGTAACAGACAGTTTGACTTTTTTGGTCGTGCCGGACTTTGTATAGTTTTGGCGTCGGGCGATCCGGGTTTAACCGTAAAGCCTGCCGGTGATATTTATGAAATTCCGGGGCCTTGTCCGACAGTTCAAAACCGAAGTAAAGCAGGATTTTCATCTGTTTTTTATGGCAAGCCTCGATCAGTTGCCGCAGTTCCACTGGATGTGCCGCTGTATAATGACTTTGAATGCTGGACCAACCCTGATGGAAGATAATGGTGTTGACGCCGGAATCTTGAACCCGGTCCAGGCATGATGCTTTGACATCATTTTTATCTTGAAAAAGTTGAGCCTTATTGTTGACGACTTTTCCGCCGGTACTGATCCGCCCGCTACTGCCGACACGTGGCCTGGTTATAATTTCCCCGTTCCGTTTTTCCGTGGATTCAAACCGGTCAAGCAATAAAGTTCCGGGAACTTTTTTCAAATCGGAATTGTTTTTTCCGGGTTGGACTTCATGGTCGAGAATACGTATCTCGCTGACTTTGAACCCGGCGCCGAACCTTGGCGTCAGAAAATTAAAGATGCTTTCACCGAATCTGAGCTTGGCCTTACCCATTGAATCGGGATTGATCGGGGCTGAAAAAAGTCCTTTTCTTGGATGTTCCGCCAACAGTTTTCCATTGAGGTACAGTTTTATTTTCTGTTTTCCCCAGGTCAAAGTCAGGTGATATGGAGTGTCGGTTTTGCCCGAAAACGGACTGATAAATAAAGTTTTCCAGGTACCGTCCCAGATTGAAGTTGCTGAAGGCTGGATTCCCTCGTCAACAATAAAGCCGCCATGCGGAATACTCCAGGCTAGACGGATCTTTTCATGGCCGAGTGTGGCCACCGTGAAAAGCTCCCGGATATAGGGTTCCCTGCCTAAGAGTTTTTTCATTTTAGCATTCGGATCGAAAGCAGCCTCGAAAACAATATCCAGCGTTCCCGCATCAGGATTGAGGCATTCGGCCGCCGGATAAGAGAGGTTGACCGCGGACGGGACTTTTTCCATATTGATGAATGCGCCGTGAAAATTACCCAGTTCGTTACGTTTCCGGGGAAACTCCGTTACCGGAGTGGGCTGAAAGAAGATTTCAAACTTACTGTCCGGCTTGAAGACCGTGGAGGCTGTAATGAAATTGGCGGAAATAGCAACCGAAGCCTTTTCAGGCTCAACCGTGAACGCTTCCCTGGCTTTGGGATTTACCCAGAACTGGTTCGTATCGGTGAACATGCACAACCCTGCGTCTTCATTACCGACCCAAAGCGGGAAAGCCCAGTTCTTACCTTTTTTGTCCTTGATTTCTCCTGCGAATCCACCGACTTTACCTAGCTTCGCAATTTGCGGATTAAGCGGGAATATCAGACGGAAATTTGCAACTTTCGGCCGTGGAGAATCCAATACCGGTTGCAGGATTAGTCGACACAAACCATCGAATTCGATTTCACAACGACCATTGAACAGTTGGTTGCCGACCTGCAAGCGTCCGGTCAGGACTGCTTTTTTTGCATCATGACTTGCCAGCTTGACATCAGATTTGAAATTCCGGCAATTTTTTCCGTCTTTGATCAGTCCGGCCGGAGCCGCCAGGAGTTTTATGTCCCCGATTTTAATTTGGTCGGGAAATACGGAATTACTGAAGATGAATTTCTTACCGGCGGCAGTGATTGCGATCGATTTGTCCCGATTGATTTTTGCTTTCAATGCCTGCCAGCGGGCCGGGATTTTATCGCTGATCCCGCATTTTGAGTTTTCCCATTCAAAAGAAGCTTGTTTTGGCGGAACAGTTGTAAACAAGGTCTTGCTGAAGCCTAATTCGCCGGCGTTTAGGTGCTTGGGAGTGTATCTGAATTCATCAAGCAGCCCGATAAAGCCGCGATCGGCCTGTGTGCGATTGCCCGCAATTAAATCGGATGACTCATCCATTGTTTTGTTTTTACCCAGAAAAGCCTTGACAATCTCGGTTCCGTTGACAAATATCCTGCCTACGCCGTTTTTACCGTCGTAGCTTGCTGCAATATGGACCCAGCCGGCATTATTGCCAAATATGTCCTTATGCGGCGGCGTTGCCATTTTTTTGTCTGTGCCGTTTATATTTACGCTCCAGAGCAGGCGTTGACAATCTTTTTCACCATATTTGATAACCAGAGAGAATACTCCCTCTCGCGACCACAGTCTGGTATATTGCAGTAGTTTCCGGTTCGGTTTGAACCATGCTTCCACTGTATAAGCCGGGCTTTTCGGGATATTGGCCGCCGGGATCGAAAAGGCTTTGAAGCCGAAGCCTTTCCCGTCGAATTGCAAAGAATGATTGTTTTTATAGGGGAACTTTACAATATTCGAATAGACGGGGACGGATGATGCAATCCCGCGAACGCCAAGATACGCATCCAAATTGCCCTTTGTATCCGGCACCGCCAACCCGCTTTCTATGTCAAACAAACAGGTTTTCGCATTCTTTCCGGCGGCAAATGCCAGAGAGCCGGTACAAATCAGTATCATCAGCGTCGTCAGGATTTTACTGCTGTTGAATATATGCATATCTTTTATTTCCTTTTCTGGATGATTTAGCGGCGATTTCAAAAATCTGCAAAGATAGTCTTGAAATTACCTGTTTATTTTTCTATTTTTATCCATTGGTCCATGGCGGCAAGCGCTTTTATTCCGGTTTCCACCAGCGCCGCGATTTCAATGGTTTCCTCCTGAGCAATGCATGATTTCCCGGTCGCAAAGAACTCAAGCATGGCTTCAATGAACATCGGAAAAAAGTCCGACATATTATTGAGATTCCGGCTTTGGCCATCGCCGTATTCTAACGCGGCCTGGAAGCCGCAGCTTGCAATTCGGGTCATTGCGCCGCGTCGTTCATCCGGGTAATCAATTAACATGACTTGCGAGTCGCCGCTGCCGCATTGCATGACTCGCCCGGCTCCGGTGCCGAGCAGCATTACCAGCATCTCGATCTGGTGAATACTGTACTCTTCAAAAGATCTTCCGCCGCCCAGGGTTGACGCGAAAATTGCTTTCTCGCCGGCAAGTGTCTCGTTCACCGCCGATTGCAATTCCGAACCAAAACGTAAGGCGGAGGAACTCATCAGCGGAGTTCCGTATTCTGCTGCCAGCGCAAACATCCGTTTTGCGGCCGCGACACTGGGCGCGAAAGGCTTGTCGATGTATACCGGTTTGCCGCTTTTCAGGGGCAGTTGCGCCAGCCGCTCATGAACATCAGGATCGCTTGGAGCTAAAACCGCGATGCAGTCGCACTCCCCGACAATCTGTTCGATCCCGGTAGCCGCTTTAATATTGAAGTCCCGACACCATTCATGCAGATTGCGCACTCCCGGTTTGGTGAGTTCCTCCCAGGCCAGATGAATTTCAAATTCATCGCCGCGGTTGGAGTTACGGATCATTTCCGGATAATTATTGGCGTGCCATTCGTCAATGGAGTAATCTATAAAACCAATTTTCTTTTTCATCGCATAAATCCTTTATTTGTATTCCGACTGAATGATTTCCAGACAGCGGATTCCGTCTTCAATTCCCACCGGGACTGCCGTGTCATTGTTGATAGCGTCGACAAATAATTTTATTTCAAGGTCAAAGCCGCCGCTGTTTTCCACCGCGATACTTTCCCACTCTTTCCGCTCCAAATTGAAGTAGCGTAATTCCTTGCCGTATTCATATACCAAACGCCCGGCCTGTCCCGTAATATCCACTTTGGCGCGACCGCACCCCGCGACGAACCCTGAAGTAAGTGAACCAAGTACCCCGTTTGCAGATTTCAAGACCAGAATGGCGCAATCTTCAACGTCGGTTCCTGCGAAATGTCTATGCATAACCGCTTGTTGCTCGATTACCTCACCAATGAGATAGCGGAATAAATCAACGGAATGTGAACTTGTGTCAAGCATGCAGCCGCCGCCGGAAACCACTTTACGGCAGAACCATTTGTCTTTCATGGCAAAAGCCGGACCGCAGAATTCATTCAAAAACAATACCGGCTGACCGATTTTGCCGTTATCGATGAATTCTTTCATTTTTTGTGTTGCCGGCAGGAAGCGATGACGGAAGGCAATCATAAACCTGGCGTTTGAATTTTTTACAGTTGCACGGATTTTCTCCGCATCTTCCAGATTGTGGGCCAGAGGTTTTTCACACAGCACATGGATGCCTTTTTCCAGCGCGTACACGGCAAATTCCGCATGAGTTGCCGGCGGAGTGCAGATACTTACCAGATCAACCTTACCTGAATCAATCAGTTCCCGGGCGGATGCGTAAAGTTCCGTTTCATAATCCAGATTTTGCGCAAGTGATTTTGCCGCTTCCGGATTCGTGTCGGCCAGCGCGGCAACCTCTATCCCGTTTTCCTTGTAACCTGCAACATGCGGCCAGGCCACTCCTCCACACCCGATAATACCAGCTTTTAAAGCCATCGTAAACTCCGTGATTATATTTACCTGTTATAACTTTCCTGCCGGAGCCGCCGTGCTTCCACGCACGATCAATTCCGGCGGCAGGAACGTATTTTCAACTTTATGATGATTTATTTTTTTCAATAATAGCTCGACGCTGACTTCGCCTATTCTTTTCTTCGCCTGAGCTACGGTCGTAAAAGAAAATTCCGGCAATGCGGCAAACCAGAGATCGTCGGTCCCGACGATCGATACATCCTCCGGCACTCTCAGCCCCAGTCCGGTTACAATATGCCTTACTTCAATTGCTTCTATATCTGAATAGCTGATTATTGCGGTCGGATGCTCCGCTTCAGACATGATTGCCGCTAATTCTGAGGCGGCTTTGTATTGTACTTCACGGCAGCCTGCCTGTTTAATAACAGATAGATTTCCTTCAAGTCGTTCCTGCTGGGTCGCGCTGCAGGCAAAAAAACGGTGTCCTAGCCTGACCAGGTGTTCCGCCGCAACCTTGCCTCCAGCAAAATCGTCGTTCTTGACGCATGTGTACTTTGAATTATCTTGCGGGACCGAACAAAAAACGAATGGAACTCCCCTTTTTTCAATTAACGCGATAATTTCTTTCGGCAGTTGACGGGACAAAACCAGGCCATCGACATTTTTTTCGAGAAATATAAGCACCTGTTCAGTCAAACTTTCCGGGTTTTTGCTGATAATCCCGGTCAGCAGTCCATACTTGAATCTACTGCAGGCTTCTCCGATGCCCTGTAAAAGTTCATTGTAGAATGACGAAGTGACTCCATCAACCAGATAACCGATCAAATGGCTGCGGTTGGATTGTAATCCCCGACCGAAATTATTCGGAATATAGTTAAGTTCAGCCGCCAGTTTTTTGATTTTCCTAACCGTATCCGCCGCGACTCGTTTATCATTGTTTAAAGCCAGACTGACTGTAGCGGGAGATATTTTTAATTTTACGGCCAGTTCTTTTATCGTTACACTCATTCTGCATATTCCTTTGTTTAAAACGTTTTAAAAGAAGAGTTGAAATTATTCCACAGGCATTTAAAACGTTTTAATTATAATATAAACAAATAACTGAATTTGTCAACAGGTGTTTTTGAAAAATTTTTAATGTTTTCTTGATAATGTCATAATCCGACGGTTCCGACATAAGTTGTAATTTTTCATTGTTTTGGACTATTGGGACTGATGGGACTCATGAATTTTACCTGAAATCTTAACCGCCCCAAAGCTCTCAAGTGTCTCATTTTTAAGAATCTGATGAATTAAGTATTACTTGATTTTAAATTAAGTTATAAGTAGTTTATAATAAGTGTTTTGAATGTATTATTTTTTAGTGTACTGATGAAATGGTGTATCATCTTTTGGCAGCAAGCCAAGTGGTAAAGCGGAAGGGGTGCGCAGGGGCGCGCTGGGTGCCCCGCCAAGCGATAGCGCAGAAAAAACTCTGCCTTGGGTTGTAACACAACCGAACGCCGGTAAAAAAGGTCCAGAATGAAATCTTTGTGCAGCCGTCGTCAGGCGCGGAGGGAGTTTAAGGGGCGCCCCTCAATTAACATCATATCATCAGCACTCCCGTGTTTTTTCGTGATTTTTCGTGGTTAATATTTGTATTTCGCACGACTCATTCTTAATGAAACAAAGAGAGCAGTGGACGGCCGGCCGAATCTTTGACCGTTTCAACCCGGCAATGATAAGTTTCACCGATGATCTCCGGAGTCACTACCGCATCAGGGGGGCCGTCCGCGATGATTTTGCCGTGGCGCAACAGGACCAGGCGCGAACAATAATGCGCGCTCAACTGAATATCATGAGAGATCAGCATGATCGCCATGCCGCGCTTCGATTGAAGTTCCGTCAGCAGTTCCATCAGCCTGACGCTGTGACCCAGGTCAAGAGATGCGGTTGGTTCGTCAAGCAGCAGAATTTCCGGTTCCTGGGCCAGGGACGCTGCGGTTACTGTGCGCTGCCGCTCGCCGCCGCTGAGGTTGCTGAACGGCTTGTTCGCCAGATCGATGATATCCATTTCCACCATTGCCCGCTCAACCTGTTCGCGATCGTGTCGCGTGATCCAGCCGAACCTTGATAAACGTGAGATCCGCCCCATTTCCACCACTTGTTTGACCGAATATGGCATTGGGGTCGAGACAAATTGAGGAACCATCGCCAGGCGGGAAGCTCGTTCCCGGTGCGGAATTTCTCGGATTGGGCGATCATTGAGGCAAACCCTGCCTTTGTGCGGCACCAGACTGCCGCTGAGGATTTTGAAAACAGTTGTTTTGCCGGCTCCGTTAGGACCGATCAGGCCGGTAAAGGAATGAGGCTCCAGCACTAGAGAAAAGTCATGCAGCAGCGGCGGGGTGTCCGGGTACGCGAAACTGATATTTTCGGCGGATAATTTTGCGCTCATTTATGGCTGTCCCTTCTTTTCCGGTTCAGCAGCCAAAGGAAAAACGGTCCGCCCAGCGATGCGGTAATGACTCCGACCGGGACATCCTGGGCCGGGAGGATTGAACGTGAAATCGTATCGCAGAGGATCAGAAACATGCCGCCGCCGAACAGGCCGAGCGGAAACAGTCGGCGGTGATCCGCGCCGAAAAGACTGCGCAGGATATGTGGAACGATCAGACCGACAAAACCGATGATTCCCGCCAGAGAGACCGATGCGGCGGTTAACAGTGATGCGATTCCGAGCAGGGTGTAAACGGTCCCCTTCGGTGATATTCCGAAATGCCAGGCCATATCTTCACCCAGGGAAATCACATTTGCTTCACGCCCGAAGATAAAAAGGATGAATGTCCCGAGTGGTGCCAGAATGCTCGCGCAGATCAGCAGCCGGGGATTTAATGCCTGTAGATTTCCCAGCATCCACCAGGTGATGCTGTTGAGGTCTTCGACTCCAAGCGTGCTGATGATAAACATCATCATGCTTGAGCAGACGGTGCCGATAATGATCCCGCTGAGCATGATATTGGTGGTGTAGGCTGAACTTTGGCCGCCGGCGACCGCCAGGACCAGGGCCAAAACGATCAATGATGAGAGAAAAGCGACCGCCGGGATTGCCAGAGAAGACATGGCCGCCAGGCCGCTGATGATCGCGATTGCGGCGCCGACTCCGGAACCGCCGCTGATGCCCAGAATAAACGGTTCGGCCAAAGGATTTCTTAACACCGCCTGATAGGCCAGCCCGGCGACTGCTAAGGCTCCGCCAACTGAAAATGCGGTCAGTGCCCGGGTCATGCGCAATTCGACAATAACTTTAAGCTGAATGCTCGACAGTTCAGGGTTGAACAAATTGGTGTCGCCGCACAATAGACTGATTGCGAAAACTGGCGGGAGAAGCAGAATCATGACCACAAAAGGATGATTCCTGATGATTTTTTTAAGATTGTTTATCATTGGTTATTCGGCGGCGTGCCTGATGTAGAATGCCGACAGTAATCCTTTAAAGTTTTTCACATTGCCCGACACCCCGAATCCTCTTCTGTTCATTCCTCCGACCACGCTGGGCGTCATATAAAGCGGCATGCCGGGGTACGGAAATTTTTTGCTTTTACCATTAACGCTGAATGTAATGTTTTTCAAGTCGCATATTACAGTAATTTCAGACCATTTCCCGGTTGGGATAGACAAATCGGCTGGTAATTTTGTGCTTTTCATGTTTATACTGGTCCAGAAGGCTTTCAGCAGACCGTTTACCCGCAGCATGGTGAGAGAGCCGATGTAATGACCATGATGACGGAAGATGAGTTCGGAACCGGATTCCCGTTCCGGTTTGATACGAAGCTTCAGCTTGAAACTGCCGCGCGGCAGGACTTCGGCCGGGGCTATGGCATAACTGCTTTCACCGTTGAATTTTAGTAAATAATCATTCTTTTCCTTGAGCCATTGAGGAGCGCGGGGCAGACTATTATCCTTGCTGTCCGCGTGACGGTTGAAGCTCATGCCGTATTCAAAGCCGCCGCCGAGTTCGGCAAACCATTTTTCGCCGCGTTTACACGGCAGCATCGCCCCGCAGACCGGATTAAAGCGGTATTGAAAATCCGGAATAAGATTGACCGGAACCTTTACCTCGACCGGCCGGTCTTTCGTTTCGCTCCAGACATTCAATGTTTGAACGGAGGTTCCCGGACTGCCTGTTGCAACAGGCGCACTGCGCCAGATTTTTCCGGTATCGGTTATTGCCCGGAGGTGGAACAACGGATAATTTGCGGTTTCATCAGATCCAAGGGTAAAGTTAACGGTTTTACGATTCAAGGGGAGGGGATGGTCCGGCAGCCGGGAAAAACGGTCGAAACGGACGTAGCCGCGTCCGGGCAAAGTAAAGGCGTAGGAACCCTCATCCATAATTGTTTTGACCGGGGCGGTGTATTTGCCTGATTTCAAATCAAATTCAATAATCGCTTTGTCGGCTTCATCGCGCGGAATAAGCAGGTAAACCGGCCGGGTGGCTGAGTTGAACTTCTGCCAGGTCTTGACCTTATTGCCTTCCCGTCTATAATACAAATAACCGTGAATCCCGGATTGTTTGAATTGCCACTCGGAAACGTTTTTTACTGTTATAGTCCCTTTGGGCGTGACGCCTTTGCCGCCGGCAGTCGGGTTCATGTAAATGACGGCATATTTATTATAATCGATTTCCGGTTTATCGCTGAAGGCGTCGATTTCCCGGCCGTTGCGCAGCAGTTCCAGTGAAACTATCTGTTCAGGCGCGGTCAGCTTACCTGAAACAGTCAACTTTCCATGATCAACAGCCCAATTTATTTTACAGCTTACGTCGGCAAGGTCGCGTAAAGGTTGTTTGACATATTGGTAAATGGGACAAATAGTCGGGCGAATAAGGATTCGCATCATTTTGAAATTGAATTTGCTGCCGGACGCGGAAACTACGCTTAATTCTGGAATCAGAGCGCGTTCGGACGCGAATTGTTCGGAAGGTATCTGGTAGGTTATATCATAGAATTTTCGGGCATTGAATGTTTCAGGCGGAAATTTATGAACAATTTTCCCTGTCACATCATAGAGATTCAAGGTGACTTTGTAATCCGCCGCTTTCAGGGAGTCGGGAATGTTGAGCATTTCAATCCGCAGTTTTTCACCGAGTTTGATTTGGCGACGGGTGCTGAATACCAGATTAGGAATAGCACTATTATCTCCGGGCCAGGGAGTTGGCGGCTGCTGTTTGATAACGCTCATGATGTAACGCAGGATGCGCCCGGTAGCCCGGGAACTTGAGACGGTCGGTTGGAGGCATGTATTCTCGTTGACCTCGTTCCATTCAGGCATGACGATAAAGTCGGGGTTACCGGAGAGCGCGGCTGAAAAGCTCTGGCGGAGCCTTCTGGTGCCGGCCTCGGTTTTGGTTACGCCGCTGCGATGGTTCTTGTAACCGATTGAGGAACTCAGGGCAAGCAGTTTTTTGCCTTTGTATCTGGGTTCGGAGTAAAGTTGTTCGATAATCGGCAGCCAGCAGTTGCGAACAAAATCATCCGCAAAATGCCGTTCATAGGTGGTGGTGCTGATTTTGGTTTCATATCCCAGCCCCGCGCTCATGATTCCGTCACAAACGTCAAGATATGAACGCAAATATTTTTTGTAGCGTTCGGCTGATGCCGGAGACACTTTTCCGGTCCTGGCATATTCCCGCTGCAGATCGTATAAATTTTTCCGAATGTCCAGCAGCATAAGGAAGTTGTCGCCGTTAGTCTGTTTAAGTTTTCCGATCAGTTCAGCATGCTGCTGCGGAGTCCAATTGTCGGCAACATAACTTGTGATGACCGCTTTCCCCCTGTAGCGCAGGGAGTAGGGCGATTTTACCGCGATGGCCGCAACCTGGTCATAGATTTTTAACGATCCCGGGTTAAGTTTTCCGGCGTACCAGAATTCAGGAAGTTCTTTTATTTTATCTGGCGACTCTTTAAAGTCCTTCAGATATTGATCGGTTTCCCGGTACATTTGCAGATGACCGGCGTTGGTTGCAAGATTGGCCATGCCGTCGACATCGTAATTTTTTAAAATTTCAACCTCACGGCGCCAGCTTTCTTTGCCGACAATGACGGTTCTGTCTGCCGGTTTGCGGATAGCGCGATTGTGCCGCAATGGCCGGTCTATCCACCAGTGGAGATAATTACGATAAAGATTGTACTTAAGCTGACTGCGTGGAAAAACTAAAGGTCTTGATGTCAGACTTGGACGTGAGCCCCGCGTCAGAGTTGTTTCTTGAGTTTCCCTGGCGTACTCAAGGCCCAAAGAAGATATACCGCAGAGAAGTAAAACGCTCAATAAAAACTTTTCATTAATCATGTCAACCCTCTTGTTTGATCAAATTTATTTTTATGCAGCTTCTAATTCGTATAATAATACCGTTTTAAAAAAGATTCAACAGATTTTTCCTTTTATAAATGAAATCCGGCAGGTTTACCCTGCCGGATCGAGTAATTAAGAATTGCTTGAAAATGTTATTCCTGGTTCGGCCATGGAGTGACAGCATCCATGTTCAGTTTGCCGTCTTTGTCCAGGGACCATAAGAAACACATATCTTTTACGGGTCTTACGCTTGCATCAGCAATGAAGCCAACATTGATTGATTTGAAGTGCGCGGGACCGTGACGGTCATAAACAATCGCGACTTCAGTTTTGTCAGCCTGGAGGCGGATGAAGTAAGGACTGTTCTGATCTTCGCCATAAACTCCATCGCCGGCGCCATTATCATAGTCGCCATCGCTGCTGCCGTCATCACTGCTGCTGCCATCGTTGCCGTCACTGCCATCGGTACCGTCGCTGCCGTCGCCACCTTCGTCTCCATCATTCTGGCCGTTGCCGCCATCACTATTGGAGCCGCCATTGCCGTTGCCGCCGTTGCCGCCGCCATTTCCGTTATTGCCGTCGGTTCCATTGTTGCCATCGGTTCCGCCGTTACCGTTATTGCCGTCGGTTCCGTTATTGCCGTCGGTTCCGTTGTTGCCATTGGTTCCGTTGTTGCCATTGGTTCCGCCGTCGCCGTCGCCACCTCCATTGCCGCCGGTTCCGTCAGTTCCGTTATTCCCTCCATCACCATCGGTTCCGTTGTTACCATCGGTTCCGTCGGTTCCGCCGTTGCCATCGTTCCCGTTGTTACCATCGTTCCCGTTATTGCCGTCGTTTCCGCCGTTACCGTTGTTGCCATCGGTTCCGCCGTTACCATCGTTCCCGTTATTGCCGTCGTTTCCGCCGTTCCCGTTGTTGCCATCGGTTCCGCCGTTCCCGTTGTTACCGTCGGTTCCGCTGTTACCATCGTTCCCGTTATTGCCGTCGTTTCCGCCGTTACCGTTGTTGCCATCGGTTCCGCCGTTCCCGTTGTTACCGTCGGTTCCGCTGTTACCATCGTTCCCGTTATTGCCGTCGTTTCCGCCGTTCCCGTTGTTGCCGTCGGTACCGCCGTTACCATTGTTGCCATCGTTCCCGTTGTTGCCATCGGTTCCGTTGTTGCCATCGGTTCCGTTGTTGCCATCGGTTCCGTTATTGCCGTCGGTTCCGTTATTGCCGTCGGTTCCGTTATTGCCGTCGGTTCCATTGTTGCCATCGGTTCCGCCGTTACCATTGTTGCCATCGGTTCCGTTGTTGCCATCGGTTCCGTTGTTGCCATCGGTTCCGTTGTTGCCATCGGTTCCGTTGTTGCCATCGGTTCCGTTGTTGCCATCGGTTCCGTTGTTGCCATCGTTTCCGCCGTTACCATTATTGCCGTCGGTGCCGTTGTTCCCGTTATTGCCGTCGGTACCGTTGTTACCGTTATTGCCGTCGGTACCGCCGTTACCGTTGTTGCCGTCGGTGCCGTTGTTCCCGTTATTGCCGTCGGTACCGTTGTTACCGTTGTTGCCGTCGGTTCCATTGTTACCGTTATTGCCGTCGGTACCGCCGTTACCGTTGTTGCCGTCGGTACCGCCGTTACCGTTGTTGCCGTCGGTACCGTTGTTCCCGTTATTGCCGTCGGTACCGCCGTTACCGTTGTTGCCGTCGGTTCCATTGTTACCGTTATTACCGTTGTTCCCGTTATTGCCGTCGGTACCGTTGTTACCGTTATTGCCGTCGGTGCCGTTGTTACCGTTATTGCCGTCGGTACCGCCGTTACCGTTGTTGCCGTCGGTTCCATTGTTACCGTTATTACCGTTGTTTCCGTCGGTTCCGTTGTTGCCGTTATTACCGTTATTACCATTGTTCCCGTTGTTGCCGTTATTGCCATCGTTACCGTTGGAACCGTTATTACCGTTATTGCCGTTGTTACCGTTATTGCCGTTGTTACCGTTCATGCCATCGTCGTCGTCGTCATCATCGTCGCCGCCGTTGCCATTATTGCCATTATTGCCATTATTGCCATTTCCGTTGTTACCATTGCCGGCATTACCGTTCCCGTTATTACCGGGGCCATCACCGTTCTGGTCGTTATTTACATCGGACTGACCGTTGTTGCCGTTACCGCCGCCACCGTTGTCATCAACGTTTCCTGAATTTCCGTTACCGCCGTTGCCGCCGTTCTGGTTCTGGTTCTGATTCTGATTCTGTTCCTGATTTTGAGTGGAGCCCTGATTTTGTTCCTGTTCCTGCTCCTGCTCCTGCTCCTGATTCATTCCGGTGTCGTCATCATCATCGTCGTCGTCTCCAACGCTGCTGTTTCCATTATTACCGTTGTTACCATTGCCGGCATTACCGTTCCCGTTATTACCGGGGCCGTCGCCGTTCTGGTCATTGTTCACTTCTGACTGACCATTATTGCCATTTCCGCCACCGCCGTTGACATCAACGTTTCCGGAATTACCGTTATTTCCGCCATTCTGGTTTTGGTTCTGGTTCTGATTTTGTTCCTGGTTTTGAGTGGAACCCTGGTTTTGTTCCTGTTCAGTTTCCTGTTCCTGCTCCTGATTCATCCCGGTATTGTTATTATTGTCGTCACCAACGTTGCTGTTGTTGCCGGAATTTCCAGTATTGCCGTTTCCCTGTCCATTATTACCGGGGCCGTCGCCGTTCTGGTCATTGTTCACTTCTGACTGGCCGTTGTTACCATTTCCGCCACCGCCATTGACGTCGACAGTGCTTGAATTCCCGTTATTTCCGCCATTCTGGTTTTGGTTCTGGTTCTGATTTTGTTCCTGGTTTTGAGTGGAACCCTGGTTTTGTTCCTGTTCAGTTTCCTGTTCCTGCTCCTGATTCGCATTGGTAGTAGTGCTGCATGTGCATTTATTCAACTTATTACCGCAAGTAGGACATACAGTGTTGCCATTTCCGGCAAAAACGGCAGTATATTCTGTTGTTACTTCAGTTATAATATTATCCCCGTCAGTATAGGTAGTCGCAATCCGGGAAATGGTTTCAAATTTTTTATTGTCGCGAGAAGTAGTTTCTTTGGGACGGTTTCTGGCGCTGACCAGATAATCCGTATTTCCGACCAAATCAGCCGGATCTTTAATTTTTCTGTGAGGAGTTCTGCTCGGGCATGAGAAAATACCCAATGAATTTACGTAAGGATAGATGGGGGTGAAATCGTCGAGCCAGCGTTCCTGGTCGGGAAAATATTTGTGATCCATCCGATAGGAATGATAACAAATTGAAATCTGACGCAGATTATTGGCGCAGGCAGTCTGCTTGGCAAATTCGCGGGCGCGAGCGATAGCCGGCAGGACTATCAGGGCAATAATTGCGATCACAGCGATCACAACCAGCATTTCAACCATTGTAAAACGACGTACACCGAAAGCCTTGCGGCCGAGTGTCCTGTTTCTTTTGTCTATGTTCGTAATATTCATTTTGCTACTCTCTTTGCTACTCTCTATTTTTTCATTGCAGGGAACTTATTTTGTAAATATCGGAAAATACTATCTTTTTCTCGTGTGGATATAATGGATGCATTATAAAGAAAAAGAACTGAAGAAAGTTGGGAAGAGTATCTAGACATAAAAGCTTATAAAATCAAACGGGCGCCCTGCAATATAAAAGGAGCGCACAGTTTTCATTGTATAAAAACTTTTCATATATTTCTATATACCTCTGGTTATCTGATTTAATATACGTTTTATTTTTATTTTTTGCAAGCTTTTTTTTGAAAAAAAAATATTCTGCCTCAAAAAAAGTTGAAATTTTTTAAAAAGTTATTTGATTTATAAAAAATCAAGACATGTGAATATGCAACTTTTTGCCTGTTTTTTCACGATATTGCGGTTTGATTTTAAATTTTATCTGGATTTTGACGGCCTTACTTTGCTGATTGATTCTTTTTTCTTTGCTTTGTATTCATGAATAAATATGTTATTTTATTGAGATACTTATTACAGGCGTGAATAGCGAGCAGTGAATAATTTTTTGTATTTTGCTTATACTTATATTATATATAGAGAAAGGATAAAATTATGGCGAAAAAACCGGATATGTTGATTGCTTATTTGTTATGGTTCTTTTTTGGAGCTTTTGGAATTCATCGTTTTTATTGCGGCAGAGTAGTTACCGGAGTGATCTGGCTGCTTACTGGCGGTTTATTAGGTTTTGGTTGGCTGATTGACGCAATTCTTACTTATTTTATGGTTCGGGACAGTTAATCTTTTTTTCCGGATAAATTCAAAACAATGCTCATATCTGCTGTTTATCCGGCTGATATCCTTTGGATTTTTCCGAGAGAAAGTGCTTCCTGAATTTTTCAACTTTACAATTGCCGGTTTTATGATAAATTATCCGGGTTGAAAATCAAACTTTTGCGGTCATGCATATTATTTTGTTCTAATGAGATTGATTGGCGTTTAACGACCGCTATTCATTAATATGTATATTGGGCCGCAATAATTATTATTTAAAGGATTTTGATATGGTTGAAAATAATGTAAAAATAGCCGGGGAAATTCCAACTATCGCAATAGTTGGACGCCCGAATGTAGGCAAATCAGCGTTGTTTAACGCAATCTTGCGCCGCCGTCTGGCGATTGTCCATGAGATGAGCGGGGTGACCCGCGACCGGATCATTGCGCCGGTTTCCTGGCGCGGTTTCCATTTTCAGCTGGTGGATACCGGAGGGCTTGGAACCTTGACCGGCGAAACCAGAAACGTGGACCGCTGGGATAAGGGAATCCGGGAACAGGTGGATGTGGCGATCGAAGATGCGGATATCCTGGTCTTCGCGGTAAATATCCAGGAAGGGATTGTCCCGCTGGATGAGGAAGTCGCGGGACGCTTGCGACGTTGCGGCAAGCCGGTATATCTGGCCGGCTGCAAAGCGGATAATCCGGAATATGAAACTAAAATGGTTGATTTTTCCAGTCTGGGCATTGAGAAAATGATTCCGGTTTCAGCTTTGCATCGTCGTAATATCGACGGCTTGCTGACGGAAGTCTTAAGTGGCTGCAAGCCTTCGGAACAAAAAGAGTTTCGCCAGGAGCATCCTTTTGGTCTTGCCGTTGTCGGACGCCCTAATGTCGGGAAATCGTCTCTGGTGAACGCGCTGCTCGGAGAAGACCGGGTGATGGTTAGTGAGGAGGCCGGAACCACCCGTGATTCGGTCGACGTCAATTTTGAGCTTGAGTACCAGGGTGAACGGCTGCCGGCTGTACTGATCGATACCGCGGGGCTTCGTAAAAGGGCCAAAGTCAGCGACGCGGTTGAACGCTTCAGTGTTATGCGGGTTCAGGACGCGGTCGAACGCGCTCGAATGATTTTATTTGTGGTTGAAGCCGACGCTGCCGGCTTGACCGCCCAGGACCGGCGCATTTCCAGTATGATCCAGGATTCCGGGAAGGCTTGCATAATTGTTGCCAACAAACATGACGAGTGTCAAGGCAACAAAATACCTGAACTGATTTCGGAACTGCGTTATACTCTGCCGCGAATGGATTATGCTCCGGTTGTTTTCACCAGTGCGCTGAAAAAACAAAATCTCAACCTTTTGCTGGATACGGTGGCCGAGGTCATGGCCCAGATGGAGGTCCATGTTCCCACTTCCACCGTCAACCGGGTGTTGAACGACGCCATCGAGCAGAATTCTCCGCCGGTAACCGGCAACGCGCCTTTCAAGTTTTACTATGCGACGAAAGTTTCAAGTACGCCTCCGCGATTCGTTCTGTTTGTCAACCGGCCCAATTTATGCGCTCCCAACTACCGGGCATATTTGACCAACTGTCTTCGCAAGGCTTTTGTTTTCACTGGTCTGCCGATTATTCTGGACCTGCGGGAGCGTCCCAAAAGGATTCAATCCATCAGGACAAAACGCACCCCGGCTCCCAAGCCGCGCCCTTCAAATAGTAAGCGGAATAAGCCTGCGGCACAAAAAAAAGACCGAAAAAAATCGCGGCGCGGTCGAACCTGAGACGGTTTCCGGTTGTCTGAAGTTGATGTGAACATCAAGTTTAAATAACCGATAAGCGGAAGGAACAGGTCATGAATTTATTCAATGTTTATCATCTTGGTATTAAATTTTTGAATCCCGGCGCTCTTTGGCTGATCCCTTTGGTCCTGGTAGTCGTCGGCGTTTTATACTGGCGCGCCAAAAGAAGGCGTCGGCGTTTCCTGTCCGCACTCCTTGGTCCGAGAGCAGATTCCCCTGATCATGTCATGGTATCATACGGCCGCCGTGCGTTGAGGATCTTCCTGTTTTGTATCGCACTGGTTCTGCTGGTGGTCGCGATTGCCCGGCCTTACTGGGGATACCGGATAATTCCATGTGAAAATCGCGGTCGTGACGTGATGGTACTCTTTGACGTTTCGAAAAGCATGCTGGCTACCGACTTGAAGCCGGACCGGCTTGAACATGCAAAATGGCTGGTCAGACAGCTTGTAACTAATTCTTTCGGCGATCGTTTCGGCTTGATCGCGTTTGCCGGCCGGGCATTTCTCGAATGTCCGCTGACCACTGATAAAACCAGTTTTTTCAATTATCTGGATGAACTTGATACCAGTACTATTCCGGTTGGCGGGACCAATCTGCAATTGGCGCTCGAAGCCGCGGTAGACGCCTTCAAGGCGGCGGAAGGCGGTAATCGCGCGGTCCTGCTGCTTACCGACGGCGAAGAACTTTCCGGTAACAGCAAAGCGGTTCTCAGCGCACTGAAAGCCAAGAATATCCCGTTGTTCATTGTCGGTATCGGAGACCCCAAGTTTCCGGCCCCGATTCCATTGGACCAGAAAGCCGACGGCTCAATCGTTTACAAACGTGACAGCCAGGGTAATATGGTAAAGACCAAACTCAATGAAGAAGCGCTCAAAACGCTGGCGGAACAAAGCGGCGGTATGTATGTCCGTTCGACTGCCGTTAATGCCGGACTGGCTGAAGTCACCAGGGCGATAAAGGGGCTGGTTCCGGCCAATATTGAAAAAGGGACGATGACCGAGCCGATCGAACGTTTCTACTGGCCTTTGGCGTTTGCTTTGATTCTCCTGAGTTTCTGGTTCATTATCTCGGAACGCGGTTCATCGAGGCCGCGTCGCGGCGGCACTGTTTCTGCGGCTGCGCTCCTGGTTTGCTTCGGGATTATCGGCTCTGGTGACGTTTCGGCTCAACAAGTGATTCAGCCGCCGGAACAGCCGCTGATGCAAAAGCAACCGGAAGCCCAATCTCCGGATGGCAAAAATGAAGCGGACAAGAAAAAAGAAAAGAAAGTAAGCGTAGAGAAGTTGTACAATACCGGTTTGGAACTGCAAAAGAAAAATCAGCCCCAGGCCAAAGTCCTGTATGAAAAAGCCATTGCCAAGTCGGCGAAAAAGCCGGAAATCCGTGGTCGTGCTTTCCAGAATATGGGGGTCGACTACCATCGCAAGGCATTGGGTGAAGTCAATAAATCATTGATGCAGGTTAAACAGCAAAATCTGGACGGCGCCCTGAAACAGCTTGATGTTGCCGATCAGGAGTTGAATAAAGCGGAAGAATTTTATGTCGAAGCGATGACCAATGCCGCCCTTGCGGTGGAAAAGAAACCGCTGGAAAATGATCAACAGGCAAAAACGCAGGTTAAAAAATCAGTCAGAGACGAAAAAGCTCTTGTTGCAAATATTGATAAAACCGCGATTAATCAGCAAATTTTGCTGCGTGACCGTAAACAGGTGGCCGAACTGCGCAAAAAAATCAAGGAATTGAAGAAAAAGCAGGAAGAAGCCCGGAAGAAGGCTGAACAGGCGAAAAAACAGCAACAAAAAGAAAATCAGCAGAAGCAGCAAAAGCAGCAGCAACAGCAGAATAAACAACCGCAAAATAAGCAAAATAAGCAGGATCAGCAGCAACAACAGAATAAACAACAAAAAAATCAACAGCAAAAGCAGGATCAGCAGAATAAACAACCGCAAAATAAGCAAAATAAGCAGGATCAGCAACAAAAAGAAAATCAGCAGAAGCCGCAGAACCAGCAGCAAAAGCAGGATCAGCAAAATAAACAACAGCAGAAGCAGCAGCAAAAGCAGGATCAGCAGTCTCAGCAGCCGAAAAATGCCAAACAGGCGCTCGATCAAGCTCGCAAGGCGGTAGATGAACTGCAGAAGCAGGCAAAGGATCTGCAGCAGAAGAAGCTGGAGGACCAGGCGAAGAAAGCCAAACAGGAACTCGACAAGGCTAAAGACGAACAAAAGAAAGACGCCGGCAAGAAAGCTGAAGATCATATCAAAAAGGCATTGGAATATCTTGACGCCCAAAGCAAAAATCAGCAGAATAAGGATAAGAATAAAGACAAGAAAAACAAGCAGGGCGGCGGAAAAGATAAAGACAAGAAAAAAGATCAACAGAAGCCGGATAAAGGTAAAGATCAGCAGAAAAAACTGCCTAAGCCCGCTCAAGGCGCTCAAGCCAGGCCTCAGCAAAAAGATATCGATCCCAAACAGGCCAGGGCCATCCTGCGGAAAATGGCTGAAAAAGAAAAGAATCTGCGTGACGCCATCAAGGCTCATCGTAAACAGGTATACAAGAATATCACGGTTGAAAAGGATTGGTAATTTTGCCTGAAAAGAGTATATTACGGGAGTTGAATGAGGAGCAATATGATTAGTGAAATAAAAAAATACCGGAAAGTCTTTGTTGCCGCGATCATGGCGGTTATGGGCGTCTGCGGCAACGCCGCGAATATGAGCATGAACATTTCCCCGAAAACCGTGGTAGTCGGGGAGCCCGCCACTTTGAACCTGGTTTATTCCGGTAAATATTATCCGGTCATAGTCAGTCAACCGGAAGTTGACGGACTGACGTGGCTGGGTGGCGCTAACCGCAGAAATTATACTTCTATAATCAATGGACAGGCGACACAAACATCCACCAGCAGTTATGCTTTCCGGGTTTCCAAGCCGGGGAAATATACCATTCCCTCAATGAAAGTCTCTGTCGCGGCAAAGGATGTCTACAAGACGCCGGAGGTCACTTTTACCGCGATAGGCGGCGGTTCCCGGAAAGTCCAGGTAGGTGAGAAGTCTCTGGAAATGAAGGACCTGATGTTCGGGAAAGTTATTCTAGACGCAGATGAAACAACTTATTATGTCGGTCAGGAAATTCCGATGGAGATAAAATTATATGTCTTACGTGGAATCCGGTTTAATCCCAGTTGGCCCAAAGTCGATATTCCTAATGCTCTTTTCAGCGATTTCAGTAAGGAAAACCGCGAAAACCGCAATTTCAAGAGTGGAGATAGTGATACTGAACAAGTCAACGGTCGTCTTTACACCGTTTATTCCTTCAAAACGGCATTCAGGGTACTTGTCCCTGGGCAGGTTAAAGGGGCTGCTGATATCGGCGTAGCGGTCCAGGTCCAGCAAAACCGCTCAAGACGCTCATTTTGGGATGATGATTTTTTCAGTGGCTTCAATACCCATCGTACCGTTAATCAAACCATTAATGTAAAGGTTCCCCAATTTACGGTCAAAGCGTTACCGGCAGCGCCTGTTAATTCACATTATCTCGGGCTGGTCGGAATATGGTCGGTTCAATATGAACTTGACGGCAAAGAACGCAAGGTCGGGGAACCGATTACCTTGAAAATTAAGATCCGGGGAACCGGCGGACTTGAGTCACTGGATGCCCCCAAGCTGGAACTGTCCGGTTTCAGGGTTTATCCGCCGGAGATCAAGCGCAGTACCTATTCCGGGGTGCAGACGGCGGAGATTTCCTATATGCTGATTCCGCGCCGGCCGGGGAATACAGATCTGAAAATGTCGGTTTCCACTTTCTCGTGCATCCAGGGGAAATATCAAACCCATGATTACGAGAAACTGTTGAAAATCGCGCCGGGTGAGCAAGCTGCTGCTCCGCAGACGGTATATTCTTCCCAAAGACTGAAAACTGTAAACAATGCGGCGTCAAATCCGGAAACGGCAGAGCAAAAGCCGGAAAAACCGCATCGTCCGGTCGGCATCCTCCACCTTAAAACCAAACCGTCAGGGGCGATAGAAATTCCGTTGTGGAGGAATTATCAGATATGGTATCTGCTGCTTATTCTTGGCGGTCCGATTATCTGGGGGCTCAACGAGTTACGGATCATGCGGCACCGGACGCTTCAGGGGGATGAAAAAATGCGTCGTAAACGTGATGCCCAGAGTAATCGCGGACGGGTGCTGAAAGCTTTGCATAAAGTTTCGGATGAACACCTTGACGATGCGATCAACAATGAAGTTGTACCTTATTTGAACGATTTGCTCGGACTTCCGCCTGGAACCACCGCAACGGAATTGTCCGGCAAGGTTGACGACGAAGAATTGGCCAACTGCCTGAAAAGCTCCGGTAATTCCTCTTATATGCCCGGGGCCGTAATCATGGAACATCAGGAGTTGCGCCGGAAAATGATTAAAGCGCTGAAAAGAATTTCAGTGGTACTGCTGTTCCTCGGGTTGGCGTGTCAGGTTGTTGCCGCGCCGGTAAAAACAAAGGTTCCGCAAAAAATCAACAGTTCCTCTGAGGCTAAGACGGCCTATGAAGGCGGAGAATTCAAACGGGCCGCGGAATGGTATCACAGCAAGATCGATCGTTACGAACCGGATGCCGCCTGGCTCTATAACCTTGGTAATTGTTACTATCAGATGCGGGACTATCCGGCGGCTTTGCTCTGTTTTGAACGGGCGCGTTTGCTGGAACCGGGCGATTCGGATATTATCGAGAATCTCAATCGGACCCGGGAAGATCTTTTCCAGAAACGGATTGGAGACATCAATAATCCGGTGGATCTGGTTTTGCGTATCAGCGACAGCCTGCGGCCGGATCAATGGCTGCTGCTGGCGGCGGCCGGCTGGTTCGCTTTCTGGCTGTTCATCGCCTGCCGCAGATATTACAACCGCAATAAGCTGACGATATTGCTTATCGCCTCGGTCCTGGTCATTGGAGCTGGCATGGCGGCGGCAATTTACGAGAATGGAGCGGACTACAACGATAAGAATGCCATTATTTTGCTAGACGGGGCCAAAGTCTATTCGCTGCCGTCTGATGAGAATGGAGTTGTTGTTGAACGTTTGCGCGGCGGGGACCGGGTTGATGTAATCGAACCGCGGGTTAAATGGTCATTGATTCGCAAGAACGGGACCGAAGGTTGGGTTCATGCCGATTCTCTGGCGAAAATCGCACCCGGCGGACGCTTGCCAAAGCTTAAATAAAAATGGAAGCCTGCTCATTTGAACAGGCTTCCGACTTATTGAATACTTGTTGTTACGCTTTAATATCGTGTTCCAGGCCGATTGCGCCGTTGAAATTGTTAAACGCGCTCATGCAGGCGGCAACTTCGATGGCCGCGGTGATTTCCTCATCGGTGATTCCTGCTTCCAACGCAATTGCACGATGGGCGTCAACGCAATAGCCGCAGCCGTTAACCGCGCTGACCGCTATACAGATCAGTTCCTTGGTCTTGGGATCAAGTCCCTTGCCTGAAACCTCGGCTAGCTTCATCAAAGTCTCCAGAAATTCCCCGTTGCGTCCCATAGCCTGAAATACGTTCGGGATTTTACCGAATTTTTTTTCGATTCCGGCTTGGACTTCCTGAGCTTTTTTGTCTCCGGTTTTGTTATACAGTTTGACACTGGCCATGATGATTTCTCCTTTTCGATTTGAATATTTTTGAGAGTTGTGTTAGAAAGAAATCCAAAAGCAACTCCCTGTTATTAAACCTTACCACTTTAATTAAAGAATTCAATTATTCAACAAAAAAATATCGGATATAGGGTGTCATGGACGTGACTCCCTATACTTTTTTCTAACTGAGCAGCGATAAAATTTTTATCTATAAAATAATATCAAAACCATTTTGCTAACTCTGTATTGCAAGACAGAATTGAAAAGTTTATTGATGATAGTATTGTAATAAAGTATGGTCGGATTACATGAACTTATGCTAAGTTGTGACAATACGCTCGAAGCGAGGAATATTCATTTATCCTCAAAGTGTTGCTAAACCTGCAGGATAACCCCAAAAATTTATATGATCAGTAAATTAAAAGAAACTGATATGGATCAGGTTTTAGAAATATGGTTGGAGACTTCCATAAAATCCCATAATTTTATAAAACGCGAGTTCTGGGAATCCAAGCTGGAAGACATGAGAAACCTCTACCTCCCTGCATCTGAAACTTATGTATACGTTGAAAATGGCGAAATAAAAGGCTTTTTTTCATTAGTGGATGAAACTCTTGCCGCGATATTTGTTGCTTCTGCAAGTCAGGGACGCGGAATCGGGAAAAAACTTATTGCTAAAGCAAAAGAGTTGCGTTCATCTTTAAATCTTACTGTATACAGTAAAAATACAAAAAGTATTAATTTCTATAAAAGCTGTGGTTTTGATATTATAAGAAAACAGACAGATGAAAATACCGGCGAACCAGAATACTTAATGGCGTATCAGATGAAATGATCCGTTTTGGGTGTTGTTTATATATTTTGTAATAAGCATCTTGTGTATTAATTACAATCAAACCGTCTGATTATTATATAAAATAAAAATTGTTTGAAAGTTGGTTAAGATAGTTATAGATTATTGGTGATCCGGAGTATTGGCGGAGCCGCGGCGGTAACCCTGAAGGTCAAGGCTGACCGAGTCAAAGCCGATCGCGATGACTGCTTGGGACAATTCACTGTGAAGTTCCGCCGCCCGGACGATTTGATTTGACGGAAGTTCGATTCTGATCCCGTTGCCGGCAGCTCTGGCACGACCGCCGGTAAAGCCGTGTTCCCTTAAAATATCTTCAACCGCATCGACTTTTTTTAATAAACCAGCTTCCAGGCGGCGTCCGCAGGGAACTCGTGAGGCGAGGCAGGCCGACGCTGGCCGGGCCCAGTTGGCGTTGCCGAGTTCTTTAGAAAGTTCCCGAACCGCCTGCTTATTCATTCCGGCATCGGCCAGAGGATGTTTTACACCAAGTTCGTTGCAGGCTTTCAAGCCGGGACGGTAGTCGCCGTAGTCGTCGGTATTGGTGCCGTCACATAAAATGGAGAATCCCTGTTGCCCGGCTATTTTCATGGCCTCTGAAAAGATGGCTTTTTTGCAATAATAGCAACGTTCATGGTCATTAACCGCGACCGCTTCCAGTTCAAGCGGTGCGAACTCGATTACGATAAGCTGAAAATCGTGTTCACGCGCCCATTTCAGGGCGAAAGCACGTTCAGCCCCGGGCGTGAACGCTGAATCGGCAAAGAGTAGCAGGACATTGTCCCGGCCTAAGGTTTTCAGTGCGGCCGATGCCAGCAAAGTACTGTCGGTTCCGCCTGAAAAGGCAATGGCGACCCGCTGATACTGTTTAAGAATATTGTAAAGTTTTTTGCTCATAAAAAAGTCCGTGCTAAAGTTTCCATAACATTAGCACGGATTGTGAATTATGCGAAAAATAATTGATTATTTTTTCACAGGATATTGCCCGACGCCGGCAACATTGACTTTCAGACCGGGACGAATGCCGTATATGACAAACCAGTCGCCCGGTTTGATTCCGGCCTTTTGAAGATCCGGTTTGCCGACAAGTTCCGCTGTTTCTCCGCCGACCCCGCCGCCGACTGTGGCTGTTTTGGCGATGGTGTAGTGCAGATTTTTTTCAGGGAACCACAGGTTCATGCCGAAGAACCACGGCGAATTGCCATGACTTACCATGGGGCGGATGGTCCGGACCTTACCCGGAGCCGGTAGATCGTGGACATCATGCCAACTGGTGATAAACGGCGGGTGGTCAAGCAGATCCACTCTGACTTTGCCATCGGATAGCGTGGTTACTTTGTCGATCCTGTACCCCTCGTTACATGGCTTTCTCAGGCTGCTGGCAAATTTCACCAGTAACTGGCTGCCTTTGAGTGCCGTTCCCGTCGGCCAGGACTTGTCGGTTTTAATTATCAATGCGCTCTCCCGCCGGTTCCCGGTCAGATCGCCGATGATATCGACGATTTCACCGGTGTAGTCGCCGGGGAATTGCTGATTCAGTCCCTTGCCCTTGACGAAGGTGCCGCGACAGGATTCGATTTTGACGACTTTGCCGGATTGACCGGTCCGGATCAGAGCGTAGCGCGCATCGGTTTCCAGTCCGTCCGGCAGCCTGATAGTTCCCGGTTCGGACTGGTATATGACCGTATCGGTATTGCCGTCTGTCAGTTTCAACTGAATTGCCGCTATATCACGCCTGCCGCCTTTCAGGTTTTCGGTCTTGAGTTGTTCTGCCGACTTGATGACAGAAGATTCTCCCTCAAGAAAGCCTTCGATTAAGTGAATAAACAAACTATCCAATGACTTGCCCTGACGGCGTTCTATCACGAAATCACGGGCGTCTTCAAAACCGACAACTCCGTTGGTTGAGATGCCGCCCGGCAATCTTTGTCTTATGTGCGCGAGCCAGGGGCCTTGAACGCTGACCAGTTGCAAGGGGGCTGATCCCTGGTCAAAACCAAAGATTCTCAATCTCACTTTACCCTCATTTCCCGGCAGCGGACGGACAAACGGCTTGCCGTCAACCGGTCTTGGCGCGTAAGCTGCAAAATCGGTTTTCCAAGTGACTTCCCACGGAGAGTTACCCGGTTTCAGTTTTTTTGCATTGCGGATATATTTGTAGTATTCATGCTTGTCGCCGCGCGAGATAACTTTGCCCAGGTTCTCCGCGGTTGAAGCCGTATCCGGCAGCTTGCTGGAAACGCGTTCCGCCCAGGCGCTGTTGAACAGGGTATGATCTTCGCCGCCGCGTAATTTCAGGATATCCAGAGCATAAGGGCGACCGTCAGCGGTTTCCAGGGCGATAATGGTCCGGCGGAATTCCGGTACCTTCTGTTTGACTTGCTGCCAGGAGTAGTGATCAAGTACATCGAGGACCTGAAAGTCTGATCCGGGTGTGCCAGGCGCTTCTCCGCCTTTAAAGGTGATGACTTCGCCGTAACCGCGGTTATTACTCCAGCCGGGCCCGGTTCCAATCCCGTCGACCATGACGGTGTTTTGGCAGAGCGGACTGTGGGCATAGGCCCATGACCAGCTTTTAAACCCGTTTTTCGAACATTTAAAAATTTTGTGAGGATAATCCATCGTAGCGAGAGCCTTGAACTCAGGACGCTCCCATTGAATGGGGACGTTGATCCACCAGGGGGAATAGCCGCCCCGGCGCATTACCGGAACGCCATCAACCCAGCACTCCATGCTTAACGCATCCTGACTGTTGTGGAGCGTTGCCCGGGTGTAGTCCATTCCCAGTTCCATCCGGTGGTCCGGCTTGCCGACGCGAAGTATTCCGACCCCGAATGACGCCCAGTTCATGCTGGGGTTTTGTTCGTTGAGCTTCTTGTCCCGGCCGTGCATGGTGCCTTTTCTCATGTATGGATGGTACGCCTGAATATGCTGGTCGCCGAACTCGACATGAAGTCCTCTGACGGTTTGGAGCCGGTTTAGTTGTTTGACCGCTGTATTGTAGAACGGATTATCTTCAACGAAATTCGGCTGGAAACGGAGCCAGCCGTCGGGTTTGGCCAGATAGGGCAGAAAATACCCGCATGGCATGGCCATATAATTTGGCGCGCCTTCGCCGTTCAACCCGTCGTGATAGGTGTGGTTGTAGAAGGTAACTTCATGCCCTGGAATGGCGAAGTCGGATATGGTCTTGTCTTCGGCCAGAATTCCGAGCAGGATCATATTCATATAGTTCGCGTCCTGATAGTTGGTCAGAAGTTTTTGTGAAAATACGCTTTTGAACATGAAACAGAGTTCCCGCATGATCTTGTCACGGACTTTGCGGTCGAGGGCGTCGGGATTTCCGAGCTGTTTTTCCGAGACCAGTTTAAAGGCCGGATGATTTCGGGTCAAGGCATACGGTTCCGCCCAAATGTGTTCCTTTGACATATTGATCCAGCCGCGATTGAAATTCGGTGTCCGGCGGTTCCAGGGACCGAGCGGCCCCACTTTAAACGCGCTTCTACTGGCGGAATTTTCCCATTGTTCACGAGTCAGCGGTTTGCCGTCTTTACCTTTTGCCAGTTCATTTTTGAAGCACAGAGGCAGACCGTAGTAGGTGTCGGCGACGGCATTGAGCAGAACCGCTATTTTGTGAGCGTAGACGGGGTTGCCGGTTTTCTTAAACTCATTCATAAAACGAATGATCGCGGTTCCCCCGACATCGAGCCAGCGTTTTTGATCAAAGATGGTTTTTATATAGAGTTCCCACACAACCCCGTCTTTGTCGGTGAATAATGTGCATGGAACCTTGACCACCTTACCGTCAAGATGTTTGAATCCTGCTTGTTCTGTCGGTTTCAGTTTGTAATCGGGAGGAAAATCCTCCGGTTTGCCGTAGAGTTCGGTCTTACAGCAGACGGTGGTCGCGTGATATTTGTTTTTGGGATCATAGCGCAGTGAAAATGATTTTGACTGGCATATCGGGCAGTATTTATAAAAAGCCTCCCCTGCGGCGTTTTTATCCTGTGGCTTGCCTGAACGAACCCGGGCCAGCGGTGCGATATGACGCGGAAAGTCCTTGAGCAGTTCGGCGTCGGTCGGTTTGGCCGCTGCATATTGCTTGTAAAGCTCATCGTCCGACAGCTTGGACGGATGTTGCTTTTTCCAGTTTTCGACTTGCTGTTTCGTCCAGTCTGCGAAAAGAGTCTTTCTGGTCAAGTTCGGCAGATTTCGCCCCGGGATAAGTTTTGCGACTTTTTCGCCTCGGTCAGGAGCGTTCCAGGCGTCTTGCGCCGGCAACGCGGTGACTCCGGCGGCTAATAGCAAACAGGAAAGTTCAGCACGCATTATTATTTCCTTTTTATTATTGCCTGTTACTTATTTAACCGGAAGAATTTTGATTTTGTAGTCAAGAATTCTGGTTTGTCCGGCTTTCCAGTCGCGGGGCAGGGCAATGCTCAAGCCGCTCATACTGGCGGCCTCTCTCCGGTAACGGAGCGGCGTAGCGACCTTGACCGTATATTCTTTGGGCAGTTCGACCAGCATGCCGCTGCAGTTTGGAGCGGTTAGCCTGATCTCTGAAGCCTGGAAAGGTTTAAGGGCAGGGTTTTCGCCGCAGTAAACGCCGGGCAGCGATTTGTGAGTTGGAGTTACCAATGATTTCGGCAATGCGTATTTGGTGAATTGGCCTTTGCTGCCGTATTCCAGGACCCGATTGTCCAACGCAAGCGGGATTGATTCATAGAGATCTTTCAGCTTAACTGCTTTGCGCGCGGTAATCATCATCTTGACATCGATTGATTTATCATTCAATTTGACTACTCTACGGTAGGCCAACGGAGTATTGGGAATGGTTCCGGATTTCTGGTATTCCCGGCCACTATCGTTGACTGTGACAGTCGGACTACTGAAACACTCGGCTACTATGCGCGGATCGACGTTATCAGCCCATTTTTTGCACAACGGTTCTGCAACCCGGCCCCAAACCGTGTTGGTATACATCACATTATGATTGGAACCGACTGATACCGGACCGCTTTCCGGCAGCCAGATAGCGGAAAAACCGCCAGGTTTCTTGGCCCGCTGATAACCGCCGTAGCCCATGCCGCTGTAACCGACCAGTTTGCCTGAACCGTCCTTAACTTCCGATTGGGTCCAGCTCAAGGTTGGCGGCTCCCCGGCTCCGCCGAATATGATCGCGTAATAAGCCGGAGTCTTGACAAAGAACCAGCGGTTGTCGATATTTTTGAAAAAGGTCCCCGGTCGCAGGCAAGGCCAGGTTTTTTGGCCTTTTTTCCCATCCCAGATCGGACCGTAGGCAATCAGGTCGTGAATTTTACCAATTCCGCTTTTGTGGGTGTAATAGCGGGTCCGGGTGTTGATGTCACTGGGACTGCATGTATCGGAAAATGTGTTTCGGGGAACTTTCGACGTTCGCGGCAGGGTGAGATATGATTTCAAAACATAATATTCATCAAGCCATTTGACGATTTCCGGATATTTGTACATGCCCCAGACCTTTGCCATATTGGCATTGGATTCCAGACAATATTCATTGTCGTGTCCCAGGCATTCAGCCGGGGCCGCGCCGCCGATACGGCCGGTATCAGAACTGTAGTTATAGCGGATTTTGCTTTTTTCCGAAAACGGGGTCAGGTCGGGATTGGCCCGTCCCAGATTGTTTGGCATGCAGAAGCGTTTGACGTTGAAGTCGAGCGAACTTTTTATTTTCGGATCATCCGTCAGTTTGGCGGCGTGGGCCAAATCGGCGATCTCATAGGTCCATTGATTTGAGCAAAGTCCCTGTTCCATGGTGACGCGTGACAAAGCCCATTTCAAAAACAGGTTGTTCATCGCTTTTCTGACTTTTGCCGGAATATGATTGGGCGAGACTTCTTTCAGCGGTTCAAGATATTTAGCGAGGCTTAAGTCATTCAACGGCCACCACGAGGAGCGAATTGGTTGGAACGCACTGGTGTATTTGAGGCTCCGCGGATAATCGCGGCCGGCAAATGATAAGGTCGGGTCGAATTTTTTAACTTTGCTGAGAACGGTATGGAGCCAGACGCGTTTGACCAGCGCGGCGTTGTTATAGTACGGCGATTCAGGGGCGGTGATGTACGGCAGCAGCCAGGGGGCGCGCCAACCCAGAGTGATCATTCCGTATTTAGGCAGACCGTGTTTGGTTTGATACTGTTTGATCTCCTTGACCAGGTCTTTAGGGGAGAGATTACCGAGCTTTTTCGATACCGGCAGCACGTCCACTTTCAGATCGGAAGGTTTCAGGCTGTCGGCCCAGTCCATAATGATTTTCTGATCCGGATCATAATAGAGGTTTTTACCGTTGGTAATGGCTCCTGCCGCGATCTTTTTCGCGGCGGCGGCGCTGGCGCAGATGATTGGAGGCACTCCCTGGATATGGAGGCAAGCGCCGGTGGTCCTGCCGTCGACGCTCAACTGCAGGACCGAATCACCCTTGACATTTTTTGCGATCGCGAAGTTGATATATTCGCGCGGGGTGGTTTGGGACACGGTTTTGCCTTGCATATCGGTGACTTTAATTTGCCAGTTGAACGGTTTGATTTCTTCGGTGGTGGCAAAACTGATGTCTTTGGTATTTTTCGGTACATACAGGAAAGCTTTTGCCAAACGGCCTTTCGGAACGTACATCGAACCGAGACCGGGAAAGACTCCGCATGCCATCGGCCGGCTCGGGGTGATCGATATCCAATGATCCCAGCAGGAGCCGACGTAAACGCGATAGATGCCTTTGCCGGCATCGGCTACTTTTATTTTGAAATTCCTGGCTGGAAGTTTTTCCGGATTGGCCAGGAAAGGTGAACGTTTTCTACCGGGGGGCATGCCGCCCGGGGAGTGGGTCCGATGCCAGCTGCGATAGCGCATATCAACGCCGATATCATAAAACCCGTCATGGTATTCCGGATTGCCTTTGACAATGCCGTCGTCTTCGATAAATTTACCTGTCAGCACTTTGCTTTCGGGGCCGATGACAAAGACGTAGGCCGGGCGCGGACCCTGCTGGTACGTATTCATGTCGCGGATCGAAAAATTGAGATCGAACGCGCCGCCTTCAGAGTTGTCCAGATAGAAGATCATTTGTTGTCGCGGTCGCCACAGCGCATCGGGACCGGTAAAGTTATCGGCGGTTTTGACGTTTTCAGTTGTAGACTGACAGGATGCAAGGCCGAAGGTGATAAGTCCGGCTGTGATTGCGCAAAGAGTTGTTGTTTTCATTGTTCCCCACTTATTTTTTGTTTAAGATTAGCTAAAAATTCAATTGAAGGAGCAGGCAGTGAGCCGTCCCGGTAAATTCCGATGTTGATCGTGACGCCGCCGCCGCATGTCCGGAATTTTTCAATCCACGGCGCCATTTCATCCACGGTAAACCGGGGTTTGGGAATTTCCGGATCGAACGGTTCATCTTTGGAGGGACAGTGTCCCCAGAAACATTCCAGCCAGATCAGGGCGTGCGGCAGCATATTATTCGGCAGGTTGTCCGGCGGGTCGAGCATGGTGTTCGCCTCGCCGCAGAGATAGTCCTCTTCGGGCCATACGTATTTCATCAAATTGGCGCCGGGACACAGGCATACCGCCCTGTCTGGATTGCCGGCCCGCGATACCGCGAACCATTTATCTTTATCGAAACGGGCATTGGTCCAGCCATTGCGCCCTTCCGGGATAAATGATTTGTCGGCGGCGGTGTAGCAGCCGTCGAACCACCATCCGGAGAGCAGGTTGCCGAATTTTCCACCCCAGTATTCGACTACTTTGTACCAGTGCTCCATGAATACCGATTTGTCGACCGGATCGAGATTCCAGTCAAGGGCCTCACGGACTCTCTCCTCATGGCACCAGACCTCGGTTGGGAGGTAGGCGACAAGCGTGATGCTGCGTTTTTTAAGTTCCAGCGCCAATTCCATCATCAGGTCGCGCGGGGTGAAGAATTCCGTTCCGAGATATTTTTCGAGTTCCGGATTGGGCGAAATGTAGCCGCCGAGGTTCTGTCCGAACGGCATAATCAGCCATTTTGCCCCGGCCTTTTCCAGATTGTCGCAGAATGCCTGAATATCAAAATTTGATACGCACTCGTTCCATGACGGTTCAAGTTTGCCGTCGCGGTTGGCGATTGCCGGGATATAGTGGACCATGACGCCGAATGGTGCTTGCTTTAACCAGTTTGCCCTGTGCATAATAGTTTCCTGGATGGTTGAAATTATTTATTTAACTTTGCAAAACGCGCTTAATTTGTTTTACGGTGGCTGCCGCCAGGCTTCCGTCTTCATAGATACCGATATTGAAAGTTACGCCCCCGCCTCCCTTACGACATTCACTGAGATAATCTGACAACTGATCATCGCTAAATCGTGGAGGATCAATTTCTCCGGGAGCTTCCGCATGCAGCCAGAAGCAGTCGAGCCAGAGCAGGGCGTGCCACTGCGGCTGATCGTCAGAGATTATTTCAGGTGGACGTATCGCCATGTCATTTGATTCCCCGGCCAGATAATCATCCCCGGCAAATGATGAGGTATGCCGATCTTTGGACACACCGGTATTCATTGCGACAATCGCGTCGGGATTTCCCGCGCGGGCGGCTTCGAACCATTTGGTCCCGGTAAACCGCTGGTTGTTCCAACCTGAGTTACAGGTACGTAAAAATGTTTTGGCGGAGGAGTCGTAACAACTGTCGAACCACCAGCCGTCGATAAGCGTACCCCATTGTTCGGCATAAGTCCGCATTACCCCGGTCCAGCGCTGTTGAAAGATGCTTTTGTCAGCCGGATCGAGGTCCCAGCCGAAAGCCTCACGCATCGCTTCCGATTCATGATCTATTTCAGTTTGAAAATAGACGATCAGCCGCAGGCCTTTGGCGTGCAGCGCCTTTCCGAGCGCGGCGATCAGATCCCGGTCCGAGCAGTGTCCGGGAAAATAGCGTTCGATTACCGGGTTGGGGGCACAGAATGCGTCTCCGCAATGACCGCAGGTGAAAATCAGCCATTTTGCGCCGAGGTCGACCAGGGTGTCGACAAAAGATTCCACCGGAAAGGAGTCGACTCTTTTGTTCCAGTCCGGTTCAGGCGAACCTGTTTCCGGCATGGTCCTGACGGTCCAATGCACCATGACCCCGAAAGGGCCTTTTTTCATCCATTCAATTGACGGCATCTTCTTGTCCCGGTTATTTGACGTCGACCGCAGCGGGCATTGAGGTCAGAACCGAGATCATTTCCTCTTCCAGTTCAACATCCGCTTTGACAATGATCGCATTGCGCGGATATGGCTTGCCTTTTTTATATTCAGGAGACAGGGAGTTGATTTTTACCTTGGCAACCCAAACTTTGTTTTCTTTGCCGGCCGGCTTCATCATCAACATGCTGACGCCGTTGATCTTCATTTTGGGCATAGTATAGGCTTTATAGAATGAGAGAGAGGCTTCTTCGGCGGAATTTTTTAAATGCAAGGTGAAAGTAACTTCTTCTCCCGGTTTGACCGGTTTTCCGGCTTTGATGGATTCAGAGGTAATCTCGATATAATAATCCGGCTTTTTAACCATCTTCATGTATCCAAAGGTCGTGGTAAAACCGTGCTGGTCAATGCGCAGAAATGCGTCACGCGGTTTAGTCAGTTTGGAGTCCTGGGCAATGTTGACGGCGTAATAACCCGGGAGTACCCTGGAAACCATCCCGACCTGGTTGCAGTCTAACCCTGAAAAAGCTCCCATTGTCAGCCCTAGATAGGTTTTCGGTATGGGTTTGGCACTGATAATTCTCCAGCAGAACCAGGGGTATTCCGGCGAGACTTTCATGTATTTACCGGTTGAATAGTGTTTTTTTGCCGGGTTTGATTTAAAAATAAAACCTTTCTTGTCTTTGGTCGGTTCGATCGTAAAGGCAGAGGTCCGCCAGGCATTGCCCTGGTTGGTCGGGCTGACTTTGATGTTTTCCCCGGTTACTTCCCACAGGACATTGCTGTCGGCTTTTTTGGGGGCGTCGGCTGCGGATAGACTTAATCCGGCGATTGCGGCTGAAACGGTTATCAGCAGTTTGTTCATTTTGATTTCTCCTTAATTATTTTTTCGTTTTTAACTCAAGCGAAACGATAAGTTGCACCATGACTAGCGCAGTCTGAGCCTGAGCTCGCGAAGGCAGCGCATGAAGAGCATGAAGAAGTCTTTAAGTTCCAGCTAAAACTGAAAATAAAAAACTTATTTCTTGCCATTTCGTGTTTTGCCCTGCGCAATGCCAGCGCTCATTTCATTGCTAGTGGTTAAATATAACATATTGTCTGACTCGTTATTTTTCCATTTTAATTGGAATTATTTCATATTGAATCCGGGCGAGTTTGTTTTTCTTGAATACCCCGCCAAGGTGGATGCGGATGACGCCGTTGACCTGTGATTTATCCCAGGTTGCTTTACTGTCAGGACCGAAACTCATGTCATGCGGTTTATTGAGCTTATACAACACGCCGGCTCCGGCGGCGTTACGAAATCTTACAGCCGAGGTTTTGCACGGCTTATCCTGCCATTTTCCGGCATTGTCAAACTCGATAGTGACGCCGGATTTTTTTACAAAGGGCAACTGTTCGAACATATCACGTATTTTAACGTCACCGGTGAACCGGAGCCGGACTTTGACCTTGATTGATGTTTCCCCAAAGGTGATTTTGCGTTGAATATCAACCGGGGTTTTTAACATCTTCCAGTTCATCATCAGTGTCATTGTATCAGGATCAAAATTACTCGAGAGGCTCCAGTAACTCGGCAGATCGCATTTGTCGTCGCTGATGTCCGCCCGGATGATATTGGCGGTGTCGGCGGTCCAGTTCATTGCCAGCAGATTGCTGCCGAAATCCGGGGTCCAGAACATACCAAGGCCCTGGGTCTGATTCCACTTGTAAACGGGTTTTTTATTGTAAGGTTTGAAGTTAACCTGACGTTTTGTCCATTCCGAAGCGGTTTTTCCGATGTATGCAAAGGCATAATATGACGGCCGTCGCACACAGATAAACTCGTTATTGAAATTCTTCAGGAAATTATCCGATTTCAAAACCGGATGGACCGAGTTTTTTAGATTTTCCGAACGGTAGAAGTAATCACTGAACATAGAGTTCCAGACTCCGGCGGCGTACTTCATTACCTGCGGAGAGTTTTTATAGACATATTCCGGAACTTTCTGGCGAATCAGTTTTTTGATTTCTTCAGGCGAATAAGTTGTTGCCTGACGATTCCAGATTGCGGCTTCTTCGAGTTCCCCCCGCATTAAAGGTCGTCCGGCGCCATACTGCGGCGTAGTCCAGGAACCGGCAGTGCGGTGAGAGAACATACTGGCTCCATATTTCTTCTTGCCGTCGGGTTCCGGCGCGGTGGTGTGGTTGAACAGATTATAGATTCGTTTCAGCCCCGCCTTGGCGTTTTCGTCGCCGCTCATCCGGTAATATGCGGCTTGATAACAGGCTCCCAATCCCTGATAGGTGGCATCCGGGCCGTACGCTTCCTGCTGATATCCGGTTTTCATAAAAGGATTGTTTTCCGGCAGGGACATACTTTTTATATAGTCTTGAGCCAGGTTAAGATAACCTTTTTCTCCGGTTCCCTTACAGGTCCAGTAATACATATAAGGCCAGTGTGACGATTGATTCTCGCAGGAGACCCGGAAAAAGGGAAAACGGTCAGGCAGTCTGCGCATTCCGTCGATCCACAAATCACGTAACTTTTTGTCTTCGATCGCGTTGACCCCGGCGCCGAACCCGGTGACGTCCTCGACTCCTAGCAGGGCGTCGCCGCCGCAATAATTGTTTCCAGCACTTTGGAATGTTTCATATTCGGTCATGCCCAGAAGGTAACGGAACGCTGAGGCCAGAACTTTTTTCTGGAGGGTTTTATTTTTGTAGTACGGATTAAACGGTCGATTCAGGCCGAGGACGAATGCCATGACATAACGGCTTTTGCAGGCACCGAAATCTTTGGCTTTCGGGTTTGTCTGTTGAATAGACATAATGTGCGGAAAATGTTTCATAGCGCCGTGACCATCGAGCAGGGCGGCGGCGTTTGGATCTGCCAGCCATTCCTTCTCCCGGGTGGTCAGGTCGATGGGGGCCAGTTCCAGATCGGATTTTTTCAATGATTGCAGATATTTTACCATTTCAACCTGAAATTTATGCGGATAATATTTTCCGTCCGGAGCCTTATTGACGCTACCGGCAATTGCGGCCGCGGTTGCTTTATCGCCGCAGAGGATTGTCGGCATGCCGGAAATCTGAGTACGGTAGTATGAGCCGACAGGCATGTTCAGTTTGAGACTGCAAACCTTCCCGCTCTGACCGGTCAGATTGATTTCATTACGTTTATGGGTGACCAGTTTTTTGATGGCTTTTCCGGTTGAGTCGAAGACTGTTCCGGAAATACCGAAACCTTGAAGTATAATTTTCTTTGTTCCGGGAAGCACATAAAAATAAGCATTATCGAACTGTCCTTTGATGCCGGAATGGAACATGCAGCGTGCCGCCATTACTCCAAAGCCTTCTTCAGGTGTGGATTTGACCGAAATCATGGCATTTTTGCTGGAACAGCGAATCTGATATACCCCTTTCGGTGCATTTTTGCCGTAATTATAAGACTGTTTCCAGGTCGAGTCTTTGGATATTTTTGTGTATTGCCATTTTACCAGCTTTTCATCAGCGTCGAAAAAGCGGCAGAGCACCTGTCCCGCATTCTGTTTCTGAGAAACCCGGGCTGAAAAGTCCAGCTTCAACGGACCTCCTTTATGAACAAAATAAAATGCCAGGGCTGGAGCCTCAAATGCTCCGGGCAGATTTTTTGCCGCTGCCGATTGCAGCAAACCGAACACTGCGACCAGCAGTACAACTTGTTTTAACATTCACATACTCCATTTTGTTTTGTTAAAAAAATTATTCCATCGGTAATTCCGATGGAATATTACTGACTATTTTTTATTGAGCCAATACAGGAAGTCAACACTGGTATCACAAACCGCCCCACAACTTACTGTATTTCGCGTATAAGTAAGTTGGATAAGGAACTTGTTTTGCTTCCAGGCCGCTTACTTTTGCAACATGTCCGTCGCAAAATATTACATTTGCGGCTCCCCCATGCCTTATATCATCAAACGCTCTTGCTGCTCCTGACTCGCTGGCAAATTTTGCCTGGTACATAAAATGTGAACCGCCATAACCGGAATTCAATCCGGTTACATCTGCAAAAGCAAGTTTCCCGCTTGGATTTTTAACTTGAGTAATTTTGCCGTAGTGGTTGCTATTTCCCCAGTAATTACCGCCGATAAATGTATCTACCAAGCCATAATGAGGTTCCCATTGGTAAGTTAAACGCCCGGCCGCAAGAGCGGTTTTTTTCGCGTTTGAGGGGCATTGCAAAATAAGTTTGGTTTTGCTGTATTGGGACGGAAAAGTTCCGGCCCAGTATCCCCTTGGTAAATCCGGCATTCCGAGCTGATCTCTCATCATATAAACCCAGCATTCCCATGTATCGTCAGTGGTATGGCTGGGTCTGATGCGGTCTTGATTTGCTGCATTATCATAAGTGATCAGGTGATCATCAAAGTCGTTTGAATACATCAGCCAGCAGGTGGCCACGGTTTTTTCGTTGCCGGCGCACTTAATCATTTTTGCCTTTTCCCGGGCCTGCTGCAGGGCAGGCAGCAGCATGCTGGCCAGGATGGCGATGATCGCGATCACGACCAGCAATTCAATGAGTGTGAATTTGTTTTTCATATCGGACTTCCTTTATATTTCAGGTGATTAATTAATACCGCCCCAAAGCTTGGAGTATTTTGTAAACAGGTACTGAGAATAAGGCACTGCCGCGGCTTCGGTTTTATTGACTTTGCCAACATGACCATCGCAGTAAATAATATTTGCATAACCGCCGTGCCTGACGTCGTCAAGAGCTCTAATTTTTCCATCGCTGGCAAATGTTGCCTGATACATGAACTGGGAGCCGCCGTAGCCGCTGGAGATCCCGGTGACGTCACCCCAGGCAAGTTTTGCGCTGGGATATTTAACCTTGGTTATTTTGTAATAAAGATAGTGGTCGACATTGCCCCAGGCCTGGCCCCCGATAAAATAATCTTGCATAGCGTAATTAGCTTCCATTAAATAGCTGAGACGGGCGCTTGAAAGGGCGGTTTTCTGAGTGTTTGACGGGCATTGCAGGATTAGTTTTGTCTTATTATATTGGGCGGGAAAAGTTGACCAGTAGCCCAGTTGCAAATCCGGCATGCCAAGGTAGTCGCGCATCATGTACGGCCACAGCTGGTAGTTTGCATCACCAGTGCTGACGCCGGGCGAGCGGTCCTGATTAGTGCCATTATCGTAACTGAGCATGTCGTCTTTCGAATCATTCATGTACATCATCCAGTACGTTGCGAGTGATTTCATATTTCCCGCGCATTTAATGGCCTTGGCTTTGTCTCGAGCCTGCTGTAGCGCAGGTAATAACATGCTGGCAAGGATTGCTATAATCGCTATTACCACAAGCAGCTCAATTAGTGTGAATTTTTGTTTCATTTTTCTTTCCCTTCTGTAGTTTTATTGTTTCTTATTGTTTTAAATTACTGCTTGATAATTATAATTGTAATTGATTTTGTGTTTCCTCCAGCAGATGAAAACTATATAAAAATCACTTATTCCACCCCCAGGGCATAACTTTAAGCCAAAGCGGATAAGGAATTGTTCCTTCTGGAATGGACATAGCTTCGACATGACCATCTCCAAAAATATTGTTGTAGCGCTCACTGTGGCGCGGATCGACTCTTCCGGCAACAGTTTCAGTAAACTTGCGGGTCCCGTCACCACCATCATAATTGTCCGCCCGGCTCCAGCCGCCGTAACCAGTGTCTGAGATGCTGGTTGCAATATCAGTCCAGCAGATTTGTTTAGTCGGCAGTTTCATGTCATGAACTTTTCCAAATGCGGTACGACTGCCGTAATTGTCGCCGCCGATGTTATAACGCGGCATTCCGTAATGGGCTTCCATCAGATATTTGACTCTGCCTTTGAGAGCCCCGTCTGAATATGCCGGACATAATATTATACTTGCCTTGTTGCGGTAATTCGTCGGCCAGAGTTGGAATTTACTGTATGGTTCTGTGACATAGGAGCTGATATTCAGGTAATCTCTCATCATATGCGCCCAGGTAATGTGCTGATTTGCGTCAGCGCCATTGGCAATCCAGCGCTGTGCGTTACCAGCGTAACTGAGAAGGTGTCCATCGTGGTCCATGCAGTACATGGACCAGTAGCTGCTCAATGTTTTCAAATTGCTGACGCATGAGATGGATTTTGCCCTGTCGCGGGCTTTATTGAGTGCCGGCAGCAGCATGGATGCAAGAATAGCGATGATCGCGATCACCACCAGGAGTTCAATAAGTGTAAATATTCTTTTCATAACTGCGCCTCCTCAATAAACTTATTTCGATCCACCCCAAAGTGGAGAATTAACTTTCAGGTAATCAGGATATGGTTTTTTCGCCTCGGGTGCGGTCATTTTAGCGACATGGCCGTCACAGAAAATCATATTGCCGACCCCGCCATGCCGGATTGTCGCAAATCCTCTCGCTCCGTCGATTTGATTATTGGTGATGAACAGAGAGCCTGCGTAACTTGAATTTAAACCTTCAACGTCACCGAACGCGCATTTTTGCGACGGATTCTTAATTTTGACGACTTTATCGAAAATAGCGGTGCTGGCACTGTAATTGTCGCCGCCGATAAAATACCGCGGCATGGCGTAGTGGGGCTCCAACTGGTAGAGCAGGCGACCGTTTTTCTGTGTATTTGAGGGACATCGCAGTATGCTGTTTTTCTGGTATTGAGTTGGAAATGTCCCCCAGTATCCGGTCGGAAGATCCGGCATGTTGAGTTCATCCCTCATTTGATATGCCCAGCAGTCATTGCTGGTAACGCTGGCGGCATTCGGATTTCTGATTGAATCGCAATCATAACTCAACAGGTCGTCATTGTTATTTCCCGTATACATCAACCACATGGTGCCTAAATTTTTCATGTTGCTTGCACATTTTATGATCTTGGCTTTTTCCCGCGCCTTGTTGAGTGCGGGCAGCAGCATTGACGCAAGAATTGCGATGATCGCGATTACGACCAGGAGTTCGATCAGGGTGAATTTTCTTTTCATTTTTAAACTTCCTCTTTTGTTATTTTTATGACCATGAATAATTTATTTATATCCCAGTTTAAAGTCATTATTGGTTAAATGATGACGCTGCAGTTTTGCCACGTGTCCGTCATGATAGGCAATATTGGCGTATCCGGTCGGGTCCGGGCTGCCGTGTCTGAATCCGACCCAGTCGACGTATATTCCGCGGTATTGGCTTTCAACATTGCTGTCGTTATGCATTATGGTGATTGTTGGTTTTAATACATAGGTACGCTTGCGGAGCGGAACAGTTGTACCGGTTAGATTGGTATTGATCCCGTAGTGGGAATAAGAATAGAGGTCATCACCGTATGATCCGAATCCTTTCGGTTCGCCGGGACAGGCAAACAGTTTAAACTTTGGCGCGTTTGAGTAATTCCACAGAGAAAGAGTGCAGCCGGTCAATAGTTGGTTATATACCTCAAACCATCTTATCGCGCCAGGATTGTATCCGCACGGAATCCAGGCATCATAATTGTCTGAATACAAATTGTGTGCTACTCCGAATTGTTTCATGTTGTTCGCGCAGGAAATTTGTTTTGCCTTATCTCGTGCCTTGTTGAGGGCGGGCAGCAGCATGGATGCAAGAATAGCGATGATCGCGATCACCACCAGGAGTTCAATAAGTGTGAAATGCTTTTTCATTTTCCATTCTCCTTCTGCTTATTTAAACAGTGAAATTAATCCTTTTCCGTTATCCAATATATCGACAGGGATACATACCGTTGTATGATTGTTTTTATTCATGATTTCAAGATTTTTTGACCCGGCGACAGCTTTGGAGAATTTCCCGGGTAACGATAATTTCGCATCTCCAGTGGTTTGAATTGCCAGCTTATCTTTTCCGGCGTTTGTACAGGCAAAACGGTTCAAAATTGCAACCCGGTCGCCCTTTTGAATATTGAAAACTACGAATGCATCACCCTTTTTTATCTTTCCTTCAGGAGGGGGACTCTGGATCGAGAAGTCTGAACGACCGCATTTAAGCATCGCTGTTTCGTACCCGCTGCGCGGGAAGCGGATGCGGCGTCCTTTTACACTGTCTTCGCCGCGAAGCAGGTGGAACTGGAAAGTCTGTTTCATATTACGTGGATCTTTTTGGTCTATTTCCATTATTGCCGCTCTTTGCAAAATAAACGGCGGGTTGTCTTTCAAGCTGATTTTCCACCGGTCTTTGCCTACTTTCGTTATTCCGCAAATGGTATAAACCGATTGCAGGTATTTGTTGCATTTATGGCTGATAAAGACAAATTGTCCATTTAATGAGCCGTTTGTCGGCAAAGACTTCGCTGATTTGACGAGCAGTGAACTTTCTTCGTCGCCGGTCAAGTCGCCTTTGAAGCCGGTCAGTTCCATGTTCTTCCAGCTTGGCGCGAGTTCAACGCTCCAACCGTCAGTCTTGAATTCGGTTCCATCCACCAGGGATATGCGGGACGCAGCCGGAAACAGGGCTCCCATTCTGCCTTTAAGCACTACATTTGATTTGTTAACGCTTTGCCCGTCTAAGGTTGAAGCGTATACTCCGGTACTGCCGTCTTTCAGTTTAAAACGGCAAACCAGCCCTCCGCCGTTTTTCAACGCTGACTCAGACGCTATTTTTACGTCGGCGATTACTTGAGGTTGCTTCATTGTTCTGGCATCAATGACAGATGCAAAGATGGATTCGAGACCGGGTTCATAAGCACGACGTGTCTGAATGCGGAAATCCAGGGCGTCTTTCAAGCCCACGGTCGGGAGTTTCCTGGTTATTCCTCCGGGGTAGGGGCCTCTGCCGCACAGCATTTTGCCTCTTGCTTCTGGAGAACCGGATGCATAGCTCCACACATTGAATGAGACATCTTTCAGGACGTCAGGCCAATTGTTATAGAGCTTTCTGGCTGATTCAAGTTTCGGGAAAGTCCGGGACGGCTTGATCAGCCATTCGCTGTGCCAGACATCCGCCGGAAGATCGTAACGGACCAGATCGGTAATCTCCCGTCCGCCTTTACCGTAGTTGCGGGTGAGCTTGCCGGTAAGTTTGTCATAATTGACACGCAGACGATTATAGTCACTGTAATTTTTTGATTTCAGTTTTTTGGCTTTACCCGGAATATTTTCCGGGCGGTCTGCCGGGACATGCATGAACAGGTCATGACGAAGGCCGCCCTTGACTCTGAACACATCAACGACAACCGGGGTTCCATCAGGAAAAGTCAGCATTGCCAGCTGGCGTGAATAAATTGATACAGGGTTAGGCCGTTGGCTGAACATTCCCGCCGCATCGACATCCACAAACTGAGCCCACCAACCGGGATCGTGCATGGATTTCGCACCGGCATAAGCTGTTATCATACATGGAATCGAGTTGTAGAGCCAGTAGTCGACCATCAATACATTGTGTGCTTCGGGCCGGTCCGCGAAACCCCACTTCCAGGGCCCCCACCGGTCGGTATCTTTATTCGGCAGGCCAATCAGTTCATAATCCGTTTTAAGTTCGGACCACGGTTTCCGTTTCGGGTCAACGTATCCGATGCAGTAACCGAAATCAGGCAGGCAGTCGATGCCTTCATAAAAAATCTGATAACCGAGATTGTCCAAATGGCTATGTTGAAAAGCATTTTGATGTGAGACTATCAGTTCCATTCGCTTACCCGGAGTGCCGCCGCGCAGCGCGGTCAGGCCGTAGAACGGCAGACTTTGACTCTTTTCAAAGTCTTGGTAACGGTCGGCAGTTTTTTTCGGCGCCTTGCCGGCTCCCCGGAAGATGAAAGAATGCTGGTCGGCATGCTTGCTTGGAATACCCAATAATGAGCCAATCGGAGAATAACCTAATTTATCCATCGTTTTTTTCAAGGGATATATATCCTGAAGTTTATTCCCGCCGCCATAATAATCGTTGAGCCAGCTCAGGCCGAGAATGCCGCTCTGGGTCATGCCCGCGTAATTGTAGGCCGCGTCCCCGGCCATGCCGTCCGGGAACCAGTTGTTGTACATATACATTTCAAGTACGGCCAACGCCTTGCTGAATAACACCTTGTTTTGAGTTGCTATTCCAGTCTTCAAGGCTCCGGTGATGTAATCATAGGAGGTGTTGCCGGTTGTCGGGGGCGTGGCCAGCGCCAGATATTCAAGTTCCTTGAGACAGTTCTTTTGAAAATGTTTATCCCAGCCGTCAGCAGTCCCGTATTTCTTTTTGCTGTAAGCAATGGTTTCAGGACGGTCCTTGATCAAATCATAAGCCCCGGCGATCCAGCCCAGAGTACTGTTTGCTCCATCGGTCCAGGCTCCGGCACTTGGAAACTTACTGTAGGAAAAATCATAAATATCCCGGTACCAGAATGGATAATCTTTGCGGTCACGGGCATTGATGAACGGTTGTTTTGACGCTACTGATCGATATTGCTGTGCCGTCATGTAGCTTTTCCCATCGGGGCTTCTTGCAAAACCGTGTGCTTTGGCAACGCAATAAAGCGGCAGCCCCGGGCAGATATCGGCAATACGGTCAAGAATTACCGCCAGGTTTTTTACCGCTTTGGGATCGTTATTCATGATTACCGCCTGAGTCAAGTCGGGAATCACTTCTCTCATTATTACCTTTAGCCGTGCCCCCCAGACAATTCCGGCCGGGCAAAACCAGTTTTTCCGGTCCGAACCGTATTCCGGCCCAGCATTCCGGTATTTGGCGGGAACATAGAATTTATATTCTTTCAGTGTGCCGTCAAGATGCGGGATTTTCTCCACATGGTTCGGCTTGAATTTATAATTTGCCGGCATGTCTTTTTCCCGTTCATAAATTATGAAATCAGTGCCTTTTTCCTTGATTTGAAAAGGATTGTTGATGAAATCTTCATCCGACATGGGGGCCGCCCGAAAGATTTTTCCGGTAAACGGAGACAGGCCGCAGGTATTCAGATTTCCAGTGTTTCCCTCCAGGCTCGCCGGGGCATAATCAACAATAAGTTCTTTCCAGCGGTCAAGCGGGATCGAGGTCCATTTTCCCGCCCGGTTAACCTTTGCCGGGTACATCAGTTTATAATAAACTCCGCCTTTACGAATAAGGTTGATCATTTCCGGGGTGTAAAGCCGCTTCGGCATCCGGTATTCCATACTTTTACCGGGCATTTGATTTTCGAGTGCTTTATCATTGATTGCCCCGTAAATGATATTGGAACAAACACATAACCCGGCAATTGTTACAACTTTATTCATTAGTATCCTTTTGAGATTATTTCCGCTTGATAAAGTTTTTTCAGGACCGGAACTGTGTTACCGTTTTCCATCCGGTCAATCAGATGATTGGTTGCGTCAACAGCCATTTCCTCGATCGGCATATTTATATACATGAATGGAACCTGATAGAAATAGTGCAGTTGATCAATCCGGTCGAAACAGAGAACTTCAAGATCATTCGGTATGTTGATGTTCAGTCTGCGACAGGCATTGAATAATGGCGCACCGAAGCAGCCGTTTAAAATATAAATAGCAGAAACATCGTTTTCATACAGAAATCGGTATAGCTCTTCTTCGTAATATTCATCGCTTTGCAGTTCTTTGACTGCGCAGGCAAATAATTCGACCTGTTCAGGCCAATCGTTAACCGCGTTATTCATTCCGCGATAACGCTGCATGAAGGAAGTATTCCCTCTGGATGATTCGACCCAGCCAATTTTTTTATGCCCTTTTTCGAGCAGCCTGGTCATACCGGTTTGCGAGGCTTTGGTATAATCAACAGCGACATAGGATATGCCTTCTATATCGACGATCCGGTTAAACAGCAGAGGATAAACTCCGGTGTCATATAGATGATGATAAATGTCGTACGTATCCGGAACTGCAGCTGTTGTTATAAGGCTGTCGGCCATTCCCTCTGAGAGCAACGGGATCTGCTTGGCGGATACCGGCGTGATCCGGATATTATGCTTTTCGGCCTCCTGGACAATACTTTCGTAGATAATTTGAGTATAATATATGCTGGTTAGGCCTGATAAACAGCCCTCAAAGCCGATTGTATTGACTTTGATTTTACGGCCGTGAGCGGCCGGTTCCGAGTTGTCCCGGACAAAGGTTCCTTTCCCGGGCTTTTTGAAGATCAGGTTTTTTGCTTCGAGTTCGTTTAATGCGGATCGAACTGACGACCGGCTGATACCGTATTCTGTTGCCAGTATATTTTCGGAAGGTAGTGGTTCTCCCGGGGCCAGTACCCCTTGTTCAATCGCGGTTTTGATCTCGTTTGTGACGCGTGCGAAAACGGCTTCCCGTTTGGTTTTTTTATGTCTTGTGAGTGCGTTAATCATATTATGAAACCTGTTTTTAAACATGTATAAATAGCTGTTTGTATTGATTATACATTATTGAACCGGAAAAAGCAACCCCCACCGGGGACAAAAACGTTTTTTTTTCAGGGAAAAAACGAAAAAAAGTGTTTGCTGAATGATTTACGGGTTTACACAACAGGCAATGAGGTATATATTTCTGTAAACAAATGGTAATAACCGAAAAAAGTAATCTATGTGTGGAATAGCCGGAATCGTAAATTTTGTTGAACCTAAAATAGACTGTGCTGAAACGGTGCGGAAGATGACTATCGCTCTTCAGCATCGCGGTCCTGACGCCAGCGGGTTTTTTAACGAAAAAAACGTTTTTATCGGACATCGCAGGTTATCCATCATTGACCTTGCGGACAGTGGTCAGCCAATGGATAATGAAGACGGTTCCGTGCGTATTGTGTTTAACGGCGAGATCTATAATTATCATGAGCTGCGCGAAGAGATGCTTGAATGCGGACATGAATTCAGGTCAAATGGCGATACGGAAACAATAGTTCATCTTTATGAGGAATATGGTGATGAATGTATTGAGCGGTTGAACGGGATGTTTGCTCTGGCCATATATGACTTGAAAAAAAGAAAAATTATTCTTGCCAGGGATCGTATGGGGCAAAAGCCGGTTTTTTATTTTTGCAACGCAAAGCGTTTTGTTTTTGCCAGCGAACTCCAGGGGTTGAAACAGCATCCTTCAATGCCGAGAGATCTTGATTTTCAGGCGATCCATGATTATTTGTCCCTGCAGTATATCCCCGGTCCGTGCACGGTGTACCGCGATGTTCGCAAACTGCTGCCCGGGCATATCTTAACGGTTAACGCTGACACCGGCAGCCAATTGACGCGGTGCTACTGGAAGCCGGATTACGCGAAAAAATGTGATTTGAATTTTACTGATGCCTGTGTCCGGCTCCGGGAGCTGGTTGAAGATGCCGTCTTAAAGCGCTTGATGGCGGATGTTCCGCTCGGGGCATTCCTTTCGGGGGGACTTGATTCAACAATTATCGCTTCGATAACCGCGAAATTGACCGAGCAGCCGGTTAATACTTTTTCAATCGGTTTTGAAAATCCGCTTTATGATGAGCGTGAATACGCCAGAAGTGCGGTGGCTAATATTGAAAACTGCGGTCTGGGAAAAGTTATTCACCATGAAAAGGTGGTCGAACCCGAAAACTTTGACGTGGTTAAAAATCTGATCAATCATTATGGTGAGCCGTTTGCGGACAGCTCCATGCTTCCGACTTTTTTATTGAGCCAGTTTACCCGGGAAAATGTCACCGTGGCATTGAGCGGCGATGGCGCGGATGAATTATTTGCCGGTTATGAACGGTATCTGGCGTTTCGCTGGTGCAGCAGTTTGGATTACATTCCGCGGCCATTGCGATCCGTGGTCGGGTCATTGATCAATACTGTTTTACCGGAGGGAGCTGGAGAGAGAACCCGAAGAGGGCGCTTAAGGCGCTTCATTGATATTATGAAATCATCCCCTGAAGGGCGTTATTTGAGAATAACCAACCGGTTCCGGGAAGATGTGAAAGAGCTGATGTTCGGAGATGTTCTGCAGGAATTTAAGCCGCTGCCGACAGCCAGGCTGTTTTCGGAAATTGAACTTACCGCTGAAAATCCGGTTGAAAAAGTTATGGAAACTGATATGAAACTTTATTTGCCTGGAGATATTCTGGCTAAAGTTGACATTGCTTCAATGGCTTGTTCGCTTGAAGTAAGAAATCCGTTTCTCGATCATCGTGTTGTGGAGTTTGCCGCCTCCCTGCCGCTTGAATATAAGCAGCATGGACGCTCCAGAAAGCATATTCTGAAGGAGGCGTTCAAGGACATTCTGCCGCCGGATATAAGTTCCCGGCGCAAGAAAGGTTTCGGCGTTCCGGTCGGGGCCTGGTTCCGCGGTCCCTGGCATGCATTGCTGCGGGAATATCTCGGGCGGGGACTCTTGACTTCCGGGGGGATTTTTAACCGTGATTCCGTCATTTGGATGATTCGTGAACATGCTGAAGGGATCAGGGACTGGAGTTATCCTTTGTGGGCGCTGTTGATGCTGGAATTGTTTCTGCGAAAGGAAAACCAATAGACTGGTCAAGCGGTCCGATTGCAAGTAATTGCAGATTTATGACATTGACCTTTCCGTAAAAAGAGTTGACAGGCGTTTTACCGCCTGTTATTATATAAAGAAAGTCATCAATTAATTTCAGGTTGGAATAATGTCTGAATCAGGACAGAGCAGAAAAGAACGGGAACGGGATGAACTGATTGAATTCCTGATTAACCGTAGCAGCAGCAATCATCGCGGTTATATCAAATTCAAAGTGCTGGCCTGGCATTTTACGGTTAGCAGTTCCTATTTCCTTAAAAGGGTTTTTGATATTATCATTGTTCTGATTTTGATGGTGTTTTTTATGCCTTTAATGCTGTTGACTGCGATACTCATAAAGCTCGAGTCTCCGGGGCCGGTATTGTTCCGTCAGATGAGAGTCGGGAAAAATGGACGGCATTTTGCTTTTTATAAATTCAGGTCAATGCGCGTTGATGCTGAGCAAATAAGGAAAAAACTTGAAGCGCAGAACGAGTCGATCGACGGAGTTATCTTCAAGATGAAAAAAGACCCCAGAATAACCCGGATTGGACGTTTTATCAGGAAATTCAGTATTGATGAACTGCCGCAGTTATTCAATGTATTCATTGGGGACATGAGTCTGGTCGGTCCGCGCCCGCCTCTGCCGCAGGAAGTGGCGGAATACACTCTTGAAGAACGCAAAAGATTGCATGTGAAGCCCGGTATTACCTGTATCTGGCAGGTATCCGGCCGCAGCGATATTCCGTTTAAAGAGCAAGTTGAACTGGATCGCCAGTACATTCATAGTCACAATTTATGGAGGGACTTATTGATTTTGCTCAAAACGATTCCTGCCGTACTCACCGGTCGCGGAGCTTATTGATTTAATGCCTGAGAAGTTGCAAAATATCAAAGTATACATCGGTAATCCTGCCGCTCTGTTTGCCGAGCTTGATTTTGCCGCCTGTCTTAAATTGCTTTCCGAAACAAGGCGGCAGGAAATCATGAAAGCTAAATTTTATAAAGATCGCTGTCTCAGGTTGGCCGGTGACTTGCTGATTCGGCTCGCGTTGCAGGAAGATGGCGATGTTTCCGATTACCATTACATTATCAGGACAGAAGCCGGTCGGCCTTATATCGCTTCTTCTTCGCTGGATTTTAATGTTACTCACACCGACGGACTGGTTGCGGTCGCGATTGGTCAATGCAAACTGGGGATAGATGCGGAAAAGATTGAGCCGGCAGCGGACCTTATGGACCTGGCCGGTAAATATTTTACCGCATCTGAATACTCATGGTTGTCTAAACTTGATTCGCAAAAGCAGGTTGAGTGTTTTTACGCAATATGGACGGCCAAAGAAAGTGTCATCAAAGCTGTCGGCAGCGGTTTTTCGATCGCTCCGGATACGTTTTCGGTTGTGACTGACAGAGAAGATCGACTGGCTTCAACTGTTTCGTTAGCCGGGCAAACGTGGCGGCTTTTACCGCTGCCGGACACTGCCGGATGTAAAATCGCGTTATGCGCTGATACCCCTTTTGAGTTTACGATCCGGGAAGTTAATCCTGATGCATTTGCAAAGAACATAAAAAAACTCCGGTAACTGACGTCACCGGAGCGATTGATAAATATACTTGCCCTTTTTACCAGCGCAGCAGGACAGCTCCCCAGGTCAGGCCGCCGCCGAACGCGGTCAGCAGGACATAATCTCCACGCTGTACCATGTCGCCTCGAGCCATCTCGTCAAGGCAGATTCCAATGGACGCGGCTGAAGTATTGCCATAACGGTCTACATTCACGTAAACTCTTTCTTCCGGTATGCTCAGGCGTGTAGCTACGGCTTTCAGTATCCGGTAATTGGCTTGATGCGGAACCAGCCACTTAACCTGATCAATTGTTACGCCGGCATCTTCCATAGCCCTTTTGCAGGCTGCAACCATGTTGCCGACCGCCAGCTTGAAAACTTCCTGACCTTCCATTTTGACGTATTGCAAACGCTGATCCAATACTTCTTTGGTGATCGGCATGGCGGTTCCGCCTGCCGGAATCTGCAGAATGTCACAGTAAGTGCCGTCAGAGCCGAGGTTGCTTGCAACCATACAGTCTTCATCGGTGTCATCGGTGCTTTCCAGAACGATTGCAGCCGCGCCGTCGCCGAATAGCACGCACGTGGTACGATCTTCCCAATCAACAGTTGAAGACATTTTTTCAGCACCGACGATCAACATGCGTTTGATGCCGGGATTGAAGTTGAGCATTGAATCGGCGACGTTTATCGCGTAAAGCAACCCGGAACAGGCTGCCTGCATATCAAAAGACAGGCATTTATTAGTGATTCCAAGTTTATGCTGCAGAATATTTGAGGTTGCCGGAAGTGGCTTGTCGATGGTAAATGAAGCAACAATAATTCCATCCAGGTCATTCGGTTCAATGCCGGCGGCGTCCAAAGCGTTTTTGGCGGCTTGAAGGGCTAAATCAGAGGTGAATTCGCCTTCCGCGGCGATGTGACGCTCTTTAATTCCGGTTCTGGTAGTTATCCATTCATCACTGGTATCAACTATCTTCTCAAGGTCATGGTTTGTCAGCACTTTTTCCGGTGCGTATGACCCTGTCCCAATAATTCTAATGCCCATTCAACGACTCCATCTAATAAATGTTAAATATAAAACTAAAAGCCCGTTAATATATATCGATCTTGCTTCAATTTCAAGCTGTATTTTTGTAAAATGCCCGCTTTACCAGTCCCGGGACAATATAACGCCGAACGCCGGGTAGCCTGTTTCAACTTGATATTTTTATGGTAACCGGTCGGGCATTTACATTGAAAATCAGTTTGAATAACATGTTTTACCATGCCGATGAAAAGAGTTTTACAGAAAATACATCATTAACGGAATGGAAACGGCTGATGCCAGAGTGGTGGCGACAATTGCCTGACCCGCAAAATCTGAATCGCCCCCGAACCGTCGGGTGAAAACAGCCGCCGCCGCCGCCACCGGCATCAGCGAAACGACATATACAACCCGGTAGACATCACGCGATACCGGCAGCATTTTCAGCAGAATAATCGTTAATGACGGAATCAGGATCAAGCGTACCAGAATAAGATAGAGAACGTCGCGTCGCGAATGAAACATGGCTTTACGGGAGCCGAAAATTGCCGCTCCGGTCAAGATCAGAATTAATGGAACCGGGCAGGCCCCGACTTTGTTCATGATCTTCAGAATGCCTTCCGGGACCGGGATTCTCAGAAAAACAAAGCAGAGGGCCAGCATGATTGAAATCTGGCACGGCGTCACCATATTTTTCAGCGCCTGCTTCCAGTTACCGCCGGAAAACGGCAGTAAGCCGACAGTCCACACCCCGAGCGTTGAGCCGATATTCATAATGAACAACAGCGGAATCAGTTGGCTGCCCCAGAGGTTCTGGAGCACGATAAGCGGCAGAAATACATAGTTGTTTACAGAACAGAAATGATGGAACGTAATCATTCGCTCTTTTGTAGAAACCCGCAGCCCGTATTTCAGAAATATTCCGAGGAAATATCCGAACGCCATCAATCCGAAACCAAGCAGAGGCAGCACCCATAATTCCGTTACCTGTTCAGGTTTGAAGTTGCTGGTAATTGACGCGAAAATTGTTACCGGGAACAGAATATCAATTATCAGTTTACTCAGATTATTGATATCTTTTTCCCCGATATATCTCAGACCGCGACCCAGAGCCCCGATTGCAAACATCGCAAAAATTTCCGCGATCGATAATAATATATTAACCGTCAGCATGTCATTCTTTCGTAGTTTAAAACAAGCGTGTAATATAGTTGACGCTGCTGTTTTTACAAGTTTATACGCTCATTTTAAGAGCTGTCTGTCAAGGCTGTAATATATTGCGGCCTTTATTTTCCCGGAGCCTTAAACCGGACTGCCGGAGTTTTGCCGATGCCAGTCCTCTTATGCAATGGGGGAGCTTTTTATATCATTATTTCTACAATGTTTGGAGAATTCACGCGGCGTCAGACCTGTGACTTTACGGAATGTTCTGGAGAAATAGTTGCTGTCGGTGAAACCCGACTTGTAAGCAATTTCAGATATGCTCAGACTGGTTTCCTGCAGGAGGCATGACGCTTTGGTTACTCTTAGCTGGATAAGGTAATCAATCGGAGTTGTCCCGGTTGCCTGTTTAAACTTTCTCATAAAGGCGCTTTTTGACATTCCCGCTTTCCGGAGAATATCAGATAAATTGATATCTTTTGAATAGTTTGAATTCAAATAACTTATGATACTCCCCATATTCAGTAGCGGTTCATGCACACTTTCCAGGTTTTTAGTATATAGACGGCAAAGGTTACCCAAAAGAGCCATAAAATATCCCATTTGGCAGCAACGGTAACCCGGAGTCGGGTTTTCACTCTCCTGACGCATTATTCTCAGAAGATGGCTGATCGTATCGAAACTGTTCTCGTCAAGATGAAATTTCGGATAGAACCGATTCTGCTCAAAAAAGTCGTTTTCCAGGCCGAACAGGGCGTTGTAACCGGGTAATTTATATAAATCAAGCATCGGTAAAGGTAATTGTTTTGGATCGAACAATACGTTCATCAATTCCAGATCATCTACTTCCGGGTAGCCGTGTGATCCGTTTCTGGGGATAATAATGACATCTCCGGCTGTAAGCCGATACCTTGAAAATTTTGTCTTATGAATTCCACTGCCCGCTATTATTATAATTATCTCAACGAATTCATGGCTATGCGGAGAAGTTATTATCTGCTTCTGATATGCCACTTGAAGCGGGAAATTAATATCATATTGAAATACCCGGTTGTATTCTTTTATTTGCATATTGTCCGATTGAATTTTATAGTTATGTTTCCAGTTAAATAATAATAATCGGTCGATGATTGAAAATCAAATTGTTTTTGGGAATATAATGCTATTATCAGGGAATTTATTTAAGGTTTTAAGGTGTTTTCAAGGCTATAATATAAAAAGATGAACAAAAAATATTTACCCTAAAACAAAAGAAGGAAGAAAAACATGAGAAGAAGATCTTTTACATTAATTGAATTGTTGGTAGTGATCGCTATTATCGCCATCCTCGCCTCAATGCTGTTGCCTGCACTGAATAAAGCCAGGGAAAAAGCAAAGCTGATTTCTTGTACAAGTAATCAGAAACAGCTTGCCACTGGTGTCCTCATGTATACTCAAGACTCTGATGGTTTTTTGCCTTCAAAGTATAGGATATCAAAATCAGGCAGTGACAGTACATGGGTAGGATTGGTTAAGCCATATGTATTACCAAGTTACAATAGTTATTGGCTTGAACCAAAAAAAGATAAATTATTCCGCTGCCCGGGAGATGTTCGTATTATGGGAACAGTGGTCTGGTCTGGTTCATACGGATTTTTTCAATCTATCCTAGGCCTGAAAATAACCAGGTTTAAACAGACTTCTAAATGTATTATGATTGGAGACTATGGACCTTCCGGTACCGATACACGATTTTCACTATATCCTGCCTGGCTCAGGCTTTATAAGAATACCGAGCATCATACCATTGCCAGTTATCATGAAGGGAATTACCCTTTTGCAACACTTGACGGCAGTTGTTCAAAAGTTAATTATGTAAGACAAGCCAGTCCCGTAATTTATTATATGAGTCCCAGACCATATCCCTGGGTTTTCTAATATTTAAACTGCTCAATTATATTATGTTTAAGTATAATTATATCAATCGTTAAAAATTTATATATAAAGGATGGTTTTATGACCATATTAAATAGTAAGATCACGCAATCTGAAAGATTTCTCATAAATAACAAAAGCAGTTTTTTACTACATTTTCAAAAACAATTAATGCTTTGTATTTTTACGATTATGCTGGCATGTTCTACATATGGGGCTGACTTTCCTTTACGGAAAAATATTGAAGCAGAGGACTTTATCTCAAAGGAAAAGGAATTTGCCATACGTGATGATACATTTTCTAGTAAAGGAGCTTATATTGCGGTAAAAGACGATATTAAGGCGATAGCAAAAGAGAAAATGATTGTCAAGATTCCATTTCGTGAAAAAGGAACCTTTACAATTTGGCTTAGAGCTCGCGACATGACTTTATCATTACGTAGCAGCAATGGCGTGAACAAAACTCTAAAAACAACATCAAAAGGTAAATGGAACTGGATTTCAGCAGGAAAGTTTTCAAGCAAACAAATAGGAGCTTTTTTAGAATTATACGCCTCAAAAACCACGCCGGATAGTGGCCTTGATGTAATATTACTGAGCTATGATCTCAATTTTAGGCCTCAAGGTATCTACAATGAATTTTTCAGCCGAAAGGCCGAGCAAAATAAAGTTCCGGATGCAACGCTGGAAAAAATACATACTGTGAAATTTATGGTTTATCCAAAAGATAAATCAGATAAAGTCAGCCGCTACCTGGCTACTGCATGCGCTGATGATCCTAAGCGTCATTTAGACGGAAAAAAGCTTTTTTCAAAAAAGGAAGGTCGTGAATTAATTGGTAATTCCCGCTGGGATGCAATGATGAAGACTTTCTTTAAAGATAATTTATTAATATTACTTTTTCGCCCTGTAAGAAACAAAGATCGTAGCTATAATCGTTGGGATTTTGAATCTCTTGACAGATATGTTGAAAGAGCTATAAATGTTTGGGGCTGTAAGGAATTGATGTTTTTACCACGCTGGGACATCCCGTCAACTCGCAAGAATAAAGCTCCGACTAAAGCTGAATTAGATGCCGGAGAAGAGTTTTTCATGCAATTGATAAAACGTTACGGGAAAAAAGGCAGATTAAATGTAAAATACTGGGTTGTTGCAGATGAGTGGACTTTGAGACGTTACTGGAAAAATCATTCAACAGACTTTATAAGATATTACAGTCGTTTGGTAAAAAAAGCAAAAGCATTTAATCCCGAATTAAAATTGGGCGGACCGGTCAATGCTTTTCCCAAAAATTCATCAATATCAAAACTCATAGAAGAATGTCCGGAATTGGATTTTATCGCATGGAATATGTATATGACTGGCAATGCCACAAGTCCGATGACTGCAATGTATAAACGTACAGTGAGCAAACTTGTCGAATGTTTAAAGAGCAGTCGGGAAATCAGTAAAAAAATCAGAAAAAAAGAACTTCCGGTGATTGTAAGCGCATATGGTTCCAATTACAGGGCGTCATATCCTCCAGACTTCAAACTGGCAGGCCCATCAAACGGAGTTTGGCAGGCATTGGCGATGATCGGATTAGTTAAAGGTGGAGCTTTTGCTGCCGGATCATTTAATGTACTAGGTATGGATTGCGGACTATTTGGCCCTAGAGATTCCTTTGGTCTTAAAGGTGGATTTATTCCTGAAAGCATAGACAGTAAAAGTATTTACATCAGACCTTCAGCGAGGATCATGCGCTTTTTCCAAAAATATATTGCAGGTCAAAGAATGTGTAAGATAGCATGTTCAAATCAAACCAGTGCTGCAATAAATTATTTAGCCACAAATCATGATGATAAGGCTGTTGCGATTGTTTTAGTTAACAGGTCTCCACAAGAAGCAAATGTGGAAGTAAAAATTAAAGATTATAAATTGACCGTGTATAAAGAGTTTGATCTACCTACAAAGTATATTTACTGTGATCAAGATAAGATAATGGATGGCAAAGGTTTTATTTTTAATAAACAGGGTATTGCTACAATACAAATGCCTCCATTCAGCACATGGTTATTTTATGTTAATTTGGAGAAAAATTGATTTATACCCGAAACTGGAACTGGGTTTTTGATAAATATAAATTCACTCATAAAGTTTTAGTATAAACTGAATGAATAAAACAACATTAACAAATGCGCTGTTCTTTTCAACTTGAGTAAACATCTCATGAAAGTAAAATAAATGAATAATATAGTATATGAACCAGCAAGATCGATTCCGGTTACCCATGAGGCCGACCTGGTAGTTGCGGGAGGTGGTACGGCTGGAGTCGCCTGTGCAATATGTGCAGCTCGTCTTGGTTTATCGGTAATTATGGTGGAGAATGCAGTGCAGCCGGGAGGAATGGTTACCCATGTAACGCAATGGACTGGAGATTTTGATAATAAAGGCGGGTTTACCCGGGAATTTTTTGATTATATCTTAAAAAAAGGCATCATGAAAAAACCATATTATAATCAATATCTCGTTGTCCCTTATATGGATGAGTTGATTGAGGCAGCAGGAGTGCGCGCATTGTATTTGTGCCGGGTCGTTGCGGCGTTGGAGAAAGAAGGTCAATTACAAGGCATAATTATTGAATCAAAACAAGGTCGACACGCTATTCTCGCTAAAATTGTTATTGATGCTACTGGAGATGGAGATGTTGCTGCAAGCGCCGGTGCTGATTTTGAATTTGGCAGAACTTCAGATGGTGCGGTGCAATCTGTATCCATGACACATGCTTTGCAGAATTTTTTACCGTTTCGGGTAAATTTACTTGAAGAAATTATGCCTAGAATAAAACTAATTGCTCCTGATTACAAATTACCTTATGATCATGGGAATTTGCAACACTTGACTAACACTAAAGCAGGTTTACTAGTTGGAATTTCCCACGCTACCGGATGCAATCCGTTGAACGCGGAGAGTCTATCGGAGGCGATGGTTGAATTGCGTCGCCAGTCTTGTGAGTTTTTTGAGTTATTGTGTCGTACAAAATTGTTTCCTGAACTTGAATTCGGTCCATTTGGCGCTCTGCCTGGAGTAAGAGAATCCCGACGAATTGTATGTGATTCTAGAGTGACTGTTTCTGATATAGAGAATGGGAAATCTTACTCTGACGGATTATTCACGGTTAACCACTGTATTGACATTCACCGTTGCCTGCCAAATGAACCTGCAATTGTAAAAAGAGAACTTAACCCTTATAAAATTCCATATGGAGCTCTATTGCCAAAAGGATTGGAGAGTATGATGGTAATTGGGCGTTGTATCGGAGGGGACCACGAGGCTTTAGCCAGTTATCGATTGATCGCGGATTGCTTTGCAATGGGGGAAGCTGCAGCTTTGGCAGTAGAACAGTCATTACGTACTGGCAGAAGTTTACGTGCCATTAATGTAAAAGAATTGATAAGCAGAATGACCGGATTGGGGTATCAAACTTGAATCTATTCACAGCTAGAACTGGTGCTAAGTAATGCTATAGTTATATGATTACAAAAAAATAACAAAAAACAACCATATAAAAATATAAATGATGAATGATAAAATATATTTGGCAGGACAGTATTTTTTAAATAACGGCTTAAAGGTTGAGGAAGTCAGAAAACAGGTTCGTGAAATCGCGGAGGCTGGTTATCAGGCTGTCTACGGCCATGCCAGGCAGGGACTTGAGACGCCTTATTTCTCAGAGGAGTGGTGGAAGATTATTCAGGTTATTGTCGAAGAGTGCCGTAATAACGGCATGAAATTCGCGATCTGGGATGATGATTATTTCCCGTCAGCGGTCGCAGGGGACCGGATTATTTGGAACAGCCCTGAACTTGCGGCGCAAAACCTGCAATTTACCGTTTCCGAATTCAAAAATGTTGACGATTATGTTGAATTAAAACTGCTCAATGCAAAATTACTGAGGTGCTATGCTCTGCCGGTGCTGAAATCAGGCTTCGGTGAGCCGATTGACATTACAAATCACTGCGGGACAATCAGAACTCAATGGGTAAAACGTCATGTAAAAGAAGGAGCTTATTCCCGTGTATGCAAAATCGGAATGCCGCATTGGCGCACAACCATGCATGAGGTTTCAAAAACCTATGCGTTGAAATGGAAACCGGAAATGCCGGGCGATTACGTAATCGTTGCAGCGCAGGTCGTTTTCCCGTCTGGGAGACACAATACCGATATTCTGAATGAAAAAACGATTTCTGAATTTATCCGCTACACTCATGAGGAATACGCGCAAAGATTCGGTAGTCAGGTTATGGAGAATGATTTCCATGCCGCGTTCATGGACGAACCGGCTCCCGGAGGGAATTTGCCTTGGACCGGTAAATTCCACGATGAATTCTCTGGGGAACACGGTTATGATATTATTAAGTATTTGCCTCATCTTGCCCTGGATATCGACGACGCGACTCCTTTGATTCGTCATCATTACCGCATGACGCAAATGCGGTTGCAGTGCGTGAATTACCTGGAGCAGATTCAAACCTGGTGCCGGGAACATAATATTCAGAGTGTCGGGCATCTTTCCCGTACTGAATTTTTAGCAAATGCAGCACAGGCCTGGCCGAATGAATTGCGTTGTTGCAAATATCTGGATATTCCCTGTACTGATCCGCTGGGAGCCGGGATCGCCTGGAGGGATGCGGCGGCCTATCATATCGGACTGAAAGTTGTATCTTCCGCCGCGCATATCTTCGGCAAGGAACAAGCAGGGTCCGATGCTCTGGCGGTTATGGGGAATGAAACGTCGCTGCGCGACTTGAAGTTTTCTCTCGATTACCAGATGGTTATGGGAATAAATTATTTTAATCTTCATGGTTTGAGCTACTCCTTTGACGGGCCAAGAAAGGATGAGGTACCGCCGTCGCTGTTCTATCAGCATTCGCAATGGCAGTATATGCCTGCGCTGATCGAATATGTAAAAGAGACTTGTGCCGCGTTGTCCGTGGGCAGGCATTTATGTGAAATTGCCATGTTGTATCCCTCAAGCAGTTTCTATTGCAACTGGAAGCCTGAACAAAGTTGGGATGCAAATCAACTTGAAACACGGATTCATCTTTTGGCTGATGATCTTTTGGCGCATCAGAAAGATTTTGACTTGATTGATGAAATTACCCTGACGGAATATGCCGATGGTAAAATGCCGGAGGACTGGCGGATAATAATACTGCCGTTCCTTGAGTATATTTCGACAACAACCGCTGCAATGCTTGAACAATTCAAAGCCTCCGGCGGCAAAGTGATTATTCTGGGTAAAATACCTGATCTTCTAGGTGAAAGTCTGGAAGAACCGTTACTGAAGTGGGATAATTGCGACGGCTTATTATCCGAAGCTTTAACCTCTGAAATAATTGCATCGCTGCCGGGGCCGGAACTCGTCGGAAGCGGCTGCGAGAATATTTTTATTTTACGGCGTATTAACGAAGGCCGGATTGTCAGTTTTTTGTTCAATCGCGCTGAAACCGGATTCGTTGGTTATTATGATGGCAAGTCGGTTGAAGTTCCCGCGAAAGGATCATTGCTGCTTGATGGTTCGGAAACGAATGTACATGAAGTACGAAAACAATACCTGACTCAAACGATATCTTCCGGCTGGCGGGTGAAATTTCCGGAGAACCATCTTCCTCTTGCTATCTGGCGGGCCAAAATTGAGGTCGGGAATTACAGTGACTATGAATATAATTTGCTTGAGCGGCAGGATAATCCGCTTAATGAAAACGATCTTTACGGGGTGTATCAGTGCCGCTTTTTATATAGCGGAGCCGTTTATCCATTGAAAATAGTCCTTGACAGAAGCGCAATCAGAGGTTCCTGGAAGCTTCTTTTCAATGACCGTGAAATTACGGATTTCAGGGACGAGCGCATTTACGATTGCTATAATTTCTCCGCTGATTTAACTGCGGGAATCCGCACTGGTTCAACTCCGACTGAAAATAAAATCACGATTATTGCCGAAGGGGAAGGGCAGGGCCTTTTTGAGATGCCTTATCTTTATGGCGGATTTACCTGTGAATACCGTCATGCATACCGCTCATTGCCTTTCCTCAAAGGGAGTGATCTGCTGGTTGAACCGGAACCGTTGCTGCCATGGCAGACCCTGGGTTTCCCGGCCTTCTCCGGTTCGGCCGAATATTCCGTTGAGTTTGAAATTGCCGAATCAGGGGAATACTCGCTTGATCTGGGGCGGGTTGATGATATTGCCGATATCTTTGTTGACGAACGTCATTTGACTTTACTTCCTTGGGGGCCGTATAAGTGTCATATTGGCAATATGGAGCAAGGCATGCATCGCTTGAAGGTTGTCGTTGCCAATGGTCCCGGCAACCATGACCGTCTGGCAATGCTGAACGCCGGTTTACTCGGTCCGGTGAAATTATCTAAGCAGAACTGAATCTTATTTGTCCTTTTTGAGGATGTCTTTGAGGTGCTGGCCGGTGTAGGACTTTTTACACGCAGCTACTTCTTCCGGGGTGCCGGCCGCGATCAGATAGCCGCCGTCGTCTCCGCCTTCCGGTCCCAGATCGATGATATGGTCGGCTACCTTTATGACGTCGAGGTTGTGTTCGATCACCAGAACCGTGTTGCCTTTGTCCCGCAGCCGGAGCAGCACGGTTAAAAGCTGATCGATGTCGGCACAGTGCAGGCCGGTGGTCGGTTCGTCAAGAATATATATGGTATGGCCGCGCGGTATCCGGGCCAGTTCCGATGCCAGTTTTACCCGCTGTGCCTCGCCGCCGGATAAAGTGGTGGCCGGTTGTCCCAAATGGATATAACCGAGGCCGACATCCTGCAGGGTTTTCAATTTACGGTACAACGGCGGCATGGCCGAGAAGAATTCGGCCGCTTCGTTAACCGTCATGTCCAGTACGTCGGCGATGTTTTTCTTTTTAAACCGGACATTCAACGTTTCTTTGTTGAAACGCCGTCCGTTGCAGGCCGAACAGGTTACATACACATCCGGCAGAAACTGCATTTCAATCTTTTTAATGCCGTCGCCGCGGCATTCTTCGCATCTGCCGCCCTTGACGTTAAAGCTGAACCGGCCCGGTTTATAGCCGCGCATCTTGGATTCGGGCAGTTTGGCGAACAGGTTGCGGATCAGGCCGAAAGCGTCGGTATAAGTCGCGGCGTTGGAGCGTGGAGTGCGCCCGATCGGGCTTTGATCGATGACAATCGCTTTGTTAATATTTTCCAGGCCTTCGACTGTTTTATGCTTGCCGACGATCCGGTCGCCGATGCCAAGGTGCCGGTTAAGGGCCTTTTTGAGAATCCCGTTAACCAGCGAACTCTTGCCGGACCCTGAAACTCCGGTGACACAACAGAAGGTTCCGAGCGGGATCTCAACATCGATTTTCTTTAGATTATTTTCCGTTGCTTCCCGGATGATCAGGGCTTCTCCTGAACCTTTTTCCCTTTTTTCCGGAATCGCGATTTTGCGTTTGCCGGACATGAACGCCCCGGTCAGGGAGTCTTTTGACTTTTTAATTTTTTCCGGCGATCCGGCCGCAACGACTTCACCGCCGTGGGCTCCGGCTCCGGGCCCCAGGTCGAGAACGTAATCGGCCGCCTCGATCGTTTCGGTGTCATGTTCGACCACTATGACGGTGTTTCCAATGTCGCGCAAGCCTTTCATGGTCTTGATAAGGCGTTGGTTATCGCGCTGATGCAGGCCGATACTGGGTTCGTCGAGAATGTAGAGTACTCCGACCAGGCCGCAGCCCAGCTGGGTTGCCAGGCGAATACGTTGAGCTTCACCGCCGGACAGCGTACCGCTTTCCCGGTCTAGTGTCAAGTAGTTGAGGCCGACGTCCTTTAGAAAACGTAGCCGGGAAGACACTTCGCGGACGATTTCCTCGGCTACCGCGCGGTGTTCCGCGTTCAACTCCAGATTCTCAATAAAATCATGCGCCGCATCCACATTCAAGGCGTTGAATTCGTTGATCGGCAAGCCGCTGACTGTTACCGCCAGACTGCATGGATTGAGGCGGGCTCCGTTGCATTCGGGGCATGTTTCCCGTATCATGTACTGTTTCAACCGTTCGCGGACCGAGTCGCTTTCGGTTTCCTCCATCCGCCGCTGCAGGTTGACCAGAACGCCTTCGAACGGCCGGTCCCAGGTATGGCGTCGTCCGCGAATGGTATAATGGAAGACCAGATGTTCGTCACCGCTGCCGTATAGAATAATATGTTTGAGTTTTTCCGGCAGATCGCGAAACGGCCGGGTCAGCATATCAGGGCAGTCGTAAAATTCTGAAAGTTTACGCAGCAGTAAATTGTAGTAGATGATCAGGCGGCGCGGACCGCGCCGCCAGCCGGGAATCGCCCCTTTGCGGATTGAGAGCGAGTCATCAGGCACGGCCAGTTTGGCGTTCATCACTAACAGAGTGCCAAGTCCGTGACAGCGGGAACAAGCACCGTAGGGACTGTTGAATGAGAAATTACGCGGCAGCAACTGGCCGAAACTGAGTTGGCAGTCAAGACAGGCCAGATGTTCACTGAGTTTTTCCTCGATCCATTGCGGCGCATCAGGCGACTGATCGTCGTTTTCAAGCATGACCGTAACTATCCCGTCGCCGTACTTCAAAGCTGTTTCGACTGAATCGTTAAGCCGGGAGTTGTCCATTTTTCCTGTCGCCAACCGGTCGACCACCGCTTCAATCGTGTGCTTCTTATTTTTTTCTGGCAGTTTGAAATCGTCATCGAGCGAAACGAGGGTACCGTCGATTCTGGCCCGGACAAAGCCGTCGGCGCGCATTTTATCGAAAACATCACGGTGTTCTCCTTTGCGTCCGTTGACGTATGGAGAAAGCAGCATCATTTTGCGCCCTTCGGGATATGAGAGGATCGTATTGCAGATTGATTCGGCTGATTGCGGATGCAGTTCTTTGCCGCATTCGGGGCAGTGAGGAATTCCGGCATGAGCATAGAGCAGACGCAGATAGTCATAAATTTCGGTTGTCGTAGCGACGGTTGAACGCGGATTGGCACCGGCGGAGCGCTGTTCGATTGAGATTGCGGGGGACAAGCCTTCAATGTGCTCGACCTTCGGTTTCTGCATGCGGTCGAGAAACTGTCTGGCGTAAGCGGACAGGCTTTCAACGTACCGCCGTTGTCCTTCCGCGTAAAGCGTGTCGAATGCCAGTGAAGATTTGCCTGAACCGCTGAGTCCGGTAATCACCGTTAACTTATCGCGCGGGATTTCGACGTCGATATGCTTGAGATTGTGCAGGCTTGCGCCTTTTATTATAATATTTCCGGCCATAAAAACTCCAATTTTTCTTTTGCAATAACTGTATAGCCTGATAACAAAATATCAAATCTTGAAGCGGCTTTTTCCCGTATCAATCTTTTAATAATTAATCAATATGTAATTTTTAATTTTTCGTTAAGTTGCTTTACTATAGTATTTTATATAATAATTAAAGTCAGGCTGTTTGATTTTTTTATGATTTTTTATATAAGGATAGAGCAATGGTCAAGCTTATTTACTTTATTCTTTAATTCTTGAACGCCGGTATTGGCCGGGAGGAATTCCGAAATACTTTTTGAAGGCGCCGTTAAAATAGTAGATATTCGTGAACCCGACATTATAACAGATGTCCTGCAACGGGAGATTGCTCGCGGTCAGGAGGGTTCTTGCCCGGAGCATTCTTTCGGAAATCAGTAAATGTTTGAAAGACCGGCCAAATAATTCAATAACCAGATGTCTTGTCCGTGAAGGCGATAAATACAGTTCTTTCGCCAGGTCTTCAAGTTTAATTTGCTGGTGCGCGTTTTGCCGGATAAACCGGGTTATATTCCGTTTGCGGCCGGATTCTTCATCTTCCGAGACATTGATCGATTTTGCATAAGTTAACAGCGATTGGCCCAACTGCCATACTGTCCGGGTATACCTGGCTATTGTCGGGGCATCCGGAATATCACGCAATTGCCCGTGCATTTTCAAGTATTTATCAGGCAGAATACTTTTATCCGGGATTTCGCTTCTGAAACCGCTGGCGTAGATTACCGCCGGAACATTTGAGCCGTCAACAATCGGAACAACAATATCAAAAACGCCTTTCCAGCAACTTTTGGTAAAAGGCTGCTGATCCCGGTTCGCAATCTTGTCGGACTCAAAATGGCAGTCGCGCTGGCAATAGGCTTCCCAGTTTGACGATATGGTCCGGCCGGATTGGCAATAGGGGCAGGGATGCACGTTCCTGACAAACAATGGTTCGCCGTCGGCATGACGGAATATCCCCATCCGGTCATGGATATTGATAAATATCCCCAGCATCAGTTCGGTGTCGGTAATCAGTGATTCCGCGAATTTTTTGTCTTTAATTCCGTACATTTTTCTATTTTAGTTATGATTTAGCCCTTTTTCTTAAAAATACAGCCTTTTTTCGGATTTTCAAATTTAATTTTATCGGTTATACTATATTCGAAAACGAAAGGAATGTAATGATAAAGCTGCAAGATAAAAAATATGTAACCAGACCGTCCAGACAAGTTCCGGTGGTAACGGAATGCGACGTTCTGGTGTGTGGCGGAGGGCCGGCCGGATGCGCGGCGGCTTTGGCCGCGGCCCGCAACGGAGCAAAAGTTGTTTTGATCGAATCGGCCGGTTGTCTGGGGGGAGTAATGACTTCCGGGTTACTCAGTTGGCTGATAGATTGTGATAAGACCGGAATTGTCAGGGAACTGATTAATGAACTGAAATCCGGAACAGATTTGATTGAGACGTCGACTCCGGATAACTGTTACAGCCGGCCGGAAGCAATGAAACTGCTGCTTGAACAGAAATGTCTTGACGCCGGCATAGCCATTAAATTGCATACAACTGTTGTCGAAGCGATAACTGATTCCGAAAATATCAACTGCGTCATAACTGAATCCATCAGCGGTCCGGAAGCTCATTGTGCCGCAATTTATATCGATTGCACCGGCGATGGCGATCTTGGCGCTTTCGCCGGCTGCGGTTATGACCTTGGACGCGAACCGGACGGACAAACTCAACCAATGTCGATGCTGGCATTGTTGACCGGACTTGATTTTTCCGCGGTAAGCGGGTTTACCGCGCATGTCGGCAGTGAATCTCCCTACGCAGACCTGTTGGCGGAAATGCGTCGGGCGAAACTCAACCCCTCTTATTCACGTCCCACCTTGTACCATCTCGGGAAAAATATTTTCTGTTTGGCTTCGAACCATCAATACTGTGACGAGCCGCTCAGTGCCGATGCAATTTCCCGGGCGACCCTGGAGGCTCGTCGGGAGATTAATGATCAGATCAATGGTTTAAGATCCCTTGGCGGAGTCTGGCGCAATATCCAATTAATCGCAACGTCAGGGTCAATCGGGATTCGCGAAGGAAGACGCATCCACGGTCTTTACAAAGTTACGAAAGATGATTTAATCTCCGGCCGCCGCCACGCGGACGCCGTTTGTGACGTCCGTTTCGGGGTGGATATCCACTCTGTGAACGGTGCGGAAAGCAAAGGCATTGTCGATGTGAAAATTGTTGCGAAGCCGTATCAGATTCCGCTCCGGGCTCTGCAAAGCCGGGACCGGCGCAACCTGATGATGGCCGGACGCTGCATCAGCGGCGATTTCGTTGCGCATTCAAGTTACCGGGTCTGTGGAAACGCCATTGCTCTGGGGGAAGCGGCGGGAAAATATGCCGCTCAACAAGTAACCGCATTATATAAGCTCAAAAAAATATCTACCCATTAATTTAAAAACAAAAAAGGAGTATGTGATGTTACAGGAAAACTTAAAATCGAAGACCAATAAATTCACCCTTATCGAATTGCTGGTTGTGATCGCGATCATTGCCATTCTCGCCTCAATGTTGCTGCCGGCATTGGACAAAGCACGCTCTAAAGCACGCAGCATAGCCTGTCTTTCCAACCTTAAGCAATGCGGTATGGCTTTACACCTGTATTCGGATGATAACAAAGAGTATTTTCCGGTTGCTTTGGACACAAATAACATATCTTCAAAATGCTGGTGGTCGCTATTACTGGCTACGCACAAATATCTGCCAACGCCTACTGTCGGCAAAGAATGGGTCGCTGTCTGTACTGCCTACAGGCCGTTCAAGTTTGAAGGCTATCAGCAGACTTATGGCATGTGGTACGGATCAGCCGAATACGGCTCTCCAGGAAATTATTCCGCTGCAACATTCTACAGTCTGCTTCGCTCCAAAATGGAAAACGATCGGGCAATCCTGGCAGACAGTACCCGGGCCGTATATTCCACCTCAAGGTATCAGTACGGTTACCTCTCGACCGGAACCGGGGTCATGGGCGCGGGGTCTCAAATTGCCGTTCATTTGCGCCACAATCAGAGGGGAAATATGTTGTTCCCGGACGGACGCTGCGAAGGAAAAGACGCTAACTGGATATCCCAGAATCAAATGTATAACTGGGTAGTCCTGCAAGAAGGAATATAAGGATCAAAAATGTCATATTACAAAACATTCATCTTTTCGGTTTTGCTGGTAAGTTCCGTTTGCGGATTGTCGGAACACGTTAATATCCTTGACTACAAAAAAGATAAAAATACTTACTGGGATCAGGCTTACGGCAAGGCCCTCGAGAAAGCGGGAATTGGCGGAACGATCATTTTTCCGGCTGGATCTTATACATTTAACAACGTCATTGATATCAAAAACAGCCTTACTCTAATTTTTCGTGGAGGTAAATTATCCACGAAAAATGAAACTATTTTCAGGATAATATCCGGTCAGAATATAAGTTTTATTGGCCAGGGACAGACTACTTTATTAGAAAATGTTAATCCGAAAACGATCAGGAAAGGGTCGGAAAGGATAATCCCGTCAATAATCGACCTGGATCATGTCGCGAAAAAAGCTTCACCATCGATAATGGTTGCTAATCTGAATTTCAAGGGGTATGCGGGGATATCCGGAATACAGCGTCGGGATAAAGGATCTATTGACAATTTTGAAGTGAAAAATTGTGTCTTTACCTGTGACTATGCGGGGATTGCCCATCGTCATTCCCGGGTAAACGCCTTGTCTGTGAAAGACTGTAATTTTGCCGGTGGACTTTTCGGCATCAGGGTAATGAGTCCGATTCCGGCCGGAGCCAGAGTTGAAAACAATACCTTGAAAAATATCGAAATAACCGCGATTCGTCTGAGCGGAGGCAGAACCAATCAAGTATCTCAGGGTAGTACAAGGGATATGATGTCTGCTTTTGTACACGGTAATCAAATTATCGACAGCTCAAACAAGCACAATTTGCAGGCTTATGTTTGCGGCGTTCTGGTTTATGGCTATAACATTTCTATCCAGAATAATATCATCCGAAATTTTAATCGCGGAGAACGCATTCCTGGACGAAAGACCGGAAATCAGATTAAAATGCCTGACGGGACCGTCAACCGGTCCGCGTGGCGAATGGAAAACGGTAAAAGAAAAAGAATTGCCGGGGCGGCATTATATGCTAAAGGAAGAAATGTGATTATTTCCAATAATATTTGTTCCAATTCAGGATTTCGTGCGGTAATTGAAATAAAAACAGCCGGACTGGAGCCATACGCTATTGTCAGCGGTAATATTCTTGATGGCAGCAGCCTTGCGCCGCATGAAAGCTATGGGATAGAATGTTTCACCTCTAAAGCGATCTGGTCAAATAACCTTTTCTATAACATGCCTAACACCGCTATGGCTTTAAGGTCTTTGAAAAATAATACATTCATCAATAACGTCATCTACGATTCGCGTAGTGCGTTTTTGATTTCTGATTCCGGAAATCAAGGCGAATTGCTTTCCGGGAATCGCTTGGTCAACGTCAAATACAAGTTTATTGATGCAGATGGAAAACCGGTTGTTGATCCGCAAATTCCTCAAACCACGCCAGGAAATCTTGTCATTAATAATTTGGAGGAACTTCCTGAACCTTCAGATCGTAACCACGGACAAATCGTAATTTTAGTCGCTAAAAAAAATGACGGAGTTTTCATTTGTGTCAAACAGAACGGTAAATTCATCTGGCTTCGACTTAAGACTGAACAAATTCAAAATCCGTTATTTCAAACCAGAAAACCCGTTGGTCAGAATCTTATTACCAACCCGATGCTACACCCTGCAAATGACAAATCATTTGTTCCGGAGGCTTGGTATGTTTGGCTGGAAAAAAAGATCCCGGTAAATAAATTTATCAAATATGACAACAAAATTTTTTGTATCGGTGACATGAATGTTGGCAGTAAGCGCGGCTATTCCTGGATGCTGACCCAGAAAAAAACTTTGGACCCTGGTAAGTTGTACCGCGTGTCCGCGAAAGTGAAAGTCTACAGTGACCTGACTTCAGCTCTGCTTACGGTGAAAACCGATGCGAAAAAATATGCGATTATGAATCGTGGAGATCGCGAATGGGAAAAGTTGTCGATCGACTTTAAGTCATCCGCGTCAGGCAAGACCGAAATATCTTTGTACGGACGTCAATGCGGAAACAACAAAAAAATAGAAGTAAAGGAAGTCTCTCTCTATTGCCTGCAATAATTAGTTTTATTATCATGATTGTCTATAAATCCTATTTTCAAAATGATTTTGGTATTTTCAGGAGTTATTGCATTCATGATAATTCATTGTGACCATGTTGATAGCTCCATAAGGATTTATTTTAACTCTGTTGGGTATTGTAATATTAATCAAACTGTCTGTTTATTAAGATTACATAAAGTTAGAGAAAATTGTCTTACTATACTGGAAAAAACTTAAACCGGGTAATATTTTAACACTTTCTATTTATCCAACAGAGGAAATAATTATGTCCAGAACATATCCCGTAAAAAAATGTGGAACCATCGATATTTTTATTGTTGAAGCTAACCCGGTTGTTTTCAAAGGCGAACTTTACCGGTTTGAATATATCCGTTGGAAGTCGCCGGAAAAACATTATCCCGGCAATGACCTTGGAATTTCGTATTTCAGATTTGTCAATGTTTCCACCGGGGAAATCGGCGCGCCGTTCGGTCATAAGCTTCACATGGGCAATGCTTTTGTCTGGGAAGATACGGTCTACGTTACCGCGGTTGAAGATTGGGGCGGAAGTAAATTCTATATTATGAAGTCGGACGACATGGTAAACTGGTCGGAACCTAAAGTAATTCTTGAAGACCCGTCATGGCAGGGATATAACACCAGCATGTGCCGGACCGATGACGGTTTTCTATTGACGTTTGAATTGGGAGCCCCGGCTGATATTGTTGGAGTTCCGTTTACCATGTTCTTTGCCGAATCAGATGATCTGGAGAACTGGCGGATCATTCCGGACGCGGTTTTCGGTCAGGAAATCTATACTGGCGGGCCAATGCTGCGTTATTTTGACAAATGGTATTACTTCTTTTATCTTGATGGCTCGTACGAAAACGGTTTTGAAGAGTATGTTGTGCGCTCCCGCGACTTGAAAAAATGGGAATGGAGCTCACGTAATCCGGTAATGACCTATAACGACGAGGACCGGAAACTCGCGGCGGACTTTTCCACTGAGGATAAACAGAAAATTGCAGTTGCCGAAAACATCAACGTTTCGGACCTGGATATGTGCGAATGGCGGAATAAGCTCTATATGGTATATTCCTGGGGCAATCAGCGCGGCACCGAATATCTGTCCGAAGCCGAAGCCGAATGCACAGAGCAGGAATTCTGTGAATCCTTTTTTTGAATCCGTATGACGGATCGTGATAGCTGCTTCTCTCTTCGCACGATGTGCTACGGAAGCGGAAAACAAATTCCCCGTCCTTTTATGGCGCTTCGTAAACAAAAACGCGCCATTGATTTATTATCGCGGGAATTATTGATTCAGCCAATTCATAAGTTCAACCGGGGATATTGATATTTCCGGATTGAACTCATCGCTGCTGATATAAGCGGACAAACTGTGTAACAAGGCTGCGGCTTCCGGTTTGTCTCTGATCGCGTTAAAATCAATGTTTGCGCACAAGATTTTGCCTCTGCCGAGTCTGAATTCAAAGATCAAAGCCAGTTTTTCCTGCCGCCACATATTGTCTATCGGTTGCACGATAGGAGAAATCTGCATCGCGAGGCCGGCGATTTTGAGCGGTCTGCCGTGAATGACGAGGTTGTGCCATTGCCAGTTGCTGTGATATTCGGTCGGGAACTGGTCAAACGCGGGATGTTTGTCGTTTATCAGCAGGCCCAAAGTACCGGGGGAGACTTCGCTGCCGTTTCTCTCTGATATCATTTTAAACATCGTGAAAGACCAGTAGTCAGTCATAAACAAACCGCCGTGGCTGATGTGTTTGATTTGCTCGAAATCAGGCGTCCACAGCCAGGTTCCGCCGGATTCGATTTCTGTTAGTTTGTCAGGATCAATCAAGGAGACGCGCCGGATATTTTCCGGGATCCCCAAATCAAGCGCGGGATAAACCCACAACGGATAAGTATTGACGAACTCTCCAAGTTTCAGATTTAAGTCATAACGTCGTGCTGTGCCGGTTTGAGGGAATTCTATTTCAATTGAACCGGCATTTGATAACTCTCCCTGAGGAAGCGAGGATGATTCAATCGCACCGGATATAATTCCGGGAACAGACCATTCAATAACCGCCGGGGCCATATTGTCCGGACCAAAATTAGCGACTTGAATATCGGCCCTAAATTTTTCCTTGCGGCTCCAGACGAATTTATCGAATCTCGCCAGTAGTGTGACCTGGTTGCATGACATCCGCCACTCATTCGGGGTGATATGCCCCTTATTTTCAAGGAACGCATTGAGAATGCCGACCAACGCGGTCCCTTGTCCCGGGAAATCCTGCAGGTCAAGCAGTTGAAAGCCGCCGAATCCATTGGTCCTGATGCCCTGTTCCATATCTTCTTTGTAGAGCAGGGACGCAAAACGCCCGGCGGCCCGGTTGAACTCGCGCCATTGCTCCAGAATCCCGTTTCGTGCCATCAACTGACGCGACTCTTCGAAATTTCCTGCTTCAACCACCCCGGCGTAACGTTCGATTTCGTCAAAATCCGGGAAAAATTGATATTGCCCAGTTTCGTGGCCGATTATTGGCAGGTCGATGCCGGCGATCGCTTTCGAGTAGTCATGTCTGGTTCCCGGCTGCAAGGCGTTAATAGCGCCGCCGTTGCCCTGGTTGGCGTAGGAGAATGAGGCCCGGACCTGATGTTCAAGCGAGTAATGCGAATATTTCGCCACGGAAAAAGTGGTCCAGTAGTCGTCTTCAGGCTGGAGCTTCGGATCGTTAAAATGGTTGTTTGAGCCCTGGGCATAGAGTTTGTCGGGGTAGCGTTCCCGGAATGCGGCGATCAGCCGGGCCATCACGGTGGTGTTGCCGGCCAGTTCGTTGCCCAGGGCGAACATGACGAATGATCCGTAACTGCCGTATTCTTTTAGAATCGCCATGCCTTCTTTCAGCATATATTTCTCGGCCGCGGTTCTGATGGATGGATCGTATTCATTTTTAGTATCATTGCGCCCAAAGCCGTCCAGAATCACGTCTTCAGAGGTGTTTTTCTCCGCTTGGAGCAGGGCGTTCCAGTTTGGCAGTTCAGGTTGTAAATAAAGGCCAATTCGATCAGCGGCACGAAAAGCCGCTTCCGGTAGGCACCAGGAGTGGCACCTGATGTGATTGACGCCGTATTCCCGCATAATCCGCATATAATCAAGCCATGGTTCAAGTTCCATTGGCGCATAGCCGGTCAACGGAAAAACGCAGGCGTCGTGTTTGCCGCGCAGGAAGGTTTTAAGACCGTTGATCGCGAACCGGGTGCCGCTGACGGCAAACTTCCTCATTGCGAATTCGACGTCTATCGCGTCATCTCCAAGAATTGCGTTAAGGCGGTATAAATTCGGCTCAAACTCATTCCAGAGCAGACAATTTTCCGTCATGTCGAGCATGAATTTTTTACAGGATTCGCCAGGCGGCAATATTACCTCAAAGACTGCTTCCGGAATAACATGGTTTCGATTAGAATTGAAACTTGCGGCCTGCAATTTAATTGTTTTTGCCTGTTTGTTGCCGGTGTCGTTGGCAAAATCAACTTCAACGCATATTGTTTTGGTCGCGATGTCGGGATATACCCGCAAATGTCTGAGTCTTACCCGCTCGGTGATTCTCAGTTCTATTCTACCCACTATCCCGTTCCAGTTTGTCTGGGTATGGTCCGAGTTGGCATGGCCGCCGGCAAGGCAGGCGTCGACAGAGTTATTGACACACAAGGTTAGTTTATGTTGTCCGGCTTTGAGGTAACCAAGATTGTGGCGGTGCGGCGTGCTGAATGAGTCGTAAAAGCCGATTTCAGTATCGTCAAGATAGACAGAGCAGGCCCTGGTTCGTTCCAGATAAAGTTCGACATGGCGTCCTTCAGCATTTTCCGGAATAGTGAATATTTTTTCATACCAGGCCGGGCCGGAATAAGTGTAACGTCTGGTTAGATGGTCCTTGTAACGACTGGAGTCGATATTGCCTTTTTTGTTTTCATCGGTAGTGCCCGGTAAACGAATCGTATCCGAAATTGAATCCGGTTTAAAGCCGAAACTCCAGATTCCGGCAAGGGAAATTACTTGTCTTGCCATTTTGATACCGCAGTCAGAAGGTTTTTGCCGATGGGAAATCGTCGGGATTGAAATTTGGGATTGCCAATGCTTCGATATAGTTCATTTCAAAATCCGGTACGGTATTCAAGGAGATGTTGGTCGGTTCTTTGATTACTTCCCTGAACCGGGAGGCGGCATGACAATCGGTAACCCGGCGATAAGCTCCGGCTAATGCGCTGTTGCCGATTTTTTCAGTAATTCCTGCTGCCGCTTCCGGTAACATTCCAATTATTATCGCGTTCCGGATGTCGATATATCGGGCGAAACCGCCGGCAAGATATATTTTATCGAGTTCGGCAAATGTTTTGCCTCGGACGGATAACAGCGTTTTGAGTCCGGCATAAACCGCGCCTTTGGCTTTGAGTAACTGTTCGATGTCGCTTTCAGAGATATAGACGATATCCTCGGTTGTGTTTCCGCTTAGGATACAGGCATGAATCGGATTGCCGTTGAGTTCGGTTTGCAGATAGCGCCCGCAGGAACGCAGTTTGTCCAGATTGTAACGGCCGAAAGTATCGATCAGTCCGCTTTCGAAACCAGCGGCGAGAAAATCGATCATGGCAGATCCGCATACCCCTTTGGGTTTGCAGTTGCCGATTGTCTGCAAGGTGAAATCCAGATTATCATTGATGGAAATACGTTCAATCGCGCCATCGGCCGCCCGCATGCCGCAGCCAACCCCGGCCCCCTCGAATGCAGGTCCGGCCGCAGCCGCGCAGGTAAATAAATCGCCATCGTCGCACAGGACGGTTTCGCTGTTGGTACCGATGTCGATTAGAACGGCGATACCGGTTGCTTTGTCAAGTTCCGTAACCGCAATTCCGGCGGTCAGATCTCCTCCGATGTAACCTGAGATAGACGGAACACATTGAATTACCGCTTCCGGCGCGGCCAGCAGATTTATATCCGCTGCAATGGTCGGCGGGTAAATATTAGTTACCGGGGTAAAAGGCAGTGATCCAATACTTTTAGGCGAGATGCCCAGCAGAAGATGGGTCATTACGGTATTGCCGGCAAAAGCGGCGAAAATAATATTTTTGGGATCAGTATTCGAGGCTTGACATAATTCCCGCAATAACGGATCAATGGTTTCTTCAAGCACCAGTTCCTGCATACGGCGCAGATTTTCCGGGGATTCAACCGCAAAGGATATTCTGGTGGCGACGTTATCGCCATTACGCATCTGCTGATTATAGGCCGATGCACGGTCGAGAATCTCGCCGTTGAAAGGATTCAGCAGAATAGCCGCGATTGTGGTTGTTCCAACATCGACCGCGACCGCTCTGACGTCATGCAGCGAGTCGACTTTTCCGACCCGGACAATGGTCCAGTCGTCATCATCGTCGGCAATCGCGCAGATGTCTATTTTGCGCCCTTTTTCTAGAATCGCGGATAATTCATGCAGGGCGTCGATGTTGCATGACAGGTTTTTTAAAGTGATTTGTTTGTTGACTTCGGCAATCAGCAGCTCAGCTTCCGGGGTAGGTGACTCAAGCGAGGGTTCCGGCAACTCCACGGTTAAAATATGGATGGCGGGACAGAATACCTCTTCGTTGCCCAGAAAATGTTCATCAATTCGTCCGTTAACTATGGCCATAGACGATGACGGGACAAAAATTTCAGCTTCACCGCCAAGACTGATACAGGTACATGACTTGACCTGTTTCGGGTTATCATCCGCGATTTCAATTATTCCGTCCGGATTTTCAAATAATCCGGCGTTCAGGCTGACCAGACAGCGTCCGCAGATCCCTTGCCGGAACAACGCAGGTCCAAAGGGATGCCGGCTTCGGTAATCAGGTCGGAGAGCAGTTTGCCTTTATGTCCGGAAACTTTTATTTCATTTTGTTCGGTTTTGATCGTCAGCATATTGAAACTCGCTTTGAAGATGACTGAAAACACAAAGCATTATTATAGCATAATTATCTTAATAAACAATGCGTGAAAAATACAAAAAAACAGGGTAATAAGCGGAACAGGAGGTATGCCTGGAAGTTGCTTATTACCCTGAAATTTGTTAGTTGAATTATTTGCCGAGCAAAGAATCAACCAGGATTACCGCGCCATTGGCGTCGTCGCTGTAACCGTCAGCGCCGATGGAATCGCAGAATTCCTGAGTAACCGGGGCGCCGCCGATAATGATTTTGACGTCCTGGTCTTTAAAGTGCTCAACCACATCTTTCATGTAGGTCATGGTGGTGGTCAGCAGTGAGCTGCAAGCAACAACAGTCGCGCCCTGATCAACGCCGCTCTGATATTTAGCGGTATCGCAGTTCACGCCAAGGTCGACTACTTCGTAGCCGGCGCCTTTGAGCATGATCGCAACCAGATTTTTACCGATATCATGGAGGTCGCCCTTTACTGTTCCAATACAAACTTTGCCCAGGGGCTCATGATCGGTGCTGGCCAGGATCGGCTCGACCAGTTCCAGTCCGGCTTGCATAGCGCGGGCCGCGATCAGCATTTGCGGAACATAAACTTCGTTACGGGAGAATTTATCACCCATCTCACGCATTGCGGGAATCATCGCGTTGTCCAAAATGTCAGCGACACTGTCGCCAGCGTCGATTCCGGCTTGAATCGCGGCGACAACTGCTTCACGTTGTCCTGCCATGATTCCGGCTTTAATTGTTGCAAGATCAGCCATTTTATTTTCACCTCGTTAGTTGTGTTAATATACAACCGGGAAGGCTAGATACCGGTTGCTCTTTTGTCTTAATTTAATATAAGAAAAACACAATTCTTGTGTCATTTTATTAAATATTTGCTCTATATTGTCCTAATTTGCAATTAGGCTTGCAAGTCTGTTGAATAAATCACTCCCCTGTCTATGTATAGTGAATATTAATTATTTATGGAATTTGAGCAATGTTTATACCTTGTTTTCCTGCCATTTTATGATAATGTAATTTGCTGTCGGTAAATATCGTTTGTTCTATTTTCGCACATTTAAAAAAGACTTGTTTCACAGGATAAAAGAGGCTCTGAAAAAATAAAAGATCCAGTTTCTGGAAAACAGGGCAGAAGGACTTCTTAAGTTCATTTAATTGCTTATTTTTTTCCGGCGACGGCTTGAAAAAGATAAAATTTATGATAAATTAATCGTTCTGTAGTCGTTATATAGGACAAAATAATTTTTAAACATATTCAGGAGAACTGAAAATGGCAGTACCAAAAAGAAAAACCTCTAAGATGATGAAACGTCATCGCAAGGCCGCAAATCGCTACAAGGGCGTACAGGTTACTTTCTGTGAAGCATGCAATGCCGCAGCTGCGCCGCATCGTGCATGTCCCTCATGCGGATCATACAAAGGTAAAACAGTTATCAGCGCTGAGTAACGCATAATGAAGATAGCGGTTGATGCAATGGGGGGAGATTTTGCTCCTGATGTCGCTATCGAGGGTATTGCTCTCGCGCTGGCCGAATATCCCTGGATCTCTAAGATCCAGGCGGTAGGCCATTTGGGTAAAATATCCTATTATCTTGAAAAATACGGGATTGCCGATCATCCGCGCCTTGAACTTGTTCATGCCGATCAAGCGGTGGAGATGGGGGATCCGTCGACGGTTGCGCTGCGCTCTAAAAAGAATTCTTCCATAACTGTTGCGGCGCGTTTGCTCAAAGAGAAAAAGACAGATGCCGTGGTCAGCGCCGGTCATACCGGGGCTGCTGTTTCTGCCACTACCGTTTTGTGTCGCACTCTTCCGGGAATTGACCGGCCGTCAATTGTCGCGTTGCTCCCTTCTCAGGACGGGCGGCATTTTATTCTTACCGACGCCGGTGCCAACAGCGACTGCAAACCGGAACACTTGCAGCAGTTTGCAATAATGGGCGAAGCTTACTGTAACTTCATGTTCGATGTCGACAAACCGCGCATTGGTTTGATGAGTGTTGGCGGCGAAGACTCCAAAGGAAATGACCTGACCAAAGATACTTTTAAATTACTGGCTGAGATGCCGTTGAATTTTGTTGGCAATGTTGAAGGCGACTCAATTTTTGAAATGGTGGCCGATGTTGTAATTACCGACGGTTTTACCGGCAATGTGATTTTAAAGACCAGCGAAGGACTGGCAAAATCAACCATCCACTGGCTGAAAGATGTTATTTCAAAGAATCCGGTCCGGATGACCAGCGCGGTATTGCTGCGTAACGCTTTCCGTGAACTAAAGGCGATAGCCGACTCTGAAGAATTTGGCGGAGCTCCTCTCCTTGGAATCGATGGAATCTGCATCATTGGACATGGAGCTTCTCAATCCAAAGGAATCAAAAACGCAATCAGGGTTGCCGGTGAAACCATCAAGTACGATCTTAATGGTAAAATCACCATGCGGCTACATGAATGCAATCTGCTTTCCGAAGAAAAATAATTATTGCGAAACACTTGCAACTTTTTATACTTCCAGGTATCCCGGCATTTCCGTCAATTATTGACAAAATTATCTATTGCTCAGTTACGAGTGGAGATATTACTTCATAAAGATTCCTTGAGTTTTCTGAAGCAATATAGTATTCCGGAGGGGCTGAGGCCTCGGGAGAGGTGTTTTTTATGGATTCTTTCGGGGTTATCAAACTGGCTTCCGGTTCGGCGGATGAATTGTTTTGAACCTAAAATCGCCCCTTCGGTAAAGTGTCGGGTACGACGCAGGAAGCGTACGTGCATCGATTCTTTTTGCGGGCTTTGTCGCGGGCGGCGTAGATCTCTTCGCTCGAGGCGCCGGTTTCCGCGGTGATGATGCGGGCCAGTTCGCCACGGAAGAACGCAAATAGTTCGGCATCAGTCCATTGCGAGGTGTCGCCGGTGGTAATGTTCGGCTTCATGTGTTTGACAAAATTCTCGTAAAACATGTGTTTGCCGCTTCTGCAATAGCGGCCCCAGGTGGTGAAATTGTAATCCGACGGGGAGTTTTTCAGGCCGGCCCGGACCGGATTGAGTTCGACGTAGGTCACGCAGGCGGCCAGGGCGTTTACGCGCTCGAGAATCACGCTTTTGAACCGCCCGCCCCAGAGTTGTCCGGTGCGATTGCGGGGCTCGTTGTAGACGCAGGTGAATTGGCGTTGGCAGGCCGACATAAAGCGGCTGATATCGATCATTTTGAGGGCGATTTCCTGGCATTGCGTTTTATTTTCGAGACTGATGACCGGGGTTCGCGGGCCGAATTTGAAGATCTTTTTCATTGCTTTGTAATAGGCGTTGTGGCGTTTGACGATGACCTCGAGCGGCGGCAATTCGTCGGGGCCTGGAGCGTAAACCACCAGATGAAAATGGTTGCCCATCCAGGCGGCGGAGATGACCTCAATCAAAAAGTAATCGCAGAGGTATCGAAGCAGTTTGAAGCCGTATTCTTTGTCCGCGTCGGAGAACGGGTGTTCGCCTTTAACGCAGCCGATTCGATTGTAAAGGTGGTAGTAGCAGCCTGCGCCTTTGACCTTCATTCGCGCTTCCATTTCGTCCTCCTTTGGGTTGGTTTGGAGATAATATATGCGCTGAAAGCGGGTTTGTCAAATTATCAGACGGTTTGATTATAAATAAATCGTAAATATAACTTCATCAAGTGTTTAATTTTTTATTAATGACTGTGTTTTGACAAGATCACAATGAATAAATTTCGCCGTATTTTATTTCCAGATAACGCAGATACGGAGCCGGATCTATACCGTTGCCGGTGACACGACGAATCAATTCTCCCGGTTCGAATTTTGCTCCGTGACGGTATATCTTTTCGGTCAGCCATTCCCGCATCGGCACAAAATTGCCTTGTTTAGAGTATTGGTTTATGTCGCCCAAGTCCTGCTCCATCCGTTCCTTAATTTGTGCCGACAGGAGGTTGCCAAGGGCGTAAGTCGGGAAATAACCGATAATTCCAGCCGACCAATGTACGTCTTGCAGGACTCCGTTCGCATCATTTTCGGGCGAAACACCAAAATATTCCTGCATCTTGGTATTCCAGATTTCCGGTAGATCCTTAACCTCAATCCTTTTTTCAAGTATTGCAATTTCCAGTTCAAGTCGCAGCATGATATGCAAGTTATATGTCGCTTCATCGGCATCCACTCTGATCAATGATGGATTGACCTTGTTTACCGCACGATAGAATTGGTCAAGGCTGACGTTTCCGAGTTGTCCGGGAAAGGTCTGCTGCGCGACAGGATAAAAATATTCCCAGAATGCCCGGGAACGGCCGATCAGATTTTCCCAGAACCTGGATTGAGATTCATGAATGGCCAGGGAACAGCCGGTTCCCAATGGAGAACGATTCAGTGATTGCGCCACACCTTGTTCGTAAATGGCGTGTCCGCCTTCATGCATGGTTGATGCCAATTCCGGCTATCAGATATTCAGGATAGATCCGGGTAGTGATACGGACGTCATTTAGATTAAATGTGGTGGTAAACGGATGCGCCGCTCGATCCTGGCGACCTCTATTCCAATCAAAACCAATTGCGGTGGCGGCTTTTACGCCGAGATCATATTGGAGCTGATCATCATATGCCTGATGGATGCAGGAGTCATCCTGCTGAGGTTTTTGACTGATACGGTGAATTAAATCGACTTGTTTTTCACGGAGTTCTGCGAATACTTTTATAACTTCCGCTGTTTTTAACCCAGGTTCAAAGTCATCCAGCAAAGGATCGTATATATGGTCATAAGGAGCAAAGAAGTTGGCGTATTCACGCTTCATGTCAAAGATTTTTTGCAGGGTTGGCCGGAACATGGAAAAGTCAGATTGCTCACGGGCTTTTTCCCACTCGTTGTGGGCTCTGGCTGTGACACCTGAAAGCTCTTCGACAAATTCAGAAGGCACAAGTTTCTGCTTATGGTATTTTTTGCTGAACTGGCGGATGAGACACGCGTCATCTGAGTCTTGATCGAGTCCAAGTGTATCCGGATCAAGGTTATCGAGCAGTTCGCCCATTTTTTCAGAGACAAACAACTCGTGGCCCATTTTACTGAACAGGGATATTTGGTTAGCCCGGCCGGCACCACCGGCCCGGGGCATATTTACTTGCTGATCCCAGTCAAGTACGGCCAGAGTTGTTTCAATATCATGAATTTCCGCAGCGAGTTTTTTTAATTTACTTAAATTATCCATTACCTTACCTTTTTATTGCTTCTTCGTGGTTTCCTTTTTGTCGTTCGACTTGAGCTTTACCTCATCATTACTGTATGGGGAAAGCCCCTCAAACAAGTATTTTGGCGCGTCCCATGCAAGAATTTTCAGAACGAGGAACGGAGCTCCGATTACCGCGCCGCAAGTACTGGTAATCCCCTTGGTGGTATAAAAAGCCACATTATTGCAGTTGGCGTCTGACACTCCTGCCAAATATACCAGACTGTATGACAGGCCAGCCGGAATTATCGATATGCCAAGTCCGAGGTAATTTCCACAGGTTGTTGCGCCCTGGACCAAACGTCCCTGTCCGTCATAGCCGTGGAAAGATACCCGGTCGATTACGGAGTCCGGTTCATTGGCCAGACTGGTGAATGATACGCATACTAAAAGTGCCAAAGTAATAACTGCCTTGTTCATGAGTCCTCCTTGGTTAAAATAAAAACTTATTCATACCTCAATGCTTTAGCCGGGTCGAGACTGGCCGCCCGCCATGCTGGAATCAAAGCTCCCATTGTGCATAACAGGATGGATACCACGCAGACGATAATTACATCTGTCGGAACCATGTGAGCCGGAAGTTCATTGAAAAAATAAAACTCTTTCGGGAACAGATCGCGCCCGGTAACTTCACGCATGAACCGCAGGCCGTCGTTGCGGAAATAAAGGACCGTCGCCCCGAGTATCGTGCCAACTATACTGCCGAGGAAGCCGACTATGAATCCCTGGAGCAAAAATACCCGCATTACCACCGTCGATGATGCGCCAAGAGCTTTGAGCAGGCCGATTTCACGAGTTTTCTGGATAACGGACCGTGATCAGAGTGTTGGTTATGCTGAATGCGGCAACGAGGACTATAAACACCAGCAGAAAGAACATCATGTCCTTCTCTACTTCCAGAACGCCGAGAAGGACGCTGGTTGAGTTTTTTCCAGGTTATGAAATCGCGATTTTCGAGCTTGGTTTCGAGCGTTTCTACCAGTTTTTTTCATATTGAACGGATCGGGAACCCAGCCGTAAATGATATTAGCCGCTCCCCACGGCACGCCAAACATTTCATCCGCATCGTCCAGATTCATGAAAATGATTTGTTTGTCGAAATCGTATTTATTGAACGAGTAAAGAGCGGATACGGTAAATTCCATTGGCAGATAAACCTCGGAACTGTTTTTCAGGCCGAAAGATCCGCCTTTGTCGATTTTAAATCATCTCAGCCAGACGCTGCGGAGAGTGAATAAGCACCTTTGAGCCGACGTATAACCCTAGTTCACTTGCCACGTTTTCACTGACAATAACTTTACGTCGGGATAGATCAAGCACCTTATTGCCGTCTATATCCGGAATCAGAGCACCTTTGAGGTCAAAGCGTTTAGGCAATTTATCCGGTTCGACCCCGAGGACCATTTTGGGAACAAACCGCGTTCCCTTTTGAACTAAAATAGGGGCGTTGATTACCGGAGTGGCTTCGACGTTGTTTTGGGCCAGCAGTTTAATATCTTTGCTGGTATCCTCGATGCAGCCGCCGAAGCGGTTGTAGATTTGCAAGTGTGCCCCGGTCTGCATGAGTTTGTCTTTCATCAGGTCGGTGAACCCGGTCATAACCGCCAGTACCACCAGCAGTACCGCGACTCCGAGCGCGACTCCTATAATCGAAATACAGGTAATAACGGAAACCGCGTTGCGCTTAGGTTTCAGATATTTAAAGGCCAGAAAAAATTCTGTTTTCAGGTTCATGCAATTTCCCGCTTACTGTTTAAAGATAATTCATTTGACCCTAATATAGTTCAAAAATCCAATGTTTCACGTGATAAACCCGGTTTTCCGGGAAAAATTTATGGCGGATTTTTACTGTTACTGTTGTTGATAACAAAATATTGCTGGAAAAAACTGTATTTCCACCTTATATTTGAAATATTAATTATTGTCAAAAATATGAGGAGTTTGTCATGAGTAAGACTATTGAGAATTTGAAGGCGGCTTTTGCCGGGGAATCGCAGGCCAGGAACAAATACACTTATTATGCCAAAATTGCCCGTAAGGAAGGCTACAATTATATCGCGAATATTTTTGAAGAAACCGCGGAGAACGAGTGTCGTCATGCCAAGGATCATTTCAAACTCCTTGACGGTCTGGGGACAACGGTTGAGAACTTGAAAGACGCGTTGGCCGGTGAACATTATGAAGTAACCCGGATGTATCCGCAGTTTGCCGCCGAAGCTGAAGCAGAAGGGAATATGGAAGCCGCAGCCTTGTTCCGGCAGATAGCGCGGGCGGAATCGGCGCATGAAGTTCGCTACCGGAAACTTTTGGAAATGGTGGAGAATGGAACTGTATTCAAACGTGAAGTCCCGATTCGCTGGAAATGTTTAAAATGCGGCCTGATCCACGAAGGGACCGATCCTCCCAAAATGTGTCCTGCCTGTAAGCATCCGAGAGAACATTTTGCCCCGGCCAATATGGATCTGTAATGAATATCCAATAACCAACAAGGAATATCCAGGGAAGAAGGAAATAATACGTCGCTTTGTTCTATATTTCAGTACGAGTTTTATACACCGAAAAAGTCGATACCCCGGGCGATATCAATTTGGTGTTCTGCCAGGGCCGCGACGGCTGCATCCGGACTTTCAAATCGGAAAACAATGATTGCTTTATCCTGTGAACCGTAAGTGAAAGCGTACATATATTCGACGTTGATGCCGGCCTGATCGAGAATTTCAAGCACTTCCCCGAGCCCGCCTGGACGGTCATCAACTTTCAATGCGAATACTTCAGTGACCGTGACGACAAATCCGGCTGCTTCAAGCAGTTTTTTTTGCCTGCTCCCAGTCCTGGACGATAATTCTGAGTATTCCGAATTGTTCTGTATCCGCCAAAGACAAGGCGCGAAGATTGATTTTGTTTTCGGTCAGGGTCTTACAGACTGTATTGAGACTGCCGGCTTTATTTTCAATAAAAAGTGATAGCTGTTGAATCTTCATTTGCGCTTCCATAACGTTTTAATAAAATACATGCGAAGCGGGCAAAGGCAAGCGGATATCCCGCAAAATCAATGATTTTACAAAATAGATAATAATCGTTACGTTTGACTGTTGTTTTTGTGTAAATAATTGCAGGATATGGCATTGGGTTATTATATAAAAGTAATTGTTGCTATCTTTTTTATATCTGGTCAGATGCATTTGTACTTTTGGGGAAGGCTGTCTTTAAGGAGAAAAGATGCTGGAAAGGTGATTGAAAAAACGGAAAAGACAACTATTTTTACTTGATGGTGTGAACAATCTTACTCTTTGGAGATAATTATGTCTGAACAGGATATTTTGTATTGTGTGAAATTGAAAGACGTTTCAAGCGATCAGGAAGTAGCAACCGAGCTGATTTCGGCCATGGACTTTCAATACAGTTCGTGGATTGACTATCAGGAAAAGATCGGATTTCATACGCTCTATTTTGATTCCGAAATAGATGCCGATGAAGCAATGGAAAGACTGCGTCCGATGGTGACGCAATGGCGCGATTACGATATTCAAATAGCCGATATGGAACGTTTGAATATTAAACGAGAGGACTGGAGCGAGGTTTGGAAAAAATATTTCAAGGTGATGCAGATTTCCGAACATCTGGTAATCAAACCGTCATGGTTGGAACATCAACCTGAACCCGGGCAGCTTATTCTGGAAATAGACCCGGGCATGAGTTTTGGAACCGGGCAGCATGCCACTACGGCGTTTTGCTTGAGGATGCTCGACAAACTGGCTAATCGTGCTGAAGCTCCCGCGACGGAGTCTTTTCTTGATGTTGGGTGTGGTTCGGGTATTCTTTCGATTGCGGCGGCAAAGCTTGGGTATTCACCGATTACCGCATTCGACTACGATCCGGACGCGGTTAAGATTGCCGGAGAGAATTTTGAAATAAACGGTTTGTCTGAAGAAGCAATTACATTGTCAATTGAAGATGTTACCAGATATGAGGCTTCAGGATATGATGTTGTCGCGGCCAATATCCTTGCGCACATTCTGCGGGCTAATTGTCCGCGGATTGTTTCGTATGTTCGCCCGGGAGGGTATCTGATGTTATCCGGAATCCTGCGAGAGGAATTTGATGCCACCGTGGCGGAATTTGAAGTGGCCGGAGTCAAACTGCTTGAATCCGCATCGGAAAAAGAATGGACCGGGGGATTGTTCGTCAAGCCGTGATCTAAGTTAACAGCTTTTCGATTGTCATAACTGATTTCTCAATTTCATTCAGGTCAAAGCTTTCAGCGGCGGCAAAAATGGCATGTCCAAGGCTGCTGACCGGAGTACATTCGATCTTTTCAGCCAGGGAAATAATTTCTTCGGCAATCCTGCAGGTTTCGGAGATGGTGGCTCCGCTATTAATGTTTTCGAGTAATGGCAGTATTTTATCTGACAGATATTTTTTGCAGTCGTCTGACAACTTTACGGTCTCATAATCTATTTGAGCGTTCTGCTTGGAGATTATTGCGTGCCCGGGATGAATTTCAATGTTGACTTCAGTTGCTTCAAGATAATCTGCCAGTCGGTTCGATAAATCAAATATGTTGATCGGTTTGCTCAGAATATCGTCAAACAGGGCCAGGTCATAGCCGGTTTTATTCAAGTCGAGAGCGGAAGCGGTAATGGCGATTATGGGCATGTTTTTCAGGCCGGGAAGCTTTCTGATTTTTCGCGCCGCCTCACAGCCGTCCATCATCGGCATGCGAATGTCCATCAGGATAAGGGCCGGAGGATGATTTTTGGCCGCTTCCACGGCCTGTAATCCGTTCATTGACTCAACTGGAATAAGATTGAGCGCCAGCAATTGCTGGGCTAAAACATTGCGGTTGTCTTCAATATCATCCACCAGCAAAACTTCAACCGGGGCGAATTTATTTAATGTATTGGGAGTTTCCTCCGGAGGTTCCGGGGCGTCTGCGATCATTATATTATTTATAGTGACAATGAACGCGGAGCCTTCGCCAAGGGTGCTTTCGACTGAAATATTTCCTCCCATCAGTTCTGCCAGATATCGTGAAATAGTCAATCCGAGGCCGGTGCCGCCATATTTTCTGGTTATGGATGAGTCGTTTTGTTCAAAAGCGTTGAAAACATATTTGACCCTTTCCGGGGAAATTCCGATTCCGGTATCCCTGACAACAAACTGGAGATTCATCTGATGCTTTTTTTCACTCGGATAGTGAGAAATAATCAGATGAACGTGGCCTTTCTCTGTGAACTTGACGGCATTGTCGATAAGATTTGATAAGATCTGTCTGAGCCGCAGCCCGTCTATGATCAGCGGCGGGATGTCAACCGGGATGATAATCTGGAAGTCAATACCTTTTTTCATGGCACGTTGGGCAAATATAACTTCAAGCTCATCACAGGTTGAATTCAGATCCATAGTTGACGGGGCCAGTTTAAGTTTCTTCGCTTCAATTTTTGAAAGATCGAGAATATCGTTAACCAGCCCGAGTAAAGCATTGCTTGCGGTTGTAATGGAATGAACAAAATTATATTGTTTCATTGTTATATCTTCAAGCTCAAGCAAGTTGCCGAAACCGATAATGGCGTTCAATGGCGTACGGATTTCATGGCTGACGTTTGCCAGAAAATCACTTTTGGCCCGGGTGGCTTCTTCAGCCTTTTCTTTGGCGGCCCGTAAAGCTATTTCATTCCTTATCCGGTCGTCGATGTCCTGTCCGAAGCACATCAGTGAAATGCATTTGCCATGTTCGTCAAAAATGCCGCGATGACAAACGTGAATCCAGCGGGGAGCATCATCTCTGATGATCTGATGTTCAATCTGCGACACCGGATTTGTTGGAGTCAGGCTGTTTATTGACGTCAAAACGAGAGAACGGTGATTCCTGGGAACCATTTTCAACATGTTTTGTCCGGTGATTTCGTCAGTTGCTTTCATGAAATAGCGGGCAAATTCCGGGTTGACATAAGTAATTTCCCCGTCAAGTTTGATAGCGCAGATAAATAATGGTGCATCTTCAACAACTGAGCGGTACTGTTCCCGGCTTTCGGCCAGAGCCAGATTCTTAGCGTATTCCTCGGTAACATCACGAAAAATAAGGACAATCCCAATAGTCCTGCCCTTTTCATCAATAATAGGGGCCGCACTGTCGGCAATATGTTTTTCGGAACCATTTTTTGATACCAGGGTTGTGTGATTTGCCAGGCCTATTACCTGACCGGTTTCCAGAACTTTTACTACTGGATTTTCCACCTTTTTTCTGGTGATGGAATTTATAATTACAAATACCTTATCCAGAGGAACGCCCTTTGCTTCATTTTCTTTCCAGCCGGTCAATGTCTCCGCAACCGGATTCATGGACGTTACGTTGCCATCAGTGTCAGTGGCAATAACTGCGTCTCCGATTGAGTTCAGGGTGACAAGAAGGTTTTGCCGGCTTTTTCTTACTTCCTGTTCGGCCCGTACCCTGGTTTCAATATCTTGCAACTGACATATAATATATTGCAGTTTGTCGTTGTTGTCTGATATTTTTGTAGCGGACAAATGGAAATGGCGGGTTTCGTCCCTGCCAGTTGTCAGGACACATTCTTTAACCGTTTTCATTGAGGAAGAGTTAATTAATTCAGATAATGTCCCTATTAGTTCAGTAGAGTTCTCAGCAATGACATTATTGGCTAATGGAGTGTCTGTGAGATCTTTTTTTGATGAATGAAAAAAATCAATCCATATTTTATTCGCGTAAGTTATATTCAACTCAGGGTTAATAATAAAAAGCGGTATTGGAAAATCATCTATAATCGAGCGAAGAGAATGGATAATATTGTTTGTGCAGCCTGATATTGTGGCCCATTCTCCCGGATAGATGTTTTCGTCGATACGAATATTGTTGATTTTGCCGTTGCTTATATTTTGTTCTATTTGCCGGGAATTGATCTCAAAACTTTTTATCCGATCTACTAACTCAAGCATCTTGCCATAGACTCCTTGTCTGACGACATCTTGCTTGATCGAAAAATCTCCTGACATTACCCGTTCGACTATTTCATTCAAGGATTGAGGATCACGTCCCAACCTGCGTAATATATTTCTGAGCGGAAGAATTGTTAAAATAACTCCGATTCCAAAGATAATTAAGCTGACCGATACATTAACCCAAATTTTTCGCCTGATGTCCCGATTGGCGGCTCCATAAAAAAACGCAGCTTTGTTCTGGGCGAATTTATACAGGTAGTCAATTTGGTCAGTTAACAGTTTGACCTGTTGCGCGCCCTTGTTTCGAGCAATCTCCATTACCTGGGCATGTTTATCATTACTGGCAAGTTCAAATTCTTTTTTCCTGATCGAACGCCACGCAATAAAGTCTTTTTCGAATTTATCAATTTTCCGCTTGTCGCCAAGAAAAAACTTTTTAATTATTGGAATTTTATCACAAACGTTTTTGTCCAGCCGGTCAATCTCCCTGATGTGCATCGCCATCTTATGGCCGAAAGCGTCTGTATGAATCGAGACGTCCTTCATTACGCTGTGAATTTTGATTATATCGGATTTTATACTCAGTACGGTGGATGCCACGGTAAAAGGGTGCTCGTATAGCTCGCCAACAATTTCACGGGTTTTGAATAATTCGTATGTGGAAAACGCCCCGATACAGATTACGCTGAGCAGGAGAGCCCCGTAGCCCAAAGTCATGAAGATTTTAAGACGCATGTTCCCTGTCCACCTTATTCCATAATATGTATAAAATCTGTCAAATAAATTAGTTTGTTCCTTACTTTTTATTTTAATACATAAATTATGATAAAGCAAATTTTATAATGCAGGTTAACGCAACTTTAACTCACTTATTTTAAGACCACCTTTGCCTTTTATTTTCAGTTTAACTTTTTTCGCTTTGCTTTTTGAGAATTTGATCAATTGCTTTTTTCCGATCTTTCCGGATGTTTTGCTGATGTCCCGGAAATTGTTGTCTCCGGCTGAAACGGCAATGGATACTTCACTCAGGTTTCCGCTATTGTCAATCAATAATTCGGATATTTCTGTTAACCCGTTCAGCGGGATAATGAATTCAGCTCCTTTCCAGGATGAATAGGTGCTGTAAGCAGTCTTTGTGTTTCCGTCCAACATGAATTCAGGCGGGAAGCGCCAATTTGCCGCCCCGGTTGTTTTTACTGTCTTAATATCAGCCTGAAGAGCCTTGTTTTCCGGAGTGACATTCATTATCATGATTTCTCGGCACATAACCGGATAGTTTTTCTTGTTTGGAGCCGCAAGCAGGTCTATTTTTACCATTTTTGTATCTTGCGGTTTGATAAGGTGCAGACCGGCGAAATCTTTTCCGAATGGTTTTAATGTGCCGATCTTATGCCATTTTTGACCATCATCTGACGTCATCACGGTCCCTTCTTGCAAATAACCGGCGGCAATTGTTACCGTGTTGAATGTTGTTGTTTTGCCGAAATCAATGACAACGTCCTGCCGGGAGTTTTTTCCGTAGAAACCGCGCCAATCGGTCTGGACGTTGCCGTCTAAGCATTTCTTGATGTCCTGCGCATGGATTGTTGTTTTGCACATGTCTGTCTTGACCAGGTTGTTGGCGGCTGTCGCTCCTGATGCGGCAAGCAGGACGGACGCGGTTGCCGTTCCGAACAGATTTTGCATGGCTTTTTTCGTCATGGCTTGAGTCTCCTTGTTTTGCGTATTTGTCAAATTGTAGTCGAGGTATTTATCAAAGATCCCGGATAAATTCTTCATGTCTCCTTTATCACCGCTGTCCGGTTCAAGTTCCATTCCGATACTTTGTCCATTATGAGCCGGAATCTCAAGTATTGTCATTTTTGTGTTGGCGGCAATAACCGTGGCTTTTGTTGTTTTGCCAATAATCTTCCAGCGTCCCTTGACGGCAATCCTGATTTTAGCCGGTAGTGATTCATAACCGAATTTTCCGGTTTTTCTCATTCTCAGATCAGGATCGCAGACGGTTAAATAATAACCTTTGCTGTTTTTTTCACTCATGGTCAGGCAGGGGCGCTCAACCGCCTTGACCAATGGAGCGCTGATGTTTTTCATTCCGGCAAAGAAAATTACTCCGTATAGTTGCTTGTATTTTACCGCGTGGACCAACGCGTCCTGACGGATGATTTTAAAATCAGGAGTATATTTAGCCATTATCTCCGGAGTGGTCTGAGGGATGACTGCATAGCGGTATTTTTCATTTTGCGGATTCAGTCCGTAATCGATCCAGCAACTGGCGAAATCCCCTTCTGTGTCTTTAGTATCTTTTTGATGACGGGATATCTGGTGCTTTCTGGCGTAATAGACATTTTGGCCCGGAAAGATATAGTAGCCGACATTGTACGGATCAACAATCTTGATCGCACTACGTGAGTTAAGCTTTGTATCTTTGACTGGAAAACCGGTGATTTCGCTGTCATTGATCCACATTGGCATATCTTTAGTCTTCAGGTATTTTTGAAAGAGATTTGTCCGGGTGACGTCGTTTTTATCTTGATTAGAGATTTCTGAGCCGAGACAAATAATTTCGCGATCAAAAAAGAAAAACGACTTTAACCCTTTCAGTTTAGGGACTCCTTGCTGACGGGGGCCTGATACCGGCATGACAAACATGCCATTGACTCCTCGATGTTCCAGCCCGCCGACGAACGACACCGGTGATGTCAGTGAAACGGTTCCGCCCCGGGCCCGGAGGCGCGATACCGGCTGATGGGGGCATGTTGTGCCGTCTATTGCAGCCCAGTCAAATCCGTCGTGGACATAGCCGCTTTGTTTCAGGTTGTTTTTCTGGATCATCAACGAGCCGTGAGCCAGGAATTTCCCGAAACGATTGTTTTTTGCGTAAGTTTCTCCATGCCTGATATATTTGCCGTATCCTCGGACCAGCGCCAGCCAGTCATCCCGGCGGTGAGCTCCAAGCCCGGCGAAATTCATCGTCAAATGGCCCTGTGGCGGACTTTCCGGTTCAATTCCCGGAACCACTCCGGGTTTTACCCGGTTTGCCGCCGCGGCCAATTCTGAGTCCACTTTACCTCCGGGCGCGCATTGCGCAATTCGCGCCATGCAGTCTGGATAGATGTCCTGCTTGCCGAATGGATGACGACCTTGCATGGTCAACGGAACAGCTGTTTTATTGGAATAGAAGCGCATATTGAGCAGTACTTTTTTCAGCCGCTGCCAGGCTTCCGGAGAAATTGCAAATGGCGTGTCAGCCAAAGCCTCGACAATCATTGACAGACTGTTCGTCGCGTAACTGGCATAGGCGAAATAATGGAAATTATGGTGAAATGCCGAACCGTCAGGTTTATAACCGTTATGCCCTTCAAATAAAATTGCCTTATTCAAGTATTGCTGGAAAGCTTTGAGCCCGCGAATAATTTTTCCCTCATCGGTTTGCATTAATGCTCCGTATAGTAAATACTTCATGTCGATATGGAAGAAATCCATTGAAGGATTGATTTTTTCGGGATGATATATTTGTGCAGGCTGATAATTTGATTCATAATAATTGAACGGCTTTTCCGCTTTGCCGGCCTGACGCAGCGCGTTTGCTATAATGAATGTAGCCTGGGCCAGGCTGCGCCCGTTGTACCAGTTCCAGATGTTTCCGGAGCCGGGACGGAAGCCCTGATCTGTTAAATGATCGTTAAGCAGGAGATACCAGTCAAGCAACTGTTTTTTGTCTTTTTGCGAACCTATGTTGTTATAGGTTGCGGCGACCCGCAGCATGATGTCTGAGATTTTCCTGGAGAAACAAAATCGGTTATACCCTCGGCTTCGTAGCCGTCTGCCGGAAAAATAACCGGAATGCCGGAAATGCGGTCTTTCTCTTTGATGATATCAAGTTTTTCAATACTTCCTTTCAGGGATTGTATGGACTTTTCGGTGATTTGATTTTTTCCTTCCGGGGCAAATACATCGCGAATTTTAATAATTGCTTCTTTGTCCGAGTCAGTGATTTCACAAGGCATGGGATATTGTTTCTTGTCGATGACCGGAGGCTGCCACTCCGTTCCTGAAGGTCTGAATTGAGTACGGAAATCTTTTATGATATTGTAGCACATCAGGTCTATGAAACAACGTCCTGATATTTCCGGTGCGATGATTAAAATATTATCAGTCGCTGGTGAAACTTTGCCGTCAAACATCGGTTTCCAGCTGTACCTCAGTGCGGCACGCTGCCAGCCCGTAAAGTTCAGGGGGAAATCAAAACTTCCGCTTACCTTGTTTCCGGTTCTGAATTCAAATTTCAATGCACCATGTTGCGGTTTTTCACAATAAACCCAGACCGCGAATGTCGCTTTTCCGTAGGTTCCTCCGTATCCGCCGGTTCGGTAAATATTTCCGATGCCGTGGTTGAAGCGGATGGTATCATTTTTTTTGTAATTCCATTGCAAAGACTTTTTGCCGCTCTTGTAATGATGCCGGGAAACGCTTATTCCCTCGGGCCGAGATGCTTTTGCGTATTCCGGTAAGCCGTTTTCAAAAGATTCCACTCCGTATTTTTCCGAAATTTTATCCGCACATGTTGTGATCGAGCCTAATAATAATAATAAAGAAAGTATCTTCATGGATTCCTCTTATGGTTTTATAGGAGTTAATATGATAGATTCCAAAGGCGTTTTTGTGTCGCCTGACAATATTTTAAGCAATGTCTTGACACTTTGCTCTCCGATTTCAGTCATGCGGATATCAATTGAAGGCGGACAAGGGTGCAAGCCATGCAGCAACTGGTGATTATTGTTACAGGAAATAACCGGAACGTCGGTTACCGGTTCAAGACCGGTTCCATATAACGCCTGATAGACTGCGACTGCAAAGATGTCTGCCGAAATATGAATTCCGGTTTTGATTGATTTATCTTTGAATATTTCACTTAAGCGAGTTTTTGCAACTTCAAGTATTTCGCCGGCGTTCATAGTTACAATATCTGCGTAAATGTGGATAATTTCTTTTCCGGCTGCTTCAACTTTTCTTTTAAAATACCCCATTCTTTCGGCAAATAACGGCGAATCCGCATGTCCGAAATAGATAAATCTCTGGCAATTGCGTTCAATGAGGTATTCAGCGGCCATAGTGCCAATCACTGAGTTGTCATAGGTGATTTGTGGTATATCATTGTGGTTCGGCAATCCCATGACTTGAATCATTGGCAACCCTTTGATTGCTGGACATTCCGTTTGGCATATACAGCCGTCAACTTCATTTTTCAGTTTAGCGTCAAAGTTTTTATCATATGAATAGACAAGTTGAATAAGGGAGTGATTTTCTCGCATTGCTTCTGACTCGATTCCCTTGAGCAGGGGGGCGTATATTGTGTTGATGTTCAGTGAATGTTCCACTGTTTTTTCGGAGGATTGGTTTGATATGACAGCCAGGCGTTTCATATGTTTTACAAAAGATCCGATTCGTTCGCGTTTTTCTATCAACCCGACTTTTTCAAGAGAGTTGAGTGCTTTTCTAATTGTAATCGGATTGGCTTCAAACTTTTCCGCTAGTACTGCGACTGCCGGTAGCTGTCCGCGATAAATTCCGTCATGAATGGTCTTTTCGATTTCTCCTGCTATCTTGTCATGTTTATTTTCCGGTTTTGTCCCGGCTTTTGCATTGAAGTATTTCATGGTGTCTCCAATAAGATATATCATATGATCTATATAACTCAATTGAGTTATTAAATATAATATACTTATATGTAAATATGTCAATAGCTTTAAAAATTAAAAGTCAAATTTATTAATAAATTTTAAATTACCATGTACTTTTTATTTGACAATCTCGAAACCGGCATTATTGTAACTCATAAACCCAACAGGAGGACACAATGAAACGAATGAAAATTGCGGACCAGGGCTGCTATTACCACCTGATGAACCGGGTCTCGGGCTACAAAGGCGACCTGCCGTTTGCCTCGGTCGACTGCGAGTACGGCTTTACGTTGCTGCAAAATCTCACGCAATACTTCCTGATCGAGGTCATTTCCGCCGCCTGGATGGGCAATCATTTTCACCTGGTGGTCTACGCTCCCGGCAAAAACGAACTGCCTTCCGAGGCTGAAATCGCCGCCCGCCACAACGCTTATTACAAGTCGATGGAGGGCGATTTGACCTACGCGATGAAAAAAATGCCGTTTATTGACTCCAAACACAAAAAACTCTGCCGCGAAACCGGCGCGAAAATGATCGACATCAGCTACTTCATGCGAGCTTACCAACAGCGTTTTTCGGTGGTTTTCAACCGGACTTACGACCACATCGGCCGACTCTGGGCTGATCGTTTCAAGAGCGTCATCCTCGAAGGCGCCGACGCCCTCGAAGCCTGTCTGCAATACGTCGAACTCAACCCGGTCCGGGCCAAATTGACCGAAAATCCGGCCGATTACCGGTTCACCACCTGGGGACGCTACAACGGCAGCGGCAAACACCAGTACCACGCCAACTTCATCAAACACTACAAAAAATTGATCGATTATACCGACACTTCGAGCTGGAGCGACGCTGATTATTACACGGAATTCAAGTGCTCTTTAACCAGAATTATCGCGGCCGAACGCGGCGCGAACGCGGCCGGAATAGCCGCAGAGGACCAGACCGCGCGCCGCAAAGAATCGATGCCGGTCCGCTTCTTGAGGCGGACCCGACACTTCACCGACGGAGCGATATTAGGTTCAAAACTCTTCATCCGGGAAACGGCCCGCAAATTTGATGATCCCGACCGTGTAGAAAACAAACAACTCAGCCGCGGCCTCGACCCGAAAGGCGCCGCAATCTACTGCTTCCGAAAATTATTATTATGATCGCGGTATAAATCAAAATCCGTGAATAACTCCAAAAAATTTGAGCAATACGACAGTGAGGAAGGCGATCAGGAACAGCGCGACTGCAATAATTAGTCCCAGCCCGTATAATTCCGCAGAGGTCCATTTCAACTTAAAATTGCAGTTTTGCAGGCTTTTTTGTAGTTTCTTGGCACTTTTATTGAAGAGCATTGTCGCAATGTTTAAACATTCGAGGTGAGTCAAACATTCAAGCGGCTTGAGATTGGCAAGTCTGGTACAAAACAACAGATCAAGCTCTTTAAGATTATTCAGTTCCGCCAAAGGAGAAACATCGGTCAGGCTTTCACAGCGACATAGACAAAGTCGGTTTAATTTTTTAAGTTCAGACAATGGAGAGATATCAGTAATCGAACAACAACAGGAAAGGTCCAGTTTTTCCAGTTTTGATAGGTTCGCCAAAGGAGAAAGATCAGTAAGATCCTTGGCTGCGGTAAGGGTTAAAACCGTTAGCTCACGCATTGTGGCAACCGCTGAAATATCAGTTAAATGATGGCAGTCGGCTATTTTAAGCTTTTTCATTTGAACCAGTTGCGCCAGTGGAGAGATATTCGATAGTTGTTCGCACTGAGTCATTTTTAATTGTGTTAGTTCGCTTAAGTCCGATATTGGAGATATGTCGGTTAACTGCGCACAATCAAGAATGATCAGAGTTTTTAGTTTATTAAGTTTTGCAAGGGCTGAGATATCAGTCAACTGGTTACATTTTTCCAGTTTAAGCTGTTTCAGCTCTGAAAACTCCGCCAGAGGTGAAATATCCGCAATATTTTCAATTTTAACTTCCAGCGTTGTTGTTTCACGATCAAAATGAGCCAAAATATTTTCCATAGGTATTCTCCCGACGTTTTGGTCGATTTCCATTATAAACCGGAAAAGGTGATTTTTCAAGAATAATATTGAAATTTATTTATGAAGTAGTATTTTAATTCATTCGAAATAAAGGAGTATTGAAATGGTAAAAAGAATTTTTGCGGTTATTCTGTGTGGGTTGATGGCCCACGCTGTTTATGGTGTCGAAAATAGCAGCGATCCTCGATTCAGGAAAATGCTTGACCGTTTCGACAAGAATAAGGATGGAAAGATTTCGCGAGACGAATATCCCTGGCGCAAGTCAACGTTTGACAAACTTGACTTGAATAAAGACAGGTTTCTTACTGCTGATGAACTTGCAAAAATCCGTTCAATGATGCGACTTAACAGAATTAACGCCAACCTGCTTGCAGATATCCAATATGCCACTGTTGACGGTAAAAAAATGTTGTTGGATATATATATGCCGAAAAAAAAGCCTGATGACCAGAAAAAGCCGGTACTGCTGGTTTGGATTCATGGCGGAGGCTGGACAAAAGGCAGTAGAAAGAATGTCAATCCGTCTTTCCTGGCTCTGGTTGAAGAGGGATATGCGGTTGCCAGTATCGATTACCAACTCCTGGGAGTTCCAGGGCTTCCTCAAATAATAAAGGAGTGCAAAGGCGCAATTCGTTTTCTTCGGGCCAATGCCGAAAGGTATGGCTATAATGCCGACAAAATCGGAGTTGGCGGCAGTTCGGCCGGAGGACACCTGGCTCTGATGCTTGGAACCAGCGGTGGGGTTAAAGAACTGGAAGGGGATATCGGAGGGAATATTGATAAGTCATCTTCGGTGCAGGCTGTGGTTGATTTCTTTGGTCCATCGGATATGGTTTTGCAGCCTCGCGTCAAACAAATGATGGGGAGCAAGTATTTGAAGGCTAAAGCGGTGCAGTTCAGTCCGGTTACCTATGTGGACAAAAAAGACCCGCCTCTATTGATTTACCACGGGACAGCTGACCCGGTCGTCCCGATTGAACAGGGACGAATAATCCACAAAAAATATCAAGAAGCCGGGATCGAATCGACAAAACATGAGATTCCGGGGGGAAGTCATGGATTCACTCCCGCTCAACTGCCTTTGAAAAAAGCAAAAGATGAAATGAATCAATTCTTCGAGAGGCATTTAAAAAAATAAATTAATAAGGAGGATGTTTTGAGTAGAGTAATACTGTTGCTGGCGGTAATGCTGAGTGCAGGTTCTTTGCAAGCTGCTAAAACCAGGTTTCCTGCTAAAATTCCGGATGATATGCCGGAAAAATTAACCAGGAAGATCGCAAGCATAATCAAGGGCGGGGCTTCCACCCGGGCCAATGCGGTTAAAAGTCTGGGGGAAATGGGTAATAAAGCAATCCCGGTCGCGCCGTGGATAACTCCTTTGTTGACTGATAAAACCAGTTTGATGTACATATATATCGGGTCTCCTCGAGGAGGTGGAGGCAGTCGGACGACGATGGGAGCGGTGGCCGGAACCGCTCTATCCCGTATATTCAAAGGTAAACCGGATGCCCTTGTCGCACTCTATAAGCGTAAAGGCATTGCCAACCGGACCAGCTTGATTCCGCTTCTCGGTACATTCAATACTCCTGAAGCAAATGCTGTTTTTGCAACTGGCTTTACCAACTCAGATGAAAAAATCAGGGCGAAGACGGCTGATGCAGCAAGAAATCCGCGCTGGAAAGGTGAGTTGTTTAAATTGCTGGCAAGTGATTCATCTCAAAACGTGAGAAGTACCGCCGCAAGAGCCTTGAAACGTTTTGCAAAGGAAGACGGCGGAGACATTTGTGATGGATTTACCTCATACCTGTTTGACAAAAATTCAGTTGTTCGAAACTGCGCGATAGAGTTTATGGCCCGGAAAAAAGATCCTCGAGGTCTAAAGGCTATAGCTAAAATTATATCAGGTTCAGATTCACGTGGAGCTCGGGATTGCGCTCAATTCGCTTTTGATTATGGTAGTGAAGGGTTAAAAATCCTGAACGATGCATTAAAATCTAATCCGGGGCAGGCTTTGGCAATTCTTGGCAGTCCATCTTTTAGTTCCAGGCTTGTCAAGGCAAGAGATATGGATTTGATCATGACTGTGGCCGGTTTGCTTGGGTCGTCTGATATTCGGGTAAGTAATCGAGCCGGCCTCATCATGCATGATATTAAGCGCGATTATCCGAGAATCAACAGAGACGATTTCAAAAAAGATCCTGCAGCCCGGCAAAAATTTGAAAGTGTAATTAGAAACAAGGTAACAGAAGTGCTGTTGCCGGTTCTGAACAATGGCTCCAAAAACTCTGCTGATTCAGCCCTCGGGCGTCTGGTAGCCTGGAGATGTGTTGATAAACGGTTGATTGCGCCGACAATAAAGTTTCTGGGTAGTAAGGATTATACAATCAGGAACAATGCTTCAGAGCTGCTCAAACTTCAAGGCAAAGAAGCTGTTCCGGAATTGATTAGTGCCGCTGGGGGAAATAACTCTGTCGCTAAAGCCGCCGCAATGAAGGCTCTCGCCATGCCCGGATGCAATGAAGCAGTTCAGGTATTGGTCAAAGGCTTGTCTGATTCAAGTTCTGATGTACGCCATACCGCCGCAAGCGCCCTCGGAGCAATTGGAGATAAGAAAGCGGTTGAACCTCTTAAAGAACGATTAAATGATCCGGATTCGAATGTCGCCGGCGCCGCCGTTGCCGCCTTAAAGAAACTGGGAATAAAGGACGCAAAGCCGGGGCAGAACATTAATGATGGTGATCTGGAATTGGTCCTTGACTATTATATCAACAGCAGATATCAGAATCAAAAATATTCAGCGCAGAAAAAGCTGGAAGCTTACTCACTTAAAAATCCTGAGAAATTTTCTGCTCTGGTAGTTGAGGCTGATGCAAAACGGTTGCAGGCTCTTATCACCGTGATGGCTAACGCCGGCGGCGACAATAATAACCGAATGCTATTGAAAATGCTGAAGAGTGGAAATCCAGCTGGAATCCAAAGCCGGGTTCTTTATTCTTTGAAGGGCCAAAAGAAGTATGACGAGAAAATTGTCGAAATAGTCATGGACATGGCGTTGAGTGATAAATCCCGGACTCTGGTGTTGAATGCGAAAGATGTTATCGGATACATGATTAATTTACCGGAAAGCAAAAAGACGGTTTATGACATTTGCCTGAAAACCCTGACAGAAGGTAATTATAACAACATAAAGCAAGTATTCATGCTCCTTGGCAATCGTATTGATGACCCGCGTTTCGTCAAGCCGCTGACAGCTCTTCTTGACGCAAAGGATGCGAATGTGAGACATGGAGCGGCAAATTGTCTGAGAAATTTGAAAAACAAGCTCAAAGATGACAAGATTAACCAGCAAATCGATGATAAAATAATGATATCAACTTTACCGGATTTGACTTCTTCCGACCGGGGTAAATGCCTGGCTGCCTTGAATCGGCTGGTGATGTTCAATATAAAATCACCAGAGGTTGCGGAAAAAGTAATTCCTTTGGCCGGCAGCAGTGATTACCAGATCAAAAGAGTTGCGATACAACTTCTGAACATGCAGGGAGACGCGGCAACGGGGAATATTGACGCTATTGCCAAAAAGTTTGCAGACTCGACTGGTGCCACGCTCAGGGCTTATGGGATGATGCTGATAAAATCCGGTAAACCTGAAGGAATAAAAATAGTCGGGAATGCTGTTCTGAATGCGAAGAGTTCAACAGACCGCAAGGATTGCATTGCTCTGCTTTTACAGGCAAATAAAAACCGGGAACTCATCAGCGATTATTTGTATAAAGCGGCAATGAAAGATCATGATCCCAGGATGCGTTCTCAAGCGGCTTATGACCTTGTCAGATTTTGGCGCGGCTGTCGCGGTTTGAATCGGGGAGCGGGTGAAAAAGAGGCAAAAGAGGCTTTAATAAAGCTCCTGGAAAACGGTGACCGGAGTCAGAAATCAAGTATTTTAACCGGAATGGGGAACTTCATGGACTCTTCATTCAAGCCTGTGTTGGAAAAAATAAGCACAGGAAATGACAAAGGGCTCAAATATTACGCGGACCGTGTTCTACAGCATATGGATCGCAAGCAACCTGCAACTTACCGCCGTTCAACTTCTGTCAGCCAGGCTGCTTCCGCTTCGGTAACTCCGGCAAAGCCAAAGGCCAGTCTGGAAGATTTGATCAAACAATCCACTTCAACCAACACCAGGGTCAGGATGAACGCAGTAAAAGGCCTTGCAGGTTACAAGGATCAAAGTTCAACCGACGCCTTGAAGGCTAGAATGAATGATCCGGTCCGGACGGTCAGCTATGCGGCCTGGCGTACCATTGCTTCACGCGGAGTCAGAACGCGTCCTCCCGCTTATCTGAAAGATCCCCCGGCCAATGACAAAGAGCTGGCTATTTGTATTGCGGCTCTGAACGAAAGAGACTCTCGCTCCATCAGAAACGCGACTGGAGCCCTGACCGCGAAAGCGAAAAAGGACCCGGCCTGGTTCAAAAAGTTCAGTAATACCAAAGATATAAAGACTCTTGCCAAACTCATTCCGGTTTTTGCTACGGTTGCCGATGAACAATCCATTGAGAAAATTCTTGAATATGCCGGAAACAGTTCTATTTCCTATAGCTATCGTGTTTCAGCAATTAATTCTCTGCGCAATACCCTGAACCAGTTAAAAAGTAAAAACAACTCTTTATATAATAAAGGCTTAGCCGGAGTCATAAAAATCGTCAAAGAGGATTCCAATCCAACGGTTCGCCGGAAGGCCCTGAGAATTTTGCAATACGGCAACAACAACAGTCCTGTCGTCAAGGCTGCCTGGCCGGAATTAGCTAAAAGCAAAGACTCCTACGTGGCCCAGGTGGCCAAAAGGTATCTTCCTCCAACCAAATAAAGAGTTGCCGCTTAAAATTTTTGATAAATTTTTCATTGCATGCGTGAGATATTCATTTTCCCTGCGGATATCAGGTAGAGACCTTCACCGGTCGAAGATTAACCTGAATAAAGGAGTAGAAAAATGAAAAAGTCAACCATCATCATTGCATTGGGACTCGGTCTGGGCTTGGCGCTTTCATCCGTTGCGGCAAAGCATGACAGCAGAAATTACAACAACTACAGTTACAAAAGCCAGGGGTACAACAATAGCAATTCAAGAAAGGCTGTTAGCTATAAAAGTACGGGTTATGGCCGAAATACGCATAGATCAAACGATAACTATTATCGGCAACCGTCAAAGAAGGTAGTCGTATACAAGCCGGTTGTCGCCAGACCAAAGGTCGTTGTGGTTGAAACTGTAACCTGTTCCCCCTCAACGACAGTTGTTTATTATCCGACTTACTCGAAAAAGGAAATCCGTCATTATGAGCATTCACGCAATTGCTCTCAGGCGGTAAAAATAGTCAGCAGCAGTTTAAATCTGCTGGGAGCGATTCTGAACTGCCGGTAATTAACGGCCCGGTCAGGATTGGTATTCAGTAGTGTCAATATAGCAAAGACATCCCGGTTACAGGGATGTCTTTGCTTTTTGCCGTATATGGTTTGAATATCAAAATGTGATTATTTTTCATTGAATTATCAGTATGGATAGTTATATTTATACACAATCATCCAAATGAAAGTTGTATATATGATCTGGTCTTCCAAAGGACGCGCATACAGTCGACATGATTCACATAGCCATGATATGCACGAGATTTTTATTTGCCTGAATGATCGCGGAGTGCAGTACATAGACGGTCTGAAGTGTGCCTTTTCTCCGGGGCGCGCTTTTTTCCTGTTCAGCGGGGTGGGGCATTTCATCAGTTGCAGTGAAAAAAACGAAGGTGAATTTATTCTGTTCTGTTTTGATCCCGGATATTTTTTATCAAGAGAGACGCCGGCTATAGATGACCATATCAAGCGTCTTGCGATTGGGAAAAACTATTTTTCAGGAACGGACCCGGCGTATCTGGCGGAAAATCTGCGTCTTGCGGCGGAATTGCATTATGAAATTGATAATCCGGGGGTTCTTTCAAAAGAGAAAATCACCGCGTTGCTGTCATGTTTGATTATAAATTTCAGCAGGAGCCTGGCCTGGGTTGATAATGATAAGTCGGCTGAAGATGATTCAAGAATTGCTTTGTTGTGCAGGAGAATAAGAAAAAAGCCGATGGAAGAATACCGGCTGAAATCAGCGGCTGAGGATGTTGCCATGTCAAGATCGAAATTTGCGGTTAAATTTAAGGAGTTTACCGGCATGTCGTTAATGGAATACGTAATTGAATTCCGCCTTAAACACGCATGTGAACTGCTTGGGGAAGGGGATATTTCTGTCTGGGATGCGGCAATGCAAAGCGGTTTTAACAATGCGGGATATTTTCATCGTCAATTCAAAAGGCGCTACGGCATTACTCCTCTGCAAATGAAACAGCGATACACTGCCACTCGTTTCCCTAAAATCCTGAAAGAATATTAAAAAAATTTTCTTTGTTTTTTAATTACCAGGTAGTTTTAAATGATACATTGAAAAAAGGGTATTATAGTAAGCTAATGAACATAAAAGAATGGATTAAAGACGCTTTAGGATTTCATTGACTTTGGCTTCAAAAACATTTTGCCACTCGGGTGCAAGGAGGCATTCAGTTACTTCGTAGCCGCCTTTGTCGTAATATTCTGCCGGGGGACCATAATGAATGTATCCGTTGGAAAAAGCGGATATCAAGGTTGTCTTGAACGGAGACATCTTTTTTATATTCAAACCGATTTCCACAAGCAGTTCAGCCGGCGAACTGATAATTATGGCATCGCCGATTCTAATCCCCATTACTTCGGTCTTGATGGTGTCTTCGCCACTGGCGTCATTCAGGGCCATATGCTTTGTCAGGGTCGAAATTTTATCCTCAATTCTTGCCAGTTTTTCCATGGCTGCGGAACTTTGCAGATATTTTGCGATATGGCCGCGCCTGATTTTGTCCATGCCGGAATCATTAACGTCAGACTTTTCAATATATTGAGGATAGATAGAATAAAATTCTTTAAAGTTCAACGTTGTTCCATGCAGCGAGGCCAGCAGTTCTGTTTGCTCACGCCGCAATTCCTCTATCCGTTCCGGAATGTCGGTTCTTCTGGGAAGTTCTATAACTTCATTGATCACTTCCAATGCAACTTTTTCTCCTGATATTTTTTCAACCGCATCAAGTGTGCTTTGACCGAGTTTCGTCCCCATCGGGGTAATATCACGATCTTTACTGAAATCCTTAAAACCGCGGTCGATAATATTGCCGCCGGCACCCTGCATAAATAATGCTGTCATTCCTTTGTCAAGTTTTGCTTCAATAACTCCGGAGGCGACGCCGGGATAGTTGGCGGTTACAGCCCCTTGCATATCGCCGAACAGCGGATGGCAGGCGAAATTATAGAGCACGGCCAGCGGAGAGCCGTCAAGCCGTTCGATCTTGAGCATACCGATTTCCGGGTCGATATCCCGGTAGCCTGCAATTTCCTGTTCCGGCGGACTGGGGTTGGTGTGTCTAAACGTCCAGTCTTTACCGTTTTTCAGTTTGACGGTCCGGTTTATTGTCAAGGAGTCCTCGTGCCCTGAACCAGAACCGATTCTGACCGGGACCATCCCGGATGTCGCGCGTTCCACCGCGTCAAAAGTACGGTCCAGCTGTTCCTGATCATCGCATAACATGCGGCCGGGCGGATGAGTGTGAGAAGCATTGACCAGAACGTTGCAGCCCGGGATATGCAGCTCGTTTTCAATTTTTGCCCGCAGATTCGGCAGGAAATCCTCGCCGACATCCGGCAGCATGTCGGCGCTGATCTTCCTTCCACCGATGGCGGTAACGTCCATTGCGATATACACGAACCTGGTTTTTCCGTCATCGATTACCAGTGCTTTGGCGTACATCGGATCTTTGATTAAAACACCGGGTTCATTAGTAGTGATATCGCTTTTTGCCGTTCCGGCCCGTAAAATGTTGTTGTTTGTTCTTTTATTCATTTTGACTCTGTCAGTTGTAATTACCGTATTTTTTGATCAAGGACATATAAAAATCATATGCTTCCGGGGATACGTCATCGCCGATTGAGGCCAGGCCGAGAATGATTCCGCCTTCGCGCCCCAATTCGATCAGCGGGCGGACGTGGGCTTCTATTTCTTTTTTGTCGCCCCGTGGAAGAATCCGGGTGTTGCACACCCCGCCGCACAGGATGATCTTTTTGCCGTACTTTGCCCTAAGAGAAGGCAGGTCGAGACCGCAAGCCGGCTCCAGGGGATTGAATGCCTCAAACCCGGCTTCGATCAGCATATCCAGCAATGGACCGATACAGCCGTCACTGTGGAAGAAAAATCTCGGACAACCGGCCCGACGTAATGTTGCAAGCATCTTTTTATATCTCGGCAGCAGGAATTCTGCGAAAATATCCGGCCCGAAGTTAGGCGCGGTGCCGCCGGCCATATCGTCACAGACGATCAATCCGGTATTCCAGAAGTCACCACGTTTCATGGTTTCAAGCGCCATGGCGGTCAGATGTTCAGCCAGAATATCGAAAAATTCATGACAGAAGTTTTTTTCCAGCATCATATCCATAAGCAAATCTTCTTCGCCGCGGATAAACTGACCGCGACAATACAGGCCGCCGATTTTGGCCAGCACAAAAACACCGCGATCCCGCAAATTTTGTAAATGCCGGTAGAAATTTTGGTCGAACCGCAGTTCCAGGCCGGCCGGTTCCGCCACTATTTTGTCCAGATCCCGGTGATTTTTCAGGAGCCGGTCTATCGTTTCAGAAAAGTAAACGTCCCGGCTGCGCCGGATGAGTCGTCCCCAGCCGTCATCAATAATGTCATATTCCCCTTCGGTTCTGATCACTTGGCCGGAACGTGACGGGAACAATGTTTCGTTCCCCAGATGTTCGCACAGATAACGACCGTAGTAGTCATCCGGATGGGTGTGTTCCGGCAGGCCCATGTATTTACACCAGTTTTGCGGAAAATCACCCCAGAAATGACCACAGAAAGGCAGCCGGTCCGGAGTTTGAAAATTAACCGCTTTTAAAACCTGCGCGAAATTCGAGTCAGTAGTTTGTTCGTTCATGTTCATTATCTTTTAATGTAATAGTTAAAAGGGATAACGCAATTCGCTCCTTTATCAAAGTCATAGATAAAGTTCGGATATGCCGGGATTGAATTCGGAAACAATTTATTGAGAATCAAATAATTGTAGAGGGTCAAGTCTTTGTTGTTCAAGTTGTTAATGCCGCGTTCGCGGACCTTTTTTGCAAAAATTCCGTTCACAGTAACGCTTGGCGGGGGATTATTCGCCAGTTTTGATGATGTCAGGAGCGTGGAAAACGCCTGTTGTACCTCATACGAGTTTGGGGTGACGCCTTTTTGCAGGGCGATCTTAATTTGGGTCGGCAGCAGTTTTATCAGTTCTCTGATTCCGGAATCCGGGGACGCCAGTCTGCGGCTGATCGCCGTCCAGTTTATTTCCGGAGATTTCAGGGAAGGCGGTGCATTGTTTTTGCAGTTTATAAATGAGGCGGCGTCAACTTTCAGCAGCGTTTCTTTGGCGGTTGACTTGAAGGACATAATCCGATAGTTGCAGTCGGCTCTCGGGGTGGCCGGAGTAATATCCGTCCACAATGGATAAAGCAGGTTCGGGGAAAGGGGGAGCGGGCGGTTTAGCAGGATCGAAGCGGGACGTTTGACGCCTTGGTCGTAATCTTTGACTTTTGCCTGGAACGCGGCTCTGCCGGACCATGAAAAGTTATCAGGCAGGGTTAGTTTTGACGCTTTAGCGACCATCAGTTCACTGACTTTGTTATGGTCATAGCGGGCAATGGCTAAATTCCCTTTCAGGTTAATGCCGTTGACAAAAACGGCTGAATCATTGACGTCGCCGCATTTTATAATTATATCCTTTTTGCCGTTATCGAGAGCGATTTCCAGAGCCGCACTGAATGCTCCGCCGGTTTTGCGCGGCAGCAATTTGATACTTTTTACCCGCCGTTTGCCTTCAAGATAGCTTTCGTAAACGGAAATAAACAATGTCGAAAGATTTTTTCCTTGAGTTCTCCGCAGCAGATAGGTGACTGATTTTGGATAAAAAGACACGTTTTGCGGCGGACTGCCTTCGGCCAGAACGAATTCCTGCGGCGTATAGGCCAGACAGGTGGCGCGGAGGCGGACTTTGTCGCCGTACTTGATCTGGTTTCTGATATTTTTGATCTGCCATTCAACCGAGGCGCGGTTTTCCAATGTTCCTTTGCGAACGTCAAACAGATATTGTAAGCCTTTGCCATGTTTTGCTCCATAAGGAATGTCTGGCCCCGCGTAAGTGCCTTTGGTTTGCTTCGTCAGCCTGACGCCTTCAGGCACGGTTGTTCCGGCGCTGCCGTGAAAACTGCTGATGTGGTCCTGACCGCCTTGAACGGCAAAGAAGTCGACAACGTAATAATCTTTTTCGTCGATATTAACCAGCGCGCAAGTCCGGCGATATTTTTTGAGCTGTGGATATGCTTTGCCGCCGTCGATGTCAACGATCGCAGCCAATGGCGATTCGGCAAAGTTTTTCTGGTCGGTAATGTAGATCCCCTGCTTTTTAAAGCGGTTGCCTTGCTGGTACTGCCGTTGCAGATCCACATATACCGTGTTGTGACTGATGGTGTTGTCATGCCACCAATGCCGCATATTGCGTTTAGTCATATCAGGATAGGCGAGACCCGGAGTGAGATCTGTACCCTGGCCATACAAGTTGATATTGCAGACGTCGCTCTGGTTGTGCCCGCCGGGATCACCGTAATAAACGGCAAGAGCCCGCCGGTGTTCATTTGTGCCGCTGCGAAGATAGACAAAGCCGCGTCCGGTCATATTCTCCGATGTTTTAGAGTATTTATACTGTTTTTTCCCGGCTTTTGCCCTGGTAATCAGCGCTTCAAAGCCGGCGTAGTCGAAAAAAGGGTCCTGCAATTGTTTTCCAAGCGGACTGTTTCCCTTTTGCGTATTAATCGCCGCCAGGTACAATCTCGCGAGCAACTTATCCTTGATACAGGCCAGCCCCGCGCCAAGGTCGGTATAGGTTGCGCCATACGGAATATAACCGACGCCGAATTTGCCGCCATCCCCGAAATTCGGGGCATACTTTCCGAGGCATACCGTCTGGCAGGCGTTGTAATAGTAGCGGATCAGGCGATCTTTGAGTAAGGGGTTGACCAGTTTGAATTGTTTTTTCAGGTCCTGATCGGTGATTTTCTGTTCCAGTAACTGCATTGCCGGATAGTTTGCGGTCAGACTTTTGGGGGCGATTGAAATGTAGCCGAAACCGCCTTCCCAGGAGAAGCCGTCGCGGGTAATATCGATTGCTTCACCTAGAATGTCGATGCCCATAATATGCGGGTAATTGAAGGTATTTTTTGCTGTTTTGTGTTCCAGCGGCGGTGAGATTAAAAATTCGATGATCGCGTTGCGTACTTCAGTATCCCTGGCGACCAGTGCCATCAACATGACGGCGCGACTCATAAAACCGGTGTTGCCGACAATGATTCTTTTCTTAAAACAATCAAGGCCGTGAGCAAAGATATTCTGTTCGACGTTGCGGGTGAAATCCTTGAACGTGCCTTTAGGAGACCGCAGATCATATTTTTTTGCCCGATTACGCAAAAACGCGTATAATGGCGGGTTGTTTTTCACTCCGTCATAGATCAGGCCGTAAATGACTGGAGGTTTGCGGCTGTTGATGCTCGACCAGATATCGTCGCAGGTTTTTCCCTGTGAATTCCCGTAGGTCCAGAAGTCTTTTTTATATCCCCGGCGCGCCCAGTAGTTTAAATCGAAATCCGGGTAAAGGTCGGCGAAACGATCGAGAATAACCGCGGCTTTTTCAGCATAAACGGGCTTTTCGGTGTAGGCATAAGCGAACCCGAGTGCCAGGGCTTTATCAAGCGGATTGTCGATCCGGTAGTTGAAGCCGGAGCTGCCGCCGGAGTGCCAGTTTGAATTAAGATTGTAATGCGCGATAAACGCATAGTATTCATTGCCGTTGCGGACATAGCCGGTGCCGTCGTCGACCCCGAATTTATGCAGCGGGTCTTTCGGATCAGGATGTTCGGTATTGAAAAGCAATGATTTGTCCGCTTTATCGGGGTTGAAATTGCCTTTCCGGTCGATTCCGGATAAATAATACTTGTAGAAATCATTTTTCGGAAATTTTTCTTTACAGGTCGGACATTGCAGTTTCCACTGTCCATGCAGCTTGATCCACGGATAATAGCCGGTTTTGAAGATGGCCGGTCCGCATTTCGGGCATCCCCATTTGCGGTTGACATAGGATGCCCGTGGTACCATTTGAGACGGAATCGACACCCACAGATCATTATTGTCAATCTTGACTATTTTATCAGCCAGGCTGAGAATACGCTTTTTTTCTTTGCGAGCCCAGGCATATTGTTTTACCAGCTCATTTAGCTGTTGACGATAGCCGGCGTTATAAATATAGTGATCTTCTCCGGCAGAAGACAGTGTTGACGTCATGGTCAGGCAGAATGTCAGGAACATGGAAACTTTCATATCTCGGCTTTCGATGGGATTTATCGCGGCAACATCTGCAACCGTGTCACCGCGATATTCAGAATATATGCGTTTATTTAATCAATACGATCAGACAGTTGCTCGGATTGCGGAGCTCATATTGATAACCGCTTCCGGTTTTGACCTCCCTGACGTACTGATTTGTTTTTTCAACCAGCCCTTTAGCATTGACCGTCACGATTTTTTTCGCTTTGACTTTGCCGGGGAGTGAATAGATGCCCGGTTTACAGGTCACGATTCGTTCTTTGGCGAAAATTACGCCGGAACCGATTTCAACCGGAGTCAGCGGAAACATGTAATGCGGAAAATAATCGGCCGGAACCTGATCATTCGGGATTGACCAGTCGGAATATTGGATTCCTCCGCGCAGCAGCATTTGCTGAAATTGCTCGAAAGTTCCCGCCGGAGTGTTTTCAAAACCGTGAGTCCCCAGACCGATAATGCAGCCGAGGTTGGATTTGTAAACATTGTCGTAAGAACCGGTTTCAACAAAACGGATAATCTTTTGCGCCCGCATCGTCGGGGTTGCCGCCTGACTGTTGGCCAGAAGCAGTTTTCCGCTGTCCTTGACATATTTGGTGATTGCCAGTTTCAGAGGTTGAGTCGCCAGCGGAACACACGTGACCTTGCGGGCCACTTCAAAAGTCCGGGGATTCAGGATAATGGAATGCCCGTCCCAGGCCTGATCATTGTAAACAAATCGATGCATACTGTAGCTTTCTTCGTCCCAGTACATGTGCATATCAAGTTTGTCTTTATCGACAATCAGCTTGACGTATTCCCAGAGCGCCTTGCCGTACTTATTGGTCAAGGTGGGGACATACATTTTCAGGCAGCGCGATGAATAAAAGCAGTACTCGCCTTTTGCATCCCGGGCTACGGAATCGTCATAAAGCTGATGGCCTTCCTCGACGGTGGAAACTTGAGCATGGAAATAGCAGAAAAAATCGAATCCCGGGATGTGTTTTTTGAAATATTCGGATACCCGTTTCAGATTCTTGAGGAATACGGTTCCCTGTGTTACTGCGGTTCCGTGAGCATATTTTGTAAATCTTCCTTTATCGCCGTATTTTTTTGCCAGTTTCGCGATCATATCGCCGTTGTAGACCGGAATGCTGTCGCAAGCCATGGTCAGGTTGCGCCGCTTAATCCAGTCAACATTTTCCGCGTCGGTTGTTTTAAGTCTGGAAAAAGACCTGAATGCGAACGGGCCGGGGATAGTCCGGTTTACTCCCCAGTTGCGGCGAATCGCGTTGACCACATCCCAATAGCCGCCTTCGGCAACCGGGTAGATGCTCCATTTCATGATGACGCTTTTGCCGGGCTGGATTCCCAGGTTTATATCGCTCAGCCCGGTCCGGTTTTGTTGTCGGAAGAGGTTGATATGGGCTTGGAATACATCGGATTCAGGGACCATGCCGACAGACCCGGACGAGGATGTGATAACCGCTGAAGGATTACCGCATTCGCTTTGCCTTGCGTTGCCCTTGATATTGTGTCCGCCTAAAATATATTGCGCTTTGGCGGTATTGAAATCGGTCCAGTTTTCAAGGTACATTCCCAGCAGTTTACTGTCGGTATTGGTTATTTTATCACTGATCGTTATGTGGTCGGCTTTTACTTCTACAGTGCGGTTTACTGAATAGTAAGCCGTTTTCCAAACGACGGTATTGTTTTGTCCTTTAGGGATTGAATTGCCGGATTTTGTCAAACTTGTATTTTTCCAGATCCGGCCGGGGACTGAGGTGCGGGTGTGAAAGTTGAACTTTTTCCCATTCATCAAAATACTTACCGCTCCTCCATCCGCCAGAAATACTTTGAACGGCTCATTGGTTGTTCCTCTGACTTGCATCACTGGAATTTTGCCGGTCGGGGGCGGAATGACCTTGTTCAATGTTTTGGGGTGCAGGAAAGTCCGCCCCACTACCAGATCGACATTGCGGACTTTGAGTTTTATATCTTTGAAAGAATGGCTGTAATTAAAAATGATCTCGTTCTTGCCAGGCTTGACGAATTTTGTAATATCAAAAACGTACTTGTACGGGGTAGGATCGTTGGGATATTGCGCTGCATAATCTTTGACCATTTCAAAATTCCGCCCGTAGAGAACCCGCCATCTGACGCCTTTGTCCCAGGTCAGTTCATAGCGGTCCAGATATTTGAAGCTTGGGGTCTTGTTCAATAGCTGTTTTCTGGTGATTGAGTTGCCGTTGACAATGAGCTGTAACACCGGATTGGACCCGGCTCCGGCTTTGTATTTCTGGTGTGGAGCACATACTTCCAGGCTTAGTCGTACCTGATGTTCGATCCCGAACGCCGGAACGTCGAACTCTTTCTTCGTTTTAGTATAGTTGGCGACCTCAAATGGCTTGATAACTTCAACCGGTTTGTCGATCTTAATGTCGTTGGCATTTGTGGAAATAAATGACAATGCTATCAGTGTTGCAATGCCTTTTTGTTTTAAGTGGTGATGATTTTTGATCATTGATGTGTGCCTCCGCTGTATTTAGAAAAAAGCTCTCCCTGCCAAATGACCGGGAGAGAAGTGTTATTTAAAAAAAAGATTATCTGGCGTCCCAATGATTTTCAGGAGTACCACGGGGGGCGCCGGCATTGAATGGTTGGGTCATATAAGGGTTGGACAGTGCGGAGTAAGGAGCCGGAAGTTGCGTGTTGACCCTCTGGCCAGTGGCATGCCCATCTACCCAAAGAACGTTTACTGCCTGAGAATGTCGGGAATGCAACTGGCCGTTTGAACTTGAAGTTGTGTAAAGAAAGTTGAGCAGCCAGTATCCTCGTGAAGGTAGATTTGACAAGTAGGTGTCTGCATTCATTATGGTTGCAGTAGGTTGAGGAACCTGAGCAAGTTTGACGGACCCTGGAGTTGAAACTTTATCCGGGTCGGTGGAATAACCAATTTCGCCGTTGTACCCGTAATCCGGATATTTCCACATTGAATTTGTCGGATAGAGTTCTGCGTATTCATTATGTCCATACCAGGCCCGTTCAAACAGCATGCTCGGACAAAGTAGAATTGATGTTGTGGTATATTTATTTCTGATCAGTCTCGAGTTCCAGTATCCTTCAGTTGCGCTGTATCCGTTGACAAAATAGTCTTTGTTGTCATCAACATAAAAACTTTGTGCGTTTCCTAACTGTTTTAAATTATTGACACATTTGATGCTTTTTGCCTTTTCCCGGGCCTGGTTGAGCGCAGGGAGTAACATGCTGGCCAGGATGGCGATGATGGCTATTACTACAAGGAGTTCGATTAGCGTGAATGATTTGATTTTTTTCATTTTTTCTTTTTTCTTCTGTTTATTGTGTTGTTAAAGTGGATAATGATGTTTTTCATCTTTGTTGATCAGTTGTTCTTGCAATAAAATTCTCCTTGGTGTTATGTTAATGTTTTACAGGGTAACTTATCGTTTTGCGCATGATGTCCTGATAATAATTTCAGGTTTCAAATTTATTTTCGGATTCTTTATTGGCATACCGTTTAATTGGCGTTCAAGCATTTTTAAGCAATTGGCGCCCAAATCTTCCAGTTTATCATTGAATGTTGTCAATGGAATCTTGACGTTTGAGCCGCCTTGCATATTGCCGTTGCCGATAACGGACAATTCACTAGGCACTTTGATATTGTGCTCCTCCGCTGCTTTGATTACGCCGTTTGCGATATAGTCTTCAAGGGTGATGACCGCAGTCGGGACATTGTTTCTTTCAACAAACGTATTGAATGCAGTGTAACCGCCTTCTTCGCCATAGTCGCATGCTTTGAAAAAACTTTCATTGACTTCCAGGCCAAGTTCACTCATCGCGTTCTTGTAGGCCAGATAACTTATCGAAGTGCTGCGAGCGTGAGACGGCCCCGGCAGGACGCTGATTTTTTTATGCCCGAGACTATGTAAATATTTAACGGCTTCAAATGTAACCCGATAAGAATCTATTGTAACACAGTAAAGCTCTTCCCCATATATGTCATTATTGGCGAGAACAAATGGTATATTGTTCTGTTTAAGCAGCATGACAGAACTATGAGGAAGTTCAGTTACCACAATTAGTCCGTCAAAGTTTTCAGTCTGGATAAAATCCTTGATTGAATAGTTATTTATACAGAAAGTTTTCAGATTGCAGGGGAAATTCCTTGCCTGTTTGGAAATTCCCTGCAACACTTTGACAAAGTAAGGATGATGAATGTCATCGAAGTCTGCCATCAAAATGCCGATTTCATGAATTGACGGATTTTTGCCGGGTCTGCTGGGTTTGTTGAGTTTTGATTTTATCGTAGTGCGCAAGTCGTTGACGACTGATCCTTTGCCTTGAACACAGTAGATCGCGCCTTCGTGGGCCAAATCCGTAATCGCTTTGACTGCTGTATTGCGACTGGTGTAAAACATCTTCGCTAACTGATTTACCGAGGGCAGGACTTCTCCGGGTTTGTATTTCCCCTGTTTGATCTCTGATTGCAGTACATCTTTTATTTGCTGATAAACCGGAGTACGCGGTTTTTCTTTTTGCTTTAACATTTTTATTTTCTTTTTTAGTTATGGTTAACCATAACAGTATTATATAATATCTTTAATGCTTTGTCAATACGGCTTAATATTTTTTTAGAAAAATCTTTCGCAAGTGTTGTGCCATGTTTGTTTTTGTTATTTGTATGGTATTTATAGTTAATGTCTTATATTTATATATTGTTCTTTTACTGTTGCTGGAGTTAAATGATTGATACAAAAATGTAAGCCAGGGGTTTAAATATATTCCATTTTTGTATAGTTATGGTAAACTTTGAGTTTTTTGATTAATCTTATGGTACAATTTTGGATTGTGTTTGACGCAAATTACGAATATGATAAACAAATAATTAGAAAATGTTTTAACTTGCGGTATATTTAACGACTGATGCAAGATCAATTTAATGGATGATTATAATGAAAGTTTTTTTTAGTATTGTCACTGCATTGCTCATTTTCAATATGTGTGTTTTGGCAGCGGATCAGGATAATTGTTACTATACGGTGGAAGTTGCCATTAAGGTTAAATCCGCGATTAAAAGACCGGTTCTTGAGGTTTGTCCGGTTTACGGCAATAAAGACATTGCTTTTTCAATGCGCTGGGATGACAATAACCAGGCTAATTTTAAAATGCAAAAGCTGATGCACCAATATGGGTTCAAAGGAACATTTTATTTGAACGCGAAGCCTTTTGACTTTAAACGAATTTGTGAGAAAGGTACTGATATCGGGGCTCATTCCATGAGTCATCCTCGTTTGACGAATTTGAATACCAACCGGATATTTCAGGAAGTAGCCGAAATAAGACCTTATCTTGAGTCACGTTCAGACAAGCCGGTTAATAGCTATTGCTTTGCTTATGGAAATTATCGTGACAGCGCCAATCCAAATATTGGATTTGATATTGCGGAAATGTTGCAGCGGGCCGGTTATCATCATAATGCCTACCTTGGTTTCATCAACGAGTTCACTCAGGATATCGATCCGGTATCGGGGTTCATGCAGATTTCCCCTGGTGACCGGACTCCTTCTTCGGCAAGATTTGAGAATATTCTTAAGCATTACATGAGAAATCAATATTGGAAGGAGGATAATCCTAATATTAGTATAGGTGTTCATGTGTGGATGAAAACCCCCAAAGCCTGGGGGGCGATGGAAAGAATTTTTAAAAAATATTCAAATCGGTCTGCGTGGTGGTATTGTACCCAGACAGATTATGCTGCTTACCGGAAAATGTTTCAGCTTGCTCAAATTAGTGGTCCCAGAATTAAAAAACATCAACTCATTTACCGGGTTACGCTGCCTTATGCTTCGGATATCGGCTCCGATCAACCCTTGACCATGTCATTTAATGCGGTTGCGACAAATGTCACAATTAACGGCCGGCCGGTAAAGATCACGACTGATAAGGGAAAGACTTATTTTGATATCGCTCCGCCGGTTTATGCCAAAGTTCCAAAACTGATTGGTTACACGCCAAATCCTGATAATAAACCGGAACCTGTTTTCGGCAAAAAAACAGATTTGAAAGCCTGGCTATATCTTCAGGATGATAATTTGTTGACCTTGATGCTCAAAAATGGAGGTCGGGAAATATTGACAAACATTAGAATTAAATTCATTTTACCTTTGATGTATAAATACGAATCAGATGATAAGGTCATTGGTATGGCTTCCGGAGCGGAGAAAGAGATTGCCAGGAAACTGCGACTGGGAGTGTTTGCTTCTGATCGGGCAGGCTCTCCATTTATTCTGTGCCAGATCGATTATTTGAAGCATGGCAAACCAGAGCGGACTTTTGCGTCGGTTACGGGGAAATCTTTTATTCCTCCTGCAAACCATAAGTTCCGGGACCAGGTTGTTGTATCCAGTCCTTTCGGAGATGTTAAAGCTTACCGTAACAAGGTTATCGCGATGTCGAAGCCAGACGCGGAAGCGATTCCTGAATTGAAATGGTATCGTTCGGTCATAGAAGAACGGCAGTCTTTTCCGGATGAAATTGCCGGGCCGGCTGTTCGCATGAGTCCGGATGAAAGGAAGATTGACCGCCGCAAACCATATATTATTTTTGATTACAAATTCGACTCTGAAAAGGCTGGAACTCTGGATTTTTTAGGCGGCGATTATGTTTTTAGAAATATCCAGTTATTTTGCGTGAATGGTCAGGAGATGACTTCCAAAGATGAAAAACTAAGTTTTCCGATTGAAAAAGGACCTAACCGCATTGTCTTTATTTATAAGTGTAATTGGATTGTGCCTTCTTCTTTAGCTTTTCCATACGTTATAAAATAATCTGTTTGTTGATAAATTTTTAAATTTATTTTTAAATTACCATGTACTTTTTATTTGACAATCTCGAAACCGGCATTATTGTAACTCATAAACCTAACAGGAGGACACCATGAAACGAATGAAAATTGCGGGCCGGGGCTGCTATTACCACCTGATGAACCGGGTCTCGGGCTACAAAGGCGACCTGCCGTTTTCGGGAGTCGACCGCGAGTACGGCTTTACGTTGCTGCAAAATCTCACGCAATACTTCCTGATCGAGGTCATTTCCGCCGCCTGGATGGGCAATCATTTCCACCTGGTGGTCTACGCTCCCGGCAAAAACGAACTGCCTTCCGAGGCTGAAATAGCCGCCCGCCACAACGCTTATTACAAGTCGATGGAGGGCGATTTGACCTACGCGATGAAAAAAATGCCGTTTATTGACCCCAAACACAAAAAAATCTGCCGCGAAACCGGCGCGAAAATGATCGATATAAGTTATTTTATGCGAGCTTACCAACAGCGTTTTTCGGTGGTTTTCAACCGAACATATGGTCACATCGGCCGCCTCTGGGCCGACCGTTTCAAAAGCGTCATCCTCGAAGGCGCCGACGCCCTCGAAGCCTGTCTGCAATACGTCGAACTCAACCCGGTCCGGGCAAAATTGACCGAAAACCCGGCCGATTACCGGTTCACCACCTGGGGACGCTACAACGGCAGCGGCAAACACCAGTACCACGCCAACTTCATCAAACACTACAAAAAATTGATCGATTATACCGACACTTCGAGCTGGAGCGACGCTGATTATTACACGGAGTTCAAATGTTCCCTGACTAGAATTATCGCGGCCGAACGCGGCGCGAACGCGGCCGGAATAGCCGAAGAGGACCAGACCGCGCGCCGCAAAGAATCGATGCCGGTCCGCTTCCTGAGGCGGACCCGACACTTCACCGACGGAGCGATATTAGGTTCAAAACTCTTCATCCGGGCAACGGCCCGCAAATTCGATGATCCCGACCGTGTGGAAAACAAACAACTCAGCCGCGGCCTCGACCCGAAAGGCACCGCAATATACAGCTTCCGAAAACTATTATTGTAAAATTCAGTCGGCATCAGGTAAGGCTTAAGACAGTGTGTCATTGTTATTTTCTACTTATGTTCTTTCTGGCGGCAAGACGTTTTTTTCGTTTGGCTTCGGCAAGCGCTTTTGCGCGGTATAAATAAACCATTTGCCGGGCAATATTTTCCAATCGAAAAACATCGCCCTGAGCTGATTCATTCTTTTCTCGAATTCTATTGAGGATCACTGTGCGTTCCAGCTGGAGTTCTTTTATGGAATCCGTTGTATTAAGCGGCTTGTCTCTTACTGAGACAATTTCGATTATAGGGGTTATTAATGGACGTTTTTTTCTTTTGCTTTTGTCTACTCTGGATGCTGTTTTTGAGGTTGGATAAAAGCGATAGAAGGGCAATTCATCTTCAAGTCGGGATTTTTCTTCCGTTTTAAGGTAGCGTTGATATCTGCCCATAAACATGTTGACGGTATTTTGCGGTCCCACAAAGAAAACCGTTTTTCCCTGTTTCAGGTGTTCGGAGATAAGAGATATAATCGTTTTATGGAAATCCTTTCTTGATATATCAATCAATTTTTTCTTCAATAGCTCGGCTCGTTGCTTTTGGAGTCCGGAAACACTGTTTTCCAAAGGCCGCGCAAGCTGTCTTTTCAAGTAATTTTGATCAGTAATGCTTAATGAATAAAGAATCCAGCGTTTTTCAAAATCCAAAGTATTGAGTGATGAATAATCAGTAAAAATGACCGCACCATCCGGAATGTTTTTCAAGGCGAAATCAACTATTTTTTTATTGCTGTTCTGTTTAAGGTAGTAGGGCTCTGAATCCTCGAACGAAGCGCAGATACCCCAGATACCGTGGATGATGGCAAGAAGCGCGATGATCATTAGTTGTTTGTGGTTAGACTGTTTTCTGGTTATGTGCCACAAGCCGCTTAGAGCGAGGATATAGATTGGAACAAAAACGGGAAGGATAAATCTCAGAAAGCTTGAACTTCTGCTGGTTGGAGCCCAATAATAGAACATGTACAGGACTAAAAGCGGTAGGATCCAGGAAAGAAAAACTAATGCTTTTTTTCGGCGGTGGCTGAGTAACAGGACGAAACCGACAACCGCCAGACCCGTGACCAGCCCGGTTCCGTCAGATATCAGGGCTGGAATGTAGAGGCGCAGGTTGGTCCAGGCATAAGCCAGGGCAAATCCGCTTTGCTCGTTGGTCAAGGAGTAACCGGTGGTAAACGGATTGCCAAATGACGACCAATGGAACCAGGCCAGGAACAAGTAGGGGACTGCTACTCCGCAACCGAACGCAAAAAGTATCCAAAGGCGTTTTTTTCTCAGATACAAGAGTCCGTAAATGGTTGGAGGGATCAATAGAATGATGTTTGTGTACCGGATTCCCTCAGCATAACCAAGCAGCAGGCCGGCTAGAGTGGCATAAATAATTCCTGTTTTCAAATTTCGCCTTGAGACTGCAGCAAAAAAGCAGACGAGTCCCCAGATCAGAAATCCCATACTTGGCGCATGAGAAACTTTGCTTAACGCAAAATGATTGAATACCGGAGTGGTGGCCAACAGAAATGCGCCGACTGCGGCAAATTTTTCCGGCATGAAAAAACGACACAGAAAAAACATGCCGCAAACAGCAATTACAGCCATAATCGGACATAAGTAAAATCCGGCCTGATTGCCAAATGCTTGCATGACTCCGGCGGCCAGGGCCGGGTACAGCGGAGGATATTTGGGATAAAACTCACTGCGGTCATTTACCACCCACATGCGGCCGATAAATTGAAAATCATCAATTGGCTTTTGATGAAATTGACCTTGAGATGCGATCATTTTTGCGCAGGTGTGATAGCCGTTGGAGTCAGTTCCTCCAATTACCGGGACGAAATAATAGTTGAGAAAAACAGTGTATACAACTAAGAGCGTTGTCAGCCAGATGTACTTATATTTCATTGATTATCCTGTCAGTTTGCTGTAACTTTACATTGGATACAACGTATTGTCAAAGAAAATATTGTGACATTGCGACAAAAAAATTTCAGAGGTCAAAGTAATAATATTAGCGGTATTTCGAGATTGATCGAGGGCTTTTTTACGGGGTCATTATCTGCGACTGCTTTATTTCTGCTTGAATAAGCAAGCGGAATAGAACTTTTCGAGTCTTTTTTCTCCGCCTGCAGATTAGATGTTTGATTTTGCTTGAAAACGGGTTATTTTACCAGTGTTGGTGTATTGCTTTTAATAATGAATTGATAATTTATGCGTTATTACTGCTTAGCATGTGAAAAATTAATTGAGGTTGATTCTGACGACCCCAAAGCGTTGACGCAATGTCCAGTTTGCAAAGGTGAACTGGAAGACGGCGGTTTGGCTCCAGGGACTGAGATCAACGGCTATGAAATAATAGAAGAACTCGGGCGCGGTAGTTATGGGATTGTTTACTGTGCGAAACAACTGAATCTTGAACGGGATGTTGCGTTGAAGATTTTGTCCCGCAACCATGAGGAAGAGGATTTTGTAATCAACTTTTTCCGGGAAGCCAGAGCTGCCGCAGGTCTTAGTCATCCCAACGTTGTTCAGGCTTATGATGCCGGAATTACGGACGACGGTACTTGTTATTTTGCAATGGAGCTGGTTGACGGAGAGACTGTCGACGATAAACTCGAAAATGAGGGTGCGCTTCGCGCCGATGAAGCATATAATATAGCCTTAAAGATTGCCGGAGCGATGGAATACGCCTGGGATCGTCGAAAATTGACTCATGGCGATATAAAACCAGAAAATATTATCATCAGCCGCCGCGGAGAGCCGAAACTTGCAGACCTGGGGCTGGCTAAATCCGCTTTCGACGATGATGTCGGTCATATTGCCGCTACACCTTTGTACGCCCCTCCTGAAGTAATTAAAAGAAATGTGGACAGCGTAAACGTCCAGACAGACATCTATTCTTTTGGCGGAACGGTATATCACATGTTTGCCGGAGTTCCTCCGTTTAATGAGGAAGACTCTGAAAAAGTGATGAAAATGCATCTCTATGATAAGCACGAGCCGCTTTACAAAAGAGTTCCGGTCATTACCCGGTCATTATCGGATTTTGTTGACCGGATGCTGGCAAAAGATCCGGCCGATCGACCAGAATCATGGAGTGAGATAGTTGAATTTCTGGAAGATTCAGCGGAAGACAGTTTTCGAGTGGTTGAAACGGAAACAACGGTTACGTCGCACAAATCGAGCCGTTTTGAACGTTTGGTTCCGATTGGTCTGATCACCATTTTAGTAGGAGTGACCGGATGGTTTATATGGGATTATTTTGCAGGCGGAAAAGTTTCTGAATCCGGCAGTCAGAAGGCTCCGGCGGCTGGGATGACGGCAGATGCTCCGCAAAAAATTCCTAACGAAACCAGGTGGTTGCGGCTCAAGCTGAATCTTGAAAAAATGAGTCCGGGAGAAGCGTGTAAGAAAATCGATTCTTTTCTGCAGCGATATCAACTGCTAGCGCCTGCGGTACAGGAGGATATTTCCAAAACAAGAGAAGTGTATGCTAAAGCTGAGTCCGAAAGGCTTGAAAAGCTTGCCTTGGAGCAAAAAGTCAATTCTGAGTATGAACAGTTGCTTGAAGATATAGAGTTTGCCGCCAAAAAAGAAACTCCGAATAAAGAAAAGAGCGCAACAGTCAAGCGCGTCAATGACTTTTTATCCAAACTTGAGCAAAATGAAGAGATGGCGGCTGTCCTGGGGCGTGGTAAATGGATGAACTTGTCAGCGAAAGTCAAGGTGATTCAGCAGAAAGTCAAAGAGCGTGTTCGTAAAAGAATTCAGTTTGTCCAACAAAAGCAGACAAAAGTTTGGGATGATTACAAAAAAGAACAAAACAGACGCGCTCTTGAGATCAGAAAAATGTTCAAGAATATCAGTGAAAAGAACCGTTGGTATCAGGCTTTGAACAGTTTCATTACTTTACCGGCGGATAAACGTACTCGTCAGGAATTCATGAAAAGTCTGGGCAAGATCTCAGAGGCAAAATTGACGTCTAAGCAAAAAGAATTTTATAATTTTGCCACAACGCTTTATCCGGAAAAAATTGATTTACTGCAAATTTTAGTTAAATACCGGAATACATTTATTGGTAAAGCATTACCCTGGCCGGACCGGGAGCATGGCGGCGGGGATTTTAAGGTAAAAAAGGTTGATAAAGATTATATTTTCATGTATGGAAAAATCGCTGAAGGAGCATTTTCCGGGTTCAAGCTTTACTGGAATAAGTTGTCTGTCGCACAACAATATTTGATGTTGGGTAAATGGCTGCTCCCGAATGAATCAAAATTGACGCGCGAAGATAAAATTACGATTGCATTTTGGATTCTGGAGAAAAATAATCAACGGACTTTTTATAATTTTGTCGGTCGTTATCTTAAGCCGGAAGACGCTTTGATGTGTCGGGAACTTATGCATGAACTGCTTTCCTCCCGCCGCGAAAGCGCCGCCGCCGATGCTTTTATGAAGATCAATGCAAGCTGGGATAAACACCAATATAACGCTGCGGCAATGGAAATATTTGATTTTAGCAAGCATTACGGTATGACAAACTGCCAGAAGAATGCAAGCAAATTAATTGATAAACTTGAAAAACACTTGCGGCTTTGGTCTCCGGTTCCACGTGCCATTAGCGGGGCAAATGACTCAGGGCGTGCTCTGGACCGCTCTGATCTTGAAAAAATGTTGTCTGAAACAACCTACACCGCTAATCATTCTCTAAAACTTCCGGTTATCAAGGAAGTTACAAGAGTGCGAATTCAGGATAACCTTACATCTGCTTTTACTCAGGTTGCCGCTAAATCGGGACGTCGTAGAGGCGGGGTTATGCGCGGTGCGTCAATGGCTCCGCTGAATGCTGCCATTATGGCGGTAAATATGCGGCGGCGTTATCTTCCTGCCGGGATGAAGGAATGTTATAATGTCGCTCTACGATTTTACGCCGGAGACATGCTTGCCGCAGCTCAAGATAAAGGTTGGCTTGATAAATTTATGGCTAAATACCGGACTTTGCCTAATTTATCTCCGAAGGTTCTTCTTGGTGCAGGTATGGCCGCCGATCTGTATCTGACTACGCGCGAGTCGCGGCAGATGGATTCAGTTTTTGAAAACGTAATTCGTTCTAATGCCGGCGGCAAAGATATTCGAAAAGCTTATATGGAATATTCGTCACGTTTAAGTGCCGGTGAATTTGCCTTGTTGACCAGGCAGTATTCCAGGATGCACAGGATTTTGAATGTCACTGAGCAAGACGCGTTTAACCTGCCTAAAGAACTCAACCGAATCCGGTTCTGCCAGTTGATCGGCGCGGTCTCTGTTCTGAAATCTACCCCTGACAGTCTCAAGAAAATAGATATTTCATTCCAAAACTTGTATCAGAAACTGGACTCGGCGGAAAATGCAAATCCAAAGCAGAAGAAGGCCAGACGATCTCCTTTCGATTCTCTGTGGGTCAATTCCGTAATTGAATTGCTCGAAGGTGATGCTACCGCGTTCGAGAAACTGCCTGATCTCAGTCAATGTCTGGACCCCCAACTCTCCGCGGTTCTCCTGTCCAGCGCGGTGGCCTGTACTGAGCCGGCGTCAGGGATGCTTCATAAAACAGTCAAGCTTTGTGAGGAAGTAATTGGTGATGAAGTTTCAGCTACGGAGCTTTGGTACCGGCTGATGCTGCTTGAATTTGTCGGGGCGCAGTCCCCGAATGAACTGTATTCACTGCTCGAACGTCTTGATAATGATAAGCGCGCGGTTGCTCAACCCTACGTTTCGCGAATGACATTTGTGGCGTCAATTATCAGGTTGTTGACTGATGAGACTGATTTAAAAACCGAAGCCAGAGTCTTTAAGAGCTTTCATTATCATTTGACGGCGGCTTTACCCGGTGAGCAGGATGCGGAACTTTTATTCAGCGGCAAGCTGACCGCAAAAGACCTTGACAAAAGAGCTTCCAGATACGGCGTTAAATCGGTTTATTGGCCGGCGATGCTTGGAACCGCCATTGCGATCAGGGCAAATCGGAAAGACGCAGATTCATACATCAAGGTTTTGGAAAAATATTCCGCATCTTTGCTGCCTGAGGAACGCCTTTTGATGCAGCGAATGCCGTTGATTCTCAAAGCTGTATGGAATATAAAAAAGTGATGACACTTTATTCCAGCCGGGTTTTGCAAAAGCTGTCGCGACAGGTGTTTATTCCCGCAGTTTTTTTAATGGCGATCTTTATTTTACCGTTTTGTCTTAACGCAAAGGAACCTGAATTACTGGCTACCATGAAGCTTGCTCCCCTGGCTGCAATTGCGAATAAGACATCAATATTTTCCTCGAAAATATCGAAAAATCTGACCGCGCTTCCGCATATCGCGCTGATCGGGCTATCATTTTCAAAAGATTATCACTTCATTGATTTGAACAAGGAGATCAATGTTTATATTTATTCAGTCGACGGCCGTTCCGGACGGCGAATTGCCTGGTTGACTTATTTAAATAAAATTTCCGGTCTGGAAGAGGATATTCCGCAACGTATTAAATGGCTGCACGGAAAAAAAGCCTGGTTGCGCCCTTTCAAAAACGGGATTCTGGCCTCGGAAAACCGGAGTTTTTTGAACAGCATCAAGGTACTACCCCCGTGTAACCCTCATAATAAATCGCTGGTTTCACTTAAATTTAATTCGGCAGAATATCTGAAGCATAATCGCCAGGATTTTGCCGCATTGTGTGAATCATATCTGGATGCGGAAGTCCAGCGGCGCATGACCAGGGATCTCGGTCCGGTTCTGACCGGTTTGATCATGCGGAGCGTCGATGATCTGGAGCAGGTGATGGCTCAATCAAGCGAAACCCTTGTAACACTTGATATTGAAGCCGGTTTTATCCGGTTGGCGGTAACCGCAAAACCGGTTTCAGGCTCTGAATTTGCGTCTTTTGTCTCCGCGCAGCAAAAGATCACTGGTACCCCGCCGCCGCTGGTTACCGGCCATACTCTGGCCTTCCGTGGAAATGTTCACGTGACTCCTCGTTTGCGTAAAAGTATGTCAGGCCTATCCGAGGCGGCAACTATTCTTACTCCTTTCACCGCCGGGACAACGGCTCCGGCCGGGTTATCGGCTCTGCTCAGTAAGTCTGTAACCGGCAAATTTGCCTGGTATGCTGACAAAAAGGCGGTAGTTCCCGATGTCGGTGTTAAATTTTATGATTCCAGACAGATGCCTCTTCCGTCCACGGTCAAGCTGCAAAAGACCACGGTAAAAGATTTGTACCAGTTGCTTGATTATGCTGGTAAAAAGCGACATTGCTCTGTTTATTTCAGACCGGAAAACAATCGGGCTGAATTTGCGGCCGGGAATTTTTTGTCCCCGGTGCAAGCCGCAAGATTTTTGAAAACAACTTCGCGACCGGATAAATTCCCGTCACCGGTTTACGGGGAACTCCGGGCTCCGAATGGAGTTACTGCCGTAGCCTCAAGTTGTAACTTCAACCGGAAAAACTTGAATATAGAATTCAGACTTTTTCCGGCCTTTGTCAAATATTTTGTTCCCGCTAAAGATATGTCGGGTAAAATGCAAATCAAGCTGAGTAATTAATTTAATTGCATGGCGGGATCGGTTTGGCCAGCCCCAGCTGCCCTTTATCCCATTTACGGAAAAATTTGATAAAGTCTCTGGCCATGCTGTGTCCCATCAGGGGTTCGTTAAAGATTTTCTTCGGGCCTTTTATTTGATTATAGGCGGCATAAACTGAGCTGGGAGAACAGGTCCGGTCGATAAATCCTACACTGACGATTGTCGGGACGGTTATTCTCCGGGCAAAATTGACCGCATCGAAATATCCGCTCATTTTCAGGCATTCCTCTTGCTTTTTGTAGCTGATGAGCAGTTTGGGCCAGCCCGGCATCCGGTTTTTGAGGTAGCCGCCATGGTCACACAGGGCGGGGACGTTGGAGATAGCAGCGGTCAAGTGCTTGTTAAGGCCGGTCAGGATCAGGGCGTGAGCACCGCCCTGGCTGCTGCCGTAGATGACAAAATGTTTTTTGTCGAATTCCGGCCGGGACGCCACATAATCAATTGCCCGGCTGATGCCCAGAATTGATTTCTTGAAGAAAAACTGATCGCGGTCTGGAGCGCCTTGCAGACAATAAACTTTTTTCTTGTTTAACGCTTTATACTTTGCCTGCAATTCCTGCCTGGAAACATAAGGATCGTAGCTGTGAACATTCATCAAAAGGGCAATGACTCCGGTTTTTCCCCAGGTACTTACCCAGTTCGGGGTGTTGTAGCCGGGGCCGGCTCCGGGAACCGAGACGATAGCCGGGGAAATGCCCTTTCCTTTAGGAATGGATAAAAAACCATAAATACGGGTATTGTTGATATTGGCGAAACTTATTTTATATGTCGTCTGCTTGTCATCAGAGTATTTTTTCAATTCATCAAGTTTGACATCCAGCGGCAGTTTGGCCAACTGCTCCTGAGCGTTTTTCCAGAATTCATCAAAATCCGGTGGTTCCGGAGTTCCGGGAGTGATTTTCAGCGGTTCATAACCAGCGGCTCCAAGGCCGAAATAGGATTTTTTAGCGAGTTTGAAATTACAGCGCATACGCAGAAACCCCGGCTCTTCGAGTGTTCCTGAGATGGTGAATGGGTTGAAGTCCGCCAGGTCATATAACTTTTTATCGAGTTCTTTCAACCCGTCTAAAGTCAGAATAACTTCCGCCTGGCCCTGTTTGATAAGTTGCCCTTTTTCATCTTTGATGGCAACCGAAAACTTTGCTTGTTCGCCGCATTTGTAAAGTGCGTCAGGACGGTCGGTTGACACTGTGATAACAACCGGTTTTACCTTTTTTGCAGCGGCATTTAAAGTTGATACCAGGCATCCTGCGATTGCGCAGATTACAATCAATCTTGTCAGTAGCATTTTTTTCTCCGTTTATTTTTGGTTTGTATTTGGGGATATAATTTCAGTTTGGGCTTATTAAAGAAAGCGGTTGAACCATTGGATTGCTGCATCGTGATCAACCGCGTGCCCGCCGTCAAATTTGTGAATGCAGAATTGCTCAGAAACTCCGGCAGCGCGATAAGCGTTTTTTGTGACTTCCAGTTCCGGAGTAGAGTATTCTTCGATGATCAAGGGATCTTTCAAACCCCATTGCAGCATTAGCGGGCGTGGCGCGATCGCGGCGAAAACATCCGCGGTATCGGCATCAGGCATCAATCCCGGCAGGATTTGCGCGCCGCAGGCCCCGCTTCGCAGTGTCAGGCGGTCCAGGAAGGTGTTGCATGAGCCGCTGACGACGGCGGTTTTGATCCGCTGGTCAAGCGCGGTGGTGAACATGGTCATCCGGCCGCCCTGGCTTAGTCCGACCATGCCGATGCGGTCAGGATCAACATTCTTATATTTGCTTAAAACGGTTATCGCCTGCCTGATCTCAGCTATTTTCAAGGCCATCAGGTTTATATTGAAAAGCTGGAGGAATATCTCGACCATATCGCATTTATCGCGCCCCCCCGGGCGCTTGATGATCTCGCGTTCTCCGAAGTTAAACAGGTCGATTGCAATTACGGTATAACCGGCTTTCATCATGCTCAGAGAAAAATCGTAATCGTACTGATCGATCTCGGCAATCATTTCATCGGAAGACCTTTCGCCGAGAGTCGGGCGACGCCCGAACCAGCCGTGTCCGTGTTGACAAACCAGACCGGCGTTATTTCTGACGGCCGGATCAGGTTCCAGAATTGTTGCCGGTATTTTAAGGTTATACATTGGATTTTGCCATGACAGTTCAATTCGTCTGCCGCCGTGCCACTCATATTCCGAGTCGAAAGCGACTTTGCCTGGAATGATTTCTGCCGGTATAGGCTGATCAGCTAATTGTGCCAGCCATTGCAGGAAATTCCGCCGCCAGATTTCAAATTCTTCCAATGAATGGCCGGAGAAGCGGCGTTCACGGGGAAGGGCGCATAAAGCTTCGATAAATTCGTTTGCCCGGAGAGTTTCCGGCAGGGATGAGGAATAATCAGTTTTGAATGCCATTTAGCCTCCTTGATTAAGGAAATTTAACTCATGCAAAACAGTAATTTTGCATGAGAGTTGAAAGTTGAAAGAACAAGGTTGAAAGTTCTATTAAAGAGGAATGCTACCCGTTTAATCCTCTTAAATTAAGTCATTATGGAAAAAGTGAATAATTGTATCCCTTTTGTTTTCAACTTTCAACCTTCAACTTACGGGCGAAATCTTGTATTTTGCACGACTCTCTAAGAAAATATACTGTTAACCTGTATAAACTATAGTTTTTTTTTCTTCTTGCAAGTTGCCAAAGCGCCAATTATATACTAAATTCATATATAAGATGATTTTCAATGAAATAAGGATATGAATATGGTTAATGAATATTATTCAAAGGGAAAAAAATTTATTCTGCATGATTTGTGGCATAACAGTTTTCATGAGTTGAATACCAGCCGGAAAGTCCTGGTGCATACGCTTCAGGTTATCGTGCTTTCCGTGCGTGAAACAATCAAGGATAAATGCCAGTTGCGGGCCTCCGCATTGACATTTTATTCAATGTTGTCGATTGTTCCGGTTGCCGCGCTGTTGTTCGCGGTAGCCAAAGGATTTGGCATGGAAAAGGACCTCCGCCAGGAACTGCTCAACCGGTTTGCGGAAAATACTGAAGTGGTCGCAGTTATCGAAATGGTTTTCGGTTTTGCGGAAAGCATGCTCAGGAATACTCGCGGCGGCATGTTGGCGGGTATCGGGGTCCTGGTCCTGCTTTGGACGATTGTTAAAGTTGTCGGTAACGTGGAGCATTCTTTCAACGACATCTGGGGGATTAAGCATCCTCGCAGTATCATCAGGAAGTTCACTGATTATATTTCCGCCTTGATCGTTTTTCCTATACTGCTTATTTTATCCAGTAGTTTAACAGTGACGATGGCGACTAAGGCGGGAGAAATTATTAACAAGTTTGGATTGGGGTCAATCGGCGGGCCGTTGCTCGAAGTAGCGATGAAACTGGTTCCGTTTGTCACCGCCTGGCTTTTGTTTACCGCGGTTTATATATTTATTCCAAATACCAAAGTGCGAATTCTTTCAGCTTTGAAAGCCGGTATCGTGGCCGGAACCGCTTTTCAGTTATGGCAGATTATATGTGTGCTGCTCCAGGTCGGCGTGTCGAGATATAATGCGATATACGGCAGTTTCTCCGCCTTGCCGATTTTTATGATATGGCTGCAATGGTCGTGGTTGATTGTGCTGCTTGGGGCGGAAATTGCGTATGTTACCCAGAATTTCGAAAATTTATCCACAGAGCGGACAGTGCCGCGTTTAAACTCGCTGGAGCAGCGTAACTTTGGCTTGCTGGCCACTTTACACGTGGTCAGGCATTTTTGTGCTCACAAGCCTCCCATGACGATTCGGGAGGTTTCATTAGCCTGCGGACTGCCGTACCGGATAACTTCCATATTGCTGGCTGAGCTTGAATCAGTCGAGGTGCTTGACCGGGTGGCGATTGATGATTTTGACAAGGAATTCGGCTATCGACCGTCAGTTCCGCTGCACGAACTGACCGTTGGCTATGTTGTCCAGCGTCTGGACCACGTTGGCGGGGATCGGGTCACATTGCCGGAAGATCCGGAAATTGACCGTTTGAAGCAGACGATCAGTTCGCTCTACGGGGATTTACTCAATGCCGGGAACGATGTGAAACTGGTTGATTTGTAATCCAGTTTAGTCTTCGTTGAGTTCAACAGTCAAGTCTTCCCGGTTTTTTTCCGCGGTGTATAAGCCGACTAATCTGGCGACCAGACAGGCGATGTAGAGCTGTCCGAAGATTGTTTCCTGTACACAAAGCATTTTGGCCAGACGCGATACCGGGAGGATATCGCCATAGCCCAGAGTTGAGATGGTGACAAAACTCAGGTATACAAAATTTAGGACTCTTATACTGTTCAAACTCTGACCCGTGTTGCCGATATCCTTAAGTTCGGCAATGGAAAAAGACCCTGGCGCAAGGTCTTCAACCAGCATGAACGCGAACGCCCAGACAAAACCAATCAGGATATAAGCACAGGCAGAGCCTAAAACCGCATTTGCGTCAACCTTTTTTGTTTGGAATATCTTGATCAGGATAACAACCGCGATATAAGCGAAAAAAGCGCCGAAAGCGATTCTGTTCAACATTAAAGTGGTAGTTGTCCGGGGAATAATAATATGGCTCCAGCACATTAGCAGCGCTATGGCTCCGAAGCAGATTGCTTTAATTGGAACTCTCCGGCTGCTGCCGGACGCCAACACTCCCAGAAACATGATAACTGAAAGGTAAATTGTTACAATCAGTCCGCTGGTGCCGCTGCTGCTCAGGAATGGAATTACCAGAAAAAACACCAGCAAGACAGTTAAAAGTTGCAGGTTTCTGTATTTCAATATCGGATTAGCCATAATACTTCCCTCTGAATACTGGAACAAATATACGAATAAAACAATATATATCCTGGAATTGAGATTATCAATCCGCTTGCAGGATACTTCCGGAAAGTTTGCCGTCAGGCTGTCACGATCAGGTTTTACCGGGTAATTGCGGTTCGGCTTATTCGGCTTCAGTATCCGGAGTTGACGGCGGCGTTTCCGGATTGGTGGGTTTATTGTAGGGGTAGGGCAGAAAATCCAGCTCGTCTTTGCCGGTGGCTATTTCCGCCAGGCAGCTGCCGATGGTGTTGATGTAGCGAAAACTGTCCGATGCCACGGCATAAAGAAACATCATCGAAAGCACATGCTTGACCAGGGACTGCCGGTTCCAGAAAAAAAGATGGATACTTGGGGGCAGGGGAGAGCATTTCCAGTCGCGTGCCGGACACAAGGCCATGCCGGAACCATCGACCACATAAAAACGCTTTCCGGCAGAGCCGATTCTGGTGTCCACCTTAAAACTGGCGGCGGTAATTGCGGCCAGGCAGCACAGTATTACTTCCGCTCCGATTCGTTCATCCATTACACTGCCGAGGCAATAATGATCCGCTCGGAATTGGTCGGGTTGAACCGCGGTGTATTCCTGTTTCCGCATAAAACGCCCCAGCGTTGTCAGTGAGATCGGATTGAATTTTTTTGCCGTTTTAATATGCTTTTTCCATGATTCGATGATCTCTTCCGGCGGATCACTGTCGTACCACAGTAAATGAACCCCGAGCAGAATATCGAATAAAGACAAACTGTTATTTCTGACCTGTTGAGCAAAATCGTGGCGCTGTTTGCGGATTGCGGCAATCACTTGAAGCTGATGAATGCGCTGCCGCACAACCGGGTCGTGGCTTTCCTGCAGCTCTTTAATTAGTTCAGGCAGTTTATCCTGATATTTCAGCAGCTCAGCCAGGACATTAGCCCCGACCAGCGGATTCGAGTCGTCGAGCAGGGATATCAGATGTTTCAAGTTTTCATCCATATAGAGGTTATTTACTCACTTTTTTTTTCGGGAAAAATTCCGGACATGGCATTTTGGGCGATATCTTTGGCGTCATCAGCAAAATCGGCCCGCATCATCCAGCGCAGAAAACCCGGATTATCTACCGCGATCTGACGCAGAGGCGTGCCGGAATTTTTGCCGAAATTGACCACTACTTCATTCCCGGACCATTTGAATTTACCGGTTGAGTCAAGGGCGTCCGGATCGGTTTCATCGCAAAAATCGTGCAGGGCGTCAAGGTCTTTCGGGACTTCGTCATATTTATCGACTTGAGCGGCCAGTACTTCCAGTGTGGCCAACGTATCCGCTTCGGCTCCATGAGCGCCCTCAAGGTCTTTGTCACAGTAATACCTGTAAGCCCCGGTCAATGTCCGCGGGAACATCTTGCGGAAGATTACGAATGCGTCGATGATGCGTCGCGAGCTTACATCAAAGTCAAGGCCGACCCGTTTAAATTCCGCGACCAGCATCGGGACGTCGAACTTGATCAGATTATAGCCGGCCAGATCGCAGTTTTCCAGATAAATATATAGATTCTTCGAGATGTCTTTGAAGGTCGGCTCATTTTCCACGTCTTTATCGTAGATCCCGTGAACCGCCGAGGCTTCCGGCGGGATCGGCATTTCCGGATTTACCCGCCGGGTTTTTACCTGACGGGAGCCATCCGGCATTACCTTGACCACCGCAATCTCGACGATCCGGTCGGTTTGAAAATTAACTCCGGTCGTTTCAAGGTCAAAAAATACAAGCGGACGTTCCAGATTCAGATTCAACATATTACCTTCCTTGTTATACTTTTACGACGGATGCGCCGTCGCCGATTTCGCAGCAGATTATTTCGCTGTCCTGTCCGGTTTGCAGACGGAACGCGGCATTAAGGCGTTTGCAATATTCTTCCGCGGCTTTATTACAGACCAGGTGAACGGATATTCCGCCGAAGCCGCCGCCGGATAAGCGTGCCCCGTAACAGCCGGGAATGGTTTTCGCCTGTTCAATCAGGAAATCCAGTTCAGGACAGCTGTTCTCAAAATTTATTCTGGAACTCTCATGTGACTCGAACATCAGTTTTCCAAAGGTTTCAATATCGCCTTTTTTCAACGCGGCTATCCCGGCGGTAACTCGTTCATTTTCGCCGACAACATGTTTGGCGCGTAGATAATCAATATGGGCAACCAGGTCTTTGGAGTCTTCAAGCATTGCCATAGAGACGTCGCGCAAAGCCTTGACTTCCGGGTATTTCTTTGTCAGTGCCGCCGCTACATTTTCGCAGCTTTTCCGCCTGACATTGTAATCCGAATCGGCCAGATTGTGCTTGACCATCGAGTTTGCCACGATCAACATGCAGTCGTCCGGCAGCGGAGCGGTGCCGATGACTTCGTCGGTCCGGAAATCAGAGTGAATCAACGCATTGTGCCGGCCGAAAATGCTGCTGAACTGGTCCAGTAGCCCGGTTTGGGCTCCAACGTAATTATTTTCGCTGCCCTGACCGATACGGGCCCATTCGGCTTTCGGCAGATCAATGCCGAAGGTTTCAGCGAACGCGAAAGACGCGGCCACTTCAAGCGCGGCGGAACTGCTCATTCCGGCAGACAAAGGCACCGTACTCAGGATCGCACCCTGGAACGCGCCGATCTCAATCCCGCGTTTACGCAGTTCGCAGATTACGCCTTTGATATAGTTGGTCCAGTCTTTCGGGCGCGGCGTGGCGATGTCGTCTAAATTGAATTCGACAATGCTGCCGTCGCGAAAATCGCGCATAGTGCAGTCGCGTCCTTCAATTGGCGCGATTGCGAACTCTGTGGCCTGGCCGACGGCCGCGCTCAGAACAAAGCCTTCATTGTAATCGGTATGGTTTCCGAGAATTTCAAGCCGTCCCGGAGCCCGGGATACTGCTACGGGTTTTTTGCCGTAAGCGTCCTCAAACAGTTTTATAATTTCACTCATTTTTATTCCTTTTTTGTTATATTATCAACCTTCAACGTTACCCTGCGCAATGCTCGCTCTCACTTCGTTGTCAAACTTCAACTTATTATGGTTGTCAAAGTGTGTGATCGGCCAGGTTTGACGCTTCTGGCGTCGTTTTCGGCGTTAGTTGTTTCGATACAAACCATTTCCGGGTATTCGTCATCGCCGTAATCCGGCATTTTAGCCGCTTTCGCAATCCACGGATTCCAGACCACCGTCGATTTGCTGCCCTGTTTGGCGATAGATATTTTACGCTCAAAGCCCGGATCGTCGATTGTGCATGTTGCATCGGTATCGAGATAGACATTGTCGAATTCTTCAGTTATTTTGATCATGTCGTCCTGGGTTTTTTCCGTATCGACCAGTGTATCGAGGAAACGGGTGTTTTCCAAGCCTGAGATTGCGATGTCAGCGACATTTGAGACCGCGAAATAATTGTGCAACGCGGCGGTAAAACAAAATTCTTCATCACCGGTGTTTTCAACAATCAGTGAGACGGTCAGTTGTTCCGCCACTTCAACTTTGATTTGCGTTTTAAAAGCATGATCCCACATCTTACGGGTGCAGGGATTATCATTCAGTTCCAGGACAATATACGCGCCGCCGTTGTCCAGCTCACCGGTTTCGACCACTTCCCATTCGGATATACGGGCAAAACCGTGTGACGGCAGTTCCGAATTCCATGAGCACCCTCCGAACCAGGGCCAGCAGACCGGAATGCCTCCACGAATCGGTTTGCCGGGTTCGTACCAGCTTTTTTTACTGCACCAGAGCAGATCTTTTTTGCCGTTCGGGACATAACTCAGGACGTGGGCCCCGTGCAGTGTAACTTTTGCGGTCGCCATCTGCGTGGTTATTTCGGCCATCGTCAACCCGCCGGGACCGGGTACGAACTTTATCTTATCTTCAATTTCAAATTGCTTCATCATTTATCTCTTTCATTTATTTTAAGGAATAGTCAGGGCTACGACTTATTCCATAGCTTCTAATTTCTAATTTAATTAATGTACGGGTTACATTTTTTTTCCGCGCCGATAGTTGTGCCAGGACCATGTCCCGGATAGACTTTCAGGTCATCCGGCAGGATCATCAGTTCGTTTTTGATTGATTTTATCAAGGTATTGTGATTACCGCCGGGCAGGTCGGTCCGCCCGACCGATCCGGCAAAAAGCGTGTCGCCGCAGAACAAATCGTTGCCGAAGCGATAACAGACGCATCCGGGCGTATGACCGGGAGTGTGGATCAATTCAAAATCCGGATTCGGGATTTCCCCGGTGCATTCCGGCAGATTCTCCGCCGCCGGCAGATATGGCAGCAGTTGATTGTACGGACTGTAATAAAATTCCTGGTCATCGGGATGGACCAGAACATATTTGACGCCAAGTTTTTCGTATACTCCGGATACACCCCGGATATGGTCGACATGGACATGAGTCAGCAGTATAATCGCTTCATCGTAATCGAATTCAGCCGCCGCGGCGACTACTTTATCCGCGTCGTCGCCCGGATCTATGATATAGAGCCGACGACTCTCCGCTACCGGTACCAGGTAGCAGTTCACTTCAAACATTCCAACTGTAATTACTTTAAATTTTGCCATTAATCTTCTTTTATATATTATAGACTGAATCCCGCTCCGCATGACCGGAACGGGAAACTTATATCGGTCAATACCGATTGATTGACGAGATTATTTGCGACCGCCGCCAAAGATGCGCAGCAGGAACAGGAACATATTGATGAAATCCAGATAAAGCGTCAAAGCGCCAAAGATCGCGTATTTTTGTCCGCTGTCCGAATTAGCCAGGCCCATATCCATTTCCATCGCCAGATTCTTGATCTTCTGGGTATCCCAGGCGGTCAGGCCGATGAAAATTAAAACTCCGAGGTATGATATCGCATAATATACCGCCGGACTTTGCAGAAAAATATTGACAATTGACGCAATGATAATCCCGATCAGTCCCATGAAACAGAATCCGCCGATACCGCTCAAGTCTTTTTTCGTTAGATAACCGAATAGACTGGTTACTCCGAACATCCCGGCGGTGATGCCGAACGTCATCCCGATAATACCGGGCGCGTAACGGAAAAATATTACTGATAAAGTTATACCGTTAAGTGCCGCGAAAACCAGAAACCCGATCTTCGCGCCGGTAGCCGACATTGATTTTGATGCCGCGCTCAGAATGATTACGGTGATAAATTCGGCGATTATCAGCCCGATAAATACCGCACGGTTCAGGATCAGCGCTTTTGCCAGGGCTTCGTTGTGTGAGACCATCCAGGCCAGCACCGCACTCAGCACCAGGCCGCCGCACATCCATCCGTAGACACGGTTGATAAAGGTATTGGCTCCTGCGCCGGCCATATCCACCGGCACCGCGTTGTTAAAGCGGTCAAATTCGGCATTTGCCCGATTGTAACTGTTGTGGTCGTAATCCTGCATTTTTATATCCTCCTTTTATTGTTCGGTGATATCTGCATTAATCATTGTGAAATCCCTGATAAAATCAGGATAGGTAACGGTAGCGGCCTCGATGTTGCGGACGATAGTTGCGCCTTCGGCGGCCAACCCGGCCACGGTCATTGCCATGCCGATACGGTGGTCCCCGTAGCTCTCAACTTCGGCCCCGTGCAGCGGCCCGCCTTGAATTGCCATGCCGTCGGCAAGCTCCTCGACTTGTGCCCCCATTTTGCGCAGCTCGCGGGTCATGCATTCGATCCGGTCGGTTTCTTTGATTCTGGCTTGAGGCACGTTGACCAGTCTGGTTTCGCCTTCGGCCAAAGCTCCGGCCACGGCCATGATCGGCAGCGCGTCCGGGGTCGCGTTGAGGTCGATAGTCACGCCTTTGAGGCGTTCCGGGCCGGTTACGGTGGTTATTTCATTGCCCCGATCGATTTTAGTTCCCATTAACTCAAAATACTTAAATACTGCTTTGTCTCCCTGGGTGTCGCTGAAGTCGAGGTTACGGATATTCAAACTGCTGCCGGTTACCGCCGCCGCGCCAAGCGGAAAGGCCGCGGTCGAGAAATCGGCCGGAATGATCGTTTCAAACGGTTTGAATAGCTGGTTGCCCGGTATCACGAACCGGGTCATATCGCCTTGAGGCATACAGTATTTGACGCCGAGTCGATCCAGCCAGGCTAAAGTCATTTCAACATAGGGTTGTTCATTCAGATTGACCACTTCGATATCGCTTTCGCCGTCAAGCTGCGGCGTTAAAAACAACAATGCGGTCAGGAACTGTGAACTGGTGCCGTCAACTGTAACTTTACCGGCTTTTGCCGGACCGGTCAGCGTGAACGGGCATTTACCGTTGTTTGACTCCACCTGTACGCCAAGTTGCGTCAGCGCGTTAAGCAGTTGTCCCATCGGCCGGGTCCGCAAAGAGGCGTCGCCGTCAAATGTCACCGCTCCGTTACAGGTGGCGCAGACTGCCGCGAGGATGCGGGTTCCGGTGCCGGAGTTATTCATATTGATCACTCCGGTTGGCGCGACCGGGCCGCCTTTACCGGCAATCTCCCAGCAGTCTTCATGTCGAATAACTTCCGCTCCCAGTATTTTGGCTGCATTGAGGGCGGAAAGCGTATCTTCCGCGATCAGCGGCGCAATCAATTTACTGGTGCCGTTGGAACACAAAGCGGCCGCGACCCCGCGGATGGTATGGGATTTTGATCCCGGAACCGCGATTTCGCCGGATATTTTCGATTTTTTTACTGTAATATTCATAATACTGGTAAGATACAACCGTCGCGCCGAAAATCAACCCTGACGCCGCTTTTTGAAGTAATTATATTCATCGCCATGATGGCTTGAGTTGAAAGCTTAAAGTTGAAAGTTGAAAGCAATGTGAGTGCAGGCATCGCGCCGGTTGTGAATCAACTGTATAGAAAGCCGGCAAAATCCATCTTATGTTCTTTTATCCATAATGAATATTCAATTGATCTACTACTTTTCCTGAAAAAACTTTTTCGTGATTTTTCGTGGTTGTAGACGGTGTTTTTACATGACTTACAAGAATATTTTCTGCTGAAATTGCCTGGAAAAATACGAAAAAAGAAAATTTTTGCAATGACCTGTTGACAAATCTTTGATGCATTGTATACTTATAAGAGAAGTTGGAAGTAAACATTGTTTTTAAAGGTCCGTATGAATAAGTTATTGAAATACAATGAAGCGAAACTGAAAGTGCTTAAACGGATTGCGGAATTGAATCTAAAACCGGGAGACGCGTTGCCCTCACAGGGCAAGCTTGTTGCGGGAGAGAGCTTCAGTATGATCAGCTTGCGCCGGGCTTTGACCGATTTGGAGTCTGACGGCGTGATCGAGAAGCGTCAGGGCTGTCCGATGCGGCTAACCGCCAATTTTCATCAGGCTTCGTTCCAATGCACAGTGGCGTACATAAATATTTGCAATGCAATACCGCCGGGGTTCGCTGTCAGTAACCGTCCGGTTAAATCTGATCTGGTTTCATTCTTTACAGAGCACGGTATCCGGCTTGAAGCTATAACCACTACCAAGCCAACTGAGGAAGTGACGGCAAAACTGGCCGGAGTTGTCGGGGTAATCCTTTGCGGCTGGATTACGAGGGAATGGGTTGATTTTCTCCGGGTCTTCAAAATTCCGGTGATTGTTGTCGGTAACAACCCGTTTCCCGAAGAGTTTTCCGGTGTGTCAAACGACTGGCCGGCGGCAGTCGATTTGCTTTACGACGAGCTTGAAAAGCGCGGCGCCCGGCGTATCGCGTTTCTCAACAGTTCGGAACGCTATTATCCGACGCAGGGGATGTATGAGGCGTTTCGTCGCCGCACCCCTGATTTTACGGAATCGCTGGTGTTGTGCTGCGATTACCTTGACAGTTCCAGAGGCTTGGCCGATTTTTTGATAGCCAACCGGGACGCCGATGCTTTCCTGGTGGAAAAAGGGCTTATTTTCCCGTTCCTGGCGATAAGCCGGGAGTTTCCCGGAATGGAGAACAAAATGGTCGGGATGATCGGGGAATCAAGAATAGATTTGGATTTCAAGTTCAGCCGCATGATGATGACTTATTTTGATGATACAATATTTGTTGAGGCCGGTAAATTTTTCCTGGATGAAATCAGTTCGGAAAAGCGTACCGTGTCTCATCGAATTTTGAGTCCGTCTTTGAGTTTTATGGGCATAAAATAAGAAGTGTTATATTAAAGATGTAACTCACTATTAGTTAAGGATAAAATAAAAGATTAAACAAAAGGTTAAACAAAAGAGGAGAAATAAAAACATGAGATTATTAAGATTCACACTGATTGAACTTCTGGTTGTAATAGCTATCATTGCTATTCTTGCTTCGATGTTACTGCCGGCGCTGGGAAAAGCCCGGATGAGTAGTAAGCGGATTCATTGCGCGGCCAATCTGGGTAATATCGGTAAATTGATTGTCTCGTATTACGATGATTACGGATATATGGTTCCGAGCTCGATGAAAATCGGCAACAACGGTTATAAATGGTGCGATATTATGTCTCAGATTTATCTTACAAGTCCGAAGTATACGTCGGCATGGAATAAAAATAATAAATACGCGATGATGTTCGGCACCATTTTCGCGTGTGTGGAAATGTCCGATGAAAATCCGCTCAGGGTCAGCAAAAATTATTCATCGTATACCTACAATCGTTATGCATTTGCCCCCAACGAAAACAAAAGCCCCTGGTCGTTTCTGGATACGGTTGCCTATTATCCTTTCATAAAAATGAAGAATCCGTCACGCAATTTGTTGCTGATCGATGAAAGAGGCAGCAGGATGGGACATATATCTAAATCATATCATGTAAGTCAGGCCTATTATGTGGACTATCGTCATGGGCGTCAGTGTAATGTACTCATGTCCGATACTCACGTTGAATCGACAAAGTATGGCGCTAATCCCAAAAACCTCAGTCTTGACGGTGGGCAGACTGTTTTTTAATCTTACTTTGTACTTATATATTATTATTAAAACCATACCGGGGGCGCAGTTGGCGTTTTGATTCCGGGTAAATTATTACGGAGTTTTTTATGAAGAGAATTATTTTCATCCTGACAATTTTAGCTTTTACGGTTCGGGCCGATGAATGGTTTTTCAAAGACGGCAAGACCGCTTGGAAAATATATTTACCGGAAAAGGCCGGAATAACTGAAAAGTATGCCGCTCAGGAATTGAAAACCATGCTGAAAAAAATCAGTGGCGCCGACTTCAGAATTATCAACGGCGGTAAGATACCGGCGCAATCGGCGGTGGTTATCGGACCGAGCGGAAAGGCAGCTCCTGACAAGCTGGATTCATTCTCGATCGACACTAGTAAAGGAAACCTTTACTTGAAAGGGAATAGGCCCCGTGCTACACTTTACGCGGTTTACAGTTTCCTGCAAAATGAGCTGGGTGCCCGCTGGTTCTGGATCGGTGAAGACGGTGAATACTATAAACCTTTAACTAAATGGCGTTTACCGAAACTGGACCGGAAAGAAACCGCCGCGTTTCAATACCGGGCTTTGACAACAGTCGGAAATCAACGCTACCCGGCCAATGGTTATTGGCTGGCGCGCAACAAACTCAATTATTATGCCAAGCGAAGAGAAATCCGGGATCTGACCGGAATGGTTAAAACTCCGGTCGGCGTCAGCTCCCACCTGATCAGTGTTCCCAAGTCAATGTTCAAGGATCATCCCGAATGGTTTTCCATGGTCAACGGCAAACGGATTCCGGAGGGAAATGCCGGATGCTGGTCAAACCCGGAATTCACCCGGTATATTGTTGAAAAACTTACCACGTTGGCAAAAAATTCCGATGCCGAACTTATGAACGTGTTCCCGGCTGATATTACGACCAGGTGTCAGTGTCCGGAATGTACCCGTGATCCCGATCCGTCCTCCCGCTGGTATAATTACTACCGGAAATTGCAGGAAGAGATTCATAAAACCCTGCCGAATCTGCGTTTTGCGGGTATTGCCTATATGGAGTACCGGCCGGTGCCGCGTGCCGAGGTAAAGGGGATGGATTTTGTGATGTACTGCCAATCTGACCGTTGTTACGTGCATAAATTCAATGACCCCAGGTGCAAACGGAATGCAGATTCGTTGAAAGAGTTGAACCGCTGGATGAAAAAGTGCCGGATGGCGATTTACGGCTATCATTTCGATGCATTCAACTGTCCAATGATCCTGCCGTTCTGGAATATTCTGGCTGATGAGATTCGTTACTATCACCGGAACGGCAATATTGCTTTCATGAAAACCGAATTTCCGGTTGGCCGTCCCAAACGGCAGAAACCTGAGGATATGTATCATATCACGTCCCGCCTGGCCGGTTACATTTATGCCCAGCTTGTCTGGAATCCGAACCTGTCGGTTGACAAGATCATTGACGACTGGTGCGACAATGTGTTCGGCCCGGCCGCGCCGGAAATGGCTTCATATTACCGTCGGATGGCTCGCGACTGGGAACATTCCGGCGCCCATATAACCTACTATACCCACCCGCCACAGGGATTTGCCGGGAAATTTGTCAGTAATGACCTGATCAAGTTTGCCGAAAAGAATTTCAGGACTGCCGCCGCCAAACTGAAAGGACACCCCCGCGAACTCCGGCAGCTTAAAATCGAAGCGGCAATTTTTGATAAATGGAAACTCGCCGCTCAGGTTTCGCGACCCGCTGTCAACGTGATTAAAACCGGCAACGCGGAACAAGTTCCGGCTTTCCAGATGATCGACCGCCAGAAAAAAGTGACCGATACCAAAGTAAAAATTTACCGTAATGATTCGGCGTTGGTAATTCGCGTTAACTGTCCGAATATTCCAGGTCTTGCGGCCGGCAAACCGGGGAATGACAACTTCTGGGGAAGCGGTCCGTGTGATCGGCTGGAAATCTTCCTTAACCTCAATGACGGAAGTCAATACCGCCATTTCGCGCTGAATCGCGGCGGCGGCTGGTTTGAAGCTCTCGGCGGCGACCGTAGTTGGACCATAAACTGGAAACGGAAGATCACCAATACTAAAGACGGCTGGATTGCTGAAATCGAACTGCCTTTTTCCGAATTGAAAGTTTTCCCCGGCAAGAAAGACCAGTGGAGTATCACGGTCAACCGGTATTCAAAACCGCATTCGGGTTTTCCAGCCCCGGCTTTCCACGATCCTTCATCCGGGGCAACGCTCAACTTTTCCGGTACTGCCAAACCGCAGCATAATCTGGTGTGGATCAGCACCAGGCCGGGTAAGATCACCAGCTTTTTTCCGGGTCTGCTGCGCTCCGGGTGGAATTACCGGCATTATGATTCCCCGGCCGAAGCGCTGAAATATGATCTTTCCGACGCGCAAATGATTGTCCTTACGGTCAGCGACTGGAGGAAGGTTCCTAAAAAACTGTTTACAGAAAAAATAATCCCGGCGGTTCGCAATGGCGCGGTTCTGCTTCTGGAAGTTAACCATGCTCCGCTGGCAAAATATTTTGACGACAAATCATTTGCGCTCCGCTTTGGCGAGAAAGACCTGCTTAATCCCCGCAAGGCGGTTTATCCGCCGGAAACTCCGGACGCGTTAAGAAAAACTTACCCCATGCCGCCGCCGGCGTATTATATCCCCGCCGTTTCCAAAGACTGGAAAGTCATCGGGCGAATCAAGCTGAAAACCGGTTCTGAAGAACCGTTTATGCTGGCCCGGCGTTACGGCAAGGGAGTAATATTTGTAACCAAATTCAACGGCGGCTGGCCGCGCGCCGCCAAATATGTCGTTCCCCGGATTAACTACCTGAGCGACAATGCCAAAAAACTGAGTGCCGCGCAATAAGCTGATGTTGTTTCATTGTTCCGCCCGAGATCCGCGTTCAAATAATTCTGCCGGATAACCGGGGATTGGCGAAGACCGGGTAGAAAAATTTGGTGTCAAACGGGGCAGGGCGGGCGTCGCGGACATAAAGTTTCAAGGTTTGCGCGTTCCCCAGCTCTATTTTGATTTTGTTTGTTGGAGCGTTGATGCCGAGCGGGTCGGATACATGGGCGATGTTGTCATCAAGCATGACCATGAAAATAGCTTCGGTTTCATTGACGGAACCGCGATTCAAGCCTGTTTCCGTTTCAAAATATTGGAATGTATTGCGCGGAATCCGGTATTCGACAAACGCTTCCCGCCCGCCGACAATGTTCGGGGCCATATTCGGTAGCAAGGCTATTCCGGGAACGTCCCTGTCTCCAAGGTTAAGTTTCAACGGTTGATCAATTGCTTTACCCGGTATCCGGTCGATCATGACCCCGTAATTGAACAGCATGTCACAGGACTGTTTGAGCGGAACCAGTTCCCGGAGGTCAATCACGTTCGGGTTTTTTGCATCCGGTTCAGCTATGATCTGACGGATTGAGAACAGCAGATCCGCGAACAGTTGAGCGCAAAGAGTTAAAGTGCGTGATGCTGATGCCTGTGCCGCTGCGTGGTCGTCTTCCATGATCGCGGTGATGATCGGGATTACTTCCGCCGTAGAATGCAGTCTCAGGATCTCCAATTCCTCGATCAGGCGCCATTTCAGTTCGTCAAGTCCTGATGCCAGTTGTCTCGGAGCATACTTTTCGACCGGGATTTTTCCGGATATTTTTTCAATGGTCGAATGGAAAATAAAGCATTTATCTTTTGGCGGTAAAAGTTGTTTTATCAGACGTTCGTCAAAGACATGCGCCGCCTGGCCGGTGTCGCCGATTATATGTGACAGGCATCCGGTAAATTTTGCCGCTTTGACTTTGTTCCCGGAACTCATGTTTTTGAAGACCGCATCAAGCCAGTGATCGATGATTTCCGGATAAGTATTTCTGATATCCAGAGGTTTAAAAACAGCGTGGCAATTCCTGTTTCCGGAAACAGGAAGCATGGCGTACTCCCGCCACTCATGGTCGATCCGGTCATTTTGCGCGGCTTGCAACTCTCCGGCGGCAAAATAATCCGGAAAATTTGAGGCGTAAATAATAACCTCGGATAAAGGCCGCCAGAACTTCTCGGATTTACCAGTCAGCCAGCTTATTGCCGTTTGAGATATATGTTTGTGCATTTGAGTATTCATAAGTTTAAATATCCGGCCAGTTGTGACGTTTTGCAAGTTTGCCAAAGGCCTGAATAACGCCGGCGGCATAGGGTTGGTCGGCGATTTCGCCGTTATATTTCAGGACATGTTCTTTTACTGCCGGGGCGGCATTGGCGGGGCAGATGTAATGCTTGGCAACTTCCGGCTGCATCATGGCAAGATCGGTCAGTTCATCCCCGGCGACGATTATCCGTTCGGGCGGCAGTCCAACTTCCACAAACGGGGAAGCCTTTGACATGAATGCCGGGCGCGCGACGAACATACGGCCGTCAAACCGGCATATAAGTTCATCGTCGTTGAGAAACTTTTCCAGATAATGCCTGAACCGGTTGAAATCCTCGCTTCCCGCCAGTTGATAACAGAACAGATGCCCGTAATATACGACTTTTTCAGCTTCAAACCGGCCCGATATGTCATGGATCATCGGATTGAATTTTGAATGCTGAAATTCCCTGAGCTGCTTCTCCATATTGGCGGTATAGGGTTGAATCAGTTCCGGTTGGTCATCGACAGTTGCCGCTATGCGCAAGCCGAATTCCGCCATCAGGTATTCGGGTTTTGATTTTACTTTACTGAGTTTGACCAGATCCCATTGACCGTTAACATCCCAGGTGGTATTTATGCCCCATTTGAAGCCGTGTTCAGTCAGGGAATCAAGAAAAGTGCTGAAAATATCCGGGAAGCGGGCGTACTCGGCATAGTCGCCGCCCAGAGCCGTACCGTCCAGGTCGGTAATAAAAAGCATATCCATATATGTTAAACAAAAGTCATTTGGTTATTTTTACATCAAATTCAACTACGACCGGCTTATCTTTTTCCACGTCAATGGTGTATTCGCCCGGTGAATAGCACTTGACTTTCAAACATTTGGCATCTTTATTGTCCGGGCCTTTTGAATTGATAAATTCAGCGCCGGTCGTCAATTTCCAGCCTTTGTCATCAAAGCTGAGCGGTTTGCCGTTGACTGTAATATTCACGTATTTGAACCAGACGAGATTTTTCTGCTGCGGTTTCGGCAGCCAGGCTCCGAGAAATACCAGTTGAGCTTTGCCGCTGCCGGTCGGAGTGAAGACTATTTTGACTTTCCGCCATACGTCCTGTTTGAAGAACGCCCGGGCCGACAGATAGTAGTCCTGCTTGTCTTTGCGCCAGGCGGCTTTGAATATATTGACGCTTTTACTGCATTTGTCCTTTTCCGGCAGCAGTTTGATACGCGCTTTCTCCGCATTGATGTCGAGACGCGCCCAGGTATGCAGCGCTTTCGCGGCCGGGGCGGCTGTTGCTATTGCGGTTGCGGCGGTTACGCCGATTACGGCTTTTTTCAGATTGATCATGGCTGGAACCTTTCTTTGTTTTCCTGTTCTGTCAATAAGATATTCTGTTGTTTTCAGTTTGCCGCTTTCATAGATGAGAGTCCTGCTTTTACCATGATACAGGCGCTTTCCTGATTTTTCCAGTAAAGTACAGCCGGAAGAGATAATTCGGATCAGTTCCCCCTCCGGAGTGAATCGACAGAAAGTCAGTCTGCCGTCAGTCTTAATTCCGCTTTTGGAATCTTCAATGGTTGATTCCGCAGTCTTAATCAGAATTATATCCTTGCAGTTCGGCCATTTGATAGTACTTTTAACGCCATACTTGACCTTCTCCGAAGAGCATTCCGGCATTGGCATCTTCAGCTTTTTAGGATAGAGCATCAGCAGAAAATCAGGTTTGATCGACTTAACCTTGAGACTGGCGCGCTGGTGGGCTGCGTCCCGGGTCGGCTGGTACAGGTCAAGGGTGATTTTCCCGTTTAACGGCCAAAGCGCTTTGATCGTACAGGCTGCATCCGGAGTTGATTCAATCTTTTCCAGGTCTACGTCCCGGCTGGCAATCAGGTTGGAGGCGTCAAATGTAATTCCTGTGACATTTTTAGGATTGTATTCCACCGGGACTCTGGTGTTGGCTCCTGGCGCATATTTGACCAGCATTCCCTTGAGGAAAGAATATCCCTGGGTGACGCCGCTGAATTCAATAATATTTTCGCCTTTCTTGAGATCAAAAACGTATGGCTTATGCATCTTTTTATGATTCCTTGTGACCAGGAACCAGTCATAATCGATAGAAAAAGCTATCTGGGATCGTCCGTATGTTTTGCCGTTGATGCTGATTTCCACTTCGCTGGCATAGCCCGGATGATTTTTCGCAAAAGCCCACATGATATATTTGCCGGGTTCAGGAACATTTATTTTGAATTTAGTGTAACCGGCAAGGTGCTTGAAAATCTGATAGCCCGGTTTTTTGAAGTTGTAATTGGTGCCGGTTTCACAGTTCGATATAGCTTTTCCTGTATAAGCATACGGGATCAATTTAATCTCCCGCCTGTTGTCGGTGGCGATCCGGTTGCCTCTTGCCAGTTGCAGTAAACTGGTGTATTCGTGAACCTTGCCGTCCTTGTTGATATCATCGTAAACCAGCGAATATGGCGGCGTCTCCGCCTGGTTGACGAATATCACATTGCGGAAAGCCTTTTTTACCGGATTAAAAAGTTGGCGGCTGGCATGCTGGTAACGGTTGAAAAAATCATACGCGTCTTTCTGATCAACCCGGACAAAGCTGATTTTGTCATTAGCGATATACCGGTCAATATCGGAAAACGTTCCGGATTGGCGCATGGTTGGGTCAAAAGCTTCTCCCTTTCCGTCGATCAGTACCAGACTGTGGGCTTCGGGCGGGGTTGCTGAATTAGTGATTTTTGCGTCATTGCCATAGCCTGAATCAATCAGCCATTTTCGTTTGTAACCGTAAAGGTTGAAATGGCCCCGGTCTGCCTGGGAATGGGCGGAATAGTCGTATTTTCCGGCGTAAATAAACATAAATACATCCTGTTCGGTCCAGCCGCTGCGGAAAGCGGCCAAACCACCGTATTTGAATAATTTACTTAAACCGAGCTCTTTGGTGGGATTAAAATCAGTTTTAGGGGTGTGTCCGAAAATCAACGCGAATGAGTTGGATAAGTAGCGGGGGAATCTTCCATAAAGTCGGGAAACCAGGAAGTCTCCTCTGGTCGGATATTCTTTTTGAAGCATAAACGGAATATTACGCGTGGTGGGTTTGTAGGTTCCGTCGCTGAAATTATCGAATTCGCTGTTCCATGGTAGAAGACACCAGGTCAGCCATGTCAAAGTATTTTTAAGGTTGGTTTTGGCAAAATAATCGACGTTTTGTTCTCTTGACAGTGCTTGCAGGAAGAGCATCTGGTTGCCGGCGGTGTAGCAAAAATAGTTGCTTCCCTCTGGGAAAACTCCATCTGGCCTGACCGCGACATTCAGCCAGCTGAGAGTGTAACGCAAGGCGCGGTCCAGCCATAAGTCGACTGGCCAGTCGGTTTCATTTTTTAACGTCATGCACGCAATGCCCAATGCTCCGGTTTCGCCTGCCGTATAATTTTTATAGAAGCTGTAGCCGTATTCCGCGGTTCCGATCATTTCGTAGGTTATTTTGCAGAAATATGTCAGGCCCTTGCGGATATCGAAGCGCTGTTTTTCGGTCATTTGATCATAGAGTGTGTCGTAGACAAATGAAATCGGGATCAGAATGAAGGTTGTTGAATTGCCTCGCTGCATCCAGTCGGCAAATTTACCGGTTTCCCTGATCGGAACTTTTTCGTAATGCGCATTGACGAAGGTGGTTGTCAGCTCAATGGCGCGCCGGGAATATTTTTTATCGCCAGTGATCAGATAGGCCATGGTCAGGGTCTCGGTAATGCCCTGGAAATTCGGATTTTCACTGAATGGAAAGACATGATTGCCGGGATGTTTCTGCAGCATTATATCGGCATTGGCGAGAAGGTCGGCGGTGTAATGTTTGAAATATGCGTTCCGGGCTTTTTTTCTTAAAGCCGGAATATCTTTGGCCGAGAAAAACAGGGAAGGGCGCTCCTTGTTGGGGATCTCCGAGTCTTTTTTGATTAAATCCGCAAACTCTCCTCTGGCGCCAATGGCAAATGAGAAGACCACTGCCGCCAGTAACATCTGTTTTGTCATGATATTTCCTTTATAATATTTCTGAATAATTACATGAAAGTTATGTTTGCTTAATCGCCGCGCCGCCAGACGAAGCCGGGGCCGGTGTAGCGCCCCATGACCAGATCATAGGCCAGGTGCTTGACATGACCTGCGACAAATACGAAGTTGCTGCCCATGCGATGCCGGATTGACACACGGTTTTTAGTGGGGGCATACCAGATAATGCCGGAATATGAAGCGGAGTCCGGATCGAATTCGGTCGCGCCGTTATCTCCGAACATCAGCATGCGGCCGGGACTTTTGACCTGAGTGAGTTTTATTCCCCAGCCATTGGCATCGCTCAGACATTTGTTATCATTGGACGCAGTATAGTTGTAGTTCCAACCGTAGGAGTTTTTGAAATCCCAGTATGGCAGACTCCTGTAAGAACCGGGTTTGGTGTCGGACGGGCATAACAGTCCTTTTCCTTTGTAATAAACCATCTTTTCTACAGAAGCTGCGGTTCCGGCGGTCGAACTGCCGCCGAAGTAAACGAGGATGCCGCCGGGATAACGTTTGTTTCCAGGCAGGTAATCGTCGTAGTCATTTGTGTACATAATGGTTGATGAGCCGATCTGTTTCAGGTTCGCAGCGCATTTAATTTCTTTTGCTTTGTCGCGAGCTTTGTTCAATGCCGGCAACAGCATTGACGCGAGAATAGCAATTATTGCTATTACTACAAGTAGCTCTATTAGCGTGAATGCCTTTTTGCGGTCTGTTCTCATTGGTTTCTCCTTGTAATTTGGTTTTAATTGAAAAAATGATAAGTTTCAACTTTGTTACTGTTGAGGATTGATTCCAGTTCGACAGTACCTTCCTCTATAGTCATTTCATTTTCTATCAGTCGGTCAAATACTTCGTATATGTCGCCGAAAAGTCTGCGAAGCCCTTTTTTGGAATGAAGCGGCAGAGCATACTTGAGCGTTTTCTGAAACGCTTGCGGGTTTTCGATATCGCCTGACTTCCAGTTTTTTTGTTCACTTGTTTTGGCCGGATAAATTCCGGTCAAAGAAGCACACCGCTCAAAACCGCCGCTGTACAGTACTTTGTCAATAAACTTCCAGGTAGCCTCTGGATGTGGCGAATGGGCTGACACTCCCAAGCCGAAAAAAGTCGTGGCGCTGCCCTTGAATTTATTGCGCGGCAACTCATGGAAAGTCCAGTGCTTACGCTGTTCTACAGGCAGATTTCCGCCTATAAGCGGGCCGCAGAACGTCATACATGACCCGCCCTGGGAGATAAAACGCGGAAAACTTTGCGGAAGTTTGTAGACGTTCACAGATAATTCCTCATATATCAAAGTGCGCAGGAACGTTATTACTTCAGTCAGGGAGCTTTCATCGAAGCCGATATTGCCGTTCGAGTCAAAGTAATTAGCGCCGACCTGAGCCAGCAGCGGCTCAAAAAGCGTTCCTGGTGCAGGACAAAGGGTCATCGGCATCTGTCCGCTTTTTTTAAGTTTGCGGCAAATATCGAGGAAGTCATCCCATGTCCAGTCCGGGGAAGGAAGCGGAATGCCCGCTTTTGCAAATGTTCGTTTATCGATATAGCATATTGTGGGATTCGCGATTAACGGGACTGCGAGCAGCTCGCCGCTGACAAGGGATGAAAACTCGTCGCAGGCATGAGGTGAAAAGTCCGCTTCAACTTTTTTCTTCAACCATTTCGGAACCGGCTGCAGGTAACGTTGAGTGATTTCTGTCAACTGCAAGGGGGAATAAAATACGATATCGCAGTCGCTGACTGATGCGGACAGTTCAATCATGTTCCGCGATTCAGGCAGGGCCACCGGCTTGATCTGCTTCCGGTACTCTCCCCATAATTGTCTATTTATATCGTCCTGGCAATGCAGGCTGTAGGCATTGGTGTATTTAAATTGCCGGATGCCTGTCAACGTTTCGTCGGAGGTTGATTTTATCACTTCGGGAGAGAAGATGGAGGATGCCAAAAAAGTGCCGCGTCCCTGCTGACGTTCCAAAAGCCCCTCTTTTTCCAAACGTCCGATTGCTTTGCGAATGGTTCCGATTGATACCGAATAGCGTTTGCTCAGTTTGGGTTCTGGAAAAAGCTTTTTATTAGTATCAAGAATACTTGCATTGCTCAGGTCATTTTTTAAACCTGCGTATACTTTTTCTGAAATTAAATTAGCCATGTCAAAAATAAACCTTGTTCAAATCATTCATTTAAATCATATAATACATTTAAAAGTTAAAAAAGTCAATACCTGAAATATGAAAATCAATGAAATTTGCTGATCCTGTGGCTCTGCGATAACTATGGCAAATAAAAATTAAATCGGTTTAATTTTTTTAAAATAACTTGACAAGTTTATGTACAAAATATATATTAAAAAAGTATTTAAATCAATTAAATTATTTGGTTAGAATGATGACCCAAAAAGAAATAGCGGCAATGCTCAATATATCTCCGGCAACGGTTTGTCTGGCGCTGGCGGATTCGCCGAAAATAAAACAGCAAACCCGTGACGCCGTCAGGAAGCTTGCTGAGAGTATGAATTACCGTCCAAATCTGGCCGGCAGAATGTTGCAGAATCACAAGTCTTACTCGGTCGGAATCATATTCCCATCGATTTCGCATAGTTTTTTCGGGGAACTTCAGGAAGAAATACATCGCAAAATAATGGATCGCAACTACCTTGCTTTCTTTATCAGCGCTTTGGATGTTCTGGAAAAGGAAAAGGCGATTGACAGCATGATCGAAAGAAATGTTGATGGCGTAATCGCGTTTAACAGCAATTATTCATTGCTCAAGCCGTTAATTGACAACCATATTCCCCTGATCCTCTATGGCGGCTTTAAAACCCCGGATAAGCGGGAGGGGCTCAAGCATGTTCAATTGGACCGTTTTGAGGCTGGTTATCGAATTACTTCTCATTTATTGAAAAACGGCCGCAGGAAAGTTGCCTGCGTCGGTATCGGGGATGAGACAGAAGACCGTTTCCTGGGCTATAAATCCGCGCTGATGCAAAATGGTTTGGTGATCGACAGGAATTTATTTGCCAAAGCCCGGCCCGGTATGGAGGAGAGTTACAATAGCACGTTGGAACTGCTGACCCGGGAACGCCCTGACGCGGTTTTGGCTCATAATGATACAACCGCGATAGGTGTTATCAGAGCCGTGATCGATTCCGGCCTGAAAGTTCCGGAGGACATCGCGGTTGTGGGCTTTGATAATATCAATGTTTCCCGTTTTCTGCCGATCAGCCTGACAACCATGGGGCACAACAAACTGCAAACCGCGGAATGCCTGGTAGAAGGCTTGTTTGATATGATTGACGGAGACGGCAAAGCGACTCCCGATATAACCATGCTGCAATATGAATTAATTGTCCGCGAATCATGCGGAACTAAACAATAACAATATATATATGAGTTATGCAAAATGCAAATATTAACCACGAACAATGAAATGAGCGCGAGCATTGCGCAGGGCAACACACGAAAAATCACGAAAAAGTTTTTTTATTTTTCAGCTTGAGCTGAAAACTTAAACACTTCTCAGTGTTCCTCCGTGTCATCCGTGGCGCAATTCATAATTCGTATGAGTTTATAACAATATATAAATAAGGACTATAATTGATGAAGGCATACCCTCTTTTCCCAAAACGAGTCGCCACTGACCTTAACGGCCTTTGGGACTTCAGGTTTATTGAAACTGATCTCAAAGACGTGGACATACGGGAACTGGAATATTATGACCGTATTCCCGTGCCTTCGGCCTTTGACTCACTGCCCGCTTATGCCGGTAAACGCGGCCTCGGTATTTATCGTTGTCAAATCGAAATCACTCCAGGCAGAAAGTCCGTCCTGAAAATCGGCGGGGCCGGGATGATCTGTGATGTTTATGCAGACGGTAAACATCTGGCACATCATATCGGCTCGTATACATCGTTTGAAGTAATAATACCGAAATCGAAAAATGCCGGCCGGGAAATCGTCATTGTCACTGATAACTGCTATGATTACAAAAAATGCCCCATCCATGAAAACTTTTTTGACTTCTATAATTATGGCGGCGTAATCCGTCAGGTCTGGCTTGAGGAACTGCCGGAAAAACCGATCAATCAGGCTTATGTCCTGATTGATGACTACCGGACCGGACAAATCAGAATCAGAGTAAAGTCGGATAAAAAACTTGATAATCTAAAATACAGCATAGATGGCGATGATTTCCAACCGGCTGAATTCAATGACGACGGCGATATCGTTGCGACGGTGCCTGATCCCGCCCCGTGGAGTCATGAAGAACCAAATCTGCATACCGTCACTGTCGATAGCGGGGACGACGCGATCGAGGTTCGTTTCGGACTGCGTGAGGTGGTCGTGGAGGACGGACAGATTTTTCTTAATGACAGTCCGCTCAAACTCCTTGGTTTCTGTCGCCACGAATCACATCCGCAGTACGGTCCCGCGCTGCCGGATACGCAACTGGTTTACGATCTGCAACTGTTGAAACAAATGGGTTGTAACTTTATCCGCGGTTCGCATTACCAGCAGGACCCGCGCTTTCTGGATTTGTGTGATGAAGAGGGCTTCCTGTTCTTCTCCGAAAGTCTGGGCTGGGGGCAGCAGGAACGGCATTTTACCGATGAGAATTTTATCCAGGCGCAACTGGCTCAGACCGAAGCGATGATCCGCTGCGACTTTAATCATCCTTCGATCATCATGTGGGGCTTCTTGAACGAGGGAAATACCACCGGGGAATTTGCCCGGGACTGCTATACCCGGCTGGTGGACCTGATCCGTTTTATCGACCCTTCAAGACCGGTTACTTATGCATCCAACAAACACGGTAATGACTTGATGCTCGATCTGGTTGATATCATCTGTTTCAACATTTATCCCGGCTGGTACAGCGGCGATCGTGAATCAGATAACATTATAGGGGAAGTATTACCGGCGATAGAAAAACATCTCGGTGATGTGGATAAACTGGGATTTTCGGACAAACCGTTTATTATCTCAGAGATCGGAGCCGGGGCAATTTACGGCTGGCACGACCCGCTTAACGGAGTCTGGACCGAAGAATATCAGGCTGAACTTTTGAGTACGGTTTGCCGCAAGGTGGTTTCTGACGACCGGATTGCCGGAGTCGCGTTATGGCAGTTCTGTGACGGCAGGACCTATCAGGGCGGCGGCGCCCTGGCTCGCCCGCGGGCATTCAATAATAAAGGCATAGTTGACGAATACCGGCGTCCCAAGGCCGCGTTCAAAGAAGTTATGAAAATATTCAACGATTACAGGAAACAGAAATGAATAATACGGGCAATTCACACTGGCAAAAACTCTCTCCCTCGGACGGACACTATTTTTTCGGATACTACGACAGGATTCCGTGGAATCACGATAACTCATTGCATCTGACTTTGAAAGCTCCGCAATGTGAACGGCTGCCGCTGCCGGGAGAGACGGCGGAAATCGGGATTATCGACCGGAACACCGGCAAATATACCGGGTTGACCGAAACCCGGGCGTGGTGCCATCAGCAAGGTTCCATGACGCTTTGGCTGAACCATCGGCCGGAATGCTTTATCTATAACGATTTGGATGAAAGTTCCGGACAGTTACGTGCTAAAATATTTTCATTGCAAGAAGGAATTATTGGTTCTTATGACCGTCCGGTTTATGCGATGTCGCCCGACGGCAGGTATGGCGCGTCCCTGAATTTTGCGCGGATTCCGCGTCGCGGCTATTCGTATGCCGACGCGGCTCTGGAGCCAAACGATTTACCGGACATGGATAACGACGGGATTTTTATCATCGATATGCAAACCGGAAAATCTGAATTGATCATTTCCTACCGGGAAATGATTGAATTGCACCCGATGCCTTATGCGCTAGAAAATAGCTATATCTGGCTTAATCACATTATCTTCAATTGCGATTCCAGTAAACTGTTGTTCCTCCTGCGGCACAGCGAGGATAAAACAACATTCTGGCCGTGGTATACCCACATGTATACCGCAAAACTTGACGGTTCGGACCTTGCCTGTCCATTGCCCCATTTTTATTGGAACGGCATGATTTCCCACCAGATATGGGGACGTACCCCCGGCGAAGTCCTCGTTGACGCCAATTGGCGTAACAATGGACATGAATATGTGGTGGTTGACGAGGGCCGCGAGGTATTCAAAGCCGAGTTGATTTCCTCCGGAATGGGCCCGATGTCGCATCTGGTATTTTCGCCGGACGGCGAATGGATGCTGGCGGATACCTATCCTCAAGATGGGGTCCAGGCTCTGGCGCTGGTAAAAGTCAAAACCGGAGAGTTTAAGGTTATTGGGCGTTTCAAGCATCAGCAGCCGAAAACATATCCGGTCGACGTGCGCTGCGACTTGCATCCGCGCTGGAGTCATGATGGTCAATTGATCACTATCGATTCGATTGACGACGGCAAACGCGGAATATACCTGACCACTTTGGACAAAGTCAGTTTTTAATCAGTCCATAGATAATCCTTATTGGGGAAATATAACGTCTTAAGATGTTATATTTGTGTGTCATTAAGCATAAATAAAAAAATGGTGGAGCTGATGGGATCCACCGTTCAATTTTTCTCTGATTTTTGAAAACACCGCTGAATCCTTCAAGATCAAGAACTATTTTGCCTGGTAAAAAGTGACTTTCAGTCTTGCATCTGCCCAATTTTGTGTAATTCAGCTTTAATTGTAGTTTAATTAAACGTATATTTTATTTTCAGCATCAAAAACATTTTCTTACTTGTTTCAAAGAGTGAAAAAATACCACCTGATTACTCGTTAAATCTGTTAGTTTGTTTTTTGAACTATACGACCGTAACTGTGCTTTTGGAATGTAATATATAGAATGGCGATCTTACAGCAGCTCAAAAAGAGTAGGATGTTTTTCAATAAGTTCAAAGCATTGTATATAATACTTGTAAACTTATTTGCAATTATGTATCTAAATTTAATACAGGTTGCCCTTGTCTGGCATAATATGAAGAAAAACGCGAAACAATATCTTTAACAAATGCTGGAGAAATTTGTAAGAAAGGCTTATCTATTTGACTTTCAATGTCTTCAACAGGAATAGATAATACTTTTCTGAAGTTTATTAAACTCTCTCCAAAATGCTGATTTCGAGGGAGAAAATGATAGTAATTAGTATGGTTGTTACTGGGGGATTTTTTTATTAAATTCTTTGCGTTATCTCTTTTTTTTCTTACTTCTATGGAGGTATCTGTTGTCACTTTTATATCAATCAGAGCTTGTGCTTGGGTAAAAATATTATCTTCAATCATACATAACTGAATGCAATCAGACTTCATTGATCCATCATGAAGGGATAGATCACATGCAGGACTTATTACAATATACAGATTTCCGTTGTTCTTATTATTAACAATGCTTCCAGTTCTCAGACTCGAAGATACTGGAGGACAAATGAACATCTCTTCCGGAACGTAGTTTTCTTCATTATTATCAAGAATTTCAATAAGGTGGTTGAGTATATATCTTAAAAGATGGTTTTCTGTCAGAATCCCCTTTTTAACATGACTTTTCCATGGTTCTAACCTACCTATAAGATTATTCCAATAAACCTGCTGTAATGCATCTTCAATTTTTCCTCGTCCTCCCATTATGTTGCTCAATCCCGTTTTGGTAGTTAATGCGATATCTTTAATTACTTCATTAAAATTGTCGGTTCTCTTATATACTGCTGTAACTTTAAGTTTTTTCTCAAGGTCACTAGGGGTACCTGTTACAACAAAAATAGGGACTCTTTTGGTTTTATTAATTTCCTCAATGATCTTGTTTCCATCGCCTTTTTTATGTAATTTTAAGTCAACTATAACTGCATCATAGTCTCGCACTTTTATTTGCTTAAGAGCGTCGGAAATATTATCCTGTTCATCAGCAGGAAGACAAAATTTCATAATTGGATCTGTTGAATCATTATAAAGCTCAATCATCTCAATGTAACCTTCTCGCTGAACTTTTTCGTCTTCAACAATCAAAATTCTAATATCACTCATTTTCATTCTCCATGATAATATTATTTAATCTGAAATATGCTCCTGTTTCACTCTGTACTGCTGACAACTTTAATCCATTTCTTTTTGCCGCTTCCCCAGATATAGCAAGTCCTAAACCTGTTCCTTGGTTGCCATTACTCAGTTTTTTTGTTGAAAAATCAGGGTCGAAAATAACTCCACTTTCAATCAAGTATGGTTCGATACCTGGACCTGTATCAAAGTAATCGATGTTCAGTAAATTGTTGTCTTGGGATTCAACGACGATAGTAATAATTTTTACAGAAGAGCCCTTATGAGTCATCCAGAAAATACTATTATCAATAAGGTTGGTTAATATGACGGAAAGATCTTGAGCCCATCCCATCATTTTTAACTCAGAATTGCATTCTAACTCAAACTTAATTTCACGAGATTCAAGTTCGTGTTTGAAGATTTCAAAAGATTTCTCAATTTCTTTTTTTACATTAAAAAACTCTTTATCGCTTCTTCCCCTTGATGCTAATGGATCAAGTCTATCAAACAATGAAATGAGTAATTCAGTTTGAGGATGCCAGACTTCAATTATGCTTTCAAGTTTATCCAGATATTTAATTTGCTGTGTCTCTTTCCAGTATTGCCCCCATTTTTTAATAAGAGAAAGACGGTTTTTAAAAAAGCCCAAGGGTTTTCTTCCTTCGTGAAGAACTACTCTAACGATGTTCCCCAATGTCGCTTGCCCTTGATATGAGGCAACTATTTGTCTTAATTCATCTGCAATATGGTTTTGTTTTTGTTCTTCTATTTCAACTTTCTTCAAGATTAATTTTGTGGTTTCTTCATCAATCCCTTTTTGAACAAGTTGTAAGCGTATCCCATTTTTTAAGTTTTCAAAAGAAGACAGTTTTTCTATTTCATCTTCAGCTTTTATCGGCACTCGCCCAATTCCCGCTTTTTTCCTATAAACAAACCTTCTTCTCTCAAGTTCTGAAACAATTTTCCTTGTAATATCAAGGAGGTTCTTATATGCATCATTTTCTTTTAGACCGTCTCTGGCTGCTTTTTCAAAGAGGTTTGATTGCTCTTCAGATTCAATTGAAACATATCCAATCACTTGGTTTATGCCAATATTAAAAGAAGGGTTTTGTACTCTTCTTGAATTCAATTCTAACCAGTCAAAATCAGCATCACCAAGTGGCCTTATTCTAAATCCGTTCCTGTACACTCCAATACCATTAAATCTGCTTAATATGTTTCTCGCTTCGTTTTTACCAATATAGTTTCCGTGTTCATTCTTCAGGCCTCGACCAATGATTTGAGATATTGAATCTGGATCTCGGTCATAAACTCTAATATCAAAATGTAAATTTCCACAAGCAGTTGGTTTCCCATAGTTGAAATCAATGTTCTCCTCAAGTTCATTTCTTGCTTTTTGACTGGAATAAACAACTTTTCCCTTGCCGCAATTTGACACGTATCCAGATATTTTGTAGTCATAAAAATCAAAAATTGGTACAGGAGAGATTTCTTCTTCAGTACTGAGACAGTCAAGCCAGTCTTTGATTATAAGATAAATTTTAAAAGAGCCATTATCTTTATTACTTTTAAAAATTGATTCAACTGGAGGAATCAACTTTTTTAACTCAAACCTTAAATCATCAAAATCAGTTGATGTCCATTCGCCAGCAGAGTCATCGCTAAGAGAGATAGTTAATGTTGTCCCAGGCATAGAGTTGCATTTTGTATTTTCAACAAGAATATCAACGTCATCAATATATTCAGCTTCTTCAAAGTCCATCCATTGAACATATACCCGTGTTCTCATACCATCTTCAGTAACTGAGTTCATTAATAAATCGTCTCCAAGAATGGATGATGCATACCGTCCTACTCCTTTTCGTCCTTGCATTGTCCGACCCTTAGGGCTGATTTTCCTTATCAATTTGTCATCAGTAGAGGAAACGAGCCACTTCGTCAATACGGTATCAATTGACATTCCATGACCATTGTCAGAAATTATTATTTCATGCTTCTCTGTTTTTGTATTTTTTCTGAATGTAATCATAACATCTGGCGAGTCAGCATCATATGCATTCTTTACGAGTTCAAGGATAGCTGCATGTTTGTTTTGAATGAGCTCTCGTCCGATTGTGAGGATATGCCTGCCTGCTGTTCTAATTTTAGCCGACACAACTTCTTTTGTTGTGGTATTAGGTTGTTCTTCTGATTCATTTGATAACAGCGAATGATCAATTGTCCCCCATCTTTTTCTATAATTTGAAAGCAAAGATCCCAAATAATTATATTTTTCAGATCCCTTTTGAAGTAATATAAAACGATATGCTTCCTTATTAAGGTGTTTCTGAATGATTAAACAATCGTCTTTTTGGGAGATATTACGAAAAGAATTCGTCCCTGAGGTTATTCTATTCTCTGGAGGTCTATTTCCTCCCCATGATTGAGATTGATATCTCACCGGTTCGCCATTCGCAACAAGCTTGTCTTCAATGAAAATATTGGCAGTAATATAAATTTCTCTCGTTGGGTGTGATGCATTCAATGATTGAGAAAATTGGGGAAATAGATGACATATATTTTTGGGAATTACAATTCCAGCCTGATGGCCTTTTGCTTCCCCTGAATCATTTAGAGCAAGAAGTTTATATCCAGTCTCCCACGGTCCTTCATTATTTAGAAAATCAAGCATTATTATTTCCTTGTTAAAGAATATTAATAATCATTTTCCTGCACTCCGAAATAACAGGGCAAACTACACAGTTCTCTGTCTGTTGAAGCAGGGAAGTTATATTCAAATGGGGCCTCCTGAAATAATATGGCCTCCTCTATTGCCAGACGGGTCGGTCCATTTCCTTCTTGTTTGATCAATACCCCCAAATTATGTTTGTGATAATGGACAATGGTTGTATTTTTATTACTCATGTTATAATTAGCAGATTGATTAGTATTCCAGTATAGGATTCCTTCAATATTATTCACATAAGTTTTCAGTGCAAATTTATTCCTCCCGCCGGGATATACACATTTTCCTTCACTAAGTTGACCAGTAATACGAAAGAAACCGGCTTTCATAAAAAGATTAATGAACGTGAAAACATGATTTGTGTATTGGAGTTTAGCCGATATATATGGATTGAGCTTTTTAACACTGATAGAGCGTTTTTTTTGTAGAAAATTTAATATGTATTGCGGCTGTTGTATCCAGTGAATTATCCCTGCTCCAAAATGTGCAGAACTAATATACTCTTCATCAATAGACTTAAGTAACCCTTTAGCTTTGTTAATTTTATTAAGCAACTTATTCATAATAATAAACTATACTTATTCCATATTCAATAATTATACACTAAAATAACTCTATGTCTTGTATTTGCAAGTTATATTTCAAGTCTTTTTTATACTTATGAGTTCAATATTCGTCTTTAATATAGAATATAAATATCTATATGACCTGGGATGAATTTGTCGGTGTGCAGAACGTTTTTTAGAAATATTAGGCTTTTACGAGCAACACAATAATAAAAGAGCTTGGATATTAACTCTTTTAGTGTTAAAGAATGTTTGTTTTTATATACCTGATGGTATCGTGATGTTTTGGGTTTTTTGCTAAATATAAACACTAAAATGGGCGGTTTCAACAACAAGGCGAAAAAGCTGAGCACCTAGGTTCACGTATTTCGTGATTGGGAATGCTTAAGGCTGATAATATTTATTTTAAGTATGAAGATACTATTAGGTATGCCATAAATTGTCTATGAGGTTCAAGTGTGTTCTTTCTTTTACTCCTTCAGTAGTATTTGGTAGAAGTCTTCGATAAAATGTTGCATGTAACAATTGCGTGTTTGCGTTTTTGATAGGAAGAACAAAGAAATGGTGGAGCTGATGGGAGTCGAACCCACGACCTGTTGATTGCGAACCAACCGCTCTAGCCAACTGAGCTACAGCCCCAATTATTTGCAGGGGTCACTACTATACTTATTTATTGAAAAAATGCAAGCAGTGGTTTGTAAAAAAAGAAAATATTACTAAATTAGTGAATGACTGCTTTCGACATAATGCGGCGGTATATGGTGTGTATTGATATTTACATTCTCCCGGAAAGGTTTTATGAATGAGCGACGAGACGGATAAAGAAATGTTATCCGAGACTGAATCCAATGACAAGGCTGAGGTTTTCAGGGATGAAGCTCCCAGTAACTTGCAGCTTTATTTTCGTGAAATCAGTGAGGCTCCGATGCTTTCACATGAAGAGCAGGAGCAGCTTTTCGCTAAAACTGAAGAAGCCGTTGACAAATACCGCCGGAAAATCTGCAATCTCGGCTTTGTCCTGCTGGATTACTCCAGAATATTTCTGGGATTGGATTCTGATAATTATCGTGACAATTTTATTCCTTCCGCTTTCGCTTCCGAAAATAATCCCGACGGGATTATCGCGGAAGATTTTCTCCTGAGCTTGAATACTCACTCGGAGGATTTTGCGACAATGTACGAAAAGCAGCGGTCCGCGTTCCTGCGGGAAGGGGCCGTGCCGGATGAACTCAGGGTTTCCACGGTAAACGCGGCCATGAAGTATCCGGTGACGCCGGATCAATTGGATGAATGGTTCAGTGTGGCGGTTGAATATGCCGAGATTTCCGACAAATATTTGCAGCGGCCGCGCAAACTCACAGCGGAGGAAACCGCTTACGGGAAAAAGAAAGATTTTCTCGAAGAAAAATTCCTGATGCGGCAGGAAGAGTTTATCGAGTATTTTAAAGAACTGTGTCAAATCAGGGAAGAGATTCGCAACATGCGTAACTCCATGCTGGAGGGTAATCTCAGACTGGTGGTAAGTATCGCCAAGAAATATTGCAGTAAAGGTTTGCCTTTTTCCGATCTTATTCAGGAGGGTAATCTTGGTCTGCTGCGGGCGCTTGAGAAATTCGATTATCGGCTGGGACACCGTTTCAGCACCTACGCCACCTGGTGGATCAAGCAGACTGTCAGCAGAGCGATTGCGGAACAATCAAGGGTTATCCGGATTCCGGCCCACATGATTAAAACGATTACCGAAATGAATAATGTTGAACGCCGTTTTATTCAGGATCACGGACGCGAACCGAATATGCAGGAACTGGCTTCCTCGCTTGAAGTACCTCAGGCCAGGATCAGCGCCTTGCGTAAAATGGCCCGGCAGACGATCTCGCTGCAGTCGCCGATCGGCGACGGGGAAGGGCAGTCGGTTTTCGAGGATATTCTTTGCGATGCCGACGCGGATGACCCGGTTCACCATATTGCCGCTAAAGTGATGCGGGAAAAATTGCGTGAAGCGATCAGCACGTTGTCGGAACGCGAACAACAGATTATCATCATGCGCTTCGGGCTTTTCGATCACTCGCCGATGACTCTGGTCGAAGTCAGCAAACATTTTAATCTGACCCGGGAACGGATTCGTCAGTTGGAAATCAGAATCCTTGAAAAACTGCGTACCCCGTCAAGATTGAAATTCTTCGACGGCATTTTCCATACCAGATAAGTTTTTGATTATAATTGCCTATAACAGGATAACCGCAGTATTTGAACATAAATCGATGTTTGTTATCTTATAGAAAAATAATTTTGACCGCTTAATTAATTTCTGAAAATTTTTCTGAATTAAACTTTCATTTAAATTGCCTTGATTCATCTTGCCGCCTTTTCGGGTGTTTTTCTCTGCATTTCCGGGGACGATATATTATAAAATTCACGGCTTCATTTTATTGCAGATTTGTTATTCATTATTTTAACATTAATAAAAAAAAATTAATATAAAAAAAATTAATAAAAAAAAATTAATATTATTTGCATTTTATGAAATGAACCTTACAATAGATATATTGGTTTATTGGATTTATTCTTATGAACCTGGGTTGATAATGTGTATTCTGAAGTCGAAAAACGGAACTAATCCGTTTATTTAAATAGAAATTCGCTAAAGGTAAACATTACACAAGAGAAAGGGGTAAAGGCTTATGAGTATTGACGCTAAAGCTCAATGCGCATGTGCGTGCAGTCCCGACGGCGTGGATGAAACTGTGCTGTTGGCTCAACTCGATGAATTGTTGGAGGATTACCGCAACAAACCGGGCGGTCTGATTCCGGCCCTGCAGATGACACAGAATCTGTTCGGGTATTTGCCAAAGGAGGCGCTGAAGAAAATCAGCCGCATTCTGAATAAGCCCTACAGCGAAGTGACCGGAGTGGTCAGCTTCTACTCTTTCTTTTCCACCGTTCCGCGCGGTAAACATGTTGTCCGCGTTTGCCTTGGTACCGCCTGCTATGTTCGTGGCGGTAAAGAAGTTCTCAGCGCGTTTAAAAAAGAACTAGGGATCGACGTCGGCGAGACGACCGAGGACCGTCTGTTCTCTCTGGATATCGGCCGTTGTTTCGGCGCTTGCGGACTGGCTCCGGTAATTATGATCGGCGATGACGTGCATCAGCGGGTCAAGCCTTCCAAGGTAAAAAATATTCTGGCAGCTTACGCGGAAACCGTTAAGGAGGCTGTACAATGACGAATGAACATCTATCTATAAAAGACCTTAACTTCATCTGCGAAGACGTTAAAAAAGACACTGCCGAATTTATGGACGACAAAGGCAATGAAAAGATTTTGCTCTGTGCCGGCGGCGGTTGTATCGCATCCGGTTCGCTCAAGGTCAAAACGGCCCTTAAGGAGGAAATTGTCAAACGCGGTCTCAAAGGCCGGGTAATTGTGGTTGAAACCGGTTGTCTCGGTCCCTGTGTTCTGGGGCCGGTTCTGGTCATGGCCCGTGACAAGACTTTCTATCAGGGAGTCAAGCCCGAGGATGTGGAAGAGATTATCGAAGAGCATGTCATCAAAGGCAATGTTGTCGACCGCCTTGTTTACAAGGAAGGCGATGAAGAGACCGCGATGCCGATTCCGGTGATGACCGACATTGATTTCTTCAAAAAACAAACCAAGATCGTTCTTCGCAATTGCGGCGAGATAGATCCTGAAAATATTGCCGGATACATCGGCCGTGACGGCTATAAGGCTTTGGCTAAAGTACTCGAAACCATGACGCCTGAAGATGTTATCGAACAGATGAAAATATCCGGACTCCGCGGTCGCGGAGGCGGTGGTTTCCCGACCTGGCTGAAATGGTCTTTCACCCAGAAAGCGGGTGGAACCACCAAATATATTCTGTGCAATGCCGACGAAGGCGACCCCGGCGCATTCATGGACCGCAGTGTTCTTGAAGGCGATCCGCACAGCTTGATCGAAGGTATGGCAATCGGCGCTTACGCAATCGGCGCAAGCATGGGTTATGTTTACGTCAGGGCGGAATATCCGCTGGCGGTCGAACGGCTTGAAAAAGCGATCAAGCAGGCTAAGAAATGCGGTTTGCTGGGCGACAATATTCTCGATAAGGGATTCAAATTCGATCTCGAGATCCGCATGGGGTCGGGCGCATTTGTCTGTGGAGAGGAAACTGCGCTGATTGCTTCAATTGAAGGCAAGCGCGGTGAGCCGCGTCCGCGTCCGCCATTCCCGGCGCAAAAAGGACTTTGGGGTAAACCCACTGTGCTGAATAATGTTGAAACTTATGCTAACGTTCCATACATCCTGTTGCATGGCGGTGCGAAATTCGCATCGATCGGCGCGGAAAACAGTAAAGGAACCAAAGTATTTGCCCTGGCCGGTGACATTCAGAATGCCGGTCTGGCCGAGGTGCCGGTTGGTACGACGCTCGGAGAATTGATTTATGATATCGGCGGCGGCATGAAAGACGGCAAACCGTTCAAAGCCGCTCAGCTTGGCGGTCCCTCCGGCGGCTGTATTCCAAAAGCGCACTTGAATGTTCCGCTTGATTATGAATCGCTGCAGGAACTGGGCGCCATTATGGGGTCGGGCGGACTGATCGCGATGAACGAAGATACCTGTATGGTTGACGTGGCCCGCTTCTTTATGGAATTCGTGCAGGAAGAATCCTGTGGTAAATGCGTTCCGTGCCGGGTGGGTACCAAGCGTATGCTGGAAATCCTCGAGCGTATCTGCGACGGTAAAGGTAAACCGGGCGATATTGAGGACCTGATTGAAATGGGCGAACAGATCAAGGAAACCGCGCTTTGCGGCCTTGGCCAAACCGCACCGAATCCGGTTCTTTCGACGATCCGTCATTTCCGTCAGGAATACGAAGATCATATCAAACACAAACATTGTGAAGCCGGAGTTTGCGCCGGTCTGGTCAGGGCTCCATGTCAGAGTGCCTGTCCGGCCCATGTCGATGTTCCCGGTTTTGTTTCTCTCGTTGGAGAAAAACGTTATGCCGAAGCGCTCAAACTGCATCGCGAACGCAATCCGTTCGCGTCTGTCTGCGCTCGCGTATGTTTCCATACCTGCGAAGACAAATGCCGGCGTTCCACTCTGGATGAGCCGGTTTGTATTCGTGGCGTAAAGCGCTTTATGGCGGATCAGGAAATTACCGTGCAGTTACCGGAATCTCAGGAAAATCCGGCTAACGCCTCTCGTAAAGTGGCGATTATCGGCGCCGGACCTTCCGGTCTTTCCTGCGGTTACTTCCTGGCGCGTCTGGGTTATCGTCCGACTATTTTTGAAGCGGAAGTCCGCCCTGGCGGGATGCTGGTACAGGCCATTCCGGCCTATCGTCTGCCGCGTGAAACCCTTGCCCGGGAGATCCGTATGATCGAACGCATGGGCGTAACCATTGAAACCGGCAAGCGTCTCGGCTCCGACTTTACGATCAAGTCGCTCCAGGATCAGGGGTATGAATCGATTTATATTGCCATCGGAGCTCCTCTGGATACTACGGTCGATCTGCCGGGGCTTGATGTCGAAGGCGTTACCGGCGCGATTCCGTTCCTGCGTGAATACAATATCCGCGGTTCTGTTCCGGTTGGTCAGAAAGTCGTGGTCATCGGCGGCGGCAACAGCGCCATCGACGCGGCCCGTACCGCGGTCAGACTCGGTTCTGATGTTACCGTGGTTTATCGCCGGACCCAGGATGAAATGCCCGCTTACGCTGAAGAGGTTGAAGAAGCCATTCAGGAAGGCGTCAAAATTATTACTCTGGCGTCACCGGTTGAAGTCATCAGCGAAAACGGCAAGGCCAAAACCCTGAAATGCACCCGGATGAAACTAGGCGAGTTCGACCATTCAGGTCGCCGCCGTCCGGTTAAGGACGAGGATACATTTGATCTCGAGGCTGATCAGGTTATTATGGCTGTCGGGCAGACGCTTGACTGTGAAAAACTGATCGATAATAAAGATATCAAGGTCAAAAATGGCAGCCGTATCGTCATTGATGACGCGACCGGCATGACCAGCGTTCCCGGCATTTTTGCCGGCGGCGACTCGGTTCTCGGCGCCGCGTCAGTAATCGAAGCCATCGCCGCTGGAGAACACGCCGCGATTGGTATTGACGAATATCTGACCGGAGCCCAGCATGCTTTCTGGCGTTCTGAGAAAGAGAACGATACCGCGTTCGATCCGGATTCCGACCCGTTGCCGTACAAGCGGGCAAAATTAAACCTGATGCCGGTTGAACGGCGTCAGAATAATTTTGATGAGGTGGAGAAAGCCTGGACTGAAGGCGAAGCTGTTCGCCAGGCCAAACGCTGCCTGAGATGTGATTACGGTAAAAACTGTGCCGGCACAGAGTAAAGGAGTCAACGATAATGATTACTGTAAGTGTAAACGACGTAAAAGTTGAAGTTCCGGAAGGAGCTATGATACTCGATGCCGCCAGAGCGGCGAAAGTCAATATTCCTACCTTGTGCTACCTCGAGGGCAAAGCGCCGCTGGGGGCTTGCCGGGTATGTGTGGTAGAGGTGAAAGGCGGAAAAGCGCTGGTAGCGTCCTGCGCTACTCCGGCGATTGAGGGAATGGAGATCTACACCAACACTCCGCGCGTTCGCAAGGCCCGGCGTACCGTGGTAGATTTCCTCCTCTCTGAACACGACGGCAACTGCCAGGTCTGTAATCGAAACGACGACTGCGAACTGCAGAATGTTTCACGCGACCTTGGTATAACCTCAATCCGGTTCGATGGCGAAAAAACCGCTCCCGGCATTGACGACAGCACACCGGCTCTCGTTCGCGACAGCTCGAAATGTATCAAGTGCCGTCGTTGTGTCACCGTGTGCAATCAGGTTCAGAATGTCGGATCACTGTTTCCGCAGAAACGTGGTTTCGAAACGATTATCGGTCCGGCTTTTGATCTTAACCTGTCTGAGGTTCCATGCGTTCAATGTGGACAATGTTCGGCTGTTTGCCCGGTAGGCGCGATCTCTGAAAAGAGTCACGTGGAAGCGGTTTGGAATGCACTCGACGATCATAATAAGTTTGTCGTAGTCCAAACAGCTCCGGCTATCCGCGCCGCTCTCGGCGAATGTTTCGATTACCCGCCGGGTACCAGGGTTACCGGAAAAATGGTTTCAGCATTGCGCCAGCTTGGTTTCGATCAGGTTTTCGATACCAACTTTACGGCAGACTTGACCATTATGGAAGAAGGCACCGAGCTTTTGACCCGCTTGAAAAAGCAGTTGGTTGACGGCGAAGACGCCCATTTGCCGATGTTTACCAGTTGCTCGCCCGGCTGGGTCAAATTCGCGGAATATTACTATCCGGAATTCCTGCCCAATATCTCCACTTGCAAATCGCCGCAGCAGATGTTCGGAGCGGTGGCAAAGACTTATTTTGCCGACAAGATCCAGAAAGAGGCAAAAGATATTGTGGTGGTTTCAGTCATGCCGTGCACCGCGAAGAAATTCGAATGTCAACGGCCGGAAATGAGCGACAGCGGAGTCCAGGATGTTGATTATGTTCTGACGACTCGTGAGCTTGGCCGGATGATTAAAGAAGGCGGTGTCGGCTTCGATACGCTCCCGGACGGTGAAATGGATGCGCCTTTGGGACTCGGTTCCGGCGCGGCGGATATTTTTGCCAATACCGGCGGGGTAATGGAAGCGGCGGTCAGAACCGCATATGAAATCATCACCGGTAATGAACTGCCGATGGAAAACCTCCATATCAAACCGATCATGGGGCTCGATGGCGTCAAAAAGGCGACGCTCAAGCTGGAAGGCTGCCTTCCGGCCTGGTCGTTCCTCGAAGGAGCGGAAGTCCACGTCGGGGTTGCTCACGGCTTGAACAATGCGGCCAAGATTCTAGAGCTGATCAAAAGCGGCAAGGAAACGTTCCACTTTATCGAAGTGATGACATGTCCCGGCGGTTGTATCGGCGGCGGCGGTCAACCGCGTTTCACGACCGATGAGGTAAGGCTCAAGCGCATTGCCGCTATATATTCTGAAGATGAGCACAAAAAATTGCGTAAATCGCATGAAAACGAGCAGGTTACTCAGATTTATAATGAATTCCTGAAGGAACCTTTGGGCGAAAAATCTCATCATCTGCTTCATACCAAGTATGCGGGACGTGATACGATTCCGGAATAATCCGGTTTTCTACTGAATCGGGCGGCTTTCGGGCCGCCCTTTTTTATTGCCGCGATCCTGTTTTATTACCGCAAACAATATTCTTTTGCGGTTTATTGACTTTTAGGTATTCAAGAGTATAGTACTTCCTATTGAAATTTAATGCAGTCATAACCAACAGGATAGATAATTATGAAACTTGCATCGATTCTAAATCCGGATCTGATTTTTACCGGGTTGAAGGCAGAGAGTCGCGACGAGCTTTATACAGAAATAATAAAACGAGCGGCGGAGGTCATTGAATTTTCCGAGTCACCGGAACAACTATGCACCAGGATTGTTGAGCGGGAAGACATTGTGGGAATCCCTTATGAAGGCATGGCAATTCCCCATCTCAGATTACCTGAACTTAACGACTTGTATGTCGTTGTCGGAATTTTGTCTGACCCGACCATGCTGAAAGACAGTGACCTGAAACCGACCCGGATAGTTGTAATGTCATTTATATCTGACAATACTACTGATGTTTACCTGAAAGCCCTGGCCGCGTTTACCAAGTATTTCATGAATCCGGCTAATATTGATAAAATAGATGGTTCCGCCTCTGCTGAAGAATTTATCGAACTGCTTGCCAGGGACGATGTCAAACTTAAAAAGAACATCACGGCGGAAGATGTGATGAAAAGAGATTTCGCTTCAGTTAAACTTGATGCTCCGTTGAGTGAGGCGGTTGATAAATTCGTTACCCACAAGGTCGAAGAACTGCCGGTTGTGGACGATGCCGGAAAGCTGCTGGGCATCATCTCGGCCACGAAACTGGTGCGGGACTTTATGCCGGACTACATTATGATGATGGACAACCTGGATTTCCTCAACAGTTTTGAGCCGTTTGAAAAGATCTTTCAGCAGGAAGGACACCATATGATTAAAGATCATATGCGCGATCCGATAATCGTGGTTAAGCCGGATACTCCGTTGATTCAGTTCACGGTTAAAATCATTCGCGGAGACGCTCACGGAGTAGTGGTTGTCGACAACGATAAAAAAGTTGTCGGCATGATTTCCATCAAAAGTATAATCCACAAAGTTCTGAGAGGCTGACATTGATGATTTTCTGGTTTGCTACTATTGTTTTTTTCGGAACGTATATCCTTATCGCCTCAGAAAAAGTTCACAAGACAACGGCTGCACTGGTCGGGTCATCATTAATGCTGCTGGTGGTTCTTGAAGGACCGCACCACGGCGGTAACGGGCATGACAAAGCGCAGACGCTGATTCAAAAGATTAAAAATACGTTCACTCAAGACGCTGACGACTTTCGTGAACACATGATCACGCCCAAGCAGAATTATGATAAACTGGATGTTTATGCCCGTTACGTCAACTTCGATGTGATCTTTACTCTGGCCGGTATGATGCTGCTGGTAAATATCCTCAGTGGAACCGGTATTTTCCAGTATGTTGCAATCAAATGCGCCAAGTTCTCACGCGGTTCGCCTATCAAGACCATGATCCTGCTTGTCGTGGCGACCGCTATCCTTTCCGCTTTTCTTGACAATGTTACCACGGTTCTGCTGATCGCTCCGGTCACAATTCTGGTCGCCGCCGAACTTGGGCTGGCGGCCTTGCCTTTCCTGATGGCTGAAACCATGGCGTCCAATATCGGCGGTACCGCCACTTTGATCGGGGACCCGCCAAACCTGATTATCGGCTCAGTTGCCAATTTGAATTTTACCGCTTTCCTCATTAATCTTTCTCCGTTCATTTGCATTATCATGGCTATTTACTGTGTCTGTCTGTATGCCTACTACTCCAAACGTATGCAGGTCACGGTTGAGCGTCGTGCCAGAATCATGGAACTGAACGAAGCCGCGGCAATTACTGACGCTGACAATATGAAGCGCGGCGGGATTGTTATGATTATAACGATTATCGGTTTTCTGCTGCATGGGGCGGTCGGTATTCAACCCTGTGTTGTCGCGATGGCCGGGGCGGCTCTTGCTCTGGTTCTCTGCAAAATTGATGTTGACCACTCACTCGAGAAGATTGAATGGAGCACCCTCTTTTTCTTCCTTGGCCTGTTTATTCTGGTAAACGGGGCCGAAAAGGCCGGTCTGATGGCTAAATTCGGTTCGCTGTTGAGTGTAACTGCCGATTGGAATCCGCTGGTTACTGTTCTGGTTGTCATGTGGGTCAGCGGAATCGCTGCCGCAATAATGAATAATGTCTCATTTACCGCGGCCATGGTATCGGTCATTGCCGTATTCCTGCACAATACTCCGGTTTTCAAAGACAGTATAACCAATCAGCACCTGATGTGGTGGGGGCTGGCGTTAGCGGTCTGTCTTGGAGGCAACGGTTCTATCGTCGGCGCGGCAGCGAACCTGGTTACCGCCGGAATAGCGGAAAAGGCCGGGCAGAAGATTACTTTCGGGCAGTTCCTGCGTTATGGGATCCCGGTGACCTTTTTCTCAATGATCATGGCGTCATTGTATATTATCGGCAGATATTTTCTCCTTAGTCACGGAATCTCACATTGAGTAAAAATTATACAGTCCGGATCGTTACAGAGCTTCCCGTGGCGGAAGTAATGGGACTTTATCTTGAAGGCGGTTGGTGGAAAGACGAGTGGGGAACGGTCGGAATACCGGAAATGATTTCCGGTTCTTTCCGTTTCGCCGCCGCGTTTGATTCCGACGATAAAGTCATCGGCGTTGCCCGGGCTATCTCTGACGGCGTCAGCGACGCCTATATTCAGGATGTTGTGGTCAGCCGTGAGCATCGAAAAGAGGGAATCGGGTCCGAGCTGATAAAATTGTTGATAGCCGAATTGCAAACCGCCGGAGTTGACTGGATCGGCCTGATCGGTAAACCCGGCACAGCCCATTTCTACGAGTCGTTGAACTTTAAGGAACTGGAAAACTTTATCCCGATGGCTCTGCATTCAGACTGACATCATTTCCTGATAGAATAATTTTGATATTATCTTTCCGCCGTACATAATGTGCGGCTTTTTTTATGTTTATCCTTATTTTTACCTTTTTTCATGATAATGGTATTGACAAAGTATGTATAAAGGTGTATAATTAGGTAAAAATAAGGTATAATTAAGTAAAATTATTATATATTGAGGATAGCCATGAAGATAAATACTGATAAGCAAAGCCATATTCCTATATATATCCAGATCAAAGAGGAAATGGAAAAATATATTAAGGATAACTCTCTTGAAGAGGGGGATGTTCTGCCGACTTTGTCAACGATTGCCGAAAGTTCATCCGTCAGTTTACGAACCGCCCAAAAGGCAGTTCAGGAGATGATTGCCGACGGGACTTGCAGTCAATCAAGTTCCAGGCGCTTGATCGTCGGGCGGAAGCCGATGACTGTGACGGCGGCGAAACCGCGTGACGTATTTATTATCTGCGACCATGAAGGACGCGATACTTTTTATGATGACTACGTGACAATGCATATTATGTCAGGCATTCGTAAAGAGATCAATGCAATGGAGGACAAAGAAGTTGTTTTTGCTGGCAAGCAATTCGAGCAGTCACTGGATTTCTATTTAGCCAATCCCTGCATGAATATTCGCGGGGTCATTATGCTGCACTGGCAGGATCGTGAAAGCATGGTTAAACTGGCGCGGGATTATCCGCAGGTAAAATTTGTCCATGTGAATTATGTTTTACCTGATCTGGAAGAATTGCCGGAAAATGTCTACGGGATCTTTAATGATGATTTTGCCGGTGCTTATCAGGCGACTGAGTATTTGCTCTCTAAAGGTTGCCGCAATCCGGTTTTTCTGGAGATACAGATCAAAGATGAAACTTATCGTGCCAGACGCGAGGGATTTCTGGCCGCGTTGCGCGATAATGAGATTTCCGGTAGAGTTTATATGCAGAAAGACCCGAACGGCACACTGGACGAGCGTGTTGCAATGCACTATCGTTTTTTTGCTGAAGTGGTTCGCGCAACTCCGAATGTTGACGGAGTATTGACTTGTTACGATCCGATGGCGGAAGCGGTAAGGATCTTCATCAATGATCATGAACGATACAATAAGCTTGGCTTGTTGAGTTATGACGGTTATATTGAAACGCGTTCAAGCAGTCTAAATACGATTTCTGTCCGCTACGCTGAAATGGGGAGAAAAGCGGTCAAGCTTTTAGATTCTCCTGAAAATAAGCCCAGGTTCCAACGCATTCTGCCGCAGTTGATTATTAAGAAACGGAATCGTAACAAACTTGATATTAAAAAACTGTCGCAGGAAAAGGAGCCGGCTCTTGCTGAATTGATTACCTGATAATTATTCGACAATTTCATATAATAATTTTTAACCATAAAGGAGTAAGATTTATAGCAGGAAAGGAAATAATGTCTTAATTTAATTGGACAATAAGAAGAAAATCAGCCTGATTCATAACTTAGAGAATAAAACATTGTAAAAGGAGACAAAGAGATGAAAATTAAAGTTCAAATTCAATTATTTACATTGATAGAGTTGCTCGTTGTAATTGCTATAATTGCTATTCTTGCTTCGATGTTGCTGCCTGCGCTGAATAAGGCCAGAGACAAGGCCCAGACAATATCCTGTGCCTCAAATATGAAGCAGATAGGGACCTGTTTTGCTTTTTATCTTGATGATAATGACAACATCTATCCTCCGGGCTATCTTCCTGGCGGCAGTCCGCAGCTTAGATGGCACCAGACTATTCCAAAATATTCTCCGGTTAAGACGGACGTTATTTATTGGAATGATGTGCATGGTACGCTGGGACGAATTCCCGGCGGCATTTGGGGATGTCCCGCGTTTAAACCGCAGAACATTACTTCCACCTACATCCATGTCCGGGCGTTCAGTAATGAAGTCGGCTACAAGAAATCTGGTAAATTGAAAAAAATTCATCCCAAAAACATGGGGCCGTCACGTACCCCGATGATGGTTGAAACTAAAATCAGCGATCTTTTCTATACTAATATCCTGGGATTTGCAATCGATTACCGGCATCAGGCCGGAATGAACCGGTTGTTCTGCGACGGTCATGTTCAGTATCGGAAATATATCTATCCACTGGAAAAATGGGGCCCGTTTGCGGTATTTACCTATGGTTTCGGGGAATGACCTCTGCAACACATGCGGTCATACATATCCATTTATTATTCTAAAAGCTTTGGGTTGAGCTTAAGGACCGCGATTTGATTAATAATAACGTAAGAGTTTAATAAATATAAGAAAAAATATAATGAAACTATCAAGAACATTTTGTCTGTTTTATCTAACTGCGGCAGTGGGTATCGGTGCGACTCATGCTGAATCAGCGGATATTTACCTGAAAAGTAATTTGAATGATCCGGCTTCGATTACTCAATTAAAAGGAACTTGCAAAGGCAAATTCACGTCTTCCAAAGATGGCGCTTTTTTTACCGGCGGCGGAAAGGGACAACGGATTGTTTTTCCGATCATCAATAAATTTCCGGTAAATAACGGAACAGTTGAATTCAGTTTCAAGCTCAACGATCCGGCCCGGGTCAAGCCGGTTGTATTGTTCGACGTTCTCGGGTCGCCGCGCTGGTGGGACCGTTTTATTTTCATGGTAGCTCCGAAGAAGGATAATAAACTGAGTTTGAAATATTCGATCAGTGTTACTAAAAATAAGCAATATGCCGGGCGCGAGGTCGTTTTTGATACTGATTTTGACTACAGTAAGTGGCACCATATTGCTTTTTCATGGAAAAATATCAACAGCGGTAAACCTGATGTTGAATTAAAGCTCTATTTTGACGGTGTGCTGGTCAAGGAACGCAATGCTTTTGCCGCTAATATCAAGAACATCGCTAAGAAAATTCTGTTGTGCGGCGGCAACGATCCATTCGCGCCGGGCGCTTCCGACTGTATTTCGATGAAGAACTTGAAAATCTGGAGCAGTGTTCTGCCTCCGACCCGGATTATGCAGGCTGCCGGTAATGCCGGGGACATGAAAATACCGGAAAGAGCATTCGCCGCGATTTCTCCGGTTGCCGGCAAGGCCCCGGTTGTTGACGGTAAAGCAGGCTCTGATGAGTGGAGCAATTACCAGACGCTTGGACCGTTTCGTATACTTCATGGTAAAGGTCTGCTGGCGGAATGGCAGACTTATGTAAATGTTGCCTACGACAGCAATAAGTTGTATGTGGTATGGCAGGCGCTTGAAACCGGGCCGCCGAAAGGGGACGCCATAGCGCGGGATGGACGGTTGTGGGCTCAGGATTCCATTGAACTGGTTTTTTCGCCAAATGACAAGGATATCTATCATTTTATCGGCAATGCCTATAACTCTGTTTTTGATGAACTCTCCCGCGACGGCGGCAAAAGTTTCGATCCCGTCTGGAATGGCGCCTGGGAATACAAATCATCGTTTAATGCCGGTTCGTGGACCGGTGAGCTGGCCATTGACTATAAAAAACTCGGGTTGAAAGTTCCTGTTGCTGGAACCCGGTGGCGTTTCAATGTTTGCCGCAACGGGTTCAGGCCGCAAGCTCAGACGATGTGGAACCATGGACGTAATTTCAAAGAGCTCTCCTCGCTGGGCACTATTGAGTTCGGCGGCAGGAATACTATCGTCAATAAAATTGATTTCGGCAAAATCATTGCCGGTTCAAACGATATTGGTTTGTCATTGAACAACCCCTGGAAACTGAATAATCCGTTGGACGTTTCGTTTTATGTCCGTAACGCTTCCGCGCTGGAAGTTTCATCGCAAAGGACTTCTCCCCGGCGTTCAAACGGCACGCTTGATTTTTCTTATTATGTCCCGGAAGCCGGTACTCAACAGTGCTTATTGCAGATCAAGGACAATAAAAGCGGCAAAACTTTGTTGTCGACTCCGCTGTATGTGGCGGTGAAACAGCCGTTGATGGTAAAATTAAACAGTGATTTTTATGCCGGAAAAGTTAATATCCAGATTGATGCGGACCGGATAAAGAAAGACTTTGCAAGCGGCGAATTAAGAGTGCTGAATAAAAAGAGCAGGATGTTGTTCAGTCGCGAATTCAAGCAGCGCCGGATTAATATCGAAGTTCCACTGAAAAATATTGTACCGGGTGAATATGCTGTGGAAGTTTGCCTCAAGGATTCCACCGGTAAAACTGTGGTTTCACGTACGGATGATTTTGCCGTATCCGGCAGGCCGCTTTATATATCTAAAAAGGCCGGAACGAAAAATTATACGAAAATATGGGGGGAACCGCTGAAGCTGCAGGGACAGAGCGTATCATGCTGGAACCGTAAATACACTTACAATAATACATTGTTTCCGGTATCGATGATTTCCAACGGCGGTGATGTTCTGGCAGGATCTCCTTATTTCAGGTATGTCGTCGGCGGGATTGCTCATACTCTGAAAAGCGCTAAGTTTAAAATAACTGGTAATACGCCGGAAAAAATAACCGCGGACGTGGCGGCGGCGGACAAGTATCTGGATATTCAGGGCTCAATCACCTTTGAATATGACGGAATCATCATTTACAAGCTGAATATTGTTCCGAAAAAGCAAATTGTCTTTGATTCGCTCAAATTGCAGTTCCCGCTGGCTTCTGCTTCAGCCAATTATGTCTTTATCGGTAATGAATTGCAGTTTACCAGAGATTATAATATTATCGGTAAAAAGCCGGGTTGGAAAAAAGGTTATAAATTTGAACCGATGATCGGAGTTGGCGATTCTGACCGCGCGATGTTCTGGTTCTGTGAATCGGATGAGGGCTGGAAGCCTTATGACCGCAAGGATGCCATTACGGTAAAGCGAACCGCGAAAAATGTTATTTTCTCGCTCAATATTCTTGAAAAATCATCCATCAAAAAAGCGTTGAAGATGAGCTGCGGTTTCATTTGCTCGCCATTCAAACCGGTGAAACGCAGGATTGACGATTTAAAAGAATTCCATTTCTGGCCGGGCGGTCCGTTCTATGCCGCAAAAAACTATAATTACGAGAGGTTCAACCTGAAAAAGGCGGCAGGGCTCGGCGCGAAAATAATCGGTCTGCATGAGTGGTGGTCTAAATATTACGGCGGGTTTGAGCCGTTTGACCCTGAATCCTTGAAAAAATTTGTCAACCACGCTCATAAGCTGGGATTACGGGTTGTACTCTATCGTTCCGCGATGGAAAATGTCGCGGCTCCAAGTATGGCTTACTTCGGGGATCACTGGCTGACATATCCGGTCGCCGGATTCAGTAAATACAGCGGTATTGCCAGAGACGCGGCTTCAACCGCGGTGGTGCGTTGTCCTGAAGGTCCGGAATATATCGACTGGTATGTCGGTTCCTGCCGGGAGTTGGTCAGACAGTATGGCATCGACGGTTTTTATTATGACTTCGGCGTCAGCCCCTGCATCAACCCGTTGCACGGCTGCGGTTACGAGCCGGAAGACAATAAATATGCCTACAGCAGGAAAAGAGGCGAGGAAACCGCAACAATCGGAGTCGATATCATGTCGGATGATTGTAAATACAACAATCGCCGTCCGACCTGGCCGGTTCTGAAACATCGTGAACTTTGGCGGCGCATGTATAACATGATTAAAGAAGAAAAGGGCGACCGCGGAATTATCTCGGCCCATGTTTCCAAGCCGGGTAACGCGACCTATACCACTTTTGTCGACAGTGTTTTACATTCAGAACATGCGGCATGTTATCTGCCGGACGGAAAACTGCCTTCGCTTGAACAGTACCGTCTATTCTTCTCAAGAGCGTATACCGGCTTGCCGGGCGAGGTTATTGCATTGAAGAAACATAAAGATACCGAGGCTTTGATGAGTATATCCATGCTTCATGGCGAGTGGAGCCGACCCGGCACTTTCGGCTTGAGCGCCCGCTTCAAGGATGTGGACAACCGGCATACCGTGAACGCCTGGAACGCCCTGGGCAAGTTCGGCGTCGATAACGCCGAATGGTGGCCGTACTGGAGCAAGCAACCGGACGCTTCAGTTTCTCCTGTCGGTAAAGCTTATATCAGTTACTGGAAAAAGCCGGAAGGCTTGCTGATGGTTGTCTCCAATCCGTCCGGTTCGGCGCAAACGGTCAGAGTCAGCTTGAAAGGCGCCGCGGCTGAATTTAGACAGGCCATTGATGCGGTAAACGGTAAGACGCTTTCGACGTTAAACGGAGGAGTTCTGTCTTTACCGCTGAAAGCTCAGTCTTATAAGATCATTCTGCTGAAAAAATAAGCTCGGCAGTTATTAACTACAAGGGAAAAACATGAAGCTTAAACGTTACGAAGGTAACCCGGTTATCTCTCCCAATCCGGAAAACCAGTGGGAGAAGTTGGTTACCACCAACCCGGCGGCCTGGTATGAAAAGGAGGAAGGTAAAGTATATATGCTTTACCGGGCAGCCGGCGATGACCAGGAACACAAAATCCATTTGGGACTTGCCGTAAGCGATAATGGGTTTGATTTTGAGCGGGTTTCCGATTCTCCGGTACTTTCTCCATTGAGTGGTGCTATTGACGGCGGCGCGATTGAAGACCCGCGAATCGTTAAATTCGGCGAATGGTATTATGTGACTTATGCGTCGCGTCCGTTCAAGAACGGTCAATACTGGGGCGGTGGTAACCATGATAAATATACGGTTAGAAAAGAGTCTGATCTGCCTGCTCCTTTCAACTCGAATTCCATCAGTACATGCCTGGCGTTCACCAGGGATTTCCGGGAATGGATTCGCGCCGGGATCATCACCTCGCCTGACGTTCACGATCACGACGTGATCATTTTTCCGGAAAAAATCGGCGGAAAATTTGCAGTCATGCACCGGCCTGATTTTGGTGATGGCGAACCGTTGGGTATATGGTTGTCTCTTTGTAACAACCCGCTGCGACTGGAGGAATCCTTATTACTGGCTAAGCCGGAGTATGAATGGGAAGGCTGGAAGATCGGCGGAAACTGTCCGCCTGTCAAAACTGATGCCGGTTGGCTGGTCATTTATCATGGCGTGGGTTATGACCGTTTTTACCGGCTTGGCGCGATGCTTCTGGACCTGGAAGATCCCCGTAAGATAACGGCACGGACTTCAGAGCCGATATTCGAGCCGGAAGAGTGGTATGAACTCGACGGACACCATAATTACAAAGGGGTGGTTTTTCCCTGTGGCAACGTGGTGATAGACGGCAAACTGATCGTTTATTATGGCGGTGCGGACAAATACGTAGGTGCGGCATCGTGTGAATTAAGTGAAATTGTGAATTTTTTATCGGGTAAATAAAATTATGTTGAAGAAATATTCGGGCAATCCTGTCCTTAGTAAAAAAGATGTCCCGTTCGACAGCCAACTGGTATTCAATGCCGGAATCACCAAGTTCCAGGGTAAGTATGTTATGGCTTTTCGTAATGATTACGGCTCGGACCAACAGGTCTGGATAGAGCATTTCAAAAAATATCCGGATTACCCGCCGGTCAAAGGAATTTCTTTCCCGCCGTTATATACAAATATCGGCCTGGCTTTCAGCAATGACGGTATTAACTGGCAGGTCCGGGAAAAACCGTGTTTTGAAATGAAATCTGAAACCATGACCCACGCTTATGATCCGCGTTTGACGGTTATTGACGGCCGGGTATACATGTGTTTTGCGGTCAATACCCCGTGGGGCGTCCGCGGGGGGATTGCGGTAACCGATGATTTCGATGACTTTGAAATCCTTACCATGACAGTTCCGGACAATCGCAATATGGTGCTTTTCCCCGAAAAGATAAACGATAAATTTATCCGCCTCGAACGTCCGTTTCCAGTCTATGGCAGATCAGAGGATGAAACCTTTGATATCTGGATATCCCAGTCTCCGGACTGTATTTTCTGGGGACAGCATGAATTATTGCTGGGCACGGAACAAATTCCCTGGTGCAACAGCAAAATCGGGCCGGCGGCTCCGCCGGTTAAAACTTCGAAAGGGTGGTTGACCACATTTCACGCGGTAAACAAGGTTGACCGGGAAATCCCGGCCTGGCACCCGAAATGGAACAAGGTTTATTATGGCGGCTTAATGCTTCTGGATCTGGAAGATCCGACAAAAATAATCGGCATCTGCAAGGACCCGGTTCTGTCGCCGGACCAGCCGTATGAAGAATACGGATTCCGGGGCGAAGTAATCTTTCCCGGCGGAATGATCCTGGAAGATTCCGGCGAAGTCAAAATCTACTACGGCGCCGCCGATTCGGTAGAATGTCTGGCAACGGCCCATGTTGATGATTTACTGGCATTATGCGAGACTTAAACCTCGCTAATGATTTTTAACTTGCATTAGGAATTGAAGCCTGTATATTTCTTCTGAATTTACAACAATCAGGAGTATATTATGGGTGCGCAGTTGAAACGCATGGAAGTCATAGACAAAGGCTGTTATTATCATATCGCACAGAAAGCCGCCGGGCTGCTCGATAATTATGACAATAACTATCCTCTTACCAACGAAGACAAAGCATTTGGGATGGAAGTGCTGCAAAATACTGCCGGTCGGTATCTTATTGAAATTATAAGTACTGCCTGGATGGGGAATCATTTTCACTTGATTTTGTATGTTCCGGGAACCGATAATCTGCCATCAAACCAATTTATAGCAGATCACTACAATAATTATTACAAGTCAATGAAAAATAAATTTCAATACAACGAAAAAAATATGCCCCATATTAAGTCCGGTGATCGCAAAGCCTGTCGCAAGACCGGAATGAAAATGTGTGATCTGGGTAATTTCATGCGGGTATTTCAACGCCGGTTTGCAGGTCATTTTAAGAAACTGCATGATTACAGCGGATATCTTTGGTGTGGAAGGTACAAAAGCACCATTCTGGAACCGGGCCCGGCTCTCGAGGCTGCCATGATGTATGTGGAACTTAATCCCGTTCGCAATCAAATTGTCGAAAGTCCGGATGATTACCCCTATACTACCTGGGGCAATTATTGCGTGACCGGCAAACATCTTTTTCATGAGAACTTTGTCAAGCATTTGCGGCAAAGCTGTTCCGTTCCCGGCGCTGATGCCTGGACCGATGAAGAGACTTTCGCGTACTTCAGTAATGAAATGAAGCGGATCATTGCTTATGAGTCAAACGCATCGGAAGATGAACTGTTAAAATGCGATAAAGGCCGCTATAAGTCGTTTCCGATCCAGTTTCTCAAGTCCACTCGAAATTTTACTGCCGGCGGTATTATTGGCTCGCGAGAGTTTATTCGTGAAACCGCATCGCGTTACTACGATCCGAAAAAAGTAGAGAAGAAGCATATGGCTCAGGGGCCGGGACCGTCCGGTGATAAATTATTCAGTTTCAGGTTGCTTCAACGCAAAAAATAATCAGCTTATTCCGTTGCTTTGTCATGGACAAACCAGCCGCTGGTTTTTTTGCAGAATCCGACCAGCATCAGCATGACCGGAACCTCGATCATAACGTTGTATTGAGCACCGTTTATTAATAACTTGTTGAAGTCTTTCTGTATTCTAAATTTCAAATATGTTGGACTAGGATACTTTCTTCCATTTTAAAACACCATTTTATTATTAAAAGTAGTTTTTTATCATTTTTTTATTGACTTTATTTATTGGTGAATTATTCTTAATTCTATATAAATTTTTTATATTTATTAATAATTAGGGGATCAAAATATGCAATCATCAAAAGCGAAAGATAATATATGGGAATCTCAAGCCAATATTATACGTGCTTTTATTGACCAACAACCGTTGTTTGAAAAATTGGGAGAAGAAGTCGCATATGTCCTTAAAAAAGCCATCGAAGAAAATGGTATTAAATATTCAACCATAACTCATCGTGCTAAGACATTAGATAGTTTCTGCGAAAAAATAGATAGGAAATCTTATTCCAGTCCTCTACAAGACATCACAGATTTAAGCGGTGTTCGCTTGGTATACCTTTATCATTCAGATCTCGCAAGAATCTCTTCAATAATTGAAGATCAATTTAAAATAGTTGAAAAAGTTGACAAAATAAATGAAAGAGAAGACGACCATTTCGGATATGGCGCATTACATTATTTAGTAAAAATTGGGAAGAAACTCTCTGGAGCAAGATATGATGATTTAAAAGATCTTCTTTGTGAAATTCAAGTGAGAACAATTTTACAAGATTCTTGGGCGATAGTGGCACATCATTTGAGCTATAAGAAAGAAACAGACGTTCCAAAGCAACTACGGCGGAAGCTCAATGCTTTATCTGGTTTGTTTGAAACTGCCGATGATCAATTCGACCGTATAAGAGTTGAGAGAGAAGGGTATATTATAAAATCATCTAAGGAATTTGAATCACATACGGCAAATTTACATCAGGAACTAAATGTCGATAACTTGGATGCATATTTGCGCCAAAGATTTCCAAATCGCAAATCATCTGATACAAATTCAATTGCTGAATTGCATTCAGAGCTAAGTTCTTTTGGAGTAAAAACAATACAAGATGTTGAGAAACTTCTTGCTCAGACAGAAACTGCAATACGGGCCTATGAAACAAAGTACCCTCCATTCGGTGATACATTTGAGCATTGTCCCTACAATGCAATTGGCGCAGTCAGGGTCGCTCTACAATTTATCGATTATTCTAAATATCGTCAAATAAGAGGGTCCGATACCCCAAGCAATAAGAAAATTGATGAGTTTAAGCATCTCGTTGTTAATAATGAATAACTCATTCCGGGGTTTTATCGTTCGTGCTCGAACCAGCCGCTGGTCTTTTTGCAGAATCCGACCAGCATCAGCATGACCGGAACCTCGATCAACACTCCGACCACCGTTGCCAGTGCCGCTCCTGATGAAAGGCCGAACAGCATGACCGCCGTGGCAATTGCCACCTCAAAGTGGTTTGACGCCCCGATCATCGCGGCCGGCGCGGCGTCTTCATATTTCAGCTTGAGCAGCTTTGCCGCAAGATAGCCCAGCCCGAAGATCAGGATGGTTTGCAGGAAAAGCGGAATTGATATCCAGACGATGGTCAGGGGATTAGCCAGAATTACATCACCCTTGAAGCTGAACAGCAGGACCAGTGTCAACAGCAACGCGGAAATCGTTACCGGGGTCAGGACATGCAGAAATTTTTCCCTGAACCACGCTTCGCCTTTGGCCTTGATGATCCATTTACGCGAAAAATAGCCCGTCACCAGCGGCAGGGCCACATAGACCGCGACCGACAGCAGCAGCGCCTGCCACGGTACGGGTAGTTTGCCGACGCCAAGCAGAAATCCGCCCAGCACGCCATAAAGAACCAGCATGGTCAATGAGTTGATTGCCACCATAACCAGCGTCAAACCGTCATTCCCTCGCGCTAGATAGCCCCAAACCAGTACCATCGCGGTACAAGGCGCTATACCCAGCAGAATGCATCCGGCAAAGTAACTGCGCCACAGCGGAACTTGCAGCATTTTGACGCCTTCGCTTAGAACGACAATTCCGGAACCGTATTTTGCTCCAAGCGGCAGATCCAACCCGAATGGCATTTTAACCAGATCTATTGCATCGGTTCCGATAAACGCTTTGAACAGGAATCCCAGAAAAAACAAGGCGATTGCGTACATAGTGAAGGGCTTGATGCACCAGTTGACAAAAAGGGTAAGGAAGACCGGTTTTCCGCTTTTGCCGGCCTTGATGACGCTTGAGAAGTCGATTTTAACCATGATTGGATACATCATGAAAAAGAGGCATATCGCGATCGGGATGGAGATCACCGGTGCGCCGTTTACGTCAATTGACATTCCATCCAGAGTCTTAGCCAGTCCCGGAGCTATTTTCCCAAGTAAAACTCCACCGATTATGCAAAGGCCGACCCAGACCGTTAAATAACGCTCGAAAATGCTGGTCATTTTGCGTTCATTGACTTGATTGTTTTCTGTTGACATTTTAAGGTTCCTTTACTTATCAAGTATTTCTGGTAATTGCTCAACGAACGCTTTGATTTCGTCCCGTACCTGACGGTAGCATTCCAGTTGCGCATCTTCGTTCGCGCCTTTTTCCGCCAGTTCCCGCGCCATCTTCGGCGGATCGTTAAAACCGGCGTGGACCACTTTACAGTTGCCTGGAAAAAGCGGACAAGTCTCATGGGCGTGTCCGCATACTGTCACCACCACATCAAGCGGCACATCCTTGAAATCCAGGATATTCTGGGATTTATGATTTGAAATGTCAACCCCGGCTTCCGCCATTACTTTGACCGCATTGGGATTCAATCCGTGGGTTTCAATTCCGGCAGAGTAGGCTTCGATTACATTATTTTTTAGTTGTCTGGTCCAACCCTCGGCCATCTGGCTGCGGCATGAATTTCCGGTACATAAAAACAAAACTTTCAATTTTTCGCTCATTGTTGTATTCCTTTTCTTATTTATCAGTTGACTTATGCAAAAATATTATTTGAACCATGGAGAACAAGAAGAAGTATTTTAAATTCATGCAAAGCATGAAAAACAAAAACTCTTTCGTGTTTTTTCGTGCGTTGCCCTGCGCAATGCTCGCGCTCATTTCATTGTTCGTGGTTAATATATGCATTCCATAGACTCTTAATTTATCTGCAACAATCTTCGCCGCGTTGTTTACGGCATATCACTTCAGGATCACAGGACGTGATTTTATCAAGTTCATTAATATCACGTTTAATTTCTTCAGAGGAAAGAAGCTCCTCTTTCATCCACGCCATAACCGAAGACGGAATCCCGCCAATTTTCCACCGGAAAAAAATCCAGCGTCCTTCCTTGCGGCTCTCAATGATTCCAGCGCTGCTCAGTATTGATAAATGCCTCGAAACCGTAGCTCCGGTAATTTGCAGCAGCTCGGTTATCTGACATGCGCATAGTTCATCGTATTGCATCAGGCTGGCCACAATCCGTAAACGGTTGTTATCCGATAGAGCCTTGAATTTTACTGCTATGTCTAACATTTTACTAATCTCCTTCTAATGTTAATTATATATTTAGCTAATTATCTAAATAATATAGGTGCTGGAACTGAAATGTCAAGTGCAATAAGGCGATGATATCCCGTTTTGATTAAAATCTGCTATGGTGTTGTTTTGCGTAATATTTTATTATTTAGCATCTTGTGATTTATTTGTAGCCTGTCTGTGAGACTATTTAAAAAAATTAAATAGTTTCCTTGCCGGTTAAACATAAATCAAAAAGGTTAGCTGAATTTGCTTTATACAAGTTCATGTTGTATCGTGTTTAGAAGTTTTTTATCATACGGCAAAATAACCATAGTATTTGAAATTGGAAGGAAATCAGTATGAAACGTTTATCTTTGGCATTGTCTTTGACTGCGGTCCTGTTTGCTTCATGCGTCAGCCCGGAATCCAGGCAACTAAAACCTTTTGCATTTAATGAGGTTCAGAAAAAGAGCCGGTATTATAAAGGTTTTGTGAAATGGGAAAAACGGGATAAAGACGTCATTAATGACAAAAATGCGGTCCTTTGCATCGGCAGTTCCAGTATGCGGATGTGGCGGAACATCAAAAAGGATCTTGTCCCGTTGAAAATAATTCATTGCGGTTTTGGTGGTTCGACGATGGCGGAGGTGCTTAAATTTAAAAACTTTTTCCTGCGTTACCAGGCCCGGACCATTATCATTTATGAGGGCGACAACGATATGGTCAGGAAAAACGCTAAAGCAGAAGTTTTTGCCGCGGAGTGCAAAGAGTTTTGCGATGATGTTTTCAAATTGCGTCCTGAAACTAAAATTTATTTTATTTCCACCAAACCAAGTATCAGACGCTGGAGTTACCATAAGAAATATGCCGAAGCAAATGCGCTGCTCAAAAAATATTGTGAAAGTGATAAACGCCTGACTTATATCGATGTTGTCACTCCAATGCTTGACAAAGACGGTACCCCGCTTAAAGATATTTTTTTGAAAGACAAGCTGCACATGAACGCCAAAGGTTACAAAATCTGGCGCAAAGCGGTTCGGGATGCCGTAATCAAATAATAACTGCGGATAAAACAGTTTCAGGCGCAAAGCCAGGGCAGGGCTCTGGCTTTATTTTTACCTTTGAGGTTTAACTGGTCGAGATCATCAAAGTGCAGTTGATGGATTTTCCGGTACTTTAAAATCCGGCTTACGGTTATCGGGCCTAACGCGGGAACTCGCAGCAGGGCTTCCTTATCGCCATAATTGAGGCTGATCGGGAAAAATTCCGGATGGCGCTGTGCCCAAACCTCTTTCGGGTCGGCGTCCAGCGGCAGATGTCCATTTCTATCATAACCGATCTCTCCGGCATCGAATTTATATTTTCTAAGCAGAAAATCGACTTGGTACAACCGATGTTCGCGGGTTAAGACGTCTTCCGGGTCAAGACTGAATCGTTGCTCTCCGGGTAGTTCCGGCGTTCCGAGTCCTTGTTGATAGGCGGAGAAATATATGCGTTGCAGTTTCAGCCGGTTATAGAGCCCGTCCATGTATTTGACTATTTCGCTGTCAGTTTCGTCCGAGGCCCCGACAATGAACTGGGTGGTGCATTTTACCCGCTGGAATTTTCCGCCTTTAGCGGTCTGGGCTGAAATATATTTTAACGGTTCGATAATATCGCGGATGAAATCTTTGGCATGGCTTAAACGCTGAAAATGCTTTGCTCCCGGCGCTTCAATGTTCAGGGAAACCGCGGACGCGTAGTGCAGGGCGGTATCAATCGCCGCCTGTGACGCTCCTGGAATCAGTTTGAGGTGGATATTGCCCCGGTACTGGTGTTTCTTGCGTAATATTTCCGCCGAGGCGATCAGCCGGTCCATTGTGTAGTCAGGGTTTCTCACCACGCCAGAACTCAGGAACAGTCCAATGAGCTGCTGTTTACGGTTTATCTCGACGAATGAGTTGACAATTTCTTCCGGTGTTAAGCCGCAGCGGTTGACATTTCCGTTTGATCTGAATGGACAGTAGCGACAGTCATTGACGCAGGAGTTGGTCATCAACGTCTTGAACATTATTCCTTTTCCTCCCCGGGTTAAAGGAACTGGATAAAGCCATTTGCCATGTCCGTCGCGCCGCCGGTGGTCTCCCTTGCTGGTGCCGCAGGAGCAGGCAAGGTCGTACTGTGACGCTTCCGCCAGATAATCAAGTTTGTCAAATGTATCCATTGCTTATAAACCGTCTCTAATACGCCTGTCAACTTTAATAACTGACAGCACAATTTTTTTGCTCTGATAACGTCCTTATGCTCAGATGAAACTCATTATTTCAATATCATTAATGTATGCTAATAAATATACGTATTGACAGTGTTTTTCGCAAGTGTTTTATAAGAAAAAAACAAAAAAAGAAAAAAAACTATTGCAAGAATCCGGATTTGGTGTTAGATTTTTAATTAGACGGAGGGCTTATAGTATAATCATGAATCATTTAGAAGGTGGAAATAATGAAAACTATACTGGTTGTGGACGATAAACCGTCGATTCGTAATCTCCTGGCCAGGAAACTTGAGTCAGCTGGATTGAATGTCATCACAAGCCGAGGATGGAGAACAGGCTCTTATCAAGTTCCGGGAGAATCATATAGATTTGATAATCCTCGATATAATCATGCCTAACAAGGAAGGCCTGGAAGTCATAATGGAGCTTCGTCAGGACCATGCCGATCTGCCGATCTTTGCGATGTCAGGCGGTTCCGGCAATATCTATTCCGGTTACTGCGTGGATATCGCGGCAAAGTTCGGTGCGACCCGTACTTTCAGCAAGCCTTTCAGCCTGAGTGAGATGTCTGATGCCGTGATGGAAGAACTCGCGAAAATGGATGCTCAGGGCGACGACGAATAATTTTATCTTTCTGTCCCGCTTCCCATAAAATGAATATCGTCCCGGTATTGCGGATGGTGTTGTTTCAACTTGTAAAAGATTAGTTTAATGTCCAATTCAAAACCTAAAATAATAGCCGCCATGAGCGGCGGAGTCGATTCATCGGTTGCTGCCGCGATATGTCAGCAACAGGGATATGAGGTAATTGGCGCCACGCTCAATATGCGTTCACCCGACCCGGCTTTCAATGCCAATCAGGGGTGTTGCGGTTCTGATGATAAACTGGCGGCGGTCGGAGTGGCCGAAGCCTTGGGTATCCCGCATCATTTCATTGATTTGTATCCTGAATTTGAACAACAGATACTGTTGCCGTGCTGGCAGGAATATTCCTGCGGCAGGACTCCTAATCCCTGTGTCTGGTGCAATCCTTTCCTGAAATTCGGAATGCTGCTCAAATTCGCGGACGAACAGGGCGCAATCGGGGTGGCGACCGGGCATTATGCCAGGATTATCCGTTGTGATGACAACGTGTGTCTGAAACGTGGCGAGGATCAGTCTCGCGATCAGTCGTATTTTATGTACCGGTTGAGTCACGAACAGATCAGCCGCATCTATTTGCCGCTGGGTGAAATGAATAAGCCTGATGTTCGGGAAATGGCCCGCCAATTGGGCTTGAAGAATTCGGAAAAAAAAGACAGTCAGGATGCCTGCTTTAACTTTCCGGGCGAAACTTTTCCCGAAATTCTCCAGCGTCTGTTTAAAGGCGAGGTGAAAAAAGGTGATTTTATTGGTCCCGACGGGCAGGTAGTCGGAAAACATGACGGAGTTCACATTTACACTATCGGGCAGCGAAAAGGCTTGAACGTGGCTCTTGGTGTTCCCGCCTACGTCAAAAACATCGATCCGGTCAGCGGGAATGTTTATCTGGCGACAGACCAGGATGAATTGATGGGACAATCGTTTACCGTCGATGCGGTCAATTGGCAGACTGAAGCAATCCCTGAACTGCCGATACATTGCAACATTCAAATCCGCTATCGCAGCCGTCCGGTTACCGGAAAGGTGAAAGCCGGCGATGCTCCGGACCAGCTCCTGATTGAACTTGATAAGCCGCAACGGGCGATCACAACCGGTCAATCCGCCGTATTCTACGACGGAGATACTCTTTTGGGGGGTGGATTGATTCGTGATTTGCTTTAAGAGGAACGTATATGTTTTGGAAGAATATTGAGATTCATAATGCTGCTGAACTGGTTGACGTTGACGGCGGTGTTATGCCGGTCCGTTATCCGCTGGCGATGAAACCTTTTTTGAATGAATCCGCGCAAAATATTATGTTTAATACTGCGCATACCGAATTGCGTTTCGTAGCTACGGGTGACCAGTTGCCGGAGATTACCCTTTCGACGACTGAACCGCGTCAGGCTTATGCCGTCATTTTTCGCGGACAATTCTGCCAGAGGAACATTATTTCTTTGACTACCAAACCTCAGGTAATCAAGTTCCAGGCGAATGAAAATTTATCAAAGTTGTCTTCAGAATACACTTCATCGATGGCTTTTTCTCCGAACGTATGGCGCGTGGTCATTTCCGAGCAACCGATAATTCTCCACGATGTACAGGGCGGGTGCCGTCCTCCGCAACCGGATGAATTACCCCGACGACGTTATCTTACTTACGGCACCAGTATTACTCATGGAGCCAGCGCGATGCTGCCGCACCTGTCGTATGCGGCCCAGGCCGCGCGCCGGCTTGACGCTGATCTCATTAATCTTGGCCTTGGCGGTGCATGCCACTGTGAAAAAGAGATTGCCGACTGGATTGCGGGCCGGGACGATTGGGATTTCGCCACTTTGAGTTTGTCGGTTAATATGACCGGTAAGTATACAATTGAAGAGTTTGAGGATCGTGTATCATACATGGTCAACAAAGTTGCCGTGAGTAATCTTTCGCGCCCGGTTTCCTGTATTACGCTTTTCCCGCATTTTCGCGACATCGGAGTTTTGCGCGATGGCATCGGGCCGGAAAAAACAGATGCGATGCGCCAGGTTTTGCGTGATATTGTTGCGGCATATCCGCATGATAACCTGATTTTGTTGGAAGGACCGGAATTGTTGGATGATCTTTCAGGACTGACCGAGGATTTGATACACCCGAGCGATTATGGGATGACGCTTATAGCCGAACATCTGGTCGCCAGACTACGTCATTTTCTTTCAGGTTTCAATAATTGTCGATAAGGCTTAAATATAAAAAAAAGCTTGCCTGTTCAGATATTTTTTTCTTGATGGATATACCTGCTCTTGCCGGTTGTTTTGGGTTTTGATAATATCATAATAATCGTACAGTTTGATTGTAGTTTATTTGTAATTAGCTAACCACAATGCAATTAACGGTGTTATGTTTTTTGTTTTTTTTACTTTTGTGAAAATATTCTGATTGGGTATTGAAAAATTGCTATATAGCAATTATATTTATTGCTATTATGAAATTTAAGTATACGGAAATCGAAGACAATCTACGTAATGCGGTTATTTCCGGACAAATAACCGGAGCGTTGCCGCCTGAACGTTTGCTGGCGGAACGTTTCGGAGTTTCTTATTTGACTGTACGCCGGGCGATCGGGAATCTGGTTGAAAGCGGTTTGCTGTCGCGGGAACATGGCCGCGGAGTGTTTGTCAGTTCGCCATCGAGAAATGTTGCCAGAAATTTCGGTTTGGGCTTCATTGTCCCTGAACGGACACTTGGAAGTGAAGGTGGATTGAGTCCTTATTACACTGCGGTGTTCATGGGGGCGGCCTCAGAGGCGCAGCGGCAGGGATACCATGTGATCTTTGGCAGTCACCTTGAAAAATTGTTGCCCTTGAACCAACCCGGAGGCGTGCGGAAAGTCGATGCGATTCTGGCGGCAACTCCTGACGATCCGAATAGGTTTATTGAAGCGGCAAAATATGTTCCGGTCGTTATGCTGGGGCAGGATTTTCCGGAACACAATTTTCCCGCTGTGTTCGTTGACGATGTCAAAGCCGCCGGTATCGCCGTCAACAATTTATTGAATTGCGGCCATCGCAGAATCGCACATTGGGCGGGACGGAATGACAGCAGGTCATTTTATGCAAGACGGACCGGTTATCGTCAAGCGCTTGAGGAAAATGGCATAAAACTTGATCCGCAGCTTGAACTGGAACATGGTGACGCCTTTGATCGTCTGGCTAAGTTGCTTGAGTCCGATGATCCGCCAACCGCGATTTTCTGCGTTAATGATGCTTGTGCTTTCGGTGTGATAAGTTGGTGTTTACGGCATGGAATAGCCGTCCCGGAACGATTAAGTGTGGTGGGAATTGACAATCTGCATCATAGTGAGTTTTGTTATCCGGCTTTGACTACTGTGAGCATTCCGAAAAACGAGATCGGAGTGCGGGGGACGCGTAAAGCTATAAAATATCTGGAAAAACAGTTGCTTCCTGCGGAATACCGTGAAGAACTGGAACCCGAAATAATTATTCGTGAAACTGTAAAGGAATTAAGATGAATCCACTGAAAAAACATCCTATGAACCCGGTATTGTCGCAGAATGACGTGCCTTATGAGGCGACTCTGATCTTTAATGCCGGAGTAACGAAATACAATGGCAAATACGTTATGGTTTTCCGGAACGATTACGGTTTCGGGCCGGATCATCCGAATGGCCGGGGCGCGAAACACGGCACGAATATGGGAGTCGCGTTCAGTGATGACGGGATTAATTGGGAGGTGCAGAACAAGCCCTGGATCGAGGTGGTTGATGATCCGGAAATCATCCGGTTCTATGATCCCCGTTTAACTGTGATAGATAGTAAATGCTATATGTGTTTCGCGGTTGACACCAGACATGGTGTTCGCGGTGGAATTCTGGAGACAGAGGACTTCGACTCATATAATATCCTGAATATGACCATTCCTGACAACCGCAATATGGTGCTGTTCCCGGAAAAGATCAACGGCAATTTTGTCCGTCTCGAGCGACCTTTCCCGGAATACAGTCGCGGTTATCAGGAAAAGTTTGATGTCTGGTTATCGCAGTCTCCGGATATGCGTTACTGGGGCGATACTGAGTTAGTCCTCGGGACCGAGGATGTTCCTTTCGCGAATGCCAAGATTGGTCCCGGCGCACCGCCGATCAAAACTGAAAAGGGGTGGTTGACTACTTTTCACGCGGTCAGAAAGGTTGACCGGGAGCTTTTTGCCTGGCACCCGAACTGGAGCAAGGAATACTATGGCGGATTGATGTTGCTGGACCTCGAAAACCCGTCAAAGGTGATCGGGATGTATAATGAGCCATTATTGAAGCCGGAAGAAAAATATGAACTTGAAGGATTCCGGGGCAGCGTGATCTTTCCCGGCGGCATGATTCTGGAAGACAGTGGTGAAGTCAAGATCTATTACGGCGCGGCCGATACGGTCGAGGCGCTGGCGACCGCTGACGTCGGCGACCTGCTGGCGCTTTGCACCTGATTGCAAGTTAAAGCTGTAATTTAAGTTTACGATATTCCCGGGGCGAAAGCCCCGTTGACTTGCTGAACATTCGTGAAAAATAATGCTGGTTTTCTATGCCTATTACTTCACTGATCTGGCTGATACTCAAATCTGTTGTGTCAAGGTAGTGGCAGGCGTGTCTAACTTTCAAATTATTAAAATATTCTATCGGCGAGAGTCCGGTGCCTTCCTTGAATATTACTGAAAAGCGACTGACGGACAGGTTGACGTTTTTTGCCATTTCCTGTAATGAAAGTGCCTCGGATAGGTTGTTCAACATCAAATCAATAGCTTTGTCCACTGCCTGGCGGATACGTGCTTCCGGTTGGGATTCTGCTCCTGAGAAACAGATTGCGCCCAGTAAATGGCGAAGTATCTGGGAGGCGGTGATCAACGTTTGCAGTTTCATGTCTTTTGAAACGCATTTAAAATAGTCATTATAGATGCTTTGTATTTGATTGAATATGATTTCCGGAGGATGCAGAATAACCGGTCTATTCATGAATGCTCCTGCCTGTCTGCCTGAATAATGGGTCCAGTTTATATTCCACGTCATGTTTTGCTCCGAGCCGTACGAATGAGGACAGCCGGCTGGAATGATCATAATATCTCCCGGTAGAATTTTATGTTTCGTTTTTTCAAAACCAAAAAAACCCATGACCGCTTTCACAGATGATCAAAATATAAGAATCAATCCCTTCAGGACGTACAATAGAGCCTTCTTTCCTGATATATTTACCGAAATGGGTCGGATGCAGGCCCGCGGTAAGTTCGTGTTGTTCGAGCATTCGCCGTATTTCCTGCGGTAGAATGCTTCCGGTTGATCTTGGTTTGTGATTTGTCATAACAGTAAAATAGTGTACAAAATAAATTTTTCGTGCATTTTATTTGTTAATATGCTGTAATATAATATAAAAATTGCAAATAACAAACTGTTTTAAGGAATGTGACAATGACTGCTGCCGGAGATCGTGAAATACTGAGAGGACTTGCCGGAAGATATGCTGAAATTGTTTTTTCGGAAGATATGGATAATCGCCGGGATATCTGGCGGCGGACCAATGACCGGATTGAGCGCAGTGTTCCGTTTATTATCGAAGACAATGGATCATACTTTAAAGACTTGATGCCAGGTTTGGAATGTGAAGGAGAGGTCGAGCAGAGTTTTGAGCGTTATCTCAGGAGAGCCATCTGTAATTATGAAAATATTCCTGACGATAGAATTTACTATTCGTTTTTCCCGGTGGAGTGGAAGATTACCCGTCCGGCCATCTGTCCGGTAGAGATTACCAGAGCCGCGGATGCACAGGGGCGTTTTCTGGGGTATGAAACCGATAAGCCTTTGGCTGACCTTGAACCCGGACTGAAAAAACTGCGTCGCGAACCGTTTACGGTTGACCGGGAGGCGACGTGTCGTGAAGTCGAACTGGCAAAAGAGATTTTCGGCGATCTGCTGCCGGTGAAAATTACCACCAATGCCGGTACTGCAACCGGAAACGGCATGGCGCAAAAGGCGGTTACTTTAATGGGAATGGACAATTTTTACATGGCTATGCTGGATCAACCGGATAACGTGCATCGTTTTTTTGAGTTTGTGGCAGCTGAATCAGTGGATTATATGAACTGGCTGATCAAACAAGAGCTGTTTTGTCTTAATAATGATGCGCATTGGGTTGGTTCCGGCAGTATCGGCTATTGCCGGGAACTGCCGCGCCGGGACATTCCGGAGTCCGGGCCTTACCTGCCGGAAGACTGCTGGTGTTTTATCGAGGCTCAGGAAGCGGTCGGATTGCCGAATGACATGTTTACTGAGTTTATTTTTCCCTACATGAACCGGGTGGCACAGCATTACGGTTTGGTGTATTATGGATGCTGCGAACCGGTCCATGAATTCTGGGCCACGCTTAAAACCGTAAAAAATTTGCGTAAGATCACTATTTCTCCGTGGTGCAATCAGGAGATTATGGCCGGGGCTGTCGGGCGGGACGTCGTTCTGTCCCGCAAACCGCATCCGATGCAATTATGCGGGGAAGATTTCAATGCGGAAGGATTTACTGCTCACATTAAAGAGTCGCTGGATATTGCCAAAGATAACTTTATCGAACTGATTTTCCGCGATACCAACCCGCTGCATGGCGGCATGAAAGAACGCCTGGCTGAAGCCTGCGGCATTGTCAAATCATTGATCGGTCGCTGAGAAGCGGGAAAGAATATCCAATGATGAACAAGGAATATCCAAGGAAGAAGGATAAGATCACGCAATTCAGGCATCTATAAATCGCGTCATCCCTGGGAGCGCGGACGTCCTCGTCCGCATTGCGCAGTCAGCCTTCCTTAAAAGTTTTTCGCGTTCAGCGCGTCGTTCTGTCCTTGTTTATACTTGGATATTGGTTGTTCCTTGTTGGATATTGGATATTCAATTAAAACGCCTGGACCTTATGTTTAAGGTCGCGACCGCTGTCGATTGCGCTTTTTGCTGTATTGTAGTTTAGACTGATGATCCGGAGGTTCCGGTCAATAGTCGCCTGATAAATCTTTTCCATATCGTTATATTCGGGTTGACTGAGATGGAAGGCATGATAACCGGGGATATCAGCGAGACACGGGACAAAATGGTCGACTTTTCCGCAAGAGTGAACTACCCCGCCGAATTTTTCCAGCATTTGAGTATCATAGGGTTTAACGAATTCATCATACATTTCCGGCGAGATGTTCATGCAGGAATCAAGGCTGAGGCGAATTTTGCCGGGGTGAACCCAGCCGTAATGGACATTAAGTCCATCTGAAGGCGGGATAAGTTTGAACCAGCGATCGATCCAGGCGATATAGGTATCGGTGATCAACTGCATAAAATCCTTGACTACTTGCGGATGATCGTACATATCAAGGTAGATTCCGCTGCCCCAGACCACTTCGCAGATGTCGAACGCTCCCTGAAGGTCCGGATGATAGATGCGGCAATACTTACTCAGTTTCGGATAAGGCTTGAGTTTTTCAAGGTAGAACCTCGCGCAATCCATTGCCTGTTTGCCCTGGCCGCCGTCCAGATCCGGGACTCCCGCCGCAACCAGTTTTTTTATCGCTTCGATCCCCCCTTCAACAGCATACGCGCCGGGCAGGGTGTTGTATTCGCGGTCCATTAAATAAACTTTCGAGCCCAGCAACGAAGGCATGATATTGCTGCCGTAATTCGCGCGAATGGCAAGCGTCAAACCGCTGCCGTCCGACAAAAAATTATTCAGTCCGCACAATTGAGATAACATCATTATCTCGAAAGATTTGTCTTCGATTGCGTCATTGATATTGATTTGCGGCCATTCCAGAGATGACGGGATTTTTGTATTTCGTTTGGGCACAAAAATATCATCAGTACATTTACCGTCCCAGAAACGTTGCCATTGGGCAAACAGGTCCTCTTCCACTTCGGGATTAATTCTTGTTTCCAGATCATCAAGATACTTTTTCAACATTTTTATGTCCTTTGATTGAATTTTTGTGTTATCTTTTGTATAGTATAATATCAATAATAAGTATAGTCAATCTGGATATTTGCGATAAATACAGGACTTTTGTGATAAAAAGTATCGTTCAATCAAGACACCGGGTCAGGATCCCGGAGGCGCAGCGGCTGCCGTTGAATGTCCGGAGCGCCGGGCACGCGGTTGTCGAACCTGGCTGGCGTCACGCGGCGGGAATTGTCGACCGTTACAATTTCTACTGGGGAATTACGGGCGAAACCAATTATACCGTGGATGGCCGGTTATATACGACCCGGCCGGAAGAGGTGCTGGTATTTCCGTTGAACAGTAAAATGGGATGGGCGGAGCAGTTTGTTCACGCTGAATATCGCTGGTTTACCATGGATGGCGCGGTGGCGGAGCCGCTGTTTAAGGATTTGGGGCTGGAATTCTTTGTCCCGTTCCATGCCGGCAAATGTCCGGTCAAACTGCATGAAAATTTGCTACATAGTTTTGACGACATAACTCCGGTGGCCGCGATGAATTCCGAGCTGATCGTCTATGAGATACTGACGGGGATAAAGCTCAGTCGCGAGTTGAACAGCAAAGAGGATGAAATCCGTCGTTGTAAAGAGATCATCGACGCGGGGTTTACGGAAAGTTCGCTTGATGTGTCGACCGTGGCGGAGGAGGCGGGAATCGATCGGACGGTAATGGCGCGCCAGTTCAAGGCGGTGAACGGGATATCCCCCTCAAAGTATTTGCAGAGCAAACGTCTGATGCTTGCCCTGAGATACCTTGAGTCAGGTTGTACGACCGTTGAAACAGCCGGACATTGCGGGTTCAATGACGCCGGGTATTTCGCCCGCAGCTTTAAGCGCCATTTCGGCCTGACGCCGCAGTCCTGGCGCGATTCAATGTCAAACCGGGTTTAATCCGTACGGCGGATGGCGCCGGGAACGTCCCGGTGCAATGCCGCACTCTGAATCGGGCATAAGACCGGACTGAGTGCAAAATTTTTATTGAGCCGCTTTCGGCATAAGGATCAGTTCGGTAACAGATAAGCCGACCGGGTCGTCCGGGTTGATGGCGACGGCTTCGACTTCCAGCCGGTAGACACCAGGAGCGTCGAATTGCAACGTTCCAAGCTTGCTGCCGCGGATTTTGAAATAGGTCGAATTGGTGGTCTTCGGTTCGGTGTCGGCATGCAAGGTCCCGGTCAGGGCTTGACCGGAACAGGAAATTTTTACCTGATGTCCGCCGGTCCAGTCCTGATATTTTCGCGGGATAGTTCGTAATTCCACCTCGAATTTTCCGCGCTCATGCAGCTTGAATTCCCAAAATACTTTATTTTTCGTGCTGAACCAGTTGACGATAACACCGTCAAGGTTGATGCTCATTTCCTGTTCCTGCTGCTGATTGAATTTTTCAGCGTCGGCGGCATCGCTCGCCCCGGTCATATCCAGATCTTCGATTACGCTGGAATCGACATTTTCCATCCCGGCCAGATATGCCGGCAGGATAACCTGACCATCGGCCTGTTGAAACAATCCGGAAACAACTTCCGGAATGCCTTCGAGTTGCAATCTTACGACCCTGATGGATGATCCGGACGATTCCTGCAGGGAGATCGTATGTTCATGAATGTCCCCGTTATGGGTTTCAGTTATTTCGGGACAGTTATCGGTTCCAAGCAGATACGCGCGCAGAGCGTGGTTTTTCAGGCCGGAGAGAGTTATTTCCGTATGCTCGGGTTTGACATAAAGGTAGAGGACGTCCCCCTTCGATGAGCACCAGCCCCAGCCACTGCTGATCGCGAACGGCGATGCCTGGGTTCCGTGGACTGATTCTTCGTTAATATCCATCCAGTCGCCGACTTCACTCAGGATTTTTATGGTTGCCTCCGGGATGGAGCCGTCGGCTTTCGGGCCGATGTTCAGCAGATAGTTGGCGCCTTTGCTGAGAAGTGTGCAGAGCGTTTCGATTATTTCCTGTGAGGATTTCCAGTCGTTGTCCTGGCGTTTATATCCCCAGGTGTGGTTCAATGTGGCGGCGGTTTCCCAGTCGCCGGTTATTTTGCCGTTAGGCAACTGGTTGTCGCCGAATGAGCCGTAATCGGACAGACCTTCGGCTTCGGCTATTCTGCCGCTGACCAGACAGTCCGGCTGCAGGGTGTTTACCAGCTTTTTCAGGGCGGCTCCGCGTTCGTAATCGATCTTGAACGGTACATCGAACCAGATCAGGCCAAGCGGACCGTATTGGGTCAGAATCTCGGTCAACTGTTTGCGGCATTTTCCGTTCAGGTATTTGTCAAAATCAATTTTATCCGGGTCGTAATCCCAGTCATTGAATTGTCCGTCCGGGTCTTCAAAGTCCAGAGACTGGCTGTAATAACAGCAGGTTTTAACGCCGTGCCGCGCATTGGCTTCGGACAGCTCCCGCAACGGGTCGCGATGGGAGGGGCCGAGCTTGACAATATTATAACCGCTGGCTTTAGAATCGAACATGGCAAAGCCATCGTGATGTTTGGAGGTCAGGACCATGTATCTCATTCCGGCCCGGTGGGCGAGGGCGGCGTAAAAATCGGCATCGAAATTTTCAAGCGTCAGTTCCGCCGCCTTTTGCCGGTACTCGGCAACCGGGATTTTGAAATGATACTGAATCCATTCGCCGATGGCGGTTTGTTCCTGGTCGCCGTAATAGCCTTCATAGGCGGAGTAGATGCCCCAGTGGATAAACATTCCGAAACGTGCGTCGCGCCACCATTGCAGCCGGTCTTCTTTCATTTCACTCATGAAACTTTCCTGATATGATTATTTATTCTAGTGCGGTCTCTTGTAAGAAATATAGTCCAATAGTGGATTTTGCAAGCCTGTTTTATGGGAAAAAACTTTAAAAAACAGGCTTTCTAACGATATTGTGTAAATTATACATGTATAAAACTATTAATAACTTACGCCTTTGTATGATGCTGTGGACTGACGGTGTGATGCAAAGTCAGGACATAGGACATTGCTAATTGTCTCAATATTTAATTTTATATATTGCAATGTCCTCAAAGGGTGATATAATAGTTTATTTAATCTTAGTAAAATCACTACAGGCACCAGGCAAAATGAGTAAAACAAATCGACCCAACATCCTTTTTATCATGTCCGACGACCATGCCGCGCATGCGCTGAGTTGTTACGGTAGTAAGATCAATAAAACCCCGAACCTTGACCGTATCGCCAATGAAGGCGCGCGTTTTGACAACTGTTTCTGCACTAACAGTATTTGCGAACCCAGCCGGGCGGCGATCCTGTGCGGAACCTATAACCATATCAACGGAGTGACGACCATTGGAGCGCATATTGACAATACGCTCCCGAACGTCGCTAAAGAATTGCAGGCGGACGGCTATCAGACCGCGATTATCGGTAAATGGCATCTGGGGGAAGCGGTGGAGAATTATCCGACCGGTTTTGACGAATGGAAAGTCCTGCAGGGGCAGGGGCCTTATTTTGACCCGGAAATGGTCTGCAACGGTGAAAAGATTACATATAACGGCTACACCACTGACATTATTACCGATTTAACTCTGGATTATTTGAAAAGACGGGACAAGGACCGGCCGTTTTTTGTTAAGTACCATCATAAAGCGCCGCATCGTAACTGGGAGTCGGACGATAAGCACAAGGACATGTTCAAAAACGAAAACCTGGCGCTACCGGAAACTCTTTTCGACGATTATTCCAATCGCTCGAACGCGGCTAAAGAAGCGAAGATGCGGATCACGGTTGACATGTCGTACATGGACTTAAAACTGGTCCCGCCGGCCGGAAAATCGAAGATGGATTATATTCCATATCCTGATGACTTGAGCGATTTCTGCCTGATTCAAGCAGAAGACGGCAAAAAAGTAACGTTTGCTGACCATGAGGAACTTGTCAACTTCAAATATCAGCGCTACATCAAGGATTATCTGCGTTGTATCGCGTCGGTTGACGATAATGTCGGCCGGGTGCTGGAATATCTTGAAGATGAAGGCATACTTGACGATACCGTTGTGATCTACACCAGTGACCAGGGCTTTTTCCTCGGGGACCACGGTTGGTACGATAAACGTTTTATGTATGAAGAATCATTGCGGATGCCGTTCATGGTCCGCTATCCGAAGGAAATCAAACCCGGAACCGTTATCGACGAGATTATTACCAATGTCGATATTCCCGCGTCGTTCGTCGACTGGGCCGGAATGGCAAAGCCGGAATATTTCCAGGGGTATTCGATTCGTCCGTTGCTTGACGGTTCAGTTCCCGACGACTGGCAGCAGAGCATGTATTACCGATACTGGATGCATCTGACCCATCACTATGTTTGCGCCCACTACGGTGTCCGTACCAAAGATTTCAAGCTTATTTATTACTACGGCGAATGTATGGATCAGCCCAATACGGTTGACGAATCCAAAGAACCGGAATGGGAACTCTTTGATTTGCGGGTTGATTCCAAAGAGATGAACAACGTTTACGGCAAACCGGAATACGCTGAAATCACGCAAAAACTCAAGGACGAACTTCACGCCCTGCAAGCCAGGGTCGGCGACAAACCGGTAGTTGAAATCGACTGAAAACAGTGTCAACCTCCAAGTTCACCACGGAGGACTTGGAGCAGGCTTTGCCTGCAACCCAATTGAATATCCAATATTCAACACGGAACTTCCAATGATGAAGTTAATGCGTGAATTAGACAATGTTTTTACAGTGATCTCAGCGAAAGAAATGAAAAAGAAGCGCTGAAAGCGGCACATAGCATTAACCTTTCAACGGAGAGTAGAGACCCTTTGGGGTAATCGATTGCCCCAAAAGGGATTATTAAGAAAATTTTATAGCACTGTGAGGTCGGCATATAAAAAAACGTACATAAAAAACAAGAAAATGACGGATTATAGTACGGAGCCGCACAGAGAATTATTTTGCCGTTTTGATTTTTTTACATTTCAAAACGGTATTTTTTTTTACATTAAATATGACATTCGATATTGCTTTTTCTGTTTTGTGGTGCTATTATATAATAGCGTTAAAGGAGGTGCTTTATGCAAAATAGAAAAGAATTCCTTGATAAAATTATATCATCAGAAAATTTATCTGATCTAGATAACGAAATTTTCCTTGACGGTTGGCGGGCTGTCGCATATTTGAATCCCGGATTGCACCCGGATGGGTTTGAATGTGAAGGTAGCGGTTGGCCGAACGAGTTAAAACCAATGGCGGAAGAAGCATGGCGCAGATATGAGGCCGGTATCATTACTGATGATGAGATGTATTGTTACGAAGAAGCCTATAAGAGAATTGAGGAGTGGCAGAATTCGGCTTAATCATTTTAATTTTTTGTTGATAATATCAATATATTTTCCGTTTTTGACTTCGCATTCCCAAATTATAATCAGGTTCCAACCAAGTTCTTTTAAGAGTTTATCGTTTTTCTTGTCCCGTTCAACATTGCTCTGGAATTTTGTCAACCAGAATTCAGTATTTGACTTTGGCGTTGTGCTCTCTTTGCAACCTTTATGCCTGTGCCAGTAACATCCTCGCACTTCAATAACCGTTTTATATTTGGGTAATACTATATCTGGTTTTCCCGGTAAATCTTTTTTATGTAAACAAAAACGGTATCCCTGGCGATGTAAATGTGAACGCACAACTATTTCAGGCTTTGTATTCTTCGAACGAATACGGCTCATATTCCAACTGCGACGTTTTTTATCTAAAGAGTCCAATATTATGTCTTTCCAAATCTCGAACATATTGAATAAAAGTGCTAAGATTGGTAATCCACTCTTGTTGTTCTGGTGAAAATGTAGGAATTATCTGGTCGGGAACAACAAGACGAAGGTTTTTATCTATCATTTCATTGGTTTGGTTTATGCTAATACTTGGTTCAAGTGTCAGTAAGTGTTTTGAGGGTATCCTTTCAGCTTCGCTGAGGACTTGCCTCCATCTATCTTTACATGTTGTTTTTACTCCTAGCATAGTTAATAAGCCAGGTGGGAAATTAGGGTCATGGTATTCATTTATGCCTGGAAAAATAAAATCAGGTTTGGACTTATTTTCAGTAATTTTATTATATGAAAAATTTATATTTTCTCTATCAAAAATATATGTAAGATGGTTTTCCAGTGCAAACCCGGCTCTTGATTTGCGCCTGTTTTGAATGCTAAGAGAATATGATAGAAAATCGTCGACGTCATTAAACCCGCAATCAAGTTTTTTGTCAACAATATGTCTTTCAAAAATTTTAAATAAACGCTCTTCCCAGCTAAGCCATGTAACCAGAGCCACATCGGCATTACTATCTTCCAGTGCAGTTTGCTCAAAAGTTCTGGCAAAATTTGAAAAAATATTAGTGCTTGGTAGTTTTTCTTCTGGAAATCTTTCTAAAAGGCGGTCAAGCAATGAAGAATCATTTATATCAACAACAAAACCAATTTTATCAAGAATTATGTTTGTAAAATAATTCATTCTTTGATTATCGGTTTTTGCAGGTTTCATTGAATTAGATGCGCTGTCCAAAGATATTGCAAAAAGCCAAGCTAATTGTTTTTCTATGGTATTTCCTTCTTTCGCAATAAATAAAGACATAGACATTTCGTCATGATTTTTACATAAAACCATTAAATCACCAGCTTCAGCCAAGGTAATGCAAACAGATGACTGATAATATAAACGATACTCTGTTCTTGTGGGGTGTTTTTCCCTTGCATCATACCAAGTAAGTTCAATATGGTCTTCCGTAATATCATTTTCATCATCAGATAAATAAACAATTCTAGTCGGCAAAATCTGTTTTGCATCTCCTAGCATACTCCTGATACTGCTGATTCCATTAAACTCATGTTCATTCGATGAGCGAGGATCTATTTCAACCGCAGTAAGTTTTTTATATGATACTGCATCAAAATAGTCAGATAGGAAACCCCATTCACAGTTCATTTGACATTATCCTTTATGACTTTAGCTATTTGGAATGCACATGCTTGAATGGCAGGAACTACAACACTGTTTCCTATTTGTTTATATGATTGAGTTTTTGAAACGGGAAATTGGAATAACTTTGGATCATACCCTTGCAATTGCATGGCCTCATTAATAGTTAAGCGTCTTGGTCTTTTTCCCTTTTGTTCGATAAGTATTTCTGCTCCGTCTTTATGGTAACGCGCTGAAATTGTTCTGGTGACTTTCCCATCGGGAATTGGAATTGTGTGTAATCCGTACCCAAAACCATTCCCGGCGGCGGCATGATGTGCCTTATGCCTTTCCAGAGTATCCCACGTTCCAGGCCCTAATGTATGTCCTTCAACTTTTTCCTGTATTATAGAATTTAACTCGGGATATACATAGTTAGCTTCCGGCTTTTCCGGGATTATTATTTCACCCTTGGATTTAATTTTTACTTGCTTCGGATCATACCCAACAATAAATATTCTTTCTCTATGTTGTGGAACCCACTTGGCTCCATCAACGATTTTCCAATTTACAACGTAACCTAAAATATCCTCCAAGGTATGCCGTATGACTTCAAAAGTTCTTCCCTTATCATGAGATTGCAAGTTCTTGACATTTTCCAACATAAAGGCTTTGGGCCTTTTTGTTGATATAATTTCTTTTATATCAAAAAAAAGTGTGCCTTGAGTTTCATCCTCGAATCCATGTTTTCGACCCAAAGAGTTCTTTTTTGACACTCCAGCCAATGAAAAAGGTTGACATGGAAATCCCGCGCATAATATATCATGATCTGGAATGTCTGCTTTGTTAATTTTACGTATGTCTCCATACGGGACCTCTCCGAAGTTAGCTTCATAAGTGAGTTTTGCAAACTGATCCCACTCACTCGTAAAAACACATTTTCCTCCATTGTTTTGAAACGCAATTCTAAAACCTCCTATCCCCGCAAACAAGTCAATAAAAGAGAAAGCCGGATTTTGTGGAGGAGGAAATTTTATATCTTTTTTGAGAAAAGGAAAAGTAGGATGTGAATAATATGGAGAATATGATTCTCTTAAGCAAGGTTGAGATTTATCTTTACCATCAATAGTATGTTTTTCTGACAATCCATTGCAAATAAATTCATATATATAATCAGGCATCATTGCAGGCTTCACATCAGGGCATAAAATAAAATGACTGACCATTGCACTGAATTCAGGATGATTTAATAATTCATTATATTTTTTTTCTAATAAATTAGAGATATTCTTTTCTGCGTCATGAATATTTTTTATACTTGCCATATCTATATGTTTTCTTTTTTTTAAATTAATACTTCAACTTGAAAAAATATCACTCAAAACGGGAATATGCAATGTTGGATTTAAAAAACGTTGAACATTAAACGTGGAAGCTGGACTTAATTATTTCTATCCTTAAATTTGCTGAAGTTAATGTGTTTGTCATAAATTATTTATGAATTAATAACAATCAAAGTGTCTGATTATTTACTAATTATATTATAGCTTCGTGCTTTTCGTGGTGGTTAATTTCCGGCGTTGCGGCAGTGTCTGGTCAGGAATTTATCGAGCTGGTTGGTGAAGGTTTGAATGTCTTTTTTATTGAAAGTCGGAGGTCCGCCGGTGATCGCGCCTTCGCTGCGTAATTCGTTCATGAGATCACGCATGGCAAGGCGGTTTTTGATGTTTACTTCGGTATAGAGTTCGCCCCGGGGATTGATCGCGTAACCTTGCCTGGAGACGACCCGGTCGGCCAACGGAATATCGGCAGTAATGACTAGGTCGCCGGGCGCCATTAATTCGACAATCCGGTCGTCGGCCTCGTCCGGTCCGCCGGGGACCATTTCGTTGGAGAATAGTTCATTGCCCGGAACCCTGATGCGTTTGTTGGCGACCATAACCAACTGAATTCCGACCCTTTGCACTGCCCGGAATAAAATATCTTTCAGGACATTCGGAAAGGCGTCGCCGTCCACATATATCTTCATAATTATCTTTCACGTAAATTTAGTTCATCCATAAATATAGCATGGATATTTTAATTTTCCTTGTGTTTGATAAAAATGAGGAGAGCGAAATGCAAGTATTAACCACGAAACACACGAAAAGTCACGAAAAAGTTTTTATTTTTCATGCTTTGCATGAATTTACAATACTTCTTCATGTTCTCCATAGTGCAAATAATAGCCCTGCATAAGTCCATAGTTAATAATATTCAAAAAACCTTTCTTTGAGCTTAAAAACGGCCTTTGGTTGACAACTTTTCTAAAAGCAAAGAAAACTTTTGAGAACCAGAACAAAAATAAATGAAAGGAAAAATAAATGGGGTCATCAAATTTCAGCAGCAGTGGTTTTATCCGTGCGGGAGGGGCGGTTTCATTCGAGGACCGGGCGGCCCAGCCATCCGACTTCAACAGCGATAATGGAATGAGTTATGCGCAAGAGTATGCGGAGTCTCCGACAACATTCAACGAAACGTATCCCAATTGGCAGGCGTACGCTGATTGTTTTGTCATGCGGCGCCCGATAGTCACGATCACTGGTACGCAAACTTGTAAAACATCAAGTTTCCTTGCCAGCGAAATGAAAAAATATATCCAAACCGGAGAAACTACAGTTAAAGATTTTATTGTGCCGGAGGTCATTTCCGGGGATACTATGCCTTCCGGAAAATATCATAATGTCGGCATGACTTTTGCGGATAACAAAAACGGCTATAGCGAGGTCTCGATTTCCTATATGCAATATGGCGAGTGGGACCTTGTCAGAATTGAAGACGATCTACCGGACCCGACGAAGAAATAACAGGAGAAATAACAATGCCGGCTACATGGGTAAGTAAAGAAAAGATTCAGACGATATGGGGCATGCTGCACAATATCAGGATCAGGATGCAGGAAAACATTAAAACTCCGAGCGTAACCGCGACGGGGACCGGGCTTCAGGCTTCAATCAACATCGCGCTGCCGAAATCCGCTGCGGGCAATGAATACAATGGTTTTCTGAAGGTGATTCAAACGGCTCCGGATAAGCTGAAAATTGTTGATGGATTTGATCCGGATAATGACAATTGCTGGGAGGGGATGATAAACGGTTTTGATTGTACCTGCTTGGCTAAAGAGATCACAATAAGCAATGAATTAGAATTTATTTATATGTCCGCCGCTCCCACAGGTGGATCGGGAACCGCCGCATCTCCATGGACTGGTGCCTATTGCTTGATTCAGCAAGCTGGTTCTATGCCGGCTTTTGAAAACAATATGTTTAAACATTTAATCAGCCGTGTTTCTTTGGCAGATGGTAAAATCACTGGATTTACAGAAGAGGGAAGTTTCTCTCAAGGATTTATTCTGCGTAAATGTTTCCCGGAAGAAGCGTCGCAATCATGAGTATGCTTTACTTGTCAAATGGTGGATTGGTTATTAATGATGGCGGGGGACTTTCTCTTTGTGATGAATGTCCGTGCTGGATTGATATTTGTGAGCATGTTCCAGCATCAGGAGAATCTGCAATAGACCTTGGTTATTGTGAAGATTTTTTACTTACGAACTCTCCTGATGGAATAATAAATACACAGTTGTTGTGTATCGGCTTTCGAGATTATTGCAATCCTAGTTGGAACGGGACTGCAAGATTGATTATCATAGCTGATCCCGAAGTTTCCGCCGAAGTACAAATGCAACAGGCATATAATGAACAAATGGAGTTCATGAGAATTGATAATCCATTGTGGAATCGTGATGATGATACATTTTACTGTTCTTCGCCAAATTTCCCTGATGAATTTTGCTTAATATCTGAACATGCTATTGCATACAAATGGTCTGGTTCTACGACAATAGTTCCGGTTACTGTATATGGAACTCCATTACTTGACTCTGGGGTAGGTGGTAACTCTATTGTAGACTCCGTTATTATAGAGAATGCTTGTCTGACAGTTCCGGTTGGAACAAAAGTATTAAGGTTTTTAGTCATACCGCCTCCCGATAATGATATGGTTACTTCTTATGATGGATTATACAATTACCGTACGTGTTGGATGCTTGCGGTAAAAAATGCTTATACTTGCATTGATTGCTTACAAACCAGCGTGTACGATTGTATGCCAGACGATTCATCCAGTTCATCCAGTTCATCGAGCAGTTCTAGTAGTAGTTCCAGCTCGTCCAGCAGTAGCTCCAGTAGCTCAAGTAGTTCGAGTAGTTCCAGTTCATCATCCAGTTCCAGCTCGTCAAGCAGCAGCTCCGGCAGTAGTTCGAGCAGTTCATCCAGCAGTAGCTCAAGCAGCAGTACATCAGGTGGCGGCGGTTCCGGTGGTTCCAGTTCATCCAGTACTACATCCAGTTCCGGTGGAGACTGGTGCGTCGTCAAGGCTTCAATATGGAGTTACGGCGGAATTGGGGTTTCTCATTATGTTCAGGAGATTACCGGGAGTTGGGATGACTGGGGCGCCGGACAGAATCCGTCAGGATGGACTTGTTATGAGCTAATTTCTTGTCACGCGACGGAAGCCGAGGCGCAAGCTGCGGCCGATAACTTAGAAAGTTTTGGGACGACATATCCGAATTATTGCTATCTTCCCTGGGATCAGCGGGTAACGCTTCGCGATGGGCTCAATGCCTGTTACGATGGAAGTTATGAATTATATGACCCATGTACCGGAGAAGAGTTGGATCCGCCCGGGATTTGGGTAGGGACGTTTGATTTTATTGCGCAACTTGATTGTTGCGGAGATGACCCGTGTGAAAAGGAGCGGATGCTCAATGAGTGCATTGAGGCTTGTGATGCGGATGAAGAATGCCAAATGGCTTGCTATGAATTATATCCAGAATGTTTATAAGGAGAGACTATGAAAGACATGAATTGTAAAAGTTGTGCGTTGAAGCATATTGCCGCGGCGATCAGTTACGGCAAGGAGGTTATATCAGGACACGGCAAAGGTGCTGAACTGGATCACCGGCCCGATTTTATCGGCGAACTGGTTAACGCTGAACATCACTTGGAAATGCTGAATCCCGGACTGCATGTAAAAGTGACGTCATTGCGACGCCGTCTTCAGGAGATCGATCACACCCCGGGAATAGTCGAGATCAATTTATTGCGGCAATTCTGGCTTCAACTCGACACTGGGAATAATGGAAAGACTAAGAAAAAGCCGTGTACTACGTGCGGAAAAAAACGCAAAGCCGATCCGGTGGATATCGTGATTCCACTGGCTATGTCGGGCTCACACGGCAATAACCTGGAACTTCGTTATGCATTGCGCTCGATCACGCAAAACCTCTTGAATATTGATAAAATATGGCTGGTCACACAGAAACTGCCGATATGGGTGAAAGATGTAGAACATATCGAAGCGAAAGACCAGTATAACCGAAAGAACATCAATCTTTATACCGGGTTGGTGGACGCTCTCAGCAATAGCGCCATGAGTCAGAATGTTTTATTCTGGACCGATGACAATATTTTGCTTTCAAAAATGAATGCCGCGACAATTCCGGCCATTATCACAAATGGTGATTTAGCGGAATATCCGATGTCGGGAAAGGCATGGAACCTGATGCGACGGCAAACCGGCGATGCCTTAAAAGCCGCTAATTTGCCAACAAAGAATTATGAAGCACATGTGCCGGTTTTATTCAATCGGACAAAGTTTCTTGAGATTGCCGGGCAGTTTGATCTGACCGCCGGTTATGGCCTTTGTTATATTTCAGTTTATCAGAATGCGATACAGCCGAAAACAGTATTAATGGATCAGGTTAAGGCAACCTTTGAAAAGGCGGTCGAGCCGCGAACAATAAAGGAAAAGACGGCAAGCAAGATATTTATGGGATACAATGACACGGCATGGGAATCCGGAGTTGAACAATTCCTGCAAGAAAGGTTCCCGAATCCGTCAAGATTTGAAAAATGAAACTGATAAATCAATGGGATTATTAATTTTAACAAACCTTTGTTCTTTAATACATAACAAACAAAAGAAAGGATTATTGTATGAAGTCGATCGACATTCATCTGGTGATCAGCACCGGTAACGTACAAGTTGCCGACGCGATCGGACGGCTGACCAGTGACAAGCCGTCAATTTATCGAGGGCAGCAGACAGAGCTGCATTTGCATCCAATTCACGCTGAAAGCGGAAATTACGCCTTGAGTGAGTTGAGTGATCTGACGCAATGGGAATTTGTTCTTGATAACGACTGGGTATCATCCGATACGCCGTTGATCCGGGTTGATTCCGGTATTTATGTAACCGAGGATGATGCTGGAGCGGTTATCGTGATACCGTTGGACGAAACCAACACGCTGGAACTTATCGATGTCCTTGCCGACAATGCTAGGATTGTTCTCGGTGCCGAATTGATCGGGATTGCTGCCGGAGAGACATCTCCTGAGGTTATCTATCAGTTTGACATGCAGGTTAAAAACCGTCGCACCGACAGCGGCACCGGAACTCCGACAAATGTTCCGGACGGCAATTACTCATCTGTTCAAATTGATGCGCTGCTGGCAAACCCCGGTTCGTTTCAGTTCAGTATTGACGGTGCAACCAATTGGCACGAGACTCAGGCCTCCAATGATTACTACTATCGTTGGAGCTGGGACGGCGAAAACTTTGGTGATGCTATCCAACTTCCGGACGGGGTCACATCATATACTTATTTCGCCTATGCATCTGATAATACCGGTACAGGATGGAGTCTTATTCCAACTAACAGTCTGAAATACCGGGCGGAAATTGTTGCAAACACTCCGCTGACTCCGATTGAAAGCGATTTCTCCGGTGCGATCTGGGTAAAATACATCGGCGATGATGGAGCCCAGGGTATCCAGGGACCACAGGGTGAAGCCGGGCCGCAAGGCGAACAGGGTATTCAGGGCGTCGCTGGTGATGACGGGGAAAGCGCCTATCAGATCTGGCTGAATAACGGTAATTCCGGCACCCAGGAAGACTTCTTGAGTTCTCTTATTGGCACACAGGGGGATTCGGGAACAGATGGTATTGACGGTATTTCCGCATATCAGGTCTGGTTGAACACCGGCAACAGCGGAACCGAACAGGATTTTTTAAATTCACTAGTCGGGCCGCAGGGGCCGCAAGGAGATCAGGGAATACAAGGCGAAGCCGGCCCTCAAGGAGAACAAGGTATCCAGGGCATCCAGGGTGAAACCGGGTCGCAGGGGCCGCAAGGAGATCAAGGCATACAAGGCGAAATCGGACCTCAGGGAGATCAAGGCATACAGGGAGAAACCGGCCTGGCCGGAGCTGATGGTGATAGCGCCTATCAGGTATGGCTGAATGCCGGCAACAGTGGAACTGAACAGGATTTTCTTGATTCAATTGGTAATGGAGATAGCGCTTATCAGGTATGGTTGGATCAGGGCAATACCGGAACCGAACAGGATTTCCTTGATTCACTCGGCGGCGGAGGGTCCACGTCCGATATGATCAGAATAGCGCTAATCTTTGGATGATTATTTACATATATAAACGCGAGTATCGCGCAGGGAAAATTAATAAATTTTTAATTAAACAGGAGTATTTAAAATGGCTTTAAAAAAATGGGTAAACACCAATGTCGGCAGCAGTAATGCAACAATTTTGACTGTAGGAACAGGCAATACTGCGGTAATTTTCGGAATTAAACTGGTCTGTGACAGTTCAGCGACCATTACGTTGAAACTTGGCAGCTTTGAAAGCAGCTATCAACTTACCGCGAATGTTCCGTTTTCAATCGACGACAAAACCGTCATTGAATCGGACGGGACTTTAGTTTGCAATGCGTCAGCCGGGACCTGTCAGATTTACGTCAGCGGAGACGAATCATGAGTCCGAACGAAAAATTATTGAGTAACTATTTGACTGCGGAAAGATTCAATTTGTTAATCTCCAGACTTGATCTGGAACACGGTCGTTATCAGAATCTGTTCAGCAGGATCAAAGCTCATGTAGACAGGTTTTTAGATGATGATTCAATCTTTATCAACCACCCTTATGTACTGGCAATTAACGCAGTCGCAAACGGCGAAACAATAGACCCTGCTGATGTAGCAACAGCCATGGAAACTTTTGTTTTACCTGAATCGACTTATGGAACTACGGGAGAATAAAATGGGAATAAAAAAATATTCAGGGAAATCCGGTCCTGACGGGAAGTTTATGTCTTTTCAAGATGCGAAACACGTCGGCAGTGGAATTCCATCGTATTTGAACAATTGTATCGCCTGGTACAAGAATGATCTCCTTGATAAGAGCGATAATGTATGGACCAACTATATCAAGGATAATGTCACATGGGCATCGGATAAAACATATACAACCGGAGATTACGTACACTGCCCCGGCATTTTCAAATCGCTGAAAAACAGCAATACGCAATCTCCGTTTAATCCGGATGCATGGGAGCAGATCAGTTCAGTATGGGAACCGGATAAAACATATGCGACCGGCGATTATTGTGTGTTTCAATTTCGGTGTTTTAAATCTCAGGTTGATGACAATCTGGGCAATCAACCGCCTATAGCGGAAAATCATCCCGGCACTTATTGGGAAGAGTCCAGTGATGCTTACTGGTGGAATCCCGGCAGCTATTCAGTCGACAACCTGGTTATTATGCCTGCTGTCTGGCTTTGTATGGACTCGGCTGCGAACTACTACCAGCCGCAAAGAGGCTTGCCGCTGGTAGATATGGTCACCGGTGCTAAAACTCCCTGGAACGAGACAACCGCATATAATACCGGCGATTATGCTTTTTATGATTTTACTGTTTGGATTAGCGACACAGATAGCAATATCGGAAATACGCCGGCTACCGGCTCTAGTTACTGGAGCGAAGCTGATTTGACCTTGACAATTTCTTTGGCTGATGTCTGGCAAATCTATGATACAGTATGGGATAGCGGCACAACCTATACTGATGGCGATTGCGTACGATACAACATACACATTTATCAAGCAACACCAGCTTCCGGCAATCTAAATCAGAATCCGGTGAACAATCCCACATATTGGGAGGATAAGGGCATTCCCGAAAATGTCTGGCAACTGTGTGACGTCTATTATTGGGCGAGTGGAACGACGTACGGCACAAACAGTAACGCCTATGAGAATCTAGTCTGGCATAACAGCAGCGTATATCTTTCTCTACAGTCTGCCAATACAGGTAACAATCCAATCACGGCAGATACGTACTGGGATGAGGTATTCACTCTTCCGCTACCAGATGCTAGAGATTTCTATCAAGATTATAAATGTCCTGCGCAAACAGAATACGATCACAGGCCTGTTGCTGATTTTCTATTTACGCCACAACCGTCAAGCGTCGCTGCTAATCTACATTTTAATAGTGGACCGGCTTGTACGATAACAGACTACACGGTTATTGTAGCATTTAACCCGTCAGAAAGAACGCAGGATTACGTAATCATCAGGAATTTCGCGGATTTTAAGAACTATTCTAATAAACTCCTCTTGCGGAGCATGAACCCTGATAGTGCGTTCTACTGCTCAACGGGGCTTACGTTAACATATAATAAACCGTTAGTTGCGTCGTTGGGCTGGAGTACCGGGAATGGCGCTTACGCGAGAGTTAGCGGCGTTGAAATATCATCGCAGAGCGGTGATCTGGGTACCCCCTTAAGAACAGGCTTCGGGGGGATAAATGGTACCTTTGGTATAGTCGGAGGGGATCACAATGAACTCACTGGCGCCTATACCTTTGATGTTTTAATGTTTAACAGGAAATTAAGTTCAACGGAAATTGCCGCGGTTGAAAATTTTCTTATGGGCAAATGGAACATAGCTAAACTAAAAGCAGTAACCGCCTCCGGAGCCGGAAATTCAGAAGGGGACGGCACCTATTTGGAGAATACGCTATCGGCTGTAACATTTGCGAGTAATATTTATGCTTATGACGGTGAATGGAATACCATGTACACATTTGATAAGTATCTACAATATAACTCAGAGGAAGATCGCTGGGAATTATGGCACGATTATACCGAAGACTACGGCCCGCTTCCGTCAGGCGCGGTAGAAGGGCCGGAAATGCAGTATGTGGTATCAGCTTTGTACTCTATGACAGATGATATGATGGGGTATACACACTACTTATTGTATAACGAAACCGTTGGTCAGTGGGAATTTTGGATGTATAACGAATTTTACGGCGAAGAATCACAGATGTGGCAAAATCTGCTGACCTATGTTGCAAGCGGCACATCCGACACCGTACCCGCTTCGGGCTGGACTAATGTCAGCGGGATAAGTTCATTTGACACCGCTCCTAGCGTTTCAAGCAACTTCTAAGGGGCCGGATTTATGAAACAGGTAGCAAGAAAAGTTCATTCATTGCGCATGAAAGCAAAAAGACTTGGCCTTGACGCTCCGGAAAGTTTCTGGCTGGCCCCGGTTTCTGATCTGGTTGAGATTTATAACGGCTGCGGTCCGGAATGGATGAGTAAATTCAGCCGCGCCGCGTTGACATTTGCTTTGCTAGTATTTGAACCGGCAATTCTAATCCATGATTACGAATTCAGTCTGTCAGACGGATCAAAGGAATCATTCAAAGCGGCGAACTCCCGGATTTATTCCAATTGCGTCAAATTGGCCAAAGCGGCTTATGCCTGGTATGATCTATGGCGTTACCGCTGGCTGCGTCGCGCGGCCATGGTTTGGGTCTTCTGCCGATACGGCGGCTGGTCTGCATGGACTGATGCGGCCGCTGAAGTCAAAAAAGTATAATCAAGCACAAGAAACAAAAAGGAAACTTAAAATGAAAACAAAACTTACTAAAAAAATATTTGTTCGAGTTTGTCCATGGCTGTCCGTATTTTTACTTTTGCCGTCTACCGGATGCGTAACCGAATCCGCTAAGATTACCGAATATGACTCCGACGGCAAAGTTGTCAAAATAACCGAAACATCCCAGCAGGATGCCATTGGCAGGATTATGCTGGAAATGGAAAAGAAAAATGTCGTAATCTGGAAACAGGGCTGGTATTTCCTGTCGGAAATTTCGATGACCGGAACCGAAACTTATCTGCCGTGTATCAAGTTTTCAGGCGGAAAAGTCAATACCGGACACTTCAGCATCAAGGATAGTGCCGAGCACATTCCGGCGATTGTCAAAGCGGTACAGCAGCCGGTGACGGTTAACGCCACTTCTTCCGGGGTGTCCATTAAAGAATCAGAATAGGAATAACTGTTTTTCTTTTTAGTCGCGAACAATTCAAAGGTTGTTCGCGGCTTTTTTTTTTGCTGAGAATTCATAAATATTGACTTTGTCGGTTTTCCGGTTTATATTTATCAACCTGAAGCATTGTTGCATAAATAATCATATTTATTAATCGCGGTCGCTATGCTCGAATCGGAGTCAATAAAATAATATAACGATATGCATGACCGCATAACAAAACCGGAGTGTGACTATGAAAAGATCAATTCTGCTGGCGGCCGCGATCGCGGTGACATTCGGATTCTCAGTTCAAGCCAAACGCTACAAGATTGCGGTAATTCCTAAAGGAACCACGCATTCTTACTGGAAAACGGTTCATGCCGGCGCCGCCAAAGCGGCAATTGATTTCAATGTCGATATTATCTGGCAGGGGCCGCTGGTCGAAAGCGACCGGGCAGAGCAGATTAAAATAATTCAGAATTTCATCAGCCGCCGGGTCGATGCGATTTGCCTGGCTCCGCTCGATGATAAAGCGATGGTTCGTCCGGTAAAAATGGCGGTGAAAGCTAAAATTCCGGTAGTTGTTTTTGACTCAAGTCTTGATTGGAATGGTTACACTTCGTTCATCGCTACCGACAATTTCAAGGGTGGTTATCTCTGCGGTAAGCTACTGGCCAAATCCCTGAACAACAAAGGCCGGGTCATTATGATGCGTTATATGGTTGGTTCAGCTTCCACTGTTAAACGTGAAAACGGCTTTCTGAAAGCGATGAAAGAGGCTGGACCCGGGATAAAACTTATTTCAACAAATCAGTATGCCGGTGCGACCGCGGTTACCGCGCAAAAGAAATCTCAGAGCGTGATTACCCGTTTCAGGGGTAAATTCGACGGTATCTATTGTCCTAACGAATCTTCAACCTATGGTATGTTGCGGGCGCTGGAAATCGCGCGCCTGGCCGGAAAGGTCAAATTTGTCGGTTTTGATACTTCAAAATCCCTGATCAAAGGGGTTCGTGAAGGTAAAATTGAAGGCGTCGCTGCGCAATGTCCTTTCAAAATGGGCTATGAAGCCGTTAAGGCCGCGGTTGAAAAACTTAACGGCAAAAAGGTGCCGAAAGTCATTGATACCGGGGTTGTCATGGTGACGAAAGCCGATCTGGATAAACCGGAGATCAAGGAACTTATCAATCCGCCGTTGAAGAAATATCTTAACGAATAATCCTCCATTGAAAAAGCTCGAACTCAAAGGTATCAGCAAATCATTCGGGCCGGTTAAAGCCTTGACCAATGTAAATCTCAAGGTGGAACCGGGCCGGGTCCATGCCTTGATCGGCGAAAACGGCGCGGGCAAAAGTACCCTGATGAAGATTCTCAGCGGTGATTATCAGGCCGATTCCGGAGGGATATTGCTGGATGACGTTCCTGTTCGCATCACAAGTCCCGCTAAGGGACGGGCGGCGGGAATTGCGATGATATATCAGGAGCTGACATTGGCTCCGCATTTGCCGGTCCATGAAAATATTACTTTGGGACTGGAACCGTCGCTTGCCGGCTTTTCCAGGCGGGACCCCGATGGCCGGGTCAAACAGAGTCTTGAGATGCTCGGACACGGAAATTTGGATATCGACCTCCGGGTCGGGGAGTTGACCATCGGCGCTCAACAGGTAGTGGAAATAGCCAGGGCTATTTACAGCGGCGCCCGGGTTATAATCATGGATGAGCCGACCAGTTCTCTGTCGGCGGTCGATACTCGAAACTTGTTCAAGGTTATAAAAAAGCTGCGTGATGAAGGCTATTCGATCATCTACATCAGTCACTTCCTTGAGGAAGTTCGTGAGGTCGCGGACGATTTCACCGTTCTGCGTGACGGCGTGACGGTCGGGAATGGTTTGATCAAAGATGTTTCAATCGATGATATTGTCCGGATGATGGTTGGCCGGGATTTGACGGAGATGTACCCGAAAACGCCGCATGAGATTACTGATACGGTTCTCGACATTAAAGATCTTCGTGTTTTTGAGTATGCCGCGCCGGTCAGTTTTAAACTGCGTAAAGGCGAAATACTGGGAATTGCCGGTCTGATTGGTTCAGGACGGACGGAATTGATCCGTAAAATATTCGGATTGGATAAACCCGGGCAGGGAATGACCGTGATCAACGGGCGGGATTTCAAGGCGGTTTCGGCTTCGCCTCTAAAAAGTTTGCATCGCGGTCTGGATTTTCTCAGCGAAAACCGCAAGGATGAAGGCTTGGCGGTCAAGATGTCTTTGTGTGATAACCTGACAATGTCCGCATTGTCGCTTTACGCGAAACTGGGTTTTATAAATCAGCGCCGGGAAAAACGCGCGGCAAAAGAATTCCTTGACAAACTTGCGGTCAAATATAACGGCAGCGTGATGCAGAAACTTGACAGCTTGTCCGGCGGTAACCAGCAAAAAGTGGCTATTGCCCGGCTTCTGCATCATGACAGCGGGATATTTTTCCTCGATGAACCCACCCGCGGTATTGATGTCGGCAGCAAGGCGGAAATATACAGCCGGATCACTCAATTGGCGGCAACCGGACGTTCAATCATTTTCGTCAGCTCGTATCTGCCGGAACTGCTGGGCGTGTGCGACTCGCTGGCGGTAATGCATCGCGGTGGAATGAGCGAAGTTAAACCGATTAGTGAATGGTCCGAGGACAGCGTTATGCATTATGCCACTTCCGGATAATCAATTTGAAAGCGAGAGGGAATGAAGAATAAAATTAAAAAATTATTGGTGACGCTCGGACCGGTGCTGGGCCTGATTCTGGTTTATGTTTTTTTCGCGGTCAAAGCTCCGGCCGATGCAAATTTCGTTTCACTGCTCAATACTCAAACGATTATTACCCAGACGGTGATTGTGGCAATCGGCGCGATCGGCATGACCCTGGTGATAGTTAGCGGAGGGATCGACCTCAGTGCCGGTTCACAGATTGCTTTGAGTATGGTGGTCACGGCTTTGGTTATTTCACTGCTGGGCGGTTCCGGGGCTGAAACCGCGTCCTGGAGCACCGCTTTGTTCGGTGCTGTCTGCGGTATCGCGGTTTGCGCCTTATGCGGACTGCTCAATGGTTTGATCTCGACTTCATTGAAAATCGTACCTTTTATTGTCACTCTCGGCATGATGCAGGTGGCGCGCGGAACCGCCAAGATGCTGGCTAAAAATCAGACGGTTATCACCCCGGATAATTTTCTGCAGAATACGATGAATGTGCAGCCCGAACCGAAATGGCTGCTGGTTGCGCCGGGTGTGTGGCTGATGCTGATTCTGTTGGTGCTGATGTATGTTGTTCTGCGGCATACGGTGTTCGGGCGTCGCATTTATGCCATCGGTTCAAATGAACAGACCGCCCGTTTGTGCGGGATCAAGGTTAAGACTACCCGGGTGATGATCTACGCGATTTGCGGAATTTTTCTCGGAATAGCCGGGGTTATGCAGTACGGAAACCTGAATGTAGGCGATCCGACTGCGGCGATGGGGATGGAACTGGATATTATTGCCGCGGTTGTTATCGGCGGCGGTTCGCTCAACGGTGGCGAAGGCGGCGTTTTCGGTTCATTCATCGGAGCGCTGATCATGGCTGTACTGCGCAATGGCTGTACTATGCTCGGATTGGAAAATTACTTTCAGGAAATCATCATCGGAGTTATCATTGTCAGTGCCGTCGGTATTGATTTTATCAAGCATAAATTGACGGCTGAAACAGAATAATTATAATTTTAACATGTTGCAGACTCGATACCTTTAAAGGATAAAAAAAAGAAGCGGTAAAACAGATAATGGGGGGATACCATATTTTACCGCTCCGTCATACTTCCCCGGTTTCCCTTCGTCAGGGACCTTATTGAACCGTCATCTACCGGTCTTTGTAATATAAGACACGGGAACTTTAAATATCTTTGCGCTTTTTTGAAAAAAAATTGTTTTTTTATTCAGAAAGTTTTTTTATCAGGAAATCGCCAATATCCTGATACTTGTTATCCTCCATTCCCGGGCCGGTGACTATGCATTCAAGTTTAAGTTTGCGCATTGCCTCCTGCAGCTTAAGTCCGAGCAGGGGATGATGGACCCAGATATTGGATGGCGTATCAGCGGTAACTTTCGAATTGGGTTTGCCGTAAACCATGAATACCGGCGGATCATCGGAGGTTAGATGATTAATCGGAGAGGCGTCTTCGGCCAGTTTAGCTACTCGCGGAGTGTCGATGGTTTCTCCGGGTTTTGTTGCGTAGAATTCCACCAGCGCACGATCAGGCGGGAGAATTTTCACACCAAACCATTTTTGAAAGGTGCGCATGTCGTATGTTGATTGTCCGTTCATACTGCCGGCGGCAATTATACGGGTGGACTGCTTTTCAACCGGGGAACTGCTGCCAGGGTTGGCCAGATCGTCATGGAACGCGAGCCACATCGATATTCCCGCACCGGCCGATCCGCCGTAACAGGCAATTTTCTTCGGGTTGATATTCCATTCGGACGCTTTTGAACGAATGAACTGGAGCCCTCTGGCACAATCATGCATTGCGGTCGGATAGGGAAATTTTCCCTTATCCGTTAACCGGTAATTCATAGAAGCGAAAGCGATCCCATTATCCAGGAATCGCTTTAAAAACGTACCGGAGACACGTTTTTTGTCTCCGCCGCGGAAGCCGCCGCCATGGATAAAAATGCACAGCGGAGTGGGTTCTCCTTGTTTTTTCGGCTTGGCCAGCCAGAGGTCGAATGTCTGGAGTTTATGGCTGCCGTATTTTACATTGGCAAGAGTTGGCGGAGACGGCTGGTCTTGTTTTCGACGATCAGCCATCCGCTTCCGGCGTTGCTGCTGGAAGTTCCTGAATTCCTGGAACGAGAGTACGCCATCTTTGTTTGTATCAGCTTGAGGAAAGCGTTTAAGAATTCGCTTGCTGTTAAAATCCCTGAATTCTTTTTGAGTTAAAACTCCGTCTTTGTTTGTGTCCGCTTCCGGAAAACGCTTAAGTATTTGTTGTAACCTTTCATCTGATTGTGAAGGTTTGTTTTGAGCTTTAAGATTGCCTGTATAAATGATTACGGCAAAAACAGCGATGCATGAAAAACGACGGTAAGTAAAACATTTTTTTTTCATCAGCAAGCACCCTTTCGTATTTGGGCATATAACGTGCATGAACAGCCAAACCATATAACCAGATTTTGGCGAATGATTTAATAAAATATAACCACCTTATTATTTATGCAAACGGTTTAAAAAAAACATTGTTTCACTTAATATAAAATTAATAATAATCATTACGTTTGATTGTGTTTTTTATGTATATTGTTATAGGTTAAGTTCTTATTAGTTTGTGTTTTCTGTTTTTGACGTTGTGAAAAGTTATTTTTCAATTATATTTAATAAAGGTTAACATCCGTGGAAAGAACTCCCGGTATTTCTCCACGGTGAATTTGCAAAACTTGCCATTGGGGAGTATTTTACACCCAAGATTTTAATCAATAAATATAGAAAGAATTTTAGATACGATGAAAGCATTGATATTCTTGGCCGACGGCATGGCCGATGAACCTTTGGCTGAACTCGGCGGTAAGACGCCGGTGGAAGCGGCTGATACGCCATATATGGATAAAATCGCGGCAGCCGGAGCCTGCGGGACTTTTCTGACTCTGCCGGAAGGATTGCCTACCTCCTCCGATGTGGCGAATATGTCGGTTATGGGATTTGCTCCGCAAAACCATTATCCCGGCAGGGGGCCGATTGAAGCGGTCAGTCAGGGAATTGAACTTGGTCCGGATGATGTGGCCTGGCGCTGCAACCTGGTGACTGTGTTGGATAACGTCTTGACAGATTATTCTGCCGGGCATATAGATAATGCGGTATCATCACAGATTATGGCGGATCTGCAAGCTGAATTCGGGAATGACAAAGTTTCATTTTATCCCGGGGTAAGTTATCGCAATCTGCTGGTTTTACACGGCAGCGAATTTTCAGACGCGGTGGATTACTATAAACCTGATTCGTCTCAGGGGATTGATGTCGGTGATTTGAGATTGACTGCCACGGATGATTCAGCGGAAGCTGCCGCAACAATAGCCTTTCTGAATGATCTTGGTGATAAAGTTGCGCAATTTCTGGCGGCACACCCTCTGAATCAGGGGAAAGAGTCGCCGGCAAGCCATATCTGGCCCTGGAGTCCCGGTCGCAAACCGGCAATTCCGGCATTTTCAGAACTGTATGAGGGACGAAGCGGCGCGGTGATCAGTGCGGTTGATGTAATCCAGGGAATCGGAATGTGTACCGGAATGGAAGTTATCAAGGTTCCCGGCGCAACCGGTTTTATTGATACTAATTATGCAGGGAAAGCGTCTGCGGCGATTGAAGCGATCCGGAGACATGATTTTGTCTATCTCCATGTCGAGGCCATCGATGAATGTTCTCATATGGGAGATTTGAAGTTGAAAATGCAAGCGATTGAGGATTTTGACGCGAAGATCATCAAACCGGTCTATGAAGCGCTGAAAGATCAGGCAATCCGGTTCGCGCTGCTGCCGGATCATCCGGTTCCTATCAAACTGCGGGCTCACACCCGGACCCCGGTGCCGTTTGCGATATGCGGTCCGGGAATTGAGTCTGATTCCGTTGAAATATATAATGAAGCAAGTGTTAAAGCCGGTCGTTTCGGCTTTCTCAAAGATGATCAATTGATGCGCTTGCTTTTGGATTGATCTATTTTTTGTCAACAACAATACACGGAGCGGTCTTTGTCAGAGGTCAAGCACAAAAAGGCGAAGATTTTACTGGGGTTGTATATGGCTCCGGTCTGCGCAATGCTTTTCTTTTGTTCAAACGCAATGTTCCGGGATGTCTGGTTTGATGAAAGCCTGACGATACTGGACTTCATGCTGCGTCCAGGCCCGCTGGCGATATACAAAAGCTATGTGATCCCGAACAACCATATTTTCTATACGATTGTCCTGAAATACTGGATTGAGTTGTATGCAATGGTCGGTAATCTGGCGACTTACGCTTACCGCTTGCCGTCATTTCTCAGCGGTCTGGGTATACTTGCCCTTATTTGTTTCCGCTGGCGTAAGCGGGTCGGTACTCCGGCTGCGGTTGCTGCTGCGCTGGTTCTGGCGTGTGCTGTGCCGTTCATGATTTATTGTACCGCGGTCCGCGGCTACATGCTGAGTTTTCTGCTGTTGGCGGTTACGTTGGAATTTGCCTTTAAATTGCGTTCCTGCGGTGGTTGGAGAGCCGCTTGCGGTTATTTATTATTCTCCTTTTTGGCGGTATTGACTATTCCGTCTAATATTATCGGCTGCGGCGCGATTTTTCTATTGGTTGTATCGGAACGGCGTGGTAATAAATTGATTTCACTGCGGAATTGTTATCTGGCCGCCGCTCCGGTCACGGCTTTGCTGATCGCTTATCTGCCGATTTGGAGCGATGTCCGGAAGATTCTGGCGCTAAGGGAAGGGTGGTCAGGCTCTACTGATGTTTTATTAAGCGTGTACCTTGCGGCGGGATTCAGTTTGCTGCCGTTGCTTTTAACAGGGGGCGTTGGATTTGCCGGCAAAATATACATCGGACGTAATGATTATTTCAAGTTGGGCTGTCAGGTTTTAATCGTGCTGATGCCGCTGCCCTTTATCCTGTTGCGCGACCCCGCTCCATTTCCCCGGGTATTTTTTTCCCTGTGGTGTGTCTGGCTTTATCTGGCAGCTCTTGGAACGGCGGACTTTTGGGCTTTGTCACGAAGACGGTTTAATTTGCGCGGGAAGCCGTTATACGGAGGTTATGCAATCCTGGCAGTTGCAGTTTTTGGCTGGGGGGCTGTCCAACGGCAGATGGCCGATTACATATCAGATAAAGCATTGGCAATCAAACAGACGGATGATTATTTTTCGCCATATTATATGCGGAAGACCTTTCGACCTTCTCAGGTGGTCAAGCAAGTTAAAAAAATATGTCAGGGAAATAAACTTCCGGTTTACATGAGTTTTGACGCCGATCCATGGTCGATTTTATTTTACGTCAGGATGCAGGGAATGGATCCGAGGCTGTTTGGCTTCGATAACCCGCGGTTTAAGATTGAAGTGCTGCCGCCAGTCGCATTGGCGGTATTGCATGATGACGATGATGTCCAACAGGTATGCCAAAAATACGGTGTTACCAGGATTGAGTTGCTGAGTGACCAGGGGTTCCAGAAAATATACGTGTTAAATTGTCAGTGAACTTCAGTTTTCTGATTCAGCCAGATGTTTACGGAGGCGTTTGACAGCCCGGAAAAGGGATTCCGCATACGCTGAAAGTTCATCAATATTGCCGGCTTTACCGCATTTTTCAAGCCGGAAAGCCGCTTCCCGAATTTGTTCGGTACCTAGGAAAGCCGCTTCGCCCTTGATTTTATGCGCCCGCTGGCTTGCGGTTTCACAATTTTTCTCTTCAACCGCTTTTCTGATTATATCAAGGTCGTTATCCAGCTCTCCGGTAAATTTCTCGATCAAAGTATCAATGAGCTCCGGGTCTCCAAGGTTCTCAACTGCCAGAGTGTTGTCATAAACTGCCAGATTCATCAAATCATCGTCCATATTGGACTCAGGGCTATTCTTTTCGTCCGGCGTTTTTTTATCGGGAATATCTTCCGCGATGTCCATTTTAAACGCTTCATCCGATATGCCTGGAATAAGTTTGACAACGGTTCCCATGTCCGGGAGAAATTTTATTAATGAGTTGAGTAAATCGGCGTAAATTATTGGTTTGCCGAGAATATCATCAATACCGGAATCAAGAAATCTTTTACACTCTTCTTTAGTGATGCTGGCAGTCAACGCGAGAATCGGCACTTTGGGAACATTATTGTCAGCTTCGAACAGACGGATTTGTTTTGTTGCTTCAATACCGTCGAGGATAGGCATCTGAATGTCCATTAATATGAGATCAAACCGGCGTTCCCGGCAAGCGTCTGCGGCCTCTTTGCCGTTTGTTGCCAAATGCGCGATGCCGCCGCTTTTGCGAATGAACCTTTCCGCAATTTTCCGATTGATGTCGCTATCCTCGACAATTAAAATGTCGGGTTTTTTATGCCAGTTGACCGATATTTCTGAAGGAGCTTCTTCCGGTGCGTCATGGCAGAACTCCAACGGGAGGGTGACGGTAAAGCAACTGCCTTCACCCGGAGTGCTGGTTAAATCAATGGTCCCGTTCATTTTTGCGACCAGCAACTTGCAGATTGTCAGTCCCAGTCCGACTCCGCCATGAGTCCGGTCAACATCACTGCCGCGGGCGAATTTTTCAAAAAAAGCTTCCTGGTTCTCCGGAGAAATTCCGACGCCGGTGTCTTCTATGGTAAAAATAAATTCACCAAGGCTGTTTTCGATCGGGCTGAAATTTATACTGAATGACACTCCGCCCTTAAAGGTGTTTTTAATTGCATTACTGATCAGGTTAAGTATTACCTGGCTGATTCTGACTGAATCGGCTTTGACGTACTGGGGAAGATTGTCATCCTGCTGAAAACTGAAAATCAGGTCGCGCCGGTCAGCATGAGCTTTGGATATTCTAGCCAGTTCCCGCATTGATTTGTGCATATCAAAAGTTGAGATATTCAATTCAATATCACCTTCCTCAAGGTTCGAAATGTCCAGCAGGTCATTGACAATAGCCAGAAGCAGTTTGATGCTGCTGCCCAGATCTTCAAGCAGTTCGCTTTGTTCTTTGTCCAGCGAGGTTTCCTGTAGTAATTGGGCCATGCCGAGAATCCCGTTGAGAGGTGTACGCAAATCATGGCTCATATTGGCCAGAAAAAGATTTTGCTGCCGGTCGATCTCACTCAGTCTTTTTTGCTGAGACTGATTTTCCTCTTCCAGTTGATTCATGCAGCGGTTGGCAATATTAAGAGATGATTCCTGATGATGGTTTTTTTCGAGTATCCTGCGGACCGCTTCATCAAGCCTGCGCAGTTCGGTATACATTGTCGCGTCGGAAGGTGATTCTGTTTCTTTGCCGACTGCGTTATTCGTTATGCTCAGAATTTTCTTTCTCAATCCCCAAGCGATAATACATTGGATTGAAATTGAGACGATGCCGAAGCCGACGGCGAGCCAAATAGCCTGCTCTTTTCCAATGGAACTTGAATCGATGCCAAGTACCAGAAGCGGACACAGGAGTGCGGGAATAATCGCAAAAACAATATATTTAAAGTACCCCATAATCATTCTTTCTGATTCTTATTGACCTGCTTGAGCCATTTCCTGATACAATGATCAATGTCTTCCTTGCGGAATGGTTTGTTAAGTACGTCATTCATGCCTGATTCATAACATAGGCCGTGGTCATCTTTATGAATGTTGGCGGTGAGCGCGATAATTGGTTTTTGGGAAAAATTGTTTTCCTTTTCTAAACCTCTGATTTTTCTGGTCATTTCAAAACCGTCCATTCCCGGCATTTGACAATCTGAAAAGATCATATCAAATTCATTATAACGGGTTTTCATCAAGTCAATTACCTCTTCGGCGCTTTCGGCAACTTCGTGAGAAAAGCCCAGCGAATCCAGCAGGCGACTGCATATTACCCGGTTGATATTGGTATCATCAACAATCAGTATTTTAATATTGGGGATTGGAGATGCGGTCTGTTTCGCAGTTTTTTTGTTGTTCTGGAAATTGCTTAATGAATTTTTCGCCTCTTTTAATTCTTTTGAATAATATTCCAGTTTAGCAGTTTTATCTTCCGCCATAATAATTGCGGCGTAAAGCATATCAATAATCTGCGTTTTGTCATTGTTAATATTGTAAATCTCATCGCCGGCTTTAATTAAAGTAGTTCCGTCCTTTGCAGAGACCTGAAGCTCATTATTTTCTATGACGAAGTCCAGAATCGGGATCAGAGATTTGTTCAGGGGTTTTTCCACAAAGCAATTCGCTCCGCAGATCAATCCTTTCAACATATTGTCGCGATATGATTCCGAAGTTGCCAGCAGAACCGGAATATGTCGCAAACGTTTATCTGAACGGATGAACGCAACGAATTCAAAACCGTCCATTACAGGCATTTGGATATCCGAGACAATAGCGTCAGGCAGAGGCGATTCCTGAAGCAACTCAATTGCGTTGACAGCGTCTTCAGCCAGAGTTACATTGTATCTGTTCGTGCTTTCAAGTATGTGCTGGACCCCGATGGCCTGAGTAGGACTGTCTTCAACAAACAGGATTAATCTTTTCTCCTGGTCCATTTAGTTATTTCTCCATAAACTTAAATTACCGCCATATCTATTTTGGTACAACGGCATTATTTTTTCTGTTTCTTTTCCTGTGACGTCAACGCCGGTTCCGTTTTTGAAGATTTGCAATACGGACAATTATGCTGGGTCACTTCAAATATTTCAAGTTCACTTTCAGTCATGCCGTCTTTCGGGCGCGGCAGGGCGAAAGTCTTTTTACATTTCAAACAATTATAGGCGCGTCCGACAGGTTTGCCGCAAACTTTGCATCTGACTTCTGTGATGTCTTTGAAACGAATTTCAAAGCGATGGTTGTCAGGACACTGTACTACATTCAAAGGTCCCTGGGCTTCTGCTATAGGAATAACCCGGGAATTCATCGCCCGGTCTATAAGCATGCCGATAATGATACATGAGAGTAACACGACCAGAATAATCGCGACTCCCGCCTTGGGGATTTTATATGCCTGCAACTCTTTACCGAGGCGGCGAGCAGTGATTTTGCTGTTTTTCAGCATCGAGTCCATTGCTTTGCCGGCTTTGTTCCTTTCAGCCAATTCAGCTTCAGTCCAATCCTTTTCAGAACGGACGGCTGGAATTTCGACTTCCTCGTTTTCCTTAATGGCTTCAGCCTTATGGACTGAGGCGTATTTCAAATAGGCATAGAGTCTGGAAAATATTTCTTCGAGTTCCGGCAGCCTGGGGCGTTCATCCGGATTTTTGTCCAGCATCGCGTCGACAGCATCGGAGAACCCCAGGGCAATTGAATCATCGAGTTCGTTCAGCGGAGGAGGAATCAAATTTGTTTGCCGGAACATGCTGGAAGCGGGGCTTGAGGCTGAAAACGGATTTTCCCCGCTTACGGCCTGGTAAAGAGTCACCCCAAGGCTGTATACGTCGCTGCGGGATGATATATCATGTTCAGCGTTCAAATATTCCGGGCAGATATATTCCGGCGTACTCCACAGATCCATGCCGACCGGGACGGTGGCGCTTTCTCGTGGGATCAGGATTCCGAAGTCCGCCAGTTTATAACCCGCTCCGTCAATCATGATATTTTCCGGTTTGATATCAAGATGAAGAGCTCCCTGTTCTTTGACTGCACTCAGCGCTTTGACCACATCCAAGCCTAATTTACAGGCTTCCCAGTCAGCAAGGGTTCTGGAGCGCAATCTGGAAAGAACGGACCCGTCGGCAACATATTCCATCACCAGGTAGGGGCGTCCATTATAAACGCCAATGTCGTATATCTTGACCAGATGATCGCTTTCCGCTGTTTTATATCTCCCCGCTATCTCAATGAAGGGTTCGGATATATCCAGGCAGGCAAAGTCGCGTTTTAACAACTTGATCGCTACTTCATTATCTCCATTTTCCGAGTCCGCAGCCAGAAAAACAACCGAATGGGTTCCATAACCGACTACTTTCTTAATATGATAACGCCCCGCAATTGCGGTTTTTGCTTTCGCGAGTTCAAAGTCGTCTTTGTGCAAGGCTGCTGTTCCCAGCAGGTTTTTCAGTTTGGCAGCCAGGAAAGTGCTTTTAACCGGCTTGGGCAGATAGTCATCCGCGCCGGCATTTAACCCTCTCAATACATCTTCTTCATCATCAAGAGCGGATATCATGACTATAGGTACAGTCACCCCGGAGGCCATGCGGCGAATTGCTTTGCATGCTTCTATTCCATCCATAACCGGCATATTCACATCCAGCAAAACCAGATCCGGATTTCTGTTCTGGAATGCCTCCACCGCTTGTTGCCCGTCGTGACAGATTATTGATCTATGCCCCATCAGGTCAAGCATGTCTTTGTAAACATCACAGACAATTGAACTGTCATCAGCAACCAATATTAATGCCATAATATGTTACTCCCTATTTTGCAATTATTTCCCGGCAGGAAACCGGAGAACGGCTTCCTTCGAAATATAACACGTTCTCACAAATGGTAGTCATAGTGACTTCACATCAGGTCGATATTCCTGCCAGGTTAATATTAAAACTTATTTAATTGATATAATTTTCAGGATTAAAGGCTGCTGATCAATGCGGGTTTCCGACTCTATAGCATTGCTTCACTTCTTTTTCACTCATAGCCCGTCGCATGATGACGCATTCATCCATTTTTCCAAAGAAATATTTGCTGGGAGTGACTCCCGCACCACGGCCCATTGCCCCGATTAAGGTATTGACATTCAATATTACCGGATCAGTGCTAGTTGTTCCTCCACCAGTGCTTCCGCCGCCGGAGTTGCCGCCACCGGAGTTGCCGCCACCGGAGTTGCCGCCGCCGGAATTCCCTCCGCCAGAGTTTCCGCCGCCGGAGTTGCCGCCACCGGAGTTTCCACCGCCGGAGTTGCCGCCGCCGGAATTTCCGCCGCCGGAGTTGCCGCCACCGGAGTTTCCACCGCCGGAGTTTCCACCAGAGTTACCCCCTGAGTTGCTGTTACTGTTGTCAGAGTTGCCGCCTGCATTGCTGTTACTGTTGTCAGAGTTGCCGCCGGCATTGCTGTTACTGTTGTCAGAGTTGCCGCCGGCATTGCTGTTAGTATTGTCAGAGTTACCCCCTGCATTGCTGTTGGTGTTACCAGAATTCCCCCCGGCCGCAGCATAAGTTACCGAGTAATTGGTAGAATGAGTATAAGTAATGAAATTATTGACCAGGCCGGTAGAGCCGATTTTTTTACCGTTGATATAAAAACTCATACCGGAATCGGCATCATTTACCAGGCACAATTGGACCCATCGTTCTGAAGCGCCTGAGTTTAATCCAGACCAACTGTGCTGATCCGTTCCAACATTAACGTCAAGAGAACTGCCATTCAGCGAAACCGCATATTGAGATTCACTGGTAGAGGTGCTTTTTGAGATAATATAGCCATCCGGATTTCCGTAGAAATAAACCCACATGAAAATAGTGAAATCATCCCGGTTGCAGTTAAAATTGATGGCATTATAGGCCGGAATATAAATATAGTCGTTTGATCCGTCAAACTGAATAGCATTCTTCCCGGGAAATCTTCCACCTCCCGGCAACCACTCCGGAGAGTTCATTAACGCGCCGGTATATTTATTGGTGTCAAACCCGCGGAAATCGCAAGCTACCGCGTTATTCTCCAGACACGGCATCCAGACTCCATTCACTTTGGTTCCGTAGTTCATCCTTTGGAAATTGAAATTAATGACCGTTTTCGGGTCATTGTTCAAACTGTCATTATATGCAAACCAGCGAATAAATTTGGCTTTGTCCCTTGCTCGGCCGAATGACGGCATCATCATACCGGCGAGGATGCCGATGATTGCTATCACAACTAAGAGTTCAAGCAAGGTAAAATATCCTCTCCTTACCAGTCTCTTGTCTTTGATCATTTTGTAAACTCCTTTTTATTCATCCCGGGGTCTTTTTTGCTGTAAAAAATAAATAGTCCTATTAAGAATTCTAACCTGATATGACTCAATTGTCAAGTATGTCATGCTTTAAAATATCGTTAAAAATATGTTTTTTGAGGCTTTTTTGACCGTTTCATTTCGACCGCGACCTGTATCGAATGATTCATCCTCTTTTTTTTGCCTGTCACAGGTCGGCTTGCGATTTGCAAAAAACTCAAATTATGGTAAATTACAGATTGTGAATAATTGCTGAAATTAACAGGAGATTTTATTGTGGATAAACCATATTTTTATGTCACGACCCCAATATATTATGTAAATGATAAACCGCACATCGGACATGCATATACGACCATTCTGGCTGATGTTCTGGCCAGGTACTACCGCTCACTTGAAGTTCCGTCGTTTTTTCTGACCGGGACTGACGAACATGGTCAGAAAGTTCAGAAAGCCGCAGAAGAACACGGCATTACCCCCCAGGAACAATGTGATACAACGGTGGTGCGTTTCCAGGAACTCTGGGACCGGCTGGAAATTACCAATGACCGTTTTATCAGAACCACCGAGCCGGCTCATAAGGCAATTGTACAGTCCATCCTCCAGAAACTTTATGATCAGGATCTTATTTACCGGGATGAATACAGCGGCCATTACTGTGTCCCCTGCGAACGTTTTTATACTGAAAAAGATCTCGATGAGGGCGGCCTGTGCCCGGAATGCAAGCGTCCGGTTCAGGAAATAATCGAGTCTAACTACTTTTTCAGGATGAGTAAATATCAGGATTGGCTGATCAATTATATCAAAGACAATCCCGATTTCATACAACCGTCTTTTCGGGCCAATGAAACACTTGGATTCCTGAAAAAAACGCTTGGCGATTTATGTATTTCCCGTCCGAAAGCGCGTCTGGCATGGGGTATTGAGTTGCCTTTCGATAACGATTATGTCTGTTATGTCTGGTTTGATGCCCTGATCAACTATATTTCCGGTGTCGGCTACGGTTCGGATGACGAACAGTTCAAAAAATGGTGGCCTGCTTCCTATCATTTGATCGGAAAAGACATTTTGACTACCCATACTGTTTACTGGCCGACCATGCTCAAAGCCATCGGCTTGGAAATGCCCAAAACTATTTTTGCTCACGGCTGGTGGTTGACCGGGCGCAGTAAAATGAGCAAATCCCTCGGCAATGTCGTCAATCCGATGGAAATGATCGATAAGTACGGTCTGGACGCTTTCCGCTATTTCCTGATGGCGGAAATGACGCTGGGACAGGATGCTTCGTTTACCGAAGATGCTTTCATTACCAGATTCAACAGCGATCTGGCCAACGACCTTGGCAACCTGGCTTCCAGGGTTATTAAATTTACTTTGCGCAGTTGTGATGGAATTGTTCCGGAAATGGGAGAGGCTGGTGTCGAGGAAGCGGAATTGGCCGCCGCGATAAGCGAGGCTGAAACAGAAATGGAAAAAGCTTTGGCTGAAATGCGCCTCGAGCAGGGTATTGAAAAAATTATGGCGGCAATTCGCGCCGGAAACCGGTATATGGAGCAGACCGCGCCGTGGTCTCTGGCTAAAAAAGGCGAGCTTGCCAAACTTAATACGGTTATGAACCGTTCCGCAGATCTGCTTTGGCGCGTTTCTATCCTGTTGACGCCGGTTATGCCGGGTAAAATGAAATTTTTGCAGAACTGCCTCGGGTTCGCGGCCGACGCGGTTTTCACTATCAAGGATATTTTTTCCGGAGAAGTGTCGATTGCCGGTAATAAGGTTGAAGACACCGGGGGGCTGTTCCAGCGGATCACGGTTGAAAACGCGAAGCCCGAATCGCAGCCGCTTAAAAAGCAGAAACAACCGGTCAAGACGGAACCGAAGAAATCCGAAGATGAGGCCGGAGCTGGACTCATTACTTTTGATGAATTCTTTAATACCCGGCTGAAGACCGCCAAGGTTGTTGACGCTGAACGCATTGAAGGCACCGATAAACTCTTGAAACTGCAGATTGACGTTGGCGGCGAAGCCCGGCAGTTAGTCGCCGGCGTAGCCGAGGCATACTCGCCGGAAGATATTATCGGCAAAACCATTGTGATTGTCGCTAATCTGAAACCGGCAAAGATCCGTGGTGTTTTGTCTCAGGGGATGCTTTTGGCCGCAAAAGACCCGGATGGTTTGAGATTGATCACAGTTGACGGTCACGTCGGCAGTGGAATAACTGTGGGTTGAGGCAAAATGCAGGAGATAACCGCAATAAATCAACGTCGACGCCGTCTCTTCTGGCGGAAATATGCCGCGGCCGGTGTGGTTTTCATCTTTGCGGTTCTGCTCTACGCGAAAACCTTCACCTTTGATTTTGTCTGGGACGATTACGGGGTGATAGTCCATAATTCCAGAGTCCACTCTCCGGCACTGGCGCTCAAGTCGTTTGTTGCGCCAATCCAGGTTACGGACAACAAATATGATCCCGGTCAAATGGTTCGGTACAATTATCGACCTTTGCGTACCCTGGTGCACTCGATGGTATGGAAGTTTGCCGGTTGTGATCCCCGCTTTTTTCATTTGCTTAATATTCTGGGACACGCTCTTGTGTCGTCAATGCTCTTTCTGGTACTCCACCGTTTGATCCGCCAAATTCTTCCGGCTTTGGGCGGTGCCCTGCTGTTTGCGGTTCATCCGGTATTGACTGAAACGGTTTGCTGGGCCAAAAATTTTGAAGATATGCTTGCCGCGTTCTTCCTGTTACTGGGGATATATCTGATTTTAGCGATGCGGCGAACTCAAGCTAATATCCAGAACCGTTATACTGTGTGTGCGGTAATCTGCTTCGGGCTGGCCCTGGTATCCAAAATTTCAGTTGCATTTTTTCCTGTATTTCTTGCCTTGCAATGGTTGCTTGAGAAGAAAACGGACACTGCTCCACGCATGTTTTCCGGAATATCCGGTCGCCGGGTCGGAGCTCTGGCCGGAATAATGGGCGGGATTACGGTTTGTGCTCTGGTTCTGCGTCATACAACGGTCGGTCGTCTTTCCCAGAGTGGTTATGTTACTGGAGATTGCTGGACTACATGGTTGAGTATGCCCCGGGTCTTCCTGCGGTACTTGCGCCTGGAAATCGTTCCGACTGACCTTCTGGCTGATTATCAGACTTTTCCAATGGCGGAAAGCATGACTGACGGTATTGCATGGCGCTGGGCGGTTTTCTTTGTTGTTGTGATGGTCGTTGTCTCGTTGATCGCCTGGCGAACCCGTGTGACTTTACCCTGGTTATGGTTCTGGTGCGCTTTGCTTCCGGTTGCCAATATTGTCCCGATGATGCAGCTTGGGGCTGAGCGTTTCCTTTATTTGCCGACTATGGGCTTCGCCATATTCGGAGCGTTGCTGTTGTCCAGAATTGTGAAACTTTCCCGGACTACCGGGGTCCAATTGGCTTTTCTCTGTTTCATTTTTTATTTTATGCTGTTCGTCTATAGCGCGTGGCATTACAGCTATCGCTGGACTAATGATTTCCTGCTCTGGCAGGATACCGTGGAAAAAGCTCCTGATGCCTTGCGCCCGCGTAAGAATCTGATGAAATCATTCATTAAGATGCGCCGGTTTAAAGCCGCGTTGTTTCACGCCGCGGTCCTTTATAATGCCGATCCGAACCCGGAAAATGCCGCTGATCTCGGATTTCTGGAATGTATGGAAGGTAATGCTGATCTGGGATATCAGCGCCTGGTGAAAAACAAAAATGACAAACTTTTGACAATAACCGCGGCTAATGCCGTAGCCCGGAAAAAGTATAAACTCGCGGAGAAATGTTTCAAAGCGGCGTTGGCAATCAAAGATACCCCCGCATACCGGGAAAACTTGAGGCGTTTTAATAAATACATGGAAACGGTCCGGAAAGGAAACGATGGAGAGCAATAAAAGCCTGTTTTCCGAGCTGAAAGATAATTTTTGTGACCAGCATCCGCGCTTGTTAATTACTGCCTTGCTGTTAATTATAATCGGCTGGTCGCCGCTACTCTACTATTCTGACATGGTTGGCCCTCAGGATTGGACTTTATTCCTGCATTTCAATGAAGCAATTCGCAAAAGCATTGCTGAATACGGACAGTTTCCGTTCTGGAATCCCTGGCATTTTGGCGGTACGCCATTGTTTGCCAGACCGCAGGCCGCGGTTTTTGCTCTGGAAACTCCATGCATTTTAATTTTCGGAACCATTCGCGGCCTTTGTGTTGCCTCCATCCTATATGTTTTGCTTGGTTCCTGCGGCATGTGGCTGCTGCTTGGCGATTTTTGTGAAAAACCGTCATCCCGCTTCTGGGGCACGGTTCTTTTCGGTCTTCAGGGTGCTTTAAATATTCATCTTGCCATGGGCCATATTGTCATGACAACTATTATCTGGCTGCCGTGGCTCGTCTGGTCATGCCGCCGAATTACAAAATCATTGCAGACGGCGATTCTGTTCGGAATATTGGCCGCTATGATGATGAATCAGGTCTTGCACTATCTTACCGTGATTGTTTCGACGGTGATTGCTTTTTTCCTGTTTTATGAATTCTGGCGCAACCGGACTCAAAAAAGCTTTTATCTCAATATCATTGCCGCAACTTTGACGTTCATTACTTTTTGCGTTTACCGGGTCATTGTTACCTGGGACTTTTTTCACCAGTTTCCCCGGGTTATGGATGTCCGGGCTCAGATTCCTTTGCTCCAGTTTATCCGGGCTCTGGTTGTTCCCGGGCAGCATGGTTTTTCCTGGCCGATCAAACCCAAACCTTTCTTTTGGGAATGGCATGAACTCGGTTCCTATGTTGGTATAATTGCCGTACTGATGTTTATTGTTTCTTTCAGCCGGAAGATGCGTTGGTGGCATTGGGGTTTTCTGATTACCCTGCCTCTTGCTTTGGATTCCGAAAGCAAATTCCTGCCGGGTTACTGGTTGCGGGAACTCCCTCTGTATGATACGATGTTCGCCATTACCCGGTGGCGCTTCGTTACAGTATTCTTTCTGATTATTGGCTGTTGTATGGGAATTGAAATGTTTTTTGCCGACAACCGTTTCAAAAAATATATCAAATGGGGCATCCCCCTGTTAATGACAATTTCCTGTATCGGTCTGATCTACAATAGTTGGTACTGTTTTATCAAAACCGAATGGAAGCCGGAGGCCGAAATCATGAAGCAGGTTCCGCTTTATAGTGATACTTTTGTGACGTCGAACCAGAAAGATTACAATGCTTACGCTGCGACGGCGAAAGGGGTAGACTTGCTTTTCACCTATGAACCGTTGTTGGGCTACACATTTAATTATCAGTCTAAACGGTCCAGTGTGGAGCAAATCCCTCAAAAATTATATCAGGGTGAGATTGTTGCTCTGAATAAATCGATGAAAGATATTGCCTGGACCCCGAACATGATTCGCATTGATACAGCTAAACCGGATCGTATCTATATTAATCAAAATCCCGGTAGTTACTGGCGCAGCGACGGTAAGAGACTTTTTTCTGAAAGCCGGTCGTTTGAGACTTTGAAGATGTTTATTTACGATGCGCCCAAACCTGGTACGCAAGTGATTACAGCAATGCCTCCTCTGCACGAATTGGCTTTGATGATCAATCTGGTTGCTGGAATTTTAATGCTTGTATATATAAGCTGGCTGCGCCGTTCCGCCAATGCTGTCGGGAAAAAAGAATTAGTTCAGTGAAATTTTATTCATTCCTGCAGATTACGGAAGCAGTAGAGAGCTGCCCCGGACGGACTAATCCCTTTGACCAGGTATTTTTTCTGCATTCTTTCCGGATTATTAAAGAGACTGCCTGTCTGTCTGACAAACAGTTTAGAACCTAAAATTGCTCCTTCAGTAAAATGCCTGGTACGCCTCAGGAAGCGCACATGCATTGACTCTTTTTGTCTGGCTTTGTCTCGTGCAGCGTAGATTTCTTCGCTTGAAGCACCGGATTCCGCTGCGACGATCCGCGCCAGTTCACCTCGAAAGAACGCAAATAGTTCGACGTCGGTCCAATCGGAGGAGTCACCAGTTGTAATATTTGGTTTCATGTGTTTAACGAAATTATCATAGAACATGTGTTTTCCACTCCTGCAATAACGTCCCCAGGTGGTAAAACTGTAATCAGCCGGGTCGTTTTTCAAGCCTGTGCGAATCGGGTTGAGTTCTACATAAGTTACGCAGGCGGCCAGAGCGTTTACATGCTCGAGAATTACACTTTTGAACCGGCCGCCCCAAAGTTGTCCTGTTCGATTACGGGTTTCATTGTAGATACAGGTAAATTGTCTTTGATAAGCCGACATAAACCGGCTGATATCGATCATTTTGAGCGTAATTTCCTTACATTGTTTTTCGTTGCTGAGGTTGATAATGGGATTTCTTGGAAGTAGTTTAAAAAGCTTTTTCATTGATTTGTAATAATCATTATGCCGTTTAACGATGACATCAAGCGGTGGTAGTTCATCTGGTCCTGGAGCGTAGACAACCAGATGAAAATGGTTACCCATCCATGCAGCGGAAATAACTTCAATCAAAAAGTAATCGCAAAGAATTTGAAGCAGCTTGAAGCCATATTCTTTGTCTGCATTGGAAAACGGATGCTCGCCTTTAATGCAGCCGATGCGATTATAAAGATGATAATAACAGCCTTCTCCATTTATCTTCATTCGAATACCCATTTAAATCCTCCAATTTTGTTGGTTCAGAGATAATATATTGCTTAAATCTGATTTTTCAAATTATCTTACCGTTTGATTTTATATAAAATTTAAAGTGTTGGTTACTAACCTGTTACGGGTGTGGAATATTCCAATATTGGTATGTTTTTGTACATGTAAAAATTTTTTTTCATAAAAATATCAAGTTTAGTAAAAAATATTTTATATAATTTCATTTCGTTGGGTTGCAATTTATTTTTTAAAGACTATCTTAGTATAAGACCATGGTATAAGACTTGAGAAAGTTGTTGAAAATGAGTATTGAAAAACCTGTTCAGGAAAAAATTTATCGGCAATTCATTGATAATATAACTAAACATATCTGGGTTGAAAAACTGCCTGCAATCAGTGAGTTGTGTCAAGACTACAATATCAATCCCAAAACCTTGAGGAAAGTTACTGACCGTTTAGTGGAAGAGGGGTTGGTGGAAGTAAAACATGGATCGGGTACATATATCCGTAAACAGTTGAAGAGGCCGGATAGTCCCGTGGAACGTATTTTATTAGTAGTGCCATATCAGCGAGGACACTTTGTATCTGAAATCGTTCAGAGATTTGTTGAGTCTCAACAAAAAAATAATATTGACGTTGTCATCTTTGGTTATGATGACTGTATTGAACAAAGCCTTCCTGATATGTTGCCGCAATGGGACCGGGTGGCGATGTTTTTTTCCAAAAATATTTCTCCAGGGTTGCGGCGGCATTTGGCTGAGTTCAGCTCCCGGGGGCGCTTGTTGGCGCTTAATGTAAAACCAAGCGGTTTGAAGTCCATGCTGGTGACCGGAGACAATAGTTTAGGTGGAGAAATGGCTTTGCAAAATATGCTGGATATGGGGTACAAGAAAGTAGCCTTTTTCAAATTTACAGAAAATACCTTTCCTTGTCAACGTTTGAAGGGTTACAAAAAAATAATTGCAGAATCCGGTCAGGAGTATCGAAAAATAATTAATTATCACGCTGATTTAAAATGGCTGGAAAATAAATTCAGAAATATGATCGCCAGAAAAGAGTTGCCGGAAGTGATTATTGTTGACTGGCATCACTGGGCTCCGCTGATTCAGTTGGCTCTGATAAAAGCTAACCAGGAGGCTGGAGCAAAGACGAAATTCCTGGTTTTTGACCCGTCGAGTCTGGAAAAGGCCGCTGGATACTATGCGATTGTACAACCGATCAGTAAAATTGTTGCAAAATCAATTGATTTGCTGACTGCCAAAGAATGGAAATGTCATAACGTAAATATTCCGCTTGAATTCATTAATTTTGGAGCTTGACCTATGTTGAAAAGATTTGTCTTTGGTGTAGTTGTGGGGATATACGGGGTACTTTCCGCAGCGAATAATGACCAGTTTCCGGCTCCGGCCGGGGAGCATCCACGAATTCTTTTCACAAAAAAAGATCTGCCGAAGCTGCGTAAAGCAGCGGCAACTCCGGAAGGCAAAGAAATGGTGCATTGGCTCAAGCACAAAGGACATGGCGGCAGGGGAGAAATTGCTAAAGCGATCATGTCCAAAGATGCAAAGCAGTTGCAAAAATGGACCCAAGGAATCAGCGGTCAATGGGACGGATGGGGTAACCGGGCACGTTGCGCGGCTTTATATTATCAGATCACCGGCAATCAGCAGGATGGCAAAATTGCCGCGGAAATGTTTCGGATATGGTTGAAAAGCTGGAAGCCGGAGGACTACAAAAAACGCAATTCCTGGGGCAGCGCGGAATGGGCTCTGACCTATGATTGGATATATGATCTACTGACGCCAGACGAGCGAAGAAAAGCCGAGAATCTTTTTGCATTAATGGTCGGGAAACGCGCAATTGATCTGATCAAAGATGCCTGGTATATGGAAAATATTAAGCCGACCGGGCGTCAGTCTATCGGGAGTAACTGGACGGCTTTGTGCATGAGTAACCTGGCTCTGTCCAATATGGTATTGGAAGGAAAAAAAGGTTATAATCCTGAACTTAATGACCGTTGTTTGAAAATCTGTCGTGCTTATCTGAATAATTCAATTTCACCGAACGGGGCAATGTTTGAGGGGATGAACTATGCGATGACCGGTTTCGGCACTCATCATCTGCCGCTTTATCTGATCGCACTGCGCAATCGGGGCTGTAATTTTTACAAAAACAGCAATCTGCAAAAACTGCCGACCTGGATTGCTTATGAGACCCTGCCGTGGGGATATGAGTCGTTTGATTTCAATAAATCCCATGGCTTTTACGGTCCTGACCCGTTTCCGGTGTTTGTCGGTCGGGAACTCGGGGCGCCGGGTAAATACGTTTACAATCAGGCAACCGGGAACGGATTACTGCCGCCAAATTCAACGGTTGGACTGATTAACGGTCTGCCGGGCAAGATAACCGCAATGAAACTGGATAAGCTGCCGTTGTGCAAGTGGTTTTCAGTCAAGGGTATAGTTTTTTGTCGCAGCGGTTGGGGACCGGAGGATGTTATGCTTGCGGTAAATACCAATCCGATCCGGGCCGGGCATTCGCACGCGGATCATGGTTCTTTCTGTATTGCCGGTTACGGCGCGTACCTGATTTCCGATTCCGGCCTGAGTCAGTATGGCTCGAAATATCATAATCTGGTGCATATTGACGGGAAAGCCATCAATCAATACGGCGAGGGCGGGAATGAATCATTTATCCGTTCCGTTGAAATGTCGCCTTATGCCGACATAATCGATATTGATCTGAAGCCGGCTTATGACAAATATCTGTTTGATGAAAGCGGTAAATATACCTTCAAGGGGCCGTGGGTGTGGAAAGAATACAACAAGGTGGAATATGCCGACCGTTATTTTAATTTTATCAGGGGGGCCGCCGCGACGTTTATTGTGGTTGCGGATCATATTAAAAAGGACGGTAATATCCGAAACTATGACTGGTTGGCGCGGACGGTGCAGAACAATATCCTGAAGAAAACCGGGCAGGGATTTACGGTGAGTGAGAGATTCGGCGGCAAAGTGATTACGACTTTGGAGCAAGGAAAAGTCGCGGTTTACCGGAAGGACAATGTGCCTGACGGCGTATATTGCGGCTGGCTGCTGATTCGCGGCGCGCCATGTCCCAAAGCATGGGCTTCAAATGATTTGCTGGTCAATAACGTCCGGGTGCCGTATAATGAGGCATATTTTGGACGAGGAAACCATCGCGGCGGCTGGCGCTGGCTGCCGATTCGTCCGAACCGGAAAAATGAAATTCCGGTAAAGAACGGCAGTATCAAACTTGAAATAAGATCTAACAGCGGTGGAATGGTGGCACTTGCGGTATTCACGCAAAAACAGGGCTGGAAACCGGGAGACGAGTTGCCGTCCGGCAAAGATTTTATTGTTATGCCGATGGCTGATCCGGTCAGCAGTAATTGGGATCAGACGGTCTTGAGCAAGGGAATGATGGATGTGAAATTTCTTGGGAAAAAGCCGGAAATTAAAATAAGGGAGGATAAAAAAGCCAAATGCCGGGTGGTAAGTGTCAGGTATCGTGCGTCTCAAGCTGATTTTCTGGCGGTGATGCTGCCGCATGCGGCTAAGGATAAGATCAGCATGGATTTTACTTCCAGCGATAATAAATCAGTTGTTATAAAAGGCAAGAACGGAACAGACTATGTTGCAGGAAAGACGGCTCAGGGTTTATTGGCCAATGATGCGATTATCTGCAGTGTTTCGCTTCGTGACGGAAAAATCTCCGGTTACAGTGCGACGCATGGCAAAGACATTCGTTTCAAAGGTCAAATGCTGGTAAAGTCTTCAGCTCCGGTTCAATTGATCAATGACGGCAAACAAATTGTCGTTAAAGGGCCGGAAATGACCAGGGTTGAGTGTCTTGGCCTTGGCGCAAATACGGTTAAATGCAATGGAGCCGCGACCGGGGTCAAAACGGCGAAGATGGTTAAATTCATAATTCCGCGTTTATCGAAGAACGGTAACTGGAACATAAAGATCACTGATAAAGGAAAAAAGGTAATCGTAACCGGGAAGGGCAAGTTACCGCTGCGTATCAAAGCGCCGCTGGCAACTGACTGCGTTGTAAACGGTGTCAGTCGCTATTTTACCCGTGATTGGAGTGGAAACATCTATCCGCAGCTTGAAAGCGGTACGGTATTGATTCAGCCAAACGGTTATCCGAATAATATAAAATAACGCATCGTTATTCCGGGCGGATAGCCGGACACAAATGATAAAAATTTTATATGCAATAATAGAATTTATAGGTGTTAATATTGAAAATGGTAAGTTTTAAGTTCCAAATAATAAAAATAAAAATCAAGGAATGTAAATGAAAAAGTTACTGGCAGTGTTGTTGTCAGGCGTAAGCTTTGCAGTGTTCGCCGGGGTCAATTACAAGTATCCTGTTCCGACAGGAGAACATCCGCGTTTGATGTTCACCAAGGCGGATTTGCCGAAAATCCGGGCTCGAACAAAGACAACGCTGGGCAAGGATATGGTTGACAAATTGAAAAAGGAAGCCGCTGTGCTGAAGCGGATTCTTGCGAAAAAAGATGCAAAGTCGCAAAACCGGTTAAGACTTGATGTGGTTAACAAGTTTTCAAAATTGCAAAAACAGACTCGCATGGCTGCTTTGCTTTATATTTTGACCGGAGACAAGCAGTATGGTGAACTTGCTAAAAAGGTCTTTGTGCTATGGCTTGACTGTCTGGCGAAAAAGGGGGCGAATTCGACTGGAAACTGGGGCGAACCGGAGTTTTCGATGGTCTACGACTGGATTTATGATCTGCTTACTCCGGCTGAAAGGCAGGACGCCCGCAAGATTTTTCAACGTTCCATTAATAAAGATCTGGTTAAACTGTTTGACAAGGTCTGGTGGATGTCCGGTCCTTCGGCTACTTTGCGCAACTCGATCAACTGGACGCCAATATTCTCTTCCGGAATTGCCTTGACGGCAATGGCGGTGGAAGGGGAAGTAGAGGTACCTGACGCGATTATGGAGCAAAGCGTAAAACATATGCGCAATTTCCTCAACAACGGGATCGCGCTGGACGGTGCAATGTATGAAGGTTTGACCTATCCGACCGGGTACGGCACCGACCGGACCCCGTATATGCTGGTTGCGCTCAAGCTGCGCGGGATAGATTTGATCAACACGACCAATGTAGGAAAAGTTCCGTATTGGTTTGCTTATGAAATGCTGCCCTGGGGCGGAGAAGGGCAGGCGATGAATAAAGGCACCGGTAATTTCGATTCCGGAACCTTTACAACTTATCTGGCCTCGGAATTCGGCGGAATCGCCAACTGGATTTATTACAATGCGGCGGGACATGATCCCGGCGTTGACCGGACCGAGCCGACGATTGCGTTTATTAACGGTATCCCGGAAAAATCACCGAATCCGCCGGCTGATTTACCGCTTTCACATCATTTTTCCACCAATGGAAAAGTTATCTGCCGCAGCGGCTGGGGGCCGCGTGACGCGCATTATGTATTTTGTGTTACTCCGCTCGGGGCAGGGCATAGCCATGCTGATCAGGGAACTTTCTGTTATGCGGACGACGGGGTGAATTTCGCGGCAGACTCCGGAGTATTGAATTACGCATCCGAAGAACACAATATAATTATGATCGACGGCAAGGGGCAGGCTCAGGTTGAATCTTCCACTGAATCGTTTATCCGCAGTGCCGATTTTTCCGGTTATGCCGATATAATCGATGCCGACCTGAAACTTGGTTATGAACGTTTCCTGACCGGACGCCTGGACGGTCCATGGTACTGGATGCAGTACAACCCGGTTCAGAAAGCGGACCGCCGTTCGATGTTTGTCCGGGGAGTAACCGGACCGTTCCTGGTCATTGCCGATGACTTTCAGAAAGATGACAAGGTAAGGGAGTATAAATGGCTGCTGCATTCCGAGGTCAATAACAAAATCACGGTTGACGGGCGGCGTTTTAAGATTGAAGAACGTTTCGGCGGCAAGTTTCTGGAATCATTGGGGCCGGGACTTGAAAGCAAGCTTGCCGGCGATAATCCCAAAGCCGGTAATTTTCACGGCTGGGTACTGGTGCGCGGCGTGCCTTATTCCCGCTGGTGGAGTAATACAACGCTGAAGTTGAATGGTAAAGCAGTCCCTTACAATACGACTTATTTTCAATTAGGTCTGCATCGTCAGGGCTGGCACTGGGTGCCGATTCTGCCGAAAGGCCGGAAATCTTCCCCCGTTTTGGATTTGCCAAAAGGTAAACTTACGGTCGACCTGATCTCCAAGACCGGCGCCCAGGTGGCGGCGGCGGTATTTTCTCGTCAGTATGACTGGAAGCCAGGGTTTGATTTGCCGGAAAATTCCAAAGATTTCATTGTCCTTAAATCTGATACCGCGATTCACGGTAAAAGACCATGGAAGGTGCTGGATGACCCGAGATCCGAATTGCGGGGCGTTTTCCTGGGGGATAAAGTCCCGGAACTGAAAGTTGTCACATCCAGAGTCACCGGACAGCCGGTACTGGAAGCGGTTGTCAATGACAAGGCCGTGAAATATTTAGGCGTGATGGCGGCGGTCAGTTCCACTCGTAAACGCAGTTTGAAGATGCCGATTGACGCCGCCGGGCAGAGTGTTGTCCTGCATTCGTCTTTCGGTAATGATATTGTTGCCGGGGCGATCAGCAAATCGCCGACTTCCGGAGCGCTTAAGACTGATGCGGTTACCGCAGTAGTTTCTGAGCTGTTCGATGGCAGGATCAAGGCTTACGCGCTGATGAACGGTTCTATGGCGGCATACAAAGATAAAACCCTTGTCAAGTTTAAGCAAGGCTCCGGCTCGGTCATCTTTGACGGCAATAAGGTTGTTGTCCGCGGTACTTCAGGGGCGGAATTGCAGTATTTAAACCTGAAAACCGGCAAGTTGACAAATTACAAAGTGCCAGTGCTGCCGAATAAATGGACCATGAAAAAATCCAAAGACGGCAGATTGGTCGAAGTGACCGGCGACGGTCCGCTTCCATTGGCGGTAGGCGGCGCATCCGATGCGATTGACGTGAAGGTCAACGGCGTCAGCCGCTGGTTTGTTAAAGGCGTTGACGGCAAGCTTTATCCGACACTGGAAAACGGGACCGAGTGTTTTGTTTACAAGTATGCGATGGGCGCGAAAAATATTGCGACTATGGCTTCAGGAATCAAATTAACACCGGCTCCAGGCAGTAAGGCCCCGGTTGCGCAAATATCAAAATCGACGACCCTGGTTATGGAAAATCCGGTTCCGGCTGAATGCAACGTGACGCTGAATTATTATGCCGCAAAACCCGGAAAAATCATTTTCAAGTATAATGATATGGTCAAAACAGTCAATATCCGGCCGGAGCAGGTCGGGAGGCGTTTGAGTCTTAACTTTGCCGGTCTGAAACTTAAAGGAGCTAAATCAAAACTGAACGTTACTCCTAATAATGGACCGGTCTGGCTGGGGAAGATTATCATGAATCCTCAGTTTGAAAGAATTGTTCCTGAATACTGGAAGATCATCGGGCCGTTCCACAGTGACTGGGGACGTGCCGACGGCGGCGAAGCGTTGGTCAAACAGGCAATGCAGGCGATCTATCCGCCGGAAAAAGAGATTGATCTCAATGCTGAGTATGTTGGTGATTCCGGCAAAAAAGTCAAGTGGCATGACTGCAAACCGGAGCCGGTGGTACGTTTTGATCTGGATAAAGGGGTTACCTTTAGACAAATCGGGATCAAGCAGGAAAAGAACCATAATAACCGGAAATATACCGGCAGGATTGGGTATGCCGTGACCTTTATCAAAAGTCCGGACAACCGGCACGCGGTATTGGGGATTGCCAGCGACTGGTGGGCCAATGCCTGGGTCAATGGTAAAAAAGTGGTCAGCGAGCGGACTAAATCGTTGAAAGAAAATGATGCTTCCGAATTTAATGCAGACGGCATACTGGAAGCTCCGATAGAACTTAAAAAAGGTTGGAACGTCCTGTTGGTCAAAAACCACGGCGGGACCGGCGGGAACCGGTTTGTTCCGTATATAACCAATCCGGGCGACCTGGAATTTGCCCGGCGGAAATGAACTTCAACAGATTAAAAAGATGAATAATAACGAGAAAGACAATGACTGACGTGCAAAAAAGAAACTGTCATGTGGATGTGACAATTGATGAACGGGCGACAATTGAAACGGTGTCGGGAAATCAGCATGACCGGGAAGAGTGGTTTATGGACCAGGCTCTGGGAATGTTTATTCACTGGAGCATCGATTCGCATATCGGCAGCGTGATCAGCCATGGGATGGTTGCCGCTTCGGAGCGGATATTGCGGCAGTATATGCAGGATTTGCCGGCCACGTTCAATCCAAGCCGGTTCAATCCGGATGATTATGCAAGGCTGGCCCGGACCGTCGGTATGAAATACGCGGTGTTTACCACCAAACATCATGCCGGATTCTGTATGTACGATACCGCGGTGACGCCGTACAATATTATGAATACTCCTTATGGAAAAGATGTTACCGCAATGTTCATGGATTCGTTCCGGAGGCACGGGGTGGCGCCGGGAATGTATTTTTCGCCACTGGATTTTCTGTGGCTTTATGAAAATAACAAAACGATCCAGTTTCTCTGTGACGACGTTCGACCTGAATGCAATCCCGGCCTGATGGAATACAATAAGCGGCAGTTGCGTGAATTGTTGTCAGGCTACGGAAAAATAGATACCTTGTTTTTTGACGGCCCTCCTGCTGGATTGAACGAGTTGGCCTGGTCGATGCAGAAGGATGTTGTCATTACGCGTGGAGCAATGGAGACTCCAGAGCAGGTATTACCGGACCAGGCGATTCCCGGTCCCTGGGAATCATGTCACACAATCGGGACCCAATGGAACTACAAGGCGACGAACGTGCATAACAAAACCGGTAATGAGCTTATCCGGCTGTTGATCGAAACCCGGGCTAAAGGGGGTAATCTGCTGCTTAACGTTACACCGGACCCTTACGGCTGCATTCCCCATGATCAGGAGTCGTTGCTAAGGGAACTGGGACTGTGGTTGTTTTACAATAATCCCGCGATTTATGAGGTCAGGCCGTGGCCGGTTATCCGGGAGGGCGATATCTGGTTCACCAAAGCCAAAACAGCGGATACGGTTTACGCGATCGATACCAGCGGTCCATGGGAACACGGCAAGTGGCGCGATGTCACTTTGAAGTCGGTTAAAGCATCTGCCGACAGCAAGGTTATACTGCTTGGACAGAATGATCTGGTCATCGAACATCAGTACGATGTTGATGTGAAAACAAAATGGCATCAGGATGAAAACGGCTTGCATATCAAAGCAATGCGTTGTCATCGTCCGTACGGCAACCGGGCCTGGCATAATCCGGTGACCATAAAAATAACCAAATGTGAATTTGCGGGTTGAATTATGAAGAAAACTTTGACGGTTCTGTGTCTGATTGCGGTTCTGTCCGGTTACGGTCAGAAAATTGTTCGGCGTTCGCTGATCTATGACCGGAAAACTCCGGCGGAAGCTCTGAATTCATGTGCCGACAGCATCAATTACTTTTTGTCGATGGCTCACAAAGGGCAACTGAAAAAAACTGCCTGTCGCAAAGACTGGCTGGATTATCCGCTTTTTCCATCCTGGGCGATCTGGGGATATGTCTGTCCGGACAGCAAATTCAAAGGGGATGAAAAGACGCTTGATATGCTGCGGCGGTGGCTGGAAAACTTCCGGAAAAAAATCATCAATGATCCGAAGATGCATAAACTTAATCTCAAAGGTCCGGTTCTGGCTTTCAAACGGATTCCTTTCCGGCCTTCGATTGTGGCGATGACGGTTAACGAGATTAAGCTGCGTCCGGAAATCGAACAGAAAATAGGTAAAGAACTGGTGAACGACGTGGACGAGTTTATTACCGGCATCTACAAGCAGGTCTGGCGTCAGGACGGAGTAAGCAAAGATAAGCAAAAAATTATCGAATATGCCAACATGGCCACGCATGACGTAACAAATATGATTTATGGTTATATTTTCACTGGAAATAAAGGCTTCATGGATTCAGCGGTCAAGACGATGCAGGCCTTGGATTATATCCAGAAACCGAACGGGATGTTTCCGTATCGCTATCAGTGCGACGGGGTTAAGGATCACTGTGAATATGAGAGTATGTATTATCGCTGCAAGGATGTCCAGAGTGTGTTTGTGTTCTGGTGGTTCACGAAGGATTCTCTCGCCCGAAAAATGCTGGTGAAGTCGGCAAATTATAATCCGCTGAACATGGAACCTCCATACTTCATCAATGCCGGTTGCGAAGTCTGGTGGAAGGTGTCATGGCGCACCTTCTGGCCGGGGCAGATTGCGATGGTTGCCGCTGTCGCCAGGGATGGAGAGACTGCGACCATCGCCAGGAAAATGGCCGAAGGCAACGTTTCAAAAGATCGTTTCGACCTGGTTCTTGGAAGCCTGGCTTATCACCTGATGGCGGAGGTTAAAAGCAAGCCGGTACGAAATAATTACGTTGTGAAAGACCCGGATATCAGGGGAATGCGGCTGCGCTACGGTAACTGGAGCAGCACTTTTACAGGTTTGTCTTATATTCCAACCCGTTATTCCGCAATTGTTACGGGCAAGGGGCAACGGCGTCCGTGGTTCGATGCCTTGATCATGGCCCGGCCTTATATCAGAGTCCGGAAAATGGCGATCAAGGAGCGGTATGAATCAGACTATTGCTCGCTTGGTCCGGCTGGACTGCAGCCTGAATTGGTGGTTGGAGCGAATTATGGCGCGGCGGCCGGGACCTACCGTCTGATGACTCAGGCCACGACCTGGCGTAAAGACAAGAAATATGCGCCGTGCGAAAATACCGAGATATGGTTGATGACTGACCGCGCCAGTGTCGGTCTTATTCAATCCGAGTTTACTGCGGATTTCAAGGCGCTGGAGTATATGCAGGCATTTAAATTCAAACTGCATAAAGGAGCAAAGTTGTTGGTGACGGATACAAACAATTATCGTGCCGGGAATTTTGAACTGAAAATCTGGCAGAGCGACTTGCCGGTGAGGGTAGTGGAACGTGCTCGCCTTAGCGCCTTGAACCCGAATGACTATACGTGTTTTCAACTGGTTTTAAGTCAAAGTAACCGTTCTCCGGAGAATGAAGTGGAAAAGAATCCTCAGGACAAAACGCTCAAAACTTGTAAGGAGGTCTTATTCAGGAAAGGGCAGAAATTTTATGCCCTGGTTTCAGTTTCGCCTGAAGGAAAAAGTGTGGTTGAGGCAAAACTGGTTAAAGATGGATTCCAGGCCGATGTTGCCGGGAAAAAGTACGTTGTCACATATCGAAAAAAATTGCAGGTGAAAGTCTATTAATCTAGCAGTTTTTTCGCTCAATCTATTGACTTTTTCAGCATTTTATTGTATAATAGATTTGGGTGTATATGACTAGTGTATAAGACTTTTAGTAAAAATAATATACAGTTAAAATCAAGGAGACATTAAATGTTTCGCAAGTACTTCACCCTTATTGAGTTGTTGGTTGTAATCGCCATTATTGCTATTTTGGCTTCGATGTTACTGCCGGCTCTTAACAAAGCCCGGAGCAAAGCCCGGACTATTACCTGTACGAACAATATGAAGCAGATAGGTACCGCCTTTGCTTTTTACAATAGTGATTATGATGATTTTTTCCCGTGGGTTTGGGAACCGACCGGTGCAACGACTTACAACTCGTGGAAACCGTGGTCATATACGTTGAGTACCAACTGCGGTTATCTGCCGCCGTCATATACCAATATTACCGGAGGGAAAATTGTGCATTGGAACCGGGTTTGGTTTTGTCCTGAAGTCGTAGCCGGGGCTAAAGCCCTGATCAAGGCCGAGGCAGGGGCTCGGGATAACATGCTGAAGTATGGAATGGGTTATGCTTATCCTGCCGCCGGCTATAAAAACTCGGATCGCTATCCGATCGGTGGTTGGGCCGGAACAAATTCGCCTCCAGCCAAAAGTACCAGGATCAAACACGCGTCAGGAACCATGCTGCTGATTGATGCCGGTAGCGGGTATGGTGCGAATCGTGCTCAGTTAGTACCGACTTACCCGGATTATTTTGGCCGGCACGATGAATTGGGCACCGGGACCAACCTGATGTCGACGGACGGTCATGTATCTTTCTATACCAGCGGAGCTTTGCTGCTGACTCTATGGAGCAATGTTGCTGCTCAAAAGGAACCGCCTTTCAATACTGATTTGAAATAACAAAAAAGGAGTGCCAGATGAAACGTAAGGAGTTCTTTACCTTAATTGAATTGCTGGTCGTGATAGCGATAATCGCAATTCTTGCTTCAATGCTGTTGCCGGCGTTGAACAAAGCCCGCAGTAAGGCCCGGGCTATTAAATGCGCAAGTAACCTGAAGCAGATAGGCACTGGTTTTGCGTTCTATCAGGATGACTCCGATGGTTATTTTGTTCCGGTATGGCTGCCTACCGGACCCACAACCTATAATTCGTGGCGGGATTGGCGCTGGACATTGTCAGACTGCCAGTATTTACCGTGGCTGCATAAAATGGCAGGCGGAAAACGGGTTGTCAATTGGAACTCGATCTGGTTTTGCCCTGAACTGCAAAAAACTGCACTGGCTTATATTGCCGGTTCTGCTGGTGTACTTGACAATATGTTGAAATATGGCGGCGGTTATGGTTATCCATGCTATCAGCAGTCGACTAAACGCGGTCTTGGTGGTGGATACGGCAGTAATTTTCCTCCGGTGAAAAATGCTGAAATCCGTTCTGCATCCGAGGTTATGTTGCTGATCGATGCTGATGGCAATTATGGTTCCAACCGGGTTCAGGTCGTGCCTTCTTTTCCCGCTTATTTCGGCTGTCATGATCAACTTGGAACCGGAACCAATCTGCTGTCGGCTGATGGACACGTTGAATACTATCCGGATGGGACCCTCCTGCTGGCTCAGTGGAGCAATGGTACCACTCAGCAGGAATCTCCGTTCAATACTGATTTAAAATAAAATAATTCATGACAATATAGTGCTGATATTTGCACATATTGTCAAGGTTTTTTGAGAAAATAAATATTAAAATAATAATAATGGCCATAAGTAAATAATGCTTAATATTACTAAATTGAAAGGGTTCTTGCAGAGATTTAAAAAAAAATTACTTTGAGAACATAAACAAATAAGGAGATGCCGTATATGAAACACAAAAATTTTACATTGATTGAGTTGCTTGTTGTGATCGCGATTATCGCAATCCTCGCTTCCATGCTTCTGCCGGCTTTGAATCAGGCCAGAAATAAGGCCCGGACGATAAAATGCGCCAGCAATATGAAACAGCTTGGTACTGGATTTGCTCTTTATCAGAACGACCAGGAGGATTACTTTCCTTTTGCCTGGCTACCGACGGGACCGACCAGTTTCAACTCCTGGCGGGACTGGCGCTGGACTTTGTCTGATGGCAACTATCTGCCCTGGCTGCATAAAATGGAGGGTGGTAAGAGAATTGTCAACTGGAACTCGATCTGGTTCTGTCCCGAACTGAGGAGAACCGCGGAAGCTTATATTGCCGGTTCTGCCGGTGAGTTGGACAATATGCTGAAATACGGCGGTGGCTATGGTTACACTTTTTACACCCAATCAGAAACCAACCGGGGAATTGGAGGTGGCTATGGCTCAAACTATCCTCCGGCCAAAATGAGCCAGATCAAAGAGCATTCCCAAACCATGACTATGGCCGAAGTCGGCAGCGGTCGAGGAGCAAATGTAGCTAAAACCGTTGGTAGCTGGCCGGATGCGTGGGGACGCCATCCTAATCCCGGTGACGGAATGAATATGATGTCCGCGGATGGACATGTTACTTATTATGTCAGCGGGGAACTGCTGCTGGCTCAATGGAAAACAGACCGTTCAAAAGCACCATTTAATACTGACTGGAAATAAGAAAACAAAATTATGAAATCACTTCTATTACCCGTAGTGTCGGGCATGTGTCTGACTCTTGCGGCCGGGGACCGTTTACTGCTTGATGATTGCGAAAAAGGTATAAACTGGACTTGTGACTCCGCCAGGATTTTTAAAACATCCGATGCAGCCGGGGGAAAGAACGCGGTCGGAATCAAAGTTGAAAAACCTTCCGATGTCGATCTGAAATTCGACCTGAAGAAAACCGGGGTCGATTTATCCGAATATGATTTGATCGCGTTTGACTACAAACTTTCCGGGCCGGTTGATTATCTTGATTTTATTATTAAGCAGTATCCGCTGAATGCCGGAAGGCTGGGACATTACTATCCGATTGACCAGGCCGATCCGCGCGGACGCTGGGCGACAAAAATTCTGCCGCTGCGCGGGCCGGAAAATCTATCGATCCATTTAAGTGATTTCGATCCCAAAGCCGCTGTTTTGAAATTCAAATTCCAGGTCAGGCCCGGAACTGAACCGGCAGTTTTGCTGATAGACAATCTGCGGGTTATGAAAAATAACATGGCAATCAGTCCGATTACGTTTGGGCAATGGTTCCGGGAGAAATCCGGCGCGGTGCGTTGGCAGTATTCGATCCCGGTTAAGAATATTTCAGATAAAACCATTAACGTTGAAATTGTCCCGGTAAAAGGCTGTCTGAAAAAATTCAAGCTCGGGGCTGTTCCCCGCCGGATCTATGTTAAACCTGGAACCACCGGCTATATCAATACTTCCATAACCATTCCGGCTGGGATGAAACTGCCGGTTTATTACGGCGAGGAATTGACGGTGAACATTGGTCGAAAAGGCACGATGTTCCCGACCCGGTTGATTGCGGCGGTGCCGCCGGAATCTTTTACCCACCCGTCACTGCTTGGTTCACTCGAACAGCTTCAAAGCGTTCCGTCCCGGATCAAAGGGAACAAACAACTGGAAAATATCTGGAAAAACGTTCTGAAAAGCGCGGATATGGCGGTTAAACAACCTTTATCGATTCCTGATTACAATGGCGCCGGACCGACTCAATGCAGCGTGGATAAAACAAAACTGCGCCCGATCAAACGTCCCGGGTTGCAACTGACCGAGTATGTTTGTGGCAAATGCGGCCGGGTTTATCATGGTAAATTGTATGACAGCGGCTTTTCCGGGGCAGGGGGGTGGTATGGAACCCATATGAAACTTTGCAACGACCTGCTCAACTGCGCGTTGGCCTATCGGGTGACCGGAATAGAAAAATACGGCAAACGTGCCGCCGATATCATGCGCGGATATACGAAGAAGTATCTTACTTATGATATGGAGTTTCCGAATGATCCTTATTTCCCGTTGGGGCCGGAATCGCCGTCTTCACGCCGGATTTGCGGCTGGCACTTTATGGAAAACCGCTGGCTCCAGTTTTCCGCCATGGCCTATGACCTCATGCTGGGTAGCGGATTTATGTCTGACGATGAATGTACGGCGTTCAAGGAACGCGTATTGCGCCCTGCGGTTCAAAAGACCACGGAAAATGAGGTTGGGTTGAATAATATTCAACTGCCGCATTCGATGGCCCAGTTGTGTGCCGGTTTCGCGCTGGAAGATCCGGTTATGATTTACTACGGTTCTCGTCAGGCGCGCGGGATCATCAGCAATATCGAACATAACATTAATGCCGACGGAACCTGGGGCGAGTCACCAAACTACAATAGTTATGTTGCCGGTTTGCTGCCGCCTTGTCTTTACCTTCTGAAAAAAGTCGGCTGCGACCCGTATACTGAAAAACTTCTCAAGTTTTATTATCGCCCGGTTCAAATGGCAAGTCCCGGCGGTAAACAGCCAAATTTCGGAGACGGTCCCGGTTGCGATGTTTCAGGCTGGGGAACTCATGCCCTGCTGCCGTACTACCAGACTAAAAATCCGGAACTGAAAAAGATAATCGAACGTTACCGGCCCCGGCCGCCCCGCGGTTTAAACAGTCTCCTGCTGCTGATGACTGCTGATGACAGTGTGGTGCCGGGCAGTAAAAGCAAAGTAAAAATTAAGCGCGAAAGCGTCCTGTTTCCCGACCTGGGATTTCTTTTCCTGAACAATGAGCCGAATGACCTGTGGTTTGCCATGGTTTACGGTTCACATATCGGACACGGTCATTACGACCGGTTGGGATTTGAATTGTATGGTGGCGGTGCTTTGCAATCTATTGATGACGGCTCCGGTCCGTACGATCAGTATCATGACGAGTTCGACGTTAAGTCGCTGGCGCATAATACGATTGTCGTGGATATGGAAAATCAGAATGCGGGCGCGGGCAAATTATTAAAATGGCAGCCGCAGGGAGAAGTGAAAATTGCTTCTATTGCCAGTTCCCAGCTCTATAATGGCGTCACGCTGACGCGAACCGCGATTATGTTTCCTGAGGCGGTACTGCTGCTCGACCGGGCTGAGTCGGATAAACCGCATATCTATGACTGGACTTATCATAATATGGGGGCAATTGTTGCCGCTCCCGTTATGAAAGAGTCTCCGCCGCTGGCTGAAAAAGGCATGTATACTTACTTGAAAAACTTGAAAAAAGTGGCTCTGCCGATGCAGGCGGTAACGGTCGAGTTCCGCCAGCGTAAACTTAAAGGCGAAAAAGCCGGCAGCGGTTTATTGTTGACCCGGTTGCCGGTAGAAGGAACAACGCTTTATTCAGCCAATACCGGTCATGGCTATAAACGCCGCTATGATTGCGCCACGCTGATTTTCCGTAACAGGACAAAAGCATTTAACTGCGTGACTTTGCTCGAACCTCTCAAGCCGGATGCGAAGCCGGTTTATTCGGTTGCCCGGAAAGGTGAAACTATTATCGTCTCAAACGCAAACAGTATATGGAATATCAATAATCTGAAGGTGGTTAAAGTAAAATGAAGTATGTAATATTAATCCTTTTTTGCTCAGTATCAATCTACGCGGTGGAACGGCCGTTCCTGCTCTTTTCAAAGCAGGATATTCCAGCTCTCAAACAGAAAGTCAAATCAGGGGTTCCCGGTCAGACATATAAGGCTCTGTTGAAACACTGTGACGGATTGTTGAAGGCTAATAAACTGCGCTCCAGCCATGAGATCGATGTTCGATGTGATATGATTACTTCCCTTGGTATTGCTTACTACCTGTCCGGCGATGAGCGTTACCGGGATAAATTTATAGAACTGGTCAAGCTGGCCCGGAATTCAAAGACAGATATTGTCAAAATGAAATATACTGTTTCGCTGATTTTTGATATGGGCTATGATTTCCTGCCTCCAGCAGAGAAAAAGTATATTAAAGACCTTGTCGTTAAACAGGCGAAATACTATAAAAATATCAAACCGCCATACTGGGCCCGCTGTAGTAACTGGGGACCGATTGTCTTTATGCGCGGCGTCCGCTCCGCGCTGGCGCTCAAGGGGGAGCCGGAATATGATCCCAAAACGCCGGAAAGGGCCGCAAAAGAACTCCGTCAGCTTTTTTCAAACTGGATCGACGACAGCGGCATGCCGACAGAACACGGTGCATATCTCGATTACGGGTTTATCATCAACGGTGCGATGACCTGTTATATTCTACAGCGCATGGGCTTTGATCTGGTCAAGGGAACCAATCTGCCGAAACTCCCTTACTGGATTATGCTGGCGTCATCCCCGCTGCAGCCGATGCGCTGGAATGCTCTCGGCGACTCTAACCTTCAACCGCCGTCTCCCTACGTAATGCGATTGCTTCTGGATTTGCTGCCGAATAATCCGCTGATGAATGAGGCGGTCGCCCGTTGTGGCGGTCGTGACGATACGATTTCCGGGATATTTTATTACCGGAAACCGGTTAAACCGGCAAAGGTCGATTGTCCGCAGGCAATGTTTTTCCATGCGTCGAACCTGTTGGCGTATAAAAGTGATTTTACCCCGCAGGCATTCTCGGTTGTTTCCCAGGCACGCTGGCGCGGCGGCCATGCTCATGCCGATATCGGGTCGTTCATTGTCTGGGCTTTCGGGGTGCCGTGGGTAATCGACAGCGAATACGGGGTCGGCAAGGCCAGCGCTCATAATCTGCTGGTTGTCGATGAAGAGGAGCCTGACGGTAAAAATGCCGGCGGCCGGGTTGACCAGTGCCTGATTTCGCCGTTTGCAATCGCGTTCAGTACTGACTCCAAAGATCATTGGAACAATAAATACTATATGAATGTCCTGACTCCGACCCAGTTCCCGGTGGCGTTCGCGGAGCGTTCCCTGGTGATTATGCCGGAGGATAAGGAATTGCAGGTGCCGCCGTATGTTCTGGTGGACGATTACCTTCAGAAAGACCGGAAACGCCATGATTATACCTGGATACTTCAAGTAGGTAAAAACGCCGAATTTAAAAATCAGGTGGACCGCAGTACGGTTACGCTGAAGGATGAAGAAGCGAAAGATTGCGCGCTGGATGTGGTATTCCTGAATCCAGGCCCGGATGACGAAGTTGAAATATCTAATGATAAACTCATTGATTACGGGCGCTTTCAGGGGCGCTGGCACAAACGTCTCCTCGGCAAATTTGCCGGAGCGCTTTGGGGTGAATTCCTGGTAATGGTTTATCCCCGTACCGCGAAGATGCCGCCGCTTAAATTGAAACGGTTTAATAAATACGGCTGTGATTTCCAGTTGACCTGGCCTCAGTGTACCGACTATATCAAGGCTCCGGAATTCAATCCGGCTAAAGGCGACTCACTGGCTCTGGTCAGATTGCCGAACGGGATCGACCCGCGGAAAAAACTGCCTGTTAAGTTGAAATACCTGACGGTTAAGAACGATAATTTCAAATTTGCGGGCAAGGAAATCTTTTCCGTAAAAAACGGTAAACAGTATGGCGGACACTTTGGTCTGGTCAGTTCTGGGTCATGCTCCGGAGAGCGCCTGGATATAGATGTTTATGTCGATCCGGTTCGCGCCAGACTTAAACTGTCTTATCCGATCGAAGTTAAAGCCTGGGGGCCGGAGGTCAAAAAAGTCAGTTTAAACGGAAAATCAGTTGCATTCACCCGGGATGGCGATTACGTTATTGTTAAGGGCCGCAATCGAATTCCGGTTTCGAATAAACAGCTTGAAACTGTTAAAAACCAAAAATTTCTGGATAAAGGAGAGTAAGTATGAAAAAAAGCACAATGTTAATGACAGGAGCTTTGGCGGTTGTTGGCTGCAGCTTGAGCGCGGAAGTCATTGCAAAATACAATTTCGACGGCAGACTGACCGGCGCCAAGTCGGTAAAGCGTGATAAAATCGATGGAAAAATCACCGTTGACGGTGATATGAAATACGGCCCGAAATATGTTCCCAATGCTGAAAAAGGTGAAAAAGGACCCGTGCTTTTGAATCCTTATCAGGTCAAAAAAGTTCCGGATAACTATTATCGTTCCTACTACACCAAAGATAAGGATCGGGATGTTTTACAGTTGAAAGTACAGCATGTGTTCTATTGTGACAGCTATCAGAATGAACCTGATAAAGACGGCAAAGGTTTGTTGCCGGCTTCCGGTCCGGTGACTATTGAAATGGTTTTCTGTCTGAACAGCGCCAGAGGTTTTACAACCGGAGGCAAGCCCAATCACTCGGTGATTCTTGATATGTCTATCGACCGGTCAACCAAGAAAGTGAAAGATATTTGGGGTAATATGCTGATGACTCGAGGTTTCAGCAAGGCCAAACAGTCATGGATTCTCTACTACGTGGCCGGTAAAAACCAGTTTGGCCATGCGGAAGTTATCGAGGTCAAAAAATTAAATGCCGGTCAATACTACCATATTGCGTTGACCTATGACGCGACCGGTGCGGTTAAGTTGTACATTGACGGCGAAGTCAAAGGTGAGGCCAAAGTTCCGGCAAACGCACAGCGTAACACCAGTTTTGGTCTGGCTCGCAGACTTGGTAAAGGCCCGGTTGGGGTCATTGACGCCAAGATCGACGCCATTGCCATTGACAATACAGCTTTGACTCCGGATAAATTCACTCTGTTGAAAAAATAAGCAAAAAATTTGCCGGAAGGTTTAATATAACAAAACCTTCCGGCATTTTTTATTTCAAAAGTTCTTATTTCAAATGCTGTCCGACGTTACAGCCGTCTTGCATAAGTTGCGCCCGCAGTTCCTGATGGTCAAGTTTGCGTGGTTGAATCTGCTGCTTGAGCGACATCGCGGCTGCGGTACCCGCGGCCTGGCCCATATTCATACAGGTGAGAACCAGGCGGCATCCGGCTTGCGCCATAAATTCACTTGAAAGACATCTTCCGGCCACCAGTAGATTGTCCATCTTAACCGGCACCAGGCTGCGATACGGGATCGAACTCGGTTTCGATTTACGCTGGAAATCTTTACCCTTGCGACCGTACGCGTCGGAAATATTATCCCAGCCGCCGGGAGGGGGCCAGGAGCCGCTGATACCGTGGGTCGAAACATAATTGACTTTTCCGTCAAACTCCAGTGCGGCCCACTTGATATTACCCGGACCATCCGGGTTGTGCAGATCGTAATGATGACCGGAAAGGCAAATCGTGTCATCAAAGGTATTTGCCCGGGCAAAATCCAGCGTCGACAGAACATATTCCCCGACCACCCGGCGGCTCTCTCGGACTCCCAGCAGGGACCCGGTATCGATCAGGTATGACTCTTCAAAGCCGGGAATAAATTTCTTGATGAATTTCGAAAGAATATCGGCCTGTTCCCGGCCTTCCATATACATTCTGGTCAGGTCTTTCGCGTCAAGTGGCTGGCAGTTCCTTGAGTGTGAAAAACACATGCTGATCTCATCCTTGCAGCAGTGCTGTGGACGACCCGGAACATGAGTTACCCAGTTGAGATGGTTGTCGATCATATAGGGAAGGTCGCCTTTTGCCGCCGCTTGCTCGATAAACTGTATCCATTGCGGCTGTTCCGCTTTCAGATCGGATTCATTGTATTTGTCCCAGTCGACTCCGCCCAGTCGGAATTCCAGTGAACAAGCCTGATGCTTGCCGTCTGAGGGTCTTCCTTTCATACATTCGGCACCAGCAAAATGGGCCACGTCGGCATCGCCGGAGCAGTCAATGATTCGTAACGCTGTAAAGGCCTGACGTCCGGTTTTGTTTTCCACTATAACACCGCGAACCTCGTCTCCCTCGACAATCGAATCGACAATATGCGATACCAGCAGGATATCCACCCCGGCTTCAACCGCCATCCGGTCGAGAATGAGTTTGTGTTTCTCCGGATCGCTGTTGCGGTGCCAGTGACCGTTTACCTCATCCAGTCTTTTCAGCATCTCGTCACTGATCCCCGCCGCAAAATCCAAAGGAATATTCACCAGGCCGACCGTGGCGAGTCCGCCCAGGGCTGACTCGCGTTCAATCAGCAGAGCTTTGCAGCCCAATCTGGCCGCGGAGATTGCCGCTCCCATTCCGGCCATGCCGCCGCCGGCCACTATGACATCATATTCGGTATTTACCGGCAACTCCCGCTGCGGGTCAATAATTCTTCCCTGATTAAGTGATAATTTGATCATGATAGTTTCTCTTTTTTGATTTGATTGTCGTTTGATTCCGTAATTACACTGATTGCCTCATTGGCGCAATTGTCGTAACATTGACCGCAACCGGTACATTTTTCCTGGTCAATATGTGCCCGGTCGCCTTCAATATAGATTGCCTGGGCGGGGCAATTCCAGTAACAGGCATCGCACAGCTTGCAGCCGCGATTAATAACATACTTATTCATTTTTTCTCCTGATTTCAGTAAGCGGTGTTTGTCACCGTCTGATTTAGTCACAAAGATTTTTAATATTTTACCTCCGTAGTCAGTTTACAGTATTGCGGATAAGCGGTCAAGCTTATTTCTCCATAACATCACAGACTTCGATTTATCTTCAAATACTGCGGTCATCTTCTAGTTATAGATAATTATGATCAAAAACTTATTTCTTTTGCGTATTTATTGAGCAGGGCAAGCGCGGCGGTTTCTTCCAGTGTGAAGCGGTAGCACGGAGCGGAAAAACCGATTGCCGCGATCATTCTGCCTGATTTGTCATATACTCCGACCGCCATGGCGATTGAATCTTCCTGTCCGGAAATCAATTTACTGTAACCGTTTCGACGGGTCTGGTCCAAATTCTCACGGTGTTCGGCCAACTGCGCTTCCAGATGATGCCGTCCGGCAAATATTGAGAGGGCATTATCATCGAGCTGTGACAGCAGCAGCAACCCGGTGGCCGTATGGAACATCAAAATCGGAGAACTGCTGGTGCTTTCATTTACCTGAACCAGGTGGTTTGCTTCAATCTTGGTAATGACCCGGCGTTCGCCTTCGGTAAACACTGCGACTGTGACCAGTTCGTTAAGCTCTTCATTCAACCGGGTTGCCGCTTCCCGGCATTTGTCGCGCAGCCGCAAATTAATATCCTTGCTACCCGCCAGGGAGGATATCCGTGTCCCGATCCGGAAACGACTGTCATCATCCCGTTTCAACCAGGCAAGTTCAGTCATGGATTTGAGGATCTGGGACAGCGTGGCTTTGTTTAAACCGCTTATGCTTTGCAGTTCAGTAAAGCTTACCGGGGCGTGTTCCGCCACCAGCGATAATAACGTGTCAGTTTTTTCAAGGACTTTTATCATGGTGTTTTGTTCTTTATTGATAAACTATATTTAATATACGTTTTATACTTAAAAAGTCAATATATAAAACAAGAAAAGATCTATTTATTTTATTTGGTTTATTGATAGTAAACTAAATTTGTTTGTTTGAAGTTGAAATCTTTCGGTTTTTGTCTTGCAATAAATCCGTATGGCGGTAGTTTATCCATTTATGCGAAAGATTTACACAGGGAATGTTATATGAATAAAGCGGTTTTTCTGGATCGGGACGGAACATTGATTAAAGATAACGGCTTCCTGAAAGATTGTTCAAAAGTTGATTTCTATGCTTCCACGGTTCCGGCTTTGAAATTGTTGCAGGAGCATTTTGCGCTGTTTATTGTTACCAACCAGTGTGGGATTGCTGACGGGATCACCAGTCAGGCGGAAGTCGATCAGGTCAATACACACGTAATCGATCATCTGACTGCAAACGGAATCAGGATTGTTGACTGTTATGTCTGCCCGCATGCGATAGGGGAAGGCTGTGAATGCCGAAAACCGGAACCCTTTTTCGCTGAGTCGGCCGCTGCTGAGTATGACTTGGATTTGTCTGGCTCATATATGATTGGAGATCACCTTTCGGATGTCAAATTTGCCGAGGCTTTCGGAGGGCAGGGGATGTATGTCCTGACCGGGCACGGCCTGCATCACTACCGTTCGCTGCCCGGAAGTGTCAATGTCTGCAAGAATATTTTATCCGCCGCACATAAGATATGTCAGATACTGCACAAGCAGTAAATAAAATCATTAGATGACTCCTTCGATATTTTAACTTAATAATCAAACCGTTTGATTTTAAATAATATATAAGTCATTTCTAATTAATGTCTTGAGTTAGATGTTGTTTTCGCTGTGACATTTTGCTGCTGTATTTTACTTCGTTCCGACTTTTACTGGATTTGCAAAACAATGGGCAGGCTGTATAATAGTATTACAGAGATAAAATACTTTTAATATCATGATCCAGGTTAAAAGACGGGAATGTACTATGAAATATGTATCTGGCAATTCAGGACGGGTATTTATCGTCCGGCTTGAAGACGGTGAAATAATTCACGAAACAATCGAGGCTCTTGCCAAAAAGGAAAACATCAAACAGGCGACAGTGACCGCGGTCGGCGGTGTTGACAGCGGCAGTGTTCTGGTTGTCGGGCCGGAAGACGGTCGGGCCGAGGTTATCAACCCGATGCAACATACTCTGCATAATATTTATGAAGTTACCGGTGCCGGGACTCTCTTTCCTGATGACGACGGTGAACCGGTTCTGCATTTGCATCTGGCATGCGGGCGGAACGGGGAAACAATTACCGGCTGTGTCAGGATCGGGGTCAAGGTATGGCATGTACTGGAAGTAGTGATTACCGAGATAACCGGTTGTAAAGCCGAGCGCCAGACTGACGCTGCGACGGGCTTTAAACTTCTTCAACCGTTAGAAGGTGAGTGAGCGTTTAGCTTCTTCTTGCATCGATCTTTGCTTGTCATCCCGCACCGGTTCAGGTTTGGGTTTAACTTTTACGCCGAGTGCATCAAACATGGCTTGGTGAAACTGGTAAGTGTAGAGGTTGCCGAGGTGTCCACCGTGGTCAAAAAAGACGATGCGGTCCTTGAATAAATCGCTGAGATATTGCCGCTGTTCATCATTTTCCAGAAAATCGTCCAGGCTGTGGATTACCCTGACGTTCGGATTGTCTTTCAACTTGTTCTCAATCGCTTTGATTCCAGTTTCGCCGGCTGCGCTTTCAAGGGTGAAAGTTTTATCTTTAGCTGAGTAATGCTTGAGTATATAGGTTTCAACATATTTGCGGAAATTGAACTTTTCGGCCGCACGGTAAAAATCGGTCCGGTTGCCCCAGGATAATTTGGCGTCAATTGTTTTCAGACCGCGTTCGCGTTGAATTGTCATCATCGCATCACATAAGGTTGATTTGAATGCCAGGCCGATCAGGAATTGTGCGGCTTCCTGGCTGATATTTACATGGTAAGGCCCGGTTTTAGCGTGTTTGCGATTGCGGATGTCGCGCCTTTTTCGTTGAGTATCGGTAATGAATTTTTCCGGAACATGCGGCGGTTGCTTTTCCGGCTGGCGTGCGTAGAAGCGGCGCATCATGATCAGATAACATCCTACCGCCCCGATTCCGCGGTCGAACGCTATTTTTTCAGGCCATTTAGCGGCTGTCAGGCCGAGTTTATCAAGCGTGTCCGCGCTGTAGAAAAGGTCGACGGGAGGATTTATTGCCAGATAGCGGTCGGCTTTTATTATCTTATAATTTTTTTCGCGGGCAGCCAGGTGCAAGGCCAGCAGACCGCCAAGTGAATATCCCATTATGGTGACTCGCTTGAATTCGGTTTCCTCATTTTTCTTAATATCTTCAATTATTTTTGAGATTGCTTTCTGGACGTCTTTGGTGTCCTGCGGAGTGTAGCCGGGAGCCGGCGCGGTCAGGGCACTTTCGATGAACGCCGGGTTGAAAGTGTTGCTGATAATCGCGACCGACCAGCCCTGTTCGTAGAGCAGTTCCGCCAGGGCGATAGCGGTTGTCGCGGTGTAGTGTGATCCGATACCCGGAATAATCACATTCAACGGGGCGGTTTTATCTTTTTGCAGCCAGTACATATACTCCATTTCCGGCCGGTCTTTGAACAAGCTGATTGACCGTTCAGTATTCTGGTTGAAAAAATCGTCGTTCCACGGCGATAAGTCGCACCAGGTGCTTTTTTTCTCGTTCTGCACATCAAACATTTCAAATCTCAAGGTATCGATTTCCGGGCATTGGGAATCATAGTCTTTGAGTTTCCGGTATTTAATTTTGAGGCGGTCCGGATTTAGCGGTTTGTATTTAGGCTTTTCCTGCGGCAATGCAAGATCGACCTGTTTCCAGTCTGCAACCTGTAATTGTCGTTCCATCGCCTGAAAGTTGCGATAAAGGGCATAGGAGTCGTATGAGGCGGAGTCTAAAGTGTCATAATCATTATAGCGGTCGACACTGCGGTTCATGGCGACAAATGCACCAAGACCGTAGGTGTACGGCATCCACATTTTCGGGTCGAGGGCAGTGTCGAAAATCAAACCGACTGTATCCCTGGCGTTGAGTGGTCCGGCTCCAGGCAGAAACACCGCGCATCCGGGGCCGATGCCCCAACAGGCAAAAGCCTGGCCCATGTCCTCGTCAAATTTCGGCATATCAAACCAATTTGATGCGGGATCCCAGAAGCCTGCAACTCCGAGCGTGATATTAACCAGAAAACGATTAAATTCCCTGCCGGAATCTTTCCACCTGTTCTGACACATGCAGGAAACCATTCTTGCCGGGAATTCGATATTATAGAAAACCCGGTTCAAACCTCGAACTCCATAGCGCGGCATTATTGTGGTATAACCAACTCCGAGCGGTCGGATGATCCAGCGTATGAAAACGTCGTTCACCGCATACATGGAACGGTTGAAGCCTTCAATCGGATCATTGACTCCGAGTTTGTCGATATAATCCGGCTTTTTGGCTTTGTTCTCTTTTTTAACTGCCACATCAGGCTTGTCTGTTTGAATAGTGTTTTGGGCTGGTGGTGGAGTTGACGCGCATGAACACAGGATTAGAGCGACTGAGCTAATTGTTAGTAATCTGAATATCTTGAGCATTATTTGCTTTTGTTTAGTTTGGTTCTATATGGAAAAATAACTATATAATTTAAGGGCTAAATTATATTTTTCGAGTATAAAACGCAAAAAAAATGTTATTTTATTGTTAAAGGATAAATGCTTAATAAACAGACCGTTTGATTGTGATTTTTTTGTAACTGTCTTGAAGATAATGAATTAGTTTAATTGTTCGCGGGCGATTTAAGTGCTGTAAAAAAGAAACTCCCGGGAATTATAAGCGGTCAAGCTTGTTTTTCCATAACATTGCAGACTGCGATTTATGTCCAAAGACTGCGGTTATCTTGTTATAGATAATTATGGTTAAAAACTTATTGCCGGGAGTCAGGCGATGACGTTCTTCTGTTATGGCAACTGGAACAAGGAGCTGTCTTCAAGCGCCGGCTGCCTGTATCTCAAAACATGTCCGCCGGCAAACATGACGCTGGCATGATCGTTATGAGGGTAGCCGATGCGGTCGCGACTTGAAAAATTGAAGCCGGGAGCACCGGTTGTCGCGCTGTTTTTAACGTGTCCTGGCTGATAGTCAGCCATCGTTATCAGGCCGTGAACTTTCTGGATCTTATTCCCGTAACGGTTGACATATGTGCCGTCGTTCAAGGTGACGGAGTAATTGAATACATAACTGTGCCAGTTCAAAGTCGTTGCCTTGTCGGCCAGGAAATCTGAAGGGCAAACTTGCAGTTTGACGCCAATTTTATTCCCGAGGCCTTCGCTGCGTAACCAGCTGTTGGTTTCATACCAATACTCTATAGAGCTTCCGGCCAGCGGTTTCCCGTAATATCCGACATAATCATTATTGTCATTAATGTACAATTGGTTGGCCGTACCGATCTGCTTCAGATTATTGACGCATTTTATTCCTTTTGCCATTTCCCGGGCTTTATTCAATGCCGGTAGGAGCATGGAGGCCAGGATGGCGATGATAGCGATCACAACCAGGAGTTCGATTAAGGTGAAGATTCGCTTGTTAAATTTAGTTTTATGCTTCAAGTTACAATCCCTTTCTTTTGATAATAAAACCGACTCTAATTATATTTTACGAAAAATATGGCAAAAAGTCAATTAAGAAAAATGACTGTTTTTTAAGACAAATAAGTAAAAAGGGCTTGTTTTTATTTTAACAACAGTTATTATCAATGCAATAAGATGTATAAAATGGGAAAACTGGACAAGTTGATGAAAGAAAAATATGAGTTGCAAGGCCGGTATGCTGAGGCGAAGATGGATTTTGCGCAGTTGTTTTCCGAACAATCGGTAATACGCCTGATTCAATGTTTTTACTGGGAGCAGAACTGGCCTCGCATAATCTATAAAAGGACTATGAACCGGTCTTTTCTTTATGTGGTGGTCTCTGGAGAGTTTACTGTTTCAACTCCGGAGACCGGTGTTGACCGGATTGGTCCCGGTCAGATTATTTATATGCCGGCCGGCCAATCACATACAGCTATGAATATGCACTGCAATTTGGTGAAAGCCTATGGCATTCATTTCCACTGGCAGCTGCCTGGCTACCGGACCGATGCGAGGATTTTCAAAGACAAGATTTTAATTAATCCGCATCCAGGTTACTGGAATGAGCAGTTGGCGCGTTTAACTGCGGCGTTAAACCGGGTAGGCGATACTACTGCGGGCGCGTGGAGCTCGACAATACTTAGAGCTTTTTTGGTTGATTTAATTTTTACCCATTCAACAATGGCGCTGGAACGAACTGATGACCGGGTGAACCGGGTAGTGGAAATGATTTTGCAGAATCCGGACCGTTGGCGTGATATCAAGGATTTGGCAAAGCAGGTCGGATTAAGCCCATCGCGGTTTCGGGCTCTTTTTCACCGGGAAATGAATGTATCCCCGAAAACTTATATCGAAAAATGCCGATTGGAGAACTGTGCAAATGAAATGCTGACCAGTAATCTTAGTATTAAGGAGATCGCCGCGAGGCATGGCTTTTCATCGCCGCAATACTATAATCAAGCCTTTAAGCGACATTTGGGCGTGGCGCCGAGGGAATACCGGATAACTCATGGTTGAAAGATATCGTGTCGTGGGTCTTTCGAAAAAGCAAAAAAACTAAAATTAACCGTTTTCTTGTTTGCAGAAGCATTGTTTGCGGCTTATACTCAACACTTGTTTTTTTAAATTATCTGAAGAAAAGGAATGAAAATGATCGGCGAAATCATTGGTGTTTTTATCAAATTATTTTTCCTGTTGACGCCGTTTTTTGTGTTGTCAATGTTTTTGACGGTGACTCGTGAAATGCCGCTCAGGGATTGTCGGATTGTTGCCTGCAGGTCCACTATTGCAATCTGGATCTTGAGTATTTTGATTTATTTTGGCGGAAATTGGGCTTTTGGTACCATTGGAATAACCATCGATGCTTTCCGGGTCGGGACTGGAATTATTTTGATGATAAGTGCAATCGAACTTGTTCTTGGAAAAGGTAAAGACGGTGAATTGCCGGACAAGCAGGATGGAGCTTTTGCGGTGGTGCCGCTGGCGATTCCGTACACTCTTGGGCCCGGTACGATTGGGGCGCTGCTGGTTATGGGTGGTGAAAAAGCCAATTTTACGGGACGGATAATTCATGTGAGCGGAATTACCGCCGCAGTGCTGGTAGTTGGGCTGCTGCTGTTTATCGGGGTGAATATTGAAAAGATCGTCGGAAGGCAGGGGATTACTATTCTCAGCAAGATAACCGGACTGGTGCTGGCGGCAATTGCGGCCCAGGTTATCCTGACCGGTGTGAAAAACTTTCTCGCGTTGTAATAAGTTTGCTGCGGCAATCAGGAGTCCCAGGTGCCTTCTTCCCATTTTGCCTTGGAATAAAAAACGTTGCCGACAAAGCTGACGTTGAAAACTCTTTTTGCTTCATTTTTGATCTGATTTTTATAGTCTTCAATATCGTCAATATGCCAGAAGCAGCGAATAACAGGAAATTTGCTGATCGGATAAGCTCCGGGATGGTCGCTGTCGCCGGATTTCAGTTGACGATGTTTGATTTCAGCCCAGGAATAGGTCGATGATGCTGACATTCCAGGCAGGGTCCATGAGGAGCATTGGGCGTCGGAAAATTCATAGTAATAACTGACGTTTCCCACCGCGGTGTTCGGCAGGTATTCCAAGCCGGAGTTGCCGGTCCGGTCATAAGTTTCGTTGTGATCGTCGTCAATTCTGGCTTTCCATTTATCGGGAGTTGTACCTTTTTCATTCATATCGCGCGGGCAGCGCATGATATCATTATCGGTCGTATAGGAGTTGTAAAGGTGGGATATCCACGGCAGATCCTGTTTTTTATGGTCATCCCGATACATGGTGGTTGCGACCATCAATTGTTTTAAATTGCTGATGCAATGAGTATCCTTTGCCCGGTTTCTCGCTGAATTTAATGCCGGCAGCAACAGTCCGGCCAGGATCGCGATGATCGCGATCACTACCAATAGTTCAATTAATGTGAATTTTTTTGAATTCATTTCTGGTCCTGTTCTGAATAATCCCTGGTTGTAAATAACAACGAATAATTTGCTGATTTATTCTGTGACTTATGAAAAAAAGATCTAAAGTCTGTATTTATCGAGCATTGTTTGTCGATGATTTTTGATTTTATTTTTCCGGATCGAACAATTCACTGCAGGCTTTGAACAATTTTTCCCGGTTCCTCAGGTTATTCCATGCGGCAAATATTTTTTTGCTATAAATTGCAAAAAAATTTATTATTATTTGCAAAAACAAGCTTTATGTACCAAAAAACTGGTTGAATATATAGGTGATTAAAACATTTTTTTGATTTTTAAATGTGTAAAATATTGTTTATCTTTTTATTTTTAACTTATTTTTAATTAACTATTTAAAATTAAAAATGATATGTTTTTTGCAATATTTTCACAATATTTTTGAAATAAAAAGCAATAAAATCTGAAAATTGTATTGATTTTTTTTAAAAACCATGTATAATAGAAACAGAAAAGAAATAATCATGGACGAGTCAATTTATGAATATTGAGACGATAGCACGCAAATTAAAATTGAGTAATTCAACTGTAAGCCGGGCGTTGCGCGACTGTGAAGGCGTCAATCCCAAGACCAGGGAACGGGTTCTCAAGCGGGCCAGTGAATTGGGGTATCGCACGCCAGGGAGTAAAAAGTCTCACGGAGTGGCACTGTTGTTGCCGGGGAATTCAGTTGACGAGGTTCATGAGCTGGCGGGGCGATACATGATTGCAGTTGGTAACGAAGTCGCTCAGTTGGGCTGGCAGTTGTATGTAATTGCGATTCCGCTTTCCGAGACGGCTTCACTGGATCAGAAAGAAACCTGGCCGCAGGCTCTGCTGCGGGATGGAATAGATTGTTGCATTGTTGCTGATATGATCTCATCAAAAGCCCGTAAGTTGCTGGCAAAGCATTTTAATGAGAACATTGTAATGATTTCCCGTTATTATCTGGATGACGGAGTAAGTGGAACCAGTATTTCAAATTACTGCTGTGCGATGACCGCGACCGAAAAGTTATTGGAGCTGGGACACGTCAATATCGGTTGGATTGGTTCAGTTGGCAGTGCTGACTTGTCCCGGCAGCGTTTTTCAGGGGTCGTCTCAAAATTGTTTGAGCATGATTTGCGCTTGCAGGGAGAGGTCTGGATGGATGAACGTACTCCGCTTGATGTTGATATGATTGATGAAATATTGGCAGATGTTTTACCGGAAGATAGAAACAAATGGCCAACCGCCTGGGTGGCTTCGAATGATTGGCTTGGGGCGAAGGTGCTGCTATGGCTAGAGAGACATGGACTGCGTTGTCCTGATGACTTCAGTATAATATGCTTTGATGACACCAGAATTGCAGAAACTCTGGCGCAGCGCAAATTAACGTCAATGGTCACACCGGCAATTGTTCTGGCCCGCGAAGCGGTAAAATTATTGAATTATCGCTGGAAAAAGCGTGTGACTGAGCCAACAGCCTGGATATATCCGGTAAAGCTTCGTGAAGGTTGCACTGTTGCAAGTCCGCCGGAAGCAAAATAAATATTTAATCTGCGATGCATATATAAAATATGTTGCGGGTAATTTTAACAAACAACTTCAGTGTGAATAATAAAAGGAGATTTCGCAATGAAAAGGTTCCCGAACAGAGATGAATTCAGACAAAGTTTTACCTTAATTGAATTATTAGTTGTGATCGCGATCATAGCGATATTAGCATCGATGCTGCTGCCGGCCTTAAACAAGGCGAGAGACAAGGCAAAAAATGCCGGCTGCATGAATAATTTAAAGCAAATGGGGGTTGCCGGCGCCTTGTACGCGGATGAGAGCGATGGTTTTATCATGCCGAGGTACTTGGGGGATTCTAGCATAAAAAGTGACTGGTGGCCCGCAAAATTTGTGCCTTATTACGGCGCTCAGCAGCGTTTAAGCTGCCCGGCTGTACAGGGAATTATCCCTAAGACTTCGCTGGTGGGTTATGGTTTAAATGCTCACACCGGCTATGTCAAGATTTCACAGGTAAGATCTCCCTCGAAAAAGATATATATTGCCGACTCCATATGGGACGGGAATATGTTTTGCTGGGCTATATACAGTAATAAATGGCCGACGCTTGATAATACATCTTCCCGCAGCCGTATAATTTGCCGGCATAATTCCAGAGCGAATGTTCTTTTGCTTGACTGGCATGTGAAACCATACTCTTATCAAAATCTCAGGTTTATTGCGGGGAGCGCGGTGGCTGATTTTTGGAAGCCGACCTCGCCGGTAACCAAACTTTAACAGGCGATACCCGGTATTTTGGGCAGTATGCGGTCATTAATATTTTTATATTGATTCATAGTTTTCGATTTGAGCTTGGCGGTTGTGAATAATTAATATGATTATTTTCACAAGGTTCCTTGGATAAAATACTTTAACTTAATAAATGTGAATTCAGGTATATGAACAAAATAGTTAATTCAATAATTGTATTCTTTTGGGTGTCGACGGTTATTATTGCCGGTCAGGTCGATATTCAACAACGGTATTTAGAGCAAACAAAGCGAAATGCTATTCCCGAGATTCCCGGCAAAAGAGGTATGGCGCTTGATTTTAATAAAGCTGACAAGCCGGCCTGGTTGGCAAAAGTCTTACGGCCGGCGAAAGACGGCTGGAGCCTTGAATGCTGGTTGAGGTTTGCATCGGTTTATGGAAAGTCGACTATCGTCAGTTCAAATGCCTGGAGGTCATTTCTAATTTCGATCAAAAACGGAAAAGTGATAGTTGTGCGTATGCGCGATAGAGATAATAAATGGTTTATCTTGAATGGTTATTACGATTTTATTCCGGGATTATGGTATCATCTGGCAATTACCATGTCTCCGGATCATGGGATGAAAATTTATGTCAACGGCGCTCTGGCTGCTGTGAAAAAAGTTGAAAAAGCTGTATTCCCGCATAGTAATGTTTTTATCAAGTCATTGGGAGCTTATACAATTAATCCGGATGGGCGTTTTGAAAATATTTTTAAGGGCGCTTTAAACCGGCCTTTATTGTATGACAGGACGCTCGGGCCTGATGAGATTGCAAAAAATTATGCATCAGGCAATCAAAAACTTGGAATTGTTCCAGAAGTGCAGCAGGTGGATTTTCTCGAAAAGCAAAAATGCCGATTACCTTCAACAGTCTCAGTTAGTCTGCAGACAAGAAAACTCAAACCTGATGATGTTGCTTTTATTCAATTGAATGAAGTGCTGAAAAAATTAAAGTCAAACCTGGTGTTTGCCAACAGGTCAGGCGGTCTGCCATTGGTCATATCCGATAGTCGGTCCAAGGCTCTGCCGGACTATGTTAAAAAGGTTATTCCTGATAAATTTCCTCAAGAGAGTTACTGTCTTTTTATCCGGGAAAAGCAAATTAATTTGATTGCTGATGACGGCAACGGGTTTTACTATGGTCTTTTGACTCTGGCTCAGATTCTTGAGAAAAACAAATTCCGGGTAATGAATGTCTTTGATTTTCCCGCATATAAGTATCGAGGCGGGCTATATGTTTGTGATACCGAACCGCCGATCAAGCTTAGCGCTAAATTGAAGAAAGTCATTGCTGATTATTCCAGATGTCGAATTAACTATTTGCAGCTTCGTACGCACGATTGGGTGGCGGTGGATCGACCGGAAGTTGCCGAGGCGGTTTTACAAATCAAGAAATATGCTGAAAAATATCATATGAAGATCATTCCGTATCTGCAGTGCTATGGTCATAGCAAGGCATTTCTCTGGCGGGACTTGCGAGCCGGACACACCAGGACGATTAATGATGAAAAGATAATACTTGGGGACAAGCCGGTTTCCATTAAACATAAAAATCTGATAATAACTGAAAATACCCCGATTATCGTTCAAAACTCTGATCACAAGATTTTCGTGGAAAATCGTGATTATAAAATTCTTCCCGGAACGATCAAAACCGCCTGGAAGCATCCGAAAGGTGTTCGCTACGGTTGGGCGAAAGCCTATATTATGGCGGATAACAAGCCGTTTAAAATCGAACGCATAAAAGGCGGGGCGATTAAATCCGGGCAGACGGTTCTGGTTACTTATGACGTGGCAACCGGAGGTGAGGGCTACTGTCCGCTTTCCCCGCAGATGCATAAGATATTTGAAGCAGCAGTTAAGCGGACAATCGAGCTGATTAAGCCTGATTACATCAATCTCGGGATGGATGAAATATGGGAGATTCGCGGTCAGGGAAGGTGTTGCATGAGTAAATTCAAGACCAACTCTCAGGCGCTGGAATACGAAGTCAACAGGACCGCGCAGGTGGTGAAAAAGATTGCTCCTGATGTAAAAGTTATGATTTTTGGCGATATGTTCGATGAAAACCAGACTCCGGCCTGGAAGAGTTTTGACGGCAAAAAATTAATTGCAAATCATTTGCTTGACCGGGATATTATTATGATGCCATGGTATTACGCTGCGTTTGCCATAAGCTTTGAAAGTGTAAAGCAGAGTACCATGTTATTCCTGGATAACGGTTATGAGACCGTTGGGACTTGTGGAAATCGTCCTGAAAATGTTTTCTTGTGGGGGCAGTTTTTGTTGATGCGTAAAGATCGTTTTGATATTCCGGGGATTACTTATACACTGTGGGCTTCCTCTAAAAAATATCCCGGCAGTCTTGGCTATGCCGCTTATACTCAGAATTCATGGTCTCCTGACAGGATGTATCTCTACAAGACAGGCAAACTAAGGACGATTCTCGATACGATTGGGGTAACAGGGGCAAGCACGTCGGAAGAAATCAGGAAACTCGCATCCGGATTCAACTCACCGTCATGGTTGAATTCCCTGAAAGTATTGCAACTGGAAGCGGAAGCAGAGGTCAATAATGCGTTCTCCGACGTGTCGCCTGTCGCCTTCAATCTTGAATCCTATGCAAAAGCTCCGGTTCAGGCGAAACTTTTAATTAATCTCTGCAAATAAACGTTAAGTCTCATGAACCAGTATAAAAAAACCGGATCATACAAAAGTATGACAAAGTATGACCCGGTTTAATATTTATTATATTTGTACTTTTAGAGCTCGGCTTTGACTTCCGCGATCAGTTTTTCCATCCGGCGTCCGTATTCGACGTAGTTGTTGTATTTTATGTCGGCGTCAGTCAATGACGCGTTCTCATCGTGGAAGACCACTGCCAGGTGGGGCTCGATCGAGATGCCGCCGTCGTAGCCGTTCTGCAGCATATCTTTGATGATTTTGCGGACATCGCCATTGCCGTCTCCGGCATAGGTGAATACATGTTTGCCGCCATCTTCCGGCATATAGCCGTCTTTGATATGAATATAGACGACATGATCTCTGACCTTGTCATAGAATTCCCAGGAGCTCTGGTAGATTTCACCTTTGCCTTTGGAACTCCAGTCTTTGTTGAAAACCGGGTTGCCGGTATCAAAAACCAGTTTGAAAGCCGGTGAATCGATTTCATCCAGCAGGCGTAAGGTGTGTTCGTATGAGAGGCCGCCCCAGTTCATGCAGTTTTCATGCACACAGACAACGCCGGCGTCTTCCGCCATCCTGGTCAACACCTTACAGCGTTTGATGACTTCATCGGTGTAGTCCCAACTGTTCGGCTTTAGTTCGTCCGCAACGGCGAAGCTCATAACCCGGACCATTTTAATTCCGAGTTTGTGCATCCGGGGGATAGCCAGACGGAATTCTTCGTAACTGGATTCCGGGTCCTCGGTGATCGGCTTGGCCCAGTTGGCGATGCCGCTGCCGTAGCAGTTGAATTTGACTCCGGAGGCATCGAGTTTGGCGCAGACGTCATCAAATTCGGCGTCGGTCAGGGTTGCCAGGTTCTTATCTCCGAGTTTTCTGGTTTCGATGTTGCTCCAGCCCAGTTCTTTGGTCGCTTTGATTTGAATATCCAGATCAATGCTTGCCTCATCGGCAAATCCTGTCATATACATTGTAGCTAACTCCTTTTTTGTTATATGAGTATATTTTATTACTTAAAATGATTTGTTCAAGTCGACAATTTTGGTGTCGCCGACTTCTTTGACAAAATCAGATTTTTCAATCAAGTCCATCAGCATGGCTTTGTATGCTTCACCATCCAGCGGCATTTCAACTGTAACATCGTTCAGGGCGGAATACAACATGGCGTTGCCGAGTTCAACTGATCGAATGCCTTCGGTGCCGGGTGCTACCAGTTCGGTTCCGTTCAAAATGGCGTCGGCAAAATTGCGGATAATCATGTCGTGTTGCTGATGCGGGGCTTCTTTATATGGAATTTTGCATTCCCAGACGCCGGGTCCGGCAAAGCGTTCATTGGTGGTTTTCAGGTGATGGGAAACTTCCTCTTCCGTTCGACGGAAAGTGATTTCATCATTTTCAACAATAACCAGACCGCGGTTGCAGGCGATTTCAAGCCGGTTGGTGCCGGGAAACTCACAGGTGTTGGTGATGAACGCTCCAGTGGCGCCGTTGGGGAAATCACAAATAGCGGTGATTTCATCCTCGACTTCGATTTTGTGGTATTTGCCCAGCGCTCCGAATGCTCGGACTCGAGTCGGCAGCCCGAACAGCCATTGGAAAATATCAAGCTGATGGGGACACTGGTTGGTAAGGACGCCGCCGCCTTCGCCTTCCCAGGTGGCGCGCCAGCCGCCTGAATCATAATAAGCCTGAGTCCGGTACCAGGTGGTGATGACCCAGGTAATCCGGAATATTTGGCCCAGCTCACCGCTGTCGATAAGCTGTTTTAATTTCTGGTAAAGGCCCAAAGTACGTTGATTGAACATTGCCGCATAGAGCAAGTCCGGGTGCTTTGCCGCTTCGTCGTTCATTAACTGGGCGTCCGCTTTGTGGACCGCTACCGGTTTTTCGGTCAGGACATGCAGCCCTTTTTGTAGCGCCTCGATGGCCAGAGTGGTATGCGCATAATGCGGGGTACAGATAAATACGGCATCGATCAGGCCGGAGTCAAACATTTCAGTTGCGCTGGTGAATACTGCGGCATCGACAATTTTTGCGGCGTTTTCCGCCCGGTCTTTTTCAAGGTCGCAGATTGCGGTCACGTTGATGGTGTCCATCTCCTTGATCCGGTGGATATGGCCGGTTCCCATGCCTCCGGCTCCCACGAGCCCGAGTCTTACTTGTTTTTTCTCGCTCATTGCACTTTCCTGTATTGGTTTCAGGGTTGAATAATTATTAAACGATCAATTTTGTCGGTATTTGTACTGCGAACTGTTCTCCGCCCTTATGGGAAAAGACCCATTCGAATGCGGTTTGTTCAATTTTACTCCATTGCTGCTGGAGCATCGCCACGCCGGCGGTCCCGTCCAGCCTTGAGTCATAGTCAAAGCAGACAATATTGAAATCCTTTCCGGGGATTTTGTTACGTCGCAAGGCCGATGATAAAAGCGGATGCAAAGCGGTGGAATACGAGAGAAAAATATTCTTCGGGGCGTCTTCAGTAAATATTCTATCCGCGATTTGCTCTATATTGCTGATAATGTCAAGTCCTCGAAGCCGTGGAATCTCACACAGGAATCTGGAGTCAAGTTGCAAATCCATTTCCACTGCCAGTTCATAGCAGGCAAGTTGACGTTCCCCGATATACTGGAAGTCCGGGTCGTACTTTTCAAAAAGACAGGTAATGCGGGTGTCACCGTGTTTGACCAGCCATTCCAATCCCTCGCGAATTGATTTTTTTGTGTCGGTTGTGACAAAGTCATAGTCGCGATAGCGCCGGCCGACCAGTATCTGCCTGATTCCCGCCTGTCGCAGATTGTCCAGCAGCAACAGTTCGGCATAGGTCGGCCGCTGCCAGATGACAGCGGTCCCCGGACTCATGAAACGACCGATATGGACTGCTACGTCACTGATGTTATACATGTGACAAGGAATATGGTCCTGAATATTCGCGGCCATCCGGCAGGCAATTTCCGCCAGGCTGCGATCAGCGCGAGCCGCGTCATAATCGCCAACGAGCATTACCTGCGATAGTCCGCCTTTTCTGGCTTTATCCGAGGCGGGGTACGTTCCGCTGCCGCGCCTGCTTTCCAGAAAACCGTCTTTGACCAGTCCGTTTATGGCCCGGTCAACTGTCATGCGGGAGCACTTGAAACGCCGCATGTACTGATGCCGTGACGGTAATGCCCGGTCGTCTCTGTAGACGCCGGAATTCAGTTCCCGCAGAATCTTGTCTTTAATTGTTTGCACTTTGCTGATCATAATAAATATAATATACCGGGTTCATTGAATTGAAACAAGAAAAAATACTGATAAAACAGGCAAAAAGTTGCCTTGTTGCCTATTTTGTGTATTTGTAAAATTGTTGATTGAGCTTCAAGATTTCCAATAAAGTTAAAATATAACTTGACTTTTGACTGATGGCACATTATTGGTATGTCAAGGAATAACAAATATTTCCTGTAAGAAAATCGCCGCATATCCATAAATGTAAAAAACTGCAAAGAGAGGTCGATCATGATCAAGCAACTTATGCTGTTGTCTGCAATTTGCGCCGCGTCCGGAGTTTATGCTTCAGCTTACAGTGATGCTTACAGCGCTGCCGGCAAAGAGGAAAAAGCAAAAAAGTATGAGGTGGCCGCGACCAGTTATGTTGCCGCTGCGGATGTCGCCGACAAGCCTGATGAAAAGGCCAATGCTTATTTTCGGGCCGCGGAATGCATGCGTATTAAGAAAGACTATCCGGCATCAATGGATTTTTTCAAAAAAATGCTGGCTGTGAATGGGGCTTCTCCATATTACAAAGGCCTGGCACAAATGAGAATTGGTCAAACCTTGTACTGGCAGGGAAAATATGCCGAAGCGATTCCGGCGCTGGAAAAGGCCGTCGCTGTCGAAAAAATACATCCGCATCATAAGGCTGATGCGTTGATGCATATTGGTTATGCCAACTATAATTTGAAAAAATATGAAGACGCTTTTAAAGCTATGGATAAGGTTGTCGCTGATGAGCAGGCTCGTCCCGACCAGCGTTCCGCCGCTCAGTTATATAAAGGCCATGCTTTAAAGAACCAGAAGAAGTATGCCGAAGCGATTGCTGAATATAAAAAAGTAGCGACACTTGATAAAGCTCATCCCGCCCATGTTCTCGATTCCCGCCGGCAAATCGGGTATACGCTGAATGATATGAAAAAATATGATGAGGCATTAAAGGTCATGAATGCAATAGTGGCCGATCCGAAAGCTGATTCTAATAATAAAGTATACGCGTTAATTACGATTGGTAATATTCTGCGTGGTCAGAAAAAGAATGATGAAGCTGTCAAAGAATATCGGAAAGTGCTTGACCTGCCTGAAGTTCACCCTCATCGGCAATGCGAGGCTCTGTGGCTTATCGGTTACACTTTGCGATCACAGAAAAAATATGATGAGTCAAATAAAGCATTTGCTGATTGTGTTGCTGTGAAAGATGGACATTATTATTATATTTCGGTTTCTCAGTTTCATATAGGCCACAATTTACGGTCTCAAAAGAAATTCCCCGAGGCGATTGCGGCTTTTGAAAAAGTTAAAACCCTGAAACAGCCTCATCCGCACCATATCTCAGATGCTGATCGCATGATTGGTCATATCTATTTATATGACCTGAAAGATTATGACAAAGCAAAAGCGGCGTTTGAAAAGGTAGTTGCTAATAAAGCTGCGCCCGCCTGGCAAAAGAAAGATGCGCAAAATCAGTTGAAAAAGATCAGTTCGATCAAGAAATAATCATTGCAAAGGAGGATCGTTTCAATGAAAAAGCAACTATTAACCGCAATGGCAATCGTAGCCGCCGCAGGTGCATATGCATCCGCATACAGCGATGCGTTAAAAGCTGCGGGCAAAGAGGAAAAAGCGAAAAAGTATGAAGTGGCCGCAACCAGTTATGTTGCCGCTGCAGATGTGGCAGATAAGCCCGCGGAAAAGGCCAATGCTTTTTTTCTTGCCGGAGAATGTATGCATAAAAAAGGTGATAATGCCAGGGCTTTAAAGTATTACAAACTGATGCTGCAAGTCAAAGACTCCGGCCCGTATTATGAAGGTTTGGCGAAGATGCGTATCGGGCAATGTCTGTATTGGACAAGGAAATATGCCGAGGCAATTCCAGCGCTGGAAAAAGCCGTGGCCGTCAAAGGGGCCAGGGCTGACCATATATCCGACTCCAGAATGCATATTGGATATTCTCAATACAATATGAGGCAGTATGATGCTGCGCTGATAACTTTCGATAAAGTGGTAGCAGATCCCAAGGCTCCGGCAAACCATCATTCATACGCCAGAATTTATCGCGGGCTTACGAAAAAAGCGCAGAAAAAATACGATGAGGCAATTACCGAGTTCAAGCAGGTTGTCGATAATCCCAAAAATCATCCGCACCATATTTCAAGCGCCCAGGTCAATGTCGGCAACTGTCTGCGCGACCAGGCAAAATACGAAGAATCCATTGTCGAATATGAAAAAGTCGTTGCTATGCCCAAGGCTCATCCGAGCCACAAATCCGATGCGCAAAGACTTATAGGACACAGTTTGCGGGATATGGGGAAATATGACGAATCGATCAAAGCGTTTGAGAAAGTGCTTGTCATCAAAGGAGCAAACCCCTATCACGTTCATATTGCTTTGATTTACATCGGTCATAATTATAATAGCCTTAAAAAACCGGATAAGGCGATTGAATATTTCGCGAAAGCCGCGGACAATCAGAAGTCGCACCCTTACTGGCGGTCCGATGCGCTATTTAATATGGGGTTGGCCTATTACAATCTCAAGCAATATGATAAAGCGAAAGCTGCTTTTGATAAAATCATTGCTGATCCCAAAATGAATCCGTATCATATCTTCACTGCTTCAATGTACCTTGGACATATTCTGCGCAACCAGAAAAAATATCCGGAAGCGGTGGCTGCCTATGAAAAGGCGCAGACATGTACAAAGAAAATGAATCCGCAATGGGTGGCGGACGCCCGCCGGTACATTGGTCATGTATATTTATACAACCTGAAGGATTATTCTAAAGCCAAAGCGGCTTTCGAGCAGGTCGTTAATGATAAGAAAGCGCATCCGTCCCATGTAAATGATGCGAAGAATCAACTGAAACGGATCGAACAGTTAACCAAAAAATAAATCTGTTTTTCTTCCTGATAAAGCGGCGATTTGAAAAAAATCGTCGCTTTTTTATTTTGATTCCTTGACAATATACCGGTGTAATGTATATTAGACGCCAACGTTGGCGAAGCTTGGTTCTTTCCAATCTTCGCTTTTTTCTTTAATAAATTGCGCCAACGTTGGCGATGGTGAGGCTATTTGATTAATGGCTGCGGTTACGCTCAAACAACTTGCTGAAATGACCGGATATTCGATCCGGAGCGTCAACCGTGCCTTAAAAGGGCAGCCCGGGATTAGCGACGATGCGCGTAAAGAGATCCTGGCTGCGGCAAAACGGGCCGGTTACACGCCGAATATCGCTGCCCGCAATCTGCGTAAAAAGCAAAGTAACTTCGTTGGAATTATTGTCCCGGATAACGGCCTTGAAATTCAGGGTAAAAAACTGCTTGCATTGCAATATGAACTTGAAAAAGAGGACTTCTATCCGATTCTCGGTATATTCGACGGAGATAACCGGCGTTTGAAGAATACCTTGCGTGAATGGGCCGGGCTGGTTGGAACTGTGGTTTTCATGAAGTGGAGTGAAACAATTGATCCGGATCGTTTTCTGTCCGGTCTGCCTCAGCGTTTTATCTTTATCGACAGTCCGGTTTACGGTGACAACCAGGCCACAATTAATATTGATCGGTCCAGTGGAATCAGAACCGGCATCGCCAAATTGATTGAAAAAGGGCATCACTGTATTGCCCGCTGCGGTAATATACGTTCTTCCCGCAGCGGTTTTGATGAGGCGTTTAAAAATACGCTTGATTGCGACAAGGTTTTTATTCCTACCCGGGGTGTTGCCTTTGAGGACGGTTATGAGGTCGGCCGGGAGCTTATTAAACGAAAAGTCGATGCGGTTTTTTTTGATACCGACCGGATGGCGCTGGGCTTTTTTAAATATGCCCTGGAAAACGGCATTACGATTCCTGATCATATTGCGGTCATCGGTTTCGACAATGATACTGCCGGTCAGTACGCGTTTCCCGGTTTGAGTACGGTCGCGCATCCGATCGCCGAGATAAGCCGTAAAACGGTTGAATTTACAAAATCCCCTCTGTCCAAACCCGGGCAGGTGGTTTTGAATACAGAATTTATCCAAAGAGAAAGTTCTTAAATTTGGTCCTGGGAGCTGTATATAAATAAACTTGACAAGATAAGTGAATAATCCCGGAATGATTTGCCTTAACACCGGAGAGGCGCATAGCCTTAGCTATGTAACGAACCGGTAAGCGGCCAAGCAGCCGGGAGAAGCGCTTAAATGTAAAGGTTATTTATTAACAGCTCCTTATGACCATAAACAAAAAAAGGAAGCAGACAAATGTGTGCAAAGAAAAAGTATGTCCTGGTTGGTACCGGGGGCCGTTCGTCAATGTTCATCAATGCGGTGACCAAAGAATATAAAGACAAAGCCGAACTACTGGCGTTCTGTGACACTAATCAGACCCGTATGGATTACTGGAATGATTATATTCAGAAGGAAAACGGTTATCCCAAGCTGCCGACCTACAAGGCTCAGGATTTCGATAAAATGATCGAAGACCATAAACCGGACGTGGTAATCGTTACCAGCATGGACCGTACACATCACAAATATATCTGTCGCGCCATGGAACTGGGCTGTGATGCTATCAGCGAAAAACCGATGACGGTTGATGAAGTCAAATGCCAGCAGATTATTGATACCAAAAAGAAAACCGGTCGTCACCTGACCGTAACTTTCAACTATCGTTATTCACCGCGGAATACCAAGATCAAGGAAGTCCTGAAAAGCGGTATTGTCGGCGAGATTACCAGTGTGAACTTCGAATGGTTGCTCGATACCAAACACGGCGCCGACTATTTCCGTCGCTGGCATCGCGACAAGCGCAACAGCGGCGGCCTGATGGTCCACAAATCAACTCACCACTTTGACCTTATGAACTGGTGGCTCGGCTCATCCCCCAAAACTGTCTATGCCATGGGCGATCTTAAGTTTTACGGCAAGGAAAATGCTGAAAATCGCGGTGTTACCGAGTTTTATACCCGTGCACGCGGTTCAGAAGTAGCTAAAAAAGATCCGTTTGCTCTCAACCCCACGAAGGACGACGAACGTTTGATGGGATTGTATTACGATGCCGAACATGAAGATCAGTATTATCGTGATCAGAGCGTTTTCGGCGATGGCATTTCTATTGAAGATAACATGTCTGTGATGGTTCGTTACGAAAACAACACGGTAATGAATTACACCTTGTATGCCCATTCTCCATGGGAAGGCTATCGCGTTTGCTTCAACGGCACTAAAGGACGACTTGAATTCAACGTTGTCGAGAAGTCCTATGTCAGCGCAGACCACGAAGACTTCAACCAACCCGGTATGCGCGAACTTGAAGGCGACAAGAAGGAAATGGTTCCGGAAATCATCTTCCAGCCATTGTGGGAAAAACCGCGGGTTATCACCTATGAGCAAGGCGATAAAGGTGGCCACGGCGGCGGCGACGTCCGTTTGCTTAATGACATCTTCCTCGGGGTTGGCGAAGATCCGCTTGGTCATGCTGCCGACTATGTTGACGGCGCCCGTTCGATTCTGACCGGTATTGCCGCCAATATCTCGATGAAGACCGGCCTCCCGGTTCAAATCGAAGATTTGGTTGATCTCTAATACTTGCTGGTAAACAGCGATATTGATAAACGCCCGTGGTGAATTTGTTCATCGCGGGCGTTTTGCGTTTTGTACAAACCGGAAACCGCTGTATAGTAACAGGCAACCGAATAAAGCAACATTAAGGAGTTCTCATGAATAAGATCGCATTGGTCGCGTTTGCCGCCGTTGTCGCCGGAACTGTCCAGTCGGAAGATTTGTATCGAAAGTTTCAACCGAAACAAACCTCAAGAGTCAGGGAGAATGTGGAATGGTCCAGAACCTACACTTACAATTCACGTGACATGAAAAATCCGCGTTTTCTGATGATCGGCGATTCCATCTGCAATGCCTATCATGGTTCTGTCAGAAACAAACTCGGGAAAAAGGCCAACGCTTCTTTCTGGGCTACTTCGAAATGCGTGACCGATAAAGACTATTTCCGGGAATTGGACTTTATATTGTCCGGATATAAGTTTGACGTCATTACTTTCAATAACGGTTTGCATTGTCTTAGGACCGACCGTAAAGAGTGGGAAAACGCGTATCGTCAGGCGGTCAAATTTATCAAAGCAAAATGCCCGCAAAGCAGACTGCTGCTGGTGCTTTCAACGCCGTCTAAGGACCCGAAAAGGACTGAAAAGGTCAGGGAACTGAACTCTATTACCAAAAAGATTGCGACGGATGAAAAATTGCCGGTTGTCGACCTGTTCTCTCCAATGGACAAACTGGACCGGAACAAATTCTGGCATGATGCCTACCACTTCAAATCTCCGGCGGTTAAAATGCAGGCGGAGCTGCTGGCAAAAGCAATTCTTGCCGCTATTGGTGCCAAAGCGAAGAGCAATCTGGTTCAGCAGGGAACCGAAACCGGTCCATCCGGCCGGATCAAATAAACAGTTTGGTTTATTGGGACTGCCAGGACGCTTTGTTATTGTTTAAAAGTAAATCCGGTAAATCGGTCATGATTCCCTGAAGTCCGTAGCTCAGGTATTTTTCATTTTCTTCCCGGGTGTTTGAGAAAAACATATTTGCCCATAGTCCAAGCTCTGCTATTTCACGGCAGAATTCAGGTGTGACCATAGGTTTCCGTGGTTGAATAATTCTCGATCCGAATTCCTTGTGACGTTTCAGGTTATGCCGTTCTTCGCCAACGCAGATTTCAATTTGCGGATTGAGCTCTTTTATCGTTTGAGCCAGTTTGAATGAACCTATCATCAGAAATGCCTTTTGATATAAATCGAACTCGGCGTATAGAGAACATATTTTTTTGATTGCGGCGGATGAATCGGCATTCACTTGAATGTTTATCCCGAGTTCTTTGTCAATGCAAAATTCCAAAACCTCCCGGAAGGTTGGTATCTGCACGTTTTTATAAGCAGGCTTTTCCAGTCTTTTCCCGCTGTCATGCGGGCCCAGCCAGTATGAAGCGTTCAGTTTGCGCAGGTCTTTGAAGTTCAATTCATTAATTTGGCCCGAGCCATTGGTGGTTCTGTCAACACTGGTATCGTGCATGACCATTATTTCCCCGTCGGCGCTTTCGCGCACGTCAAACTCAATGATGTCGACCCCTGATTTATAAGCCGCGTCAAAAGCAGATAAAGTATTTTCAGGATATTTACCGGAAAATCCCCGGTGCGCGGTAACAACCGGACGTTTCCCGCTGGTGTAGACATCTTCTAATTTAAACATTATTACCAGTTCCTTGAATCTATGGTTATTTGAATTTGTTGAGACATGAATCGAATTAATAAAACAAGTTGGAATTACACTCTTCAATCACTAATTAATAGCATGCAAATGAAGCGAAATCCATTGCTGAAATAAAAAACTGACTGTTATTTTCGCTTTATAACAGTCAGTCGTTTTTGAGTTATATTTATTCGGAATCAGGGTTTGTCCGGAACAGCCTTGATCGATTTTACGAATAAAGCGTTGGATTTGCCTGCTTTATCGGGCCGGTTTACCAGCAAGGTTACGGCATCCACCGCAACTGCTCCGCCGTGCGGCTTAAATGTAGCGGCCGCCAGACACCGGTCATTCGCATCCAATAATTCCAGTTCGCATTTTTCGCCGTTGCCGGAAGATTTGATTTCGAATCGGTACAAAGCACTCGGCTTAAGTTCCGGCCCGAGAGTTCTCCATATTTCGCCATCACGAAATCCAGCGAGAACGGTGTCTTGCTTGCGTACAAAACCAAGTTCTACACCGCGCCATAGATATTTGTTTGCATGCAGCAGAACCCGGCTTAAAACACTGTCATTGCTGTTGCCCGACCACCCCATCACAATCGAACATTTAAAGTCTTTATTTGCTTTGTCGAATAAAATGCGCGATGCTTTGCAGGTGGACTTAGACTCGGCTATGGTCGTTAGACAAAAGACTTTTGTTCCTGCCAGTTCGGTGATTTTGTATTTTTTACCATCTTTATCCCACAGGTTCCAACCGGAACCTTTAGGCGGCATAAGCCCGGTTTTGTATGTTTTAAAGGTCATTCCGGTGGACCCGGGTGAGGCATATTGCAAAAAGCGTTTATCCCAGGTCCAGCCTTCGCGTAAATATAAATACCCCGTATTGGATAAACCGATGTGATCGTTTTTTTTGCGAAACTCATACAAATCGCGCAAACCATAAGCGAAGCGTTTGAGATTATCAGAGTTTTTAGACTTCAAATAAGTATTCCACAACTTAAGAACAGACAAGGTTTTCTCCGCATTCTGCAATCCAAGGTCAAGGAAGTCCAGACGCTTCTTTTCGTCGAAGCTCAGGCCATTTACGTTCTTGGCGGCTTCCAGCAGCTTACGGCCGTGACGCATGACTTCCGGTGTAAAGACCAAAGGTGCAATTGGCAGCCATTTCTTCCAGCCGATTGATTTTTCCCGCTGGAATTTCCGATAGGCTTTAAGGTCGATGTTATTGCTGACTTTTTCCCAGTAGCGCCAGTATTTTTCGACTGCTGCCGCGGCCGGTCCAAAGGCTGAACAGTACTCGTCATAAATTTGCTGCAGCGGAGTTTCCGGGTTGATATTGAGCCTGCCGATTACGTAGTAAGAGAAGCCCTGAATACCCCATTCACCAAGAAGACTGTCGATCATCGAGCCGAGCATCCGGCCGCTTTTATGGGCATAGGTGATGGAATCGTAGGCCCAGTTAACGTAAGATACCGGCATATTGTGGCCGGAGCCTGGAAGGTTGGGACGGAAAATCAACTTTGCCCCGGTTGCCGACCAGCCGTTCCAATAGTCTTTAAATCTTTTAATGGAGGCGCCGTCAGTGGGATATGAGTTTCCGGGAACAAAACTCAAATGAATGTGATCGTTCAGCTTTATATGACCTTCGGGTGGTTTTCGGTAATTGCTGTAAGCATAACCGACCAGAATGACATCAGGATTGATTTTTTTTGCCGCTTCGTATAAATTCCGGTAGAAACGCGCATAGCGCATGGAGAGCCACGGGGCCTGCCGGAACTGTTCCCGGTTGATCAAAACAGCAAAACAGTTCTGCCTGGAGGGAATTATTCCTTTGCCCCAGTAGCTTGAGGTCTTGAAACGTGGGTCTGGCTCGTCCCAGGCTCGGCAATTCGGGCACGTACACATGCCCGGGGTATCGTTTTCACTGGCGCAAATATATCGCATGCCGGGACGCTTTCTTTTGAACCATGATTTGTAATCAGGATTGGTCCAGTCGGCAATTTTTTGTTTAATTAATTCAGGATTGGACACGCACATGCTGATGTAGTGACCGTTTTTGTCTCCCTTCAAGGGACGACGGGATCCGTCCGGTAACAGGTTGAAAAGCCCCGGTCGGGTCTTGCCGAAACGCTTCCAGTAATCACTGAAAGAATGATCAAACATCATGCACTCAGCCAGGTTGAAACGGCAACGGCGCAACCACAAATAGCTGTCGGTTGTGAAGCGTGTTCTGGACTCCAGGCTTGACCACGCCTGTAACGGGGAGTTCTTTAAGCGGGGGACAAACCAGCTGCTGATAAATTTAGGTTGACCGGAGAAATCCAGTGATGTAACTGTAATGTTCTTTTTCTTATCTATTTTGACTCCAAGGTCACCTGGCCACAGCCAGCGGACATTGAGAATGCGCTCGAGAAATTCATAAACCGCGAATGCTGAACCGCTGTGCATATAACGCATGTATTCCAGAAGCGATTTCATTTCCGGCCGAACGTCGCGGTCATCCCCGAATAAAAATAAATCATTGCCGACCGTCTTCCCCGCAAAGTAATTGACTTGAGGTTTCTTTCGGGCAACTTTTGCCGCGAACGCCGCTTTGCATGGCCCGATGTAGATAAGTCCGGAAAATCCCCTGGGTTTAGAGCCTTCCTGGTAGATGGCCAATTTCGCGCCGGAGGCGAGCTTGATATGGGTTTGCAGTTCTTCCGCAGCCAGTTTGGTCGGACGGAGCGCCTGGTCGGGTACAATGATCGCGGTAACCGGACGTCCGTCTTTAGTAATTTCGATTCCATTGACATTTGCGGCTGATATCAACATTACCAGCACAACTGAAATAAGCCATTTCAAATTTAACATATAATAAGTTCCTTTTTTAATAAATGAATCCCCAGAAGGCACGCACATCATATTCGCGGGAGGACCATGCCCGGTAGCCGCACTTGTATTGGAGAAACTTTAAGCCGGTACACGGTTCCACTCTGCCGTCAGCATAAAGCAAATTTGTGTTTTTGTTGCCGTCGTGGAACATACCGATTGTTCGAGTCGCGATTTCACCGAATACCACTTCGTAATCATATCTTGAATAATCCATCATACCGCATCCCATCAGCCAGGACGCCGCCAGTTTTTTTGTCCGTTTCATTGGGTATTTAGAGGGTCCTTCGATCGGCATGGTAAAGTCGTATTTCAAATGCTGAGCAGCTCCGTGTGAGGCGTTCATGCCAAAACTGCTGCGTAGCTCTCTTACCCGGCGCTGAGCAGGACATTGGTAAACCGAATCCTTGAATCTTTTGGTGCCGCTTGGATCAACTCCTTCAAATTTTGATGAATTTGGTAGATAAGAATCACCTTCACCCGGATAGCCGCCTACCTGGTAATACCACATGTAACTCCAACTGAAATTACGCTGGGCGCACGGTTTGAAATTGTCACTGTCCATAACATACATGTTGATTGCCGTACCCATTTGTTTAAGGTTGCTGGCGCACTTTATTTTCTTGGCGCGTTCGCGGGCCTGATTGAGTGCCGGCAGCAGCATCGAGGCCAGGATTGCGATGATCGCGATCACCACGAGAAGTTCGATTAGCGTAAAAAGCTTTTGGTTCATATTCTTATCCATAAGAAACTCCTGTTTTACAGTTTATATTCAGTTTAAAAAAGTTGCTTCGCAATAAAAGTTATCTTCGTTGGGTCAGGCGCTCGAGTCATTTTTCTATTCATACAGCCTCCATGATTAAATTCTGATATGTTTTTTTATCTGGAACATCACGCAATGAAGTGTTCTCGGAGATTGAAACAGCTGCGGCAAGTCCGGCCGCCTCACCCGTCGCAACGCAATTACCTGTTACGCGATAAGCTGCATGGGCCGGCCAACTGCCGCTTATACAACGCCCGGCAACCAGAATATTATCCAATCCGGCCGGGACAAGTGATCTGTATGGAATATAAAAACCGTTGTGTCCGATTACCGTTTGGGATTTCTTTTCCGGTTCGTGAATATCAATGCCAAAGTTTACCTTACAGACCGCATCTGCAAATTTTCTGCCGCTGGTTACATCTTCATCTTTGATGTAGTATTCACCAATAATTCTTCTTGTATCCCTTACTCCGATTACTTCAGGTAGCTCCAACAGATATACTTCGCCAAAAATATCACTGAGTTTTTTTAAGTATTCAAGGGCGTATTTTATTTGTCGTCGACCTTCAAGTGTCGCTGCGGTTAGATCATCCGGATCGATGCCGTTTCGATATTTCATATGCGTCCACTGAAACAACGCCTCTCCCTTGCGCGGCAGTTTAATTATTGCCGGGTAATTGAACGGGATTTTTTTCAGAAGCTCTGATTCGCCAATCCGATCCGTTAATATCCTGTACCAGCCGATTATATCTTCTTTATCATAACTGTCTTTGATTCCTCCGACCTTGAACATCATGGTCATTGGCTGCGTCAGATTGTCGTCGTCGCGACCCAGCTTATATTCGGCGCCCGCATCAGCGGCAATGGTTCCATCCCCGGAACAGTCTATAACAACGTCAGCTTCAATTGCGACCGGGCCGTTTCTTGTTACGGCAATAACTCCTTTAACGGTGCCGTTTTCGACAATTGCTTCCTCGGCAAGCGTGTAGAGCAGCATTTTTACGCCGGCTTCCTGAGCGATTTCATCAAGAATTAAAATCATTTGACAAGGATCAAATGATATGTCTCTTAAGCCGCCCCAGGCATTATTCTTAATCAATTGATCACGAAGCTCCTGATTCAGTCCACCTTTGCCGGCATTATCAAAAAACGGACTGACCAGGCCCAGGGTCCACATTCCACCAAGATAACCGCCGCGCTCCAGCAACATGGCGTCTTGCCCGTTGCGGGCCGCAGTTACCGCGGCTGCAAATCCGGCAGGACCTCCTCCCACAACTAATATTTCGGTCTTGTATTTTACGGGGATTTCAATATTTTTCCGTTTTACTTTTTTCATAATCATGCGTCCGGTTGTTTCATTGATTAATAAAGGTTTCGGGATGAGAAATTATACAAAAACAATTTCCTCTTTTTCTTGAAAGTTTTTTCCTTCGGGATTGACGACAGGCTTTCGTGATAATTGTTGTTTTAAAACACGCATTGTAATATTATGGACCTTTTCGGGTGCTTCGTTGTTGTGGGCGTAATAGTAGCATGACAAGTGATCAGGCCGGGCATATTCCAGATATTTAGTCAGACCCTCTTCATATTCCTCGTGCGAAGCTTCCGGCATTAACATATTTTCAATTAAGGCAAAAGTTTTTTTCTTCGCATTACGGGCTTCCTTAATTGTCCTTTCCCAGACCGACGATAAATCGGCTTTGATTTTTTGCGGGGTTTCCTTGAAAAAACTCTGTCTGTGAAAATTACCATCATAACCGACAAAATCAATGCCTTCAATCATTGCCGCTCTCCTGGTGAAATATTCGGATGTACCCGGCATGTTGAACATTGTTATCCGCATTTCCGGCCTGGCCGATCTGGCGATATAAGTCAGCTCCTGCAGAAAATCCACATAACTGTCCTGCATGTTTTCGGCACTTGGGTTAGTTCCGTATTTCTCAATGGTTTTCGGGTGCGTTGAGATTAAATCCACGCCTTTAGGTTCATCCCATACCAGCCCGTCTATTTCATAATCCTGGCAAACCGTTTTGATGAACCAGCCGGCCCATTGACGAAACTCCGGTGATTCAAGACACCCGATTGCGGGCGTTCCCGGAACAACCGTTTCCGGATGCATACAGGTCCAGAAACTCGGCATATAGGGTGAACCGGCAAAGCGTCCACCGATCCTGCTGGGTATTAACAGTACTTCCAAACCGCATTCGTGTGCCATCTTAACTTGCATCGCAAAAGCCCTGCGTGAATACATCATCTCACTTTCACTGAAAGACAATGCCACGGCGTCAAAACCGTTTTCTTTCATATCTTCAAAACTTTCCCGCCACTGCTTCGGAATTACGGTCCAGTTACCATATGACAAACAATATGCGCTTAAAAACATTTTTTCCCTTTACTATTTGTAATTTGTTTGATAGTCAATTAAAGTATAATGTGTATCAATGACGATGTCAACAGTAATTATGTTTGAAAAACAATGGATGATGTTTGAAAAATGATTTACAGACTGAATATGATGGAACGCGTCAACCCGTCTTCACTGCGGGTTGACCGGCTGGGAGTCTTTCCTGAAAAAGACCACATGATTCAACGTGTTTTTGATTGTTTATCGTTCAGTTTGATTTTGCATGGAAAAGGTGAAATGACTGATGACGGGACACGATACGCGATTGAGTCACCCTGTATGTTGATTCATCCCAAAGGAAAGTTTTTCCAATATTCACCTGTCGGAAGATGGCACGAAGTGTCAATCGCATACATTCTGCCGGATGAAGAGGATTTTTTGAGACTGTTTGGACAGAAAATTGCCTCGGTAATAATTAAGATCAATGATGTGTTATGGGTAATGGATATGGTCGAGAAGATTCAGGAATTACTGCCGTTCCGGGAACATCGCGGGGTAAGTGACCAAATCGATACTCTCTGCTCCCTTATTTTGACGCACGTTATCTTCGACAGTAGTAATTCCGAATTTCAATCCGTAATTAATAGAATCGCCAAGGTTCGCTCCTGGTTTGAATCGCATTATAATAAATCGTTCAATATAGACCAGATTGCGGTTGAGTTTGGTTTTTCTCCGTGTGATTTTCGTAAAACCTGGCAGAATTTCTATAAGTGCTCGCCCAAAGAATACATAAATCATCTACGGATCGCGGAAGCGGAACGCCTGCTTAAAGATACTAATTTACAGATAAAAGCCGTAGCCGAAGTAATCGGTTTTCCGGATCAACGCTATTTTTCCACCTGGTTCAGGAAATACCATAAAAAGTCGCCCGGACAATTTAAATCCGAGGGTCAGCAATCATAAACGACAAAATTACTGGTATTAATTCAAAACTGCATCGATTGTAAAAAAAAGTCCGTGAAGCAATTGACTGTCACGGACTTTCATCGATTCAGAAATGAACCTGTTTTAACTGAAACTCAGTACCGGTAGTGTTCCGGTTTGTAAGGCCCTTCGACTGGAACGCCGATATAGGCGGCCTGCTCTTCGCTCAGGGTTGTCAGCTTGGCCCCGAGTTTCGCCAGGTGTAAGCGGGCTACTTCTTCATCCAACTGCTTGCTCAAACGATAAACGCCGATTTCCCGTTCCGGGTTGGCTGCGATATCGATCTGGGCCAGGGTCTGGTTTGTGAAACTGTTGGACATTACAAAGCTGGGGTGGCCGGTCGCGCAGCCGAGGTTGACCAGGCGTCCTTCCGCCAGCATATATATGCAGTGTCCGTCAGGGAAAGTATAACGGTGGACCGGGCAACTGCTGCCTTTGATCTCTTCTTTGACGATGCCCGGCCATTTTTCAAGTTTGCTGACCTGGATTTCATTATCAAAGTGGCCGATGTTACAGACGACGGCCTGATCTTTCATTTTGCTCATATGTTCGGCGGTAATGATGTCTTTATTACCAGTGGTGGTGACATAGATGTCGGCAACAGGCAGAGCGTCGGCAACGGTGCAAACCTTGAACCCCGCCATGCATGCCTGCAAAGCGCAGATCGGGTCTACTTCGGATACCAGGACCTGGGCGCGTTCGTTGCGCATGGCTTCGGCTGAACCTTTGCCGACGTCGCCGTAGCCGCAGATCATGGTGGTTTTGCCGGAGATAAGGACGTCGAGGGCGCGTTTGATCGCGTCGGTCAGGGAGTGACGGCAGCCGTAAACATTGTCAAATTTGCTTTTGGTGACCGAGTCGTTTACATTGATGGCCTGGAACAGCAGTTCGCCTTTTTCCTCCATCTGTACCAGGCGGTGGACGCCGGTGGTCGTTTCTTCGGAAACGCCTTTCACCTTTGGCGCGACTTTATGCCAATGTCCGGGCTTTTCCTTCAGGACTTTTTTCAACAGGTTATTAATGACCAGCAATTCATGATTGTCGGTCGGCACATCGAGGATGGAGGCGTCGTTTTCAGCCGCGTAGCCGCGATGAATAAGCAACGTTGCGTCGCCGCCGTCGTCAACGATCTGATCGGGGCCGCCGCCGTCCGGCCAGGTCAGGGCGTTCATGGTGCAATCCCAGTATTCTTCGAGGGTTTCGCCTTTCCAGGCAAAAACCGGAACCCCGGCTTTGGCAACCGCCGCCGCGGCATGATCCTGGGTTGAGAAAATATTGCATGAGCACCAGCGGACATCGGCTCCGAGTTCGACCAGTGTTTCGATCAAAACAGCGGTTTGGATGGTCATATGGAGCGAGCCCATAATGCGAATGCCCTGTAATGGTTTTTGCGGTCCGTATTTGGCGCGGGTGGCCATCAAACCGGGCATTTCGTGTTCAGCTATGTCTAGTTCCTTGCGGCCGAAGTCGGCCAAACTAATATCTGCGACTTTGTAATCCATGATTCTGATTCCTTATGATTAAAAATAAATATGTAGTGAAAACTGGCAATGTATCAGAATTAAAAGCCGCCGGATTTCTCCAGCATCTTGCCTTCAAGTTTAACTCTGTACGTTACGCTCAGCATTTAAAGCTTCCTTATTTTACGGCCGCGATATTGTCGCGAATCACGTTCCAGCGTTCATCTGAAATTTCAGCCCCGATGATCTGTACTACTTCGGCTCCGGTGATTGCTCCGTATCTGGCACAGGAGGCAAGGTCTTTGCCATTTGCCAGACCGTGCAGAAATCCGGTTTGCCAGAGATCGCCGGCCCCGGTGGTATCGACCGCTTCAACTACATTTGCGGGAACCCGGACCGGTTGGCCGCCGCGCTCCAGCAGACAGCAGCCTTCCTTGCCGAGTTTTACCGCAGCCAGAGAACAGTACTTGCATAATTCGGCGGCCTGTTTCTCCGGAGTCATATCGCCGCAGAATTCCCGGGCCTCGTCTTCATTGGCAAAGACGATATCTATATATTTTTCAAGCAATTCCGGCAGAATGTCTTTATTGGCAGCCACCACTTCAAATGAAGCCAGATCAAGGCTGACGGTACAGCCGGCGGCTTTTGATTTTATCATCAGTTGCAGGGTGAAATCACGATTGAACAGCGAATATCCTTCAAGATGAACATGCCCGATTCCTGAGAAAACCTCCGAAGCAACGTCATCGCCGGTTATCAGGCCTGACGCACCGAGATCGGTTCTCATGGTACGCTCGGAATCCGGGGTGATCAGGCACAGACAGCGTCCGGTGTGACACGCAGGATTGACCAGAAAACGGGAACCGTCACCGCCAAGTTCGATCAAGCGTTTTTTGTAAAATTCACCGTCTTCGTCATCGCCGATAGTTCCGAACATCGAGGCCGGTGTGCCCAATCTCGCCAGTCCGAAGATCGTATTCCCGGCAGAGCCGCCCGGCGCACGATGCGGGTTGCCGGCTTTCGCGACCAGCTCAGTCATCTGTTCGGTGGAAACAAGGACCATGCCGCCCTTATCTCCATCAATCGAGCTGATGAAAGCGTCATCAACATTTATCAATAGATCAAGCAACGGAGAACCGACCCCGAGAATTGGGGGATTTATTTTCATAACTGAAATCCGAGATATTTTGCGGCCGCGGCTTTGAGATCTTTGACTTTGTCGGTTTTTTCCCAGGGGAACCCGTCTCGACCGAAATGGCCGTAAGCGGCGGCATCCTGGTAGCACCATCCGTTTTTATGCGGATTCTTCAGATCCAGAATATCGATGATCGCGGCCGGGCGCAGGTCGAAAACTTCACGCAGAACGGCTTCCAGGTTGGCGTCGTCATCAATTTTACCGGTGCCGTAGGTATCAATGTTGATGCTTAACGGATCAGCCACGCCGATTGCGTAAGCAACCTGTACTTCGCATTTGTCGGCCAATCCGGCCGCGACAATATTTTTCGCTACATAACGGCACATGTATGCGGCTGAACGGTCAACTTTTGACGGATCTTTACCGGAGAACGCGCCGCCGCCGTGAGAGCCGACGCCGCCGTAGGTGTCAACGATGATTTTACGTCCGGTCAGACCGGTATCGCCATGTGGTCCGCCAATCTCGAATCTGCCGGTCGGATTAACATAATATTTAACTTCAGTCTTGAAGAATTCTGCCGGAATGACCTTTTCAGTTACCATCTTGACAACTTCTTCCAACTGCTCGATTTCCATTTCCGGGGTGTGCTGATGGGATACAACAACAGTTTCAACCTGTACCGGTTTGCCCAGCTGGTAACGGAATGAAACCTGGCTTTTTGAGTCAGGACGCAGGAAATTGTATTTTTCAGGTTCTTCTTTACGCAGACGGGCCAGTTCTTCAACGATCCGGTGTGAATAAAGAATCGGGGCAGGCATCAGTTCCGGAGTTTCATTTGAGGCAAAACCGAACATCATTCCCTGGTCGCCTGCACCTTGCTGGCTGTATTTGCCCATGCCTTCGGTCACTCCCTGAGATATGTCCGCGGACTGCTTGTGGATGCAGATCATAACTTTGCAGGTATCGGCACAGAATCCGACGCCTTCTTCATTGTAGCCGATTTTGCGAACGGCGTCACGGGCAACTTTTTCCCAGTGTACATCAGATTTTGTGGTGATTTCACCGGAGATAACGATCAGATCGGTGGTAGTAAGGGTTTCACAGGCCACACGACTTTCGGGATCGTGTTTAAGACAGGCGTCAAGAATTGCGTCAGATATCTGATCGCATACTTTGTCCGGATGCCCCTCTGATACTGATTCGGAAGTAAAAACGTGTTCTGCATGAATTTTGCTCATGACCGAGTTCCTTTATTTTAATTTTTAATGACTGATTTTTATAGATTTTAACAAACTATAATATACAGCTTATCAAGGGGTAATTCAAGCCACGAATGAGCGAAATTTGAGCATGAATCCGAGTCCGGGGGGCGATAATTTTTTATTTACAGGGATTGCTCCATATTGAGCATTTTAAAAATTTCCCGTTTGATTTCCGGAAGTTCCTGTTGATCGGTTCTGATATGCAGTTCCGGAGCCACCGGTGGTTCATAAGGCGAGTTCACTCCGGTAAATTCAGGGATTTCTCCCGCATCGGCTTTCTTATAAAGACCTTTCGGGTCTCGTTTGCGGCACTCCTCGATCGGGGTGTCTACATATACTTCGAAAAAGTTATCTTCACCGATGATCTTTCTGGCGGCGTCCCGGTCTTCGCGATAAGGGGAGATAAACGCGGTTATTACGATCAAACCGGCATCATTCATCAGTTTGGCGATTTCCGCGATCCGGCGGATATTCTCTTTGCGGTCAGCCGGGCTGAAGCCAAGGTCACGGTTGATACCGTGACGGATATTGTCGCCGTCGAGTACATAACAGGCATGTCCTTGATTGATCAATTCGTTCTCCAGGGCAAAACCGATGGTGCTTTTGCCGGAAGCGCTAAGGCCGGTAAACCAGAGTGTGACCGGTTTCTGCCCGAGCAGCGCCATACGTTCTTTCCGGGTGACCATACTTTCGTGCCATGAAATATTCTGGCTTTTCGGGGCGGCATCCAGCTTGGCGGCTCTGCTGCTGCCAGACCGGCGAATAATCATTCCGGCCGCCACTGTGTTATTGGTTACGGTATCGATAACGATAAAATTGCCGGTGCTCCGGTTTTTATTGTATTCGTCATAGGCAATTGACTTCAATAGAGAAATTCTAACCCGACCTATTTCATTTAACTCCAGTCCGTCGGAGTCTTGACGGTGCAGGGTGTTCGGGTCGACTTTATACATCAGATTGGAAAACATCCCGCGAACGGTCTGAGTACAATGCTTGAACAGATAATGCCGGTCGACGGCCATTTTATTTTCGCTCATCCAAACCAGCATGGCTTCCAGGTCCTGTCCGGTTTCCGGCAGATTGTTGACATGGGTGATCATATTACCGCGGCTGATGTCGATCTCGTCCTCCAGGGTCAGGGTTACCGACATGCCGGAAAAGGCTTCCGGGATGTCTCCCTCCATGGTGACGATACTTTTGACCTTGCTTTCTTTCCGGGATGGATGGACAATTATTGAATCGCCCTTGCGGATCACGCCTGAAGCGACTGTACCGCAGAAACCGCGGAAATTCTGGTTTGGCCGGTTGACGTACTGGACCGGGAACCGGAAGTCGATCAGGTTACGGCCTGAGTCAATATAGACATTCTCCAGATAACTAAGCAGCGGAGAGCCGTCATACCACGGCATATTGGTGGATTTTGTTACTACATTGTCACCCTTGAGTGCGCTGATCGGAATAAACGTCAGGTCGGTGACATTCAGTTTTCTGGCGAAATCGACAAATTCGGATTTGATTTCCTGAAAAATATCTTCCGACCAGTCGACCAGGTCCATTTTGTTAACCGCGACTACAATATGCGGAATTCGCAGCAGTGATGAAATAAAGCAGTGGCGCCGACTCTGGGTCAGGATGCCGTTGCGGGCATCAACCAGGACGATCGCGAGGTCGGCGGTCGAGGCGCCGGTCGCCATGTTACGGGTATACTGTTCATGGCCAGGGGTGTCGGCAATAATAAAACGGCGTTTCGGGGTTGAAAAATAACGAAAAGCCACATCGATGGTTATACCCTGTTCGCGCTCCGCTTTCAAACCGTCGGTCAACAGTGCGTAATCAATCTCTTCACGTCCCAGTTTCTTTGAATCACGATGAACGGCTTCAAGGTGATCGTTGAAAATTGACTTGCTGTCATGCAGCATCCTGCCGATCAAAGTCGATTTGCCGTCGTCAACGCTGCCGGCGGTGGTAAATCGCAGCAGTTCGGATTCTTTGGATTGGCGCAGTAACTGTTCCACCGATTCCGGTGTGGTATTTTCATTCATATTCATAAGTTAAATTTCCTGCCCAGACAGAGAAAGCCCTGACTGTTGAGCAACGTCTCTTTATTATATTTTAATTCATTATCTTCCGTATCACCTTCATAGACCATGCCGCCGGCGGCCAGCACTACCGCGTGAGCCGCGGCGGAATCCCATTCCCAGGTCAGCCCCGCGCGATAATAGATATCGGCTTCGCCTTCCGCCACCAGACAGAACTTCAAGCTGCTGCCCATGCTGGTGCTTTTTGTTGCCTTGTATTTGTTTAAAAGAACTTCTTCGGCTTCTTTGGCGTGTGATTTGCTTCTTACCGCGGTAACCTCTGTTGTACTGACGGACGGCAACAAAGTTGTCTTTCCGTCACAAACTTTTCGCGCTCCGTCCTTACCGCCGATATAAAGCCACTTCCGGGCCGGAGCGTAAACAATGCCGAGAATCGGCGTATTGCCTTCAATCAACGCAATGTTGACGGTGAAATCCCGTTCTTTGCGGATGAATTCCTTGGTTCCGTCCAGCGGGTCGATCAGCCAGAAGCGCCGGTATTCCTTGCGGGTGTCATAAGGTACCAGTTCCTTATCTTCCTCTGAGATGATTGGAATATCCGGGAATTCCGCCTTGAGGACCGTGGTTATGTGATCATGCGACAACTTGTCGGCCAGGGTTAAAGGCGAGTTGTCCTGCTTTGTCTCAAAGTCGGCGTTCGGATCATTGTAAACTTCCATGATCAGGTCGCCGGCTTCAACTGCGGTTTTACACAATATATCTATTTGACGACTGTTCATGGATCAAAAGTAACCTTCTTCTTTTTTCTGTTCCATCGAGCCGTCCTGGTCATGATCGATCACCCTGGTTATGCGTTCGCTGTTGCGTTCGCACATGGTTTCGGCGATGATTTCATCCAGTGTCGTCGCTTCCGAGCGAACCGCTCCGGTACAAGGCCAGCACCCGAGGGTCCGGAAACGGCACATGACTTCTTCAATATGTCCTCTTTCCGGCGGCGGGGTAACACCTTCAACATACGGGATCAGCATATGACCGTCAACAATGACTTTACGTTTTTGCGCATAGTAAAGCGGATTAATAGCGATATTTTCACTTTTTATATAGCTCCAGATATCCAGTTCGGTCCAGTTGGAGATGGGGAAAACGCGGATTGATTCGCCCTGGTTGATCCGGCCGTTATACAGCGACCAGAGTTCCGGCCGCTGGTTTTTAGGAGCCCATTGCCCGAATTTATCCCGAAAACTGAAAATACGCTCTTTGGCCCGGGATTTTTCTTCATCCCTTCTGGCGCCGCCGAAAGCAGCGTCATATTTGCCTTCCTTGAGCGCTTCAAGCAGGGCCTGGGTCTTTAATTGGGCGCAGCATTTGACTGTGCCGAGATCCCAGGGATTGGTGCCTGATTCAAGCGCACGGGTATTCGAAGACACCCGCAGATCAAGTTTCATGTCAGTTTTTAGTTTTTCCCTGAATTCGATCATTTCCGGAAATTTGTAAGTAGTGTCGACATGCAGCAACGGAAATGGAATAGTTGCCGGCGCGAATGCTTTCAGCGCGAGATGCAGCATGACCGAAGAATCTTTTCCGATGGAATAAAGCATTACCGGATTTTCAAATTCAGCGACGACTTCACGAATAATATGAATACTTTCAGCTTCCAGGCGTTGCAGGGTGTTCATCCCGTAATGGGGAGTTTTCATTATCGACCAATCTAAATCTAATTAATATTATTTCCGACAAGAACATCGACTCCAATGCGTCGACGCCAGTAAAAAATTAATATAGCTTAAATCAGACTAAAGTCAAATTATCCGCTCCCGGCTTTTAATGATTTTCAAACATGTTTTTCTGTATTTCGGTAAAGCTGATAATATTGTAAATAAAACCAACTGGCATGGTGATTGATGATGCTGTTTTTTTTGTGTTAGTTATTGGTATGTAGTGTTTTGTGTTTTATTTACAAACAAGCTGTCTGGATATTAACATTGGGAGCGCCGCGGGCCACTGCGGCATCTTACTAAAGCTCGATAAGTCACAAAAGCTTTATTATTTCAAAATAAATCGCACCTTCAATCGGGGAATAAAATATACCTTTATGCCGCAGTAGCCTGCGGCGCTCCCAAGCATACAAAAAAATATGCCTTCATGTCGCAGTTGTAGTCAAACAGTCTGTTTGTTGTCATATTTAAATTTGTTTGTATTTTGTAATATTCGTTATATACTTATTTATATTTAAAACTGCCGGGAGACGGGGTATATGATAGATGTAGTTGGAAAATTGGTTGCCGCTACGGGAACAATGGGAATAATGTTTTCGTTGTATATTGTTTTTTCACGCCAAAAAGAGGAAAGAACTGAAATTGATTGCATTATTGATGAATTCAATCAAGAGTATCCGGATACTTCAATCACAAACACAACACCATTTTGTCTCGGAAGGTTGTTTCATGTTTTCCTTCTTTTGTTTCCTGTCATTGGTTTTGTGATTGTTGGATTTTTTCCCGGAGAACCCGTGGTTGAAACAGGATTAAAAAATTTCAAATTTTGGTTATCAATGTCCTTACTGATGATTCCAACAATTTTTAATTTAAGCTTTTTAATATATGTAATTGTTAGTCAGAAGATTCATCAAAAAAAGTTTGAGGCGGAATACGGAGAACTTCTCGCTGAAATAGAGGCTGAGGAGCGCAAATCAACTGAAAATAGCGCTGAATGAGTTCAAAATAAGTCTTTCAAATTATGAACAAACGACATCGACCGGCGCGGGGCGCGGGGAGGGCGGCCCATCAGCTCCGGCGGAGCATCCTCGAGGAAGTCGGGAATATGAAACTCCCCATAGTCGAATTTCGGCATGGTTTCAAAGTTCCGGGTCAATATCAATTCATTTTTCGCGCGGGTTATCGCCACGTAGAGAACCCGGCGCTCTTCCTCCAGTTCTGACTCGTTACTGGTCCGGCTGTGCGGAAAAGAACCAGGTTGGGCCTGTAAAATATAACAGACGTCGCACTCGGTGCCTTTGGCGCTGTGGACCGTGATCAGGGTCACCTGGTCTTCGTCCGGCTCGGTACTGGTCGAGTGATTCGGGTCAAGAACATAGGCTTCGAGAAATTCCTTGATACTCGGGAAATTTGCCGCCAGTTCGTTGATCACCATCAGGTCACGGCGGCGCGAGGTCCATTTGTCATACTGTTCGCTGAGAACCGGAGTCAGAACATCTACTGCGGCCTTGACTGCCGTTCCGGGATCATCTTCGCACTCATTAACTTTGATTACCGCGTCAATAATCTCCGGTCGTTTCGGCAGGCGTTTTTTCAGAAAGTCAATTGCATTTTCATCGGATTCCGACAGGTCGCTGAATATTTTTGCAGCGGTCTGGTCGCCGATTCGCGGCCAGAGCCGCAGGAAGCGGATCCAGGCCAGTTCATCCAGTTTGTCAAACGCTGCGCGCAGCAACGACAGCATGTCTTTAACATGGGCTGTCTGCAACAATGAAAGACCGCCGATAAAGCAGTATGGAATCTTCTTTTCAATCAAGGTGCTTTCAAGTGCCCGGGCGGAGAACGCGCTGCGGATCAGGATCATGTGACTGGCCCAGTCAAACCCCTGATTGTGACGTCGTTCCAAATCCTTGCTTATATATTCAGCTTCTTCAAACTGATTGGAGAAATATTTGGTTTCGGGATGTTTGCCAAGACCGCGATATGCCCGCAAATGCTTGTTGTAACCAAGCGGTGATTCATCCAGTACCCAGTTGGCTAAATCAAGGATTTCCTGAGTGCTGCGATAATTTTCTTCAAGTTTCATGATTTTGGGATTGATTACCCGCTGGTCGAAGGAGTGGACATTCCGGAAATCCGCGCCGCGAAACGCGTAAATGCTCTGTGCGTCGTCTCCGACACAGAATAATTGGGCCGGATTGTATAAATTTTCAAGGATCATCCATTGCAGCGGATTGGTGTCCTGCATTTCATCAACGAGAATATGGTCGAACAGAGAGCTGAGTTTACTGCGTACATCCGGATTGTTTGCCAGCACATCGGCGAAACGCTGGAGCAGATCGTCGAAATCGACGTAGCCGCGCTCCTTCTTGCGCTTATCATAAAACTTGCAAATCTTCAATGTTAAAGCCAGTTCTTCGTTTTCCAGATCGGTATATTTTTTCAAGTATTGTTCAAGCGAAATAATTGTGTTTCTCGAGTATGAGTAATAATTGACCAGTTTGGCGGCCTGCGGAAAGCCGCTTTTACTGCGGCCGTCAAGAACGGTGCCGCGGCCCAGGCGCATCAGGGCCACCTGGTCATCCCGGTCGATCACAGTCACATTGCTCATGTCGAAAACTTGCGGAATGCTGCGCATGATGTCGAGGCAGAAGCGGTGAAAAGTGCCGGCAAACAGTCCGGACGCGGCTCCGCCGAGTTCATTTTGCAGACGGTGTTTCATTTCCGCCGCGGCCCGACGGGTGAAAGTAAGCAGGAGGATACGGGTTGGATCGACGCCGTTTTTCAGCAGATGCAAGGCTCTGGCGGTGATGGTTCTGGTCTTCCCGGTGCCGGCGCCGGCCAGCAGCATAATGTTTTCCGGGCCGTCGTAAGTGGCGGCGGCCAACTGTTCCTTGTTCATCGAATCAAGCAGACTGGACTCCGAGCCGGGGAGGGATTCCTCTTCCTTTACAACCGGCTCCCGGCATTTGGGGCAGGCGGCCAACAGCGTTTGAAAATCATGTCCGCCAGGCAAAGTGAATCCGCAATTGTGACATCTGTAGCCAGAATCACTCATACTTTATGTATTCCTTAAATTATCAGTTACGACGATTTCCGGGTCTTCTTCCGCTGCGTTTGCCGGAGCGCGGCCCGCTTGAGCGGTTCCCGCTGGATTTTTTCTTTGGCATATTCGGCACATCGACCGGGACGACCATTTCGTCTTCCGGGAAAATACATTCCGCCTTGATATCCGCGTATTTTTCTATATCCGCCAGGGCGTAAGCACCCATTTCACAAACAAAACTGATTGATTTTCCGGTAGTGCCGGCGCGTCCGGTCCGGCCGATCCGATGCACATAGTCTTCAGCTCTCTCCGGTAAATCGTAGTTGATGACGTGTGAGACGTCGTCAATGTGGATACCGCGGGCTGCGACATCGGTCGCAACCAGTATTTTTACTTCGCCGGAGCGGAAACGGTCGAGGATCTTGATTCTTTTCTGCTGCGGAACATCCCCTGAGAGCAGGCCGCAGTCGATGCCGCAGGCTCTCAATTTATCGCACAGGTCGCCGTTGAAGTCCTTACGGTTACCGAAAATCATTATTCTGGAATAGTCTTCGTGTTTGAGCAGCCACATCAGCAACGGGAATTTCTCGTTGCGGGATGCGGTATAGAATGTCTGCTCTATCAGCTCGGTTACGACATGTTCAGGTTCGCTTTCGACGGTGACGCTGTTATTCAGCCAGCTGTCGGCCAACCGTAAGATGCTTTCCTCCAGGGTGGCGCTGAACAGGATGGTCTGACGTTCGCCGGTACGGGGACACTGATTGATGATCCGGCGGACATCCGGAATAAAACCCATATCGAGCATCCGGTCGGCCTCGTCAATGACGAGAATTTCAGTTTTAGATAAATCCAGATGACGGCTTCGTGAATAATCGATCAGGCGTCCAGGCGTACCGATCAATACATCAATCGGTCGCGCCAGGTGCTGACGCTGTTTCTGATGATCCATGCCGCCGAAGACAACCATGTTGTAGAAAGGCAGGTATTTGCCGATATTTTCAGCGTCTTTATGAATCTGAATTGCCAGTTCACGGGTCGGCGCCAGAACCAGCATTCGACAGGTTCCCGGCTTGCGATTGGGCGACGGGGGAGTTGTCATCATTTTCTGAAATGCAGCCACCAGGAACGCGGCGGTTTTACCGGTTCCGGTCTGGGCCTTCCCGGTCAAGTCGCGATTATTCAGCAGTTCCGGCAAAGCAGCCTGCTGGATCGGGGTACAATACTTGAATTCCAGATCTTGAAGTCCAAAAAGAATATCCTCATGCAGATCGAGTTCGGCAAAACGCATTTTATCGTCCTCCGGCGGAATTTCAATGAGTTTTTCCGGCCGTTGGGGAATTTCTTTTTCCAGCGGATGAGGCTGCGGCAGCGGTTTTTCTGATTTAGGCTTTGAGGTTGCCGGTTTTTTACGCCTACGCTGATTTTCGTTGCGTTTTCGTTGTTTTTCGTTTTCAGATAATACTTTTTCGTTTTCCGGCTTATTCTTTTTTGCCGACTTCTTTTTCTTGTCGGCTCGTATTTCCGCGTCATGAGGGCGCTTTTTGCGCTCAGGTGCCGGAGGTTTTTCCCGGGGCGGAACTTCGCCGCCGCCGAGAATCTTTTTTAATCGGTTTTTAATTCTTCCTAACAAGTTGAATTATCCTTTCAAGGTGGTTGTTAGAGTTCGCGGCTGATGCGCATCGAACAGAAATCAGGACCGCACATGGTACAATAACGATCATGGTCCTGACCGTGAGTTCCTTCCTGAGCGCTTTCAGCAATGGCTTCCGCCCTGAGTTCGCGAGCCCGGTCAGGGTCAAGCGCCAGGTCGAACTGTTTCTGCCAGTCAAATTCGGCCCGGGCGGTACTGATGGCGTCATCGCGATCCCTGGCATGTGGTTTTTTCAGGGCGATATCTGCGGCGTGGGCGGCTATTTTATAGGCGATTACACCGTTGCGCACGTCTTCGGCGTTCGGCAGGCCAAGATGCTCTTTCGGGGTTACGTAACAGAGCATGGCCGCGCCGTGAAACGCGCCCAGCGCGCCGCCGATGGCGCTTGTAATATGGTCGTAACCCGGCGCGCAATCGATAACGACCGGTCCCAGAATGTAAAACGGCGCGCCGTAACAAAGTCTGGCTTCTTCTGTCATATTCATTTCTATTTCATCCAGCGGAATATGTCCCGGGCCCTCGACCATGACCTGAACTCCTGCATCGTGACAGCGTTTAACCAGTTTACCCAATTCCGCCAGTTCGGAAAATTGCGCTTCATCGCTTGCGTCGGCCAGACAGCCGGGACGCAGGCCGTCGCCAAGTGATAAGGTAACGTCATGTTCAGTGCATATTTCAAGGATTTTGTCGAACGCGGTATAGAACGGGTTTTCTTTCTGGTGCTTCTGCATCCAGCCGGCGATGATCGAGCCGCCGCGGCTGACGATGCGCAACAGCCGTTTTTTAGCCATAGGAACGTGTTTAGCCAGCAGTCCGGCGTGAATTGTCATGTAATCCACGCCCTGTTCAGCCTGTTCCCTGATGACTTGCAGGATCAGTTCTTCGTCAATGTCGCCTGGAGTGGCAACTCTGCTCAAGGCTTCATAGATCGGTACTGTTCCGACCGGAGCAGGGGAGTTTGATATAATAGTCTGACGGATCGTGGTGATGTTGGCCCCGGTACTCAGGTCCATGACTGTATCGGCGCCGTATTTCAGGGCGTTGCTCAGTTTTACCAGTTCCTCTTTCGGACAACTGGAGATAGCCGAGTTGCCGATGTTGGCATTGATTTTGGTGGTTAACGCGCTGCCGATCCCGATCGGTTTAAGGTGGGAGTGATGAATGTTCGCGGGAATCACGATTCTGCCGGCCGCAACTTCTTCCCTGATGTATTCAGGATCACGATATTCTTTGGTTGCGACGGTTTGCATTTCCGGGGTGATCTCGCCATTGCGAGCCCGGCTGATCTGGGTATTCTTCAAAGCAGGTCCTCCAGAAGTTCTACTGTTTTCAAGATTGCGCCGCGATTTTTCGCCACTACGGCTTCTGCTCTTTTGCCCATTGCTGAGGCTGATTCAGGATCGTCGAGTAATCGGGTCAAGGCGGCTTCTAGTTCATTGTCGGATGCGATGGATAATACTGCGTCTTCCCGCTTCAGCGCATTCAGCAGAAAACGGAAATTCTTCAGTTCAGGTCCACACACTATCGGTTTAGCCAGCATGGCCGGCTCTATCATATTTTGGCCTTCATCGTGACCTGCCAGGGTTTTACCCATGACCACGATATCAGACTTTTTATAAAACATCAACATTTCCCCGGTCGTATCGGCCAGCAGGCAGTCAACCGGCTTTGCCGGCGCGTCTTTTTGAATGGAGCGCTGGACAAAGCTTACGCCTGATTGTTTAAGTTCAGTTGCAATGTCGCTGCCGTTCTCGGCATGACGCGGAGTAGAAAGTAATTTTAAATCGGGATATTTCGGCTGTAACTGCTTGAATGTTTTGATAAGTAATGATTCCTCGCCGGGATGGGTGCTGGCGCCGAACAGCACGGTAAATGGCTCCGGGCCGAAAAAGGCTGACAGATCGATATCCGCGAGGTTTTTGGGCGGCTGCTGATCAAATTTCATATTTCCTGAAGTGACGACGTTTGCTTTGGGGGCAATTCCCCGGTAGCGCTCCGCGTCGATTTCGGATTGGGCGGATATAACGTTGAAGGCTTCGAGCAACGGCCTGAAAAACATGCGCCAGCGGTAATATCCTTTGTACGAACGGTCGGAAATCCTGGCGTTAACCAAGGCGGTTTTTACTCCTTTACGTCTGGCCTGGAGAATCATATTCGGCCATAACTCAGTTTCAAAGACGATCATCAGCGATGGCTGCAACAGGTTTAGAAAACGTTTGACGAAGAATACGCAGTCCAGTGGATTGAAAACGACTATGACCTTTTCCGGCACCCGGTCGCGGGCCAGTTTTTGTCCGGTGACCGTTGTGGTAGACAGGACAAACTGCTTGTCCGGAAACTTTTCTATCAGTTTCTCAAGCAACTGCAGGGCAATCATCGTCTCCCCGACGCTGACCGCATGCAGCCAGATTGCGCCGTGCGCCTGTTTCAGCTCCTCTTTTCGAGTGTCTGAATACATCGCAAAGCGTTCGGCGTAAGTTTTTTTCCAGCCCGGACGTCGTATCAGTTTAAACAACATTGCCGGGATGAAAAAAATAAACCCGATTGGAAAAAGTATATTGTATATCAGAAAAAGCATATTCATAAACATTATTTTTTATACCATAAACACAAATGATTAATATAGCCGTTATTTACCAATATACAACCGGATGACCTTGCTTTTTTTTCACTGCAAACCGAATGGAAATTATGGAAATTGCGGTTTGCCGGGATACTGTTATATTATGGTCTTTATTGAAAAATTGGCGGGAATAATGTTGATTTGCTGTTTTTGCAATGATATATTATTTGCATTTAGAGAGTTACACTATCATGGTTCCGGTTTTGAGAGTTTTATTAATACGAATTTTGTTACTTCCATTGCTTTTGTGCGCTATTACCGCTGCCGGAGGAGATAAACTTGCGCTCCGGAAAAAGATATTAGTGCTGCAATCTTATTCCCCGGTATATCCGTGGTCGGCAAACGTCGAAAAAGGGATATATGAGGTATTTCAGAATTCCAGGTATAAAGACGCTGAAATAATTATCGAGTATCTGGACTCCAAGCGCATTATGGATGAAGTGTATTTTGAGCGAATGGCTCAAGTCTTTGCATATAAGTATGCGCAATCGCACTGTGATCTGATTATCGCGGTTGATGATGACGCTTTGAATTTCCTGATTGGTAAAGGTAAAGACTTTTATCCGGGAGTTCCGCTGGTCTTTTGCGGCATCAACGAACCGCCTGACCTTGGAAAAATCAAGCGCCCCGCCACCGGGTTGATTGAGAATATAATGCCGCTGGCGACTTTACGGGCCGCGATGAGAGTTCAACTTGACGCGAAAAATGTGCTGGTGGTCTATGATACGACGACGGCCGGGCAGGCATTCTACCGTCAGGCACACAAGGCTTTTTCTGAAGCAGATCTGCCATTGAAATTTGAATATGTAAGCGACCTCAGTTTGTCGCAGATGTGCAAGCTTCTGGCTAAAAAGGACATGAAGACGATTGTTATTCTGTTCGCGTTTACCCGCGACGGGATGGGAAAAAATTATGATTTGAATACTGCTGTCAAGATGTTGACTAAAGCCGCCAGGACGCCGATCTATGGTTACTGGGATTATATTATCGCCGATAACGGGTTGGGAGGAATGATTATTTCCGCCAAACAGCACGGCAAAGAGGCGGCGAGGCTGGGAATTAGAATTTTAAACGGAGAGAATCCCGCGAATATTCCCGTTGCCAGCGGAAAGGGCAATCAGTATATATTTAACTGGAAAACGATGCAGCGTTTTAATGTTTCACCGCTGATTTTACCGGAAGGCAGTTATATAGTCAATCGTGAACGGAGCTTTTACGGCCGTTACAAACGACGGGTATGGGCCGCGATCTTCTTATTTTTTGTCGAGACGGTGTTCATTGCCGCGCTGTTGATTTTATATCGCCGCAATGTTGCGACTAATCGGCGACTCAGCGCCAGGGAAGAGGATTTGCGGGTGACCCTTAACTCTATCGGGGATGGAGTTATCGTAACTGATCCGGCCGGTCTGGTGCAAAAGATGAATCCGGTTGCCGAGGCCTTGACCGGATGGAGTTCCGAAGACGCCTTGAATAAACCGGTAACGGAAATATTCCAGTTGATCGACACCCATACGCGTCAGCCGATTGATAATCCGGTCGAAAAGGCGATGAAGTCGGGCCGAACCGAGACTATGCCGGAAAACGCGCTTCTGGTTTCAAGAGACGGGACAGAATATCAGGTCGCGGACAGTGCTTCTCCAATACGCAACATGGATGAGGACGTTCGTGGAGTGGTGATGGTGTTCAGGGATATTACCGCCGAGTACAATCAGCAGCAGCGTATCAAAAGTTATCAGGCCACAATGCAGCTGGCAATAAAATCGGCCTCGCTCGAAGTATGGGAATATTTGCCACGAAGCCGGCAATTGACTTTGGGGCTGCGGGAATTCAAACGGATAACCGACGAAGACAAGCTCAGACCGCTTTCGCTGAAGGAATGGTTGCAGCATTTGAACGAGAATGACGGCAACAATGTCATGGCTCAACTTGAAGCCTGCGAATCGGGCTTGTCGGACAGTTATGACTGCGATTACCAGACCTGTTCCCAAGATAAGGGTGAAGTGCGCTGGTGGCACATGGAAGGCCAGGTGGTGGAACGTGATAACGAAGGACGGCCAAGGCGCTTGATAGGGGTAACAAAAGATGTTACGGCGGAACGCAATGCCTGGAACGCGCTGGAAGACGCCAGTCGAGCCAAGAGCGCGTTTCTGGCGAATATGAGTCACGAGATCAGGACGCCGATGAACGGGATTCTGGGATCGCTTGATTTCTTCGAGAAAGACAACCTTAATGAAGAACAGCTTGAGCTTTTAAATATCATCAGGCAATCCGGTAAACATTTATTGCAGTTGATAAACGACATTCTGGATATATCCAAAGTCGAGGCGCAGATGCTGCAATTGTCGCCGGAGCCGTTCAATACCAGAGAATTTTTTGCCGACATTACCAAAAATATCCATATTATGTCCGTCGGCAAGGATTTTGAACCTGAGTTTGAACAGGTTGGGGAGCCGCCGGAGGCAGTTGTCGGCGACAGCGTCAGGATTCGGCAGATATTGATAAATTTGATCGGTAATGCGGCGAAATTTACGCATGAGGGGCACATTTGTTTCAGAGTTATATCAGAGATGGTTTCAAAAAACATCTGCCGGTTTATTTTTGAGATCGAGGATACCGGTATCGGTATTCCGGAATCTCAGATCGACCGGATTTTCGAGAAATTTCATCAGGTGGAGCGCGCACGGTCATCGCAGTATGAGGGAACCGGACTGGGGCTGGCTATTTGCCGGGAACTGACGGCGTTGATGCATGGAAAGATCGAAGTACGGAGCGAAGTCGGGAAAGGATCGTGTTTTTCCCTGGAAATAGAGTTGCCGACCGCCGAGCGGGTCAAAGCGGAGAAAACTATCGACATGACAAATCTGGACAAAAATGTCCTGTTGGTTGAAGATAATCATTTTAACCAGAAAATCGCCCGTCTGGCGCTTGAAAAGCTGAATTGCCGGGTTACGGCAATGGACAACGGCAAAGACGCAGTCAAGTACATTTGCGACGGCAATATTCCTGACTTTATTCTGATGGACTGCCAGATGCCGGGAATGGACGGTTTTGAGGCGACCAGGCAGATCCGTAAAATCAACCCGGAAATACTGATCATAGCCTTGACCGCCGATGCCAGAAACGAAATAAAAGAAGAGTGTCTTGCCGCCGGTATGAACGATTTCATCTCCAAACCGTTTAAACTGGACGAACTTACCGCCAAGGTGCTAAGGTATCAGAAGTGAGTTCCTAAGTGTTTTCAGAGACGTGAAGTATTCAAGCTGTTTTTTATATAATTGACGGGGGATGCTCCGGTAATCGCCTTGAAGCGTCGGCTGAAATGATATTGATCACTGTACCCAAGCAGGTCTGAAACGCGGCTGATCGAATATTGATCCGGCGATAACAGCAGTTCCGACGCCTTGTTGATCTTAACCATGTCAATGTAAAGTTTAGGATTCAAGCCGGTATGGCTGCGAAAGAGGCGGCGGAAATGGTTGATGCTGAGGTTGCAGAACTCCGCCATTTCGCCCACGGACCAAGGATTTTCCGGCGAATCGGCAATCTTTTCCAGCAGTTCGTCAATCAGTGACAGCCGGTTTACACTGTTTGAATCGCGATTCCTGAAATAGAGTTCGACCAGCAGGCTTTGCAGCGCTGAATTGGCTTTGATCTGGGAATCCCGGGACGGGCTTGAGGCCAGTTCCATTATCGGCAACAGTTTCCGGCTTTTCCCGATGTCGATAATGCCGTCCCGGATGATGCCGCTGCGATAGAGGTTGTCCGCGATAATGCCGCTGAAACAGATGGCGTCCTCAACATATTTGTTTTTTGTTGAGGAGTAGAAATGAACAAAATCCGGACTTATCATGATGCCCTGTCCCTTTTTTACCGTGGCTATTGAGTTTGTCTTCCGGTTCCAGTAACTGCCGTCACCATCGATCAGGTGGGACAGGGAATAGAATTTAAACACCCGGGGATGAATTGTATTGCGCGGCGGGTAAGATACTTTTTGCAGGGTTCGGCAGATCCATAAGCCGAATGTCCGGTGGATATCCTGCTGGCCTTTGGGTAACGGAATGACCTTCACCGGGATTTTATGATCAAGGGGTATATTGGCATTTATTTTGGTGTTTTTATCCATTTTACAATCTTCTTTTTAGTTTATATTGTACTTTATACGTGTTACTTTAATAAAGCAACCTGTAATTAAAAAGAAAAGGTTCAGTTATGTCAAAAGTAAAAATCGGCTTGATTGCCTGTGGAAAGATTGCTACCTGCCATCATGTGCCGGAGGTTTTGAAGCTTGAGAAACGGGCCGAGATCACAGCCCTGTTCGATTTGAAGAAATCAAACGCAACTAAATTGAAAAAAGAGTTGTTGCCGGACAGTAAAATTTACGAATCGGTCGAAGATTTGCTGCAGTCCGATGTTGACGCGGTCATTATCAGCACTCCTAATAGCAGCCATTGTGAACTGACTTTGCAGGCGCTTAAAGCCGGTAAACATGTTCTGGTTGAAAAGCCGATGGCGGTAAACCTGAAGGATGCGGATAAAATGATTGCCGCAGCTAAGGCCGCAGGTTTGCATTTGCAGGTAAACCAGTCACTGAGGTTCAGTCCTGTTTATATAAAGATAAAGGAATTGATCGACAGCGGCGTAATCGGCAGCCCGATGCACATACGGTGTATCAGAGCTGGTTCCTCGTCCCCGGATAAAGGCTGGTCCCCTGGTGCCAAATGGTTCATTTCAAAAGAATTCGCCGGTGGTATCGTCAGGGACATCGCGGTGCATATGGCTGATGCGATGGCCTGGTTTTTTGGTGATGTCTCCAGTATTTATTCTCTCAACCGGACGCTAGCCAAAGACTGCGAGGTCACGGATAACGTTAGTGCGCTTATGGAATTTGCCAACGGTGCGACAGGTGTCCTCGAGCTTAGCTGGACAACCACTCCGGGCACCGGATATCTCGAGATTTACGGCAGTAAAGGCGCTATCCGGCTTGGTTTTGCGCCCGGCGGAGCGATTGAAGTTTGTACCGACGGTAAAAAGTATGTCAAGCGTAAACCTCGTAAAGCCAAAACCAGTCAAGCCTGGTTTATTGATGGGGTCAAAGGTAAACCCGGCGTCCCGGCTCCGGAAGAGATCGGTCGTAAAGCGCTGGCCTACTGCGAGGCAATCCTCGCTTCCGGTGAAAAAAACAAACCCGTTGCCCCGGCAATCAAATAATCCATAATTGAATAAAATATGAGTCATGCGAAATACAAATATTGACCACTGAAGGCACGGAAAGTCACTGAAATAAGTTTTTTTATTTTTCAGCTTGAGCTGAAAACTTAAATACTTCTTCATGATCTTCATGGGCTTCATGGTGTAAATAATAGTTTTGCATAAGTCTGGAATATAATAAGAAGGAATCATAATGAAAACAGGAGTGAGTACTTACAGTTTGTCCCGCGCGATCAAAGACGGACGTATGACGGTTGTTGATGTCATAGAATGGATCGCGGAGCATGGCGGCGAACATGTTGAGGTTGTCCCCGGCAGTTTTGAAATGACTGAGGAGGTTATCGGCCTGATTGTGGATAAAACCCGGGAACTGGGACTGGATATTTCCAGTTACACCATCGGCGCCAACTTCATTGATAAGGACGAAGCTGAACTGGATGCTGAAATCGAACGCGTTAAGAAAGAGGTGGACATTGCCGCGGCTCTGGGTACAAAACTGATGCGCCACGATGTTGCGTATCGCGCCCCGGAAGATACCTCGTTGGAACAGTTTGAACAAGATTTGCCCGTAATTGTCAAAGGTTGCCGGGCGGTTGCGGATTATGCCGCACAGTACGGCATAACCACCAGTATTGAAAATCACGGATACCATGTGCAACACTTTGACCGCGTTCAGCGGGTTATCAAAGAAGTTGACCGGGAAAATTTCAAAACGACTATCGACATCGGCAATTTTGTGGTTGTCGATATCAATCCATTGGCGGCGGTCAGGCAAAATGCCCCGCTGGCGTCTATGGTCCATGTTAAAGATTTCTTCCTGAGAAATGCCGAACGCGATCCAGGTGAAGGCTTTAATAAGTCCCGCGGCGGAAATTATTGGCGCGGTGCGATTGCCGGCCACGGTGACATCGATATTCAAGCCGCGCTTCAGATCCTGAAAGATGCCGGATACGACGGCTATTTGTCATTGGAATTTGAAGGTATGGAAGATTGCCTGAGAGGAGCTGAAATAGGTCTGAAAAACCTTCAGAGATATGTTTCTAAACTGAAGTGAGGACAGGATTAGTTCTGTTTTGAAAAAATGGATTGTTTAAGCATTCCGTAAGCGTCAAAGGCAATTTTCCGGGTGAAAACGACACTCAGTGTCGATGCTGTCAGCATCGCACAGAAGATGCACAGCATTATTCCGATCTGATATTTGATCGCGACAGTCGGGGCGGATCCGCCAAGGATCTGCCCCGTCATCATTCCAGGCAGGGATACTATTCCAAGGGTTGCCATCGTGGCCAGCATCGGGCCTGCCGCTGCCCGCAACGCAGAGCGCATATATGGCCGGGTTGCCTCCGGCAGCGAAGCTCCAAGCAGTTGGTAGGTGATGAATTCTTTTTCATTGCGGCGAATGCCTGAATAGAACCTCTCCAGCGTAATTACATTGCTCCGCATACAGTTGCCCATAACCATTCCGGCAATCGGAATCAGATAGCGGGCGTCGTACAGCGGTAAAGGGGAGATGACAATGACTACCAGGACGGTGGTAACCAGGGCGACGCCGATGGCGGTTGCCAGAAAAGTCATTGGAAAAAGTTTTCTTATCGTTAGACCGCTCTGTTTGAGGATGGAAACATTTGCCACGGTCAGCATTACCAGAATCCAGGCGATGTTGAGAAATAATGAGTTCAGTTTGAAGATCACTCCAAGATAAAGTCCGACCAGCGCTAACTGCACGGTCATCCGCAGAACCGCGATCAGCGTTTCTTTTATCAAACCGAGTTTTAGCTTCAGCATGATGAACAAAGGGACCAGAACTAGTAGATAGATCAGTGCCATATCATATACATTTATATTGATTGCTTTCATACAGTACCGTCCTTTACAATAAGCGACTTATCTGAAAATTCATAAATCGCGTCCTGATGTTTTAACCATGCGGGGTCATGCGATACGGAAAGCATAGTGATTTCCTGATTTTCAAGCAAAAGATGTACTGCTTCCATTGACTTTTTATCCAGGGCGGAAGTCAATTCGTCCGCAATGAAAATCTTTTTCCGAAGGAGCAACGCGCGGGCGATTGCGATGCGCTGCCTTTCTCCGCCGGATATATTACTGCAGGTTGCTTCCATAATCTCCCCGGGAAGCAGCAGGGTTTCCAACACAGAAATGATATCCGATTCGGATGGATGATTCTTTGCGTTGACGTGAAATGAAAAAGGCAGCAACAGCGCCTCTTTGACTGTTTCCGCCCCCATGACCGGCTCCTGCCCGATAAACGCGATCATCCGGCGAATTTGATGGAAAGTCTCGCTGGATAATTCAACTTCGTCAATAAATATTTTACCGGAATCAGCCGGGAAGCAACCGACCATTGCCGCCAACAGGGATGACTTCCCGCAGCCGGACGGTCCGTATATCGCAGCTTTTTGCCCGTTTTCTATTTGCAGATCAACATTTTCAAGCAGAACCTTGCCGCCGCGACTGATAGTTAAATTGGCAAGCTTGATCATAGGAATACCGTTATTTTATCTTTAGAACGTCTTTCAGGGCTTTACGGAAATCCGCCGCGGACCGGAAGTAAAGGAACTCACTGTCGTCCAGTGCCTGGTCAAGCAGATTTGCAAGCGCTTCCGGGAGATCCTGGCGTACTTTGCGAATCGGAACAGGGTCCATATCCAGCATATTTATGGGAGAAAAATTATCTCCGCCTGATGACCGCGGCAATTGAAGCGTGAGCAGATAATACATGACCGCAGCGGCGCTCCATACGTCGACTGCCGGTCTGGCGTATTTGTAATTGATCAACTGCTGCCTGCACATGAAAGCAAGGCTGCCGCCGATGTCTCCGGTGGTAGTCAGGCTGGCGGTTCCGCCGTCAAACTTGGAAAGGCCGAAATCGGCGATTTTCAACTCATACATGCCGTCATGAAAATGCAGCAGCAGATTTTCCGGCTTGATGTCGCGATGGACAAATCCCTGATCGTGGGCATATTCGAGCGCGGTCAGGAGTTGCCGCATCAGATTGAAAGTCTCTTCCGGCTCCATTCTTCGTCCCAGCGACTTTACCAGATCTTCGAGCGAACCGGAATTACAGTACTCCAGGATGCAGTAGATCATGCCTGACACTTTTCCGGCTTCAAGGATTTTGACAATGTGCGGATGCTGAAGCATTGACTGGTGCTTGATTTCCCGCAGAAAATATTGCACGTCAAAACCTTTTCCCGGTTCCGGAAGAAATAATTTAAGTACGGCTTTTTCCCCGGTTTTGACATGTTTCGCCAGAAATACGTCAGCCTGACCGCCTTTGCCGATCTTTTTTACCGGTTTGTAGTTGTCAAATTCAGGCAGATATGAAATTTCATCGTTGTTGCCCATTATTTTTTCCTTTTACGTCAACATGTCAGGGATGGGCGCTGGTTGCAAAGCTGTTGATGACAACAATTGCCCCGACAAGCAGAATCGCAACAGCGATGACCGCTATTACAATCGTCAAAATCAGTTTGTTCCTATTGATTCCTGAACTGCTTTTTCCGGTACTGAAACGACCGGTTGAGCCTGATTTTCCTTTTTTATGCTCACGCGAATAGTTTTTGAAAAATTTGATTATATCGCGATATTCCGGGCGTCCGTCCGGATATCGGGCAATCATTTTCATGATAAAATCTGATAATACAGGGGGGATGTCGGGATTGACTTTATGCGGGACCGGCGGGTTCTTTTTTAAACGCATTTCCGCTGTTTCCTGTCGATCCTCAGAGTGGAAGAACGGCAATTGTCCGACCGCCATTTCATACATTGTAACCCCGAGACTGTAAATGTCGCCTTTGTAATCTTCAAGTCCATGTAGGAGCTTTTCAGGTGAAACATATTCCGGGCTGGCCCAGCTTTCAAGCATTTCATGCAGTTCTTCCGAATCGGAACGGTTGACCGCTTCCGCCAGGCCGAAGTCACAAATTTTTGCGTTGCTTTCAGCGTCCAGCATGATATTGCCGGGTTTGACGTCATGGTGAATAATGCCGTGACGCCAGGCGCTTTCAAGCCCTTCCGCCGCCTGCCGGATCCACCGGATGACATCGTCTAATGAGTATGGTATTTTGTTGCGGCGTATTGTATCTAAAGAGCCGCCGTCCATGAACTGCATTACAATGTATGGGCGTTCGCCTTTCAAGCCGCATGAATAGATCGGCACTACGGCATAATGATTGATATTGGCTGAGGTCCTGGCTTCATTCAAAAACATTTCCGAAAACTGCTCGTCCCTGGCGAATTCCTCGTTCAGGATCTTGATGGCGACTTCCCGGTCAAGAGCGGGGTCCAGTGCGCGATAGACAAGAGCCATGCCGCCTTGGCCGGCTTCTTCCTCGAGCAGATACTCTTCAAACCATTTAGGGACGATAAGTTCGGCGCCGCACTCCGGACAGATGAAAGTTGAAAACGGGGTCAGATTGGTTACGTCTATTTTCTGGAGACAGTTGAAGCATGATATTTTTACCGATCTCGGCATGTCCGCGATTGTGTCCAAATCAATTAGCATGTTATTTTCCCTCGCTTTGTTACGCCGCTGATGTTCCGGAATGCGCCTGACCTTTAACCGTTACTGTGGGAATAGGTCTGTTTTGTTCAACCACATGAAACGGCAAATCCTCTCTGCCCGCGCTCTTCAACGTCTCAGAAACCAGTTCTTTTACAATATTCGGACAATTGCATTCGGAACTCAAGTGAACCAGGAACGCGACTTTGGTCCGGTCGGTAATCAACTCCGGCAATGCGGTCATCGCGTCAATATTATGGAGGTGCCCGTTCTTGCCCATTATCCGCCGCTTAAGCATCAGGCTCCTGGGGGAGTTGCGCAACATATTCAGATCATAGTTTGTTTCGAGCAGGAGTGCGTCACAGTCGGAAAGCCGCTGTTTAGCCAGCAGGTCCACGCTGCCGATGTCGGTGGCTATGCCGATTTTCAACGCTCCGCGTCCAATGACGAAGCCCACCGGGTCCACTGCGTCGTGCTGGACTGAAAAAGGCGAAATCCTGAAGCCGCAGATCTCAAAAATATTACCTGATTCAAATTCAACCATCTTGTCTGCAATGTGATTCGGCTTTTTTCGTTTGAGGTATTGCGCGGTTTTCCACGTGGTGCAAAGCGGAATTGAATGGGCATTGGCAAATACCCGGCATCCGCTAAGGTGATCAGCGTGTTCGTGAGTCAACAGGATGGCACCGATAGTTTCCGGATCGATTCCGACTGCATTCATGCGGGAAATAAGCTCGCGTCGGCTGAAGCCGGCATCAATCAATATTGCATTTTTATCGCAACTGATAACAAACGCATTGCCACGACTTCCACTGCCGAGAGCGGTAATTCCAACTTCCATACCTTTATATAATCCTTTCAGGGGCTTGACAAGCAAAAATACATATATTAATACTGTAACTCAAACCGGCGTATTTTCCAATCCTCTTTAAATAATTTTCGTTTTAATCCGTACGACGGATGGCGATATACCGCTTCATACTCCGCTCTTTGTGCTACGGAAGCGGAAATGATGCAAAAAAATAAAGGGTTTAATTCCCCGCCCCTTGGGGCGTATCCGTTCGTTAATTTTGCGGACTCCCGCAAAGCGGGAGTGAAAGGTCGGGCGTAAATACCCCTTGCATCGGGGATAGCCCTAACCGAAAGCAATTTTTTTATTAATTTATATTCCGGGCATGATTGACGATAACAGAGTTGAAATAGTTGCAATGGACCTATATAATGAATAATAGAGAGAAATTCGGGTTATGGTGCAAATAAGGCCGGGAGACTGGAAATGCGTGCTGTTTATATATTTTTTCTTTTGCTACTATGCGGTCTGTGTTCTGTGGCAAGTAATGATCGCGACCCCAGATTGATCCTCAGGGTTGGTTTGCCTGATAATCCGCCTTTGACGTTTCGCAACAAACAAGGTAATCCTGACGGCTTCGATGTTGAACTGTTGCGCGTTTTTGCTTCGGAAAACGGTTGGCAGATAAAGTATGTTGACGGGTCATGGGAGCAGTGTCTTGATCGCTTGAAAGAAGGTGAAATCGATCTGCTCAGTACGGTTGTCAGAACGCCCCACCGGCAGACGGAGATACGCTTTTCAAAACAGCCGATTTTCATTGAATGGGGTAAGGTTTTTGTTCGTTTCAGCCTGCCGTATAAATCGGTCGTCGACTTGAATAATCAGGTTATCGGACTTGTCAAGGGAGATGTTCACGCAGAAAACTTCAAGTCCTTTATTCAGCAATTTGAGGTTGAATGTAAATACAAATATTTTGATAATTACCGGGATGCAATGAATGCGTTGAGTAAGGAGGAGGTTTTTGCGGTTGTTGCCAGCAGCATAGAAGGACTTAAATACCGCTATAGCCATCGAATAAAAAGTACCGGGATAATTTTTGGCGGCTCTCCGGCGTATTACGGGATATCCAGAGATCAGAATAGCGCAATACTGCAGCGACTCGATGAACAACTCAAATTGGTGAAAGCAAACCGTAATTCCGTTTATTACGAACTATATAAAAAATATTTGAGAACTGATAGAAAGCCTAAAATTCCATTGTGGCTGTTGTACGCTTTCCTGGGAGCTTCTTGTGCGGCTCTGGCTTTTTTGGTAATTTCGATTTTTCTGAGATTCCAGGTGAACCGGCAGATGAATCGTTTATGGGAGCGTGAAGAGCACTTGAAGATCACGCTTGACTCTATCGGTGACGCAGTTATTGTCACGGATGAATTGGGTAATGTTATGCGTATGAATCCGGTAGCGGAGGCTTATACCGGCTGGCGGCTGGAGGATGCTCTTGGCCTTGAGGTCTGCGCGGTCTTTAACGTTGTCAGCACCAGGACCGGAAATTCTATTGCCAGCCCGGTTCGAAAAGTTTTGAATACGGGAGAAGCTGAAGGTCTGACTGAACATATCACCCTGGTCGCGAAAAACGGAAAACGCCGCCAAATTTCCGAAAGCGCGGCGCCGATTCGACGCGGGAATGAATCCGTTCGCGGGGTTGTTCTGGTTTTTCGCGATGTTACAAAAGAGTATAATGCCCATAAGACTCTTGAAGAGAGTGAAGCTCGTTTGCGGTTGGTTTTCGATCATTTGCCGGTGATGGTCATTGCGTATGATGAGGACGGTATGCTGGCTTATTGGAATTCCGAGAGTGAGCGAGTGGTTGGCTGGACCTCGGATGAGCTGCTCGGCTTGTCGCATGAAGAAATTTTTAAACGGGTATATCCCGGGATTGATTACAGTAAACATCGTTTTGCGGACGCAATAAAAGGCAAGGTGCTGCTTTCTGAACGTGAATGGCACATGCGCACTAAGAACGGAGAAATCAAGATTGTTCTCTGGTATGACGTTTTTGGCGAGGCGAAAGTTCCAGGTTGGTCTTTCTGGTCTGTGGGGGTTGAGATTACCCCGCGAGTCGAACTTGAACAACAGGTCAGACAAATGCAGAAACTTGAATCAATCGGCAATCTTGCCGGTGGTGTCGCTCATGATTTTAATAATATTTTGCAGGTTATCCGCGGCTATACCGAAATGATCGCGGAAGCGGCCTCGGCCGACCCTGAAATTAAAGAATCCGCCGATGCTGTTCTGAAAAGTGTTGATCGCGGCGGTCACCTGGTGCGTCAACTGCTTTACTTCAGCAGCCGGTCCGGACATAATCCGGAAGTTATTAATACGGCGGAACTGATCCTTGATTTACTCACTATGCTCAAAAGCCTGTTGGGCGAAGATATCAAACTGGAACTCGATGTTACCGGAAACATTCCTAACGTCTATGCCGACCCCAATCAATTGGAGCAATGTCTGATCAATCTTTGCTTGAACTCAAGGCAGGCAATGCCGGATGGCGGCAGCATTAAAGTGGCCTCTCGAGGAGTTGCCATTTCCCGGGCGGAACAGACAATTGCCGGAGAATTGCCGGCGGGAAAATATGTGGTCATTGAGGTTGCGGATACCGGAAAAGGGATTGAGCCGGAAGTTTTGCCGCGGATATTTGATCCGTTTTTTACCACCAGAATGGCGGAGGAAGGTTCCGGGTTGGGGTTGGCTACGGTATATGGAGTGGCTAAACGTCACAACGGCGGAATTACCGTTAACAGCAAGCCGGGGCATGGCTCCATTTTTACTCTTTGGCTGCCGGTTACTGATAAGCCGCGGAAAACCAAAGGACAGACGCCTGAAACGGCCGCGGAAAGTATTACGCAGGAATTCAGTAAAACAATTTTACTGGCGGAGGATGAAGACGAAGTACGCGACCTTTCGGAAAAATTCCTTTCAAAAGCCGGATATATCGTGGTTCCGGTCCGGAATGGCCGTGATGCGGTCTCTGCTTTTAAAGAACAGCCGGATAAATTTGATTTGTTGATATTCGATATTGTCATGTCGGAAATGAATGGTACTGACGCCTACAAAAAAATTGCTGAGTCAGCCCCCGGATTTCCAGTTATTTTTGTGTCGGGCTACGGTAAATCACGTCTGGAACACAACGGGGTTCCAAAAAATGCCGTTAATGTTTTGCACAAACCTTTTTCCCGTAAAGAACTGCTTGATGCCGTTGATAAAGTTTTTATTGATTAAGGAGCTGTATAAAAATAACCTTTACATCTGTGCGTTTCTCCTGAGCGCTTGGTGGTTTGCCGATTCGTTACATAGCTGAGGCTATGCGCCTCATCGTCAATTCCACAAATCATCTCAGGATAATTTACCCTTCTTTTCAAGTTTATTTTCAAGCAGCTCCTAAGATAAAGTGCTTTGCCTGGACTTCATTCTAGAGAGGGTTTTTCTTTCCAGGTAATAGCCGTTATTCCCTTTTTTCAGTATAGAGATTTTTATCTCCGGCGGATTAAACGTTAATTTTTCACTTGGATGATATTCAGAGTTTTTCAGTGTCACCTCTGTTCCGCAACTGATATTAAGGTTTGTTCCTATAAGTAATGGGCAAGTGTCCGATAACGGGGTGAGTCGAATGATTCTGCAGCTTCTTTTGGGTACGATTAGTTCGATATGATCATCCGGTTTGAAAATTCCTAAAAACGACTGATCATTAAAATCAAAAGCTGCGTATTTCTCCGCAAGTGGTAAGTCGGGTACATCTCTAAGGCGAAAGGCTGGATTTAAATTATCATCCGCATTATCGTTCCAGTTTGCCATAGTGACTACCACCCATGGCGGCAGACCGTTGGATGGTTTTTCAAAGGCAGTGGAGAACAGGTTAGGCAGATAGCCTTTCTCATAGTTGAATATTTTAGCAGGGGGAGCTTCCATCGGCATCAGGCGCCAGTAAAGAACCCGTCGGTCCGCGCACAATTCAGCCAGGTTTTCTGAAATACAGGCAATGCCGCCGCCAAGAAACTGGTTGACTACGGTGGAAAAGGCCTCATCATCATTGAAAAGACCTAATGACAGATGCTTTCTGGGGCTGTTTTTCCATGCCTCAGAGCGTCGCCTGATCTGTAACGCGTCTGGATCGCTACGCCAGAGATAATTGTAAAAATTTCGAGATATATTTTGTTTTATCCTTACCTTATAGCTTGCAATATGCTGCCCGAGTCCTTCCCAGTGGCCGCGGTTGTCGGCTCCGGAACGGTTAATGTCGCACAGCCCGGTTGAACCTTCAAACAATCCGCCGCAGGCGTTGATTATACACTCTTCTCCGAGAATATCACGGATCATTTGTAACCCGTGCCGATATGCTTCGGCCCTGTTTTTGGCAGGATCGGCAAATGCGCTGTCTTCGTCAATAAATACTGCCCGGAGAAAATCAAGTTTATGATATGTAAAACCCTGGGATTTAAGCCTGCCGAAAAGCTCCTTGAAATAGTCTTGTGCAGATTCAGCGAACGGATCAACAATAAAGCAATTTCCGCGGACACATTTAAATATCGCGTATTGCCCGCGATGATTTTTCAACCTTATATCCGGATATTTATTCAGGATATGCGCATCCGGCTGAATGATGAATGGACAGGTCCAGATTCCAGGTGTAAATCCGGCCTCGCGAATTTTTTTTGCCAGAAACTCCATGCCGTGAGGAAATTTTTCATTTTCGCGCCAATCCCCGTAGGCGGTATCCCAACCCATGTCAATTTGAATCACATCAAGCGGCAATGGCTTTTTTTTCAGCTCGACCAGATTATCCAGAATATCTTGTTCTGTAACTTCCGGCCCGTAAAAATACCAGGAGCAAAAAATATTGCGTTCCAGAACTTCATTCCGGGGGTGGTACAGTCCTTTGAGGCTTTTAAGGTAATCTGATTTCAATTTTGATTCACTTCCAGCCCATAAAAACAGCTCATGTGTTTCTCTTGATTCTCCCGGAAATATTGCGATATTGTCAAATTGGGCTCTGGCGGTTATTTTTATTAACTTTTTGCGTTCATGATCCGTGGTCAGCGCAACATCGCAAAGATGCCTGGACTGTCCGCAAAAGCCGATAAAAAGTGTCGGACTGTCCAATGAAATTTCTTTTTGAATGAACAGTCCCGGATCGGAATGGAATATATGAGGCAGGGCAATGTTTTCAGAATCCATCTGAGCGAAACTCAGTCCCTCGCCGGCACTGATCTTTTCGCTATTGAATAATGCGTCCCGCATTGCGTCGTCAACTTCAGCCGGGTTGAAATAACCTGGAATATCGTTTTTTTGTCTGGCCAGCCGGAATACCTGAATATCTTGAGACCAGTATTCCTCTCCTAGTTCGGAATTTGCAATGGAAGTGATTTCAACCGGAGTCAGACTTTGCAGTTTAATTGGCTTGCTGCTGACATTGGTGACTTTTAATTTTATTCTACAGCCATTCTCATCCCCGGTAATAGCCCGTTCAAGCATGAGTCCCCCGGAAGTGGCGGTGCCGTCTTCAGCGAAATCCGGTTCCGGTAACGATTTCCCGGTAATATTCGGTGCCGGAGTAACAATTGTTGAACATGTGTCTTTATCTATTTGCAGTTTCATTTCAAGTTGCGCTTAAAAAAATGGCCTTTAATGTTTATTGGAAGGAATGTTTTGAGTTACATTAACCGGTCTGATACGTTATGTCCACTACTTTTCCGCCGTTTTCAAGTGATTTCTGCGCTGCGCAGCCGACCGCTACGCTCATGCGTCCGGCTACCGGTAAGACCGGAGGTACGGTGTCGTTCAGGATCATATCGACAAAAGCTTTGCATATCAAAACGTCGGAACCGCCATGGCCCAGTTCCATTTCGTTTTCGTCTATCCCGTTTAAATCAATGCATAAATCCGGTTGGTCGTTGCGTCCGGGGCGATTCCGCCGCCACAATTTGACTGTATTGTCTATTTCATTATTTTCGATCCTGCCTTTAGTGCCGATAAAAGTAAAATTGCGATGGTAATCCGGGGTGAAATGGCATTCCATATACGACGCCTTGATTCCTCCTTCCAACTCCATCATGCAGACATAATTATCCGGGGTGGTTATTTCCTTCCGGAATACGCAATACTTGCGCTGCGGTTTTCGTTCAGCGTCAAAATAATCCCCGTCAACAGATTCCACGCAGGTATTTTTTTGCGGACATTCAGGGCAGTTCCTGTCATTTGGTTCATCGCCGCCAAACATATCCAGCCCCCCGAAAGCCGCGACTTTTCTGGTCCAGCGACCGGTTATATAGTGCATAACATCAATGTCATGGCTGCCTTTTTGCAATAATAAACTTTCGACATTTTCTTTTATTCCGTGCCAGCCGTGGAAATAGTAAATGCTGCCCATGCCGACAAAATGTCTGATCCAGACGGCTTTAATTTCCCCGATTTCGCCTGCGTCAACCAGTTCTTTCATTTTTTTGACAAAAGGCATATAACGCATATTAAAGCCGATCATCAGCTTGCGTCCGCTTTTTTCGGCGGCCCGGATCATCCGGTCGCAGTCGGCGGTATTTATCGCCATCGGTTTTTCACAATAGACGTGTTTGCCGGCTTGCAGCGCGGCAATTGCGTGTTCGGCGTGAAAGGCGTCCGGAGTTGTTATCGCGACCGCGTCGATATCATCGCATGCCAGCAGATCCTGATAATTACTGTAAAGTCTGGCGTCCGGGTTGACTTCCTCCGTGAACTTTCGCAGGCTTTGCTGCGACTGGTCCGCTACGGCGACTACTTCCGAGTCTTTTTCCGGGTGATGCCAGTATTTAGCCAGCAAGCCCCGGCCGTTGCCGCCGATCATTCCAATTCTGACTTTTTTCATTTCACCTCACCTCACCCTGGAGCTTGTAAAAGGCAATAGACAGTGGTTTCAAGTTTGATTTAATGACATACGGACTGCTGGTTGATGCTATTTCCCTGTATTGCCCGTTTTCGTTCATTTGCTGTATTTTTATTTTATTGAAACCGTATTCAGCCGGAGTTAATTTAAATGAGATGTTCCCGGTTTTTTCCCCGATGTTGACTAAAACGATTCCGACTGAGTTGTTTTTTCCTGAACGGTATGCTGCTGACAGGATTGAAGGCAGTTGCATTTTACGTCTTTTGACGCTTTCAATAACGGTGACCGTTTGCGGGGCGGGTGACAGTTCTAGAGGACGCAGCATTTTACCGCCGCGAAGATATTCGAAGCTGTTATTTGTATATGTGATCATTTGCCGGAGGAAGTCCTGAGCCGGCTTGCTTTGAAAAGGTTGTCCGAAAAAACGTCCCGGAATCATTCCTTCGGTAAAGTTTGAGGCCAGCATCCGGCATGAGTTCAACTCATTGTCCGCTCTTATCGTTCGTCCGTGGCTCAGAATATAGTCTCCGAACATAGCTCTTTCCAACGGGAGTTGGCCGGGATAGGTGTTCATTGCGTTCAGTTTGTAGTCGAGAACCGGAACAAAAATTTCAGTGCAGGCTTCTCCGCCCATATATGAATCCGGGTTCATGCCTTTTATCAGCTTTCTGACCTGGCGTCCCAGACTTAATTGAGCCTGGGTGTCGAAGTTGCCGCCGCCGGCGGGGTGTCCGTGCTTCGGGTTGAAGCATTCATGGGTAATATGGTTTTTGCCGAATGTGTCCAGATAGATTCCCCAGAATCCCATATCCATGACGTGTTTGCACATGTCGAGAAACCTTTTCTGCCAGCGTTTGGTGCTCCGGCAGGCAATCCAACTCTCTTTTTCATAAAGGATGGGTTTCAGTTCCGGGTCGACTCGCAAGGCTGGAAACATGTATTTCGCGTCCTCTTTCGACTGGTACTGGTTGTATATTTCCGATTGCAGGTAGACATTCGGACGGATATTCCAGGAAGTCATTTTTTTCAGTCCTTCCAGCAGGCCGGGATAAGCCGGGGCGCAGTATCCCTGTATTTCCGCGACCGGGTATCGGACCCGGTGTTTGCACGGTTCAAGGAACTTTGCATAATGGTACCAGGTCCCCGCTGCCGCTTGATTATGCAGGAATTCGTTCCAGGCATGGGCTGATTTTACATTTTTTTCAACCGTCATCTTTTTACTGTATCTGGCGTAGAAACGTAAAAATACCGGAGTCTTTTTTAACCATTCAGGAATGTCTTTGCGGATGGTCAGATTGCCTTTGACCGCCCACGGTTGTTTGATCCACCAGGCACGGTAAATCTGCGCCGCATCATACCAGTCGCCGGTGAACGGCCGGGAGACGACATGATAGGTCATCTGATAATTATTTCCCGGAATGCCGCGATTAGCCGGAAACTGAGTGACCGAACAGGTCAGGGCATTGTTGACCGGGTTCCAGGTTTGCCGGAACTCTTTTTCATGGCCGGTCGTGTCGTCGGTAGAGAAATAAAAGCCTTTCAGACTGCTTTGGTTGTATAAGGCGAAGCACTGGAACCTGGCCGAGGAGCCCGGATATTGCTGCTTAAAGGCGGCATTGCCGATACCGGAAATCAATCTTCCACGGCGCCAGGGAAGGATCAGGTTGTTTTCTTCCGGTTTGCCATCGGGTTTGACCGATATTTGCGGAAAAACAACCTGCCATAAGCCCTGTTGTGACCGATTGGCTATCTTATTCATTTTCCATCTTATTTCCGGAGAGTTTTTTCGCAGGCTCGCTTCAAGCTGCAGATCAGCTTTATAATTACCTTTTTCAGCCGTGATGTCCAGAATGACCGCCGCTCTTTCAGCGTTGTTCCTGGTTGTTACTTTTATGAGTTTAATATGGGACGAATTAAGTTCTGATTCAGTTTTGTCAGGATTCCTGAATGAAATTTTCCAGAGCGATACCGGTTGTGCTCCGGGAGTTGCAAGTCTAATCCCATCGGTTCCCCATATTCCGTACAGTTTTCCGGTCACGGTATTGAATATAACTGCGGTTGAGGCATTGTAGATACCGGCAAGCCGGCCTGATTTGTAAATTCCCAAACCCGATCCGGGGCAGGGACGCTTAACAGTTTGTTCCAGCTGGTAATTTTTTTTCAGGCGGGCTATTGCAAATGCTACATGTTTGGGGTGAGCTCTTTTCATGGTCATCAGCTTTGCATAAGTTGCCATTGCTTCATTTTGTTTGCCGAGGGTTTCCTGTATTTTGGCGATTGCCAGCAATGCTTCTGATTTATGCCGGGGATTTTTTGTTTTGGTAAAAGCCAGATTGAATTGATTAATCGCTTCCGGGTATTTTTTCAGCTTCATCAAACAATAGCCGATATACATGTCTTTCTTTAGATTGTTTGGGCTGTTGTCCAGTTGCTGGAATTCTGTCAATGCGGTCTGATATTTGCGGTTGTTGAATAGCTTCTTAGCGTTTTCGAAGTCTGCGCCGGCCACTGATGAAGCCAGAAGTCCTGACACAAGAAATGTATGGAAAATTCTCATAAGATATTCCTTATTAATAAGTTTTAAATTGTATGGGAGTTTGATTAGTGGACGTTGGTGATCCAGAAAGGATCATAGCGGTGGTAATTAAGAATGTCTTTCAATATCCGGTGTTCAACATTGCCGCCATAGAACAATACGTTGGGCCCGTTACTGTGAGTCATGCCCAGTTTTTCAACTCCGGAATTTCCGTAGCGGAAATATAGAGGGCATGAAGCATTCTTGGTTGCTTCATTGGATATTGTATCAGCATACATTGCCGCCTTTGCCGGCTTGTGTATTGTGATTATTTTGCGATGGAGATAAACGTAGACGTATTCTTTGTTATCAGTCCGCCGTTTGACCGGGCGAAGATCATGGATATTGCCGACCGGATGGGTCGTGATGTTTGCTCCGTAAGAGCATTGATGGGTATTGGCCCCGTATATACGGTATTCACCATTTCCGGTTTTCGGAGCTTTGGGGCAGTTGAAGGTCTTCTCGTTTTTTACATAAGGAAATATTTGATCGACAAAGGTGGAGTCGCAGCTGGTGCCGGTGGCGATCGGGTCGGTATAGGCGCCGGTGTAGCCGTCATTATCATCGATATAAAGAAAATGCGCGGTTCCAAGTTGTTTAAGGTTGCTGGCGCATTTTATCTGTTGAGCTTTGTCCCGGGCCTGGTTCAGGGCCGGTAAAAGCATACTGGCGAGGATCGCAATGATTGCGATCACCACGAGCAGTTCAATAAGGGTGAAGAATTTGTCCGCTTGTGATTTTGGCAGAGGAGCCGTATTCATGATATGACCTTTCTGTTGATTAATGAAAAAACAATATATTTACTGTTTCTGTCGTCTATTATAATGGAGTAAGTATGATTTGTCAATAGCTATATACATATTTTTGCAAAAAATTATTTTTCTACTTGTTGACAAGTGATTAAATTTGTATATATTATACAATAAGGTTTTTTAAAGGAAGTATTTTATGGCTGACAATAAGGGATACAATAAAGGTTTGCTGCCGCCGTACCATTTGATTCGACGGCATGTTCTTGAATGGTTGGAAAACGGGGTTTTGATGCCGGGTGATCTGCTGCCGACTGAAACAGCGTTGGCAAAGCGTTTCGATGTCTCACGGATGACTGTGCGAAAGGCATTGCAGCAATTAGAAGATGATGGTTATATAATCGCCCGTCAGGGCGCTGGCCGGCGCGTGGTGGAGCGTCCTGAAAGGAAACGTGAGGGGGCGATCAGGATCGGAGCGCTGTTCCATGCTGAAGCGAATGATGTTTACGGGGATCTTGAGGGGTTGCGCGAGATCGCGAATGAGTCAGGAGCTGACCTTAACTTGTATTTTTATAATGAATACGTTGGAAAAAATTCAATCAATGATCTGATGGCCGGTTTGACGGACGGAGAGGTGGATGGCTTGTTGATTTGCTGTCGCAACCTGAATAATGACTTGATTCTGCACTACAGTCGTTTTCTCCCGCTGGTGGTTGCTTATCGGGATTGTTCGGAACATGGGATTGCGTCCTTTTTCTTTAACTGGCACTGGGCCAGTTTTGAAATTACTGAAATGCTCTTACAGCATGATTGTAAACGCCTGTTTGTGATTCTCAAGGAGGATGAATACTTTTTTAACGTTAACAAGCAATTGCTTGACGGGATTGATTACTCTTTATTCCGTAACGGAAAGGAATCAGTAGAGCGCCAGGTGTTTTATCTTCCCAGCGACCGGTATCCGGAGCACTCACAAAAAATGGACCTGGTGTATCAGGCTCTCAAAGCTCCCGGGAAGGCCGGGGTCATCTCTTATTGGCAGTGGCCGTTGATTGAGCTGGCAAAATCTCCTTATGCCCGCCGGGTGCCTGATGAGATTGCCCTTGCCGCATTGGTCGGGTCCGGTCCACTGCAAACCGAGTCGCCGTTGCCGATAACCGCTTATGAAAAAGATTATAAAGGCATGATCCGGAAAGCCGCGGAAAGGTTAATCCTGATGGTGCGACGTGAAGATGCAGATCATTTTCCGCGGGCCAATCCTTTTTACGGTCAAATAGTTGACCGCGGCAGCTGTTGAAATCATTCAACTGATTTATTTTATAATGATTTGCTTTTTATGTGAAGTCTATTATTGTATCTTCTTTCCAAGTCATAAATTGAAAATAAAACAATTATGTTCAGACGTCTGCCTAAATACCGGGAGCCATTGTTTCGACCGCCAGCTGAAGCTGACAGCCTGATTTTTCAGGTTGCCTATGGCTGTCCGCATAATAAATGCCGGTTTTGCGGTATGTATAAAGGGATCAGGCATACTGTCCGTGATGAACAATCAGTTTTAAGAGAGTTTGAGAAAGTGGCCAGGCGGCGGCCGCAAACCAGGCGGATTTTTCTGGCAGACGGCGACGTGATGTTCCTTCCGTTTGATAATCTGAAAACGATGCTGGTCAAGCTCAATGAAGTTTTTCCCAAACTGACCCGGGTCAATGTTTACGCTAACGGGAGTTCGATAATGAATAAAACGGAAGCGGAACTTAAGGAGTTGCGTGACCTGAAGCTGCACACTCTTTATCTCGGGTTGGAATCAGGAGACCAGCGTTTATTGGAAATGGTGCATAAAGATGAAAATGCCATTGGGATGGTAATGGCGGTTGAACGCGCTCAATCTCTCGGGATGACTTGTTCTGTGATGATTCTGCTTGGACTTGGAGGTGTTCATTTTTCCAATATTCATGCCAACCTTACAGCCGATATCCTTAATCAAATGCAGCCCCGGTTGCTTTCGGCGCTTCGCTTTGTTGAATTTCCCGGAGTCAGGATGTTCGAAGGTTATAAAACCATTTCTGAATATGGCGCGGTGCAGGAACTTCGCCGGATAATAGCCCGGCTTGACTTGCATAAAACCGTTTTCCGGGCCAATCATTCATCTAATCCGGTTCCACTGGCCGGCCGCTTTCCAAAAGATAAGCTGCGTTTGATGGCCGAATTGGATGAACTGCTTAATTCTGGTACGCTTGACACCGAAGGGCCGGGGGCATTGCCTTTCGTATTATGACTTGCTGGCGGAACATCATATTAAGCTTTTGATTTCAACACTGCTACAAGATAATCGCGCGGTTTTAATAAAATAAGCCTGGTCGTTTATTTAGAATCTGATCGATAAATCCCCCCCTGTCGCAGGCTTTCGCTTTTTTTACTGATCCTGGTCCCGCAGGCAATTTCCAGCCCGAGCTTTGTGATAAGTTCTTTCAGATATTCCAGGTGAGGACAGGGCGGACCATGATATGAATCATTAGTAATGCAGGATGACAGATGGACGATTATCTGATCTTTTTCAATGCCTTCCTGCTTTTTAGCAAGTTTAATAAGATTTGAGAGTTTCCGGTGAACCGCCAGGCCGCAACAGCCGCCGCAAGTTATTGACAACATCCGCATGTCACCTGAGTATCCGGAAAAACGGTCCTCACGGTTGTTGAAAACTTTTTCACACAAATAGCCGGAACAGCGTTCTTTAACAATGTGGCATTGGACGATTACTACATATTTTTTATCCATAATCAGGCTTCCAGTTAAATCATTTTTCAGGGATTGGTAATCCATGCTGCCGGAGGAATGTCAGTTTATCCCAATAGCCGCGCTGGAAAACAATTTTCGAATTTACGACATGAAAGAAACCGCATCCGCGCAGGCCCAGCGGATCGCGCCACTCCAGAATCCCCCATTCACCGTCTTCGAATATATTTTCAACAATACAAATCATTTCCGCTTCCAGGAAGCCGTCCGAAAACATTTTTCTTATGGCTTCCCGTCCGGAAACCGGTTCTTCGGCAACTTGATGATTTACCGCGTTTTCAGCATATAAGCCGGCCAATGCGTCTGAATCGCTTTGATTGAAAAACTCAACAAATTTTTCAATGACTTCTTTGGGGCTCATAATTTATTTAATTTCATTTCTGTTTTCATTTTTGTTCGTTAATTGTAATTTAGCATCATTATACAGCAAGGCCAGCCGGATAAAAAATAATATAGAGGATATATTGACATGTTTTTTGCTTTTCTAATTTATTAGTCCGGCATATAATCATATTGCATTTTTTGAATAGCGCTGAAAGCGCAGCATATAACAACAGCCCGGGGTGATTGCGAAGCGATTGAACCCCGGGAACAGTTAAAAAGCATTAAAAGCCCTGAATGGGCGACATATAACGCAAGGTTATTATCCGCCGGAGTAATAGTAATTCAAGAAAATACGACAAAAAGTTTTATAGAGATTCAATCTTTAACATTTTGTATAAAAAATATGACTGTTATTTGAAAAATGTTTTACTTGAAATGTAAGATATTTTAAAATTGTAAGGTATTTATTTGTATATTTTGCGTATGTGTGATATTTTATATTTGATAAAATTGTTAAGGTGGGTTTATGTGTGAATTTTTTTGCATGTCCAACAATTGAAAGAATGATTGATGAGGGTTAAGTTTAGTAAAACATCATACGGGCTTTTTTTTACTGCGTTTTTTTTGTTCCTGGTGTTGCTGTTTACTTTTCTCCGTGGCTCGATTGCGGAGTTTTCAGCAGGCTTGCTTGCACTTACCCGTGAAATAAAGTTGTCTGATAAAAAAGACGGGCAGGGCGGACAAGCGATAAAATTTACGACCAACCCTAAAGTTGTCGGTCGCAAAAAAGTTGTTCAAAAGAAGAAGGTTGTAAGAAAAACGAGTAAGCCGGTAACCCTGAAATTGCCGAAAACCTCTTCTCCAGTGGTTCTTGTTACCGAAGATTTTCCTGTCTGGAGCAATGAGAAATATCCGTTATCTCCCAAAATGAGAAAATATAACGGTCAAAAATGGGATAAGGAAAATACCAAATTTATTTTTTCAACAAACGGGGTAAGACTTTTTATCCTTGGGCGTTTATACGATAAGAATCCGGTGAACGCGATAACCGCCAATACCGCCAGGGGGAACAAGGGAATGGTATGGAAAGATGACAGTATTGAGGTTTTTTTGATGAAAAATAGTTCAAGCAAGTTTTATTGCCAATATATTGTTTCGGTGAGCGGAGTGGGAACTGTCAATTATATGAAAGTGTCCGGGCAGAATTCCCAATACAGACAGTCTAAGCCACCTGCTAAATTCCAGTATCCAAGGTTTGACGCGAGTCAGCATAAGAACGGTTTTGAGGTTGAGATGAGCATTTCTCTTAGTAATATCGGTATATCATATCTTAAACCCGGTGACTCATTTCTCTTGCAGATTGTCAGGAATTACCGGGGACAGGGCGGTAAGGAGTCAGTAACCCTGCAAATGTTTCCGGTCTATATTTACGCCGATTCACGAGGGGGTATTGCGAATCATGACAGAAGGGCTTTTCAGCCGGTTACGGTCAAGAAAATGCCTTAATAAGGCATATTTGAATAAGAACAATTTTTTTGAAACCTTATTTGAGGTAATGATGTATGGAAAATGTGATTGAGATTAAAAACCTGTCGAAATGTTACGGATCTTTTTTCTGGAGCAAAAAAGTGCATGCTCTGAAGAACCTGACGCTTGATATTCCTAAAGGTGCGGTATTCGGGTTTCTTGGTCCGAACGGTGCCGGGAAGACCACGACGATTAAACTTTTGATGGATTTGATTAAGCCGACAAGTGGCGAAGCGATGGTTATGGGATATCCTCCGGAAAACGTCCAGATCAAGAAACAAATAGGTTTTTTGCCAGATGCGCCGGCGTTCAGTTCCTATCTGACGGCCAATGAATTTCTCAAAATTTGTGCGAAACTGCTGGGAATCCCGGCGGCTGATCGGAAAAAACGCATTGAGGAAGTACTGGCGATTGTGAAAATGTCTAAGCATGCAAAGTCAAAACTTGGTGGTTTCTCAAGGGGGATGATTCAAAGAATCGGTATTGCGCAGGCGATCCTCAATCATCCGAAATTACTGATTCTTGACGAGCCCCTGGTCGGGCTGGACCCGCATGGTAGACAGGAGCTGAAAGATATTATTTTTCAGCAGAAGTCTGTTGGGACAAATGTTTTTTTCTGTAGTCATATTCTTTCCGATGTCGAGAAAATATGTGATCATATCGGAATCCTGTGTGAAGGGGAATTGCTGTGCTCCGGCAGTACTGATGAGCTATTATCGGAAACCGGCTCCATTCTGCACATCAAGCCGGGGCAGGATGAAATAGCCAAATCAATGCTGACTGAAGCAACGGAAACAGTTCGGCTGCCGGATGGCGGCTGGGAACTTTCCTTTCCTGCCGGGGATGAAATATTGTCAAAATTGAAAAAGATCAAAGAGCAGAACAAAGATGCCGTTGCGATAACTTCTTCCAAGGAGGACTTGGAAAAGTTCTTTTTTAGAAAAATTGAATCTCGAACCAGTGAATTAAATAATTAAAGCCAAAGGAGGAAACTATTCTTAATTTTGATTTATAGTGACTCGAATATATCTTCTCGGGTCAAAAATCGTAAAGAAGAAAGTATGATAGTAATTTGTGTCAAAGTCAATAATCATTGACGTAATCAAAAAATATTGAAGGAGAAAAAAAGATGAGAGGAATCAACGAAATCATGGCCGTAGCGGGAGGGACGTGGCACCGCGTATTAAGAATGCGCGTGGTCTATGTGCTCATCATATGCGTGCTGGCATTGATCGGCAGTGCTTATCGTTATGATGTTCTGTCGCTTGGACAGCACAAAGAACTCATGGTTGATGTATCATTGCTGCTTAATACCGTAGCGGCGATTCTGGTTGCTATTTCTATTACTTTTGAGATTTCAAAAGAATTACGTGAAGGCGTAACAACAACTTTGTTGTCTAAATCACTTGGACGTACCCAGTACCTGGTCGGGAAACTGATTGGTATTTCAATTGCCGGATTAGTTGTAACCGGTCTCATCGCAATTGGCTTCATCCTTATTTTTGGTTCGTTTTTCGAACAAATCGGCCAGACTATGCTCCTGGGCCATTTACTGGTGATGGCCAGTGTAATACCGATGTCCGCGATCGCAATTTTGTTCGCGGTTGTCCTGCCTGAATCAATTGCCGCGATCGTAACCGTGATTGTTATCTGGTTTGCGCACGCGACTCCGGCTCTGGCCAAGATTAAAATTCTCTACGGCGGAATCATTCCTGATCTCAATCTTTTCAATATGAAAGCCGAAGCTGCATATAATATTTTTGGCGGAATCAGCTGGATGTACCTGATCCTTGCTTTGGTGTGGGGGATTGTATACAGCATTTTTGCCACATCGCTCGCCAGTTTGATTTTCGGCTTTAAAGACTTGAAATAATCTATATATCAGGAGGAATAAAATGAAAAAAACAGTTGTAATCCATATAATCGTTATGGTTATTGCGGTGCTTGCCGGGGGATTCCTGGCGTCGTCACTCATCGACAGTCAGGCCGAGTTGAGCAAGAATGTCAAAATTGCAAACACCCCACTCGGTGGTTTCAATAAATTTGCCGCAGACGTCCAATGGATGTTCTTCGTTAACTACGCAGGCGGTTTGCAGTCTGTGGAAAAAGAAAATGTCCCGGAAATCTACAAACGCGTCAAAAATATCATTGGCAACGACCCGAATATGCAAATCGCTTATGAAGTCGGCGGCATGATGTTCTCAGTCAGGGATCCGAAAAAAGCGGTCGAGATCTTTACGAAGGGCGCGAATAATCCCAATCTTAAAGATAACTGGAAACTGCCGTTCCTGGCTGCTCACATCCTGCAAAACAATATTACTGACGAAGACGATCCGGACCGCCTTGAAAAAGCAATCAAGATGTATCGTCTTGCAATTGTCCGTAACAACTCTATGCCGTATTTTGCCAATGCCATGATGAGAGCCAAGGCGCAAATCATCAAGAAAAGAGGTTCCTGGAATGGTAAACCTGTCGTTAATAACAGACATGCTTATTTGTGTGCTTTGTATGACGAATGGCGCAAAGGCGGTGGTGGTGATGAGATGGAGACTTCCGGTCAGTCCTTTGGTATTGACATCAAACCGATGCTCCTGGATGCCGCTCAGAAAGCTAAAGCTTCCGCTCCGACTAACAAAGATGTTCTCAACACGATCGATATGGTAATGAAAAAGGTCCTGGAAGATCAGCATCTTTGCGCCAAATGCCTGTCCGCGTACGGTCCTGGCGATAAATTCTGTACAAGCTGCGGTAACAATGTTCAGGTTTACGGCGTTTGCTCGAAGTGCGGAGACGTTCTTAAAGGTGAATTTTGCGCTGTCTGCGGAACCAAGAATAACTACAAGAAATAATTGCGGAGAATCTAAGTTTGAATTGGATTTCAAAATTTGGTAATAAAAAAGTCCTGACAATTTTCTTTGTTCTGGCTATTTTATGCTACTTTGTTTCTGAGTCAATCTTGCGCCAGTATGTCCTTGTCAGGACCGGTGAACAGTCAATCAGCCTTAATTCCATCCTGGATAAACTGCCGGGTGAAATCAGGGACGGGGTTGAGAAAAGGATCACCATTGCTGAATTAAAGGATAAACTGGCGCAGGCAACCGACCAGGGCGAGAGAATATTCTTATTGATCTCTCTCGCTCAGGCCCGCGGACCTGAAGCATTGCAGAAGCAATATGCCGAGATAATCGATAAATACCCTGACGCACCACAATCGGAAGCGGCATTTGTCTTTTATCTCAAAGCTCCGCCTAAGGCGTTGAAATCCATTTCAATCCCGCGATTTCATCAATACTTGAAAAAGTTGCGAGAGCCGGATCTGTTTTATGCCTGGTCCGGCGGTCTTTCCAAGTTGAAAAGTGTTAATGCATCGGAAAAAGAGTTGCTCGAATACCTTTTCCCGTTGCTGGACTCTGAGCCGAAGTATCGTGAATACAGGCAGCTTTATACTGAAATTGTCGAGCTGGCTTTCAATTTGAAAGATCAACCGGCTGAACTTAAAGCGCGCAAATACGAAGAGTTATGCGAGAAGAAGCCGTTTTACGATTCAAAGCTGGCCAGGAAGTATAAAAAGAAAACAACAACCAAAAAGAAAAAGAAGAAATAATGCTTAGAATCTTTGCCATATTGGAAATGACCTTCAAAAAGGTGAAAGAACCGGCTTTTTCTTTGCTGTTCGTTATTGCGGCGGTAATGGGCTACTTTGTCTCTGATATGAGTGCTCTTTCAATCAATAGCAATGACGGGGTTTTATTTGGCCTGATAACCCTGGAGCAGGGGCATTGCCTGCTTTCCGGGTTCGTGATAATATTTTTCGTGACATCGATTATCGCTATTTTCTCCGGCGCGACAGATATTCCAAAGGATATTGATTCAAGAATGATCATGCTTGTTTTAGGTAAACCGATAACCCGTCTGGAGTATTTGCTGGGAAAATATTGCGGCAATATCGCGATATGCGTTTTATTTTATCTGGTTGCAACAATATCCGCCTGTATAACTCAGGTCTCGTTGACTGGCAGGATGTATGATGTATCTGTGCTGGTCAGGCAATTGCTGTTGCTGCTGGCCCTCTTTCCTTTTACCGCGATGACGATGATGATTTCAACTTTCTTTTCAGACATTACGGCAATGATTATCGCCTCGGCTTATTTGGCAATATCGTTGTTTTTCAGTTCAATATCCATTTTTGTCGATATGCTGCCCAAAAGCTTGTCGACGATTACGATTGTCCATTCGATAGCTTATTTCTTTCCGAATTATTTTTATTTTTTCAATTCATTTAAATTTTCCGGGATTGTCATTGTTGCTTTGACTGTATATTCCCTTTCCATAACCGTAATATTCCTCTCAATTGCTGCGACTCGTCTCAATTCAAGGGACTTGACCTGAGTTGCTCATTTTTTGTCGAACCAGTTATATCATAGACCGGGGACATTGTTTATATTACGGCTGTGAATTTATTTTTATTAAGAATACGAAATAATTTCGTATTGCTTTTATGTCGGTAAAATCGTACTGTTGCATTCGCATTCAAGTGCCGGGTGTGACTTAAAGTTTTTTAATGAAATTAGGGGCTGGTGCGTGATCCGAAAAGGGGCGGCGTCTGAATGAACGGCAAAGCTTCATTTTGACGGCGCTGTTGTAAATGCGGAAATTATATTTAGACATGCATCCAGACATGCTTTTTTAAAGATATATTTCTTCATAAAACATTTTTGTTGTGACTGAAATTGCCGCGAAAAACGGTAAAAACGTCAAATTCATTAAAAAAAGTCGAAAAAAGTTGGATATTTCCTTGAAAACGATTTGAAAAAAATCGGAATCGTGGTAGAGTTTAAGTCCATTTTGTTATTATGGAGAGTTTGCTGCTCGAGTGGCGGAATTGGCAGACGCGCATGGTTGAGGGCCATGTGGAGTAATCCGTGGGGGTTCAAATCCCCCCTCGAGCACCATAAAACTTGGCTGACAGGCTCAGATGCCCACGTAGCTCAGTTGGTAGAGCGCATCCTTGGTAAGGATGAGGTCACCGGTTCAAATCCGGTCGTGGGCTCCAGTTTTCACCTTGATGGTGAAAGCAGGGAGTTTGATAAGATAAAAAAAACTTAAATCGTAAAAGTATAGAAACCCAAAACTGGCAACTGATAAATATCAGGAGGAAAAAATGGCCAAAGAAACCTTTGCAAGAACGAAGCCGCACGTCAACATCGGTACTATCGGACACGTTGACCACGGTAAAACCACGCTGACCGCCGCCATTACCATGGTGCAGTCTAGAAAATTTGGTGGCACAGTCAAGAATTATGATGAAATCGATAATGCGCCGGAAGAACGCGAACGCGGAATTACCATCAATACCGCTCACGTTGAATACGAGACCGAAACTCGTCACTATGCTCATGTTGACTGTCCTGGCCACGCTGACTATATTAAAAACATGATTACCGGTGCTGCTCAGATGGACGGCGCTATTCTGGTTATCGCCGCTTCTGACGGTCCGATGGCTCAGACTCGCGAACACGTTCTGCTGGCTCGTCAGGTAGGCGTACCTGCTCTGGTCGTTTTCCTGAACAAGGTTGACCAGGTAGATGATGAAGAGTTGATCGAGCTGGTTGAAATGGATGTTCGTGAACTTCTCGATACTTACGAATTTCCTGGCGATGATACTCCGATAATCAAAGGTTCAGCTCTGAAAGCTGTAGAATCCGGCGGGGATCCTGATTCCCCGGATTGCGCTTGCATTATCGAACTGATGGATGCGGTCGATACATTTATCCCGGAACCGGCTCGTGATGTTGATCAGCCGTTCCTGATGCCGGTTGAAGACGTATTCACCATTGAAGGTCGTGGTACTGTTGTTACCGGTCGTGTAGAACGCGGTATCATCAAGGTTGGTGAAGAAATTGCTATCGTCGGTATCAAAGATACTGCTAAAACCACCGTTACCGGTGTTGAAATGTTCCGCAAGCTGCTCGACGAAGGTCGTGCCGGTGACAACATTGGCTGTCTGCTTCGCGGTGTTAAGAAATCTGATGTACAGCGCGGTCAGGTTCTGGCTAAGCCCGGTACCATTACCCCGCACACCAAATTCACTGCTGAGATCTACGTTCTGAGCAAAGATGAAGGTGGTCGTCATACTCCGTTCTTCAATAACTACCGTCCGCAGTTCTACTTCCGTACAACTGACGTGACTGGTATCATCAGCCTGCCCGAGGGTACTGAAATGGTTATGCCTGGCGATAACACCAGCATCACTGTTGAGCTGATTGCCCCGATCGCGATGGAAAAAGGTCTGCGTTTCGCTATCCGTGAAGGTGGACGTACCGTTGCTTCCGGTCGTGTTGCTGATATTATGGAATAATAGCTGAGCAATAATTGCAATAGATTATTGTCCTGAACGGCAGAAGATGCCGTTCAGGGCATTTTACCGAAAGAGAAGTGAAATTATGCGCGAGATCATCACGCTGGAATGCACCGAGTGCAAGAGGCGCAATTACACAACAAAAAAAGAAAAGCGGAACACTCCCGGCAGACTTGAAAAAAGCAAGTACTGCAAATTCGAACGCAAACATACTTTGCATCGGGAAACCCGTTAACAGCAGTCGAAATTGAATTTATGCAGGAGTGTAGCTCAGTTGGCTAGAGCAGCGGTCTCCAAAACCGCAGGTCGTGAGTTCGAGCCTCACCGCTCCTGCCATATTTCATATAAGTATAAGAGGCTTAAATGAGCAGGATAATTAAAGCGATAGGCGGCATCATCAAGGCAATCAAGCGTTTCACCCGTGATTGCATGGCCGAGTTAAAAAAATGTACCTGGCCTGAAAGGGATGTACTGGTCGAATCAACGTTACTGGTAATCGTGGTTATGGCACTGCTGTCACTTTACGTTTTCCTGATTGATCAAGCTGGCCATTGGTTTATTCGCTTGATTACTGGTAGTTAATTAATATTCTGTTCACAAGGAAAAGATTCATGGAAGAACCGCAAAAAAAACAGGGTAAATGGTATGTTGTCCACACATTGTCCGGGCAGGAAAACCGGGTTCGTGACAGCATCCAGAAGCAGGTAGCGCTTGAAGGCGGCAACCTCCCGGTGTATGAGGCATTCATCCCGACTGAGAAAGTATCTGAGATTCGTCAGGGAAGAAAGACCACAACCACCCGGAAATTTTTTCCCGGATATATTCTGGTCCGTATGGATCTCTATGATGAAAATAACAATATAATTGAAGACGCCTGGTATTTTATCCGTAATCTCCAGGGCGTAATTGGCTTTATTGGCGGGAGTAACTATCCCACCGCATTAACCCCTCGCGAAGTTGACGACTTAATGCGTCAGGTCGGAGAAGGTCAGGATTCGTCGAAACCGAAAGTACAGTATGAAATCGGCGAAACTGTTCGGATCAAAGATGGTGCATTTGAGAACTTTGAGGGTACGATTGAGGAAATTGACGGAGAACGCGGCAAACTGAAACTGATGGTTTCGATTTTTGGTCGCTTTACTCCGGTTGAACTTGAATTCTGGCAGGTTGATCGGGACGTTTAAGAGCCCGGTCAAGAATCAGCATAAACGAAAGGCCGACAATAACGGGAGGACGCCTGTCAATCCGCACCGCTTTTGTTGGGTAGGAGATCATTGCTATGGCAAAGAAAGTCACTGGTGTAATCCGGCTGCAGATTCCTGCCGGGGCAGCCAATCCGGCACCGCCGGTTGGTCCCGCGTTGGGTCAGGCTGGGGTTAACATCATGGAATTCTGTAAGCAGTTTAACGCTGCTACACAGAGCCAGAGTGGTATGATCATCCCTGTGGTCATTACTGTTTATCAGGACCGCTCCTTCACCTTTATCTGCAAATCACCACCGGCCGCTGTGCTGCTGAAAAAAGCAGCTGGCCTGGCTTCCGGAGCTAACACTCCCGGTCGCGAGGTTGTCGGCAAGGTAACTATTGCGCAGATCAAAGAGATCATCGAGATCAAGAAGGCTGACCTGAACGCACGGGATGAGGAAGCTGCGATCCAATTGATCGCGGGTACCGCTCGAAGCATGGGAATCGAGGTGGTCGATGAGTAAAATGAGCAAATTGAAAAAAGCTCAATTGGAATGCTTTGACAACCAGAAGAGGTACAGCGTCGCTGAGGCGTTGGAGATTCTCAAAAAGATGCCGGCTATCAAATTTGATGCGACTGTTGAGGTTGCATTCAAGATGGGTATTGACCCGCGTAAATCCGATCAGAATGTTCGTGGCGCGGTTTCTCTTCCCAAAGGTACCGGTAAATCAGTTTCAGTTGTAGTTATCGCCGCCGGCGCACAGGCTGATGAAGCCAAAGCCGCGGGTGCTGACTATGCTGGTTACGAAGATCTGATTGAAAAAATTAAAGGCGGCTGGCTGGACTTCGATGTCCTGATCGCCACTCCTGACGCGATGAAGCAAGTTCGTCCCCTGGGTCGTGTACTCGGTCCCCGCGGACTTATGCCGAATCCGAAAACCGGAACTGTTACCGATGCGGTTGCAGATGCGGTTCAGGAAGCGAAAGCCGGTCGAGTCGAATATCGGGCTGACCGCGGCGCATGTATCCATGCCCCGTTTGGTAAATTGTCCTTTTCAGTTGAAGATTTGAAAGAAAACTTTGAAGCGATCCTGGTAGCTGTTCAAAAGGCTAAGCCGGCAACGGCAAAGGGTGCGTATTTCATTAGTTGTACTTTTTCTTCGACTATCAGTCCCGGTGTAAAAGTTGACCTTAAAGATGCGATGAAGGTGCTGGCATGAGATCTGAAAAAACTATTCTTGTAGAATACATCGGCGGCATAATTGAAAACTCATCGTTTCTTTATTTCGTCAGCTATAAGGGGCTTACTGTTGAGCAGTTTTCAGACTTCCGCAATAAGCTGGCGGATAATGGCGCCAAGTGCCATGTCCTGAAAAACAGTCTTATCTGCAAGGCGGCCGAGAAGGTCAACGCTGATTCCCTCGCATCTTTTAAGATGACCGGGGATACCGCGGTTGTTTTCGGTCAGGGTGATCCTGGCGCGGTTGCTAAAGTTGTCGCTGATTTTTCGAAAACGAGTGAACCGGTTGTCGTTAAAGGCGGTTTCCTGGATAACGTTCTGTTGTCTGAAGCCGACGTCAAAGCGATATCCGATCTCCCGCCGCGTGAAATCCTGCTGGCTCAGTTGCTTGGTGTCCTCGAAGGACCGAAACGCAATCTGGTCACAGTACTCAACAATGGTGTTGCTCAGATCGTTAACGTTCTGAATAACTATCAGAGTAAGCTTGAAGAAAATTGATTATATTTTTGCATTTAAATAAATAACCTAAAAAACAATAAATGGAGACTGAAAATGTCTGAAGAAGCTAAAGTTGAAGTTACTCCTGAAATGGAGAAATTCATCGAGTACATCGAAAACATGACTGTACTTGAACTGTCCAAGCTGGTCAAAGCTCTGGAAGATCGTCTTGGTGTTACTGCTGCTGCTCCGGTTGCTGCGATGGCTGCTATGCCTGCCGCCGGTGGCGAAGCCGCTGCTGAAGAAGAAAAGAGCGAATTTGATGTTGTTCTGGTCAGCTTCGGCGCCAACAAGATTCCGGTTATCAAAGAAGTTCGCGCCATCACTGGCCTGGGCCTCAAAGAAGCCAAAGAACTGGTTGAAGGCGCACCTAAGGCCGTCAAAGAAGGCGCTGCCAAAGAGGAAGCCGAAGAAATCAAAGCTAAGCTGGAAGGCGCTGGCGCCACTGTTGAACTGAAGTAAGCAGTTCCAAGCTGAAAAAACGGTGGGAAATGTTCTTTAAAATATTTCCTGCCGTTGTTTTGTTTTTCCGTCCCGGGGATGTCCCGGGCGGAAATTATAATTAAAATTTGTATTTTTTGGACTGAAAATGGTTCAAAAATTTTTCTGTAAAGAGATAAATAAGATGTTAATTGTCTCTAGTATAGATTCGTCAGGTCGATTAAATTCAGGAAGGTGTAGTTTATGACTGAACGTGTAAACTTCGGAAAACAGCAGGAAGTTCTGGATATTCCAGATCTGATCGGCGTTCAGGTGGGATCCTATCGTAGCTTTCTTCAGATGGATGTCCCGCCGGCTGAACGTCAAAACGTTGGACTCCAGGAGGTTTTCAACGAGATTTTTCCAATTGAAAGTTTTGACAAACAATTGGTAATTGAATTCGTTGACTATCAGGTTGGAATCCCGAGAAAGTCAACTGTTGACTGTGTAAAAGATGGTGATACTTATTGTTCGCCTCTGCATGTAAATTTTTTGCTGAAAAACAGCAGCCAAGAAGTCCCGGAACGTGTATTTTTGGGTGATATCCCGATTATGACTGACCGCGGCACCTTTGTATTCAATGGTGCGGAGCGGGTTATCATCAGCCAGCTTCATCGTTCGCCGGGGATTTGTTTTGAGCGCAGCAGCCACACCAGTGGCCGGACGCTTTATTCATACCGGATTATTCCGGACCGCGGTTCCTGGTTGGAAGTGCAGTTCGATATTAATGATATGATTTATATTTATCTTGATCGTCGTCGCCGTCGTCGTAAATTCCTGATAACCACCTTCCTGCGCGCAATCGGCTACGAAACGAACAAAGAAATCCTGAAAGCCGGCGGCAATGAAGTCAAATCCATGTCCGTCGCTTCCCTGTTGAAAGAAGACCTTAGTAATCTCTACTTTGCGGATGATGTTACCAACACCGCTGATCAGGTTATTATCGACGAACTTGTCAAACTGAACGAATCACATCTGCAGATGCTTCAGGAAGCTGGAGTTCAGAAAGTAGAAGTCGTTAAAGTTATCGAGGGCGGTGAATACCTCATCGGTTGCCTGCGCAAAGATCCTTCCCGCAACACCGAAGAAGCCCTGAAAGAAATCTATCGCCGGATGCGTCCTGGTGATCCTCCGAATGTTCAGAATGCCAAACAGCTTATTAAGCGTCTGTTCTTCGATATCAAACGCTACGACCTCGGTATTGTCGGTCGCTTCAAAATCAATGAGCGTCTTGGTCTTGACCTGCCGCTTGAAGAGCGTACCCTGATGCCGCAGGACTTGCTGCATGCCACGCTTGAGTTGATAGAATTGCGCAATACCGGCGGCCAGACCGACGATATTGACCATCTTGGCAGCCGCCGGGTTAAAACCGTTGGTGAACTGCTTCAGAATCACTGCCGCGTCGGTCTGCTTCGGACCGAACGTCTGATTCGTGAACGGATGACTCTGATGAGTTCTGATGAAACCAATCTTTCGCCCAGCAAACTGATCAACCCGAAAGCTTTTTCAAGTGTTATCCGCGATTTCTTTGCGAGAAACCAGCTTTCCCAGTTTATGGATCAAACCAATCCGTTGAGCGAATTGACTAATAAACGTCGTTTGAGCGCCCTGGGGCCTGGCGGTCTGAGTCGTGAACGTGCCGGCTTTGAAGTCCGTGACGTTCACTCCAGTCACTATGGCCGGATCTGCCCGATTGAAACACCTGAAGGCCCGAACATTGGTCTTATTTCTTCAATGTCGTTGTATTCACGTATCAACCGGATGGGATTCCTTGAAACTCCGTACCGGAAAGTTGTCAACGGCAGGGTAACTGACCAGATTGACTATTTGACCGCGGACAAAGAAGAGCAATTTGTTATTGCTCAGGCTAATGCCCGGTTGAATTCCAAAGGCGGTTTCGCCAGTGAAACCGTAATGAGCCGCTTCCGTGGTGAGTCAGAAGAACATCCTCGCGAAGAGGTACAATATATTGACGTTTCGCCGAAACAGCTGGTTAGTGCCGCTGCCGGGATCATTCCGTTCCTGGAACACGACGATGCCAACCGTGCTTTGATGGGATCGAACATGCAGCGCCAGGCGGTTCCGCTGGTAATAACCGAATCACCTCTGGTAGGGACCGGGCTTGAAGGAAAACTTGCCCGTGATTCCAGAGCGGTTGTTATGGCTGAGAAGGAAGGTGTTATTGCAGAGGTATCCTCAAACCGGATCGTAATCACTTCAGACGGCAAACCGCTGAAAAAGACCAGTGATAAACATCCGCAGAAATATGAACTGAATAAATTCCTTCGTTCCAATGCCGCGACCTGTATTAATCAGCGCCCGATCGTCCGATCCGGGCTTGAAGTTAAAGCCGGTGACGTTATCGCCGACGGTGCGTCGACCGAGAAGGGCGAACTCGCGCTCGGTAAAAACGTGGTTGTTGCGTTTATGCCGTGGAACGGTTATAACTTTGAGGATGCGATTGTTGTCAGTGAACGTCTGGTTAAAGAAGATGTTTATACCAGCATCCATGTTGATGTGTTTGAAATAACCAGCCGGGAAACCAAGCTGGGGCCGGAAGAAATTACCCGTGATATTCCGAATGTCAGTGACGAAGCACTGCGTCATCTCGGACCCGACGGGGTGGTTGTTCCCGGTGCTGAAGTCAGCCCTGGCGATATTCTCGTTGGTAAGACTACTCCGAAGAGTGAAACTGAACTTGCTCCGGAAGAACGCTTGCTCCGGGCTATCTTCGGTGAAAAAGCTGCTGACGTTAAAGATTCTTCACTGGTGGTTCCGAGCGGTAAAGGCGGGATCGTCATGGACGTCCGGATGGAATATGCTAAAGATCCGAATCGTCAGACCATAACCAAACAGGAATTCAAACGTCAAACCAAGGTTGCCAAAGAGCAATATAAGCAGACCTTCACCCGTTTGGTTGATGAGTTGACTGAGCGTTTGGCGGAGATCATGGAAAAGCAGAAACTGCCGCATCCGATTTATGATGACTCCTCCAGCCGTGACAATGCAGTTTTGATCAGTTCCAACCGCAGAGTTACCATCAGCTCGATCAAGAAACTTGCTTCCAAGCACAGTTCATGGCGGATGGATGACTGCAAAATGAAAGATGATATCAAAGCTATCATTGACGTCTATGTTCCGCAGTTTGACGAAGCCCAGAAGCTCTGGGATGAAGCCGTCGAGCAACTGCAGAACGGCGAAAGCGTCGATCCGGGTATCATCAAGAAAGTAAAAGTATACGTCGCCTCCCAGCGTAAGTTGCAGGTTGGAGATAAGATGGCCGGTCGCCATGGTAATAAAGGTATTGTCGCCAAGATCGTTCCGGTCGAAGATATGCCTTATCTGCCTGACGGTACACCGGTTGATATTGTACTTAATCCGCTTGGCGTGCCGTCTCGTATGAATGTCGGTCAGGTGCTTGAAACTCACCTGGGCTGGGCCGCGAAAATGCTCGGTCTGAAAACCGCCACTCCGGTATTCGATGGTATTTCCGAAGGAGAAATCATTGATCTGATGGTTAAAGCCAATGAGCAGGTTGAGAAGGAAACCGGCACCAATTACCATTGGGGATTTGAGCAGGACACTGCAACCGGTGAATACAAATTTGACGGTAAAGTCGACCTTTATGATGGTCGTACCGGAGATAAATTTGATCAGCGCGTTATGGTCGGTCTGATCTATATGCTTAAACTTGACCACCTGGTCGCTAATAAAATACATGCCCGTGCGGTTGGCCCTTACTCGCTGGTAACCCAGCAGCCTCTTGGCGGTAAAGCCCAGCATGGCGGTCAGCGTTTCGGGGAAATGGAAGTGTGGGCGCTTGAAGCCTATGGCGCGGCTCACACCCTTCAGGAAATGCTGACGGTTAAGAGTGACGATGTTTCCGGTCGCGCTCGAATTTATGAATCGATTGTCAAAGGACGTAATATCCTTGAAGCCAGTCGACCTGAATCATTCAACGTATTGATTAAAGAAATGCAAAGTCTCGGACTGGACATTCGTACTGTCAAGAAGTCCGGGATGAAACCACCATATGGAGGAACTACCCTTGATTGATAACACTTACGCATTACGTGAACTTCTCGGCCAGTCCTCCGGCGCGACTTTTGAGGCAGTTACTATCAATGTGGCTTCTTCAGACGTTATCCGTTCCTGGAGTCATGGTGAGATCAAGAATCCTGAAACGATAAATTACCGCAGCTTTAAGCCTGAAAAGGGCGGATTGTTTTGTGAGCGCATCTTCGGTCCTTCCAAGGACTGGGAATGTAATTGCGGCAAATATAAACGCGTCAAGCATAAAGGCGTAGTTTGTGACCGCTGTGGAGTTGAAGTAACTCAGTCTAAAGTGCGTCGTGAGCGCATGGGGCATATTGAACTTGCAGTGCCGGTTTCTCATATCTGGTTCTTCAAGTGTATGCCCAGCCGGATCGGCCTGATGCTTGATGTTACCGCCCGTGCGCTTGAGCGCATCATTTATTATGAAGACTGGGTCGTTACCGATCCGGGCGATACGCCGCTGAAGCTTGGACAGTCGCTGTCTGAAGAAGACTACCGGGTTGCCCGTGAAGACTATGAAGATTCTTTTGAGGCCCAGATGGGCGCAACCGCAATTCGGACTCTGCTCGAGAAAATCGACTTAGAACCGGTGCGGGTTGAACTTGAAGGAAGCCTGGAAAATACCCGTAATAAAGCGGTTCGCAAAAAATTGTCGAAACGCCTGCGTCTGGTTGAAGGTTTCATTCGCAGCAATTCCCGTCCCGAATGGATGGTAATGGAAGCGTTGCCGGTGATTCCGCCTGATCTGCGTCCTTTGGTGCCGTTGGAAGGCGGCCGCTTTGCGACATCTGACTTGAATGATTTGTACCGTCGGGTAATCAACCGCAACAACCGTTTGAAAAACCTGTTGCAGCTGCGTACTCCCGATGTTATTATTCGTAACGAAAAAAGGATGCTGCAGGAAGCGGTTGACGCGTTGCTTGACAATGGTCGTCACGGCCGTGCCGTAACCGGCGCCGGCAATCGTCCGTTGAAATCACTCAGCGACATGCTGAAAGGTAAACAAGGTCGTTTCCGCCAGAACCTGCTGGGTAAACGTGTTGACTATTCCGGTCGTTCCGTTATCGTTGTCGGTCCGGAACTCAAGATCTGGCAATGCGGTCTGCCGAAGAAAATGGCGCTGGTTCTGTTTGAACCTTTCATTATTCGCCATCTGAAAGAACGTGACCTGGCTCATACTGTCCGTGGCGCGAAGAAAATGATCGAGCGCGGCGAGCCGATAGTCTGGGATATTCTGGAGGAAGTTACCAAAGGACATCCGGTTATGCTTAACCGTGCCCCGACGCTTCACCGCTTGAGTATTCAGGCTTTCGACCCGGTCCTGATCGAAGGTTCCGCGATTCGTATCCATCCGTTGGTCTGTACCGCCTATAATGCCGACTTCGACGGCGACCAGATGGCGGTCCATGTTCCGCTTTCAAATGAAGCGCAGATGGAAACTAAATTGCTGATGCTGGCGAAAAACAATATTTTCTCTCCGGCTAACGGTAAACCGATTACGTCTCCGACTCAGGATATCACCCTTGGGGTCTATTATTTGACATTTGAGCCGACCCATAAAGATAAAGCCAGATTGTACCGTGATTCTCATGAAGTACTTTTTGCTTTGCAGGCCGGAGTCATTGATATTCATGATGCGGTTAAAATCGAAAACCCCGATTTTGGTAAAGTTCGTGTCAACAGCACCTTTCAGATGAAAGCCGTGGCTGAAAAAGGACAGAAATTCACCATCTGGGGCGATACGGAGTCTAAATATATTATCACTACTCCTGGACGACTCATCTTTAATGAGATATGGGATGACAAGCTTGGTTTCTTCAACTCTTTGGCAAAGAAGAAAGAACTTGGTCAGTTGATCAGTGATTCTTACAAGTTTGCGGGTCACGAGCGTACCATCGTATTGCTTGATGACTTGAAAGACCTTGGTTACAGCTATGCTACTGTTGCCGGTTTCTCCATTTCCATTTCCGACCTGACCGTTCCGGAAAGCAAAGATTCATTTATTGATAAGGCTCGTGCCAAGATCAATAAGATCATGAAAGAATACAATCAGGGTATCCTGACTGAGGGCGAACGTCATAACCAGATCGTTGATATCTGGACCCAGACCAGTAACAGTGTTGCGGATGAATTGTTCGCTCGCTTGAAGAGCGATTCTGTTGTTGGTCAGATCAATCCGGTATATGCGATGCTTGATTCCGGCGCTCGTGGTTCCCGTGACCAGATTCGTCAGCTTGCCGGTATGCGCGGTTTGATGGCAAAACCGTCTGGCGACATTATCGAACGTCCGATTATCTCTAACTTCCGCGAAGGTTTGAGTGTGTTGGAATACTTCATCAGTACTCACGGTGCCCGTAAAGGTTTGGCCGATACCGCGTTGAAGACTGCTGACTCCGGTTACATGACCCGTAAGCTGGTTGACGTCTCTCAGGACATTATCTGTCGTGAAGAGTGCTGTACTTCCATGAAGGGTATTGAAGTCAGCGCGATAATCGAAGGTGAAGATGAAATTCTGCCATTGAAAGATCGTATTATCGGTCGTTTCAGCGCCCGTGACATAAAAGACCCCGCCTATGATGATGGTCGTTTGATCATCAAGGAAAAAGAAGAATTTACTCCTGAAATCGCGGATATTCTCAAAGAACGCGGTATCAGTAAGGTATTGATTCGTTCTGTCCTTACCTGTGACACTTCACATGGCGTTTGTATCAAATGTTATGGCCGTAACCTGGCGAATGACCGTCTGGCTGAACTTGGTGATGCTCTCGGTATCATCGCTGCCCAGTCAATCGGGGAACCCGGTACTCAGCTGACCATGCGTACTTTCCACATTGGCGGTACTGCTTCTTCCCAGTATAAACAGCCGGTTATCAGAGCTCGTAACGCTGGTTGCCTGCAACTTGAAAACGTCCGTACTGTAACTAATACTGAAGGCGAAGTTATCGTGGTAAATAAAAACGGATTCGTGGTTATTTACGATGAGGCCCGTGCCAAGAAGATTGAAAAACAGGCTCGCGAAAACGCGAAAGCCGAAGCTGAAGCTATCGGCGGCGTCTTCAACAGCTCATACGATTACAGGGCAGAAGCCATCAGATTGGCAGAGTCTGACCGTTATGAGATTGAAGTTGGAGCTATTCTCCGCAAACAAGACGGCGACAAATTGCGTCAGGGTGAAGAAATCGTTCGTTGGAATCCTCACCACGTTCCGATCATTGTTGAAGAAGAAGGTTATGCCGAATTCCACGACCTGGTCGAAGGCGTTACTGTCAGCCGGACCAAGCGTGGTTCGACTGAGGAAGTCAGCGTTATGGAACACCGCGAAGACTTGCACCCGTTGATCGCGATCAAGGCAAGTCTGAAAAAGGACAGCGAAGTTTTGGCTACTTATCCGTTGCCGGCCGGAGCTTATCTCAGGGTTGAAAACCGTGAAAAGGTTACTCCCGGGGTGAACCTGGCGTCGGTTCCGCGTCAGCAGGCGAAGAACAAAGACATCACCGGTGGTCTGCCGCGTGTTGCTGAACTCTTCGAAGCACGCCAGCCGAAAGAAGTCGCTGAAATCGCCCGTATCGACGGTATGGTTGAAATCGGCAGCCTGAAAAAAGGTAACCGGCGTCAGATTCTGATTCGTGATCCGGAAACCGGACAGGTTGAAGAGCACAACAATATCCCTGCCACCAAACACCTGGCTGTTGGCCGTGGCGACAGGGTTCGCAAAGGTCAGAAGCTGACTGAAGGTTCGATTGTACCGCACGCTCTGCTTGAAGTTTGCGGCCCTGAAGAACTCCAGCGCTATCTGGTTAATGAGATTCAGTTGGTTTACCGCGCACAGGGCGTGGAAATTAACGATAAACATATTGAAGTAATTATTCGCCAGATGATGCAGAAGATCAAGATCACTGATCAGGGTAACACTCGTTACCTGACCGGAGAGCAGATTGATCGTCTTGAATTCATGCAGGAAAATGACCGGGTCGTTGCTAATGGCGGTCGTCCCGCGGTCGGTGAACCGGTGCTGCTTGGTATTACCAAGGCTTCTCTGGAAACCGAGAGCTTTATTTCCGCCGCGTCGTTCCAGGATACCACTCGTATTCTGACTGATGCCGCGACTCTCGGCAAAACCGATTATCTGCGCGGATTCAAAGAGAACGTTATTACCGGACATCTGATTCCCGCCGGTACCGGAACCATTGATATGCAGAGCATCCAGCTCCATAAACTGGGTCAGGATATCATTGAGGACGTTATCGAGCATATTCCGGATGAAGAAGATGATGAAATGGATGAAGATTACATCATGGAACAGGCTTCCATGACGGTTTCTCCTGATGATGATTCTGATTTGTCTCCGGCTATGGAATATGATCCGGATGATGACGATTATTAATAATGTCGTTTAATTCAAATACCCTTCACCCGAAAAGGTGAAGGGTATTTTTTTTATTATAACACTTTATGCGGGCTGTGGATGATGAAAGCAGACGGGGAACTTGAAATATTAACTTTTTATTGCTCCATATCGACGTCGTTTCAGCTGTTTACAGCCCCAAAATTAAAGACCTTTCCGCTTGAAGTATGAATTTCTGAGGAAAAATTGTTATAAAACAACTCTTCCAATTTTCGGCATTCACAACTTTGGCCTCTGCCGGTATTATGCAGGAAAGTGACATAGTCAGTTATTTTGGGACATAACTTCTCTGCTTCAATATATCTTCCTAACTTTTTTATGCATTTTATGCGATAAACCGCATTTGTCCAATATTGTAAATCAATTTTTTCCCAGTCAGCTTCCCAAAGGACATTTTTTAATGGGAAAAAATCTATATCGAAAAATCTCCCTTTTTCCGCTCCATGCCTGAAACAATCCGTTGCGGCTTCGGGTTTTCCTGCTCGCTCAAAGGCAATTCCCGCTTTAAAAAACCATTCCGCCTCTTTATTTCCAGACGGTTTACCAATACCTATATTTTCGGGGTAAGTGGCCGCATCTAAAAACTTACTGGCCGCTCCTTCGAAATTTCCGGAATCAAGAGCGCTGTCAGCCAATACGGAACACGTTTGTTCGTAAAGCCGGCGTGAAAGCATTTTTCCTTCGCACAGACAAAAATTTCCGTTTATTAAAAGTTTCCACGCTTGTTCCGCATTGCCATTGGCCAGATTGGCTTTTACCAGTGCCAGCTTAACACGACTGTCTTTTTCGATAATTGCGCCATGACCGGAGAATATATCCAAACGCTTATTATGCATTCCGCATTCTTCGAAAAGCGACTCGGCTTCGATCAGAGTTTTTGCTCCGACATCATCTTTTGAAATTACCTGCTGGTAATAATTAATCGCCAGTTTCTTGTTATCAAGCTTTTTCCATAAATAAAGTCCACAGTTTCTTAAGGCGTTTGAATGATGTAAACCTTGAACTTTTTCCCATAAATCCATTGCTTCAGATATGCGATCTTTATAAGCAAAGAAACAGCCTAAATGATAGAGCACGTTGGAATCACCGGGGTTTTCATGCCGTGCATAGTCCAGTATTCGCTCCGACTCGTTCCTGAAAACAAAATTTGTTTTCCATGGAGAGGCGCTAGCACCTTCAAGACATATAGCCGCTTTTTCGTGGTTGCCGAGCTGTTTATAAAGCCATGCCCGATAGTATTCACAGATTGGCAGATTGTTTTCAATTTTTTCCAGAATATATAACGCATCTGCAAAAATACCCAGTTCCACGTAAGAACAGGCAATTTCAAGTACTATTTGAGGATTATTTTTTAATTCAGCGTCACCTTGTTCAAGGAAAAACAGTTCGCCAAGCACTAACGGAGAAAAGCAGAATATTTTTTCCGCATGCCTCAGGATTTTATCGGGATTAGCGCCGGTTTTACGTAAACACAACGCATATAGAGCTAGATGTTGTGCGTGAACCCCATTGCTTACTGTTTCAAACAATATATTATGCGCACGCTGAAAATCCTGATTCAATACCGCACATTTTGCAAGCTCTAAAATTGCATCAGGTCTGAATGCCGTATCAGCGGCTTTGGAAAACGCCTTCTCTGCCGCAACGTAATCATTCTGGTTCCGTTTGATTCGACCGTAATAGAGCAGGGCTTCAGGGTTGTTCCTGTCGATTTTCAGTATGTCTTCCAGAACAGAAAGCGCAAGCGCATTTTTACCACATTCAAGTGCGAGTCTGGCCTGTGCTGTTTTGCACTGGATATCTGATTCCGGAGCCGATGCGTATATTTCCGCCGCCCGGTCACGGTATCCCTGTTCCTCTAAATAATTTCCTTTTAAAAACCTGTTATCTTTAATGGGCATGGAAGTCTTGCTGGCCACATCATCCGGTCGCATTCCATATTCGGCAAGGATCTGCCCGGCATGATTGACGAATTTAATCCGTCGGCCCGCCGGTAATTCAAAATATATTTTATGCCCGGCTTGTAATGACATTTTCTCCGTTGCGACAATATCATTGCCATCAACCGCGGAGACGGTAAAGTCTGCAAGCGATTCATTAGGGTATAATAAAATTTTAGCGGTATGGTCAATAATTTCAACATTTGCGGCGAACTCTTTGGATGCCACATTGAAGCCCCCGGTTTCGGCAACTGGAAACCAATAGTCTTTCTGCACGTACATTTTGCCCGGGTTCAGCATCCGGTAATCTGATTGGAGCGAAAATGGTCCTGTTTGCAATTCGCAATAATCCTTTGAGTCATCAGACAGCAAATCAATGAATATTTTACCATCACGGGCATTTCCAAACATCCATAACTTGCGTCCTCTGACTAAAGAATGATCGGCTACATGAACAAGGCCGTAATCTAAATTATGATGATAAATCCCATAAAAATCCTCAAGCATATTTTCCGCAAAAATGGGGAAATGCTGATTTATATTTTTAAACATACTGATATCGGTGTCATCGTGGACCGGATAGTCCAGATATCCCAGACGTGAGGCATCCATCGGCGGATGCGTATACAGGCGCCGGGTCGAGGGCGGATATATAAATTGCGTTTCCTTATAAAGTGGGCATGCGGCATTGATCCAGTAATAATATCGTTGAGGAAAATCGGTAACATTGTAAAGTTTGGATTCCATCTCAATCCTCGCGGAATCAGGTGTAAGTCTGATTTCAACGCACCAGGCCATACGACACGTATTTTCAATGTCCCCGACAATTACCGAGGCTGAACCGTCATCATAAGTTTGAGTTTTGCAAAGCACTCTCTCAAGGGTCGTTGTGGTATGGCTGTTAGGGAAGTTAAACTCAACACCGACCGCGGGCCACGCGCCGCGCAATGCAAACAAGCCCGGTTTTATTACCGGATTAGCGTAAAAAATCTCTGCATCATTTATTTTATCATAAGATGAATACAATCTTCCATTGAGTTCCGGCAGGAATGTCAGTTTGAGAAATTTATTTTCAAGGATTACCGCTTCATATTGTTGATCTTCTTTTTCATGCGATAGCTTTTCCCGGGTTGTGTACGGGTAAATCGGATCACAACGCGGAGTAAATTCCCGGATTAACGCCGGTTCGGAATCTTCAGCGCCGATTTTATAGGTTGGGATGATAATTGAACTTGTGTATACTGTTACTTGCTGCATGGAAATTTTACTCGCATTTGATAATAATTACTGACATGACCGAATGTTCGGCAACCTTGATTTGAATTCTATTGCCGGTTTGTTTATATTCGACCGCAATAGTATTTTTACTATGACAGGAATATTGGCGTATCCGGGAAACCGGTTTTAATTTTTGCAGATCGACTTGAATTTCAATATTTTTTTCAAGGCTGCTGTCCGGGGTGACTAAACTGTTGAATTTACTCACAAGAGAAACCAAAATAACATTCCTGTCATTTGGTGAATAAAAAATGTTTCCCTCATAGTGTTCAGGCAGCTTCAACGGAGCAGGTGTAAACACCCATTTCCGTCCGAACAGTTTCTCCACGAGCGGGATGCATTTGTCAAAAATAATTTTTACCTCGTTGTTGACCGGGTCGGGAGACGGCAAGGTTGACGAAGCGCCTATGGAATATGACGCTCCGTTCAACAAACAGTGTCTGAACATCGTTTCCACCTGTTCCGGAGTTTTGGGATAAGTATGTACCAGCAATGGTTTGGCAAGACACAGATATTTATAAGTATTGGATATTTCGCTTACTCCCTCTGCCATTATGCCGTCAATATTTTTTTGAACTTCAATGTTGAACGGCCCGTTCCCCCAGATGACCTTGCCCTGCTGGTGCAAAATCCCGGACAATTTATTCAAATTTTTTTCATAAGAATGTCCAAACATTGCCGCCGGTTGATTGTTGTGAGCCGTAACCCCGTCCTTATGAGCCGTATCCAGGGTCTGATAACACATCTGGTCTAAAAATACCCCGTCAATATGCGGATAATCGTCAATGAATTTATCTATTTGAGCTTCAATATGGCGTCCGAAAGAAGTATTCTCCGAGGCGTTCGTGAAACAGCATTCTTTCCAGACCGGAATGATTTTCTCACTCGTGTCGCGGGCAATCGAGTCTGGAAATTTCTTTTTCGCGTATGGGATAAACGCATCACCGCTGCATTGGAAATACAGCAGCCCTTTGATCTTATTTTCATGCAAATCCCGAATGTGCTGATTAATTTTTTTTCTGGACAGCTTTTCTTTCGGTGAAGCCAGTTCGGGATAATCATGAGTTATGACACTTTCCCATTCATCTTCATCCGGAGCATAATTGCCGTAATAAGGAAAATGATTATGTATTTCCGCCCATTTAATATTATAATCCTCAACCGTTTTAAGATACCTTGTTTCCGTATAAGGATTGGTTATCATAAAGCCTCCGTCCAGTTCATGTACTTTCGGATTCGGAGGATCAAAATATTCCGGATATTTTTCATATAGCCAACCCAGACCGGGGCGCCAACAGCCTTCGTGAGGGTGGATCAGCATTTCAGCGGTGGCTGGAGAGCTGTCGCCGAGATACAGACAAGAGTTTTCCATCTCCAAGCCGTCCGAGTGATAATCTTTGAAATGGAATGCCATGCGAGCAGATTTCAAATCAAACGGTTTTGACAAGGTAAAGCCGGTATTGCTGTTCTCATCATATACAGATACCGCGGGGATTACGGTTCCGTAGCAGGCATCGCCGTAAAACAAGTGCAGGCCGCCCAGCTTATCAAGGCTGCATGGGAATTTTTCATTGGCACTCCAGACCTGTAATTTATACGGTGGATAGGGATAGGGAAAGAGTTGCTTGATCTGCACGGAGCGTTCAGCACAACCGTCATCCAGCACTACCTCGACTTTCCATGACAAACAGTCGTCTTGTACAGTCCATATTTCTCTGGCGACGAATTTGCATCCATCCCATTTATGTTCAAATGCCATTGTTGAATCACAATGTTCAAGCAAGACGGTTTTCGCGTTGGCGGCAATGAATATCCGTCCGTCAAGATCATCGACGATAGTCAAGCCGCCCTGATAGCCGTTCCAGCGTTGATGGCGACAATAAATTTCGTCGATATTACCCTCATTCCCCAGTGTAACAGAAAACGCATTTTTACTTTTTATGTCAAGTTGCATGTTGTAAACCCGAAATGTTATGTATTATGGTTACTGCAAAATAAAATTACTTATGGTTTCATCGTATTTCAAGAACTTTTTAAAAATTTGATTGTTATATGTATTTTTCTCAATAAATATATTTTGTACTGCTGATGAAAGTATGCCGTAAAGATTATATTTTTTTACTTTTCAGGAATTCGTCAGGAGAAAGGTCTCGCCCATATATTCTTATTTTTTTTATGTCGCCTGAATAGTATTGATATGGCTGCCATACATTGCGGCATTTTCCTCCAATAATCACAACATTCAACATCTCGTGTGCGCTCATGGGGGCAATGCTCTTCCTGTCCTGGAGTTCTCCATCAAGATATAAAGACAGATTTTTCAAATCATAAACTGCAGCAATGCGGGTCCATTTGCCAAACTTGACTGCTTTTTTCGAGCGAACTGAAACCGATATCTTGCTGCTGACTTTCTGGCCTCCCGCGGCTTCAATCGCGGAAGAACGTTCAACAATGATATATCCCTGGGGGTCGATACTCAATTGTATTTGATTATTGCCAGCCCCTATGATTCCCATGGCTTTCCCGGTTTTTTCAGGTTTTATTGATATTTCGTAGGTTGAAGCATAAGGGAAGGCGGTTCCACCCTGGATTGTTATATATTGATTCCCGTTAAACCGGTAATATCCGCCGGTAGTTTTGTCGTTTATGAACAAAGGGGAGTTTATTTTTTTCTTTTTTTTCAGCCCGCCAAGGTGTTCATGCCGGTATGCAGTTCGGGCCAGATGTCCTCCGCCGTAGCCGCTGCCGCCAAGAAAACCATTATGCCGGTAACCGGAATAATCAATCAATAAGGGGCCCGCATCAAAATTGCACGGATAATAAAAGAATGGTATCCGGTCCGCATTGATATTAATTTCAGTTATGCCATGTTTATTTGAAATTACGGGTAACTTCACCTGCTTGCCGTAGCGGTCGCCGGAGATCCATATGGGTGATGAAATATAGCGACACCCATGATTATTGACTAATTCCAGATTATACCAGTCCAGAGACGATATTGGATCGGGTAACAATATTGACTGCGCCATGTCCAGTGACCATTGGGATTTCCTTTGGATTTCTCTGCCGTTGCGCATAATTCGAACGGTACCTCCGCCTTGATTCCAATTGCCGCTGGAATTTGATATTGCATCGCTTTGGATGACGGCCAAACCATATTCCGGATAATGCATAGTGTGACCATTTGTTACGGTATTAATACTCCACTTTTTTGTTCCTTTGTTGATGTTCAACATATTCCTTAACGATCTTGACCACCAGAGTAAATGCGCCCTCATTCCGGCTACAAGCATGGTTGGGGGAAATGAGTCTATAACTTGTTTATAGTTTCGACTTTGAATTTTGACTTTTGGCAATAACGCCAGTTTATCTGCAAATTCCAATGAGTCCAGTTTAAATACTTTTCTGTCAATCGTATTTTGTTTAAGTGTCATTGATGGAAATGTATGAAGAATTTTCCCTTTTGCATCGCATATTTCCAGGGTCAGGCTCAATTTAGAATATTGATTTTCAGCGGGAAATGATAAGACTTCAAAGAGCGCGGGCTGCCCCAATAAAACATTGGTAAAATTGCTGACATAGACATCCAGCCCTTTTCTTTTTGATGTTTTTTTGCCGCGCCATTTATCAAGATGGTACTGGGCTGTTCGCAGCAGAACATCATCAAGTTCATACGACGGAAATATTCTTGAGTTTTCATATATATCGAAAAAATTGGTTATAACTATAGCATCCGGTTTTGAGGCGATAGTGTCAGTCCATGACTTCAAATATTTCTCATTCAGATCAGGTATTGTTCCGCCATAATGAAAATGGACGGTATAGGTATTGTGAACGGATGCTTCAAATATCTTATAAGGAAATTCTTCGTGCATAATTTTTGAGGCCATTGCATGAAATTTGCGTTGACCGGCATCTGTCCAGTTCGCGTAAGCGGAAATACCATCAAATACCTTGAGATACTCTCTGAGCACCTCTGGAGATTCCCTTAGTCTTTTAGTCCATGCATTTGCCAGGATGATGATTTTGCCATATTTTTTTTCTACGTTAGTCACCATTTTATGCCATGTTTCCGGGGAATATGTGGCGGGAGTGTAGATGATTAATACCGGAGCCCCATTCAACCTGTATACTGCGGGATGATTTTTAAGGGTTGGCCAGAGTTTTTTGAATAGATTCTCAAATTGTTCCACTGCCTTGTTTTCCGGTCCTTTGTGAACAGACACGAACAAAGACGTTTTAAATCCATTGCCGGCAGCTTGAAAACCGTCAGCAGCATTTTTAAAGCTTTTTTGCCAGCTGATGCTGCCGTTTCTTTCAAGTGTGACTTCAAATTGCACTCCCGATAAACCATAAGGTTTACAGACTTCCGCAACTTTTTGCCACATTAATTTTTCGTCTTTTGGAAAATTATTCCAGGCGTAGTCCGGACCACCCGCTCCATAGCGACACGAACGACTTGGTCGCCACCACGGATTAGCCTGGCTCCAGCAACTCTTCATATATGTTGTTTTGTCGAATTTTGGACGAAGGTCCTTCTGGATTGTTGCACTGGATGCTGTAGATATTACGGCCCCATAGCACAGCAAGGCGATTATTGCGTTGGTCATATTTAAACTTTCTGTGTTTTTAAATTTTTCTTTAATGAGAGATTTGAGTTCAAGATGTACCAATACACACAATCAGATAATTGCGGTATCGGAGTTGGAATTGTTTTGTATAAGAATAAACTTAGTTGCTTATTTAATTGCTTTCCAGGAGTTTGAATTCATCGTTTCAGTCCATTTCATAGCCCTTGCGTGACCGTCAACAAATGTCCAATTATTCCTGCCTGAATGATATCCCACTTTAGCCGGGTCATTGGTGACATTTCCGGAAGTGGAAAGGGAGTATTCATAACTGTATCCGGGATTGTAACATTTTGCATTTTTAACGCTGTAACGCATTCCATTTGCGGAATCAAAATTTTCTGCCATAAGAATGGTGTTTGATGCTTGCCTTATGTTTCCCATTTTGCGTGGACCGCTATATCCATCGGCATTTAAGTCGTTAACGGCATCCATTACTTCCAGGTTGACACAATAACTGATTTTATACCAATGGGAGCTGCTTTTGAGCCAACTTGCTTCTGTAACCTGGTCAGAAGGACAACGAAATATCTTAAATTTTTTAGGAAACCATCCGCCCCACGGCGGTAAAGTTATACCAAGGTTTTTCGCAATTATACATTGCCAGTTATCTGCCGAGGTGATTGCTAAATCACGGCAATATGGAAACATGTCTTCATTATCGTTGGCATAGAGGATGCATCCGGTAGATAAACTTTTCATTTGATTTGTGCAAGAAATTGCTTTGGCTTTATCCCTTGCCTTATTTAAGGCAGGCAGCAACATGGATGCCAGAATTGCGATAATGGCTATTACTACAAGAAGTTCTATTAGTGTGAATGATTTTGCCTTTTTCATGATTTCCCTCTCTGTTTTTAATTGTTTGATAAAATTGGTTCGCGTGCTTTGTCCTGATGTCTGATTTATACCTCCCTTTTTATTGTACTGTTGTTTGCCTGCAAGTTGATTCTCTAATAATTAATTCCGGAGATAACTTAACTCCGTTGAAATTTACAATTTGACCTCTAAGGCGGTCCAGTAATATCTCCGCGGATTTTTTTCCTAATTCAATAATTGGAATTGACAATGTTGTCAACGCTGGGGAAATCAAAGAGGCGACAGGCATATCGTTACAGCCAGTCACAGAAATATCTTCCGGAACGCTCAGCCCTTTTTGCGTGAGCCGCTGAACAACCCTGGCTGCAATATCATCATCGAGCGTAATAACGGCTGATACGCGGTCTTTTGATTTACACAGGAAATCGACAACATTAAACGCATTATCGCATGTGAAACCGATGTCAAGAATATTTTCATGGTGCAGTCTGATGCCGTTATCCAGACACGCGGTGAAGACTCCGGCTTTGAAATCACGTGAAATGTTTATTTTTTCTCCTGCATAAAGCAGCGCTATATTTTTATGTCCGAGACCGGCCAGATGCTCAACAATCAATTTTCCGGCTTTTTCAAAATCAATCAAAACAGCGTTTTTCTGCATTCCTGGGAAATAATTCTTTGCGAAAATGTGCGGGATTTGCTTCTGAACCAGGGTTTTGACAATGTGTTTATCAATCTGCCATGCTCCAATAATGAATCCGGCGTAGGTTGCGGCCATCTTTGAGATATCCGCTTCCAGATCTGAGCGGTGACTAGCCAAAATATCCAGAGTATATCCATTATTACTCAGGACCTCGCCAATGCCGCGAATCATTTTTGATACTAACGGATGTATCGCGTATTCGGTATCAAAAATAACCAGTGCAATCTTTTTGGTTATTTCCGGTCGTCCTGTTTTAACGAAAGTACCTCGTCCTCTGATCCGGTATAAATATCCCTCGTTTTCAAGCTCTTTCATGGCCTGACGAACCGTGTTGCGCGAAAGACCATAGCGCTTGACAAGTTCGGGTTCTGACGGCATACGGGAATTGTCCTGAAGTTTCCCCTGGCGTATGCGTTCAATAAAATATTCTTTCAGTTCCTGATATTTGAATGGTGCTGATTGTACCGGCATCATAAATCTCCGTGGTTAATATTAAGTTGTACCAACAACTTTGTAGGTCATTATACAGTTTGATAGGTATAATGTCAATAGCGAAAGTAAAAAAAATATATTAATTGTACCAACAACTTTAAAGATGCCGTTTAGGTTGCAGAAAGAAGAGTTGTGTATTATTATTGTTATAGTATACAGGGTCTGATTTTCTTTTTTCATTTGCATGTTTTGTCGCCGGAGAGAAACTTTGATCAGATTGTTTCTGTTAAAAAAATCAGAAAAAAATTATAAAAAGCTGAAAAAAAGGTTGATTTTATTTCTTGGATGTGTATATTATCTGTCTTTCGCGTTGTGAATATAGAATTTTAAACTAAAATTGAATATAAAAAAAGCAAGGTAATTAAAAATGCCGACAATCAATCAATTAGTACGTCAAGGACGTTCAAGCAAGGTTCGCAAGAGCAAATCACGTGCGCTGCACAATTGCCCGCAGCGTCGCGGAGTTTGCTTGCAGGTAACCACCAGAACGCCGAAGAAACCTAACTCTGCGCTGCGCAAAATCGCCAGAGTTCGTCTGACCAATGGTCAGGAAGTTACCGCTTACATCGGTGGTGAAGGTCATGGATTGCAGGAACACTCAGTGGTACTGGTAAAAGGCGGTCGTGTGCGTGACCTGCCGGGTGTACGTTATCACGTCGTACGCGGTGCGCTGGATGACAGCGCCGGTGTTGGCAAACGTCGCCAATCACGTTCTAAGTACGGAGCAAAACGTCCGAAATAATTTTCGGCCTTATGATGAAATATTTAATTAAAACTGTCGCCATCGTCTGATGCCGGCAGTTTTGTTCTGAAAATAAGAATCATAAGAAAAAGTAATTTATTTAATAGTAACAGATAAGTTGAACAAAAATAATTCTAGGGTATAGATTATGAGAAGACGAAAAGCAGAAAAGCGTGAGCTTACCCCTGACGTCAAGTACAACAGTGAACTCGTTGCGCGTTTGATTAATACGATCATGAGCCGCGGCAAGAAATCCACTGCGCAGAGCATTGTATACGGTGCTTTCAACTTGATCAATGAGCGTAAGCCGGGAATGGATCCTTTGGAAGTATTCCTGCAGGCACTGGAAAATGTAAAACCGAAACTGGAAGTAAAGAGCCGCCGTGTTGGTGGTGCTACTTATCAGGTTCCGATCGAAGTCAGCGCGGACCGTCAGGTCGCCCTGTCTCTGCGTTGGATAACCGACTATGCTAAAGGTCGCAAGGGCCGTCCGATGATGGAATCATTGGCTGGTGAGCTTCTTGACGCCTTTGAGAACACCGGTTCTTCAATCAAGAAACGTGAAGATACACAGAAAATGGCGTTGGCCAATAAAGCCTTCGCTCATTTCCGATGGTAAGATAAAAATCTAAAAGAGAAATTCGGAATAAGAAATTATTCTGCTGTTGTTTGAAATATGCCGACTGTTGATAAAAAATATGAAGAAGCCGCTGGGCGTAAAGTTCAGCTGAAGAACGTTCGTAATATCGGGATTATGGCGCACATTGATGCGGGTAAGACCACATTGTCAGAACGTATCCTTTACTATACTGGAATTAATTATAAAATTGGCGAGGTTCACGAAGGTACCGCCACCATGGACTGGATGGAGCAGGAGCAGGAACGAGGTATTACCATTACTTCCGCCGCGACCACCTGTGAATGGAAAGGGTACAAGATCAATATTATTGATACTCCCGGACACGTTGATTTTACCGCTGAAGTGGAACGCTCGTTGCGAGTGCTTGACGGCGCAGTTGCCGTTTTTTGCGCAGTTGGCAAAGTTCAACCTCAGACAGAGACTGTCTGGCGACAGGCTCAAACCTATAAAGTTCCAATTGTTGCCCTTGTGAATAAGATGGACCGTACCGGCGCGAATTTTGACGCGGTGGTCGAAGACATCAGGCACAAACTTGGTGCAACTGCTATACCCTTACAAATTCCTATCGGCGCTGAAAGCGATTTCCAGGGCGTTGTTGATATCATCAACAAGAAAGCCATTTATTTTGACGGAGACGAGTTCGGCGCCGAAATGCGTATAGAGGATATTCCGGCCGAGTTTGCTGATAAAGCTGATGAAGCGTTGCATTACATGGTCGAATGTCTGGCCGAATATGATGAAGAAATCATGGAATTGTTCCTCGAAGATGTTACTCCGGAACTGGAAGATATCAAAGTAGCTTTGCGTAAATGTACGATTGCGGGTAACGTGGTTCCTGTGGCCTGTGCTTCAGCCTTCAAGAATAAGGGCGTTCAGCCGCTGTTGGATGTCGTCACCGAACTGCTGCCGTCTCCGATCGATGTTTGGGATATTGATGGTGTCGATCCCCATACTGAAGAACCGATGACTCGCCACGTTGGCGACAAGCAGCCGTTCTCAGCTTTGATCTTCAAGATTATGAATGACCCCTATGTTGGTAAACTGACATATTTCCGGGTTTACAGCGGCACAGTTGCCAAAGGTATGACTGTATATAATCCGCGAACCCGCCAGCGTGAACGTCTCGGCCGTATTCTGCAAATGCATGCCAATACCCGTGAAGAACGCGATGAGATTTTCAGCGGTGACATTGCCGCTGCGGTAGGTCTGAAAAATGTGACTACCGGTGATACCATCTGTATTGAGAACGATCAGATCATTCTCGAATCAATGAACTTTCCCGATCCCGTTATTTCAATCGCAGTCGAGCCCAAAACAAACTCCGACCGCGATAAACTCTACAAGGCCCTCGGCTACCTCTCCGATGAAGACCCGACTTTCCAGGTCCGTTCCGATGAAGAAACCTCCCAGACTGTTATCTCAGGTATGGGGGAATTGCATCTGGATATTATCATCGATCGCTTGAAGCGCGAATTCAAGGTTGAGGCCAATACCGGACAGCCGCAGGTCGCTTACCGTGAAACAATCCTGAAAAAAGGCGAAGCAAATACCAAGTTTGTTCGCCAGAGTGGCGGTCGCGGTCAGTATGGCCATGCCGTTATCGAGGTTGAGCCGATGGAACGCGGTCACGGTCAGACTTTTGAAAATCTGGTTGTCGGCGGTAATATTCCGCGTGAATATATCAAACCGGTTGAAAAAGGCATCATGGATGCCGCTAAAACCGGGGTTATTTCCGGCAGTCCGGTGGTGGATTTCCATGTCAAGCTGCTTGATGGCTCCTACCACCCGGTCGACTCCTCTGAAATGGCATTCCAGATTGCCGGTTCAATGGCATTCAAGGAAGCAGCCCGGAAGGCCGGTATGGCGATTCTTGAGCCGATTATGAAAATGGATATCACTACTCCTGACGAACACATGGGTGATATTATCGGTGATATTACTTCCCGCCGTGGCGCGATCATTCAGGTTGATGCTGACCAGGGCGGTGATTATACCAAGGTAACCGCACACACCCCATTGGCAGAACTCTTCGGCTATGCCACGGCGATGCGCTCACTTTCGAGGGGACGTGCTTCTTATTCTATGGAGCCATCACATTTTGATAAAGTACCAACTAGTGTTCAAGAAAAAATAATGGAGAAAGAAAAATGAGCAAGCAGCAGAAAATTCGTATTCGCCTGCAAGCCTACGATCATCGTATTCTGGATCAAAGCGTTACCGAGATCCTGAATACTGCCAAACGCACCGGCAGCATGTACGCCGGACCGATTCCGTTGCCGACTCGTATGGAACGGATTACCGTTAACAAGTCTCCGTTCGTCAATAAAAAGTCGATGGAGCAGTTTGAAACTCGTACCCATAAACGGCTTCTTGATATCGTTAAGCCGACCACGAAGACAATCGATGAGTTGAAAAAACTCAATCTTCCGGCCGGCGTAGATATTTCACTGAAGCTGGTTGATTAATCGACCGGTAAACGGGCAGTGCAAGCCGGATTCCGCTGAATCAGGTTTGCCGCCGCTGGTCGCAAGTTAATAATCCTGAACAAAAAGATACCAATGCTTTCCGCCGATTGGAAGTATGTATCGGAAGGAGAAATCATGAAAGGATTAATCGGCAGGAAGATCGGCATGACGCAGGTCTACAACGATAAAGGTGAGGTTATTCCTGTCACCGTTGTACAAGCCGGCCCATGCGTAGTTGTTGACGTCAAGACAGCTGAGAAAGACGGTTACAGTGCCGTTCAGCTTGGTTTTGGCGCCAAGAAAGCCAAGAACGTTCCGAAACCGATGCGCGGTCATTTCAAACGCGCTGGTATTGAAGAATCTGTTCTGCCCGCCAAATTGCGTGAGATCCGTACTGAAGCTGATTCAGATATGGAACTTGGCGCCACTTTGAATGCTGATGTTTTCAGCGCTGAAGATTATCTGGATATTACCGGAACCATTAAAGGTCGCGGTTTCCAGGGTGTTGTCAAGCGCTACAATTTCGGTGGCGGTCGCTATAGTCACGGTGGTGGCTGGAAACGTAAACCCGGTTCTATCGGCCAGTGTGAATTCCCCGGTCGTGTTGACAAAGGCAAAAAAGCTGCCTGGTCAGATGGGTAACGTTCAGCGCACTATCCAGAATCTGCAGATAGTCAAGGTTGAAGCCGAAGACAATCTGTTATTCGTCAAAGGCGCCGTACCCGGCCCGAACGGCGGAATTCTGGTTATTCGTGAAGCTAAAAAAATGAAAAGCAATTAACCTGACAGGAGAGAATAATGAGTAAAAAACTTGATATCCTTGACTGCAAGGGGACTGTTGTTGGTGAATATGAGTTGCCGGATAACTGCTTCGAGTTGGAAAAAGGCGCTCAAGCCGTTCACGACGTCGTAGTTGCATTTCTGGCCGGCGAACGCTCAGGCAGCGCCAAAACTAAAACCCGCTCAGAGCGCAGCGGCGGTGGAGCAAAACCCTTCCGTCAGAAAGGTCTCGGTCGTGCCCGTTCAGGCAGTACCCGTAACCCGATTTGGCGCAAAGGTGGTATCATCTTCGGCCCCCGTCCACGCAGTTATGAAAAAGACGTCAATAAGAAGGTTCGCAAACTGGCCCTGAAACGTGCGCTTTCCGATCGCATTGAAGAAGGCAGCGTCATTGTTATTGATAAATTTGATATTCCGGATCACAAGACCAAAAGTGCTAAAGCAGTCATCGACTCGCTGAAAGTTAATTCCAACTTTCTGCTGGCCGTACCTGAATACGAAAAGAACGTGGTTTGCGCCACCGGCAATCTTTCTGATTGCGTTCTGCGCAAAGCCGCCAGCGTTAATGTATATGAACTGCTGCGCTTCGAACAGTTGATCTTAACCAAAGATGCCCTGGACGTTCTGGTCCAGCGTATGGCATAAGGAGGTTTCACTATGAGAACCGCACATGATGTTATTCTTGCTCCGGTCGTCTCGGAGAAATCCACCGAGATGTCTACGGAAAGCAAATACGTGTTTAAAGTTGACCGCAACGCGACCAAGATCGAAGTTGCCAAGGCGATCGAGTCCCTGTTCGCCGGCGTTAAAGTCAAAAGCGTCAACATTCAGAATTGTAAGGGAAAACCGAAACGAGTTCCGCGCACCGGTAGAATGGGCAGCCGCGCCGATTGGCGCAAAGCGGTTGTTACTCTCGCCGAAGGCACGATTGAAATCGTTTAACTAAAGCGAGGTTTATAATGGCTGTTAAAGGATACAATCCAGTAACTCCGAGTCTCAGAAACATGATGATTTCGGATTTTGCTGAAGTAACTAAGTCCACGCCGGAAAAATCTCTTGTCAAAGGAAAAAAATCCTCTGGCGGGCGTAATAATCTGGGTCGTGTGACCACTCGTTTTCGTGGCGGCGGTGTAAAACGCCGGTTGCGTGATATTGATTTCAAACGTGATAAAGAAGATATTCCGGCTACTGTTAAAGGTATCGAATACGATCCAAACCGTACTGCCAATATCGCTTTGCTGTTCTACGCTGACGGTGAGAAGCGCTATATCGTTGCTCCTGTCGGACTCAAAGTCGGCGATACTGTCATGAATGGGGCGAAGGCTGAAATCAAGCCCGGTAACTCGATGAAGATCAAAGATATGCCGGTCGGTATCACTATTCACAATATCGAAATGAATCCCGGCAGAGGCGCTAAACTGGTCCGTTCAGCGGGGCAGTCCGCGGTTCTCCGCGCCAAGGATGTAAAATATGCTCAGGTAAAGCTGCCCAGCGGTGAAGTGCGTATGATCAATATTGAATGCCGCGCGACCATCGGTCAGGTCGGCAATGTTACTCATATGAACATTAAGCTTGGCAAAGCCGGTAAAAAACGTTATATGGGCTTCCGTCCTCACGTCCGCGGTGTTGCTATGAACCCGGTCGACCATCCGATGGGTGGTGGTGAAGGCAGATCCAGCGGCGGCGGTCATCCCGTTTCACCGTGGGGCCAGCTTTCCAAGGGTAAGAGAACTCGTAACAAGCGTAAGGCTTCTAATAAGTTCATTATCGAACGGAGGAAGAAATAATGGCTAGATCAGTCAAAAAAGGTCCGTTCGTCGACGGACATCTTATGAAAAAAGTCGAGACCATGAATCGTGACGGCAAAAAACGCCCGATCAAGACCTGGTCACGTCGTTCAATGATTATTCCGGACTTTGTCGGTCATACCTTTGAAGTTCACAACGGTAAAACCTTCCAGACCGTATTCGTAACTGAGAATATGGTCGGACACAAACTCGGTGAGTTCGCTGTGACCCGTCACTTCCGCGACCACGGGGTTATCTCCGGTAAATAACCGCTCCATGTCAGCCCGTGCAGCCTTTTGGCTCACGGGCTTTTTTATGACTGGAACGGGGCTAATCAAAAATAAACGTATATTTTTTAATTTTTCTTTTGCATTTGTAAGGGATAATAATATATTAACTCAATTATTAGTTAATATCAGTTAAATTTTATCAGGTGTATACATGGGTGGGATACCAAAATTAATAGTACTATCGGAAAAGATGCGCGGCAAAAGCTTTGAACTTATCAAAGACATCCATACTGCCGGCCGCTCGGACGAGCGTGATATTTGTATTAAGGATCCGACTATCAGTTCACATCACTGTGACTTTATCAAGACCGAGTCCACATACATTCTGCGTGATAATGAGAGTACCAATGGTACCAGAGTGAATAATGTTCAGGTCACGGACGAGGATTATGAACTGAAAAACAGTGATATTATTCAGCTTGGAGCGGTTGAAATCCTCTATGATTGCGAGGATAAGTCTGTTACTACTATTACCCGGACCCAGACCGGTATTGATTTGAATAATTCCGAGGGCGGACTTTCAACTGTGCGCGATATGGAAAACTTTTCGCCGTTTGCTCGAAAGGACAGCAAGAGTGCCATCAGTCAGAAAGTGCTTGTTGCGGTGATCGGCTTGACTGTTTTGGGGATTCTCGGCGTCCTGGGTTATATCGTATACCTTATCGTCAGATAACGACTCAACAGACTGTTTGTGCGGCCGGTTTCCGGTTTCACCATGAATTTGCAAGGCATTTTTCGGGAGATTTTCACCGCCTCTTAATTCAGGCGGATTTTTTTTTAATCGGAACAATATAATTTTTTCTAATACAATAATGAATTTTGCCGGTATCCGAACCGGATGTAAAATTTAAGGACTTAAAATATGGCTCTTCCTGATCCAAAAGAATCTTTCAGCGGAGGTAAAAAACCACCGGCCGCTTTTTTTATCTGGCCCATTCTTTTTATCATCGTTTTCATCCTGCTTATCTATAAATTCAATAATAACGGCAAAGTCGAAAACTGGGACCAGGCTAAATTTGAGAAACAAGTTGCTGATGGAAATGTAAGGAGTGCTGAACTCTCTCCGCAAGGTGAAAATATTTATGATGTCGAAGGAAAATTCACCCTTGCGACCGAAAAGGCACTGGCAAAAAAACGTGAAGACGGCAGCCTTGAAACAGAAAAGAACCAGACGAAAAAAACTGAAAAAAGCGGCAAGGAAGTTGCAACTGGCCGCTACCGCACCAGGATTGTCTGGTCTCAAGATATCAGTAATTTGATGCAGAAAAATATTGATGAGGTTACGATCCAGAAGCGCGATAACTGGTGGAGCCTGATTCTGACCATGCTGCCGGTGATCCTGATCATTGTTGTTATTTATGTCCTCTTTTCCAGACAGATCAAAATGGCCGGCCGCGGCGCGATGCAGTTCGGCAAGAGCCGCGCCAGAATGATCATGCCGGAGGAACTGCATACCACTTTCGACGATGTTGCCGGTGCGGACGAGGCAAAGGAGGAGATCCAGGAGATTGTCGAATTCCTTAAAGATCCTTTGAAATTCCAGATGCTTGGCGGCAAAATCCCGAAAGGCGCACTGTTGACCGGAGCTCCCGGTACCGGTAAAACCCTGCTTGCCAAGGCGGTTGCCTGTGAAGCTGAAGTACCGTTTTTCTCGATCAGCGGCTCCGATTTTGTTGAAATGTTTGTCGGGGTCGGCGCCAGCCGGGTCCGCGATATGTTCGAACAGGCCAGGCGCCATGCCCCCTGTCTGATCTTTATCGATGAAATTGACGCGGTCGGACGCTCCCGCTTCTCCGGTATGGGGGGCGGACATGACGAACGCGAACAGACCTTGAACGCCATGCTGGTTGAAATGGACGGCCTTGAAGCCGCCAATGCCGGGGTAATTGTTCTGGCCGCCACCAACCGGCCGGATGTTCTCGACCCCGCGCTGCTGCGTCCCGGACGTTTTGACCGCCAGGTGGTCCTTGACCTTCCGGATATCCGTGGACGTAAAAAGATTATTGAGATTCATATTTCCAAGATCAAGATCGATAAGAGTGTTAATGTTGATACCCTGGCGCGCAGTACTCCGGGGTTCAGCGGGGCCGATCTGGCCAACATGTGCAATGAAGCCGCGCTGCTTGCGGCCCGCTATGACCGTGAAGCCGCAACTCAGGAAGACCTTGAGGAAGCCCGCGACAAAGTACGCTGGGGACGTGAAAGAAAGAGTCGCCGGATCACTCCGCGCGAGAAAAAGCTGACCGCTTATCACGAAGCCGGACATGCTTTGGCGACGATGCATTGCAAGTTTTCCACTCCACTGCATAAGATTACGATCATCCCGCGCGGTCATGCGCTCGGTATGACCATGATGATGCCGGACGAGGACGTCTATACCCAGAGCAGAAAAGAGTTGATGGATGAAATGGTCGTACTTCTGGCCGGCCGGGTTGCAGAGGAAATGGTTTTCGACGATATGAACAGCGGCGCGTCCAACGACATTCAGCGCGCGACCAAGATTGCCCGGATGATGGTTTGCACGTTCGGGATGAATGACAAGATCGGACCGGTTCATTACGGCGACCGTCACGAACATATCCATGTCAGGGTCGATGCCGAACCGGCTGATACCTACAGTCAGGAAACCGCGCGCGAGATCGATGTCGAAGTCAAAAAGCTGGTAAACGACGCCTTGCAGCGTTGTAAAGATATTCTGACCACCAACCGCGACCAGTTGGAAAAACTGTCGCTCACGTTGCTGGAAAGGGAAACCCTGACCGCTGAAGAAGCCTATACCCTGTTGGGTATGGAGCCGCGTAAGCAGGAGGAAATCGACCTGTCCGACGTTGTTCCGTCGGTTCCGGCCGACACCCCGGTTCCGGAAGAACCGATCACTCCTGAAGATGTTCAGGAAGAAACTGAAGAGAAAAGCGAATAAAGGCTTTTTCAACTTACAAATAAATTCAATCCCCGGAAGGTTAATTCATTCCGGGGATTTTTTATATATTAACCACGGAAAATCACAGAAAAATTTTTTTATATCCGTACGGTGGATGGCGATGTTTCGCTTCAAACTCCGCACTTTGTGCTGCGGAAGCGGAGATGGCGCAAAAATGATCCGTGCGACTGATGCACCGGGAACGTCCCGGTGCGATGTTTTGCTTCAAAACTCTGGAAGCGGAGCAGGAGCAAAAATGATTCGTGTGGCATATACCGATATGCTGCTTGAAATCAATTTGCGGGTTCTGCTCCTTTTCCTGCCCTTTTAATAAAACGTACTTTCCGCAGTATCCCTGTGTCCGGGGCAACCACTGGAGATAACTCAGCATCTTTAATTTCAACCACCACCCATTTTAATCCATTGTATTCATGCGCAAGGCTTTTCTTTGATATACCTGGGACATATTTAACGGTTCCATTTTGCCAACCTCTCCAAAATTGAAAGATTGTTTTTAACTGAACATGATCTCCAATTTGGACATCTTCACCGGATTCATAAACTGCTTTGGGATAACCATCAGTTGAAGGTGGTCTCTCTTTCAGCCCAAGGAGTAATTCTATGTCATCCTCAATCTCATTAATTTCTGGACCTTCGTGGAAAAATTCAAAAATAGTTTCTTCTGCAATTCCATTTTTATCCGCCTTCAGGAATAAATAATTCCCATATCCATTGTTTGCAAAAATGATTGCTTTGGTGCCGATGAGGTCTTCAATGAACGTCGGATGCTCTTCAATATCGAATTTCCACTCACAAGCTTCACCCATGAAAAATTCAATTTTTCTCGCTTTGGCTTCTGCGAGTGCTTTTGAGAGTTCAATATTCATCTTTTCATTAACCCAACAAGTGATTATATGTGGTCATGCATATTTTTATATTGTTTTACATGCTTCGATCTGAGATTAGAGACCGCGATTGATTAATATGTTTATTTATGCAAAAATGCTTATAGTTTTCATTATGAATCTAATATATAATACCGCAAATAATGATACATAATATCATCAGCCTTTGTATCATTGAATTTTCCTCTCCTCATTTACGCTTTCTGCGCCTGTTTTGAGCTTACTGGTTGACAACTTTTTTCTTTTTTGTCTTGTCGATCAGGTATGCTCCTTGTACTTTGGGTAAACCAAATTCTTTGCGCAGGACCGCGTAATAATCTTTCCAGGCTAATGCTGTGGAAATAATTTTTTTGTTAATTATTTCCAATGGAATTTCACCGGAAGAAGGGAGCTTTATTACATACCCTAGTTCTATAGTGTCATCCTGTATTACTATTTTTTGAGGAGAATTATTTTTCCCTAAAAAGGAGTTGGTCATTTGCAGTAATTTTTTTTTAGCAGTGTCAGATTTAATATTTTCAGATAATTTATACAAAAAACTTACAATAACGATAGACCCTTTTTCTCTGAGTTCGTAATCATGAAATTGTCTTACATCCAGAATAAACTTGATTACAGGCGCTTCATCTATTGGGACGTAGCCCAGAATGGCCGGGTAATCCTTGGTAAATTGTATCATCTTTACTCTAGGGCGAGTTTGTTTTAAATTTAAATAGTTAAATATTTTTTTGGTTATTATGGATTTTTCATCTTGCGTCGGTTTTGATGAGGTTTCCGCTTGAAGATTAAGAGTTAATATACAAAAAAGATATAAACTTGTTAGAAATTTTGTACTCATTTTATATAACCTGTTGTCCTTAGATAATTATGTTGCAGCTTTGGCATAAGTATTTTTTTCACTTTAAGATTTTCTTCAGTTGTTTATAATACTCCGGCCAGAGAAAATGAATGTTATTAATGGCGTTGAAGACCATTTCAGTCGGGAGCTTTATTTTTTCTGGGATTGCTAAAATATTATCGAAAACAATCACATTGTTTTCCAGATAGACACGGTGCCTTACTTTATCGTTTTTCATCCATTTGTTATTTAATTCAATAATTTTTTTTACGTTTGCCGGCGTTATTAATGACTGCGGTAATTCGTAGGTCATCCGTATAAAGATTGGTTGAGAATAGTCATTTGGCGGAAATACCGCAACCTGAATAACGGTTTGGGGGGCTTTGGACGTAGGCCGACTGAACGTCAGTTTGCAGTAACCATTTTTCTTTTGATACTCAATAGCAATTTTGTAGTTGACGCCATTGTTGTCAGCCAACGCATACTTCACTATTTCAGCGACAACCTCATTAACATTGGCCCATGAAATATAAGAATTTATTTGCTTTTGTTCTCTGGATGTTTTTTCGACCGCTGCCAAATAAGTACAGTTATAAAAAAATATTGTAAAAAGAAATGGCAATAAAATTTTCATAATAATCCTTTTTCCCTCACTGCTTATTTTTGTAGCCTGTTTTGAGATTACTAGTTGACATTTCTTGTTGTCCCTGCTGGATACGCGGTCCATTTACTGCATACAGCCAAAGACATTTACCAATAACGTCGTAGGATGCTAGCATACAACGACCGTTTGTCCAGGTGGTATAGCGAATCCAACCAATATTTTTTTGTAGATAAGGTGTCCATTTCGTTTTTGTTGTTGATTCAAGAATTGTTCTGATTAGTACTTGCGGTATGCTTGTCTGGTTATCGTTTAAGCTGACAAAGCGTGACATATTTAACGTAAAAAAATCTCCTTTATCCACAGTATCTTTTTTTAGAAGACTAAACTTTTGATATTCCTTTCTCCATTCGGAAAATTTTGCGGCGAATTTTTTAATAGCGTCCTTATTCAGCATTTGAATAAACATTTCAGTTGAGCTTGATTCATTAAAGGTCTCATCTATGCTGGAGTTAACTCCGTTTTTATAGTATTTATTAAAGTCAACAGCAAAAGTGACATTTATAATATAATTGTTTTTTTCAAATTCAACCTGCTTGTAACTGTAGTATGAGTATGGAGAACCCCAGGTTTTAACATATTTGGAGTACTTGGAAAATAAAGGGACACAGATTTCTTTTGCTGACTCTATTTGCTTTTTACTGACATTTTTCTGGAAACTGGTTAATTTTTCCACTACCAGCTGATTACGGGAACAAGAATAGAGTATCGCGATAAACTTTTCATTGCCTGACATCGCAAAGTATACGGCCCACTGAGGAGATAAATCCTTGCTTTTATGCCATTTTGATTTCAGGTTGCCTTGAAGGATTGAATCAAGAAATTTATTGTCAATTTTTTCTGTGTTTTTTAATTTTTCCAGAAAGTTTAATTTATCAGAGAAACTTTTGTATTTTAAAAGCTGGGGCATAAGGTGCGATTTCAAAACAGTATAGTTTTCTCTATATGAACAGCCATTTTGGTACATTACAAATACTGCTAAACCATTTTTACAGAACAATCCGGCTTCGCCATATTCATCTTTAAAATAGTTTAACGGTTTCCCGTATCGTTTGACGCTCTGCTCATAGGTATCGCCGATTATTGCGTTAGAAGTTGAAATTGTAAAAATGTATATTACTGAGAAAAAAAATCTATATTTCATTATTAACCTCGCTATGTTTAAAGAATTAAAACTAATATATATGTCATAAAAATAAAATCAAATAACATTTTTTTATTCACATCTAATAAGTTGTTATTTTTTGTAGATTGGTTGACAAAAATACTATATGATAACGGCTGACTCACATGGTTGTGAGACGCAAAATGACAATTAAAGGAAAATATTATGACAGACCGTAACAAAAATCAATTTGAAAAAACAAACGCAGAAAAAACAGACGCAGAAAAAACAGGAATGCTAAAATTAGATGATATCCCATATGATGGAAAGCACGATACGAATAGTGACGAGGATATAGAAATTAGAGCGCTATCAAAAATAGTACCATCGATATATGGCATAAATCCTGTCGAGGCGATGACAGCAATAGATGCGTATCTTGATTTGCAAATCAGGCGGTATCGTCAGAATGATATAATAAATGAATATAATAATATCAATAGTCAAGTAGAAAAAAAAGAACGAGATGAGGCAAGGTATAAAAAGCGAATAGCACATCGTAATGAATTGAAGATTTTCTTAAAAACAAGATTAGGTATACCATCCCAAAAGCGTCTTGAAATAGAGTCTTTAATAAAAGACTTGGATAAGCAAATTGAACATTATGAGAAAAACAGGGACAAAATTCAATCATTTACAAAGGAACAAGGAGAGCGAGACCAAGAGGATGCTTTGACTAAAAAAAGGTTTGAGAGCTTAAAAAAGGATAAGATATTAGATGAGGAAGATACAGTTTCGCTTTCTAAAAAACATGCAAACGGATATAGAGGGTATGTAAATCATTTTATAGAAAACATAGATAAAACGCGGAAATCTATTGATAATAATGAAAAAAATATTTCAGATGAATCAAAAAAAGCAATGAAAGTAAAAATTGCTGAAATGAGCAATCAACGACTTGAAGCTACAAAAGAGTTTGAAGAAGCAATAGAAAAGAATGGATTAAAAGAAGGCAGTATTGACTATATCAATGAAGAAATAAAATTGAATAATAAGCGTATTAAAGCTCAGAATAAATTAATTAGTTTCGCAAAAGAAAATAATTGGGTGTCTGAAATCTTGGGCAATAAAGTAGATGTAAAAAGGTATTTAGAGAAAAATGAAAAACTCAAGCAAATCCAACAAAAAAAGTTATACACCTTGCGAGAACAGTATAATAATAGTGGATACTCAACATCAAAGGCGCTAGATCTAGTCACTAAAGAACAGAATATATATCGTAATGAGAGAGATGAGATTAAAGAAAGACTGGTTATCGAAGAAGATGGAGAAGCTAGAGATATACTTAATAAAAGACTAAAAGAAGTCCAAGCAAAAGTGTGGGAGTTTGGAGAAAAGGCGCATAACCTTAGATTAAAACTTAAAGAGGAAAAGGAAGAACAAAATGCATCATTACAGAAAAACAAGGATAAAGGTTTATCATCAGGAAAAAATGTAAAGAGTGATCCAGTAAGTACACAAGACGGGATAACTGCATCAAAGATGGAGGCAATTCCATCAAGTAAAAGCGTAACTAATATGCCTACAACTGGTCCAGCAATATCTTCAAGCGGAAGTGTTGGTACTTCGTCGGCATCCGGGCAGGGGGGCGTTGCCGCGAATACTTCGACGGGAAAAGAGGCAGAGCAAGCTCCCGGAGTTGCTGCGGTTGATGGTAAAACCTCTGACACGCAGAATCCGAAAGCTGATGCTGCCGCGCAAACTGGAATGGGAGGCGATAAATGCAGTTGCTGCGTGGAACTAAAGGCGATCAGGAGTTTTCTTGAAAATTCAAAACTTTCAAGAACGGATAAGGAAAAAGCCGGAAAGAAACTGGACGAATTTGAGACCATTGTCAGCACGGAAGAGCATAGTGAAGTTTCCGCCGCCGTCGGGAATCTCGCTCCCGAGGCAATCGAGATGTCCGCCGGTAAGATGATGGAATTCACGGTGCCGGTTGAAAAAATCAACTCATCTCCGGTTTATATGGTTGACGGCGCTTTGAAACCATCCCCGGTCGCAACTGGCGGCATGACCGTCGAGCAGGATATGATTTACCGCAAAGACGGCGATTACCGCGATTACACCAGAGTCAACGGCAAACCGTTGAAAACATTCAATCCGGATGTGGCGAAACGCCATTTCCCGTCATCCCTGAAATCCGCCAAAAATGAGATTAAAGAATCGTTCCGCGATAAAATGAATCAGCCGCTGAACGTCGCCGCCGCCCCGGTCGGGACTGCCGGTATAGATGATGTCAGGGCCCAGATGACCCGGGTGAAAGAAGCGCCGAGTCCCGGCGAGAACATGCAAGCGGTGTTGAACAGAATGGGGCAAACCCTGAAACACATTGATACGGTTCTGAATAATCGTCTGCCGGGAGATAACTTTTGAGCTTAAAGCTTTAAGGATTAAAGATCAAAGATGTCGAACATTGAACATTGAACATCGAATGAAAGAAATACGAAAAAATTTGCTCTGGTCATCCATCCTTGGAGGGCGAAACTCCGTTGAGCCGGACATGTCGCGCTGCCAGTTGGCTCGTGGGTCTTTCGCTCCCCACAAAAATACATCGAACATTAACATCGAATGGAGGTAAAGACTAAAAGATTAAAACTGTAGAACATCGAACAACGAACAACGAACATCGAACACCGAACATCGAATGGGGAATAGGCTTAAAGATTAAAGATGAAGGATGAACGTTGGCAACGAAGTGAACGCGAGCATTGCGCAGGGCAACATTGAAATAAAAACAACAGGGATAAAAAGGGATGTGCCCTTTTCCGACATTTCTGATTATTAATTTCTAATTACTAATTACAACGGAGCGTAGCGCCAGAGGCTGACTGAAAGTCAGAGCGCAGCGTCAATTTCTAATTAAAAACAATTCGTGACTCAATATAGGGGAAAACAATGAAAATAAATAAAATTACCAGTGGGCGTGCGCAAAGCCTGATGAATGACGGTTCGTTTATGAAAAAATTTAAAACCGATCCGGTTTTATTGCGTCTGCTGCATGAACCCAAAACCGCGGCGGCAGTAAGTAACTATGAACTGACGCTGGTCAACAGCTATGAGGTTTATATCGGGAAATACGCGTTTCCGCCGCTGACTATCGGCGGTTTGAGTTTGCTTGATCTGCTGGATTCGCCGTTGATTGCCCAGGTTGAAAAAGATGCCGAACCACCGCCGATGACCGGGCTGGATATTTGCAAAGCCTTGTATATCCTGGCGACAAGGGAAGACGCGGCGGCTCAGATAGGTCGAATTGCCGGACTGCGCTTCGAACTGGAATGCCTTCGCGAGCAGGAAATAGACACGCCTGATTCCTATATAGCCGCCAAACGGGAGGAGATAAACAATCAAATTAAAATCCGGGAGGAGGAGTTTGAAAATTCGGCGCTGACATTAATCCTGGATTATCGGGATATTGATTTGGACTCGGTTTTTTCATTGTTCAATAAACTGCTTTTACAGCCCGGCGGTTTCGGAATGATCCCGGACACCGCGCGAAAACTGCCGACAAAGGTCCCGCGCCGTTTTGGTTCCGACTGGTTGACCGGATTGGTTTCCCAGGTATCGGAAATGACCAATGACAGTTCGTTTCACATCAAATGGCGGATGTCGCTGGCGGAAGTCAGTTATTATGTGGTGCAGGGCTTGCGCAAAGCCGGAGTCCGGGGCATTCAGGCGCGAACGCGGTCCGGTGACGCCATGAAACGGACAAAAGAGCTGATGATTGAACATATCGAAGAAAGAAGACAGCGACGAGCCGCCAGGTAGTCGATACAGTTCAGTTCTTCTTTACTTACTCAACCATTGAAAATCCAAAGTATTTTCAATGGTTTTTTGTGTCTTTTCGTGGTTTTCGTGGTTGAAAAGCCTTTGTTTGTAAGATCTGCCGGAAAAATTCATTTATTTTTTATATATGGTACTTGCCTTTTTGTATGACGATGTTATATTACAAATCTTCTGAAAAATGAAGAGAAGTGTGCCGGATTAGCTCAGTTGGTTAGAGCATCGGAATCATAATCCGAGTGTCCGCGGTTCAAGTCCGTGATCCGGTACCATTTTTTTTCTCAAAACACCCCGCAAAAGTACCGTTTATTACCGTTTTCGATTTTCAAATTGCAAAAAAATGGTTACCTCATAAAAAAACGTATTTTTAAAGGTGACCTAAATATTTAAAAACGGATCAACGAATTCTTGATACTTTTTTACTTCCGCATGCGCAGCAACGCCAGCCACCAAATTTGATTGAACATAAAATCCATATTATTATCCAAAAACCCATAGTTAAAATTGTAAGTAGTAAATGGAGAATATGATTTGTCCCGGGTCTTTCAACTTTTCTATTTGCATTGCACAACTTACAAAAACCGGATTTATATTGCATTGCCATATTATCCCCCTTATGATTTATGATTAGCCTGACTCCGTATATAAAAAAATATAAACGGATTATCCAACCGAGTCAAACTGAAAAAGGTATTTTGTCTAAAAAATGCGCCTCATCGACGGTTTATGCCGTAAATCATAATTCCCTCACGCTCGAAATCTCCGGCAGTTGATAGATTTTTAATTTGAAGTATTCACGATCCCGGAACCCGTATGGCCTCATCGACGGTTTGTACTCTTGTTCTCTATTTATATTGTTTTGATTAAGCCATAAAAAGAACCCGATTCAGGTAGCAAGAGTAAAATTCAATCGCAAGCAATTTAAAACTTCTCATGAAATATACAAAAAAATAGATGCCATTTACAAAATTTAGTGTATGTTTCATGCTGTTTTTCCAAAATTAACGATATATACTATTTCTATATTTTACAATTTTAGAATCTTCCATGAAAGTTTTCTGATAATACAAGTCAACAGGGTAAATTCTAATATGAACAAAACAGACAATAATATATGTGCTTTGGAAATGTATATTAAAAGAGAGAAATGCGTTTATTTTCTGTTGTAACCATGAATAATCAATGATTGAGGTTGAAAAATAATAAAAAATCTTTAAAATAGATTATATAGATATAGCGTTATCATTTGGAAAAATAAGTTTGAAATTCATGAATATTATAAATACAGGTTCGAGCGAATCTTTATGTACTTACCTGAAATTACTCCCTGATGAAAATCCATTTGAAATTGGGCACAAACCGTTACGGCTTAATTTTCTGGTAAGAACTTGTGGAAAAGTAATAATTAAATACTCTCGCATTGCTCAAAAAAAGATTAAGATTGTCTTTATCGACCCGACTGGGCAAAGGCATCAAAAAACTATACAAAAACAATGCGGGAAAATTGAGTTTAGAAATCCTGCACAAGGTGAATGGTCGATTGTTTTGCTCGGGAATGAGGCGGAGAAGATAAAGTTTGACTTCTCCGGAAATTCTAGTTTTTATTGTTATCCACATACCAGGAGTCCGTTGACGATTGAACCTGGAGAACCGGGAATTGTTGATTTATATATAGAGGTTCCCCAATATATGAGTGACTTTATGTTTTCAGCAACCGGAGGTATTTCCAAGTTGGAATTTCATAACCTGGCCGGGAACAAAGTTTTGTGCGAACCTGTCAATGGGAAGCCTTATCTCGCTTCCGCGAAAAACAGGTTCGTATATAAAATCAGGCCGGAAAATAAATCAGACCGGCTTATCAATTTGAGAATTTATCACCAGGGTACTCCGTTGACCGTTGCAATCAGAGAGAGGATGAGGTTTTTCTTCAGTTCTCCTGCAGAAGCATTGCCTTATGCCGGAGTTTGTTTGGAAACGGTTGATGAAGACAACGGTTTTTTCCCGTGTAGAATAAATATCTTCAGAGATAATCAATGGTGGAAGGCGGTATATACAGAAGTTCCTGGTCAAAATATTTATCTTCCGCCCGGGAATTATATGTTTCAGGCGGAACATGGATATGAGTATATTCCCGTCAGGAAATATGTAACTGCAACCCCGGAGCTGCGGACAAAATTACTGTTTAAAGTCAGAAAAGGGTTGTTTCGGGCTGAAAATTGCTATTGTGGAGACATTCATGTACACTCGACCGTATCCGACGGAACCGGAACTATCGCAGAACTCTTCCATGCCGCCAAATGCAACGGTCTTGACTGGATGGCTTTTTCCGATCATGCCAATCGTAGCTACAAGGAAACTTGTCCTGAAGGCATGAAACTGGTCAAAAAGTTGTCAGGCCGCAACGGGGTGATCGGTATCCCCGGCGTTGAAACTGATACGCATTATCCGCAAAATCACTATAATGCATTAAATATCAAGGATTTTGTCCATCCCGAAAAAGAAGTGGTAAATCAAGAGAACGGAGCAGCGGAACTTGTTCCCAAAAGTGTTGCTGAAGTATTTAGTGAAGTTATGAAACAGGACAGCCGTCAGCGCCCTGTTATTTGCGTTTTAAACCATCCGATGCACGGAGCGTGTGAGGGTGAAAAAGTATTACGGGAGCATGATTGTTTTAAAATCTTTGAAGTATCGACCGGCAATCACCATTACAGTTTGAAGCAGCGTTTGTTGGAAATATGGTTTGATCTGCTGAATCAGGGGCGGCGTCTAAGCGCCGTTGCCGGAACAGACACTCATCATTTTGATTATTATCCTCCGGGAGCTGAACGTGTATATTGTTATGTCAAAGGCAGACCGAGCCGTAAAAAGATAATTGAAGCGTTGCGGGACGGGCGCAGTTTTTGTGTTTGGGCTCCGGTTCTACCGGTTTTGAAAGTTAATGGATCTATGTCTGGAGATACGGTTTTTTTCAGTGAAAATTCCAGGGAAATAAAGATTGAAATGAGTTGTCAAAGCTTGTTGCCTCTGGATCGTATCGATTTAGTGTTCAATGGAGATGTTGTCGAAAGCATGACAGTTGAAGACCAGATCGAAACTAATTCGGCGGATTGGGAATATCCGGTGAATGCTTCATCCGTATTTGATGTAAATAAAAAAACTGGACTCGTATGCACTGATTCAGGGTGGCTGCTGCTGCTGGTATATCTCAGAGGCCGGAAAGGACATTATGCTGTGACCAATCCTGTATATATAGAGGAAAAACATGAGTCATGCGAAATACAAATATTAACCACTGAAGACACGGATAATCGTTGAAATAAGTTTTTTTATTTTTCAGCTTGAGCTGAAAACTTAAATACTTCTTCATGATCTTCATGGGTTGCCTTCGCTAGCTCAGGCTCAGACTGCGCTAGTCATGGTGTAAATAATAGTTTTGTATAAGTCTGATAGAGGAAAAACAATAAAGGAAACAATTATGAGTGTTTTTTTGGCGGGAGCCTCTGAAATAGACATAACCCCACCTTCGGGAGTTGACCTGGCTGGTTATCATGACCGTAAAGGCCCGGCTTCAGGAGTACACGACCACCTGAAAGCTGTTGCGCTTGTTTTTGATGACCGGCGTCAGAAAAGTGCCATTTGCGCGGTTGATGTTGTCGGAGTTAAACCGGAACTCGTTGAAACTGTCCGCCAACGGGTTTCTTATAAAACCGCGATCGCGCCTGAGCGTATTATGATTGCAGCCACCCATACGCATTCGGGACCAGCTCTGGACTGTGATAATCTATTCAATCAAAAATGGTTAAGAGAACTTGAAGATAAACTGGTCAGGGTGATAATGGAAGCGGATTGTTATCGGAGACCGGCCAAAAGCGGCACAGAGGTTGGAACCCTTGCTGGTATTGGCGCCAACCGTCGAGAATCAGCAAAAGGCCCGGTGGACAATTCAGTCAATGTCATGAAAGTAGTTGATGCCGCAACAGGCAAAACAATAGCCGTTATTGTAAATTACGCCTGTCACGCAACGACTCTGGGGATTGACAACCTTCTCGTGACAGCGGACTACCCCGGGAGGGTTCGTGAGTATATCATGGCGAATCATGAGGATCGTCCCGTTGTGATGTTTCTTAACGGAGCCTGCGGGGATGTCAATCCCGGCGGCTATTCGGCGGAAGATGCCGCTTTGGGAAAATTTATCCCCAACCGGACTTTTGAACAGGCGGCAAAATACGGGGCAATGCTGGGAAAAGAAGCGATGCGTCTGCTCAAGACGATTGAAATTTCAGCGTCCGTAAATGTCATCGGCAAAGTTCAGGAACTGAAACTTCCTTTGAAAAGGATGAGGTTTCCCGCTGAAACCCTGGATGACGTAAAAAAAGCGGAAGCAAAATTGAATGAAACCTCTGAATCCGGCGCCTCCGAAGAGGTTTTGGATAAAATGCGTTTAGAACTTTTCTATGCGAATATCCGCAATAATCAAGCTGAACGTTTTTTTCTGACGCCAAACCGGGAAGTGAACACTGCGCTCCAGGGCGTGGCGGTCAATGACACATTATTCATTGGCTTCCCGGGTGAAGTATTCTGCGAATTAGGTTTTGAGATCAAGGACGCGTCTCCTTTTAAACATACATTCATTGTCGGGTACGCAAATGACGGGGCTGGATACTTCCCGACTAAAACTGCACTTGCCGGCAACTCGGGTTATGAGGTGCGGGTATCTGTTTTCGGCAATGTGGCGATTGACCGTCTTGCCGGATGGGCGAAATTGCTTGCAGAGGAGATGTTTGCAGAACTCAGTGCCATTAACGAAGCCCCCGAAAAAGGAAAAACCGCAGTTGTGCCATGCCTCAATGTTCCGGAACATCACCCGAAGCAGGCAAAATTCCCGGCTATTGATTGCCATATCCACTATAATACATTGTGGCAGCCAATGGAAACGGTTCTGGAGGACATGGTCGCAAGCAATGTTAAATATGCCGTAAATCTGGTCGGGGAAAGTTTTCCTGATGCAGAGATTGAACCGGTTTTAAAGATTTACGAAAAAGGAAGAGATCGGTTTTTTCATTTTTCCGGTCTGGATTTCCGGCGCATTGATGATTCCGGCTGGAGCGCTTATGTGGCAAAGAAACTCGATGATGATGTAAAACTTGGCGTCAAAGGAATCAAGATATATAAAGAACTGGGGCTTTCCTACCGTGATGACCGGGGAAATCTGCTTTTACCGGATGACGCAAGATTGAAACCGGTATGGAGTACGGCCGCCGAACTGAACCTGCCAGTGCTGTACCATGTTGCCGACCCCTTGCCGGCATTTGGCAGGATCGAGCCGTCAAATGAGCATTATGAGTCTCTGAGAGCCAGCCGTAAATGGTGGTGGGGAGCTCCTGGTCTACCGAGTCACGAGGACCTGATCCGGGCGATATACAGACTTGCAGAGCAAAATAGAAATACTAATTTTATATTTCCTCATTGCGCGTCTTTAACTCACGATTTGCGCAGAGTTACCGAATTTCTTTCCATGAACCCGAATGTTTATGTTGACATTTCCGCTCGCTTGAACACTTTGGGCAGGCAACCGTACAGCGCCCGGGATTTCATTATGGCCAATCCGGACAAGATTCTCTGGGGGACAGACGACATGTGGCCGAACCGGGGAGATGTCTATCAGCACTGGTTCAGGTTTCTGGAAACCAGAGATGAATATTTTTCCATAAATTATTATGGCGGGGAAGTTCCCTGGAAACTTTATGGAATCTATCTGCCTGATGAGGTACTGAGAAAAGTTTACGGGGGAAACGCCGCGAAGCTTTTGAACATAAAACTTTAAATAATGATTTGGATTTATTATGAAACTTGAGAATAAGAAAATAAGCATGGAATTCGATCAGGCGGGGCGACTTTGCGGATTGAGTTCGATCTCTCCTGCGGTCACCATACCCGTTGATCGATCAAACCTGACGGAAGCTTTTGATATTCAGCTTCGGGACGCCAATGGCAATATTATTACTGTTTACCCCCAGGATGACCCGACAGTTGAAAAAATTGATAAAAATCAACAGAATATACTTGTCTTTACCTGGATACTGCAGGGTGACTGGGGCCGTATGACTGTCAAAGGACAGGTGTCGCTGCCAGAGGACGCTTTGACCGCCGGCTGGACCATCAGTATCGAAAATGAGACAAATTCAGCGATCTGGCAGATCGCTTACCCCCGCATAAGCGGCCTGACGAAGTTCGAAAATGACAAAACCGACTGGCTGACGGTGCCTTTCGGCATGGGGGAAAATATTCCGGACCCGGTGGCTTTTGTCAACCAGCAGACCAAAGCAGTCGACTGCTGGGCCAGAACTCAGTTTGGTTGTTTTGACTTCGAGGGCGGCCCCGGAGATATTGCCTTCTCTTATCCCGGCATGATGACAATGCAATTGCTCATTTACGGCTCCCCGGAACTTGGTGGTTTGTATTTTGCGGCGCATGACGGCCAGGCATTATATAAACGTTTCGGGATGTATGCGGATGGAGATTATTTAAAACATGCAGCCATTGCGCTTAAACAATTTCCTGAAAACCGGCTTGAGGCAGGGGCTGACTTTTCCTCCTTTTATCCTTGTGAAACAGGTGTGTACCTGGGCGGCTGGTGGGGCGCTTCAGCCATATACCGTGAATGGGCGCTTGATCAATTCTGGTGTGCGAAAGGCCCGGTCAAAGCAAGAACAGAAATTCCTGAATGGCTGAAAAACACCGATCTCTGGTATTGGAACTGGCAGTTTAACGACCAGGGCGCGCCCCGGTATGTCGTGCCGCCGATCAAATACCTGAAGGAGCGTTTCGGCTGTGAAATGGCTTTTCACTGGTACGGGTATACGGGAATGACTCATGACAACCCCTATACTTATCCTCACATGTACCCGCATGATCCGGATGTTTTCGACGCAGTGGTAAAAGGAGTAGAGGAACTGCATGAAGCCGGCGTCCATGTCATACCTTACATAAATACCCGGTTGTGGAATGAGAATACCAGAAGTTTCAAGCAGAACGACGGTATCAATCAGGTTGTCATGGACGAAAACGGTCAGATCGGTGATTCATGGCATGGTATTGGTCACACCGTGTGTCCGACGTCGGAAAAGTTCCAGGATATCATTTGTAAGATCAATAATGATCTCATCGATGACTGCGGAATGGACGGAGCTTATCTTGATCAGGTCTCGTCGTGTTATGCTGTTTCATGTTTTAACAAAAATCACAATCACGCTCCGGGTGGGCATGATCACTGGTGCCGGGGATACCGTGAAATGTTGGAAAAAGTTCGCCGTGATATGCGGAAGCGAAAAACGGACAGCATAATTACCTCCGAATCGGTCATTGAATGTTTTATTGACCTTTTTGATGCTGATCTGGCTCGTGAGATCAGTGACTTGAACAGTAGTTTAGGTTGTTTTGAAGCCCTGCCTGTACCCTTGTTCCACAGCGTTTATCATGATTACCATATAACATATGGGACGGTACAGACTTTTAAAGAAACCAATATGCCGGCTTTCCGCTTTGCCGAAGCGTTATCACTGGTCGGCGGCGGTCAGCTTATGGTCAGCGGTTTTTTCCCGGGGGATCATGAAAAAGAAAAGTTCATTCCCAAACTTATATATCTGGAAAGCCTGGTCAATGCCCGGATGGCCGCCAGGAAATGGCTAAACCTGGGAGTATGGAAGCCGCCATTGAAAATTAATTGCGAAAAAATGGATATAATCGTGAAAGAAGGTCAGCCTCCTAAAAAAGATATTCCGGTAATATTGAGCGGCTGTTATGAATTGGACAATCAACTATGCCTTATTCTGGTTAACCACACTGATCAGGAGCAGGCGGGAAATTTCGTAATAGAATTGCCCGAATACGGTATAATGCATGCAGCTTCAACTGTAAGCGTTATCCACCCTGAATTATCCGGAATTGCCCGGGTACAGGGTCATTTTGAATATGACTTCAAGCTTTCTCCCCAGTCAATCCGGGTACTTGTAATAAAACAGGCGGTTTAACATGAAGTTCGCAATGAATAATCCATATCCGCCCAACTATACGTACCAGTTGAAAGGCAATTTGCACGCTCATACCGACCTTTCTGACGGGAAAAGGTCCATTCAGGCCGTGATTGACGATTATGCGGCGCGCGGGTATGATTTCCTGATGATCTCTGATCATGATAAACATGCAGACCTGAGTAAAGTTGATACCCGCGGCATGCTTCTAATTCCGGGTTCCGAAATCAGTGCGAAAGGCCCTCACATTCTACAGGTTGGGGCACGGGCTCCGGTCGCTCCTGATCCGGACCGCCAGCAGGTTATCGACGCAATTAACGCTTCCGGTGCTTTCCCGGTTATCTGCCATCCGCGCTGGGACTCCGCATTCAATCATTGTCCTCAAAGTTTGCTGGATAATTTGTCTGATTATAATGGATTGGAGGTATACAACGGCGGAGTCCGTTTCTCTCCGGGGTCACCTGACGCGACCGGGAACTGGGATATGCTGCTGTCTAAAGGAAGGATGATATGGGGACACGCGTCTGATGATTCGCATAGTGAAAAAGAGGTGGAACGCGGCTGGGATGTTGTTTTTGTTGATGAAAAAACGGAAGAGGCGGTATTGCATGCCTTGAAGCACGGAGCGTTTTACTGTTCGACCGGAGTAACTATTACTGATATTGTCGTTGACGGTAATCAAGTAAGTATAAAGGCTGCCGATGCCGACCTCATTGAAGTGGTCTCCGCGGACGGTTACGTAATCAAGGAAGTTGCATCCGGAGAGATTACTTATGAAATTGATCGGAAAATGGATCTTTACTGCAGGTTTGCCTGTTACGGGCGAGGATTAAAAATGGCTTGGACTCAGCCTTTTTTCTATCAGCCGACGGTGTCATTGAACAATTCTGTCGAAATCCCGATTTTAGCCGGAGAACCCAAACTGGACGGATACCTGGAAGATCCTCTCTGGCTGCAAAGCGCTGAAATTACAGAGTTTATTGATCTTATTCAACCCAATGTTGAGCCGGCTGCAACAAGCGCAAAATTATTTTGTAATGGAAAATCAATATTCCTGGCTTTTAAATGTAAGCTTGATTCAGGTTGTAAAAGCAGTAAGTTAAGTTGGGAAGAAGCAAAACTTGGGAATATTGACAATCGGGTTGAATTGTTCTTAAAGCTTCCCGACGGACGGGGGGACGACTCCTATTACCATATATTGTTCAGTGATGACGGCAGTTTCAGGGGGAAAATCGGTGTCGGTAATTATGATGACTGGCAAAATTGGCAGGACGCGGTGACCGCCGTAAGCCGTAAGGATAATGAACAGTGGATTCTTGAAGCTGAATTGCCTTTGACGATTTTGGGCCCGGGTGAAATTGCAGCAGGAGATTCATGGAAGATCAATTTGGTCAGAAATATAACAACTGGAGATTCCAGAAGTATTCTATCCTGGTGCTGGACCGGGAATAATCCTCATCGCCCGCTGCTTTTTGGCAAGGCTGATTTTATTAAGGTTTAATAAGTATGACGAAAGCTATCATAATATCACAATTGAAATATACCGGGCAACTTGAAGATTCCCTGCTTTTAAGAGCGGTCAGGAGAATCAACCGGTTTATTCAGCCGGATGTCGTCATCATTTTTACTGACGGACAGCGGCAACCGGCGGATTGCCTGCAGGAAATAATAAAAAAAATCAAGTGCCCCGTGGTTATCAATACAGTAGGAAACGAAGATGTTGACCATATTGACATCGGGAATTGCCGGTTTATTTCTGCATTGGATGAAAGCCGGATACGGCAACTGTCCGACTGTTCCGCCAGAGTGATTCTTTATCGGGGAGATTCATGCTCTTTACAAGACAAATTCGTCAAGGATTGTGGATGTTCCCTGGTGATTTCAGGGCGGGGGAGATCCGGATATAAAAGAATGACTCAGGAATACGGGGAATTAATTTTGGCTCCGGATTTTAATATCAAGCCGTTTGCGTTTCTTGAGCTGGACATTGATTCCGGGGAGTCGGCCCGCATAACAGCCCATCATTTAAGCGTTCCGGCTGAGTTGGAGTTGTTTGATTACCATGTTCACTCTCATTTTGCTTATTGCAATGAAAATATGAATTTGCAAAATGCCATGAGGCTGGCGGAAATGTTCAATCTAAAAGGACTTGCGTTCACGGAACACAACCGGCATCTTTATTATGACAAGTCGCAACTGCGTTTGCCGGTTGTTGAACGCCGTGAAGTTTACCGGGTGGATGACTATTTATCAGAACTTGCAAAATACAGATCTGATAAAGTGCTGGCCGGACTTGAGCTTGATTTCGATTTCAGCGGGTCTCCGACTATGCGTCGGGATGATATTGCTAAATTTGATATTGTTCTGGGTTCCGTACATGCTCTGCCCCGGTTAAGTTTTGAAGATATTGCGGTCTGCAGTTCAAATTTCAAAGGAATATGGTTGAATGCTGTCGCGTCGCCTGTGAATGTTATGGCCCATCCTCTCCGGGTTTTCTGGAAAGGAAGTTCCGGCGGCACACGCCTTTCCCCTGATGATTATCAATGGCTGGCCGGCTTGCTGAAAGAACATGACATAGCGGCGGAAATGAATTTTCATTCTAATAGTCCCGACCCGGATTTTTTTCGTATATGCCTGGAAAACGGCGTCAGGATTTCACTGGGCACCGACTCTCACAACCTGGCTGACATTGGGGACTTTTACCCGCATCTTGAAATGCTTGATAAACTGACCGGGCTGAAAGACCTGGACCGTATTCTCTATAAACACCCTCCAAAGTAACTTCGTCGATTCCGGCGCAACACTGGAGATGCTCAGTTATTCAGATGCCCTAAATGCCATGGTTTATTGATAAACTTAAGTCCGATAAGCATGGGGTTGTTCAGTAGTTTGCGATCAATAACAAGCTTTTGTTTGTCTTTTACCCGTTTTTCAAAAATATCGAAAAGGACAAAAACATATAACGCGTACATTGTGACTCGAAGAGAAATTATGTCGTTTTCTTCAGATAATTCACAATGATTTAGTCCCAGAATACCGCCGCTTATCAGAGGCGCGTCCGGGGAGTCAACAATGCTTTTCCGTAAGTGGTCCATTGCTTTGCTGGCAGCGTTCTTATAGCTGCTTTTTTCCGTTATCATGTATGCATTGAGCAAATTGAGTGCCGCCACACAACTGGATATGGATAAAGAATACAGACCAAAACTTCCGTCATCTTTTTGATTCCCGATAACCCAGTCCAGGTAATTAACCGCAAAATCCAGGTAAGCCTGGTTGCCGGTCAGGTGATAAGCGTTAAGCAAAGCAAGAGAACTGAAGTCATCATTGAATTTATGCATGTCGCTCCACGCTTCGGCAGTGCTGTCGCCTTTGTAATCAATCCGTGGATCATATTTAATGACCAACCCTTTTTCTGAATCCCAGAAATTGTCAATAAAAAAATCAAGGATGGATAACATCGCCTGACGGTACTCCGGTTTCATCGTCTCCCGGTAAAGTTCATAGTAAAATAAAGCGCTGCCAGCTTGAAATGATCCGTAAAATTCCAAATTTTCACGTTCATCAAAGAACACGGTCCACATGGGATATGCGTCTGCGGTCATTGCTTTGTTCATATGCCAGGCTGCAAAACATTCCGCCCGGAAAAGAAATTCCTCTTTTTTTGTGCTCATATAAACTCGCAGCATACCCCAGGCGGCCGACAGGGCATCTCGCGGGTTGGTCCAGTTGTCCGACGGGATGTTTTCGATAATGCTTCCGTAGGTTTTTTCATCTCCCGGAAAAAGTCTTTGCAAGGCCGTGAGGTAATAAGTGCTGTTTACCGCCGCATCGAGATAGCTGGTTTCGGCAGTGTAATCATGCATCATCAATAAACCGTAAGCCGTCATGCCGGTTACCCAGTTCGAGCTTAAATACAGGATTTTATTTTGTGATATGCTGTAGTTCCTGACAAAACGTCCAAAGTTCATATCTCCATTATTTTCATCATTTGAATCCGGATTGGCAAAGTTACTTATTTGATTTCGGCAAATCCAGTCAGCCGTATTGACGGCAAGTTGTTTGAAATCCACATTATTCATGCAGGGCTCCATTGTAAATATTGTTATTGTCGCTTAAAAGCGTTTGCGATATTCTTTGGGAGTGCAGCCGTAGTGTTTGACAAAAAGATGGTGGAGATGTGCTGCGTCGGTGAATCCCCAATCGGAGGCGATGATTTTCAGCGGGGCACTGCTTCTTGACAAATCCCTTGCCGCTGAATGAAGACGGTGTCGAAGTGCGAACTTTGTGAAAGAAATCCCCATTAACTTGCGAAATTCAGTTATAAACGCATCAACCGAATAGCCACATTCCAGGGCGGCTTGTTTGTTGGTTATCATTTGATTTGATTCCCATACCAAAGTCAGTGCGGGATGAATGCGATTATAATGGTTGCTTGTTTTTTTCCCGAAATGGTTATCCTCCATCATCAGCATTAATGCTTCTATGAGCAAAAGACGGAATCTGGTTTGCCTGAACTCATCGTGCTTTAAGGTCGCCGCTTTCATCCTATGTCCAAGTTTAAGAAAATCCTGTTTCTTCTCGTCCGACAACAACAGCGGTTTTTCCGATGTCTGGGAAAATGGTTGCATCCAGTTGACTTTTGCCGCTTCAGGAAAATATAAATTAGCCACAAGCGGCGGCCATATATCCATGACGACCACGGAGCAGGGGCATTCCAGAACCTGGAAGCCATGTGATTCCAGCATGCCGCATAACCAGACATCCCCTTCCGCACGGTCAAAACTTCTGTTTTGCCGGAGCCTGCGGACCTTGCCTTTCAAAACGATTCCCAGTTCAAGAGCGTAATGCATGTCGAGAAGCGGCTGAGAGGTTGTTTTCGAATAATCATAGCTGGATGCGAGAATGGGTCTTTCTCCTGAAACTCCGAAATTTAATGGAGTATAGATTGGAGGCAGCTCTTTTTTATTTTGATTGTCTTGAAGCATTGTCATAAAATATACAAAAAAATAATTGTCTTTTACAAAAGTTGTCGCATTTACTATGTTGTTTTGTCCCGTTATATAATATATAGTATTTTTGTTGTTATACAACTTAAGTTTTAATCAAATAGTATTTTTTACTATAAACAATTTGAGATTTAATCAAATCGTGCGTTAAACTGATGTAAAATAATCAAGTTAGAAATTTAACAAAAGATATTTCTGAAATATACAAAAATCTAACAATTTCAGAAATAAACAAAGGAAAGAAATAAAAATGAAGAAGTTTTTATGTTTGATTCCATTATTATTAGTGCTTGTTGTCAGGGTAGCCGGCGCGGCTGACCTGGTTCAGCGTGACTACTTTAAGCCGCAGGGTATAAAGTTCCCGGCCAGGACGGAGGAAAAGGTCTTCTTCCCGAAGGATAACAAAGCCAACTTTACTTCATTCAGTGGAGTCGGACAGGTCATGGTAAAAAATAATAAGCTGAGTTTTGTGCAAACGGCATCAAAGGCCGTGATCGGCTGGGGAAATTATGGCGGCAAGCAGAAAATTAAAGATATTGTCGATATGTTTCCGGAAGCCGATGATGTTACAATCCGGATCAAGCAGTCCGGGCCTGCAAGCAAATGGCAGCTTTATTACTGGTGCAATGGCAAAAGAGCTTCCGGCCTCAGCAAAATCAAGGTTGATATGACCGGCAACCAGTGGCAGGACCTGGTTTTAAAGCAAAGTCGTTATCTGATTATTGTTCCAGACGGTTTTGAATTGGTTTTAAACGGACAAAAAGGTACCAGGTACGAGATTGAATATGTCAAACTTTCAAGGAAAGTTTGTCAAGGTTATGCGCGTTATGAAGTGAATATTCCCGAGGGGAAAATATGGAAAGCGGTTGCCAATATCGGAGCCCGCCCGGTTTACCAGTGGTATGGAATAAATGAGATTCTTTGTAAGCTTTATATTAACGGAAAAGAAATAAAGAGACGGGGCGCAAGGTCGCTTTATCAAACAGCCGGACTGGATTTAAGACCTTATTTGAAAACAGGCAAAAACTGTATTGCTTTCTACGGTTACAGAGTTTCCATGCCCCCGTTTATATACTTTGACGGCAAAGTCATTATGGCTTCCGGCAGGGAAGTTGACATCAATACCAACGAAAATTGGAAATACAGTGAGAAGTCCGAACCCAACTGGAATAAAGTCGGGTTCGATGACAGTTCGTGGAAACCGGTAGTAAATTCAGGCCGCCCGATGTTCACTCCCAGAGGTTGGAGCAATGAACTCAGCGGGTTACCGGAATACTGCGGTCCTCTGGCAATCAAAAATCCCCGGCGAAAAGAGTTGTTTTATACCGATGATTCTGAAGTTGAAATGAATTTTTTAATTCCCGGAGGCTATAAAAGTAAAAATCCCGTTATGGAAATTTCCTGGGGTAAAGCGGCTGCAGACGGAACAAGTAATGAAAAGAATACCGTCAAGTTGCGGACGTTTAAAGAGCAAGGCGATTCTCTGGTCTTTAAAACACAATTGGGCAAACTCCCGTACGGCGTATATACCGTAAGTTTGAAATTAGTGACTGACGACAAACTTATGCAACTGCGCCATCGTGAACCTTTTATGGTCCTGCATAAACAGCACCCGAAGATTGTTGAGGGTAAAAGTTATATTGAAGGCTTGGACCTTGAACTTGAAGATCAAATTAATTTTACGGATTCAAATGACAAACATCCTGTAAAGGAGGCAAGGCGGACTATCGGCTTTAAGTCGGAAGCGGTCTCAAAAGCTAAAATTATCAAGAAGAACGGACTTGAATACCGTGAAGTTTCAGGTATGAAACGCGGTTCTTATTTCTCCTATCGATTTGAATTTAAAAAAGCCGGTTCATTTTATTTAATGGAGTTGGAATATCCGGATGATAAATACCGTGAGATCGGGGCATCTGTTTCGTTGATCAAGCCGGGGCAGTGGAGCCCGACTATGAGCGGAGTTGGCGCGGAAACCGGCGGGAAATTCTA
>CAXXVV010000013.1:0-335605 GCA_963678305.2 Victivallales bacterium
AACAATGGCGGATAAATTTCTTCAGATTTTTTAGAAACAACTACCTTCCGATCTCAATGTGGACGCGAATGCCGGAAGATCTGCATTCACCGCATAAGTTTGGCAGGTTGGATTTCAAATGAGGATGCCGTCTGAGATTAAACCAAACCGCAATGCGGTAAAAACATGCACTTCAGGGTGCTGATTAGGAGCAGTTATGAAACGGATTATTTGTCTGGCAAGTTTGCTGATGATCATTTCAGCAGGACTAAAAGCGGGGTCGATTGAGTATGACAAAAAGGAAAAAGCGGTCATTGTTACCGGCTTTGAAGAGGCCCGGCCCGCTAATATGGCGCGGTACTTGCCGCCGACAGCGAAAATAAATGGAATATCACAAAGTATGATGCGGGGAGTGATACCTACAGCCTGAACGCTTCACTGTATATTGGGGACGACAAGGACAACGGCACCTATTTTCAAATCGGCGACGCGAAACATCCCAAAGAAACAGTTGTTGTCAAAGGTGATGTCTGGATCAAGCCCTCAAAAAGAGTTTAAAAAGAAGCGACGGGACTTATGCTATTGCCAATCGCCTGACGTTGGGTGATGAAAATAATCAGGAAATAACCGCGACATTGAAAATTGACTGTTCAAAGCGGGCTGAATATGGAATTTTTATCGGTATGCGGAAATATGGAACCCCGACTGTTATCGGTGGCGAATTATATGTGTTCAACAGTACGATTACCGCATTGACCGAGGATTCCGCTCATGCGTTGCGCGGCGCCAACAAGCATAAAGGAATGCATACGGGCTGGTACGCTAATTACGTAAAACTGGTCAATGCCAGGATTGCATGGATCAACGGATCGGTCATGTACGGAATTCAGCGGCACAACAGCATTATCAAAGGCACAACATTTGAAAATTGCGGCCGGGTGCTGCAAAACGGAAAACAATATGCCAAGGACTGTACTTTCAAAAATTGTTATATTGCCGTATCGGAAGGCGGCGCGCTGAATGCTGAGTTGGTCAATTGCTCATTTGAAGGTAATGCCTATAATTTTTCACTTGGGGGACAAATGGGGGTTGCGGTCAATCTGATCAACTGTGATGTAAAAGCGCAGAAAAAGCCTTTAATGCTGAAAAAGAACTCCATGCCACCGGCTGAGCTGTTAAAAAGAAAAGTTTCGGTTTATCCGGAATATACGGAACTTATTTCATTTCCGGTCAAGGTCGTTGACAAACAGGGAAAGGCGATTCCCAAAGCGGTTGTTGCTGTCTCATGCAAAGAAGATCCCAAAGCCGTCAAAAACGGCCTGGCTATAACCGACGAAAACGGTTTGACTTCGGCTGATCCGGCCAAAAAGGCGATATTAATAATTAAAAGAAAGTTAAGGGCGACCGATACGGCGGGTGCTCCAGAAGATTTATCTTATAATTATACAATCCGGATCAATGCCAAAGAACATGGAAAAAAGATGCTGACAATAAGCAGCAAGGATGATATCTCCAAACCTTTTACGATTACACTAGAATAACAAGCGATGGATTTTTTATTATCCATAAAGCAACTGGGCTTAAATGAGTTTGAAGATGTATTGGGGACAGATTGGCCCCTTTCACAGGATTGCAGACCGCCGGAGCTTCCTTTTTTGAAGTCTGATTTTATCAGGAGATTTGCAGGCATTGCCGGGCTTGATAACGAAACGGTCGATATTATGCGGCATGTCGCGAATGAATTATCGCAAAACAGCCGTTTGTGCGACCTGATGTGGCACCAGCATTATCTGCTGTTTAAAAGCGGAAAATCAAGGTTTATTAAACCTGAAAAGTTCCCGCACCTCAAACATCTGCTTGGGGATAAAGCATACACCTACAATCTGCTTCTTATCCTTTCAGGTTATCCGTATGCGGTTGAATTTTATCAGAAAAAAGGGATTTCCGGTAAAATAATGAGAGACACGCTGGAAGACTTGGCGTGCTGGTGCCGTTACAACCGGCGTGAAAAAAATGTCTGTGGTATCCTGCCGGATAGAATCGCCTGGTTTGTCAACCATATTCGAGGAAAACTTTTCAAGCTTGGTCGTTTACAATTCATACAAGGCGTGTTCAAGGGCAAAGTTATAGTTTTCCGGAACCGCTTTGACGGGAGAGTTCAGGCGTTGTCGCATGGCAATGTCAGGTTTAATTCGCAGGGTCTGGTTGACGGGGTTAACGGGGATTTAGACCTGCATGGAGCATGGGAATCTCAATTGCTTGTCGATGCAAACAAAGCCTGCGGCAATCCTGTTTCACCTTTAGGGACTGCCTCAAGAATTCCGGTAACTCTGGATTTACAACAATGGGAGCAAGTCCTTGGTCCGAAATACTCAATGCTTGATATTCATATTCAAGACGGCGGGAAAATGACTCCCGAAGCCTGTGCCGATTCTATTGCCCGGGCAAGTATCTTTTTTCAAAAATTTTTCCCGAAATGGAACTATAATGGCTTTATGTGTTATTCCTGGTTTTTAGATAACCAGTACGAACGCATCCTCGGTGATACCTCAAACATTGTTCAATTCCAGAGGGCATGTTATCTTTTCCCGGTTTCAATCAGCGGAAAAGATGCTGTCTGGCGAATTTTCGGACAGGATCTATCTCTGGATGACTTTGAAAACTTCCCGTCGAACAGCAGTATGCAGAGAAAAGTCCTGGCATTTCTGAAATCAGGCGGCAAGTTGCGAGGAGGGGGAGCTTTCTTACTGAAAGATGACTTGCCATGGGGTAAGCAGGTCTATAGAAAAAATTATTTTTCACAACACTCCGGATGTGTTGTGGATTAAAAAGGTTGCGGATAAAGGTATGAGTTTACAAATCAAAAAATTGGAAAATGATTTTAAAGTTTTTCCTCGACGGTTTTCTCTGGTTCCGTTATGGTTTTGGAACGACGACTTGACGGATGAGGAAATTGTCTGGCAGTTGAAAGAACTTAAATCAAAAAATATCATGGAATTTATGAGTATGCCGATGGCCGGCTTGAATACTCCGTATCTCTCTGCTGAATATTTTGAGAAGTTTCTTTTTGCTGTTCAACAGGCTGAAAAACTTGGACTGAAACACTGGATATATGATGAATACTGCTGGCCCGGCGGGTGCGCGGGCGGGATTATTCAGGAGCAATTCCCTCAATATAAAATGACCGCATGTCGTTTCTATAAATATCCGGTCAGCAAAAAAGCTTCCAGAAATATATCCAGGATATTGCCGGAAGGACAATTGATTGCCGCACAGGCTGTCAGGTCGGATAAGGGTAAGGTCGTTGACCTGCTGGGATCAACAGACGGCTTTGCGTTGAATGCAACCTTGCCCTCGGGGGACTGGGAGATTATTCTCGCTGTCATCGTTAAGGTAGGCGGGGTACTTGATGCCTGTACCATGTCACGCTGGTCCAATAATGCAGAGGGATATATCGATGTGATGAACCCTGAAGCAATGGGGAAGTTTGTCGAACTGGTTTATGACGCTCATTACAAGGTGGCGGGAAAATATTTCGGGAACACTATTCCCGGGTTCTTCAGTGATGAACCAAGTGCATGGTTTGATTTGCGGATTCAGGGCAGCTGCGGTGCAGTGAAACGTTATGCCTGGGGCAAAGATGTCCATGCTGAATTGCTGAAATCAAAAGATCCTAATCTTCACGGATTCTATTGTTCTGTGCCCTGGACCTTTAATATGCTTGAATTATTCGACCAACGCTATGGATATCGACTTTTGCCGAATTTGACTGCACTGGTCAGGCGGGAAGAAAAGGACCGGAAAATATGTTATGATTATATGAAATTAATCTCGGACCGTTTTGCCGAAAGTTATTTCGGTCTACTCAGTAAATGGTGCGAGGAACATCACGTGATTGCCACCGGACATATTGGAGAACATCCGAACCAGGGTGACTTTTACAGTCAGGTTGGTCCTATGCAAGTGCCGGGAATTGATAATTTAGGCGGGACGCAAAAGTTGCTTGGACCAGAGTTGCTGCTCCCTAAGATGGCTTCATCGTTGATGCACATGAACGGTAATTCCCGTTCAATGTGTGAAGTTTACGGTGTTACCCCCTGGGATTTTACTATCGCGGAAAAAATCAAAAACGCTGATCTGCTTGCTGTGCAGGGGGTGAATATGATAGTTCCGATTGATTACGCTTACAGTTTTCGGAGTGTGCGGAAACATACATCAAATCCTCCGGGCTTTTATCAGGCTGCGAATTGGAAACATCAAAAAGGATTTTCAAATCATGTTGCCAGGGTTTGCATGATGACGTCTGCCGGAACATCCCCGGTCAATACCGCCATATTATTTTCAACGAGTGAAAACCTGGCTTCAATTATCCATGACTATAAGCTGGCGGAGGACCAGGAGGAAAATGTCAAGGCCGCATATTTGTCTTTGCTGAATGTCCAGATTGAATCGGATATTATCTTTGAATCAGGACTCGATAAAGCCGAAACAGGTTCGGGCTCTCTGAATTTTCCCGGCGCAAGGTATAAATATATCGTTCTCCCGCAGGTTCGGATTCTTAAACCGGGTACGGTTGAATTGCTGGCCAGGTTTGCACGTGACGGCGGCATGATATTCTGTCTCCATGAGATTCCATATCTGACTCCGGAGGGGGAAAGCCTGTCCGCATTGCTTAAAGAACACTTTGGTATTACTTCCACGCTGAAAAAAGCAAATTCAGTGAAAACATTACCGTGCGGTAAAGGTTCCTTTACCTTCGTCCCTGATGACACCCGGGAAGTCGTCATCTCGAAAAATATTACTTCAGGGCATTTCATGGATATGTTCGATAACAGTAATGCCATATTGGTGATCTCCGACCAATATCCGATAACGATTCAACTTGATTTGGGTGATTCGAAGCAATTGGATTTACTGACGATCACCGTTGAAGACATTAAAACTGAAGTTTTATATGATTACCAGGTCTCTGTTTCAGATGATAATCACAGCTGGCAGAGTGTTCTGGATGAAGCCGGTATTAAAGGAAAAGTCCAGAACTTGAATCTGCGAGGAGCCGGGGGCCGGTACTTGCGATGGCAGATAAGAAAAGGCGGCGGGCGCTTTCTGGCCCTGGAAAAACTTGAGTTGAAGTATCTTACCCGAAATGGTGATGTCAAAAGCTGGAAACCTGAAAAATATCAGCCGCATCGCATGGCTGAACTGATCGACGACAACCCCGCTGCCATCAAATTCTATGAAAATGATCAACTGGCCGAATCCATGTTTACAAGAACGCGCCTTATTGACAATAGTGATCAGATATTGACAGTGATGAATGCCAGGGATAAGGAGCGGATGTTAACCGGTAAGGTTAGTCGTTACTCATCGGTTGAAATCTGGGATCAGGATAATGCTGAAACGGCAAAAGTTGTTATCGGTGAAAACACGAATACTTTCAAAGTCAGCTTCTTTCCCGGACAAACCAGAATATTTATTCTGAAGCGGCATAGCCGGAAAACTGATCCCGCACTAATCGACTTCAATCGAAAAACGGTCAAAGAACTGAATGACGAATGGAGTTTCTCTTCCGAGCGGCAAAATGCCTTCCCGTTAGCCGCGGGACAAGTTAAAATGGCGGACCCGAGATTCCCGGAGAAGTGGTATGATGCAATCGAAGGCAGAATACCGGAAATATTACGCTTTGTCCCGGAGATTATGTTTCGCGTCAAATTCCGGGCGGAAGATATCTCCGGTGATGAAATGCTGCTTTATGAGAACATGATCTCCGACTGCTTCAGCGTAAATGGCAAAAGAGTTATTGTGCAACCTGAAAATTGCCGGTATTATGATATGAACAATATGATGTTGCATATCGGCGATATGTTGGAAAAAGGGGAGAATATCGTTACAGGAATATTCAAACCGGAAATATATGAGCGTACGGGAAAAGCCGCATGTTATTGTTACCCTAATGTTCAACCGACTTTGGATATTTTTATTTTGGGAAATTTTGCGGTAAGCAATGACAAGGCTATAAAAAAATGCGGGAATAAATTGCATTATGGCCCCTGGTCAAACCAGGGATACCCGTACTATACCGGGACTGGAACTTATTCGAGCATGTTGCATTGGTCTGGAGATTCCGGCAATATTCTGCTTGAAATCGATACTGCGCTTTCCGCTGCGAGCGTTTCTATTAACGGACAAAACATCGGCCTCAGGTTGATTGAACCGTGGTTGTTTGATCTTTCCGGGAAGTTGAAGGAAGGTGAAAATTTACTGGAAATATCAATTACAAATACGGTCGGGCAGCTTTTTTCCGCTCAGAAAATCGGTTATCAAGGTGGAAGCTCGAAATTCCAGGCGGGGCTGTTGTCCGCAAAACTGGTCAAGGTGATATAATCATGGTTGTAAAAAAAATAGATCTGAACGGCGAGTGGCAGCTTGCATGGCAGAAGAAACAGGATACTGCAAATTTTGATAAACGTCCTTTAAACAGCTTGATAGCGGTGGACGTTCCCGGTGATGTTCATTCAGCGTTGTTGAAAGCCGGGACGATCAAAGATCCGGTTAATGCCGGAAATGAAAATAAAACAGCCTGGGTCGGACAACAGGAGTGGTGGTTTTATCGCGACTTTAAGTTGCCTGAACATGACGGTATTGTGGAAATTAAGTTTGGCGGCTTGGACCTTGACGCGGAAATATGGCTCAACAATCATCTAATCGCCAGTCATCAAAATGCATTTTGTCATTTAACAGTTGACGTAACCGAATTTGTCCAGAAAGAAAATTCACTTGCTGTACGTTTGTTGCCGCATCTGGCGAATCTTGATGAACTGCCTGACGGTAAAATGCTCCACCAGACTTTTTGTGACGATCCTGTGTCAATGTCGCCGGAAACCGCGCGGCGGCGACCGTGGATGCGAAAAGCTCAATATACTTTCGGCTGGGATTGGACCCGGGATCTTAATACTTGCGGCGTTTGGCGTGATGTGACGATTTCATTAATTAAAGATTGCAAGCTTGAAAATGCCTGGATCAGGGCTCTTTCCATAAATGATAATAAAGCTGAATTGGAGTGTCTGTGCGAATCCACATATTTTGGAGCCGATGCTGCTTCAGCAGATTTGCATATAGATCTGTATTTGAAAAGTACCGGGGACAGAAAAGCCTCATTCAGTCAAAAGGTCAACATAACTCCGGGAACGTCTCTGCACTCAGTAAATATGTGTATTGAAGACCCCGCGTTATGGTGGCCTTTGAACCATGGTTCACAGAATATGTATACAGCACATTTTCAACTGGTTAAAGCCAGCCATCCGCTTGCTGAAGAAACTATTGAATTTGGAATCAGGTCCGTTGAAATAGAGGAAGGTGCAAGAAAAAAAGAGGGTGCGTCCCGATTTCGTTTTTTAATTAATGGCAGAGCTGTTTTCATGAAAGGGGCTAACTGGGTGCCGGCCGATATAATTCCCGGCAGGGTTTCTTCTGAACATAGAAAACATCTCCTTGAACTTGCACGTGACGCGGGAATTAATTATCTGCGGGTTTGGGGCGGAGGTATATATGAGGATTCTGAATTTTATGCATTATGTGATGAATTCGGAATTATGGTCTGGCAGGATTTTATGTTTTCCTGTGCCGAATATCCAGATTTTGACCGTGATTTTATGGATAATGTCAGGATTGAAATTCCAACGGTAATAAAAGAATTGCGCAACTATCCGTCAATTATCGCCTGGTGCGGAAATAATGAGATTGATCAGCAGTGTAATAATGACGCATTCAAAAATATGCGGCCGCACGGCCAATACTACGGGCAATGTATTTTCTATGAAATCATTCCGGCTTTTCTGGATGAACTGGACCCGTCGCGTCCCTATTTGCCGTCTTCCGCCTGTTTGGGGAAAAATGCCGGAAATGGCGAGGATTACCTTAACGTTGACAATGGTATTTTTCATGGTCCACTGGGGGAGATCGGCGAGCCGGACTTTATGGGAAACATCCCGTCCTTCATCAATGAAATGCATCTTTGCGGCTCTCCGCCGTCACGGCGTTCTCTGGATTGTTTTATGCCGGAAAATCTACGCGAATGGCAAAATCCAATATGGGGTCTTCATGATTTTATACCTCATGACAATCCGTTTTGTGACAGTATGCTGCATAAATCGATCGTCAGTGATTTTTCGATGACTTTTGACGAGCAATCGTATTATTACAAAGTTTTGCGTTCTGAAATGATAAAAGATAAATTTGAAGCGCTTAGGACCTCATGCTGGGAAAACAGCGGAGTATGCCTGTGGATGTATAACGATGCCTATCCGGGAGCTACCTGGTCGCTAGTTGATTATTACGGACGCAGAAAAATGGCCTATTATTTTTTTAAACGAGCTTGTTCGCCAATTCTGGTCGCTGCATGCTATACCGGGCCGAACATAAATATCCATTTGTTGAATGAAACAGCTCAGAAAAGACAGGGAGAAATTCTCGCGGAAATTATGACCTTCGATGGTAATATTTTATATTCCCGTAAAGCCGGAATTACTCTGTCTGAATATCAGGGGCGACCTGTTTTTACCATCTCCGGCGACATGCTGTGCAATGTAGATAAATCAGCTTCTTTTGCAGTCTTGACATATCTGGAAAATAATGAGCCTGTCAGCCGGAACCGTTTTTTCCTGACCAGCATTAAAAAACTGGAGATGCCTGATGCTGAACCGGAGATTCAAAGAAATACCGCAGATGGCAAGCTGACATCAATTACGGTTTTTTCTACGAAATATATTCGGAATTTTTCTCTAGAGGCGAAATCCGCCAGTCTGTCGCTCCAGGATAATTTCTTCGATATTTATCCGGGACAAAGCAGGGAGATTAAGCTGACTCCACCGGTGCCGGTGGATGATTTGATCATTGACTGGGAGAACAGAAGCAGTGGTCTTCCTCAAATGCTGAAACTGCCCTTTGATGAAAAAGACATTATTGCCGGGACCACATGTGTATTCAATGTCAAAATTTTTAATCCGACAAAAAATCCTAAGCAGTATTGCTTACAAGTCGCGGCATCTGATTACGTGAAATACGAATACAATGAAAATTCAACTTACCCGGTCAAGCCGGGAAACAGTGAACTTATTCCTGTTAAGATTTTTGTGCCGGTAGCAGCGGCAGGGAAAAAACGGGTAGCGGCTGAAGTAACCTTAATCTCCGATGCTGCGGAGCATACCGTGCCTTTGTCTTTAAATATTCTTTATCCTCTTGTGCTGGCAATCTCCAACGGTATACTTACTGTCAGCAGTATGTCTGAAAACTCAATACATGATCTTGAAGTCGATATCTATTGGGAAAGTTTTGATGCTCCGGATATTTGTTGTGATCAAATCTGTATCCCGGAACTCGGGCAGGGGATCTGTATCGAACATAAACTGCCCTTTGCCGGAGATGTTCTGCCTTATTCTCTTAAAGTTTGTGTAAAAGCCGGTCAACTGCCGTTATTCAAATTATCCAAATGGCTGGACGACTTTGATTATTCCGTCCCGGCAACCCGCCGGGAATTCTCTGAATCCCGCGCTAATATTTTTTACCAGGACAATTGCCGGCCTGCATTGAAAAACAGCAATGTGTTGTTTTTAAATAAAAACAGCGACAATAGGCATATCAGCATTAGCGGAAACGCAAATGCGGAAATCCTGTTGGCCATGAACTGTAATGCCACAACTCTTTTTATTGATATAATTATTGAGAATGACACTTGTGACGTTATCGGGGAAGGAGACCCGCTTCATCATGGCAGTTGTGTCGAGTTTGGCCTATCCTGTGACGATAATCTCTCCCTTGAGGCGGTGGCCGGATTGACAAACAAGGGGCCGGTACTGCAAGTCAGAAGGCTTTTCAATCAGACCCCACCGCCGGAAGCTGCGGATATCGATTTTTTTATTGTCAGAAAGCATCCGCCGGAACAGGAAACAGGGATAACTTATTATTCTTTCGCCATACCGTGGGATAAGATCAGCAAAGGATATCAGCCGGAGAAAAATGATAACATAAGAACCTCTTTTTGTTTCAAAACCGGTAAGAATTCCAATTTCTCTCTCTTTGCCGGAATCCAGGGGTTGAAAGACATATCCCGTTATGGGGTTTTTAAGGTTAAATAATGCAATAACTTGAACAGAGTTAAGGACTATTAATGAAAAAGGTTGAATTACCTGAAATAGCGGTGCTCGGCTTATCGCTTGAACTATACCATGAGCAGTTTTCCGGCTTTGATGAAATATTGTGTCGTCAACTGCGTAAATACTGTGGAGAATTAGGTGAATTCTCAAAGATAAAATATAACGGTATTTGCTGCAGGCAAAGTCAGGTTAGGTCCGCGGTTGAAAATGCAGAACTGTTAAATGTCGATTGTATTTTGCTGGTTCCAATGTGTTACACCGCAAGCTTAATGACGCTTGATCCGGTTCTGGAAACAGAAATTCCGATAGTAATATGGAACACTCAGGAAATTAAGAAAATTGATGATGACTTTGATTTTAAGGTGCTGCTGGAGAACCATGTGACTCAAGGAACCCAGGATCTGACCAATGTGCTGCTGCGAAATAATAAAATATTCGGTCTGGAATCAGGTCATTACCAGGATAAAGCTGCGTTGATGAAACTTGAAGAGTGGTTTGCGGCTGCCAGGGCATTCCGGTTTGTCAGGAATTGCCGCGTCGGCCGGCTGGGACAGGCGTTTGACGGGATGGGCGATTTTGCGGTTGATGAAGATAAAATGCGAACAAAATGGGGGCCGGAAAAAGTCCAACTGAGTATTGACCGTTTTGTAGAACTGTTCAGTAATGTCGATGACTCGGGGACTGATGAGCTGCTGCAAAATGATATGGCGCAATATGAGATCACCCCTGAGCTGTCGGAAGACACACTGCGTTTGTCTCTTAAACTGGAAATCGCAATGCGGTCGCTCATACAGGAAAACCATTTGGACGCGTTTACCATGAATTTCCTGGAACTGATCGGTAAAATCCCGACAATACCGTTTCTGGGAATCAACAAACTTATCGGCGAAGGAATGGGATATGCCGGTGAGGGCGATATTATTACTGCGGCTTTAGTTGCGGAAATGCGCCGGCTGGCGGGAGCTGCCAACTTCACAGAGATTTATACTTTGGACTATGAGCAAAACCTGATGGTGATGACTCACATGCAGGAATGTAATCCAGCTTTGGCAAGAAAAGATTCCAGAATCAAATTAGTCAGCAAAGATTTTTGGGCCAAAGGCTGCGATGCCTATGCCGGAATGCATTTCACCCTTGAGCCGGGCCCGGTTACCCTGGTGTGCCTGACTACCGACGCCAAGGGTGATTTTATCTACATTGTCTATGAAACTGACATTATGGACCGGCGGCTGTTCAAGCATTTTGATATACCGCATTGGGTTATTCAGTTGAGTGAACCGCCGGGAGATTTCCTTACCCGTTACAGCATGTCCGGAGGGTCCCATCATTTAGCCGCCGTTCCCGGTAAACAAGCAGGAGCAGTGGAAAAACTGGCCAGGTTTCATCAAATAAAAATTAAGAATATAGGGATAAAAGTATGAGAAAGTATCTTTTAATTTTACTTTATTTTGTTTTAGCGGCAGTAAATGCTTCTGAAAAAACAATTCGTGTGGTAGCGGACTGGTACTCTCCCATGCCTTACACGCTGGAGGAACAAGCTCGAAATTATTCGTATGAGAAATATATGAAACGGCATCCGAATGTCAAGATAGAGCCTTTTTCACAACTGCGGGTTATTGGCGCGGCGGCCAAGTCGGGCAAATTAATGAGCGTTGCCGGCGGCACTCCGCCGGATATTTGGCGAATGTGGTTTCACGAAACATTGAAATACGCGGATCAGGGTTTTCTCATGCCCTTGAATGAATTCATTGGCGAAGACAAAAATGGTGACGGGAAAATTGAGGGGGATGAAGTTAAGTTCAAACCGTGGAATGATATCCCGCCGGAATTCAAGGCCGGTTGTATCAAGAACGGTAAAATATATGCCCTGCCATATCTGCTTGGTTATATGCAGACTCTCAACTTTCGTACAGACTTGTTCCGTGAAGTCGGCCTGGACCCCAACCGCGGTCCTTTGACTTGGAATGAATTATGGCGATATGCTCAGAAACTAACTTTTAAGCCGGGGGAAAATCCGTCTAAGCCGATGGGACAGCGCGGCTTGTATTTTATGTCGCCGGGTTTTTTATGTTTCAATCCATTCGTCTGGTCCGCCGGTGGAGATCTGGTAAAGCGCTATAAAATTAATCCAAAGACAGGCAAAGTGATTGAATCAGATAAAGAAACTCCGATTCTCAAAGACCCTGAAACCGGTGATGATTTAAGCAAAGTCAAGTTGCATTGGAAGGCCGGTTTTGATTCTCCAGAGGGATTGGCGGCGGTAAAGTTTATCCATAAACTGCGTTGGCAAAAATGGACCAAAGATCCGAACACTCGTGAGCCGTTTGACCTGACCGGGAAAATGCTTGCCGACGGTGAAGCCATATCGCCATATACCGGCAGGAAGTTCAAGTTGCTTGAAGGTAATAAAGGCAACATCTATACCGGAGTGTTATTTCAGTCCGCCGGCAGCGAGGAAGACAAAAATATCCGGAAAGTAATTGCCGGCGGCAGAATCGGGATGTTTTTCGGCTACAATCTTGATATTAATACAATAGTTAATGAGTTCGGCGTGTCGCCCAGGCAGTTCGGAGTTGGCCCCATGCCGGTGAGAAATGGCAACAAAATTGTCGGTAGTTTTATGCCGGTGCTGTTTGGAATATCAATTAAAAAGAGAAGTCCCGAAGCATTTAAAGCGGCCTGGGATATTCTGGTTGATTTCACCAGTAAACAAAACCTTAAAGAACGAACCCGGATCATGGTTGAAGGCGGTAAAGGCAGATTGGTATTTCCGCGTTTTCTCAAAGAAGCCGGCTATACGGAGATTTATGATAATTTGCCTTCATCCTGGCGTAATATTGAAAAACTTATTCAGCGAAACCGGACTGAACCTTTTAATAAAGGTTGGACCGAGGTACAATCAGAAGTCACTCCTGCGTTGGTTGAACGCATCTGGGAGACAGAGGATATTGACCTCGAGCAACTGTTGAAAGAAGCGGCGGTCAATGCCGGCGCCAAGTTTGAAAAATGGCCGGAAGCGAAAATGCGGAAATGGCGCCCGTGGGCATGGGGAATCTGGAGTATTGCAATGTTATTATTCATCCTGGCGATGCGCGCGGTAATCAGGTCCTTTAACGCCAAAGTCGAAAACAGCATGCCGAAAGAGTTAGACCAGGCGGCCGGCGGTAAAAGAAAAGTTAAGTTTGATTTTATTTATATCTGGATTTTACCCGCCTTGATCACTATCTTGATGTGGAAATATTATCCTTTAATACGCGGTTCGTTTATGGCGTTTCAAGACTATAAAATTGCCGGAGGAAGCCAGTGGGTCGGGATTGATAATTTTATCATGATCTTCGGAAGTAAGAACTTTTATTTTACCTTGATCCGGACTTTTTATTATGTGGGTCTGACAATTGTTATCGGTTTTGTTGTTCCGATTTTCCTGGCGATTCTCTTGACTGAAGTACCAAAGGGCAAATATTTTTTCAGAACCATGTTTTACCTGCCTGCGGTTACCAGCGGACTGGTAATTATGTTCATGTGGAAGCAATTCTACGATCCGTCAACCGCCGGATTTTTGAATACGATCGTCATCGAAGCCGCCTCGTGGCTGGGCATTCATTCCACCGGTTTTAAATGGCTGCAGGACCCGAGGTTGGCGATGATCTGCATTATAATTCCAGGCGTGTGGGCCAGCGCCGGGGCCGGCAGCCTGGTTTATCAGGCGGCTCTGACCAGTGTCCCAAGTGACCTCTATGAGGCGGCCGATGTAGACGGCGCCGGATTATTGCATCGGATAAGGCATATAACGATTCCCACATTGAAACCATTGATTATCATAAACTTTGTCGGTGTGTTCATCGGCGCCTTTCATGCGATGCAGAATATTTTTGTCATGACCGGTGGTGGCCCGTTTAATGCGACACGGGTGATCGGCATAGATATCTGGTTCAATGCGTTCATGTACCTGAAATTCGGATTTGCCACTGCAATGGCGTGGGTATTGGGAATCATGTTGATCGGTTTTACCGTGATGCAGTTGAAGGTCCTCAGTAAAGTTGAATTTAGAAAAGCACGAGAAAATTAAGGATATATAATAATGCCGATTATTTCAAAAGGTGGTAGGAAAAGTCTAAAAATTCGTTTGATCTTTCTCGGGATTTACGCAATCCTGATTGGCGGCACCATCACTATGGTCTACCCTTTTATGCTGATGTTAAGCAGTTCTGTTACCAGTCCGTTTGACTTTGACGACCTTAAAACTATTCCCAAATATCTGACCAGTGATGACGCTTTGATCAAGAAGTATCTTTACGCTAAATACGGTAGAGAATATTTTCGCCAGTTAAGCGTCATCTATCATCGTGACGCGGATTGGTCGACGTGGGGAAACGTTCGCAGTGAAAAAGATTTTATAAAAAGAAATTACCCGTTGATCGCACAACGCTATGAAATGCATCCCCGGGAATGCGTCAAAGAAATTGACGATTGGAATTCTTTTAAAAAGTGGCTTCCTCCTCAGGATATCACCGCTTTTTTCCCCAGTGATTACGATGTCTATCGTGATTTTCTGAAAAAAAAATATCAAAAAAATCCTGATGTTTCCGATAAAGAGGCGATTGCCGCCCTTAATAAACGCTGGCAGCGTGCTTTTAACAGTTTCGCAGAAATACTTCCGCTGGTAAGTTTTCTGAGTCAGCAAAAATGGTTCCCCCCGCAACGGGCTGATTTTAATGATTTAACCGAATATTATCGACAGCTTCCGGCTGACAGGATAAAAGTGATTCCGACGAATATGCTCTGGGCGCTTTACCTGGAACAGCGCTTTATCAACGTGTCAAAATTCACTGAGTATACAGGCATTAAAACGAAGCAGTTTTCCGATTTAGCGATACCTGGCAATAAAAGCAGTAAGCTATATACTGTCTGGCAGGATTTCCTTAAGAAAAAATATCCTTTGCGTTTGATCCGGATCAATGGGAACTATGATAGAAAATGGCAAACCTTGCTGCAGCAGGAATTGAAGACTTCCAGTAACTCAAAATTCAGCGCAATCCCGCCCAAAGACCCTATTCTGCGCATGTATTGGCTTGATTTTGTTTTGCAAAATGTCCCCACTAATAAATGGCGGCTCAATCGTCCGGTGGACCTTTACCGGGAATTTTTGCAAAATCAATATAAGAATATCGCCGGAGTCAATGCTGCCTACGCAAGCAACTATAAAAGCTTTCAGGACATAAAGCTGCCGCTGAAGCTGGCTGACTACATAGAGTTCGCTGAAAATAAAAGTCGTATCCGCTGGACCTCTTTCACCGCAAATTATCAAAAGGTCATTAATTTTTTGCTGACCAAGGGCAGGGCGATATGGGTGACGGTCCTGTTGGTCAGTTTGACTATTGCCGGCGCTTTGACAGTCAACCCGCTGGCTGCTTATGCATTATCAAGAGGCAAACAGTCCACGTCAGCAAAAATTTTGATATTCTTTCTTGCAACCATGGCCTTTCCGGCTGAAGTTGCGATGATTCCGGGTTTTCTGCTTTTGCGCGACTTGAATTTACTTAATACTTTTGGTGCTCTGGTTTTGCCAGGCCTGGCCAATGGCTACAGCATTTTTCTGTTGAAAGGTTTTTTCGACAGTGTGCCGCGTGAATTATATGAGGCCGCCGAAATAGATGGAGCCGGTGAATTGACCAAATTCTGGCGTATAACTTTTCCCATGTCCAAACCAATTCTGGCGGTAATTGCACTGAGCGCTTTTACCATGGCTTACGGTGGTTTCATGTGGGCGTTCTTAACCTGCCAGGACCCGCAGATGTGGACCATCATGGTTTGGCTCTATGATTTTCAGTCACGATATTCAATGGAGCCTGGCATGTGTATGGCTGCATTCGCACTGGCATCCGTTCCGACATTGCTGGTATTTTTATTCTGCCAGAAAATTATTATGCGTGGTATTGTAATTCCAACAATGAAGTAAATAAACGGAAAGATAATTTATGAAAATTTATATAATTCAGGACGGGGAAGGCGTGGCCTGCGTTAATCAATGGCCGGAAAAAACAAAACCGGAACGCCTGCGTGAAGCCAACATTCTTATGACAAAAGAAGTCAATGCGGCGGTCGAAGGGGCATTGGCGGCTGGGGCGGATGAGGTTTATGTTCAGGAAAGTCATCCTTTTGTCCTGGAGTTGCTGCATGAAGACATAAAGCTTGTTCAGGGGGGCAGTGTACTCGATGAAACCTTTGAAGCCCAGTTCTTTGTGGGCCAGCATGCAATGGCGATGGCGGAAAACGGGATGCTCGCGCATACGTTTTGTCATACCGGAGTCAAACAAATGCTGCTCAATGGAGTCGCAATAGGAGAAATCGGATGGCGGACTATTATTGCCGGCAGCATGGGAGTGCCAACCGTACTTGTGACAGGAGACGAAGCGGCTTGTTGCGAAGCGCTCAGAATGCAAAAAAATATTATTACAGTCCCGGTGAAGAAAGGTTCAGGACTGCATTCCGGGGTTTCGCTTTCTCCTGCAAAAGCCAGAATGCTGATCCGTGAAAAGGCATCCGAGGCGGTAGCTGGAGTAATGGCCGGAGAATTTGAACCATATTATCCTTCCGGGCCTTATGAATTGATTATCGAATATTACAATCCTCTGGTTGCGGAAAAAGCAATGATTTACCCCGGAATCGAGAGCGTTAGTGCGGTTTCGGTAAAATATCATGCTGATAGTTTTAATAAATTAGTGAAATTCAGACAATTCTCAGCACTTATTCACGGAATTGGTTTTTAAAGTAAGGATTTTGTGAATGAAAGATCTATCGCGCGATTCGTCGGTGAATGACCTTGTCGTCTTTGACCTGCATAAGTCTCTGAATGAGTTTGAACAGTAAGCGCTTGCCGGAAACATTGTATCATCAGTAACCCCGATTGATGCCACGACGGCATGATATATAAGACAGGCAGGATTAATCCAACCATTACATTGGGTTTTTATCATTGAACGGCCAACCGCTGGCGCTTCCATAGCCAGTCTGAGTTCCTTCCGTATAGTCATGGCTCCAATAAACATTCGGATCAGTAATTCCATAATATTTGCGCCATTCCACATGACCGTCCAGAAAAACAATATTAGTACCCGTGTTGTGTGGCATATCCATGGTGGGGATTCCGCTGCCGCCATTGTTTTCCTGTATTTTATATGTTTTAGGATTGAAATCACTGCTATCGGCAAAAACTCCGATACGGCACCAGTGCTTTATGATATTCCCCTGGGATATTTTGCTTGGGCGACTTCCTCCACCGACTTTGGAGTATCCGGCGTTTGAGAGAGAAGTATTCACACCGTAATTTGAAATAATATTACTTGTTGTTTCGTGCTTGCGGCTGCCTTTTGCGGCCGCCGGACATCTCCATGCCTTGGCTTTTTTCCATTGGGAGTCGTCGAGCGCGTTTGTCATGAATGAATATTCGAAATAGTATCCTAGAAAACCGTCTTTCTTGATATTATACCAATATTCGGACCCCATCAGCATTCCATTGTAGTCGCCTGTGTATAATGAAACAGTAGTTCCAAACTGCTTCAAATTACTCTGGCATGCGGCTTTTTTGGCAGTTGCTCTTGCTTTACCCAGAGCCGGCAATAACATTGAGGCGAGAATTGCTATGATCGCTATTACAACGAGGAGTTCGATAAGTGTGAAATCCTTTTTAAATTTTTTCATTTTTCTGTTCCTTTTATTTTTGAAAAATATGTTTTGGGATTGCTTTAAAACTATTATATATGGTTTGCAAAGTAAAAACAACAGAAAAAAAAAGTAACTTTTGTATATGATAGCTGTTTTTTTGTATATTTTTGGAAGATATCATTTTTTCTCTTTTTCAGCTCTTGATTATGCTGCAACTTCAGTAATAATTTTTTGATTGAATGAAAAAACTGAAAGAATATATAATTCTGCATTTTATGTTCAAAGTAACATGTTTGCAAATTTGAATAGATTAATTTATTCCTGGCGTTTTCAACGATTACAATTATGTTAGATTATTGTATATATTATGCTAGAGCCCGGCTGCATGAATGAATTTGATCCCAAGTCCGGTTATTTTATTTTGAAGCCGCCGAAAAATTCCGGTGGCTTAAATTAAATATCACTTGAAACTGAACACCAGGCTTACGTTGGGTAATTGAAGACTGCAAAACTTCAAATATCATGCGTAACATAGAATTTAAGGATGTCTCCTGACAAATTACGAGATGATTCCAAATTCAAGCCTGCGCTCCTTCGCAGAATCAACGGTGCCTCGATTTCCTTTTTGATTAAGTTTAAATTTCCTGAATCCATTATTTCAAGAAGCATTTCAGCCGCCTCCGCTCCGAGTTCATGCACAGGTTCATTGAATGTAGTCAAATATGTGTGATTATCCGGCCAGGTCAGGTTGTCGAAGCCAATAATAGAAACATCACGGCCAATCATAATTCCACGCTCCCTGAGCGCAGTGCAGGCTCCGTGCGCCAGATAGTCCCTGCAGGCAACGAACGCATTTGGCAGAGCATTTGATTTTAAAAAATCATTTACCGCTTCGTAAGCACCAAAATCCTTTTCTTCGGCAATAATGACCAGTTTTTCATCAAAAGGTAATCCGGCTTCTTTTAAACCGTTTTTGTAACCTTCGTAAGCATCCATATAGAAATTTTGATTAAAATCCTTAGCAATTAAGGCAATTTTTTCATGTCCCATCGCAGCCAGCATCAACACTGATGTTTTAGTGGTTTTTTTATGGTCGATATAAGTGCAAACAGCATCCATCGGCTTTTCAAGGTTTGCCACAACATAAGGGAATTGCAGGAGTTTGATCTTTTCAATATATTTTTCAGTACCCAGAGATTCCATAAAGATCAGGCCACTGAATTTAAGCCATAAGTCCTGTTTTTCAAGGAATATTTTTTCAAGTTCATTCTTAAAAACAATTCTGGCATGCTGGCTTCTGCTTCTGAAAGTGTCATTAACACCTTGTAAAATAAGGTCGGCTTCACGAGTCGACAGCCAGGCCGGGTCCTGTGCGACAATCCCGACAATTCCCTGCTGTGAACGTTCGTCCGCAGGAATAACCCGGGTTCCCTGTCCGCGTTTTGGTTCCAGCAGCCCCCTCTCATATATCTTGCTTAAAGCTCTCGAGATCGTTGTTGGACTGGTATGAAACTCCCTTGCAAATTCAAGCTGTGTAGGAATAATAGCGTCAGGCTTGTAAATATTTTGCCTGATGCGTTTGATTATTTCGGTTACAATTCGTTGTTCTACAATCTTTTTTTCCATGATTAGTAAAATAATTCCTCCTTAATAAATAGCAAACCGGAATCTTGATAAATGTTATGCAGTTCCAGACGCTACTGACCAGTCTTTGCTGAAAAATACAAAAAATTCGCTGTCATTTACAAAATTTTGACTTCTTTATTTATTGTTTTTAAATATGTCCCGCTTTATTGTAAACACAGAAACTGTGTTTTAGCTCACTTAAGTTTATAAAAATCAATTAAAAAGAGGTAATGATCATGTCAAATGAACAACTGGCCGTTAACGGCGGCAATCCTGTGAGAACAACTCCTTATCCTCAGCCATACCTGGGAACCAGCGTATACGGCAGGGAAGAGCTTGAGCTGCTGCGTGAAGTAGTGGAAAACAAGCTTCCTTTCAGGGCCTATGGAGATGGAGAACCTCATATGGTTGACGACTTTGAGCAGGAAGCGGGAAGCTATTTCAATATGCCGTATGCGTTGGCGACGGCAACCGGCAGCGGTTCATATTACTGTGCTATCGCAGGTTTGGGAATCGGTCCCGGAGATGAGGTAATCATTCCGAGTTTTTGTTGGTACACTGACTTCCTGGCTCCCGCACTGCTTGGAGCGGTCCCGGTTTTTGCGGATATTGACCAGTCCTTAAATTTGGACCCGGACGATTTTGAGAAAAAAATAACTTCACGTACGAAAGCGGTGATAGTGGTTCATTTCCAGGGAGCCGCCGCCGACATGGATAAAATTATGTCAATTGCCGCCAGACGCGGCGTCAAGGTAATAGAAGATTGTGCTCAGGCATTGGGGGCAAAGTATAAGGGCCGTAAAGTCGGTTCATTTGGAGACGTCAGTTGTTTTAGTATGCAGCAGAATAAAATAATTTCAACCGGGGATGGCGGGTTGATGTTGACAAAAGACCCTGTCGTTTACGAACGTGCTGTCAGATTTCATGACCTGGGCCTGGTGCGCCCGAAATTCCTTGAAAGATTGGGCGGGAAAGAGCTTGACAACGACCTGATCGGCTGTCAATTTAGAATGAATGAATTTACCGGAGCAGTTGCATTGGCGCAGATTCGTAAACTGGACAGTGATATTCTGGATATTACCCGTAAATATTTCAGACGCCTTAAGGACAACCTGTCGAAAAGCTGCCGGAATATGAGATTTCGTGAGTCAGGTGATCCTGAAGGAGACGCGGGAATTGCGTTTTATATGAATCTGGAAACAAAAGAAAGGGCTGAACAATTTGAAGCCGCTTTGAAAGCTGAAGGAATCCCGGTAGGGCCCACGTCCGGATGTCGCAATATCCTCGAAAGTGATGTCGTAAAGAATAAACAGATGGTTCATCCAATGCTGCCGCCGTTCGGTCCCGGATTTGCGGGAGAGAAGCTGGAGTACAGAAGCGAACAATGTCCGAATACCAACTCTTGTGTGGAAACAATGATTTGCGTGCCTCTGGTTCCGTCATTTTCAGAACAGGATATAGCGGATATTGAACAGGCTATAGTTAAAGTATGGAATGGATTGAACCTGTGATCTGCGCTAAGACAGTGAGTTGTTTTACTAACCGGAATAACGGCTCTTCCGGTGTTTTCTCTGATGTGGGTTAATAATAAACATTAGTTGCAGACTTAAAGCCTGAAACTGCCGGGACCGCTGCACTGCCGCGGGAAAAGCAAAATAAAGCCGCAGGCACTAAGTCTGCAATAAAAAAGAGAATTATTGATATGTGCCCTGTCCATGAAAACAGTGAAAGTGCCGGAGTAACAGATATGCACTTGTTCCATGCGATGCAGCCAAAAAACTTGGAACGTGTTGTCATGCTTCCTGACGGCGGAAGTGCAATATGCCAGGTGTCTCGAAAGAGCCTGGAGCCGGAAAATAATATTGACCAGCTATATTTAGTCAGTCTCGAAGGAAAATACCCGCCTGAAGCACTTAAGGATACCGATAATGTTTCGTCTTTTTGCGCATTAAACAATGAATATCCTTTAGTAATTATTAGAAATAAAGGCGCTTACTTTTACAATCCCGGTATGGAACGTAAAATTAAATTAATTCCAGAGTCGGAATCTCCATTGGAAATGACCGCCGCTCCGGATGGAACAAAAATTTTTTTTACCGCTGCGTCACCCGGTTTAGAGGATCAACGGCTCAGGACAAAAGGGATTGTGCTTGAAGATACACAAATCCCGGTTCAGGTATTTGCGGTTGATGTTCGTTCCGGCAAAATCAGGCAAATTACGTTTTCGCCCGGAGTTAAAAAAAATATATCCGTGTCACCGGATGGTAATAAAATTGCCTTTACTGAGTTGGAGACGGAATCCTGGAAGCAGCCGGCTCGTGCCGCATTGAAAACAATCAATGTTGACGGAACAGATGAAAAAACAATACTCGGAGGCGCCGTTCGCTGTGCCAGGCCGCATTGGTCTCCAGATGGGAAAAGAATTGCTTTTGTGCGCCGCTCTCCTTCAACTTTCGCCGATGATTATCTGGCGGTTATTTCACCGGCGGACGGCCGGGAACACATCCTTACATCCAAATTCGACCGCCGGGTTCTTGATTTACGCTGGCGGGATAATCATAATATTTTATTTTTACTGCATCAAGGTTTCTTCATTGATTTATTGGAAATTTCGCCTGAAACAAAAACATTGCGCAGAATAATAACAGATTCTGGAATAAAATCTTTCGACACCAACCTAAATAGTTCTCATATAGCGTTTATATCATCTAACTTTGATTCGCCGTCGGAACTCTTCAGCATAGAATTAGATGGTTCAAATTATCGGCAATTGAGTTCGTTTAATCAGCATATTAATAATTTTGACATGTTTCCATCTGAAATAGTTCAATGGAAAAATTCTGAAGGCCGAACAATCGAAGGGGTTTTGACTAAAGCAAAAACGGATAAGAGCTTACCGCCGCTGCTGGTGGAGCATCACGGCGGCACTCCCAATGCTTATACTTGTGCTTATATGCATTTCCCGCAATTCCACGCAATGCATGGAATCTCATCATTGAGAGTGAATTATCGCGGAAGCAGCGGTTACGGGCAGGAGTTTATGGAATCTTTGTTTGGTCGCTGGACAACCGGACCTGCCGATGACGGGACGACCGGAGCCGAAATGCTGATTGCCCGGAATCTCGTTGATCCGGCAAGGATTGGAATCGCCGGCGACAGCGGCGGCGCTATGATCAGTGGAACTGCAATCGGTATTTCAAACATCTATAAAGCTGCGGTTCTCGGTTGCGGCCTCTATGATTTAAGCTCTTTTTACAGGGGAGCTTTCTGGCAGAATGTGTGTGACCAGATACTTGGAGGCTCTCCATCTGAATTTCCGGATTTTTATCGGAAAGAATCAGCTTTCAGTTATGCTTCACAAGTAAATACCCCGACATTACTATGGTGTGGTGAACAAGACAAAGCCTGCCCCATCAGTCAAACAGAAATGTTTTATGGGCTGTTGAAACGCAATAACATTCCAATTGAATTTATTCGTTACCAGAATGAAGGTCATGGCATTTCTGATTACAGCCGGATGTCTGATATGGTGGAACGCCGCATTAGTTGGTTAAAGAAATACCTGTAATAATAAAGGGAACCAATGTCTGGAGATTCCCGAAATACTCAATTATGCCGGCTCATGGTCTGTGTATTGGCGGTTTCGTCATTTTTGAAAAGGATGCCCTGATATTCCAACTGCGACATTTTGAACCTATAAGCGGATATATTATTACTTGCCGCCGAAAATACGGCAAGGATTTTGGCCGGCAATCGCCAATTCGCCGGGACCGGGGGGATTACACCGGTTCGCTGAAGTTCTATCGGCATATAAATAGAATTTGAATATATAGAATGCCTGCATTATCAATGGTTTGCCAATGAAGTGATATATTTTGCAATAGCATCAATATTCTCTTCCGGGGTTCCCGGAGCCAGATTATCAGCTACAGAAAAAATATAACCTCCGCCCGGCATGCCAGCTTGTAAACAGTTTTTTGCCGCCTTCAAGGCTTCAGCCGGGGGACCATTCCTTAAAGCGCCGGTCGGACTCAAATTCCCTTTCAGGCATATCTGACTGCCGAGGGTTGTTTTTGCTTCCTGAATGGTTGTATCGCCCAGCGGGGGAGGTGTAATGGTTTCCAGTATATCCGCTTCCGAACTTAATATGGGTTTCAGTAAGTTTTTCACATTGCCGCACATATGCAGATGGGTCATACCGCCTGCTTTACGGACTGCCTTGCAAATCCGTCGCTGGTAAGGCGCGCAGAACTCGAGAAACATCTCTGGAGATAAAAGACATGCTGTCGCCGCTCCCAGACGAATCAAATCCATTCCATTATTTACCATGGCTACGCTCGTCTCAAGGCAGATGTCAGCAAACTTGTCACATATTTTTTTTAATAATTCAGGTTTGTCAAAAATTAAATACATGAAAGATTCAAGTCCAAGATACCAGCCGACAGCGGAAACCGGATCGGTCGTTGTACCTGATAACGCGATATCTTCACCGACCGACTTTCTGATTCGGTGGAGCCAGGAATAATCAGCCTTTGACAAATCCCCTTTCAGGCATTCAAGGTGCGTGAGGATGTCCTCTGCCTGTGAAAATGCCGGTTTGGTTACATCGGACGTGCCGGTATCCAGATCAAGCGCCTCTTCCGAGTTTAAGCCGTTTTCCCATGAAATCTTCTTGATAACCATGCCTTTAGCGTCACTGCTTAATAAACCGCTGCCTTTTACTTTCGGCGGCATGGCATTCCATGCCATCGCCGAAACGGAACTGTAAAGTTTTGTTGGCGCTTCCAGTTCCACTCCCTGATGAAACAAAGCGACTTTGTGCGGGATTTGGGTCGGTATTAATACCGGAACATCAAAAATAAGATCTGTATTGAAACGTCTTTGAAATTCAATTCTGGCATCAACCTGTTCTTCCCAGGTCATAGATAACCTGCGTGAAGGTGCGTACCTGCCGTCAGTAAACAAATAACCGGCTTCTTCAAAGAAGTCGAAAGGCGGTCTGTCATATTCAGTCAAACGTGCTGCTGCTTTTATTCTGTCTAGCGCTTTCATTATCATCCTTTTTGATTGAAGTTTGATTGTAATTATACATTAAAAAGTATTTTTTTCAATAAAAAATCGTTTTTTTATTGAAAATATGATTGAAATAATCATTGTAGTGAATTATTATTAATTTTAACATATCAAATAAGGATTTATATAATGAACCAGCGACAAATAGATTTGATAAAGCTCCTCGAACAGGAAGGCGAATTACATATTGAAGCGATGACAAAAGGTCTCGATGCGTCGGAAGCAACTATCCGGCGAGACCTGATAGCACTTGAAGAAAGCGGCCACATAGTCCGCACTTTCGGCGGAGCCAGAGTGATTTCCGCCCCTTCGCTTGTCGCAAGCACCTTTGAACAAAAACGTGAAATAATGCGCAAGGAGAAAGAACAGATTGCCCGCCGGGCCGCGGATTTGGTTAAACCGGGAATGGTTGTGGCGATTGACAGCGGAACTACCGCGTGGCGTCTGGCGGCGGCTTTACAAGATAAGGCGCCGCTTAATATTATTACCAGCGCCCTGGCGGTATTTGAAGAACTCGGGGCGGTTGAAAATATCTCTATATTCTGCACTGGCGGCAAGTTCAGACTTCAGAACCTCGATTTTGTCGGTGCGCCGACAATTGAATCCTTCGGTAGACTTCATGCCGACATCGCATTCCTTGGTGCGGACAGCATGTTGCCGGGCCGCGGTGCTTATTCACTTGATGAACAGAGCGCCGATGTCGCTCGCGCGATTGCTTCAGTCGCCGATGTCAAAGTGCTTTTGGCCGATCACGCAAAAATAGGTTCTCACGGCTGCTTCCAAGTCCTCGGAGCAGACGAAATTGATTATTTTATTACAGATGGCGGAATCGATGCCGCGGTGAAAGAAGAATTGGAACAAAGTCATTACAAGTTGATCATTGCGGACTGACGTTATGACATAATACAAAAAAAACAATAGTATCTCATCAACCGTTGATTTGAACGATCTTTACTTTGTCTTGCCATATTGAACCTCTTGACCGGATTGTCAGGCATTTTATTTACATGTTCTGACACGCTCATTTAAAGTCCGGCAAGACCGTTCCGGTATTTTGGAATGCTCAGTTTTTTCCCGTTACGATTTACTCAAATATATTTTTTCAGCGTTTGTTCTCAATATTTTCAGGATATCTTCATCCGGCAGGCTCGCTCCCAGGAACATTCCCAGGTTGCAGCGCGGGTCAAACCAATTGACGTCACTGCCGAATAAAATTTTGTCCGGACCGATCTTATCGGCAAACGCTTCGATAACTCCGTTATGGTAATAATCCCCGGCAAAATCCACATAAGCATTCGGAAAGTCTTTGCAAATCTGCACCGTCGCGTCAAACGCTCCCGGCCGTCCACCCGCATGTGCCAGAATAAAGGGGGTTTTGCGGTATAATTTTAGATACCTGCGGAAACGGTCGGGGTGGGACATATACTGAACAGGATTATAATCCGAGATATCCCAACTGTGGGTCATCAACGGTTTCTTGAGCTCTTCCGCCAGTTGGAAAATTATTTCGTATTTATCATCGTCGGCTTTGATTTTGTGAATTGAGGGATGTATTTTTATGCCTATGCAACCGGGTTTTTCCAGGGTGCGTTTAAGTCGCAATAAATATTCATCACTGATCAAATTAGGATTAAACAACGCAAAATAAAAGAAGCGTTCAGGCGCCAGCCTTCGCAATCCTTGCGTCAGCAACTCCGCACTCCTGTCAAAAAACAGTGCTTCGGAGGGGACCAGGAAAATTTTTTCACATGCGTATTTTTTCATAAATTCGAGCCAGTCGGTAAGCTCAAAATCCATATCCGGAGTCGGGAAGCCGTTCACTTGCTCCCGCCCCGATTGCTGGTTATGGGCGTGAGCGTCAATAAGAAACGGCGCCGGAATATCCAACGCAACTTCTGGTACTTCTATTTCTTCATGTCCCATTAGGCGGCGGAGGTTATTGCCGGCAATATCGCATTTGACTTTCCAGGGGAAGTCCCCCATGATTATCGGTCCCATTGCTGCGTCATTCGAGTATTTCGGGGAATGAGAACCGTACAATAGACGGTTTCCCAGCTTGAGTTCCACCAACTGCTCATGGCCGAGCCAGTTACAGAAGTTATAGGAGCACAGATAAATATTGGGAAAATTCTGCAATGCGTGCAGGATTTTATCATAATGATAGATTAATTTACGGTCGCCAGACTCAATAATGATATTCTGTTCGGGATTTTCGAAGGCAAGTCTTTCTATCTCTGTAAAATCCATTTCCGTGTGCAGAATAATTTTCATTTCTTTATAACTGCCGAAATGTGCAATTTCAACGTTTCCAGGTAGATCCGCTGCATATGCCGGAAAATCCGCCTTGTCTTTTTTATGGATCGCGGCATCAAACCACGGCAATGCCTGTTTGATATTATGATAATTTCTTCTTAATTGTTGAAGTGCCTGCAAAGGCATCAGGAGGTCTCCATAATGTTTATTGTGTTAACATCTATTATATCACCGGAAGTCAGCGACTGCAATAGCAAGTTTCCTGCCGCTGAAGCTTCGGGGCTGCCCTTTTTTACAGGTAATCTGCACATCTGCGCCAATGTCTCGCAAAGAAAGTTATCCCTGACGCCGCCGCCGACAACGTTTAGCGATTTAAATTTGCAGCCGGTATTTAGGGACAAGCTTTCAATACATTCAGTAATATGCTTGCTCAGGCTGCGAAGGATAACCCTGCTGAAATCACCGATTGTTTCAGGTTTGTGGTTGCATAAATCCGCAATGGCTCCGGTCATGTTTTCAGGAGAAAACAGCCTTTTATCTGTCAAGTCGATCAATGTTTCCATCTTTGATTTATTTGTCTGCTGTTCGATTTCCCCCCATGATAGGTTTTGCCATTCTTTACGGCATTGCTGTAAAGGCCACAGTCCTGTTCCGCTTTTGAATACACCCCAATGGCCATAGGGCAGCCCTGTATACCCCAGGCCGTTGTTGTATTTCACTCCATCAATTCCTTTATCAGTGACGCAGCAGACCATTGCCCAGGTTCCAAGACTGACCATCAGGCTGCCGGTTTTAAAGGGCATCATCAACGCCGATGCCGCCGCTGTATCGTGCCCCGCTCCGGATATTACCGGAACCCCCGCCAGTTTTGGATGCGGTGCGTTTTCCGGAGTTATTTTGCCGATGACCATCGGAGTGAATGAGACCTTACCCAAAAAATGAACCGGAATATGCAGACTTTTCAGCAGTTCTTCATCCCATTTTCTCTGTTGGATATTCCACATCTGAGAAGCTGTTGCCATTGTCCAGCCTGTATTTGCGGCACCGCATAACTGATAATGCACCAGATCGGCGATATGCAGCAGTTTGTCGGCTTTCTCCAGTACTTCAGGTTCTCTTTCTCGCATAGCTTTGAGCTGGCAAAGTGTGGTGACTGGAGAGATTACCGAGCCGTTTTTGTAAAATAGCTCTTCGATACTGATTATGTCAGAGAAGCTTTCCGGCATGCCTGTTGTACGTTCATCGCGGTAAGAGACCGGGCCGTAAAATAAGTTCCCTTCGGAATCAAGCAACCCAAAATCCTGGGCCCAGCTGTCACAACTTACCGATGCAATTGTTTGATTCCCGGCAAACTCACAAGCCTTGCACAGACCGTAGTTGATTTCTCCGGTAATTTGCTTCCAGTCCCAGCATTTCTGATTGTTACTAATGACAATATCATGCCTGAAGCGATGAAGCTCGGTCATATAAAGATTATTTTTAAAAAAACGTCCGGCGATAATTCGACCGCTTCCGGCTCCTAAATCTATTGCTAGCCTGAGATTGTTTGACATATATATTCATTTGTTTGTTGATATTTTGATCATAATTATACATTATATTATTATTTTTTCAATAAAATTTCTCTTTTTTATTGAAAAATGATTGATTCAATCATTTTTTGTATTATATTTGCATGAGTGAGTCAATTATGGTCTTATTGTTAAAGCCGCGGATTAGTAAAGCCTGAAAACAGACAGTTTTCGGCTGATGGTGGCGGTAGTGTTGAGCTGAGGTGAAACTCCAATGAGTTGATCGTCAAGGAAAACTATATCAGTTGTTTGAACAGGGTTCAGATTTCAGTGGAAAGGAGCTTTATTTTTACAATAGCAGTAATAGAATTTTTCTCGTCAAAAATATTAACTTATTAAGGAATATGAATAATGGATAAAGTTTTACAGGAAATTTACGATCTGAGCCCGGAGCAGATGGAGCAATGCGGTTGCAATGTTATGCTGGGAGGCGGAACCCGCGGCGGGCCAGTGTTGACAAAAGGTAAGGGGGTTCGTGTCTGGGACGACCAGGGGAATGATTATGTTGACTGTACTTCACAAAGTTGGGCGCTTTATTTGGGGTATGCGAACGATGAAATAAATCAGGTCATACGTGAACACATTGAAAATATGACTCACATTCATCAGGGGTTTGACAATAAGCCGCGCGCCTATTTGGCAAATAAACTCGCAGCCGCAGCGCCGGACGGTTTGAATCGAGTGTCATTCACGGTCGGTGGCGGCCCGGCGATTGAAGCTGCAATGAAAATCGCCTTTAAAAATGTCCAACCATCAAGAGACTTTGTCTGCCTTCAAGACAGTTACCACGGGACAACATTGGGATCGATCGGGGCTTCCTGGATATCAACCAAAGCCAATGGCAGATTCATGGGCGGCAGCCGTTTTCTTCCGCTGTCCAGAAGTTTTATCCGTATTCCCAACCCGACAACGTATACCAATCCTTTCGGGGTGGACGCGGAAACTTATGCTGATATGTGTTTGACTATGGCGCGTGAAACTTTCCAGCGTGGTATTGCCGGCAAACCTGCCGGGGTGATTGTTGAGCCAATTCAGGCCAGTGCCGGGCAACTCATACTGCCCAAAAAATATTTGCAGGGGCTGCGTAAACTTTGTGATGAATTCGATACCTTGTTGATTTTTGATGAGATTCAAACCTTTGGAAGGATCGGAGAAACCTTTGCCGCGCATTATTTCGGTGTGAAGCCGGATGTAATTGTTCTAGGCAAAGGGCTTGGCGCCGGGTTGCCGCTGGCAGGAATTATTATTGACGACAAGCTTGAGGGGTTTGCTCCGGACACAGAGGAATTGCATACTTTCGCCAATCCGACTTTGTCAATGGTTACCGCTGCCAAGCAATTGGCGATGTTCGAGGATGGAGTGCTCGAAAACTGCCGGATAGCGGGAAAATACCTCGGTGATGCCATCAAGGCAATGATGACTGAATACCCTGAAATAGGAGATGTCCGCCAGGCCGGATTGCACATCGGGGTCGAGTTTGTCAAAAGTCCGGAAACCAAAGAGGCGGCTGAAGAGGACGCTGTCGCAATCCGTAATGCGGGTTTCAATAACGGGATTATCTTCGGTTTGGGTGGAGTGCGCAAGAATGTCCTGAAAGTAAAACCGCCATTGATTGTCAATAAGGCGGAATGTGATGAGATTCTGGAAAAATTAGACAAATCGCTTAAAGAAACTTTGAGGAAATAATGATGTTTGAAGATATTAAAGGCAAAACAACCGTAGTTATCGGCGGCGCTCGCGGTATTGGTGCCGCAGTTGTCAAAGCCGCGGCGCGGTGTGGCAGTAATGTCGTCTGGACCTGTCTTGATGTTGACGCTGATATTTCGGCATCAGAAAAACTCCTGCTTGAGACAGCGGAAAATGGAGTTGAGGCATTTTACGAAAAGGTTGATTGTACTGATGAAACAGCAACCGGAAATTTAATAATTAAAATCAAAGATAAATGGGGAAAGGTTGATTTCCTGGCTCATTGCGCCGGATTCACTAGTCCCTTATCCATGCTTGATCTCGATGCCGCTAAGTGGCGGAAAGTGGTTGATATCAACCTGAACGGAGCTTTTATTTCGGTGCGTTCAGTTATCGAATCCATGATTGCCGGTGGTGGCGGATCAATTGTTCTGGTCGGTTCCGCCGCAATTGTTGCCGGCGGTGGCGGCAGGGCTGATTACGTTTCCGCGAAAGCCGGGCTTGAAGGGTTGAGCCGTGCTGTTACTAAGGAATTTGCCCCTGCAGGTATCAGGTGCAATATACTGCATCCGTCTCTTATTGAAACCGATTTATTGAGACAGCGCTATCCTGATGAGGTTGAACGCAATGAAGCGGCCGGCGGTGTGCCGCTGGGGCGACTCGGACAACCGGAGGATATTGCAAATGCGGCTTTATTTTTATTTTCCGATAAGTCCTCTTATATTACAGCTCAGTCAATTTATGTTGATGGTGGAAGGACTTTTTGCAAATAACGCCAAACAAAACTGCAAAAAAAAGAGACAGCCGGGCGTATAAAATTGCAAAGCGCCCGGCTGTCAGGAGTAAGAGTTAATTTTATTCAGGATTGCCTGCTGCCAGGCAACCGCCTTGTTGTATTCTTAATTGGTCGAAATGATTTTGACCTTTCATCAGGCTCCGTAGAACGCCCGCATATAGAGTTCCTTGATCTCGATGATCAGCGGATAACGCGGATTCGCGCCGGTGCACTGGTCGTCAAACGCCTGTTCGGACAACTCATCGACCTTGGCAAGAAATTCGGCTTCATTGACCCCGGCGTCCTTGATGGTGGCTGGAACCCCGAGTTCGGTTTTCAAGGCTTCAACCGCTTTAACCAGGTTATCTACTTTTTCCTCGTCGTTCTTGCCGCCGAGGCCGAGAAATTCGGCGATTCTGGCGTACCTTTCAATCGCGTCCGGACATTTGTACTGCGGGAACGCTCCCTGCTTGGTCGGCTTGTTGGTCGCGTTGAACCTGATCACGTGAGAGATCAGCAAGGCATTGGCCAGACCGTGCGGGACATGGAACGCCGCCCCGAGCTTATGCGCCATGGAGTGACAGATTCCCAGGAACGCATTGGCGAAAGCCATTCCGGCGATCGTCGCGGCGTGATGGATTTTTTCCTTCGCCAGCGGATCTGCTGCCCCGCCTTTGTAGGAACGAGGCAGATACTTGAAGATCAGCCGGATCGCTTCCATCGCCATCGCGTTACTGTATTCAGAGGCGCAGATGGATACCCGGGCCTCAAGCGCGTGCGTCAAGGCGTCGAGTCCGCTGTACGCGGTCAGCTTGGGCGGCATTGTCATGACCAGGTCAGTATCGACGATTGCCATGTTCGGAGTCAGCTCGTAATCCGCTAGAGGATATTTGTTCCCGGTCTTTTCATCGGTAATGACCGCGAACGGCGTGACTTCGGAACCGGTCCCTGAGGTCGTCGGAATCGCAACCATGACCGCTTTTTCACCCAGTTTCGGGAACTGGAACACCCGCTTGCGGATATCCATGAAACGCATTGCCAGATCGTGGAATTTGACTTCCGGATGTTCGTACATCAGCCACATGATCTTGGCCGCGTCCATCGGAGAACCGCCGCCGATGGCGATTATCAGGTCCGGCAGGAACGCGTTCATGCGTTCGACGCCGCGATAAGCGGTGGCCAGGGTCGGGTCGGGTTCGACATCCGCGAAAATCTCGGTCTTGATCCCGAGTCCTTCCAATACCTCGAGCGGCGCTTCCAGCAGACCGTTATTATGGAGGAAACGGTCGGTGACGATAAAGGCACGTTTTTTATCCTTGAGATCGCCAAGCGCGACTTTCAGGCTGCCGGGTTTGAAATAGACTTTAGGCGGGACTCTGAACCACAACATATTTTCTCTCCTCTGGGCCACGGTTTTTACGTTCAGCAGATGCTGGGGGCCGACGTTCTGGCTGATCGAGTTACCGCCCCAGGTGCCGCATCCGAGCGTCAAAGACGGATCAAGTTTGAAGTTGTATAAATCGCCGATAGCGCCCTGGCTGGCCGGCATGTTGATCAGGGTCCGGCCGGCTTTCATGACTTCGCCGAAATGCGCGATCCTGTCTGTATTGGCCGGATTGGTGTACAGTACGCTGGTATGGCCCATGCCGCCGAATTCAACCAGTGATTCGGCCAGCGCAACCGCGGTATTGAAATCTTTGGCCTTGTACATCGCCAGCACCGGAGAAAGTTTTTCGTAGGCGAACGGATATTCGGCCCCGACGCCTTCAGTTTCACCGATCAGCACTTTGGCTTCTTCAGGAACTTCCACTCCGGCCATTGCCGCGATTTTATACGCCGGCTGTCCGACGATTGCGGCATTGAGATGCCCGTCTTTGAGCAGAACTTTTTCCACTTTCTTTTTTTCCGTTTTGTTCAACAGATAGGCGCCGCGTTTATTGAACTCGTCTTTGACTTTATCATAGACGTCTTCGCAGACGACAACAGACTGTTCGGAGGCGCAGATCATGCCGTTGTCGAACGTTTTACTCAGCAATACAGAGTTGACTGCCATTTCAACATCGCAGGTTTCGTCCATAACCGCCGGGGTGTTTCCGGCGCCGACCCCGAGGGCGGGTTGACCGGAAGAGTAAGCGGATTTGACCATTCCGGGTCCGCCGGTGGCCAGGATCAGGCTGATGTCCTTATGAGTCATCAGGTAACGAGACAGTTCGATGCTCGGGGTTTCGATCCAGGCGATCAGGTTTTTCGGTACGCCGGCTGCGACCGCTGCGTCAAGTACCAGTTTGGCCGCCGCCACGGTACATTTTTTTGCCCGGGGATGGGGAGAAAAGATGATTCCGTTACGCGTTTTCAACGCCAGCAGAGACTTGAAGATCGTTGTCGAGGTCGGGTTCGTTGTGGGAATGATCCCGGCGATGAGACCGACCGGTTCCGCCACTTTGACGATCCCGAACGCTTCGTCGCGTTCAATTTCGCCGCATGTCTTGGTGTCTTTATACTTATTGTAAATATATTCAGACGCGAAATGGTTTTTGATAACCTTGTCCTCTACCACTCCCATGCCGGTTTCTTCAACCGCCATTTTCGCCAGGGCGATACGGGCGTTATTTGCGGCCAGGGCGACCGAACGAAAAACCGCGTCGACCTGTTCCTGTGAGAAAGTGGCATATTCTTTCTGGGCTTTCCTGGCCTTTACGATTATCTCGTCAAGGCGTGCTATATCGTTTGTCGCTTCATTGTCATTTTCTTTTTTCATTTTTTCTCTCCTGTTACGGTTAAACAAGAATTCGCTTTCGGGCAACTGCGCAAAAGCGTTTGCGAACCGGCTTCAACTGACGGCAATTTTTAATCAACCTTTTCCACCAGACACCAACCCGGTCCGGCTATTTCATTGCCATTGCTTCTTCTGTGCAACGTCCTTTTCCGTTGCCGTCAGTTTCCGCCGTTTGTTTCTTTTTTCATTCAACTCGTTGTTGCGAGTCTTAACAGCTTTTTCTGCCTGTTGACAGTATTATACACCCTGATTTTGAATAAATCAAATAATATTAATATAAAATTATTAATATTTTTATATTCTTACTATTGCAATGGTTGATGCGAGGAGTTATTATAATAGTAAATTAATGTTTTTTCATCAATTAGACGTTAGTCGTTTTAATAAAACAGGAGCATTGAAATGTCTGAGAAAACGGGAAACGAGTTGCCGGAATTGACCTTTTGCATGGGTAGCAGCTGTTTCGTCCGCGGGAACGAGGCCAATCTGGAAGCTGTCCTCGGATATCTTGAGAAACACAACCTGAAGGATGAAGTGGATATTAATCTGCAATGCTGCCTCTGCCGTTCCTTGTGCGGCAAGGGGCCGGTTATTTTTGTCAACGGCAAAGAGTGCAAGGTGGAAAATACCGAAAGCGCAATTCGGCTGCTTGAAGAAGCTTTGAGCCTGAAAAAATCAACTGCTTTTTCTAGGTTGAAAGGAGAATGAGCTATGGACCGCAATTCACCGGTATATACCAGGAAGACCGAATGTCATGACTGCTATAAGTGTGTCCGCCATTGTGTCCCGAAATCAATCCGGGTGACGGACGGCAGCGCCAGTATCATTTCCGACGCCTGCATTGCCTGTGGCGTCTGCGTTAATATCTGTCCTGCCGGAGCGAAAAGTATTCGCGACGACACCGGAAAGGTCAGGACGCTGTTGCGCGGAAACGAGCCGGTATACGTATCACTGGCCCCGTCGTGGAATGCTCATTTCGGCGCGAAAAACGGTCGCAGACTGATCACCGCTCTCATCAAACTCGGCTTTGCCGGGGTCAGTGAAACGGCACTCGGCGCTCAACAGGTAAGTTCGATGACCGGACGGTTGCTGCATGAGGCGGAAAACGGTATTTACATTTCTTCCGCGTGTCCGGTGGCGGTCGAGTTCATCGAAAAATATTTGAACAATCCCAATTGCCGGGTTCTCGATCTGCTCTCTCCGGCTCAGGTGCATGCCAGGATGCTGCACCGGATCTACGGGGATAATATCAAAGTAGTTTTTATCGGTCCTTGTATCGGCAAGAAAAAAGAGGCCGCGCGAACTCCGGAATTACTTGACGCGGCTTTGACTTTCACCGAGTTTGAAAACTGGCTGAAAGAGGCGGGATTGGATTTACCCGGACTGCCGGAATCCGCCGGCGGTTTTGTCCCGGAAGCGGCGGCGGAGGGCAACCTCTATCCGATCGAGGGCGGAATGCTGACAACGATCATGGAACGGACCTCTGATGCGGATACGGTCTATCTGACGCTTGCCGGTTTGAATAATCTGGCTTCAGTTCTTGGTTCGGCTAAAGCGGAAACCGGACGCAAAGTTTTTATCGAAGCTTTGGCCTGCGACAACGGCTGTATCAACGGTCCGGGCTGCCGCAAGGATGATCAGTTGGGGCATCTGGCGGATATCGCAGCCCTCCGGGCGGGAAATTTACAGACTTCGCTTAACCGGAAAATTGAAGTATCAGGTAAGACTTCGCAGCAGATGCCGCCGGTGGTGCATGAGCCGGTTGATGACGGCAGGATAACCGCGGTTTTGCGCAATATCGGAAAATATTCCCGCAATGACGAGTTGAATTGCGGTTCCTGCGGCTACAGTACCTGCCGCCAGTGTGCGGCCGCGATTCTGGAAAACAAGGCCGAACCCGCCATGTGTGTGTCCTATCTGCGAAAACTGGCCCAGAAAAAAGCCAATGCGCTTATCAAATATATTCCGGCCGGGGTGGTCGTGTTTGATCGCAATCTGAAAATAGTGGAGGCAAACCGCAATTTTTCCAAACTGTTTGATGTTGAAAAAATATATGATGCCAGCGATTGTCTGGCTGGAGCGAACCTGAAAAAGATCGTGCCGTTCTACAGCCTGTTTAAAACCGTGCTTGAGACCGGCAGTGATTTACAGCGCCAGAATTATGTCTGTGATGAACGTATTTTTGATATCTATATTTTCAATATCGAACCCCACCGGGTCGTTGGCGCAATCATCAAGGATATTACCTCTCTGGAGATTTCGCGCGAACAGGTGGCGGAGCACGCGAGAAAAATTATCCTGAAAAATATTATGACGGTTCAGACCATTGCCAACTGTCTCGGCGAACACATGGCGGATACCGAGATTCTGCTACGTGAAGTTTCCAGAAAATATCAGGGCCATCCGACGATTATGCATCATGGAGAAAACGGGAATGATCAGTAATCAACACATCGAAATTGAATGCAGCCAGTTGATCAAAACCGGCCAGGATGTCTGCGGCGACGACTTTAAAGTCCGGCGGCTTGACGAGGAAAGCCGTTATATCGCGGTGCTGTCCGATGGTTTGGGCAGCGGGATCAAGGCCAATCTGCTGGCGAATATGACAACAACTATGGCGTTGCGCTTCGTCAGACAGAATATGGACATCGTCCAGTCGGCTGAGATTATCATGGATTGTTTGCCGGTTTGTGACGTCAGGAAGATCAGTTACAGTACGTTCACTGTAGCGGATATCTTTAAGAATGGAGAAACGAAGATCATCGAAATGGATAATCCAGCCTACATTCACTTGCGAAACGGCGTGGATGTGCCGCACGAGAAACAGACGCAGGTTTCCCATAACTGGCCTGAACGTAAATTGCTGATCTCGCATTTTCAGGCCAGTCCCGAAGACCGGCTGATTTTTTTCAGCGACGGGGTGACGCAGGCCGGGCTGGGCCGGCCGGGGCATAAATTCGGCTGGCGGCGCGAGGGATGTTTGGAATTTGTTACCGAAATTCTGAAAAAAACGCCGGACATCTCAGCGCGTGACCTCGCTCAAAGTATTGTCCTGAAAGCAGTTTCTAAAAATTCTCAGCGTTTATGTGTTGACGATACATCATGTTGCGTGATATATTTCCGTGTGCCGCGCAAATTGCTGTTGTTGACCGGTCCGCCGTTCAGGAATGACGACGACGCTGAATTTGCCCGGCGGTTTTCGGAGTTTGAAGGAAAGAAGATTATCAGCGGCGGCACGACCGCGTCGATCATCAGCCGGGAACTGGATTTGAAATTGCAGCCGCATCTGCCGCAGCCGGGCGAATGGCTGCCGGCGCCATCTGAGATGACCGGTGCGGATCTGGTTACGGAAGGAATATTGACTTTGACTGAAACTGTTAAATATCTTGAAAACGGCGGCAGCCCGCCGCCGGCGGTTCGGCAATTGTGCGAACTGCTGACCGAAAGCGACGAGGTCCATTTTCTTGTCGGGACAAAGGTCAACGAGGCGCATCACGCGCCTTCATTGCCGATCGACCTTGAAGTCCGACGGCATATTATTCGTCGTTTAAGCAATATTCTGGAGGAGAAAATGTTGAAGAAAACAATCATTGAATATATTTGACGAGGTTAATGATGAAAAAAATAATTGTGGAAATTTGTCATGGAACAACCTGCTGCGTCATGGGCGGCGGAGAAATTTTCGAATTGGACCGGGTTTTGCCGCCGCCGTTTCGCGATCAGGTGGCCATCGCAGTTTCGCCTTGTCTGGGTGTTTGCGGAAAACGAAACTACGGTAAAGCGCCGTTTGTCATGATCGACGGTGAGTTGGTCGATAACGCTTCGCTTGAGAAAGTAATGAAGATCATCGAGAATAAACTGTCCGGGAAGGAGGTTGACACATGAAAGTATTCAGTGAAAAAGACCGCCTGAAAAGACTCATAACGGTCAGGGCCGTCGAGTTGCTCGACAATAACGAACTTATCGAACAGATTGACCGGATGCCGGCGGAAATACGCCCCAAACACAGTGAGCACAGCCGTTGCTGTATTTATAAAGACCGAGCCATTCTGAAATACCGGATAATGGCGCTCCTCGGCTTTTCGCCTGAACACGAACAGGATGAAGCCACTCCGCTGCATGAATACGCTTCAGAAGCTATCGCCAGGGAAAAGCCGGTTGCTGATATTTTAAGTATGATCGATATTGCCTGCAGTGATTGTCTGAAAAGTCATTACGAAGTTACCGACGCCTGTCGCGGTTGCCTGGCCAGACCGTGTACGTTGAATTGTCCCCGCGACGCGGTCGCAGTGATTAATGGTCGCGCCCATATCAACGCCTCCCGTTGTGTGGATTGCGGTAAATGTCTCAAGGTGTGTCCGTATCATGCCATTACCTATATCCCGATTCCATGCGAGGAAAGCTGTCCGGTTGACGCTATCAAGCGTTGTGACGACGGCTCCCGGCGGATTGACTATGACAAGTGCATATTCTGTGGTAAATGTATGACCGCCTGTCCTTTCGGTGCTATCGTCGAATGCAGTCAATTGCTCGATATCGTCAATGCTGTAGACAAAGGCAAACAAGTTATCGCCATGATCGCTCCGGCAATGGCCGGACAGTTTACCGGCAGTTTTCCGCAATTCGCCACGGCGCTGAAAGCACTGGGTTTTTCAGAAATGTTTGAAGTTGCGGCCGGAGCAGAAAAGACCATAGAGGCGGAAGCCCTGGAATTTGCCAAAATGAGGCGGAATAACGGGCGGTTGCTGACCTCGTCATGTTGTCCTGCGTATGTTTTGGCGGCGGAAAAACATTGTCCTGAAATAGCCCCGTTCGTTTCTCACACTCCGAGTCCGTTAAAGTTTTCCGCTGCAATGGTCAAAGAGAAGTATCCTGAGGCGCTGACGGTCTTTATCAGCCCGTGCGTCAGTAAAAAATACGAGGCTGCAAACAATTCGGAAGTCGATTACGTTTTGACTTTTGAGGAACTTGGCGCCTGGCTGGTGGCGCGAGATATCAACGTGACCGCTATTTCCGGCGCTGAATTATCGGTTATACCCGGTAAGACCTCCCGGGAATTCGCGATATCCGGCGGCGTGACCGCGGCGGTAAAAGCGGAGCTGGAGAAAATGCCTGATGCGCCAGCACTGGAAGCGGCGCAAATCAACGGTCTGGACCAAAAGTCAATAAAAATGTTGAAGCTTTACGCCGCCGGTAAACTCCCGGCAAATTTTCTGGAAGTAATGGCCTGCGAAGACGGCTGTGTCGGCGGCCCGTGTACCTTGTGTCCGGCCGCAACTGCCGCCAAAGCCGTCAAGTCTCTCTCTGGATAACCGGGCTATTCGTAATAATATGAAGGCCGTTTTTATTTGATCTGCATTTTTTATTTCTGTTGTAAGTTATATGTGTTCAATATCTTATGTTTATTTTTAAAATCAAGTAATGCTTTGTTATCAATTACAGTGAATAAATTAATTTTGTTGTTTGTTGCGAAGATAAACTTGAATTCCTGTTCGGCGAAGCTATCATTTAGTTGAATGGTTGACAATGTACAAAATAATCAATTTTAATAGCTGACGTCCAGTAACGATTTAATTTTTTAAATAAAGGAATTCCAATGTTGGATTTTACTGCGTTGAATCCGGTTTCCTCAACCGGATTCGGCCTTATCAGAAATAAATATATGAGCGGTAGAGTGGCCGTAGCAGTCGTGCATCATGGCGGTATCAGTGAAATCCGGTATTACGGCAGCCAGCCGCTGGGCGCGAGCGTTCTCTTCAAAGGGGATGATATTGGCGCGTTCAGTAAATTATTCAAACTGCAGTTGATCGTTGACGGCAGGATTTATAATCCCGAATTTAACGAGACCAGGCATTTCCCTTTCGGTTTTTACAGCTATTTCCTGGTTGAGGATGTGAAGGTAGTGCATGAGTTGATCGTGCTTGAGGATGCCGTGGCCCAGCGGATTACTGTGGAGGACAATCCTGCCGGCCGGGTAATTTCCGCCAGGCTCCTGATGCATTCCCATCTCCGGTTCCAGTCAAACCTGAAGAATTGGCGCGCTTTCGAGATTGACGATGCCGGAGAGGTTATGAGTGGTCAGGTCGTTGATCTGGCTCCGCCCGAAAACGATTCTCACTGGTCGCTAACCCAGGGCACGGGCAAAACCCCGCAACCCGGCTCCACTACTTACATAAAAGTCACCGGCACCGGCAAGACTTCCGTTGCCAGTGTGAAACAAGGATTCATGTACTATATTGAAACTGCCGCTGTCGGAAACAAATGCGTTTTGTTCGTTTCTTTCGGACACGACGCCGTTGCTCACGAGAAACGTTTTGCGCAATTGAAAGATACTGTAGACACGGAGTGTGATCAGCGTTATGAAGCATACTCAACGTTGCTGGAAGCTCAAACCCGGATTCAGACTGGCGATGTTGTGTTGGACTCGGCTTTGGCGGTTGCCAATCCGTCAGTTCTCAATCTTGAGGTCGCGGACCGCCCCGGAGCGATCCGTGCTTCTCAGGATTACTGGGTTTGGGGATGGGACAGCCTGGTCCATGCCGATTCCATCCTGTTATCCGGCAATACTGAAACCATCAGGAATATGCTGACGTTCTATAAAGAAACCTCATCCCCTGAAAAAGGGGTGGCTCATGCCCTCGATATGCACTTTAAAACCTATCATTCGATGGCGTTCGGGGCGCAGTGCCTTTATATAACGACCCTGTATAATTATTGGTCAGTGACTGGTGACGATGATTTTGTTCGCGCGATATTCCCGTTCTGCCGCTGGATTCTCGATCACGCGATAGAAGCCGCCGACCCGGAAACCGGGTTGACCGAAGGAGTGGCATTTTACCCGGACTACCCGGAATGTGTTGGAGAGGATGGGCATGATATCAGTATTATTAATAATTCCCTCTTCTACCAGGCTTTGCGGGTTATGAGCGTCTTTGGCCGCTGTTTTTCAGATGACGAATATGCATCAGTAATCGAAGCGCTGGCTGATAAGACCGGCCGTAATTTTGAAAAAATTCTCTTTGACGACACCGAAGGCTATTGGATCGACTCGGTTTCAAGCAGAGATGGTTCCCCCCGCAAACATTACCCGGTTTACGCCGTTCTTTACGTTTCCCCGTTTGCCTGTGAACTGGGCGGCGGCATGCTGGACCGCATATCCGCTTTCATGTGGGAGCAGTTTCCCGCCAGCCACGGCTTGAACATGTTGTCGAAACATGAGTCAGGCGCGATAGCCGACGGGAACCAGTATGTTTCTTATTATCCAAGCGTGGACCGCTATTTCTGGAACATAATGAACCGTTGCGGTAAGGTGGAAGCCTATGAATACTACAGGAAGCTGGTTAACGGTTACTGGACCAAACACACCTATCCGGAAGGAATCTGTAATGATGCCTGCAATCCGGTGCCGGAAGTCGATAATCCCGGCTGCAAACAGGCTTTTGCGGCTAAGGCATGGTATTGCGATTATCTTGAAATGGTCGCTGGAATAACTGTGGATTCGACCGGTATTTCTTTCAGCCCGCTCGCGGCAGGAGTGCCTGTCATTATTGAAAAACTGTTTTTGCGCGGACACCGGATTAACTTGAAAATCAGCGGTCGGGGTTGTTATCCGGTACTTACCTTGAACGGGAATACACTGCCCGGTATCTGCCGGATTGCCTGGGATATGCTTGAGGATATCAATACTGTCGAAGTTAAAATGAAATACGGTGCGTTAACTCCGGTTATTCTCCGGGCCGTAGAAACCGTATTGACTGATTCTACTCAGGCTGACGGCGTTTTGACTGTTCAAGTCGATGCCCTGGTCGCAACTTGCATCACTTTTAAATGTGATCAGCAAGCTAAGGCATATATTGATGATTCCGAAGTGGAATGCCAACTTTTTGATGATCTTGAGTCAGGGCTGATTAAAGTGCCGGCCGGCAGTCATAAGCTTTGTTTGAAGAATATTGCCGGTTAACAAAATTCATATTTTTCAAAATTGCCCGGTTCAAAGATTGAACGATTGCAGTCGGCGGCTGATTTTTAACTGGAATGCAGCAGACTTTGTAAAAAACTGCTGCCGGGATTAAAGCGTCCAAGCAATTCTGACGTTTCCGGTGTATTACGGGTTTGCAGCAGGTAAACGGCGTTACGGCGCAGTAAAGTTGTCCCCGCATATTCGAGCGCGGTATTGTGAATGGTCTTTCTGATTTCCGAAGCCGGAGCCAGCAACAGCCATTCCAGATCCAGCTGGATATCTTCCGGCATCTTACCGCCGGGACATGACGCCGTGCAGCAGCTGCATCCGAAAACTGAATTGTTGAGCATTGCAACCTCAGCCGGGGTTAATGCTCCTTTTTTTTCCATGGTCAGAAAGCTAACACATTTCTCCAACGCGAACCGGTCGTCGCTGAATACGCCGTTTGGACATGCTGTTTCACACTTGCCGCAGGCATTGCAGTCGAACTCAAACGGGGCAGGGCGCATTTCCGGTAATTCTGCATCAATCAGCAGAAATGCCAGATAACAGCCGGAAAACGCGTTTTCGCACAGCACGCAGTGGTTGCGTCCGCGACAGCCGAGCCCGGCCCATTCCGCGATTATTTTTTCAGCCAGCGGCTGGGTATCTATACATATTTTGCTTTCATGGCAATTCAGCGCGGTTTGCAATTGCGCCATTTTTTCTTTTCCGGCAATATGATAATCCAGCCTGGTCGCGTAACCGGCGACAGTTCCGCCGAACAACTTGTTATCGGTGGCCGGTAAAGCCATTCGGGGCAGATCGTTAAACGGAAATGCCGCGCAGATAATTGATTTGGCAAAAGGAAAGGCACTTTGCGGATGACGCCGTAAATTCCAGCTCTTGTGAAGGTATTCCGCTGCTTTCGCGGGTGGATCAGGCAGGGCGTTCAGGTACTCGAGCAGCTCAGTGTTCAGCTGAGTCACGGCAACTTCCAGACAACCGGCGGCTTGTTGCCAGCGTTCCAGAGTTGCCTTGAAATTAATCATTTACACCAGGTTTTCAGCCGCGAAATCAAACCGCGTTACGGAAAAACTTGACGCCCATGCCTTCAGCCGGAAGTTCGCCGTCGATCTTTTCCATCGTCCAGGTTGGAGAGTTGAACGGGGAAAGGAACGCCTCAGGATGAGGCATCAGCCCGAAAATACGTCCGGTTTCGTTGCAGATGGCGGCGATGGAATTGAGCGAACCGTTTGGATTAGCCGGGAATTCCGTGGCGACATTGCCGTCAGCATCGGCATAACGCAGGGCGACGAGGTTCTTTGCCTCGAGTTCTTTGAGCGTATTTTCGTCCGCAGAAAATTTGCCTTCGCCGTGACGGATCGGCAGTTTAATCTGATCAATGCCTTTGGTAAATACGCACGGACAAGCCTGTTCAGCTTTAAGGTAGACCCAGTCGTCGCGGAAAACTCCGCTGTCGTTATGGGCCAGGGCGGCTTGCTGGGTAAAATATTCGCCGTTCAGGGCCGGAACCAGTCCCAGCCGGGTCAAGGTCTGGAACCCGTTGCAGATCCCGATTACCAGTTTGCCGTCGGCTACGAACTTGTCCAGTTGATCCCGCAAGCGGAATTTTACCCGGTTGGCGAAAACCGTGCCGGCGCCAAGATGGTCGCCGAATGAAAAGCCGCCGATAAAGGCCAGAATGTGGAATTCGTCCAGAGACCGTTGACCGTCCAGAATATCATTAAGGTGAATTTTTTCGGAAGTTGCTCCGCACATGTTGAACGCGGCGGCGGTTTCCGCTTCGCAGTTCAGGCCGAAGCCGGTAATAATAAGTACTTTTACGTCAGATTTGTTCATATCGCTTTCCCGCGGTTAATTGTTTAAATAATCTTACCTCAATAAACTACAGTCAAAATGCCGAAAATCAAAAAATATAGCGGAAAAAATCGAGAAATAATCAAAGATTAAAAGTTTTACAGCTTGAAAAAAATTCTGTCGGCAATAATATAATCCAGTACTGTGAATTTTGAATTTTAAACGGAAAACTGCCTGAATGTTTCGACGAAAAGAGATCATTACCGCAATTGAGATAGCAACCACAAAAGTCCGGGTCCTGGTCGGTGAGGCGGATGCAGACGGTCATGGCGCCGTTCTCGGCTATTGTGAGCGCGATACCAACGGTGGAGTATGTAAAGGGGAAATCACCGACCTTGACGTGGTGATCCCCGCTTTGCGCGAGGCGGTTGAAGAAGCCGACAGCGCCAGTGGTTTTGAACTGGACCGCAACCGTATTTTTTTAACCTTGTCCGGCGGCGGAATTGCTTCAAGCCAGGGCGTCGGTACCGTTATCCCCGCCAGCCATGACGGGCGGGTTAGTTCCGCTGATCTGCATGAAGCGCAGCAGCATGCGCAAAATCGTTTGATTGGTTATGACCGGGTGGTACTCAATACTTTCGAGGCGGGGTGTCTTCTGGATGGACGTCCCGTGCGCAACCCGATCGGCCAGTCGGCGGAAAAACTTGAGGTGCTCGTACATATAATTCATGGCAGCAGAAAACGTGTTGACAACTTTATTAACGCTTTGCGCGATTTTGGTTTCAGTCCTGACAATATCAGGCCGGTATTCAGTGCCGCCGCCGCGGTTTTCGGGGTATTGACAATGGAAGAGCGGGAACACGGGGTTCTGCTGATCGATATGGGAGCAGGGACAACCGAAGCCGCCGCGGTACGTCATGACGGAATGTTGGCCAGTTGCGTTTTGCCGGTCGGTTTTGACCATGTTGCCAATGATCTCTCGATCGGATTGGATTTGCATATTTCAAGTTGCCGTAAACTGTTGATCAATGATTCTGTTCAGGACGCGAAGGAATCAGGCTTAAGTTTTATTGAAGTTCGAGAACGCTTGAATGCCGCGCCGCGCAAAGTGCCGTTGGCGTCGATTGAAAAGATTATTTCTGCCCGTTTGCAGGAAATCTATACGATTATACGTAAAAAACTGGAACTGGACAGCCCTGGCATTCTGGGCAGCCTTGGATCAGGTTGTGTCTTGACCGGGGGCGGAGGAATGTTCAAAAGTACCTCTGAGATTTGCCGTCGTCAACTGGGTATGCCGGTGCGTTGCGGTTACCCGATCAACGCGGGAGTCTCGGTTCCGGAATTGAACAGTCCGCGTTGCGGTGTGATCTGGGGCGCTTTCCGTTACGGATTGGAAATGCGTAATGTACTTGAGGATATAGACGATCGCAATCCGTTGGAACGCGGCATTGAGGCGGTTGATTCGCTTGTAATGAAAAAGGCGCAGGCTTTGAAGCGGGCGTTGAAAATATGACCGAACAAGGAAATACAGCAGCGGTGGAAGAGAATCTATCTACAGCAAATAATAAATTGAATAAAACCGTCGTGGTTGGTATCGGGGGCGCCGGAGTTAATATCCTGCGCCGTTTGCATGTCCGTCCTGAAGCTGCCGGCATGAAAATGGTAGCTGTTGACAGCGATAAGGAATCATTGCAGAACTTTGATTTTGGAACCAGAATAGAGGCTGGTTTTCAGTGGACCAATGGTCGCGGTTGCGGCGGAAATTCGATTAAAGGTCAGCGGGCTCTTTCAGTGGTTCGTTCGCAGCTTAAGGACCAGCTTTCCGGTGCTGATCAACTGATTGTAACCGGTGGGCTTGGTAAAGGAACAACGACCGGCGGAGTGCCGATTCTGGCCAGTGTGGCCCGCGAATTGAATTTATCCGCGATATTCATTATGACTCAGCCGTTTTCATTCGAAGGACCGAGACGTCAGCGACAGGCTGACGACGGTATTCGCGAGCTTCTTCCAGCTGCTGATATTTTGATATGCCTGCCGAATGACCTGTTGTTCAGTTGTATGTCGCCTGATACTCCATCGTCTGAAGCTTATGGCAAGGCGACGGATTCAGTTGCCGCGGCCATTGTCGGGATTGCCGGACTTTTCTGTGGTAAAGCAATGGTGCCGGCTGATTTTGCTGACTTGCAGGAGGTGCTAAACCGTCGCAAAAGTTCCTGTTTCCTCGGTATCGGGCGTGCCGCATCCGACGATGGACTGGACCGGATTCACCTGGCTATTGAACGCATGCTTGATTCCCCGTTTATGGGAGGCCTTGAGCATTTGCGGGAGGCTGATTGTCTTTTTCTGATTCTTACGGCGGGAACTGATCTTTCCGCCGGGGAAATGAAGAAAATCTTTGATACGGTCGCCGGTTTCGCAGATGAAAATACGGAAATAATTGCCGGAGCTGACTGCCGGCCGGAAATGGGGAACTCAATTCAACTGACAGCTATTGCGGTCAATTATGATGAGAAAGAGGAGATTCGTGATTTACGCATCGCGACACGTCCGGCAATTGCTCCTCTTGTTCAGGAACCGGAAAAAATTGAACCGGCGGAATCTCTTTTTGTTGAACAGGGAGAATTGCCGTTCGTTAACTTTACGAAAGGAATATTTGCTAACTCCAATGCCAACACTTTTGAAGGTGAAGACCTTGATGTGCCAACATTTCAGCGTCGCATGATCAAGTTTGACAAAGGAATGTAAGTAAATATAAAAAAAATGGCCCCCCAGAGGGAAAGGGGGCCTGAGAAAAAAGGAAAGATTGAAAAGCCTTAACCTTAGCTTTTCATTAACATAGACACCCGCCTTTTATTAAAGTTCCATTTTATTTTTTTTATTTTATAAAAAAATTCATGAATTGGAATATGGATGATTACAAGGATGCGCCAGACAAAAGTAAAAAAGAAAGAAAAATTTTTAAATTATTCCGCACCGGCACGTTGCCGGACTGGATCCAACGCAGGAGCGTTGGTCGCCGCTTGCGGCGAAAGTAAGTTACGCAATTTATTGCGTGTTAATCAGTTCGGCTCGCACGAAGTGATGGTTTTGAAAAACGATTCAGAGTTTTTCAAAAGCGTTGAACGCAGGGCGTAATTCGCGGTAATTCGGCTTTGCCGACTTTTGTTGGTCCCGTCTACAAGGCCCCAAGGTCCATAAAAACAGCTTTATTGTTAAAGCGGAAAATTTGACTTTTATTTCGGACGCAATACATTAATTCCGATATCCGGCTTAAAAAAAGAGGCCCCCCGAGGGAAAGGGGGCCGTAGCAAAAGAAGAAAGAAAGTATGAAAAGAAGTTTTTAAACAACTCTCATATCGGTATAGACAGGTTGAAAATTAAAAAGTTCATTTTATAATTAAAAAAATTTAAAAAAATGCAAAAATGGTATGAATTAGGTCCTTTCACGGTTTTTGATGTTGAAACGACTGGAATGAGTCCGGTAAATGACCGGATTGTTGAAATAGCCGCGCTGCGGATCGATAAGGATGGATATCAAACGCGTTATCAATCGCTGGTCAATCCCGGCTGTTTGATCCCGGCGAAAGCCATGCAGGTGCATGGGATAACTGACGCTATGGTGGCAAATGAACCCGGTTTTACGCAAATCGGCTATGAATTTCTCGATCTGGCAAAAGACAGTATTCTGGTGGCTCATAATGCCCGGTTTGATTTGGGATTCCTGCAGGAAAGCCTGGCACGCTGTGGCTTGCCGTTGTGGAAAGGTAAAACGCTTGATACGCTGAAATTCACCCGGCAGGCTTATTCCGGTTTGCCGTCCTACAGTCTGCAAAACCTGCGACGGACTTTTCAGCTTGATGATATTGCAGAGGAAATGCAGGCCCATAGAGCCGGAGCGGATGTTGAATGGACGGCTCAATTATTAGGGATAGTCATGTCTGAATTATTGAAGCGCGAGCAATAAATAATCAAGGAGTTGATTATGAAAAAAGTTGGACTGGGTATTATCGGATGCGGCAACTTTGCCAGATTTCAAATGAACAATATTGTCGCCGACGGCGGTTTCGATGTTCGCATCGCTTCGGATGTTGTCGGGGAAAAGCTGGAAAAGTTCAAGCAGGATTTCAACATTCCTCAAGCGGTTGCAGATTACCGGGTTGTTCTGGAGCAGCATGATGTCGATGCGGTACTGATAACGACCGAGCATGATTCGCACGCAGAACTTTGTGTCGCCGTGGCGAATGCCGGGAAACATATCCTGTGTGAAAAACCGATGGCCCTTAACCTTGAACAGGTTAAAATGATTGCTGAAGCGGTCAGACGCAACAAGGTAAAATATACTGTCGGGTATAACCGGGCCATCTCACCTATTGTCTCGGAAGCGCTTGAACAAATTTCCCCGCTCAATGGCAAAACCATGATCTACCATCGCATTCAGGCTTTGTTTTCCGCTGACCATTGGACCCATATTCCGGAAGTCGGTGGCGGCCGGTTTGTCGGGGAGGGATGTCATATTTTCGATCTGTTCTGCCGAATGATCGATTCAGAACCGGTATGTGTTTACGCATCCGGCGGAACTTTTCTGGATGAAAGCAAAGTCAAAATACCGGATTCGGCGGTGGTTACACTCACGTTTGCCGACGGGTCCGTCGCGACGACCTTGATTCACAGCAACGGTTGCGGCGCTTTCCCTAAAGAAATGACAGAAATCTATCGTGATGGCAAAGTTGTTCAGATCGTTGACTTTTCCGCAATTTCGTTTTACGGTTTTGAGCCCGGACGCACTGTGACCGAAAAACTGACGGTTCAGGACAAAGGGCATAAACGGGAGATTGAACTGTTCCGTCAGGCGATACTGGAAGACAAACCGGCGCCAAATGGAATTCAGGTTGCGGCTAAAGCCGCACTTATCAGCTATCTGGTTGTCGATTCGATCCGCACCGGTCAACCGATGCGGATCAACGCGACGGATTGGCAACTTTAATCGATGCGACAGATCGCGGGATTCCGCTTCAAATTTTACACTTCGTGTTACGGAAGCGGAAATGCCGCATTACTTCTTTATTTCGCCTGCGAACGCCGGAACCATTTTGTTTCGCCGGTCTTCAGATCGAACGAATATTCGGTCACAGCTTTGGCTACGCATTTATTGTCGAACAAGTCGTAAAGGTCCGATTTCGCTCGCAGATGTAAAGTTTTCCGGCCCGATTCAATCGCGTGAAGACTGATGAAGCCGTTTCCGGCGTGAGTGACGTCACCTTCCGGGCCGATCGGAGTGATTCCGGCCGCTTTTGCCAGCGCCCGCAGAAATGACGGGGTGATGCCGCCAGGAGGGCTCAAGTAGACCGCCGTCCAGTTGCTATGTCTTTTGACCGCCGCGATAACTTTTGAATTGTCGCTTTCAAGTACCGCTAATGGTTGGGCCGTGTTGTCACTGACGTAGAACAACGGCCCGGAGGTGGTGGTTTGCTGGAACCCCAGGGCCTTCGAGAGCGGGTCGGAAAATTTCTTTAACGCATAACGATAGAGTACGTCGCGTTTCAGGTCGCATTTGACGTTAATACCAGACAGCGCTTTAATATTTTGTTCAAAACCCTGGCCGAAATTCCAGCCGGCGGCGTGAATGAATACCAGAACATTTCCGTCTTTCTGCAGGTTCTTTTGAACCCATTGAATCTGTTTCTGAGTAATGGTTGGAGAGCCGAGGAATATATTGAGCTTATACGTGCTGCGTTTTGGGTTTTCAAGATCAGAAAGCAAATAAGCGTCATAAGGCAGACCGGATTTTAACAACGCGTGCCGGGCAAAAAGACCGCTGGTGATCGAGGTCCGGGCATTGAAAATCTTGAAAGTGGACATATAATCCTGCATTCGCTCATCCAGGAATACCGCCATCTGGCCCCAGTCGTTTTTAACTGGATTTTCAGCGGAAAGGTTGGCTGCTCTGACGGCTTCGGCCACGTTTTTCATAAGTTGGTCGTTAAGCCAGTTTGGGCCTCCGAGCCCATAGAGCCAGTTGCCTTCGCCGCGAGTCAAAGTTGCTCCGACGTCGCGCCGGAGCTGTGCCGCGATCTCTGCATCGCCGCGTCCCAGGCCGTAAGCGGTGCGGATATTGTATTTCGGGGGCAGATAAGAATAATCGGTGCGGTAGTCAATTTCCGAGATATATAATTTGTTATGCAACCGGAGCGAGGCGACCAGGCTGTTCATGCCGCCGGGACGCCCCGGCAGGCGGTAAAGGCCGTAACCGTTGACTGAAACGATATTGTCTATGGCGTTTGAATTCAGAATATCCGCAAGCCCCCATTTATTCATTAAATGACCGCACATAATATCGTTGTAGTAAACGCTGGTAATGACACGGTTTTTGCGTCCGAAACCAGCCTTGAACGCCAGGGCGAACTGATTCAGAGTATCCGCGATGCCGCGACAGTGGAAACGGTTCATATCAATAACCTTGTGATCGTCCGGATTAGTCGGGTCCAGAAAATATTTTTCCACGTAACGGGCTTTTTCAGGCGGAATAGCGACGTTTTCAAAGGTTGCCTTTGGATCATGCCAGACCTGCCGGAGTTTGGCGACGTCGTCTTTATATTGTTTTTTCAGCCACAGGCCGAAAGCCTGCCTGGAGCCTTCGGAGCGATCATAGTGATCGGGATAATGCTGACAGAACCATTGTCCGTCGCAGCCGCCGACCATATGGGCTCCGATCAGATTTTTGCCTTCCGGAATCGATGCCAGGTAAGCGCCGAGAGCTTGCAGATATTTTGATACTTCGCGTCTGAAAGCCGGCGCGGTATAAGAGAAATTAAAGATTTCATTATCTTTGCGTTTATCAGTTTCCCGATATGCGCCTTTGGTGCCGATGGTCTTTTTCCCATGTTGGTTGATCCAGGCCGCTTCCGGGTGCTTTTCGCAGAAACCAGGGTATGGAGCGATCCACAGATAAAAGACGAATCTGGTGTCAGGAGCCAGCTTAGCGGCATGGCGCAGCAAATCTTTAACCGGGGAGAAATCGTATTTGCCGTCGCCAAGCCAGGTTTGTTTGCGAAAACGGTGGGTTGATTTCCGGGTATAACCGGTATACAGCGGCAGACATTGTACTTTGACTCCGGCTTTTCTCATTCTGGCAGTGACGCCGCCCGCGGGCCAGTTCCCGGGACCGGGAGTATAAAGAAACCACGGCATTACTTTATTATCGACATACAAGCGGGGCTGCTGATTGACTCTCCGGACTTCGACGGTCGGGACCGGCATCTTATTCAAAACCGCATCAAGTTGTCGATCGGATATTTGCGGAACAAGCTCACTGTCCGGTGTGGCTTTGGGACGGGGAAATGTTGCGCTTGGGGCCGGCCGCAAACTCAGGTTGTCCCAGTAGACCGTGCCGGGAGCTCCTCTGATTTCAAGGCGAATGACAGTTTCAGTATCGGTATAGTCTTTGGGTATATCCAGCACGACCATTGTGTATCGCCATACTCCGGGCGGGGTGGGGATTGCCGGATTCAGGTACATGTCGTAGGCTGACTTCCATTTCTTGCCCCGCTGATGAGTAAGAAGAAAGGCGTGGAGCCCCGCGCCGTATTGGAAATTTTCCAGCCGGTAACGTCCGGTTAACATATATTTTCCGGGAGTCAGATGTCCGGAGATTTTTCTTTCCGCGACCAGACTGGTTCCGGGGGAGGTTTTGTGGAGCATCAGGCTTGAGTTGCTGTTGTATCCGGTTCCGGTTACGATTTTGACTGAGTCCCGGGAAGAGCCGGTTGAGTCTCTTTTATCGTTTTTCGGGCCGAATTCATGGCCGAATTCCATAATAGCGCCGGAAGTTGAACGATGATATGCGTTCCAGCCGGCCGGCAGACTGCCTTTAACATTTTCAAAAGAACCTTTCGGCAATAATTCCGGGCCATTACACGGTTCTATGCTCAGGTCGCAGCGGTTATAAGCGGGAAATTGCAGTTCAAGTTTGTCGTTGCCTTTGGCGGTTATGACATACGGCAGAAATGTCGTTGAGTTGATCCAGTAATCCCGGCCTTTGATTATTTTGAAAACAGTTGGTTCCAGGGTAACGGTCACCGGGGAGTCGGGTGATTCCCACATCAGAAACAAGGCCTGATCCTGATCCCTCAGCTCCAGAGGCTTAACCGGTTTGCCGGTTAGTTTTTTTTTATGTCCGCGGCCGGACCGGGAACGAGTGACTTGCTGCTGATTTTGAATTCAGAGATCAAACCGTTGGCCACGCCGCTGTGGATCGAACGGCCGACAAAAAACAAGTCTCCCAGAAACATTTTCCCTTTGAAGGTTTTGGTTCCCAGAAGTTTTCCGTCGAGAAACAAAGATAGTTGACCGGGTTTCCAGGCAACCTGAATCTTATACCACTGGTCGTTTTTGAATTTAATCGGGCGGTAGATCCCTTGTGGCTTGGTGGTTTCATTTACCAGATATACCCACAAATAATCTGTGTTGTCGCGCTGATTGATGCCGATTTCCAGACCTTTTGAAAATTCGGGGCGTTTATTGATATAAGCCTTGAAGAGACGGTTAATGATAAGTTTTCCTTTTGCCGGGGTTGGCGCCAGCATCGGTTTGTAGTTAAACTCGATGGTGCCTTGTTCCAGCGGAATGTTGTTCGCGACCGAGTAGATCAGTGAATAGCGCGCGCCGGCCGCTTTCAGGGCTTTACCGAATTTTTTGTCATCCACCAGAACCGCATCTTTGGCATAGTTCGGAGTTTTGCGTCCCTTGGCAAATACCGGGTTGAGATCTTTGTTGTACGGGGCATAGAAAGTTGTTGACGGGTCCTGTGCATACACGGCTCCGGCCGCCAGCACAGCCGCTGCTGCGACGGCTTTGGCTTGCTTTTTCATGATCTTTTGCTCCTTTGATAAATATGACTTGAAGATTTTCTCGTTGACATTATGATAAATTCTGAAATCGCGCATGAAGCCGTCGAAGAATTTGACATTCATTTTGTTATCGAGCCCGAAGCCGGGGCGGGTATGGCCGCCGATCACACATGGTTTGAAGAACAATGCCCGCTTGGAGAATGGATAACTTCGAATTTTGTCGTTAACGGCAAAGACGATGCGGTGATAATCGTACATTACGGATATTCTGCACCACTTGTTCAGCGGAATCTGTAAACCGGTGTCAAACGGGTTGTCTTTGAGAGAACTGTCGGTGAAATTTGCCCACAGTTTGCCGTTACGGAGCATCAGCGTCAGTGAACCGATATAAATTCCGTGATGGCGGAAGACTACCTGAGTGGCTTTCGAGCGCGATTTGAGATCAAAACTCAAAGTGAAAGGTCCGCGGGGAAACGCTTCGCGCGGGATTACCGCGTAAGTGCCTTTGCCGTCGAACTCAAGACAATATTTGCCGTTTTCATCTTTGACTTTACGTGGAGCTGATGCTTTGGCGTCTTTGGGGTAGGGGGAGCGATTGAACGAATCGCCGTATTTTGTGCCGCCGCCCATTTCCGCTGACCAGAAACTGCTCCAACGGCATTTCAAAACATCGCCGTTGAGCGGAGAATAGTCGAACGTCAAATCGGGAATTCTGCTTTCGGCAATTTTGACTGAAACCGGTTTATTTGAGAATTCACTCCAGACATTCAGGTTTTCTGTCGGCTTAGCCGGCGGGATAATCGGCATAAACGGTTTGCTGCGGAATATCCGTCCTGAGACGCTGATGACGCGCAGGCTGTAGACCGGATATTTTGCGGTTGGAACCGCCGTCAGGGAAAACTTTGCCGAATTACCATTGATGCGAACCGGAATATCTGGTTGTTTGTTGAGGATGCTCAGCTTGACGAAACCCTGGTTTTTGTTGAGAGCCAGTCCGAAAGAACCGGCATTTTGCAATTGACTGACCGGTAAATCGAAATTGCGTCCATTCAAGTTGCATTGCAGGATGGTGCCGGCAGCATCTTTGCGGGGAATTCGCAGCAGAAACGACCGGTGCAGGGTGTTGATTCGTTGATTGATATTCAGGACATTGCCGGATACTTTCAAGCCGAGAAAATCACTATTCGCATGTTCGATTGGTCTGGCGTAAATATTCGAAGCGCCCTTGACGGTTATTTTGCCGGTCAAATCAGTGTTTTTTGCGGCTGAACCTTCAAGATATATTACGACATCACGATTCGGATCGAACTCTCCGGCCCTGTCGACGGCAAATACCTCACGTTCATCTTCAAGGATTTCGACTGACGCCAGCTTTTCTTTCGTCTCGATCGAACCGGATATTTTGACTTTGCCGTTATCAGCTTTGACATCAAGTTTGAACGCCTCAGGTGCGATCTGGTCACGCAGGCATTGCTTGACGCTCTGGTAATCCCAGCTTACCGTCGGATGCAGTCTGACATAATGCAGGTTGCTGAAAGTATATTTTTTCCCATCGGTTGAAATGACATTCAGTTCCGGGCGCAATACCGCCTGATTTACGAATTGAGCGGTCGGAATGTTGAATGTGACGTCCTTCATCTGCTTAACTGTGAATTTTTCCGCCGGGAACTGCTGGATGACTTTGCCGTCAAAATTCTTAAGGACAAGTTGTGCAGAATAAGTTTTGGCGGAATCTGAATCCGGGATGTTTAGCAGTTCGATTTCCAATACTTCCCCGTATTTCATGGTCTTACGATAAGATATTGCCATATTGGGAATACTGAGATTGTCGCCTTTGTTCGGTTGAGGCTTTTCTTTTTTGATAAAGTGCATCAGGCGTTTGATGATCCGTTGCGTGGTCCAGCCGTTTGAAACGGTCGGTTGGATGCTGGTGTTTTCGTTGACTTCGTTCCATTCCGGCAGATTGATAAAGTCCGGTTTGGCGCTCATGGCCGCTTCAAAAGTTTGACGCAGGCGCCGGGTGTTCATTTCAGAATGGTTGACACCCGATAAAAAGTTTGTGTAGCCGATGACCGCGGACAGGCCGATGATCTTCCTGCCCCCGTATTTCGGTTCGTTAATCACTTGCAGCAAGGTTGGGATAGCCAGGTCGCGGTAATAACTTTCATCAAACTTATCGGCATAGGACGAACTGTGGGCGCTCATGTGCCCGGTTCCGGCAAACAGCAAACCGTCGCTGACGTCGAGCCATGACCGGAAGTCCGCTTTCAGTTTTTCCAGTTCGGCTTTCGGAGCCTGATCCGCTTTTAATCCATGTCGAACGACCTGATCCCGAATAAAACGGTTGACAATCGCCCCCATGTCGGCGACAAAATAAAATGTGTCTCCATTGTCTTTGCGTAACTTATCCAGCAGTTTCTTCAGGTTGGCTGGTGTTTTCCACCAGATTGCCACATAATTGGAAACGACAACTTTACCGTTTATTTTGAAACTGTTTGGCGACGCCAGAGCTATTTTTATAGTTTTATCATAATACTGGTAGGTCTTTTCATTTAATCCTCCTCCGCCACCGTATTCCGGTAATTGGAGAAAACCGGAAACTTTGGCTTCCTTGAGCCAGCCTGCGGTTTCGCCGTACATGCGGCAGTGTCCGGGCGGAGAGGATATATTCGCCAACCCGTCCACTTCGTATTTTTTGACAATCGGGACCGTGTTGTTGAGAAAGTCTTCCTTCATGATATGCTTGAAAACACCGGTCGGGTATCGCAAGGAGCGTTCCATGATCAGCGGCCGGTCAACCCACCAGTTAAGATAGTTCTGATAATGACCGTATTTGAGCTGGCTGCGCGGAAAAACATAGGAACGCGAAGTCATGCCTTGCCGGGGTTTGACGATTAATTTATCCACGTATTCATCACGTGTATAATTGATTCCACTCCAGACAGTACAAACCTGCAGTCCGGCCAACAGTGCAAAGATACTTTTTTTCATATTTGCCGGTTAGTCCCATTTAAAATATTTATGAGTAGGTTCTTTTTGAATGTTGTTCAGGGAATTCTTTTCGTATTTGACGTGTCCGTCGCACCAAAGCACATTTGCCCCGGCTGAGTGGCGGTCATGAAAGACCAGTGAGCCGGTCCCCGAGTTGTTTACCAGGCAGAATGCTGAAGGAGCCGCTCCGGCGTTCATATTGTTCCAACTGTCAACCATGAGTAACGTTGAGGTCGGGTGCTGAAGCTTCGACATTTTTGCGGATATATATAAACGGTCAGCATAATTGGGGTCGGTTGAGTTCATAGTATAATAACAACTGCCGATGTACATATAATTGTAGCCATAAGCGATGCTGTAATAATAGTAAGGATTATCTTTGTTGGCAGGCAGTTCCTTGGTGTTGCCGGTCATCATTGTAGCTGACGGACACATAAAGATTTTATAATCCAGCTGGTAATCGCTTTTCAGGCCCCAGGCCCAGTTCCAGACGGAATTCGCGGCGTCGGCGCGCATCCATTGCGGGAAAAAATCTTTATTGTCGTCTCGATACATGGCAAAAGTCAATCCCAGTTGCTTCTGGTTTGATGCACATGAGATAGTACGGGCTTTTTCCCGGGCCTGGTTCAGGGCGGGTAGCAGCATGCTTGCGAGGATGGCGATGATCGCGATGACGACCAGCAGTTCGATGAGTGTGAAAATTCTTTTCATAATTAGTTTCCTTTCTCTTTTACGTTACTCTTTATGATTTGGTTGCATTTTGTATATAAATTTGATATGTTCAGTTTTGTGCAGTGTGCTTTTTGTCATGCCGGGGCATCTCCAATAAACATGGGAGTTCCCTCCCAGAACAGACCATCCGGGACCGGGTTGGGGCAGCCGCAACTGCCGCCAATGTTCAGGCGCGGTTTGATCCTCATATTTTTTAATTCAGGTTTGATGTCGTTTGAATTTATACGGTTCAAAATCAATTCAACTGTAAGATCGGCAATTGGTTCAAGCGGCTGGATAATGGTAGTCAAAGCCGGGAATGTGAATTCGGTGAATGTAAGGCCGTCATACCCGATTACCGCAACGTCTTCCGGTACTTTTATCCCTTTTCCGGCTAGTAATGCGAGTAATTTTCCCGCGATAATATCGTTGGTGCAGAATAGAGCGTTTACCCCGCTTTTGACTGCCGCAACGATGTCATCGGTAGCTCTTGGGTTATGCAGCAGTTCAACATGAAAGCTCAAAGACCCCAAACCCGATTCAGCCAGGGATGACTCCAGTCCGGTCATTTTCCCGATGTTGGAAAACGGTCCGGACGTAATAAAGCCAACCCGGGTTCTGCCGTGTTCGATAAAATGATTCCCCGCCAGCTTTCCGCCGTATTCCGAGTCGGTTTTGCAGTCTGAAATTTCCTGATCATGACCCAATACAACATACGGCACCGGTAATGATTCAAAATTGCGCCGGTCACAATAGTTTGAGAAAATAATGCCGTCGACGCCCCGGGCCAGTAAGTCGCCAATGCGACGTTTTTCTTCAACCGGATTGCTCTGGGTTTCTTCAAGGATTGTCTGATAACCTTCGCTCCACAGGCCGCAAGTGATTTCATGAATCAGGCATGAATGGATAGGCACGGAAAACAATGATCCAAGAATTCCAATGGTTTTACCGGACTTTCCGCGAAGCATCCGGGCTGAAAGATTTGGCCGGTAGCCCATTTCAGCCGCAATCCGGTCTATTTTGGTCCGCATTGACCTGGATACATGCCCGGGGCGGTTGTTCAAAGTCAGAGAAACCGCAGTTTGGGATACTCCGGCTGCCCGGGCTACATCTTTCATTGTTACTGTCATTATGGTTCTTTTGCGTAGATATTTTCTCTTGGTAAATCGTATTACCTCTATTATACAACCTTAAATATATGATTGCAACAGGCGGTTTAATTTTTTTCAGAAAAAGGTCTTTATAGTGTAATCCCTCCCTGTTTTCTCAACCTCAAAAAAAAGAAAAAATCTGCGTAGCAGTATAATCGCACCGCGCCGTACGCGGACGCGATCCAGCGGCGGTCATGCCGTACGCTAAGTTGGCAAACTTTGTTTGCCGCAGTAACCTCCATTCATCCGTAGCGATGTGGTTGGAAAAGCGATTTGAGCTTTTCCAATTACGTTTGAGCGTAGGATGTAAGGAGGATTAACCTCGCGAAAATACTGAGGTATTACTTTATAGAGTAATCATTACTTGCCGGGCAATACAAAAAAAACAAAGTATTATTTTATATTGTATTGCCCGTTATCCGGTTGCTTCTATACATTTAATTCCGCTTAAAGTATTTCTTGGATGGCTCCTGCTGGATATTTTGCAAGGAGTGTTTTTCATAGGTTACATGTCCATCGCACCACAGTACGTTTGCTCCATCATTGTGACGGTCATGAAAAACCAGCGACCCGGTGCCGGAATTATTGACCAGGCAGAAAGAGTAGGGCGGGTTGCCGGCATTTTCATTGTTCCAACAGTCAACAGTCAGCAGAGTGGTTGACGGATGTCTCAATTGCGAGCGGTTGGCGGGAACATAAAGTCTGCTGGCATAATTGGGGGCGCTGCTGGGAATGTCATAGTAACTGCCGCCGACATAGTAAAAGTTATACCCGTAATGTGCATAATAATGATAAAGCGGTGAATCCGGATGATCCGCCAGGACTTTTGAATTGCCGGTAAACATTGTAGCTGAAGGGCAGGTAAATACTTTGCTGTCCTTTACATAGTTCTCGCGCAGGGCCCAGGCCCAGTTCCAAACAGAATTGGAAACACCTTCGAACATATATGGCGGATACCTGGCGTCATTGTCGTCGAGATACAGGGCAAAGCCCAATCCGAGTTGTTTCTGGTTTGCCGCGCACTTAATGGTTCTGGCTTTTTCCCTCGCCTGATTAAGCGCAGGGAGCAGCATACTGGCTAGTATTGCGATAATCGCGATTACAATCAGGAGTTCGATCAATGTGAATGTCTTCTTCATAATATTTCTCCAATTGTTAAAAATCACTCTGTCTATTTATAATTATATGCCATTATTCTTTTGATTGCAAGAGGTAATACGTATTTTTGAACTGATTATTGGAAATTTTCTATAAAACCATTTCCGACTTTTCAGTAATCTTACGAATATGTTACGTTTTGAGCTTGTGGTTGACACTTTTGTCAAATATAAACAACCACAATCAGGAGATTAAAAATGTTGGAAAACAGATTTCACACAACCGTGTCCGTAAAAGTTCCAAACGGGACTTATGTCGATGGAAAACCGCAATATGATGAATATGCCGGAGAGGCGTTTGAAACCGCCGCGACCGAGCTGGACCTGAAAGAACCGGCCGGTATGAGTGTCGACCGGGTGTTTCTGGTCAGATGCCAGGCGGAAGTTGTCGCCGGTTCCATTGTTACTTCCGGCGGCAGGGATTTTCGAATCCAGAATGTTCGTAAATGCCGCCGGCTTAACGGCACGGATTTTTGCTATCGCTGTCAAACCACGAAATAAAGGAAAATTACCATGGATACCGTAACTATTGAACAAGCCGTAGTCAGCTATCTGGCCGGGCAACTTAATATGACAATTGACAATGATATTTTTCGCGGGGGAATGCCGTCGGAATCGACTGACGCCGCGGCGCTGGTATTTGAACAGCGCAAGGCCGTTGAACGACGGTCGCAAGACGCATTTTCCGCTTCTCTTTTTGTGCGTCGGACAGATCGTGACTCTCTGCTTGCTGTTGAAGCGCAATTCTCCGCCATCCTGCCGGTATTCGGTGTCTCCAGTGTGATTACTGGTTACACGGTGCTACTCCACTCGCTCCGGCGGGACGGGTACGGCGGCATTTCCCCCGCATCTTTCAATGGTCAGGAATGCTATTTAATGCAGCAGAAACTGATTGTCACAGTTAACTCCGTTACCGCTAACCCTTGATCCATAAGGAGGATATATGGGACGTGAATTTTACCGTGAGCATTTTCCGAAAATCGCCGAAGGTCTGGCCCGTCAGGGCCGGACAAATGCCGAGATCGCCGCTCACCTTGAGATATCTGAAACCACTTTCTACAATTACTTGAAAAAATTTCCGGAATTTGCCGAAGCGGTAAAGCGCGGCAAAGCGCCGGTTGATTTCGATGTTGAGACTTCATTATTGAAGCTGGCTACCGGCTACGACGCTACAGAAATTCAGGAGGAGGCGATTATCGACGCCGAAACCGGCGAAGAAGTCAAGACCAAGCGCAAGACGGTAACCAAGCACGTGCCGCCAAGTGTTTCGGCGGCCATGTTCTGGTTGAAAAACCGGCTTCCGGATAATTGGCGTGAAAGGCAGAAGGATGAACAAAAACATGACATCAACCTGCATTTCGACAAAGACGATGAAAAATTGTGAATGGTATGCGGACGCGAAGCTAATTAGTGCATTACCTATAAGTCTTACATGACCTGTAGAATATAAAAAAACTGGAGCGGGCGACCGGAGTCGAACCGGCGTGACTGGCTTGGGAAGCCAGGGCATAACCGTTTTGCTACGCCCGCATCTGGTAAGCACAAATAAAATATTACTAAAAAGTAAAATGTCAAGCTGAAAATCTAAAAAGCCGGTTTTATGTCCGGCTTTTTGTACTATTTTATTTTTCAGCTCAGACCCAGCCGCGAAGACGACAGGCTTCAGCAACCCGGGTGACGCTTACTATATAAGCTGCCAGACGGGTTTTTACTTTGCGTTTCATATAAATATCAAATACCGCATGGAATGCTTTCGTCATTTTTTCATCCAGACGCTGATGGACCTCTTCTTCTGTCCAGTAGAAATTGCAGGCGTTTTGAACTTGTTCAAAATAACTTACGGTGACCCCGCCGGCATTTGCCAGAAAATCGGGAATAACGAAGACGCCATTCTCGTGCAGAATATCGTCGGCTTCGACCGTGGTTGGGCCGTTGGCCAGTTCGCAGATGATTTTAGCTTTGATAGCGGGAGCATTGTCAGCCCGTATAACATTTTCAAGTGCGGACGGAAAGAGTACCGCCATATCCAATTCCAGCAAGTCGTCATTGCTGATCGGCTCGGTTCCCGGAAATCCCGCGACTTCTCCGGTCTTGAGCTTATATTCAACCAGCGCTTTTGCGTCGATTCCGTCCTTGCAATATACTCCGCCACGGGAATCACTGGCGGCAATCAGTTTCAAGCCAAGCATTTCCTCTCCAAGGAGCGCGGCGTATTGTCCGGCGTTGCCGAAGCCCTGTACCGCCATTGCTTTGCCGCTGAGTGAGAGTTGCAGGGCTCTGGCCGCTTCGCGCACGGTGAATATGCCGCCGCGGGCAGTTGCGTCGCCGCGTCCGGCGCTGCCGCCGAGAGGCATTGGTTTGCCGGTTATAACGCCGGGGTGATGCTCGCCGCTCAATGTTTCATATTCATCCATCATCCAGGCCATGATTTGCGGCGTGGTATACACATCCGGGGCCGGGATGTCTTTGGTCACGCCAAGGGTAGGGGCAACTGCGCGGATATAGGCCCGGGCAAGTCGTTCTTTTTCCGTTTCGGAAAGCGCTTTGGGATTGCAGATGATGCCGCCTTTGCCGCCGCCCAGAGGAATGTCGACCACCGCGGTTTTCCAGGTCATCCAGGTGGCCAGCGCGCGCACAGTGTCAAGAGTTTCATCCGGATGCCAGCGCAGGCCGCCTTTAGCGGGGCCGCGCGCAGTGTTGTGCCTGACTCGGAACCCCTGGAATACCTGTACACTGCCGTCATCCATTTTTACCGGCAGCCTGACGCATAGTTCCTGCTGCGGCCATCTTAAAAATTCATATACGGCCTGGTCAAGGTCCAGCATTGCGGCTACCTCATCGAATTGTTTCTGGGCCAGTGCAAAAGCGTTATGCCGGTCTTTCATGTTTTTCTCCCAAGTATTGACGGTTTTTTCGAAAATATTTATTGACTCCAAGATAATTATATATTCAAAATCGTCTTTGTCAACTTTTTTTGATAATAAAATTCATGGATGATTTCTATTAAATCGGAAAAATGTGTCTGTTAGTAATTTGTTAAGTTTGAATCGGATAAAAATCAATAAAAAATATTTAATCGAGTTGGCAAAGTGTTTTTAGGGAATTATTTTATAATGGCACTTGCTATTATTATGATTGGATGTTATATTTAATAGAAGACTTCCATTAAGTCTTGTTTTTTTAATTATCAAGGAGAAGAAGAAAATGGACACGCAAGTATTGGAGAATCTGGTCAATGGTCACAGCAAGAAATTACGGCATTGGTACAGATTGCTCCAGGAAATTATGCCGGAGTACTTTTTCAGGACTTTTGGTCCGCGGCAGCTGGAGGAACTGTTACCTTTGTTGTTCAATATCGAGAACAGCAAAGGGGTGCAGCGGATTGAACGCGACAACGCGGTGGTCCTGGTTTATATAAAAAGTGACGAGAGTAATTTGCTGACGACCAGCCGGATGATGCGTGAATACAATATTGCCGGTGCGGTGATCCATGAATCGGTCCAGAAACTGGTGGTTGACGGCAAATCCGGTAATCTGGTTATTGAATATTATCACCTGGCGGAAGCGGAACCGCATCCGGGCGAACCGGCGTTTTCCCTGAAAGAGTTGACCGCGGAATATCGTCGCCGCTTCGGTAAGGCGGATAAAGCCTTGAACGAGGTTTACAACCGGGTTAATTGGAATAATGTTTCCGACCTGTCGCTGGAACGCCTGGCCGATCGCTTGAAAGAGGTCATCGAAATTCAGGATAAGGACCACATTGCGGCAGGGATCGAGAAACTCCCGAGTGGAGAACTGCGTCTGACGGTGGCGCGTCCGACTCCGGCCAGGACAGGGTTGTATTTTAAATTGCTTGAAGCGCTTGAATTGTCAGATTTGAACGTCGAACGTATTTATTTCCGGGAAGTCACCCGGCAGGATGATATTACCGATTTCAAACATAAAAGCGTGACAGTCACCACTCTTTATCTGAATTCAGACAAAGGAATCTCGTTAAATTCAAAGAAAATCCAAACCGCGCTGCGGGAGATTCCGCTCATCAACTGGGTTGACATGGATGACGTGTTTCATTCCGAATTGGTCCGGAAGCATAACTGGTTTCTGGCTGACGCCAACCTGATCCGGTCGACGGCGGAATTCATTCATTCCCAGTTTTCCTATGTTGACCGTAATGCGTACAATATTCTGGATATTATGCGGTTGATGGCGGTATATGAGCCGCTTCTGGCGCATTTGCGTGATCTGTTCTATTTGCGGCTCGAACCGGACGGCGTGAAATCTGAGCGTAAAGAAGCCGCTATCCAGCGTAAACTCAAAAAAGAAATTGATTCGATCAACAGCGGGATGCTTGAAAAAGATACGCTGGTTAAAAATATCTTTTGCGCGGCGATGGAATTTGTCAATAATATAGAAAAGACGAACTTTTTCTGTCAGGATAAATCATGTCTGGCATTTCGTCTGAAACCTGATTTCATAGATTATTTTGCCGGTATTTCCCGGGAATACGGCGAGGCGTTTCCGGCGGATCGGCCGTATGGCGTATTTTACTTTTACAGGGCCGATGCGGTCGGCTTCCAGGTCCGTTTTTCCGAGATAGCCCGGGGAGGCTGGCGTACTGTTTTGCCGAAGACCGGCGAGAATTATCTGGAAAAACGGGATATTTATGAATTTGCCAAGGATGAAGTGTTCAGAGAGGTTTATGTTCTCGCGCACACGCAGCATTTAAAAAACAAAGACATCTATGAAGGCGGGTCGAAAATGATTACTTTGCTCCGTCCTGAGGAAGCCGCTTTGGGAACCGCCGCGCTTTATACCGCTCAGCGGGCTATCTGCAGGGCATTCCTGAGCTTGATTACCTATGATGGTCATGGCGAACTGAAAACTTCCGGTATTGCCGACCGTCTGGGCAAGCGCGAGATAATTGAAATCGGCCCGGATGAAAACATGCATGATGTAATGATTGAATGGATGGGCGAAGTGGCTGAAAAACTCGGTTACACCCTGAAAGCCGGCTTGATTTCCGGTAAGCCGGATCGCGGTATCAATCACAAGGAATTCGGGGTTACATCGTTCGGGGTTCATCAATATTTGCTGAGGACATTGCAAGAACTGGGGATCGACTCCGCGAGCGATGAGTTTTCAATAAAGATCTCCGGAGGTCCGTTCGGCGACGTCGCCGGTAATGAGTTAAAGCTGCTGTTGGCCCGCAAAGACGGAAGCTGGAGTTATCCCGGCCTGAAAATTACGGCGATAACCGACGGCCCGGCCGCGCTGTATGACCCGGAAGGGATCGATCGTGAAGAATTGCTGGCTTTGGTTCTGAAAGCCAATCTTGATGCTTTCAACCCGGAGAAGCTGCAGGGAAAAGGCGCTTATATGGTTTTCAGCGCTTCAACGGAAATGAATGGTGTTATGAAACATCGGCTGGTGAAAAAGACCGGCAAGGGGTTTGAGGAAGAGTTCATCGGCCGGGATGAGTATATGGACCTTTTCCAGAACAATCTTTACAATTATGCCGATGTCTTTATTCCATGCGGCGGGCGGCCTCAGACGATTAATGCCGCTAATTGGCGGAAGCTGTGTCCCGACGGTAAACTCGCAGCCAGAGCGATTGTCGAAGGCGCCAACTCATTTATTACTCCGGATGCCCGTAATAAGTTGCAGGATGCCGGAATCATGATTGTCAAGGACGCTTCAGCTAATAAGTGCGGAGTCATTACATCATCCTATGAGATTCTCAGCGGTTTGATGCTTGATGAAGCTGAATTTGTCAAAGAGAAAAAACAGCTGGTCAAAGAAGTGATGGAGAAATTGCGTAACAGCGCCAGACGCGAAGCCGAATGGCTTTTTGCCCAGTACAAACTGGGTGAGTATCATTTAACTGACTTGACGGAACAGTTGAGTCGCCAGATAAATGCCAAAAACGCGGAAATAGCGGAATATCTCCAGCAGCATCCGGAGATGTTGAAAAATGAGATTATTCTGGCCCACCTTCCTCCGGTGCTGGCTGAGAAATATGCTGATCGGCTTGAGCGAATTCCGTTTGCTTACCGGATTGCGATCGCGGCGGTTGAACTGGCCTCGAGGATTGTCTACCGGCGTTCCGGTAGTTTACTTGAGGAAATCGATTCCGTGATCTGAGCTGTAATAACGTTCTTTAATCCGTACGACGGATGGCGATATACCGCTTCTGTCGCACTTTGTGCAACAGAAGCGGAGATGCAAGGTCAGGTATAAATCCCCCGATGCAAGCATCAGGGATAGCCTTGACCGAAAGTAACATTTTTATTAACTATAAAAAAAGACCGGAGATGCACCGGTCTTTTTTTGTTATAATTGTACTGGCATGATTAGTTGACAATAATCCATTGCAGTATTATACTAATATTAGTCAGTTTTCGGAGGGTTTTATCATGGCTGAAAACTATATATATAATGATTTTACCACTTTCCTGCTGGCCGGGGACCGGCTGGGCGGTTCTGTTTCCGTAATAAAATATCTCGATGACAATCCCGGGATCGTTGATCTTTACGAACGAATAATCAAAGCGTCGATGTACGAAGTCGGCGATTTATGGGAACGCGGCAGAATCAGTGTTGCTACTGAGCATTTGGCTTCGGCAATTGTTGAAGCGATTTTAAATGAACTTTATGACCGCGTGATTTCAGATAATCGGAAGAAAAAAAATGTGGTAGTATCCTGTGTGGAGGGTGAATTCCATCAGATCGGCGTAAAAATGGTTGCCGATGTATTTGAAATGCAGGGGTGGGACGCGCATTTCCTTGGAGCCAATACGCCAACTGCTGAACTTATCAGTTTTGTTGGAGATGTAAAACCTGATGTCCTTGCCCTTTCATTGAGTATATCTGTTCATTTACAGACCCTGGAGAATGCTTTGATGAGTATCAGAAAAGTATTCCCCGACTTAACTGTTATTGTCGGTGGCTATGCCTTTACCAGTGGCGGTCAGGAGGTTTTATTGAAATACCCGAATGTTCATTATACCGATAATCTTTACAGTATTGAAAGTTTCATTAGAGAGCTTGAGCTGAGTCAATAAAGGTTTCCGCCTGATTTTTGTAACTGAGTTTTAATTTGAGGATGTGGCTATGAAGGGGGTGTCAATAGAAACAGTTCTTACTGAATGGATGGAAGAGATTCAAGCGTCTCTGATCGACAGTAAGGCCGTTTATCTGGCATTGTTCACGATTGACGGGAAGTTGGTTTTTGCCAACCCTAATATGACAAGACTGTTTAAAAAAGAACCGGTCCGCAATTTGATAAATCCAACCTTTGATGAACTTGTTTGTCTGGATTGTAAAAAATCACTTATTTACCGGGGCTTCCTGACCATTGGAGATTATTATACCGTCAATATTTCAATGTATTCAAGGATTTTCAGGAAAAATGACCGGTTGCTGATTATCGGTGACTTTGATGCCTTGCAGTTGACTGAGCAAAATGAGGTAATGCATCATTTAAACCGGGAAATCAACGACCTCCAAAGGCAATTGATCAAAAAAAAGCATCATCTTGAATGCGCTTTAAAAGATTTGAATGATGCGAACTGCAAGTTGGAGGAGCTTAACGCGACCAAAGATAAATTTTTCTCTATTATAGCTCATGATTTACGCAACCCTTTCAACAGTATTATCGGATTTTGCAGTTTACTCCAGGAACAAATCAGGCAAAAAGACTATGAGTCACTTGAAGAATATGTGGAGATCATTGCGAATTCCTCCGAGAAAACTCTTGCTCTGCTTATTAATCTCCTCGAATGGGCCCAGTCGCAAACCGGCAAGATGGAATTCAAGCCGGAAGAAATAGACATGATGGCTTTAGTTACTGAGGCTGTTGACTTGGCCAAAGACTATGCCGGTCAAAAATCTATTTCAATTCTAAAGGAATTGCCTGAAAACGCGCTAGTTTACGCGGACAAGGCGATGATTTCAACTATTCTGAGAAACCTTATTTCCAACGCATTGAAGTTTACTGAGGATGGCGGAACGGTTGTTGTATCTGTTGAGTTTGACGCAAATGAAATGTATGTGGCGGTTGCCGATAACGGAGTAGGGATGACTAAGGATACGCTTGATAAACTATTCAATATTGAAGAAAATCATTCAACGGCCGGTACGCATAATGAAAAAGGAACTGGTTTGGGACTTATCTTGTGTCAGGAGTTTGTGGCAAAGCATGGCGGCAATATCCGGGTTGAGAGCGAACCCGGAAAAGGCAGTAAGTTTATTTTTAGCTTACCTATGGTTCTTAAGTAAAACTACATAATCATCCTGCAAATTGGCTGATATGAGTCGAACGCTTAAAGAAAAAAGTTTAAAGATGAAGCCTTAAGGTTTAAGGTAATACATCATTTTTTATTTTATCTGCATATCCTTGTTCTGTAGATTTAATTACTTTATTATTATATTTTTTACAAAAAATTTAAAATCAAGTGATGCTATTCATCCAGTATATTGTATTTGCTGTTAACCGCGGACTGTTGACTTCATACATTTCTTTTGCGGATAAAACGCCATGAAATTGTAAAATATCGGAAAAATCTGGAATATTTTGCGTTAAATGCTTTATTTTTTCGATTTTACGTATTATATTGTATTTAAATGCGAAATATTCAATCATTTTCAGTTAATTGGAGAAATAGCGATGAGTATGGAAATTTTAACAATTGAAGAAGTTGCCGCTTTACTGAGAGTTTCAGAACGGACGGTCTACGAATGGGCAAACAAGGGGGAAATCCCCTGTGGAAAACTCGGAACCAGCTGGCGGTTTAAGCGCAGTGAAATAGAAAAATGGGTTGATTCAAGGTTAGGGAGTGAACAAAAAGGTCGTGGTGACTTTGTTCCGCTGTTTATTGACCGTCTTTTAAGCCCGGACCATATCATGGTGGTTGAATCTATTTCCAAAAACGAATTACTGCAGGCGATGGTGGAAATGATCTCAAGTTCACCCAATGTCAAATCCCGCAAGGAACTTGAGGCCGGAATTTTTCACCGTGAGCAGTTGATGAGTACCGGAATCGGGATGGGGATCGGAATTCCTCACGTCCGGAATAATTCAGTTAAGGATGTTGTCCTCGGAGCCGCGCTGGTAAGGAACGGGGTTGATGGTTATGAATCATTGGATTCACAGCCGGTAAAACTGGTATTTTTGATCGCCGCGAGAAGCGATCAGCATTCTGAACACCTTAAACTGCTTTCTCAGATCAGTTCCAAACTTAAAGATGCGTCGGTCAGGGAAGCTCTGTGCAATGCGGCGGATGCCGCTGACTTTTACAGGCTGTTGACTGGCGAGGAAGGATAATACCATGAATGCCGGACTGTTGTTTATTTTGGGTTTTGGCGTTTTCGGCGGAATGCTTGGCGCTTATATTTTCCAGAAAATAAAATTTCCCCAGGTGGTTGGTTACATTGTAATTGGTGTAATTTTCGGAGACGCGGTACTTGGTCTGGTGACGCACGAAGACATTGTAATGCTGCGGCCGTTTAATTATTTTGCCCTTGGGGTTATCGGTTTTCTGGTCGGCGGCGAATTGAAAATTGATACTTTCCGCAAATACGCCAGTCAGTTCACCATGATCCTGCTTGGAGAAGGTCTACTTGCGTTCTTCCTGGTCGGCGGCTTTACCGCCGGTTTGCTTTATTTGATTAAGCCTGACATCTCTCTGGCCTTGGCCGGCGGGGCGGTTTTCGGCGCAATTGCTTCCGCGACGGACCCGGCTTCAACGGTCGACGTTTTATGGGAGTACCGGTCTCAGGGCGTGATGACAACCGCAATCATCGCGGTTGTCGCGCTTGACGACGCGTTGGCGATGACCCTTTACGGTATCGGGACCAGTTGCGCTCAGTTGTTGACCGGCGGGTCCGGTTCCGTCCTGCATGAGTTGCTTAACGTTTTGCGTGAGCTTGTCGGAGCGATCGCCCTTGGTGCGATCGGCGCCGGTTTGCTGGCGGCTTTTATGAAGTGGGTCCGACAGCCGGAACGTACCGTGGCGATGGCGACCGGGATGATCCTGTTGGTCATAAGCACCGCTCTTTACCTGAAAATGGATGTTATTCTCGCGGGGATGACAATGGGCTTTGTCCTGACCAATACGGTTCCTTATCGCAGTGAGGATCTTTTCAAGCTGATGCGCAGTTTTTCAATTCCGATCTATGTGCTGTTCTTTGTTCTGGTTGGCGCCAGGCTTGGATTCCAGCAGATGACCTGGTGGCTGTGGGTTATCGTCCTGCTCTATGTTGTCGGGCGCAGCGTTGGCAAGATGCTTGGCGCGCGTTGGGGTGCAAAAGTGTCAGGCTGCGATATGAATGTCCGTAAATATCTTGGTATGAGCCTGTTTGCCCAGGGCGGGGTTGCGGTCGGTCTGTCGATCGTGGCGGCGCAGCATTTGAATAACATTCCGGTTGCGGATGGCCTGTCGCTGGGCGATGCCATTGTGTTTGCCGTTACCGCCACCACTCTTATAGTTCAGGTTATCGGTCCGGCAATGGTGAAGCTTTCGGTTAAACTTGCCGGTGAATCCGGGCGCAATATTACCGAAGAGGACGTGATGGAGGAAATGTTCGTCAGTGACGTTGTCGATGCTGAAAGCATCATGATCAATGAACACGATCCGATTCAGGTTGCGGTTGAGCTCTTCAGAGATAATGACCGGTTGCTTTATCCGGTGGTCAACCGGGATGGTAAGCTGACCGGGATTCTATCTTTTGATTCATTAAAGAATATTCTGGCTGATCGCGATTCATGGCACTGGCTGTTGGCGGCTGATGTTATGACGCCGGTCATCGAGCGGACAACTATGCATCAGAAGCTGTCTGACGTTTATCGCGAAATGCAGCAGATGAAAGTCGATCAGTTGCCGGTAGTGTCACGCGAAGACTGGGACGAGCCGGTCGGGGTTGTCGATATGCGCAACATCAAGATCAAGCTGCACGCCGAGCTGATTCGCCGCCGCAGCCAGGGCGCCGAACAACCGGCATAAGCCGGATGCTGAAACAATCGTAAATAACAAAACCGCCGGTATGACTGGTGGTTTTGTTTTTTTTATTGTCAAAATTTGCCATGGTCACTTTATTCATGAACCAGAAAAGCATCTTTGCTTGAGCGGGGTAAATGTATTCATAGCTGAATAAAGACTTTTTTGTTGAAAAAAATGAACAATCTTTATTTGTATTTGTCCAAAATAAATATACTGTAACTTTCATACGGGTGTGCGTTCAAAAATAAACGTTGCCGGTTGTATATTTCGTATAGTTAAGCGTTGCGCAGCGATCAATAAAGAAAAAGGAAGAAGGAAATGTTTGCTATCAGCAGAATTAAAAAAGTAATGACGGTCCTGACCCTGGTGTTGGGGGTTTCGGTGTTTGCGTTTGACTGGACCGCGCCGTTCAGCGGACCCAAAGGTCAAATTAATACTCTGGTAATTACGGCAAACTATAAACCGCCATTGATCCTGGTTCAATTGATGATGGCTGCCAACTGTCAGCCTTATGTTCAGGTTCCGAATGCGCAAGAGGGCAAAGACTGTATCTATTTCTTTCCGTCCGGTAAAAATGAAGAGGGTAATGCGGCTGACGGAATGCAGATTCTGGAAAAAGATTTAAAACGCTTTATTCGTTTTGTCAACCCGAAACAGGTTATGGTGGTTGGCGACAAACGTTATGTTCCGGAAAAATATCTCGCTTTGATTGATAAAAAGATACCTGTTATTACTTTGACCGGCGAAGACTGGCAGCGCATGGCCGCTTCCGCTGGAGCTTTGTTTAATATTCCGACTCTGGCCGATGATTACAAACGTATTTACAAAGAATGGAAAGACAGCTATCCGCCGACCAAAGCTCCTGTTAAAGCGAAAGTTGATATTGAATCCGTTACGGAGATCTCAGACAAAGGCGTACTGAAGGTGGAGGAAACTAAAGTCGAAGAACTGAAGGCTCCCGCGGCTAAACCTGAAGACCAGCCGGTTAAAGTTGAAGTAAAACCTGAACCAGCCGCTAAAGAGCCGGAAGTGCTGACCCCGTCCAAAGCACCGGTACTCGTTAAAGATTAAATTCAATAAATCCAGAATTCACGGAGACGACTGCGTATGTTCAATTTTTATCATGTGGCAAAAAATACCTACAGGGAATCGATCAGAGAACCGATATTCTTCATTCTGCTGATGTTTTCATTGATCCTGATCGGAATATTCCCCGGAGCCACGCTTTTCGTTTTCCGTGAACAAATGAAACTCGTTATCGATAGTTCGATGGCGACTACCATGGTTTTCGGTCTGGTAACCTCCGTTCTGTGTGCCGGACATACCATAACCCGGGAAATGCAGAATGGAACGGTTATGCTGTTGATGTCAAAACCGGTTCACCGCTGGAGTTTTATCGTTGCCAAGATCCTTGGAATTATGGCGGCTTTGATGGTTTTTGTGTTTATTTGCAACTGCGCAACCATGATAGCGGTTGGAGTGTCCGAAGACCAGTTCTGGATTAATCTACCGGGATTTTATTCTTATTTCGCCGCGCTGACGGTGTGTTCGCTGATTGGTATTGCCGCCAACTTTTTCCAGGGCAAGTCATTCAGTGCGGTTGCGATTAACGCCTTGCTGCTGGTTATTCCGGTCTTTTCGGTGATCTTTCTGCTGCTGGTATATAAAAACCTTGAAGACGTCAAAATCATGCAGGTCATAATGGCGTTGGCATTGCTCTTTTTCGCGGTTGCCGCGATGGGAACGATTACCGTGGTATTTTCAACCAGGCTCGATATGGTCGCGAATCTGTGTATTTGTTCAATCATCTTTTTCATGGGGTTGATTTCCAGCTATCTTTTCAACCGGGAGTTCGATTCATTGCTGGCAACGACCGTTTCGAAATGTCTGTATGCTATTTTACCTAACTGGCAGTTTTTCTGGTTGGCTGACGCGTTGGCCGCAAACCAGGCAATACCCTGGTCCTATATTATGTATTCCGGCATATATGTTGTGTTATATATGTTATTCTGCAGTTTGTGGGCAGTCATCCTGTTCCAGAACCGTGAACTGGCCAGCGACGTCCGCCAGTAACACTATCAAGTTCTACTAAATAATTTTACGCGCATAGCCGATTCGACTATGCGCGTTTTTTATTATCCGTACGACTGATGGCGGTAAACCGCTTCATACCGCGCACTGCGTGCTACGGAAGCGGAAATAATGACAATTACGATCACATGCCTTGGAGCGTCCCATATAAAATATTGGTTTTGCCAAACTTTTTTTAAGCGTCCCTAATGCCTCATATGCTTGCGTTAAGGTAGTTTGTTTTACTTTACTGTATTGATAATCAGTATGTGATTTTATATTTTATTGCAAGTCGTTAATAGCTAATGTTTTCTTGTGAATTAATATCGTCCGTGTTCTTCGACTAAATCGCTTATCATCTTAACCATGGTGATGTCGCCGTCAGGGGGGACTTGATCGGATACTCCGAAAATAAATTTGCCGGAATCTTTGTGTACCCGGATCAGTTCCATGATGTGTTTTTCCATGTCTTTTTTGGTGAACGGTGGTGCGAACATTGCTCCCGGAACTCCGCCGATGATGATGATGTCCGGACCGGCCATTGAACGCAATTCGTCAATTCTCGCGTCTCCTACCGGTTTCGGGGTTATAGCGTCCACACAATCCACGCCGGTGCAGGCGATTTTGTCCAGTGCTCCGTGCAGCGTGCCGTCGATATGGATCATGACCTTCTGATTGTAGCTGTGTAATTGATCGGTGCAGCGCGTAAGATAATCTCTCAGGTATTCATCGAAATACCCGCCCATGGTTTCTCCGCTAAGATTTTCGCAGATCATGGTGGTTTCGCCTGGAGTTCCTTCGATTGAATCAAGCAGGCGGCATTGACTTTCATCAATGGCTTGAAGCGTTTTATAGATTTCAGCCGGATCATCCATTATCATATATGCCAGTTCCATGACCCCTGCCCAGGTTTTATTCAATTCCGTCAAAGGAGAGCCGGGAACCGCCAGATGCGGCAAGCCGTAATCACCGTACTCGGCAATCACTTTTGTAATCCATTCCGGTCTGGGGATATAACTCCGGTTTTCCATTATATAGCGCACAACTTTCAGGTCGTCAATGCTTTTGACAAAATGTTCCGTGATTCCCCAACTGAATGAGGTTTCGGAATACTCACTGTGTTCAGTTAGAATACCAACCGGGGTATGCCAATTGGTTGTGCGTATCCCGTTTTCGGTTGTTTCTTCTTTACGGACCTGTCTTCCTTCCACCGTTTCAGATGCCAGTGCGCCGCCGACGTATTCACCGATATTATATTCCTGATGAATTTTGCCTATCCCGCGTTCTCCACGCCATCTTTCCGGCAGATCGCCGATTTTCTGATGCGCGCCGTACCAGTAAGTCAAATCTCCGTACCAGGCCATAACATCCGGTTTCCGGCCGTGCAGTACAGCTCTCATTCTCTCTTGTAATGTCATTCAATTCACCTCTGCTTAAACTTAATCGTTGAATGAGTCTTTGCAGATTCATATATGCCCATCATGATCTGCATTCCTCTATATGCTTCATCTGAATCGATCCGGGTTTTTGTTCCTTCAGTCATTGCATTGTAAATATCTGAGACAGCTCGTTTCATATACAAAGCAGGATCTTCACTGTGATGGATGTGCTCTGTGGATTCCAAGCTGATAATTTCACTGCTTTCGGCGACCAGGGCTCTGAAAACATTAGTAGCATCCTCTGCCGGTTCAATATGCAATTCAGAAAATCCCAGACTGCCGTTAACCCTGAGCAAAGGATTTTTTGCTATTGGATTATTACCAGCTTCATAAGTAATTCTGACTCCATCATTGAAAAAGATGGATGCGAGAGAACGCGATTCTACTTTAGTTCCTTGCCAATCCTGCGCATCGGTCCAGTCGACCGCGGCAAAAAGATTATCAATTTTACGCTCTTTACCAACAACAAATAAACATGTATCAATCAGATGGGAACCGAAATCGAGAATATTACCAAAAGGTTGCACTACATCAATACTAAGCAGTGTTCCTATATTTTTTGAAGCCTCAAGAAACGCTTCAAAGGGTTTTCCGTATCTGCGCTGGTGATTGACAAAGAGCCTTGCGCCAAGTTTATCAGCTTTAGCCATCATTCTTTCCGCAGCATCAAGGTCGAGAGCCATAGGCTTCTCGATTAAAACGCCTTTAGCGCCATTATCCAGCGCCGCGTTAACCATCGCTTCGCGGTCAGGAGCATAAGCACATACACTTACTATATCCGGTCTTAGTTCTTCCAGCATTTTATTGTAATCCTGATATCCTTTGCAACCGGGAAATTCCGCGACGAAGTCATCTATATTCTTTTGTTTCCGACTGCATCCGCCAACAATTTCAAACCCATCGACTGCCTGGTATGACCAGGCATGTAAATATGAAATAGAATGAGCCCCGCCTTTACCGGGAGTATTGGGGCCTAATCCTATTATAGCAGCTCTTATTGTTGCCATAATTATCCTTTCCTTTTTTTGTTCTTTTGAACAGATCTTTTTTAATAAGTTTTTGATCATAACTATCAATAACAAGTGAACCGCAGTAGTTGAACATAAATCGAAGTCTGTGATGTTATAGAAAAATAAACTTGACCGCTTACCGCAAATCGGTAATTAGTTCCATTTATATGCAACTGACAATATTTTTCGATCCAGCAAGTCCTGATAAGCCTGGGGGGCGTCGGTGAAAACTGCAACCTTTTCCACATAATCGGCGGCCTTGATCCTGCCGGTACGAATTGCTTCGATCACCTTTTGCCGGTCTTCCACTCCCCGGTCCATTGGCGTGATGACCGTCGCTCCTTCTCCAGGCATGAAGTTGAACAGGTCGATCGAGATTTTTTCAATATAGTTTGCCTGCAGGACCAGCCGTGGCCAGTCGTTATGATAAAACGCGATCGGTTCGACCTTGTAATCCGCGCCGTAAGCCTGCGGTTTCCGGCGGATGAGCTTGCTTGCCGCCATTATGCCCGGAGTGCTGCCGGATGATTCCACGACAATATCCGCGCCGCCGTTACACAACACGGCCAGCCGTTCGACCGCGTCCGGATCGCTCATGTTTACAGTTTCGGCCACGCCGCGTTCGCGGGCTTTCTGCAGACGTTGTTCTGCTATGTCGCAGACGATTACCCGGCAGCCCCGGTCCATCAGCCAGGCGGCGGAGAATGAGCCGATCAGACCTTGCCCGATGACAACAGCGGTTTCGCCCGGAACCGGATCAGCCGCCTCGACTCCGCGAAAACTGATTGCCGCCACTTCCGCTATGACATAATCGAACGGATCGGCATCTCGCGGCAGCAGAACGGCCCGGTCCTCGCCGGTTGTCGCGTAAATATGCATGCCGGCCTGACCGCCCCACATGGATTTATAGCCCGGAATCGCTTTGGCCGGATTACGTCCGCTGACCAGATCTCCTACTCTGAATCCTTTTACTTCCGCACCGGTTTCAACAACTCTGGCAACTGCTGAATAACCGGGGACCAGCGGAAAGTCTTTTTCGGATGAATAATGGGCTCCAAGAACCCGAAGTTCCGTACCGGGGGAGACAAAAGTGAAAATGGTTTCACAAACGATTTGATCCGGTTCGCATTCCGCCAGAGTTACTTCCTTTACGGCGGCCTTATTGACCGATTCAAAAACAATTGCGTTGATCTTTTGGCTCATGAATAACTTCTCCTGTTTGATTTTTTATGTAAAAGAACTATTTTGATATTAATAACAATATAGTATTTCAGCTCAAAAAAATAAATGAACAATCCGGCGGAAATTTTTGCACATTTCGGAGGTGCTTTAAATTGGCGACAGTAAGATGTATTTTTGCGGCGAATATTCCTATTAAGGCGACGCATCCTTGCGGTATGCATAGTCACCAATGTACGGAAATAGTCTATTATCAGGCCGGACACGGTTATTTGCAGTGCAACAACCGGAAAATGCGTTACAGTCCCGGCTGTCTTTCAATTTACCAGCCCGGACATGAGCATAGTGATTTGCCGCAGGAGGACGGCTATCAAATATGCATCGGCGTCAGCGGCTGCGGCGCGGAAAAATTACCGGAGGGAATGTGGCACGTCGGCCCGGATATTCAAAAATGCGTTTCCGGTATTTTGTCGGAAACCGGTGATGCAAGTAATAAGCATAATCAGGACCGGCTGGATATACTCTGCGGCTGGCTGGTACTTGAACTGCACGATTTCATTAAAACCAAGCCGACGACAAACCAGTCAGCGGACCACGTTTCTAAAGCCAGGCAGATTCTTGACGCCAGGTTTGACGAACAGATTGATTTACAGCAACTGGCCGGGGATCTTTACATCAGTCCGGATTATCTGCGCCATATCTTCAAACAGTCGATTGGGGAGTCGCCTCTGAATTACCTGATCCGGAAGCGGCTCGATTCTGCCTGTGAAATGTTGAATATCACCGATCTGGCGATAGGTGAAATTGCCAGTCGGGTCGGTCTGGACAATGTTTACTATTTTTCCCGGATATTCCGCAAAAAGCTTGGCGTAACTCCCTCGCAATACCGAAAATCCGCCAGAAAGAATCTTTGACCAATTGCATGAATATTAAATTTCCCATTAACCAAAATACTTAATATAACTTGAACTCGAAAGATAAATATTATGAATGATAAGTTTCCCTGGTTTGACGATAGCAGATCATTTGAAGAACGGGTTGAATTACTGATTGAGGCGATGTCCGTAGAGGAAAAAGTTTCACAGATGCTGCATGAGGCTCCGGCGGTTGACCGGCTTGGAATCCCGGAATATAATTGGTGGAACGAGTGTCTGCATGGCGTGGCCAGAGCTGGTAAAGCTACTGTTTTTCCACAAAGTATGGGGCTTGCCGCGACCTTTGATCCGCCTTTGGCCAAAAAGATTGGAACCGCTATCTCTGATGAGGGCAGGGCCAAACATCATCAGGCGATCCGCAACGGCAATCGAGGCCAATATTTCGGCCTGACCTACTGGACCCCGAATATCAATATTTTCCGTGATCCGCGCTGGGGGCGTGGTCAGGAAACCTACGGTGAGTGTCCTTATTTGACCAGCCGCATGGGAGTTGAGCTGGTAAAAGGCTTGCAGGGGGACGACCCGAAATACTTGAAATCCGCCGCTTGTGCCAAACATTTTATTGTCCACAGCGGGCCTGAAAACTTGCGTCACGAGTTCAATGCCCGCGTCGATCAGCGTGATTTTCAGCAAACTTACGCTCCGGCCTTTAAAGCCCTGGTTCAGGAAGCCAAAGTTGAGGCGGTCATGGGGGCGTATAACCGGACCAACGGTGAACTGTGTTGCGGCAGTAAAAAATACATCACTGGCATGCTGCGCGGCGAATGGGGTTTTAATGGCCATTTTGTTTCTGACTGCTGGGCGATCAGGGATTTTCATGAAAATCATAAAATTACCGGTGATATGGCGCAGTCGGCGGCTTATGCCGTCAAAAACGGCTGTGATTTGAACTGCGGCTGTGCTTATGAGAAACTGTTGGAAGCTATTGAGCGTGAGCTGTTGACGGAAGACGATCTTGATAAAGCTCTACGCCGACTTTTTTTGAGTCGGATGAAGCTTGGCATGTTTGATCCTGATGAAAAAGTTCCTTATGCGAGCATCTCCACTGATGTGGTAAACTGCAAGGAACATAAGGAGCTGGCGCTGCGTGCCGCCCGGGAATCAATTGTTTTGTTGAAGAATGACGGAATTTTGCCGTTACGGAAAGATCCGCCGGCTATAGCCGTGTTGGGGCCGAACGCCATGAACATTATGCCGCTGCTCGGCAATTATAACGGATTCTCGGATTGTATGGCTACGGTAATTGAGGCGGTGGTCGGCAAAGTTAGTATCGGAACCCAGGTCGACTACCGTAAAGGCTGCGAACTTAGCGGGAATGCAGAACCGAATGAGGCGGATCTCGGTTGGGTATTCGCTCATAAACCGGAGGCGATCATCGCGGTAATGGGTCTGACGGCGGAATTGGAAGGCGAAGAAGGTGATGTAGCGGCTTCGGATGGCGGTGAGGACCGGGAAAATATAATGCTGCCGAACTCGCAGAGAAAGTTGCTTGAATACCTGGCAGGAAAAGGAGTCCCGGTTATTCTGGTCATATTTGCCGGTAGTCCGATTGATTTGCGCTGGGCCAAAGAACATTGTGCCGCTGTAATGTATGGCTGGTATCCCGGTGAAGCCGGTGGCCTGGCGGTGGCGGATGTGGTCTTCGGCGATTATAATCCGGCCGGCAGATTGCCGGTGACAATCCCGGTTTCAGCAGATGACCTGCCTGATATTTGTGATTATAACATGAAAAACCGTACCTATCGATACTGTGAAAAGGAACCACTTTATCCTTTCGGTTTCGGTTTAAGTTACTCACAATTTGAATATAAACATCTGGTATTGGATAAGACTCAAATCTCCGTCGCAGATACTATCTGTGTCAGCGTGGATGTGACCAATACCGGCAATTACGGGGGAGAAGAAGTGGTTCAGATGTATGTGCGTGATCTGGAGGCATCCGTGACTGTCCCGAATCTTACTCTCGCGGGTGTAATGCGAATTGAATTGGCCGCGGGTGAGACTAAGACTATAACCATGAGTTTATCAGCGAAACAGCTTGCCTGCTATGATGATCATGGACTGCCGTTTTTGGAGCCAGGCGAATTTGAGATATCAACAGGCGGAGGCCAGCCGCAGTATCCTGAATCCAATGCTGTCTCCACGCGTATTATTGCTTGTAAATAAAACTATTAAAAGCAGTTGAATTATATTTTTTGATGACTGTATTATTGTATCTTGTTGACAAAACATAAGATATGCGACAAGTAATAATGCCGCCGGCATTCTCCCAATGGATTTGATTTTCCGACGTAATATTTAAACAAGCGGTTTGATCGTCATCAGGCCGCAACCAGTAGCGTCTGCCTCGATGAGGCCGGCGTAGAACGTTAGTATCGGTTGTTAACGTCAATCAGTGATTGAAGAATCTGCCCTAGGGGGGATGCTTTTGCATCCATTCATCGACAGCCGCCCTGCTACATACGCCCATCAGTTTGCGAACAGTATTAAAAAATAGTCAGACAGTTTGATTGTTAAAAAAACACAAAGATCTTAGCATTAAGATCTTAATTGGTTGTTGGCGATTGGGGGGAGACTATTTGAGATATGTCAAGCAATTAATAAAACCTCCAACGAGCAGATCTGTTTACGGAAAAAAGAAAGCCCGGTCGAATTACTTCGACCGGGCTTAAATATTTTATCTACACTACCTCAGTAATTTTTTCTGGGGGTATATGCAGTATGCAGCAGTTCATGCGCTTTATGACTGCCGGGTTTACCCAGAAACTCATCATACAGTTTGATGATATCCGGATTCTGGTGCGATTTGCGGATAGTGCTGTTAGCGTCATCCTGGTAGATCGCATTTTTGCGTTTTTCAAGAATGCTGGTGTCATCCTTGATATAAGGCTGTCCGCCGCCGTTCAGGCAGCCGCCGGGGCAGGCCATGATTTCAATAGCATGGTAATCAGCTTCGCCGCGCTGAATCTTTTCAAGAACTTTGCGGGCATTGCCCAAACCGCTGGTAATGGCGGCTTTGAGTTCAAGTCCGGCCACATTGACAGTAGCTTCTTTAACGCCTTCAAGACCGCGAACCGCTTTGAAGTCGATTTCCTTAACGTCTTCACCGGTCAACCAGTCAGCCGCGGTACGCAAGGCGGCTTCAAGAACGCCGCCGGAGGCGCCGAAGATAACTGCCGCGCCAGTGGATTCTCCCAGCGGGCTGTCATATTGGGAATCTTCAAGCATGGTAACCTGAATCCCGGCTTCTTTGAACATATCGGCCAGACCGCGGGTTGAGATTACGATATCAACATCACGGACTCCGTCAGTGCTGAATTCTTCGCGGGATGCTTCATATTTCTTGGCCAAACAAGGCATAACTGAAACGACAACTAGATCTTCCGGTTTGACGCCGATCTTCTGAGCATAATATGTTTTGGCGATAGCTCCGAACATCTGCTGCGGACTCTTGGCGGAAGACGGCATGTAAACCAATTCCGGGAACTGGTGTTCGAGGAATTTAACCCAACCCGGACAGCAACTGGTCAAGATTGGCAGGTTTTCGTTCTTTTTAATGCGTTCGATCAATTCGGTGGTTTCCTCCATGATCGTCAGGTCGGCGGCAAAATCGGTATCGAAAACTGCGTCAAAACCGATCATTTTCAGGGCAGTTACCATTTTACCGGTGGCGATTGAACCTGGTTCCATGCCGAATTCTTCACCAATCGCGACGCGGACGGCCGGTGCGGTCTGAACGATAACCGTTTTAGTTTTGTCATTCAGAGCCTGCCATACTTTGTATTTGTGGCTCATTTCAGTTAATGCGCCAACCGGGCATGCGGCTACGCACTGACCGCAGAATACGCATTTGGTTTCAGCCAGCGGCATCTTGTCTGCAGGAGCGACAACGGCTTCAAAGCCGCGGCCGATACCGGACAGAATGCCGACAGTCTGAACTTCATTGCAGGCTGTTTCACAGCGACGGCACATGATACATTTGTTCAGGTCGCGCACGATTGACTGGTTGGCCAGATCGATTTCGTAAGTGGACTGTTCGCCTTCGTACAAGACGTGATGCAGGTCCATTTCAGCGGCGATCTGCTGCAGATGACAGTTGCCGTTCATTTCACAGGTCAGACAGTCTTTCGGATGATCCGAAAGAATCAGGTCGAGCATAGTGCGGCGCGCGTTGATGGCGCGGATGGTGTTGGTCTTGACTTCCATGCCTTCGCATACCGGAGTACAGCAGGCCGGAGCCAGATTGCGACGGCCAACTACTTCGACCACGCAAATACGGCATGAGCCGGTGCGATGCTCGAAATTGAAGCAGTCAAGTTCAAAGTGACACAAGGTCGGGATTTTTATGCCGATTTGATTCGCGGCCTGGAGGATGGTTGCATCATCCTTGACCGTTACCGGCGTATTGTTGATTGTCAGATTAATCATTATTATAACTCCTGGTTAAGCGGTCAGACACGGTCGATCGCGTGGAATTTACAGTGGTTGTAACAAACACCGCACTTGATACATTCGGACTGATCAATAGTGTGTTTTTCACGGCGTTCACCGGAAATACAGTTGACCGGACAGTTCCTGGCGCACAGAGTACAACCGACACAGTTATCGTTGATTTCATATTTAATGAGTTTGGTACAGACTCCGGCCGGACAGGTTTTGTCATTGACGTGAGCCAGATACTCATCTTCAAAGTTGATCATTGTGGACAGGACCGGATTCGGAGAGGTCTGGCCCAGGCCGCAAAGCGCGGTGTCTTTAATCGCGACGGCCAGATTGCGGAGCTTTTCAAGCGTCTGCATTGTACCTTTGCCTTCACAGATCTGTTCGAGCATTTCGTAGAGGCGCTTGTTGCCGATCCGGCATGGAGTACATTTGCCGCAGGATTCATCGAGAGTGAAATCGAGGAAGAACTTGGCAACGTTGACCATGCAGTCATCTTCGTCCATAACAATCATGCCGCCTGAACCCATCATTGAGCCGAGCGCGATCAGATTGTCATAGTCGATCGGAGTATCGATCTTATCAAATTTGATGCAGCCGCCGGAAGGTCCGCCGGTCTGGACCGCTTTGAATTTCTTACCGCCGTTGATGCCGCCGCCGAGTCCGAAGATGATGTCTTTAAGAGTGGTTCCCATCGGGACTTCGACCAGCCCGACTTTTTCAACTTTACCGGCCAGCGCGAATACTTTGGTCCCGGGGGATTTTTCAGTTCCCAGGGATTTAAACCATTTTGCGCCTTTACGGATAATGGCCGGAATATTGGCGTAAGTTTCGACATTATTGACAATAGTCGGTTTTTTCCAGAGACCTTCAACTGCCGGGAACGGCGGTTTGAAAGTAGGTTCGCCGCGCATACCTTCGATAGAGTGAATAAGCGCGGTTTCTTCACCGCAGACAAAAGCGCCGGCGCCGTATTTCAGTTCAATCTTGAAGTTGTGACCGGAACCGAAGATATTGTCGCCAAGCAGACCTTTTTCTTCAGCCTGTTTGATGGCTATCTGCAGGCGTTGGATTGCCAGCGGATATTCGGCGCGGATGTAGATAACGCCGTTGCTTGCGCCGATTGCGTAACCGCCGATGGCCATGGCTTCGAGAACCGAGTGGGGATCGCCTTCGAGAACCGCGCGGTCCATAAACGCACCCGGGTCGCCTTCGTCAGCATTGCAGACCATATATTTTTCCGCGGTTTTCTGAGACGCGGCAAATTTCCATTTGATACCAGTGGGGAAGCCGCCGCCTCCACGACCGCGCAGGCCGGATTCGGTGATCATGTCAACGACTTCCTGAGAGGTCATTTCAGTCAAGGCTTTTGCCAGAGCTTGATAACCGTCACGGGCCAGGTATTCATCCAGATTTTCCGGATTGATACGTCCGCTGTTACGCAGTACTACCCGGGCCTGAATCGCGTTTTCGGTATTTTCTTCTTCTTCCGGATAGAACCATGTACGCGGAACGGTGGTGGCTCCGGTCGGAATCGAGTCAAGGCCATGTTCGACAATGCGCAGGGCCTGTCCGGCATCGACATCGCCGTACATAATACTGTTGCCGGTATTGTGATTGATAACTTCCACGCTTGGTTCGCTGTGGCACAGCCCCATACAGCCGGTGCTGATCAGGGTTACTGAATCTTCCAGATTGTTAGCCGCGATCGCGTCGCGGAAAGCTTCCATAACCGGTTCGGCTCCGGCGGCAATGCCACAGGTGCCCATTGAAACCAGAATACTGGTTCCGGCGGTCGGGGTTCCCGACTTGGCCTTTGCGGCATATTCTTTAAGTTGTTCAACTGTTTTAATCATTTTTGCATTCCTCAGGGTCAGTCAGTGCAGTCGTCGATGATGTCAGCGACCATTTTCGGGGTTACGTTGCCGTAAACCTTGTCGTTAACCATTACTACCGGGGCCAGGCTGCATGCGCCGACACAGCGCAGACCGCCGAGAGAGAATTTACGGTCACGGGAGGTTTCACCAAGGTTGAGGTTCAGATAACGCTTGAATTCTTCAACCAACTGCCCGGCGCCTTTGACGAAACAGGCGGTTCCGGTACAGATATTGATCTTGTAACGGCCAACCGGTTTGTCGGTGAAGAATGAGTAGAAGCTGATAACTCCGTTGACTTCACTCAGGTGAAGTTTCAGTTTGTCAGCTACAAAATGCTGCAGGTCCAACGGCAGGTAACCGAAAATTTCCTGAGCCTTGTGCAGGGTTTGGATTAAAAATCCACGATTTTTCTCACGGTCGTCGCTTAGCGGCAGAGTAGCGATGTACTCTTCCAGCTGAGTCCGCTTTTCCGGAAACTCTTCGACCAGAGTCTTTTGTCCGCATTCTTTGCATTCGCAGGACATGTCTTACTCCTATTTTTGTTTTATCGGTATAAAGTTATTAATAAAAAAATATTAATATAGACACCCAGAAACTCACAATAAAAAATTATCGAATTTCACAAGCCGACAAATATAACATAAAAAGGACTTATTTCAATGTTTTGACATCGTTTTTTACGGATTATTTTTCGGTTTTTTCAGCTTTTTTTCGCTAAATTAACACTTCCGTTGCCTGATATTGCAAAACTGTAATTCTTTAATGTTTTTTGTGTTTTTTCACAACGTGAAATTAGCGATGGTTTTTTGTATTTATAAATCTGATTTTTTATTGAATTATTGGAAAATTATTAAATTATCCGGAAAAGAGTTGACATCTTCCCGATTTGAATATTATATTACTTTTACACGTTTTTCACTGAAAGATATATTCTGACCGGGGACATTGCTTTTAAGTCGTGTTAACGGTCTATACGTTAATTAAAAAGGAATGAAAGGAGTTACAGGATGCCTGATTTTGGATCACCGTTTGCCGGACTGGCTAATGACCGTAAACTTACAGAAGAAGAACTGGTCAGAGCGATCAGATTCATGATTGCCGCTGAATATGAAGCGATTCAACTTTATATGCAGCTGGCTGAGTCGACTGACAATAAGCTGGCAATAGAAGTTCTCAAAGACATTGCCGATGAAGAGCGGGTTCATGCCGGGGAATTCCTCCGTCTGCTGAAAGAACTAGCTCCGGACGAAGAGAAATTCTACGCCGAAGGCGCCGAGGAAGTCGAGGAGGAAATCGAAAAAATGGGCTGAGTCAAGCCCTGAAAATTTTGAAGACAGTTTTTCGTTGATTGCGGAAAACTGTCTTTTTTTGTATTTATTGTTCTGATAAACCTGAACAAACCGGGGCAGGGGCTTGCAATATCGGAATTGACCGTTTATACTTATTATATTGTTATTAATATAAAAATATGAATTGAGTCGGTGCCATGAAAAAGATTTTCTCAAAAGACTGCGTTGATTTTATTAATGATGACGCGATTACCGCGTTGATCAATAAAACAAAAGAGGACCCGGTCAGGGTTCGTGAGATTATTGCTAAAAGCATGAATAAAGAGCCTTTGACGGTTGAGGAAACCGCCTCTCTGATCGCGGCTGAATCGCCGGAACTGGTTGAAGAGATTTTTGCCGCTGCCCGGGAGCTGAAAAAGAATGTTTACGGTAACCGGATTGTACTATTTGCTCCGCTCTACATCGGCAATTTTTGTATTAACGATTGTAAATACTGTGCGTTCAGGCGCAGTCTCCGGACTACAGTGCGTAAAACCCTCAGTGTTGATGAAACCGTGGCCCAGATCGAGGCATTGGAGGACAAAGGGCACAAGCGTCTGATTCTGGTTTTCGGGGAGCACCCGGACTACACCCCGGAGTTTATTGCCGACACGGTTCGCCGGGTCTATGCCATTCGCAAGGGGCGTGGAGAGATTCGCCGGGTCAACATCAATGCCGCTCCATTGGATCACGCAGGTTACAAGACCGTTAAGGATTCCGGAATCGGCACCTATCAGATTTTTCAGGAAACCTATCATCACGGAGCCTATGCCAAATATCATCCGTCCAACACCCATAAAGGAGATTATCTGTGGCGGCTTGACGGTTTGTCGCGTGCGTTTGAAGCGGGTTGTGACGATATGGGGATTGGCGCGCTGTTCGGCCTTTACGACTGGCGCTTCGAAGTATTGGGACTGGTTACTCATTCATTGCATTTGCAGGCTAAATACAATGTCGGCCCGCACACTATCAGTTTTCCGCGGTTGCGTCCGGCTCATGGAATAACTTTTGACGACGAGTATTTTGTCAGCGATCATGATTTCAAACGGTTGGTGGCAATCCTCCGGCTGGCGGTTCCCTATACCGGATTGATCTTGACCGCGCGTGAACCGGCACATATTCGCCGTGAAGTCCTTGGTTTCGGCGTTTCCCAGATTGACGCAGGAACGAAGATTGAACTTGCCGGTTACACTAAGGACGGTAAACAGGAATTGAAAAAGGAACAATTTGAGATTGCCGACATCCGTTCGCTTGATGAGACAATGCAGGAATTGATGAAAGACGGCTATATTCCGAGTTTCTGTACTTCATGTTACCGGCTTGGACGTACCGGTGAGCATTTTATGGAGTACGCGATTCCCGGTTTTATCGAGCAGTTCTGCACCCCTAACGCTCTTTTGACTTTGTGTGAGTATCTGGAAGATTACGCCACACCTGAGACCAAAGCGGTCGGTGAACAGCTGATCGAAACCGAATTGGCCAGGGTCAGCGACGAAAAGTATAAAGAAAAAATAACCGAACGCCTCCGCAAAATCCGCGAAGAAGGTCAGCGCGATCTGTATTTCTGAGTCGACGAATGAGTTGATAATGTCCGTTTTAGGTAGTATTAATCGTTTTATGGATGAAACTGAAGAGAAAAAAATAAAATTAGGAATGAATAAGTCTGATTCTTAAGAGACGTTGGGATAAATTTATAGATTAAATAATTCATTTTTTATCTTCTTTAAACTTTTGGCTCTTTTTACTGAATCCTTTTCATCAATAAAATTATTCATTTCGCCAATTAATTTATCTTCATTTATAATATCAGAATCCCAGCCAAAAATAGACAACTTTCTGTTTAAATTACATGCTCCAATAGTAAAATTCCCCTTTTTTGATCCTTTGTCAACATATAGGCCATTAACTATCAATATGTGGTCGTCATAAATGTCGAAATGGGGATGAACGATCTTAAATGCGTTACTTGAACTAGGGTATTTTTTCCGTTTTTTACCAGATTTAAGAGGCAAAAGGGTTTCATTAATTTCCCCAAGGGTTTCTTGCTCTCGCTTAATCTCATTGCAATCAGCGCAAACAACACAAAGGTTCTTAGGCGTAAACATAAACTCAATGTGCAAAGATTTTGGGACAATATGCTCTACTTGGCAATTACTTGCAGAGTGTATTGATAATGGACTTTTGCAATAAGCACAAATTCCTTTTTGTTCCATTCTATAATGAGTTCTAGCTTCTTTCCTAATTGGTAATAAGCTATCTATACCCCAATGATTATGAGACAAACCTCTTGAAGATTCTTGTTCTGAAATTATTTTTTTTGTTGATTTACTGAAATCAACGGGTTTTTTTATATCCGCCATAAATTTCAAATAACTCTTTAATTGCTGTATACAATTCATAAACTGGATCTTTATTATCCAAAAAATTACTTTGGAATTCAAGTAATTTATAATCCTTGATATCTGACTCATTAAATAACTTTCTTTTGCTCACTCTACTAAAAATATTTAAAGCAATTCTACTGAGATACTCATTTTTAAATCCGGGAGAGTCAAAAAGTCGTGCAAGCTGAAAATCGGCTGAATTATGAATGAATTCTGATGCATCATGTATTAATCCATGTTCCAGAGATAGAATATAACAATTTTTATTATTGAGCCTTGAAATGATTTGTGGCGAATGAGTTGCAATAAGAAATTGACAATTTTTAAAATTAGAGAATGTATTGATCAGTATTTGGATATATTTTTCTTGCCATTGAGGATGTAAACATATTTCCGGCTCATCAATGCATATTAATGAATTGTCTTGTATTCGGCTTGCAATTCCAAGAATGCTCAAAATTACACTTTGTTCTCCAGAACTAGCTTTTATGATAGAAAAAAGACTAGAATCTGATAGTGTTTGAACTCCAACATCTTGTAATCTTACGAGACCTGTTTGAATGAGAAAAGGGATACTTTCTGATAACCTTGAACTATAATCATCAAAACTTATTCCACTGGAACTTATTTCAATTTGGAACTCATTTATATTTTCCGATGATAATATTATATTAGAGATATATTTTAATAGTTTATATTTCTTGATTGAAATTGTGTTATCCTCATTCAAAAGACGCCACCTAAGTCTATGAAAAGGAATATTATCAATGATTTTGAATAAGTCATTATGGTCATTTGTTTCTGCGATTTTACGGTAAATATTTTTCTCATGACGAAAACAAAACCTCATTCTTAATGTTTCATGATAACCTAAATAATTTAATACCTTGCCGATTTCTTCTCCTTGCACAGGATTCTTTGAAACGCTTTCGATGAGGGAAGAAACTATTTTTCCAAGATATGCAAGTCCAAAATTTGAGCTGTGTAAATCTCTTAATCCTAAATATGAATAGCCGTCAATCTCTCTGGTTCTTGTAAGTGGAAATTTATCAAATGGGCTAGTGGAAACTGAAATTATTTGTTCAGGTTTTCTTTCAATACATAATCTATTCTTATCATAATCCCAAATATCAATCTCTGATTCTCTAAAGAGTCGCGTTCTAGCTTTTTGTCCTAATATATCTCTTATTAATGAGCCCAATAAGGTACTTTTCCCTGAACCATTTTTTCCTACAATAACAGTATATATATTATTATTATCACGTTTTATTGAGTTATCGTAAAAGGTCAGATTTCTGTCTCGATGGAAATATTGTTGAATCATTTTCAGTTATTCCTAATTGTATATGGCATAAAAAATTATATTACTTAATATAATATAAAATATATCATATAAGTTTACAAAAAATCTTGCACAAGGATTCAATTAAAAAGGGCTAGCCTATGGACTTTCTATAGACATTTTACTATAGTTGTTTTCAATGACTTGTCAAATTATTTTGAAAGGAATATATGTTTTTGAAGCTATCCTAGATTATGCTTTTACAAATATATTATTGAAAACAATATTTTGTTGTACTTAATACATTATCAGAAGTAATAAGGGTTTTCTTTGTAATTCATGGATGATGTAATTTATTTAAGATTAATCATTTACATGATTCCATTTAAATGGCGTTAAAGATAAATAAATAATGCCTTATCAACTTATCCGGTTTACGGTTTCACAGATGTTGCCGGATCAGGTTATACTGTTTTTTGTTGCCGAGAGATGAGTATCATAAGATTATTGATTTATGTGTTTTCTGTGATAGATTATTTGTCAATTGCCTTAGTTTTTTTTGAAATGATGGAAAGGGAAGCCAAATGAAATGTCCGAAGTGTGATGGTGAGTTAAGAACAAAAAGAATTGAAGATGTTGAAGTTGACCAATGTGTTAAATGTTCAGGAATATGGTTTGATTTTGATGAACTTGAACAAGTTCTTGATAAAGATATACAGGAAGAATTAAAAAATAAAGTCGAAAACAATGAAGGAGATGACGACAAAAGAGCGGCATGTCCCAAATGTGGCGGTGCCGGCAAAATGATCAACCTTGTTAATCCTGAGCATAATATTCATATCGACAAGTGTACCATATGCTGCGGACAATGGCTTGATGGCGGGGAATATGAAAAAATGAAAACAAAATCAATTTTTGATATTTTCAAATTCTAAGATAATTTTCAGCCACAGTTGAAAATTTATTTGAGCGGTAGCATGAACATGCATATTACCGCTTCTTCAGGTTTTCTATTTAAATATTGTCTGCGGCCAATACAAGAACCCAGTCATCCATGGTCGGCTGGATCGGGATAGCCCATGAGTTGTCGGCATCGGCTTCTATTGGGCCGATATTGTGTTTCTGGCCGGTTCTCGGGTCCCAGAAATAAGCGGTGTAACTTACCTCCGGTTCAAGCTTGACGACATGGAAGCGGTCCGGACTCCACGGATAGGTCGGAGTATAAAAATAGATAACCCGGATTTGTTTTGGAATACCTGCGGCGAACAGGCCGTCGGCTTTATCCGGTCCGCCCTGGTTGTTGACCCATTCCTGATGCGGCTCGAACTCGTGCCAGGGATATTGTTCAAGCAGCTTTTTGGCTAGCCCGAGCTGGGTTGAACCGGGGAGCTGGTAGGCTTCATCCCACGGCGTGTTACCCCAGGTCGCGCCGTGAGGCGACTGACCGTAGATTTTTTCCTTTGTATTAAGCTGCCAGATACCGTTGGCTCCGTAGGAGAAACCGGCCGAACCTGATAAGAACGTACTCCAGAAGGTCAATCTTTGGGTTTCGGCTTCGTTGCCGTGGAGGATGCCTTCATAATTGACTTCCCCGAGCATTACCGGCATGGTCGGTTTCCGCTCGCGTTCCGCCATAATGCATTTTACGGCGTAACCGGCGCTGTCGAACCCGCTATGGCCGGATTGGAGCATGTCGAAGTCGAGAATCGAGTCGTCATTGACCTGGTCCCGGCCGATCTGCGGCGGATGAATGGTTATCAGGCGGGAAAATGGATTATTGGCGTAAACGTATTTTCCAACCTCGGTCCATTCGGCAACCTGGGTTTTCCGGTCGGCATCTTTGTCCTTGCTTAAATAGTATGGCATCGAACCTTCACCGGCCAGACACATGACAATCGGGTAGGCGGACCAGCGGGCGATGATGTAACGCCAGTGCTGTTTCATTTTTTCCGTTCCAAGCAGCAGAATATGAAAGCCCCACGCGCCGACGATGCACGGCATGAGCCCGGACTTGACCAGCCATTGAATGCGCAGATCGGCTAAATCAAAGTAGGCCGGATTGATCCGGGCGTAGTCTTTTTCCCAGGGGAAACCGGCTTCATTCGCGCCGCGTTCATCAAATGCCGGCATGTCCGGGAACAGTCCGGCGACAATCTGGATAAGCGAAAAACCTTTTCTAATCCGGTCGGTGGTCAATAGTTGAAAATCGTCAGGCCATGACAGGCGTTTGCTCAGTCCCATCCACCAGGTGTCTCCCAGCCAGAAGAATGGGGTTCCGTCTTCATGCTCAAAGCCGCGTCTGGATTGGTTTATCTGTAAATTGCCGTGGATAAAGAGCGGATTGCGAGTTGTTCCCGTGACTGCTTCAAGCGTTACGTCCATATCGGTGAAGCTCTGATCCTGGCAGACGGGAGTGGCGGTGTAAATTCCCGGTTTCGGCGGGAGGAAGCGAACCCGCCATTCCTGTTCGCCCACCCAATATGTAGGAATGCGCCAACTGTCCCCGTCCTTGTGAGTTATGCAGATATCCAGTTCCACTTCGTTAAAAGGATCGATATATTGCTTAGTTGAATTGTAACCCCACTCAACTACCTGTTTTACAATTGCAGTGATTGTTCTCATGATTATTTGTATTCACAACGGAAGCGATGCATATTTTTTCTTTTCCATTGAACATGTGAAGACAAGTTTTCCTTTTTTCGACATTACGCATAATAGCATTTTACCTTTTCCCGGACTGGGATCACCCTGCATTGTAGCGTTATCTACTAAAAAGTCTTTTCCGGAATCAAGCTTTGCCGCGACAATGCCGGTAACCTCTTTCCATTTTGTCCCGGAACCGTACCAGGCTTTAATCAGCTTGTCTTCTTTGGTCGGCTTGACCTCTGCCGGCAATAATACTGTTTTGGTGCGCTCTATAATTGCTTTTTCCATTGGTTTTCCATCAGAAATGTATTTTATATACAGATGCTTGACTTTGCCGACAACCGGATCTTTCATGCCCATATGCCCTACTACTTTTATGATATAGAAGCTGTTTTCCAGGCCGGGGAATTTATCCAGCGGTACTTTGACTTTTTTATCTTTCGTTCCATATTCGGCTGAGATCAGCTTGAGTTTTTGAGCCGATGCGTTGAACGCCGTTATGAGCGCGATAATTCCGATCAATACATTTTTCATCTTGCTTTCCTCCGTTTTTTTTGCAAATTTAAGCAAATCCGGTCTGGAGTATGAGCGGATTTGATGTCTGAGATGTAACTTTAACATGTCCATGCTCTTTTTGCAAATTAATGACCGGATGTAATCTCAAGCAATTTATATGAAACCCTCCCTTTAATTTTTTACTATTCCATTATATATTGTTTTCTGACTTGATACTTGATTTAACAAGAATAATTGGAGTAATGCTGAAAATGCGCTCAGGTTACAGTAAACAACAAAAATTATTATCTGAATTAGCTGAAAAGAAAACATTTTTAATGATTGCATGCGCGGTTTTGAATCGTGAATGTTATGCCTGTGCCGCCGTTTCTGAAAATATTATTGACGTCAAAATTCTCGATCAGGGGTTGCACGATATAGGCGAAGAAAAGATGTCGGCTAGATTGCAGGAGGTAATCAGTGAAGTCGATGCAGATAAATATGATGCTATCCTGTTAGGTTATGGCTTGTGCAATAACGGTATCCGCGGTCTTAAATCAAAATTGCCGCTTGTTATCCCCCGGGCGCACGATTGCATAGCGCTGCTTATGGGATCTAAAGATGCCTATCGCAAGTATTTTGACGCCAATCCAGGAACGTATTACCTTTCGTCCGGCTGGTGTGAACGGGCGGTTGACAATCTTGCCAATCCAGAGGCCACGACAACTCAGATGGGGTTGAAAACTTATGAAGAGTATGTGGAGGAATTCGGTGAGGATAACGCAAAATTCATTATGGAATCACTTGGCGGGGGACTTAATCAATATTCAAAAATGACGTATATTGATACCCATGTCGTTGATTCTACCTGTTACCGTAACCAAGCGAAAATTACTGCCACTGAGAAGGGGTGGGAATATGAGGAGTTTGATGGGAATACCTCTATATTGCTTGGCATGATGAACGGAAATTGGAGCAAGGAGTTTTTTCTGGTGATCAATCCCGGTTGGACAGTGGTGCCGAGTCACGATGGCAATATAATTAAAGGAGTTGAAAAATGACTGTTTTACTGGAAAGCGAACTTCGAATGGAAGCTGTTCGAGATGCTGCAAAAAAGATCATGACCGCAGCCAGAACTGCACCAAAAGGTAAAGGGCAGGATAATCTGGTGCTTGCGTTACTGGATGAAGAAGGCATCAAACTGGTTTCGGACAAAATGAAGGAGATGGTCAAGCGTGATGGATTGCCTGATTTTTTCTTACGTGACGCGGTAAATATTTTGTCGGCGCAAGCTATGGTGGTTTTCGGCACCAGAATCGAGCCGATGGGACTTGGATTTTGCGGGATGTGCGGATTTGCTAATTGCGGAGAAAAATCCCGGCATCCGAATCATCCTTGCGTCTTTAATACCGGAGACCTTGGAATTGCAATGGGCTCAGCCGCTAGTACGGCCGCGGACTGCAGAATTGATAACCGGATTATGTATACGGTGGGGCAAGCTATTTTAGAAATGCAATTATTGGATAAAGATGTGAAGATAATATATGGTATGCCATTAAGTATTAGTGGAAAAAATCCGTTTATGGATAGAAAAATGGATGAACTCCTTACAAACGCATAAATCTAATATTACAAATTATTGCGCGATATAGAAAGTGGTTAAATGTTTTAAAATAAGTTTTTTACATTTTATTTATAATCATACTGTCTGACTATTTGACAAATCAAAATTCAGCGTATATATTATCTTGCAAGAAACAAATCAGGAGGATGAATATGGACTCGCGCATGAAAATCCGAGGGGAAGGCTGCTACTATCATCTTTATAATCGCATCGGCTGCAGAAAAGGCGAACACCCATTTTCCGAGATCGATAAGGAATACGGCTTCCGGCTGCTGCAAAATCTTTGCGATTACTTTCTGATCGAGGTCATTTCGGCCGCCTGGATGGGCAATCATTTCCACCTTGTGGTCTACGCTCCCGGGCCGGAAGAACTGCCGCCGCTTGAGTCCATCGTCAAACGCCACAACAACTATTACAAGTCAATGACAAAGATTTCTAAATTCGGACCTCGAACTCCGGTGATCAGCCTCGAAAACAAAGCCCAATGCAAAGAGATCGCCCTCAAAATGATCGATATAAGCCGGTTTATGTCGGCCTACCAACGACGCTTTTCCTGCGTATATAATGAGACTCGCGACCGGACCGGACAACTCTGGGGCAGACGTTTCAAAAGCACAATCCTCGATAAGATCAATGCCCTGGCCGCGTGCGTAATCTATGTCGAACTGAACCCGGTCCGGGCCGGCTTGAAAAAAGACCCGGCGGAATACAGTTTTTCCACCTGGGGACGCTACTGCAAAAGCGGCAGACACATGTTTTATGGTAATTTTGTCAAACATCTGAAACCGCATATCACAACCGGCGATACCTCTCAATGGACTGATCATGAACTGCTTGCGTTTTTCCGAGGCGAACTGGCGCGAATCATCGCGGCGGAGTCCGGGGCATCCAGCGAAGAAATATATGCCGCCCGCGATAAAGCGCGCCGGCAAGAATCGATGCACGTTCTTTTCCTGCGTCGCACCAGACATTTCACCGATGGCGTAATTCTGGGTTCCAAAATATTTATCCGTGAAACGGGAAGTTGTTTTGATAATCCTGAACGAATGCGCAAAAAACAACTATCCCGCGGGCACAGTCCTTCCGGCACCGCCCTGTATTGCTTCCGCAAACTAATAAACTCTCCCTGAGCCAGTGTCCGCTCATGGGATTTTGCCAATATTTCGCGAAATATTCAAAGAATTAATTTATTTGTTTTTACAGAAAATTTTATTCAATTCCGGTTGAGTAAGTTTGTAAATAAACAGGGAATGTCCTATCACTTTGTCAGGGGTACGTCGGCGCAGATATCGTCGTAAGCGTTGATATTTTTGTTGGTTGCTACCTGAATGATAGACATCGTTCAGCATGGTCGCGCTGAAAACATACCAACCGGGGTTGAATTCGTATTTTCTGTCGCTGTAATCAGCGAACATAGGCAGCGTTATGACTTGTTGTTGCGGCAGGTAGTATTTGGGCGGCAGGATATTCAGGACAGAGGCATATACCAGAGTTGGATTGGCTTCAGGGTGATTTTCATGTTGGAGGAATTCTTCCAAATTCCACATTTCCTGTCCCCAATCCAATGAGCTGTCACTCAAGAGTTGGTAGGTTTGATCTTTATTGCCGGCGGCGCGATTGAAAAACGCAATATAATCAGGGTAAGCAAGTAATGTTTCAATTATCAGCCAACCGGACAGTGTAAAGCATGTAAGAGTTCCGAGACGCTGTGTTTTCCAGCTCTCTCTGCTCAGGATGCCACCGCAGAAAATGAAGATGATTGGATATAGCGGCAACAAATGACGGTGTCCTATATTCAATCCGGACGTCAAGCATGAAATTATATATATAATTGCGAAGGTCCATAACGGGGCGGTTTTCCAAAGTGTTTTATGCCAGGCTTCGAGTGGTTTTTGTGCAGTTGATATTCGATAACCTGCAAGTATTGCGCTGAATAATATTAATAGTAATATAGGTAATGGGGTTTTTATCAGAAAAGTGAATGGAAAAAAATACCAGCGTCCGACATCATATTTTTCTCCGAGCATATATGCCGAGCGTTTTTTTGCACTGTGCAGGGTATAATCCAGACCATACAAATAGGCTTCCGGCAAAAAATAGTAATCGCTCAGAGTCCTGAGAACGGTAGAACCGGACCGGCTTTGATGCAGTAAGGATTTTCTGATTGATTCCTGACTTTTTCCGGGTTGAATCGAAAAGCGAAATGAATATGCGGTCCAGATACCGCACCAGATAAGGATTGAGATTGCGCTGCCGGTTACGATCAGAATCTTGAAATATTTTAAATTACGCCGCTTTTTTCGGGATAAAACAAATATTCCCATAACTAGCAGGACGGGGCCGATTAACAGTCCGGACATTTTGGCGGTGACAGCCCATAACGCGGTCAATGAGCATAATATAAAATTTTTCGGGGTGATCTTCCGGATCATTTTCCAACCATACCAGCCGGCGGTGAGAAATGCGGTTGCGGCCGCCATGTCCGCGGTGATCAGGGTGCCGTTTGCCAGAATTGTGGGACTGAATGAATATAGAACAAGTGATAGCAGACCGCCTTTCGTTCCATAAATTTTAGATGAAATGCGCCAGACGAGATAACCGCAGAAGACGCTTAATAGAAGAATCATACACCTTGCACGCATTAGAGCCCGGTAAGCGTCGGGGGCATTGACTATCATGTTCACGGCGCGGCGCCACTGGGTAAGTTTATTCGGAATAAGACTTTCACGGGAATGCGGCAGTTTCAGGCTTTTATCATTTGCCAGACCGATAGTGCCCCAGACTTGAGGAAAAACTCCGCCTTCCGGGTTTACGCTGTAATCGCAATCGCGCCAGACAGCCAGGCCGCCGGTCATGAACACCGGTTCGTCAAAGGTAAATGACTTGCCGTTCATACTGCAATAGCCGAGAATAAAATGAATACCCAACAACAGCAACGGCAGATATTTATGGAGCCGGAAAAACAAAAACTCACCCTGAGAGGAGTGAGTTTCTGTATCAGGCTTAGTCATTTTTTAAGCCAATCAGCCCTTCAGTGATTGACAAACAGTTACTGCAGCCATGCCGACGATATCATCGGCAGAACAGCCGCGTGACAGGTCATTGAGAGGGGCGTTTAATCCCATCAGGATCGGGCCGTAGGCTCCGGCTCCAGCCAGACGCTGCGTCAATTTGTAAGCGATGTTACCCGCGTTAAGGTCCGGGAAAATCAATACATTAGCGTCGCCCTGGATTGCGCTTTCCGGAGCTTTGGAGGCGGCAACTGCCGGGACGAGAGCTGCGTCGGCCTGCAGTTCGCCATCGGTGACGATATCGAGGCATTCAGTTGCTATTTTTGCTTTAAACAATTCAGTTGCTTTAGTGATTTTTTCAAGAATAGCGTGTTCGGCACTGCCTTTTGTTGAGAATGACAGGAAAGCCACTTTAGGCTGTCCGCCGACCAGTGAACGGTAGGTGTCGGCAGCGGCTACGGCAATATCCACCAACTGTTCCGCATTGGGATCAGGGTTGACGCCGCAGTCGGCATAAAGTAATGCCTGATTGCCATTCGGAGCCGGATCTTTCAGGTCCATCAGGAATGAGCTGGAGCCTATTTTGATACCGGGAGCGGTGCCGATACACATAAAGGCGGCACGGAGCATATCGGGCGTGCTGGCGATGCTGCCGGCAACGAGACCATTAACCATGCCGTCGCGGCACATCATCGCGCCGTAGAAGATACGGGATGAAACCGCTTTGCGGGCGCTGTCCATATCAATGTCTTTGCCTTTAGCCTGGCGCATGGCCATGAATTCAGAGGCGAATTTATCAAAATCCGGGCTGTTCAGGTAATCAACCGCGGTGAAATTGCGTTCTGAGACACCGGCTTCGTTGCAGGCGTTGTCGATTTCTTCCGGAGAACCCAGAACGATAACGTCGGCGATTTTGAGTTTTTTAATTTCATTTGCGGCCTTGACCACGCGCGGGTCCTGACCCTCCGGCAGCACGATCTTGCTGTCGACCTTTGAGGCTTTTTCTATCAATTTTTCAATAGCTGACATTTTTTATTTCCTGTTAGCAATGCAAATATATAAGCTTATTTTTTAACTTTGATCTGTCCGTAGACTTCCGGATCAGCTTCCTGCTGGAGAGTGGTGACCACGCTGCGGGCGATCATCAATTCTTCGTCAGTCGGCATGACAACCGCTTTACATGCGCTGTCCGGGGTCGAGATGATACCGCGGGTGCCGTAGCACTCTTTGTTGGCATCTTCATCAAGCATGATAGACAGGCCTCCGAGAGACTTCATGATCTCGGTCCGGATCGGCAGGCTGTATTCGCCGACGCCGCCGGTGAAGACGATAACGTCCGCTCTGCCGAGGAGTGTGTAATATGCTCCGATGTACTTGACTATGCGACGGACAAACATCCGTTTGGCGCGTAAAGCCTGCTGGTCGCCGTCTTCCGCCGCCTGCAGAATATCGCGCATATCGCCGCTGCCGATGCCGCCGACGCCGAGAAGTCCGCTTTGTTTATTGAGGATCTTGTCGACTTCATCCGGAGTTTTGCCGAGTTTCAGGAGGTAGAGAAGTACCGCGGGGTCGATGTCGCCGCAGCGGGTTCCCATGACCAGGCCTTCCAGCGGAGTGAGTCCCATCGAGGTATCGATTACCGTACCGTTGTTGATCGCGGCCATACTGCAGCCGTTGCCCAGATGGCAGGTGATCATTTTCAGTTTATGGAATGGGATTTCGAGATATGCGGCAGTTGCTCTGGCCACGAAGTTATGGCTGGTACCGTGAAATCCGTAACGGCGAATGCCGTATTTTGTGTAAAGTTCGTAAGGGATTGCATAGAGGTATGCTTCAGGGGGCATGGTCTGGTGAAACGCGGTGTCGAAGACGCTGACATTGGGAACGCCTGGGAACGTTTCTTCACAGGCGATAATTCCGGCCAGATTCGGAGGATTGTGCAAGGGTGCCAGTTGGAAGCAGTCGCGAATGATATCTTTGACGTGTTCGTTTACCAGAACCGGTTTAGTGGTTTGCTCGCCGCCATGTACTACGCGGTGTCCGATCGCTTCGACATCTTTAAGGCTGTTAATGACCCCGACTTCCTTGTCACAAAGTTTATCGCAAATGCATTTCATAGCGCCGATATGATCATTAACCGGCATTATTTCCTCGACCTCGACCCCGTCATGCCTTTTGTAGATCAGATTAGGGTTATCCAGCCCGAGGCGTTCGGCAAGGCCTTTAGCCAGGACTTTTTCTTTTTCCATCGAATAAAGCGTGAACTTCATCGAGGAACTTCCAGCGTTCAAAACAAGAACTTTCATCTTTTTTTCCACCTTGGATTTTGTTGTTATAAATAAAAAATCGAATATTTTGCTTTGATACAAAATAATACTTTTCCAGGATATTTTTTCATCTTTGTCAATACGCCGTTTTTCAGGCGAATGTAAGTCAAATTTTCATCCTGAAAGTGTGTTAAAACCAAACTACCTTTGTAATGTACATCAGAATGGTCTTTTTACCAATTAAATAAACATAAAAAAATATTATTTTTTATGTCAAAGCAATAACAAAAAAATCACAAAAAAGAGCAATTTAACCCATTTTTGTGATTTTTTTCTTTTTCGGAAAAAAACGAATTTACTGGATTTCTTCCGTGAACTTAATCTCCAGTTCTTCATCTTCCGGTGTAAACATGTCTATCTCCTTGTCGCGTTTCCAGTGGAACGGATAAAGGTGAACGTCGTAATTCTTATCCTTGACCACCAACAGGGTGGTTGAGCATGTTATTTCGTCCTTAACGCCGTCCTGATCCGGAGAGGCGACAAATAGCTGCAAGCCGAGGTCGGTGGCAAAACCGAGCAGTTGGTCGCGTCGTTGCGCGTCGATTCCGTAAAATGCCTCATCGAACAACAATGAATTCAACTGGATGCCGGAACCGGTGAACATAAAGTGGGCAATCGTCAACATTAAGAGATAGTTCGGTACCGCTTGTTCGCCACCGGAGCCGATGCTTTTGACCCTGGCGTCCATAGTAGCTTCGGAACCTGATTCCGAGAAAACGTGCATTTCGTAATGGAACCAGTTGCGGTAATCCAGCAGTTCCGGTATTTCGCCCGGTTCGGTATTGATAATTTCTTCGCGATGTTCCTGGAAGAAAAATTCCAGTTCTTCCTCAAGGTCCGGGTTGTATTCGGAAAATCCTTTGATAATCCTCAACAGGCTTTCATATTCTTCACGTGGCCGGACCCTTATGCGGTAGCTGTTTGACCCGAAGTTACGGTTTTGCAGTAACGCGTTGATATCGCGAACCATCTTTTCGAGTCCGTGGACTTTTTCCGCCAGAGCGTGAATCATCTGGTTCATAACAATTTGTTTGAAAAGGTTGCTGGTCTGTTCGTTGATAATCTCGTGTTGTTCCTCAACGCTCCGGCTCAAAGGTGCTTCGATCTGGATTGCTGTTTGACCGTCACGGGCTATCAGCTGGTTGGAATCCTGATCATAGGAGAAGCCGTAGGAGATGCCGCGAATGTCATTGATCTTCAATTTTACTTCAGCTCTGATTTCCCCGGCCTTGAGTCGCTGTTTTTCAGCTCTTGAAGTAGCGTCCTGAGGCAGATGTATGCGGTTTTCCGCGCGTTTGTCCTCGATAAACGTTTTCGGTTCGCTGATTTGATAGCGGCTCTTGAGGTTTTCAGAAGTGGTTTCGAACTCTTCCGTCAGGGCTTCAAGTCTTTCGGTCAATGATTTACTCAAAGCGGCCTTTTCTTCTATTCCGGCTTCACAATGGCCGATCTTTTTATCAGTCTGGCTGATCCGTTTTTCGCAGGCTTCAAGTTTCTCTTTTGCCTCGTGGCAGGCTTCATCCAGTTTTTCCAAATCGTGACTGTGAATAAATTCCGTTACGACTTCAAGCTGTTTTTCCTCTTCCTGGAGTTCTGTTTCCAGATGCTCAAGGCGTGCTTTGGTGTCTGCTACATTTTCATGTTTATGGCTGAAGCTGGCGTTAAGGCCTGACAGAACATCGGCACCGACCCTGAGTTCCTTGATCCCTGCTTCAAGGTCGGCTGCAAAGCGTTTCAACGTGCGCTGACTGGTAACGAGTTTTTTCAATTCCGACTCTTCATTTTTTCGTTCTTCACCCAGGTCTTTCAATTCCGCATCGAGTTCCTGGACCAGTCGTTTCTGCTCTTTTACCCGGGCTTCGGAACCGATCAGCCGGGCCGGGCGGTCGAAAAAGCTTTGGATGTGGGATCTGAAACTGACGTAACGGACGCCATCATCGGTAAAATCGATATCCGGCGGCGCGCCGGCCGACATTTCTTTTAACAGGATTTTCAGACAGAACGGATTGCTTTTCTTGACATCGAAAACCGTGTTTGCCCAGTCGGTAAAAGCCTGCGGAATCCGGCCCATATCGTTTTTCATGACCGCAAGCCGGTGTCCCGGATATTCATTCAACATGATCTCAGCGGTTGTTTCATATTCGTCTTCGTCGGCAACAATCGTCGCCAGCACTTTTTCCCCGATAAGCTCTTCGATCCGACCGCGATCATCTTTACTCAGGTCGGAGTGCCATTCCAAACCCTTATAGAGCGGAAAACTTGACAGCATGGCTGCTTCCAGTTCTTCTTCCAGAATCTCGAAATCCAATATTTCCGGTTTGGCCTCTTTGACCGCTTTCAGCTTGGCATATTCTTCTTTGAGCGATTCTTCCTGCTCTTTGTATTTGTTCATCCGCTGTTCGCTGTACTGCGCTTCGGCGGTGGTTTTGGCTGCTTCGGCATGGGCGGCGGAAAGTAATTTATCCAATGGGTCAAGCTGGACTTCGCGATGCGGATTGTCGCTGCGTACCGCATTTTCCAGCGTTGCGAGAGCTTCCGAGAGTTCCAGTTCTATTTTGGAAACTTTATCCGAAATCTTCTTCATCAGCCCGGCGGCATTTTCCCGGAACGCCTCAAGTTGTTTTCCGGCTGCTTCATCCAGAGAACTCAATTCCTCGTGTTTTTCGGCCAGAGCCTTGCTTTCATGCTCAAACCTTGCACGTTTGCTGTTGACCGATGCCTGGAGGTGCTGGCGACGGGCCAGAGAACCGCCTGAATCACGGGACTTCAGTTCATCCAGCTTTCCGGTCAAAGCATCTTTTTGCTCTTTCAGTTCCGCAAGTTCCCTGGTCAGCGCATCCAGATCATGCTGGAATTTAGTGATCTCATTACCGGTTTCAGTTAATTCAGTCTGGGTCCGGGCTTCCCTGATATGCAGAGCCATCGCGTCATACAGCGCCGCGTCGCATTCCGACTGACTTATCCGGTTGAGCAGAGATATCAGTTCGCGGACATAGAGCAGACGTTGATCCAGGTTTTCCAGATCGCCGCGCGAACCCTCAATTGATTTGATCGCCTCGATAATCCGTTCAAACACTTCCTGATCGGCTTCCGGCAACAGTTTCTTGAACAAGACATGGTAATCAGAGGTGTGCGACGCTATTTCCCGATAGGCTTTGCCCATCGCCAGGAAGCGGCAGAAATCACGGAACTGGGAACGGCCGCCGAGAAAGCGTTCCGCCAGCCGGTTGCAATAGGTATGAATCTGGCCGAAAACCTCATCATTGCCCAGCGCGGATTTCAACTCCTGGAAGTCGCGTGGTCGTTCGCCTTTTTTCTCTTTGACCAGAAACGGTACTTCGGTCATCGGACAATCGCAGATAACGCCCCAGCGTTTCAGGTTCTCATCCGGTGAGCCGACCGACATTCCGACCGCCGCCGTGGCTATCCTACCGTCTTTACTGACGATTTCGAGTACGGCATAGGTGACGCCGCCGTTCGGGCGCATGTGGCCGGTATCGACATTGTACCGGGTGATGATGCCCTGAGCCCGGCGTCCCTGCTGTTTACTTCCGGCGATCCGGGCCGCTGCGTTGAATTCCATGTATTCGCCGGCGGTCAGCACATAATGTACCGCGTCCAGCACGGTAGTTTTGCCGGAACCGTTGTCGCCGAGCATGAACAGGTGGCCGCCACCGACGATATCGACGGTGACGTCTTCGAAGTTATGAAAATTTATCAGGCGGATTCGCTTGACGAAAAATGATTGATTGCGCTTACTCATTTTCCGCCTCCTTCTCTTCCGGCAGCAGTTCGGCTTCCGGTTCAGCCTCCTCTTCCTGAGACGGTTCCGCGTCGAGAATCTCATCTTCGTCAAACGTGATTTCCATATCAGGATCGATTTCATCTATCTCGTTGGTCAGGCGTCCTGAATTGTAGTGATACAAAGCCGGCAAAGCTTCAAAGATCAATTGTTCACGGGTCAGTTCCATGCCTTTAGGACGCTGAATCTCGCACAGAAAACGATGTTTCAGCAGTTTCGGCATGAGCGGCGCGAGGATTGTCCGGCGGATGTGTTCCGCAGTGTAAGTTTCCTGCTGGTCTTTGAAAAGCTCCCTGAATCGGCGGCATTCAAACTCCAGTAGTTCCCCGAAGGTGAAACGGGGGTTGCTGTTGTCCTCAACGGTCATCGAGTTTTCTTCCAGTAATTTTTCAAAAAATTCGATCAACAGCATAAACGCGATACAGTCGTCCCTGGTGCCGAGGCGGAATTGCTGACGGTTGGCCGGGGTTATCGCGTCGTTATACCATTTTTCCTTGTAAACTCTGGCGCATTTTACATCGATGATCAGTTCCCATCCGAAAAATTCCCTGAAAAATTCCCGGAATTCTTCCTGGCAGCGCCGCAGAAATAAAAACAGATCTTCATTGTCGGAGCGGTAAAAATAGGCTGACTCAAGCAGGATATTCAGCAGAGCCTGGACCTGTTCAGGCCGTTTCTCCAATAGTTCTTGCAACTTGTTTGTCATTTCATACCTTTATATATAATGTTATTATTTAGCCGGTTGATCAGCGGAGCATTTTTTCAGGTGCATTTCATTGAAATTCAATTCCCGCTTCCCGTCGCTGACCGATACTTCATAATTCGCCACATCAACTTCATAATGGATCTTTTTCAGTGATTTTCCTTTGCCGAGAATGCCCCGGCGAGCGAGGTCGATAATATTCTTAAAATCGGTACCGGTATCCGCTTTGAGGTCCGAAAGATTAGCTTCTTTGACATCCCGGGTAAATTTGTTCGCCAGCCAGATTTTCAGTTCTTCCAGCCGGCTTTCTTCCATGGTCTGGGCTGGTTTTGCCGAGCCGTGATTGCGTTTCAGATAAGTCCTGATCACCCGCTGCTGTTTTGAGAAATCTTTACGCGGCCGCGGCGGCGTGGCTTTGGTGAACTCGTCCCAGTAATTCGGGTCGTATGAAATTCCGGGGGCTGAAATTAATTCCCTGATGAATTCGTCCGGACAAGCGTTCGGCGGCATGGCGGCGATTTCCAGTAAACGGGCATTCAGCCCTTCCAGGCGGTTGTTTTTGCGTTCCAGCTCCCGCAGGTGGGCGCTTAATTTACCCCATACTTTCATGGCGGAATCATTGACCCGCTGACATAATGAATCGATCCGGCCCTGCGGCCGGTAACAGTCAGGGAGTTGTTCGAGAAGACGACGCGGCGAAGTCAGAATTCGCCCTCTTTTCAGGAAGCGCGGCGTGTTCTGCATTTCCTGTTCGTGGATTTTAATGCATTGCTCGAACTTGACGGCATTGTCGCCGGAGTTGATGGCTTCGAGTTCGCTCAGAATCTTTTTGCGCAGCATGTGGATTCGTCTCAGGTAGCCGGTCATGTAGGATCGCAGTTCGTCAATAATCTGCCGGGCGTCTTCGACCCGGTAATTGTGGATCAGGAACGCGCCGAGAGTAGCGTTGATCTCATTCAGGTTGCGGCATATCCGACCAGTGTATTCGTTCACGTTTTGCAGCAGAAAGACAATATTCGCGGCCCGGCCGAACGATTTTTCGGAATCGGCGTCGTCAAGTTTAAACCGTTTAAGCGCCCGGCTTGCCTCCCGCAGCCGGGACAGGACGAATTCCAGCAGATCACCGGCATCCTGGGTAATATCCTCGAAATCATTATGAAGCCGTTCCTCCAGCCAATGCAGGAAGGCCACTGTTTCCTCTTCCAGCCGGTAACGGTAGCGGTCGCGGCGCATATCGCGGTAACCTCGCAAACGTTCTTTTTCGAGGCGCTCGGTGATCAGTTTCCATTCCAGCAGTTGATGCATGTGCCGGGTGAACAGGTCTTGACCGTAGGTTGACCCGTCAAAGTTTTCCTGGGCCGGTTTGACTGCGTTGTAAAGGTCCTCATTCAGCGGTTCAAGTTCGTGTTCGCGGCGGAACAACAGCATCCGGTAAAGAATCTGGATATAATAACAACTGTGATCGGAATTGAGCAACGATCCGACGCTGCGGTTTCGACGCGATACCAGTTCGGCCGAAAGGCCGGACTCGAATGCGGCATCCGGTTCGTCGCTGAACAGTTCCAGAGGATTGATTGTTTTACCGGTTTCCGTCATAGTCAGACAGACTCCGGGCCGGAAATTTGTTCGCACGCGGCTTTAAGGTCTGCCGGAATCCGTATCGGACGCCCTTCGCTGCCGCAGCAGGCCAGGACCACATAGCCGGAACAAAGCAGGACATCGTCACGATATACTTCACAGGTAAGTTTCAGTCTGACGCCCCGGACTTCAGTTGTCCAGCCCCGGAAGGTCAGCAGATCGTCATAGCGGGCGGAGTTCTTGTAATCAACATGCGCCTCGGTGACCGGCAGGAACACGCCCTGTTTTTCAAGTTCTGAATAGGGCAGGCCGATCGCCCGCAGCATTTCCGTGCGGTGACGTTCAAAATATACCAGATAATTGGCGTAATAGACTACCCCCATTTGATCAGTTTCCGCGTAAGGCACACGGTAGGTCATTTCAAAAACACTCATTCCTTCACCCTCTTTACAATATAATCAACCACCTGTTCCAAAGACATTCCGGTGGTATCGACTTTTTCCGCGTCATCCGCCTGCTTCAGCGGCGCGACAGCGCGACTTGAATCTATCCGGTCGCGTTCACTGATATTGGCGATAACCTGTTCCAGAGTCAGTCCGGTGAATTTGCCGCGATCCTGGTTCAAACGCCGCTTCGCACGTTCTTCCGGCGTGGCCCAGAGAAAAAACTTCCAGCGGGCGTTGGGAAATATGACCGTGCCGATGTCGCGTCCTTCCATGACGACCGTTCCGAGTCCCGCAGAAGAACGTTGGATCTGCATCAGGAACTTTCTTACGGAAGGCAGTGCCGCCACATTGCTGACTGCATCGGCCACGCGCGGCGTGCGCAAGTCATCGCCGGGAAAGCCACCGTTCAGTTTAATGTCCCATTCGCCGTCAGGATTTTTCTCATAGCTTATTTTAATCTGTTCCAGATATGGCAAAACCTCTTCATCTTCGACCGTGGCGGTATTGACTCCCGCCTGTTGCAGAAACAAGGTTATCGCCCGGTACATGCTGCCGGTATTTACGTACGGAACATCCAGTTTTTCGGCAACCATTGTCGCGACGGAACTTTTGCCCGACCCGGCCGGGCCGTCAATCGCGATGACAGACGCCTGTTTTGCTTCATCCATATAAATATTATTTCCAGTCAAGTTTTTTTATAAAACTACAAGTCTGTAAAATACACTTAAATATAAAAAAATCCAATCCCGTGATTAAACTTTTTCTTTGAGCTTATCAAATCGAATGAATATATTGTTTTATGCAGGTTTAATTGATTGTTTGGAGTGTTTGTTTTTATGGTAAAAAAAAGACAAGGGGGGGGATGTCATGTTTTTGCTATGTGGACAACTTGATTAGTAAAAAATATAATATTTCCGATGAAATAAGTTTGATTTATGACATCAAGATGCTATTTTGAAACTGTGTTTATAGTTCCTGTTATCGAAACTTTGATATAATAACGGTTTTGATCATTATAATCAAAATTATACGAGAAATGAACGTGTAAATAAGAGTTTATGGACTTTTGGGGATGGGAGATGCATCTTGTGTATATTTTTTCTAGAGCTTTCCCCTGTTTTTATTACGTTATTTTTACGTAATGTAAATGTGTTTTTATGCCATTTTGTTTGAGATGTTTCTCGCAAAGAAATATGAGTACAATCAATTAGATAATAATTGTCTGAGAAATATGTTTTGTTACATTTATGAAAAATATACAGCGAAATATTGAGGATTCTGAGAGTTCTTGTTTCAATATTGATAAGCAAGATGAATCAAATATGTCCAGTCAGGGAATTCCAGCCCGTAGAATTCTGAAAACAATAATGCTGGCGTGCTGCTTCTATTGTCCTTGCATGTTTTTCCTTTTACCGGTTGTTGCTTTAACTCCGCAGCCGATTGATGAGTTGATTTATGACTATGTATCTCGATATGGCCTGAATAAGAGTGGTGAACTTAGTTTGTTTTGGATAATGTCTTTTCTGACAATTATCTTCGCTGCAGTACTATTGCTTTGGAAAAAAAATGAAAAACTTAATATCAGGTGTAGGCAAGGAGAAAATTCTTTAAAATTTTTAATGCAAGGGACTCTGAGGGTAACGTTAACAATAATCAGCGGATATTACGCATTAACCGGTTTGCTTTCACTTTTTATAACCAGTAGAGAGTACTTTATTATTACCGTTCCTGTAGTAATTATTTTAGTTCTGATGCTTACAATGTTAATTTTGAATAAGTTATCCCTTTCTCGAAATTGGTTTGCTCTGGGATTTGTTTTCAGCCAACTTTGTATCCCGTTAAATTTACTTATTTTTTTGAAAAGCACTTATCTCTGTCAAAACAAAATATTTATTTTTCATCAACCGACCGGATTTTATGGGTTCTTTCTGCTTGGTATAGTTGTATGTTATGCTTGCTCTATTAGAAGTCTATTACGTATTAAAACTTCCGAACCGCAGATAAAAGATTTTGATCCCAAGCAGTTCTTTCTGCTTTCCGGTATTGTTGTTATCGCGGTTTTCAACTCTTATTATTCGCCGATCAGGATGGTGCCGGTTGATGCCTGGCATCATGGCGAACAGGTTGCCGCGTGGACCCAGACCTTTGGACTGGGGCAGGTCTTGTACTGTGATTATATGCCGGCATCCGGTTTGCATCCGCTTGTTGTCGGTGGATGTATGAACATATTTCTGGACGGCAAGCTGGTATCTATTCCGGCCGCCAATTGTTTAGTCATGGTTGTATTTGCTGCCTTGACATGTATTCTGGTATATTTATATTCGCGTTCCACTCTCTTTACCTTGTTCATGGCTATGTTTTACGGGGTAGCAGCATATAACCGCTATATCCTGCTGGCGCCAGCATTATTGATATTGTCTTTACCCTGGGTTATTCAGCGTCGGCAACTTTGGCTTCGCACATGGGTTTTAATATGTTTTGTCTGCGGATTGTATTATCCGAGTTGTGGCGCGGCCGTGATGATCGGTGGGGTTCCTTTTGCATTTGTCCAAATATATTTCTGGCTCAAGAAAGAGACAACGGTCAAAGAATCAAGAAGAATTTCTTTCTGGCTATGGTGGGGGGTATGCCTTTTGCCAATAATTCTGGCAATCCCTCTATTGCTTCGAATGGCCGGATATGTCAGTTTAGCCGCCTCACAAACAGTCTTAGCTGATGGTATTCCGCTGATGGCAAATTACATGAAGCATTTTATTTTTTTTATTGCGTCAATTATAAATGACAGTGTGACGCTGGAAAGCAGTATGAAATTTTTCTATTATGCAGCACTTTTCCTTTTCCGTATTACAATTCCCATGCTGGCGCTATTGATACCGGTCGTGTGTTTAATCGCTTACTTGCGCCGTACAGGTGAAGTAAGGTCATCGAAACTGAAGTCTCCGGTTTTTTTCTGCTTGACCTCTATTCCATTAAGTCTGGCTGTTTTGTACAGTTATACCCTGGTCAGATCAGACTATGGAGATATACTTATGGCGCGGACTGCATACGTAATTCTCCCGGTAATGTCTTTATTTTTTGTTACTATGCTGTATAAATACGGAAAGAACTTTATTTCATCCAAACTTGCCCTTGGGCTAATGTTTTTTTGGATTATTGTTGGTTTTATATTGCAACTGAAAGGTAACTATTCAGGTTGGGTTAACGCTCCAAATTCAAATGTGGGTCCAGGTGCATTTCTTTATGACGCTGAAAAATTGAATTTTGACTATGTTATGCCTGAGAATTTTTTAGCTCATTTGGATAAAGATACAGCTATTACCCGGCTGGGCGACGGTTTTATGGAAAATAAGCAATTCATGGAAATAAACACTTTTAGTAAATACCTTAAAACAAATGGCCTAGACAAAGAACCCATTTTAAATATGAATCGATTGTTTTATTCTTCTCCTCAGATCAGGTGCGGCTATACCGAGGCTTTTTATTTATTGCGTTCAGAGCAAATGCAAAAGGGTTTTATTGATTATGCTGAAAAAAATGGGCTTCCGTTGTCATTGCCGTATTCTTCAGATATTTACCTGATATATCGTTGGATGAGAAGTCGGAACTACAAAATTATTGACGATATCATTTTGGTTCCACCTGAAGTCATTCATCAAAAACCACATCTGAAAGAACGCAAAATAATCCCGCTTAGCCTTTTATGTCGCATCAATTCTACGCGTTCAATGGGGCGTTCCATGGAAAGGTTGATGCCGCTGTTTGAAGATAGTATCGATATATCATCCTGTGTTGAATTGGGAAAAGGCATATCGCAAAAAAACGGCGTATTCATTCCGCAAAAATATCCTTGTTCTTTGAAAATTAAAATACCTCGGGAAATTAACAGCACCAGATATGATTTTCTGTATCTGGACTTTGATTTTGATTTTGATATGGCGGGTGATAACTGGTTTAAAAAACTTATTATAAAAAGACTTCTGGTTGTTGATTATATGCTGGACTTCAGTTGGTCGAGATTGCCTCGAAATCAAAAAAACTACCCGTTTGAGTCAGAAATGTATTTTGATGGAAAATATCTTCTTCCCCTTGGTTTTGATAATGACTGGCTGGATAACCGGCATTCGGAAATATTCGTAACTTTCATTAAAAAAAGCCGGGGAACAAATATATTGCGTAGTCTGAGTTTGAAAAAAGCTGTTTTACTACAAAGAAAACTGTATAAATGTGAGCCTGAAAAGAAGATAGCACCGGAGAAATAAATTGACGATTATACAACATAACTGCTTAGAAATAAAGTTGGTTGTGTAAAATGATATGAAGGGTATTTGTTATATGGAAAAAATGATGGTTTTTGTTCCGGTTTACAACTGCGAAAAACAAATAATACGGGTTCTTGGTCAATTTACTCCTGAGGTATTAAAGTTTTTCTCGCAGGTGATAATTGTTAATAATCGAAGTACTGACCGCTCGGAAAATGTTATTTTGGAGTATTTGGCCGAATACCCTGAAAAACCAATCATTCTTTTGCGAAACCAGCAGAACTACGGACTTGGAGGCTCCCATAAAGTCGCCTTTCAATATGCTTTGGAACATGGTTTTGATTTTATTGCCGTACTGCATGGTGACGATCAGGGGCATATTGAAAACTTACTGCCGTTGCTGGAAAAAGGTTATCACCGTGAATACGACTGTTTGCTTGGCGCAAGGTTTATGCGTAGTTCAATTCTGGATGGATATTCCCGTTTTCGTACATTTGGCAATCGTGTCTATAATCTGATGTTTTCTTTGGTTTGTCGAAAGATGATTTTTGACCTGGGAGCGGGCTTGAATTTGTATTCTACGGCGATGCTTCGTGAAAAATTCTATGAAAAATTCCCTGATAACCTGATGTTCAATTATTGTATGGTAATGGCGGCTGCAGACTTAAAACATAAAGCCTGTTTTTTTCCTATCCGGTGGAGTGAATCGGACCAGATATCGAATGTCCGTTTGCTGTCCCAGGCGCTGTCTGTCGCTGGAATGCTGAATAGATTTTTCTGGAATCGTAAACGTTTCCTGGCGTCAGAAATGCGAGAAAGTCCTGTTGAAAGATATGCGGCTGATATAGTCTCTTATTCAAAAGGAATTCCGTCATGAATAATTGTAAAAAAACAGGCAAAACCCTCTATCTTTTAATAAATTTCATGTTTGGGGTCGCTGCTGTATTCTTTCTTTACAGCCAGTCTGGAGCGGTCCTGAAAAATCCATTGCCTGCTTTATATATTTTGGGTACAGTTTTTACAGGAGGAATGCTTGTTCAGGTTGTAAAAGGTTATCGTCTCTATATTCTTTTTGACAATACGAAAATTCGACCCCATCGTTTTTGCCTGCAATATGCCAAAACGACAGTTGTCAGCATTTTACTTCCGTTTAAAATAGGCGACTTGTTCAAAATGTTTTGTTTTGGCGCCGAAATCAATAATTTTATGATTTCAATACTTATAATTATTGTTGATCGTGTGATAGATACAATGGCGTTGACGGTCATGATGACCGTTATGATTTTCAATGGAAGCGATACAATCAGGTATTTGTATTTATTCTTTTTGCTGTGCATTGGACTGGCCGGTTTATTATATTATTCATTTCCTTCCACATACAGGTATTGGAATCATCGTCTTATCCAGAGTTCACCCAGTAAACGGATTTTGTTCTGGTTGAACTTCTGGCACCGATGTAATCAGATTTACTTATTATTGCGCCATGTACTGAAGGGGAAAGTTCCGTTGATTTTTATGTTGTCGCTTCTCGGTTGGGGAATCGAAATTGCCTTTTTCTGTATTTATGCTCTTATGACAGGCTCTAACTTTTCACCGGTGGATTTTGATTGCTATCTGTGCTCAATAATACTGGGGATTCCAAATGTATTTTTGGGAATATATATAATGGCAGCTACTTGTGGGATGCTGTTTTTGTGGTTCATCATGGTATTAGTCTCAAAAAGGATAAAACATGCATAACTTTATATTTATTTACGACAATTCTTTATTACCTTCAAAGCCCATTCAAAGCATAGTCGGATGCCGTCGTTTCAGCGAAATATCTATTCGGCAAACTACTGTCTGGGATGAGCTTAACCAATGGTTGACAGGAATATTGCCGCATAAATCAATTTTCGAAATTTCATGCCATGCTGACTGGGACAAGCTTCTGGATAAGTTGCAACAGGTCCCTGATATGCCGATTGCACTGTTTAACTCATTTATATTTGTCGCATCTCCTGAAAAAGCCAGTCGTCAACTGATTAAATGTGAGTTCATCGCCGAGAGCTACATTGCGAAACTTAACAATAAAACGGCTTATATAATGTTCAACGACCGTGGCAAGTTTGAACAATTTGTTCGTAACGGAAAGGCGCTGCCGGACGGCTTTAACGAGATTCTGCTTGATGAGGATGAGTTTATTGACTTGGATGAATTATCGGGCTTCATGCGTTGTGTTACAGAGAAATATGACACACGATTTTTCAATTTATTGAGCGGCGATCAATTTACATTGAAAAAAACTTCCACCAATAAAGAAAAAATCAAGGCTGAGTATAAATTCTGGCATTTGCTGCCTGACAAAATGAAACCATGGTTTGTCATGCCTTATGAATATAATGAAACCTTGCAGGATGCTTCTTATTGCATGAAGCGCCTGCATATCCCTAACTTAGCTTTAAAATATACTCATGGTGGAATGGATGAAGCTGAATTCAAAGATTTAATGGTTTTGTATATGAGATTTATTGAGGACCGCTGCTGTCGCCAAATATCTTCTGAGGAAAGTCGATTGATGGCGCGTAAATTGTACTACGATAAAGTAAAAAACCGCCTCGATGAATTCAAAAGACATCCACGATTTGCTGATATAGCAGCGCTTGTTAAACACAGTTGCGGTTACGATTTTCCAGACGAAATCTTTGAGGAGTATCATCTTTTGCTGGAAAAAGTCAGGGCTGGAGCTCAACCGCCGCATTGCGCGGTCATAGGACATGGTGACCCAGGATTCAGCAATGCTCTTTTCGATCATGACACCAGAACTTTACTTTTCATCGATCCCAAAGGAGCTCTTACGGAAGAAGAACTGTGGACGGACCCTTACTATGATCTGGCGAAAATATCACATTCTGTTTGTGGCCATTATGATTTTATTTGCAGGTCAAATTATGAGATTGTGATGGATGGACAAATGCGTTTACAATTGAAAATATCTTTTGACAACAGTCTGTTTGCAGATTTTTTCCGTCAACATATAGAACTAAGCGGCTACGATTTCTGGCTTGTGCGTATTTGTGAGGCATCGCTTTTCCTTTCCATGCTGCCGCTGCACGCGGAAGCGCCGGAGAGAACTCTGGCATTTATTTTGAACATAATTAACATTTTAGATGAGGTGAGAAATAATGTTTGAAAATCTAACATTCGTTTTCGATATAGACGGAACACTCTGCCCTATTAAAGGGAAGAACGAACGCTATGAAGACTTGATTCCATATAAAAAAATGGTGGAGAAATTGTGCGAATATAAAAGGGGCGGTGCGAAAATTGTTCTTCATACCGCACGCAATATGAATTCATTCGGCGGCAATATCGGCATGATCAATAAACACACGGCGTCAGTTCTCATGGCGTGGCTGGAACGCTGGGAAATTCCCTATGATGAGATTATTTACGGCAAGCCATGGCCCGGGCATGATGGTTTCTACGTTGATGACAGAACGGTGCGGCCGGATGAGTTTTTGCAATACACAAGTGAAGAGTTGAAAGAAATATGTAAAAGATCAAGAGAATTATGTGAATGAGGACAAAAATGATAACGGCAGTGATTACGATGGCGGGCCTGGGGACACGCTTTAAAAAGGCAGGTTACACTGTTCCGAAATATCAAATTGAAGTTGGCGGCAAATCTTTGTTTGAATTGTCTATCAGCAGCTTGTCCGACTACCTTGAGCATATTTCGAAATTTATTTTTCTTGTTCGTAAGGAAGATCATGCAACGGATTTTATTAAAATGAAGGTAAATGCGTTTGGGATTAATGATTTTGATATCATTGAACTTGATTATTTAACCGCCGGACAAGCCGAAACAGCGCTGTTGGCCATGCCTTATTGTGTTCCTGAACAACCAGTTTTGATCTATAACATAGATACCTATATTAAACCAGGTTCAATGAAATTTGCGGATATTCACGGGGATGGCCATATCCCATGCTTTCACGCTCCCGGGGATCATTGGAGTTTTGTCAGGCTTGAAAATGGTTGCGCGGTTGAGGTCTGTGAAAAAAAACGAATTTCCAATAACTGCACGGTCGGGGCTTACTACTTTTCATCGGCACAGTTGTATGTTGATATGTATAATGCGTTTTATAATGATGATCTCGACGACATCTCCAGGGAACAATACATTGCTCCCATCTATAATTATATGATCAAAAAAATGCTTAAAGTTACTATCTCTGTTATCGACTCTGACTCTGTACATGTTCTGGGGACTCCGGAAGAGCTGGACACGTTTAAACAATATTTGGACCGCGGGCAACTCGATTTACGGGACAATTAATGTAACCGTGCAAATAGCTGGTTGAGACTTAGGAGTCATTCAAAAATAACTGAAACTTTTTACCGGCGCCTCAGGGGAACTTTCGGCTCCGCCGGTTCGTTACATAGCCCAGGCTGTGCGCCTCGCCGGCAAAGCCGGAATTTCTCCCCGGTACCCTCAGGATAAAGTTCCATTTATTTCTTCACAACTCCTTAGCATAAATAATGAGTTCCGCAGCATTGTAAATACAAAGATTGCATAATTGTTTTTTTATGATAAATTTCAGGATGTATAATGCGTAATCTCAGTCAGGTGTTTATTTATGATTAAATATGATTTTCTGGACCAGTTGCGGAACAAGATTCGAGCGAAGAAGGATTCAGTTGCGGCAAAACGCGAAAAATGGGTTCGCGGCAACCCTTATTATTACAAACAATTTATTAAAACCCTGAAATATATCATTCCGGAACACTCATCAGTCCTGAACATCGGTTGCAGTACCGGCTTCCTGCTGGGGGAACTAAAACCTTCCCGCGGTGTGGGAATTGATGGTTCAGCCGAACAAATCAAAATTGCAAAAGAACAGTTTCCTGGACTTGAATTTCTGGATCAGGACCCCGAGGCGGCTCAGGTTGAAGGAGATTTTGACTTTATTCTGCTCTGCGGGGTTGAGGATATGGTTGACCTGAAAAGCGTAATGGACGCGATCCGTCCCAATTGTCGACGCGATACCCGGTTGATCGTGTGCTACTACAACTATCTCTGGCAGCCGCTGGTAACCCTGGCCGAAAAATGTCACTTGCGCCTGCCGCAACAGGTTCACAACTGGTTTTCCGGCAGCGACATTAATAATATCATGGAACATGCCGGTTTTGATCCTATCCAGATCAAGCATCTGGTGCTGTGGCCGTTCAATATTCCCGGCATTTCATATTTACTTAACCGTTTCTGCGCCCGGCTGCCCGGATTGCGACATCTGACCATGATGCGGGTCGCGGTGGCCCGACCGGAACCGGAGCCTATGCAAAACGCATCGGTTTCAATTGTCATTCCTTGTCGGAACGAGGAGGGCAATATCCAGGCTGCGGTCGAACGCATTCCGGAGTTTGGCAGTCATACCGAAATAATCTTTTGCGATGATAAATCAACCGACGGTACCGCCGACAAGGTACGGGAAATGCAGCGGAAATATCCGGAAAAAAACATTAAGCTGGTTGACGGTCCGGGGATCTGCAAAGCGGATAACGTCTGGACCGGGTTTGACGCCGCATCCTGCGATATCTTAATGATCCTGGATGCCGACCTGACGGTTATTCCGGAGGAGCTGCCGTATTTCTATGAGGCTATAGTCAAGGGTCGCGGCGAGTTTATCAACGGTTCAAGGCTGGTATACCCGATGCACGACGACGCGATGCGGATATGCAATATTATCGGTAATAAATTTTTCTCGCTGCTTTTTACCTATATTCTCGATACTCCAATCAAGGATACACTCTGCGGCACCAAAGTTGTCAGGCGTTCAGATTTTGCCCGGATCAAGGCGATTCGCGGCTGCTGGGGCGTGAAAGACCGCTGGGGCGATTATGAACTGATCTTCGGCGCCGCCCGGAATCATTTGAAAATAATCGATCTGCCGGTTCATTACATGGAACGGACTTATGGCGAGACTAAAATGACCAACCGGTTTAAAAACGGTATGATCATGCTCCGGTTCAGTATCGCGTCAATGTTCGGGATTAAATTTCATTAAGGCGGCTATGGACTTCTTTAAACTTGAATTTTACGTACCGGAAACACATCTCGAAGAGGTGAAAACCGCGTTGTTCGATGTCGGGGCAGGGCGGATCGGCGATTATGACTGCTGTTGCTGGGAGACGCGCGGGCAAGGCCAGTTCCGGCCGCTTGACGGCAGTAACCCGTTCATCGGTGAACCGGGCCGGATTGAAACGGTTATTGAATATAAAGTTGAAATGGTTTGCGCCGTTGAACTGATTGAAAATGTTATAAAAGTCTTGCGGGAAACTCACCCTTATGAAGAACCCGCATACAGTTACTGGAAGGGGAAGTCCTGATGTTTATTACAATGCTTAAAAGCAATCCTCAACTTTTTTTTCATGCAGATATTTCTGGTGGTTTTTTCCGTCTGCTGTCATGAATACGCCCATGCCCAGGTAGCGTTGTGGGAAGGTGACACGACGGCGCGTGATGAGGGGCATTTGACATTGAATCCCTTAAAACAAATGGGGACGCTGTCCCTGGTGCTGTTGGCTTTTATCGGTATTGCCTGGGGGGCGGTTCCGGTGAATCCGCAGCGTATGCGGCGTCGGCTCAGTCCGCTGCTGGTTTCGCTTGCCGGTCCCGGAACAAATCTGTTGCTCTATGTTATGTTCACGGTGTTACTGCATGGTTATTTGACCTCACAAAAAATTCCAATGAGTGAGATAACGTCGCACAGTGCCGCATTATTATTTTTTCTGGGTGCAATTCTGAATTTTATTTTGTTTGTCTTTAATATGCTGCCGGTGGCCGCCTTTGGACGGCTTTGCCGTCTTTCAGTTTTTTTCACATCGAAAGTTGGATGAGCATTCGGAATTGGTAAAAGGTTTTTTCGTCTGTTTGATCGGGGGGGGGGGGGGGGGGGGGGGGGGCGGTTCTTTTCGGGATGAATTATGTTTTTAAATTCGGTGCGTGGCTTACTTTGCATTGGGGAATCTGGCTCGGATTGTACTGAAAATGTTGGGTAAATCGCTGTGTCGGTCCGTTAAATGAGTTTTAAGGGTTGAAATTGCCGGTAATATGTGATATAATACCAGTGAATGTTAATTGATCATAAATTGAGCAGATTTTCTAATGCAATGTTTCAGTAAAAAGGTGTTTGTTATTGTACCCGGCCCGGCGGCGGCAGGCGCGTCCGTTGTCGGGGTGGACCTTATCTGAGCATTCTTCTATGCCGCGCCAGGTATAATTTCCGGATTTTTTTATCAGCAGACGTACTGTATCCGGAGCAAAAACAAAGATTTTAATTAAATTATATATACTAGGGAAATAATATGAGTGAAGCAAAAAAACAGATCAAAGGGAATAGAATTGTAATCAAATGCCTTGAGCATCAGGGCGTCGATTTGCTGTTTGCCTACCCCGGCGGATTTTCAATGGAACTGCACCAGGCGCTGCAGGAATCTGACATGCGGGTAATTCTGCCGCGTCACGAACAAGGTGGAGCTTTCGCCGCCAACGGTTATGCCAAGGCCAGCGGCCGGGTCGGGGTTTGCATGGCAACCAGCGGTCCCGGCGCGACAAATCTGTTGTCAGGTATTGCCGACGCCTATATGGACTCGGTTCCGACCGTTTTTATCACCGGTCAGGTTCCGACCACGATGATCGGTAAAAACGTTTTTCAGGAAACTGATATCATCGGAATGACCCGGCCGATCGTTAAGCACAGTTATCTGGTTCTGGACGCAAAAGACCTGCCGCGGATTTTCAATGAGGCTTTTTATCTGGCGAAGAGCGGTCGTCCCGGGCCGGTAATGATTGATATACCGAAAAATATCCAGCAGCAAATGTTGAATGAAGATGAAGTTGATTACGACTGTAAAATGGATATACCGACATATAAGACGCATTATGATATCAGCCCGGAGGATGTCAAGGCTATAAAGGACGCGATTGCCGCGAGTGAGAAACCCTGTCTGTATACAGGCGGCGGCATTATTACGGCCGAGGCGTCGGAAGAGTTGTTGAAATTTGCCGAAGGTTACAATCTACCGGTTGTTACCACTCTGATGGGAATCGGCTCATTGCCTGACAAGCATCCGCTGCATCTGCATTGGCTGGGGATGCACGGTAACGCTTATGCGAATTATACCGCCAACGAATGTGATTTGCTGATTGCCTTCGGCGCCCGCTTTGATGACCGGGTTACCGGCAATCCTGAGAATTTTGCCCGCGATGCGAAAATAATCCACGTTGATATTGATGAATCCGAGATCAATAAAAACAAGCCGGCCGATATCGGAATTGTCGCGGATATCAAGGATATGTTGATCGAGTTGAACCGGGAACCTGTTTTCAAGGAATTTGCCGCATGGCATAAACAGATCAAGGAATGGCGCGAGAAATATCCGTTGACCTATGTCCGGAAACCCGGAAAGGTTCAACCCCAGTTTGTTTTGCAGAAGCTGGCTGAAATGACCAACGGACAGGCGGTAATTGTTCCGGGAGTCGGACAGCACCAGATGTTCGCTTCGCAATATTATACCTATAATTATCCGCGGCAGTTGCTGACTTCCGGCGGACTCGGAGCAATGGGATTCGGTTTGCCGGCGGCTATGGGCGCTAAACTTGCCTGCCCGGATAAAATGGTCATCAATATTGATGGCGACGGCAGCTTTCAGATGAATATCCAGGAGCTTGGTACTTTGCATGTTGAAAATATCCCGGTCAAATGTGTTATTCTGAACAACCAGCACCTGGGTATGGTTGCGCAGTGGGAAGACCGCTTTTACGGCAGTGTTCGCGGCAATACCGAGATGCACAGCAAGCACGCTGAACGGCCGTTTCCGGACTTTGTCACCATCGCCAAAGGATTCCTGGTTCCCGGCAGGGAAGTATACCATGAGGATGAATTGGAAGATGCTCTCCGCGAAATGCTGGAGTCACCCGGTCCGTTTGTTCTGGATGTTCATACCGGCTATGAAGAACACGTTCTGCCGATGATTCCGCCGGGGCGTGATTACAAGTCAATCATCCTGGAATAATCCGGTAAAAAATCTTCAGTCACAGGGCTGAAGATTTTTTTTATTCATTTTCCGGTTCCCCGGGAGGACTAGTGTTTAGTTTCAGGTGATATTTAATATAAGTCGCCGGAATTTTTTGGCGGTTTCAAAATAAAATAAAGTACGGCATAGCAGCGTTATGTAAACTTTATTTTATGAAGAAAAGCCATAAAATAACCAGACTTGGTATTAAATTCATCGTGAAACTGGACACTAGTACAGGTTTTTTACAACGAATTTTATTTTCTTGCCCTGAGGGTTATATTTTATCAGGAACAAATGGCAGTTATCTGAAAATATCGTTTATTCAGATGCAGAGTACTTCTATTGAAACGCAACGATTTATAGAATGCGGTAATAAATTTTTTATTTTGTGCTTGAAAAAACTGCTGATAAAACTTATCTTCTTTATGAGGCAATTGAAAAAATTGTGCGTTGAAATAAGGAATCAGAGGGTGGTTTATGGAGATTAATGTCAACGAAGTAGTTATGCTCTTACTTTGTTTGGGAGTCAGTATCTTTGTCCTGTTGAACTTGCAGGATTTCAAGACTATTCCTTCTTTCTGGCTTATTATATCCGGTTTTTTTCTGTTTTTTGCCGGTTCAATCGCTACGGTATTGGAACAATTTTTCTGGCCTGAAGCGCTTAATTTGATCGAGCACCTTGCATATCTCAGCAGTTCTGTCATCGTGTTTATCTGGTGCTGGCTGCTTTTTGCTTTTGAAAAGAGGGTGGAATAGTGGAATATATCGGTATCATAGATTCTGTTTCGGCTTTTTTTTCGTTGGCTTCGCTTGTCGTCGTCGTTTCCTGCTGGCGCGGGAAAAAGCATTATGAAACAAAACTGCTTTTTGTCGGGCTGCTTTTTTTCAATTTTGCTTATTATGCTTTCCTCTTTCTTGAGTGGACTGAAATTACCCATGCCCTGGAGAAGTTTGAAGATGTTCTTGGCGCGCTGATTCCGATGTGGTGGGCGTTTGCATTCTATGTTTTTCTGCACCGGATCGCAATTCTCAATCTCCGTGATAGCGAGGCGGAGTTCAGAACGCTTTTTGAATCCGCAAATGACGGCATTCATTTAATGGACGGAGATAATTTTGCCGAATGCAATACTAATCTTTTGAAAATGTACGGGTTTGATAATTCGGAGGATATTGTTGGCCACTCTCCACTGGATTTTGTTCCAGATAAACAGCCGGACGGAGAATACTCCAGTGATTTGGGACGACAGTATATTAACGCCGCCTATGCCGGCATTCCGCAGCGTTTCTATTGGAAACATTTCAGGAAAGAAGGTGAGCCGATCGATGTTGAAGTTTCGCTGAACCGGATTTATCTTGGCGGGAAATCATATTTGCTGGCAATGGAGCGGGATATTACCCAGCGGTTGAAAGCTGAAAATGCCCTGCGGGAAAGTGAGCGTCGACTGTCCACTTTGATGAATAATCTGCCGGGAATGGTTTATCGATGCAAAAATGACCGCAACTGGACTTTTGAATTCGCCAGTGAGGGCGCGCGGGGATTAACCGGGTATACTGCTGATGAATTTGTTAAAAATGATTCGATCTGTTATGCTGAAGTTATTATTCCTGAAGACCGTGAATATGTATGGGACCGTATTCAGGAGGCTTTGGATAAACATGAACAATTCAGTTTGGAATACCGGATTAAAACAAAGTCCGGAGATATTAAATGGGTCGCCGAAAAAGGGGCCGGTGTTTTTGATGATCAGGATCAACTGCTCGCCCTTGAGGGCTTGGTCAGTGATATATCATCGCTGAAAAAAGCGGAAAGTGATCTCAGGGAAATTAATGACGAACTCGAACTGAAAGTTGAACGGCGCACTGCCGAATTGAAACAAGCCAAAGAGCAAGCGGAGGCGGCTAATCAGGCCAAAAGCAGTTTTCTTTCAAAGATGAGTCATGAAATCAGAACCCCGATGAACGCAATTCTCGGTTTTTCTCAACTTATGCGGCGTGATCCTGATCTGACTGAGGCGCAAAGAAAAAGCCTGGAGACTATCAATCACAGTGGAGAGCACTTGCTGGCCCTGATAAATGATGTTTTGGAGATGTCTAAAATAGAAGCCGGTTGTGTTGTCCTAAAACCCGAACCGTTGGATTTTATCCGGATGATTGACGATGTGGTGATGATGTTCCGGGTGAGAACCGAAGCAAAGAGTTTGCAGTTGGATCTGGTTATGGACCCGCAAGTGCCGAGGAATCTTATTACAGATGCGGGAAAATTGCGCGAGGTGATGATCAATTTACTTAGCAACGCGGTGAAATTTACAGAGAAGGGGGGAATTGTAATTAGAGTTGGTTTGGAATCTGACTCAAGTGGATCGAAGGCGTTGCCGGAAGAAGTTTTTCTGGTAATTGAGGTCGAGGATTCCGGTTGCGGGATTGGCCCGGAAGATATTGAGACGGTGTTTGTTCCTTTTGAACAGGTCGATGACGGTCACTGGCATGCCGGAACCGGACTGGGAATGCCGATAAGCCGGCAATTTGCCCGGATGATGGGGGGAGATCTTACTCTGGAGAGCCAGGTCGGACATGGAAGTATATTCAGGTTCAGGTTCAGAGCTGAGAAAACTTCGGAAGACCGGGTTCAGGCAGTTCAACCGGAAAATACCCTAATGGTCAAAGGGCTTGTTCCCGGGCAACGTGAATACAAGGTTTTGATCGCGGATGATGACGACACTAATTTGGACCTGCTGGTGCAGCTGATGGATTCAGTCGGTTTCTCAACCAGTGTTGCTCATAATGGGATTGAGGCGGTTGAAGAATTTAAGAAAATCAGACCGGACATAATCCTGATGGACTATCACATGCCGGAACTTGACGGTTTTGATGCCACCCGTCGCATTAAGGCGTTGCCGGAAGGAAAAGATACTCCGATAATAATCGTTACTGCCAGTGCGCTTGAGCATAATCGTCAGGACGCGCTGTCAGCCGGGGCTGATTCATTTATTAGAAAGCCGTACCTCGAGGATGATTTACTTGAAGATATTAAGAAATTCACCGGGGTTGAATATCTTTATTATGAAGATAAAAAAGAAGAAACCCCGGTTGATTTTGATTCGGGATTATTGCCGGAAGAGGATTTGGGGATAGCTGATGATAAAAGAAAGAAAATGCTTGAAGCGGTTGTTAAAGGGGATTTGAACAAGCTGCTTGATTTGATCGAAAAGTCCGGACTCTCATCGTCAACCGCCGGTAAGCTGCGCTCACTTGCCGAAAACTATGAATACGAAGCTCTGCAAAAGATCCTGTCTGAATAAACTACCTCAATGCAAGCATACAAGGTACTCGGAACGCTTTTGAAAAAAGCCTGACAAAACTGATATTTTATATGGAACGCTCCAAGGGGGAATTAAACCCTTTAACCGTAATTGTCTTTTTTCCGCTTCCGTAGCACGTAGTGCGGTGTATGAAGCGGTTCATCGCCATCCGCCGTACGGATTAAATCAGCATCTTAATCCCGATTACCAGCAGCATTATTGATATGACAATATTGAAAATGTGTTCCGGTATGCGCTTTGTGAGACTTACGCCGATCTGGCAGCCGACAATGGCCGCAATACTGCAGCAACATGCGGTCACAAACAATCCGGTCGTAAACATTCCGAACGCCAGCATTCCGCTGAAACGCAGACAGGAGCCGATAACCATTATCCCTTGAACCGCGGCAATATATTGATGCCGCTCGAATTTTTGAGATGAAAGGTAAGCCACCAGCGGCGGACCGCCGGCTCCGATCGAAGACTGCAGTAAGCCGCCGAAGATTCCGCAGGGGATTCCCAGCCAGTATGGATGCCAGCGTTTATCCTTGATCACCGGTAAATGGCGCTGGATGACGGTCAGCAGCATAACAATTCCAAGGGTGCGGCGCAATACTACATCAGGAGCGAAATACAAAATGCAGAAACCGGGTGCAATTGCCAGCAGCACTGCGATCATCATTGGAATCAGCCTGTCGAAACTAAAGTGTTTTCTGGTTCGCCATAAAAGTGTGGCGTTCAATAAAAATCCGGACAGCGAGAGCGCGATAATGGAATTTTTAAGTCCCAGGATCATTGCCATGAACGGCAGCGACACCAGGGCAAGGCCGAACCCGACTGCCCCCTGTATAAAAGCGGCGATAAAAACGATTAATATTAAAGCTATAAAACCCAAAAAAACATTCCTTGGCTGCTGTGTAAAAATAGAATAGCCGGAATTCAGGAAAATTCCGGCATTGCCACAATTAAAAATCTCAAATCCAGACACATTCTAATATAGTCCGGTTTCAGCCATATTCAAATGCAAATAATATGTATGATTACACAGCCGTCTCGCGAATAGTATTACTTGATTTTCAATAAAATCGTAATGATATAATAGTAAGGCGATTAAGTCTCTTGCTCGGTCCGCGTGGCGGGATTAAGCATTAACTTTCATCTTTAAGCCTTAATCTTTAAGTCCTAACAGTTTGTTCAACGTCGGGCTCATTGCTTCGGCCCAGCGTTCGTAGCCCTTTTCCGACAGGTGCAGATAATCCCGTAGAATTTTTTTATCAATGGAACCGTCTTTTTCCAGAAAAACGCTGCCGATGTCAAGATAAAATACCTTTTTACCGTCATCCAGTGGTTTAATCAAAGCGTTGGTGGTTTTTACTTTTGCCCTGATCGGATGTTTCGGGCTTTTCCAGCAGGGGAATACCCCAAGCAGCAGAATTTTGCTTTGCGGCAGCTTTTTTCGCAGCACATTCACTGTTTCCTTGATCCCTGCGGCAACATCCTGAGGAGTATCGCCTTGAAGCAGATTATTGATGCCGATGAGCAGAACAATGACCTGTGGATTGGTCCCCTGCAAATCGTTGCTGTCTGAAATGCGCCACAGCACGTTTTCGGTTTTATCGCCCGATATGCCGTAATTTGCGGCGGGTAACTTGGAGTAATTTTTGTTCCATACCCTGGTCCCTCCCTCGTAACCTGACTGGCTGCGCCACATCATGGTAATCGAATCTCCAAGAAATAGAACTTTGCATTTTTTGTTTTCCCGCTTAAGCATATTTTTGTGATAGTTGGGCCACCACGAACTGCGTGGAACCGGGGTACAGGTTTTCGGCTGCGCGGCAGCGGCAAGCGACGCGGCGACAATTGCCGGAATCAATATTTTTTTCATGTTTTCAATCCAGTTCTGAAAGTTTGACAATTCGATGTTCGCGCTCGGATATTTCAGCCGCAAATCCCAGTTTCATGGTCGCAAACGAATCCGTGACCGGATTTTCCGGCGGCAGTCCTTTGGCTACCAGTTCCGCCATCCGGATATTCTGATCATGGGTACTGTGCATCCATGCCCTGTCTTCATCCTTGGTATAGGTGACGGTTTCAACTATTTCGCTGTTGAGGCGTTCCGGCAGATCGGAGAACTGCCAGCGCCGGATACGGCGCCTGAATACATCGGTTTCAATACCGCCTTTGGTGCCGATTATATGATACTGCAGGTAATGGCCGTCATCGGATTGCTTTTCAAGCATTTCAAGCAGCGGATCGCTATGATCAGACTCCGGCAGATTCATGACAAAATTAAGATTGGCGATTGCACCATTCTCAAATCGAGTGTTGATTTGATGATTATCCGGATGATTGAAGTATTTTACGACATTAGGCGCGTTCATTGAGAATACTTCTTTCGCTTCACTGCCCATGAACCAGCGTTGAAGATCAAGGTAGTGGGAAAGTTTTTCGCCGATCAAGGTTCCTTTACTGTTGCTGCGCCAGGTGTTTTTGCAATGAAACTCGCTGGCATAATAGCGACAGTGACAGTTTACCGGTGTTCCGATCAGGCCCTGGTCGATCCAGTCTTTTGCCATAATGTAAAGTTTGGAGTAGTGCAGTTCAAAACCTATTTGCAGAAATCCGCCGGTCTCGGCTTGTGCGTCAACCATGCGTTTGGCTTCCTGCAGGGTTTCTCCCATCGGTTTTTCGCACAACACGGCTTTTCCGGCGCGAAGCGAGAGTTCGGTCAATTCGGCATGAACTGAATTGATTGCCGCGATATAAATGAGTTTTATTGCCGGGTCGTCGAGAATCTTGTTAAGGTTGTTTGTGTACTCTACCTCCAGCTCTTTGCCGCGGAGCGCGGCCCGTTCCGCGTCAGGTTCATAACCGATGATACGGTTGACATAGGGAGAGGCTTTTGCCGCTCTGACATGGGTGCCGCCCATGCCGCCGAGGCCTAAGACTGCTACTGCTATTTTATTAGTCATTATACTATATCCTTTACTTGAAAGTCGTTAAATATTCTTTGAATTCGCTTCTGAAATCTTTCCAGATCGCTTTGGCTTGAGTTACGCTGTTGACATAAGGATCAAGGCACAGAGCCTGGATTGCCAGGGAGTCGCTGCCTTCGTGCGCGGCTTGCGCGATCAGCTCATGCAGAGCTATCTGGCGTCGGCAGATTTCATGCGGTCCCGGCGGCAGTTCCCCGACGTGGATGCTGCGAACGTCGCCGCCAATGACCAGAGCCGGAACATCCATGATGACATCCGGCGGCAGATTTGTCACCGCGCCGTTATTTAATATATTTATCGAATCGATATAAGTCGGAGTGTTGGTTTCCAGCGCGACGATTGTTTCACAAGGCTTTTCCGCGTAATACGAATGCAGCGGATCAACCGGGAAAGGCGGCTTTTTGTAATCCGCTCCAAGCAGAGAGTTTTCTTTCAACATGTGAACCTTGCGGTTAGCCAGCTCCTCATATTTATCAGCCAGAGATTCAAAGCCGCGTTCGGCCCATTCCTGTTCTTCCCAGAAGCAGGAGAAGTATTCGATGATATGGTCATCATAACCGATCGGATACATCTCAAATGTATTGAGCATTTCAAGGGTGAAATTCTGCGGCGGAACATTCGGAAAATGTTCTTGCCAGTATTTTGACTCACGCACTTGAGCCAGAAATTCGGACATATAACTTTTGCCGGTTCCACGGCGGCGGACATCAAACAGCCAGTTAAGATGGTTGTTCCCGGCTGAGATCACTTCCAGTTCACCCGGCGCCATACCCAGCATTTCGGCTATCACCCCGAATGAACCATGCACCTGATGACAGTAGCCAAGCGCTTTTATAGGGGAGTAATTCTTGAAATAAGTACAGAGGATACTCATCGGATTGGTGAAGTTCATCAGCCAGGCATCGGGACAATATTTTTCCATATCGGTTAATATGCCCTGATAGAGACAGCAGTTGCGAACGCCGTGGATCATGCCGCCGGGGCCGCCGTTTTCTCCTTTGACCTGTTTCACGCCGTGTCTGGCGGGAATGCGCAGATCTTTGACCCAGTTGGGATACCGGGCGGCTTCGCATGAAGATATGACATAATCGGTCCCGTCGAGCGATTCGGCTCGAGAAGTCGTTACGGTTACATTTATCCTGTTGTCGCCGCCGTCGATTATTTTCTGAACTTGCTGCCGCGCCACTTCCAGACGTTCTTCGGCAATGTCCATCAAACAGAATTCGCAGCCGTCGAACAGTTTATGTTCGACTAATTCCCGGGCGATGCTCACGACGAATCCTGAACCGGCCCCCAACATGGTGATTTTCAACGACATAACGGTCGCGTTGCTCCCTGTATTTTTTTGCTATAACAATGTTGTTATTTTTCGGGTTGTATGACTTTTTCATCCGAACAGCCGCAAACAGCCGTGTATATTGCTGTAGACTGTGGACTGTTAACTTTTATACTTTATACGCTTGAAATTTAAACTTTTTTTCGTGCCATGACGGAACCGAATCGCTCCTTGTAAATTTCTGGTTAGCTCTGCTAGCCAAAAACTTACAAAAAACAATTATGCATCCGCCATTATCATGTAAAAAGTTAAATTTCTTCACGCATAAAGTATAGCTTATAAAAATTGCGACATTGAGTTGTTGACAATTTCTCCTTTTATTTTTTCCAGTTTCTTGCGGAGTTTACTGCATTCGGCGGTATTTCCGGCCTTTGCGGCTTTGTCATAATCGGTCTGGATCTTTTTGACTTCGGCGGTTTTGCCCGCGTCGTCTTTGACCAGTTTGGCGACTTCGTTCGCGAGGTTGTCGAGCGACGGAATTTTTACATTCGGATCAAAATTGATTTGCTGCATGAACTTATAGATGTTATCGGCGGTTTCACCGGTAAAGCGGGTTAACTCCTCTTCCGGGTTTTTGTCATTGAAATAGCTCAGGGCAAAGCGGAACTCGCGTTGACCCTTTTTCGGGAAGAACCGGGCCTCGACTCCGGCCCCGGCTTTCCAGAACTGGGCCTGTTTGAATTCCGCCGGTTCGATAATCAGGTAATTGCCGAATCTTTCATGGTCGAATTTAGTATAAAACGCCATGTCGGGACTGGTTGGCTTCATCGAAAAAGTTTTTACTGAAAGATTGTAGTCCTTGTCTTTGGTTTTCAAATGGCGTTCACCCTGTTTCGCCAGTTTTGCGTTGCCGGGATAGCAGGAAAGTGTGATAATATTAGGCAGGACTTTCGGGCCGCTTACTTTTGCCCGGAGGAACAGCCAGTCGGGATGGCTTTTAAACTGGATTGCCCGAAGTTCGAGTTTGCCGTCTTTGCCCTGCGGCCCGATCGGCCAGACAAAATCCGCGATCGCGGTATCGTTCGCGGCGGTTACGCCGACCGTTTCCGGCAAATATTTTTCCATCAGATTGTAATGTCCCTGGGGGGTGTAACAGTAGAACTTGAAAAAATTCCAAATGCTCCAGCCGCCGTTTGAGCGTTTGGGACGTCCAAATTCAAGCCCGAAAAAGTACTTGCCCCAGCCTTTGGCGTCAATCGTATTTTTGCCTTTTTCATTATGGGTCACATACCAGATATTGCCGTTGAAAAAATGCGCCCGGCGGTCAACCTTAGTCAGCTTGACGCCCTTTTTCTCCACCTCAGTGGTTTTTGAATCAAGGCGCGGTTCGCCGGCGATAACTGTTCCGGCTGCGACTGTTAAAAGTAAAATGATTTTGTTCATGACTTTATCCTTATTTTAGATTTATCTTGATAGTTTTTACCAGGTTGGTCGCCACATCGGTCAACATGATCTGGTAGCTGCCCTTTTTATCATTATAGGCGAATGGAACTACGATATCAGGAGTTCCGTTATTTTCAATTACCCGGCTGCGCAATCCGAGGATTTTGCCGTCAGGAGCTTGGATCTGGAGAAAAAGAACTGCGTCTTTCCTGATTTTACCAAGTGCGAGCTTAATTGTTCCTCCGGGAGCAATTACGGTTTTATCCGCGCTGACTGCCGGGACTTGTTGTTTAGTGTTGAACGCGCAGTATACCTGCAGCGGCAGCTTGAAGGCCGGTTTAATCGTTGCCGCATTGGCAATCAGGCCTTTGCCGGCCTGATATATCCAGAGTTTGCGGCCGAAATCCATTGAGGCGGTTTTCCCAAGATCATTTTTGTCCGCCAGAACTCCGACAACTTCAATGTCTCCGGTCTGCCTGACTCTGATGATCCGGTTGGCGCCCGGCAGTCCGGTGACCTTGACCGGCGGAGTTATTCCGGTTGATTTCAGTAAAGAAGCCAGAAAATGATCGATCGGGGTTTGGGCCGACGCGGTTGAAGACGCTGCTCCCAGCGTGAAATTAAGCAGGATGGCTTGACCTTTGCCGATCTTGCGAATTTGCATGACTTTCTGTTCCGGCGCGGATAATGCTTTGAGCGCGTTGAATTTGATCAGGACATTATTTAACTTTGTCTCGATATTTACTCCGTTCAACTTTGGCTGCTTCGTGGATGCGAGAGCTGTCGGTCCAAACAATTGCTTTAACGGATTCTCTTTCAAGGGGCGCAAGTATTCATTCAATAACCCCGGATTCATATCGGCGACCACCATGCCGCCGTTGCGGGCAAAGTCGCTGATAGCGGAACATTCTTCGGACGACAATGCCGTTGCTCCGAACAGAAACAGGATTTTTTTATTTTTCAACGCGCCGCGCTTGATTAAGCGCCCGGTAACAAAATCAAAGTTCAGGCCGTTGCGATAACAGAACCGGATGAATTCACCGGCGGAATCAGACGGATTGATAAAGCGCTCATCGAGATATTTGGCGCTGTCCGAAGCGTGACTGGCGAGAATCGCGATCCGGTCATTTCTTAGCGGAGTGGTAATCAAAAGTTGTGCCAGACCATCCCGCAACTGGTTCAAGTGCGGCATTAATTCTTTGACATATCGCGGAAAATCCATATCCGAACCGATGACCGATTCCGATCCGGCAACCGAGGCTGAATACCAGGCATTGCCATTGACGTTCCCGGTCAACAGGTCTTTCCATAGCGGCATCGGGAAAGAACCGCGTCCGCCGTGAGAGCCGACATATCCGCCCCACCAGAGCATCCGCATTTTTTCCGGAGCCAGAGAACGCAGCAGTTCGTCATCGACCAGTTTGCTGTATGGACCCCAGAAATCCAGTTTGCTGATTGTCAGTTCCAGATCGCCCGGAACCGACCCTTCCGCGCCGACAATTGCGGCTGGATCGTACTTTTTGATCTCCGCGGCCAGAAAATGATGCATGTCCGCGTATTGTTTTTCGATGAATTTCCGGTGATCAAACCAGGCCGCGAACATTTTCTTGTCTTTTGCTTCTTTGGGAGTGAAGTGCTTTACTTCGTTAAATGATTTATAAGAAGTACCCCATTCTCGGTTGAGAGCGGAAATCGTCTTATAGCGTTCCTTAATAAACTGCGTGAAAGCGGGGCCGTCAGAGGGTGAAAAACCGCAATTATAGTTGAAGAAATTCTCATCGCCCAGGGTATAGACCGCCGGTCCGTAGGAAGGCAGGTTTTCGATCCGGTGCTTTATTCCGCGTTTCCACAGATCGCGTACTTTCGGATTGTAGAACGACTGGTCGTCTTTGACTGCCGCTAACTCCGGTTTTGCGTCTTTCGGAATGAAAAACCAGCTGTATTGTTCGGTTTTTCCATTATTGCTTTTTAAGCCGATACGCACCATATACGGGACAAAGCGGGCGTCAAGCGTGGCGCCGGACCTGGCATTGGTGCCGCCGGGGGAGGGGTGGGAGAGCCCGGCGCTCCAGCGCAGTTTGTCAACAACCTGCCCGGCGTACAAACGCCCGAGATAGGCGTCCGGAACCCCGGCCCAGGCCATCGTCATATATGTTTCCAGCTTACGTTTCGGAAAAAACAGGAGCTTTTCCCCCAGCGCGACCGGAACTCCTTTTTTCTCCACGACGCAGCGCAGATATCCGGCCAGAGTCGGCAGGGCGTAATCATCGACTTTGAAACTCAATGTTTTTGTTCCGGTTTTTAAGTGGAGTTGCTTTTTAAACCAGATTCTGCCGTAAGGGGAATCTATAATTTCAAGCTTGACGCTGCACGGCACGTTCAGGGCTTTTTCGAATGTTACTTCAGCTTTGAACGCGGCATTTTCCGGATATGACTCGCTGTCGGTGGTTACTTTTACCGTGCCGACCGGAGATGCCACGGTGATTTCTCTGCTGCCGAAAGTCAGGTCGCCGCTATTCCCGCTGACAATATAATCGACATAATAATTTCCGCCCGGTAGAGCCGGCAGTTTACAGGCCGCCGTTCCGGCGGTTAACCCTTTGGATGTTGTGAAGACCGTTGAATTGAAAATGTTGCGGACCCTGATTTTCAGTTTAGCGTCCTTGATCATGCCGGCAAAACGGAAATCTGCGATATTGTTTGAGAACGTAAAAGATTTGAGCCCGGCTTTGAATCGTCTGGCGGCCCATGCCATTGCCCGCAGCGGCAGCAGCATATTGTTTTCATACTGCGCCGGCCAGCGGTCACTGTAAAGATTTTTGACCGTCAGGGTCATTCCCTGATAATGTGCGCCATGCGGATCTTTGTAATCGATGGTCGCGATACGGCCCTTGCCGAGTTCATAGGTTTTAATCAATTGTTCATCGGAAACCTTATCCAGTGCATCCGGCAGACCTTTGCGCGGAACGCCTTTCAGCAATTGCTCCGCCGCGCCTGGAATCGGCTTGGAAAAGATTTTTTTGAACTTGGTTTTGAAGGGATAAACCATCACCAGCCCGGTTCCGGTGACAACTTGCTTTAATATTTTCAATTGCACTTCCGCCGGCAGCGCATCGAACTTGAAATTGCCTATAACGATCAAATCATATTTCTTATCGACCGCGCGAACCAGTTCCATTTCTTTTTCGTGCATACCGGTTCCGTCGATTGCGCCCTCATAAATATTCTCTTTCGCCACTTCGCGCGAATTGACCAAAGTTACGGCCTCAAAGTCAAGTGACATCCGTTGCGCGGCCTCGATAACCTCCCGGCCGCCCCTGCGGGAGACGATGAACAGGGTTTTTAGCGGTCCCGACTGTGGTTTTTCAAACCAGCTCAGATGTTCTGTTTGATAGTTTCGCGTCAGTTTATGCAGAAAGGAGCCGTCATGTTTGGCGTGCGCGCCGATGGCAACAAGCGACAACAAGGTCAAAGATAGTGTTTTTTTCATATTATGATCCCGATAGTTATTTAATATCGTTGATGAATTTTTCAAGTTTCAGTTTCCAGCGCAGTTCCGACAGTTGTGACTTCAGATCTGCCAGTCGGCTGTAGCAGGCGAAAGATATGTCCTGCTTTGCCAGAATATCTGTCTTCACTGATTTCAGCGCGTCAGGGTCGAGTTTGCTGATTGTTTCGATCAGCTTTCTGCATTCGGCCGCTGAAGATTTGAGCAGTGTTGCCAGTTTTTCCTGTTGTATTTTTTTTCCCGGTTCGCACATCAGCAGCGAGTCGCCTTGAGCCAGGCACCACGGGGGAGTGGCTTTTTTCGCCAGAAGCTCGCCGATTTGTTTTGACCCGACCGGTTTGTCGCCCGCAAAGTAGATATAGCCGAAATCCTCCGGCCGGTTATAGCATCCGCCGGGAGAAGATGAGACACCGATAAATTTGCCGGTACTCCAGGCATAGCGGACGTGACAGAATTTCCACAGACTGCCGCTTGCGGCCCGGCCGCCAAGATCCTGCCAGGGAAAGAACGCTTCTATCACCCAGGCGTCCTTGCGGAATGAAACCGCCGCATTCCAGGCCGAACCGTTCCAGTCCGGCAGCGATACCGCCGCGTCGATCCGTCGTGAATCGCCGGTAACGCCGCCGGCGCTGACCACGAACTTGGTGAAACCGACGCCGTCGCAGTACGGATCAAAATAGATTTCAGCGCAGTCGTCGGTCCACAGTGCAGGTGCGTCGCGTACCGTATATTTTTTGCGGACCTTGTCAAGGTCCTTTTCGTAATTGACGATTCCCAGATAAACTCCGGTGTTATCGTAGAGCATCCGGAATTCAGTTTTAAGTTTTCCCGGCTCCGGGTTGGGTTTGAAATAAACATAATAACTTTTGTAAACTTTTGCCTGCTTATAGCACGCGTCATCCAGTTTTCCGTCGATAGTAGGCCTGGTCTTTGTGTAATTCGCCTGATAAAACGAGAGCTGCCGGACCGGAGCGGCGGATATGGTCACGGATACTGCGGCGGCGACGCAAATGGCCGGGATATATAATTTCATACTGATATATTCTTTCGATTAAAGTCCGACAATCGTATAACTGGCGTTAGTCGAATTGTATGGTGTATCGCCCTTGGCCATATAAGTATTTGCGCGCTGGGATTGTCCGACGGTTGGATAACTTGCGTAACATGGTACTTCCCGCATATGTTTTTTTGCGGCATGTCCGTCCATAAACACCAGGTTTGATCGGTCGTCATGCGGAAAGTTCGGGCATGTATTGCCGACGCTGCTGCTGCCGTATTCGGTCAGGCCGTGTCCTCCGTTCTCATGCACAAGAGCGCCGCGGCTTGATTGTTTAAATTGACTGCGTTTGCGACCGCGCGGGATGTGTGCCCAGGAGGAGGGATTAGTGTAGACCCAGCCGTTGATCCCGATTGAATTTTCCCCGTAAGTAGTGCCGACCCATGATGCCCCGGCTAATTCGGCGATCTTTTCCTGCTTGAAAGTCGGGCAAACAAACATTTCCGGATATTTTCCGGTAGTTTTACCTGCCGCCAGGTAATCGTCACATACTCCATCCTGATAGTACCAGTCCTGAGTCGTGGCGGTAGCCTTATACGACCAGTAGGGGGAGGGCCAGCGACCGTCTGAATCGTCGGCGTAAAAAATGAATGCCGAGCCGATTTGTTTCAGGTTGCCGAGACATTTGATTGATTTTGCCGTCTCGCGAGCTTTGTTAAGCGACGGCAGCAGCATACTGGCCAGGATGGCGATGATGGCGATAACGACCAGTAGTTCGATCAGTGTGAAGTGTCTTTTGTTCATGATTCTGTTCCTTCCTTGTTTCACTTGTTAATTTAACACGAACCTTTATCAATAAATTCTGGTTGAATTATTACTTTTTCATCATTTGCGCCTTTAAAGATCAAATCACAGGTAATCTCCGCAATTTCATTTTCCTTGATGGAAATTGAACTGAGTTTAGGCGTCAATATATCGGTCCAGTTGGTATTATAGAGTCCTACGACCCCGATTTCCCGGCCCGGGATCATGTCAAAGCCGGAGGCTGCTTTGTACAAATGCGGCGCCCGACTGTCTCCAACGCAGATAAAACCGTCGAAACCAAGCTTGATACTCTGGGCTATTTTGTCTTCAGTCGGAACTACAGGGGTTTCAATCATCATATCGATAATGATGTCGAAATTTTCAGCAAACGATATTCCGGCTTCCGCATAGGCCTGTTCCACACCGTCAATAATCTCGTAATCATAACCTTTACGCCGCGCGCCGTTCAAACGTATTCTCATTTCTGACAACGGTTCAAAGGTGATCAGGGCCAGCTTTTTCCGGCCGGCCTCAAACAACTTCCGGGCCGCGATGTACCCCGCCTGCCGGTAGTCACTGAGTACGGAGTTTATTCCGGGAAAGTCGATTCCGCATTCATTATGCATAATAAAGGTTATATGATCGAAGCTCTTGCGGTATTTACACAGCAGGTTATACGGTACATGGCGACTGCCGTCGATAACCAGTGAGTCAAAGTGGCTCTGGGCGATTTTTGCAATCCTCTTTTCCCGGTCGCTTTCCGAAAGTTTATCCAGCAGAGTCGTTGTCGGCAGCGGCGTTAAAAAATAGTCATGTTTGTCCAGCTCATGGATCAGTTCGTCGGAAAAATTCTGGAACAGATCGCCGCGTAACGGCATCAAAGCGCCGATCTGCCTGGAGGTAGCTTCATCTTTCCGGGAAAGCGTTTCAGCCGGATCGGTAACAAAAATACCGCTGCCGTGAACCCGGCGCACATAGCCCTGTTCTTCAAGACCGCGCATTGCCGAATTCAGCGTCACATAGCTGACTCCAAGTGTTTTTGCCAGTTCCCGTCCCACCGGCAGTTTGCTGCCTAACTGGTAACGTCCTGATTCGATCGCCGTAATCAGTTTTGATTGCAGCTGCCGGTATTTCGGCAGCGTTTGTTTTTCCGTCTTGACTGTCATTCTTAATCTCAAATTGATTTAAATCACTTTGCTGATTATATAGCATGATAGTGAAAAAGTCAATAGTGATTTAAATCAATTTTCAAGAAAAGATAGACTTCTTAATCTCCAACAGATGAAGATAAATCAAACAGATTTTGTTGTCGTGTAGCGTATTAGAACTTTGGTTTCAGATGAAAGCGTATTAAAACAATAAATTTAGAAGTCTTTTTACCTTACAGAAAATGAGGTTGCAAAACTAAAACAGGTGATTATCAAATTGCTGAATTATCACTTTTAGCCGCCTCTAATTCCAACTTTTCTTCTTTTGCGATCTTGGCCAGTTTTCTATCAGTATACTTGAGTTCTATTGCCCGATATTGCCTGGTGTATACGAACATTGCAATATCACTCGACTCAAAATAAAGGCCACAAGCTTTTCCTCTGGGATTCGGTATAAAATCAGGTCTAACTTGGTATTTCTTTTCTATTAAACTTACAACAGTTTCATATTCACCCATAGCCTTAGTTGCGGAATCAAACGCTGCATATGCCCATATCGCATATACTTTATGTGTCTTAGGGGTGATTAACAACAAAACGTGTTTGAAGTCTCTAAATTTTATCGGCGTTTTGTATTTATATGCCAAATCTCCATTTGGAAGTTTTATTGTATTGCTTTCATTTATTTCTTTTGGCGGAGTGAAAATAGCTCCAAATTTTACACCCATAGCCCCCGTTGGAACCGGTTTTGCCTTTTCTTCCGCCAAACGATTTTTTTTCGTTTCTTCATTTTTTTCTTCCAAATCACTTTGATTGCCGTAAGCTTCTTTTTCTTTATTATGCTTCGCAACAATACGTCTGGCCTCCGCTATTACTTCATCGGCGGTTTTACCATGTACACTATACCTGATTTTTCGCTTCGCTTCCTCGGCGCTTTTTGCGGTTTTCCAAACTTTTCCGATTTCATAAAATAATATTACTTTAATTGCCTCATGAAATTCATTTTTCTTTTTCTCACTCATAGAACTTTTTATTTCCTCAACCGAGGATTGCATTTTTTCTTCGGTGGATGCATCAATTTTTTTCTCCCCGTATCCGGTAAGAGGAGATAATAAAATCACGACTGAAAAAAGTTGAATGCAGAAAAATTTTTTCATGGTTTCCCCCTTTTGTTTTAATGGAATGATACCAATTTATACCTATAAACTGAATAGTCAAGAATAATTAGCAAAGATTAAGTTGATTCATTCCGAAACAGGAAACCTATAAGTATTGTTTTCTCTTTGGTCGAATGCTGTCACAATCCTCAATAAAAGGAGTTCAATCAAACAAATCCTGTTGCTGTGGATATTGCGACAGGTCACCGGCCTGGTCTTGCAGCCAGCAGAGCAGGATATTGACTACATGATCAACTTGCTCTTTGTTTAGGGCTTTGCCTTTGGGTATTTTATGCCATTTGGCCAGACACCCCCGGCAGCAGGTGGCGGTGGCGTGTTGGGCGGTGAAGACTACGTGGCCGCGCATCGGGGTCTGTTTGCCGTCGTTTTCCGGTAAAGCCGGGGCCAGTCTCGCGGTTATGAACTGGCGGGCCTGTTCGGTTATTATATCCCAGCCTTTCGCTGCGATATAAGCGCGGTCCTTGTCCGTCAAGCAAAATCTCGACCGGAATTTTGATTGCGACAGGCGCATTTTCAGCTCAGCATAATTCATTAGTTAATTTTGCCATAAAGGTCTAAGGTTTTTGTTTATACAATATCCTGTTTTTGGGGATGACCGCTAATAACGGGATGAAATATTCAAAAAAACTTTCTTCTTTCAGCCCATCAAATAACTTGGTTAAATCAATATTACCATTGTCGAATGTTTTGAAAAAAGATAGTTACATCTTGATGGTATTTGACATCGGCAGAAGGTTTTATGCCGTCTGATCAGGGGAATATTCCGATGGTGTGGATAACCGGATATTTATCTCCTGCTTTTTCCAGAACCAGTTTGATTTGGTCCGCTTTGTTCAGCGGCAGGGAATAATTACCCCGGTCATCAAGTTCCGCAACTATTTTCTTGCCGTTCACGGTCAAATTGAAATGTCCTGAGATATCAGCTGCCGCTTCAATCCGCAAGGTCAAACTCGCGGCATCGGCGGGCGGAACCAGAAACGTCGAAATAAATCCGTTGGGAAAAACCCTGTTGCCGATTTCACGTCCAAGCCGCTGATTGTGAACAACCGCTTTGCTGCCGTGCTGATATCTGCCGGTGCGCCATTCATCCGTCAAAGAGCCGCAAACCAGCAAGTCGTATGCGTCCGCCAATCGCTGGCGTTCCGCCGCTTCCATCAGAAAATCATCTTTGAGTGAAAGCATCATTCCCCGCAAAGGACGAATGTATATATCCAACGCCTCCCGGGACGCTTTTTCGGCCAGGTTATCAAAAGCATTTCTACTGTCTTCGATCAAGTCGTTTATATTTGAGTACCGTGCTTCCATTGCGTCAAAGTAGCCGCAAGCCGCTTGACAGAAAAGATGAAGTTCTTTGGCGACGAAGACCGCGTTGTTCCACAGCCGGAAAGCCATCTCGAATTCACGCGGGGGCAGGCGGTCTTTAATGGAGTTGAGTAATTTAAGGCTGTCTTCGGCAATGTTTATTGCGGCAACTTTCTCCGCCAGCAATGCCGCGCGTCCGGGCGTGTTCCGGTCTGCCATTATCGACCAGATCCCGGACAGTTCGCTTAACGGCTTGTCGTTGCTGAACAGGGCGAATATCCCGCCGAGTTTAAGCCAGGCGATATTTTCATCCGGGGGGAATTTATGAAAGATGACATTGCCATCGATATAATTTGTCTTCGTGATGAAATCATAACTGTTTCTGCCCAGTTTGATCATTTCCTCCTGACAGTTTGCCCAGCGCAGTTTTGCCCATTCGCGCCATATCTCATCAGTAGACAGATCGTTGGCGATCGCTTGATGGTAGGCGAACAAATTAACCTCATGGGTATCGAAAATACTGTTTCCTACCCGGTCGAGCCGGACCGCGAAGTATTCCACGCCGGCGGCTTTGCCTTCCTTGACGTAACGGACAATATTTTCAACATTGGCCGCCGGCAGGAAACCGGCTCCAAGAAATTCCCCGATAGAATCGCATTCGGCGGACAAGGAGCAATTATCTATTTTAGTTAAAAAAGGATTTTCCGGCAGAAACGGCACAAAGTCGTAAGGGGTTATTTTAGTTTCTATTTCAAAGGAATAATCTTTGGCCGCCATTGCGGCCCCGGCGATAATATCCTCGTAATCCCGGGCGATCGAGCCGAATGACCGCAGCACAAACGTTTTTTGCCGCCGCTGTACTTCGGATGCAAAAATCCTGACTATTTTCTCCACCACCTTTTGCGGCGGATAGCTCGCGGTATTAGAGTTGTGGATAACGGAATAGTCGGCTTCGGTCAAAGTAAGGACCAGGCCGTCTATCTCAGGTACGGCATCAAAAAAGGCATTTATTTTATAGAGAATCAGCTTTTCAAAACAATCACCCAGCAAATCAAATTCGCCGTTTTCATCCAGCAGTTTTGGTTCATCTATAAGGATATCGGGCGGAACAATAACTTCACGATGCCAGTATATTACCGGTTTGCCGATAGAGTGGGCCAGTTCAACGATGGCTCTCAGCTTTTTCCGGGCCGCGTCAACTTTGCCTGGATCGATCCTGGCATTGGCGCGCGGATAAGGTTGATAATCGATTACCCCGTCCATTCCGGAATCCAGACCGTGACAAGGTCCGCATATCTCAAAACCTTCGAACTCATATCCGGCGGCTTTTTCAATTAATCTCGACATATATGCAACATCAAGAGATGTCGGATGCATAATCGACCATCTGATTTTATTTTTCATCAATAGATATTTCCTGTTTAAAGTGTCATATTCCAATTGAAATGTGATGTGCGAAATACAAATATTAACCACGAACAATGAAATGAACACGAGCATTGCGCAAGGCAACGCACGAAAAGTCACGAAGAAGTTTTTTAATTTTTCAGCTTGCGCTGAAAACTTAAATACTTCTCTGTGTTCCTCCGTGTCCTCCGTGGTGCAATTCGTTATTCGCAGGATAAAATGTACGCAACAATTTTTCAACCTGTGCCAGCTGTGTCGCCCATGAAAAACGATATAGCGTTTCTGACAGCTTCTTAAAATACTATATTTATTTTGGTTTTCAAACATGAATTTAAGCTGGAACATTTATTTTTAATCCGTACGAGATATGGCTGTGTACCGCTTCAAGCATCGCTCTATTTGTTCAGGAAGCGGAATTAAGTTATTTATTAATTAAAGACAATTAAAGGAATTGATGAAATTTCTTACATTAATTGCAATACTTGTGATTAAGAAGTATATTTGATTGAGATGATGTCAGAAAAAGCTTAAATTTTCCGAATCAAAAAATCAAAGAGTCGTGCGAAATGCAAATATTAACCACGAAAAATCACGAAAAGTCACGAAAAAGTTTTTTTATTTTTCAGCTTATGCTGAAAATTTAAATACTTCTTCATGTTCTTAATGTGTTGCCTTCGCTAGCTCAGGCTCAGACTGCGCTAGTCATGGTGCAAATAATAGCTTCGCATGAGTCTAAAAAAATCAATATAAGGAGTATTATAAGGAGGTTTAATGATATTTTTAAGTTCAAAATATCATTAAAAATGAAGACCTCTTCCTGATGCCAGTGAAAAAAGACGTGATGCGTTATTCGAAGTTCAAGTTAAAATGTATTTTGTTTTCTGTTAAGATGTGAATCATTAATTTCAGGATAAAGATAATGAAAATACTTATTATTCTCGGACATCCAAGTCAGGAAAGCTTCAATCATGCGATAGCCAAAGCGGTTAGAGACGATCTGACTAAACTTGGTTTTGAGGTTATGTTCCATGACCTGTATCAAGAAAAATTTCCCCCGCTACTGCCGGAATCGGAAATATCCAGAATTGGACAACTTGATAAAACAGTGGAAACGCATTGTCAGGAACTTGCAGTTGCTGACGGAATAGTCATTGTTCATCCAAACTGGTGGGGACAGCCACCGGCTGTTGTAAAGGGGTGGATTGATCGTGTTTTTCGTCCTGGCACAGCTTATCGTTTTGAAGAAGGTGATGATGGAGAGGGAGTTCCGGTAGGCTTATTGAAAGCAACAACAGCGGTAGTACTCAATACTTCGAATACTCTGCCGGCCAGGGAAATTGAAGTTTTTGGAGACCCTCTTGACGCTATCTGGCGGCGCTGTATTTTCGAGCTTTGCGGCGTCTCTGATTTTTACCGTAAAATGTTTTCTGTTGTCGTAATAAGCAGTGAAGAACAGCGCAAAAGTTGGCTGGAAGAAGCTAAGACTTTGTGCCGATCAGCTTTTTTAAAACAATAATTTTACTTATCTCATTAATTAGGGTAGGATCAAGCCTTTTTGAATGCAATTTTTAACAAACCGGGGGATTTTTAATGGAAGGTGTATTTAAGGCCATTCTGTTCCTGATATTTTATTTCAATTTGATGTATTTCATGGATATGCCTCATCGCGCCGCTCCGGTTCGTGGAGATGTGTTTGATGGCGTTTTAGCGGCGGTTCAGATTGTTTTTATGTACTGGTTCATTTATTGCTATTGTCTTGGGACTGGTTTGTTTGAAAGATTAAAGTCAAAAAGCGCCGAAGCTCTCTTAGGTTTATCTGTTTTGTTTGCTTTCGCTTACATCGTTTATCATTTTTTCCCGCATTGGATTCCTCCTGAACGTCTCAGCAATATTTTTGCCGATACTAAAAAACAATTGATCGTTTTTATGGTGCTTGGTTTTATGGTTGAAGCGAAAAATAGATTATCCCGAAGGAAGACCGGGGAGCATGTCAACTCTAAACCATTTTTAAAGAAAAAAAGCCGTCCTGATAAAGGGACGGCTTGAGAGTGTAAAGAGGCGCTGATTAATAAGTTTTGTCAGCGTATTCCACCCATCCTCCAGCTCTGACGAGAGTTTCGTCGAAGCCGGCGAGGTTGAAGTCGATCTCTTTTGTTGCGCCAGAGACGGAAACAATGATCTTGGAGTTGTCGATGTCAACTTCGATTTCACAGTCTTTGTCACTGAATTCGTTAAACAACATGTCAATCTTTTCAACCGGAAGCTCGATCGCCATCATGCCGCAGTTGTACATGTTCTGACGGAAAATACGGGCAAAGTTTTCCGCGACAACAACGTTGATATCGTTTACTTCCAGTGCCCACGGAGCGTGTTCTCGAGAAGATCCGCAGCCGAAATTAGCGCGGGTTACGACAACCGCTTTACCTTCGATGTCAGTCGCCGGATTGAAGCCTTCAAGCTCCAGATCTTCAAGCAGGTACGGTTTCAGAGCTTCTTTAGTGATCTCGGTCAGGTATTTGGCCGGGATTATTTCATCGGTATTGATATCGGATCTGTCCAGAAACAGTACTTTTCCTTTAAAACTTTTCATTGTTTTCTCCTTACCCCTTGTACAAGGGGGAGTTAGTAATTTTTCCGGTGATGCTGGTCGCCGCCGCGGTAGCGGGGCTCATCAGGTGGACCATGCCGCCTTTACCCATTCTACCGTTGAAGTTACGGTTTGTGGTAGAAGCCGCGACTTCGCCGTTGGCCAGAACGCCGTTACTCATACCCAGGCAAGCTCCGCAAGTCGGGTTGGTCACGCAGAAACCTGCATCTTGGAAAATCTTGATAATGCCTTCTTCCAAAGCCTTAGAGAAGATATCAGGAGTAGCCGGAGAAACAATACCACGCACGTTGTCGCTGATTTTATTGCCTTTGAGGATTCCAGCAGCAACCCTGAGGTCTTCAATACGTCCGTTTGTACATGAACCAATGTATATCTGGTCTACTGGAGTACCTTTCATTTCGCTAACTGACTTAACCTGGTCAGGTTTGTAACCGAAAGTTACCTGCGGTGCCAGATCGCTGATGTCGTACTCATAAACCGCTTCGTATTCCGCGTCTTCGTCGGAAACCCATTTCTGGAAGTCTGCGAGAGCCGTTTCTTTTGAAGCGTAATCGTCTTTGATAAAGTCCCAGAGGTACTCAACTGTGACCTGGTCCGGATAACAAACGCCGCAAGTACCGCCGGCTTCAATTGCCATGTTGCAGAGAGTCATACGTGATTCCATGCTCATGCGGTCGATGACCGGGCCGGTGAATTCCATGACCATGTTGGTCGCGCCGTTAACGGTCATTTCCTTGATGATGAACAGGATCAGGTCTTTCGCGTAAACGCCTTCCTGAAGCTCGCCATTGATCACGAATTTAATAGTCTTGGGAGCCTTGAATGTACAGACACCTTTCAGGATACCGACTTCAAGATCAGTGGAGCCGACGCCGGCTGCAAATGCACCGAACGCACCGTGCGTACAAGTGTGCGAGTCGCCCATGATGATAGTGTAACCCGGACGGGCAAAACCCTTTTCCGGGAAGATAGCGTGGCATACGCCGTTGCGGCCGATATCAAAGAAATCCTTGATACCGTGTCTTCTGGCCCAGTCGCGCATGATCTTGCCCTGCTCGGCGGTTTTGGAATCCTTGGCAGGGGTCACGTGGTCGATAACCGCTTTGATTTTATTCGGATCGAAAACCCTGTCTTTGCCGCGGGCAACGAGGTCGTTGATCGCGATCGGCGTAGTGATCTCGTGGCAGAAAACAGCGTCCAGGCGGAGAACATTGACTTCATCCCCGAACGGCTGGTCAACGAGATGACTGTCAAAGATCTTTTGTGTGATGGTCTTTCCCATTTCTATGCTCCTTTTTACAGGTTGGTTTATAGTTATTTACTTAAAATTTCTTTTTTGGCGGAGTAACTACCCAGAATGCTTTCAAGGGCTGGTCTCCTTTGTTTTTAAGCACATGCGGACTGTCCGCGGCAAAAGAAATGCTGTCGCCTTCCTGAAGCCTCACAGACTGGTTACCAATGCAAAATTCACCTTCACCGGAAATCAGAATTCCCAACTCCTTGCCTTTGTGTCCGCAGACATTACTGCCGCTTTCAGAACCGGAAGCGATTTCCAGGTAATAAGCCTCAATTCCATGCTCTTCCTCCTCGTCAGGAGTACGAGAGAGTCTTTCATAACTGACGCTTCCTTCAATCAGCCTGTAGCGCTCGTTTTTCCTGACGACATTTATCTGTTTTGTCTTGTTCAAATCTTTGAACAGGTAATCCATGTCAATATTCAAAATATCCGCAATGTCCAGCAGCGTATCGATAGCCGGAGATATCCGGTTTCGCTCAATCTGCGAAATCAGGCTTTCACTGACATTGGCCTGCGTCGCTACTTCTTTCATCGTCATGCCCCGCCTCTTACGGACCTGACGCAGTTTATCTCCAAATTGATATTTCATACTCATTCTTTACAAATACTAAAGTTACTTTATGATAATTTAAGTGAATATATTAAAAAGTCAACAGTTTAAATATTTTTTTAGCGAAAATTTTGATGGGGACAAGTTATGTTTTTACATGGTTGAAAAGAACGCGTAATTTAAAACTGAGAAAATCTGGCATTCTCCCAAAAGTCATTATGTTAAGGTGATGATGCGAGGTGTAAAACATAGTTTTCGTTTTTTTAAAGGGAGTAATCCTTGAGTTTTTCCGGGTATTTCAATTACATGCCAAAGGAATACTTCACGTCAAACGCCAGTTTGCGCTTCACAGCGAATGGAATGAGCTGCTTCACATGTCGAAGACTAAAGTTAAGGTTTGCCTGGGGCAAAGTGAAGGAGTGAAGTGTTGCTGCGCAACGTGAAGTAAAGTTTGTCTTCGACATACTTCGTGTTTTTTTGCCGAGGCAAAAAAATGGCGGAGAGGGGGGGATTCGAACCCCCGGTAGAGTTTCCCCTACACAGCATTTCCAATGCTGCTCCTTAAGCCGGACTCGGACACCTCTCCGCAATGGAGAATCAAAATATAGTTCTGTTTTATATTTTTTCAAGTATTACTCTAACGCAAATATCGGAAAAAAATCATTAACCCTGTAACCGGTCAGGCCAATTACGAGGCGTCATGCGTTGCATCGCAAATGCGCTTCGGGGCGAACGGCATGACCGCCGCTCCGGACCACTCCCGTGTACGACGCGGTGCGGCAGGACTGACTGATTAGACGACCCAGGCAAAAGTCGGCAATGTCAAATTGCCGCTAATTACGCCCTGCGTTCAACGCTTTTGAAAAACTCTGAATCGTTTTTCAAAACCATCACTCTATGCGAGCAGAACTGTTTAACACGCAATAAATTGCGTAACTTACTTTCGCCGCAAGCGGCGACCAACGCTCCTGCGTTGGGTCCAGTCCGGCAACGCCACGTCATGCGACATGGTTATTACTCCGGCTGATAATAACCTTGCTTTATATGTCGCCCCTTCAGGGCTTTTAATGTTTTCTAACTGTTCCCGGGGTTCAATTGCTACGCTCAATCACCCCGGGCTGCTGCTATGTGCCGCGCTTTCAGCGCTATTCAATAAATGCAATATGATTATAGGCCGGACTAATAGCATGCCGGGGCGGAATAATTTAAAAATTTTTCTTTCTTTTTTACTTTTGATGGTCCAATCCAATTACGATTTTCTTATTATTAATCCGGATTTATCCACAATAAAACTTGCTGTGTAAACGTTTATAGACTAAAATAAAGGTAAAAACTGGAGTTTTTATGAAAAATATATTTGCTGTATCAATGTTGCTGCCGGTGGTTGCGTTCGCGGCCGCGCCGACGTCAAAGCTGGAAACGAAGCAAGTCAAGTCCGTGGAATATTCCAAAGCCTATGAGTCGCCAATGCCTTTCATGGTTGCTAACGGAATCGATAAATATGTTATGGCGGACTGGAAACGTCACAAAATCCCGGTTGGAAAAATGTGTTCGGACGCGGTTTTTCTGCGTCGCGTTTACATTGACCTGATCGGGACGATGCCGAAATACAAGGAGACGGTGGCGTTTTTAAACAGCAAAGATCCGAATAAGCGGGAAAAGCTGGTGGACCAGCTCATGCAGCGCGATGAATTTGCCGATTACTGGTCATTGAAATGGTGCGATATTTTGCGGGTCAAGTCAGAATTTCCGATCAATCTGTGGCCGAACGCGGTGCAGGCGTATCACCACTGGATAAGGGAGGCGGTACGCAATAATATGCCTTATGACCGGTTTGCGCGTGAACTTCTTACGGCGGTCGGCAGTAATTTCAGGTCGCCGCAGGTTAATTTTTACCGGGCGGTGCCGAACCGGAAACCGGAGGGCATTGCCTCGGCCGCGGCCCTGATCTTCATGGGGACCCGGATAGAAAAATGGCCGGAAGCTGATCGCAAGGAACTGGCTAAATTCTTTTCCCGCGTCAACTATAAACATACCGCGGAGTGGAAAGAGGAGATTGTAAGCCTCGATCAGAAACCGGTCGGAACCATGAAAATCAAAATGCCGGATGGAGACGAAGTCGTTGTCAAACCGGATCAGGACCCGCGCGTGGCTTTTGCCGACTGGCTGATAACGCCGGAAAACCGCTGGTTCGCAAGGGCGGCGGTCAACCGGGTGTGGTTTTGGTTTTTCAACCGGGGCATAATTCACGAGCCTGACGATATCCGGTTGACGAAAATGAAACCGAAAGGTTTTTGGGGAACCGTGTTGTTCAAGTCGGCTGAACCGGACAAAAATTATCCGGATAATCCACCCGCCAACCCCGAACTGTTGCGTTATCTTGAGGATGAATTTATCAAATCCGGTTATGACTTTAAAACACTGTGCCGCTTGATCGTCAATTCATCCACTTATCAGCAGTCGTTCATCCGGCACGATAAGAATCCATTGGCTGAACAGCATTTCGCGGTGTATTCGATCAAACGGCTCCACGCGGAAGTTTTGATCGACTTTCTACTGTTTCTTAGCAAGAGTCATGAGAAATACAGCAGCGTGATCCCTGAACCGTTCACCTATATACCGCCTGAACAACGGACTATTGCGCTGGCTGACGGCAGTATTTCGAGTTCGTTTCTGGAGACGTTCGGGCGTCCGGCCAGGGATAGCGGCAAGTTGACCGAACGCACCGGTCAGGTTACCTATGCGCAAAGGCTTTTCCTGCTGAATTCCACTTTTGTTCAGAATAAGTTGTTGAACACGCCGCTGATGCGGCCTCTGGCCAGGATCAGCGAGAATGACCCGGATAAAGTCATTACCAATACCTACCTGATGCTGTTGGCACGCAGACCGACGGTTGAGGAGTTGAAGATTCTGGAAAAACGGTATCCGTCCGACAAACCGCCGAAATGGGTTTTGAAGATGAAGAACCCGAAATGGCGCAAGCTGCAGATACAGAAAATAAACCGGGCCCGGGCAATGAAGAATTTTGACGTGAACCGTGAACTTATCTGGGCGCTGGTCAATTCAAAAGAATTTTTATTCCAACATTAATGGGAAAGGCTGATAAAATGAGTAAAAATAAGAAAAAAAGTAATTCCCATGAGCATAACGGCATGAGCCGCAGGGAGTTTTTACGGAACAGCACAGTTACGATGGGCGGTTTGATGCTTGCCGGAATGCTGCCGGCGCGGCTGCAAGGTGCCGCAAAAAAAGTGGAAACCCCGCATCGGGCCAAATCGATTATTGAGATCTGGATGTGGGGCGGGCCTTCTCATCTGGAAACATTTGACCCGAAACCTGATGCCGGCTCCGATTACAATGGCGGCAAAACCGCGATTCCGACCAATGTGAAAGGGATGTACCTGAGTGAATACTTGCCGCAGTTAGCCAAGTGTGCCGATAAATTTTCGATAATCCGCAGTATGACTCATGGGATAAACGGCCACGAGACCGCCACATATATTATGCAGACCGGACGCAAGCCTGACGGTCAGGTTTTTCCCGCTATCGGGGCGGTGGTCGGAATGCTTAACGGCCGTGGTAAAGGTTATGACGGCAAGATTCCGCCCTATGTGGTGCTGACCCAGAACAAGGGGCGTTTTTCCGAATCGGGATTCTTGAATCCGCGTTACAAACCGTTGGTCACCGGCGGCCGCCCGGAGTCATCGGTCTTCATCGTCGAGGGTATTGTGGCCAAAGACGTAACTAAGGAGCAACAGATGAAGCGGCGTAAAATGCTCCAGGAAATAGATACAATGGGACAGGTTTTACCAGACAATAAAGCCTTGAAACAGTTTGATCAGGCGGGAGAGGAAGCCTATGACCTGATTGCCGGTAATTCCGGTAAAGTGTTTGATTTGAATCAGGAGACCAAAGAGGTTCGGGAGCGTTACGGGCGCAATCACTTTGGGCAGTCATGTCTGGTGGCCAGACGGCTGGTGGAACAGGGGGTTCCTTATATCACGATCAATGCCCAGGGCTGGGATACCCATAAAAAACATTTTGACGCAATGCGACGTAAGTTGCCGGAAGTTGATCAGGGCTTGTCCGCGTTGCTGGAGGATCTCGATAAAAAAGGCCTGCTGGACAGTACGATTATCTGGTGCAGTGGCGAATTCGGGCGCGGTCCTAAGATTCAGACGGAGGAACCATGGAACGGCGGTCGCAGTCACTTCGGCAAATGTTTCAGCGCCCTGGTCGCCGGCGGCGGCTTTAAAGGCGGCTGTGTGGTCGGTTCTTCAGACCGGACTGGTGAAAACGTTGCGACACGTCCGGTGTATCCTCAGGATCTGCTTGGCAGTATTTACGAGCTGGCCGGGATCGACCCGGATGGCGCTTTACCGAATCCGATGGGCAAGAATCTGAAAATTCTGCCGCCGGAATCCAAACAAGGCAGATTGCGCGAGATTTATAAATATCCGGTGGTGAAAAAATGAAAAAAATCTTCGGTTCCAGTTTATTTTTCGCGATAGTCTGTTCACTGGTTGCGCGCCCGGAGGTCAGGACGCCTCATGCCGGGTATGCCTGTCCTGCCGGGGGGCAGGCCGGGACTACGGTGCAGATGGTGGTTGGCGGACAGAATTTGCATGGACTGAAAGGCGGCATCGTCTCAGGGCAGGGCGTCAAGGTGGTTGAAGCCAGGTTGTTCAGGCCGGTTAGAAGGTTCAGCAATATCGCCAGAAACGCGCTTCGTCCGATGTTTATTAATCAGAATGCCGGACGTGATCCGCTGTTTATTCCGCCGCGTCAGATAGAGGCGCTGAAGAAAAGAAAGCGTTATCTGGAACCGGATGAAAAAATTCCCGGAGCCGGACTGTCACGTCGTGAACTGGCGGAAATAGTTAAGAAATTGTCTCCGCTGGAATATGAGCTGCTGCAGTATGAGGTATTCAAGAAACGCAACGCCCTGCAAATGAGTCCGGCGATCTCTCAAATTGCCCTGGTTACTATAAAGATTGCTCCCGACGCAAAGCCGGGAATGCGAAAACTGTGGCTTAAATCATCGCTTGGGCTGTCGAACCCGGTTAATATCATGGTAGGTAAGTTTCCGGAAAAGCAGGAAGAAGGTTTTAAGCTGGTTGGTCGAAGTAAACTGGAGCCGGGAAAAAAGCCCGGGTTGGCGATTCCGAGTCTGATGAACGGGCAGATCATGCCGGGCGAAGTGGACTGTTACAAGTTTACCGCGAAAAAAGGCAAAAAATATCGTTTTGAGCTTTTCGGTCGGGCTTTGGTGCCGTTTTTAAGCGACGCGGTTCCCGGCTGGTTTCAGCCGGTGATCTCGGTCTCTGACGACAAAGGTAAACAGCTGGCCTATGCGGATGATTACCTTTATAAGCCGGACCCGATCCTGCTGTTTACCGCGCCGGAAGATGGTCAATATGAACTGCGGATCAGGGATTCTATTTATCGCGGACGCGAGGATTTTGTTTACCGGCTGGCGGCAACTGAAGTTGACGCCGCTGCCGGCCCTGATAAACTACCGGAGCCTGATTTCAAGCTTGAAAAAGTCCTTGAAGTGGAATCGAACGATAATATTGCAAGCCCGCAAAAGGTAGCTTTCCCGTCGCTGGTCAGCGGAACGATAAATAAACCGGGGGATGTCGATAACTTCTGTATTTCCGGTAAGGCTGGTGATGAAGTTGTCTTGGAAGTCATTGCCCGCCGACTCGGTTCTCCAGTTGACTCCCGGCTCAATGTTTATGACGCTTCCGGCAAAAAGATTCAGTGGAACGATGATTTTGAACGCCTTAATGTCGGTTTGAAAACTCACCATTCCGATTCTTATATCCGCTTTAAATTACCGGCTGACGGCGAATACACGGTTCAACTGTCCGACACCCAGCACCGTGGCGGCGCCGGGTGCGATTATTTCCTGCGTCTTGATCGTCCTAAACCAGATTTCAAAGTATACATGCAACCGTCGGTGATAAATCTTGAATATGGTATAGGGACCGCGTTTCTGCTCCACATTGTCCGGGAGGACGGCTTTGACAAAGATATTAACCTGAAGTTGAAGAAGGCGCCCAAGGGATGTGTCCTCTCAGGAACCAGACTCCCGGCCGGAGCTAAAAAAATATATGTGGTGCTGACTGTTCCCGGTAAAATAAAAAAAGGCGCTCTTAAGTTGGAAATAGACGCTGTCGCTGAGATTGACGGCAAAAAGGTTATTCATAAAGTAATTCCGTCGGATGAGATTATGCAGGCTTTCCTCTGGACCCATGTGGTGCCGGCAGACAAGTTCCGGGTGGACAGGTCGCGCCGCCGTTGGAAAGTCGCGTATTTGACGCCCAAAAAACAGCAGATCGAATTGACTCCCGGTGGAACCGCTGAAATTATTGTTAAATCAAATAAAGTTCGTGATACCCAGAGAGTCTTTTTTGAATTGGATAATCCGCCCAAAGGAGTTGTTCTTAAAGAGATGGTTCCGGTTAAGGACCGAATTGCGAAACTGGTTATCGCGGCTGACGCCAATGCCAAACCGGTCGCGGAAAATCTGGTTATTCGCTGTCTGGTTGAAGGTAAATATGAGGATAAGAAAACCAAGCAGCAAAGAACTTACGTCTCCGACTCCGGCGTCCTGAGCGCGGTTCCGATCACCATCAAAGCCAGGGCAGCGAAAAGCAAAGACCTGGCCTCCGCTAAAAAATAAATCCGTACGACGGATGGCGGTATACTTTTTAAACTTCGCACTTTGTTCTACTGAAGGCGAAGCATAAAGAAATAGTTTTGATGTTATTCAGAGTACGGTCAAGGGCTAACAGTTAAAACTGAGTGTATGGTTTCTCCCAGACTCCCTTTATAGAACCATTGTTGTTTTTTCTTGATGAAGTTACGGGGGGAAGTCACTCTGTCTCCGCAGGCAGTGTGTTTCATGTTAATGCTTAAATTTTGATTATTGTCAGAAGTGCTGAAATTACATAATTCGTATAACACGACATGGTGTTTTATCATATACGAACGTGAATAGTCGAGTTTATCCACTGCATTGTCCCCATTTGGAGAAAATGTTTTGTAGCCTGATTTTATTTTTAATCCAGGATATTTTTGGCGCAACTTTTCGGCGATGTAATCAAAGTCAGATTCCCGCATCAGGCGGTATTCCAGTTTTTTATAGTCAATACCCAAGTCGATTTCCCCCTCTATTTCGCAATCATAAATAAATAACTTAATATCCCGGTTATTGGTCAGTGGAGTAAAATGACGTTCCACCCGGTTGGGGATTTTACGGCCGTTGAAAACGAAGTATTCAGGCTGATTGTGTTTCTTCAAATATTCGGCCCGGTTAAAGCCGGTTTTGTTTTCGGCTTGAGATGACGAACAACCACTCAGCAGGATAGTCGCTAATATGCATAAAAATAAACTTGTAATTTTTGACATATTTCCCTCTCTTGGTTTTCCTTAGTTTCAATATGCATCTTCACTTGAATAAATTCAAGTTAGAATTTTATTTTGTCTTGCTTTGAGTACTTTTGGTGATATTTCCAGTCAAATAAAACTTCGTTTTCAGGCTTGAAAAATCGGGGTTTTGATATATCTTATTGTTTCCCTCAAAACTATTAAAATTTTGTTCTCAGATAAACAATAAAAAAGGAATTCAGGATGAAGAAAATTTCCGCTTTGCAAAAAGTCCGTGCTGAATATCAGCCGAAACTTCCCCCGGCCCTGCGCAACGGCGCGATCGTTAACGTGATGGAAGGTGAACCTACCACCTGTGTTGCCGACCAGGAAAAAATCAAAGCGCTGTTCCCTGCTACTTTCGGCAGTCCGATGGTTGCATTTGATATCGGCAGCGATCCGGGTAAAGCTGACGCGGTTAACGTCGGGGTTATTCTTTCCGGCGGCCAGGCTCCCGGCGGACACAATGTTATTGCCGGTATTTACGACGGCATCAAATCACTGAACGTAAACAGTCGTCTTTACGGTTTCCTTAAAGGCCCGGACGGCCTGATCAAAAATGAATATGTTGAGCTTAACGACGATATTATCGACGCGCACCGGAATACCGGCGGTTTTGATATGATCGGTTCAGGCCGGACCAAGCTGGAAACGGTTGAACATTTTGAAGCGGCCAAAGCGCACTGTATGGCGCTTGATATCAGTTGTCTGGTCGTTATCGGCGGAGACGACTCCAACACCAATGCCTGCTTACTGGCCGAATACTACAAAAGCAATGGAATTCCGATCAACGTGATCGGTTGCCCGAAAACCATTGACGGCGACTTGAAGAATGAATATATTGAAGCCTCTTTCGGTTTCGATACCGCCTGCCGGGTTTACAGTGAACTTATCGGCAACATTGGCCGTGACGCCAATTCAGCCAAGAAATACTGGCACTTCATCAAATTGATGGGGCGCTCCGCTTCTCATATCGGTTTGGAATGCGCATTGCAGACCCAGCCGAACGTCGCGATTATTTCTGAAGAAGTTGAAAAACGCAAAATGACGATCAGCGAACTGGTCGAATATATTGCTGAGATTGTTTGTAAACGCTCTGCCAATGGTGACAATTTCGGTATCGCGTTGATTCCGGAAGGCTTGATCGAATTCATCCCGGAAGTAAAAGCTTTGATCGCGGAACTCAATGATCTGATGGCGAAAGAAGCTGCAGCATTCGGCTCGATTTCCGATCCGGACGAAAAACTCCAATTCATCAATCGTCACTTGAGCAAAGACTCCTCATACGTCTACAGCTCGCTTCCGCATGCTATCCAGTTGCAGCTTTGTCTTGACCGCGACCCGCATGGTAACGTTCAGGTTTCCCTGATCGAAACCGAAAAGATGCTGGCTGAAATGGTTGGCGTCCAGTTGAAAGAATGGAAGGCCGATGGCAAATATAAAGGCAAATTTTCTTCACAGGTCCATTTCTTTGGTTATGAAGGCCGTTGCGCCGCGCCGTCCAACTACGATGCCGACTACTGTTACAGCCTCGGTTACACCGCCGCCGCGTTGATCGGCGCCGGCAAAACCGGTTATATGTCCAGTGTTCGCAATACCACTAAAAATTCCGATCAGTGGATTTGCGGCGGTATTCCGATAACCATGATGATGAACGTTGAACGCCGCCACGGCGAAGACAAACCGGTTATCCAGAAAGCTCTGGTTAAACTTGACGGCGCGCCGTTCCTTTATTTTGTCGCCAACCGCGAAAAATGGGCGGTCGATACCGATTACGTTTATCCGGGTCCGATCCAGTATTTCGGTCCTTCCGAAGTTTGCGACCTGGTCACCAAAACCATTGAACTTGAACAGCAGAAACAGGGCTGAGTATCATGAGTTCCGACCACACAATCGACATTGGCTATGTGGCGAAACTGGCGCGAATCGACCTGGACCCGGATAAACGGGAGAAAATTCAGGCCGAGATGAGCCAGATTGTCGCGTATATCGAACAACTCGATGAATTAGACGTCAGCGGTATTGAGCCGACAGCTCACGCTGCCGCCATGACCAACGTCTGGCGCGAAGACGTCGCCGGGGAAACTTTCCCGCGTGACGTGATGCTGGCCAATGCTCCGGCTGTGGTTGATGAAGAACTGGTAAAAGTTCCGCAGGTACTGCCGGGCGAGGAGGGTGCGTGACCATGGATATTTGCTCTCTGACAATTCACGAAGCCGCCGCCAAACTCAATGCGGGAGAGTTCTCTGCCGTTGAGCTGTGTCAGGCTTATCTTGACCGGGTAAACGCGAATGACGATAAGGTCAAAGCCTTTCTCAAGGTCGATTCAGCAGACATTCTTGCACTGGCTGAAGCGGCGGACAAACGTCGCGCCGCCGGTGAAGAGCTGAGTTTGTATGACGGTATTCCGGTCGGGATCAAAGATTGTATCGTGACTGAGGGCCAGACTTGCAGCTGTGCTTCCCAAATACTTGAAAACGTGGTGTCGCCGTATGATTCGACCGCCGTTGCCAAGCTGAAAAAACAGGGATTCATTCCAATGGGCCGTCTTAATATGGACGAGTTCGCGATGGGATCATCCTGTGAAAACAGTTCATTTCAGAAGACGGCAAACCCGTGGAACCTTGATTGTGTTCCCGGTGGTTCTTCCGGTGGTTCGGCTGCCGCGGTTGCCGCTTCATTTGTCGCCGGAGCTCTCGGCTCGGATACCGGTGGATCGATCCGCCAGCCGGCGGCGTTCTGCGGGATTGTCGGACTGAAGCCGACTTACGGCCGGGTTTCCCGTTACGGGTTGGTGGCTTTCGCGTCCTCGCTGGACCAGATCGGCCCGATGACCAAAGACGTTACCGACGCGGCGATCCTGCTTGACGCTATCGGCGGACCGGATAAAATGGATTCGACTTGTCTGCCGGATGCCTGCGAAGGTTTTGCTGAACTGACCGCCGCCGCCAAACGCGGCGATCTCAAAGGTATGAAAGTCGGACTGCCGAAAGAGTATTTCGGAGCCGAAGGGGTGACCCCGGCAGTCAAGGCGGTCGTTGATGAAGCGGTGGAAACCATGCGTGCCTGCGGCGCGGAGATTGTTGAAATATCATTGCCGCATACCAAATACGCGGTCGCGGTTTATTATATTATTGCGACTGCCGAAGCCAGCGCCAACCTGGCCCGCTTCGACGGTATCCGTTACGGCAACCGGATTGAAGGCGACGACTTGATCGATACATATTTCAAAACCCGCGGTGCCGGATTCGGCGATGAAGTAAAACGGCGTATTCTGCTTGGAACATACGTACTCAGCAGCGGTTATTACGATGCATATTATTTGAAGGCCCAGAAAGTGCGGACGCTGATTCGTCGTGATTTCGAGGAAGCCGGCAAAATATGTGATGTCATTATGACTCCGGTAACGCCGTCGACCGCGTTCGGTTTCGGCGAAAAGTCTGATCCGTTGCAGATGTACCTGGCCGATATCTTCACTATCGCCTTGAATCTGTCCGGTAACTGCGGGATCAGCGTACCGGCTGGAATTGCCGCTGACAACAAGATGCCGGTCGGCGTTCAGTTTATCGCTCCGGCCATGCGCGAGGATATCATCCTGAAAGCGGCTGCCGTTTTTGAAGAAAAACGCGGTCCGATGCCGTCCGCACCGTTGAATTAATCATAGAATAATCTGACTCGTCCGACTTGTCCGGCCCGTCTGAGTAAAAGAGGAGCAAGGCATTGATGAGGAAATATTTGCTTTCGACATTAGCCGCATTGGCGGCATTCAGTCTTTACGGAGTGGAGGCGCGTCCCGGCCTCAAGGCCCCGGCGCTTTTTCTGCGCGAAGAACTTACCGGCCGACCGGTCTCATTTCAACCGGAAGCGCTTAAAGAAGGTGAAAAAAGGCCCGAAGGTTTTAAATTCCTGGTCGGGTTGATGTTCTTCGGATCATGGTCGCCGATGTCCGATGCGATGAATCCGGCATTGGCGTCCTTACAGACTGAATTCCGTAAAAAAGGCTTCCGGATTATCGCGGTTTCCCCCGAACCGAAAGACCGGGTACAGGCTTTTCTAACGCGCCATCCTGAAACCAACTTCGCGGTCGGAATCGATAAAGATGAAAAATCCCTGAAAGGTTATCTCGGGGTAAAAGTGGTGCTCCCGCGCGCGATTCTGATTGACGCCGATGAAGAGGTGTTATGGATTGGTGATGTGGTTGATATGCCGATGCTGGTCCGCAAGTATTACAGTGGCAAGTTTGACGCCGAGAAACTGAACGTTGTATCTCAACTGTTGGAACAGATGCGTTCCGCGCTGCGGTCCGGCAATAACGGCGAGGCTGAAAAATTAGCTTACCGGGTCCTGCAGAAAGATCCGGGCAATGCCGCTGCTATCAGGCTGGTCTTATTCATTAAGGAATCCGGCGGGCAGATAGCGGAGGCGGTGGATTTTCTCGATAGGACGTATAAAAAATCACCGGACAGTGTGGATGCGGCTTTTGCTTATTTGCAATTTATCGAGCGCCATCCGGAATTCATCAAAAAGCTGGTTCCCACGGCAAAACTTGCCCTTGCTTCTTTTGAAAACCGACCGCGTGACTTGAATTCTCTGGCCTGGATGCTGCTGGATATGTTTCCTTTTGAAAACGGCACTTTGGAGATTGCGGAAAGCGCGATAAAAGAAGCCGTAAAAGGATTGGCAAAAGACGCTCCGGATGAGGTTCGCGCCTCATTTCTGGTGACTGAGGCCAGATTATACTACAAGACCGGGCAACTGGATAAAGCGGTTGCCAGTCAAATGCAGGCGGTTGAATTGCTGGGGGATTCGACCCGTTCGATTGCCGCCGGGAAAATGTTGAAATACTATCAGGAAGCAAACTCTTTGCGTAAGAAATGAATGATACCGGAATCAGTTCTCGTCAAGCCGCGCCGGTTTGCGATATTCGATTGCCTTCCAGCGCGGAGGCGGCGGAAATCGGACGGCTGATCTATCGCAACGAATGCGGCGAACAGGAAAAGTTTCTGGTGCATTGGAATGTCGGGGAAGAGTTCATGTCTTTGGGAATCGGGCATTTTATCTGGTATCCGGCTGGAATCGATAAGAAATTCACGGAGATATTTCCGCTACTGCTGCGTTTTTTTGTCTCGCAGGGAATAACGCTTTCGGACTGGTTGACGCCTGAAACTCCCGCGCCGTGGTCTGACATTGACCACTTCAGGGCGGCATTGAATACTGACGAATATCGACAGTTGCTTGCTTTGATGAAATCCACTTTTGACGTTCAGGTCGAGTTTATGGCACAACGCTTTTCTGAAGCGATTCCGGAAATATTACGTGATCAGATGATAGCCGATAAGGTCGAAGCCATCGCTGCCTGTGAAAACGGGATGTATCTGTTAATGGATTATCTAAACTTCAAAGGGGCAGGGGGGATCGAGTCTGAACGTTACGCGGGGCAGGGCTGGGGGCTGTTGCAGGTTCTTGAAAATATGCGGGAGGATGAACCGCCACGGGCTGCTTTTGCCGATGCCGCGGAGTTTGTTTTGAAACGACGCATTGCCAATTCAGCCCCGGAACGCGGCGAGGAGCGTTGGCTCCCCGGCTGGCTTAACCGGATAAATACTTACCGCTAAAACTAAAAAAAAGAAAAATCTGCGAAGCAGTATAATCGTTCCGCGTCGTACGCGGGCTTGGTCCAGCGAAGAATCGCTGGTCGCCGCAGGCGAAATTAAGTTGGCGAACTTGTTCGCCGCAGTATCATCATTTCATCTGAAGCGAGGTTTGCCTCAAGAAAAAAGTGAGGCACTACGCTGCGGAAGCGGAAATAAAGACGATTGCGATTGAATGGTTGGATATCCCGCTCATTCTGGCATAGCTAAAATTGAGTGGAGTTGTGGAATTCTTGCATCATTTGTAATATCATGGAATAAGAAGTATATTTGATTGAGATGATACCGGAAAATGTTTAAATCAAATTTTGAGCATCAAAAAATCAACGTAGGAGGTAGTTTTATGGGGTTTAATGATTGATTCAAGTTTTAGACACCATTCAGCACAGGGGGATACCCTTAATAAACTTACCCTCAATGAACTTAATAAATAAATTATGTGTAGAGTCAAAATATCATGGGAGAAATTTATGTTTAAGATCAGGAATCATTCATCTGAAAATTACGATACGGCAGAACAGTCTTACAGGGATTTCCTTAGTAAGAATAAAGAATATATCAATTTAGTTTTATGGAAATATTTTTCCAATGATTTTTTTCATGATGGTGAAATATTGAATTATAATTTTGATGTCAATAGACAATCTCTGGAAATTCAGATATCTGCTCCTAATATTGTATTTAAGGATAATCATGATTATATCCCAACAAAATTCACTATCAAATTTCATGAAATTAAAAATATCACATGGAAATACTCTTGCGATATGGATTGTGATGATGGAATAGACTTGAGCCCTATGATATGTTGTCCAATTTATCTTTACTCGGAAATAGGCTCTATTGCCAGTTTCAATATTAATGAAGAAGAAGATAATCCTGAACAATCAATCATTATACAGATATTGCGTGGAATAGAGATATGGAGCCTTTCAATTATATTCATGGATATTGATGTTATTCCGGATGAGGCTTTAACTTTTGAATACCTAATCCAACAGCAAATTGTTGAAGCTATCGGATTAAATAATACCTGACTTCCTGTGTTGTCAATTGCTAGTTGGGAGGCTTGTCCTATTTGTTACTCTGCACTACGTGCTGCGAGCGGAAATAAAGATAATCGCGATTAAATGGTTTGATTTTCCAGCCATTTGGACGTACGATATAAGATATTGATTTTGCAAAGCTTTTTTCAAAAGCGTTCTTAATACCTCGCATGCTTGCAGCGAGGAAGTTTATTGGGTTTTGAATGCCAAACATAAGGATCAGGTGTAAAATGAGCGGAAAAAGAACAAGAGTAATCAATGCGTTAAACCACAGCAAACCGGATCGAACTCCGTTGTTTGAAATTTTTCAACCTTATCATCCGATCCACTGGGATATCTGCGGACGCAATATCGCCACGGATATGGCAATGGCCTGGGACGCGATGGCTGACGGAGTTGACTGGCAGGAGCTGGTTGACGCTCAAATCAAAGCCCAATATACGATTAGACGTTATTTTGACCTTGATATGGTGCGTTTGAACGGCGCGCCGAAAAAAGATTACGAACGCCCGGTCAAGACCGGTGCCGGAAAATGGACTCTGGGCGGACTGGCTTATCATGTGCATCCCCGTACTCAGTTGGTTGAACTGGAAGATCCGACTCAAGCTCAGGCTATGTCCAGCCGGGAATCGGAGGCGGATACCCGCCGGATGATCGAAGAGTGGGACGGGCTGCCGCCGGTATTGCCGGAGAAAGGCGATCCGGTTCTGGAAGGCGTTCGGAAGTTGGCCGATGCAGATGGCGTCGACTGGGTTTATATGGGGGAAGTCGGCGCCGGGACCGGCGCGGCGTTTTACCCGCCGTTCATGTTGATGTGGATGCTGCTGGAACCGGAAGTGTATGCGCGTTGGCTCGAAAAAAGCAAACTGTTCGGTCTGGCCAGGACAAAACAGTTGATCGAAGGCGGATGCGAAGTAATCGCGATGGGCGGCGACGTCAGTTGCGACAAAGGACCGTTTATTTCTCCGGAAGAGTACAATAAATTTATCCTGCCGGTAATCCAGGAGCATGTCGGCCTGATTCACGCTATGGGGTCCAAGGCGGTTTATACCTCTGACGGCAACCATTGGGCAATCAAGCAGGGCTTTTTCTTTGATTCCGGCATTGACGGCTACAAGGAAGTCGATAAAGCCGCGGGCATGACCTGGCCGCGGCTGATCGAGGAAGGCGTGGCCGACCAAGTATGCATAATCGGCAATCTCGACGCCCGGCACACGTTATGCCATGCGACCCCGGAAGAAGTCAGGGCCGAAGTCATCGAGTGTCTCAAGTACGGACAACAAGCTGCCGGCGGACATATCCTGCATGCCAGTCATTCGGTCCATGAAGACGTCAAAACCGAAAACTATTACGCCGCGGTTGAAGCCTACCGCGACTTCTTCGGCCTGGAAAAGCTATCAAGGTGATTCGGACGGAAGGGTCAGTGACAGTATTAGAGAACAGGAAGTTCCCTGAGCAGGGGAACTATCAATTTTCAGTTCCCCGCCCATCATGTCAACTAACTGCTTTACAACAGTCAGTCCCATTCCGGCTCCGCCGTATTGTCTTTTATCAGAAATGTCAGCCTGGTAGAATGGATCATAGAGATGATTGAGTTTTTCCGATGTAATGCCGATTCCTGTGTCCTTGACTAGAAAACATATTCTTACTTGTTTTTCTGTCATATCCAGAAGATCACTGCTAAAATGAACTTCACCTTTCTCTGTAAACTTGACCGCATTACTTAACAGATGCTTTAAAATCAAAGCTATACGACCGGAATCACCTACCAGGACATTCGGGATGTTATTGTCGATATTGGCGCTTACTTTTAAGTTTTTATCAGCAGCTTCCGCTTCGAATGAACTCAAGGTATTCAACACTAAAATATGGAAGCCGAACGGATGTTCCTGAAGCTCCATTTGTCCTGACTTTGCCCTGACTACCTCCATAATATCGTTGACAATGTTTAGCAGTTGGCGTCCGCTTTCCAGGATAACAGAAATGCATTTTGTATGTTTTTCCTTCGGATTATCTTCCGCCATGAACTCGCTTGTGCCGATAATTCCGTTAAGCGGGGTTCTCATTTCGTGACTCATATTGGCCATGAATTGATTCTTGGCCACTGTGGCTGCCTGTGCCTGGGAAAGCGCTTCACGCAGAATGAGTTCCTCTTCCTGACGGCGCCAGGCAATGCCGATTTGGGATGCTATTTTTTCCAGGACATGAATTGCGGTTAACGAGAACATTCCCTTTGCAAGGCCGTTCAACTGAATAAGGCCAATTATATCTGATTTTACCTTGATGGGGACTAGAGCTACGGATTGATATCCTGATCTGAAACACATATTCCGGGACTTTTCTCCTTGACCATCAAAATAGTTAAGCGATTCAGCATTATTCAACCAAATACTTCCTCCTTTTGTCGAAAGCTGATTTGATTTATCTGTTTTACCAGAGAGAACCAGACCACAGAAACAATCCAGGGTAGAGGAGTCATCCGGATTGTTATTGCCGACTCCTATACATTCCCGGTATTTAAAGGAGTTTTCAGCCTTCAAAAATTCTTCGGAAAAACCCTGTTGGCAGAAGAAAGGATAATCATCGCTCTTCTTTAGTCTGATGCCGCCCGCATCACAGCCGGATTTATTGAGCAGTTTACACAAAATTTGACCAAGAACTTTTTCTACATCTTCAGAGCTGTTCAGGGTGCTTAAACATTCAATATACAGGTCGTTATATAACTTTTGGTGTTTGTTTTCGGTAATATCCGTTAACGCGCCCAATACAAATCCATTGTATAAGCTCGCAGACAACTTGGTACAAACAGTACTGCCGTCTTTTCTGTATAAGTTCAGCTCAAACTGGTCCAAACGTCCGTTTTTATGTAAAATATCAATAATTTCCTGCTGGGTGTATGCATCGGCGTATGATTTATCAGGAATATAGTTTGCAAGCATATCCTCCCGGTTGTCATACCCTAATGTTTTAATAAGCATATCGTTGCACTCAAGCAATTTACCATCAGAAAACCTGGTTTTGAACATCCCCACTTCTGAATTTTCAAAAATAGAACGGTAGTTTTTTTCACTTTCCCTTATCTGGTCATCGGCTTTTTTCTTCTCCGTTACGTCGACATTCACCCCGCGATAGCCTGTAGCTGTTCCATTGTCATCCAAAACCGGCATACAGCTTGTGGACATCCAGAGAATATCACCGTTTTTGGTCTGTAACTGGTTGAGAAAATCATTTAATTCGTTTTCGTGCTTTAATTTATTTAAAGCATCTCGTTTGAAAGCCTGACGACCATCAGTCGGATGCAGATCAAAAAAATATAAATTATCGACAAGTTCCCGGGGATAATATCCCCAGACCTTTTCAGAAGAACTGCTGACATATGTGAACTTTCCGTCAGTATCGATTTCCCAAATAACCACCCTGACCCGTTTTGATAAGATATTGAAACGCTCTTCTCCTTCTTGCAGCATCCGTTGTCTGAAGTGTTCGGAGGTCATATCGCGGAAAACAAATATAGCTCCGGCCACAACTTGTTGCCTGTCATAAACCGGATTGCAACTGAAGGTAATCATGTACTCATTTCCTGTTCGGGAAAAAAGTGAATATTTAGGTCCGAAGCTTTCGGAAACCTGTCCTTGCAGAGCCATGACAACAGGAGAGACGACATTGTATTTATCATGCAGGTTGACAATTTTACAGACGCTTTCGAAACTGCGTCCGGTCGCATTTTCGATGTCCCATCCTGTAAGTTCTCCGGCCTGAGAATTAATTTCAACAATTTTACCCCCTTTATCAACTGAAATTACCCCCTCTCCAATGGAGTGGATTGTTGCGGATAACCGTTCTCGACTGTCATGAAGCCAGGCCTGCTGAGTCCTGATTCCTGCATCGGTACTCCGCAGAAGCGATATGATAAATGTCATCAAGGCGGCTAGTAGTGCTCCGCCTAGAGCTCCGCCTATAATCATAAGGTTATGAAACTCTTTAAGCGAATCAGTTATATCCGTAAGAGCAATAATCTCTACGACTTTATTGCTGGATGAGTCATGAATACTACTGACCCACGCATGCCAGGTTTTACCATAAAACACCAAGTCTTCATCACAAAGATTTTTTTGATGAGACAAGATATGAGCGAGGACACCATGTTCTTTTTTTATCCAATTGTGTGATGAATATATAATAACATGGTCCGGTAACATATTCCAATTTATGTCTTTGTGGAACTCGCGCATCCGGGTTTCCCATTGATGCCGGTTTAAAGCCGACTTTTCCGCCAGTACAATAAGCAGACTTCTGCTGCGCTCACGTCTGGTTTCCAGTAAATCGTCAATGTCTTTACTTAGTTCCATATAGCCGTCTACCCTGCCGTCTTTCAAGACTGGTTGGATTGCCCGCAAGTAAAGCTCTCCGTCCATCACTTCAAGACAGTGGACCGATTTTTTATACTTAACCGCCTTTAAAAAAGAGACGATGCTAACTTTTTTGCTTTGAATCATGGAGGTTTGCATTTGAAGAATGCATTTTTTATTTTTATCGTAGAAAGCCATGATTTTAATGTTTTTATTCTGCAGTGTTTTGAATACGGGGTTCCACTCTTTTAATAGTTCCGCTCTTGAAACATTTGAGAACGAAGTTTTTTGGATACCGGGTGTCATGGATAGCGATTCCAGCGTTTCACAAAGATCTTTGCCCTGATTATCCAGATTGACCAATAATTCGTTGGCAATCGTATCATTTATCAACATTAGTCGTTTATGTAATTTTATATGATGCAGATAAATCAGTAACGTTCCGGCGCAGGCGATAATGACAAAAATCACAACACACAAAGGCAGTAATAATTTGACCGTGACCCGGTGAGGTAATTTATTTTTTTGCTGAGAAGTGTAAGTTATAGTCAGCGCTACGATCAGGGCAATCAGTAGCAAGGCAATTGGGAGTGCGGCATGGGAGCAAACGTTAAGATTCCAGTCTTTTGCATCGATATTCGCCATAAGAACTGCAGTCACTATGTCTTTTTTCTGGTCCTTGACTGGTATTGCTACCAATATCGATTTACCGTACTTATCTTCTATCTGCCTTTCGACAAATGGATTCCCACTATAAAAAGAATTGATTAGCTTATCCGTTGCATTTTTATAAATCTGACCAGGATGTGAATAGTTTGCTGAATATTTCGGTTCGTTGACTGCATAGAAAAAAATGTTGCCGTTAGCTTTTTGACCAAGCAGATAGATAAAGCGGCATTTAGGGATTGAATTCCTGAGTTCAGAGAGTTGTCTTTTTAGCACTATATATGATTTCTTTTTGAGGTCTGATTTTGATCCGGAAAGATTTTTAATTATTTTATTGTTGAGAATTGGGACGCTCGATTGAACCTCCTGCAGCAGATTCTGTTTCATTGTGGATTCATAATAGGCCAGCATCAGCAATGCTGTCAGAATAAAAATGCCTGCAAGCATGGCAGTTAGTGAAATCATAACTAACCGTTTAGAAGTTTTCATTTTATTTCCTTTTCAAGATGAAAAGCTATATAAAAACAGTATAGATTGTCAAGCTGAAAAATTCAACTCTGATAGTTGGCAATTTAGAGTGTTGAGTTGGAGGGGGGAATGTAAGGAAAAATAAAAAGAGGAACTGTTTTTTATATTCAAAATGAATAATTATTTACCGTAATTGGTGATGGCTATGACTTCTCCGGGGTGGAAGCGCTTGCCCGGTAAGGTTTCTACTGGCATAAGCCTTATACAAATAAATCTCCATATTTCAGGTTGGTTGTAATTTTTTTAAAGAAATTATTAACTATTTGCACTTTTGTTGTTGAAAAATGACCAATGGGTCATTATTATATATATAAGGTCATAAATATGAATATGCAGTCATGAGAAAGGATGCAAGAGATGCCGAGATTAACTGATAAGGCGAAAAAACTGCTGGACCAGACCATGAAGAAGGAAATAGGGGCTGAGACTTTGCGGCTGGTTGCGGAAAAGGGTTTGGACGGCTGGACCATGAATGATCTGGCGAAGAATCTGGATATTGCGAAGGGCACGTTGTACAATTATTTTTCAAATAAGGAAGCTTTGCTGGAATCGGCCCTTGAACAGCATTTTGTGGAAATGGAGCAAAAGATCAAGGCGCAGTTTACGTCAGGCAAAGCTCCTGATGAAGTGATGCTGGGGATTGCGTCGGTAATGTTTAATCATTTTCACGCACACCGGAAAATCCACGACCTGCTTTTTCCGAATTTAGCCTTGAAGCATTTCAAAAAGCGCAAATGCAAAAGGAAGAAAATGGTGGCAAGGTTAAGCGAGGAAATTGCAAAGGGGATTGAGATGGGAATATTCAGACCGGTTGTTCCGGACGCGGTGAGTGAAGTTTTTCTCGGGGCGATTCGTGAATTTAATATTTCAAATATTGAAAAACAGATTTCGCGAACACCGGAGGAACAGTTGAAATTAATTTCAAGTATCGTAATTGACGGTATTAGAAAAAAGTGACGAGGTGATAGTGATGAATTGGATGAAAAAAATATTATTTCCGGTCATTCTTGTTCCGGCGATTATTGTGGCTTATATGATGGTAGCCGGGAAAAAGCCTTTGCGAGAAAAAGAGGGCGGAGAGCTGGTTCATTCGGTCTCGGTTCTCAAGGTGCAGAAGATGACGGTCATACCGCGATTGCTGGGATATGGCGAGGTTCAACCGGCCAAAATATGGAAAGCCGTGGCTGAGGTAGCAGGAAAAATATCCTGGAAAGCGCCAAGGTTAAACAGCGGAGAGTTCTTTAAAAAGGGAGATTTGCTGTTGCAGATTGAGGATAATACTTTCAAGCTGAATATCAAAAAGGCTGAGGCGGACATAAAGAAGACTCAGGCTAAGATAAAAGAATTGGAAAACTCCAGGGATAATCTGAAAGTGACTTTAAGTCTTCGGGAAAGTATGCTGAAAATCAAGCAACAGGAATTCGATCGTAAAAATAAACTGTTCAAGGCCAATGTAGCCTCGAAATCCAGTCTGGAACAGGAGGAGTTGAATATCCTGTCCGAAAGGAACTCGGTCCAGGCGATCCGTTCGGAACTGACGCTGATTCCGAGTCAGATTGATTATCAGAAATCTCAACTTGAATCTTATCAGGCCCAGAAGGAGCAGGCCGAACTGGATTTGAAATATACAAAAATAACCGCGCCGTTTGCCTGTCGTATTTCCAGTGTTGATGTTGAGGTTTCACAGTTTGTGCAGAAGGGATCGGTCCTGCTGGTTGCTGATTGGATCGGACGTTCAGAAATAACCGCGCAACTTGATGTATCCCGCATGAGAATGCTTGTGAACATGACACTTCGTAAGAATAATATGAATTTGTCCGGTAAGCGGATTCCCGAGTCTCTGGGACTTACCGCTAAGGTCAATTTCGGCGGCTATACGTGGAATGCCAAATGCGAACGCATGATTTCCTCGGTTGACGTTACCACCAGAACCATTGGCCTGGTTGTTTCGGTTGACGATACTTACAAGCTGGCCGGGAAAACCGGGCGGCCGCCACTGGTAAAAGGGATGTTCTGTACGGTTGAGGTGTTCGGTAATCCGCAGCCGGACAGTCTGGTCATTCCGCGTTCGGCGCTTCATGGCGATACCGTTTACATTTGTAATGCGGAAAAACGACTGGCGTTTAAAAAAGTCAAAGTCAAGTATGAATTATTAAACTTTGCGATCATCGAATCCGGGCTGGAACCGGGCGAGACGCTGGTGACTACTGATGTTGTCCCGGCGGTTGCCGGTATGAAACTGCGACCGGTTTTTGAAAGCGATTTTTATCCGAAAGCTCAACGCGAAATCGGCTATATGAGCTTACCGTCGAAAAGTAAAATAAAAATCACTGCCAGGAGTAATTAAGATGATCGGCTGGTTTATAAAACATCCTACCGCCAGCAACCTGATAATGGGATTGTTCCTGTTGCTCGGAGTTATGACGGCGTTCCGGATCAAACGGGAGGTCATGCCGGACTTTTCCGATGAGAAAGTCACTATCTCGATTGCTTATCCCGGTGCGACAGCCGAGGAAGTGGAAGAGGCGGTATGCGCTCCTGTTGAGGAAGCCTTGCAGAATGTCAATAACGTCAAGGAAATCGTCTCCAGTTCAAGGGAAGGTGCCGGGACTGTTACGGTTGAAATGGAGGAAGGCAGTAATTTCATCGAGTTTTATAACGATATTAAAACAGAAGTCGAAGCGATAGACTCTTTTCCGAATGAAGTTGAGAATATAATTATCAAACCTCAGAGCAGGACCGATCATGTCTTTTCAATTGCGATCACCGGTAATATGAGCACGACTCACTTGAAGGAGTATTGTGAGCAGGTGAAGGAGCGGATAAAGCAGACGGTTGGCGGCGTCATGATCGATGTCGAAGGATTTTCGCAGCACGAATTCAGGATAGAATTGTCCCCGGAAATGCTTTATGAATATAAATTGTCCGTCAAGGATATCGCGAACACGATCAAGAACCAGAATACCGACCTGCCGGCCGGAACCCTCGAAACCGGCGACCGGGATATCCTGTTGCGCTTCAATGACCGTCGTAAGACAGTCAGTGATCTGGCGGATATGAGAATTGTATCCGGGGCCAGCGGCGGCGAAATCACCCTTGGACAGATCGCGAAAATAACCGACCGTTTTGAGCTTGACGAGGAAAAAGTGCTGTTCAACGGCAAGCGGGCCGGAATCCTGAATATATCCAAAAGCAAGTCTCGCGACAGCCTTAAGATATATGACGCGATTAATAAATTGATCGATAAGATCAAAGTTGAAGCACCTCCCGGAGTGAAATTCTACACTACCAGAAATGCAGCCGATTCGATTCGCGACCGCTTGCGGCTGTTGACTGAAAACGGAATCCAGGGGATTATTCTGGTTTTCCTGACGCTCTGGTTGTTCCTGAATATCCGACTCGCTTTCTGGGTGTCGATGGGATTGCCGATCTCTTTCCTTGGCGGATTGTTTTTTATGAACCTGTTCGGGATTTCACTGAATATGATTTCTATGGTAGCGCTGTTGATCGCGATCGGTTTGCTGATGGACGATGCTATCGTGCTGTCTGAAAATATCGCGGTCCGCTTGAGAAAAGGGGACAAGGCGCTGGACGCGGCTATCAACGGTGTAAAAGAGGTCGCCAGTGGCGTATTATCATCGTTTGCCACGACTGCGTGCGTGTTCCTGCCGCTGATGTTTACCAGCGGCAAACTGGGCAAGATTCTCAGCGTGATCCCGATTACTCTTTTGCTGGTGCTGTCGGTGAGTCTGGTTGAAGCCTTCTTTATTATGCCTAATCACCTTGCGCATTCATTCAAAGATGGTCTGGGCAAACCGTTCGGAGCCCGGATTTACATCAACCGGGCCGTGGACTGGATCAGGCTGACTCTGGTCGGCGGGCTGATAAAACGGCTGATCCCGCATCGTTATTTGTTTCTTGGATGTGTGGCGGCGTTATTTGTTCTGTCGCTGGCGATGCCGGCTTCCGGCGTATTGAAATATATCGCCTTTCCTGATGTGGACGGGGATACTGTCTCAACCAAGGTGCTGCTGCCGCAGGGAACTCCTCTGGCCCGTAGCGAGGCAGTGGCGGCTAAACTGGTGACGGCTCTGACCGAAGTAAATGAATATTTCAAACCGCAGCAGCCGGGCGGGGTGGACTTGATCAATAACATTTCGATTCAGTTCAGCGTCAATAATAATGCCGGGAGTTCAGGTCCTAATATGTTCACGGTTCTGGCGGACTTGCTGCCGGGAGATGAGCGTAACGCTTCGGTTAATGAGGTATTGGCGAAATGGCGTGAATGTACCGGCGAACTGTCCGGGGTTCAGAGTATTTCGTATGACGACTTCCAAATGGGGCCGGCTGGTAATCCGATCGAGATAAGGCTGCGCGGCAAAAGCCTTGATGAACTGAAAAAAGCATCGCTGACGCTTCAGAAAAAATTGAATTCCTATGACGGGGTTTTTGATGTCAGTGACGATATGCTGCCGGGTAAGCCGGAAGTGATTATGAAGCTGAAGCCGGGGTCTCTGAAGCTCGGTTTGAGTGCCGCCGCGATTGCCGGCCAACTCCGGGCCGCATTTCACGGCTCAACGGCGGACGAACTGCAGATCGGCAGCGAGAATTACGAGTATAATGTCCGTCTGTCAAAGGCGGATATCAACAACGTTAAGCGTTTTGATAATTTCAGGGTTACGGCGCCTGACGGTCGTAAAATCCCTCTGGCGGCTGTAGTCGACATGAAATCAGGTCGTGGTCTTTCCACTATCAACAGGATCGACGGTATGCGGACCGTTACCGTTACAGCCGATGTGGAAGACGCGAAAGCCAACGGCAGCGAGGTAATCGGGGATTTGCGGAAAAAGTATTTTCCGGATTTTTTGAAAGAGTATCCCGGCATCAATATCTCATACGGCGGCGCTACTAAACGCAGTGCGGAAACCGGCTCTTCAATGGGGACGTCTTTCCTGATCGGGGTGGCTGGCATCTTTATTCTGTTGGCGCTGCAGTTTCGCAGTTACATGGAGCCGCTGGCAATCATGGTCGCGATTCCGCTGGCGGTTATCGGGGCTATCTGGGGGCATATTTGTTTCGGAATCTCATTCAGTATGCCGAGTCTAATGGGTTTTATTTCACTTTCGGGTATTGTTGTTAACGATTCTATTCTGATGATGGAATTCATAAAAATGCGGGAGCGGGAAGGCGGAGATTTGGAGGAAGCATTGGTCACCGCGGGAAGCGACCGTTTCCGGGCGCTGATGCTGACTTCCCTGACGACTGTCGCCGGACTGCTGCCGCTGCTGGCGGAAAAAAGCATGCAGGCTCAGACGCTTATTCCGCTGGCGATCAGTATCGTTACCGGTTTGACCGCTTCAACTTTACTGGTGCTGTTTGTTATACCGACTTTCTATATGGTAATCCAGGATTTCCGCCGTCCTTCGTAAGCTTATGGTTCTCGACCGGTTTTAAACGCTGCGCGGTAGGCCGCGGGCGTTTTGCCGGTGCGGCGACGGAAGATCATGCCGAAATAACTTTGTCCGGCAAAACCGCAGCGGCAGGCAATATCGCCGATTTTCATGCCGGTATTGCTTAACAGTGATTTTGCCTCTTCAATGCGCCGTTCACACAAATAACCGCTGAAACCTGTATTCATTTTTTCTTTGAAAAGATGCATGAAACGCGACGGGCTCAAATGGCAAAGAACGGCGACGTCTGACACAGAAATATTCTCACTGAAATGACGGTCGATATATTCCAGGGCGGGGTGCAGCCTGATGCAGGTTTCGTCGTCCAGAGATTCCTGCAGAGCCATGGTTCTGGCGTGATGTCCGGCGGTGAATTCCAGCAGTCGCAGAATTCGTCCCGCCGCCGTGACAGTCTCCGCATTGTACAGCGGTAGACTGTCGAATTTTTTTTGACATTGAGTATAAGCGCATTCGGCATCCGGCATGCGAAACGGGCCAAGAAAAAAGGCCCCGGTGTAGGCGCCGTCGATAAAGATGGGCGTTACCAGTTCGTCAACTCCGGCGTGGCAGCGATGGATAAACGGATGTTTTTTCTGTTCTGCAAGGATGGCAATTTCAGCCGTATCATTCAATGAACAACGCTTCAGACGCATGGATGCGTTTTTGACGCTATCGCAAAACGGGTTTCTATGTCGCTGCTGGTTCGGCGGCAGTGATTCCGTCGCCTGGCCGTCGGCGTCTTTCCAGATGACCGGCAGTCCGGTGAGCGCAGTTACCGCCGACATCAGTTCACTTACCGCTTTTTCGTATTTTTTATCGCTCATTATTGCAATTATATTGTTAAATTAGCATTATATTTATAAAAATATAACATAATTGACTATATCTTTCCAGTCGTGCAGGTGTTAAAATATAGAAAATATTAAAAGAGTTGTGTGAAATGCAAATATCAACCACGAAAAACACGAAAAGTAACGAAAAAGTTTTTTTATTTTTCAGCGGGAGCTGAAAATTTAAATACTTCTTCATGTTCTTTATGCGTTGCCTTCGCTAGCTCAGGCTCAGACTGCGCTAGTCATGGTGCAAATAATAGTTTTGCATAAATCTAAAAAAATTAACATAAAGGATATGGTTATGAATGAAGTTATTATACCGTCTCGTAAAGTTCCGGTCGCCGGAAAATACGATGTCTGCGTTATCGGCGGCAGTTGCACCGGCGTTTTCGCGGCGATCCGGGCAGCGCGATTGGGCGTTAAAGTAATTCTGGTTGAAAAACAGAACCGCTGCGGCGGCGTCGCCGTCTCAGGTCTGGTCAGCATCTGGCACAGTTTGAAAGATACCGATTACAGACAGGAGATTATTGCCGGTTTGACGCTGGAAGTGTTGGAACGTCTTGAGCGTCGCGACGCTGTAAGTTTCACTGACGGGTGCAATTCAGCTTACGCGACTTTGAATACCGGGGAACTGGCGATTGAACTGGATACTATGCTGCTGGAGGCCGGAGTCGATGTTTTGTTTCATACCGTATTTACCGCGCCATACTGGCAGGATGGTAAAACGGTCGGGGTGGTCGTTGAAAATAAATCAGGTTCTCAGGTAATCCTGGCTGATTACCTGATCGATGCTTCCGGTGACGCCGATCTTTGTCATCGCGCCGGTTGCGGTTGTCGTTTTCCGGAACACCCGCAGCCGCCGACTACTTGTGCCAAATTCAGCAACTGGCTTTTTCCGGATGGCTTTGATCTTGGAGCCGCAATTAGAAAGCATGCACAAGAATATAAGATTCCGGAAGGCTTTATCTGGGGCCGGCATGTTCCCGGCAGTGACATTTTTATGTTGGCGGGAACCAGGGTTTTCGGGCGGGACTGCGCCAACGGCGGCGACTTATCCGCGGCGGAGATCGAGGGCAGGCGGCAGGTCAGGGCGATCATGGACATGTTAAAGGAAAAATACGGTTTTGACCGGATTATCCTTCAGGGCTTGCCGTCGATGATTGGAATTCGCGAGTCCCGGCATATTGAGGCGCTTTATCAGGTGACCGGCAAGGATTTATTAGATGGGGTGCGATTTGACGACGCGATTGCCAACGGTACTTACCGGGTTGATATTCATCAACCGGAAAGGCCCGGAATAATTTTCCGCTATCTTGACGGCAGGGAAATATATTCGTGTCCGGGACAGCCGGCAGAACAGGGGCGCTGGCGTGAACCGGTCGAGAATGATCCTAAGTTCTACCAAATCCCGCTGCGCAGCCTGATTCCGGTCGGGGCTGGTAATATTATTGCAGCCGGACGGATGCTTGATGCCGACACGGAGGCATTTGGAGGATTGAGGGTCATGGTCAACATGAATCAAACCGGGGAAGCGGCGGGAGTAACCGCCGCTCTTGCGCTTGATTCCGGATCGACTATGGCAGCGGTCCCGGCGGAAACCGTAAGGAAAACAATGAAAAAGGGCGGTTCAGTTATTATTTAATCCGTACGACTGATGGCGATATACCGCTTTAAACTCCGCACTATGTGCTACGGAAGCGGAGATGATACAAAACGGCGTTTCCACTCATCAATTTTGCGGTCGTTCGTAAAGCGGGGGGATGACCGGGTATAAATACCCCGATATGATTGATAATAATCATACCGTTTGATTGTAATTTATTTTTAACAGCTTGACAATAAATACTTTAATTCTATGTAGCAAGTTGCATGATGTATAATTATTTATTTCAGTGGATTTATTACAGGAAACCTTTCATTGTTTAATATTCACTCTCACAGCCGCAGGTTTTGTTAACTTTGCGGCAGTTTTTTGTTTAAAATAGTTAAAGGTTAAATTAAAAAATATTTTTAAGCTCAAAATTAATAAAAATTACAAAAATTTTTGCAAGGCTATTGCTTTTTTATGAATGAAATACTATAATATAGTTAAAGGTTTAACTAAATAAATCAGTATTCACGGACAATAAAAGAAGGAATAGTCAAAATGAGAAACAAAAAACGTCAATCCTCGTCTTTCACCCTTATTGAGCTTCTTGTGGTGATCGCTATCATTGCCATCCTCGCTTCAATGCTTTTGCCGGCATTAAATCAGGCCAGGGAAAAAGCTAAATCAATTAAATGTCTTTCCAACCTGAAACAGTTCGGGGTGATATGGGCCGGTTATTTTGATGACTACAAAGGATGGATACCGCCGCTTGGAACGAGCAATACAGAGGACCGTTATGGCTGGGTTATTTCAAAATATGCGCAATTGAAAATTGTGAGAAACAATAATCCTCTCTGGGATTGCCCGAGCAACCCCGATGTCGTTAATCCTATTTCATATAAACTCAGAGCATATTGGGATTGGAACGGCAATGTGAACGAAAGTAAGATGCCGGTAAGAGTATTGCTGCCTAAATTTATCAGCAGAGCATCGAAAGAGATCCTGATGGGCGACTCGACGGCCTCAAACAGCCTGAAACTGCAAAGTTATTTGGGGCGGGATTATACTACCCTGACTTACCGGCATAACAATGACTCGCGGGCAAATATACTGTTGCTTGACCTCCACGCAGCAAGTACAAGCCCTGTCCAAATCAATATTGATACCAATAACGATGGTCCCGGATACAATATAGATTAAGAAGCTGCCTGCTTCGATAAGAAATTTTAAAATTGGTTAACGCTGATTATGAAAACAAAAAAAGCAACGCTTAACGAGATAGCAAAAGTATTCGGGGTTTCACCGGTTACGGTCAGCAACGCCTTGAATAAACGTAAAAACGTATCGCCGGACAAGGCGAAAGCTATCAGTAGATATGCCGAAAAGATCGGTTACCAGCCATCTTTGCTGGCTCAATCTTTATTGCGCGGTCAAACCCATATTATCGGACTGCTGTTGAAAGAGTCCCCGGAAGACCCGTGGAACAGCGCAATCTTGAACCGTCTTCAGGAAAAATTGTGGAGTAAAGGCTATCATTTAAGCATGTTTGTTGCCACGGATGGTCATGAACGGCTGGTCGACGGGGTGAAATTCCTGGCTCAGCTGAAAGTTGACGCCTTGATAATCGGTCCGATGGGGTTCAGTAATGAATTTAAAATGGTTGCGCCTCTCCTTGGTTCATTTCCTTATGTCTCGGTGTTTGATACAGTCGAGCATCTCCAGGTGGATAACGTCAAAATCGACGCTTATTCGGCCGCGCAGATGGCGGTTGATCATCTGGTGGAAAACGGCCATCATAATATTGGTATGCTTGGAGTTATTTCGCATGAAATTACTCTGCCGGATCTGAAAACCCGTTACTCTGGCTTTGTCGATACGCTGCGACGGCACGGGTTGGAAGTCCGGGATGAATGGATTTTTGAAGAGAGTTCCGACAATCAACTAAACGTGGAACGTTTGAAAGAAAATATCCGGAATGGCGATCTGCCGACCGCGTTTTTCTGTCATACCGATCATGTTGCGGCCCAGGCTATAAAACTGTTTCATGAGCATAATATCAAAGTACCTGACGATATTTCGATAATTGGAGTTAACAATCTTCCGATTGCCGAGATGATGATTCCGGGAATAACCAGTATCAGTTTCAATATCGATCACTATGTAGATAAACTTGTTGAGCTGACAATGAACAATGTTTCAAGTAAATCCTCCGGAAAGAGTCAAAGGGCGGTCCGATATTTGGAAACGCCTTCTCTGATAAAGCGCGGCAGCGTTAAAAATATAAAATAAATGCATCGTTCCCCCCATGAACGGGATGCCTGGTGTTGAAAGTTCAATGCTTTAAGTTTAAAGTAAATATGGGAATAATTCAATATCGGTGGTCATGATTCATGCCCGGGTGTTTAGATATTCGTCTGTTTACTATTATTAATTTGAGCAATGATACTGGTATAATAAATTGATATATTAACCCTAACCCCTGTAAGATTAAAATGATTTTTAAAAAGCTGATTCAAACTCTAGTTTACAGTCTTGTTTTATCAACGGCTGTTTTCGCTGATGACACAATGAAACTGGTAAACGAGCCGGGGAACGCTCCTGATTCCGCCAAAAACCGGTTTGGTCGCGGTCAGGTTGATTACCGCTATCGCCTGGCGAAAGCTCCGGTATCAAATGCCGATTACGCGAAATTCCTTAATGCTGCCGACAAGGCTGGTGTAGCCGGGCTTTACGATTCGCGTATGGCGATAAACAGGTCTGGCAACGGTGGTAGTTACATATACGCTCCAAAGACTGGTTATCAGGATAAACCGGTGACTTTTGTGAGTTATGCGAATGCGGCAAGTTACTGTAACTGGCTCAGTAAGGGCAGGGTGTATGATATTATCGACGGTCAGGTTACTCGTCGTCGCATAACCAGACCTGAATCAGGTGAAGTATTCTTTATTCCTTCGCATGCTGAATGGTACAAAGGAATGTATTATAAAAACGGGAAATATGATTACGGTGAACCGTTGAACGTTGCTGAAATGATTGAAACCAGACACGGGGTCTGGCATCGCGTTGCGGTCGGGCACAGTAAAAATCCCGAGGCCTATATCAAATGCAACAACTATACGAACAATGTAACGGGAAAATCTGAAGACAATATCCGCAAGGAAAATATCGGGTTCAGAATTGCGTCCATGCCGCTGGTCCATGCCTGTCCGGAACTCAATAACCGTTTTAACTATTTTTATCTCGACAAGCAGAATATAACATTGAAATTGCGGTCAAAAAAAGCTTCTGGAATCAGGCTCAATGTCGGCATCAGTAATTTGTGGAAACGTCAGGTTTATAATAAAGTATTTAACATTTCCTTAAAATCCGGGACAAAAAATATCGATATTAAGGACGTCGTGAAGAAGCCGGGATATTATAGATTGAAGGCTGAAATCTCTGCTGACGGAAAAGTCATTTCCGCGTTGGAAACACCTTTTGTGGTGATGGATCGTAGGCGTATGGCGGTCAGAAAAAAGGATTCCCCGTTTGGTATCAGCACCCATCTTGATCGTATGCTCAACTGCTGGGGACGAGTTTCCCCCGTGGAATATACCCCGATACTGGAAGATATGGGCGTTTCATGGGTCAGAACCGACCTGCCGTGGAAATATGTCACCGGCGACCTGGTTGATAAGGGGTTCCATATTCTTTCTTTCTTCCCTTTTTACCACAAATATACGAAGTTTGATTCCCCGTTCAAAGATACTCCGCTTTCTGAGAAATGGAAAAAATACGGGGTTCCGCGAGAACTCGCCACCTATGCCGAAACCTGCTATAAAATGGTCAAAGACTATTCTCATGTGAAGAGCTGGGAAGTCGGGAATGAGCCTCATGCCTGGAATATCACCCCTGCTGATTATGCTCAAATGGTTAAGGCGGCCTACAAAGCGGCAAAGCTGGCCGATCCTGCCTCTACCGTGATCGTTGGGGATATGAACCATATTCATAAATCGGTTATAGCCGAATGCGGTGCGGCGGCATATTGCGATGCTGTTGCTATCCACACTTACGGTTTTTTCAAAAAGTACCACGAAGGCGTTATTAACCGGATAGAATCTTTGATAAATGTTCTCGATACTTACGGCTTCAAGAATAAACCGGTCTGGGTGACCGAGATAAGCGGCTGCGGTTACTGGAACCATATTTATCCCGGTAAAACCCGGGAAGAGGTATACCGCTACCAGGCGCTTGACATGCCCAAAAAACTTACCGGGACATTGTCTCTCGGGGTTAAAAAGAACTTTATCTATGAATTTGTCGATACCGTGACTAACCATACCGAAGGCGAATTCGGGGTCATTCGTTCCGATTTGCTGCCGAAACCAGCTTTCATGGCTTACCGGACAACCGCGATTGAGCTTGATGGCGCCAAATACGAAGGCAGAATAAAGTTTGCCCGAAAGGATTTTACCGGCTTCGTATTCAGCGGCAAACAAAAGAAAACCGCGATTATCTGGAAAGAAGATAAACCGGCAACTCTGGTCAGACGCCAGAAGATAACCTTGCCGATGGTCGCAATATCCAAACCGGAGAGGCTTGCCTTCAAGGCTTCTGGAAAGGTCTATATGACGGACATCATGGGATGCAGAACTGAGCTTCCGGTAAAAGACGGAAAGGTTAGTGTTCCGGTCAACGAATACCCTGTATTCGTCTCCGGGAATATTAAATATGAAATGGGCAATACCGTATCCGCATCGGCAGCCCGGAAGCATACTCCGGCGGCAAAAGTTCAGATACTTCCGCCTTTGGCCCAGATGCGCGGAGCTAACGATTTGCACAATATGCAGCATGTGGTCCGGATCACGCTCCAGCGGGAAACTCCGCAGTTTCTTGACGTCAGGGTGCATAATCAGTCGAAGGTTGACCAGTCAGGAAAACTGTACCTGGTCGAACCGGGGTCAAATTCCGATGACGGCTGGGTGGTCAAGCCGCGCGTCGCCAATATCACGGTCCCGGCCGAAAGCACCGCGACGGTCAGGTTTAATATAAACATTCTCAAACGCCCCTACACCGGCGAGTCGCCATATATTCTGAAGGCGGTTTTCGAAAGCAATAAGGGGCGGTTCGTTAACGACGTGATTGTCTATCAGATGATCAAGCATGATGTTGTGACCGGAAAGCTGACTGAGGACCTTGAATTTGCCCGTAAAGCCGGCATGCCGCAATATCGGCTGCGTTCCCCCCGACATATTCAAGGGAGCTATCAGGACGACAATTTTGTGGCCAGACTTGGAGCAGGGCGGCAAAAGTTTGTCTTGCTTGAATCGATTGCCGAACCGGTGATATCACAAGACGGTAAACTGGATGGCATTATTGGATACTCAGTAAAGCAAACCCCGGACGTAAAGATCAGCAAAATAAGCCTGCGGCTGATCGATAATGACGGCGAGGTATTCCAGTTGCAGAGAAAAGGTAAAGCGCCGGTCAATAAATGGCTCGACCTTAAATTCGACCTGTCAAAACCCAAATCGCTTGTCAGTTGGGGCAAAAAGAAAAACGGCAAATTTGATTTTCCCGTTAAATGGCAGGCGGTCGTGATCGACTATCTGGGGAATTCTGGCGAAATATCCGTTTCCCCGGTGAAACTATGGAAAAAAGACTGAATAGTATGAATGGTTAAAGCATTAACGGTAAATTATTTGCACCAGTGTTTTGGGCTCATTGTTTTCGGCTCATTGCGTGTCCTCTGGTGCCGAAAGCAGCATTGGAATGGTGAAAGTACAGGTAGTTCCTTTTCCCTGAGTGCTTTTTATATTTTTTATATCTATGGCCTTGGAGCTTAGCTGCGCTTCTCTTAGCAGATATTTCCTTATTGTGGAGTCATAGTGAAGCAGCGTCAGCATTGCTGATAAAATAAAAATGCCTACAAGCACGATGGACAGTACGATTGCAACTAATCGCTTAAGTCGCAACATTTTTCACCCCTTTCGTATAAAACGCCCTTATAATGTATAAGGGGTAGGAACAAAAAAAACAACCTTTTTGCTTATATTTATAAGATAAAACTGAAAGTGTTAAGTGACTACCAGTCAGCAGTCTAATAATGATTGGTAGCCACAGCTTTAATTAGCATAAGATCAAAGAGATTTTCAGTCGTTTTTAAATCGACCTATAGAGTTTCATCTGCATCGGTTTCAGTTTGATGCCGGATGATTTTTCCTGTTTTCCGGTCAACAGATTTTCAAGACTAGCTGGCGTGCCGTTTAGTTTGTCTACTGTGACCGGCTTGCTCAGAAGGTTGGCGATAAAAATCAGCTTTTTACCTTTATAGTCGGCACTCTGCACCCGCACTCCGAACATAGATGATGCGTTGATCGCATTTTGAAGATTATATTTGCGGATTAAACCGGTTGCCGCTTCGTGCATCTTTTTCGGATGCATCGCCGGGATTTCGGTTTGACCGGTCATGAACACCAGAGTTTTTTTGTCTCTTGCGCTTACGTTATGGTCAAACGCCAGATTATCTTCACCGATAAACAGCACTTTGCCGCCTTTTGAAATAAATTTCTTGATTTTCGTGACCGTGTTGTCACTGACGTATTTGACATGCGGAACGATCAGCAGTTTGCAGTCCCGGTCGATATCCCGTTTTGCCAGTTGTCTTTCGGTGATATAACCGATTGAATCTCCATGAAAGTACGCCGCCTGATAAGCCGCCAGATTGGTGTCAAGAAAATCCAGATCGATTATCGCGGACGGTTCGGAGTAAAGTAAACGTATTTGTCTCGGCGTATTGGCCAGCGCTACCACTTCGTTCGACCGCGCGTTCAGTTGCAGCATGCTGTGATAATATGCATTCATCGTAACCGGCTGCATGCAGAAGCTGTCGATCAGGTCCTTGACAAGCCTTCGGCCGTGTGGTGACCGTCCCCAGTGCCAGACTTCATTTGCCCCCATGCCGTGCAGATGCCCGAGCCACAACGATAGTTCCATATATTCCGGCGACAGTGAAGGCTCCCGGAAAAAAACGGTGGACTGAGCGTGCCATTCATCGTCAAGCAACAGTTTATCCGGAGCCAGCGATTTCATAAAATCAAAAGCCAATGATTGTTCCAGCCAGCACAATGCGTACATTTCCGGAGTATTGTTCAAAGTCGAGCGTACTACATAATGCGGGGACAGGTTCAAGCTGGTGTCGCAGCCGTTGATCTCAAGAATGTCGGTCAGGGCCTCGCGATCGATTCCATTGCAGTGCCGGGAAAATTCCAATGGTACGTCAGGCGGATTTCGTTTATTCATCAGGAAAAAACGTGAAGCGCTGCGTTTCCCGAGGATAGTCGGGGAATTTGACGTTTTTATATAGGTTCTGGCTTCCGGATGATATTTCTTTATTTGAGCGTGCATGAATTTGAAGAAATCAGTTACGCGCTTCTGATTGAAGTCGCAAAAATCGAACCATTCCTTTTTGTTGCCGCTTATTTCCTGATGACTCTTTTCCGGCATCGGGTGCGTTTTGATCTCATCAAAGTTTTTATATGATTTGCCCCACGCCTGATTAAGCTTGGTTATTGTTTTATATTTGTTTTCCAGGTGCTTGCGGTATTTTATATAAAAGTATTTCGTTTTCTTGGGTTTGGTCCAGTGGGGTTCGTTCGCGAGATGATAGCCGAACATATTCGGATGATCTTTGAACATTGGAACCATTACGGCAAAAAACTTTTCCCAGATCTTTTTCGCAGCCGGGTGGTCGATGTCGAAATTACAGTAAGGTTTGCCGTCGCTGTCCATGATGCCCGGATATTTTTTGCTCAAATCGGGAATGATCGGGGTCATCCAGACCGCGAACATCTGGTCCTTGATCGTTTTGATCTTTTCTTTTCGTTCATTGATTTTGCCGGTTTGCAGATTCATGTTTTCATCGAAAAAGTGGAACGGCGTAGCCGAAATACATTCGATAAACTGCAACGGGGTTTCCTGTTGGGACCAGTTGGCGTCAGAAAGCAGAACCGGTTTACCGTTTTTGTAGAAATAACCATTCTTGAGTTCAAGTCCTTTTGCGGTAATATCTTCGACCGTTGGAAATCCGCTTCTGAGCAATGGCTTCTGTTCTATTTTTTTTAGATCAGTCAAGGCTTTATCGAGAATGCGGTTAACTTCTGTCAGTTCACGCCGCGGCAGATTCTGGAATATTGCAGCTGCGTTACCGAAATTTTTATATCTTTCAAGATAGAATTTTTTGTAACGCGGCATGTTTTTACGGTCTTCATCGATCCAGCCGTTTAGAAAGAATTCAGCTATTTTGACAGTTATCTTTTCCGGTTCGACATTTATTTTTTTTGCGGCCAAACTATCTATTTTGCTCTTGACTTGAACAAGTTTTTGCCTTGCATGGTCTTCAAGCTCTTTTTCACTGGGTTGTTTTTTTACTACAACTTTTGTGTACTTTTCCACATCCGGTTCACTGACCGCTTTTGCTTTAAATGAGACGCTTACTTTTTTTCCAGCTGTGACTCTGAACATCTGGTTAAGGGCGTTGTCGTGCCAGACTGCCGCGCTGATTTCTCCGTTTTTATCAAACTTTGGCTTTGCGCCGTGCCAGTTGTACCAAGCGGTCAATTTCCCTTTCTTGTCGAATTGAGAAAAGTCCCCGTTTTTCAGCGCGGCTCCGGTAAGTTTGACATCATCATACAGGGTCCAGAGACGTTCTGTTTTCCGGGTTGTTTTATTTACCAGACGTCTTCCTAACAGGCAGATTCGTAGCTTGCCGCTCTTTTGCGGAGTGAATGAAAACTTGAATGTCTGCCATTTGTCTGTGAGTTCTTTTTTTCCTGTTATCTGCAAATAACAATTGCGTTTCGCTTCCGGTTTGACCCAGCCGGGATGGAAGATGTTGAGCCCCGGATCATTGTTCGTGAAAGTAACCGCTACATCATCTTTTCTGCCGTCCAGGTCGATTTTAACGGCTGAATCCGAAGCTGCTTGCAGACAGATAGCTCCAGTGGTCAGCAAAGGTAATATTAAAATGCGTCTCATGTTTGTTCCTCCGGTTTTATATTAATATACTAAATCTCTGAAATTTTCAACCCGGTGAAACGTCACCATATCGCCATCATGGGCCGATTTTGCGTTTTCCGAGCCGGACCGACTCAGGATTTGCAAATCATCTCCGTCGATTACCATGCTGGCATAACTGCGTGAAACCCGGTTTTCCGCTCCCAGGGCGACAACTCCCGCGAAGCACCATGCGGTCAGATTCTTGGAGAAATACAGTACCAGGCTGTTACGGTCCCAGGCCAGAAAATGTTCTCTTGCCTGTGAACCGAGCAGCCAGTAGAGTTTTGTTTTTTCATCATATAGCATGTGGAATTTCAAATGTCCCCCCGGCATCGGTAGGAATACGATATCCGCGCCGGACGGATGCTGTTGAAAAGAGGTGATCATTTTTCCGGTTCCCGGTTCTTTTCCCTGTTCAACCACCTTTAACATTGCCGCAAAATCGGTTCCGCCGGAATGGAAACGCATAAACAGGTGAAACGTCCTGCCGCTTGGATCATACCACCAGTGCTTGTCGTCCACGACCTGCACTACATTGGTTTCCAGCCAGCCCAATGGGGCGTTGATGTGGGTTTTGGGATCAAAATCCAGTGAATCCGGCACCGGCAGCGGCGGCATCCCGAAATAGACCAGCTTGTCGACGTCAATAACGTCTCTGAATGCCGGAGCTTCGGCGAAAGTCCAGCTTTCCACTTTGGTAAGGTCGGCGTCTAACGGTGCGCGCATCAGGACCGGAGCCATGGCGTTTGGCGGCCAGAGCTGCATTTTGTAACGCAGTTGCTCCATTACCAGATATACACAGTTGTTGGCGTACCAGACATTGCAAGGAGCCTGATGCCATTTTTCACCTTCGGTCAATTTCACCGGTTCGCTCCAGGTTTCGCCGTAATCATCCGAACGCATGGCCATAAGGTCCTTTTCGTGCCCCAGCAGGTAAAGCGTTTCGCCGGCCATGAACGGACGGGCGTGACGGAACGGATACGAGGTGATCTGTCGCCAGTTGTCGCCATGGTCGTCGCTGACGGCAATATATCCGGTGCTGAAATTTATCTCTGAGCCGTCTTCTATCTTTTGCAGAGGGCCGCGCAAACCATAGGTCGCGATCAGACGACCGTTAGGGCAACGGCATATTCCGGGGCTGCATGAGTAAAGTGTTTTCGGATCTTCGGTTTTTACGAGGGTATTGACATCCCGGCCGATGAACATGGGCTGATTTGTGTACATAATTCTTTCTGTCTGGTTGTTTAATTTGTTGATAGTATTTATTCTCGATTACAGTCGAGCAGGGTGTTCAAGTAATTATTCCAGGTCACGGGGGCTCCGTCATATACCTGGGCGGCGGTTAAAGCTTCAACCCGTCCGTCGCAGAAACCGAAGTTAAATCTGCCGCTGTGATCGGCCGGATATGTTTTGTCTATCCTGAACATTTCTACCGAGTCAGAAGTTCCCCCCAGGTAATTTTTGTTGTCTTGCGGCCAGTAGTCGAATACCTGGATCGTGTTCGAATATTTTTTGACTCTGGAACTTTTCATGGTCCAGTTGTTGGCGCCGTCATTCCCGATCAGGCCTGCCCAGCGATTAGCGTTCGCGGAGGTACGCGGATGGCCTGCGGTAAAATCGTAGCTTCGTAGATGATAATCCGATATATATGCCCGGTGTTGTACGCTGTCGGAAGGACATCTATACATTTTGTTTGATAGTTTTTTCTGGGCGTTGTGAATATAAGACATGGCGATCTGAGCTTCGGAGAGTTTGCGTCCGTCATAAGCGCTCAGTTGATCGTCCCAACTGCGTTTCACTCCATTCGAGGCGTCGCTGCTCATATAAAACTGATCTGAGTCATCAAGATAAAGCGCAGTTAATACTCCAATCTGTTTAAGGTTGCTTGTGCAACTGATAGCTTTGGCTTTGTCTCTTGCCTTGTTTAATGCTGGCATCAATATGCTGGCAAGAATTGCTATAATGGCTATCACTACAAGTAGTTCTATTAGTGTAAATATTCTGTCACGGTTCATTTTGAGTACCCTTCTTTTGTTATTTATCAATAAATATAAATTAAATTAAAGCTACACTATCGCGTTCAATTAGAGACGGCTTGATTTTTTTTGTAATCAATTCACGTTGTGGATTTTTGATTTTATCCATCAATACATCGACTGTTTCAATAGCCATTTGCCTCATTGCCCCGTCAATGGTGGTCAATGGCGTGATGGTCATGCCGGACTCTTTCAGGTTGTCAAAACCGATAAGTGAGAAATCCTCCGGAACCTTGTAACCGCGTTTGTAGATTGCCCGCATCGCACCGTCAGCGGCACAGTCATTCTGGCAGACAAATGCGGTCGGCAGTTCTTGTTTAGGATAGCTGTCCAACAAATGTCCCATTGCTTCCATGCCACCGTGAACATAACTCGGCCCGTCAACCAGAAATTTACCGCTGAGCGGAAGTTCATGCTTGATCATTGCGTCCTGAAATGCCGCCCGACGGGAACCGCTGAATGATTCCATTACATGGGCCGGACTGCACAAAAAACCGATATTCCGGTGTCCCCGGTCATAAAGATATTCAACCGCCAGTTCGGCCCCGGCTTTCAGGTCTATCTGAATCCGGTCAATCGGCAGGTCATACATGCAGTTGAATGCCACAACCGGTATTTTCCGGTTGATAAGATTTACCAAACTGTTCAAACTGGACGGGTTGTAATATGGTCCGGCAATGATTCCGGCTACCCGGCCACCGGATAATTGGTCAATACAGCGCATTAGTTTTTCAGGATTGTTTTTCCCCAGGGTCAAGAGCATGGTTTGACCGTGTTTATCCAGTTCATCTTCGAGTGAACTGATCATTTCACTTAACCATGAGTTGGTCACGTCGAGGGTTATGAGTGCCCCGATAGTGTTGATAGTTTCTTTTCTTAACATTTGCCCGGCGAAATTTGGCGTGTAGTTTAGCTCATGTGCAAGGCTTCTTACTTTGCGTTTCATGCTGCTGCTGATACCGGGTTGATTGCGCAAGGCTTTGCTCACTGTAGTTTTACTGACCTTTAAATGTTCGGCCAGTGTAGCTAAAGTTACAGTCCCGTTTTCCATAAAGCATATCCATTAAGTTTATCGTTTATCTAAATGGATTATACATGTGATTTAGATTATTTTCAATAGAGTGTTTTATGTTACTCTTTTTTTCAGATTTATATTGGTTTTTTGAACTTAATATTAATCTGTTATAGCTGTTTTATTAAGATTTTGAATATTCAAATACAATGTTTTTATTGTAAGATTATCGTTAATCTTTTACTTGTATGAAAAGACTGAATTCAGAAAATAATTGTTATATTCCAGAATATGTGTTGGACGAACGACATCTCTGTCCGAATTACAATGTATCCTTTAACAGCCTGAAGCAATATAGTATTCCGGAGGGGATGGTGCCTCGGGAGAGGTGTTTTTTCTGGATTCTTTCGGGGTTATCAAACTGGCTTCCGGTTTGGCGGATGAATTGTTTTGAACCTAAAATCGCTCCTTCGGTAAAGTGTCGGGTACGACGCAGGAAGCGTACGTGCATCGATTCTTTTTGGCGGGCTTTGTCGCGGGCGGCGTAGATCTCTTCACTCGAGGCGCCGGTTTCCGCGGTGATGATGCGGGCCAGTTCGCCACGGAAGAACGCAAACAGTTCGGCATCAGTCCATTGCGAGGTGTCGCCGGTGGTAATGTTCGGCTTAATGTGTTTGACAAAATTCTCGTAAAACATGTGTTTGCCACTTCTGCAATAGCGGCCCCAGGTGGTAAAATTGTAATCCGACGGGGAGTTTTTCAGGCCAGCCCGGACCGGGTTGAGTTCGACGTAGGTCACGCAGGCGGCCAGGGCGTTTACGCGCTCAAGAATCACGCTTTTGAAACGGCCGCCCCAGAGTTGTCCGGTGCGATTGCGGGTCTCGTTGTAGACGCAGGTGAATTGGCGTTGGCAGGCCGACATAAAGCGGCTGATATCGATCATTTTGAGGGCGATTTCCTGGCATTGCGTTTTATTTTCGAGACTGATGACCGGGGTTCGCGGTCCGAATTTGAAGATCTTTTTCATTGCTTTGTAATAGCTGTTGTGGCGTTTGACGATGACCTCGAGCGGCGGCAATTCGTCGGGGCCGGGAGCGTAGACCACGAGGTGAAAATGGTTGCCCATCCAGGCGGCGGAGATGACCTCGATCAAAAAGTAATCGCAGAGGTATCGAAGCAGTTTGAAGCCGTATTCTTTGTCGGCGTCGGAGAACGGGTGTTCGCCTTTGACGCAGCCGATGCGATTGTACAGGTGGTAGTAGCAGCCTGTGCCTTTGACCTTCATTCGCGCTTCCATTTCGTCCTCCTTTGGGTTGGTTTGGAGATAATATATACGCTTAAGGCGGGTTTGTCAAATTATCTGACTGTTTGATTGTATTAAGTTTATAAGATAATGCTAATAAACTAGTTGGGTGATGTGGGTGGGTAAAAAAATAACCGATGCGTATGAGATGGACACAACGGTTATTAACATAGTAGATAGCTGTAGTTAATTAATCAGCTGCAGTTCTTTTAGTAAAGCTTCTATTTTAGCTCTTTCCGGTTGACGGAAAGCGTGAAACGGTTCTGCCATGAAGTCGCTGCATATTCCCATGATATTCAACGCACATTTGACTCCTTTGATCATCCCGGATGCATAACGTCCGCAAGCATAAAGTTTGCGATTTTCAAAGATTGCTTTCTGAAGCCCCTGCATACGGAGAACGTTACCTGCTTTTGCCGCTTCGTACATATTGACGAACAAACGCGGATTGATGTTGGCTCCGCCGGCAACACCGCCATGCCCGCCGAACATGACAGATTCGCCTAGTAACTCTTCCGGCCCCATGAGTAATGAAAAATCAGGTTTGTCACGCATCACCGTAATATATTCGTGGTAGCGGGTCATATTGCCGGAACTGTCCTTGAAACCGACGATACCATCTATTTCCGAAGCCTGACGCAAGGTGTTTACTTCGATGTCAACTTTGGTCATGGCAGGCATGTTGTAAAGGAACAAGGGGAGCGGTAGTTTTGGGGTCAGGTGTCCAAGATATTCCAGCAATTCCGGTTGTCCGGCCGGAAAATAATAGGGAGGGGCCAATACGACCGCTGATGCGCCATGTGTCGCTGCATGTTCGGCCAATCGGATCGATTCGGCAAAAGAGGTATCGGTAATTCCAACCAGGACTGGGACACGGCCAGCAACTTGTTTGCAGGAGTGTTCGACCATTTCATACTTAAGTTTCATGCTAAGACTTGGACCTTCGCCGGTAGTTCCCAGCAGGAACAGGCCGTGGACGCCGCCGCCGAGGATATGTTCGATCAGTTTTTCCAGTCCCGGTTGATCCAGGTTGTATTCATCGGCGAGAGGAGTGATTATCGGCGGAACTACGCCTTCCAACTGTTTTGTGAGTTTCATTTTTTTATCCTTTATGTTATGGTTGAGTTTTTTATTTTATCGAATTGTTCATCAGCATATTGGCCGGAGGAAGGTTTTCCCCGCCGCGCGGGGGGCGCTGGAACTCGACTTCCGAAGTTCTGGTATCGAGCGCTTTTTTTAGTCTGGTCTGTTCGGTCTGAAATTCCGGATTGTTCCATTGGTTATTCAGTTCATCCGGGTCGTTCATCATGTCATATAACTCACCTTCATCCGTAGTATGATAATAGCACAGTTTCCAACGTTTATCCCGGATCATCGTGCCTTGAATTTCCGGGTCCCAATAGCGGTTCCCACTGCGGATTCCGGTATTGCGGTAGCGGCAGGTTGCATATTCTCTGGCGCTACTTTCATTCGCGATGGTGTCAAGCAGATTTAGTGATTCCGACAGCAGTTTGGAGCATTCTTCAGAAGATATTCCGGCCGCTTGGAGGATTGTTGCAGCAAGGTCGAAGTTTTGGACCGGGGTCTGGATTTTTTTGCCGGAAGCAAGTTTTTCCGGCCAATGGATAATTAACGGGACGTTTACGCAGGCATCATAAAAGAAAGCGCCTTTGACCATCAGACGATGATCTCCCAACATGTCGCCGTGGTCGCTAGTGAATATCACGAGGGTATTATCCAATTTTCTTTGTTCTTCAAGACATTCGATAACCCGGCCGACCTCGTCATCAAGCAGTTCCATCATTGAATAGTAGCCGCGTCGCATTTCACGGATATCTTCTGGACTAAATGCGTCGAAATCGCCGAGGTATCCTTCGTGACTTTCTCTGAAATGAGCAGAGGGCCGACCTTCAAGAGTGTTTTCAAGCGGTTCGGGTATCTTTTCTTCATCAATCCGGTTCATATATTCCTGTGGGCCACAATCATACGGGTTGTGCGGATCGAATACACTCATACAGGCGAACCATGGGGCATCGCCGGTTTCTTTGATAAAGTCAATGGTTCGCTGGGCCGACCAATGGGTTAAATGCAGTTCGCTGGGGATATCTTTAACGTCGCGTTTGAGTTTCATCATGCGTTGGCAGAATTCGGGATTTTGTTTTTCCAGCCATTTGCGGTAGGCGTGTTGGTTCGACTCCATGCAGACGCACGCTTCATTGCACCATTCGTAAACGTCGAAGCCGTCATGCGGATGTCTGCCGTTTGATTCGGCAATCATACTGGAGACATGAAGTTTTCCGAACAGCGCGGTTCGGTAGCCGTGCTGCTGCAGATAGGTCGGAAACAATATTTCATCCTCATGCAGGTTATCATAAAGGCGCATTACGCCGTGTCCGGGCAGATCTTTTCCTGTCCAGATCGAGGCACGAGACGGGGTGCATATAGGATTAGAGACAACGCAATTCTCAAATAGAACGCCTTCATGCGCCAGCCGGTCGATATTGGGAGATTTTACCGCATCGCAATTATAGCAGCCCAGGGAATCCGAACGCTGCTGATCGGTCATTATCAATAATATATTGGGTTTGCTTTTACTCATATTTTCCTTATGATCTGGTTGTTTCAGGCTCTGACGGTATCCGGCTTGATTTCATTCCAGTTCCGGCTGAATTCGTAATTAAGATGAAGATTTTTCAAGTCATAGAAATACCAGTCCTGAATCTCCTGTTCACAGGTCAGACCGTTGGCGGCCGGTACGTATTGCCGCAACGACTGATCCTGATGGTCGGGGCGGACCGGCAACGGTAACGTGTCTTCAGTAGCGAAGGCCCATTCCAGCAGCATATCCTTTAGTTCGCTGACCTTATCGGAATCTTTCATGTCATCCCAAAGATTGAATTGTTCATCCGGGTCTTCATCCAGATTATACAGTTCGCCGAGATCTCTGCCGGGGTAGTAAACCATTTTCCAGGGACCGGTTCTGACCATGCGTCCGAAATAGTTTTCGGAAAAAGCTGCGGAGCGGTGAAAATCACGTTTAGCCGGATCATCGAGCATCGGAACCAGACTTTTGCCCATGCGCCCTTCGCCGGGGTCGGCGGCGCCCATTTCGCAGATCGTGTTAAAGATGTCGATATTCTCAACCATAGCGGCGGAACGCCCCGGCGCGTATAACTGTGGAGCATGAACGATCAGCGGTGCCCGGACGCTTTGTTCGTAGAAGCACTGCTTGTAAAACAGGCCGTGGTCGCCAAGCAAATCACCGTGATCCGAGGTATAAATTATAATCGTGTTTTCGTAAAGATTTTTTTCTTTCAGAACTGTAATGATGCGCCCGATCCAGTCGTCAACCAGAGTGTTGAGTCCGTAGTAGGCTTTTTTCATCGTTCTGACTTGTTCCGGGGTTATTTCGTCTGATTTATAGGAGCGGTTCAGGCGATCATTGATGTAGTTGTAGGCTATTCTGGGTTTGCGGTCGACTTCTCCCGGCAGCATGTTGCGTTCCGGTAACTCGACGTCGTCAAACATCGTGTCGTATGGGGCAGGCGGGTCGTACGGGTTATGCGGACTCAGAAAAGACGCAAACAGGCAGAACGGGCCGTCGATGCTATCCAAATATTCACAAACGGATGCGCCGACGAATGAGTCGATATGCAGTTCCGCCGGAACCTTGGATTTTACGGTAGTACAGTTATTGATATATTCTTCCGATGACAGGTCATGCAGATCCTTACGGCTGAAACCGTGTTTGTTCAGAAATCTCTCATAATCGTCGTCACAGGTGTCGTGGAACTTGGCTTCGGCAATGATTCGACCGTCGAACCCGAAACGATCCTGCCAGGGGGTGAAGTGCATTTTTCCAATCGCGCCGGTCCGGTAGCCGTTGCGGGACAGGACATGGCCGAAACTGGTCTCCCACGGATGAGGCGCACGCCAGTTCAGGGTAACGCCGTGATTATGCGGATATCTGCCGGTACAGATGCTGTAGCGTGACGGACAGCACAGCGGATTGGAAACATAGCAGTTGTCGAAAACGACCCCGTTGGCGGCAAGAGCGTCGAGATTTGGCGTGATTGCTGACTTGGCTCCGTAACAGCCCAGGGAATCGGGGCGCTGCTGGTCGGTCATCAGCAGGAGAATATTTGTTTTTTGTTTTTTGCCGGACATTTAATATACCAGTTCTCTAAAATTTTTGACTTTGTGAAAGGTGATCAGGTTGCCGTTATGGGCTGAGTAAGAGCTTGCGTCACCGGAACGGCTCAGGATGCACAGATTCTCGCCATCAATGACCATGCTGGCGTAATGACGGGATTCGATTTCGCTGCCGCCAATTGCCACCAGCCCTGCGAAACACCAGTCTACCATGTTTTTTGAAAAATGCAGAACCAGGCGGCTGCGCTGGTTGTTCGGGAGGTTGTAGCGGTCTTTATCCAGTAGTTCGGCCCGGGTCATCGAGTCGGTTGCCTGAGTGCTGAGCAGCCAGTACAATTCAGTTTTATCATCGTATAAAACATGGAACTTCATTTGACCGCCGGGCAGGGGGATAAAACGGCATTCGCCGCCGGACGGCAGTTTCTGGAAGCCGGTGATCATTTCGCCGGTGCCGGGCTTGTCGCCGGTTTCGGTCACGGTCAGGAGGGTGGCGTAACCGGTCCAGCCGATATGAACCCTGGAAATCAAGTGAAGCGTCTTCATTTCCGGATCGAACCAGTAGTGTTTCGGGTCGTAAATCTGGAAAATATTGGTTTCAAGCCATCCTGGAGGCGCGCTGTCGCGATCCGGGGCCGGAAAATATGTGACTTTCGGCTTGATCGGAAAAAAGCTCATGCCGCGATCAATTAATTCCTGATCGTCGAAGGCATCACGGAATGCTATTTCGGAGGCGAATGTCCAGTTAGCCTTGACGGTCAGGTCATCTTCCAGTCTGCCGCGCATTAATACCGGAGCCAGAACGCTCGGTTCCCAGGAGTCGCAGTCGTTGTAGCATTTGCGTTCCATGACCAGATAGACGCAGCCATTGGCGTAGTGGACGTTGCACGGAGCCTGGTGCCATGTTTGACCTTCAGTCAACTTGACCGGTTCGCTCCAGGTTTCTCCCCTGTCGGCAGAGGACATTACCACGAGGTTGCCGTTGTGCCCGAGGACATAAAGTTTGTTGCCTGCCACGAAAGGACGGGCGTGAAGGAATGGAAATTCCATGGTTTTGGTCCAGGTTTCGCCGTGGTCGTCACTGATATGGACCTGACCCTGATGTGAATCGCATTTTATGCCGTCGACCAGATCAATACCGGGACCGCGAAAGCCGCCGGTCGCGACCAGGCGTCCGCCGGGGCAAATACAGAGGCCCGGACTGCAGGTCCAGACGGTGTTTGAGTCCGGCGTCTTCATTAAGGTTATATATTCATCAGCCAGTGCTGTGATTTTCATAAAAAACTCCTGTTTTCATAGATAAATTTAATTACATTATAAAAATAAACGGCTCCAGTATTCAATGCAATACGGAGACATCTATTTTGAGGCGTATTCAATGTTTTCCTGCTGGTTGTTCCTTTGAATTATTCAAAAAAATAATTTTGAATATTCAAAATTATGAGATATAATACTCTTATTCGTTAAGATAATTACTGCAAGAATCAATATAATAATAGAATATATAATAATCATGCGGTTTGATTATAAATAATTTTTAACGTTTTGATGATTAACTGTTTATTGTTGACTGGGTTTGTTTTATTTCTGTTTCAGATAGAATGTGAACAGCGATTTTTTTCCGTCCCCAGGTGTAGGATATAGCGGCCCCACCGTTACTTAAGGCGATGACTGCCGGGTATGAGTATTCTCTTCCGGTTTCTGTTTCCAGATCAATAACTTTTTTCCAGGTTGCGCCGTTATCTACGGAACGGGCAAGAGTAATCGGACAGCGCGGACCCCAGTTTTTACTGATTGGATTGTAAGCCAGCAGCAAAGAGCCGTCAACCAGCTTTGCCAGGTCGATACCGCTGTTGTTGTTTGGCAAGTCGGTTTCGTAGACTTTGCACCACGTCAGGCCGCCGTCAATCGAATCACTGCGGCAGATTTTGCCGGTAGTGCTGCGCAGCAGCATGTGGATTTTGCCGGGGGCGGATTCCCAGAGCGTAGGTTGGATTACTCCGAATCTGACGTCTTTTCCTTTCTTATCGATGCCGACAAGATGTCCCGGTTGATCGATTAGTTTAGAGCGGGTCCAGGTGCGTCCCTGATCCTCGCTGCAATCGACAAACGCTTTCCAGGATTTAATTTCAATGGAGCCTGGGGCCAGCCAGGTGCCGTCGGAGAGTTCGATGCATTTGTTTTTGACCGGGCCGCGACCGCCGACATTTCCGTCGACCAGTTCTTCCGGTTTGGTCCAGATGGTCCCGGCATCAACGGAACGTATGACCCAGGTTTTCCAATGGCTGCATTTACGCCCGATTTTAAAGAATAAGGTTACTTCGCCGTTTGAATAGTGCAGAACAGGATTCCAATGCGGCAGATTCTTGACTTTAACCCAAATGACTGGTTTGTTCCATTGACCGTTTTGATATTTCGCGCCCCAGATAGCGACATTATTATCCCCTTCTTTAGTGCCGGCAAACCAGGAGGCAAGGAGTGAGCCGTCAGGCAATTCCACTAAAGTCGAGGCATGGCATTCTTTATAGGCCGAGTCTGGAGGGGGTATATAATAACTGATCACAGAATAGCTCCTTTTCTTTCTACTTCCTGACGCACCTCTAATGGTGCAACGTTTTTGATATTAATATTTTCAGCTACCGCTTTGGCCGCGGTGATTCCGGCGGCTTGTCCGGTCATTGCACACGTAGTCATGACCCGGGCAGAAGAAAGGGCCAGTTGATCGGCGGAAAGGCATCGACCGGCTGTCAGCAGATTGACCGAGTCCTTGGCCAGCAGTGAGCGCAAAGGTATTTGATAAGGCGGGACTTTCAGTTCGTCTTTCGGCAGGATGTATGTTCGTTTGTCATCTTCGGGATTATGTCCGTCAAGATAGAAAACACCACGGGCGATGGCATCATCAAACTGTCTGCCTGCACGAAGGTCATCCACTTGTAAAATATATTCGCCGATAATCCTTCGGCCTTCACGGATGCCGATGATGGGGGAACAATGATCCAGCATCCAGTTTTTTCCTTCGCATCGACGGTGATAATCCAAGACCTGCATCATGCGTCTTCGGGCTCTTATTTCAACTTCAGTAAAGCTGTCCGTATCGGTTGAATCGCCGAGAGGAACTTTTATTTTGATCGCATTTGAATGGGGGCCGTTCGGCCAGATGCTAGTCATCGGTAATTCTGATTCCCCGGTCAGTTTTTCCACCCAGCCGTCAGGCAGGACAGGCGCGTGATCGCCATCTTCAAGGTGACGGACGAAATACATCAGCGACATCGGTAATTGGGCATGATCGCCAGGACGGCCTTTTTCGGTAGCAAATCCGGCATGGTGGGCGATAACCGCTTCACCGGTGCAGTCGATAAATACTTTTCCGGATATCGCTTCGAGCCCGGACGGACCATCAATGATAATCTGCTCGATGCTCTCGCCGGAAGTAACAATATCGGCAACTTTTGTGTGCAGCAACACTTTTATGTTGTGGCGCAGTAACAGCTCTTGCAGGATGAACGCCAATATCTCATGATCGAATATTCTGGCTTCGCATTGTTCAAAGGGACGGTAAGGGGCGATTGCGTTCCATTGTTCCAGTGAGGATATTATCAGGTCGAATACTTCACCTTGCCCAGCCGTTTCGCCGCAGAACGCGGCAACACCGCCGCTAGTTGCGTTGCCGCCGGTGACCGCGTTTTGTTCAATCAGCATAACGTTCGCGCCTCGTCGTGACGCGGCTATCGCGGCGCAGATGCCTGCGATACCGCCGCCGGCGACGACAACGTCGGAATGGCGATTTGCCGGAATTGTTTTTGTAAATCTGATATCCATGATGCAGTTTCCTTTTTTGAATCAAATAAACATAAATGATTATACAGCGTATCAAAAGTGGAGTCAATATCAAAAAAGTGATATTAACTATTCATTTGTTACTTTGTGTTTTTTATCTTTTCGTACTGAATAATGAAATATTCATGTATTATATGGCTTTATAATTATACTATTATACATAAGTTGTTGTTGATTGTCATTGGTTCTTTTCTTATCTTTACGATGTGGAATAAATTGCGGCTGCACAAAAAAACATTATTTTTTTTGTCGAAAGTATTGACAAGACTGTTTTTTTTATGTATATTTAGTACGTACTAAATAAAATTAAAAAGTTAATTTTGATCGGACAAATCTAAAATAATGAAAAGTGAAAATTTAACAATCAGTGCACCTTCGGGTATCATGACGCAAAAGAAACTGGCGGAACTGGCCGGGGTCAGCAATGTGACAATCTACAATTGTTTGTATCGCAAAGAGCTGGTTAAGCCTGATACCCTGAAAAAGATCTATGCCCTAATGGAACAATATGATTACCATCCTGACGGGATTGCCCGGGCCATGGTCAGGGGGAGAACCAATGTAATCGGGATTATCGTTCCTAATTTCGAGGTGGCATATTACGCCAAAATCGTCAGCGCGATTGAACGTGCTGTGAAAGCCAATGGCTGCCATTGTATTATCTGTCAGCATCATGATGATCCGGAACAGGAGAAACTGGAGATCAATATGATGCGAGAGTACCGGGTGGACGGGGTCATTCTCAGAAATTGTGGTCGCAACACCGACCATAAGCAGATTCGGCTGCTGGACAATGCCGGAATTCCGTTTGTCCTGATTGACGGTCGAAGTGAAGGGTTCGATAATCATTATGTCGGCAACGACGATTATGCCGGAGCGCTTGACGCGATTGAGTTTTTGATTGGCAAAGGACATGAAAGAATCGGGTGTATTGGATTCCATCGTTCCGGTGACATCTGCCAAAGCGACCGTTACAAAGGTTATGCCGCCGCTCTGCAAAAACATAAACTTGCTTTGAACGATGATTGGGTGACGCAGTGCAGGACGGAATACACCAGCGGCCGCACGGAAGTTTTGAATATGTACAAAAAATGCCGAAACAATTTTCCCTCCGCGTTTATGACCTTGAACGACCATACCGCGCTGGGAGTAATTTGCGGCTTGAAAGAAATAGATCTTAGGGCGGACGTGCTGGGATTTGGCGGTTACCTGGATCAGGCGATGTTGTCGGAAAAACTGCCGACGGTCATGCAGAATACCGAGGGTCTGGCTAAAAAAGCAGTTACATTACTTTTTAAACAAATAAATAAAAAGGAGGCGGATGGACCAGTTTTTGTTAAGTGTTCCTTATCAATCGGTAAATGAGTTTTTAAATTTAGAAAAATAACTTGCAAAGGAGAATAAAAATGAAAAAAAGAAACCTTTTTACACTTATTGAACTCTTAGTTGTTATAGCTATTATAGCAATTCTCGCGTCAATGCTGATGCCGGCCCTTGGTAAAGCACGAGAAAGTGCAAAAAACATCAGTTGTGTCAGCAAGCTTGCTCAATTAGGCAAGGCCGTTATCATGTATACGGAGGATTATGACGGTTTTTTTTGCGGCATGCTGATGCCTAAAGATGGAATCAACTGGCAATGGTATAACCTGACCTACCCTTATGCACCCAAGAAGGATTTATACGCTTGTCCGAGCTACACCGGAAAACCCGCAGTTGAAATTGGTTTAACTTCAATAGTTTATTTTTCCGGACAATATGGCGGCGGGGTGTATCCGGGATCATACGGATACAATATGTTACTGGGCAAGACGAGTTGGTTAGACAGGACAGATGCGTTAAAATACTTAGTGGTAAGTAAGATGAGTCGCCTCAACAAGCAAGCGCCAACTCCTTTAATCAGTGATATTCTGGGGAGTGCTTCCACCAGCGATGAATATGGCAGTTATGCCATATACGCGCATGTCCTTACAAATGATAATCATTCATATAGCTTTGGTCCGCGTCATAATGGAGGAGGAAATATGGTTTATGCCGATGGCAGAGCTGCTTCGATATCATACAATGGATTGTTATATAAAGCTAATCTGGCGAAAGATCGTTTCGTTGCCAGATACGGTACCGCATCCGGTTATGAAAAAGGAGCATTCCTGGCCGGCTATTAATCAAGCTGAATTTCTAATTGCTGTTGAAGTGGAGAGATATGAACAAACATGAACTTACAATTGGAACCCCGGTCAATATTGTTGATCATGGGCTGATACTTGGAAATGGAGATATTTCTGCGAGTTTCTACCAGGGCCCGTCTTTACTGATCTGGCGCCTCGGAAAAGGAGATGTCTGGGACCGGCGCCTTGATTATCATCTTGATCCGAAACCGGCGCACATTGAAGAAATCGCCCGTGGGGTGACCGAGGAAGGTTGGATACGTTCCCCATATGGTCGGGATATAAAAGCGCTCAAAGGGACTGATAATCCGGAACGCGTTTATGAAATCTGCGCATCCGGGCCGCCCAGCCATAGCGAACGTCCCTATCCATGTCCAAAACCAGTCGGGGAACTGATAATGCATATTCCGGCGGATTGGTCCGATATGAGATTTAAGCAGACCCTGGTAATTGAAGATGCGCTCTTGCGGGTTGAGTGTTCATGGTCCAACGGCGTCAAGCTGTACCTTGAAGTTTTTATCGCTCCGGATGATAACGTGCTGGGGTTGGACTGGACTTTGACGGGATGGGATTATCAGACCGCGACAGGGGAGATGTATGTTGCGCCGGTCTGGTTTGCGTTATATCGTAAAGCGGACCCCGGGGTTGCCGAATTTGGCGAAGATTATTGCCTGAAGTATAATCCGATTTTCAATCCGTTCAACAAACATAACTGTTTGCCGCTGGAAAAACCTTTTGTCAATACTTTGAATGGCCACAAAATGTATTTGCAACAGAACTTTTATCCTGAACCGACTTTCCCGGACGGTTTCTGCTATGGGATAATGCCGGTTGCGGCAAACCTGAAAATGACTCAGTTGGATGCCGGTTCCGCACTGGCGGGAATCAGGTTGACGCCGGAGCTGGATACCATGTCCGGCAAACTTTTCATTTTGGTTGAAAGTGCGGAATGTGACGCGGCTCTGGGGATGAAATTGCAGGATGCCGCATCGGTTGACGTCGAGGTATTGGCGTTGGACAGCAAAAAAGCCGCCAATGCATTCTGGCAGAAGTCCGCAGTGAAAATTGCTGATAAACTGGTCGAGAATCTGTGGTACGAAGTTCTTCATGTTCGCCGGTGTACCTGCAAAAGCGGCAAACTCCCGCCCGGATTGTTTCTGCCCAGTACTGTACAGGATTATTCTTTATGGCACGGCGATTATCATTTTAATTACAACTTTCAACAACCGTTTCTCGGCGATTATGCCGCCAATCACTTTGAGATCGGCGACAGTTATTTTGATGTAATGCGGCATGTTCTGCAATTGGGTAAAATCATTAGTGAACGTTATTATGACTGTCGCGGAACGTTTGTTCAACTGACGAATTTCCCGGTTATGCACACCGACGATAATCTGGGTATTGCTCCGATGGGGCGTATGGCTTATATGACCGGGTGGGCCGGGCATCAGTATTATTGGCGCTATCATTATTCGATGGACAAAGAATGGCTGCGCAATGAAGGGTATCCGGTTTTGCGTGAGCTGGCTCTTTTCTATACCGATTTTTTGCAAAAGGGAGAAGACGGTTTGTATCATGCCTTTCCTTCCTGTCAGGGCGAGGATGGTTTCACCGGAATTCCGGATACTCTTACCGATGTTGCGCAGGTTATGCTGCATATCCGTTTTGCCTTGTGCGCGGCGCTGGAGGCGGCACAGACGCTTGAAGTCGATGTCGGTCTGCAGGAAGATTGGGGAGATCGCATCAATAACCTTGCGGGAATAAACCGCATGCATTCCAGGCCCCAAAAGGCGGTTGAAAAATGGGATGACATGGTCGATGACTTGAAACGTTTGAGTCGGGAGCCGCGCATCCCGTGGCAAGAAATAACCGCAACCCGGGGAGATTTTTTCCCGCCGGAATTTCTGGGTTTTGACGGCAATATAAGAAATCCGGATCCGACGCAGGAGCCGGAATTCAACGATCCTGGTTTTTGCACTTCGCGCTGGTATCCCGGAAAACTGCCGCTTTACTGGTTGACGGAACTGCGCAATCGAACATTTATTCCGGAACGGGACTGGCCGCAAGTTAGGAACTCACTTGAAAAATGGCGTACTCCCAATGGTCTTCTTTGTGCCATGTCTGTCAATATGTACGGCTACCCCGGCGCCTGGTCGGAGGCTACCGGGATTATCGCGCCCATTCAGGAATGTTTATTGTCCGGCCATGACGGGATAATAAGGATATTTCCGTTCGCTCCGGAGGCATGGGGGGATATCAGATTTGACAATCTGCGGACCGAAGGCGCGTTTCTGGTAAGCGCAAAGAGAGAATCCGGGAAAACAACTTATGTAAAAATAATATCGGAAAAAGGAGGAACGCTGTCATTGTTCAACCCTTTCGGCCGTGAAAAAGTTAAGATTGATGGGGCAGAAGTGCGCTGTGACGAAAAGTTCTGCAAAATGGATATGGAGGCAGGACAGTCTTTTGAAATAACCTTGATTCAAACCTGAATCAACAATTAATGAATTAATCAACGAGGTAGATTTTTATGATGATCATAACAAAAACTAATATATTAATGTTCATTTGGGGTATTGGGTTTATATTGATAACTTGCAGTAATGCCTCCGCTGCGGTTATAGAAGATAATTTTGATAGCTTTTCCCGCGAAACATGGCGATTGTCATCCAAAACTCCGGTTCCTGAGATAATTTTGACCAATACTCTGAGCGGGGTTAATCACAGTATACGCTTGAAACCATTCCATAAAACGGATTATATCGTATCCAGTGAAACATTTGTAGATGGAAGCTTTTCGCTTGACTTCAAAATTGATTTGTTGAAGAAAGGTGAGGTGTTTTATTATATTGGTTTTCATAATACATCTCCATGGGGGAGTAATTCTTCATGGCTGATAATCCAAAACGGGTATGTGAAATTTCAGTCACGCAGGCAACTGGGAAAGAAATTCACGAGTAAAACACTTGCGGTGTTGCAGTCCGGGAAAATGTACAATCTTAAATTCAAAAATGATTCAAAAAAAATAGAAATTCTGTTGAATGGCAAGCTTATATATACTTTTTCAGGACCAGACAATGCAGTCAAGGAACCGATGACCTTTCTTGCTGGCGCAAACAGTCCAAAAGGTGTTGAAGGCCCTGCGGTCTTGACGCTGGACTATGTCAAAGTGAGTGGAAGTGACGCTAAATCATTGATTCAGCCGAGGCCGATTCTCAATGCTGAAAAAAAGATTTTACATAAATGGAAAAACTCTGACTTCATAACTGTGGAAGATAACAAAATATACTTTAAAAAAGAGAGTAAAACCTATCTGTGGGATTTCAACGGAGGTTTGCACTGGGGAAGCTTCGCCGGGGATGGCGGCACACCTGGTTGCGACGCAGCTTTCGTACCATGTTTTGCGGTTGGAATGATGAATGGAATGATTTATTCAAATCAATTTGAACTTATCGATTTGCAATCGTCGGATGCAGGTTCAGGTATACGGATATCAATGCGGACTTTCGATAGATCGCTGACCGCTGTGTTGAGCGGAGATCTTGACAAGCAGGGGGCTTTGGTTATGGGGCTGAAATTGCATAACATCTCCGAGGCAGATAAAACATTGTCGCCAATATTTCCCATCGTCGGGAATCAGCCCTTGGGCCGAGACTTGGGTGATATAGAATATTTTTTCCCTTGGCGGTCAGGGTTGTTGGGGCGGATTCCGGCATATCTGGTTGCTGAGTACGGCAATTTGGCGTGGATGCAGGTTATGTTTGCCTATAATACAAAAAAACAAAAAGGGGTATATGTATTTCCGCTTGATTCTACCGGAGGATTAAAAGGATTGATACTATCAAAGCGCCATAAAAAAAATCAAGATTCAATAACTCATGTCGAAGTTGCTATCCGCCGGGAAATGCCGTCAATCGAATTACCTGCAAAATCACTGACCATGGCTTATTTTTATCCGAAGCACAAACTCCATTCGGGTGAATCATGTAAGTTGCCGAATACAATTGTCAATAGTTATTCCGGAACTTGGAAAGAACCTTTGAAAGCGTATGGAAAATGGGTTCATTCATGGTACAAACCAGTCCGGGTTCCGCGTTGGTTCAAAGATAGTTACATATTCGTAAATCAGCATCCGCCGGCATATTATTCAAAAGAAAAAAAGCGTTATGTCGGTCACAATACATTGAAAGGGGGCGAAGATGTGGTGCAATGGGCTTTTTGGCAAGACTATATTGAACAACCGGCCGACCGGCGACTTAGTCAGATGGAGAAATATCAGGCCGGAGATTTCAGGTATAATCAATCCAGAGGAGGGTTGGCGGCTTTTGCCGATGAAATCAACCGGATCCAGGCGCAAAATACGGCTTTCACCGTATATATCAATCATCGTTTTTGTTGGGTCGGCAGTGAATGTGCTGAAAAACACGGTAAAATATGGGGTGCAATGTCTTCTCCTGGTAAATATACGAGTTATTTGCATCCAAAGGATTTGTACTGCATGTGCTTTTATGACCAGGACAAATGGGCTGGTTATTTGAAAGATGTTTGCGTCCGTCTTGTGAAAGACACTCGGATGAAAGGCGTATACCTTGATGAACTGGGCTTCCAGATGCCATGTTATAATCCGTTGCATGAGCATTATAAACAGGGACGTTACCCCTCTGATAATGTCGGTATCGCCCGCAGTATAACTATGATTCGTAAGGCAATGAACGCGGTTAATCCTGAAGCTGTACTATGGACCGAGCATGCGGGAAGTGACTGGTTGAGTCAGTATTTTGACGGCTCCTGGGATCAGACATTTTATGTAGGTGCTTATCCATTTGCTGAAAAACATTTTGATCAAAAAAGGCTCTGTTTTTTTCGTTTTCTTTTTCCTGAATTCAAACTGGCGGAATGGGGTAGTAGTAAACGACACATGGAAAGATACTTTTTCAACGGCATGGGGTGGGACCTTGGAGGATCACGGGATCAGGGGAAGGCACGAGTGCTTGCGGCAATATTACGAGAAAACAGCGATGCCGTTCAAACGCTTGCTCCGGAGCCATTGGTCAGTACTTCAAATTCCGATTTATTGGCTAACCGCTTTGCAAGTCCAGTCAAAATAATTTATACATTCTATAATCGTTCAGATAGAGAAATTACCGGATATGTACTTGAAAAAGTCCCATCGAATGGACATTTCATTGACCTTCTTAATGATGAAGAACTTAACAATAAAGGCTCGATAACTTTAAAGGCCGGAGCCGTTAATGCAGTGGCACTGTTTCCTCGGCTTATTAATCTGAGATATCATGACGGCATAGTTGAAGTTAAGCTGCCGTCCGACACCAAGGGAGATTTATGGGCTTACCCTGAAAATGATATAGTTTGGGAAAAAACTGGGCATGGTAAAAAAATACTGTTAACAGACGGTAAAGCATTGTTGAACATCAAGAATAACTTCGGGCCAAGGTGTGAAAAAATCATATTTAAAATGTTCAGGAATCGTTACCTGATTGATGAAGCTGTTCTGAATGCAAAATAATTAAACTCAATTCAGAAGACACGGTGAATCTTTTTGATAAAATAAGCCAGGTTGATGTTATTTATTTGTTACCTGGCTTATTTTTTTTGTTTTGACTTTTTGCTGAGTGATTCTGCCTTGATAATGTTGAATGTGCGATTATCTTATATCTGTATCGATTATATTATGGTTACTTTTTCTTTTATTGGAATAGACATCAGAAAGAGCGTTGATGATTGCAACCGGGTTGAGTGTGGAGCATAAATCCAAGCGGAGTTTTGTTGATATTCTGCAATATGTCCTGAATGAGGTCGGGCCTGAAAAAATCTTGTTTTCGGGGAATGACCTGGTGCCGAACGGGCCGATGTACATGCTGCCGTATGCTTGTATGGATATTCCGTTGTCCGGACTCAAACACATGGTCTTTGCGTCGGATGGGCAAACTCAGGATGTTTTGATGAAGCCTGGAGAAATTCATTACTGTCCTCCCATGTGCTGGAAACGTTCGGTTTGGGATTTTGCGCATGAAATGTCTTCGGTGGTCTTCAACCCGGATTATATCAGGATAACCTATATCAACCATACTGGAGACGCGGAAAATACTTATCCCGGCGGAGCTTCGATATTTTATCATACGTCCCGCCCGCTCGGTAAAACCGGCAAAGCGATTCTGCAGGCCTTGAATCTTATGGGGGAAACCGGTTACGAAGCAGGGGCCGCTGCTTTAACACGCTCCCTGCTGGAAGTTGTAATGGATGAGTTGGTCCATGACAATCCTCGAAATGACAGCAAAGCTCATGATACCTGGTTGAGGATGTGCCATTATTTGCGGGAAAACTGTCAATCCCCGATCAACCGGGCTCATGCGGCTCAGGTTTTCAACCTTAATCCAAGCTATGTTTCGCGGCTCTTCACTTCTGAAGGTGGTGAGTCGTTCACTTCAATGCTGCGCCGGTTGCGTCTGGAGCATGCCACGATGCTGTTGAAGAATACTTGCTTGAGTATTGATGAAATAACCGATAATTGCGGCTATCTGAGCAGTACTTTCTTTATTTCCACTTTTAAACGCCATTATGGCGTAACTCCGGGCGCGTACCGTAAAAGTGGCAAATGAGCGAAGTTATTTTAACTCTGCAGTTTTCGAAAGCAGTAGATCACGATTCCGGCGGGGCCGAGGCCGCGGCTTAATTGTTTTTTGTTGATTCGAGCGGGATTGTCGAATTTTGCGCCCATTTCACGGATGAATAATTTGGAGCCTAATATCGCTCCGTCGCTGAAGTGGCGGGTGCGTCGCAGAAAACGGATCGGCATCGATTCTTTGCGTCTGGCTTGTTCCTGCGCCTCGAATATCTCTTCACTCGTGGCTCCGCTTTCCGCCGCGACGATTCGCGCCAGTTCACTGCGGAAATAGTTGAATAGGTCGGTGTCGGTCCATTCCGAGGTGTCGCGATGCCAGATGTTTTGTTTGAGATGTTTGACGAAATTGGCATGAAAAAGGTGTTTGCCGGTGCCGTTGTAGCGGCCCCAGGTCGTGAAATGGTAGTCGGCCGGATCGGGGGTCAGGCCGGCGCGGACGGGGTTTAATTCTACATATAAAACGCACGCTTCCAGGGAGTTGCGACTGTCGAGGATGACGCTTTTGAATTTATTGGCCCAGAGTTTGCCGATGCGGTCGCGGGACTGGTTGTAGACGACGGTGAAACGTTGTTGGAAGGCGCGCATAAAGTAGCTGATGTCGATCATTTTCAGGCCGGTTTCGCGGCATATTTCCAAGTCGGCCGGGTTGATTTTCGGCATTTGTTTCGGCGCGTAGGTGAATTTATCCAACATGCTGCTATAGTAGGAGTTGTGTCGTTTGGCAATCTCTTCGATCGACGGCAATTCGTCCGGCCCGGGAGCGTAAACGACCAGATGGAAATGGTTGCCCATCCAGGCGGCTGAGATGACCTCGATCAAAAAATATTCGCAGAGATTTTGCAGCAGTCGGAAGCCGTATTCCATATCGACCTGGTTGAACGGTTTTTCGCCTTTGCAGCCGGCGGCTCGGTTCATCAGGTGGTAGTAGCAGCCTTCGCCTGTAACTTTCATGCGCGTTCCGCGGCCTGACATGATTTTTTCCTCCGTTGTTGATGAGTTTACAGTTAATATAGTGGGTGGAAACGGGTTTGTCAAATTTAAGTATTATGTGGTTTTATAAAATTATGTAATATTTTAATTTAAAACAAGATAAGTGACATGGGTTGAGAGCTTAAATGTCTTCGCCAGGGACTAATTCGGGTTGAACGATGATTGATATTTTTTTACGGGAACCTTCGCCTTTGAGAATTTGCATGAGTTCTTCAACCGCTAGTTTTGCGGTTAGTTCCGGGGCAAAGTCGATGGTTGCAGGGCGAGGGTACAGCCCGGCCAAGCATTTCCGATCATTATTGCAGGACGCGACTTTTATGTTATTGAAGAAAGATATATTGTGTTTCTGGAGTATCCGGTAGAGAATCGCCGTGACCCGGTCGTCAGGACAGAAGAAACCGTCACAGCGGGAAATGTTTTCGGCTAGTGAATCGAACGTCCGGTCAATGATCACTTCAAGTTCATCCCACCCAATATCTTCAAAGAACTGATCGTCATTGCCGCATGGAAATACTTTTGCGTCTAGATCCTGATTGTAAGTCCGGGCAAGAAAACCATCGATTCTGGCCTCATATCCGGGATTATGGCTTGGAACCCTGATTGCTCCGATTTTGGTGCAGCCTTTGCTGATGAGATAGTCGGCCGCGATTCGGCCCGCTTCTTCGTTACCGCTGAGAATTGCGGTTGAGGACCAGTTTTCATGGGAGTTCAGCCAGACATGCGGGAAAGAGTCAAGAAATTTGCGCAAGGGTGGAGGATTACTGTGTCCGGCAACCAGCAGACCTGAAATCTGGCCGTCGGAAACCCTTTTTTCTACTTCATTCAAATTGATTCCGGTCGGTATCATGACGGCATTACAGCCTTTCGGCAGTACGCTGGAAATCGTGTTATATTTGATCAACAAAGGCGCTGAAGTCATTTTGATATCTTTCCCGGTATATAACAATCCAATATTGACCAGATCAGACTTATAGCGGGGGCGGCGCGGCTTGAATTTGAAGCCCGCTTTTCTGGCGACTTTAAGGACGGCTTCCTCTTTGCTTTTTTTTACTCCGCCGCGCCCGGAAAGTACCCGTGATACCGTTGCCTGTGATACTCCGGCCCGTTTGGCAATTTCAGTCATATTCATCCTGAATTTCTCCTGCTGTTTGAATACTTCTTCACTGTTAACAGTTTTCCAGTTGCCGGTAACCATCTGCCATCTGCAACCTGCCGCTCGCCACTCACAGAAATTTTATATTTTGAATATACAATGCCATATTTTTTGAATTATTCAAGTTGCAAATAAATATTCAAAGCTCAAACAACTTGCCTTTGCCTTATGTATCAGTTGAAATTTGTTTTTTTCAGGTTGAATCTCTACTTGCAAGGTCTATAGTTAGAATTTATAATTGCAAAAAAAAAAAATTATGAGGTTGAATATGGTTGCCAGAAAAATAACTGAATTGAAATACGGCTGGAAGTTTTCCAGAGAGCGTGTCGCTGGTTTTGAAAACTTTGGTTTTGTTGATGGCGACTGGGAAACGGTCAGGGTTCCCCACGACTGGGCTATTTATGGGCCTTTTGACATTGAAAATGACCGGCAAATTGATCGCATCATCGAAGATGGCGACCCGGTTGACTCGATCCATACCGGTCGGACTGGCGGTTTGCCGCATGTTGGGGACGGGATTTACCGTAAAACGGTTTTTATCCCGAAAGAGGCTGAAGGACGGCATTTCCGACTTGAGTTTGACGGTGTTATGTCCCATTCTGAAGTTTATGTCAATGAGGGCCAAGTCGGCGGCTGGCCGTTCGGCTATACCTCTTTCGCGGTCGATATTACCGACCGGGTTGTTTGTGGCGCGGACAACCTGATCTGCGTTGCCGCGCACAATTACCCGCATTCATCCCGCTGGTATCCCGGTGCCGGAATCTACCGCAATGTGCGTCTGGTGGAATCCGACCCGGTCCATATTGATTACAACGGTGTTTACGTCAAAACCGCTATGACTTCTGAGGATTCTGCTGATGTCCGGGTGGAGTTGACCTTGAATTACTTTTCTCCTGTTGCCGGGAAAACGGTAGTTGAAAATACCTTATTTGACGCATTGGGTAATGTTGTTGCCGGTACTTCCGGGGTGTTGAATATGGGAGAAGGAACCCATATTACCGACTTTAAAGCATCCGGTTTGAAGCGGTGGGATATAATTGATCCTGCTCTGTATACCCTGCGCAGCACGATCAAGTGCGGCGATAAAGTCATCGATCAGGTGGACACGAACATTGGCTTTAGAGAGATAGTATTTGATAAAGACAAAGGCTTTTTCCTGAATGGCCGGAATGTAAAAATTCACGGGGTCTGCATGCATCATGACATGGGGGCGCTGGGAACCGCGGTCAATGTCCGGGCGCTTGAGCGTCAGATCGAGATTTTGCAAAGTTTCGGGACCAATGCCATCCGTACTTCCCACAATCCTCCCGCACCTGAATTGCTCGACCTGTGTGACCGGATGGGAATTCTGGTCATGGATGAGTGTCTGGACGAGTGGCGCACCCCGAAGGTAAAAAACGGTTATGCCCATCTTTGGGAAAACTGGGCCGAAAAAGACATGACCGCTTTGATCAAACGCGACCGCAATCATCCCTGCGTGATTATCTGGAGTATTGGAAACGAGGTGCGCGATCAGGGCAAGTTTGAGGGGAAAGTGATTGCCCGGTTCCTTTATGATATCTGTAAAAAACTTGACCCGGACCGGCCGGTTACCTGTGGTTTTAATGCGTCTGATCAGGCTATAGCCAATGGCCTGGCCGATGTCATAGACCTGCCGGGGTGGAACTATAAACCGCATCTCTATGAAAAATATCGTCGGGAACATCCCGAATATTGCATGTTGGGTTCTGAAACCTCTTCAACCGTCAGTTCACGCGGCGTCTATCATTTTCCGGTTCGAGTCGATATCAATCCGGGTCCTTCAGATTTGCAGACTTCGGCCTATGAACTGGATACTCCGCCGTGGGCCAATCTGGTTGAAACCGAGTTCGCAATGCAACGGAAATGTGACTACATCCTCGGAGAATTTGTCTGGACCGGTTTTGATTATCTGGGCGAACCGACGCCGTTTAAGACGCAGTGGCCGTCGCGCAGTTCATATTTCGGGATTGTCGATCTCTGTGGTTTTCCGAAGGATCGCTATTACTTGTACAAAGCCGAGTGGAGTGACGAACCGGTCCTGCACTTGTTTCCGCATTGGGATTGGCCGGGGCGTGAAGGCGAGAAAATTCCTGTCATGTGTTTTACCTCGTATAACAGCGCGGAACTCTTTCTGAACGGCAGATCCATGGGGATTCGGCGTAAAGGAGAGTTTGCTGCCTCCAATATTGATTTTTCTGCTGAAGACGGGCGTTGTTTATGTGATGTCCCGACTATTAAGATGAGAGACTGCATCAGTGACTTCCGGTTGATCTGGGATGATGTTCCGTACGAACCCGGCGAACTGAAAGTCGTTGCTTTCGATAACGCCGGTAAGCCGGTGATGGAACAAATCATTGAAACAACTTCCGGCCCGGCGGCTATTGAATTGTCCGTCGATCGTTCTGAGCTCAAGGCGGATGGCGATGACCTTTCATTCGTTACGGTCAGGATTATTGACTCAGAAGGCCGTTTTGTGTCGACTGCCGACAATCTCATTGAATTTGAGCTTGCGGGGCAAGGCGAGTTGATTGCGGTGGACAATGGCGACGCAACCAGCCTTGAGTCTTTTCAGGAAAACCGCAGAAAAGCCTTTTCCGGTATGTGCCTTGCGGTCGTCCGCAGTGTACTCGATGAAAAAGGCGATATAACTCTCACTGCGACAGCGCCTGATTTAAAGTCTGCTGAAATAGTTATCAAAACAAGCTGATTAACTTTGTATATCAGAACCAGCGACGGAGCCAGGAGCGAATGCCGCGGTTGGCGCTGACCATGATCAGCGGTTTCGGGCATTTTTCTGCCACTTCCTCCGGCAGAGTACCGCGAAAGACATGACTGAGCAGCGGTTTTTGCGAGGCGCCGATAACTACCATATCGTAGCTTTCCGATTCATCCAGAATGGCTTGCCTGACGTCTTTGCCGGGAATGCTTTTTGCGGATAAATTTGATTCCTGAACATCATAATTGGAAAAATCCCGGTTCAGCAGCGAGGCCGGATCAAATGGTTTATCGCCGGTGATTACACTGAACAACGTTATTTGGGTATCGCTGCCGGAAGCCAGCATCAGGGCGGTTTCAAGCGCCAGGGCGCTGTTGGGGCCGCCGGCGACCGGAACCAGGATGTTTTTGTAGTCGCTGTTATTGCAGTTTTTCATAATAATGACGTCGCACGGGGCAGATTCCAACAGCGGGTCCACTGTACTGCCGATTGAAAACAGACCGCCGCCCGGTTTGCCGTGCCAGCCCATGATCAGCATATTTACTTTCTTTTCCCGCAAGGCGGTTATGATACCCCGGGCCACATTGCGGCAGTAACGCAAGGTGGTGCTGACGTGAAAATGTCCGCCAAGATAGAGGATCGTTTCCATGATCCCTTCCTTGCCTTCCTGCTGATATTTTTCAGCGTCGCTGAGCAGAACCGCCTCCGGAACCGGAACCATGTGAATTAATTCAAGTGATGCCTTTCGGGAATTACATATCCGATAGGTATTTTTGACCAGTGACAATGCGTTTGCCGGATTGGCTACCGCCAGCATGACCTTGAAGCCGCGCGGGACCGCCTCCGCCGCTTCCTCTTCAAATACATGCACGTCTTCGGCAATCGGCAAAGCATGGTGTTTGGAATAGACACGGTAAATCACGAATCCGGCGATAACCCATACCGCCGCAGTCACCAGGGCTATTATGCTGAAGTGATGCATGAATAAAACCATGCCGACCTGACAGATTATTGCCAGTATCGGGAACAACGGAAATAGCGGCATCAGATAACCGTAGGTGAGCTCGTCCCGCATACTCCGGCGGATCTTGATTACACTCAGGTTTACCAGAAAGAACAGGATGATAAACATCATACTGGCGCTGGCCGCCACCTGCATGATCGGCAGGAGCGCGGCAAGTGAAATGACGATAGCTCCGGTCATCAACAGGGCGACCCATGGCGTTTTTCTGGCCTTGGAAATCAGTGAAAACGCCGACGGCAGCATCCGGTCGCGTCCCAGCGCGTAAGCCGCGCGGGTGCCGGAATATATCGTTGCGTTGAGCGCTGAGGTACTGGAAAAGATAACCGCCAGAGTCAGCAGGAGATTGGCGTATGGCATCATCCTGCCGATCGCCGCCCGGAAGCCTTCCTCGTTGAAGCTGCCGATCCATTGCCAGGGCGCGACAATGTGACCGTTCAATTTCAGTTCAGGAGAGGCTTTGACTGCGACAATGGTTGCAAAGGTGACCAGCACATACGTGATCGTTACGATCATAACCGAAAACAGCATGGCTTTCGGCAGGTTCTTTTTGGGTTCGATTACCTCGTCTCCGGCCTGCGCGATTACTTCGTAACCCTCGAACGCTACATAGATTATCCCCATGGTCACCAGTAGTTTGGTCCAGCCGTGAGGCATGAAGTCGGCAAAGTTGCTGACCCGGTCCGGGTGATTAATGGCTACCCATACGCCCATGACGCCGATGATCAGCATGAACAAGGTTTGTCCGAGGGTAACCAGTGCGCCGATCTTACCGGTTTCCGAGGCTCCCCGGTAATTGATGAAGATGAACAGCAGGGCCGCCAGAACTGCCACTACCTTGACGATCAGGCTGAACGCGGTTTCGGATATATCGAGTTTCAGCCAGGTATGGAGAATAAAGCGCATTGTGTAGAGCGAGAAAGTCATGGCGTACATCGCTCCGGCAACGCTGGAGGCGAACCATTCCATCCACCCCGCGATAAAACTGGTTTGTCGTCCGAACCCGATTCTCGCGAAGTTGTAAGCTCCCCCGGCTTTGGGGATAGCTGAACTCAGTTCGGCATAGCTCATCGCGGTAAATAATGCGACCAAGCCGTTCAGGACGAATGTCAGCAACAGTCCTCCCGGACCAACGATCCCGATACAACTGCCGATACCGAGAAATACCCCAGCGCCAATCATCATGCCCAGTCCCATCATGGTAACGTGGAACAGGTTGAGATCGCGGGACAGCTCTGAATGAACCTCAGACCTCGTCGTCATTCCGCTTCTCCTTGATGATTTCCCGCGCGGTGCGTTCGCCGCTGCGGTGCAGATGATTAATAATGCGGCAGCTCCAGGCTACCAAAAATATTATAGCCCCCAGCGCCACTACCAGAATTGTCAACCCTGCTACTGCGTCATTATTCATTACGTTTCCTGTTTATGGTAAATTTTCATAACATACAAATATAGCCATATAAGAATAGCGTATTTTTTGCCTCTGGCAAGTTAAAATTGCAGATAAATGCGTTGGTTTTTTTCCACTAAGCTCAAAATTTTTTATTCCAACACTGGATAAAGCCCGGATTTGTTATATATTTACTTGTTAGTGGAGAGTGATGCCACGCACTATGGTTGAATAGTTGAGAGTAATTAGTTGTGAGTTTAGAGAATTGTCATACCTGGTATTACTAATTTCTAATTACTGATTCCTGATTACTTAAGTTTTGGAGTATTTATGAAATTTGATTTTGTTGATTTCCTGCCGGAAAAAAATATAATTTGCCTGAAAAGCGCCAATAAAAAAGATGCGATCAGGGAGCTGGTGGATTTCGCGGCCGAAAGCGGCGGCTATGACGGTATGACGGCTTTGAAAGCGGTAATGGAGCGTGAAAGTCATCTCTCGACCGGCCTCGGCAATAAAGTTGCCTTGCCGCACGCCAGGATTCCCGGTTTGCCGCAACCACAGGTGGTTATCGGGCTCTGCGACACGCCGGTTTCTGATTATGAATGCCTTGACAACCAACCGGTGGAGATCATTATCCTGATCGTTTCAGACGAATCGGACCATAACCGTTATTTGTCGATTCTGAAAAGCGTATCAAACAATCTCCTGACCAACAAACCTCTGATTGATAAACTTATATCATCCCGCAACCAGCCGGAACGCTTCATTTCCTTGTTGCAGGAATAATTTTTCTGTTTCCGGGGGGAGGCGAAAATGTTTATTCTAAAAATAATAATAATCTTTTATTGTGTTCTGGTCTTTGACGTTGATCTGTTTTATTCGGTAAAAGATGATCAAGAGTTAAGATCATGGAAAAAATATTACATTGGCAGGATTATTATTCATGCGCTTCTTGCTCTTTATGTTGTTATTCTTCTGATATATCATTGGGGAGGATAAATGACTGATTATACGTTCACATGCCTGTTATTTTTGATTTACTTCTCCTGGCAAATAAAAATACACCATAAACGAAAAAAATTATTGACAGGACTGAATATAATTGCATTGATATTTTCCATAATCCTGCTTTTCTTATGATTTTGCGTCTGAACCGTTCATAAATAGTGGCATTTTTAAAGGTTATTAATTTTTTTGTTTTTATTAATTCTTTTGTTGTTAGCTGTTTATGTATTTTTATTAAATCAAGTGATGATTAAATTTTATTAAATTTTAAATTATCTAACGCAAAGAAAATGACGTATCCCCGCTGGTCGCCAGACCGGCACACGGTAAAAGTATGAATTGTCTTCACCCTGTTATATCATTCATTACTGATAGTATTTTGTTTTTTGACCATTCTTCAGACGGTAGACTGTTATTACCTATGTGAAAACAGTTTTTGCACTTCATTTCAGATTTTAATCAGCGTCCGCTGTTTTATCGGGCTTAAAGTAAAATAACCTTTCAGTTTGCGGATGAAGTCTTGTCTTTAATCCGGCCTTTGATATAGCCATATCTCGTTGAATTGTCAAAAAACACTTGATAATATCGGACCGGGAATATAGAATAATAAATAGAGTTATTGTTCGTTTATCGAATCACAGTTTCAGTCTGAACCTTTTTCATTATAAAGTCAACGGGAGCAGGATTATGGATGCGGCGATTACTATCATTTCATTTCTGGCGTTCACGGGTCTGGTTGGTTTAATCACCTGGCTGATTACCAGAAAAGACGACCACGAATCGAAAGACGGCTATTTTCTCGGAGGACGCAGTCTTACCTTTCCGCTGATCGCCGGGTCTCTGCTTTTAACGAACTTGTCGACCGAGCAGATGGTTGGTCTGAACGGCGCGGCATTTAATGACGGTTTTTGCGTTATGGTCTGGGAAGTTGTCGCGGTTCTGGCACTGGTGGCTATGGCACTGTTTTTCCTGCCGCGTTTTCTGAAGAGCGGCGTTGCCACGGTGCCGCAATATCTGGAAATCCGTTTCGATCATGGCACGCAGGTCATAACCAACCTCATTTTTCTGGTTGCCTATGCAGTGATCCTGCTGCCGATAATTCTATATACCGGCGCGACCGGGATGATCGGAATCATGAATATTCAGGCGATAACCGGGATCGAATCGCAAACCGCCACTCTCTGGCTGATTGTCTGGGTGGTGGGGGTAATCGGGTCGATTTACGCATTATGGGGCGGGTTGCGTTCGGTTGCGGTTTCCGATACATTGAACGGCATCGGGCTGCTGGTCGGCGGTTTTATGATTACTTTTTTCGCTTTGCAGATGCTTGGCGGCGACGGTGGATTTACAGAGGGCGTCAGCAAGTTGACCGAGATTAAAGGACGATTCAATTCGATTGGCGGGCCGAAGTCCTCGGTTCCGGTCAGCACCATATTCAGCGGTATTATGTTGTTGAATATGTTTTACTGGTGCACCAATCAGCAGATTATTCAGCGTACTTTCGGAGCCAGTTCGCTGGCGGAAGGTCAGAAAGGCGTACTGCTTACCGGGACGTTGAAATTGTTCGGGCCGATGTATCTTGTGCTGCCGGGGATTATTGCTTACGCATTGTTTGCCAAACAGGGAATCAAAGCCGACCATGCCTATGGGACACTGGTCAACCGGGTGCTGCCGGCGCCGCTGACCGGTTTCTTCGCGGCGGTCATGATGGGGGCAATTCTTTCAAGTTTCAACTCCGCGCTAAACAGTACCTGTACGCTGTTCAGCCTGGGGCTGTATAAAAATGTCCTGAAAAAAGACGCGACTGAGGAACAGGTTGTAAAATCGGGTAAATGGTTCGGGTTGTTTATGGCGCTTGCCGCGATGACCGTTGCCCCGCTGCTGGCGGATGTCGGTTCTATTTTCGGCTATCTGCAAAAGATGAACGGGATTTATTTCATTCCGATTTTCGCGGTGGTAATTGTCGGAATGCTGACCAGGCGGGTGCCGCCTGTCGCCGCCAAGATCGGCCTTATTGCCGGGTTTGCAATCATCATTACCGGCTACTTTATTCCGCCGTTTAATATGATTGTCGAGCAGATGAATGATTTTCATTTTCTCGGTACGGTCTTCTGCTATCTGGTTATCCTGATGCTGATCATCGGTGAAATCAAACCGCGTGAGACTGAGTTCATTCAGGAAGACGCCAAAGCGGTCGATATGACTCCGTGGAAAAAAGCCAGGCTGGTCGGCGCTTTGCTGGTGGCGATTGTCCTAATGATTTATATCTTTTTCGCTGACTTTTCGGTTCTGGCTGCTTAAACATTTTTGAGGAAAATTCTTTTCGATAGTCCTGTAAATTTCTGTTGATTCTCCAGCCCTGATGTTGACAAAACTTTTTTAGCGTATATATTTCCAATATAGAATATTTCTAAAATAGAAATATTTTAAATTGGAAGTTTTTATGGTTTTGAAAATAAAAAAGCGGAAAATTGCAAATAAGATATGAGTAATAAAAAAGCATTATATACCCGAGGCTCTATCGGGGGAACGATGATTAAAACGGCGCTGGCAATGATCCCGGCCACGCTGGCGTTGTCCGGATACAATATTGCGGATACCTATTTTGTTTCGCGGCTCGGAACGCTGCCGCTGGCGGCGATGGGATTTACTTTTCCGATGGTGATGCTGGTCGGTTGTATCTATCGCGGCCTGGCAACCGGGGCGATGACTCCTTTGGCCCATGCCGTCGGCGGGAATAAAAACAGTAAAGCCGCGAAAGTGGTAAGTTCCGGCTTGCTGCTGGTTATGCTTTACGGCATTATCGTCGGCTGCCTGGGATATTTTACCGCTAGTCCAATATTCTCGATTTTCGGGGCCGGAGGTGAAGTTATGCCGATGGTCATTGACTATATGGGGATATGGTATCTCGGGAATTTTACCATTGCCATCGGCATGGTCTGCAACAACTTCCTGATCGCGATGGGGTCGACCCGGATGGCGAGTATGATGATGGTCGGGGGGATGCTCCTGAACGTTGTTCTCGATCCGCTGTTTATCTTTGGTCTGGGGCCGGTTCCGGCGATGGGGATCAAGGGGGCGGCGGCGGCTACGGTACTGTCGCAGTTGATCAGCGGGATCGTTATGCTGCTGGTACTGCATTATCGTTATCAACTGTTGACACTTAGTGTAATGCATTGGCGTTTGCTGAAAAGTGCCTGGAAAATCATTATACGGGTGGCGATACCGTCGACTATCGGCGCGTTGATGATGCCGATCGGTAACAGTGTCATTGTCAGGATAGTCGCCAGTTTCGGCGATGATGTTGTTGCCGCCTGCGCCGCAGCCGGCAGGCTGGAGATGGTGGCGTTTGTTGTGCCGATGTCACTCGGGATATCGATGATTCCAATGATCGGCCAGAATTTCGGCGCCAAACGTTATGACCGGATCAACGGATGCCGGAGGTTCGCGATGCGGTTTGCCATTTTCTTTGAACTGTTCATGGCGCTGGTCTATTTTATCATCGCGCCGTGGTTGTCCGGATTGTTTTCCAAAGACCCGAATGTTATTGAAGTGATGACGCTGTACCTGCGGATCATTCCGTTCGGGTTCGGGCTGATGGAGGTTCACCGTTACTGCGGATTTGTTTATACCGGATGCAACAAACCGGCGGCCGCAGCGTGGTTGAATGCGTTGCGTTTGTTCGGGCTGCTGGTGCCGCTGTCACTGCTGGCACTGTACTTCGGATCATTGCACGGATTATTTGTTGCGCGTCTGGTTTCCGACGTTCTGGCCGGGGTGATCGGCATGTGGTTTGTCAGGCGGATGACCCTGGAGTTAAGCGGAGTCAAAATCAATAATTACAAGAGTGAAATAATGTCGCCGGACGCGGCGGCATGAAAGGAGAAACTGTAATGCTTGATCTTAACGATTTTTTCAGAATTCACGACAATATTGAACGGGTGCGGCGGCAATGCATTACTGATTACTGGGAGGAAATCAAGACCGATGACATTGTAGCCAAACTCAATGCCACGCAAAGAAAATATCTGTTTACGATCAAACAGCATGGTCCCTGTTCATTGCAGACGGTGATGCACTATACCGGATTTTCCTGTTCAGCGACGTCGACGGCGATTGATAAACTGGTCAGGATCGGCGCGGTGAACCGGGTGCGCAATGAAGATAACCGGCGCGAAATAATTGTCAGCCTCTCTTCTGAGATGGACGATCATTTCAAAAAAATTGAAGCATTGTTCCGCAAACGGGTATCGGCAGCTCTGTCTGATTGTTCTCCTGAAGAACTTGAGGTGATTCTCCAAGGCGCGAAAATCCTGCTGGATAAATTTACCGGATAGAGCCAGACTGCTTGTAAGCATTATAAAAAGCTTGTAATTGTGAAAGATTAGGGGAGCGAATAAAGTGGGCTTATCAGAACATGAAGTGGTTAAAAATAGTAAGGAAACTCTAGCTCGGGATGAACTAATTTGACAAATCCCTTTCGTATATTATATTTTTAGAGACTACAGAAATAATAAGAGAGGGTTGTTATGGCTAAGTTTGTATTAATATTTTTCTTTATCCTGTCGTTAGCTTCCTATTGCGATACAGATGCTATATCGACAACTTATGTAACCGTAAAATGCAGATATTGTAATGGGACTGGAGAAGTAAAAAAAAGAGACTCCCAAGTCAATAGACTTGGTTCAAAATATAAACGATGTTATCATTGCCAAGGAAAAGGCCGTGTTGTTATTAAAAAAGAGGTACCAGTAAAAACAGTTAAAAAAAATAAGCCTGTCAAGACCTTGGATAAATTACCTCCGGAATTGCAAGAGATAAAAAAAGAATATAGAGCAGCGCTAAGAAAACTACGGGCATTAATTGCTAAGCGGCGATTTACCGGAGGTGTTGTAATGCCTAAGCTGGAAGAAAAAATTAAACTTGCCGAAAAAGAAGTAAATAAGATTAGACAAAAAGAACAAGCGTATTATAATAAACAAAAAAAAGAAGTGACGCAAAAAAAAGAAGGCTCTAAGGATATTACTGATCTTTCGCCTGAAGAACTTTGGAATAATTCAGGGGGGGAAGTGATGAAAAATAATGTAACCTTTACGACTGCTCAGCTGGAAGAAAACAAGAGCCTGCAAGCCTTTAAAGACATCAATTTTGAGGATTCAATAGAAGTTGTTATATATAAAATTAAGCAGCATAAAGATATATCTTTTAATAATGTACCCCCCAGTAAAAAATACATTTTTTGTGATTCGCAATTTGCTGGAAGCCCGTGTGAAATTTATTTTGCATTTAACGATACATATAAACTTGTTAAAATTAATATATCGCTTCCCGAACAGTCAGCGTCTTATTATAATACATCGATAAAAGACAACTGGCAAAAGTTACACGATATTGCTGTAGCCAGGTTTGGTAAACCAAATTCTTTTTTTGGGTTTCCATCTTTATTTCGTAATAACCAAGGCTATGTTCAGTACGGAAGTAAGTGGGGATTAAAATATAAAACTGTTTCAACAGGGATATGTTGTTCAGATTATAAATACTATCCTATTCTTATGATTACATATATCAAACACGTCATTCAGGAGCTAGAAAAAGAAGAAGCTCAAAAGGCTGCTGCCAAGGCTAAAGCCGTAAAAGCACTATAAATTATGATTAAGCAACTTTCCGGTTTATTATTTTTTGCTGATTATATTTTGCGCGAAAATAACATGTTTTCCTATTGTTTTCAATGATCTATGGGAAATTCCCTATTAGATTTAACCAGTCTCAAAAACTTGTCATGCTGTTGTTATAGTAAATTTCAAAGAAAAAAGAGAATCGGCAAAAACTGCAAATGTCAACGCAGGTGACTTTTTCGGATACTTTAGCGGGACCTTTAGCTTTGACCCTTGCGTCGATGAATGAATGCGGTATTTCTCTTTCCCCCGGAACTATAGTCCATTTTGAGTTTATCTGATTTATGTCATGCAATTTTTCCTGTTCCGCACATGGAATTTACTTGACATAGATATCTATATGCATTATTTTCATCTTGCATGCAGTATTGAAAAATCCTTGTAAAATATTTAAATGCAGTAATTATATCCAACAGGAAGAAGTAGAAAATTCAATGTACAAAACAAGAGGAATAGTTACCGGAATAAAATTTCCAACCACAATGTGGAGCAAGCTTGTTCAGACACAAGATATGGAGTCAAAACAATACTGTGAAACAGTTAACTATTTAACTACTCTTTACTGGAAGCCGGTTTTTTGTTATATAAGGTGCTGCGGTTACAATGATGGAACAGAAGAGTTGACGCAAAACTTTTTAGTCCACTGCTTCAAAAGCAATTTATGGGGGAAGGCGGATTGCGCCCGGGGACGCTTTCGTAATCTGATGATTGTTTCCTTGAATAATTTTCTGGCCAGCGAATATAGAAAACGTAAAGCCAGGCAGGTGCGTTTTGTTTCACTTGAATCATTGCTGGAAGAAAGGCCTGACGAGTTTGTTGCGAACTCGAACGCGGAAAGCGTTTTCAGCCGGGAATGGAAACGAGAGCTTATTATGCTTATATGGGAACGCTTACAGGAATATTATCTCAATTCAGACAAACAACTTCATCTTGAATTATTTCGTCTACAGCTTTATGAACCTTTCATCGAGGAAACTGCGCCTCCAAAACTTTCAGAACTTGCTGAAAGATTTTCATTACCAACTAAAAAAACATCGAATATGATAAATACTGTAAAACGTGCTTTTCAACGTCTGCTCAGAGAAGAAGTCTCCATTTGGGCTTTAAATGAAAATGAGGTTGACGAAGAAATCAATGCCCTGATGAAATCTCTTTCCAATATTAAATAACGTAAATCATTGCCTTTTTTGATTATTGGAGCAGATATCCCGTTTTACAAACGTATTTAAATATAAAACCATATTTAATGTCAAGAAAGAAGACGATAAGGAGCCGTTCAGAAATAACCTTTACATTTGCCGAATTTTCGTGAATGCTTTTTGAGCCGCCGGCTCGCTGCATACCTGATGGCATGCTCCTGGCCGGCAGCACCCGGATTATATCACGATCTTTCCGGTAAACTGTCAAGTTAATTTCTGCACTGTTCCAAAGGGTAATCAACGCGGAAAGGGATTAATAATGCCGGCAAGAGTAACATTGACCGTAAAACAAGGGCCGGACAAGGGGAAGGTCATGGTTTTTGAGGACCGGGACAGTATCACTATTGGACGGGGACAAGATTGCAGGTTTCGTGTTCCGGGAAGTGGCGCCACGAAAACAGTAGGCCGATATCATTGTCAAATGGAGATCATTCCCCCAAAAGTGACTGTTCGGGATTTTGGCAGTTTGAACGGAACATATTTGAATGGCAGGAAAATTGGCTGTCGGGAAGCCGGCATGTCGCTGGAAGAAGGCCGGGAATTACTGTTCAATGAATTTGAAATGAAAGATGGAGATATACTGCAACTTGGTCATGCATATAAAATTGCATTATCTGTATATAAACCGAAATACTGCGCTGCTTGTCGCTGTGAGTTGCCGGAGGGATACATTATGGGAACTCAACTGCTTTGTGAAAAATGTCGGAAAGCTCCGGATGACGCGACTAAATTATTCTCCCGGAATAACGCAAAATGTGTGATATGCGGAAAAGATTTACCAATTGATTTGCCGCTGGGCGAAGATATTTGCAGAGTCTGCATGTCGGATTCGGAAAAATTAGTGGAGCACTTGTTTGAGAACGCTAAAAACGGCATCGGCGATGCTAAAATGATAGCGGAATACCACAAAGTAAAGCTTTTGGGACGAGGCGGCATGGGCGAGGTCTGGCTGGTTGAGGAAGATAAAACCGCCGAGTTATATGCGCTGAAGCTGATGCTTCCTCAACTGGCCGGCAATGAAAAAGCGAAAAATCATTTTTTGCGTGAGGCATATAATGCAATGCGCCTGGAACATTCAAACGTCGTCAAACATTATCGCCGGGGGCATTCCGAGGGGATATATTTTATTCTTATGGAGTATTGTGAACTGGGCAACGTCAGTATGTTAATGGAAAAACACGGTGGAAGACTTCCTGTCAAGCTGGCAATGTCAATTATTCTTCAAATTCTTGATGGCTTGGATTACGCTCACCATGTGAAAATACCAACTATGATTGATGACGGCAGTGTAAGAGAAATAACAGGAATTGTTCATCGTGACGTTACTCCGCATAACATATTTCTCTGTGGTGAACCAGAAAATCCGATTGCCAAAGTTGGCGACTACGGATTATGCAAGGCTTTTGAGACCGCCGGGTTGATAGATGTAACCACCACCGGAACCATTGGGGGAAAACCATTTTTTATTTCCCGTCAGCAAATAAAAAATTATAAATATTGCAAACCGGATGTGGATGTGTGGTCAGCGGCGGCGATTTTATATCATATGCTTACCGGTACTTACCCCAGGGATTTCCCGAAAAAAGTCGATCATTTTGTTTCGGTGCTAAACAATAAAGTAATTCCCGTAAAAGAACGTATATTTGGCTTGGAAGTGGATGATAAACTAGCTGAAGTCATTGATAAGGCGTTGGACGATACGGGAGAGCTGAATTTCAAATCAGCAATAGAGCTTAAACATGAGTTGGAAAAAGTTTTATGAAATCTCAAACTCAAAATGTTACGCATGACGCAGTCGGGATTAAACCTGAATTCAATCTGATCGCATTTTCTAAAACACACAGAGGAAAAGTCCGAGCTGAAAACGAGGATGCGGTGATATTCCTCCCGGAGAAATACTTTTTCGCGGTTGCCGATGGGATGGGAGGAGGCCTGGCCGGCGGGGAAACGGCTCAAGCGGTTGCCCGTATTATGCCTTATGTGATTGAAAGGATTCAACTGGGCCTGCCGCAAAACGCCTCGCCTGCAACTATCGGAAATTTATTTCTCAAGCAACTGAAGAATGTCAGTGATGCAATATCGGCCAAAGGAAACAAAGGCTTCGGTCTAGTCTACGGAACAACATTATCCTCTGTCTGGTTTGTCGGAAATTCCATGATTATCACAAATATCGGGGACAGCCGGGTATATCTTCTTCGCGCCAACCAAAGCTTGCAGCAAATAACCGAAGATCATACGGTTGTCAATATCCTGCTTAGTTCAGGAGAAATTACTTTGAGTGAAGCGATTGGACATCCTGCCCGGGGACAGCTTACCAGATATATCGGTATGCCTCCTCCGGCGTTACCGGATATTCATATTGAACCGGTTGAACCGGATGATCGAATATTATTGTGCAGTGACGGTCTGTCCGGTATGGTCTCGGATCAGGAAATTGCCGAATCGTTAAAATCCGACTGCGCTCCGGAGGATATCTGTCAGATGTTGGTAGCGAAGGCAAACGGACGTGGGGGTAAAGATAATATCAGCGTTATCGTTATTGACGTTGATAGGAATTTGAATTAAAATAGGAAAACGGGGAAGAAAAATGATAGTCTCAATGTTATTCATATATCCGGACAATGAGCATGCCGCAGCTTTTTTCAACAAGCCGGAAAAGCTGATATCCGCCATTTTGAAAGTAACCGGAGACGCTCAAAAGCCATCAGAAGTTTTAAGTATCAACTGCCCGGTAACACACCGGAAATATGAGCGAATGAAGGAAGTGGGGAGCACTAAGATCAACACGCAAAAGATTCTTAATACCGCTGCGGCCTGCATCCCGGAAACCAAATTCAGTGAATTTACCATGAATATGGAGGAAAAGGTAAAGCATTTGGGATTAGCTGAAACAACCGTAAAAGTGACTGAGATGGAATATCCGGAAAAAAATCAGTTTCTTATTTTAATGGTCATCTCGGATGAAACCCAACGAGTACTATTTTGACATGATAGAGGTCTGACGACGGGTTTCCGGGATTCATCCAAGCCAGGCTTGACATAGCCCGCCGTTAAAGGACTTTTTAAATGTAATTCCCAGCCATTCCTCTAATGGGATGACTGTAGTTGAAAGCTTAAAGCTTAAGGTTTAAAATCTTAGGTTCTATCAAAAAAATAACGTGGATTTAAACATCAACATCTTGGTAAACAAAAAGTTAAAAAGTCTGATTTTATAAACGATCTTATGATAGAAGTTTCAAACAAAGACACTAATACTTTAAAATTGTTATTTGCGTTTTATGCATCAAAGCGGTACTTTAGATCATATTCAGGAAACAGACTTTATCAGGAGAGGTATTAATGCATCTGTGCGGCAAATTCAGCTTCCAGGATTTTGATGACGACAATGAAGCCAAAGCTAAGTCAAAAAATGACACGGCCTGGTTCTGGTTCAATATTCCCGCTATCTCGAATGCCGGCGACGGGTTATATGAAAAATATGTCTTCAAACATTTGCTCCCGGCAATTGGAACACATCCTGAATTGGATTCGGAGTGCCGTTTTGTCATGGACGGGGATTGTCTGCCGGATGGGATGCTGCAAATTCCCGGAGCGGAGAATGCCCCGGAAATATTGGAAGAAATAATGAAAAACGGCTTTAACAACTGCTATGTGGTAGGCGTACACGCAATTTCAAGTGATTCTCAATTTGCTGAAGTCGACAAGATACTTAGGAGTGAAATGGCTGGATATCTGGGATGTATTCTTTGTCGAGGGCATGGTTTTGAGCGATTTCTGGAAGTTGCTGCCAGTATGAATCTGGTATATACTTTCAATATCAGTTTTTTGCGGATGATCGAAGAGTTCAATTGCACGTTTCTGTCGGACGATGAATTACGTGACTGGGGATATTTCCCTCATAAAACATAATTAATTGAATATTTTATAAAAAAAGATGAAAACTGATTCAGCAGACAGCAGTATTTTTTCAGACTTGCGTTTTAATGCCCCGCTGGAATGGGATGTCGGGATGGTTTTGTGTGAAAAATACCGCGTGAAAAAATATCTCGGAGAAGGCGGATTTGCGAGTGTATGGCAGATCCGGCACCTTGATTGGAACATGGATCTGGCGGTAAAGCGGCTGCTGAAAAAACATCTTGACAACACGTTGATGATAGACTCTTTCCTGAATGAGTGCCTGTCCTGGATTGAACTGGGGATGCACCCGAATATTACATCCTGCTGCTATGTTGAAAAAATAAGCGGGGTACCATGTGTTTTTGCTGAATATGTAGATGGCGGAACCCTGCACGACTGGATTAAGACGGAAGCGTTGTATCAGGGCGCTGAAAATGAGGTAGTTGACAGGATATTGGACCTGGCAATTCAATTTGCCTGCGGACTGCATCACGCACATTCGTGTGGAATGGTTCATCAGGACGTTAAGCCCTCAAATGTCCTGCTGACCCGGAATGGTATTGTCCGGGTCTCTGATTTTGGCCTGATTCGAGCTAAAACCAGCACCCCGCAGGAAAAAATTGCCACTTCGGTTGATGATGATCAAAATACCATTCTTGCGGCTTTTGGCGGTTACTCCCGTATGTATTGTTCTCCTGAACAGGGAGGTGGTACGGAAATGCTTACCAGACGTACGGATATTTACAGTTGGGCGGTGTCGGTGCTTCATATGTTTGCCGGTCAGATTCTTTGGCCTTCCGGTTCGGTTGTGAACTCATTATTTGCGGAGTATGTCTCTCCCGAAAATAACCGTCTCAGAACAAACATGCCGGCGGGAATGATTCCCCTTTTAAAGGAATGTCTGGAGTACGATGCGGCGGACCGTATACATGATTTTTCCATAATCATAGACCGGCTCAAAGAAATTTATCGCGACACCCTGAAACAGCCATTTTCGCGCCCCGAACCGGGGGCTTTGGAGATGCCCGCGTCAGTATTGAACAATCAATGCTTGAGCTTGCTTGAACTTGGTTCCAGCGATGCCGCTGCTGAAAAACTGACTAAGGCTCTTTCTGTATCGCCCAATCACCCTGAAGCAGTTTTTAACAATGGCCTGATAAATTGGCGAAGGGGAAAAATGTCAGATGCCGATCTGGAAAAATCAATTCAACGCATCGCAGGCATAAAAATGATTGACGAGTCGTACCGCAAGTTTCTGTGCGGCGCCATTGAACTTGAAAGAGGGGATTATACCACTGCCGATAATCACATGTCGACAATGCAGAAGAATGCCAGGTACAAAACCACCGCCCAATTATACCGGAACTGGATTCAGGATAACCGGAAAGAAACGTTTTTCCGGAAAATATCAGGTCGCCAGGCCGCGCCGGTCATATTCAAGGTTGTTCCGGGAGGACAGTATGTGATCGCTTTGGATAATATGCACAATCTCGCATTATGGCAACTTGGGAACGGCCGCCTGATTTTCCAATATCCGGACAATGATTTCCCCATTAAAGATATGGCATGCAGCTCTGAATGGGCCGCTTTATCAGGGAATAATTCCAGCGTCAGTCTGATAAGTTTGAAAGACGGCAGGAAAATAGCCGATATTCAAAGCCATTCCAGCGACGGGATCTCCACCCTTTCCGCATCTTTGGACGGTTCCTATTTGCTGACCGGAGGTTATGACGGAAAAGTCTTTCTGTGGAAAATTAATCGCAGGAGCGGGCAGTGCCAGGAGGTATTGCTTGCAGAGTTTGACAAACCGGTATCAGCTGCAACTTTTTCCCGTGACTCTAAACGGTTGGCGGTGGCCGATGAAGATAAAAATATTGCAGTCTGGAGTCTTGAAGCAGGTGAACTTAAAAGCCATTTCAAACTGAAATCCAATGCTCTGACATTGGTTTTTGTCAATGATGAGCAATTGGCGGCGGGAACAAGTTCCGGTTATATTTCATTTCACCATATTTCTGACGGCAAGGAAACTGCGCCCCGGATAAAAAGTCGTAAAACCATCCGTTCACTGGATGTATTTGAAGAATTATTACTGGTATCGGAACAAAACGGCCATAATCTCCAGCTCTATGACATGCATCAAAATCGTTGTCTGCGTAATTTATCCCTTGAACAACCCACTTCTGAGGCTGGCTTTGCCTGTGGACACCTGGCGGTTTGGGCAGGCGGCAAAGAAATTATTCTATCTTCCCTGAAAACCGGCCCCAGGGTTGAACTGCTTCACAGTATTCCATATCTGCCCGATGACCTTCAGAAACTGAACCTTGAGCTTGCTGAACTTGTCGACAAAATGGGAAACGCGTTAAAATACAACCAATACGAATCAGCCATAATGTTTGGATACAAGATTTATGAATCCCCGCTGATGCTGCCTTCTCTTTTTTTCAAATACCTTAGAAAAGTAAATGAAAAGACGGATAAGATATCTGTTCATTCCATCAAAACGGCATTCTGCTCGAAAATGCCGGGCGATTATGATACTTTATTCCTCTCCACTTCTCATTTGAGTGGAGTCCTGCTTGGCGTCTCAACCCGTAAGATTTTTATCACTGAGGCATTTACGGCTGATACGTTACCTATCCTTGATCTTCCCGCCCCGGTTTCAGTTGCGGTACATTCTTCATTGCACAAGCGGTTGTTCCTGGGAGGAAGTAATGAAATCAGTATATTTGACATGCATAATCTGAAAATAGCCAAAACAATTCCGGTTCACGCTGATAAGTTGATGATCAGTGGAAATGACGAATATATTATGGCGTTTTCCGGTCAGGATGAAATAATCGTCTGGGACATTGACCTGCAAACGAAAGTTGTCTCATTCCATTTGCGGGACAAATTATCCGCGTTGGCGTTTATCCCGGGTTCTGATACATTTTATTACGCGGGGGAAAGTAAAAATTGTCTGTTCCGCAGTTCAATCTCCAATAAAGAGGGATATTTGTGCACTGATAACGAGCTTATTCCGCATGCTCCGATTGGGGTTAGAAATATTTTCATTGATGCGGCCGGAACTATGATTATCTCCGCTCATGCGGATAATGTCCTGCGTGTCTGGACGCCGGGCGTTACAGAACCGCGACAACGGATTCCACTCGAAACGGAAGTTGTTGCCGGAGTTATCGCCCCGGACGCCCCGATCTTTGTCGCCGGATGCATCAATGGCGATATAATCTTTATCAATTTAAAAGACGGAACCGGTAAACATTATACTTTTCCGCTGGGAGCGGCACCGGTTCGTTTGTTCTTTTCACAAACCGGATTATTCCTTTATATCCTTGACAATCAGGGAAAACTGCATGCGCTGTCGGTAAACTGGAGATTTCGATATAATCCAATATCACGCAAGATTTAATTGTTGATAGATTTTAATGCAGATATCGTCGTTTCGATGCGTATATAGGATATAGAAGATCATTGCAATAATAACGATGCCGGAATTGAAATTACGGGATCATCAGCACCAATCTGGAATATTGTTTTACAGTGCGTCAAGCAAAAGATGGAAGACCGCGTTCTTCAGCAGGCAATAATTTTTGATAGTTATGATTACGGGACAAAGAGCCTCCGGAATCATTCATGAGAATCGCGAGCGGACCGAGCATGATTTTTGTACCTTTTACGGCCTGGATATTGTCGGAAATGTTAGACCGGAGGCAATGGTAAAGCAGGCATTTTGTATAAATCAAAAAGAAACAGGAGTCGGAAAACATGCTGGAATTAAGTCAAATGATGAAATTTGTAATGACCCGTGCCGCGGATGAAGCATTGATGGGGAGATGCCGGGAAATACACCCGGTCCATGTTTTCCTGGGCCTGCTAAAGCTGGCGGAAAAGCCCTACGACGACCCTTATTCGGATAAATCTGAAATAATGGCGGTCCAGGAAATTTTTGTCAAGCACAGAATAGAAACTAATTCAGCCAGGTTTATCATTCGCCGGATAGCCTCGGAACTGAGTTCCACATTAGAAAATGAAAAAACAAATCCCCTAGCTAAAATACTGTTATATGCGGGACAAAAAGCAGAAAACAAAGCAAAGAAGAAAATTTCGGCGGATGATGTTTTGACCCAAATACTCGCAAGGCCCCATCCCATAATTGCCGACATATGTAAATTAGGGCAGGCAGCCACATCCGCAACACAACCTGATAAACATGAAAAAACGCCTGAAGAGTTACCGGGAAAAGAGTATATCGCTGAGCTTACCGCTGATGTTCGGAGGATGCGGCATTGTCTGTTGGGAAGTGTCTTTGGTCAGGATCATGCTGTCCACGCTTTTTCTGAAGGGATCTTTAATGCCGGATTATTGTCACATGCGGATATGCATCGCATCAGCCCTAAAGCGATATTCGTCTTTGCCGGTCCGCCCGGAGTTGGTAAAACATATTTGGCCGAACAAGCCGCGAAAAATTTATCTGTGCCGTTTAAGCGTTTCGACATGACGAGTTACTCTGATCATCAACAGCACATGGACCTGGTTGGCTTTGCCAAAAGCTATAAAGATGCCAAAGAGGGATTGTTAACCGGTTACGTTAAAGAAAATCCCAACTGCATATTGCTTTTTGATGAAATTGAAAAAGCCCATATCAACAGCATCAATCTTTTTTTGCAAATCCTTGATGCCGGGGTTTTGCAAGATAAATTTACCGAGGAAAATGTGTCGTTCCGTGATACCATCGTAATTTTCACCACTAACGCCGGCAAACAACTCTATATCGATGACAACAGGAAAAATAATGCGGGAATCCCCCGTAAAACGATTTTGAATGCCCTTGAAACCGATATTGATGAAAAATACGGCCGCCCTTTCTTCCCGCCGGCAATATGTTCAAGACTTGCAACCGGCTGGCCGATTATGTTCAACCATTTAATGGCGCATGATCTGGAAAGCATCAGCAAGGCGGAGTTTACAAGAAATGCGGATTTATTCAAACAGCAATATGATATTGATGTAACCTGTGATGACTTGCTGTCCGCGATCCTGCTTTATGCGGAAGGCGGTCATGTTGATGCCAGGACCTTGCGCGCGCAATCTGAAAAATTCTTTAAAAATGAAATATTCAAACTATGCAGATTGTTTAATAATGATTCATTTGAAAATACGATATCAAAAGTCAACGCAATCCGCTTTGAGGTCGACAATAGCAATCTGCCTGAAAATATCCAAAATTTATTCCATTGCGGAGGGAGGTCTGAAGTCCTGTTTTTCGGCTCTGCCCGGGATGCCGAACTATGCCGGCAAAAAATGCCCGGCTACATCTGGCATAACGCGGATAATCCGGAACAGGCATTCAAACTGCTTGGAGAACATGAAATAAGGCTTGTTCTTTTGCAAGTGAATACACCTGATATTTTGAAAACTTGTAATCAGGATAATACAATACATGGTTTTGATTATTTTCCAATTGGCGCTTCCGATCTCAAGTTGACCAGAAACTTTTTCCGTCATTTACACAAACGACTGCCGGAAATACCGGTATATCTACTGGAGTCGACCGAGTTTGAAATTGATGAAGAACTGGAAATGGCGTTTATTCGTTCCGGAGTACGCGGAAAAATGACGATGCCGCTGGATTCGATGTCGGTATTTGATGAACAACTCAATAATGAATGTCAGCGGCTCTATCTGGAGTCGATGGCGGCGGAGCTTGCCACAGGACACAATGTCCTGTTTTTTGAAACGGCTCCCAAGCTGGATAAGGAACAGAGAACAGTCACGATCCGGATGCGTGAATTTGCGCTGCACCGGGCTCTTTTCGCGGATGACAGCAATGAAGTCCTTGATGAAGTGGAGAAGCCGAAAACCAGGTTTTCCGATATAATCGGCGCTGATGACGCTAAGGACGAACTGATCTTTTTCATTGATTATTTGAAGAATCCCAAAAAGTTTACCGCCCAGGGACTAAATCCTCCCAAAGGCATATTACTGCACGGGCCGCCTGGAACCGGCAAAACGATGCTGGCCAGAGCGATGGCGGGAGAGTCGGACGTAGCGTTTATATCCGCTTCAGCAAGTTCATTTGTCACCAAATGGCAAGGCAGCGGCTCCGAAGCGGTCAGGACACTTTTTCAGCGAGCAAGGCGCTATGCCCCGGCGATTGTTTTCATTGATGAAATTGATGCGATCGGCCGGGCCAGAGGGGAAAGTAATTCCCGTCATGGCGAAGAAATGGCTCTCAATGCTCTACTGACGGAGATGGATGGTTTTGACACGAACCATAAACGTCCGGTCTTTGTTCTTGCCGCTACGAACTTTGAGGTGGAAAGCAAAAAACGCGGAATCGGCCGGATCGATGCGGCGCTGTCCCGCCGTTTTGACCGGAAAATCCTGGTAGGGTTGCCTGATAAAGCAGCACGTTTAAAATATCTGACGGCAATTTTTGACCGTCGCGGGGAATCCGGGATCTCCGGTAAGATGATTGAACTGCTGGCGAGTCGTTCAACCGGCATGAGTCTGGCTGATTTGGAAGCGGTTATTGAACTGGCGGCGCGCAATTCAACCAAAAAATCTACCCCTATGACTGATAAACTGCTTGAGGATGCTTTTGAAATCACCTGCCATGGCGAAGAAAAATGTTGGGGAACGCATTATCTTGAACGGGTTGCGCGCCATGAAGCCGGGCATGCGTGCATGAGTTGGCATGCCGGGAGCATCCCCGCCTACCTGACAATTGTCTCCCGTGGAAATCACGGCGGTTATATGGCGCACTCTGAAGATGATATTTCAGCTCCGATTAAAACCAGGGAACAATTAATTAACAACATCCGGACCGCACTTGGCGGCCGCGCTGCGGAAATAGTTTTTTACGGAAATAATGCCGGCATCTCGAACGGAGCATCCAGCGACCTCCAAAACGCCGCCGGAATTGCCCGGGCTATGATTTGCAACTATGGTATGGACGAACAAATCGGTATGGTTTCTTTATCAACCGAAGAGGCGACCATGGGGCCGATGGCCGCTGATATTAACCGCCACATATCGGAAATTATGAAAAGAGAACTGACTGAAGTTGTCAACATCCTTGAAAAATCAAAAGATCAGATGAATAGCTTAGTCTTCGCACTGTTGGAGAAAAATCGCTTGGACCGCGATGAAATCGGAGCAATTCTTGAACCGGGAAAATAAAGTATAACTTGACAATTTTCCATCTATTTGCCATGCGCAATGTTAACGCTGATTTCATTGTCCGTGGTTAAAATTAACGCTTCACATTCGGCTTTCAACCTTTATAATCGACCGCTTTCGCGGTATACATGATAAGGGGTTTCCCCTTATGATCCCCTTTAAGCTCCGCCTTTTCTCCTGTTCGGCTACCGCCGGGAGAAGGCTCCGCTTCTTATGGTTCACTACCGTTCACTTATTCACAGGAGTTATCCTCGCAAGGCGGATGCCCAGGGAGTAGTCGCGGTAGGACGGCCAGTCCCAGAAGCGATCAGCGGAACGGCAGAACCTGGCGCGGCTGCGCCAGTACCCACCACGGTTCGCCCGGTGCAAGCCTGATGACGTACCCACGGGATCCGTTTCAATACTGCTTGACAAGCTGCCATACCAGTCATTGCACCACTCCCGGACATTGCCGTGCATGTCATATAGGCCAAACGCATTAGGCTTGAAACTTCCTGCCGCTGTTGTCTTTTCCCGCCAAATGCCTTTTGAGGCATTATATGGCAAGTATCCATTAAAATTTGCCTGGCTCGAATTCAAGCTGTCGCCATAGCAGAAGGCCGTACTGGTTCCCGCCCGGCACGCATACTCCCATTCCGCCTCGGTTAATAAGCGATACGTGCCTTGCGGCACTCCTTCAAGTTTACATAGCTTCTGCAAAAAATCTTTACAGTCTTTCCAGCTTACCTGCTCGACCGGCGCATCTTCCCCGACACGCGTGAATTTACTGGGATTATTGCCCATGACCCGTTTCCACTGTCTCTGCGTTACTGCAAACTTTCCACAGTAAAACGGTTGCGTCAACGTGACTTGATGTAGCGTTTCATCATCGTCTCGCCCATTCTCGCCGACCGGACTGCCCATCATAAACGTTCCCGGCGGAACCAGACGCAGTTTTATGCCTGCCTGTTTCGTTTCCGCCTCCAGAGGCAGACCGGTATTAAGCACACATTGCTTCTGGAGTTCCTGTGCGGTATCACTGCCGGACGCCAGGCCGGTCAATGACGCATAAAGGGCATCTTCGACCGGAGCTAAATCCCAACCAAGAACAGCAAAGGCGGCTTCGCGCATACTTGAATCTTCGTCATTTTTCGCGATATCGACGAGTACGGTCTGGTCAGTCAATTTTCTCACGGCGTCGTAGCGGACGCGCCGCTCCTTGTCATTTTTCGCGATATCGACGAGTACGGTCTGGTCAGTCAATTTTCTCACAGCGGCGTAGCGGACTGCACAATCCTTGTCGTTTTTCGCGACATCGGCGATATAAGCTTGATTGGTTAATTTGATCAAATCGTTTTTGGACATGCTCAGGTACGCAGCTTTACGGACAATATAATCTTTATCGTTTTCAGCTATATTGGTCAACAGTTCCTGATCTTTAAGTCGAGATACCACAGCAGCGCGGACAGTTGCGTCCTCATCATGCTCATAGACATCCATCAGCACGATATTCGAGCTCATGCGACTTACCGACCTGATCCGCTCTTGCGGATCGGGGTGTTTCCACCCCGGCCGGAATAAGTTTATCATGAACTCTCTTAAACCCATTGTTTATTCCTTTTTTTCCATTTTTTAGACAAATACAAAATATAAAATTTCATCACGGGGAACACGGTGTGCACGGAGAGATTTTCGAGTTGCCGTTTCGCCGGAGAATAAATTCTGAAAAGGTTTTTTTCAGGTTAGTAGTTGTTTTACTTCGCTTGTTTTTTGTTAAAATCCATTTCAATGGTTCCAGTACCCCATAACCGCGGAATGGCGTATTATCATTATTTTCATAACAAAAGGCCCGCCCCAACGCGGGAACAGGCAAAATATTGCACATGCTCAAAGTTGAGTTCATATGCCTCGATTATATTTCCGCAGCCCCAATTTACAAGCGCCTGGCGACAGGTTTCACTTTGAATAGCTTTTTCCCGGACATCTCCAATCTGACTTGTGACCCAATCGATATCAGCCTTTGAAATAACCACTGCCACCCGTATGGGAATTTTTTTACGGACTTGATGCCTTTCCTCCATTATCCGGGTCATTACGTTATTTGCCACCAGATTAAAACATTCCTGATTCTGCCTCATACATGTATCGGGGCCGGTAAAAAAGCATTCAGGATCAACTATCAGGACCAAGCCTTCCAGATTGTCGAAACTACGCATGCTCCTTATGTAATGCATATTCCCAAAATACTCTCCCGGGGCGCTATGCAGCATGAGTAAATTTTCCGAATCCATAATTTCGCTATGCAGCAAAAACGTTGAAATGCTGCATGATTTATCCGCCGGAACCCTGCCGTCAAGCACCTTCAATTCAGGGTACTTATAGTCATCCGGATATTCAAATTTACCCTGAATCCCGCTTTGCCCCTCCAGTATCTGACGCACCGACATCAAGAGATAATTGGTTTGCCCACTCATTATAGTTCCGGCAATCCAGATTTGGTACACCGGAATCTTGCCGTTCTTCCGGCTTAACGGCCATTCACATTCTCTACAACATTTTTCCAGCGTATTTTTCCCTAAACTATCCAGGGTTGGCAACATATTATCACAGTTGACGCATTTATGGTGGAAAAGACCATATAAATTCGGCCATAACAAATGATTTGCCACGCCGCATTCCGGGCATCTATATTTCGGCTCGCCGCAGTAGGAATAAGTGCAACTGGAGCAAACATAATAAATTCCGCGAATCCGCCGGATCATTCCGGATATTGCAACTTGAACAGCAAAAGGGATCAACACACCCACTTTCAGTACAACAATAATCGATTGATAAATCCCGCGCAGCAAAGCAAACCCTATGCCACGCGCAACAAAGTAAACCGGAAAATTGCTTGTGCGTCTTTGACTGTTTTGCTTATGTTGCTTCAATTGAGCAAAAATTGTTTTGAAATCCTGATAAACCTGAGTATAAGCCAAGTCGATAAATGTTTGTTTCATATTACAGTCATCCCTGCAGTGCTTCAGGTTAAATCTCTCAACATTCAAAAAAAGTCACTATCGTCTCAAAACTTCTTAATATCAACGTTACTTGGGACTCCGGATTTCTTGACATTATTTTTTTGAGAATATATTGAGCAATGTTGTAAATATCGATTTGTCTCTACGAGGTATCTCAGGATTTTCCCGGCTTGCGGGCAACTTAGCAGGCGCAGGAAATATTCGCTCGAATTTTTTCCTGGAATTTTCATTTTCATGGCCAAACCTGAGTTTCAGATGCTGCTTGAACGCGGAAGCGATTCTATCATCACATTTTAAAATAACCGCCTTGACTATATTCAGGGCTTCACTGTTTTCACTGTATTCAATATCGTAAAAAGCGGATATAACCTGAACTGTCGTAACCAGATCGCGTGAATTTGTCAATTCAATAATAAGTGACGCGATCTCTTGAGAAGAGTCAATGCCTGCGCAGTCCAAAATATTTATAAAATGCCGTGCAGCTTCCGGATTTTGAATTCCACATCCATTCAATAAACTTTGACACCATCTGACTGCCTTATTTTTCTCCTGGGGAGGGAAGTTTCGCAGTTTCTTCCACGATGATCCCGATAAGGGGAATTTTGTGATGTTCCATTCCTGTTGTTTGGCCTCATCATTAACTTTAGTCATAAATTGCATTATTTCAATTCTGTTTTTAACATTATCGCTAAATGATGACGCTTGTTGCAACTTATCAAAAATTGACAACCATTTCCGACTAAGAGGCGCCAGAGTTAGATGCAATGCAACTTCTTGCAGCAGTTTGGTCAGTTGACCGGATATTTCTTTTGAGCTTAATTCATCCGGAACAATACATTCGGCCAACTCTATTGCCGCGACATTGCCTTTATAGATTTGTGCCGCCAGTTCGCCGTATATTTTTTCGAGAATCCTGGCATTATTATCAAGAATGCTTTCTTTCCAGCTCAAAAGACATTCTTTTTTCGCCAGGCTCCAGGGTTCCATATCTTTAATTATTTCCCGGCTCACGACTTCAAAGCATTGCCGGTCAATCAATTCCTTGCGGATTTTATGCATAGATTCAGGAGGAAGTTTTTTTAATATCATCTGGTATTGTTCAAATAATAAATCAAATTCTGGATACTGGCTTGCCGGATTAGCTATTTGCCCCAGGGCTAAAGCCAGTTCCGCTTCCTGGGATATGTTTTTTTGCAATAGTTCCGGTAATTGGACTATCACGTTCGCACATTCAGAGCAACCAGTCCCTTCATTAACTATTTCGATACAGTCGTCAACCAGTTGTTTTGTATCTAAGGCTGAATGACTGATTTTGAGAAACTTTATCCAGACGCAAGCGTCAGCTATATGTTCATCCCGGCAGATTGATAAAAGCTCATTAACCAGTTCCCCCGCTGCATTGAAGTTGTCCTGCAGGAAAGGGATCACCACGTCCGGAGCAACCAGTTTCCAGTATGATTCAGTACACCTGGCTTTTTTGGTTGCCTTGAACATCGATACCAGGAGGTCACACTTTGATATTTTATGGTCATTGTTTTGGTCCAGATGAAGACAAGCAAACTTAGTCACTTCAGCCATTTTGTCAATATCGCCGTTATCCGGAGAACATGCAACCGCAAGCTCACTGGATGCAATGCATCTGCATAAGGCTTCAAACATAATTTCCTTGTATTGTTTTGCGAAGCATTGGGCAACCGCACCCGACAATCGCCATTTCCCTTGAGCAATCGCCGTTTCAATAAGTTTTTTTGCTTCAGATATAAAGTCATTTACCAGCCCCAAGTCGTTTTCTGGCATTCGATCGTACAAATTATCGGATTCAGAGGCCAGCCTTGCAATTTCCTCATGCTTATTATTTTCAAAAAAACTTTTGATAAATGGTAACGATAAATTAATGATATAGCTAATCTGTTTCGGGGTGTCACACTTTTCCTGGAGAATTTTTACACACTGACATAATTCATCGGGAGTTGCCTGGGGATTAAGAATTTTTTCGACTGCGACCAGTGCGTCAATTACTTCCGGCCTGGAGCCAAAGTCAAGCTCTTCACAAAAATTTTGAAATTTTTGCAATCCGTGATAGTCGTTGTTCAGGACGCATTTTGCGGCAAAAGCGGCATAAGAACATGCCTCCGGCAACTCGCTGAACTTATTATCCACGAAATTAAAAATGCTGTATTCATTTTGTTGATAGTCAAAAGCCTTTATCGAAGACTGCTGATTTTCATTTGTTCCGAGAATTATTAAGTCATGCAGGGATTTCCGATCCCCCGCACTCCCCGGTTTCCACTTGAAATCCGACTCAAAAGTAGAAACCCCGGTTCGACATCTGCGGGTCGGCGGCAAAGTGTCAAGAAGGGCTTCACAGATCTCATTTGCTGATTTCCAGTCAGGAAGACATAGAACGACAGGCCTGGTTACGGGGTATTCCGAGGCAAGGGCGGAGATAATGTTTATGAGCTTATCTTTAATGGGAGGTTTTGTCAAAATATCAAATGTGCCGTCAATATTCTTTCGAGGAGAAAATTTTTCCAGCGCCGGTAATTGAATTACCTCAGGCTGATCATGTTTCCAAAAAATATCGGCATGAGTCAGAGCCAGCGGGTTGAATCCCACGGGAGCCAGCATTTCCGGATGGCACACTATGGAGTGGGCGATAAAACTTCCCGGCCGGTTTTCACAGGAAAAAGCGTAACAAATCCTGGAAATAGCAAATAAATTGTCAGGCAAAGGCGTGTAGTTCCATGAGACCGGAAAATTATTCGCAATATAATCCGGAATTTGTTTGGAGCGCTGCTCCTCAGGTTTTTCCCCCTCTTTTTGAGCCCAGGAAATTGCATCATTGCAAGCGGAGTCAATTATCTTTACCGCTTGCCCGTAATGCGGACAGAAAGTACTTAAAAAGTTGATACAGTCTTTGTCTAACCCGGCTGATTTAGCCGCGGGCTGATAACCTCTGCCGCCATTTTCGTTAATCCCCGTTCCGGCGAGTCTGTCCGCTATAATTAATTGTTCAATCTGCATAATACTTCTCCTGTTTGCGTGCAAAACTCATACTATTATAATGTCAATATTTATCTTGAAGGAATTACCCCCAGTTCGGATAAAATCCATAAAAACGGTTCTTCTACACGATGAGGGGACACATATTTATATTTATTTGAAGCATTAGAGCAGCACCCCGTGGCGGAAACGCCGAAAAAAGCATGTCTGGGAAAATTTCTTTCCACGGTCTGATACGCTTCCGGACACCATTTTCTCATACATTCAGTAATCAGTGCCGTCATATCGTCGTGTAACTCCCGGTCGTAAAACCCGATGTGCCGACTGTCACTTGACCAAAGTGAATTGGAATTGAAATACTGCAGGTCTTCAAGGACATCGCATTTACTCAGGGTCACGGCAACTGGAATCCGGGAGAGATTCCCATCTGATTCCGCTTCCATAACGCGAAGAACATTGGAGAAAATATAGTTAGGGGGAACCTGGCTGCTGACAATTTTTTTCTTTATTTCTTCCGGCAAAGTCTCATATACCGGCTCGGACTGTAAAGGATCGACCAGAAATACTACGCCTGAGGCTTTTCCAAGATATTTTACCATTTGAGCAACTGTATTAGGGTCGTTAAAATGGTCGCCCGCAGTATCATACAGGGCTAAAGTGATCGAACGCGGGCGTCGTTCCCCCCACAATTCACCGCTAAACGTCAAATTATATATCAATGGAAGTTTTTCGCCAAGGGTTTTTTCCAGTTCAGATTTATTCATAAACAACGGATCATAAAATTCTTTTTTATATCGTGCCTGGGTTCCGGCCGTCACTGGAACGATTGCGACATTAAAATCCATGCCGGTTTGTTTTTCAAAGCGGTTGATCAGAGAACAAATATAGTGTGATTTACCACTGGCCGAAGCCCCGACCAGGCCAATAATGAGGTTGTCCTGAGTTCCTGCGGTATACGGCAGTTCATGTCGTTGGCCCGGACATAATTTCTGGAGCATTGTCCGGCCCTCGCTGTCAAGAGGGGCTTTGGGGCGTTTCCTTCGCAATTTGTCAAGAAAATTATATTTCAGTGCTTTAATTTCACCCGTGACTTCCGAAGTATAAAGCATCTCGCTCAGTGGGAATTCCTGAAAACACTCCGGACATATTATTGTTTTCGGGATTTTACCGGTATAATGCCGCTTCAAAGATTTGAGTTTTTCTATTGAAATATTGCCTTTGTCAGAAATGGAAACTGTATAATTGGGGTGAACAATAATAACATGGCGGCTTTGGCTCGAGTCAAGCAGAAAAACTTTATATAAAAAATGGGGCCAGCGTTCCCGGCGGATATTTTCCAGGTCAATAATCGCTTCGTTGTCACTCATGAGGTTTCCATCCTGCGGCGTCCAACGAAGCAGCTCCACTCCGTCTTCGGGAGATGAAGGAACCTCACTGCGATTGGCGACCAGGCAGAACCCGGCAAAATTTTCGAACTTATTTTTGAGAGACCAATGTAATTTTAATTTCCCTTTAAAATTGGTTTGTTTATTTGAAAAGACAAAATGATACTTTAAATACATCCAAGGAGTAATATGGATATCATGATAACAGCCCAAAGAAGTGCCGGCTGAGAATAAAACCTCATTTTTTGAATGCACCTGGGTAAAGATCCGGTAATATATGTGTCCGGTGGAATGCTTAATGGAATCCAGATATTTATCTCCATAATCGATATAATCATTCCGGCTGACCAGGATCTTAGTGGAAGTTTCATCAGTGACGTCGCCGGGGTAGTCATCATATTTCTTGAGAATCTGGACCGCGTTGCAATCTTTGGGCCAGGTCCAACGCAGAATAACTCCGTCACGGGAACGGGACAATTCAAGATCTTTGACATCCGGAACAAATGTTCCGAACAATGTTCCGCAATAGCGGGCATATTGACCTGCCATGGAAATCAAACTGTAGTAAGGGATGTCAATATCCGGCGTAAGGTCAACGGCCTGGTTATTCCCGGTTACCGGAATTCGATCATTAAATTGGGATAAGTCATTGATGTCCCACAAATCTCCTGCTGTGTTTTGGAAAGCAATACGTGTCTTAATGATAACGGCGTTACTGTAAGACGGCGCCTTCCAGGACATTACAACAGCCCCGTCTTTGACTTTCAACAGATAGCTGTCAAGCAACTCGGGTTCCTGATCCGGGGTTGCGGATATTGTTACCCCGTCAGAATATACTTCAGTTGACTCATCCGGCCTGTATACGCAAATAATCCGATAAAAATACTGTTGCCCGTTAGATAAGTTTTCATCCTTTGCGTTGCTGAGATTAAGAGCTCTGACACCGGCTCCATCATTGTAATTATCCGGAAAATACTGTGTGCTCCGCCGGACGATTATGCCAGTGACGTTCTTTGGCGTCGTCCAGGCCAATTCAATAGTCCCGTCAGCCGAGACTGCTTTGAGGTCTGTGACTTCAGAAATAATATCAATCGGTCCCGCCGAAGCGGGGACCCGGCTGTACATTTCTCCTTTGCAGGCAAAAACTGAATAAGAGTAGCGACACCCGGACAAAACCTGCCGGTCCTGATACTTATCAAGTTTACCCTGATAGATCACTTCGCCGTCATTTACACTTAGAGGCGCAATTTTTCCTTGATTTCTGACTACCGCATAAAATATTGTCTGGTCTCCCGGTAGCTTATCCCAGTTCAAAGTAACGATATCGTTATCGGCTGAAAAATTATATTGGACGGACAGTCTTTTTACGGCATCAGGAGGTTTAGGGATGTCAATTTTTAACTGAACCCCGTTCGAGATTATTTTGCTGCCGTAATCGACGATAATCAAATAATAATAACTCTTTCCCTCAGTTATGTTGGCATCCCGGAATGATGATTTATCGGCAGGGTAAAAAATTTCTTCAGAACCGCTGAAAACAGGTGCCGCTGTGTCATTGCTTTTAAAGGCCTTGTTACTTCGATAAATCTTGATAACACCGTTATCTCCGGGGGAAGTCCATGAGAGAGATACCGAACTTTTTTCATAACTGCAAAATGCTTGAGTTACCTCTTTAGGTTTTGGGATTGATATTTTTAATTGAATCCCGTTTGAAATGATCTTGTTGCCGTAATCAACGACAATCAAGTAATAATAGTCGGTTCCAGGCAGTATTTTGTCATCTTTGAATGAGGTTTTGTCAGCAGGATAAAATACATCTTCTGACCCCTTGAACACAGGAGTAGCTTTGTCATTGCTTTTGAACGCCTTATTACTTCGATAGATTTTGACGACGGCACTATCACCCGGAGGTGTCCAGGAGAGAAGCACTGAACCTTTATCATATTTACCAACGGCTTTTTTTACATCACCGATAAAGACCGCATAAGCCGTGGACGCCGCCCCGTGTTCTCCATTTAATATAGAATAAATCGTATATTTAAATTCCTTGCCCGGAATTCTTTCTTTATCCTCGTGACGGCAAGATTTTGCCCCGACGGGAATAGTTGTTTTCGCTCGGCTGGAAGCCCCTTTACCACTCCTGGCCTGTTCTTCTCTAATAATTTCAATCTTCTCACAGTTTTCTTTGACTTTATCCCAAGTCAAAGTGACACACACTTCACCGCTGACAGCCTTGAAGTTCTCGATCGGAGATGGTATCTTTGACGGGAGTTTCCCGCCAAAACCGATTTTCCGTTCTGTCATGTATCTTTTCAGCCAGAGATCTTCAAGTGATTTGTCCACTCGACAACTATTTATAAGGTAGGTTCTAAAATTATCTTCCAACGCTTTGTCAAAACTCTTTTGACCGTTATCAATGTGAACCAGAATAATCCCGTCGGCATAATGAGCAAAAAACTGATAGACCGTATCCAGGTAACCGGAGCGTCTGGCCTGTTTTTTTAGTGCTGATGTATTTCTAAACCAGGTTTTTGCGTGTTCCTGTTCCGAGGGTGAGCCTCTGTTTTCATCCCGGTGATATTTCTGATACTGCTTCTTGGTACTAGCCTCGATCGCAGCCTGGTCATCGCACACCGGCAATTGCAAATCATCACGAAATTGCTCAATGATGGCCTGTGCCGTCAGATCTCTGATGTTTACTTGATTGTTATTATTGTTTGGCATATTGTTAGAATTTGCTCCTGTCAATTATGATATCCACCATCTCGCCGGTCCTGACCAATTCAGCGGTTCCCTGGAGAATGCCGCTTTTGTCATACTGCAATGCGACTTTTATTTGCTCTCCCCTGGGCAAGTTTTCAGGTAAATTGGTGATATTGACCTCAAGCAGGAAAGTGCATTCATCCATTGCCGCGGGGTATTCCTGAAATGAGTAAAGGCGGATTGAAATTTTACTCATCCCCTCTCTGGATGTTTTGAACATTTTACAAAAGTCCACTCCGGTTTTTGCACCTGAAGGAACAACCTCGGCAACATATCGTTCTCCTGAGCCGTCTGACTTCAGCGCTTCAATTCCGATTCCATATAACGAAATATCATTAAAACCGTCTTCTTCCGGGATGTAAACCGGCGTTTCTTTTGTTCCGCCTCCAGGATCAGTTGATTTGACAATGACGGGCTGTTTTTCAGTTTGAATATAGGCCCAGTAAGCTGCTCCCATCGTTACCAGCAGTTCCGGATTATGATAAGATATTGCCGGTTTCCCCATCATGCCTTCCAGCATGGTTTTTACCATTGGCATTTTACTTGATCCGCCGGTAAGCATTACCACGACCTGGTCCTTGGTGATTCCGTGTGATTTTTCGGCTTCATCCAGGACATTAGAGCAAAGCATTTCAGTTCTTTGCAGCAGGTCATCAGTACATTGCTCAAACTCTGATCTGGTGACGTTCACCTGATGATTAGCGGTGTCGGCGACAATGGCAACGTTTTTAGTTCTGGACAAATGACGTTTGGATTTTTCACAGTTGTCCATCAGGGTCACTTCATTGACCGGGTCTTCCATTATATCGGTCTCGAACTCTTCCATGACTTTCCCCGCCACAAGCTCCGCTAAAGCTTTGTCCCAATCCAGTCCGCCAAGTTCACGACAGCCATCTTTGGCAATGGTATCGATTTTTAATTTGACTTTTCCGTCGCTGTCTTCCTCTGTTGTGACGTGAATCATCGTGACGTCAAAAGTTCCTCCGCCCAGATCATAGACCAATAAATATTTATCAACAATATCCACCGCTTGTTCAATGGAGTAAGCCAAAGCTGCCGCATGCGGTTCCGGCAACAGTTCAATTACATTCAACCCCGCTTTTTCTCCGGCATCTTTGGTCGCGGCTCGTTCAGTATCGCCAAACCAGGCTGGAACGGTAATGACGACATCGGTTAATTCGCCGCCGAAATAATTGCTTGCTTCCTTCGCCAATGCTTGCAGGAGCACTGCCTGAACTTCCTGCGGGTTGTATTCTTTGCCGTCGATCGGCGGAGTGGTAAAGTCGGTCCCGACATTACGCTTGATCCCGGTGATAACTCTGTCCGGGAATAACTTAGCACAATTCCAGGCGGTATCGCCAACGACTGGTTCTTCGCCTTCGCCAGGATAATAAACCGCGGAACGTAAAAGTTTTGTTCCGTCAGCTATATCAATTAAATCAATCGCGTCAACTTTATTCATTGCGGGGTTATACCACGATATGGCTGAAAAAGTTGTTCCCAGATCAATTCCACATACTCTTGCCGCATTACTCATATTTAACTCCTTTATTCTTTCCGGTTATCTTGTGGTTGCTGATTATCTGTCAGTTGCCAAATTAAGAATTATTCTTATCATCCGGCAAAGTACCGGAGGATTCCATCGGCGGCTCCTGACTAGTTTTTGGCGACTCTGAAGCCGGAGCGGTCCCCGGCTCATTCACTGAACTGGTCATTTCAGACTGAGTTTCTGAGGCTGTTTCCGGCTCACAAACGGCACTGTCTTTATTATCCTCTAACGGAGGCACGTATCTGCCGACGGAGACTTCCGAAAATCTCAGTATTTGTGATCCTGATTGAAAACCGGGACGAAATACTTCGACATTCTTCCCGTTTTTATCCGGTTCCTCAACGGGCAGGCTTTTCAGTGCTTTGTGAACCTTGGGATTATAGCTCTCTCCGAGCGCGGGTATCTGAGTCAAGCCATTTATCTCCAGAACCTGCAACAACTGTGTCTTTAATACCCCCAGAGTGCGATGATAATCCTCAACAGTCGTAGCAATATTCTTGTTTTCCAAAGACAATAAAGATTGTTCAACTAAATCGTAAATCATCAAAAGACTTTTCAACAAATTATTATATTTTGAATCGCTGATCGAAGTATTCAATTCATCGATTTTTCTCCCGAAAGTTTTAATCTGAGGAGGTAAGTATGATATTTGATGAGAGAGCTGACCGATGTTATGCTCAATCCTGTCAAATCGTGTTACCGACTCCGGGACGGATTCAGAGAGGGTTTTAAGGTTATCGCTCATTTGAGCGCATACTTTCATCAGCTCAATCAGGGCTGTATCTTTCGGAGTTGATTCTTCGGCTGCCTCCGGCGGCGGAAATGCCCCTGACGCATTTTCTTTCCGGAGAGGATTGGCAACGTCTTTCCCGGTCAAAGTATTATCCGTCAAAGTTACGTCTTCAGCCGCGGTTTCCTGGTGCACAATATTTGTATCAAGCGAAGGTGTCAGTTCATGCTTTTCCATTTCCTGTGGTTCCCGTGAAGGCGGCGAGCCGCTTTTTGTCTCTGAAGTGACAGGGATTGTTCGGTGTTGTTCATTCGTAGTATCGTTCATCATGATTTCTCCTCATATAAACCATTGAGCGAAGTTGCGATCAACCCTCCTGATTTTTGTCCATTTGCGGGGGTTGATAAGGTTAATATCGAATTAAGGCCTTTGGTAATTCCTTTGCTTCCTTCGTTAATATTGATTGTAAAATTGACCGGAGTCAATTTATTAAGATATGCTTTATCAATTCCGGTGGAATCAAGGGATAAAGCCGCGAGCTCAATCCCGCTTGACTGAACAGTTCCAGCAGTAGTCAGAGTCTTATTCTCGTCATCCGGCATGCCGTCAGTCAGCAAAACAATATACTTTTTAGCCTGCACCGGTGCTGATTTCAACAGTTTCCAGGCTTCTTCGATACCTTTATCCATTGCCGTGCAACCGGAAATTGTTATCTCTGATATGTCATTCTTCAACTGCGCTTTATCATTTGTTAATGGAGAAACGATCTGAGCAGAAGACCCGAATGTAACTATTCCGATATGGATTGCATCACCATAATCTCCGATCAATTCATCAACTTGTTCAATTAATGCCTGTTTGGCTTTGTCTATCAAATGATCTGATTCCATACTGTATGAAATATCAAGCGCGAAAACAACATACCTGGGATCGATATTTACGGACATACAAATTTCATTGATATCCGGCTCTTCATATTTTGTCCGTGTCAATGCAAGCATTTCTCCGGTTTTCTGGTAGATCGCTTCAGCAAAAACCACCCCGCTTGCAGTGTAATGGAATATAACAGTAATCGGGTCTCCTGCTTTGGCTCCGGCAGGACATGTGAAACGGGAGTTGTCCTGCATGTCGTAATTATACTCATCTTCAAACTCCACAATAGGAACATCGAAATATTGCTGATTATCGACTGACACCGTCAGGTCGTTGCGGGACAGCGACAGTCCTTCTTCCGGAATATCCGTACTGTGCGGGATGATTTGTGAATTGACAATAGCGTATTCATTGTTTTCAAACCGGAGAGTTCTGGTTCCCATAGCTCTGGAAGTTGTTCTGGCGTAATCGACAATCAATCCTCCATCGTCGTCGAGCATCAGACCTCCTTCTTCTTCGACCAGGCCGCCACGCGGCCTAACTTTTCCACGGGCCATAATTGCGGCTCCCAAGGCCACCATCAAATCAGGTTTGTCCCCTCTGACAGGCATGATCCCTGAAGCTTGTTGCAGAGAAACGGCTACCTGCCGTAAACGACTGGAGCCCCCGACCAAAAGAATATTATCGATATCTGACCAGGTTAATGAAGCTTTCTCCAAAGTTTCTTCAGTGCAATTAACCATTTTATCAATAAGCCATTGGGTTTCATCCTCAAAATCATCTCTGGAAAGTTCTATTTGATGACTCTGCCCCATGAAACTGAAACTAATTAATGTTCTGGGAACAGAGGAGAATGCCCGTTTGGCTTTTTCACACTCCTCGTAAAGTATCTGATTGGCGATCAAATCATTTCTGGGATCATCATTCCCCTGATCCATAAAACGTTCACAGACCAACCTAAGCAATTCAGAGGTCCAGTCGTGGCCGCCAAGTTCTCGATTTCCCTTGGTGACAACCGGGTGGAATACGCCATTTTCCAATTTCAGCACCGTAGCGTCAAAAGTACCTCCGCCCAGGTCGCAGACCATTATCATCTCTCCGTTTTTCATGTTTTCAATACCGTAATAAATGGCGGCGGCGGTAGGCTCTTTGACGATCTCTATGACATTCAATCCCGCCAGAGTTCCGGCTTTCTGGGTATTCTCAATCTCTTTGGAATCGAAGTAAGCCGGACAAGTAATGACCGCTTCATCAATTGGTCTGCCGTAACTGCTTTCCGCATCATTTTTCAACGCAGTTAAAATTTCCGCTGAGATCTCAACCGGATTCCTCCCTTGAAATTGATAATCATCTTCTCCAATATTCCGTTTGATCCAGCGTACAACATGTTCCTCATTGGTAATCCACTGGTTTACCGCAATCTCTCCCACGACGATTTCATCCGCATCTATCAACACGGCGGACGGGGTAAAAGACTTTCCATCCGCATTCGGAATGATTTCCGGCTGTAGATGTTCATTTACTGTTGCGATAGCCGAGAAAGTGGTTCCCAAATCAATACCGACAACAAATTTATCCATCTTTAGACCTCCTGCTCATTGATCATTGTGCGGTCATGCATATTTTTATATTGTTTTACATGCTTCGACTTGAGATTAGAGACCGCGACTAATTAATATGTTTATTTATGCAACAATGCTTATTATTTTCCTGATTTTATTTTCCTGATTTTATTTTCCTTGTATTTTTATTTGTTCTTCTTTTTTTGCTTGGGACTGTTTTTTTTTCTAGTTTACTGATAGCTTCAGTTAATTGGGATAATTCATGACAGTCAGGATCAAGTTCAATAATCCGGTCACAGGAACGCTTTGCTTCTGCACCGCATCCCAAGCCCATCCAGGCTTTGGCTCTCAGCTTGAAGGCTTCCGCATCAGATGGATTGGCAATACAGCAAGCTGAAAGTAATTCAACCGCTTTGCCGTATTCTTTGGCGATCGCAGCTTCCAGCGCCTGATTGAACCATGATGCCGTCAATGATTCGACACACTGCAAAAGAGTTAAATCGACCCCACAACTGCAAACATTTTTTTGTTCGGAATTTTCTTTTCCGCATGATGGACAATTGTACATAAACATCTCCGGCTGTATTTGCTTAAAGCTGGTTAATTGCTTACCGCCTTTAAAAATCAGGCAGGCCCGTTTGCTTAACATTTATTTTTGCTTGAAGGTTATTAAACTTTTTATACCAGTCCTGGATTCGGCTCATTACATCTGAAGCATCAGGCTTGATGGAACTCAACTCATTACCAAGATCTGCGAAGTCGTTTTTATGTTTGTCATATTTATCTTTATTTGTTGTCTGGACCTCTTTCTCAAAGTTTTTCCATATCAAGGACAATTGGAAGAGTAAGGTTTTCGGGTCGGGCGCTGGAGCATCGGAGCCTCCGTTTCCGCCGCCGCCAGATATGTCACGTTTCATCCGATTGAGTTTTGAATGCAAATCAGCCATCTTGTCACATTCCTGTTTCCAGGCGATGGAATTCTGGCTTTCATAAGCCTTCTCCGCGTTTTTCCTGATGGTTTCGATTAATTGGTCATAACCGTCCTGATCTATCTCCGGTTTAGCTTGAATTAATTCTGCCAGAACTTTATCTGTTTGTTGTGCGGTCTTATTAAAAATCTCTCTTGACGGTTCCGGTTTCCAACTGCTCAGACCCTTGATTAATACTTCTATTTCGCTCATGCAATTCTGTATTTCCGCAGGTTCCGGGTTGGGACTTTTAAACAATTGCCGGCAATGTGCCATTCGTTCCTCAAGCCGCTTCGCGTTGGCTCCGCCGAACATGGCTGCGATGCCAGCGGAATTAAGCGCGTCCTGAGCCCGTTCCTCAAGCAGTTCAAATTCTTCCCTGAGCTCTTTAATAGTCCTTGCCGGAGGAATTGGCAGATCGATAACTATTTCTTTTTGGAGTCCCAGTGTTGGAATATATGCCTGTCCGATTATCTGGTAATTTTTTTGCGCCATCAAGGTTATTTTGAGCTCAGAGCCAATTGCCAATGTCGTTGGGACATTATCGATTTTGATTTCTCCGAGTAATTCGTTACCTTCGATGATCGGAATCCTGACATGCCCCACTTGATCGGAAGTTACAGCCGGAACCATTTTTTCCACGGGGAGAGACATACCTTCGGTAAACACGGTATTTAACCCGCTGACCCCCTGGATACTGATCGGCTTTGAAAGAACATTCCAATCCCCGCCCTCAACCAGGCCGCCTTCGGCGTCAGCAGTCTGCTCTACTGAAAAACGGTGCGTTGTCAATTCCTCCCCGGCGGCTGAACACAAAGTAAGAATAAAGTCAGTCACATCATCTTCCGTCAACGGGACGGATTCAAAAGTAAATACACCATGTTCATTAGTGGTTCGCTTACTGCTGTATGAGCCATCAGGAGTTCTTAAGGTGACGATACATCCCCGGGTATCTTGTATTTTTTCACCCTGGATCACCTGTCCGGTAACTAAAAGATCAGGTAAATCAGTTTGCGCTGGAATAGTCCCTAACTGCAGGCAGTCGCCGATGAGTTCGCCCGCATCAACCGAACCCGCCAGAATGGCCGCTCCGATCGCGACACACAGGTCCGGTTCAACCAATAACGGCTTTTGAGCAAAGGCAGCTTCCAGTGCTTCACTGATCAACGGGATATAAGAAGAGCCCCCCACCATAATAATCTCATCCAGATCTTCAGCCTGCAAAGATGCTTTTTCCAGACAATTCCGACAGATTGAAACTGAATAATCAATGTCTTCTTTGATCAAGGCATAAAACTCATCGCGTGAAATTTCAAATTCTATTGTGACTTCGTCGCCGGAATGATCAACAATTCCAGTCGATATTTCCGCAAACTCATATACTTCCATTTTCGATAAGGCTATTTTTGCACGTTCCGCATAGACCATCAACTTGGCGAAGATGGCATTGTCCGACGGGTTTTCCAGATTCAGATTGAAGTCATATCCCTTCGATACTAATTTCTCAATCATCCACTGAGCCAGTTTCTTGTCGAAGTTGTACCCGCCTAAAAAACGATCTCCGTCAAACGCCAGAATTGAATCCGCGCAAATTGTGCCGTCACGCTTCTTCAGGATCGCGACATCGAATGTTCCTCCTCCAAGATCATAAGTCATAATAGTCAAAGGGTCCCGTTCATCCCGGGAACTGTACATTAAAGCCGCGGCAACCGGTTCCTGCGCGATCTTCTTCACATTCAAACCGGCTTTTTGCCCTGCTGATTCAGTTAACTGTTTAGCCTTTAACGAAAAATACGCGGGAACGGTAATGACTGCGTCTTCCACCGTCTCTCCCAGGCATTCCTCTGCCATGTTTTTGAGATGCCGTAATATTTCGGTGGAAACTTCTTCCGGATTCAATGCCTTTTCTGCAGTGAACTCAAATGATTTATCCTCCCCCATATAACGTTTCGCGAACATAATAGGCGGCGGGGACATTCCAGCCCGGCTTTTAGCCTTGTGGCCGACAATTATATTGCCTTTTTTATCGCAGGAAATGACTGAAGGGGTGGTCCGACGCTTGAATTTATCCAGGACTACCGTGAACCCCGGGCTTTGCTTAACAGGTAAAAAACCTTCGCCAGTCAAGTCTTCAGGAATTGTGACCACGCTGTATGTTGTACCCAAATCAATGCCGATAATTCTACCCATTTTTTGCCTCCGATCTATTTTTTCAATTTATATGATTGATGATTATCATTACTATCTGATATTGGCCCCGGTGATTGCGTGGGAATGGCGATGATGGCTTTTCCCATTTTCAAAAGACTGCCGTTAAGCATAACCGCGGGCTGAACAACTTCTTTAATCATCGGTTCGGTAAGCTCTTTATCGGGAATCTGCGCTATGCTCTCAAACAATTCGACGTAGTCATCGGAATACATTTCGTTTTCAGGGGTAATTACTTTAATTCCAATTTTTGCGAGAGCAGCCATCAAGCTTTCCATGCTATTCCTGATATGGTTGTTTGCCTGCTCATCACATTTACTTTTCTGCGCATCTTTCAGCAATGCTTTTTGTTGTAAAACCGCCTCGGTCAGATTCAATAAATATTTTCGGTTAAGGATTTTTGCTTCATTTGTTTTCTTCAGCTCCGCCTGGAGGATGCGCCACACTATTGACAAAAGAGGTAAATTTGAAATTGTCTCAATCGCGACAAACCTGGGCTGCTCTGTAATTTTAACTGATGTTGTCATTTGCCGTCTCCAGTTAGCCCAAAGGGCGGAATCACTTTCATCTCCAGGTATCCGAAAGATGCCGTTTCCTCCTGAGTATTTTCCACATACTCAAGCATCAGGTGTTGCGCCCATGCTTTCAGAAAATTTAAACTTGATATCTGCAACTCATCAAGAGCGTCAGGTTCCAATAAGATATTTATTTCTTCAATCAAATTTTTTATTGCTTTCATGTTAAGTTTTTCCGACGCATGTTCCAACAGTTCTTCGTACATACGTTTCTCCGGATTCATTATTATTTCCTCTGCGGCGTTAATTTCTGCGTGAGAGGCTTCTTGCCCGTTAATTACATGGGCTTGCGGGTTGACATCGATGATTGTCTTCGTCCGGCTTATCTGCTTTACTACAGTCTTGTGCTGTACCAGCTCCCTGGAAACTTTGGTCAGACGAAAAGCAGTACGATAGTAGGGGTTATCTGTAATTGCCTTTTTCATCCATACATTCATACAGTTTCTCCTTAAAATTGCAGTGAATTAAGTAACTCTTTATATTTATCCAGCTCTTGTGACGCATTCTCGTCATATTCATATGACAAAGATTCTTCAGTGTATTGTATTGCAGATTCCAATAAGTCGGTTAAAGTTGAGAGAAGAATATCTTTGCTGGTCGTTCCGGCGCTCTCCATTACATCTCCAACTTTAAGGCCAAGACAAAATACGTAATTCCGTAAAAAAACGGGTAGCATTTTAGTGATTTCATGACCGCTCGGAGCTGACGCATACGCAATTCTGCCAAAATCGATGGCCAGCATGAACGAATCCATTGCCAGATCCCGATTTACAATGGAGATCCGTTCAACATTGTCCGGCAGTAAACTGTTGTTGCGGTCAAAGCTGTGATAAAATATTTCTTTAACCATATCAGCCAAACCAATTTTAGCGGTCGGATTATTGGCAAAATCAGCATGGGTCGTCAATTTTATTGAGAAAGGTCTTATTTTTTTAGTAATACTGACAATTTGATCCCAGTCATCTATATATGAACATGAATGAAGCCAGTTCTTTGCAACGTCTATATATGCACACAAGCCCTCAATATGTCCGGGGAACATTTTGAGAAAAGCTTGAATCGTCTCCAAGGCTGAATCATAATCCCCGGCGTTAATTGATTCCGGCATTGACCGGGTCATGTCATCGTAAACCTGTCTCACCAGACGCAAAGATACTGCGGGGGGAATTTGAGCGGCATTTACAATATCCACATGTACAGCGGCACGGTCCATGTTGCCGCATTCGTGATAATATGCAATAAAAGCGACATGAATATCTAATAAATTTTCATATAAATTCTTGCGGATTTTTGCAACATGTTTCTGGGCCTTGTCTTCGCTTATTTCACTATCGCATTTTATCATCTTGGCTGTCATTTCCCGCCAGAATTGACCGGAAGAAATAATTTTTCTCCAGAATTCCAGCGCCAGGCGCCAGAATTTTGCCGCCCGGGGATCGTTTTGGGTTTCCAAATCCCAGGCGTAAGCGTGATAGGCTATTGCCAGGTGATGAGTAATCCTGATATTTTCCGGATTGTTTTTGCAGGCGGTCTGAAACATATTGATGGATTTCAAGGTATAGGGAAGCGTTCCCCTTGATTGACCGTCACTGTCTTTCTCCTGCATCAAGTCCCAGGCTAAACTTAACAGATAACGATCTTCCTGCAAAGTCGTTTCGGTTCGAGTTTTCCTTGTAATAGATTTGATTTTTTTCAGGTCAATAGTCATAATGAAATTTACTCTTGAGGAAATTTTTCGGCTTCCTGGCTGAATCTTTTTGCTATTTGCGGGTTCAGTGATTGATAATAACTGGCCATTGCCATACAGGTGTAACGATTTTTCTTCCGGCTGTATCCTTCCGAGGCTAAACTCCCCGCTTCTTGTGAATTATTCTTTCGTATCAAAGCCTGCACCATCAAATAATAGGTTTTTCCGTTAACCATATCATCGGGAACTTGATGTTTGTCTTGATTCAGCCGTATAGCCTGTTCTAATAATTTCTCCGCTCCGCCATGATCTCCTGCCGCGAAACATTGTTCCGCCTGCGACGTCAAGCTTCTGACCAAATGCCACGGGTTTTCAGTTGTTTTGATCTCGCTGAGACTGATGTCTGTTTGTTTTGCCTTGTCCCATGCCGCTTTAAGTTCAAAAGCGTCATTATATGTTCGAGATGTCATATCAGGGGCTAAAGCAGTCCGGATCACTTTGCATAAAGCCGGACGTTCTCTCATCTCATAATGACTTTCCAAAAGAGGAAATTCTTCGATCTGTCTGGCAGCTATATGGATTTTCCGGATCTCGGCCATATTATCGTCGGATGATGATGATAAGTGTGCTCCAACTTGCGCAAATGGATTAATTCCGGTAATCATTTCATAAAAAATCAAACCAAGAGCATAGACATCACTTTGAGTGGAACATATATTATGTGAAAAAGATTCCGGGGCCAGATACGAAAGGGTTCCCCCGCTTGCCGTGTAGTCCAGTTGATGTTCCATCTTGACCGCAAGGCCAAAGTCCGTGATTTTTAATATATCCCCTGATTTCTGACGAATTACCATGATATTCCCCGGTTTCAAATCCCTGTGGACAACTTGAACCGGTTGGCCGTCCTTGCTGTTCCCTCGATGCATAAAAGCCAGAGCCGTAAGGATCTGGTCAAAATAGTTTATCGAACGTTTAAGGGGCAGGGCGCCCAATTTTAAAAAGCGCTCCAGACTGCCGCCGGGTACCAGTTCCATAACCATATAAGGGTGGCCTTTAAGCGGAGTATCACTTATGCAATGACCTGCGTCATGGACGGTTATAAAATGTTGGCGAAGCCCGGCGCCGGGAATTTCGTCAACCACCCTGGTCATAATCAAAGCATCCGCAAATGTTGCCCTGGCTTCACTTTTCAACATCGGGTATTTGGCTATTTTAATCGCCACATCCCGCAATTTTACTCCATACGCAATATGCGAGGCTTTGAACACCGCACCAAACGCGCCTTCGTCAAGATAGCGATCCAGGCGATAGCGTTCGTCGATTTCCAGACCTTCCAGTTCACACATTTTTACAACGGAGTCCATCCATATCTCCTTGGATAACTTTAAAGTTCCACTCTGCTGACCGGTTCCGGCACTTCTTCATTATATTCAGGCGGCGCCAGTTTCACTTTTAAACTTACCGGCGGGGTAAGCGAATTTTGAATAACAAAATCAATGACCGGAGTAACGATTGTTTGTAAACTCAAACGATTGGTCGCCCTGGCTCCTTCGCCGATCGCCCCGCAATATTCGCCTATGGCGTTATATATATTCTCATCCACTTCGAGCTCTATCTCACGCTCATTACTTAGTCTTTCTATGTGTTTCTGTGAAACTCTGCGAGCAATTTCAGTGTAATCGGCTGAACTCAGGGTTTTAAATAAAACCAGTTCATCAATTCGGTTGAGAAATTCAACCCTGAAATTACTTTTGCGAAACGCCTCCCGGACTTTTTGCTTTAAAAACATCCGTGAACTTGGCTGGCCCTCAATATCCTGCCACAACTTACTGAGTTCTTCAGCCCCGACATTGCTGGTTAGAACAACGATACACTGGGAGCCGTCCCGGACCGGGCCGCCTGGATCATCGATCCTGCCTTCATCGATAAATCTCAATAATGCGTCAAAGACTTTGGGATCGGCTTTTTCTATTTCGTCAAACAATACGACAGAACAAGGTTTATCTCTCAAGCCATTTGTCAGTTTACCTTCACCGTAACCGACATAGCCGGGAGGTGCCCCGATAAAGATATTCATACTTTCCGGCTTATTGAATTGTCCCATTTCCAAAAAAACCATATTGTCTTCAGAGCCGTATACCGCCCTGGCCAGATCTTTTGCCAATTCTGTTTTGCCGCTACCTGACTGGCCGCAAAACAAAAACACGCCGATGGGGCGGTCTGGGGTTGAAAATCCAAATTTCATCCTTTGAATGTACGGCAGAATTCTTTCCACCGCATGTTCCTGCCCCACCAGGTGGTCCAAGATGCGTTTTTTGACCGACTGGATATCAGCAATGCTCAAATCATCTTCTTCCTCAAGCAATTCATAATTGTCCGCCAATTGTTGGAGTGATGAAATATTGGCGTTTTCATCAATAAGAATTCTCAAGCCTGAACTCTCAACCGCCAGAAATGCCCGGGTAAGATTTTTTTCACTGATGGAAGTTTGACGCTCTTGCCCGGCCAGCTCTCCGGCTTTACTTAATATTCTGACTAGTATAGGCTGGAAATGTTCTTTATCCAGAATCAGGGATGACCGGGTATGAGACATTCTATTCCGCAGGCTGAGCATTAACGCTTCTGATATATTCTTCGTTAATATTTTTTGGCTCAGTAAGCAATATTGGCAGGTCCCGCCGTTGAAATTCAACAGGCCCATCAGCAAGTGTCTGGGATCCGCGATCTCATAGCCCAGCGATTCTGCTTCAGTCTTAAGCAGTTTCATGACTTTTTTCCCGCTTGGAGTAAAGGAGTCGAAGTCGATACTTCCGGCGGCGTCATCCTTGAAAGGATTGACATTAATCGCAGGCTGTAAAGATTTCTCAATATCTTCGCACAACTCACCCAGATTCAAACCTGCGCTTTTGAATAAATGCTTAACTGCCGGAGTTGCATTTTTCAACGCACAAAGCAACAACACCGCCTCGGAGACTTTCGATTCTCCGCTTGAGGCTAAATATACCTCAATATCATGTATAACATCAACTGAACTCTGATGTAGAATTTCTTGAGAAAACTCTACCAATGGCAGACAACCGGCCTCCTTGCTGACACATTCTGAAAGGCCACTTTTCCAATGTTCCGCGGTCAATCCGAATTTGTGAATTTGTTTTTGGGTAAGTCCATTTGGAATTAAACTTAAACCCATTAAAAAATGAGTGCTCTCTATTTGCGGACTTTGAGTTTCAACTGCGATAAAAAGAATATCGTTCAAATCATTTGTATGCATTCTGATATTGCGATCAAACAGTTCAATATTCAACTTGTTCTCTTTAAAAATATTCATTTTTATCTTTCCGCCAATATATATTTTAATTAAAAATTCTGCTTTGAGTTTAGCGAAAGAAAATCCCGCCATTGTATGATGGTTTTACTTCCGTTTCCGCAACGCCGGGTGCAAAGTTTGATACGGCATATCGCCAACCGCTGTGCGGATAAAAATCAGCAACTAATTATTATAGAACCTTCTCCAGTTTTGTTAACATTTTTTCGGCGGAAACCAGCTCTTTATTGAACAATTGGTCCAAAATGTTCCGCAAGCATGCAACAATCGCCAGATCATTCGGTACTTCAAGTCCATATTCACCAAACCCGGAGGAAAACTTATCAACTTCCTGCAGGTCATTGTTTTGAATTAAAACAGCAATTTTTTTACGGATTGCCTGAACCGGCGACACTGGATAAAATGCTTTCCACTTACGGCCGTATTTTTTCATATATGTCTCAATTTGATGATCTCCTGATAATACCCTGAAAGCCATTTTTACATCCTCGGGGACGTCAAGAGATTCTAAAACGTTACGGTCCAAAAAATTTTTATCATTGCCGGAGGCACACAAAAAACGTAAAATATGACAAATTTTTTCGTTGGAAGAGTCCTTTTCCGCGAGAGATATGTAATTCAACGCTTGTGATTTATCTCCAATTGTCAACAGACCCAAAGCCGCAAGAATATTAAATAGGCCGAAGTCACTATTTTCCTTATGCAGCGAATCCAGGATAACAGCCAGGATACTGTCATCCGAACCATCTGCAAACCCGGAATATACAGATAATATTGCAAGAAGATTTTTTACTCTTTGACTATTTACTTCAGATCTTTCATATATGGATATTGCATCATCAATATTGCCCGCTTGCAGCAATGCCTTCGCTACCAAAAGCAGTCGTTCACCCCCGGCGTTTTTCTCATTTTTAAACCATGACCTGTTACATCGCAGAGAGTTCATTTTTCCGGCAACTGTTGACGGCGGTTCATTCATAAGCCCGGCTGCCTGGAAAAAAAGTTCATCCCCAGTTAAATCCTGCCCGCTCAGGATGTACTCAATCCGTTTTATATCCCGTTCAAGCTGGGCATGTTCTCTTCTCCGGTCATCAGGTAATGACTCAAGTAACCGGGTTGATATATATAGCCGCCTTGAAAGATAGAGATTATCATTGGTATTGCCGACAAATGCTTTTCGCCAAAAATGTAAAGCCGCCTTCCAGTCTTTATTGTATTCAGACAGCGCGGTCCGGATTATATTCTCCTGTCGGCTGATTCCGGCCATTGCATTGAACCAGCGAAAACGCAATGGAACGCGGGGAAGTTCTGAGAGACCGACATTCGACAGCATGGCGTCTACGTCATCATATTTGTTCATTCTCAACAATACCATGCTACGGGCGATTATCGATTCATAAGTTAATTTCTCTCCGTCAAGAATATCAAGTGCTTTTTCAGGAAAACTTTCTGCCTGAATCGTTGCAGAAGCATATTTGACCGCGTTACTTCCCGGATTGTGCCGACTGGCGCAATCAAGCTCTGCAAGTGCCTGATCTGACTCCTGTTTTTTCCAATGAATCAATCCCTGGTAATAATGCTTTTCCCAATGCGGTAAAAATTTATCTAATTTATCTGAAATTACAATATCTGAACACCCGGTATCTCCAAGTTGCAATCTGAGCAATGCGGCTTCGGCCCTGATACCAATTCGAGTCTTTTCCAGATCATTATAATTGTTGCAGGGAAATTCCCTTGTCATATTCGACAGGTCTTTCAGGTCTTCAATATAAGAATCAGGAGCGGATGACGCGGCAATGGCAACTTCAGCATTAAATAATTTCTGAAAGTATCCGGATATGTCGTCATCTTTTTTGCTCTCATCTTTTACCGCAGGCAGGCGTTCCAATATTCCGGCTTCATCAGATGAACTGTATTCTCCAAGAACGAGAAGTGTCATATCAAGGTCATTTAATTCATCTTCGGGGGAAATCAAATCCGCTAGAGCACGGTATTCTCCCAACCATGCCAAAGCGCAATAAACCAAGCGTTGTACAGGCTCCCAAAGTGGTAATTTTGCCAATTTAAAAATATCCTCTGACAGCCCGGCTTCAACCTTGTTTTCAAGGCATTTTATCCAATATATACATCCTGATGCTTCCGGGTAATCGGCGTAATTCTGTTTTTGCAATACTTCCAGATTATCTTTTCGCCATGGCGATGCCGCAAGTCCGGTTCCCGGTTCAAATGCTTCCGTCAACAGGATCGAACAAATGGAAGTTCCCAATTCTGTTAATTCCTCCTGCTCAAGGGGATATTTCCGATCTCTGAACTTTTCATGAAAAGAAATAAATTTCTGCATCAAACCATCAGGAGCGTTAAAACAAGGTTTTGCATTCTCGACCGTTGAAGCTGAATTTTTCGACTTCGTTGTGGTCTTTGCCGCTTGTTGTTTCATGGATTTTTGTTTCTTGATCGTCACAATCCCACCTGTATCCACTAAATTTAATTCAGGAAAAAGCCTTTTACGGGCTTCGAGCTCAATATTAAATGTCGTTCTATAATTTAATACGTTCCCGAAACAGAATATCTGCACGAGCATTCAAGAAAAATTGATAATTCCTTATTCCAGAGACGAGCCAATCCTGCAAAAAAACTTTCTGTTATATTTTAGCAACCGGTTTCCAGGGATTGACTGCTGAAACTACTATAATAGTTGGAAACCGGTATTTCAAATTTGTAATTAAAATGATGCATTATTTTTTCATCCCTGTATAAAATGCCTGTTTCATTTTCAGTTATTCCGGCTGTACTTTAAGTGAAATGTCCGGACAGCCATTTCCACCAGTCGACTACACCATGCCAAAGCCAGGGCGCGGCATACCACATACCTACTGCCAGGCCGGCGATTAATACCGCAAAAATAATCCATCTTAATATAATTCCGGTATTATCAATTATTAATGAACATATTTTACCAAGAATATGCAAAATAAATTCACATATATAATAAAACGTAAATGGGACAGCAATTCCTGCTCCGCCTTTTAAAAAAGCACTGACCGAGTCCTGGCCCTGCTTCAAATCCTTAACTTCCACGCAGCCGCCTATAATAAACAATATAAGAAAAATGATAACCAAAATAACACATCCGGTATGGGCGTCTTTTTTTTCCTTTTCTTCAGTTGCCTTCTTCTCCATATTCTCCAGGACCATATCCAGCATCCCGTCCTCGCCCAGCGCGTCGACCATTTTGCGATATTCGGAATATCCGAGTTTGTTTTCGATATCCTCGAGCAGTGATTTTCTTATGTCGGACGGCAGCTCTGACGCATTCATTTTCAGTCCCTGTGGTTAAGTTATATCCTATCGTTCATTTTTTGACAGTACCCAGTACAACGGGTCCATTACTCCGTATCCCCGGAAAGGAGCATTGTCGCGGATATCCGCGTCTCTGCCTAACGCCGAACACGCGAAATATTCCACATATTCAAAATAATTTTCAACACTCCTGATCAAATTGCCGCACCCCCAGTAATCGATCGCCTGCCGACAGGTTTCCCCCGGTACCGGCGCGCTCCTGACGTCGCCGATCTGGTTGACGACCCAGGGCATATCAGCCTTTGTGATGACGATAGCCACCCGCATGACGATTTTTTTGCCTTCCTGATACCTTTCCTGTAAAATCCGGTTCAGCGCCGATTGCACAACGGCATAAAAACGAGCCAGTTTATCCTGCCGTTCGGCATCATTCCCGACACAGAAAACTGTGGGGTCGACCATCAGGATACATCCTTCCATCATACCGAAATACTGGTGTACGCTCATGCCGGAGATTGACGCAAAATCCTCCCCGGGGGAATCATACAAATATAATTGATTTTTTGTCTTGTTTATCCTGCAGTATAACATAAATGCCTGTTGGACTTCGACCGTTTTTTCCGCCGCAATGCCTTGTTCCAGATGATTCCATGCCAGATCAAATTCCCTTGTCTGGTCCGGGTCGTCAACACTGCCGGTAATCCAGTTTTGACCGGAAAGTATCTGATGCACCGCCATCAGGAGATAATTGGTTTTACCGCTTAATGAGCCGCCGATAAGTCCGATTTGCCGGACCGGGGTTCTTCCGGCATGTTTGCCGATCAATTGCATCCCGCAGCGGCCGCAGCGCTTGATCAGGTGTTGGCGTCCAAGGTGGTACAATGTCGGGAGTTGGGCGTTGCAATTAACGCATTCATGTTTTAAAATGCCGTAAAGGTTCGGCCAGAGCAACTTGTTGTCGGCCCCGCACTCAGGGCATATATGGGTCGGATATCCCCGGTAGGAGCACCCGCGGTAGGGACAGACATAAAAAATACGGCGATAGAGTTGGACCATGCGGGAAACAATGACCAGAAGAGTTAACGGGATCAGCAACAATAATTTCAGCAACACAATACAAAGCTGATAAAAGCCGCCAACCACTATCCAAATGAGAAGTGGAGGAAATAAGATCACCGGAGTAATCGATTTGAAGAAGAAATTAATGACTAGAATGAAAAGAAAAACCAGCAGGGCGCATATCGGGCTGACAATGAGACCGATTACCGCTGCGCCGATCAAACCGCCGACTCCTGTTCTGACCGCACTTCCTCCCACTTTGCCAGATAACCATTCAATGATAAACCAGATAATCAAAATCAAATAAATTATCAGAGCCAAAACAAAAATGACCGCTTTGAGGTTTTCTTTAAGCCAGTTATTAAAGCTGTTTATCTGCTCATCAATTCGGTCGTGAATGCGGCGGCGTTTTGCATTTGCTTTTCCAAAAATATCCAGACAATTTTTTTTAAACTGCCTGAACGCCAGCGAGATGAAGGTTTTCTTCTTCCTGTCAACCATAGCCACTCCTTATGCAGTACTTTATACCCGCTTAATATTCAAAGCAAATACTTTTTTAACGGTGAGTCGTGATTTCCTATTCATCAAACGATTGCCTGCCGTATATTATATTGATTGAATTCTATATTAAAATACAATTTGAAAAAGGGATATCTGCGTGAGTTATTATAAAAATTAACTTTAAAGGAAATTTTACATTCAGTTGCTTTAACGTTGAGAAGAAGATTTTTTAATGCAGCCCAAAGCTGAAGTTGCAACTCCCCGCGTATAACCGTCATTGCTTCTTGATAGTCTGGTCAGTGAAGGGATGGCGGTTTCGGCATCCGGTCCAATATTACCCAAAATTATTGCGGCGGAACGCCTGACGTTAGAATCTGTTGCACTAAGAGCAATGATCAATGCCGGGACTGCTGGTTTACCTATTTTAACAAGGGAACTCTCGGCTGATGAAAACATGCTTTTAACATTTCTTGAATTACTTGGCTGTTGCGTCTTAATAATCCTCATTAAAGCGGGAACGGCGTCTGCAGCCGCAGGTCCTAGTTTTCCCAATGTTTCGACAGCATGTATTCGGACACCAAGGTCTTTGTCCTCCAGAGCCTTGACAAGAATCGGAACTGCAGGTTTTCCTATTTTACAGAATACTTGTTCAACATGTCTCAACGCCTCATCATCATCAAGGAACGCCTTAATCAAGCCCTGGCAAGCCGGACGCCCTATTCTAGCCAGAGTAATTGCCGCATTTTGACTTACTTTACTGTTATCATTTCCCAGAGCCTTCACAAGGGCCGGAACCGGTAGCCGGCCCATTTTTGCCAAAGCCTCAACAGCGCATTGCTTGGCAAGGTCATTTTCTATTCCAAGAGTGTTTATCAGTTTTGGAATAGCGGTATTTCCCATTTTTGCCAGCACCGTTACGGCAAGCCGCCTGGCAGCTATATTATCACTTTGAAATGTCTTTATTAGTTCCGGAACTGTGTAATTTCCCATTTTTCTCAAAACAATGACCGCATAATACTTCCTGCCAGGGGAACTCGAACTACCGATGACTTTTATTAGTTCAGGTACTGCGGGAGGGCCGATTTTAACCAAGATTAAAATCGCATAATTTCTTACGATATAATCATCAATATCAAAAGTCTTTATCAATGCCGGAACTGCCGGTGCTCCGATAATACTCAAAGATAATGCGATATTATTCCTTACTAAAGAATTTTTACTATTGATTAATACCTTCATTAACTCAGGAATCGCCGTCGGACCTATTTTTACCAGAGCTTGAACAGATTCCTGATTCAAACTACTATTTTTGTCTTTGAGGGCTTTGATCAGGACCAGCACAGCCTTGTCAGCATCATTACCAATACATCCAATCACTCTTATAGCGTTCAACCTGACTGCATAATTCTTGCTGTCAACAGCACTTATCAAATCCGGAACGGCCAATACGCCTATCTTTTTCAACGCTTGTACGATATTACTGTTCAACTTGTCATCTGTATTATCCAAAGCTTTGATCAACACCGGAATTGCCGGGCCGGTATTATATTTTATTTCCCCCAGAGCCAGAGCAACCTGTGTTTTGACTGACAGGCCTCCATTTTTAAATGCATAGAGCAATGCAGGTACGGCAGACTTTGCCTCGGCACCCAGTATTTTTAAACGATCAACAGCATATGACTTGGCGTTTAATCCAAATTTCCGGTCTTCAAGCATAATAATATAAACCGGAATATTTGCCTTGTTTACGGCAATTTTCCCAAGGCGTCCCGAAATATAACTTCGGACATAATCATTTTTACTGTCCAATGCTTGAGCAAAAATCAGGATATTACTGTTACAGGCGGGAATTTCATTCAGGGCTTGTTCTGCATTCTGTCTGACATATAAACTGCTATTGTCAAGTAACTTGATGATAATTGGAATATCTGCGGCGTCAAATCCGATTTGGCTCATTGCCTGAAGCGCAGCCTTTTTCACATATTTATTTTCATCTTCAAGTAAGTCAATCAATAACGATTTTTCAGATTTTGCATTTTTACCGAGATTTCCTAATGCTGCTGCACCATATATTCTGACCTGAATACTTTGGTCTTTGAGAGCCTTCTTGATAATCGGCATATAACTTTTATCCAGACCGATTTCCGTCAACTTTTTCATCGCATATATTCTGGCATATGAACTTTGAGAATTCATGGCGCTAATCAAAAAGGGAATCGATCTTTTATCACATCTGATCACATCCAAAGCTTTCATTACCGCCAGCCTGGCGTAAACATTATCGTCATTTAAAGCCTTAATCAAAGCCGGTATGGATTTTTTTGCTTCCGGGCCAAGTTTTCTCAACGCTGCAGCCCTGGATGTTTTTACGGTTATATCATCCACATATAACAGAAAATCAAGTTCCGGAATATATGTTTTTCGGGATAATTCAATTTTGATCAATAGTTTTGCGATGTCGCTTTTGAGTTTTCGGTTTTGGGTTTGAAAGATTTTGATTAATACCGGAATTGCAGGTTCCGCATCTTCCCCGGAACCAGACAATGAAAGAACCGCGAAATGACGAATCTTCTCGTCACGGGATTCAAGCATTTTTATCAGGACCGTAATGTATGATTTGTCTCTGACGCCGATTGATAGTAATGCTTTAATTGCGGCTGACCGGACGTTCATATTCTTTTCCTCAAGCGTTTCAAACAACTTGGAGACAGCTTGATCCGCAGTCGGCCCTGACCTTCCCAGGAAATCAATGATTGCACATTTGCCTTCTGCGTTTTTTTCATCAAGGAAGTCGATTAAAGGAGGAACTGTATCTTTCGTTTCAGGTTTGGCTTCTTCCAGTAAAGATAAAGCTCGTCTTACTGTCTTTATATTATCAGTCGAATCAATTTTATCGATTAAAAAACTGATGAATTCAGCTTTATCATGTTTCAACAAAAACTGACCAGCGCGTTTTCCCGCATTGCAGTCAGATGAAAATAAGTCGTTTTTCGCTTTATAAACTTGATATGCCGGGATTATATGTGTCCAGAGAATAATCAAAAAAACTGCCAGGGCAGTAACTGTCGTAAGTTTGTAATGAGATTTAAACCAGTTATCCTGATGTCGGAAGTGTTCTATCCCTTCCAGTATCGCTTGATCGGCTATTCCTGTCATCGCGATATCCCGAATATCCCCGATCTTGTCGTTTTGAGCAATATAAGCGAGTAAAGCCTGGTCCTCCAAATTCCTCGCGGTGGCTTTTCGGATCAAGTATTGATCATCATGTTTTACGATATCTGCCAATATAACCTGATCGGTTATATTCGATATTTTCCCACATAATTTGATGATCGCGGCTTTACGTTTTTGATACCTGACGGCGTATCGTGCCTGATTCGCCAATTCAGGTTGAGTCAATTTCCATTCCGCCGCCTGTCGGATATCCACATCCGGATCCTCTCGAAATATTTTCTCCAACAGATTTTTGTCTTTTATCTTCCATACCGCAACCAGACGAATAGCCGCATCAGCATCGTTCTGAGCAATTTCGCCCAACTTGTTACGGTCCGAGATCCTTTCAACTGCAGCTTTACGTACAATATATTCAGTATCATTCGCATAGACATCTCCAAGGACAATATCAGACTTCATTCGCTGAACTGCCCGGAGGCGCTCTATCGGATCAGGGTGTTTCCAGCCGGGTTTGATAAAGTTTATCAGTTTTTCTTTAAAGCTCATTGTTTGTTCTTTGCGCTCGACATTACTTCTTTGTATTTATTCTCCGTAATACATTTGATGCCTCTCCTCGGATTGAATAATATCTGCTTCCAAGAGCTTTTTTCAGAGCCGGGATAGCGTCAGGACCGATATTTATCAATGCGCTTGCGGCATAACGTCTGACACGATAATGCCTGAGAGCCATAATCAGGGCCGGAATCGCACTTTTTGCTCCGGGGCCAATTGCGCCTAATGCATTGGCCGCTTCGCATCTGATGTATGATGTGCCATGTCCACTAAGAACATTAATCAAGGCAGGAACTGCAGCGCTGGCATCAGGGCCAATAGTCGTCAGGACTCTGATCGCTTTCAATCTCACAGAATAATCTGCATCATCGACAAACTTGACAATAATTGGAACATCAGCTTTATCAAAGTTAATATTTTTCAAAGTCTCTTCCGCAAATTTTCTGAAACGATAATCACGGCTGCCAATAGCCTTGAACAGGGCCCAATGGACCGCTTTATTGTCTGGATTTATTTTGTATAACGCTTTCGTGACGGCCCTGCAAACATCTTTATCCGGGATATTTAGCATTTTTTGCAATATTGACTCAAGTTTTTCGGACTTGATTTCTGTTTTTATTATTGCGTCAAGAGCGGCCAGTTTGACTTCGTTGTCATTGCTGCTCAACGCCTTGATTAACACGGGAACGATGGTTTCCTGGTTGCCTCCCGCTTTGGCCAGGGCTTTGACGGCGGCGAATCTGGTATTAAGGTCATTGTCTTCAAGCATTTTAATTAACGCGGAAATTATGACCTCATCGTTCCCGCCAGTTTTTCCCAACGCCTCTATGGCAGCGATCCTGACTTCAGGTTCTTTATCTTTTAGAATATTAAGCAGGTCCGGGACCGCTTGCGTTGCCTCTGGTCCTATTTCTCCTAAAGCAGACACTGCAAAGAGCCTGACATTCACATATTTTGCTGACAGAGGCACCAACAATTCGGGAACGAAGGCCTTATGTTTGATATCACTACGGTTCAAGAACCCTATTATCATGTTTCTGATATCCGAATTTCTATTCCCCAACGCATTGATTAATGCTGGAACAACCACCTTTGAGCCCGGTTGCGTTCGCTCCAGCAAGGTAATCGCTTGTTGTACTTTTTTCGGATCTGATGAATCAAGATTGTCGATTAAGTACAAGACTAATTTATCTTTATAGTCCCTGACAAGAGTACGATACGCTCGTTCCCGGGTCAAATGATGCGGCGCATGCAGCATTTGACTTGTAAGATAAAATGAGATGGCTGGAATAATATATTTCCAGAACATTATAGCCAAAACCACCAGAACCAGATATGTCATAAATTTACGATGTCTTTTCACCCAGCTTTCAGAATAATCGTACTCCGGGATATTTTTTCGCTGCTGAGGATCTACTATTTTCATCCGGGCGATCCTGCGAACTTCTTCATTGTCATCCCGGGTTGCGACTTCAGCCAGAATCGCTTGATCTGTTAAATTATTCACTGCGGCTTTACGTGCCCAGTATAATTCATCATGGAGGACTATATCCGCTAATAATGTCTGATCGGTAACATCTGATATTTTCTCCACCAGTTTTAATATTGCGGCTTTTCGCGCGTGATACGAGATGCTGTTCTTGGCTTTCTGGGCTAAGTCTGGTTTCGTTAACTTCCAGGTCGCGGCCTGGCGGACATTCCTGTCTTGATCACTCCCAGCCACTTTTTGCAGCAGATTCGTATCTTTTATTCTCCAGACCGCAACCAGCCTAATCGCCGCATCCGTTTCATTCTTATATACCTCACATAACCGGTTTTGATCGGATATCCTTGCGATCGCGGCCTTGCGGACCGAATAATCCTCATCATGGCTATAGACGTCAAACAATACTACATTAGACTTCATCCGCCGTACCGTCTTAATTCGCATTGCCGGATCAGAGTGTTTCCAGCCCGGTTTAAGAATATCCCTGAAGCTCATAATTCCTCCAACGTTAAATTTTTAGAGGTTCCCATTATTTTAATCCTCATAAGCAAAAGAACACAGTCGCTACGAATAAAATTGGCTCGGAACATAACGACGCAATGCTTAAGTGCTTATTTGTAATCATATTTTAATATCCTCTCAATATAAAACATATTTCACAATGAATTGTTGGAGAGTACAATACGAAACCCCAAGAGATCAGGAATGTGGCTCATTGTATAGAAGGAACGAAAAGTAGAGTGGCAGCCCCCGGCGAAGAAGAATACGTCGCCGCCGCGAAACACGCGGCGAGATCCTGTACTTGGCCCGGTGGGATCTATCATTGATTTATTGGGATATTGTCCATACCAGTCCCTGCACCATTCCCACACATTGCCATTCATATCGTAAATACCAAGTTCATTTGGTTTTTTTCGGCCTACTTTCCGGGTATTTACGCCGCTGTTACCTGAGTACCAGGCCACACTATCAATATTATCACTTCCGCTGTATTTATATCCCTTACTCTTTACTCCTCCACGAGCAGCAAACTCCCACTCCGCTTCGGTTGGCAAACGATATTCAAAACCAGTTGGCAAACGCCCTGCCGTACGTTCTCTCGCGGTTAGCTTTTCACAAAACTTTGTCGCGTCATGCCAGCTTACTCTTTCAACGGGGTTATTGCTGCCTATGAAGCGACTGGGGTTGTTGCCCATTATCGACTGGTATTCGCTTTCGTGCTACCTCGTACTTCCCTATACCATAACCATGGCTTAAGGTCACTTCATGCACCGGCCTTTCAAATCTCTTACCATTATTTGAGCCCATCTGAAAGCTGCCTGGGTGAAACATATACCAGCGAATGACCGGATAAACGTATAACTGCGCTCATGGCGGACATTTTTGTCTTGAGCATTTGCTGCATAATCGGCCAGGATCGATCGGTCGGCCAACTTCAATACAGCAGCAACACGAACAGCAGAGCTCACGTCATTTTTCGCAATATCGGCCAGCAAAATTCTGATCGGTTAATTTATCCACGACGGCTTCGCGGGCATAACTCTTCCTGGCATTTTTCGCGATATCGCTCAGCATTGCCTGGTTGGGCAATTTTGCAACCGCGGCTTTGCAGGCGTCAAGGTACATAGTATTTTTCACAACATCGACCAACATGGTCTGATCGGTCAATTTTTCCACGGCGGCTTTGCGATTTGACCAGTTCTCATCATTTTTAGCAACATCGGCGATATAAGTCTGATTGGTTAATTTACCAAGGTCGTTTTTAGTTATGCGCAAATATGCGGCTTTGCGAACAGAATAAGATTTGTCATTTTGGGCAACATCAGTGATATAAGTCTGATTGGTTAATTTACCAAGGTCGTTTTTAGTCATGAGTAAATATGCGGCTTTGCGAACAGAATAAGATTTGTCATTTTGGGCAACATTTGTCCAAACAGTTTGATTGACTATTTTTTTCACTGCGGCCTTTCGGGTATCTGGATACTCAGCATTTTTTGCCAAATCGATCAAAACAGTCTGGTAGCTTGAATCATCGAGAATGTATTTACTGATTTTGTCAAAGGAATTTACGGTTGATTCTCTTACGTTCTTACTAGGGTCGTTGAGCGTTTTAAGCAAGGCAGGCAGAGCTACTTTTGCTACCGGGCCTATTTTGCCCAAAGCTTCTACCGCAGTTAATCTGACTGCGGGATTAGCATCACCAAGGAGCTTGATCAATGCCTGAATCACATGCTCATTATACGGAGCTATTTTGAGTAAAACTCCAATGGTATACTTTCTGACATTATGATCCCAGTGGTTAAGGAGCTTGATTAAAAAAGGAACGGCAGGTTTACCAATTCCCTGCAATACTGTTACTGCGTTTTTTCTAATACCAGTATTGTCCGTCAGTTCTTTAATCAATATTGGAATCACTGGTCTGCCGATCTTTACCAGGGCTTCTATCGCACATTGCCTGATGCTGTTTTCCCTGTCTTCAAGCATTTTTATTATAGCAGTCACCGTTGTCTGTTTATCCGGAGCAATCTTGCCCAAAGCTTTTATAACGTTTAATCGGATATTCGAGTTTTTTATTTCAAGCTCTTTTATCAAGACAGGCACAGATGTTTCTGCATCCTGGCCAATACGGCCTAAAGCCTGGATGAATATAACCTTTATCTTTGAATCTTTATTCTTGAGCCCATTGACAAACAATGAGACCATGGTTTTCGGTTTTGCTCCGGTTTTTTCATAGGCTGCGACAGCGTATTTCACGGTATTATCATCTGTAGAATGAATTTTGCGGATCAAAAAAGCAATAAATCTCTCTTTATTGTTTTTAAGCAGCAACTGAAAGGCGCGATTACGATTATTTTTATTTGTCGAAAATATATTCTGCTCCGCAGAATATATAGAGTATGCCGGCAGGATGTAAGAATAGAGCACTGCCAGGAAAACTACCAAAAAGATAATTAATGTAATTTTATAATGAGCAATTAACCAATTCTTCCGGTAGCGGTATTGGGGCAGGTTATTTAGTATATTCTTATCGGTAATCTTTGCCTTCGCCAGACTGCGGACACCATCATCTACGTCGTTTTCCGCTATTTCGGCCAATATAACCTGGTCTTTCAGATTCTTTACCGCATCTATACGTGTTTTCGCTAATCGATCATTTTTAGCAACATCTTCCAGTAAAGTCTGGTCGGATACAAGAATTGCTCCTGACAATTTTTCCATTGCGGCTTTGCGCTTTTGATATCTAGCGGCATTTTTCATCTGATTAGCCAAAGCGGAATCACTCTGCTTCCAAGTCGCTGCCTGACTAATATTGTGGTCAGGATCATTCGCAGCAACTTCCTGCAGTACTGCTTCGTCATCTATTTTCCAAACCGCGACCAGGCGAATCGCCGCATCAGGTTCATTATAGACTATCTCGCATAACTGTTGCTGGTCCGTCATTCTTTCAACTGCGGCCTTGCGGACATGGTAATCAGAATCATGACTGTAAACGTCAAACAGCACCAGATTGGACTTTATCCGGCGTACTGACTTGAGACGAAACTCCGGATCTGAATGTTTCCAGCCGGGTTTTATAAAGTCGCCAAATCCCATGTTACTCCTTATTAATATTAAACTTTCATTCTTTGTTAAGCATCGACAACCTGCTACGTGCGGTTTCACATACATAAAAATCCTTGTCACTTTTCGCGATGTCGGCTAGTATGCTCTGATCGGTCAATTTTTCCACGGCGGCGCAACGGCCACAAAACAACCTGCCATTTTTCGCGATATCGGCCAGCATGACCTGATTGGTCAATTTTTTCACTGCGGTTTTGCAAACATCAGAATCCTCATCATATTTTGCTAAATTAACCAGTATGGTCTGATCGGTCAACTTTTCCACGGCAGCGACGCGGATAGGCCACTCCTTTTCATATTTCGCGAACTCAGTAAGCAAAGTCTGATCGATCAATTTTTCCACGGCGGCGATGCGGACAGAAGAATCATCGTCATATTTCGCGAATTCGGTAATCAAAGCCTGATCGGTCAATTTTTTCACGGCGGCCTCGCGGACACGCCAATATTCGTCATTTCTCGCGATATCGGCCAGCAGGGCCTGATCGGTCAATTTTTTAACGCCCTCTTTGCGGGCTTCTGAATCCTTGTCATATTTCGCGACATCAGCGATATAACCCTGATTGGTTAATTTGTCAAGGTTGTTTTGGGTCAATTGCATGTAAGCGGCTTTACGGACTGAATAATCTTTATCATTTTCCGCGATAACAGTCAAGAGTTCCTGGTCATTAAGTCGAGACGCCACAGCGGCTCGAACTACCGCGACATTATCGTGCTCATAAACATCCATCAAGACGATTTTTGATTTCATGCGGCTGACCGACCTGATCCGCTCTTTTGGATCGGGATGTTTCCAGCCCGGTTTCAATAAATCCCAGAAACTCATAAATCACCTTTCAAAGAGCCATTTATTATTTCATGTAAAATGCTGAGAGAGCCAACTGAACCAATCACATAGCCCTTCCCGCAGCCACTCGTTAATAAGAAGCAGTAAAATTCCCAACAATAATACATTAAGCGATACTGCAACAGCTTGATAACTTAACTTCTTTTCTTCACTTAAGTTCTTTTCTTCAATAATACCGATTATACATAGAGCAATAAAAAATATTACAACAGCAGGAACTCCAGCTCTCCAGCCATAAATCAAGAATGCTGCGATAATTTCGACAATGATTATCAAGATACCGGCACCACAAATTATATCAAGTTTTTCTTTCTTGACAGTGTTTCTTTTCAGTATAGAATCAACAATACATGCAATAGAAAGAAGAACAATTGATATTAATACAGCAACAACACCCGCTTTCATCCCATACATAAAGAATGTAGCGATATTTCCGCCAATGAGAATCAGTGTGCTGCAACCAAATATTGTATCATATGTTTCTGTCTGGTCACTCATTTTTCAGCAATTTTTTTTTAATCTTTCTTATTGCCGCTGATTAACGTTTAATATCATTTCCGATGCGTCCTATCCACTCCTCGCAGCCAGGACTTGGATGAGGGTATCTGTTGTACAGGTTAAAAATGCCCGGACAGCCATTTCCACCAGTCTACCGTTCCGCGCCAAAGCCAGGGGATGGCGTACCATAATCCAACAGCGAAACCGGCTATGACGATTACTAAAATAAGGTATCTCAATAACACATTCCTGGCTTTGAAAATAAGTTTGAACGGTTCACTGACAAGATACCATAAAAACTGAGGGCACACACAGCACATCCAGACGAAAAGTTGCCCGAAACCGTGCGAGATAAATACCCAAATCTGATTTTGTCCTGGCTTAATGTTCTCAAGCCCGGTCATTCCCCCCATCACAAAAAAAGCCGGAAATGTCAATAACACAATAATTATCCAAAGCCATTCCCAGAAAGTGGTCCCTGAATTGTTACTGGAACCAGTATGAGCTGACTGCTTATTTATGCCGTCCAGGACCATATCCAGCATCCCATCCTCGCCCAGCGCGTCGACCATTTTGCGATATTCGGAATATCCGAGTTTGTTTTCGATATCCTCGAGCAGTGATTTTCTTATGTCGGACGGCAGCTCTGACGCATTCATTTTCAGTCCCTGTGGTTAAGTTATATCCTATCGTTCATTTTTTGACAGTACCCAGTACAACGGGTCCATTACTCCGTATCCCCGGAAAGGAGCATTGTCGCGGATATCCGCGTCTCTGCCTAACGCCGAACACGCGAAATATTCCACATATTCAAAATAATTTTCAACACTCCTGATCAAATTGCCGCACCCCCAGTAATCGATCGCCTGCCGACAGGTTTCCCCCGGTACCGGCGCGCTTCTGACGTCGCCGATCTGGTTGACGACCCAGGGCATATCAGCCTTTGTGATGACGATAGCCACCCGCATGACGATTTTTTTGCCTTCCTGATACCTTTCCTGTAAAATCCGGTTCAGCGCCGATTGCACAACGGCATAAAAACGAGCCAGTTTATCCTGCCGTTCGGCATCATTCCCGACACAGAAAACTGTGGGGTCGACCATCAGGATACATCCTTCCATCATACCGAAATACTGGTGTACGCTCATGCCGGAGATTGACGCAAAATCCTCCCCGGGGGAATCATACAAATATAATTGATTTTTTGTCTTGTTTATCCTGCAGTATAACATAAACGCCTGTTGGACTTCGACCGTTTTTTCCGCCGCAATGCCTTGTTCCAGATGATTCCATGCCAGATCAAATTCCCTTGTCTGGTCCGGGTCGTCAACACTGCCGGTAATCCAGTTTTGACCGGAAAGTATCTGATGCACCGCCATCAGGAGATAATTGGTTTTACCGCTTAATGAGCCGCCGATAAGTCCGATTTGCCGGACCGGGGTTCTTCCGGCATGTTTGCCGATCAATTGCATCCCGCAGCGGCCGCAGCGCTTGATCAGGTGTTGGCGTCCAAGGTGGTACAATGTCGGAAGTTGGGCGTTGCAATTAACGCATTCATGTTTTAAAATGCCGTAAAGGTTCGGCCAGAGCAACTTGTTGTCGGCCCCGCACTCAGGGCATATATGGGTCGGATATCCCCGGTAGGAGCACCCGCGGTAGGGACAGACATAAAAAATACGGCGATAGAGTTGGACCATGCGGGAAACAATGACCAGAAGAGTTAACGGGATCAGCAACAATAATTTCAGCAATGTAAATATAAAATTGTATCCGGCACAAAGAGGAGCCCAGAACAGCATGGGGGAAAACAAAATCATCGGGGTAAAAAGGGTAACTGAAGCAGCGATAATGTATACTCCAATGAAAATAATAAAAAGATAAATACCGCATGCAATGCCCCAGGCCGATACGGCACTGATAAATTTTCCGCCAATGGAGCTATTTGCACTATCGGAAAAAACCGTAAACCAAAGCGGAAAAATGATTATGGCAAGTAGCACAATAACCAGCCAGACGTATGATTTAAACATATCATTGAATCGGAATATTCTATCGGTAAAAAATTCGCTGCTGTAGTGGCGGCCTAGATTTACTTTTGCCAGATCCTTTTTTAGATTCTCTCTAAACTGCCTCAGAGCCAATTCAACAATAGTTTTTTTCTGACTATCCATGTATTTGCACTTTTTCTTCCAAATACTTAAAGTTTTTATTAATAAAATAATCTTATTTCTACAATTAAATACGTATCTAAAAAACAATATCTGCGTATCAAATAAAAATAATTATATTTTATTTGTTACGCAGGCATGTTTTTTAGCAGGCAATTTATGCCTAAGAGTCTCTTCAACATATTTATCAGGCGAAATTTCTCGACTTCTGGTGCGAAAGTATTCAAAATAAGCCGGGCTGCTTTTAAGACAACGGTTCGTGTATTCGTTAATTCAAGTTCGGTCACTGCTCTGCGGACAATGTCGACAGCACAACTAATGAGTATCGACAAACAGAAGTTAATATGGTTGAGAAACTCAATAACAGTATCTGCTCGTTCTTCTGAAAGAATATTTGGATGAATTTGGTCATCAAGACGGAAGGTAGCGTCAACATAGAGGACTGATAAATCATCATGATTAAGACTTCTCTTGCTTGATGGGATATTTTCATTGTGGAAATAGTTTATTGAGATGACATTATATCTTGAAAAAAATAAATCTTCTTCAAATGTTTGAATGATTGATTTAGAGAAAAAATGCGTATGCTCTTCAATTTTCATAATATCAAAATACAACCCCTCTCAGTATATACTATTGACAATGAACATTAGCACGTACTATACTTAATATATGATAACTTTTCCCGAATGCAACATTTTTTCTAATATCGAGTCAAATAATCGCGGCTTAAGTGACAATCTAAAACTTTTTTCTCAGACCTGACGGTCACGCTGTTGGATATTTGACAACGGATTTTAGACTGCGCCGCCGCAATATCGCGATTAAGCCGCTTTCCGTATTATCCCCCCCGGTAATCACAGTTAAATCATCTACACCACCAGTCAGGCTATACAATCTCAACTATTGACATATCTTACACGAATGATTATATTATTATATCGGGATTTATTCAGCCTACACAAAGCCACTTAAAAAGGGGGGGATTATGAAATTTGCATGTCCTGAATGTAATCAACAGTTGGAATTGCCGGATAATTATTCCGGAGGAGAGGGAATATGTCCCAGTTGTAATAATAACATAAGAGTTCCAGGTAGTGATGGAATTGTTTCATCAAGGCGCCCATCCCCGGCACAACTGAAGGACAATGTAAAGCCTCAAAATAAAATTTGTCCATTTTGTAGCGAAACTATTTTAATTCAAGCAAAAAAATGTAAATATTGTCAGTCTCGCGTTAGTGGTTTTAGTTCTACAGTTTTTGTACTGGCATGCGGGGCCATTTTCCTTATATTTATTGCTTTAGCTTGCTTTGCTGAAGGTTCATCGATATATGCAAACGCGAAATCAGTGATGCATCAAATATTGGGTTCAATATACTATTTGATATCTTCGATATGTATTGCCAGTGTTTTTATCATGATCAGCAAGAAGTAATAAGTTCATTTTTATATTTGATTCCGTGGTGTTTGATGATATCGCATAGATGTAAATATCTGTATTGGCCAATATAGTTATTTGCAACTATCAGGATTCCCCAAAGGAAAGAGTTGCCGTCTATCCAGTACCCGGCCCGGTAATCTTTCACGCGAAAAAGTGCTATTCTATGATTTCTGCAATAACTTGTGATCCGGTTATGTTCCCGGTAATTATAAGTATCAAGGGAGAAAACAGGGAATCAATAAGAAAAGTTAAAAGTTTGTTTTGAGCTTAAAATAGGATTTTCAGGGGAGGGGGAATGGTGGGCGTAACAGAACTCGAATCTGTGACCTCTACGATGTCAATGAATCGGCTTGAGCGTGTTTTGATTTTCCTTTCTTGTTGTTTATCAATAATTTATACCGAGATAAACTGTGTTGTTCTGATATAGACAATAAATCAATTTAGACACACTTTTCACCTCAATCGATATTTTCGCGGAACGGCTCTGGACACACCTTTCACCCCATCATTTTTAGGGGTAAGAGACTGTTTTAACCATTCCTCCGAATTGATTCATATGCACTCCTAATCCATAAGCGTTGGGCTTAATGAATTGTATAGGACCGGTCTGTATCCAATCTTCTCCCATTATATTATTGTTCATATTATTATATTGATAAATAATATTAGAAGGCATAATTAAGCCTTCGGGATTATATTCAGTATTTAGGTTTATAGTATTTTTAATATAATTATTATTGTAATTTATAATTAATTTTTCATGATCTATAATACTTTGCTCGAAGACTGAAGGTTTTGTATTTATATCATTATTTATTGAATAGTTGAAATTAACATTCGTTTTTTGTTTTTCTCTAGGAAGTGGTAATCCAACTTCTATGTAAAACTCTTGAAGTTCTTGTTTGTTTAAGGGCTTTGGATTACTTATATTGTTTTTAATAGGCTTTGAATAATAGTAAATTATACCTATTAAGAATACAATAAAAGCATTAAAAAAATATTTTTTCATTTAAATTCCTTATTTTTCCCAGAAATGTTTAATACCTGCTGAACGCATTTCTTCATCAAGCCGCTGCTCATTCCTGAGTGACATCTTTATTGGATAAATGCGAATATTAGAACGTTTTGAAATTACCATGTCTTTGCCGTTATTACGGTTGATAGACATTAATCTTACATTTGTTCCTTCATCAATAAATACCTTGAATAAAATTTCGCCATCCTCAGTTTGAACTACAACACGGTCGCCGGTGATCGGCCACTGAGTGGTAGAGATTAATACATATGTTCCTTCGGGATACCAAGGAGACATTGATTCCCCTTGTATTTTAACCGATACATCAGTCGGTTCGGCTCCAGGGAATGAAACATATTCATCAAGCTGATCAAGACTGTCTGCAATAGATATATAACCATCAGCCCTTGTAAGAGCAGATGCAGTTGTTATGACTGGTACTTTCCTGAATATACTATAGTCTGTTACTATTTCAGCGTTAGAATATTTTTTTCGTGCTTGGTCGGTTAGTTCTTTTATTTCAGTGTTTACTTTTTTGATTCTTTCATGAATTCCGGGGATAATAGAATCCAATTCTTTTAGCCTTGCTTTATCTGTTCCGTTAGCTCGCTCTTCTGCATAGTCTTGAAGTTGTTTTTTATATGATCTTATTTCACGTACAAGATATGCAACATTTGCGCCGTAATGCTCCTGATTAATAAGATGGTCATCAAGAATTTGCTCTGGAATATTATCTATTGCAAGTTGAAGTAGTGCTTTTCTGCGGAGAAGGCTTTTGATGTCAGCCAAACTTTTCTTGTCAACTGGCACCAAGTTTAATATTTCATCTAATCTTGCTTTGGGAAGGGGGGCTTTCCCTGAAAGCATTTGGCTAAGTGAAGCAGGAGTGATATTAATTTTATCTGATATTTCTTTTTGATTGAACTTGCTATCACTAATTAGGTTCTTGACTTTTAAGCCAATATCAGTATCAATTTTTTTTATGTCTTCTGTTTTGCTATTCATAATAGTCACCTAGCTTATTTTTACTTAATATACAGGTAGTTAAGTTAGTTGTCAAACTTTTTCTTGAAAAAAATATAAAATAAGACTTGCAATCTAAGAAATTAAGTGTATAATCTAATTAACGTATTTAACAAGCGAAAGATTATTTATGACAAAACTTAGAACAATGAGAAAACTAGCCGGACTTTCGCAAATTGAGCTTGCTAGAATGATTAACGTAAAACCTCCATGTGTTTGTGATATGGAGCGTAAAGGCATATATGATACAAGAACAGCTAAAAAGTATTCAAAAGCCTTAAAGTGTAACCCCATTTTTTTACTTGAAGAATTAGATTGATAATCTAATTTAAATCGGAAAGGTCGTTATGAGCAATTGGGCACAACGTAGAAAAGTCGCATTAGAGCGCCTGGGAGATAATATCCTGGAATCGGCAGAGCGCAATGCAAAACTTAGGCAACAAAAATTACGAGAATATCTTGAAGCTGTCATTGACCAAGAATTAGAAGGTATTAAAAATGAAGAATTGCGTGAAGCTGTAATTCAACGCTTCCTTAAAACAATTCCGGAAAAACCATTAACAATAATGGTTGATGTTGCGATTGAAAAAATAAGCAAAAAAATCAGCGAGCCTATTAATCCATTTTAAGGAGGACTAATCATGCATTCTGCCAGTATCGCAATCAAAGCAATCATTGAAAATACCCCTGGGTATTCCCTGCAAACACTTCTTAGTGATTTAGATCAAGATGATGATTTGTTGACGGTCAATGAGGCTTGTAAGCAATTTAAGATATGCAAGGCAACCGTATTTAATTGGATTAAACGTAAGAAAATCACTCCAGTGTACCTGCATGGGAGCCGTCGGCTTCTCAGACTACGTGCTAGTGATATTCATAAGGGCATGAAAGCTGTCCCTGGAAAGACATAACGGCCTTTCCGTATTTCCGGTCATGAGCGGGGGCATGGTATAACAGCTTTCTCCTCCGCATTTTTTAACCCCTCCCTCATTTATATAAATCATTAACAACAACGAAAGGAATTTTTTGGACTTACACGACCGGTATAACATTAACGTCAGGTTTGGGTTTACCGATAAAAAAAAGCCGGTTCGTGTAGGTTCAGAAAATACAAAGAATGGAAAAGTTTTATCCACATATCATTGAAAGCTTGCGGTACATGATACTCAGCGAGTTTGATTCAGTGGATAAATTTTGTATAGAAAAGGGGTTTTGCAATACCAGTTTATCAAAGATTTTTAACCATAAGCGCGGGTTGAGTGTGCGGCTATTCTTACAAATCAACGTTGCGTTAAATATATTGCCGCCTACTGCCAATATTGATATATCCAGCACAATCACGCTGGTTGAATACATGAAAATTAATCATAATGCAGTCGCTTTAGCAATCATTGAAAATATAGGAAATGGATAAGTGAGTAAAAAAATAAAGGCTTTAATAGCTTGTGAAGAAAGTCAAGCAGTCACAAAGGCTTTACGTAAAAGAGGAATAAGTGCTTTTTCATGTGATATTCAACCATGTGAAAGCTTTAATGAATGGCATTTACAAGTCAATGTCTTAGAATTATTAAAATTAGAATGGGACTTAGTAATTGCTTTTCCTCCCTGTACTCATCTATCAGTTAGCGGGGCGCGATACTTTGCCGCCAAACGCGCAGACGGTCGTCAACAACAAGGTGTAAACTTTTTTATGCAATTCACAAATTTGAATTGTCCTTGGGCGATTGAAAATCCGGTTGGAATAATGTCTTCAATATATCGGAAACCAGATCAAATAATACAACCATATGAGTTTGGGCATGATGCCAGTAAAAAAACTTGCTTATGGCTAAATAATTTACCCCAACTAAAACCTACTAAATACATCGAAGGACGCTTAGTCTGCTGTGGAATGGAAATCAACGAAGGATTAGGAAAGTATGGTTGTCCTAACTGCTGTGGTGAAAATATTGCAAAACGGCGCTGGTCAAATCAAACTTTAAGCGGACAAAATAAACTTGCGCCATCAAAAGACAGAGCAAAACAAAGATCAAAAACCTATTCCGGAATTGCAGAAGCAATGGCAGAACAATGGAGTAAATATTTAATAAATCAAAAGGCTATATCATGAGGGACTTTACAGGTGAAAAACGAGAAATGGAATACCGGCAAGCTGTTAAAAACGATATTCGAAGCAACCATCCTGATAACAATAATCATACTCGCACTAATAATATTTGGAACAAAAGGAGAAAAAATACTATGAAAGTGAGATTCGTCAAAAATCATCAAAACGCGAAAGAGCCGGTACGCGGTTCGGAATTCTCTGCCGGTTGGGACTTGACCGCTTTAAGCGTCAATGATGACCGTCACAAGCCCTATGTTGAATATGACCTGGGGGTATCAATGGAAATTCCTTCTGGCTATGTCGGATTGCTGTTTCCTCGCAGTTCTGTAACCAAAATGGGCATGTCTATGGGTAACTGCGTTGGAATCATTGATTCAGATTATCGGGGGCCGGTTAAGGCAAGATTTTATCGCGGCACTCATGCACGATCAACACAGTACAAAGAAGGCGAACGTGTATGCCAGCTTATTATTATGCCGTTCCCGGAGATCGAATATGATCTTGTTAACACGTTATCTAATACAGAACGCGGCGAAGGCGGTTTTGGTAGCACCGGGAGCAGTCACGAGCCGGAGCCGTTTATTCCAAACGTTGGTGATGTATTTGACCCTCGTTTATACCTTCAGAATAAATGTCTTGGTTACATGGTTAAAACAGTTATTGCTAATAGCGGTTGTAATGGCTGTTTTTATCATGGAAGAGTCGAATGTCCTTCTATTTTTATTAATGGAAAACACAATCTTCTCTGTTGTATAAGTACAGGTCCTATAATATTCAAGCTTGCAACCGAACAGGATATCAAAGAGGCAATGGAGGCAAAACAATGCGGATAATTGAGCCTTCAGTTGAGATCATCACCGAAACCGACCCATTAAAGAAGATTGAGCTATGCGGTCGCGTTTGCTACAAATCAGAAGATAAGATCACAGAGGATTCAGCAAAAGCCTTCGTCAAGAAGATCATTGAACGCGGTCATACTTCCGTACTGGAACATGAAGTTTTCGGCATTCATTTTGATAGCAATTATTCATTAGGCTTAATCCCTAATTTAAGCTTAATTGGATATAATGAAAAGAAATTAGGACAATACTCACAGCCTAAAAGACATTTTTACTCGTCTGGAAATACGCTTTTTGCAAATATTAGAGCTTGGCGTGAATTTTTAAACACTTATGATTTTACGTCCACGTTAAATACAAGAGCAATGAACGCTATCATGGATAGTGAATATGCTCCATTTTTCACAGATATGGATTATTTGAGAAAAAATGAAACTCCCTCATTTGTTGTGTATCATCCTGATGGCAACCAAATATTAACCGTCCGCTTTATCTGTGACCGTGGTGTATCCCATGAACTGGTACGTCACCGATGCGCGTCATTTAGCCAAGAATCAACAAGGTATTGCGATTATTCTGGTGAAATGACTTTTATTAAGCCGTGTTTTGAGTGGGCGCAAGGTATTCCTATCGGCTGGTTTGATTACGATAATATTTGTAATTATGATGATAGAATTCCAAACGAATGTTCCGCTCGCGCTTGGTTAAAGACCTGTGAATACGCGGAGCGCTATTATCAAATTATGCGATCTTTAAATGTTCCTCCCCAGGAAGCCCGGTCAATCCTTCCTAACTCACTCAAAACTGAAATTATCATGACTGCGACACATAAAGAGTGGATTGGTATTCTCAATCTCCGTCTCGCGCCAGCCGCTCACCCGCAAATGCGTCAAGTGATGCAGATGCTTGTTAATCACCCTGAATTTCCAAAATCAATAAAGGAGGAAATAAGATATGACCAGTCATGACGCAATCCGTGAACACATCTACAGAAGAGCCGGAATTCCACCAGAAAAGATGCCAGTCGAAAAGCAGGAAGTAAAACTCTTTAATCAAGGGTTCATTCCTTTGAAGCGCGTGAATAACCAAATCCTGGAATTCACAAAAAAGAAAAACCAGCCTGGTAAATGGATTACCAAGTTCGCATATAACGATGCTTATGAAGCAGAGCGGATGATCGGGATTTACAAGGATGCAGTTGATTCTGTTACCAAGAAAACTTTCAAGGTCATAAAATGAAAAAGAAATGGGTGCTTTATTCAAAGTCAACTCGAAACGTCATAGTAGTTTGTGGTCGAAGAAAACGAGCCACAAAAATACTAAGAGAGTTAAATAATTTTTGCATTAAAAAGAAACAATACGCTAGGCAAATTATTACTCTGGATCCTGATGGAATTGTATTGAAAAAACACCCTAATATCGAGTTGAATTATGAATAATGAAAATATGAAATTCTGGAACCAGGTTTGCGAAACAGACCCGGCAATTACCAAACACATTAGCATTCGCGGGGGATTCACAAGTATTGATGCTCAGTCCCAAATTAAGCTTGCTACAGAGCAATGGGGTATGTACGGCTCAACCTGGGGACTAAAAGATTTCAATTTTGAAGTTATCCGGGATGGCGAAAATAAGCCGGTTTGTCTGGCTCTTGATGCCACGTTTTGGTATCCGGGCGGCTCTTTCCCTATCTCTGTTGATATGGCTTGGGAAACTAAAGATTTACGGAAAAAATTAGTAACAGATGCGACAACTAAATCGCTTAGTAAACTTGGATTTAACTCTGATGTCTTTGAAGGGAGGTTTGACGATAATCAGTATGTAGAAGAACAAAATAAGAAGTTCGGACACAATCCCCCTGTAAATGCTAATAACATAGCAGGTATGGGACAAAACAATACTCCCAATGCAGGACAAGGGGTAACGACTAAAATTGCAATACCAGGACTAAATAAAGGATAAACTATGTATGCATTTGACATTGAAACAATACCGAATTCCAGCTTACTTGATCATCTGCCGAAGCCGGACGTAAAAATAGGTAATCTCAAAGACCCTGAAAAGATTGCCGCAAAAATTAAAGCGGCTGAAGATGAACAAAAAGGCCAAATGGCTTTGTCTCCGATGTGGGGAAGAGTGTTCTGTTATGTTCTGCATGACGGTGAAGAATCTATCCGTATGATCTGCGATGAAGACGAGGAAAATGAAATTTACCTTCTCGAAGAGCTTTTCAACAAAATGTACGGAATAACTATCTGCACCTGGAACGGTAACAGTTTTGACTTGCCGTTTGTTTTTAAACGTGCGGCAATCCTGGGCATTGATCTTGAACGTTTCCGGGTTCCCCCTCTGCCTCATTGGGTAAAAAGATATCGCACTGATGGTCAGCATATTGATTTGATGCAAGTATGGGCAAATTGGGACAGTCAAGGGCGTGTAAAACTCGATGACGCGGCGGCGGCTTTTGGTTTGGCGGGCAAGCTTGAGATTGAATTCTCACAATTCCCTGAACTGCTCAAAACAAAAGGCGGTCGTGATACTATCCTGGATTACTGCGAACAGGATGTCGTAATAACCCATCAAATTTACTCCCAAATCAAAGGGATATTATTTTAACCGGGCAAAAGCCCATAATCCTAAAGGAGAACTATTATGTTCAGAAGTGAAGGTACGTTTGACGTAACCGTTAAGGACGCTTATTTAAGCGAACCAAAATTCAATAAGCAAACCGCACAGTTTGACGTATGTCTGCTGGTTGAAACTGATGACGGCCAGTCTGACCACTGGAATGGCGAATGGTCGGATGTTCTCGGCACTGGTAACTACGCAAATATTCCTCAATGGCAAAGCACGATGGAAACTTTGAACAAAATCGGGTGGTCTGGTGATGCTCAGGCATTGTTTTCTCAAGCAGTCCCGGATGATAACGGTAGGGTTACTTTGCCGTTCTTGATCGGACTGAAAACCACTGCGACAACCAAAGCTTCAGACCCGGAAAAATCAAAAACCGGCAAGATTTATTACAATGTTCAATATCTTGGCGGCGGCGGTGCGGCTCCCAAAGCGCTTAATTTCCAAGCGTTCCAACAAATGATGGGAGTCACAACGCAACAGCAAAACCAGCAACAGCAGGTACAACAGCAGGTGCAACAGACTCAGCAGACAACTCAACCACAGGGCAATGGCGTTTCCGGGACAAATGTTCAAGGAAATCCATTCTCCAGAATTCCCCAACAAGGATAAGGCAGGTTGTAATGCGGATAGTGATTGATACGAGAGAACAAAGGCCGTGGTCGTTTCCTGAATATATCTCTACAGTGATTTCAAAAATCGACGCAGGGGACTATGCCCTTGAAGGTGATAATAGATTCGCTATAGAGCGTAAATCAGCAAATGACTTTGCAGGTACAATCGGCTCTGGTTGGCCTCGCTTTTGTCGGGAACTGAAACGTATGGATGATTCTGGCTTTATTATAAAAGTAATAATAGTTGAAGCTACATTAGAAGATTTCTGTTACAGAACTTGCAATGGTCAAATAGTTCCTCCAGATCATGGTCACTACCGCATTACACCTAAATTTTTAATGAAACGTGTCGCGCAGTTAACTCTGCGCGGCGCATCCGTTATTTTTGCCGGTGATGCAGAACTCGCGGCGGCGATAGCTTATCGCATACTTAAAGAACGATATGAAGAGGTCAATAATGAAACTAAGCGCAAAGGTTGAAAGAGTATTATTTCCCAAAGAGGGAGTTGAAGATATCACGTTTTGTATTCTCGCGACAAATAAAGGAGTATGCAAAGGAAAAATGAACTGGCGACCATCCACTAATCAGATTTTAACCCTGGATGGCGGTTATTGCACTTATAGAGGGGAACAGCAATTTAAATTTGATGCGGCAATACTTGACCTTCCTATTGATTCACGTTCTCAGTTAGCCTACATTTGTGAAAATACACCAGGCATTGGCAAGGTAATGGAAGGTCAAATATGGGAAAAGTACGGCGATAACTGGAGACGTATTGATTATAAAGAAATCCCCAAAATGACAAAGGCGATATTTGATCGTTTTATGTCTTCCATCCAGGCTTTTACCGAAGATGAAGAAAAGAATAAAACTCTGGCCTGGCTCCAATCAAAAGGCGCAACAATGGGGATGGCAAGCGCGGCCTGGGAGAAGTGGGAATCAGACGCAATAGGTATTGTTAATGGAAACTGTTATTTGCTTGCGGATTTACCACACTTCGGATTTACTGATGTCGATACAAAAGTACGGCAGCACTTTGGTATTTTAGATGACGACCCCCGGCGAATTCGCGCGGCAATTTTATATGCAATGAGAGAATTGACTGATGACGGTTCTACCGTTACTCCGTGGTGGGCTTTAAACACAAAGATCAGAGAACTACTTCCTCAAGTAATGCAATCGCGCATCGAAACGATTTGTATTCAAATGATAGAGGAAAAAGATATTAAGATTTTTCCTAAACAGCAAATGGGAGCGCTGGCAAGTCATTATGACAACGGCTATCAAATATACCGCTTCATTAAACAATCCAGAAATTCAAAACTAATGGGTGAGGATGAACTTGAAAATGTTTCTAAATGGATTGATGAAGTCAGCCAGGATATGGAGTATAAACCAAATGAACAGCAGAAAACCGCTGTTCTTATGGCAATGAAAAACTCTATTTCAATTGTAAACGGCGGGGCCGGTGTTGGTAAAACTACAATAGTTGATCTTATTGCTAAAGCTATCAAACAACATGATAACAGCATTGTAGAACTTTGCGCTTTCGCAGGAAAAGCCGCCGCACGTCTAAAAGAAGCAACAAAACTGCCAGCTTCTACAATACACAAGATGCTTGGAAGTAACGGTATTATTTTCAGTCGTACATCGTTGAGAGGTTCAACTGTAATTATTGACGAATCCAGTATGGTTAATTCCTCTTTGATGGCTGAAATATTCAAACGTAATCCTGATCGGGTTGTATTGGTTGGAGATCAAGCGCAGTTGCCGCCAGTTGGCCCCGGACAGCCATTTCATGACCTTTTAGAGATTATTCCTGATTTGGTTACCACCCTTACTATATGCTATCGCAATAAAGAGGCGGTGTATAGTTCTGCTTTAAAGATACGCCAGGGGGAATTACCACCGTTATCAGAACAATCCGATTCTGAAAAGTGGGAGTTCGCAAAGGTAAGTGATGCTCAAAAAGCTCATGATTTGATATGCGAATGGGCAAAACAGGGTTATATAGACTTTGACCAAGATATTATTCTTTGTCCTAAAAACGGCAATGGTAATAAAGAAGATGGCTATCAAGAAGCAACAGTAAATGGCCTTAATTCTGCGCTTGTTGATATTGTTAATCCGCGAAAATACAATGAAAAGTTCCTTCCCGGTGACAGAGTAATGAATTTAAATAATTTCGCCGATCATGATGTATGGAATGGTACGACCGGCGCGGTTCACAGTGTAGATCAATCAGGCCAGGTATATGTAAAGCTGGATATTCCCATTCGAGATACAAATTTCACTTCTCCTGACGATAATGAAGAAGATGCTGTATACAAAGATGTCGTTTTATTTAATAAGGAAATGGTTAAATCTTTGACTCTGGCATATGCTCTTACCGTTCATAAAAGCCAGGGTAGCCAATACCGCAAAGTTATTCTGGTTTGTGTTGGACGTGACAGTTTTATTCTTGATCGTAGTCTGGTATATACCGGTGTCACTCGCACAAAAGAAGAATGCATTGTTGTTGGAGACTGGAACACACTGCATACGGCAATCAATAAAATCCGTCAAAAAGAAACAGTAATTCAATTATTAGCTATAAACGATGAGGAACTGTAATGGAGTTGTATTCTTATGAAGATATTAAACGTACAGGTAATTGCAGAGATTTTGCGAAAGATGTACTTAACTTACAAGTTAATAACGAAGGCCGCTGTGCCGCTATTTGGCGCGGCGGCTCTAATCCCAACAGCGTAAGCCTTGAAAAAGATGTCTGGTCAGATCATGGCAATGGCGGCGCCGGGGGAAGTATTATTGATTTATGTGCCTTGGTAAAATTCGGCGGCATTGACAAAGACGAAATGCAACTGGCGGCTGAATTCTTGGGACAATATTACAACTTAGTCCCTATGAGTTTAGGAAAACCCAAAACAAATAGCCGCTATGATCAGCTTATCGCGGAAGGGTATACCGTTACCGCCCGATACAATTATCGTGATATTGATGGAAATGGAGTATTACAGGTTGTAAGGCTGGAACATTCAGACCCCGGCAAGAAAAAGGAATTCCTTCAACGAACAGAAAAGGGATGGGGATTACGTGGAGTTTCACCAATACTATATAATCTGACGGCTATCACTCAATCAGACTGGATTATCTTGGTTGAAGGCGAAAAAGACGCTGATAACCTTATTAAATTAGGTTTTCCCGCAACAACAGTCTGCGGCGGCGCAAAAAAATGGGATGATTCATATCGGGAAACCTTCAAAGATAAAGATGTTGTTCTGCTTCCTGATAATGATGAAGTAGGTAAAACCCACGTCTACAGGATTGCAAGCGAATTATTCAACTATGTAAATCAAATCAAAGTTGTCACTGTCAGTGATAAGCCTAAAGGCGATGTAAGCGATTATCTGGAAGATCATACCATAAATGATTTGATAGAATTAATTACCAATGCTCCCTTATTCACTCAAACAGACTTATTAACTGAAGATCAGTATGCCGTAAGTGAAGCAAAAGAGGCCAATAAGGGGCCAATTCGCAATTTCTACTTAATAAAAAAAGAGATCGGGAAACAACAAAAGGTTGATAAGCAACCGCGCCAGATCAACGATTTATTATCAGAAATAAACCGACGATTTTTAAACTTTCCTCGAAAGGTTGGAGAACAAGCATTCGACCATGACCGAGACACTGGCCGCATCGTTTATATAAATAAACCAGCGGCCTTTTTTGCGTGGATGATGCGGAAAAGCGGTCAAAGGGTTGAGTGGAGCCGTAATGAAGGCTGTGTTTCAGAAGCTCAGTTCTTTGAAGGCATGATTGCTAATGCTCACAGATATGAAGCAATCAGTCAAGTTCCTGACTGGCCAACACGTCCAGATGTGTATTATGCACATAGTCCATTGCCGTCACCAACACCAGACCATTCTGCACTGGATAAACTTCTCAGTTTCTTTGAGCCAGCCAATGACGATTTCAAAATATTAATTGCGGCATTCTTTTCAGCGCCGCTTTTTTATATTCATGGTATTCCGCGTCCGTGCTGGATTATAGACAGTGAAGACGGTCATGGAACCGGTAAAAGTACACTGGTGGAAGTTTGCGCAGCATTATACGGCTCAAATGAGACTGGCGGTCAACCGATAAAAACCAATAAGCAAGAGCTTAAAATGAATATCGGCGATCTTATCAAACGTCTTGTGTCCAGTGAAGGCCGGCAAGCACGTGTATTGCTCCTGGATAATGTTACCGGCTGTTTTTCCAGTTCTGAATTTTCAGACTTGGTAACGGCTCCGAGTGTCTCAGGAAAAGCCCCTTATGGTAGAGGTGAAGAAACGCGCCCGAATAACCTGACATACACGATAACAGCAAACAGCGCTGATGTTGATAATGATATCGCCTGTCGTTCCTATTATATAATGTTAAAGCGTCCGGCTTATCAATTAGACTGGAAGACCAAACTCCAAGAATATGTCCGTGAAAATCGAATGCAGATTCTTTCAGATATCATTGATATACTGGAAAGCCATGAGGCTTTTCACATTGCGCCCAGGACACGATGTCCAGAGTTTGAAGTCAAGATACTCCAGCCGCATTGCGCGTCTCTTGAACGCTATGAATCAGTCATGAGTACACTTGAAAGCGTCCGGTCTGAATCAAATGTAGAAGAGGAACAGGCGCGCCGTATCATTGAGATCGTTACTCACGAATTAACCAATATTCAAGTAATGCCAGGACAACCTGTAATCGACCCTGCAAAAGTCCGGGTATTCATTCGCTCTGAAGTTCTTGAAAAGTGGATTAAACGCGAATTGAATTGTGAAAACGTTATGCAGACGATCAGAAACCTTGCTAAAATGGGGCATTTGCCTGTAAACAATAAGACCAGGCGATATCCGCATCGTGGCAGTGGTAGAAGTTCCGGCGCACTATGGGAAGAGTCAAAAGCAGAAGAAATTATCACTATCGGGAAGATCGGCCCCCGGACAATAGGGGTGGTGCACGTATGAATACTTTAAAAATCTGCTCCATACTGCACCAATGGAGAAATGAAAACTTTTTATTCGCTCAGAATAATAATTTATCTGCTCCATACTGCACCAATGGAGAAAATAAAACTTTTTATTCGCTTATTATTATTAATGTGCGTTTGCTCCATGCCGCTCCAAGCTTGCCCCCGGCATGCGCCAAGGCTGTAAAAAGTTGTAAACGCCAGTTTATCAAACTAATACAAAATTGCACCAAGTGTACCACCCCTACTATTAATATTTTTTATAGAGTTATTTATATAAATATAATGAGTGAGAAGCTATTATCGCGCGAGACTATGGAGCATATGGAGCAGATATGATTGACCAATTATTACAGATAATCAATGAGCAAAGATGTAAAGTGCCTTTTCATAATTGGTATAATTACAATCAGGAGTGTCAAAGCTATATTGATGAAATTATCCAATCACCTGGCAGATTTCAAGAGCTAACTGATAAGCTTTGGCAACGCATTCAATTCTATCAGTCTTTTTTCCGGCCTTCATTACCACCGTTACTTTGTCGGTTTCATAATGAAAGCAATGAACAATATATCAATCGTATTTATGAAAAAGGGGGATATCATGCCTGGTGATGCACAAGCCAAAAATCCAAGAGGAAAAACAATTTATTTTACTGAAGCCGATCACCGGTATATTGACGATGAAGGAATTGAATATACTTCTGTGACCACTCTTCTTGATGAATTCTTTCCAAAGTTTGATGCAGAAACAAATGCATCCAGAATTGCGGCACGTGATAATGTCTCTAAAGAAGATATTCTTGCTAAATGGAATGATAAGAAAGTCAAGGCCGCTGATTATGGTACTCGCGTTCATGAAAATGCTGAAAGTCTTGTTTTAGGTAGACTACTTCATCAACCCAATAATGATAAAGAGGCTTATGCTTTTGCCGCGGTTAAAGAGTTTGTTTCTTCTCTTACTTATGCCAATGCTGATATCAGAACAGAGCAAATAGTATTTTCAGAGCGTCTCAGGATTGCCGGTTCTATTGATCTGCTTTGTTACATTCAAGAAACCGATCAGATTTATCTCAGTGATTACAAAACTAATGAAAAGATCACTTATGAAGGTTTTCGCGGTGAAATGGCTCTGGCTCCTATCCAACATATACCGGCATCCAAGTATCACAAATATGCTTTACAACTGAATATGTATGAGTTTTTACTTAAACTTGAAGATTGGGTTCCTAATGTCTCAATTCAAAAAGACTTGATATTCATACCACCATTCAGTAATTATCAGATCATTAATTTACCTGATATGATCGAAATTCCAAATATGTTAATTCACTGGCTGACTAAAGATTACAACGTACCATTTTAAAGGAGGATTATGTACGAAAAAGAGCTTGAAGGCGTATCTCCAGAGGTTCGCGAACAAATTGAAACCGTTTTAAAGCAACACCCGGAGTTACGCGTTAATCAATTGACCTATTTCCAACAACAAGCAAGTCACAAAGCAAAGAGTAATGAATCAGATGTTGTTATTATCCCTATGCTGGATGCCATTGTTGATTGTGCTAATAATAACCTGGCTAGATTCAGAATCATGTCATATTGGATTAGACATTACGACTGCCGGCCTATTATCCCGGGTAATCGTATCATGTCTGATATGGCTAAACACTTCGGATACTCCACTAAGACCATTAAACGGCATGTCGAGACTATCTCAGATCATCATATCATAGGGCAAGTCCTAAAATATCATAAGAAAGAGGTTTAAATGACTGTTAGAAGCGAAAAGAAAGCAGCAATGCAACGAATACTGGATAAAGCAGGGTTCAAGACATTCAGATTGTATCAAACCGGTGATAAGCTCTATGCTATGCTTATTATTGCCTTTAATCGTATGTGTCCAGGTAATCCACTTAAGGCTTATTGGACAATGATTAATCACTTACAGAACATCAGAAGAGGTAGAATTATTGACTCTACTAAGTGGAAGAGGTTTGAGCTTGACGATACGGAGACAGAGGCACTGACGCAGATGATCAGCGATTCATGTACTGACATTCGTCTCAATGGGGTGTGTCCATTATGCGGTGGACCTTTACACGATGCTTTGAATACTGATAAAGTCACAGCTATCACCACAGTTAACGAGGATTGAGCGTAATGCGCTACGTTTCTAATGTAGAGGTCTGGTCTAATCATGGGTTAAAGGGGGTGGGGGTAGCGACCTCGGCGGGGGCTGTGGCGGTGGGGGTATACCAGAGAGTTTTTTATTAAAAAATCAATTTGTAATACAGGAGAAAAATAATGATTACAGTTGAAGATATTCTTCAGAGATCAATTAAGGAGATGGGTGGAGATGGGTTATGCAATCCAGATCATGAATGTGTAGTTGCAAAACTTAATAAAAAAGATGGACTGTATTATCCTTTGGAATTAGGCAAAATGCGATCTTTTGAGAAGCCTTGTTTTTATGAAGATAAAACAAATTAATAAAAAAATATCTATTTAAGCGTCTTAATGGCCAGTCTTAATAGTCAGGTACTTACAATAAATTAAGTTATTAATAGATTATTGATATAACAAAAATACAGGAGAAAAAACAATGATTCGATTTCAAATTCAATCCGCACTTAATGAGCGTAAAAGGGGTTTTCAAGTTTGGATTGGTAACCCCGAAGAGAATTTATTTTGCACGTCAGTTGAAATGCAAAAATATTCAGAAGGTGAGTATGTCCCTAATTGCATGGTTCTGCAAAAAGAAGAGTTGCAGGATATCATGAATGAACTATGGCGGCATGGTATTCGTCCTTCTCTTCCATTAGGTGAACAAAGTAATACGATATCGGCGATGGAAGATCATATGAATACTCTGAAAGATGTTATGAATAGAACTTTGAAAGTAATTTTGAAAGAATGATTTTAATGCCATTCCTGGCCAGTGTTGATAATAAATGATTTACAAAAAAAGATAAAGGAGAAATTAAATGAGAACTGTTAAAATTGGAAGTCGGAATTATACCGAAATTTGTGTATTAGATAATCCCGGCGCTGGCGGTGCATGTCATAAATATATAATAGAGCCTGTGTTGCCATTAAATGGAAGTGATGATTTTTCCCCATTTGCTACTGTTAATTTTCAGAATGGCCCGATTAAAGAAAACGGCGTAAACGGCTGTCATCAGGAAGACTTGATTGCAATTGTGCTTGATCGCTTGCAGTCGTTTCAAGATGGTGATTATGCCTGCCGTGAAAATGAAAAGGCTATTGAGAAACTGGAAGAGGCTTTGATGTGGTTGCGGAAACGTACACAAGATCGTATTGACCGTGGTGTTGAGGGAACAAGTAAAAAATAAAATGAGGTATCATAATGCCAAAGATGTATAAGAAAAGGCCGTATCCGATACAGGCGGTTCAGTTGTTGAAAGACAATCGCGATGAAGTAGTGGAATTTCTCGGAGATAGGTTAATTGTTTATAGAAATGCAGAAACCGAAGAACCTCATTGCATTTTCCGGTTTGGTAAGCGCAACTGGACTGTTAAGATGGGTGACTACATAGTTAAAACTGGCACGATGAATTTATTTTTCTGTGTCAGACAAGAGAATTTTGAACGTGAATACGAGGTGATGTGATGATTAATATTATTCCTGTCAAGGATAATCACCCTCATATAGTTTCTGATGCATGTGATTGTTCACCTAAAATACATATTGAAAATGATGTCAAAATTGTAATACATAATGCTTATGACCAGCGTGAAATAATAGAAGAAGCAATAGTCAAGGCTGATATTGATAATTTTAGCTTTGGCGGCTGGAAGGTAGTAAAATGATTAAATGGTTTAAGCGGTTATTTATTAGTTGGGAATATGGCAAAATTGATGGCTTATGGGATGGTCGGTATAATCGTTATACTGGAGAAATTTATATAAGAGCTTTCGGCTGTAATGAACATTTCCCTCTTGTAGGTAAAAACCATAAATATTTTGAAACAAAAAATGGAAAATATTTAATTTACCAAGGCAAGGTGAATATCAAAGATATTTGCTGTGAAGATGTTGAAGAATATCTAAACGAAATCACTGGTTATCTTGTGACAGTCTTAGAAGAAAACGGATATCTAACTGTGATTATAGAAGGAATCATTAATTTATTTACAGATATTGAAGATAAAATTTTGATCTATAGAATTGATTACCAGCCAAATATTGTTTTTATGCAAAGGAAACAAATGGGATATAACCGATTTAAATTGTTAACTATAAAACAATGTCTACATAAATTCAAAGAAATGGAAGCCAATGAGGTCGGTCAGGATAAATAAAGAGCTGTATGCGGCGGTGCTGGATATAAGTTGTCTTCCGGCTGGACAGTTTATCACCAGGAGTGTTAACCGATATTTAAAAGGCGGTTTTGCAAGTGTGGTAAAAGTCGCGAAAAAAGAATTTACCACACTTGGACGAACTACAGAAGCATTGAAATTGAATGTTCCGAAAATGAAATCGGATGAAATAAATATAGCCGTAATGTGCGGTGTTGTGTATGCCCGGCAAAAGACAAAAGAATTTACTCCTTCAGAGGAGTGTCTTGCAAATATGCGGCATATGGAAGAGTGTCAAAAGAACTTAATTAGATATCAAGATAAATATTTTGGAGGTAACTAATGACAAATATTATTCGTTGCGTGAATTGCAAACGAATCTTTAATTTAAAATTGCATTTCAGGTGTCCGCATTGTGGGGTGAAACATGGCAACTAAAGTTATTTCCTTACGGATTGAAGATGATCTTCTTGAGAAGGTTGACGCGGCGGCTGGAAAGAAACGGCGCAATCAATGGTGCATTCAGGCTTTTAGAAATGAGCTTAATGATGATGGGCGCGATAAACCTTCCGCAAAAGAAACGATTGTCAAGCAGGAAAGCGAACGCCAGATGGATGAATTGCTTGACAATCATCTTCTTAATGTTATGCGAGATCGTAATGTATTAGAGAATCTGTCTGATGCTGAACTTGCAAAAATGATAGCTCAACGAGCGCCAAAGCATAAGAATGCAGATGAAGAGCTTACGCGAGAGGCTTTGAGTTTAACAAATTCATTAAAGCTATTGCCTGAAACTGACAACATCTGTGCGGAGCTTAGTAAAGCAAAACATGAAGTTGAGAAACTTAAGCATGAAAAAATAATGCAAGCGGCGGTCATGGACGCTTTACGTAAAAAACTAATGAAGCAGGATAAAGAAGCGGCTGAAGCTTTTATCAAGGCGTGTCAAGAAATGGAGAATAGGTGTAATGCATTTGCCCGGCATGGTGGCATACGCGGTATTGACTTTGAAGATTTGAAGGCTGGAATATGAGATTGTCACAAATACAACTTGATAAAATGCAAAAAGATTTAGCGTTCTGGATTAAGCGCTGGTCTGAGTATCCATTGGCATATGTCATAGAATGTGTCGGGGATATTCCAACATATCAGCAAGCAGAAATTCTAAACGCAGTCCCCGAATACCGCTTTGTATCCGGGGTTAGTGGTCACGGTATTGGTAAATCAAAATTAACCGGCTGGATGGTTAACTGGTATCTTGATTGTCACGCCAGACCGGGAAGGTTGACCAGGGTTCCGATTACTGGAGCCGGTGGAAGTCAGCTAAACAGTACAATGTGGGCAGAAGTAAATACCGTCAACGATGCGAAATGGCCTTTTCTTGGAAAGCGGTATAAGATCAATGACGAAATGATGTATTGTCTGGAATCGCCTAAAACATGGTTTGCTGTATTGCGTACTGCACGTGTTGAGAATCCTGATGCACTACAGGGGTTTCATGAATGTTTCTTTGTCATAGATGAAGGTAGTGCGGTTCCAGACAAGATATTTGAAGTAGCCAGGGGAGCAATGGGAGACCCCGGAAGTTATGGGCTTATGCTTGGTAATCCTACGCGAACCAGCGGTTATATGTATGAAGCACATCATAATCCTGATAGCGTCTGGCATTGTATGCAGTTCTCCAGTGAAGATTCTATAGCCGAAGAAGAATATAGCTATGACTATGTAGACCCTATGGGTAATATCATTACCATTACACACAATGGCAGACAAACCCGGAAATGGGTTAAGGATATGAAAACCGAGTTTGGCGAAAACTCAAATGTTTACAGGATTCGTGTATTAGGCAAATTTGCGAATGAATCTCAAGACTTAGTAGTTGAATCCCGCTGGTTAAATGATATTGAAAATAATCCCAAGAATGCAGAAAATGCAAAGCATTTAAAAATAATGGGTGTTGATGTCGGATATACAAGTGATCCCTCTGGTGCGGTTATACGTCAAGGAATGGAGATATATCATATTGAAGAATGGAAGTGTAATGGCGATACAACAATAACGGAAGATAAAGTTATTAAGCTTCAAGAAGAATTTGAATGTGATAAAATTGGAGTTGACCCAATTGGTGTTGGAGCTGGAGTATATGATAATCTACGAAAAAAAGGGTTGCCGGTATATAAAGCTGATGTTCGTGAAGTCGCGCCTACACCGAACGATGCAAAATGCGACAAGTTACGTGACTGGCTTTGGTGGAAATGCCGTCATTTCTTTCAAAAATGCACGGTACATATTAATAGCTCAATTAACTCTGATACTTTAAAAAAACTCAAAAAAGAAGTTTGCTATCCAACATACACAACCGAAGGTAATAAGCTTAAAGTTGAAAGTAAAAAAGACATGAAAAAGCGGGGGCTTAAAAGCCCTAATATTGCTGACGCTTTGAATATTACTTTTCTCCAAGATTTTCCTAAAGAAGTTGTAAAACATAATCCCAAAAACAAGAGGAAAAAGAAGCGTAAGCGGAATAACTTTAAAACCGTGTAAGGTCAAACTGTCCAGTATTTCTGTATATATAAAAGATTTTTACTTTAACAGGGATACATATGGCAGAATTAAACGCAAGACATCGCTTCCATCGTTTTCTGGTTGAAGCTTCATTGCGCGAAAGTAAATGGCGCGAGAACAATAACATAGCTTTCAATTATTATGACGGCGAACAATGGACGGAAGATGAAGAGGCTACTATTGAGGAACGTGGTCAACAGGCTACAGTTCTGAATATGATACGCCCGATTATCGACCTGGTGTTGTCGGTTGAAGTTGAAAAGCGCATTGATCTGCAAGTTATTCCCCAAGAGAAGAGTGATGAGGAAAAAGCAAAGCTTCTTACAATTCTACTCAAACATGTAAGCGATCAGAGTGATGCTGATTTCTATATGTCTCAATCTTTTCGTGATGGCTTAATTGGTGGTCGGGGCTGGACATATGTAAATGTGTATAGCGATGACACTGATAAAAATCAAATTGAATTAAATTGGGTTCCCTGGGAAGAAGTTTATATTGACCCCCATCATCGCAAGCCTGACGGTTCTGATGCAAGGTATATGATTCGCGTTGTCTGGATGGACCGCGATGAAGTAAAAGAGCGTTGGCCAGAGAAGGCAGAAGAAATTGACAATTGCTTTTATGCTGATGACTACAAAGGTACTGAATATGAAGCTCAGACCTCAATGGGTGAACGGCAAATTGAATACTATGATGGTAAAACACAACGCATAAAACTTTGTCACTGCTGGTATAAAGACGCGAAAAAGAACATACGCTACTGCTTGTTTTCTGATGAAGTATTTCTGATCGGCAGTAAGGATGGAGAAAATCCAGAGCCGTATGGAATTAATATGTATCCGCTTATTCCGTTTTATTCTTTCCGAACTCATAAAGGAGACCCAAAAGGGTTAGTTGATTTTCTTACAGATGCGCAAGATCAAATCAATAAGCTTAACAGTAAATTCCTTTGGAATTTAAGCGCGAACCGCTTAATGGCAGAATCAAGCGCGGCTGATGATTTGGAAGAAGTAAGGGAACAATGGAATAGGCCAGATGGGATGGCTGTTCTCAACGATGGTGGGTTAGGTAAAATAAAGAGTGAGGATAATCTTCGCGAATGTTCTTTTCTTGCTAACCATATGCAATTTCTTTATATGATGATGCAGAGAACCAGCGGCACAAATGATTCAATGACCGGGTTAGGTGGAACAAATGAACGTTCCGCACAGCAACAGGCGAACCGGATATTGCAGGGGGCCAGTATTCAAACCAGGATACTGGAGAATCTACATTTCAGTAAAAAGCGTATTGCAAAAGTTGTACTGCGCCTCATGGGAAAATATTACACTGATGAACGAGTTGTCAGGATAACTAAGCCGAATGGGGAAAGTGATTATTACAATCTAAATCAACCAGATGATTTTAACGAAGAAACAGGCGAGATAACCTACTTGAACCAGATTGGCGACACATTGAAATATGATGTTAAACTCAAAGCTGTGCCGCCGTTTACTGCAATACGCGAAAGAACTATGATGCTATTCTCTGAAATTACGAAAACTGGAGCCTTCCCCCCGCAAATTGCAGGGAAGATCATGTTAATGCTTTCCGATATTCCGGAAAAACAAGAGCTTATTGCTGAACTTGAGCAATTTATGACGGCACAGCCTCCAGTAGCACAATGAGTACGGATTCGAGCATATTGCTCCCCGTTGAATAATAACCGACAAAAAGGATAACTTTATGTCACTAGAAAATGAAAACGACTGGATTGCCGGTCTTGTGGACGATCAAGAAGATCATTCTCCTGAAGACGCAATCAACCTGGAAGATGAAGGACTTGAAGAGTCTCCCGAAAAGCCAAACACGGAAGAAACGTCAGGCGATGATGCCAAGACTGAAAAACGTGAAGAAGGTAAAAAGGAATCAGACAAATCAAGCCAGAAGAAACCAGAAGGTGAAGACGATAAAGAAAAACAGCCGGAATCCAATAACGAAATTGCCCGGTTGGAAAAACGTATTCACGACAATCAGGCGGCTTACACCAAAGAACATCAAGAGCGTTTGCGCTTGGAAAAACGTATTGCTGAACTTGAGAAAGATAAATCAACGCAACCAGAAAAAAAACCTTCTGAAAATCAAAATGAAGAAGAGGACTGGTTTTCCGGTGATGAAACTCAAGAGCAGGAAAACGACAAACCCCAAGAGCAGTCACAAACAGACCAGAAAAAAATTAATGAACGCCTTGACAGCCTCGAACAGCGCTTAGAGCAGGAGCGTCAAGAAGAAGCTCTGAAGCGTTGGGATGCCGCCAGCGAGGAAGTTAAAAAAAATCATGACGATTTTGATGAAGTCGTGTATGAAATTTTAGCTCCTCAACTTGAGGATAATCCGCAACTTCAAGCAAAATTTCAGGAAATGGGAGGAACCCCGGAAGCCGCCTATAAATTAGGCCAAGTCTTGGAAACAGTTTCAAATCCTGAAAAAGCCAAGGAGCGGATACGTAAAGAGATTGAATCTGAAACTAAGAAAGAAGGGACTTCTCAAGGTAATAAACCGCCCGATTTAGGGCTTGATAATTCAAGAACTCCAGACTCTAATGATACTTCAGAAGAAAAGGATGATTTACTTGATTTTCTTGACCGGTGAAGTCCTGGAAAGGTAATAATGGCACATTTTATTCGCGGTACAGGCAGCGACCTTACTCCGACACAACACAGCAATAACATCTTTCGTGAACATCTGCGTCGCAGTCCTTATGCAAACCTGATGGGAAAAAAGGATAGCGGCCAGCCGATTATTGTTGACAACACACTCAAAGGACAATGCGGCGATACGGTCAGATATCACTTTGTTCCGCAGGATGATTCTGATGGTATCAAAGGACAGAATGCCAGTATTCTTGGCAATGAAAAAGTTCTTGATGAATATTTCATGGATTTGAAAATTGATCAGATGGCACAAGCCTATGCCAAAAGAGGCAAGATGACCGATAAGCGGACAATCTGGAAAATCCGGGCGATGTTCAAAGAGCAGTTGACAAACTGGTTCCGCGATAAACACGCATACTGGTTGACAATGGCCATGACCGGGTACATGTCAAATGGTTACGATTTTGTTGACGACTTTGCCGCTGAGGACGTTGTCAATGGCGATGGTCGTCTCATGGTAGCGAAGGGTAGTTCCGGGTTTAAAATGATTGAGGGTAGTAAATCCAGTGAAACCGATTTGCTGACTGATTATGACGGCTCTGGCGGTAAGTTGGCAACTACTGATGTCATGAATACTTATCTGCTGGATGAACTTGAAATCATGGCGAAAGAAGGCAATAGCGATTATCGCATGACCCCGGTAAAAAGCAAGAATGGTGAAGAATATTTTATTCTGCATCTTTGTTTGCGCGCCTGCACTCAGTTGCGTCAAGATGCACGTTTTGAAAAACGTCTGTTGTCACTGGCAGAAGCCGGGGTAGACCCGTCTAAGGATGTGTTCGCAACTGGCGCATTGGGTATCTGGAACAATATCATTATCAAGAAAAATGAGTTCATTCATCGTTTCAAAGACTCCAGCGGTAACAAATATGCCCGGAATCTTCTTCCTCGGCGGTAACGCAGTAGTAATGGGATATGCTCAGACTATTGATTATACCGAAGAACTTACTGACCATAAACGCAACTTGAGTTGTGCCGCTGATGAAATTTCCGGACACAAAAAGCTTGAGTTTAATGATGTAGACCTGAACCTTGCCCAGGTTATTACTGCGGCATAACAATAACCGGGGGAGTGTCATACTCCCCCATGAAAGGTAAAAGAATATGGCAAATCTAACCAGTGTAGAAACGCGCATTGCGGCTCCGTATCGGTTGACTTCACTCAATGAAGATAATGTTCATGTTGTTGATGTTGCCGCTCCGGGCTTGACTGATGCAAAGGCAATCGGAACTCACAACCTGATTACTATTCCCAAGGGGTAAAGCACTTATCGGCGGGTATGTGATTATTGAAACAGATGGAGCCAGCGGCGGGGCCGCAACGGTGCAGTTTAAAGCAAACTCAGTCAACTTGACCTCTGCGACGGCAATTGCGGATATGACGGCAAAAACTGTTATTCCGCTGGTTCCTCCGGCAAGCGGCACTGATTTGTATGCGAAAGACGCGGCCTTGACGATTGATATGGTTGTTGCGACAGCGGCATTGACCGCATTGAAGTATGTCATTGTCCCGACTTTCCTGGACATTGATGCCTGCTTGACGAGCGGATAAAAAACGGAAAACGGCAGTGATAACCTATAGACAAATAAGAGAATCGGTAAGAAAATCAGTTGATGATATATCCGGTTTTACTCGAACCGATTCGGAGCTTGATTTTTACATAGACCGAGGCCAGCGCGAATATGCGCGGCGTTCACTGTGTTTGACCGGTAAATATGTCGTATCAGGACTTGGCCCCGGTTTTTATCGCTCCGAGCGATTACATTATCGCATACCGATTCACTGATGTCAATCAGGTTGATCTGCCGTTTTTTTCTTTCAAGCAATTATCCAGAGATTATACGGCAAAATTTTTAACTGAAACCGGTACACCTTTATTTATCTGCATTAACTATGAAGATTGGAACCGTTTCAGGTTTTACCCAAACCCGACCAGTGAAGATATCGGAACACTTCACTATTACCGTTATCCAGAATCCGGCACATTGGAGATTAAAGATTTAGAGACTTTTAAAATATTTCACGTTGTTTAAAATTTATATCAATGAGAGTGAGGGTGATTTTATCAACAAAGGAATGAAGTATTACGAGAAATTTATCCAGCGAGTGAATAAGCGTAATGCTCGCGGGTAATACAATTGGCAGACTTGGGGCAAGTGGAAGGGGTACATCATTTTAAGTTTTCAGGACATAATAACCGAGTTGCGGTATTTTTTGCAAGATCAGGATAGCGATAACTGGTCAGATTTTGATCTTGCAAATTATTTAAATGCCGCCCAGGAAGTATACGTACAGCGCACTGGCGTTCTCCGGGGAAATATGATTATCGAAAATAATCAAGATGGTAAATATGAAATGCCTGATGATTTCTTAGAATTTGTATTTGGGTACAATCAGGATTACACGGAAATAAAGCCTATATCAGAAAAGCGTTTAAGGGCTATTTACGGCGCGGCCATTGGAGAGGCTGGCAGTCCTTTATATATTTATCCTGGAGATGACCTTGATAGTTTTTATCTTCATCCAGTGCCTGATGTCAGCATTACTCAAGAGGAGCTGGATAGTGATTATGGAGTTATTTCTAATATTGATGACGAAGTATTTGATTCTGATTTTGGAGTGATTGCCAGTTATGACGATTTTCCTTTTGATGGCGAACTTGGAGTTATTGCCACTTTGGATACAATTGTATCTCACGGTGGAGTTATTCATTACATTCGTAAGCCATTATTGAATATCATTGAGGTGCGTTGTCCAGAGGCTCTTATTTGGTATGCCGCCGCAAGATGCCTGGAACAAGAGGGAGAGATGGAGCAAAAAAATAAGGCTACGATGTGCGATCAAATTTTCAATTCGATGATTGGCGTTGAAAATAAATTATCAGTAAAGCAGACTGGTAAAAAGGCGCGAGGAACATTTTTTTAAGAAGGAAAAATCATGTCAAAGAAAAAACGAAAGATAGTTGTTGAGGATATATATTTTGATTCAGATGGTACTGATCTTGAAGTCTCAATATTAAAATCTGACGGAAGTACTACCACCGGAAGAGCGCTTAATTGTAAGCACCTTCCATTGACTACCGCTTTAAGGACAATCTTAGGCGGTGCCGCGAACCTGGAAGCGGGGTTACAGTATTTAAAAAATAACCTCAAAGGGGAAGATGCAACGACTGAAAATAAAGGCATTGTTGCACTTGCAACCGCGTCAGAAGTCCAAACAGGGACAAATGCAACAAAGGCAGTTACCCCTTCCACTCTAAAAACCTTAACAGGGAATGCAAACCGCATAGGTCTTCTTCAACTTGCCACGGAGACGGAAGCCAAGGCCGGAGAAAATACTGCAAAAGTAATAACTCCATCAACATTAAAAGCCGCTTTAAATGAATTAAGCTTACCCAATAGTATTGAGTATGGAATGGGGATGGACTATGTTGATAATATAAGCGTTTCTTTTTCAGCCGGACAGCGTTTTGATAACACGTATGGTTATATTGGGAAGGCTACTTCTGAAAAAATCAAAAAAATTTCTGAAACCTGGAAAGAAGGCTCTAATAGTGGGGGCCGGGCAACAAACGCTCCATTAACACAGGACACTGAATACTACTCTTTTGAGATTATTAATATAGCCGAAGATAAAGTTGATTATGGTTGGGATATTGTTATTGATGCCGCTAATCTGCTTTCTGATGCGGCAGTTAGCGGATATACCCATTACCGACTTAGAGGATCTATCTTTACGGAGTCGGATTCAACTGATATCCTTCCTTTTAATCGAACTGGTAATTATTTTGCATTGAGGGATTCCATACTTCCGATTGATAGAGTAGAGGGATATCTAGCCAGGACTGAAGAAGTAATAAAAGTTCCAACCGGGCGCAAAGTAATTATTGATGGAACGCTTCTTTATAAAACCGGTTCAGCCGTTACGACAAGGGCAATTTGGATAAGTTCTCCAGATGTGAATGACCAGACCATTGATAAAGAAGGTTTTTGCACGGCAGTATCTAATGCTAACCCTATACCAACGCCTATCCAGATAATGACAAATACATCTGGTGAAATTTCTATTAAAACAACTGATGATGTCTGTACGTTTTTGAAAATTTACATTCATGGTTGGTATGATTTTGAATTGGGGTAATAATGGAGAATAAAGTTTTTCATGATTTTTCAGGCGGCATGAATAATGTGCTTGATGCCAAAATGTTACCAGATAATACCTGGCGTGAAATTAGAAACGCAGAAGTTATTGACGGCAACCTTGTGCCTATAAATGCTCCCGGTGATGTTGGTATATATGATTCTCTTTGAAGATATAAACCACTATGGCGATATCGGTAGAAGTGTTGTAAAATGGTGGGGCAAATATTACTGGAGCAACAATACTGCTAATAGCGAACCATATTATGGCGGTTCTTTTTACGCTCCTGGAATAGCATACCCTGATGCAGTTCCTACAGTCACAACGGTAACATCTGAAGAAGATAGTTTAAATGGAACCTATCAGTATTGCTGGACGTATGTCAATGGCGATTCCTGGGGAGTCTGCGCCTGGTGGTATTACTCAGTGGTGGAGAACTATCACTATTAATGAAAAAGCGGCACATATCATTATTCCCATAGATGTGCCGTCAGGAATAGAGACAGTGAAATTATACAGGACTATTAATCAAGGTAATGATTTTTATCTTGTTGGCGAATACAGTCCTGGTGATATTGTTATTGATAGTATTCAAGATATTGACCTTGTTTTAGGAAATCAGCTTGAGACAATAAACTTATTGCCGCCCCCTGACAATGGAAAATTCCTTACTGAATTTGGCAATGTTTTCTTCGTGGCGGTAGGTGACAGATTGTATTTCAGTGAGATTAATAATCCGCATGGTTTTAACCCTAATAACTGGATTGGCTTTGATGCAGAGATTACCGGGAGCGTTAAAGAGTTCATGGGGCTTTTGATCTTTACAAATAATAAAACATACCGGGTAGTAGGAACGGATGCATCTACGATATCAAAAGAAGAGATACCAGGTACACAGGGATGTATTAACGCCAGAACAATTGCAACATTCAGCAATGCCCCTGTATGGGTTTCTCATGATGGAATTTGTATTTGGGATGGTCAAAGTATAACCATTATCAGTTATAAACAAGTTAATATGCCGGATTCGATTCATGCCGTATGTTTTGATGATAAGTATTTCTTGTTTACAACCAGCGATATGCTTATATATAATTTTCGGGATAAAGTCTTCACAAAAGCTGATATTGTTGCTGATTATGCCTGGTATGATTCTGATGCAAATTCGTTTTATCTTGCAACTATTAGTGAGAACTATTCTGTAAAAATGTGGGGTATTGGCGGCAAAATGCAAGTTTCATGTTCCCGGAAAATTCCCCGCAGTTTAAATCAAAGACGCTGGAAAAGAATATTGTTCGATTCTGACGGCACGATAACCGGAAGCTTTGCAAATAAAACATTTTCGCTTAATGGAGAAGGAAAAAAGATTTTTCGTTTTCCTGCTGGCTTTTATTTGCGCAATAACATTTCTATGGAAATTATATCTGACCATGTTGTTTATGGTATTGCTTTTGAATATGAAAACTTTGGTACATAAGGAGAATAAATAATGGGTGGTATAGCATCAGCAATAGGAGGTGTCGCAAGCGGTATTGCAGGAGCGGCAGGAGGGGCCGCTGGCGCAGCAGGAGGGGCAGTCGCAAATGCCGCAGGAACCGCAGGAGCAGGAGCCGCAGGAATGGTTGCAGGAGGTACAGCGGCAACATCTGCTGCTGGAATAGGAGGGGTTGCATCATCTGTTGCAAGCGGTGTTGCATCGGGCGCATCAGGCGCGGCGGGCGCGGCGGGTGCGGCGGGAAGTGCGGCGATGAGTGCTGGCAGTACTGCAATGAATGCGGCTGGTGCAGGAGAAGTAGCCGCGGGTTCGGCAAAAAGTACGTTATTTACTAAAAAAAATTTAATGACTGCTGGAAAATTTTTAGCATCAGGAAGTTCAAGCCGGTCTCAAAATAATTCAGCTCCTCTTCCAGCTATAAATGCATCACCTCAACAATCTCCTGGTCAAGCGACGCAAAGGATGCCAATGGCGCGTGAGGCCGCTCCCATAGAGAAGCTTCGGTCTTTTGATGAATATTTAAGTGAAGCAATGACAGAGAAATTTTAAAATGAACGCAGAAGTTAAAAGATACATAGATCAACGCTTAAAGCAACTGGAAAAGAAGCTTCGGGCAGAGATGGAAGAAAAAATCAATAAAGCGAAAGGTTGATATTATGGGCGGCGGCGGTCAATCAGCGGGTAGTTCAAGTTATTCTACTGAAACAAAATTAAGCAAGGAGCAGGCAAAAATATTACAGAAACGTGAAGAGCAATACCAGGAATATTTTTTTCCTGAATTGATTGACGCACTTGAGGAAACAAAAGGGGATACAATTAAAACTTCCATGATGGCAAATCAAGCTAAGTCGATCAATACACAACATCAGCAAGCAAAACAGAGCTTTGCTCAAATGATAGCTCAACGCGGCCTTGACGGTTCCGGGGTTGAATCTCAAGGAATGCTTGCTCTGGAACGTGGAAAGAGTTCAGCATTATCAGATGCGTACTATAATTCAGAAACGGCAAATCGATCACAGCGAATGCAAGTATTGCAAATGGGCGGCTCCATGTCTCCAACTCCGACTACAGCGGCTCCTATGGGACAAAGCGGAAGTTCAAGCAGTCAAGGATTTAATTTCTTTATAAAATGAAAAAAATATCATCGGCATATTTACTACCCGCAACAATACATACGTCAAATATTGTTGCGAAGGTATTATCTGAAAAACATGTTTTTCCTTGTCTGAGAGACGAATTGCAAAGCTTTAGCGGAATGCATTTGTTTCTTAGTTCAATTGAGAGAGGTGAAATATTGGTTTTTGCCGCCTATCATTTTAACAGAGACATTGCTGGTATTGTTTATGGGGAGTTTGACCAGGATGGATATTTTAACGCGCATACTGCCTATAAACGACACGTGGACGCATATACCGGTAGTCGTTTAATGGAAGAGGCTCTTTTTAATATCTTTCCTGGATGCAAGGGAGTGATTGGATATATCCCGGAATTTAACCGTGCATCGCGTTTATATGCGATTCGCGGCGGTTATAGAGATGAAGGCATTATGGATATTAATAAAATCTATTTCCTTCAAGATGGTCAAAAAAGGCACTGTATAAAATATATAAAAGATTCAGAGGTGATAAATGGGTAAGGAATGGCAAGATTTTAACGCCGCCCTTGAAAAAAGGAATGCTGAGTTAAATGCACCGGTTACAGGAATTGGTGATGGAATAGGGGCGGTTGGGCGCGGAATGCTTGAGGGACTGGCAGAATCGACGACCGCAGGGAGAATTTTAATTGACCCATTTATTGAAACGGAACGCGAAAAAGATGCGGCTTTAAGTAAAAAATATCGTTTGGCGGTCATGTCCAGCGAATCAGATAAGGCCGCTTTTGCGAAAGAAGGCAGAGAGCATCAACGTAAACAATGGAAGAGAAGCGATGAGCTTCAGGATATGAATTTATGGATGATGCGAAAAAAACATGCGCAAATGGTTGTAGATAATAACGTCACTTCATCAAAAAAAAATCTGCTTAATTCATTGAATAGAAACCCTGTTTTTATGCAGTTAAATGATAAACAGAAAGAACAAGTATTCACTAATCCATCTATAAGGAATCAAATTGAAGTTACGTCTGCAATTAGATTATGGCTCAATAAAGATAAAGCCCCAGGGGGGCAAAATGCCATTAATCAATTCATGGAAAGCAGGGGGTTACAGATTGTTAAAAAAGATGGAAAACAGTTTCTTGTGCATCCTGAATGGAGTTCCCCTGTTGAGATGAATCACACAAACCTTGTTAAGATTTCCAATAAACTCAATGCAGAAGCGGCGCGTGAAGCTGTAACGATGTCAAATATGTTTGCAAATGAAAGCAATCTGCGTGGAGCCAGTGAATCTAAAATGATACGCGCATTTCTTCCGGCGACTGAAAATAATTATACAAAAGCAAAACAGCAGGTACAATCATTTTTATCAAACTTTGAACCCGCACAATTGAGGCGGCACTATATGCGTATTGGGTTAGATAAAATGTTTGAAGATGGGAATATTACAGAGGATGAACAGGCACAACTTCAACTTCTTGCCAAACGTGCTGGCATCAAGTATGAACCGAATAACTCAGGTGGATTTGATGTTGTAAGAGATGATGGGGTAAAAATTCCGCTACAAACATTCCATAAAACATTGCAACAGGATGATATTGTTGCAAATGAATGGCAGAGCCTAATGGCAACTCAGTCTGGCGGTGAACAGCAGGACATTTCTGTTGCTAAACAAGCAAAAGATGTATATAATGCCGCGCTTCAAAAGACTGGCAGTAAAGCAGAAGCTTATGAAATTTTAAAGATATACGGCAGTAAGGTTGGCGTAAAATTTGAGAACCCTGACCCGGAAGGTACAGCAATTGAATATACCGAAAACGACTTTAAGAAAATTGGGAAGCGTGTAAAAAAATCCAAGGAAGCATATGAACGAGAAAAAGAGCGAGTAAGTAAAAAGCCGCAAGATTCTGTAAGCCCTGCTGAAATGATGGTTCAAGGGGCAGGGGGTGGCCCTATGTTATTTGGAGCTGGCCCTTGGGCTTCTGATTCAAATCTTCCGAAGGCAAAAAAACAACTGGTAAATGACTATAAAGATCAAAAGAATAAGTTCCTGCAAATCCTGGGATTAAGGGCGGCACAATTGCGCAGAAAATCAAAAGAAGCAAAAAAAGGAAAATAATTAGATGGGCGAGCTTAAAGGATTATCCGGCAAACAATATGATGAATTTCTCGAAAGCGTAGGGCTTACTCCTCCTAAAAAAGACAATATCATAACAGAGGCCGCGCAAGGGTTAGGGGCAGGTTTAACCCAAGGCGCAAAGGGATTTGCATCTACTCTTGATGAAATGGGGGTGAAAACTCCATTAGCAATGGTGAAAAACTTTGAAAGGACACACCAGCATTGGAATCCAGACCCGGAATATAAAGCCTTAAGCCTTGACCCTGTCAATGTTGCCAGAACAATAACTCATGGAGTGGGAACGAGTTTAGCTACAATTGGTGCTGGCATAGCTACAACTGCGGTCACTGCTAATCCTCTTGCCGGTGCGGGTGTGACATTTGCAAGCAGCGCGGCGCAAATATATGGAGAAGAGGCGAAAGAATTCCGGCGCATAATGCCTAATCAAGATGAAACTGTAACAAACGGCCTCGCTTTTCTTTCTACAATTGCACAAGCGGCAATAGAAACCGGAACTGGGCCGCAAAAACTTGCTCCTAAATTGGTTCAAGATTTAGCACGTGGAGCATTGAAGAATACAACTAAACATCTTGGTAAAAGAATTTTTACAGAAGCAATTAAAAGCGGACTTGAGGAAGGCGGCGAAGAAGTATTACAGCTTTATACCAGCTATTTATTTAAGAAAATGGGGGATGCAAATATAGACATTCCCGGTGGGGAAGAAGCTCTTGAAAACTTTATGGGCGGTTTTCTTAGCGGCGGCTTCATGGGCGGTGTTATGGGAAGTATTCACAACAAGCCTGACACAGAGGAAACCGGGGGCGGTATTGATAATGTTGTATTGGATACGCCTAATGATTTCAATGAAAAAACTGTTCAGCAATTAAGTAAGCATTGGGATATTGACGAAACAACACCCGATATAGTCCAGGGGCTTCAAGGCGCGGGATTCAATGGTGATGATATTCAGATATTAAAACCTAAGAGCAGAGCCGCAAAAGCCATGTCTGAATTAGGACAAGAGTTAACCGGGGATGCTCCAATATTCTTTTCTCCTTTAACAGACCAGGCTTCAATTGCCAATGGTTTTATTGATAGTAATAACAGATTATATATTGATGCATTTTCCGCAGAACAAAACCCCCTTGTTACAATGGGGCATGAGTTTGGGCATTATATGAGCCGGACTTCTCAACAGGATTATACCCAGTTTCAAAATATTCTTTTCAAGAATCTGCAAAAGAATCATCGAGAATATTTAGACGGTATTATTGATACATATCAAAAGCATGGCAAGCAAATTGATGACACGGCAGTTGCAAGGGAATTTACGAATGATGTACTTGGTGATATGTTCGCTGATGCAACATTTTGGCAGGAAGTTTTTGCTGAACCAGATCAATCAGGTTTTAAAGTTAAACTTGCCTCTACAGTAATGCGTTTTATTGACGCGATCAAGGAAAAGTTAAAAGGCTTAACTGGAGCCGCTAAACATATCAAAGAACTTGACAAGGTTAGAAGTGCGGCTGTTCAACTCATTAAATCCCAAAAGGGGGTAAAAGATGAATATATTACTCCAGTTAAAGAAGTTTCTCCCAAGCAAGAGGAAAGACAAAAAGCCCTTGAGGAAATAAAGCAAAAACATGCTAATACCGAACAATTCTTAAAGGATAACGGATATAAAATTTTAAAGATTATGCCTCGTTCAGAAAAGGAAGAGGCGCGTTATCGCCAAAAAGGATATTCGCCTGTACTTCTTGAAAAAGACGGCTTAAAAAATAATATCCTGGGAATATGGGCAAAAGAAGCAACACAGACTCAAGCAAAACAAGAAGAGCCTCCAAAGAATACAGCTCCGGCAGATCAGGAGAATACAAGTAATACTCTGGAATCTTCATTGCGAGAAATTATTAATAATCCGCATCCAATGCGAATTAAGAATTCTCAAATTAAGCGTATTGCAAAACAACACGATATCACCGAGAAAGAAGCACAGGAAACAATTGAAACAATTCTTGTTGAAGATGCAGAAAAGATTGCTCGTTCTGATATGCCACGGCGTGAAAAGTTTAATGCATTACTTTCTTTATATAATAGTCAGCCAATACTTGGAAAGCGAACAAGCACCAGCATTGCAAATCAAGCATATTCAACCCCCGCTCCATTGGCTTTTTTATGTGGCGAATTGATTGATATTCAATCCGGGACGCGGATATATGAGCCTACAGCCGGTAATGGAATGCTGTTAATTGGGGCGAATCCTAATAATGTTTGGGCTAACGAATTGGATGATAGCCGCCGCGAAGCATTAAAAAAGCGCGGGTATAGGCGTGTCACTGGTCATGACGCTTTAAAATCTGGCCCCGGAAAAAAGACGGCTAATCGAATAATTATGAACCCTCCATTTGATAAACTGGATAATGTGACTGATTATGATGGATATAAGATAAGCAAGCTTGACCATGCTATTGTCATAAAATCGCTTGAGGGGTTAAGCGAGGATGGTCGAGCGGCTATCATTGTAGGAGCGCAACGCGCCCCAGGAAAAATAAGCGCCGCTGATAAAGTATTTATGAATTACCTATATAACAATTTTAATGTTACAGGCAACTTTGAAGTTGACGGCAGTTTATATAATAAACAAGGCGCATCTTTCCCTTTGCGAATAATTTCTTTGAATGGGAGACGCGATAATAATGGAGTAATTGAGAAACTTGCTCCACAAAGTGTTGACAGACTTGAAGATTGGAATTATATTTACAATACAGTACAGGAGATAATAAATGCTGACAATCGGAATCAATCAAGACCTGCAAGCGTGGTCGCCGACAATGGGCGGTCTGGAGATCGTACCGGTTCTGATACTAAACGATCAACCGCCGCAGACGCTTCAGGAATGGGAAGGCGCTCTGGTCGAAACAATAATGATGCTTCAGCAGAACGCAACACCAGAAGAGATCAACGAAAGCAGGAACCTACTGAACAGGGTTTACCCGGACAATTATCTGAACCCGATGGAAAGCGGCCTGGGACTGACGTTAACCGAACCGACAATGCTTCAAGAAGAGAGCAATCTCAAGGAAAGCCGGTCGCAGATGCAAATTTGGTTCAGGACGAATCCCAGGATAAAAACCAAAGACAGGGAACTGAGGAACGCAACTCTGAGAATGGAAGACTACAACAGCCTTCCGAGTTATCTCGAACATCTAATCGGGTAAGCGTTTCCGATTACCAAGATCAATATACTCCATCTTCCTCCTCTAAGGAATTAGGGACTGTTGTTCCTAAATTCATGACCAAAGCTTCACAGAAGGCTTTATCTGCATTGCAAAGTAGTGTTGGTAATATTGATGAATATGTTGCGTCAAAGCTTGGATATTCTTCTGTTGATGAATTACACAATGGTCTAGCCGCAGAACAGGTTGACGGTGTTGCTTTAGCCATTTCCCAAATAGAGAAGGGCAGCGCGGCTATAATTGGAGATCAAACCGGCATTGGCAAGGGGCGGCAAGCGGCGGCAATCATCCGCTATGCAAAAAGAAATGGAATGCTCCCGATCTTCATTACTATTGACCCTAAACTTTATTCTGATATGTATTTTGACGGTAAAGATATCGGTTCAGAGTTTAAGCCGTTTCTTATCGGGGATAGTCAGAAAAGTCATGTACGCGGCTCTGAGGGGGATATTATACAACGCGCTCTTTCTGGCGCGGCGCAAAAAGCACAATTCAATGATATACTTGAAAATGGTCTTGGGGATTATGATAGTATCTTCCTGACTTATTCTCAGATCAATAAGCCAAACCGTCAGCAGGCTTTTTTATCTGCTCTATCAAATATCAATGACGTACTTCTGATAATGGATGAATCACACAACGCCGGTGGAGATTCTACAACAGGACTGTATTTAAGGGGTGGAATTAAACCACCGGCAAAAAAGGGGATGTCTCCAATAACCTTCCCGGGATTACTTAACAGCGCGAAGGGGGCGGTATATCTTTCTGCAACTTATGCGAAACGGCCCGATAATATGCCACTGTATTTTAAAACAAATCTATCGAAAGCAGTGGAAGATATCAGTAAACTACCTGAAGTAATAACTCAAGGCGGCTTACCATTGCAACAAATTATTGCAAAAGAGTTGGCTAATGACGGTCAATACATTCGACGCGAGCGAGATTTTACCGGCGTAAAATTTGATATGATTCGCCATGAGGATAATAAAGAAAAAGTCATTAAGCAATTCGATAATGTTACAAGTGGCCTTGAACAAATTACAACTTTTAGTAGGATGATGCGTGAAGTTGTTAAGAATATCGAAGATGCATCCGCAACAGGAAGGGCGGGGCAACGTACAGAAGTACAAAACTTCTCTTCCATTGTTCATAATTATATCGGACAACTTTTAGTTGCAACCAAAGCAGATGCCGCCATTACCAGAGCTGTAGAAGCTCATAAAAATGGTCAAAAAATTGTTATCGGGGTAATGAACACAATGGGTTCCTTTATCGAAGAAACCGCAAAAGACATGAATATCCAGCCAGGCGAAGAACTTGACTTGTCATTTCGTGATTTATTGCATCGCGCTCTTGATCGGCAATTGCGAGTATCCAAAAAAGACGGCGGCGGTAATAGTAGCGTTGAAATAATTAACCCTGCGTCATTAGGTCTTGACGGTGCTTTTATCCGGGCAAAAGATTATATTAATAACCTTAATATTAACCTGCCAGTATCACCGATTGATTATATTCTAAATGAGTTGAATCGGCGCGGTATTTCTACCGGTGAAATTACTGGACGAAAATATACTCTTGATTACCGCGATGGAAAAACCTTCTTAAAACTTAGAGGGGAGAAGGAAATTAAAGACAAAAACCGATGGGTGAATGGATTTAATAACGGCGATTACGACGCTCTGATAATCAATCAAAGTGGTAGCACCGGGTTATCAATTCACGCTTCAGAAAAGTTTAAAGATCAGCGACAACGCAAAATGATATTGTTACAGCCGCATCTTGATATTAATATTGTCCTCCAAATGTTCGGGCGCGTACTCCGGTCTGGCCAGGTTGTAAAACCTGAATATGAAATACTGGCTACTCCATTACAGGCTGAACGTAGACCGTTGAACGTTCTTACAACAAAGATGAAAAGTCTCAACGCCAATACAACCGCTGATTCAGATTCAGCAATGACCCTGGAAGGGGTTGACCTGCTAAATAAGTATGGAGACGTGGCGGCGGCTGATTTTCTTAATGACAATCCGCATATAATGACGCGGCTTGATTTATCAACGGAAACAAGTCAAGATGGCAATGTTAGCCCTCAAGAGAATTTAGCTAGAAGATTGACCGGCAGAATGGCAATACTTCCAGACCGCCAGCAAGGAGCCATACTGAATGAACTTGAAAGCCGTTATACAGCATATATCAATGAATTAAAGGCAATTGGATTATATGACCTTGAAGTCATGAACTATGACAATTGGGATGCTGAAACTGTTAGTGAAGATAAGCTTGCAGACGGCAAAAGCGGCGAAGGGGTTTTTAACGCGCCTGTTGTCATGAAAACGATCAAACACAAAGAAGTGTTAAAGCCTCCAACATTTGAGCAGGTAATGAGCCAGCGTAACGAAGAATGGAAAACAAAAGAATCAACAACAAAGTTTTTTGATAATCTTATACAACAACTTGATGATGAATTTGAAAAGTTTAGCAAACACTTGGAAGAAGATCGACAGTACCAGCTTGGTATCCAGAAAACAAAGACATTACAAACATTGCGTTACATTGAAAGAATGATTGGTCGTGCTGTTGATGTTAGTTCCTCGGATATTGATTATACCGGAATTATCACCGATATATCACTCAAAAAAGCTAAAGGCAATCCTGTTGCGGCAAGTAGAATTAATATTCGTTTAATGGTTGCGGATTCGATACGTAAGCTTGATGTATCTCTTAGCAGTATTATCAATGACAGAATTAAGCTTATTTCAAACTATGATAATGCAAAAGTGATATTTGATCGTGCTGGTAATGCATCTGGCTATGTAAATCGGAAGGTTATCACTGGTAACTTATTGAAAGGTTTGGAATTTGCTGAACGAGGTAAGATTATTTCCTGGAATAATAAAGACGGTTCAGAGGAAACCGGAATACTCCTTCCAAAGAGTTGGAGCGAAAAAAATCTTATCCGTGACCCGCGCCGCGAACTTAAAAATGGTGTAGCGGCAATTAAGTATATTGACAAATTCAATGAAGCGCTTTTTACGGTTGACGGCGTTCTTGGGATTTATCCATCCCAGGGAAAAATCATGTTTACAACTCCGCGCGCAAGATCACGCGGCGGGAAATATTTTCTCAATGATGATCTACTTAGTGTCACCGGGGATTTTCATAGCACAGCAAACAGAATGGCTGTCACAGTAGATAAAGATGTAGCCGCAAGAGCCGCTGATATTATTATCAAACAGATTGAGCCTGTTATAGCGCGTGACGCAACCCCGGAGCAAATCAAAGAAGCTCATACGGAATATTCTCTTAAAAAGGTTCACCTTCCAAAAGTGCCGGATGATATGCCCGAATTTGGTGGAGATTTAAAGATAATCCGTAATTGGTTAAAAGAGTATTACAGTAAGATAAAGCATCCTGTAGTAAAAATCAATGGAGAAGCTACTACAATTGGTATACATGCAAAAGGTCTTAAGGAGACATTAAATCATATTCAACGTAATAAAGAAGTCGCTATCCTGCATTACAAGACTTTGCCCTTTATTCATACCTTGCTTGCAAATGCAACCCATACGAAAGATCTTCCCAGTACCAAGAAAGATGTCAAATTAGTTCATAAACTGAACACTCTGATTGATATTGACGGAAAAGAATACAATGTGGAATTGACTGTATTTCAGTACATGAAGGATAATCGAAATTATTATGATCACAAGCTTACAAAGTTCGAGACCCTGCCGCCGCCACTAGGCGCTGGTGATAACACCGCTTTCCCGATCGGTTCACGCAAGGTCTCTAAAGATAATAATACATCCCAAGAAGATAAAAGTCAAGAGTTTTCATTGAAAAAACAGGCTAATCCAGGGATTACTCCAGAAGTCAGAGAGCTTAATAAGCGTATTCAGGAAAACCATAAGCCTGATAAAGTAACTCATAGTAGCTTAGATCAGGCCGCAGAAAACACAATACGCCAAATGGGTGCTAAAAATCTTCTTGAGAGCATGACAAAAGGGCATTTCCTTCTTGATAATGATGAAAATATACGCATTGCGCTAAAATTATTAAATCATCAGGAAATGCTTGATATGATGCGCAAGGGAGATACTACTGCATCAAACGCAATGGAACAATGGGTAAAGCAGGGAACAGAGGCCGGGCGCACTCTTGCGGCAAGAAAATCAAATGAAGCTTATGGAGCAGAAGGTATACATGGCATTTTGAAGGGTTTGTTATATGCCCCTTCTTCCAAGTATCGAAGAGAAGCAGATAATGAAAGACGAAAAGAGCTATTAAAAACTTACGAAAAAGAATTGATCAATAAAGCTCTTGCCGCAATTAAAAATAATGTCGGGGTTGACTTTTTTAAGATGACAGAAGATCAACTGAACAATGAAAAATTAAGATCACAAATAGCGCGTGAAATTCAAATTGCAAAAAGCTCTTTTGGTGATAAGGCTTATGAATGGTGGATTAACAGCTTATTGTCAATGCCCAGGACACAAGCGGCTAATATTGTCGGTAATACCGCGATGGCTACAGTTGAATTACTTCCTCAAAGATTTATTGAAGCAAGTATTAACGCCGTTTTGAATAATAAGAAGGGTGCAACATTCGGTGAGTTTCGTGATATGTGGGATGCCTTCAAAGAAAATATTAAACCTGCATTGAAAAATGCGATTAAAGCATTTGACCTTGAAACACCAGTCACGGATAATGTATCAAAACTTGAATCCCCCAGGACTGCAATAGGGGGGCAAGCTGGTCGAGTAATTCGCCTTCCTGGACGTTTCCTTCTAGCCGCGGATGAATTAGCAAAAAGTATTATTATCCCGGTAGAGGCAACAGCCTATGCACATAGACAGGCAAAAGCTGAAGGTTTAAATGGCGAAGCTATGAAAAAACGAATGAACGAACTGTTATCTAAGCCTTATGGAGCCGCAAAAAGATGGGCTAAAGGTCGAGCCGAGGAATTAACGTTCCAACAAGACCCTGGACGAATGGTAAAATTATTAATGCTTGCTAAAGATAGTCCAGGAGCGACAGGAACGATACTCCGCTATCTTTTGCCATTCATGCGTACACCAGCCAATATCATGGCAACAACAGTTCGTAAAAGCCCCTTGGGAACATTAGGACTTGCGTGGAGTTCTCTTGTTACCGGCAGGGTGACAATTAAAGACGAACGCTTTATAAGACTTGCGGCAGAACAGGTTATTGCCTGGTCTTTGGCTATGTGGTTAGCTTCGTCTCTTGATGGTGATGATGATGACTTACCTATGATGACCGGCTCAAAAGGCAACTACCAGGGAAGTGATTACCGCTGGAAACAAAGAAATCTTCCATCTACATCAATCCGTATTGGAGAGCAATGGTACGATTACAGTAGAATTGAACCGTTTGGAAATATCCTGGCAATGATGGTTGATGCAGTTGATTCTTATAAAATGGCGCAGAATGGAGCAGAGGGTAGCAAAGTTGCAAGAAAAGTAATTAATTCCATTACTCATAATATCAGAGATAAAACTTTCCTTCAGAGTGTCGGTGATGTAATCCGGGCAATGGAGGACGGCAGTTATGGTACTACTATGGTAACAAATTTTGTCAGTAGTTGGATTCCTAATATTTATCGTGGAACTATAAACGCAATGGAAGATAACCTTCCAGACAATAAAAGTTATGCGCGTGGAATGGACTGGTTTAAAGAACAGTTCAGTGTTAAGGCGGCTGGTCGTGCCGGTTTTGTTGTCAATGCTCCCAAGGTTGATATATGGGGTAATGATATTGAGAAGCAGAACATTGGTAATATGGTTCCACCTTTTGTGTGGCGTATAACTTCTCCGATAAGAACACGTCAAATTGATATGAGCAAGCCAGATCAATTATTATGGAACTATAATCGCATGAATCCTAATGATGAATATTGGCCCCAAAATCCAGCCCCTTACTACAAGGTGTCCGGTAAAACTGTATTTATAAAGGGCGTTCTTTATCGTAAGTATGCAAAATATGCCGGAGAGATTGCAAGAAAAGAAGTCGAAAGAAGGATTGCAAGCGGCGTTCTAAATATAGATAATCCGGGCAAAAAAGATATTGAGCAAGTTAAAAGTATTTTTCGTAAGGCAAGAAAAACAGCAAAGAAAAGGATTTTAAAATGAGCTATAAAACTTACGGATTGAGCTTTCCTGAATTGGCAGAGTTAGGCTTTACAAATAGGGAGGTAGTGGAAGATGGCGGGTATGTGTATTTTGCCTATGCTGAACCCGGCACTCTGACTGCTGAAGCAAGATGGGCGGTAAAAAGAATAAACTCGACCACCGGCAGTATTGAATGGGCAGGAAAATCCAATGACCAAATTCATAAGGCAGATGATATGCCTGGACTATTTAGTTAAGGAGTAAAGCAATGCCTTTGAAAGTTGATAAAATTTTAGGTAAAGTTAGAGAAAATGACGGTGAAGCATTTTCAACAACAGCAACATCAGGAAATGTTACTATTGATGCAAATTCCGGTAATATTTTTACAATTAAGCCAACAGATACAATAACACTGGCAATGAGTAATTTGTCAAGCGGTCAAAGCATTAAACTGATGATTGTTGACGGCGGGACAAATATCAATTTCCCAAGTGATTGGAACTGGCCTGATTCTACCGTTCCAGAATTAACCCCGGCGGGGTGCGATATCATTGAAGTATCTGCTATCGACTACAACGGGGATATACTTATCATGGCGCGGCACGTACAACAGCTTACAGCCGATGACGCTTATCTGGTTCTTGAGGCATTGTTCAATGGGGATGACGCTTCAACTGATTTCATTGATGATTCTACCTATGAACATATAATTACCGGATATAACACCGCACAGCTTGATACTGCAATCAAAAACGAGGGAACAGCGGCTCTACTTCTTGCTGATGGCGATTATGTCGAAATAGCCGATTCAGATGCCTTTGATATGGGTACTGGCGATTTTACCGTTACGTTTGACGTGTATGCTTCCGCAACACAAACAGCGGCAACACCGATGCCGTTAACTACAAAAATAGGATGGGCCAGTGGTCATGTATCAATCCGGTGGAATAATCTAACAATTAATGTATCCGGTTATGATACTGGACCCAGTTTACTTGTTAGCTCTGCTTTAACCGCCGAAGCATGGCATAAAGTTAAACTGACCAGAAGCGGAACTACTTTTGAATTGTACGTGGACGACAATCTTGAGGACACGGCAACAAGCTCTGCATCTATCGACTTTGCGGCTGGCGGGGGTTTGAGACTTGGCCGCTGTGCTGATAATGGAACAAACTTTATCGGAAGTATTGATAATGTAAAAATATACAAGGGAGTTGCATTATGAGGTGTGAAAAATACTATCTAAATGGACTCGGTACAAATGCCTTGCCGTCACATATTAATCTCAATGGGTTTATGGTTCCGGTCAAACGGAGCAAATTTGATATATTGGGCGTACTGGTCAGGGTTGATGCCGTCCCGTCAGAGGGGAAACGAATTGTTGATAGCCACGGCGAACTTGTAAATAATCAATGGACTGAAATCATTGATATGGAAATGACACAAGCAGAGATAATTGCCGCTGAGATTTCCGGGCGTTCTGATACGGAAAAATTGCGGGATAATAAATGCCTTGACCTTATTTCTGAAATCAACACGGCAGTCCCCGCCCTTAATATTCAGATTAATGAGCCGATTGTCGGAGTAACCGCCAGAGCCGTTGAACTGAGTGTTGATAGTAATGCGGAAGTATCCCTTAAGCTATTAATGCTTGAAAAACTTGCCAAAGGCGTTATGCTGCCAACTGAAAAACATGCGGTTGAATAAAAATGAGTGATCTTCTTAAAAAATATCAAGGCTTAAAAATGTCGGAGACTGTAAAAAGTCTGATTATTGATAACCCGGAACAATTCAAGGCAAACTGTAATGGCGTAGGCTCTCCGGCTGGCTTTTGGGGATTCTTCTGGCGGTTTACTCCTGGGTTCTTATTGAACTTTATGTTTGGTTTGAATATCCGGGAAGTTGCAGACTTGCACGATAATGAATATACCGTTCCCCATGAATTCAAAACACTGAAAGAAGCCGAAGCACATAAAAAACAAGCTGACCAGTTTTTTGAAGAAAACCTGGAAACTAAAATCAACCAGCATCATATCCTATATACGGTTGATTTTCTGCGAAAAGCCAAAGCTACACTTTATGACTTCTTACTGACAAGTTGCGGAGACGCGGCGTTCTATAAAAATAAAATCATACTGGATGAACAACCAGAAAAATTTGAGTAAGGAGAAATATGGATTCACAGGTTGCCGAAGCCATCATAACTGGAATGACAAAAGGAGAATTAGCGGCTGTAGTTTGTGCTACAATAACAATATTTTCTTTAATGATAGGTGCTTTAAGTTATATAATGCATCTACATCTAAAACCACTTAAAGAGATTCCAGGTCAATTAAGTGATTTAAATTCAAAAGTTAAAAGTGGTGATGAGCTTAATTTGATGATGGATAATAAAATTTTACAGCATCAAGTGAGTTGCAAAAATTGCGGAATTACAAACACTGCTCAAGATAAGGACAAAAAATCATGAAAAAAGCAATCTGTATTTTATTTATTGGCTTAACTTTAACCGGATGCCAAACAATCGTTGATGAAGAGTATTATGACATTACCGAAGCAAATAAGACGTTTGCAGTCAAGGGCAAGGACGGCAGTGCCAGTATGGGGCCACTGAAACGGCGTTCAAACAAAAAAGGCGCAAATGACTGGTCACCCGGCAAGCACCTGGAAGTCAATGCAATTAAAGCTGGAAGTATCGGGATATAACCCAAACCCATAAACAAAGAAAGGAAGTAAGAGTGAAAAAATTTATTTCATTCTTGATCGTAATCGCAATGGTCTGCGCCTTTGCTGTAATGCTCGCCGGATGTGGAACCACACGCGAACAGCGTATGGAAATCTACAAAGGAGCTTTGCAGAAGGGGGCAAAAATTGCGGTAACTGCTTATAATATCGGCGGCAAAGAATTTGCCTATGCTCAGATTGATAAACAGGTGCAAGAGAAAAAGATCACCGCAGATCAGGGCGAAATGTTGAAAAAAGCCGTGGACAAAGGTGTTGAAGAAATTTCAAAGTTGGCTGATGGTGAGCCGGAGGTAGATGGAAGCACCACCGACTAATTAAGGTCAGATTGTTCTAACCTTTTTAACCCTGGTCATTAGGCCAGGGTTTTTTATACCATTAATAATAACTTATCTCGTATTTCTTGCCAGTTATCATCATTCATAGATATCAAGAGATCACGCGCAGACACTTCTAATTTGACTCCACCACTTAAATAATCTGGTATTTGTGCTAGGAATTGTTTTTTTTCTTCCGCTCCGGCGTGGTTTGTGTAATGTTCCGTCATTTTTGATGACATGTGTCCTAATATCCCTTGAACGATTGGTAACGGAATATTATTCAAACCAGCTAAATAGGCAAATGTATGCCGCAACGAATGAATATCTTTGATAGATACACGCCGGTCACGACCTTCAATTTTTTTAGTTGAGGTAATTCCGATACCTTCTAAAAAATCTGTAACATCTGACCCAATTTTTGAGCGCGAATTAATATATATGTTAGCCAGCTCTGGAAACACATATTCATTCTCTTTAGGAATGCTTAATAAATATTGTTTTAAGGACGGCAATATTGGGACGTGTATTTTTTTTCCTGTTTTAAGTGTTTTCCTGTTTATCCAGCCAGCGGCAATATCTACTTCCTTCCAGAGCAGGGTGCAAATGTCTCCTTCACGCATACCGGTAGAAATACCAGCGCGAAACAAAGGATATAAATAAGTGCCTTGGCTTTTTTCTCCGATTAGTTTCAGTTCTTCAGGAGTGAATGCTTCACGTGGAATTTTATCTTGCTTTAGGTTTTTAATTTCAGCAAATGGGTTTTCGATTATCCCTGCTTCGTTTTTCAACGTATTGAATACCATACGGAGCAACTGGAAGGCATCATTGATGGTTGACGGCGCAAGGTTCGCCAGTTTAGCGTTGTGCGTTATACGCCTCTTTCCGCGCTTATACGAGACTTCCTTATTGTACCGGCCTTTTGTCCTTAGATGTTGAATATACTCTTGGGCATGAGTTGATTGCACTTGATTCATTTTTGTTATTTCCGGGTACTCTCCCATCATGAAGGACACAAAATCACCCCATTTTGATTCATAATTCTTCATTCTGTCTTTAGATGGGATTGTAGAGCGTGGAATTTTCTTGAATTTACTGAATGCCTCTTCAAGTAGAATTGAATCGCCTAAAAGATGTTCTTTGACGTTTTCAATTAATTGTTTTGCGGACGTTTCCCCGCGCATTTTCTCAATATGCTTTTTTTCAAATGCTAATGCGGAGCGTCTATTTGTTGCCCCGGTACTTCCCCGGAAACGCTTTCCACCAGCACGAAAATCATAATAATAAACATTTCCTCTTAAATATACGGCCATTGTAAAATTCCCTTATTTAGTCTTAAATAATCTATAATAATCTAATATACACCGTAAAACAAGTTTGGTCACATTTTTCACCACATGAAAATTACAAAAGCGATTTTTACTAAGAAATTTTTCTTGTAAGTTGCTTATTTGTAGGGGGTTGGATGGTGGGCGTAACAGAACTCGAATCTGTGACCTCTACGATGTCAACGTAGCGCTCTAACCAACTGAGCTATACGCCCCTGAATTACTTCGAGCGCTTAATATATCTTGGTTTTGTTGAATGTCAAACTGGATTTCCCTTTTTTTGTAAAATATAAGTATGATATTTGCCTGTTTTATTCCATCATTATTGTTTGTGCAATTCACAAAAGCTTATTCATTAGCTAAATATTAAAAAAAATCCCGTTCCTGATGTAATATTTACGACGCTGTATGAGTATTATGCAATGCAATCAACAGAACGGAACAGGATTATGCTAAAATCGATGCAAATATTTAAATTTTTGACCAATATGAAGGTGCTGAGGACAATTGTTGATATACACGGAGATAGTAGGCAGCATAGCATGACAACGCTCATCTATACTGTATTTTTGATAAAAGATATTTTACCGAAGTATATTTTTTCTAATAAAAATATCCTATTTATAAGTTGCCAGCACAATAATATTTTAAGCATATCGTTTATGATAGTGAGACTTAACCCATTAGTAAGGTATTGAAAATGATGCTGGCAGAACAACAATGTGCGGTTTGCCCGACTGGACAACACAGCGCGACTTTTCTGGCTGACCAAGCCACCGATGAACTCTTTTTCGCTTATACGGCGGAACCTGCATTGAATTTTGAAACTGAAGTTGAGAGCCTTCTGGCCCAATATGAGTCGGAAAGCGCCAAACTCAGATGTTCAAGTGAAACCGAAATTTTCCTGCGTTTCCATTTGAGCGATATTTGCCGCCAGGCAGATACTTTGCGCCGCATGCTTGGAGCTCGGGATTCATTTGTTTCATTTGTCGGGCAGGCGCCGGTTAACGGGGCCAGGGTAGCGCTTGAAGCCTGGCATCTGCGCCCGCCGGAATATCAGAAGACCGTGGTCGATGTCAACGGCGCGCATGAAGTCGATATCAAACTGAAAAATTACGAGATGTTCTACCATTGCCGCCGCCATCTGGAAGCGTCCGGTAGCGACGGCCAGACACTTGAGGAATTTACCACGCTTAATACCGCCTTGAAAAAACGCGGCGGCTGTGTCGCCGATAATTGTTTACGGACCTGGATATATTGTCGGGACGTTGATAATAACTACAAAGGGCTGGTCGACGCACGGCGTGAATTGTTCCGTCAATACGGAATGATCGAGAAGACCAATTATATTGCCAGCACCGGGATTGAAGGTCAATGTATTGATCCGCGACGTCTGGTCGGAATGGATTCATACTGTGTTTTCGGACTTGAATCCGGACAGGTCGAGTATATGCAGGCTCTGGACCATCTTTCGCCGACTCATATTTACGGCGTAACCTTTGAGCGCGGGACGAGGATTGTTTTCGGCGACCGTTCGCATTATTACATTTCAGGGACCGCAAGCATCGACAAAGATGGTCAGATTGTTCACCCCGGTGATGTAGCCATGCAAGTTGAGCGGACGGTGGAAAATATCAATGCGCTGCTGAATAATCATAATGCGACGATCAACGATTTAAAAATCGCGGTTGTGTATCTGCGTGATGCCGCTGATGCGTTGCTGGTTGAAGAGCGTCTTTCCAGGCTGTTGCCGAAATCATTGCCGCGGATTATGGTCAAGGCTCCGGTGTGCCGTCCCGGCTGGCTGGTCGAGATCGACGCCATCGGCGTCAACGCCAACGGTAATCCCCGCTACAGAAATTTTGTTTGAGCATTATACAACGTCGGAAATTTTATAAATAAGATTTTTGTCAGAGGAGAAATGACCTTCCTGATAGTAGAACGGGAAACTTGATACTGTTCCACCTGTTCAGTTTCACTCGGTAGCGACTTTTTGAGGGCAAATCGTCCCTGGTTTCTTTATGGATATTTGTTTTGTCAGTATAGGTTAACCGGTGAATTTATCGGCGTCGTAGAAGTTTGACCGGACTTCCCAGCATTGCTCGATGGCGTCGTCGTTAACTGTGGTGCCGGAATACTCGATGTGCCAACGCAGTAGTTTTTCACGCAACTGATTGATTCGTTCCTGATGTTCCGGTTGGTCGATCAGGTTGAAGATTTCGCGCGGATCGCTTTCCATATCATAAAGTTCCCCTTTGAAGTCGTTTGATTGAACAAATTTCCAGCGTCCGCAACGAATCATGCTCTGGGTCAGATGGTTGTCGGCGTCATAGAAATAGTTATTGGAAAAGACGGCTTCTTTGTGGAATATTGTTTCCTCTTCAAGCAGCGGCAGCAGGCTTTTTCCCTGAACAGCCAATGGGATTTTGATCTTGCAGTAATCGAGGATTGTCGGCAGGATGTCGACGTTTTCATTCAGTTCGCCAGTGGTCCTTGCCTCGTCGCGATAATCCGGGTGCGAGATGATTAGTGGAACCCGAACCAGCCGGTCATCCATGCACCAGGATTTGCCGATGATGCCATAGGCGGAACTGAAGTCGCCGTGGTCCGAGGTGAAGATAATCATCGTATCATCGTAAACACCGGCTTCCTGCAATGCTTTTACGATCCGTCCGACCTGATCGTCAACCAGGGTTATCAGACCATAAATATGGGCCATATAAATTCGCAATTCGTGTTCAGTCGTGTATTTGCGGTTCTGCTCGACCCAGCGGACGAATGCCGGCGGTTTGTTTTCCAATTCATGTTCGTAGACCGGTTCCAGTGAAAGCCGGTCGGGATCATACATGGTATCGTACGGGGCGGGCGGCGAAAACGGTCCGTGCGGGGCGATGTTGCCGACAAAGCAGAGGAACGGGTTTTCTTTGTTATGGTTGATAAAATCGATCGCGCGGTCGGCTATTACCTTTTCGAAGTAGTGTTCATAAGGAATATTGGAGGTTCCGACGTTCCAGAAACGCATTTCCGGATTTTTGATCTCCCGTCCTTCCGGATACCGTATATTCAGGCCCTTTGACCTCAGGTAGGTATTATACTGGTCCAGCCAGATAAACGATTCCCGCCAGCCGTCACGCGCCATATCGTCGTCATGGCCGCCGTAATGGGTTTTGCCGAAATAACCGGTACGGTAACCGGCGGCGCTGAAATAATGTCCCATGGTCCGCTCGGAGTCCGGCAGATTTTGAACGTTGCAGTTGATGCCGTGTCCGACCGGGTAACGTCCGGTCATCAGGCAGGCGCGGGACGGCACGCAAACGCCGTTGCAGGCGTAAGAGGTGTCGAGTGTCATTCCGGATGCCGCCAGGGCGTCGATGTTCGGGGTTTTGATTTCCTGATTGCCCATGCAGCCGAGAAAGGTCCAGACGTGTTCGTCGGTATGGATGATAATAACATTTGTTTTTTTCATTTTTCTTTGCGTCCGATTGTTGCCAGTTTATTGCAGGCTGCGACGGCTTTGCCGACCAGGGCTGCGAGTTTATCAAGATTAACATGTCGCTCAAACCAGGTCGGGTCCAGTTTTATGGCTTTGACCGGGCAGAACTCATGACAGCAGTAGCATTTTATACAGGTCGCTTTGTCTACTTCCCAACTCTTATCCGGATCAATTGCCGGGGGCGTAAGCGGACAGCCGTTTCGGCAGTTCATGCATTTTACGCACTTATCCGGATTAATTTCCGGGTAAGCCTTCCAATGCTGGCGGAGCCATTCGATCGCCGGGCCGGGCAGGGGGAGAAGGCGCAGAATACCGCTGTATTCTTTAATGGTTTTAAAGTCGTCAATTTTAAACTCAGCCGGGTCGGCGCCGACGATTTCTATCATATCTTCGGCAATGACTCCGTAACCGCGTCTGGCGGCTGCGCCCAGGATCGGGTTGGTGTCCGGATCGACCCCGATCATCCGGCACGCCACCGCGTCAACCGCGGTCAGGTCGGCGGAAGCGATAATACAGCCGATATGGCGCGGGTCGCCGCCGCTGGGACCGTCGCCCTCCATGCCGACTACCGCGTCCATAACCGCCAGCGCCATCGGCGCGGCCCGGTCGATATCGACAATGAATTCAGCCAGCCATTCGCGGGTCTTCATCCGATAATGGTATTGCGCCTTGAGCGAACCGGGCAGCAGTCCGTATTGATTCTTCAAAGCTCCGGTAAAACCCATTTGACCGTGGGTCTTGAGTTTGGGCAGAGTTATGATCAGGTCAATATCTTTGATGACCGAGGACAGCGGCAGTTTGCGTCCGACTTTGTTGTCCGGCTGTTCAAATTCGCCGGGATCGGCAAGTTCGCGCAGGGTAGCGCCGCTGGCGGCGGCCGCGTCGCTCATTCCGGTAATTTTGCAAACCGATTCAAAAGTTCCCATGCCGGGACTGTCACCGATGAAACATTCGGCTCCCGCGCCGATAACCAGTTCAGCCATTGCTTTAACTATTTCCGGATGGGTGGTGACCGCTTTTTCCGGTTTGAAAGTTCCGAGAAGATTTGGTTTCAGCAGGATTCGTTGTCCTGGAGAAACGAATTTTTCAATTCCGCCAAGCTGTTTCAAACATTCGTTAACGGCCTGCTTTATGGTATCCGGTTTGTAATCGGGGGCCCGGCTGATGCTGACTATTGATTTATCCATATAAATTACCTGTAATGAAATATGTAATGTAATGGCGGTTTCAGCAAAATTAAAGCCTGACGTCAGTAATTTTGACGGTATTTTTTTTATGCAAGGGCAAATTTAATTGAATCGCCGCAAGGTTTCAAAAAAAGCTTATTTTATAAATTAAGCTCTTGACAAAACTGGAAAAATCACGTATAATCAAGTTATACAAAATAGTTTGTAAAAAGTAGTTTGTTTGAAAGGGTGCATTAGTGAATCAGGTTACTAAAAAGGTAAGGAAGCCGACTCTGAAGGATATTGCCGGCAGAGTTGGCTTGTCTGTGCCGACAGTGTCTCAGATCATTAATAACAAGGGGAATAATTACTGTTCCGAAGAGAAAAAACAACTAGTCAGGAAAATTGCTCGTGAATTGAATTACCAGCCTAACTTCGGTTACCGGGTGATGACCGGACAGAGCACGAATACAGTTGGTATTATCTGTTCACAGGAAAGAATTAAACGTGAGGAGCAGATCGCCGATTTACTTTTGACCTTATCTTCGCAACTGGAAGCAAAAGAATATTCTGTTTACATGTCTTCAATGTCTGATTGCGCGATGGATAATAAGAAAAAAATTATGGATCTGATCGGGCGCGGTTGCTCCGCTTTTATTTTTATCGGAACCCCGGTCGGTATCACAAATATAACAGCGTTACTTAAACAATATAACGTCAATTATATAGGCACCAGACCATACGGAATGGATAATTGCGTACGTGGAGACGGAGCTTTTGCGGTTCAAAAATATATTGAAAAATTTCTTAATGACGGCTTGGAAAACTTCCGGCTTGTTTTACCCAAAAGAAACCTGAATAACGATGATCAATACGAGCGTGTTGCCGGTCTATGCAGAGCTTTTCCTGATATGACGAAAGATGAACTGATCTCGCGTTATTTCCGGGAGATGCCGTATATCGGATACCGTGACCGTGACGCCTCTATGGAAATATTCAAGCTCGGGTATGACGTGACTGAAAAAATGTTGTCGGAAGAGCCCGAAGTAAACGGCATAATATATCTATCTGATTATTATGCGCTTGGCGGAGTGAGATATCTGGTAGAGCAGGGCTTGACAATCGGTAAAGACATAGCGGTTGCCGGATATAATAATACGAATGCGGCAAAATTTGCCGGCTTGCCGTTTATGACCGCTGACCATCGAACAGATATTATAAGTAAAGAATTGATTGACCATCTTGAAGATAGCGAATCACAGCAGCGCATAATCAAGCCTGAAGTGATTTTCTATTAAAACAGATTGTTAACCATATAAGAATGGTTTAAGCAATCACAGTAATCAATAGAAAACTGATGTAGCTGAAAATTAAAAAAACAAACAGGAGAAATGCAATGAAAAAAGTAAAGTTTTTTACATTGATTGAGCTTTTAGTTGTGATAGCTATTATTGCTGTCTTAGCGGCTATGTTGCTGCCGGCTCTCAATAAGGCTAGAGAAAGGGCCAAAATCATCAAGTGTGTATCCAACTTGAAGCAGATGGGCATATTTATGCATTTATATGCCGACAACAGTGATGGCTTTTTTCCCGTACAGTATTATAAAACAGAATCTCCCTGGTTGAAATGGTCCGAACAGCTAAGAAACGGCACTGGCGAAAAGTTTTCCGACAAAGCTCTGCAATGTCCCGGTGATGTTGTGTTATTTGATAAAATATCCTATGGCTTCGGTTATCATTGGGGGCGATGGGACAGTGCCGGAGCAGTTTATGGTGGACACGTCAAGATAAATCAGGTAGTCATGCCAACTTATCTTGTCCAACTGATTGACGCTAAAAGTTGGGTTTTTTCTCCGCACAAAAGTACCTGGGAGGATCATCTTCCCATGGAACGGCATAATGGTGTATTTAATATGCTGTTTACTGATGGCCATGCACAAAGTAAAAAGGCCCGGACATTCGGATTGTACGCTGGACCTTCACTGGGTTGGCCTCGGGATGATTATCGCTGGAAAAATGTCGCGGTTAATCCGACTAACGGGTCTAAGTACGAATAACTACAGTCAGTGTAAATTGTTGATATAAAATATCTTCAGGGATAATGTTAATTGAAAGGAATGGAATGAGGAGCTTTTATTTGTTTGCGACATGCTTGCATTGTTTGACAATGGTTACTTTGAAAGCGGAAAAGGCGGTGGTGAGTACTGCCTGGAAACTGGAAAAACAGCCGTCAGCTTATATTGGAGCTCCAGGCTGGACGAAAAATCCATCATCAAAGGCATCTGTGAAAAAATATAAGAAGGGTCTGGTTTTCTTAATTCCTGAATCCGGCAAAGAATATCGTTGGAAAGTCAATATTGGTAAGGTTGATTTAAAAAAATATCAATATATACGCATTAGTTATCGCGCGGTCAGAGTTGATCATAGTAAGCGGGGAGGGTATATACTATACACTTCAACCGCTGACAAGCAAAAACTGTATCCATTGAATAGTTCACAGTTGACAGTTAACAGTTCCCTGCAAGGGGAAGTGCATGAAATGACGGTTAATGTTGGTGGGGCGCTAAAAGGTAATGCCGCGATCAACCGGTTGATCATTGGCTTAAAAGCCGCCTCCGCCAATGCGCAGCTTTACATTGAAGATTTAAGATTCTTCAGTGACCGTGAAATTGCTCCGGTTAAATATATTGAACTTAAATCCGGGCGCTCAATTGAAGAAGCTGAAAAAAAAGGTGAAAATGAGTTCAAGTTTATGAGTGATGTCGGAGTTCCGGTAACAAAGGTGCCCGGTTGGAGCAACAATAAGGTCAGGGGCGCAGAACTGACAACGCCTGAAAAAGATAATATTTTGTATAACGGCGGGTTCGAAAACGTTAAGTCCGGGAAGTTGAACGGTTGGGGGTATGAATTTCGTGACGGCGCAGCTGGAACAGTCGAGTTTGATGATTCCTTTTCCAGAAACGGTAAACGATCTTTGAAAATCAATAAAACTAACGGAAAAGGATATATTCTTGTTTTCAGTGAAAAAGCCATACCGGTCAAAGACGGGGATAAATATGCTTTTCAGGGCTTCTATCACACTCGCAATGTGAAAGATTCTCAACGGACTTTGGGGATGGTCAGGTTGACCCAGGATATAAGTGATTTAGGCTATAACCGGTCGGTTGACAAGTGGAATGGTTTGAGAACTCAGCAGTACATGATAAACGCAAAAAAAAATCAGTGGCATAAGCGTGTGGTCAATTTGAAAATAGAAAAAGGAAAACTGCCCCGTCTGCATGTTTGTATTATAATCTACGGTAATCCGGCGACCGTGTGGTGGGATGATATGGCGGTTGAACCGCTCTCTTTGGCCTGGAAGCGCTGGTTTGCTTCCAATCCGCGAAGTATCGACTATTTTAAACCGGAGCAGATCACTGATAAAGAATTCCGAAAAGCGCTCAATACGGATATAGATCATACCGCCGAATTGAAGAATATCAATGGAAAGTCAGCATTACTGGTTGACGGCAAACTTACACCACCGGTAATATTCAGGGGTGGTGGATTGTCTCCTCAAAACTATACAGGAGGCCCACTGGACAAGGCCGGAGTGAGACTTCAGATTCAGGTATGCAAATTCGGTCCTTCATCTAACGAGGATGTCCAGGTAACTCCCGGAAAAGTTAATCGAAAACTTGTTCCCGGTATTTATGTTGGTAAAGGTAAATTCAATTTTACAACAAGCATCAGAAATTTGGAAATAGCGATGAAAGCATCACCAAATTCGCTGTTTCTTTTAGGCTTGGACATATCGTCTTATGACCGGTATGTGAATGATAATCCGAGCGAGGCCTGGATGAATGCCAAAGGGCAGAAAGCGTATGGAACAACAATCCATCTGATGGGATTTGCCGATAAACTCCCGGCCGGCCGCTTTTTATGGCCTTCATATTTTTCCCGAAAATGGCGGGATGACATGACTAAAGCCATGTGCCTGTTTCTTGATAAACTAAAGAAAACTGGCCTTGCCAAACGGATTATCGGCATTCATATTGGAGGCGGACATGATGGTCAATTTGCAATGCGGCAGCGTGATTACAACCCGCATGCCATTGCGGCGTTTAGAAATTATCTTAGAAAAAAATATCGTAATCTAAGTGCGCTTAAAAAGGCATGGAACAATCCTGTCGTCACTTTTGCAAACGCATCGATTCCGATTAAGACAAGGGACGTTCATCGTTTCCTTGATCCGGCTGAAAATACTGACTGTTATGATTATTGGCGTTTTGCGCAATCAGAGATATTGAAGCTTCAGGAAGGCTTCGCCCGGGCTGCCAAAAAGGTTCTAGGTAAAAAAGTTCTGGCTGTCAAATCCTTAATGTCTACTCATGGTGGTTCTTATGTTTCAACCTACAGTTTGAACCAGCTCCTTAAATCTGATGTATTTGATATTGGTTCTCCTCAGGCTCCATATTACAAGCGTGAACCGGGTATCAATTACTGTTTCCCCCAACCTTTGTTGTCCTATAACCTGCATACGAAACTGCTGGTTGCCGAATTTGACATAAGAACCTATTTTCGCTGCCGTTATGATGAAGTTAAAACCGGTAGGTTGGGGCGGATGGAATCTTTCAAGATGTGGCAGGCCGGGCTGCGCAAGTTGACTGGACAAATGATTGCCGGCAACCAGGGGTACTGGTTTCTTGACTTGCACTGGGGCTGGTTCCAAAAAGAGATAGCCAAAGATATCGGAGATGATCACCGGGTATATTCCAGGATATACCCGGTAGAAATCAACCAGAAAGAGCCAAAGCGTACTGATTTGCTGGTTGTGCTTGATGAAGAGTCGCTTTACTGGACATCAATCGGGTCAAGGCAGTATATACTGGAAACTATTCTCAACACCTATAATCAATTATATTCCATAACTAATTCAGGCGTCCCGTTTGATTATGTTATGCTGGAGGATTTGATCGCGCACCCGGAGCTTGTTGACCGATATAAAGTTTTTGTCTTTAATCACAGTTACCGGCTGGATAAACAGCGAATTAAGATTTATGAGAAGTTGAAGAACAATAAGCGAACGCTTGTCTGGCTCTATGCGGCGGGGTTCGTCGGACAAAAATCCCGCTCGGTTGAATCGATGAAAAAGTTGACTGGAATTAATATCAAATACTTGACGGGCGGCATAGACCATTCAATCGTCACATTAAGATCCCAATCGCCGTTGTCTTTCGGGTTGTCTGAAAAACAAGATACCGCTTCAGTAGAAAAAGCGGCAGGGGATTTGACTCTTCCGGTAAAAAGTCAAAGGTATTACCATGGTCCTTATTTCTTTGTGGATGACCCAGGCGTGCAAATGTTGGCAAAATATCAGCAAACCGGGCAGGGCGCTATCGCAGTGAAAAAATTCCCGGCCTGGACTTCTGTTTATGTTGCCAGTCCAGGCGGTTTGAGTCCGGAATTGTTGAATAATATCTGCCGTGATGCAGGAGCTTATGTTTGTTCCCGACCGGGAGTTGATTTGTTTCTAAACGATAACTTTATTAGTATTCACGGTATTGTTCCGGGGTATTATACCTTCACATTACCTCGAAAATGTAATGTCAGGAACTTATTCAACGGCAAAATTATTGTCAGAAATACCAATATTATTCAGATGTGGGTGGAACCACAAACAACCTATTGGCTGGGGATTGAATAATTTTTTTACAGCACGAAGTTGGTTGTCAATAGATGTCAACGGCCAACAGGATGAGCAGGACCAGGAAGAGCAGGGCGGTGGAAAATTTTACCCAGGCCGCGTTTGCCTTGAAGAAATTGATCAGGGTCGAATTTTTCATGCCAAGCCAGGTGAATGCGAAAATCACGATCAGCGGCAGAATGAATGCGAGGTTGTATACTGCCAACAGCAGGTAAGCCTGAAATGAGTCCGCTCCGGTTTTCAACATGTACATGATCGTCGGCAGATAGACCTGGCCGGTGCAGGCCAGTTCCAGAATAGAAATGACCAGCCCGGTGATAAAAGCCGCGATGATAAAATGGCGTTTCTTTGCTCCTATCCTGACCGACGAGCGGATTTTTTCCTTTAACTTTTCCGGTAATTGCAGTTTAATATCCTTGATTCGTCCTTTCAGGCAAAGAATTCCGTCGTAAATGCTCATAACCATGATGATAAAGACGATTACCATCATGATCCGGTTGATGATCCGGCCGAAATCCTTGACCAACTCAAGGCGGATGACCAGTTCGGCCAGTCCCATGCCCATAAGGTAGTAGGCGATGAAGACCCCGGCGATAAACGCGAGGGACACCTGGAGTATCTCGGATTTTTTGCGGCGGCTGATAACCATATAGGAAATGAAAAAGATAATAGTGGCGAACGCGCACGGGTTTACGCCGTCATTCAACCCGGCCAGCAGGACAAACGCGGTGGTGATATGGCTGTATCTTCCGGTGATGCGTTTTGCGGAACGCTTGAGTTCAGTGTTATCGACGATGTACCAGTTACGGTTATCGGATGCGGCGGAATTGGCGACCAGGCGCCCGAGCCGGTCAAAGTTAACTTCGTTTTTGATCAGATAACCGTCGGCCGTGAAGACTGCCGGGGCAACCAGCCGGATTTTAGCGGGAACGTTATATTTTTCGCAATAGGCTTCGTTCAGTTTCATGGATTCGACATAAAACATGTTGTGCTGCTCTACTGACAACTCCGGGAAGGACGATTTGAGAATCTCAAGATACTGTTGGACTTTTTCACATTCCTGACAACCGTTTTTATAGAAATAAACCAGTTTGATTTTTTGTTTTACCGGGGTGGCTTCTGAGACAGTTTTTTTCACTTCAAGTTTTGGCGCGGCCTCGACTCGTAATTTAAGTTTTTTTCTGGCTGCTGATTTAGCAGTCGCGGTCTGTTTTTTGGGTGAGAAATGTTTCTTTATCTTCTCATATTGGTAAGTTGACATTTCCTCTTTATCAACATAGTTCAGCAGGGGCTTGAACTCCATTCCCAGCATTACGGCGTTATGCTCCAGATATTCACCAATTCTGGATGAGACGGTTTTTTTATCCTGTACCAGCTTGATGACACTGATAAGTTTGGCCGGGTCAACTTTCTCGGACAACTGCATCAGGGCAAAATAGGCGTCAATTCTCAACTTTGGAGAGATATCTTTTGTCATTTTCCTCAACGCCGCGACATACTCATCGTTAAAATACATGCCTTTGCCGGAATCTCTGGCTCCCCAACTGATGTCTATTGAAATAATATGTTTGTCGTCAAAGTAAACAATCTCTTTATCGCTGTAGGATAATTTTGACTTGAGTACCAGTTCCGGAATAAGTTCGCGTAATTTGTCATGCCTGGACTTCATTAGTTCCGGAAGATGTTTCTGAAATTTTGATAAATTGCTGCGTCCGAGGGAATATAATGCGGCTCTTTTCAACATGATATCCTTGGACTTAATATATCTCTCCAGGTACTTGTCACTTTTTTTATTCGGGTGATTTTTCAGAAAAAACAGGGCCAGTATCCGCATATCCCTGACCGAATCTTTGCTGTCGAGTGTCTTGTATGACCATTTTTTGAAAAAGTATGAGTTCTTCGACGAACTGAGAACATAACTGGTCCGATAGCTGGTTAAATTATACAACTTGAGTTTGGTCCCGGGGGTATTCAGCAGGTTGAAAAAATATTCAAGAGACTTGCTGTTATCCCCTATTAGAAGCGCTGCGGCTTCTTTAGAAACATTTTTATTGGCGTCTTCAAGTCCGAGTTTCAACAATTTCAGCTGGGCCGGAGAATGATTTTTTTCTGATCTAAAATTGCTCAGGATGTCGGACTTTTTCTCTGCGGTGAGACTTGGGAATATTTTGCAGAAAAATTCATAACCGGCAGGCTTGTTCAGCTTTAATAAAACCAGTGAACTGTATAACCGCATGTCTTCATCTTTGCTGCCTGAACTCCGTTTTTGTACGGCACTGACAAATTCGTTGTAGGCTTTGAGAATTGCTTCAGGTGAAGCCTCAGAACTGGTTTGTTTTTTCTGCTGCTCCGATCCGAATGCTCCCATCAGGTTGTCCATCGTTATTTTGGGGGCTTGTTTGTTGGGTTGCGCTGGTTGTTTTTCCCCGAATGCGTTAAAGAGTGCATCCAGTTGTTTGTCGTTTGATTTAGTTTTTATTTTCGGCGTTTCGGCAGACCGCAGACTGGAAAGCCGTCTCTCTGAAATATTGAAATTTTTCAGCAGAGCCAACACTTTGTTTTTATTGTTTCCGGCAAGGATTTTTTGGAAAGCGATGAATCTGCGGTTCGGTGCTTTGCCCATTCCGGCCAGTAGATTTGTTGCCTGACTTGAGACATCGGGATCTGCATTATCAGCCAGCATAATGGCTATATCAAATCCAAGAGCTTCCATATCCCCCACCGCCTGCAGAACCGGGAACAGGGTATTGGCATCCTTGTCTTTAAGTTGGTCAATGAAGGATTTCGGAATCGGTAACCTCATACTGGCATACGCGGCAATGACTTGACCTTTCAGATCGTCATGCTCAATAAAAACTTTTTTCAGAACATCCCTGGCGTTTGTGATTTTCAAACCGGCAATTGCTCCGATGGCGTTTATCCGGACAAATTCATCTTTGGATGCCAGCAATTTGATAATCTTTTTATCGGCTTTCCTGACTTCCAGTTTAGTGATTGCTTTCAACGCCGCGACCTGAATTCGCCAGCGCGGGTCATCGAGACATTTGGTGATTTTAGTTCCGGATTTTTTGCTTTCAAGGTCAGTCAGACTTTCCAGGGCGGCGATGACCAGATCTTCGTTTGAATTATCGAGATATTTCTCCAGAATTGCCGTGCTTCTCGAATTTTTTACCTCGCCGAGATTTCTGATAATCGCGAAGATCACATCATCATTTTTTTCGATTTTCAGGTGTTTTTCAAGGATTGGGACACTTTGTTTTTTCCCTGCTTCGACCAGTGCGTCAACCGTAGTTTCACGGATGATAGGTTGATCCGATGCTATAAAGTCATTCAGGATCGGCAAAACCTGTTCGCCGTTTTGCCCCAGTGAGATAATCGATTGCAGTTTCATATTCTGATTGCCGTAGATCAGGCGATGAGCCAGCGAAAGCGCGTTCGGCATTCCGATATTGGTCAGAATGGTCGCATATTCGATTTCCTTGAGCCGCAGTTTACTGCCGGTCGGCAGATTCGGATGAGCATCGAGGAATGCGGTGATCGCGGTCAACGCTCCCTGTCCACCATTTTTCAGCGCCAGCATCGCCCGTGATGAACGGTTGCGGTTTTGACTCAGAGCGTTTTGAATAATCACATTATAGCGTTCACGGGACAGTACAGTGGTATTGGCTGTGGCCTTGTGTTTATTATCTTTCAACCATTGCCGCCACTTTTCCAGAGCCGCCAGTTGTCCGGTTTCCGGGGAGGTATCATACCACGGGTCGAAGCCGAAACTGTCCCCGGAGCGTTCCTCCAGTAATTCCAGCGCCCCGAGTCGTACCGCCAGTTTTTTATTGGTAAGCAGTTCGATCAGTTCTTTGGCCGGAAAAACTTTCATCGCGTTGATTGCAGCAGTGATTTTCTTTCGGCAATCACGGTTCCAGCCCAGTGCCAGCATAGACTCGGCCAAACTTTTACTGGTGACTTTTTTTGCGGTTAATTCAGGCAGCAGTTTTTCCATTTTCTTTTCAATGGCGTCACTGTTGGCGGTAGTCATCCGATTCATTAATTTCGCCAACGTGTCACTTCGCAGGAAGCCTCTGCAGATGCCTATGTAACTCAAGTCTGAGGCCAGAAATACTAAAGTTGGACTGCCTCTGACTCCGTATCTTTGAGCAATTTTAATATTGCTGTCAATATCCAGTCTGACCGGAATGAAGTTTTTCAAGGCGGCTTTGACTTCCGGGGTTTTCATTACCTCGTCCTTTAGCTTGCGGCTCCAGGGACAGTCTGACGAACTGAAGAAAATCATGATCGGTTTGTATTGGTTCAAGGCGGCGCCGGAAGCGGCGTTCAGATCATCATACCAGATATCTTCGGTTTTAAGGTCAGAAACCGTGTGCGGATCGATGGGGCCGGTACTCATTTCAGGTTGAAACCGGGCCGCGAACAGCGTCAACGCAGGCATAAATGCCATAAGCGTGATCAGGTATTTAAGTTTTTTCATCGCGGCGGTTCCTTTAATGTAGCAGGGCGTAGACCAGAATATTTACATTTACGTCCAGCGAGTTGCTTATTTCGTTGCCGCCGCAACAGCAGCAGCCTTTGGTGTTGGCGGTGTTGTTCAGGCCGTGCGGGGAATAGACCATGACGAGCTTTCCGTTGATTGTCAGTCCCTCAAGCTGGGCTTTAGTACCTGAACTGTGGGCGGTTTTTAGTTTATCGATCTTATTCACAGTCTTGAACAGTGGATGTGTCATGGGAATCGGAGTCATCTTGTTTTTGCCGAAGATCCGCTTGATTTCGCGCCGGAATGCTTTGTCGAAATCTTTATTGGAGCAGCCGGCGGAGGCCAGGATAAAGCCGCCTTTTTCAAGATATTGTTTCAGGTTTTTGCGTTCTTTTGCCGTGAAATAGAAGTTTTTTTCGCCGGTCATCATCGCGAAAGGATAATTGAACAGTTCTTTGGCAGCCAGTTTGACGCTTTTGAAACGGCGTTCCGTTGGAATCGCGGTTTTTTTCTGGGCATCAGTCAGAAACGCATCGCTGAAACAGCGCGAAGTATGGGTGCCGCCGTAGATCAGGTTGGCGCATTGAATAACGCTGTCTCTGGCGCTGACGCCGGCGGATAAGCATAGCAATAGTATTAAATAAAACAATTTGATCATGGTTCAGCTCCAAAGTATTTTTTGACTGCTTTGCGATATTTTTCAGGCACCTCATCGATATTGATGCTGTCTGATTTCCTCTTTTTATATTCCCGAATGTTGATTTTTTCCCGGTCGTCCTTGCCGATGGTGATACCGCCGCTGCCCGAGCCAATTCCGGTATTGCCTGTTTTGTCCCGGTTGCCGCGTCTGGTTCCGTCTTTGTCGCTCATATTGTGCCGCGGTGGTCCGACGACCGGCACATTGAGCGGCGAGGAACCCTGTCCGATAAAGCCGTTTTCGGCGTCGCCTTCACCACCGCCGGAAGCGCTGCCCCGGCCCTGCCCCTGGTCCCGTTGCCCTCCGAGCCGGTTCATCAGCGAATCCAGCATCTGTTTGACGGTATCGTTCAGGTCGCGGCGGATATTGGGACACTGCCCCTGACAAGCACGTGAGAGGGGATTCTTTTTATCTTTTAAAAGCTGTTGTAATTTTTCCAGGGTACGATCAGCGTAATCATAGGCTTTGGAGCCGTTGCGGTATTTACATTGTTCAGTACAACTTTGCATTAATTCGTCAATTTGCAGTTCACGCAGTTTTTTCAGGAATTCCCGTGATCCCTTTTTAAACGCTTCGAAATCCCATGATAACTTATCGGAGTTCTCCTTGAGTACCTTGGTGATCGACCGGAAATCGTCCAGGACGCCCTGCTGAGTGGCGCCGAACTCCGGTAACCGGGCAATTCTTTCCTGACTGTTGTCCGATTTATAGACACTTAAGCGTTTGACCAGCATCTTTTGCTGTTCGGCCAGTTTTGTCAGTTTAAGAGCTTCTCTGAGGATATTTTCAATGATTGCGAGCTGTTGTGCATCTTTTTCCATTCCTGCAAGCTGACAACTGCCGTTCGCGGTATCTCCGAGCAGCCGGTTGATTTTCCGGAGAAGTCCATCTTTTGATTCATTGACGGACATTGATTTGATAATCTCGTCATGTCCGCTCAACTTTTGCGTGAGCTGTGTCAAAATTTCACGATGGCGGTTTTCAATATTGTAGATGACAAAGTCCTCCGATAATTTTGTAAAGACTTCCCGGGCTGATTTGAACGCGGCGGCAACTTTGTTGATCCGGTTTTTTATTTCGGAATTCGACGGCTTGCCGGATAAAGCTTTTTTCAGCGCCAGCAGGCTCCGGTCATATTCATAAAGTTTGTAAGCCATCAGGCGATAGCGGCTTGCCAGTTCTTTTACCATTGAACGGTCTCGCAGAATCCTTGCGTATTCCAGCTTGGATATGACTTTTATCCTGATGAAATCAGAAGACGTTGAACCGGTCATTGCCGGATTGTAGTCAAATGCCTCAAAATACAGCTCAAGGTTTTGTCCCGGAGTTACGCCCAGTCCTTTCAAGTCGATTTTTCCGTTATAGTCGAAATATTTTCCGTGCCAGGCTTCGGCCAGAGCCTTGATCCGGTCGCGATAGCCTTCGACGGCCCGGACCACGTCGACCCGTTTCAGTCCCAGATCATCTTCCGAAGAAATACTGACGCCAATTACCGAATCCGGGGTAGCCATGATAAAGTTATCCGGCGCGTTTACCGTGATCAACGGTGGTGAGTCCGGCCTGAGCTTCTGTCTGATAACCAGAGGTTTGCGACATGCGGTCCCGAGGATGTCTGTAACGTTGAAGGTCAATTTTGCGGGACTGGTTACGGTCCATTCGAAGGTGATTGAATGAAGTGAACTCTTGCGTCCATTGATCATCTTTTCCGGTTCGAGTGTTTCCGGACTGAGTTTCAAGCTGCCGGAAGCCAGAGGCCGGTTGCTGGTGATGGTCAATGCGGCTTTTGAACCTTTTAACTCGTCAAGGACATCGCCGCCGCCGAAGAAACTGCGGATCGGTAACCCGCTGTAGGCCGGCGGAGTAATGCGGACTTGGACAATTGAGATTCGCGGTTGAAGCAATAGACTCAACTGGTGCCATTTGCTTCTGGCCCGGCCGCATTTGAAACAGAACTGCATTGGAACGGTTAATTTGTCCAGTTTCTGGACATAGACCGAATTGCCTTCCCGGAAGCAGTTAAAACGGTTGCGGTTGCCAAGTTTGTCTTTAGTGAGAAAAATCACCTGTGATGCGATTTTACCGCCGGTTATTTCTGCTGATATTTCGATATTGTCACCGTAGATTACCTTTGGCGCTTCCGGGGTTATTTTGAATTTAAGTTGGCTGTAGGGGGGGATGTCGCGCAACGGGAAAAGAATGCGGCGGGTGATAGTAGTTGCCGCGGCCGGATTGAGCCCGGACAATACCAGCGATATCAATAGCTGAGCCCCGCAGAGTTTCAGGCTTTTAAGAAGATTTTTCGCCGGAAAAATATTCGAGAACCGCATTGACCGGACGATTGTGAATGCCTGGTCAAGCACCTTCCCGATAAGGAAGTTTTTCAGGTCGCTGTCTGTTTTCGCTTCTGTGCCAAGTTCATAAGCGCTCAATACTTCCCGGCGGCTGCTCTCTGAAACATCGTCTATCAGTTCGGCAATTCGTTTTTTGTTTTCGAGCAGCAGGATGACAACTCGAATACTGAAAACCGCCGCTATGAAAATTATGCAGATAACCCCGGCGGCCAGCCTGAATTGTTCGTCAAATCCCAACAGCCGGTCGAGAACGCCGTAAACGGTGGCGATACAGGCGGTCAGGGTGATGATGCGAATTATTTCCGCCAGCAGCAGTCCGTAATGCCGGATACGGCGAACCCGGTTAAGCGCTTTGATAAATTGATAATATGTCGGGTTGCTCATAATAAACCGTTTCTCCTTCTGAGAAAACATTCCAGGGCAAAAAGCAGCAGGATAAAGCAAAGAATACTCCAGTTGGTCCACCAGGGAACCCATCTTTTCCTGACAGTGCTTTCCGGATCCTCTGCCGTCTGGCCGTTCCGGAATATCCCGGCAACTTCATTGGGCAACAGCACCTTGCCGGTTGCGGCGCCGGTCAGCCGGGCCAACAGTACCGGATCGGCGCTCAGATTATCCTGTTCTGTGGTTGGATATGATACAAAGACCGGTTCAAAAAGTTTGCGGATTTTTCCGGCTGCATCACGGTAGTTTAATTCCACCAAATATGATCCGGGCTGATCAAATGAAAGGATCGCGGTCCATTTTGCCGCACTGCCTGTCTCCTGGACCGGGACTATTTCCGTGTAAAGTTTTCCGTCTTTATGGACCAGCAGTTTCATGTCGCCTTTTACTTTTGTCGTGTCCCGGCGGCTGATCGCGGCCATTATGGAACTGTGGGGTTTGACGACAGTTCCGCTCAGGCGCAGGGAGCAATCCGCCCCCGGCAGATATTCCGCATACATGACGATCCAGTGAATGATCTGCATCCAGAAGTTTTTGTAAAACCTGGAAGTTTCTTTCGCTGCCGGGAAAAAATCCCATTGCCAGATACCTTCAGAGTTCACGGTGACCACTATGCCGCGTCCGAAACGGCGGGTGATCAGAGACGGAACAGACACCTTTCGTCCCTGCCGGTTCTCGTCCGCCGTCATCAGAACCTCGGTGAAAGTTTTGAGTTTCCTGACGGAACTGATTCGCTTGACTGGCGGCAGTTTGTTCCATTCCTGATTATCCGGTCCGGGCAGAAGTGATCCGAAAAGCCCTTCGCGGACTCCGGTCGCGGTCGGCCGCCAGCGGAAGCTGCCTTCCACGTAATTGCCCCATTCAACGGTTTCCATTCCGGCCAGGAACGGGAGTTTTCCTGCGTAGGGTTTGCCGCGCGAGAAGAGGATGGCCCCGCCATTGTCCGTGACATATTTTTTCAGCAATCTGGTTTTCGGTTCGTCCAGAAAATATTCAATGCCCCTGCCGAAAATAATAATATCGTACCGGGAAAGTTCGGATATTGTGGTCGGGAACATATTTTCCCGGTCCTCTGTTACCTGGGACGAACCGGATTTGATTGAGAAATAACGCCCGGCGGCGATCCGGTAAATGGTTGTCAGGTTAATGTCTTTACTGTTCCTGAAGCAGTTGAGAGAAGAATTTGCTGTCCCAGAACGGCTGCCCCTCGACAAACAGGATGTTCAGCTTTTTCCGGAGTACCGTAACCCCGATCTGAGAACGATTGTTCCAACGAATCGCTTCGTTTTTTTGTTCCGGCAGGGATATTTCATATTGATAGTAACCCGGTTTGTCAAACTTCAATTTGAACATGGTACTTACAGTTTTATTTTCGGGGATACTGAGTTTCCGGCGCTCAATGACATTTCCGTTGCGGTCGGTCAGGGTAACCTGACAGATGATATTGCCCAGATTGGATGACCGGACGGTCACGGGGACCTCCAGTTCCTGGCCGGCAAACGCCAGATAGCGCCGTTTCCCGGCAACCAGCTCCAGATCCCGGCGTGCGACCTTACCTCCGAATTGGATTGCGTATACCGGGATATTTTCCGCTTTTGCCGCAAGAATGAATTTTTCATTCCCCGTTGCAGCCACCTGACGACCGTCAGAAAGCAGAAGAATTCCGTCAAGTTTCGTGGCTGAGTTGCGGTACCGGGCGATCAGTTCTTCACCGGCTTTAAAAATATTGGTATCGCCGGCGTCCGGGGGCAGGTCGGGTGACGGTTTTTTCAGTTCTTTGCCAAGACCGTCGGCCAAAGTGTAGACCGCGATATTTGCATTTTTTGTTTCCGGCGCGATTTGCCGGGAATACAATTCCGTCAAAGCCGCCCATCTGGATTTTCCGTTGACATCGGCAACCTGCATGCTGCGGCTGTTGTCAGCCAGAACGGCCCAGCCGTGAGCCGTTTCAGTATCGGCTTTTTTCCAGGAACCGGGATTCAGCGCGATCAGGCCCAGACACACGATGGCGAGAATTCTCAATCCGGTCAGCGTCCGGCGCAAAACCGGCGGACTGCCTTTGGCCGACCGCCAGCTGAGCCAGCCGCTGACCACGGTCAACAGTCCGAATAATACCGCCAGATAATCAAGTTCAATAATCGGGTTCATCCGCTCCTCCTGCTCCACCACATTACCAGTCCTTCAAGGACCGCGAACAGCATTGCCGCGGCCAGTAAATATGGCCATATATCCACTCCGGTATCAAGTTCGCTCAATCTTCTGCCGCCGGACATTTCCAGTCCGAACTGCTTCCGCTCCCCGGCCGGCAACTGTGTCAGGTCCGATTCGACCGCGGGAAAATTGACGACATTGTATTCCGCTGTTTCTCCGTTGTAGATCCAACGGTATAAGCCGCATGTTTCGACCGGCGGACTGACCAGATACGGCGTTTTATCAATGTATTGCACGCTTGGAGACAACTTGACTCCGGACGTTTGCAAGGTAACTCTATCCACGGGCGATTCCGCTTGTCAACTTCATTTTCAACCGGGCACCCGGAGGGTTGCCAGGATATTGGTTGGGTACGGCCGCTCCGGTTTTCTGGATGACTTCGGCCATAAACGGCAGGAACTGCACCCGGTAGGCCCAATCGGAATATTGCGGGTCGAGCACCATTCCCCAGATGTATAAAGTTCCCCGGTCGCTGATCCTGGTTAATGCCGGCAGGCCATCCTGCCAGGCGAAAACAGTTTCAGCTCCGGAGGCTCCCGGTTGTCCGTAATTAAGTCTGGCTCTGAATTCTCCTCCGGCCGGATCGCCGAATTCGCCGTTGGCGAAAATTTCCAGTATCCGGTCTTTTTCTTTAAGCACTTTCAGATTGAACGGTTTGCCACCTTGTTCAAGAAAAACTTTTTCGTCCGGTTTTCCGGTTTTTCTTCCGGTGAGAGCGGTCAGGGCCGTTGTCGGGCAGTTGGGCGCTGGACTGCAAATTACTGTTTTGCCTGACTCGATAAATTTTTTAATTTCCGGAATATGTTGTCCGTTCCAGCCTGAGATCAACAGCACGTCCGGTTCATCCCAGCCGCGCGGGTCATCCAATTTCAATGTTTCAAGCTTGACCCAGGGCAGGATGTTCAGGCTTCGTTTCCAGAACTCAGCCGGGTATTTTGCGCCGCTGACGATTCCGACTTTCATGGCTTCTTTGACAATCGCGATTGCGTTGATGGTATTGTCCTCCGGGAACGCGTCTTCGCTGATCGAAAATTCAAGCGGGAGCGGTCCCGGTTTATTTAACTGGAGGGTGAACAATGGAGAGGCCGAACCGTTGGCGGGGATCATGACATTACGGTTTTGCCGGCTTTCGCTGCCGCTGAAAAACACGGTGCAGCTGCGCGGTTCCGATGAATAATTACGGACCACGCAGGAGACATAGGCGGTTTCTCCCTGTAAAAGTGTGGACGGATTCAGATCTACCCGGTCGATAGCCAGATTGCCGGGATTTGATTTGCCGATTTGAATTGTTGCAACTTTTATCCGGTCGGGAATGGCTAGTTTACGGTCTTTCCACTGGCTCGCCTGGAAGTCGGAGATTATACATATTTCCCGCCGGCCGGGGCGATCTTTGAGCATGTCTACGGCCAGTTTGACGGCGGCTTCCGCATTGCCTGCCTCACTGGTGACTTTGCGGCGCCGGAGCTGCTGTTGCATATAGATGAAGTTGCTGCCTGGTTCGGGGAATTCGGCGGCGGGATCGGCCTGCAGCCAGATCACGTCGGCTTTATCGCCGGACGACAGTCCGGACAGGATCTCGGAGCCTTCCGTACAGGCGGCGGCGAAGCGGGTTCTGCCGTCATCCTGCAGGCCCATCGAGGCGGAAGCGTCGATCACGATAATTACGGTTTTCTTCTCGAATATTCCGCCGGAGTCCGGGAACAGGAACAGCAGCGGTTTCATGAACATAAAGATGATAGAGAGAAAAAGCAGGGTCCGGAGAATCAGCAGCAGGATATCGAACGGCCGCTTTATCCGGGCATTTTGTTTGGCGCAACTGCGCAGAAACATGTTGGAACTGAACAGATAACTTTTAGGTTTGGTTCTGGCAAAAAGATGCAGCAGCAGCGGGACTGCCGCCAGCGCCAGCAAGGGCGCGAGAAAAGAATTTTGCCATAATATATTCATTTAACCAGCCTGTCGAATAAATTGAAATAGTTTGAATCGGTTCTCGCCACCGTGTAATCTATTTCGCGCCGCACGGAAAGTTCCCGCAAAGTGTCAATGTGTTTTTGGAATTCCGCCTGATAATGGTGTTTGACCGACTCGGTATGTACGGTAATCCGGGAAGCGTCTTCCGGATCGATGAACCGGGTCAAGCCCTGCGGTTTAAGTTCGACTTCATCCGGGTCGATGATATGAAACAGACAAATCCGGTAACCCGCGTGCAAATATTGGCTCAAGGCGGCGAAAATTCGTCCGGGATTGTCGAGAAAATCGGAAACGATAATAATTGTACCGCGTAACTTGAGCAGGGGAAATGAGCGGCGAATCGCTTCAGCCAGATGGGTTTTGCCGCCGGGTTCGTTGCGCTCCAGCCGGTTCATCAGCAGTTGCATATGACGCGATGAGTTGCCCGGCGGCACGAATTCCCTGATCTTGTCGTCGAATAATTGCAGGGAGACATTGTTATTGCCTTTGGCTACCAGGTAACACAACGCGGCGGTAAAGAACGAGGAAAATTCCAGTTTGGTGATTTGCCGGCCGAAGCC
>CAXXVV010000014.1:0-239502 GCA_963678305.2 Victivallales bacterium
GAAAAAAATTAATCAAGACTCAATTCAGGATTATGTATCGGGATGAGCATTGCGTAATCATCCATAAACCATGCGGCTTGCTGGTTCATCGTTCAGATAAATCCGATGACCGTGAGTGCGTCCTGCAACTGCTCCGGGATCAACTCGGGATGTTCGTACATCCGTCACATCGTCTTGATCGGCAAACTTCCGGCCTGCTGCTGTTTGCCCTGTCCGACGAGGCGAACGGCGTTTTCTCGCAAATGTTTGAAGAACGACTTGTCGTCAAAGAATACTTGACTCTGGTCCGCGGCTGGACCGATGATCAGGGCATCATTGAACGCCCGCTAAAACAGGGCAAGCAGGAAATAAAGCGTGATTCAACAACTGAATACACCACTTTGGCCAGGTACGAAATGCCGTTCCCGGTCCGTCCTTATGAGACAGCCCGTTGTTCACTGGTAAAAATAAATCTCCTTACCGGACGCACCCACCAAATCAGACGCCACATGTGTTCAATCAGCCACCCGGTAATCGGTGACACCAATTACGGTGATGGCTATCATAATCGTTTATACCGGGAAAAGTTTAACTTTCACCGCATATTCCTGCTCTCTGAAAGACTGTGTTTTACCCATCCCTTTACAGGAGAGTTGCTGGATCTGCACGCAACTCCGGATACCAGTCTGCAATCATTGTTGAACAAACTGGAACCATATAAACAGTCCCGGCAGGATATTTAAGAAGATTTCGATGCTTTCAAATTCAAGGTAAAAGTGCTTCCGGTACCCGGCTCGCTGATCACCTTAATATCGCCGCCGTTCAACTCGGCCAGATCCTGACACAAAGCCAACCCAAGACCAGTACCTCGCTCGCCATCTGTACCTTCAGTACTTTTGTCTTTGGCAAAAACAAAAATCTCCGGTAACCTGGCAGCAGCTATTCCAATCCCAGAATCATGCACCGAAACAGAAACTTTGTCGCCTCTGGAAATCGCATCAATAAATATTTTACCATTTTCAGGAGTAAATTTAATTGCATTTGAAAGCAAATTACGAATTATCGTCTTTACCATGTTCTCGTCAGCATAGACTTTCAATCCTGACTGACAATTCAGCCCAACATCAATATTCTTCCTTTCAGATTGCATATTAAGCTGCTCACGGCACTCCTGCAGAATAACTTTCAGTTCAAGTACCCGGGGATCAAACGATACCTCGGATATCTGACTCTTAGCCCAGTTGAACAGGTTATCAAGAAGTCCGACGGTTGACTCAGAAATATCCTTTAACCGTGCAATGATATCTTTAACCTCTTCATCCGTATCTGTAATATCCTCTTCAAGCATTTCAAGCAAATTATAAATGTTACCGACCGGCGCTCTTAAGTCATGAGAGATTATTGAGAAAAGCGTATCTTTTGACCTGTTTAATTCAGTCAGTTTATTATTACTTTCAAGCAGGGCCTGATGCTGCTTGGCAATTTCCTCCTGCTGATCCTTATTGATTCCTTTGAGGCGAAAATCAGCGGCAACCATGTCTCGAAGTTTACGCTGATAAACATCCAGCAGCATTACTGTTATAAGTATTACGATAATCGATACACAACCGCTTAATATCAAGTTAAAAAGCAATGTTTTAAAAATACCTCCGCTTGACGAATCAGCTGCCTGTTCGACCAATAAATACCATTTTAACTCTGGTATATAACGAGTATTCAGATAAAATATTTTTCCATTCCTTTGGTACTCCAGACGATTGCTCTTGTTTTTAAGAATGGCATCCGTGACCGATGAAATGCCGGCAACTTTCCTGACATTTGTATTACTCAAATCAATCGAAGCACTGCTCAACGCGATGTTTCCATCATGATCAATAAAATAAATATTACGATGGTACTTTGTATGATATGACTCTATCAGGGACTTTACTGCACTTACTTTCAAACCAACTCCGGCAGCACCGATATAATTTCTTTTTCGATCATAGACTTTGTGATTGATAAATATGGTCATGGTATCTTTATTCGCCATATCCGGATCAACGTTTGTTTCATAACTCGCCTTCATTTTGCGAACTCTAAAATACCATTCATCACGTTTTTCATTCGGTTTAACTTTTTTCAAGATCCCTTTACTCTGATAATAAATTCTGCTCTTATCTGAAACAAAAAAACTGGTAAAAGTATTGTATTTTTTTTGAATGGAGTGTAAGTAATCAGTAATTTCACCGACATTTTTCTCCCCATTAACAACCCAGCTTTGCAGAAATGTATCGTTTGCCATCATGGATGAAATAAATACCGGGGCTAGTAAATCACGTTGAATTTCAGAATAGATATTGTCACTGGTTAAAGGTAGTTCACTGGTTACTATCTTCTTACGCAAAGAAGCTCTGGACACAAAGTAACTGATCAGACTCGTAGCCACAAAGCCTGCAATAATTAAAAAACTCAAAAACACGATTAAGCGTCGTGTTTGATTTCTGTCATACATATATTTATTCACAAAAAATTATCTCCTGGTTCATATCTATATAAATATAACTGCAATATAATTCATGTGCCAGTTATTTTTCAGGAAATAAGCAATATTTATATACGCTTTAATGGTAATCTCTCAATATCACAAGTTGTTAAATATAATTACTTAAATCAACTTTTTAATATATTTTTCAGAAAAAAACAAGTTATATGTCTTTTACAGCATTCCTATCCTGAACATTTTAATAAATAAATTATAAAAGCAATTTTCGGAAGCAGTAGATTGCGGCGCCTTTCGGGTCGAGGCCGCGGCTGAGTTGTTTGTTTTCCACTCGATCAGGATTATCGAACTTGCAAGCCATTTCGTGGATGAAGAGTTTTGAACCTAATATCGCTCCGTCGGTGAAGTGTCGGGTCCGCCTCAAGAAGCGGACCGGCATCGATTCTTTGCGGCGCGCGGTCTGGTCCTCTGCGGCTATTCCGGACGCGTTCGCGCCGCGTTCGGCCGCGATAATTCTAGTCAGGGAACACTTGAACTCCGTATAATAATCAGCGTCGCTCCAGCTCGAAGTGTCGGTATAATCGATCAATTTTTTGTAGTGTTTGATGAAGTTGGCGTGGTACTGGTGTTTGCCGCTGCCGTTGTAGCGTCCCCAGGTGGTGAACCGGTAATCGGCCGGGTTTTCGGTCAATTTTGCCCGGACCGGGTTGAGTTCGACGTATTGCAGACAGGCTTCGAGGGCGTCGGCGCCTTCGAGGATGACGCTTTTGAAACGGTCGGCCCAGAGGCGGCCGATGTGACCATATGTTCGGTTGAAAACCACCGAAAAACGCTGTTGGTAAGCTCGCATAAAATAACTTATATCGATCATTTTCGCGCCGGTTTCGCGGCAGATTTTTTTGTGTTTGGGGTCAATAAACGGCATTTTTTTCATCGCGTAGGTCAAATCGCCCTCCATCGACTTGTAATAAGCGTTGTGGCGGGCGGCTATTTCAGCCTCGGAAGGCAGTTCGTTTTTGCCGGGAGCGTAGACCACCAGGTGGAAATGATTGCCCATCCAGGCGGCGGAAATGACCTCGATCAGGAAGTATTGCGTGAGATTTTGCAGCAACGTAAAGCCGTACTCGCGGTCGACTCCCGAAAACGGCAGGTCGCCTTTGTAGCCCGAGACCCGGTTCATCAGGTGGTAATAGCAGCCCCGGCCCGCAATTTTCATTCGTTTCATTGTGTCCTCCTGTTGGGTTTATGAGTTACAATAATGCCGGTTTCGAGATTGTCAAATAAAAAGTACATGGTAATTAAAAAATAAATATAATTAACCTCAAAAAAAATTATTTTATGCTTGCAGTTATTTTTTTTACATATATAGTTAAAATTGCTTGTAGTATAAAACCACAGGAAATAATTCGTATGAAACGAAATTTTGAGTTTAATAAAATCATATTGATGGAAATAAGTTTGGATAGGGCTGTATGGACAACTGCTTTATGAGTACTGAAGAAATCGACAAAATAAATCTGTTGTTCGAAGAGGCACTACGCATGCAGTCAGCTAATGCTGAATGGCAATTGAATATGGAATTTTTCGCATTGTGGAGAAATATGTGTAGACCGCGACCAGTATTACTCGACGAAGACCATTTAAAAATATTCAATCGCAAAATATCACTGCAGGAATCAGGAAAAAATATCGCATGCTACGACTGGAGTATAACTAGAAATTCTCCAATTCTTAGAATTGAATCCGGCGATGTTCAGACAGACTATATTCTTGGTTTTCAAGATGGTGTTCCCGGGATTCTGGATAAAATAACAAGCATATCTAAACGTCATGAACTCGGATATGGGGAAAAACTGGAAATAGTTTACGACGTGGTTGAATACGTGCGTAAAAATTATTCTGGACAAGATGTTCGTAAATTTACGAAAAAACGCTTCATTGAAACTTTTTGTGAACTGGCTGACCGCTATCCCCCCGGAACGGAAAGAGCTTTGAAAAAAATCAAGCTCGGACCATTAAAGAAAATGATCAATGAAGTTTGTGAAGAACTCCCTGACGATGAAATTACCGGACAGTTGTTGCTGCCGTTCGATATGGACAATGAACCAGAAACTGATATTGAAACTGAAACCGAATTGGAAGTTGAAATCGAAGAGGAAGTTGAAGAACCACCTCCGGAATTGATTCATCCGTTGCCTGAATGGGAAGCTTCAGAAATGATTGAAGAACTTACCCATTGCTGTCAAAAATCTCTTGAATATGAAAATAATTTTGCCCTGCCTTTATCAGACGTCAAGATTCTCGATTCAGATGAAAAAAACGATATTCCACTTGAACTGCCAATCCCGGATGGACTGGAAATTGTTATTGGAGATATCTTGAATGTTTACAAAAGTGATGAACGCGACGTGTTCGGCACACTGCGAGTCGACGAGTTTGATATTGATGTAGTATACGGAAGGCTCCGTTGCGCGGATGGTCAAGCATTCATGGCCAATCCGGAAACGTTCTCTATAAGACGTCGGGCAGTTACAGCCAGACAAATGGCTCTGTTAATGACTGACTTGCTGGGACAATGGCGTAACAAGACTTTACACCACCAAAGCGCGGTATACCGGTTGCTGGGAGCACAGGATTGCCCCACCGCTCATGAAGCCAATATCACTCCTCCGGATTTCCTTGAAAGCAGTCAGGCTGCAGCCTGGCTCAAGGCAGTCAACGATAACAATCCGACCGTTCTCGTCCAAGGCCCTCCTGGAACAGGCAAAACCTATCTTCTCGAACAGGTTTTGCGTCAACTGTGCAGGGAAGGCCGCCGGTTACTGGTTACCGCACCAAGTAATACAGCGGTAGATAACATCTGCCGGCGGGTAATGGATAAGCTGCCGGTATTGAGGTTCGGAGGCATTGAGCGCAACATTGCGTCAGACGTAGCCTATAATTGCTGGATCGGACATGAACAAAACATCCGGAAATTCCGCGAACGCCGTGACCGTTACGGCGGCGGAATTTATGCCGGAACACATGCCGGGCTCCTGAAACAAAAACTCATTGGAGACGATATAGAAATAAACGGGCTCTTTGATGTTATTCTATTTGACGAAGCGGGGATGTCACGGCTGGAAGAATTTCTACTCTGCGCGGCAATGGCAAGACGCACCATACTGTTTGGAGATCACCGTCAGCTTCCCCCCTTTCCTCGTCCCGAGGAAGTAATCAAGGAGCTCGAAGAAAAATTCGGTCCAATGCCGGAAGCGCGACGCTGTTTTATCAGCGGCAGCGCACTTGAATATTTGGCCGAATATCGCGGCTTTCCAGTTGAATTATTAAAGAGTTCTTTTCGTTGTCAGAATCCCAGACTCCTGCGATTCTCCTCAACCCTGTTTTACGATGCGGAGGTAAAGCCGAGCCGTAACGCGGAATATTATCAATTATCGTTTCCGGAACGCATGGAAAAATATCCTCAATCAACTCTGAGACTTTACTCTACTTCCGGACTGCCCGAAGAAATGCGTCATGAAAAACTGGTTTTCGAGGGGGGTAAACCCGGCCTTGAAAACCGGACCGAGGCATTACTTTGCTGCGCAGCTCTTTACCGGGCAATGAAACGCTGTCCGCTCAACGAAATCGTGATTATTGCCCCTTACCGGCGCCAGGTCAGTTTATTGCGACAAATGGTATCACGTGATATATCGTCCAGAATTCTCGGCCGAAGCATCACCCCGGACGAATGGCGCAATTTCATAAATCTGAATATATCAACTGTGGACAGTTTCCAGGGCGGAGAAAGCGATGTGACAATTATTTGTTATGTCCGCAGCAACAACAAACGAGGAATCGGATTTGTGGGAGCTCCAAACCGGATCAACGTGGCACACACAAGAAGCCGGCGGGAGATGTATATTATTGGAGATATGGATTGTCTGGAAAATCAGGGTAGATCAAATATTTTCGTACGAATGAAGCGTGCATTGGCTCGTGACGGACAATATGTCAACGCTTCATCCGGCTTCCTTTACCGGATGGCAAAGAAGTATGCCCCTGAACTTAAAAACCTTTACTTCGACCCTGATTTGGCGAACCCTGATAAAAACAAGAAAACTGAAATGGCCGTTAGTTAGAGAAACTGTCTACAAAGATTACTGGAGACCGCTGACCAATGAGTGTGTTGTGCGAAAAAATAGCCGGTTGTAACGCTCTGCCCGGAATGTGGGATTACAAACCTCCTCCGGGAATTGATATTGTCTCCGTCCGCAAACTCTGCGATTTAGATTCACACGCGGAAGCCTGGGATCAACTATTGCAGCTTAATCATGCTTCGCCGCTTACGTCCTATGCCTGGATCAAGGCTTACTTTGCCAACCTGGTTGAAGAACATGAGGGTTGGATTTGTCTGTTTGCCTATCAGGGAAAAAAGCTAATAGGAGTATTGCCTCTGGTGGTAAGACGTGCAATAAGGGTAACCGGTCTATCTCTGATTCTTTTCAGGACGCCTTACGATCTTATGCATTCCGGCGCGGTCGACTGCCTCATGCCACATGACAACCAGATCGCCTTTAATCTTTTTTTTGAATATTTGTCAAGTATTCCCAAAGCCTGGCCGATAATAAGTTTCAAAGAATTGACGGAAGATTCCCAGGTGCGAGGCAGTCTCGCAACCCTCAACGCTTGTTCATCTCTGATTCCGACAGGCTGGGAAAATCACATTATTCTGTCCGGCAGTTTTGATGAATATCGAGCCGGACTGTCAGCCAATCTGCGTCGCCTGATCAAACGCGGCACGAAAAAACTCGAGCAGCTTGAAAATGTGAAATTCCTGTTGCGGGAAAACGAACGCCCGGTTGAAGTCAATATGGCTGAATTCATGGACGCGGAACACGCTAACTGGAAAGGCGAAACTCACGGCTCGATCAAATCTCACCCCAGACATGTCGCCGCCCTGACAATGGCGGCGGAAGAGTTTACCAAACGCGGCTGGATGGAGTGGAATTTCATTGAAGCGGACAACCGGACTATCGCGGCTCATTACTCCATCCGGGTAAACAGGATAGTGTATGCGATCAAGATTGGTTTTGTTGATGAGTACAAATTCTGTTCGCCGGGTAATCTGCTTTTTTATAAAATGATTGAAAATTCATTTACCTGTAATGATGTCGACGAAATCAACCTTACGGCCGACTGTCATTGGCATGGACAATGGGGTATCACACCCCGACAGTTTTACGATTGTCTGATAATACCGAAGCTGCCGATTGTGAGTCTGATTATAAAAATAATGTTTAAAGTCATGCGTAAATTAAAAGGCTGAATCATATCAACCCTCTCTTAAGGAAAGGTCCCAACAATGAAAATTGAATTAAGCGCCGGAAAATCATTCAAAGTGTGTCTGAGCATAATCGGCGTTATGTTTCTTTTGAACGTCGGGGTACTGATAGCTCAATTTGGCTTTAATGTCCCGGCCAAAAATTATTTTGTCCATTTATTCAACATGGAATACGAATACAATTTACCATCAATCTGGTCCGCTGTGCAACTATTATATGCCGCTATCCTGCTCTATGTTTTGAGTCGCCAAATGTTTGATGAAAACAACAAGTATAAATGGCTTTGGGGGCTATTGTCCCTGGCTTTTTTCTATCTATGCCTTGATGAAGCATTTGAACTGCACGAAAAGTCCATGAAAATAACTCATCAATTGTTAAACACAGGAGGGATTTTCTATTATTCATGGGTAATCCCGGCCGGTGTTGCGTTATTTATAATGGGAATAGTATATCTGAAATTCACTCTGGCCCTGCCTAAAAGAACCCGTAATCTTTTCATTATTTCCGCGATTATATACGCCGGTTCGGCAATCTTTTTTGAATTGCTGGAAGGCCCGATAGAACAGGCTGGTCATTGGATGAATCTGCCGTACTCAATTCTGGTATTGATTGAAGAAACCCTGGAAATGCTCGGGATATGCCTGTTCACCTATTCGATCATTGATTATGCCGACACCAGAGCCCCCAATAAGCCGCTACAGGAAACTCAGGTCCAATAAGCTTGACCGCTTATCAGGCCTTAAATACCTTGGTAATATTCTCTTCTTTGCCGATCACGGTCAACTCGTCACCGACAAACAATTTCATATTCGGATCAACAATGGTTTCAGGTCCGCGATTGGGTTTTTTCACCAGCAGGATTATCAAGTTGTAACGATTACGCAAATCAAGTTCGATAATTGATTTTCCATCCATTGCCTCAGGCACGGTTACATCGGCAATCATTGCGCCTTTAAATTCAAACATATCCGACACATAGGAAAGGGACAGGCGTTTAGCAAGGCGTTCAGCCACGTCGCGTTCTGGAAGGATGACGTCATCCGCGCCGAGTCGCAACAGAATACGCTTCTGAATTGAAGTGTTTGCTTTGGCGATAACTTTTTTAGCCCCTTCCTGTTTCAGATGGGTAATTGCCAGAATCAGCCCTTCGAAATTATCGCTTAAGCCCAGAATTACGGTATCAAATCTTTTTACGTCGATCTCTTTGATCACATCCGGGTTGCTGACGTCGGCAACTACCGCTTCAGATACTCTATCTTTGATAGCGTTAACTTTTTCGGCGTCGATATCCACCACCAGAACACTATGCCCCGCCCGGCTGAGTTCCTCCGCCAGACTGGTACCGAAAGTCCCAAGTCCAAGAACCGCAAAATTATTTTTCATCGTTATTCATCCTATATTAATTAGCCTAATATTATACGTTCTTCAGGATATTTCAATTTCGTTTTACGTTCTTTGGAAAGCAGGAACAGGAAAAACGTAAATGGTCCGACCCGGCCCAGAAACATCAAAATGATCAAGGCTATTTTGGCGGCCGCACCGGCTTTGGCACTGACCCCAACACTCAAGCCGACGGTCCCAAGCGCTGACGCCGCTTCAAAAACAGTATCCTGCAATGTCAGGTTATCCGCAAAAGCAATGACCGATGCCCCGATCAACAGCAGCAGTAGAAAGAGAAACAGAATAGTAAACGCTTTCAGGATATTGGACTCAGGTATCTGTCTTTTCATAACCAGTACCGTACTGTTACCTTTAATTGTATTGTAAACCGAAATGAAAATCAAGGCAGCGGTAGTGGTTTTCATGCCGCCGCCGGTCGACCCCGGGGACGCGCCGATCAGCATCAGGACAACCATCAGTAACAGGCAACTGGTATGCATCCCGGTAATTTCGATCGTGTTAAACCCGGCGGTACGACAGGTGACCGATTGAAAAAAAGCGTCAATCCATGGAATCGAAAGGCCTTTCGCCTTTTCCAGCCAGCGAATAAGAAACATACCGCCGAAAGTCAGGATGGCCGATGTCCACAGCACAATTCTGGTATGGATTCGCAACATCCGCTGATTATGCCTGAAATGAACCAGATCGTAGATAACATAAACACCAAGGCCGCCGAGAATGATCAGCAACGCCACCGTCAGCTTGACTATATACCCGGTACCGATCAGGCTGGTATCCCAGGTACTGAATCCGGCATTGCAAAACGCCGAGATCGAATGAAACCAGGCATTGTACAGGGCCTTCCCAAATGAAAGTTTCAGTTCTCCGAAACAAAAACCGATAAACAGCAGAAACATGCCAATCAGCTCAATTCCGAAGGTATATACGACAACGGTTTTAAGTAACTGGTTGATCCCGCGAATTGGAAAATCATCACTAACACTGGACATCATTAACTGACTGTTCATACTGACCTTGCCGGCCAACAACATGATGATAGAAACAGTCAAGGTCATTATACCCAATCCGCCAAGCTGGATAAGAAAGAGAATAATAATCTGTCCGGCCGTATTAAAATTAGAGGTGGATACAGTCGTCAGTCCGGTTACACATACTGCCGAAGTGGAAGTAAACCAGGCGTCAAGCCATGACAACGTCCCGCTATGGTGCGTCACAAACGGCATTTTCAGTAAAACAGTTCCAATAATAATCAGTCCGATAAAGGAAAATATAAAATATATCTGACTCTTTTTAATTAATTGCGGATTCATATAGCTCTTAATACATCTGGTTGAATTTCAGAATAAACCGCATAATATACGACCTCAAGCAGAAAATAGCAAATCAGGTTTAACCCGCAGGCGTGAACACCGTCTTCAGATAAACTGTCCCTTGATCGGATGTCATTTCGACCCGAACCTGACTATTGGGAACATGGGCTCCATCCACATAACATTTACCAACTGTCTCAAATATCTCCAGGGACTGCTCCGATTCAAACAAAACATTCATGACCGCATCGGAACTAATCAGCCGACAACATTTCTCTTCAACCCCTGAGCGGGAAACCAGCACTTGCGGATGCAGGTTAAAAATAAAGGTGAGTTTGTGACCGTTCAGGTTTGCCACCCGGTCCTTGACAATAAACGAACCATCTGACGCCGCAGTTATTTTACGTCGCCATACGATATCTTTCCAGGTTGGATGAGATGACATCAATACTGAACCTATTTCATTGTTGGACCAACCGCCGGATTCGGATTCTGACCAGGCCTGCCAGTCGTATGTTCCGGTCACAATTGCGTCGCCGTCGCCATCCACCAGCATACTGCTGTGGGCTGTCGGCAGTTTGTAATGTGCGGTAAATTCCACATCGTCATAAGAACAGCAGCCGCTGTCGACCAGAAACGGTTCATCATCATAAAACATGGTAACCGCGTTTTTACCACCGTGATAATGAGAAAAGTGTCCGGGATATTTTGAAAAATCAAATCCGATAAAATATCTGGAATCACGATAATAAGCCATCCCCGCATCCGGGAAAAAATAAGAGTTATCAGCATAATTAAGTCCGGAAACAACTCCAGCCGGAAATGACGCAAGAAATGGATCAAGTTCAACTCCGTAACCGTCGTTGATCGTAATCGAAAGCGCATCGGGTTGGCGCACCGCAACAATAAACTCAACCGCACGACGCAATATATCATAACCGTCAGCCGGCATTTCAGCCCCAAGCCTGGTTCCAAGGATCATAGCGTCCCGCACATGCCAGGTTTCAAACATGTGATAGGAAGGGCTGTTTTCACGCAGAACCCCATCCTCGAAGTAATCCCTGGTAATATGAAATGAAGCAACCCGGGCCGCCTCGGCAGTTAATGACTTTGAAAATTCCGCATCATCCTGAAAATAACTTGCCGCAAAAAACATTGCAACCGCCCTCAGGCTTTGATGATTGGCACTGACATGCAGATCGAGAAAATATTTTTCCCCTACCCTGATCAGTTCGGCATGTTCTCTGATTGAATCTTCAATTTCCTCCAACTGTCCCGGCTGAAAACATTTGATATTGCGGATAAAGTAAAGTGCATAAATAAAGTGGATAACCCGGCTGCCGGGCTGGAAATCAAACCAGATATATTTGACGTCCGTCTCGTCGCGCTGATTCTCCTCCCAGGTCTGACGATTGTAATTATTGTCGCGAATCCCGAACACGTAGTCGATATGCGCCCCGATCTCTTCGTGTCCTTGCGGGGCAGGATAATTGCGGATGAAATGCAAAATCGTCTCTACTACCAGACGGGCCAGTTCACGATTATTGAACAACCGGGCTGCCCGGGCCAGAGGCACGATAAAATAAAAGCGATTAATCCAACAGGATTTTTCGATTGAACGCCAGCGTTCAAATTTAGCGTAATCAATCTCCGGCAGTACCCCGAATTCATCAAGCGAACCGTTCATAATACCGCGAACAGCCTGAATGTCATCCAACGCTCCCAGTATCTCCGCATTGATAAAACTGCCGCCGCCGTCAAACGGATACAACCGGAAAAAGTCATTATCCATCAAAACCCGATGGTCGATCGGCGGTTCAAATTTATGTAAACGTTCCATTACGGCTCCCTGTATTCCTCCTTCATTTCGCGGCAATGGCTGAATCCAACGCTGACCGCATTATTTCAACCGGAGCCTTATGCCCGGTCCAGATTTCAAAGGACCTGGCCCCCTGATGCAAAAGCATTCCTCGACCATCGGCGAAGCGCAACCCGTGCTCTTTCGCGCCGCGCAGAAATGCAGTTTCATGATATATCGTCTCATAACAACATATCTGATCAGGCAACAATTCTATTGGCAGAGGAGCAGGATCATCCGGTTTCAATCCCAGGCTTGTCCCCTGAACTATGACATCAGACTCTTCAAGCATGGATTTGATCCTGCTCAAATCTCCGATCGGCGCAGCGTCAACCCGGCAACCGGATTCATAAGAATCGATCTCAGCCGCCAATTCCTCGGCCTTGGCAACCGTGCGATTGGCAAAATACAAAGCTCTGGCCCCACGTGACGCAAAATAGTGCGAAACAGCTCTTACCGCCCCTCCGCAGCCGGCGAAAAAGATTGTCGCCCCAGCTATTCCAAGGTCAAAATTCTCCATAATGGCGGTTTCCAGCCCGTAACCGTCAGTGGAACAACCGGACATTTTACCGTTTTTGATAGTTACGGTATTGACGCTGTGGCAGCGTTCAGCCGTACTCTCAATTTCGTCAAGAAATGGAATAATTGAATCTTTATGAGGGACCGTAATATTAAACCCCCGCAGATTTTCACGGGCAAAATCGACAAACTCCGCCAGATCATTTAGCGGAACATGAAATTTTCCATAAGGGCTCCCCATTGCCAACGCCTCAAAACCGGCATTTTGCATTTGTGGAGAGAGTGAATGTTTGATCGGGTCCCCGATCACCGCGTAATGAATATTTTTATCACATGAAAACATCAATATACCTGTAATGTTGATTCTGGAAATATGTTAATGTAGTACGTTATATGGTACTATTAAAGTTGAAAACTTGTATTTCTATGAAATTTATCATTATATCAAATAATTATATAATAATCATACCGCTTGATTAAGATTATTTCATTAAACCCTGCACGCAAAGATATTACATAAAACCAACACATTAAAAAACGCTATAAAATATCGAATAAGGAATCTATCAGGAACGATTGATATAACGAATTTAAACAGTATATTATCTGACCGGAAAATCATAATCTTGAGAAAAAAAATATTTCAAATATAGAACAAAGCCGGGAGTCGTGTGTCTATATGCATTGGTTAGCGATTAATCACAAACAAATTTACAACCGTAAACAACAACAGGAGCAGAGAGATGCAACAACATGAAATTCAAGAACTGCAAGGCAGAATCCGCGAAGTCTCCGCTTTCATTCAACCGTTGAAAACAGAGATCGGCCGGGTTATCGTAGGACAGGAGCAACTTGTCAATCGACTGATACTGTCGCTTATCGCCGATGGGCATGTCCTGCTTGAAGGGGTTCCCGGCCTGGCTAAAACCCTTGCGGTCAAAACCCTGTCCCAGTCTCTGGACGGATCTTTTTCACGAATCCAGTTCACCCCGGACTTGTTACCGGCCGACGTTATCGGTACCCGTATCTATAACGCCGACGAACATAATTTTTCCACCCGGAAAGGGCCGATTTTCGCCAACGTCGTACTGGCAGACGAAATAAACCGGGCTCCGGCAAAGGTCCAGAGTGCTCTGCTCGAATGTATGCAGGAAAAACAGGTAACGATCGCCGGAGAAGCCTACCAAATGCCGAAACCGTTCCTGGTTATGGCGACCCAGAATCCGATTGAGCAGGAAGGTACATATCCGCTCCCGGAAGCTCAGGTGGACCGCTTTATGTTCAAACTGAAGATTGATTATCCGAAACGCGACGAAGAACGGACCATCATCGAACGCATGGCGCATCCGGAATGCAGCCCGTCCGCTATCGCAGTCGCCAAGCTCGATGATATTGAAAATGCCCGGCAATGGGTGGATAAAGTCTACATAGATGAAAAGATCGTCGAATACATTCTGGATATGGTCATCGCTACCAGACCGGAACGGCATCACGAACTGTCATCCCGCCAGGAAGCGGCACAGCTCGACAACATGAAGAACTATATCGAATGCGGCGCGTCACCGCGTGCGGCGATCAATATGGTATTGGCGGCGAAAGCGGCCGCGTTCATGGAAGGACGAGCCTATGTTGTTCCGCAGGATGTCAAGGAAGTAGCATTTGATATTATGCGTCACCGCATCATGCTCAACTACGAAGCGGAAGCGGAAAACCTGAGCACTGACGATTTGATCAAACAGATCCTTGACCAGCTCCGTACCCCGTAAACGACCAGACTGGAGTAAATAAAATGTTGCCATCTGAACTAATAAAACAAGTAAGACTGATTGAGATCAAGACGCGACGGAATGTCGATGAGATTTTCGGCGGCGCTTACCACAGTGTGTTCAAAGGGCGCGGCATGGAGTTCGATGAGGTACGCGAATATATCGAAGGTGACGACATCCGTGATATCGACTGGAACGTAACCGCGAGGATGAACATACCTTATATCAAGAAATTCGTCGAAGAACGTGAATTGACCGTTATGCTGCTGGTCGACGTGTCCGCATCGGGCGCATTCGGCAGCGGAGACCGGACCAAACGCCGCCAGGCGGTTGAAACCGCCGCGCTGCTGGCGTTCAGCGCCATTCGCAATCACGACCGGGTCGGCTTGATGTTGTTCTCGGATCAGACCGAACTGTATCTGCCGCCGCGTTCCGGCCGCACCCATTCCTTGCGGCTGATCCGCGAGCTGCTGGCCTGCGAACCCAGGGATCGCGGAACGAATATTGACGCGGCCTTGCGGGAAACGATGAACCTGCTGCACAAGAAAAGTGTAATTTTTCTGATCAGCGACTTCATCGATGCCGGCGAATACGACAAGTCCCTGAAAATATGCAGTCGTCGCCATGATCTGCGTGCGGTCCGGATTCTCGACCCCGTCGAATGGGATTGGCTGAAGTCATGTGACATCACGCTGGAGGATTCCGAAAACGGCGAAGATGTTACTTTTGCCGGCGGCAGCAAACGCTTCGCGGCCGCGTATCATGACATTGCCGCGGAAATGCACGACGCGCCGAAGAAACTGTGCCGTCAGGCCGGCGTCAAATTCGTTGATCTGCCGCTGGAGGAAGATTTCGTCAAAGTACTGGCGGCGGCGTTGTAAGAGTTGAAAGTTGAAAGCAGCAAAAAACATCAGCAAATTCAACCATAATCATTGCTAAAACTGAAGACTTAATGGAGTATAAAATGACCACTAAACGAAAAAGAATTATTTGGCTGCTGGCCCTGACGCCGGTTGTGATTCTACTGCTGCTTGGCGGGGGCTATTGGTATTTGTATCAGCGCGGGGTATCAGCGGACACGCCGATTACCGTGGCAGGTTCGGTCAAACTTACTCCTAAAGACAACGCCCGGCTGGGTGAAACAGTGGTAGCGTCACTGAAACTTAAATGTCCGTGGCACCGCAGACCGGTCGAAGCCCAGGCTCTTGCCGGCAAGGGATCGCGCATCGTGGCCCAACCCGCGTTCAAAAAGATATCCCATGGTTTCGGGGCCGATCTCTGGCTGGTCAGCGTCAAACTAAAACCATACCGGACCGGGGCGATTCCCGACGGGAAACTCAATATCCAGTTCAACCGTTACGACAACAAAACCAAAATGCTCAATCTGAGCGAAGTTATCCCGTCGTTCGTGGTTGAACCGTTGAAACTGAAACCAACTGACAAACCGGCGCTGGCCGGCGAAGTTGAAGAAATTTTACCGCCGTCACGTACCAGGCTGTATATCATTATCGGAGCGATACTTGTTGCGATCGTTCTGGTTGCAGCCGTGATCATCAGTAAACTGGCCCGTGGCGGCGACTTCAGCAAGCTGACCCCGTGGGACATAGCTTTCATGCAGCTTGACCGCATCCGCCATAACATCAGTGACGGCAATGCCAATCTCGAAGAGTGCTTTGTATCCCTGACCGATGTTGTCCGTAATTATCTGGAACAGCGGTTCCATCTGAACGCGCCGACCCAGACGACCGACGAGTTTCTTGAAGATTTGCGTGACTCGGAAAGTCTGCCGGAAGAGGAACATCGCCGCTTCCTGAAAGAATTCATGACCTCGGCCGACCTGGTTAAATTTGCCAAACTGCCGCCGTCCGAGAGCGATCTGCTCCATACGGTCAGCAAGGCTGAAACCCTGATCAATGAAACCAGGCCGGTTGAAGAAGAGGTTAAGGAAAAATAAGCGAAGGCACTGAAAATGATCTATATAATAATATACACAATCGTCAAACAGTCAATACAACTTTTGCATCCCACCTGCATTTCCGCGGTGTCCTGCAGACAGTGGATTGATGACACATCAAGAGGAGGTTCAAAATGATATTCGCCCATCCATTCCTGCTGTTTCTCCTGATTCCTCTGGCCGTTTTGATGATTCTGGCCTGGCGCCGGGCGGTTCCCGCTGTCAGAATTTCCACCGCCAAACCGTTTAAAGCGGCTAATGCCGGACGTTTGCGCGGCGTTTCAAAGATTCCGTTTATCTTTTTCAGCACCGCCCTGGCCCTGCTGATAGTAGCCCTGGCAAGACCGCGTTCCGGCGAAGAACTGGTTGTCAGCAAAGTCAAAGGCATTGATATAATTCTGGCGATCGACCTTTCCGGCAGCATGCAGGCAATAGACGTCCCGCGTGGCGTCACCTCCTATGAACAACTGGTTGAAGGCATCAAAAGCGAAAAGTTCAAAAACCGGCTTGAAGTAGCCAAAAAAGAGATTGCCAGTTTCATCAACCGGCGTCCAAATGATCGTATCGGCCTGATCGGCTTCGCCAATCTGCCGTATTGCGTCTCCCCGCCTACCCTCGATCATGGCTGGCTGCTGGCCAACCTGAACCGGCTTGAGCCTGGAATCATCGGGGACGCCACCGGAATCGCTCCGCCGATCGCCAGCGCGCTGCACCGGCTCGAAAAGTCCGATTCAAAACGCAAAGTCCTGGTTCTGTTTACCGACGGCAGCAATAACGTCGACGCCCGGGTAAGCCCGCGTCAGGCGGCAAAACTGGCAAAATCCTGCAATGTCGTCATCTACACGGTTGGAATCGGCAGCGGCAACGCCTGCATTCTGCAAGAGACTCCAATGGGCCCAAGCCTGCGTTCATTACCTGGCGAGTTTGATGAACCGTTGCTTAAAGATATCGCCGAAAGCTCCAACGGCAAATATTATCGTGCCTTCGACGCCAAAGGAATGCGCGAAGTTATGCTGGCGATTGATAAGATGGAAAAGACTTCGATGAAGGCCCCCAAATACATGAAGTGGACCGAATTCGCCCCGACCATTATGAGCATCGCCCTGCTCCTGCTCGGCCTTGGTTTCATCATCAACCACACCTCAAGATTGAGCCTGCCATAAGTTTAATTAGAAATTACTGATTAGAAATTAGAAATAATAAGAAAATTACCCGCGGAAAAGTTGAAATAATCAGAGCATTTAATTTTATTGCTTGCTAAATATCAATTCCTCAATATATTAGGTACGCATATTGGAGGAATTGATTTTGAATAAAACCAATGCAAACAAATATCTCTGGATTGCCGTATTTACAATCGTCCTGATATGGTCGGGGATCGCTCCTAAAGATTATTATACCTGGTTTCTTGAAGTAATCCCGGCAATAATCGGCGTTATCGTTCTCGTGATAACCTACAACTCTTTCAGATTGACAAGATTGGTTTACATCTTGATTCTGGCACACTGTATCATCCTGATGATCGGCGGCCATTACACCTACGCCGAGGTCCCTTTGTTCGATTACCTGAAAGAACTGACCGGCACCACCCGCAATAATTATGATAAACTCGGCCACTTCGCCCAGGGCTTTGTTCCGGCAATGATCCTGCGGGAAGTGATTATCCGCAAAAAAATCATTTTCAGCCGCGCCTGGATGAATTTTTTCATCATCTGTTTCTGTCTGGCGTTCAGCGCGTTTTATGAACTCATAGAATGGTGGGTGGCCCTCCTTTCCGGGGAAAGCGCCGAAGCATTTCTCGGTACTCAAGGTTACGTCTGGGACACCCAGTCCGATATGGCTCTGGCGTTCATCGGCTCCATCGCAGCCTTGCTTTTTTTAGGAAAAATGCACGACCGTGAGCTCACCAAAGCTACCGCTGAATAATTTTATATAAATCACGTTTTTTTCTTTTTTTTACCTATTGACAAATGGTTCGTTATATTGTATAATTGGTATAGACCATTTAAATAAAAAATAATATTGGTAAAAGATGTTATTAGAAGTTGACAAAGATTCACATCACCAGAAATTGAAGGCCGGCCTGATTGAACAAATCAGGAAAAGCGCCATGAATGACCGGTTGCCTTCGGAACGGAAGCTGGCTGAAAAATTCAAAATGTGCCGGGCGACGGTGAACAAGGTTATGGTGGAACTGGAACAGGAAGGTTATATTGTCCGTCGCGTCGGCAAAGGCACTTTTGTTGCGCCGCGTGACAAAAAAATTCTTCAGGACAGTTCGCTCACTCCCAGAACCGCCGGAAGTATTGTTATCGCTTACCCTGACTTCTTCTCTTATATAATCTGGGAACGGGTTCATTACGCGGAAATGCTGGCCTTGAAAAACAATATCAATCTGATCAACGTCAAACTTCAGCAGGAATCTACCCTGCAGTCAGTTGTGAATATACTTAAAAGCGACGATGATATTCAAGGTATTATCCTGATGCCGTCGGAAAACGTCTCCCGGCCCATGATGAAACAACTCGACAGTTTCAATATCCCGATCGTGATCAGCGGCAGCCTCCCTCCTCCAGGCGTATACAAAAATGTTTATTCGGTCCGTAAAGATTACTTCAAAACCGGATATATGAAAATGGATCATCTGCTGAAAAATGGCCACCGTAAAATCGGTTTCGTCCCGAACGAACCGGCGTCCGGCGGCGGCAATGAAAACATTAAAGGGATAAAACAGGCACTATATGACCACGGAATGCGCTGGCGCGACCTGGTACAGCCGGTAAAACGCCCGAAATATTGGGACGACCCTTTGTTTGCCGGCTACGAGCAAACCAGAGAACTGTTGTCAAAACACGATCTGACCGCGCTTTTGTTTGATACGGTTCGCGGTACCTTCGGAGGACTGCGCGCACTTTACGAACTCGGACTGAAATGCCCCGACGATATCAGCATTATAACCTCTCTCACCCATTTTGGAATCGACGAGATGTCGACACCGGCCTTAAGTACGACCATATCAAGCACTGAGGAGCAGATGCAAACTACTATAGACATCATTATGAATCCAGAAAAGATGATAAGCAAGGATTACATACTTGATGTAAAATTAATTGAAAGGGAAAGCGTTAAAACGATTGATCTTTGATTTTTTTGCCTGGCACAAATATAGAATAACTATGCGGTCATGCATATTTGTATATTGTTTCAAAAGCTTTGATTTGAGCTTAATAACCATGACTTTATTTTAAAAGTTTATATGCACAACAACTTATATAATCAAAGGAAAGGAATATCACCATGAAGAAGACAAAAAAATTCACCCTGATCGAACTGCTGGTCGTGATAGCCATCATAGCCATTCTGGCAAGCATGCTGCTTCCGGCTCTCCAGCAGGCGCGAAAGAAAGCGCAGGCAATTACCTGCGTAAACAATCTGAAACAGGTCGGAACGGCAATCGCGTTTTACGGCGGGGACAGCAATGACTTCACGCCGGAGGGACGTCCTTCTCAATATTCCTATCCATATAATTACTGGAACTACACCATGATCGATAACGGCTATATTCCTCAACCGGTATCCAAGAAGAAAACGGTTCTGGTCTGCCCATCCGCCTTCCCGAGAGTTTGGAGCAACAATATCAGGACTTATTCGATACGCGGCACTAAATCAGGCCCGATTTCCTACTCCACGTTCTTCAGGGTCCATGGTTCAAAAATCAAAGATACCGGCAACGCGACTCAATCCATCACTGAAAAAATTTATACTCAAACCCCATCCGAATTTATCCTCTTATTCGATTCATTCGCTAAAACCGGAACCAACTACTACAGCGCCCACGCGTTCATCAACGCTGACGCGGTCGGCCTGAATCATTCAAAACGGGCCGGAATGCTGTTCATTGACGGCCACGCCTCACTTGAGTGGAGACGCTTCGGCTATTTAACTCACGGCTATCTCGACAGCGATCCCAGCCTGAAAATTGCATTGACATACTAACTTGAGAAATTTGATGAATTATAAACCTATTTTTACCGCTCTGACAGCAGGATTCATTGTATATTCAACCGTTGCCGACAACGGAGACGCTCACATAAAACGCTATAAAAACGGAATTCCCGGCGACAAAACAATTGAAGCGGCCCAAAAACTCAATATTAAAATACCGGTAATGTGCCGCGAATGGCATGTCTGGTGGGGCGCGCCTTACGGGAGTTATCCGCACATGCCCAAATGGGTTCACTGGAAAGGACAACGTCTCTTCGGAAAATTCGATCCGGAAACCACCATCGAGCAGACCCGGCCCGGATCACAATGGCGACGCTGGCTCAATTGCGTCGGATACCCTCTGCTTGGACCGTATGATTCAACCCAGCCGGATATCATCCGCTGGCAACTTGAAACCGCACGGAATGCCGGTATCGAGTGCCTGCATTTACAATTATGGCCATCTCTTTGGGATGAAGGACAGGATTTCTCCCCGATGCCGATTTTTGACCTCATTATGGAGACCGCGGCAAAACTGAAATACCCGGTGGCCCTGCATGATGAGATTCAGTTCCGCCGTCCCCCTATAACCAAGGCCCAGGACTTGAATAACTCGATCAAACGTTCCACCATGCTTTTGAAACGGCACGGCCAACATCCCGGCTGGTATAAAATTAACGGTCAGCCGGTCTACTATTTCCAGAACTGGTCCAAATGGATCAAGCCAAAGGATCTGGCTATCTACCTGAAAAAAGTCGAGGAAGAAGTCGGACCTGTTTACTGGATCATTGAAATGGCGGACAATCCCGACTACTTCAAGATTCCGCAGATCAAAGCGATTGTCAGCCACAGCAACGGCTGGTTTCTGCATACCCCTCCGTTCGGCGCCGGCCCGCATCCGTGGAAAAAACTGGAAGTCAGCATGAAGCGCGCCGCCGACATGGCCCGCAAATACGGGAAGAAATTCGGGGTTCAGATCAAGAACCGCTTCAATCACACCCATGACCGGGGAAAACCGGAAAAACCGCTGATACTATCGGCCGAAGACGGCATGTTTATGGTCAAATCATTTGTCGTCAGCATGAAATGTAAACCTGACTTTATCGTTATGGCGCAATGGAACGACTTTGAGGAATGTTCGTTCATTGAACCGGGCTGGGATTTCGACGGATTCAACGGCGATCCCTACCGTTACTGCCGTATTACCGCGGCTCTGGTCGGTAAACAATTCGTCCCGGCAGCGTTGCCGAAACGCAGTCAACTGGACCCGTTTATCCGGCAAAAACTGTTTGGCGACATGCAAAAAGGCGATATGGGACCGATTTTCCAGCAGCCGAAAGTAGCAGACCACAAATTGCAAGTAAAATGGACCGATGGCGCCAAACCGGATCATGTCAGGATTATCCAGAAAGAACTCGCGACCTGGACCCCGGGATTGAGAAAGTTCACCGGGGCCAAATTGAGACTGGCGAACTACAGCGCCATTACACATGACGGGATGATTAACGGGAAAAAGGAATTGCGGTTCTACGCTCCCGGCCTGATATCAAAAGATTCCCACAATATGTGGCTCGGCATCAGGGTCCACAAACCGGCAAAAACCAGGCTTCTGGTGCATTATCGCGGCGAACAGGAAAACTACCGTATCGATTCCCGCTGGGAACGTACCACCATAAGCCTGAAAGACGGCTTCCAATATCAGATGCCGGATCAAACCACCTTTTACTGGACGCCGCTGTATAAAGCAAAATTTGCCGGACGTGAAGGCGATCTTTTGATCCAACTCAGCGGAAGCAGAGAAAATACCTATATCCGGGAACTGATTGTTTGGGACCCGGATATGGAGGAAATCAAACTGAAACCGGCCGCGTCAATGGTCCTGCCGCAATCAATTTCAACTGCATGCAGTTTTGTCGCGGCCGCCTATGACAAAATGGGAAATGCCGGAACACCAGGATTGTTACTGAACACCTCAAAATCAAACATAAAAAGCACTAAAGCGGACAACACCAAATATGATTTGATTAACACTTTCGATAGTCTGAAGCACTGGAAAAAACTTGCCGGCGGCAAACCGCAACAGGTACGTTTTCTGCCGGATTATCCGGACGCGCCTCTGGCAAAACTGAAAAATTCCCTCATAGCCACACCTTTACCGAAACCGGCAAAGAGTATTTCCCTGAAAATCAGTATGCAGCAAACCAGTTACAGCCGCGGACAATGGGTTGCGCTTTTTGACAAGACCGGAACAAAGGGAATCGGCGTGATCTGGGACTCCTCGCTACCCAAGATGTTTTCCGGCGAGGGGTTCATTAAGCTCGTTAAATTTGACCTTACAAAACCGGTAAACTTTAACAGTAAATCCGTGAAAATCAGTAAAATCTGCGGATCGGGTATAAAAGTTAACTCAAACGTTTTTCTGAATATAGACCTGCAAATCACGCCCGAAAATATCAGCTTGGAATTCAGCGGAAACAAGCTCAAGTCAAGCAACCCGATCAAAGTTCCTTTTGAGCAGGTAATCCTTCGCGGCAATGACACGGGTTATTTCGACAACCTGAAAGTTAAAATTAAATAAAACAAACAAAATTCAGCGTTTGACTATATTTGTATAGTCAGACAGCATAATTCTATACTAATAATGTTATGCCAATATGAATCTAATTGTTTATTTAAAATTATAGCCACAGCGTTGAACTAAAAGCGACCTTCGCGTATTACCGTCCAGTCCATATCAGCAACATTCATTGTGAATTTTACCAGTGCTTCAGAAGCGCGACGGTAGGCGGCAAGAATCCGGTACATGTTACTGACAGCCTCAGGAGACGGCATATCTTCAGAAACATCATTGACCGCAAGTTCAATGTGAGATTCAAGAGACGCGAGATTGCGATCAAGGCGACAGCGCAGCACTGTCATATCTTCACTTTCAAGATTAACTGCAAGGTGGTGAAAAACCTCCTGGAGTGCTAAACGCCAAATATGCATATCCTCTAACAAGACCCGTTTTATACTTTCAGCATGCTGCAACTCGCGTGCCTTAATCAGTTCACACATGGAAAAACTTAGTTCCTGCAGGCTGCTTGTAAGAGCCTGGGTCTTTTCTGTTGTTACTTTCTCCGGCCCCAACGCATTCATCCAGCGCCTGATCCTTTCAGGAAGAACTTTCAACTGGTGCAGGTGAAAAGAGAGCTTTACACTCTGCAATAATTTTGTGGAATCAGGCTTCACGATGGCTGTCAGATGCTCACAACTTATGAGAAAACGGTGCAACAGTTTGAATATTACCTTATACGGCTGAAATGAAATAGGGATCCATGAGGTCAACCACAATATACTCAGTACAATCATGAATGCCAATGTGTATTCAAGAACAAAGACAAAATTATAACTTTGATGGTTTTTTATTAAACTAAGCATAACAAAGAAAGAACACCCCAATCCCCGAAATGCTCCGTTCGCAACCTTATACAACATAAAATTTATGCCGAATACCACGATAAACATTCCTACAGCAAGTCCAGCAAAACTGTGAAGGTGGGGCATTATCATTATATGGAACCCGCCTCCCACTGTTGCACAAATTAATATTGGAGCAATAAGCATACGCAAAGGAATTTCAGGTCGAAGGGAAAGCATAATTGACAATACAGCCAGGATAGGAATAATCCCAATTGGGAATGGTACTGCAGGAATATAAATGCAGAATAAAAAGATGGTCCAGATCGAGACGAACGTTCTTACGGCATAGGATAGCCGGTCCAAATCCAGGACCAAAGCTCCGGGAGTTTTGGACAGGCTTTCCAATGATAGTTCCGGCCCGAAACCGCGAATATCAGCAGTAAGATTATACAGTTCGTATGTTAAGCAGTTAATTTCGCATAACTTATCATAAACCTGAACAAGTGCGGCACGATCAAACTGTGACAAAGCTACTTTAGGGTTCAGCTCAAACTCAACATCAATCTTTTTTGCCCGATGCACCGGACTCCCCCCGGTGAGCATCTGACTTACAGCACAAAGCCTGGAATCGATTTCAGACTCAAGACGAGGAAGGTTTAAGATAAACCGCGACAGCTCAAGCGCTTTGATGTCAGCTTGTCCGAAGCGCCAATACTCAGTGGCTTCATGCAGGGCGGTCAGAACTGCCGCTAAGCGCCTCCAGTGATGGCGTGTCTCCCATACCTCGAAACTGTCAAACTCGGCACCATCAATAACAGACGATAATCCCATTAGTATTCCTGATGCCTGGTTACGCGACTTATTAAATGAACCATCGTCAACACCTCTGGTAAAATTAAAACTGATAATTTTTCTCTGAAGTTCAACCAAGGTTTGCAGCGTTATGATAAACTCGGATGATTTCCAGTTTGGCCACAACATAATTGAAACAACAGTATAAACAATAATCCCCATCAGTGTTTGCTGTGTGCGCAATACAATCACTTCAAAAAGGGTACCGCCGAAATGGCCTCCGACCAATGCTAGTATTGTCATTACAAAACCAGATACAGTCCAGAAGTACCAACGGGAAGAATGTCCTGTCATATAGGTACAAAATGCCATGTATAAAGCCACACAACCTAGATAACACCAACGACTTTGTGGAAATACCGAAGCCAGAAACAAAGCAATCCCCCCGGCGAGAAGCGTACCGAAAAACCGCATAAACCCCTTGTTGATCGAATCTCCCACGGTGTCGAGCATACACATTCCGACCGCCAGCCCCGCCCAGTGGGATTCATCCCATCCCATTGACAGCGAGATGTAGTAGGCGATAACCATTGCCAAACCGGCTTTCACCGATAATTTAAAACGCGGTGAAAGCTCGATCCGCAATGATGTTACGTTCAGCTTATCCAATGTCAACATTCTGCTCAATCCTTTGCCTGTAAGAATGGCTTCAGAGTCTGCACGTCGGAACAAATTCATGACTGCTGCCGACCAAGAGTAGTTATCCGGCATGTCTAATATAGATAATGAACGTCGAAATTCAAAGCAATATCGCTACTTTTCCCAATTTACAGCCATTTAAACAAATTAGTTTGATGGCCGCCTTATAATTTATTGTCAAAAATAGTTTATTTATTATTTGCTTAAACCAAAACTATGAATAATATTAACTAGTAAAGAAGGAAGAGTTAATTAAACCAGTTTGAGGGCTCTATGATTTTTGTACCAAAAGAGTTCAATCTTGGCGGAGTTTATTTTCCCCCCATGTTGATTGCGGTCTTCTGGGCTGTCGTTTGTTCCTGGTTGACGGCCTTTTTGTTCAATAAATATCGTTTATCACGTTTTTTTGCCCAGCCCTCACTGATACTTCTGGCTCTGACTGTTATTTACACGATAATAATCGGTATTTTTATCATTCCGTTTTGATGAACGAGTTCGATGGAGAGTTATATGATTAGTAAAAAAAAGAAAATGCTTTTTACCGGGATCGTGGTTTTTGTCGCCATTATTCTGGTTTGCTATAAATATTGGAATTACATACATTACCCATGGACCAGAGACGGTCAGATTTGTGCACAGGTAGTGCAAATAGCACCAAGGGTTTCCGGGCCAATTGTCAATTTGCCAATTGATGACAATCAATTTGTCAAAGCAGGAGATCTACTTTTTGAAATAGACCCGAGTGTCTTTAAGGCCGAATTGAACCGGGCCAGAGCCGAACTTAGAAATACGATCAACAAAATACAGGCGCTGGGAAAAGACGTTGAAGCTGCGGAAGCAAGTTTAGCCATGTACAAAGCACAGATAAAGCAATCTCAAATGAACGTGGAAAAAGCTTTAGCGGAAAAGGAAGAGAGCAGGAAAGAGTTTGAGCGGAATAAGAAACTGCTCCGTGTTAACGCAATATCACAAAAGTTGTTTGACCGGGCAAACACACAATTCAAAGTTTCCTCCGCGCAGCATGAAGATACCAAGGCCCAACTGTTGGCAATGAAAGCATCATTGAAACAGGCGGAAGCTGCTCTGGCCAAAGCAAAAGCCGATTTGGGAGAACCTGGCGAAAAAAACGGTCATTTGCGTCAGGCAAGAGCCAATCTGGCTTTAGCTGAATTGAATTTGAAGTTCACCAAAGTATTTGCACCGGTTGACGGCTATGTAACTAATCTCAATATAAGAAAAGGAACCCAGGCTGTGACAAATCAACCAATGCTTGCTCTCGTTGATAGCAACAGTTTCTGGGTATATGGCTTTTTCAGGGAAAACTGTATTGAGGGTATAAGTTCCGGTAACGCTGCAGTTGTAACTCTGATGAGCTACCCCGACTCTCCTATAGAAGGACGGGTCGAAAGCGTTGGCTGGGGAATCGCACAAGATGACGGCAGCACTGGTCACAATCTCCTGCCTTCAATCAGTCCTACTTTTCAATGGATACGCTTGGCAGAACGCATTCCTGTCCGTATAAAGCTGAATAAAATTCCCCCGGAAGTAAAGCTACGTGTCGGGACAACAGCATCCGTCCTGGTAAAAACAGGAACTGGCTTAGATAACACTGCGCCAACAAATACAAAGCCTGTCGCCTCCCCAAAGCTGCTCCAATGACATTACACCAATACTTCCACCACAACAAAAGACCATACAAACCAGACTACAATAAAAATATGATTTACAGTAACGGAATTAGCGAAGGCCCACGGCTTTACGTATTTCGGTCATCGTCTGTTCAGCGACGGCGCGGGCTTTTTCCGCGCCTTCTTCTAGCACTTTATTGACATAATCAAGGTTGTTGGCAAGTTCTTCACGACGCTCACGCAGCGGAGCAAAATATTCCCACATGATCTCAAACAATTCCTGTTTGGCATGGCCGTAACCGTAATTACCGCCGCGATATTTAGCTTCAAGCTCCTTGACCTGATCTTCGGTTGCAAACAGCTTATACAGTTTGACCACGTTGCAGTCGGTCGGATCTTTCGGGTCTTCCAGACCGGTCGAGTCGGTAACAATACTCATAATCCGTTTGCGGATCGCTTTTTTGCCGCCGAAGATCGGAATGGTATTATCGTAGCTCTTGCTCATTTTCTGGCCGTCGATTCCAGGAACTACCGCCACGTTTTCCCGGATTGAGCTTTCCGGAATAACGAAAATATCACCGTAAATACGATTGAAGCGGTCGGCAATGTCACGCGTGATCTCAACATGCTGTTTCTGGTCCTTACCGACCGGAACAACGTTTGATTTGTAGATGAGAATATCAGCCGCCATCAATACCGGATATGAAAACAGACCGTTATTAGGAATAAAACCTTTCGCGATCTTATCTTTGTAGCTATGGGCGCGTTCAAGCAGGCCTACTGTAGTCTGACAGCTCAAAACCCAGGTCAGTTCACACACCTGCGGCACATCAGACTGCCGGAAAAACACTGTTCGTTCCGGATCGATGCCGCATGCCAGGAAATCCAGAGCGACATCCAGCACCCGCTGGCGCAGCTCGGCCGGATCAGGACTGGTCGTCAGAGAATGATAGTCGGCAATGAACAAAAAAGTATCACCCTGCTCCTGCAATTTCAACGCCGGTTTCATCATGCCGAAGTAGTTACCGATATGAGGCTGTCCTGATGGCTGGATGCCTGAAAGAATTCTCATTATATCTGATCCTGTTTCTGTTTATTTTTCTGAAAACATGTAATAGACCCCTGATTAGCTCAAAAGTCAAGTCTTTTTTTGCGGTTTCTTATGCTTTCAGGATTAGTATTTAGCGCTACTGATGCTATATTATGAGTTTGTATTTAATTATAAACCTTTTTTAAGTGAGATAGAAGAATAAAATGCGTGAATTAAGAAACATAGCGATAATCGCCCACGTCGACCACGGCAAGACGACCCTGGTTGATGAGATAATCAAGCAGTCCCAGCTTTTCAGGGAAAATCAGGAAATGCAGGAATGTTTCCTTGACAGCAACGATTTGGAACGGGAACGCGGAATAACAATTTTATCCAAAAACATCAGTATCGAGTACCGTGGCGTTAAAGTCAACGTTATCGACACTCCCGGCCACAGCGACTTCGGCGGCCAGGTTGAACGTGTTTTGAAGCTGGCAGACGGCGTTTTGCTGCTGGTGGACGCCGCCGAGGGCCCCATGCCGCAGACCCGTTTTGTTCTGGAAAAAGCTCTCAAGCTGAATTTAAAACCGATAGTCCTGATCAACAAAGTTGACCGTAAAGACGCCCGTCCGGATGAGGTGCATGACGAGATATTCGACCTGTTTTGCGAACTTGATGCCGATGACCACCAGCTCGATTTCCCGATGCTCTACGCCAGCGGACGCAGCGGCTGGGCCGTCAAGGACCTGGCGGATGAGAAAACCTCGATCCTGCCGCTTATGGACGCGATTATCGACGAAGTTCCGGCCCCGGAAATGCGCCAGGGACCGGTCCAGTTGCAGATCGCGTCAATCGATTATTCCGATTACGTCGGCCGTATCGGCATCGGCCGGGTCTATCGCGGCACCATGAACCGGACAACTCCAATGACCGTCATCAAACGTGACGGAAAAACCATGCCGGCAAAAATCAAACAGCTTTTTACGTTTGAAGGATTGAACCGTCAGGAAGTCGATGAAATTCCCTGCGGCGACTTGTGCGCGATCGTCGGTGTTGAAGGAATCGATATCAGCGACACGATCACCGACTCGGAAAATCCGGAAGCCCTGCCGCCGATCAGTGTGGATGAACCGACAATCTCCATGCAGTTCCGGGTCAACGACTCACCGCTTTACGGCAAGGAAGGTAAATTTGTCAGCAGTCGTCATCTGCGTGATCGGCTCCTGCTGGAATGCGAACGCGACGTGGCACTGCGGGTAGAAGAAGAAGGAGAAGCATTCAAGGTTAGCGGTCGCGGGGTCATGCATCTTTCGATTCTGATCGAGAATATGCGGCGCGAAGGCTATGAAATGGGCGTATCACGTCCGCACGTTATTATGAAAACTATTGACGGTGAACTTTGCGAACCGTATGAAGAGCTGACCGTCGAAGTGCCGGAAGCCTCCGCCGGCAGAATAATAGAAATGGTCGGCTTGCGCAAAGGAGAAATGACCAGCATGATTCCGCGCGGCGAACGCCAATTGCTTGACTTCAGGATTCCCACCCGGGGCTTGATCGGGTTCAGAAGCAAAGCCTTGACTGCGACCGCCGGGGAAGCAATCGTTTCACATCTTTTCCTTGAATACGGTCCATTCAAAGGCGAAATGCCGTCACGGCAAAACGGAGTACTGGTCAGCATGGGAGCCGGTAAAGCCGCCGCCTACGCAATCGACGGGTTGCAGCAACGTGGCGAGTTTTTCATTGATCCGAACGAAACGACTTACGAAGGGATGATTGTCGCGGAGCATTGCAAGGATGGCGACTTGACAGTTAATCTGCAGAAAGGCAAGCAGTTGACCAACATGCGCGCATCAGGTTCGGACCGTAACATGAAGATTGCCCCGGCCCGCCATATGAGTCTGGAACAGGCGCTGGAATACATCGACGAAGATGAATTGCTGGAAGTCACCCCGAAAAGCATCAGGATGCGTAAAAAGTTCCTGACCGAACTCGAACGCAAACGCAACAAGGGCAAAATCTAAAATTACCATCCTTAAAAAAAACATTAATGCAAGTCAATATTTTTAATTACCAGGTAGTTTAAAAAATCGCAGAAAAAACCGGCACTAAAGTAAGCCTATAAATATAAAAAGCGGAACATATCGTCCCGCTTACATATTTGAGATTAAGGAGCTATATAAAAATCACCTTTACATCTGTGCGTTTCTCCCGGTTGCTTTGTGTTTTGCCGATTCGTTACATAGCTAAAGCTATGCGCCTCATCGGCAACTCCCCAAATCATTCCGGGATAATTCACTCATTTTGTCAAGTTTATTTTAACACAGCTCCTAAGTGTTTTATCCGTTATTTTTTTGCTTCTTCAAACTCACCGGCTTTGGCTTCGTAAGTAATTGTAACTTCCTGACCTTTTTTGACCGCTATTGTTTGTCCGACGCGAGAATTGTGCCACGCTTTGACTTTGGCTTCGCCGGCTTTACCGGTTATATAATTCAAAGTATTGCTCCACCATCCAGCCGGTTTGCCCTTGTCCGCTTTTTCAAAATCGCCGTTCTTAATCGTCGCGCCTTTGACTTCAACATTATCATAAATTACCCAATGGGCATTCAAATCTTTTTTTCCACCTGACTTACTCCAGTTGCTCATCAGTTGTATCGAGACAGTTCCATCAGCTTGCGGCGTGAATGACAAGGACACTTTTGTCCATTTATTTCTCGAAAGCGGGTCACTTTCCGAAGTCAGGGATTGGGCTCTGTCCTGCTCTTTTCCCCAGTGAATATTTTTAACTGTGCCCATTGTAGCTTTTCCGGGTTTTAAAACCATTTTCCCCTGAATATCAATCCTGCCTTTTATGACGGGGGGCGCAGGCTTAGCTGCAATCATAATAGTTCCAATTGCGGCGAGTAACAAAGCTAATGCAGCCTTTTTCATTTCTCATTCTCCTTTGATTGTTGATTACCGGTGGATAAAAATACCATATTTTAAAAGAAAAATCAAGTTAACCAGGTCTCATTTTAGATCGACAAGTAGAAATAATTTATTGTCCTGTACCGCCATGAGACAAAATGCTGAAAGATTGGATGGTTGGGAAGACCAGGATAATTGAATATTTGAATTCAAGAATAGCAAAGGTTCTAAGAGTTTAACATAATCACAAACCATAACCTTGTGCCATCACCGCTTATTATGAATAGCTGAATAAAAAAATCAGGAAATTTTTTAATATTCTCCTTTTAAGGACTTGACTAAATCATATCAGCCTGTAGATTAAAAATAGTAATCATTATCAATTATCAGAAAACAGGCGATGAAATTGAAATTAAGCAACACGAACCAGCGGAGAATAATTCTCGAAGAGTTGAAGGAGTTGAAAAACCACCCGACGGCAGATGAATTATATATGCTGGTAAGAAAAAAATTACCGAAAATCAGTTTAGGTACAGTGTATCGTAATTTGGAATTATTATCCGCGGCCGGACACATCTTAAAACTGGAAACCTCCGGTAAACAAAAACGTTTTGACGGTCGCTCGGAACATCATTTCCACATGCGCTGTTCGTTGTGCGAGCGGGTATTCGACCTTGAGGATGAAAGTTTTCAAGACATTGATAATTTGATGCAGGCAAAGCTTGATGAATTGCAATGCGACGGATACTCCCTTGAAATCAACGGTCTTTGTGAAAGCTGTCGTGACAGCGATCAAAATAAAGAACATGCCTGATTTCCAAAATTTAATGAAAACAATTAAGGCGGTATGTCTGAATTTCAGGCTGCCGGATTTATATAGAAACTAATCTCAAAAGGAAGAGAGGACACCATTATGAGTGCAAAAAGACGACAAGTTTATAAATGCGGACACAGTAACCTCACAGTTGAAATCCTGACCGAATCAGACGAATGCTTCAAGCTTGAATGCTGCGGCGAAGAAATGGTTCTGATGGAAGAAAAAACAGCGGACTCGACAGTTGAAAAACACGTTCCGCTGCTCAGCGCCAATGGTGAGGGTGTCAAAGTGGTTGTGGGATCAACTCTGCATCCGATGACAGAAGAACATTACATCCAATGGATCGAAGTGGTCAACGGACCATGGGTCAACCGGAAATACCTGAAGCCCGGTGACGCTCCGGAAGCTGAATTCTTCGTCCCGATGTCTGATAAACTGGAAGTCCGTTCCTACTGTAATATCCACGGTTTATGGAAAGGATAATAAAATGTTAAGCGAAAAAATGCAGGAAGGCCTTAACGGCCAGCTGAATTTCGAGGTATATTCAGCTTACATCTATTTATCGATGTCTGCTTATCTTGAAAGTATCAATATGGTTGGAGCGGCTCACTGGATGCAGATGCAGGCCAAAGAAGAGCTGTTTCACAACCTGCGCTTCTTCGATTACATCAATGACCGTGACGGCCGGGTGCTGCTTGACGCAGTCCCGCAGCCGCAACAGGACTGGGAATCAATACTCGCAGTATTTGAATCCGCCCTGGAACATGAAAAAATAGTTACATCCAGAATATGCAGCCTCATCGACCTTGCTCAAAGTGAACATGACCACGTGACAAATTCCATGTTACAGTGGTTCATCACTGAGCAAATTGAAGAGGAAAGCAATGTAAAGACCATTATTGACAAGATCAAGCTGGCGGATAATTCAATCAATACATTGTATATGATTGATGCCGAACTGGGACAGAGACCGGAACCGGTTCCGCCCACGGCTGCGCCTTAATCAAGCTTCAACAAGCGATAAATCCAGCGGGGACTCTTGAAAAAAGAGTCCCCTATTCAGTTTGCTTTTAGAGAAATTTGCATTACTTTACTTGAATCTGCTGTTCAGTAAAACAAACCATGAATTATAATTAAAATTTGAGGAATTAATGAAAGATCACACAAAAGCAATCAAAGTCACAGATAAAGTTTACTGGGTAGGCGCTATCGACTGGGCTATAAGGGATTTCCACGGCTACACCACCGATCGCGGAACCAGTTACAATGCGTTTCTTATTATCGACGAAAAAATCACTCTGATTGATACGGTCAAAGCCCCCTTCAAGGAAGAGATGTTCGCAAGAATCGAGTCCGTAACACCGTTGGAAAGCATCAACTATATTGTATCCAACCACGCTGAACCGGATCATTCCGGCTCACTGCCGGATACGATTGAAGCTATCAAACCGGAAAAAGTCTTCGCCTCAACCATGGGGTCCAAGGCATTGAAAGATCATTTCGGAGCTGACTTCGAAACCACCCCGGTAAAAACCGGCGACTCAATTTCCATCGGAAAAAACAATCTCACATTCGTTGAAACCAGGCTTCTGCACTGGCCGGACAGCATGATTACCTATCTCGATGGAGAAAAAACGCTGTTCTCTCAGGACGGCTTCGGCATGCATTTGGCCGGCAGCCATATGTTCTGGGACGAATACCCGGAAAACGTCATCGAGTGGGAAGCGCAAAAGTATTATGCCAATATCCTGATGCCTTATTCTTCCAAGGTCATTGGCCTGCTGGAAAGTCTGCCTGGACTCAATCTTGATATTGAACTAATGCTCCCCGACCATGGACCGCTGTGGCGCGGAGATGGAATTAATTGGATCATGGACAAATACCGGAAGTGGGCGGAACAGCGTCCATCCAGGAAAGCGTTGGTCGTTTTCGATACCATGTGGCAGTCAACCGAAAAAATGGCGCGTGCCGTTTCCAACGGTTTGATTGAACTTGGACTCGACGTGGAAGTTGTTCATTTGGGAGCCAGGGACCGCAGCACGGTGGCAACTCTGGTACTCGGAGCCGGCGCCCTGATCGTAGGTAGCCCGACAATCAATAACAACATCTTTCCGCGTGTTGCCGACACAATGACTTATCTGCGCGGACTCAGGCCGAATAACCTGATCGGCGCTTCTTTCGGGTCATACGGATGGAGCGGTGAAGCGGTTAAACAGTTGAACCAGTACCTGACAGATACCGGAGTTGAACTCCTTGATGAAGGAATCCGCGTGAAATATGTTCCGAACAGTGACGACTTGAACAAGTGTTATGAACTTGGACTGAAAATTGGGAAAGCCCTTTTGGAAAAAGTTAACGGCTGAAAAGCCACAAATATCAACCTGAAATATAAGGAGAAAAACATGGAAAAGTACATCTGCAACATCTGCGGGTATGTTTATGACCCGGAAGTCGGTGACCCGGAAAATGGAGTTCCTGCCGGAACTGCGTTCAAGGATCTGCCGGACGATTGGTGCTGCCCTGAATGTGGAGTTGGCAAAGACGAGTTTGAAGTCGAATAAGAACGGCTGAACGATTTTTCCAACTGAAACGGTCGATTTTTTCACAAAAATCGATCGTTTTTTTTGTTATGAGGTTAATATTTTGATTTTTCAGTTGAATTTAGAAAAATCCGCACATATATTGTTTTAGCATAACTTTGTTGTTGACAACCGATAAGGAGAAAGAAAAAGATGGATTTATCCTATAAAATGGAAAGTGGTGTTGCAATAATTTCTATATCAGGACGCCTGGTTGCAGCAAACGCAAATGAACTTACCAATAAATTCTCCTCCCTTGCGCAGGAGGTAATTAACTTCGTTCTGGATCTTTCTGAAATGGAATATATTGACAGTACCGGTTTGGGAGCGATTGTCTCATGTCTTAAGAAGGCCACCGAAAAAGGCGGCAACATTAAGCTGGCCTGTATTCAGGAAAAACCGCGAATGATCTTCGAGATTACTCGTGCCTATCGAATCTTCGACATTTACGACAATGTTGAAACTGCGGTCAACTCCTATTAAGACCAATCCATAAGTTTGAGCTTGCAGAACTGTTGATATGATCTTTGGTCCCGGCAAAAGCTCTTTAGAGAGGTATTATGCCCAAAGTCAGTATAATAATCAGATCCCATAACGACATTGCTTTTATCGAACAGACAATGCAGGCAATTCTTCAGCAGAATTATCGGGATTTTGAAATTGTCAATGTTGATAACGGATCAACCGATGGAACCTGGGAAGTAATATGCCGTATGAATCCAAACGGGGTAAAATATCAGGTAACAGACTACGTACCCGGCAAGGTATTAAATGAAGCTGTATCAAAATCGTCCGGGTCAATCATTGTTTTCAATAATTCTGACTGCCTGCCTCTGAATGAAGAATGGCTGGATAATCTCATTTATCCATTGCTGCATAATCAGGATCTGAAAATCGGGGCGGTTTACGCCAATCAGGTACCACGGCAGGATGCTAAACCTCTGGTTCAGAAAGACCACTTTAGGGCTTTTGGCGACGGTATCATTTCATCCTCATGGAAACATTTTTTTTCTTTAGCCTCCAGCGCCGCTCCCCGTAAACTGTTGATCGTAACTAAATTCAACAAAACACTCAAATATTCTGAAGATATCGAATGGTCCTGGCGCATGAAACAGGCAGGACACAATATCACCTATGTCCCCCGGGCTCTGGTTGAACACTCTCATAATTACACTCTGTCCGAAGTCAGAAAGCGCTTTTTCGGCGAAGGTTATGCCGACGGCCAGATCTATGGCGGAAAACACTCGCTGCTGTTTGGCTGCCTGCTGCCGTTGGGCATGGAAATATTCCGGGATCTCGAATGGCTGCTTAAGCGGTTTAAAATCTTCAGCATTCCATACGGCATAATCTATCGCGTAACCCAGCGTGTGTCCTACTGGAAAGGACGGCGCTCCTATTTGAAAGAGCATCCGGACAGCCGCGATGAAGGAGTTTATGATGCCGGATAAAAGTCTCCATAAAGGACGCATTTTGTACATATCTGAGAAATGCGGTTTCTTCGGAGGCGTGGAACGCTATATTTTTGATACGGCACAGGTTCTCAGGAAAAACGGTTTCCCGGTCTCAGGCCTCTTTCTGGAACCTGCACGGGATCCGGAAATATTCTGCTCTGCTTTTGAAGACACATTTTGTCCTGAGGATCTTGATAATATTCCGAACAATGATTTCGATATGGCATTCATTCACAAACTTAATGACTTTCGTTTAATTAACCGTATCCGCAATAAATTTCCAACGGCAGTGTTCGTTCATGATCATGATTATTACTGCCTGAGAAAACACAAATATTTCCCATTCTGCCGGAAAAACTGTTCACTGCCGCAAAGCAGGGTCTATTGCCCGATCTGCAGTTGTTTCGTGGAACGCAAAGCAAACGGAACTATCGGCTTGATTGATTTCAGCAGCAAGTTCCTCATATCCCGACAGATTCGCAAATGCGACTCTTTCATCGTGATGTCAGACTTCATGCGTAATAATCTGCTGATGAATAAATTTCCGAAAAACACAATATCAAAGCTTTACCCGGTGCATCCGGTGCTTGATGAGCCGCAATCCAGACCGGACGGGCCGCCAATAATCCTTTTCTGTGGCCAATTGATCAAGGGCAAAGGGGTGGATTTGCTGATTAGAGCTCAGAGGGAAGTCAAGTCAGACTATCGCGCTTTGATTGTCGGCAGCGGTTCGGCGGAAAATGAATTAAAATCACTCGTCAAAAAATATTCGCTCGAAAATAGAGTTGAGTTCAAGGGCTGGTGTTCAGAGCCCCGGATAATTCTAAAAAAAGCAACGATTGCGGTTGTCCCGGCACGTTGGCAGGAGCCCTTCGGTTTAACCGGCATCGAAGCAATGGCGGCAGGAATTCCTGTCGTCGGTTTTAATGTTGGCGGGATTACTGAATGGCTGAAGAACGGCGTGAATGGAATTGTCGTCAAAGCCGGAGACGTGAAAGCATTTGCCGGCGCCATCGATAAACTTTTGAAAAATCCTGAAATGGCCTCCGCTTACGGTAAAGCCGGACAGCAGCAAATTGCCGCCCGTTACAACGAACAAGCATTTATAGACGGTTTCAGCTCAATTCTCGCAAAACTTACAACAGAGAAGGCTGATCATGTATAATATTCTGATAAGCGCCATGGCCTATGACCGGGGAAAGTCCGGCATCTCCGTTTATATGAATCAGGTTATCAAACATTTATCCGCCCGGCATAAGTTGTATATCGTTATTCTGGCTGAGGACTATGAAATTTTTCCGGTCAAAAACGCCAATACCGAGTTCATTATCTTCCCGGAAAGCCTGCGTAAGCCGTTATTCAATATGCTCTGGCACTTGTTCATTCTGCCATTCAGATTGAATTTCAAGAAATACGATTTTATCTGGCTGCCGGCCGCTAACCGCCGCGCATTCCTCAAACGTTACGGGCCGACGGTTGCGACTGTTCACGACCTTTCGCAGTACCATGTTCCTGATAAATATGATTTTTTCAGGACATTTTATATCAAAAAGATTTTACCTTACTGTGTCCGCAAATCGGACCGCATCATTGCCGTCAGCCAAAGCACGAAAAACGATCTGATTCAGTATTGGAACTGCCCTGAAAATAAAATATCCGTCGTTTGGAACGGTTTTGACAAGAGCGTCTATCATACCAATCCGGACTGCGATACTGATGCGGTAAAAAAATCTTTAGGAATTGAGCGTGACTACATCCTGTACGTATCCCGGGTCGAACACCCCGGCAAAAATCATTTGGGGCTTATGCAGGCCTACGAAATGCTGCCGGCTGAACTCAAGTCCCGTTACTGCCTGGTGATGCCGGGTAAGTTCTGGCCCGGTTCAAATCCGGTCAAGGAATATGCATTATCATCCCCCGACTCTGAAAGTTTTATATTCCCCGGTTTTATCCAAAATGAAAAACTCCCGGAAATTTTTCAGGCCGCCGCGATGTATATTTTCCCGTCGTTCTTTGAAGGCTTCGGCATCTCCCTGGTGGAAGCGATGGCCTGCGGTACGCCATGCGCCTGCTCTGACCGCTCGAGCCTGCCGGAAATCGGCGGTAACGCAACAGTCATTTTCAATCCCGCGCATCCACATGAAATTGCCGATGCCATAAAAGATGTTTTAAGCAATTCGGAATTACAAGACAAATTGGTAACACAAGGTTTCGCAAGACTCCACCTGTTCGACTGGAAAGACCACGCACATAAAATAGTGGAGGCTTATGAGCAAAACCGTTAAAACCGGCAAGAAGCTTTCTTTTAACAGCAGGATTGAGGAAATCCGCCTTTTCGAAGAGAGATTCTCTAATATTGAAGAGCGTTCCCGGGAAACACAGCGTCGCAAAAAACAATTTGCCTATTTACTTCACATGTCAAAAAGGGTTAACGCCTATATCGAATTCTTCCTGAACTGCTGGTTGTTCACACTCGTTACCGTCCCGGTTTTTATTTTTCTTTTATTTCGTAAGCTTATTCTCTTTAAGCCCATATTTTACAAAGAGAAAATTTACGGTTTACACGGCATGCCCCTGGAACTGCGTTTTTATAATTTCAAAAGCCCTGCTCTTGCCGGAGCGTCGCTCTTCTGGTATGTATTCGCCAAAAAACTCGGACTGACCGGCCCCGGCATCCGCAGTTATGATTCCGTCAACCGCCAATACGGGGACGCCTTCCTCTTCAATACCAGACCCGGAATTTTCACCCTCTGGTATATCCGCCAGGCTGGTGGCATAGCTCATGTCAGCCGCCAGAAAGTCGAGGAGGAATATTACTACAGCCGTTGCTATTGGAGCGATTTCACCATTATCCTGAAAACAGTTATCGCATTCTTTTTCAGTTCAAAAATAGAATCAGCCAACCCGAAAATCAATCTTTTCGGCGTTACTTTTCATAATCTGCCAATGAGTGAAGCGGTTAAAATTATCCTACGCACCATCAACAGTCACGCAAAAAAACAGTTCTTTTTCGTCAACCCCGATTGTTTCAATAAAACTTTCAACGATAAAGAATATCTCGAAATTCTTCAAAATACCCCGGATATATTCCCGGATGGCATCGGAGTAAAAATTGCCTGTAAAATGATAAATTCTCCAATGGTCGAAAACGTCAACGGGACCGACATGCTGCCGTTTATCTGCGAACTGGCGGTACAGCACCGGTTGACTATATATTTGTTGGGCGGGAAACCTGGAATTGCCGAACGAATGCGGAACAACCTGCTGATCAAGTATTCACGGCTCCAGATCGTTGGCTTTCAACACGGTTACTTCGACCACGAAAAGGACAGCGCAAAAGTGATCGACAGTATAAACCGCAGCCATGCCGACATTTTGATGGTAGTCTTCGGAGTGCCTATGCAGGAAAAATGGATAGCCAGGCATTTTAACCAAATAAAATGCCGGGCTATAATGGGTGTCGGCGGGTTGTTTGATTTTTATTCAGGCAATATTCCCCGTGCCCCTAAATGGCTTCGCGAAATCGGGATGGAATGGAGTTTTCGTCTCGCCATGGAGCCGGGACGCATGTTTTACCGGTATATTATCGGTAATCCCCTATTCCTGCTTCGAGTTCTCGCCTGGCGTCGAAAAATTAAAAATAAACATGCAGCCGAACTCCCGGCTCCGGAAAATCAGGACAAGGACGACAAATGAATAAAGAACGGGTAAGCTCAAAACTTTGTATGGCCAAAGATGTCGGACGCTACGGCAGACTTTTCGGCGGCAACCTGATGGCCTGGCTCGATGAAGCCGCGGCGATTTACACCTTGAAAACCACTAACGAACCGGATGTCGTAACCTATCGCTATTCGGAAATGGTTTTTAAACGTCCCGCCCTCGAAGGCGATATTATTGATTTCTACTGCCGACCTGTAAGAAAAGGTACAACCAGTTTCTGTTTTGAACTGACCGCTGAGGTTGGAGGGGAAATCGTGCTTCAGACTGAATGCGTCTTTGTCGCGGTCGATGAAAACAGCTATAAAAAGAAAATTAACTGGCCGGAATAAATAAAAACAGCCGACCGGCATAACCGGTCGACCCAATATCTCTCCTCTACCCCGGGTAAAGTCAAAATGTCATTGATTGAAAATATGCATCAAGCGCCCATTGCACTTGCCGAACATTTTTCCCTTTATCATACTCATTAATAACGCAGCAGCAAAAAATATGACCGACCAGAACATCGCTCTCCCGCCTGAACCGCCGATTCCCCGGTACAGGACAATCATACCCAATACTAAAGTCACGCATGCTCCGGCCGAACCACAGAGAAAAAATACCAGATAGTGGCCGTAAACGGCTAAAGCCCATATCACCGTCAAGAGCATTAAGCAGTACCCGATGCTGACCAATTGCAATGAAATCGAACCATTTCTACAGGCAAAAACCATAGCCCCTATACACAATACAGGCATAAAGACTCCGGTTATTTTTCTTATTTTCATTCCCAGTCCGCCGTGAATAAAGGAACTGCCGACCAAAAATGTCAGATATATCGCCGTTACCGGTAATACATGATGATATTCCCTGAAAAGCCAGTATCCTGGAAAAATAATCCAAAGAGAAGTTAAAGTTTGCATAGCTGCCCATATTCCTCCCAGAACCAAACTGTAACGCAACATAATAATGGTTATAATGACCATAGATATCGCCATCAAAACCGCCATGTATATAGGTAGCCTCCCCGCGGACAAAGCAATGACATGTCCTCTTGAAGAATAAGCATTCTGGAGGATTATTGAGGTAATAAACATCGATATGCCGGATGCCATAGCCGCACCGCGTATTTTCATGTACCAGCCATATAGGAATATGATAATGATTGAAAAGAGACAAGTATAGAGCGGTAAGCCGAAGTTGCCGATGTATTTAAGAAACAATTCATCCTGGTTTCCTGTTCCCATCAATAATATCGGAAGCGGAGTCCCCATCGCCACATATATACAAAGTTTTTTCCCGCGATTTTTACCGTATTCCATAAGAACGATTGCCAGAGCCGCAACCAACGGTATTAGCATGAAGGAATCGTAACCTGTCTCCATCACAGAATAAGGCCCGACCCCCTTACCACCAAAAAAGGAAATGGTATTCAAATAGGTTCTGCAGCCGAAACCAAGCAGAATCAGAATAAATATATTACCGGGAAAACGTAATTCTTTCCATGGCGCGCCCAGCTCAGAGAACAACCCGGGACCTTTACGGATCATCGGAACCACCACCAGAATAAACAGTATTGCCGCAATAATCGGGAACAGCATAAATCCCATGATTGCCGGAGTCTTGTTTTCCTCATACAATGTGACCAGTTCCGCCAGTATCCAGGGATAGATGAAATAAAACCCCATCAGCGTATAGTATGAAAAACGAAATATTACCGGAATCTTGAGCTTCAATCCGGTGAACATCATTTCCGATATTGCAAGCATAACCGCAAGCCCGGCCGCAACCCAACCAGTTCCGGCGGTCGTATCGTCAATTATTTTTCCGTCCAACCCCACTGATATCGCCATAAACAGCATAACGTTGATTTGCATCAACATTCCAGTATCATCCCATACCTTTCCAAACTTAGCCAGAAATATCGCCGTCCCGGCTAGTAATGCGGTATAAACAGTCATCACCGCCAATGGAATCAGGTTGTCAATAAATACGTTATCAGTATGGAATAAACGGGTTGAAGCATATAATACCAGACAGGCGCTGACCAGATAGAAAGGATTGGCCAGAAAAAGTTTTTTTATCAACTCATCAAGATGAATTTGAGTACCGTATATGCTGCTGAATCTGTCATTTTCATTAGCTGTTTCCGGATTCTCAAGCGTAAAATAATCTTTGACCTTGCGTAGTTCCTCCCGGCTCAATTTTCCTCTGACTGATAGCGAAGAATTGTCGTCCGGCAGTTTTTCATCTGTTGTTTTCGCAACCGCTTCTGAATCAATATCATCTTTTTCAACTTTCTTTTCCATTTTTCTCTCCTCCGCTGTATTTTACAGCTGTTATTCGTTTTTTTCCTGACGATTTCCAGTCGCAGGGGGTTGCGTTTTCCAAACACGACACTTATACTATCATATACTATCATGTGCTATCTTTTACAAGAATATACAATATTTTACTATAATGCAATAGTCGGAAGAAAAAAAATTGATTTTTTTTTAATGAATAGTATAATAAGGTCATTATGAAAAAGCAGCAAAATAAAACAGCAATCTTAAAACCAGCAAATGATATTCCCAGATGGTTTACCATCAAGGAAGCGGCAACTTATCTATCCATCGGTGAACCTACCCTATATCGCTGGATGCGGGATGGCAAAATAACCTATCGCAAGATTGGCGATTCCACCCGCTTTCTTCAATCTGATCTTGAAGAAGTTGTCAAAGTAGTTCGCCGTCACAGTTCAGTCATTGAACAAACAGGAATTTGTCCGGCTTGCGGCTCCAGTGACTTGGAGGACGGTATTTTCAGATCAACCGGCCTGAACTATTTTCAACCGGGAAAAACAAAGTTTTTCACCATGCGTGACAGCAGTGTAAGAGCCAAGGCCATGATGTGTGGCCAGTGTGGAGCAATTTTTCTGTACGGTGATACCGCCAAATTATCTGCGATCCGCCAGGCTAAAAAAGACCTACTTTCTACCCAGAATCCAGAAGACTCTCCCTCCAAATAATTTACTTGAAGAATAAAGATATCATTTCCCTTTCAAACTTTCAAAAATCTCAATCAACTCTGTAATTTTCTGAAGCAATATATGACGGCTCCGGCGGGGCCGAGGCCGCGGCTTAATTGTTTTTTGTTGATTCGAGCGGGATTGTCGAATTTGCCGCCCATTTCACGGATGAATAATTTGGAGCCTAATATCGCTCCGTCGCTGAAGTGGCGGGTGCGTCGCAGAAAACGGATCGGCATCGATTCTTTGCGTCTGGCTTGTTCCTGCGCCTCGAATATCTCTTCACTCGTGGCTCCGCTTTCCGCCGCGACGATTCGCGCCAGTTCACTGCGGAAATAGTTGAATAGGTCGGTGTCGGTCCATTCCGAGGTGTCGCGATGCCAGATGTTTTGTTTGAGATGTTTGACGAAATTGGCATGAAAAAGGTGTTTGCCGGTGCCGTTGTAGCGGCCCCAGGTCGTGAAATGGTAGTCGGCCGGATCGGGGGTCAGGCCGGCGCGGACGGGGTTTAATTCTACATATAAAACGCACGCTTCCAGAGAGTTGCGACTGTCGAGGATGACGCTTTTGAATTTATTGGCCCAGAGTTTGCCGATGCGGTCGCGGGACTGGTTGTAGACGACGGTGAAACGTTGTTGGAAGGCGCGCATAAAGTAGCTGATGTCGATCATTTTCAGGCCGGTTTCGCGGCATATTTCCAAGTCGGCCGGGTTGATTTTCGGCATCTGTTTCGGCGCGTAGGTGAATTTATCCAACATGCTGCTATAGTAGGAGTTGTGGCGATTGGCAATGTCCTCGATCGACGGCAATTCATCCGGCCCGGGAGCGTAAACAACGACATGGAAATGGTTGCCCATCCAGGCGGCTGAGATGACCTCGATCAAAAAATATTCGCAGAGATTTTGGAGCAATCGGAAGCCGTACTCCATATCGACCTGGTTGAACGGGCGTTCGCCTTTGCAGCCTGAGGCCCGGTTCATCAGGTGGTAGTAGCAGCCTTCGCCTGTAACTTTCATGCGCGTTCCGCGGCCTGACATGATTTTTCCTCCGTTGGTTGACGAGTTTGCGGTTAATATAGTGGGTGGAAACGGGTTTGTCAAATTTAAGCATTATGTGATTTTATAAATAATAGTATATCACTATAAATAAATAACTTAAACAAAGCAATCCTGCGTAAAAAGTAATTAAAAATTGCTTGGGATTATCATTGCAAATAAATCGAATAAGTAGTAATTTAATTATTAAATATCTTTCTCAGGAGAAATAATGACTAATAATGAACATCTACTGTATCAGAACATCATCCGTCATAGCGACGCTTATGAGTTCATAATTAACGCTTTTATTAATGCTTTGGCAAAAATTAACCGGCCTGTTTCTGACGTAGAAAACACTCCGGAACATGATGCAACTGTTATTGCAACAGCCTTTGATGCCTTTGATGATGTGGAGCTTGAAGAGTATATCAATTTCGGTTGCAAAGAAAAAATTGCCAGAGAAATCCTGAGAACGCTGAATAGTGAAGAATATAATGCACCACGCATCCAGGAACTCCTTGAGGCATTCTGCCAAATACCAGTCGGAAATTTGCATTTACCAACCACAATGACCCTGGATATACGAGCAAACCTGATCACCCATTTCATAAGCAATCATCTGGCTTTTTTAAGCATTGCAAAAAATTATATCAATATGCGCGACGTCGCAACCGTGATTGCCGCAAGTGTCACAATTCCCGCAACCACCGGAGTTATCGGAGGTAAAGCAGCCGGAATGATTCTTGCAAATCGCATCATTCACCCAACATTGAGTTCTGAGACCGCGCCGGAACTCGAGGGCCATATCGAGGAAGTTCAATCCTGGTTCATACGTTCATCTATCATCAACGAATTTATCGCGTATAATCAGCTCGAAGAGTGTCACAGCTTGAAATATCTGGAAGGCGAAGAATTCGAAGAACAATACGCCATCATGCATCAACGGTTTATGGATGGAAATTTCCGTAAAAGCACTCTAGAGAAATTTCAGGAGATTATTGATGAGGCAGATAATGCGCCTTTGATATTACGTTCTTCAAGTTTTCTTGAGGATCGTATAGGTTGCTCCTTTACCGGAAAATATGAATCGATCTTTATTTCCAATCAAGGGTCTTATGAAGATAAACTCAAATCATTCGCACAAGCCATTAAGAACGTCTACTTGAGTCTTTACAGTTCCAGTGCCATTGCTTACAGGCGAGACAATCAGTTATTGGATTATAATGAAAAAATGTCGGTCCTCGTCCAAAAGGTGGTAGGACGTCAATACGGAAAATACTTTTTACCGGCAGCAGGCATGGTGGGATTTTCACACAATCCTTATTGCTGGAACAAACGAATATGCAAAGAGGACGGTATGCTCAGAATGGTTATGGGCCTGGGAACCAGGGCCGTTGACCGGGTTGGCGATGATTACCCGCGGATGGTCTCTCTTTCTGCTCCAATGTTGCGTCCTGAGGTAACAAAAAGTGAAAAAATGCGTTATTCACAAAAATATGTTGACGTGCTTAATCTGGAAAGCGACAAGATCGAAACTTTGCATTTTGTTGATCTGATTAATTACATTTGGGAACAGGAACTCAACTTTCCGATAAATGAAATAATTTCTATCGATAACGGCGGCGTATTGAGCAAGCCGATGTTCAGACCGGACAAATTAAAATACGATAATTGCGCAATTACTTTTGACGGGTTACTTTCCAGGCCGGAGTTTCCCAGGATGATGCAATATATTTTCAAAAAAATCGAAAAGGCTTACGGCATGCCGGTCGACCTGGAGTTCGCCTGGGATAACGAAAAACTCTACCTTTTGCAATGCCGAACGTTGAGCAGTCGCTCGGACGGTCCGCCATGCGAAGTGGTAGTACCCAAATTGCCGGAATCGCAAACTCTGTTCAGAATTAACGATGCCATCCGTTCAGCAGAACTGGATAATATTGAATATGCGGTGTATGTCGACCACCTTGCTTATTCCAATATGAGAAGCATTGAGAAAATGCAGTTGACAGCCAGAATGGTTGGATTGATAAACCGTCATTTGAGCGGGAAGAAATTTATTCTGATGGGTCCTGGCCGATGGGGCTCTAACAATCCGGAACTGGGAATCGGCGTAAAATACAGCGACATCAATCGAACTTCTATGCTCATTGAACTGGGTTTCAAAAGTGGTGGATCGGCTCCAGAGCTGAGTTACGGAACGCACTTTTTCCAGGATTTGGTTGAAGCTGACATCATACCTCTGCCGCTGTTCCCGGAGCAGGAAGGTCATTTTCTGAACCTTGAAATGATTGATAAAGCAACAAATTCCCTGCCGGAAATCCACAACTTTCAGGCAGAATATCGCGATGTGATCAAAGTCATTGACTTCAGGAATTCATTCGGAAGTCTGCTGCAGATTAAACTGGACGGTGAATCCGGTTGCGGCTGCGCTTACTTCACTTGACAAATTTCAGCAGGAAAACTATCTATGAAAATAACTTTTGTATGTACGGGAAATACCTGCCGCAGCCCAATGGCTGAGGCATATTTCAAACATTTATGCGAAAAGGCCGGGCTGGATGTCGAGATCGGTTCTGCCGGCACATTTGCCGGACTTGGAGAACCGGCTTCGATTAATTCAGTTCAGACAATGGCGCAGTTCAATATCGACCTTTCCGGCTTCGGCAGCACTCCCTTGACAAGAGAGTTAATCGACTCTAGCGACATGATAATTTGCATGACTTCTTCACACCGTTTCCAGGTTGCGTCAATGCATGCCGCGGCATTAAGTAAAACGCATCTGCTGGGAGACTTCGCGGACGCAAGCGGCGATATTGCCGATCCTTATGGCGCTCCGCTGACGGTTTATCAGGACTGTTTCGCGGAAATGAAACCGTTGCTCGAGAACCTGCTGCATAGAGTAGCCTCAAAAATCTCCTCTTAAACTTGCAGATATGCGGTTTACGGAGTAAATTACCGTTTACAAGAAAAAGATAATTGAATATGGAGCAGCATAATGACTAAAGAAAATATAACCGAAGAAATGATGCGGGAAGAGTTGAACGCCATGGGAGAACGCGCTCTGGAAGCGTCACGTCATCTGGCGGCAATGACTTCCGCTCAGAAAAATGAGTGTTTGCTGAAAATGGCCGAAGAGATTGAGGCATCTGAAAAAGCAATCATCGAAGCCAATGCGAAAGACCTTGAGGCCGGGAAGGAAAAAGGCTTATCGGACGCAATGCTCGATCGCCTGAAACTCGATCACGCAAGAATAGCCGGCATGGCGGACGGATTGCGTCAGATTACAAGTCTGGAAGATCCGGTTGGGCGCAAACTTTCAGCTATTGTTCGCCCCAACGGACTAAAAATAGAAAAAGTATCCGTACCGATCGGAGTTATCGGCATTGTCTTCGAATCGCGCCCGAATGTCACGGTAGACGCGGCCGGATTGTGTTTTAAAGCCGGCAACGCGGTCATCCTGCGCGGCGGCTCAGAAGCAATAAACTCAAACCGGGTACTGGCCCACTGCCTCAACCGGGCGGGTGTCGCCGCCGGTCTGCCGGACGGCGCGGTACAACTGGTGCCGTGGACCGATCGAGCCGCCGTCAGCATCATGTTGAAAATGGACCAGTATATCGACCTGATCATTCCGCGCGGCGGCGAAGGCCTGATCCGGGCGGTAGTGGAACAGTCCACAATCCCGGTAATCAAACATTACAAGGGAGTCTGTCATATCTATGTCGATAGTGAATGTCAGGATATTGACAACGCAGTCGCGATTATTGAAAATGCGAAATGCCAGCGCCCCGGCGTCTGCAACGCGGTTGAAACCTTGCTGATCCACAAAGATATTGCCGATAAATTCATGCCCAAATTCGTTGCATGCATGAAAAAGAACGGAGTCGAACTCCGGGCCGACTCCGCCACCTGTAAAATGATCGACGGAGCCCTGCCGGTTACCGAGGACGATTATTACGAAGAATTTCTCAACCTGACCCTGGCTGTCGGCCAGGTTGCTTCAGTCGAAGATGCGATCCACCATATCAACATGTACGGGTCAGGGCACAGTGATTGTATTCTGACCGAATCGTCCGCCGCGGCTGAATTATTTATGAACGGCGTTGATTCTGCTACAGTTTACTGGAACGCCTCAACCCGCTTTACCGATGGCGGGGAATTTGGCATGGGAGCGGAGATCGGCATCAGCACAGACAAACTCCACGCCCGCGGTCCGATGGGACTCGAAGAGCTGACTTCTTATAAATACAAGGTCTACGGCGATGGACAGATTCGCTAATGGAAGAAACCCAGTCAAGTATAAGCAGTGAGATTCAGCAGTGGTCGGATGCAAAAATAGCCCTGCTGATCTTCATTGCCGGGTTGATTCTGTTTACCGCAGGACTGAGTGTTTACCGATTCGATGAATCCAGCATTCGCTACGCAATGTACTGTATGGAAATGAAGGATCACCCCATCGGCTGGTTTCCATACTTGAACGGAACCCAGGATCAGCGTTTGTTGATCCCCTACCCCCTGCTGGCTTACTGGTCATCACAAATTTTCGGTGGGAAGATCAATATGTTCACGGTATCACTGCCAAGCTCTATCTGTGGTGCGCTATCATTAATGTTAATTTATTTGATCGGGGCACGGGAAAAACGCGAGATCGGCTTGTACGCGGTTTTGTTCACTGTCGGGTCATATTATTTCATATCTCTGGCGCGCACTCCCTGCCCGGCAATGTTTGTCATTTGCGCCTCTCTATTTGGCTATTTTGCGCTGACCCAAACTCAAAAAAAGTGGTGGACCTGGTTTACGATTCTCCCTATCTCAGCAATCGGCTTTGTCTTTTGCGGTTTTCCGGGTTTCATCTTTGCCATGTACGTCATTATCCCTGAATTTTGAAAAAAAAATCAGTACTTCAGAAATACATTGAAGTCATTTTGCGGATTACCGGAATGAGCTTGCTTTGCTTTTTCTTATATATATCAAATCTGAAATCTCCGCATATGTTATATATATCGTTATCCCCGGATAAACTATTCATTTTAATAACACTGTCATGCATCCCGTTCGCGGCACTTATTATGGGGACTGTTTTCAGCAACGAACAACATATCCAATTAGTCAAAAAATTTAAAGAGAAATTTTATTATTTCATTCGTTTCGCTCCTTTCACGCTTATGCTTTGCTGGTTGATCGCCAGTTATCAACTGCAACAAGACAAAAGCCTGTCGCCGCTACCGGTAATGGTTCCATCAATGATTTTACTGGTTTGCGGCACGGGAATGTTCGCGGCAAAAGAGCTGAAAGAGAACACCAGACAATTAGTTATGACCGCCGCACTTGTGATGTCAATCTACACGATTAAAATCATGATAATCGACCCGGTCAGCATGGCATTCGCAGATAAACAACCGGGGATTAGTCAGAATGTCAGATAATTTTCCCAAAAACGCGAAACTTTTAACTATCGGATGCCGCTTAAACCAAGCTGATTCCGCATTACTGATCGGACGCCTGGAGTCAAACGGCTGTAAAGTTCTGGAACAAAATAGTGGCATTTCCCCGGAGTTGGTAATTGTCAATTCCTGTACGGTCACCGCCAAAGCTGACAACAAGAGCCGTCAGGCCGCACGCAAACTTCGACGGGAATATCCTGACGCCAGGATCATCGTAACCGGATGCGGAGCGGAACTTGTGGGAAAAGAACAAAACACAACAGACAGCGCGGTCGACCTGTGGCTGCCCAATCCGGAAAAAAGTCGTATCATCAGTCACATTGTCCGGCTGTTTACCGGAGAAGAACCGGTTGCTGAAATGTGTTTGAGCGAAGAAATGGCGACCGATGATTTTCAGGAAGAAGCGACGGCGGCTTTTCCGTTCAAGAGTCGCGCTTTCCTAAAAATACAGGAGGGCTGTGACAATTTCTGCAGTTATTGCATAGTTCCCCACGTCAGGGGTCGCGAACGCTCCCGGAAGCATGTGGAAGTGGTCAGTGAATTCAATAATCTGTTAACAAAAGGTTTTCGTGAAATTGTCCTGACCGGGGTCAATGTATGCGCTTACAAAAGTGACGGGATGGATCTTGCCATGCTCTTGACTGAGTTGACCACGATAGACGGGGATTTCAGAATCCGTTTGAGCTCAACCGAACCGCATCCCAACAATCAGCACCTGCTTGATGTGATGGCAAAAAGTCCCAAAATATGCCGTTTTCTTCATCTCTCGCTGCAACATGGAGCAGATGCAATCCTGCGGGCAATGAACCGGAAATACACCATCAAAGAATATACAGAATTTGTTGAGTCAGCCAGAGAAAAAATGCCGGGAATTCATATCGGCACCGATATTATCGTCGGTTTTCCAGGAGAAACAGATGCCGACTACACCGACGAGCTTGAATTACTTAAAAAGCTCAAGTTTGCCAATGTGCATTTATTCACTTATTCCAAGCGTAAAGGGACCCCGGCTGCGGAAATGCCTAATCAGGTTGCCCCGGAACTAACAGCCGAACGTTTTTCCGGCTTGAAAAAGATTGCAGATCAAACAAAACTGGATTTTGCAAAAGAACATATCGGCAAGCCTTTACAAGTGCTATTTGAACGCAAACGTAAAAACGGCCTGCTTGAGGGCTGGAGCGATAACTATCTGGCGGTACTGGCTCCGGAAAATCAAGCTGAATTGAACCAACTAATAACAGTTCTCCCGACCGCAATCGGAAATGACGGCAAACTGATAGTATGAACCTGATGATGCCCCCCCGCATCTTAACCACCATAACATACTTCTTTAAATCAATCATTCATCTTTTTAAATAAGCATAAAATAAATAATCAGCAACTGATTTAATAAAATACTGCAATCAACTATCTATAAAGAATTTAAAGCAATTACAAAAAAAAAGAAAGAAGATAGTTAAATAAGATAAGAGGGCTAAACTTTTTTATGAACGTTGGATAATGACCATAGTCTGATCGTCAAACTGGAATTCCCCGCCGCCGGAAAAGGCGTCTACTTCCTTCATTATCAGCTTGCAGGTTTCTTCCGGAGTCATATTATCCCTGCCGGCACGCTCAAATACTTCCTTGAGACGCTCCAATCCGAACTCTTCACTGGCGGCATTAATTACTTCGTTAATTCCGTCAGTAAACAAAAGGAATGACATTTGATGCGCGCTGCTCATACAGAAAGAGTCATAAGAGTTAAATTCACTGGGCAAAAGTCCCAATGCCGTACCTTTAGGATATATCTTCCTGACATGTTTTCGTACATAAGTGAGCAATTCGGTATGTCCGGCCCTGGCATATTCAACCAGATTGGCACGACGATTAACCACACAACAGGCTAGTGTAATAAAATTCTCCTCATCAGTATCCCGGTAAATATTTCTACCAACTTCGAGCAACAAATCTTCAAGCGTGGTGAAATGTTCAGTGGCGGAACGAATAAAGCTGCGGGTCATGGCCATAAGCATACATGCCGGAATACCTTTGCCGCAAGCGTCACCTATCACCACCAGTAAGCGGTCATCATCAATTTGTACAAAGTCATAAAAATCGCCGCCGACCTCTTTGGACGAACGACTGTACCCGTAAAAAGAAAAATCTCCCCATTCCGGAAATTCATTGGGGAGTAGCGAGGCTTGAAGATTGCGGGCAAATTCGAGTTCCTGGGTTATCCGTTGCTGCCTGCTCAAGTTAGCATAAACACGGACCAGATCCTGAGCCAGCAGTACTTGCGATGAAATGAATTTCAAGCGGTTGAACTGTTCCCGGGTAAACGGACTGGCTCCCATACGATTATTAACCGCGCAAATCAAGCCGGTCAATTCCGAGTTTTTTATCATCGGCATGATCATTAAAGAATCAACCGCCGCCAAAGTGTGAATTTCGGCGATCCGCGGATCCTGCGGATCTTCAATTAGAAGCGGTTCACGCTCAACCGCGGCCCGGCCAAGCAGACCATTGCCAAGCGGAATAGGATTACGACGCAAATATTCCAGAATGAAACGCGGCTTAGTTGCCAGATAATTACCGGCATCGGATAATGGGAAAAGACCGCACAGACCGGAAGCGACAAGCTCTTCGTTCTCAACTTCAAAAATGCATATTGACTCGGCTTCAACCAGGTCAGCTACATATCTGGCAGTGGTGTTCATCGAGTCCTGGAGTATCTCAACTCTTTCAAGACTTTGCGAGAACAAGTTAAGAAAATTCTCAATCTCATTGCGTTGATGAACAATATCGCGAATCTTGGTTCTCAGCGTATAATTGCGGTTATTTATCCGCAACAAGTAAAAAACCAGGATAAAAATAGCGATTGTAACTATAACTATTAAAGGTACCGGCAGTGACATCAATCTATACCTGTATTATATAAAAACCTTATTAAAAGGAAAATTCCACAAACATAATTAACCGTTACAATAATATGACTTGAAATATAATCCAGTTGCAAAACAAATTAAATTCATTTTTTTTCAATATTTTTCATAAAAAACAGGCAAAACCAAAGAAAAGTTCAGTCATCTGACTCTTATATTGCGTTTTTTCCTGACAAAATAAAATTTTCCATCGCGGTTTACGACCGAAACAAATTCAGCCGGAATAACTGTTCCAGGCGGCAAACTCCAAAGCACTTGTGCAAGGTTTTTCTCATTGTGAATCAGGGTATCGCCCAAACGCAACAGCAACGATCCCCGGTTAACCCCGGTCAACTCAATACCAGGACGAACCCCGGAAACCAGCATGCCGCCGTGAAACGGGTAATTCAACGCGCGAGCTAAAGTGACAGACAAAGGACGAACAGAAATACCCAGTTTCATTTCACACAGGTTGCGCCCGCTGGCTAAACGCTGATCGGCTATTTTTACATGATATGTCCGATTATTGCCAAGAGTGAGGGAAATCTCGCTGTTTAGCTGCAAGCGCCATAAAATACGGCTTATCCAGGTTAGACTGTGAATTTTCATTCCGTTAAAACGAATTATTTCCAGACCGGGTTTAATTCCCGCTTTCCAAGCCGGAGAATCTTTTGCCACCTCGCGCACAAAGAAAAATAAAGCGCCATTCTTCAAACGCTTTACTCCCGGAATAAATCCCAAAGAAACCGGACGAAAACGTTCGGGAATCAGCCAGCGAGCTAGAATATTTTCAACTCTTTCCAGCGGAATCGCAAAATTTATATCCTCAGTTCCCTTTAATATAGCGGTAGTAATACCGATCATTCGACCGTTCAAATTAATCAAAGGACCGCCGCTGTTACCGGGATAAACCGCGGCATCGGATTGCAGCAGATCGGTAAAGACCACCCTATCCTTGTAAGAGACCTGACGCCCGATCGCACTCAAAACACCTCGGGAAATACTGCTGCCGAGCCCAAACGGATTTCCAACCACGATAACAGTCTCGCCCAGCAGAAGATCCCCGGGTTCAGCCATTGGAGCAGCTTTGAGAATAATATTTCCGGGAGTTTTAGTAATTCGCAGCAAAGCCAGATCATTTATTTCATCCTGGGCAATAACCTGCGCTTCACACCGCTGCCCGCCGGACAATGTCACATTAATTCTCACAGCTCGACTGACAACATGCGCGTTGGTTACAACCAACCCGTAGGTATCAATAATTGTGCCGCTGCCGAGAGAATATCGCTGTCCGGAACCATTTTTCAACTGCTCCGGATCATGCCCGAACAGGCCGCTTTGCCGGGATTGATCAGGTGATCCGGCACTCTCAGCCAGCTTTTCAGTATTGATATTGACTACAGACGGAAGAACTTGCGCCACAGCCCTGACAGTAGGCGTAACTCTGGCTGACCTCTCCTTATTATCAGCATAAATATTCACACTGAAAAGTAAAAATATAATACATCCAGAATTGACATATCTGATTAAACGTGCCATATTATTTTGACTCCGGTAGTTTTTTGTAATTAATTTAATCACCAAGGGGGAGAAATGCAACCCGAAAATCAAGATTCTAAAAATTACCTGATTTCCGAGGCTGCCGCCATCTATGAACTGAGTCTCCAGGATGCCTGGAACGCGGTTCCTTCGGATACCCGCTTCCGGGCGTCCGGCAACCGGACCATTACCGTTCTATCTCCCGGAGTCTGGAATTTCGATAAAGGACCTGATTTTCTGCACGCCGCAATTCAGCTTGACGGAGTCACTATCAAAGGCGCGGTGGAAATTCACAACCTGAGCGGCGACTGGTTCAAACACGAGCATCATCTCGACCCGGCTTATGATAACGTGATTCTTCACGTTGCGGCGGAAAATGACCTGCCGCCGGAAAAACTGGATCAGCTGCCACCGCTCTTATTGCTTCCGCGGCCGGCTGAAGATATCGCCAGAAGCAACTTGGTCCCGGTCAAAAATGGCCGCTGTGCCAGTTATTTCTCCCAACTCACGGAAAACCAGTTGGCAACCATGTTTGTCGCCGCCGGAATGGAGCGTTTTCATGCTAAAAGTAACACAATCCTGCGAAATATGATCATGAGCGGCTGCGAGGAAACAACCTTGAGAATGATCTTTGAGTTTCTCGGAGGCAGTCGCAACCGAAACTGTTTCAGAGAGTTATTCAATCGCTGGCTGGAATACCCGGAGGAGTTGCGCCGCGATGAGACCGAATCCCTGCTTTGGGGAGAGTCGGGCCTGCTGCCCGACCTGGCGGTCGCAACCATGCCGAATGAAACCAGAAAATTCGCCAGGGACATCTGGAACCGCTGGTGGCTGCTGCGGCAGAGCGGCCGACCGCCGATCCAGTGGCGGCGAGGCAGTTCACGTCCGCAAAACAGCCCTGAACGTCGAATCGCAGCTCTAGTCATGATCCTGAATGAAACTGACCGAAAGCCCCTAACCCGGACCGCATGTCTCGCCCGGGCAAGTAAAAACTGCAAAAATTTTCTTAACTCCGTTGAAAATTTACTGATTTGCCACCATAAGCTGTGGAATAATTTTACCAATTTCACCTGTGAACGTTCCCGTTCTTCAGCGGTTATGGGACGCGACGCCGCACTTGAAATCATGGTCAACGTCATCCTCCCTGCCCTGCACGCGGCTTCTCAGATATCGTCGAATGAATTATTCAACGGACTTGGAGAATTCGCGGAACACGCCTGGCAGGAAATCCCGAAAACCCAGGATAACCGGATCATCAATAACGCCGCCGCCAAATGGTTCGGCGACCGGTCCGACTTCAACAAAACCGTCAATTCCGCCGCGGCCCGCCAGGGAGTAATCCATCTTTATCGCCAATATTGTGAAAAATGCTGCTTTAACTGCCCCGCCTGCCTGATCTATAATTCGATTTGAAATCTTTTTTTTACTTGAAAAAAGACAAAAAGCAGGGTAACTTATTTCTTTTAATTAATAAAAAGGATAAGTTTGGATATGGATATTATTAAACTTTGGGACGTTGTACCGGGATCAGTTGACGGATTTGAACCTTACCTTGAGCCTTATTTACTCAACGATAATAAAAAACATGGCGCGGTTATTGTATGTCCCGGCGGTGGTTATTCTCACAGAGCACTGCACGAAGGAGCGCCGATAGCCGAGCGGATGAATCGTGAAGGTTTTCATGCGTTCGTCCTGCAATACCGGGTTAAGCCGAATCCCTGGCCGGAGCCACAGAAAGACGCTGGACGCGCTATCAGAATCGTCAGAAAAAATGCGGAACAATGGAACATTTCAGCAGATAAAATAGCAATTCTCGGTTTTTCAGCCGGCGGACACCTGGCAGCCAGCCAGGGCGTTTATTTCAACTCTGAAATAACAAACGGCGGAGACGAAATGGATAAAATATCCAGTCGCCCTGATGCCGTGATCCCGTGTTATCCGGTCATTACCACCAACCCTGAGTTTGCTCACACAGGCTCCCCCAAAAGCCTGTTCGGAGAGAATCCGACTTCTGAGCAACTTGAGTCATTCTCCCTGGAAAAACACGTCAGCGCCGACAGTCCTCCCGCGTTCATGTGGCATACCGCCGCTGACAAAGGGGTTCCGGCGATGAATTCGATGCTTTTCGCACAGGCACTGGCAAAGTATGACATCCCGTATGAACTGCACATTTTTCCGGAAGGCGGACACGGGCTCGGAATGAAGCCGGACGTACCATATATCCTGATCTGGCCGGAACTTGCCTCACGCTGGCTCCGGTCCATGGGGTGGTAAATGAGAGTCTCTCTTTACATTTTTTCCGTTTGTATACTAGCGGTTCAGAGTCTTGAAGGGCAGTCAACTACCGGCAGCTCTCCGTTTTCCAACATGTCTGCCCAGCAAAGCCGGCAGGCTGGACTTCCGGTTGTAAAAAATGAAATGTCTTTCCGACCAGCCAATCCGTCTGAACGAAAAGTTGAATTTGTCTACTCGAATAACGGCAAAGATGTTGACTCCATTCTGGCTTCGGTCAACGACCAGCCGATAAGTCTGACCGATGTCATCCTTGAAAGCTCTGCATTCGAAGCAAGATTATCTTTAGTTTACACCGGCGAGGAGCTCTATAACCAGATATGGAAAGCGAGAAAAGAAGTACTGGAAGGCATTATCGCCCGCAAACTGCTGTTGATGGATTACCAGAAAAAACCGTTCAAGGTTCCGGAGCAATATATTGAACAGACCCTTGACGATCTGGCTTTAACTTTCGGTTGCACAAACCGTGAAGAACTGGTTGCAAAAGCAAAAAAATCGGACATGACGCTTGAGGATCTGCGACGCCAAGCCACGGAAAAGGTAATCATTCAGATAATGGTAAGCAACTACTATTACCAGAACGTCAATCTTACGCCACGGGATTTATTTGAATATTACGAAAAAAACCGTCAGGAATTCATAACTCCGGCCTCAAGCCGAATTCAATTGCTATTATTGAAAAAGGGCCGGAAAAATATGGAAAAACTGATAAAAGAGATCGCATCCGACTTGAAAGATAATAATCCTAAAATATTCAAGTCTTTAACCGTCCTGCACTCAGACGGACCTAATCCGCAAAAAGGCGGCGATGTCGGCTGGATAGAGGACGCAAAATTGCGCCCGGAATTTTCCAGTGCCGTAAAAAAAATTCAGGGAACAGGTGTAATCGGCCCGATAAGGACAATGGAAGGAGTATATTTTATCCGTCTGACGGAACGTCGTAAAGCACGCAATCCGAAATACGACAACTTAAACCGGGAACTCAAAGAGCAGATTGAAATGAAACTCAGGGCGCAAGCATATAAAGATTACATCGCCAAACTCAAAAAAGAAGCCATTATCCGCTATATGAAATAAACTATAATTCCGGCTGCAGAAAGATATCATGCGCTGTTTTTTTTGTGACAACATTATTGAAAATGAAGTTGCCTCCCTTAGTCGGGAGGATGAAAAGCACCTGTTCAAGACGCTTCGCGCCAGACCAGGAGAACTTATTCAACTAAATGACGGAGCCGGCTGCCTGGCTGAAGCAGAGATTCTCAAGGACCGTCAAATAATCGTTCGCAAAGCCGAAAAATATCCTGAACCGGCAATCAAACTGAATCTTTATGTCGCCCCGCCCCGCCGCAATAAAATGGACACTCTGCTCAAACAGTGTGCTGAAATCGGAATATTCAGAATAATTCCGATAATCACCGAAAACTCCGTAGCGACACCTGATGGCAAATCAGATCGTCAGCAGGCCTTATTGCGGGAAGGCTGCAAGCAGTCGCGCAATCCGTTTCTGCCTCGGCTCGAAAATCCAATCAGCTTCAACGAGGCGTTAAGCAACGCTGGCTCTTTGGATGCGGTCTTTTATGGTGCTGTCGCTAAAACCTCTATCTCCTTTCCGGAAATGCCATTATTAAATACAGGTTTATTCGTTGGTCCCGAAGGTGGATTCTCCAACCGGGAACTGGACTTAATGGCAAATAATAACTTTTATCCATTAAGCTTTGGGCCCTGGATATTACGGACCGAGACCGCGGTAGTAGCCGGAACAGCCCTGCTCCTTCACTCAATAAAAGCGACGTAAACAGGTTCAAAAAATTACTATAATGCCTAAATTTACGACATCAAAAATAAACTACCCGGTAATTTATTCTTTAAATAAATTCGATATAAAATTCTAGTTTTTTATTGATTTTTTTCGAAGATGATATACTTATATATTGAATGTCAATTTTGTTACTTTTTACCAAGGAGATTTCAACTCATGATAAGAAAAGACGGTCAGTATAAAAGTGAAGTCCGCGAAAATATGCGCGGCGGAGACGGAAGCGTCAAGATTGAACATTTTTGGGATAAAGATGAATTAAAAGCCAATAATCGTCTTTTTGCCCGTCTGACTCTCGCGCCTGGCAGCAGTATCGGCACTCACGAACACGCAGGCGAAGAGGAAGTTTTCGTAATTGTTCAAGGTCGCGCAGAAGCTGACGACAACGGGCAAACCGTCATCCTCGAAGCAGGCGATACAATCCTAACCAGCAACGCTTGTCATTCCATTAAAAGTATCGGTGATAAGCCGCTTGTTCTGGTTGCAGTCATCTCCCAGTTCGCATAGGTATAAAAAACTTCGTTGTTTGTTGTATATCAGGCTTGAAATCGGCTTGATATATGGTTAATTTATGTCGGGGCAGTAAAGTCCCGGTTAAGCATTATTGATTAAAGAGTTTTTTGTTTTTTATACGCAGATGAACAGGAGGTAAGTTTTGGCTAGAGATAGTGATTATATTCTGGAATTATTGTCCGAATACGGTATGATAACTCCCGAACAGATTGATGAGGGTTGGGATCGGGTGGCCGCTTCTGCGGAACCTTTGGATATTGTTGACGCTCTTCGCGATCTGAATTACATTGACTCTATGGAACTTACCTCAATGCTGGCCCAGCAGTACGGAATGGAAATTCTGGACCTTGGCGGCTACAAGATTCCTCAGGAAGTTTTGAATTCGCTGTCTTCAGATGTAGTTCATCAATACCAGGTCGTACCGGTTATGAAACACGACGAAGTATTGACTATCGCAATGAGCGACCCCACTGATATGGCTACTCTCGATTCCCTGCGATATCTGCTTGGTTGCGATGTCGAAGCTGTAATCTCGCCTCAGGAACAGATAGATAAAGTAATTGAACAACATTACAGTTCCCTGGAAGACAGTGTTGATTCGTTTATCGATGACATTGTCGCTGACAGTGACGATATTGAAGCACAATTGGCAGCATCCAGTGATAGCGGGGTAAGTGATGATGACGACGCGCCTATTGTTAAACTCGTGTCCATGATTATCATCGAAGCTTTTCATAAGAAAGTATCGGACATCCACATGGAACCGATGGAAAAGCGTTATCGGATTCGTTATCGGATTGACGGCGTGCTCCAGGAAGTGGATGCCCCGCCAAAGTATCTGCAAGCGAACCTGACCAGTCGTCTCAAGATTATGGCCGGAATGGATATCTCTGAAAAACGAATCCCGTTGGACGGTCGTATCCAGTTGAAAATCGGCAGTTCTGACGTTGACTTGCGCGTTAACTCAATCCCGACCACCCATGGCGAAAGTATCGTCATGCGTATTCTTGACAAATCCAGTATTCAGCTGGATATTCCTAAACTGGGATTTTACGCTGACGACCTTGAACTTATTCAACGAATACTTGCTTTCCCGGATGGGATTTTCCTGGTTACCGGCCCGACCGGTTCTGGAAAAACGACCTCACTTTACGCGTTTCTAAATACAATCAATACCCCGAACCGCAAAATCATCACGGTTGAAGACCCGATCGAATATCAGCTGGCCGGGATCAATCAGGTCCAGGTAAACAAGCAGATTGATATGACTTTCTCCGTTGCCCTGCGTGCAATGCTGCGTCAGGCGCCGAACATCATCATGGTAGGGGAAATGCGTGACCTGGAAACCGCGGAAATCGGGATCAACGCGGCGCTTACCGGACACCTGGTGTTCAGTACGCTGCATACTAACGATGCTCCGTCCGCGGTAACTCGTCTGGCGGACATGGGAATCAAGCCGTTCCTGATCGCGTCAGCGGTCCGGGCGATCATGGCCCAGCGCCTGTTACGCAGAACCTGCAAGAATTGTCCCGAGCCTTATGAACCAACACCTGCAGATATCCACTTACTCGGCTTGACTGAAGAATATTTGAAAAACAATAAATTCGTCAAGGGACGTGGATGCAGCGAGTGCAACGGTACCGGTTACAAAGGTCGTGTCGGGATATATGAAATATTCATGTTGACTGAAGACATCCAGGACCTGATTTTTAATAACGCCCCGGCCAATGAAATTCGTGATGCAGCCCGGGCCGGAGGAATGCGGAACCTGCGTGATGACGCAATGCGTAAAGCCGCCAGTGGAACGTCAACGATTGAAGAGGTAATCCGAATAACGGTTGCCGATAATGAATAATAGATTCAGATAATTATTAAATAATATAGAAAGCGAGGTCCGGCTCTATGGCAATGCTGGATGCAGAAAGCCAAACACTAAAAGATATTCTGTTGGGTGAGGAGATCTGTACGGAAGAACAGCTTACCGAGGTGGAGGAAGAACATGACCGCAGCGGGAAACCTTTCAGAGACGTACTATTCGATTACGGCCTGATAGACGAAGAACAACTGCTGCACATGATCGCCACCAACCTTGGATCAGAAGTGGTGGATTTAAGAAGTTTTGACCCCCCAAAAGAAGTAATCGAAATGATTGAGCCGGACACCGCCAGGATGTACGGCATAGTTCCGGTCGAATGGGACGGATTCAGCCTTAAGCTGGTTTCACGCAACCCGCTTGACTATCAAATCGGCGAGGATCTGCATTTCATTCTAAACAAAGACATTGTAATCTGTGTCGCGGCAGTGGATCAAATCGATGACGCCATTGAAAAATATTATCCGCTGGATATCGGCTCCGTTCACGATGTTTTGGCCGGAATGGTTATCGAGGGAGCGGACGATGAAGATGGTGACGAGCATGATATCGAGGATGTCGCCAATGAAGCTCCGATCGTCAGGTTTGTGGACGTAATCCTTTATCAGGCGATCAAAGACCAGGCCAGTGACATTCACTTTGAACCTTTTGAAAAGGAATTTAAAATCCGATACCGGGTTGACGGCGCGTTGTATGAAATGCCGCCCCCGCCAAAAAACCTGGCTATTCCGGTTATCAGCCGTGTAAAAATCATGAGCGGCTTGAATATTGCGGAACGTCGCCGCCCCCAGGACGGTCGTATTCAGTTGAAGGTCCGCGGCAAGCAAATCGACTTGCGCGTATCATGTCTGCCAACAGCCTACGGAGAATCGGTGGTTTTGCGTATTCTTGACAGGTCTGTGGTCAACCTGAGTCTTGACGCCCTTGGTCTGGGTGACGACATTAAAGAAGTCCTGCGCGAAATGGTCCATCGTCCGAACGGAATTCTCATTGTTACCGGACCGACCGGGTCGGGAAAAACAACAACCTTGTATTCATGTTTGAAAGAAGTGAATGAAATCGGTGATAAACTTTTGACCGCGGAAGACCCGGTTGAATATGACATTGAAGGCATTATTCAGGTCCCGATCAACACAGCTGTGGGAATGACCTTTGCAAAAGCGCTGCGCGCGTTCCTGCGACAGGACCCGGACCGCATTATGATTGGGGAAATCCGTGACCTTGAAACCGCCCGCATGGCGATTCAGGCGTCACTGACCGGTCACTTTGTGTTCTCAACTCTTCACACCAACGATGCGGCCGGAACCGTAACCCGTCTGATAGATATGGGAGTAGAACCATTCCTTATTTGTTCATCTTTGGTTGGAGTTCTGAGTCAGCGCCTGATTCGCCGGGTGTGCAAGGATTGCAAAACCGCTTTTGAACCGACAGACGAAGACCTGGAAGCGCTCAACCTTGAACGTAAAGATATTGGCGACCGCAAATTTTACTATGGTAAAGGCTGCTCAACCTGCAATGAAACCGGTTACAAAGGCCGGAAGGCTCTTGTTGAACTGCTGGTTATGAGCAACGACATAATGAACCTGATCAGTGAAGCTGCACCAACCTCGGTAATCAGGGAAAAAGCCAGAGAGCTTGGAATGCGGACAATTCGTGAAGACGGAATCCGCTCGATTCTCAATGGGGAAACCACAATGGAAGAAGTCCTGAAATACACTTCAGGGTAAACAATAAACTTTTATATTCACCGGGAAAGGATATCCAAATGTCTATCGAAATGCCTGATTTGCTCCAACTTGTTGTTAATGAGGGAGTGAGTGACCTTCATATTGAGGTTGGCGCCCCGCCGATGGTTCGCCTCCACGGGGATCTGACTCCGTTGAACGTCCCGGCATTGACTCCTGAAGATACAGAGCGTCTGGTTAAAAGTATTGCTTCGGATGTCCACATGCAGCAGATTCAGGAGGGCGGAGCTTCTGACTTCGGTTTCGCATTCGGGGACCAGGCTCGTTTCCGCGTAAGCGCATTCAGGCAGAAAGGCTGCTTCGGGACCGTACTGCGCCAGATCCCCAATACTCTGCTGACTCTCGAACAGATCGGCTTGCCGAACTCGATTAAGAACCTGCTTTATGAACCACGCGGACTTATTCTGGTAACGGGTCCGACCGGTTCCGGCAAAAGTACGACTCTGGCGTCAATGCTGAATATTATCAATGAAGAACGCGCCTGCCACATTATTACTGTAGAAGACCCGATAGAATTTTATCATCAGCATAAACGCAGTTGTGTTATTCAGCGCGAAGTCGGAGTAGATACTCCCAGTTTCGAAGACTCCCTGAAACGGGCGTTGCGTCAGGACCCGGACATTATCCTCGTTGGTGAAATGCGCGACCTGGAAACCATGGAAGCGGCCGTTTCAGCGGCGGAAACAGGTCACCTGGTGTTCGCCACTCTGCACACTACCGGGGCGGCTCGTACTGTTGACCGTATTGTTGACGCGTTCCCAACTGAACAACAGGGTCAGATCCGGACCCAGCTGGCGTCATCTTTGAAAGCGGTAATCTCTCAGGTGCTGCTCAAACGCCAGGATAAACCGGGGCGGATTGCCGCGTTCGAGATCATGATTTCCACTGCATCGATTCAGGCTTTGATCCGTGACAACAAAACGTTCCGTATTTCTTCCGAATTGCAGACCGGGGCAAAATACGGGATGAATACGCTTGACGCGCATCTGCTTGATCTGTATAGAAATGGTACTATTTCCTACACGGACCTGGTAACAAAAGCCCAGGATCAGGAAGGTATGCTGCAAAAACTTGACGAGATGCAGTAATTTTATTGTTTTTTGACTGGACATATGTCATTTTCTGTTGTATAATTATATAGGGGCCGTTATATACTTTATAAATGGCACGATAATTTTTACAGGAGCATCCGATGGTTATTTATAGCGATGCCGGTGACATAACCAGCAGTCATGTTTAGCCGATTCACCTGACTATTATCATCTGGCAGGAATATGGTTTTTCAAAATTAATAGAAAAAAAGGAGCATCTTATGCCACAATTCAAGTACACCGCAATGGATGCCACCGGCAAAGAAAAAAAAGGGAAAATGGACGGCGCCAATGAAAACGCCGTAGCCAACACCTTGAAACAGCAGGGGTTGTTCCCGACCTCTATATCACCGGTCAAAGGCTCCAAACCCGAAGCAAAAAAAGCAGCACCTTTACCGGGACAGAAAAAGAAAAAAAGCGGCGGCCTGATGGATATGCAGATCGGGGCGGCGGTCATCAAACGAAAGGACCTGACTGTTTTCACCCGTCAGCTGGCTATTCTGCTCGATGCCGGTCTTCCGCTCATCCGCTCACTTAAAACTTTGGAGAGACAGGCCAAGAACCCGGCTATTCGTACGACTCTTGCATCCGCCAGCGAATCTGTAGAAGGCGGCTCGACTTTTTCTGAAGCCCTGGCTCAGCACCCTAAATCATTTGACAAACTTTACCTTAACATGATTCGAGCCGGGGAAGCGGCCGGTGCGATGGAAACCATTCTCGACCGTCTTGCGATGTTCCTGGAAAAGGCGGCTCGTATTGCCGGTAAAGTTAAATCAGCAATGATCTACCCGTCGGTTATTTTGTCAGTGGCTACATTGATCACCATTGGTTTGATGGTTTTCATCGTACCTAACTTCAAGAAAATATTCGATGAACTGCTGGCAGGTGAACCACTACCCGGATTGACCAATATGGTTATCGGTTTTAGTAACATTCTCCGTGAACGAGCGTGGATTGTGCTGATCTGGATAGCGGTCGCGGTGGTTCTGTTTCTGGTTATCCGGAAAATCCCGGCAGGACGCTACGTTATTGACTGGCTCAAGTACAATATGCCACTGCTCGGGCCGATTATATCTAAAACGGCTATTGGCCGTTTTTCACGTACCTTGGGAACGCTTCTATCTTCAGGGGTTCCAGTACTCAATGCCCTTACTATCGTTAAGGAAACCGCCGGTAACGAACTGGTAACCAACGCGGTTGCTAAAGTACACGAAGCGGTGAAAGAAGGTGAAGGTATTGCTAAACCACTGGGGGCGACCAAAGTATTCCCGGAAATGGTTATCAGTATGATCGAGGTAGGAGAGGAAACCGGTAAATTGCCGGAAATGCTTGAGAAAGTAGCTGATACCTACGATGAAGAAGTCGATAACGCAGTGAGCGCGCTGACGTCCCTGATCGAACCGATCATGATCGTCGGTTTGGCGGTAGTCATTGGTACTATTGTTATTGCCATGTTCCTGCCGCTGGTTAAAATCATCGAAAAACTCTCTTAAAGAACGACATCCAACCGCCGCTCAAGCGGCGGTTTTTTTTTAGCTGAACAATATTAAAGAACTTGGAAAGCGTTTCAGATGACTGAACAAAATGATTTCTATGCAGTAGTAATGGCTGGAGGAAAGGGAGAACGGTTCTGGCCTCAAAGCCGCATATCCCACCCGAAACAATTATTGCGTTTAATTGGCAATTTGACTCTTATTGAACAGACGGTTGAACGTCTGCTCCCCCTGGTCCCAATTCAAAATATTCTGGTTATTACCAATGCCGATTACGTTGAACCGATGCGCAAACTGCTGGAATCAATTCCTCCTGAAAATATTATCGGCGAACCGGTCGGACGCGACACCGCTCCTTGCGTTGCGCTGGCAGCCGGAGTCATCAAAGCGCGCAGCAACAGCGATAAAGCAGTTATGGTTATGCTGCCGTCAGATCATATTATCCGTGATACCGATTCACTACTGGAAGTTCTGGCCGACAGTGCCGCACCGGCCAAAGACGACTACATTGTCACCATCGGCATAACTCCAACTTGCGCCAACACCGGTTACGGCTATATTCACTGCGGGGAAGAACTGTCTTTTGATACTAAAACAAATTTTTGCAAAAGCCTCGGATTCAGGGAAAAGCCGAATCTTGAAACAGCGGAAGAATTATTGGCTGAAGGCTGTTACAAGTGGAACAGCGGAATGTTTGTCTGGTGCGTTGGAGCAATCCGCGACGCATTCAAGAAGCATGCTCCTCAACTGGAAACTCTCGCGGAAGAATTAGAGACTGCTGAAAAAGAAGGTAAATTGATGGAGGTATTACCTGAGGTTTACGAAAATTGCGAAAAAATTTCCATTGATTACGCGGTAATGGAAAAAGTTGAAAAAGTTGCGGTTGCCGGCTGCTCTTTTGACTGGGACGATGTCGGAAGCTGGACTGCTTTGAGAAATCAGATCAGGCCGGATAAAAACGGAAATGTCGTTCGCGGCCTGTATGAACAACTTGACTCAACCGACAATATCATTGTCACGGATTCAAGCCATTTGATATCGACCATCGACGTCAAGGATATGATAATCATCCACACGGAAGACGCAACTCTGGTTTGTAACGCCAAAAGTGCCCAGCGCATTAAAGAACTGGTCCATCAGATAGGCGCCAATCCAGAGCTGGACAGGTTTATTTAAAAACAATGGATGATGGTGAAAAAGTCTTCCTGCTCAATGTCGGCAACACCAACGTGCAGTACGCAACAGGGTATCAAGGCCGGGTTGAAACAATTACGCAAATATCCAGGGCAAACTTTACGCATGAAATAATCCCGGCCGGAATGCCGGTCGCGATTGCTTGTGTTGTACCTGACTTCATGTCCCAACTCGCAAACATTGAACAGGTGTTTCAAATCACTCCCGCCATCTCTTGCGGGATTGATTTTTCCAAATGTGATATTTCAACTATAGGCCCCGACCGGATTGCCAATACCATAGCATTGTCTGAAACCGGCAGTCTACCTGCGGTTTGTATAGATTTCGGGACCGCAATTACCTTTGAAGTCCTCGGACCTGGCAAAATTTTTTACGGTGGAGCAATCATGCCGGGACGCATGCTTCAGCGCAAATCCCTCAATGACTTTACCGCCATGATCCCGTTGATTGATTTTTTTGAAAATATCCCGGAACTCGGAACTAATACCATCGAGGCGGTCCGGGTCGGCATTGATGACGGGGTCATCGGCGGAGTTGTAAGGATTATCGAAAAAATCAAAGGAATTTTTCCAGATCAGCCGTTACGGATGGTTGCAACCGGCGGTGACAGCAATTTTTTCTTAAAATACATTACCGGACTTGAAGCCGCCGGAAATGATTGTACTTTATATGGTGTAAATAAAGCTTGGGAGTATCACATTAATGAGAGTTAAGATCTGCGGGATTCAAAACGAGAATGATTTAGACACAGCGGTCAGGGCCGGCGCCGATGCAATCGGTTTTATGGTCGGCCAAGTTCATCAGTCAACCCGTTTTATTCTGCCCAGTACAGCATCCAGGCTTGGTCGCCGCCTTCCCCCCTATGTCTCTCCGGTAATTGTGACTCATCTGACAGACGCTGAGAGCATTATGGATATTTTAAAGCACGCCTCGATATACACGGTTCAACTGCATGGCTGTTCATTTCAGGAAATGATCAAATTACATGATATGATGCCGGAAAACGGAAAAATAATTCTTGCGGCATACCTCGACGATGAAGGAAATGTACCGGATATTCAGGAATACTACGCTTACATCAGCGCCGTAATGCTCGACTGTTACAATCTGGAACCGGCGCTGATCGGACTGGAAGAACCTCGTAAAGAGTATCGCTGGAACTCAGCCTCGGCCTTTACCGCCAATTGCCCCCTGCCGGTAATAATCGGCGGTGGTTTGACTCCTGAAAATGTTTCAGAAGCGATTTCCCTGATTAAACCGTTCGGCGTCGATGCCTGCGCCGGCACTAAGACAGGAACCGGAGAAGCCGAAGCTTGCTGCCCGGATAAATCTCGTACGTTTGTCCGTAACGCCAGGCTTGCCGGATTCGATAATCCTCCGGCCGGCACTTGTATTCTTGAGCGGAAAAAACCGCTTTCTCCCGAATAAACAAAATATCCTTATTAATATACGCGGAATTATTAATCATGAAAAAATTTAAGATTGGTTTTATCGGAACCGGCGGCCGGAGTGTCGCTTACGCAAAGTTTTACGCCGCCTCCCCAGAAGTGGAAGTAGTGGCCATGGCCGACCCTGACGCGAATCACCGCAAAGCCATGCAGAAAATGTCAGAACTAACCAGCCAACCGGCTGAGTTTGATGATTTTAGAGTGATGCTTAATGAATTCGGTTCTGTTCTGGACGGAATAGTTATTGCTTCACCTAATCATTTGCATGCTGAGCACGCCGTCGAATGTTTTAAACTGGGCATCCCGGTCGCGCTGGAAAAGCCACTGGCAACAACCATGGGTGACTGTGAAGCTATCCTCAATGCCGAACGTGAAAATAACGGTCGCAGCGTTTTAGGATTTGTTTTGAGGTCAACCCCGTTTTATTCCAAAATCTTTGAGCTGATCTCATCCGGTGCAATCGGTGCGATTTGTTCAATTCAGGCCGACGAGCTGCCGGGGCTTGGAGTGTCCTCAATCATGAATCGCGGTTTCTGGCGAAGAAAGACCGCGACGAGCGGCGGCGCAATGCTGGAAAAATCCAGCCATGACATGGACCTTTTGAACTGGATAACCGAAAGCCGTCCGATCAGCCTCAACTCCTATGGCGGCAACCGGATATTCAATCCCAGCCCGCTGCTCCCGAATGACTGTTCGGAATGCTCGCAGGCAAAAGTATGTCAGTATTTTCAAGAACCGGTCTTTTCAGAACACGAGGACGAAGGTGAGAAAATTATGCATAAATTCATTCGCCATGATTCCCAATGTATTTACAATATCAACAAGGATATTTACGATACTCAGAATGTGGCCATCGAATATGAAAACGGCGCAATTGTCAATTTTATGCTGACCTTCAACTGCATGGGCGAGCTTTCGGGGCGCAATTTCCATGCCGTCGGCACCCGCGGCCGGATCTGGGGAAATCTTCATAAGGCACAAGTTTATCATTATGATAATGTCAGCGATCATCTCGAAACCCATGATTGTTCCGGCGACGGCACCGGTCACGGCGGCGGCGACAAATTGCACGCCTTTGAACTTTTGAACATGATTAAAGACCCGGGATATAAACCAGGTCAAAATGCCGCAGCCGGTTATATGGCATCAGCTATGTGTTTTGCCGCCGACCTGTCATTGCGTGAAGCCAGAAGAATTAATTTCCGCTATGACAGACATGGATATATAACATTTCATTAATATTTTAATCATATTGAAAGGAATCGGAAAATGAGACAAATTACCAAAAGCATCCTGGCCGGCTTGAGCCTTGCTGTTTTGACCGCCGGCTGTCAATGCCCGTTTGGACTTTACAACCCGAAAGTATCGTACAATGCCAGGTATATCGACAAGCCGGTTAAAATTGACGGAAAAACCCAGCACCAATGGACCGTTCCAGCACAGAAACTGTTTGCGGCTCCAACTACTGAGATAACCGAAAAAACTTACATCAAGTTTCGCTGGGATAAACAATATTTATACTGTTTTGCCCATCTGGTGGATTCAGATATCGTGACTGAAGCCAAGAACGACGATCCCAAATCCGTTACGGCAGGTGATTACTTTGAGTTGTTTATCCGTCCCGGAAAATCAACGGTCATGTGGTCTTTCACTTTTGGACCGGAAGAGCATAAAGCTATTCATTTCATTCCCGGTCCCGGCCATTATAAACTGCCAAGCACCGCCACCGCGGAAGAATGCAAAATCCCGGTCAAGTTCAAAGTGCTTAACAAAGGCACAGTAAACAACTATAAAGACAAAGACAAATTCTGGAATATCGAAATTGCGATCCCTCTCAAAGACATGGAGAAATACGGCGGGACAATCAAACCGGGGACCGTCTGGAATGTGCTGGCTTACCGGCGCAATTACTCTGTATATCTTTCAGACGCTGAAACCTCTATCAGCCAGACGCATGATGATAAAATACAATATATCATGAAAGATAAATCCTGGGCAAAACTGAAATTCACCAAATAATCAATCGGGAGGATACATAATGTTGAAACAAACCATTCTGCAAATAACCGGCATCGCGGCCGCCGTCCTGTTGACTGCGGGTTGCAATTCATACGAAAAAGGTCGTGAAAACCTTACCGTCGTGGCAAAATACACCCCAAAAAACATCAAAGTCGACGGCAGCCTGTCCGACCCGGCCTGGAAAACCGCTAAACAGTATCCGCTGCTTCCCGCCCCGACCTGTACCGCCAAAGAACCTGGCTGGTACAAAATTCTCTGGAATAAAGATTATATTTACGTCGGAGCAAAACTCATTGACAGCGATATCGTCCAGGAAAACGATCAGGATGAACAGCACCATTACGGTTCCGGTGATGTTCTTGAAGTATTTTTGAAACCGATGGATAAGCCGTTTTACTGGGAAATGTACTGCACACCAAACAGCAGACATACCACCATGTTTTTCCCGAGCGGCGGCCGTAAACTGCCAAGCTGCATTGATTTCAATATGCCGCTGATCGGCAAAGCGCAGGTCAAAGGCACCTTAAACAACTGGAAAGACAAAGACCAGTACTGGACAGCTGAACTGGCTATTCCGATCAAACACCTGGTTGCTCAAGGCGCTAAAATTAACAGCAAAACCGTCTGGCGCGCCCTGGTGGCCCGATACAATTATTCACGCTGGCTCGAAGGTAAAGAACTAAGTCAATCAGGTGAACCGAAATTTGACCGGCCGCATTTCCACTGGATGCCGACCTATACTTATCTTGAATTCAGCAAATGAAGTGTCTCTATAGCGTTCTGACAATCGTTCTGGCTCTGTTTTTCTCTGGTTGCGCGCATTTCACTTCAAAACCGCAAGCAACCGGCAACGACCTGAAAGCAGTATTCCGCAATGCACGAAAAGGGCAGCCTTTACGTTGCGTCGCGCTTGGCGGTTCGATAACCCAGGCCGGTAAGGGCTGGATCGGCCCCTGGCTGAGAAAAACATTTCCAAACTCTCAAGTCGTGATGCACAACGCCGGCATGAGCGCAACCGGCAGCATGCTCGGCATGTTCAGGCTGGAACGTGACGTTATTGCCTGTCAACCAGATCTGGTGTTGATCGAGTATGCGGTCAATGACGGCGGCGCAAGCGACGAGTCGGTAACCTGGACGCTTGAAAGCATTATTCATCGCTTGAAAAAACTCAATAAACCGCCGGCAATCGTTTTTCTTCTCGCGGCCAGCCGGAAGGGCGGCAACATCAAGCGTCACGCCGCTATTGCAAAATATTACGGGTTCGCAAGCATCGATCTGCAGGCGGTATGTGAAAAATATCTGAAAAAGAACAAGAAAAAATGGCAGGACATCTTCGGCGATAATGTTCATCCCAACCGGACCGGCCATCAACTTTATGCCGAAGCTATCACCCAAGAACTGAAAAAATATATTCCAACGCAAAAAGAAACCATTTCGCAATACACCCTGCCCTGTCAGCGCTCAAAACGCAAATTGGTCCTTGATGGAACTATGGCTAAAATCGCCTTGGCGCCCGGCTGGAAAGAGGACTCATCCCTCCCTTACTGGTGGAATCGCTTTTTTCTTGGGACCACTGCGTCTACCGGTCCGGGAGTGTCAATGAGCATCCCGTTCCGGGCCGAAACGGTCGGGTTGCTGTTTCCGTTGAGTAAGGACTACGGTTCCATGTATGTCAGTCTTGACGGGATAAAAGCCGACTTCATTCCCTGCAACCACCGCGGCGGCTATACCTATAAGATGTTCGGAACCAATCTTGAACCTGGAGAACACCAGTTGCATATCGCGGTCCCGACGAAAGGAACCTACGGCAAAGGTGTTAAACTCGGTTATCTGCTGCTTGGCGGGATGAAAAATCCATCGACAAAGCTCATTCCACAGGGTGAATATACCGCAAGGCTCCTGGCGACAATGAGTTTCATCACCATCCCCGCGAAAAAATGGCAATGGGCCGGGCCGTTCGGAAAAACCGATGCCCCCTGCCCTGATAAGTTGGCAATGCTGGAACTCAAAACGGAATACAATCCAAAAATATGGCACACAATTGCCGGCAACCGGGATGAGATAGATTATACCAGGCTCACCGGCTATAAAGACCGTGGCGTTTGTTACGCAAAAACAGTCTTTAACAGTTCAAAGGACGGAAAACAGATATTCGGACTCCAGGTCGATTACTGGGCTAAAGTCTACGTCAACGGCAAGCTGATCCTGACGGTGGATAAATCCCACGGAAACCCGGGAAATCCGGTCTGGTTCGCGGCCAGTCTGCAAAAAGGCGATAACCACATTATGATAAAATCCCATGCGGGAAGCGGCGGCAACTACATTAAATTAATGTATAAAGACGCCGTTCAAAAATAACCTTGACATCTGCATGTTTCTCCCGGTTGCTTTGCAAGTCGCCGATTCGTTAAATAACTGAGGCTATGCGCCTCACCGGCAACAGCACAAATCATTCCAGGATAATTCACGCATCTTGTCAAGGATATTTTTTCACAGCACCAAAGAAGATTCCAACTGACTTAATCCGCCGGTTTAAAATCCCGCCATTTATCAGTAGCATCCTGTCCTATTATCTGCGCCGTCAGCTTAACATCTTCACGGAGGTCATCAGCCATTTGTTGCCGTAACTCATCCGGCAGTGACTGTTTTTTCAACTTTTTGCCTTTATGGAACTTGTTGACCGTATTGGCCGAAATGCCGAGAGTGCGAATTGTATTGGCGGCCAGCTTGTACAAAAACTTGTTATTGGTCACCTGCATAAAAATAAATTTAAACAAAGCGTTACGATGCTCTCCGGCCTGATTGACGACTTCAAATTCGGTTTTACCATCGTCATCCACGCTCAGGAAGTTTAAGACCTTGAGATACATGGCTCGTGGGTCTTCAATCAACTCCTCAAGCGTCAGGAGCAACAATTTATCTTTGCTCACCAACTTCAGCAGATTTTGCAGCTGCGCCCCGGTTGAAACAACATCCTTGTAGTTTAAAATGGAACGGCCCGGAAGCGGTTGCCGCTGCCATGCGATCTTGAAATCGGGTTCTCTTTCGTATTCACTGTGCCGCAGTTGCAGAAAAAAAGAATATGCCTGATCGATCGGATTACGTAGCATGACGATGAATTTAGCGTCAGGATTATACTCAAGGATATGTTTGATCGCCGTTTCAGAGTACATATAAAGAATCGAACCTTCGCCGGTTATCCGGTGTTCCGGTTTACCCTTGAAGCATTTTTTATATTCACCCCAGGTAAAGGCATATTTCGACTCAAAATCCTCGTCCGCGAAGAATACCGGCTCCTTCGGATAGGCAAAGCATATCTGCTTATGCTGCGCCAGATATTCCGCCAGAGAAGAAGATCCGCACTTTGCCGCCCCGGCAAGAAAAAAATCAACTTTCAGCTCATTAATATCAAAATGATCCATAGTTACTCCGCTTGCAAATATTTGGCTTTAAGCGTATTGATTTCTTCATCGCTGTAAAAATGCCGCATCAATTTGCTTGAGTAAATCCGATCAATAAATTCCGGATTGAAGCTGACATTTTTCTTAAACTCAAGATAGACTGGGTTGAACCATTTATCTGCTGAAACATTGTGGCTCTGCAACTTGAAATCATTATTGCCGACAAATTCGGCGATAACGCTTTCCAGACCGTTCAGCTTTTCCAGCTTGATTACCAGGCATTCGACATTTTTTTCTTTGATGACCGCATAACCGGCCTCTTTGTCAAAGCCATATTTGTAAATATCCAGCCCGATCGTCGGCAGAAAGTCAATATCGAACCAGTCAAGCGCATAATCATGATTGAACTTATTGAAAAACGCCTCTTCCAGCGTTTTGGCATTTTTCTGCTCAAATTCATAAGCAAAATAAGAAAGATTATGAAAGAACGACGATACGTTAACGCTAATCGGCTCCCGGACCAGCGTAATCACCTTCAGATGCTTGCGGCGACGCAGCTTTAAACGCTGCCAGGCATAAAACAACGCACACAATATCCTTTTACTGAGTGGATAGTACATTTTCGACAAAAGAAAGTTCTTATACAGTTCATAGCCACGATTTTTGTAAAGACTGTGAATATGCGGTGCTCCAATACCGATTTGCTCCAGACTCCACCGGATGGAATTTGATCCAACCTTACCCATTTGATATACCAGAATAATGTCCTCGTCAGACAACATTTGATAAGATTTTAAATCATACATAGAAAATTAACTCCGATGGATTATATTGCTTAAATTCCTTATATTCATGAAGAAAACAAATGATCAATGTTTGGTTATTGCTCCAACCAATGGGAAAAATCACGGTCGACCAGGTCGCCCAGCAGATCAACATCGTCACGAAATGTTTCAATGAGTTCCTGTTTTACTTCGGAAGAAACTGCAGGACGGCTGACTGCGGGCAGGCTTTGACGCCTGGCGTGTTTGCTCCAGGTTATTTGCTGATATTTATTAAAAAGCCACACTCCGGAATGTGACAAACGTGCAAATTTAACAAAGTCCAGCCATGTAAAGATACAACTCCACTTTAACGTCTTGCGCCATCGTGACTTTGCGCTTCCGGCCGCATTAATTACGGGAAACTCGGTTCTGCCGTCATCAGATACACCAATGAAAGATTGAAGTTTCAACCATATTTTCCGGGGATTGCGTTTAATATCTTCAAGCAGGATAACCATAACGCGTTCCCGGGGAACTTTGTCATACAGGCGTTTCAACTGTTTTCCCAGCATACAATATTCACGATATTGCAAAGCTCCCGGCACGCGGCATAAACGCGGAATCCTTTCGCCGTGACGGCGTTGTTCCTGCGCCCTCCACGCTTCGCGGAAGTCCCTGATATTCTCAATGTAACCGCTCCGGTAGTATTGCCAATGCAGTGATTGCGCCATAATAACCGGGTTGCGCAGCATCACAATATATTTTCCACCCGGTAATTCACTTTCAATCCGGGGAACAGCCTCGCGGGAATAAAGATACTTTGTCGAGCCTTCCATCACGGCCGGAGTCTCCTCGGAAGCTTCGCGAAACAATGAGTAATAGGTATCTTCGTCAAATCGAAATCCAACTCCTACGTCAGTGGAGAAAAAATGAGGTTCTTTAATCAGAGAAAAACATACTTCAGGATGTTCCGACAACCAGGCTGAAAGTGAAGTTGTACCGCACTTCGGCGCGCCGATAATGAAACAATTAGGTTTTGGCATTTTAGACTCCCTCGCAGGATGCCGCCTGCTTTTATGTTAACATTATATTACTAAGCAAATAACATACCCCCGCTAAAAGATTATTCAAGTATATGCCCGGGAATTCACGCTCATAACTAATTTATTAAAATATCATCAAGGAGCAATTTCAGGATATTGCTTCTTGCGAAACGCAATGACCAGGCAGATTACAGACGCCAATGCCATGATAAAATATGTTACCGCAGTAGCCCAGGCTGCGCCGAGATAACTGTATTGCGGGATCAAGATAACATTGAGCGTAAAATTTACCATCACGCAACCGCAAACCATTAACGCCACCATTTTCCGGCTTCCTCCGGCATTCAAAGCGTTCATATTAAAACCGGCAATCGCATTGAAAACCATTCCAGCCCAAAGAACCGTGACTGATGACGCGGCGACAACAGATTCCTTGTCGAACATAAAACGGATGATCAGCGGCGCGAAGTAATAGCCGATTGCGACCAGGACCGGTAATGTCGCCAACATGACCGCACTGCCGATATAACACGAGCGCTGAATTCCTTTATAATCCTTTTTCTTCCACATCTCGGTCACAAACGGAGTAAAAATCAAGGGAAAAACGAAAAGACTCTGGGCAATCCGCATCAGCGGCAGCGCAACATTGTAAACCGCCACCGCCTCCAGGTCAGACAACCAGGTCAGACAGATGGAATCCATATAGTACATGGCATAGATTCCGGCCGTAGATACCGCGATCCATGAACTGAAAGTGATTACACTTTTATATGTTTCAAGGTTCAACTTGTATAATGGAACAAATTTCACACCGTATGATCTGATGATCAGCCAGCCGATTACTCCAAGAAAGAAGCATGACCCGACAAAACAAGTTACCCATGATTTAACTCCGAAAGCGGTTACCCCGAAAATAACTCCGGCAAGCACCAGCAGAGCTCTTAGACTCATCATCACTTGCCGGGTAAAAAAAGCTTTTTTAGCGTTCATAACGTTAAGGACATTGGTCAAAAAAGCCTGGGCCGGTAAAATCAGCAGAATAGCAATAAACATCATCGTTGAGGACGGATATTTCAAAAAATAACGCGCTATCCACGGAGCTAAAAGTGCCATTATCGCGAATGTGACCAACGCAAGAAGCATCTTCACAACAAAAACAACTGAAAAAATCCTGCTTGCCTCTTCCTTATCCTCCTCGGCAAAACTTCTGGAAATCAAAATTATCGCCGACTGGCCAAGCCCCATGTCAATAAACAAAAGAATCATCATTACAACAGAAAACGCGCTGTAGATAAAACCGAAGTCTGTCATGGAAAGGTTGAGTTTCAGGGTACGCCTGACAAAAAAGTTAAGCACCCCAAGAACAACAACCCCGAGCATCGAAACCACACTGCCGCGGATAAATGACTTTAGCTGAGCTTTATTCATGACAACAACTTATATACCGTGACGATTTTCCAAACGTTGAATTTGTGAATCAAATAATGGATCAGATTGCCGTATTTCCGGGAGATTGCCAGCTCCTCGGCAAACTGTTTTTCAAAATGGTTCTCGCTGATAGATTCCGTGTGCCGGCGGAAGCTGGTCAGCAGCTTACGCAGATGCAGCGGACGAGCAAGGGTAGCCATTTTCAGCCACAATTCGTAATCCCAGGCCGCCTTGAATTGCGGATCGAGCGCATCGAGTTCGCGCCATAAATCCATCCGCCAGAATGTCGCGGGCTGATTAATAAAATTTTCGCAAAGCAGTACGTTCCAGCTGTAAAAAAAACCGATGATATTTTTATATAAAGTGATCGGTTTGCGGATCTCTGTTCCTGCGTTGTTGACAATCCGGCAGCGTCCGTACATCCAGCGAAGCTGCGGATGAGCAGTAAATACTTCCGCAACAGTTTGCAGGGTTCCCGATTCAAAAACGTCGTCTGCATTCAGCCAGCAGCCGATATCGCCGGTCGCCATCGTCATTCCGGCATTGATAGCCTCCTGCGGCGAACCATCTTTTTGAGAAATAACCGTTAATCTCGGATCGGCTTTGTATTCATCAAGAATAGCCAATGTACTATCAGTGGAGACGCCGTCTCGAATGATATATTCCAGCTCAAAATCCCCTGTTTGCGATAACACGCTGTCGACAGTGTCGCGGATAAATTTCTCGCCGTTCTTGACGGCCGTCACTACCGTTATTTTCATGCTTTTTTATCATCGCCTTCAAGTTTTTCAAGCCGTTCTTTAAGCAGAGCTATCTCCTGGGCCATACAACGTATTTTGTCAGTCTGGCGCGAGATGACTATCGAATACTGGATCAATATCATTATCACCGCGGTCAGCATGACAAGAAAAAGAAACGCCGGCGGCGACTGGATGCCGCATAATGATGCAAGCAGTTTCAAAACCTTCTGCCAGCAGGACAACAGCAGAAAGAACAACCCCATGAATACCCAGATCAGGGCATAAGCTTCTTTCAGCATCTTGCGTCTGATGACTTCAAGGATAAACCCCAGAAAACAGAGACTGAAAATAATTGAAATAATTTGAATTCTGATCATTTTTCAACTTTCCTTGCCGGAGGCCGCACCGCCACCATTAATATTGCGAAAAACACTTTGAACATAAAATATACCGCTCTTCGGGGACTTATCGACGAGACCCCGCCTTTACGCGGCTGCATCGGGGTCAATACCTCTTTCAGTCTGAATTTATTCTTGAGCATCAATACCACCTCTTCCGGTTCCGGATAGTCAAACGCCGGATAATGAACCGCGGCAAATTCCAACGCTTCCCGATTGTAAGACCGGAATCCTGAAGTATTATCAGTGACCCGCTGTCCTGTCAGGAATGAATTGAGTTTTTCAAAAAATTTGATCCCAACCATTCTTGGCGCGCTGGATTTGAAGCCGTCATGTTCTTCACAGAACCTGGAACCGATGATCATATCGGCACTTCCATCTTCCAGCGGAGACAGTATTTTTATGATAAGGTCAGCCTTGTGCTGGCCGTCACCGTCAAATTTTATCGCATAATCCAGATTGTTGCGCAGAGCGTATTTGAATCCGGACTGCACCGCCCCGCCTACTCCGAGATTACACGGAAGATCGAGTACCACCGCCCCGGATTCCCGGGCGATTTTAGCGGTTTTATCCAGTGAGCAGTCATTAACAACTACGGGGATATACTCCCAGCCTTCCGGTTCCGCCTGTCGGATATCGGCAATCACCTCTTCTATATTTTCCGCTTCGTTGAAGCAGGGAATAATAATACATACGCGTTTCATTTCAGTTATCCCTTTTACGGTAAATAAAATATTTTCTGGATGGTTGTTTATCTGTTTTCACAAAACCCATCGACTCAACCAGTTCAGCCTCAACCTGGTTTTTACGCCCAACGGCAAAAAAATCGGCTTCCCGGATAAGCAGTTCCTTATTTATTTTAATACATTCAACACTGTCATTACCGGTATTTAGCCATTTAGCACCGGACCAGAAAGCAAATTGAGATTTGCTGCCGGCTACCTTCATTTTATCACCTTGCGGCAGCTTGAGTTCATCCGCCAAAGACCGGATATAAATTCCGGTATTATATTCGGTACGAGAATATTTGCTTATCACTTTCGCCATCCCGTTTAGAACCTGGGCAATCGCCACTCCGACCATCAACAATACCGCGCCTGCTTTCAAATATCGCGAATATGGAACCGTGTTCAAATAATCCCAGGTAAAGCGTATTCCGGCAAAAGTGAACGGCAGCAGCATCAGCAAGTTTATCGTATAATATCGCAGACTGTTGGCAAGCATGACAAATACCGCCAAATTAATTAACATAACCAGCAGAAGTAATATGGATTCAGTACGAGCGAACTCCTTTTTCCTGATCATCACGGCAACACCTAGAACCGCAAACAACAGGTATGGAATATACGCTCCGTTGACAAAACCGTCAAGCCCGTCATAGAGCTTCTCTCCAACAGGCAGTGGATCGTGGTGCCGGACTCCGGGCAAATTGACGATTATCCGGTTTGGATAGCGGTCAACTTTATGCCCCATAAGCCTGTCCAGAAAATATGCCTGCCTGACGTCAAGCACCGGATAACCGACCTCTTTATCATTATACAACTGGATCATCCGCGGCATCGCGCATAACAGGAACACTCCAACCAGAAGAGCCCAATGCAAAGCCAATTCAAGGAAGAATTTTCGTTGAAATTTGAATTTATATTTTTCGAAAACAAGAAATCCCAGCCAAAGTCCGAACAGTGGAGCAAAAGCTATTGCCTCTCCGCGCGCCAGAGCCAGGCAAGCGGTAACCGCTCCGAGCGCAAGGCTCTTCCACCAGGTGGGTTTAATTCTGAAATAAAGCAGCAGCACCACCCCGGCTAAAGCAAAAGTGTTACGACTTGAATTCAACAGGCCGGTACAACTGAACCTGATAATTTTGGGGGCAACAACATACAGCAGACAGGTCATAGCGGCAAAATCAGTCCGTTTTAAAAACACTTTTGCCATCAAGTATACCAGTGGAATTCCCAGAATATAGAATACAGAGGAAACAGTCACCAGAGCGGAAAAGGGATGCATGCCGCATTTGACCAGCAGGCCGGCAAGGGTTGAGTTCAGAACCGGAACCTGGGGACACAAGCCGACGGCCCATTCACTACGCCCGAAAGCGGCGGCAATAGGTCCGTAAAAATTCGCAATATCATCATAAACGTCGACGCAAAACAGAATGTGTATCAAAGAAACTATTATTGCTATTGCTGCTGATGTAAGAAAAAATTTATTTTTCAGCACAGTTCATATTCCATTTAATTTCGCATTTTTGTTGATAATCGGATATTTTGAAAATCTTATTAATATATCACAGTTTCCGCTCGTTTCAATGAGCGATCCACTCTCCGGAAAAGATAACATACCGATCATTAAATAAAACAAATAATCAAACTGTTGCATTTGTATTTTTAATCTGCGGACAATATATTCAATTTCTGAAAGTTATAAATCTGCATCTTCTTATTCGGATGATCATGAAGCAATAACCATTTGCTTTATTTCTCATAGGGATATATATTTAGAGTTTAACTTTATCGTTAACCAACCAGGATCAGCAATTATGAAACGTCCTAATATTATTCTGATGGTTGCCGATGACCACGGGATCGAAGCCCTTGGTTGTTACGGCAATTCCGTAATAAAAACCCCCGCAATGGATCAATTGGCGGCTGAAGGCGTCAAATTCAATAACGGATTCTGCACGACCGCAAGCTGCGCCGCCAGCCGCTCCGTTATCCTGACAGGTAAGCAAAACCATACCAACGGCACTTACGGACACGCCCACGGCGCCCATCATTTTTCCTGTTTGAGTGATATTAAAACCCTGCCGGCCTATATGAATGAGGCCGGATATCGCACTGCGTGTATCGGCAAAAAACATTATGCGCCGGAATCTCAATTCCCATTCCAGGTTGACATGGGAGATCACCCCGCGGCAACCCGCAACGATATTCAAATGGCTGAATTATGCCGTGACTTCATTGAACAGGATGAACCATTCTTCCTGTACTGGTGCTCATGCAACCCTCATCGCGCCGGAATGCTCAAAGACCATCCATTACGCCCGAACAGTTTTGGTAATCCGCCGCAAGATTTCCCCGGCGATAAAGAGGAAATTTACGATCCTGCCGATGTCATTGTCCCGCCTTTCCTTAACGACACACCGGAAGTCAGAGCCGAACTGTCTCAATACTATCAGGCAATCTCACGTCTGGACCGCGGCATAAACCGTCTGATGCAAATCCTCAAGGACAGTGGAAAATACGATGATACCGTTGTTATCTACATATCCGACAACGGTGCAGCCTTCCCGGAAGCAAAGACAACTCTTTATGAACCAGGCATGAACCTGCCGCTGATAGTGAAAAGCCCGTTGCATGAAAAACGCGGCGGCATCTGCAACGGCCTGGTCACCTGGGCCGATCTGGCTCCGACCATTCTGGATTTTGCCGGATCTGAGGTTGATGAATCCGCTTTCCAGGGACGTTCCTTCAAAGGGATTATCGATCAGGGGGAACCCGAAGATTGGTATGAGGAAATCTACGCATCCCATACCTTCCATGAAATCACCAATTATTACCCGATGCGAGTAGTCAGAACCCGTAAATATAAATTCCTGTATAATATCGCGCATCCGCTGACCTATTCATCCGCCTCCGATCTTTGGGCATCGTGTTCCTGGCAGGGATTGCTTCGCGACGGCTCCAACAAATTCGGGGCAAGGACGGTTGAAGCATATTTGCATAGACCTAAATTTGAGCTTTACGACCTGGAAAACGACCCCAATGAAATTGATAATCTCGCGTGCAAACCGGAATACCAGTCACTGGTCGATGAATTTTCCACAAAACTCAGGAAGTTTCAGGAAGATACCAACGATCCCTGGCTCCACAAATGGATTTATGAATAATCTATGTTGACCAAGGATCTGCTAAACTTCCGTCGCAGCGGCGAATATATCAAGCCGGTCTTCATCAACCCTGAAGACCGGCAGTTGCAGGAAATCGCCCGCAGCCTGATCGACTTATATGAAATACCGGATGACGGTTCTCCAGGCATGACAAGCAAGGAGCTTGAAGAGTTATCCGAGCCGATTATCAAAACGCACCGCAATCTAAAACTGACCAACGGTCTTAACAAACTTCTGCTCGACCGCTGCGAATTCAGCGCACCGCCAGACCAGGACTTTCAGGCTTTACGGGACCGGATTTTTTCAAATGCGGCTAATTTACTGAAAGACGCCTCTTTCACGCTGGACTATCAAAACTATTTTGATACAGCTGCCGACTCAAGCGAATTGAGAGATTTTATTACCGGAGATATTTACGCCGACCTGCCGGAAAATGAACGGTTGATCAGATTTCGTAAAGTTTATCCGCAAGAATTACTGGAACGATACAATTGCTCCCAGGTCCAGTCGCTGCTTTTGTATTGCGACAAATTAGAACTTACGATCATTGAAACGGATCAGGCCAGGCTGCGACGTTTATTTAAATACCTGAAATTTTTCCGGTTACTGGCTACTGTCCTCGCTAAAAAGCCACCGGCAGACAACAAAAATGCACGCCATTTTAAAATGATTGTTGACGGTCCGGCAAGTCTGTTTGACAACACCCGGAAATACGGCCTGCAGCTTGCCTCGTTTTTTCCGGCAGTCTGCGACCTTGAAAAATGGACCCTACGTGCCCAAATAAAATTAAAAAACGATCAACGCACCTTGCGTCTTGATCAGACTTCCGGGTTAAAAAGCCACTACCGTAATTTCAGCGCCTATGTTCCGGAAGAGGTAAAAATGTTCCATCAGTTGTTCAAACAAAAAGTCGGGGATTGGCAGATTATCGGCGATACCCCATTTATGGAAGCGGATAATGGAGAAGTGATCTTTCCCGATTTAAGTTTTCAAGCTACGTCAGGCAGAGTTGTCCATTTGGAACTGTTTCACCGCTGGCATACGACACAACTGCTGCACCGTCTTGAATTCTGCCGCTATCACACCCCGGACAATTTTATTATCGGGGTCGACCGTTTCCTATCCAATAAACCGGAGATTAAAGAAATGTTAAACGATTCGGAATTCTTTGCCGACTACGGCTTTCTTTATCGCGATTTCCCCGGAGTCGACCGGGTTAAAAAACTACTTGACTCTACCAGGCAATAACACATTCCGTCCTCAACCGCTGCAATAAACTCACGTGTTCATGTTTCTTTTATATTATTTTTTATATTATAGTAGTATGTGATTTATTTAAAAAGCATAAGATATTAATATACATAAACTTGCAAATAAATAACAATCAAACGTATTGATAAAAATGGCCACAAAAAAACCCGCCTTTTACGGCGGGTTTTGAATATTCGGATATATCCGGGCAGCTTAAATCTCAGCGCCCATTTCCCAGCGCAGGAAACGTTTTACTTTGAGATTCGGCTTGAGCTTGGACAGAGAAGTCTTGTCATCCTTGATCCAAGCCTGGTCAACCAGACAAACTTCTTTATACCATTTGTTGATCTTGCCCATAACGATCTTTTCAATCATGTCAGCGGGTTTACCGGCAACGGTTCCGGCTGCTACTTCCTTTTCACGTGCAACAGCATCTTCCGGGATGCACTTGGAGCAGATATAAGCAGGATTGAAAGCGGCAATGTGCATGCAGAGATCGTTCAGGAAAGCTTCATCAGCTTCGCCTTCGACATCAACCAGAACACCAATGCGTCCACCCATGTGCATGTAGCTGGCGAAAGTGCCTTCGGTTACCCAGCGGACAGCCCGACGCAACTGCATGTTTTCACCGATAGTCGCGATCATGCCGGTCAGAATTTCGTTCTCGTTGGCCTGAACCTGTTCGGAGATGCAGCCATCAGCATCAAGTGCCAAAGCACGCTCGGCGACACCATTGACAAAGTCGATAAATTTATCGTTGGTCGCAACAAAGTCGGTCTCGCACAGGGCTTCAACCATCACAGCTTTACCGCCATCGATCACGGCAACAATTTTACCTTCTTTTACAGCGCGATGAGCTTTTTTCTCAGCTTTGGCAATACCGGATTTACGCAGTTCGTCAATCGCGATTTCCATATCGCCGTCAGTCTTGACCAGCGCCTTTTTGCAATCCATCATCCCTGCGCCGGTTTTGTCGCGCAGTTCTTTAACCATAGCAGCAGTAATATTTGCCATTGTTTAATCTCCAATTATTATGTTATACTGAAATTATTTAGCTTCTTCTTCAGCTTTTACTTCTTCGGCTTCTTCAGCTTCAGGCTCTTCTTTCGGAGCAGCAGCTTTTTTAGCGGCAGGTTTCTTTTCTTCCGCTACTTCTTCAACCGCTTTTTCTTCGACATCATCCGCCTTTTTGGCTGCGGCTTTCTTGGAAGAGTCTTTTTTAGCTTTGTCTACCAGTTCTTTTGCAGCTTTTTTAGCTTTGGCTTCTTCTTCTGCCTTTTCGGCGGCAAGTTTTTCAGCTTTAGCTTTTTCCGCGGCGGCTCTTTCTTTTTCTTCAAGGACGCGTTTGTCATGAACTTCTTTAGCAACCATGACTGAATCAGTCATCAGGTCGATGATCAATTTGATTGACTTAACCGCGTCATCATTGGCCGCTACCGGATAATCAATCGGGTCCGGGTCACCATTGGTATCAACTACCGCAACGATCGGAATATTGAGCTTGTTAGCTTCGCGAACCGCAATATTGTCATGGCAAACGTCAACGATAACCAGAACGCCGGGAAGTTTTTTCATATCGGCGATGCCATCAAGGTCACGATGCAGTTTGCGGGAATTACGAGTCAGGGAAGCGAGTTCTTTTTTCTTCATGCCGTGAGAAGCATCAGACTCAAGAGTCTTGTCGATATCATACATCTTGCTGATACTTTTACGGATGGTGACATTATTGGTCAGGGTTCCGCCGAGCCAACGTTCTGAAACGTGGTACATTCCGGTTTTTTCAGCAGCTTCCTTCATGATCTGCTGAGCCTGACGCTTGGTTCCGACGAACAGCACATCTTTACCATCAGCGACTATATGCTGCAGAAAATTGCAGGCCGCGGCAAGCTGATGCATGGTTTTGGTAATGTCGATAATCGAAATACCGTTTTTTGCGCCGTAGACAAAATGTTTCATCTTCGGGTTCCAACGTTTGGTCTGATGTCCAAAATGGACGCCGGCTTCCATCAGATCTTTTACAGTGATCTTAGCCATGAGATTTCTCCTGTGCTGTTGCGAAACCTTTACCTGTCGAGACTGTCCGCGCCGGGGTTGTTATTATTTGCCTTTTGCAACCGGCGTTTTATCTTCGAGAGGAAGACTTCTTTTTGTTAAATTGTAAACGAATTACGCTCAGATCCCCGCTTAAATGGGAAAATGAGCCTTTAATATATCGCGTAAACCCTTTTTTACAAGCCGTTTTATACTCAAAAGAGATATTTTTTACTTTATTTCTGTAAAAAAACAATACGCCGCCATTTATGAGGGTAAGTAAAGGTCAGGAGGCCACTCGGCCTCATAGCAGCACACCTCGCCGGTAACCGGGCGGTGAAACTCAAGTCTCGCGGCATGCAGGGCCTGTCGGGGAAGCAGCAATTTATCATGATCATCTGCCGTCATTTCATCACGGATAAAACGCAGAAAGATCGTATCGTCCGGGCCATACAGCTTATCCCCCAACAAAGGGAATCCCAGGGAAAACAAAGTGGCACGAATCTGATGCATCCGCCCGGTCTTCAATTCCGCTTCGACCAGAGAATATTCATCGCCGGGCCGCAATGGACGCAACAAAGTCCGGCTGGTTTCAAATTTGCCTTCAATACCTTCCGGCAGAGTCTTGGACATGATAAAACGGCGTTTTTTATTTATCTGACTGGAGGCATCCGGCACCAACAGGCCGTCGGCATCAATATCCCGGTCAAACCTGCCATATACAGCGACAAGATAAGTCTTGCGGGCACGTTCCAGGGCGAATTCATCAGCCAGTTGCGAACTTATTTCAGGCGTTTTAGCCGCCACCATAATACCCGATGTTTCACGGTCGAGCCGGTTCACAATATAGACCTTGCCGACTCGTTCCGACAAATGGTGCCACAGCGTATGTTTAAAATACGGCCCGGCCGGGTGGCAGGGCAGATTGCCACTCTTATCGATCACATAAAAATACTCGTCCTCATGGATGATCCGGTAATTAAAATCAACTTCCGGCTCCTCATGTTCCGGATAAAAACAGACGACGTCATCGGCCTGCAGTTTCCGGGAACTTTTCGCCGGGGCGTCATTGATGGTGATTTTACCGTCCTTGATGAGATTCTGCCATTGGTGCCGCGACAAATAATCAAAACGCTGCGCCAGATACTGGTCGAGCCTGACTCCCTCGGCATCTGGACCGATCACTGTCCGGACAATTCTTTCTGAAAGATCACTCATAATTCAAACGCTCCAGTTATCAGAAGAACCTGGCTGGATGTCTTCATTGTCAAGCATATTTCCCTCTTTTCCTTCATTTTCTTCATCGAGAACTTTAAGTTTCCCGCAGGTGCCGTCAAGAATCATATTGAGATATGCGCCAACCGCAAGAGAAAGAAGAATCATAACACAAGAGATTACAACTATCAAACCTGGTTGAACACTATTCCGTGACATTGTAAAGGGCAATGCGACCCAGAAAATCAGCACTGCGAACAGAGCTATAATAAATTCCAAGCACATTAACCAGGCAGGCAGGACAACTTGAGAAGGTGTTTCACAAACCGGGCAAGGCAAGTTGTAATAATTCTTATAATAGAGCTTCCAGGTCAATTTAATATCAGCATCACATTTCGGACATTTCAACATAATATTATCCTCAACTTCAAACGTTCCAGTTGTCGGGAGAACCGGGTTGAATTTCATCTGCCGGTTTTGGCTTTTGGGTCCTGCCTGATCTGGCTGTTTCATTGTCCGGCTCTTCTTTGAGTGGCACTAATGTTGCAAACCTGCTACTCGCGAATTTGCCCGAAAATGCGGAAAAGACAGCAAGCATGACTGCGGACAGCATAAACATAGTCACCCCCCACTCCTCGGAAAATGAAAACGTTTTTTGAAGAATTAAAATACCTAAAAAACAGAATATATAAAAAAAGAAGTCGAAACCGTAAATAATATAGACAAGAAATTTTGAGTTAACCAAAATCCTGGATACTGTACCGCAATTTTCACAAGGCATATTATAATATTCACGAACATACCTTTTCCAGGTCAGCTTGATCTCAGTTCCGCAATTCGGACATTTCAGCATAGATAAACTCCTGATTACACGTTCCAGGTATAAGGAGCCCTAGCGACTGGAGTTTGAAGCGGTACTGACTCCGTCCGTCGTACGGACAATTAAAGCTCGATCAGCAAAGCATCCTCGTCGCAGTGGTCTTTCTTGGGACAGATAACACAGTCGCTCCAGATTTTTTCAGGAAAAATCTCTTTATCGACATCATGAAAACCCAGTTTCCGGAAAAAAGGCGCACGATAAGTCAGCGCGAACAAACGGCAGGGCGCTTTATCCCGTCGCAGTCTTTTGATGATTTCCTCCATCATTTCCCGTCCCAACCCCAAACCGATATACTCATCTTTCAACGCCAAAGAGCGCACTTCAAACAAAGAGTTCCCGAAATCCCGAACCGCGGCACAACCGACAAGTTTATCAACGTGTTCGGCAATGACAAAGTTTTCCAGGTGATCAAGGATATCCTGTTCGGAACGAGGTAAAACAATCCCGTCTTTCGCATAGAACGCCAATAAGTCTTTGATTGCCGGCACATCAGATTTAAAGGCGTGCCGGACTTTAATATGTTGTTTCATGGCTGCTGCCCCGAACTGGTTAATTGTTGCCGGGTTCAATATATTCGCCAAGATCCCTGAAGCGATTATATCGCTGTTCTGTCAACTCGGCAGGGGATAGTTTGGATAATTCACCCAGGTTTATTTTGATAGCTTTTTTAACCAGTTCAGCCGCGGCGCTCCAATCACGATGCGCACCGCCCAGCGGCTCTTCAATGACCCCGTCAACAACCTTCAGTTCAAGCAGGTCTTTAGCGGAGATTTTCAGAGCTTCCGCCGCTTTATCTGCATAGGTACGGTCTTTCCAGAGGATGGACGCACAGCCTTCCGGGGTAATAACCGAATAGTAGGCGTTTTCCATGATCATGACTTTGTTGCCGATGCCAATACCTAACGCACCGCCGCTGCCGCCTTCGCCGATAACGATGGCCAGAACCGGCACTTTCAGGTCAAACATTTCACGCAGATTGACCGCAATAGCTTCACCAATATGACGCTCTTCAGACGCAACTCCGGGAAATGCTCCGGGAGTGTCTATCAGGGTCACGACCGGCGCGTTTGCCAGTTCCGCCATCCGCATCAGGCGCAATGCTTTGCGATAACCTTCCGGGTGCGGGCAGCCGAAATTACGGAAGACATTCTCTTTTGTATCGCGCCCTTTCTGGGTCCCGATGACCATCACCGGCTTGCCGTCAAGTTTTGCGAATCCGCCGACAATTGCCGCGTCATCGGCAAAACGCCGGTCACCGTGAAATTCGAGAAAATCAGTAAAAATCTCTTTGATATAGTCCAAAGTGTACGGGCGTTTAGGATGACGAGCCAACTGCACCCGCTGCCAGGGAGAAAGATTGCCGTAGGTTTCACGCATTGTCTGCTGCAGTTTATTACGCAGTGATTCGAGTTCATCCGAAACATCTATATTACTGGAACTGCTGAGTTTTTCCCACTCACGCAGTTTATTTTCCAGCTCAATTATCGGTTTTTCAAATTCCAGAGCGATATCAGCCATTTTTTTGTTCCTGTAAAATGTTTATGTTTTATATTAAATTTATTCTTCAATTATTTCAACCGGAGTCGCCAGGGGAATGATCCTGAAAAGTTCTTCGACCTGTTCGTTCAACATCCTGATGCATCCGTTACTCCTGGCCTTGCCGATACTTTCGCGATCCCAGGTTCCATGAATGCCGTACCCTTTGAGGTTTTTATTGGATTCTTCGGTTGGTTTCAGCGCAATCCAGCGAGTCCCTAAAACATTTTCCTTCGTACCATATGCGAATATTTTACCGTTAGGCGCATACCAGTCCGGTTCTTTGATTCTGGCCGTGACCTTAAACTTTCCAACCGGGGTCCGGTCCTGTTTACCGATCCCGATGTTATAAACTTTAAACAGAGAATCTCCGTCGTAAAGGTAAAGTTTATGGAGTTTTTTACTTACCTTGATCTTCCAGTCTCCAAGATATATCTTCAAAGTGTTGCCGGCCCATAAGCGATACTTGTCTTTCGGCATTTTATTACTGACCAGAACCTGTTCCATGCTGGTATTGTACTTCCTGGCTATTTTCTGAAGAACATCGCCCGGTTCAATTGTATAGAGCACTTTCTTGGGACACGGAACGTCTGAATTAATCAATTTGGTGTTAGCTTGCCCCAGCAATTCTGCCGCCTTATCCCATAACGGAGAGGCTTCCGGCACCAATTTCAATGCCTCAAGCGCGACAGTCCTGGCTTTCCAGTAACTTTCCTTTTTGAGGTCGTTTGCTGCCTCTTCACACAATTTATTATACTCCGCCAACTTCGTGCCTGACAATGTCGCGACCGGAGGCGTTACCGGGTTAACGGGAGCAACGTGCTTAATGACATCTGGCTTATTTTTATTTTTATCTTTATCAACTACCTTTACCGGAGTCTCAGGATTTTTGTCTTTTACTTCGACAGGTTTAACCGGCTTATCCGGATTGTCAACATTAACCGGAGGCATAACCTTTTCGCCGCCTCTACCTGCCAGAACATACCACAGCACCGCTCCGGCGATTAAAGCGATTATTACCACAATGCATCCGCCGCGACCACGACGTTTGGGGGATTTATAACCTATCGGCTCGCCTCCCCGAAATGAATATTTTACATTTGCCAAATCTCGCTCCTTGGACCTTTTCAACTATAACATATAAGTTCAATCAAGGTAATATATCCTGTTTATGTCCTTTTTGCAATTCTCATCGCAATGATTCTCTTTGAAAACTCAATCCAGTCCTGAAATCCAAAATAGAATAAACAGACAGTTTGTTTTTTATTTATATGTAAAACAATATACGAAAAACATTTACGCACAATTCAACCCAATTGAAGAATTGTAAGGAATTACAAAAAAAGAAGCAGTTTGCCGGGAAATTTATAATCGCAAGCCGCGATCATTGTCCGGAGCTTCAGCGGCACGCTGAGCATTCTCCTCTGAAAAATCATCGCGCAACCGTTGGAGGTATGTCAGGAAATCATCCCGGGTACAGATAAATGAAACCAGCGATTTAAGTTCGCGGGGAAAGCCACGCCCCTTCATATAATCGAGAATCACTTTCCGACAGACTTTACAACCTAAATCTTCACCATAATAATCCAGCATATCCGAGACGTGTGCATTCATTTCATCAAGAAATTCATCCAGGGATGGAGCTGCAAAATTATCCGGTTCCTGAAGTCGTCTGAATAACCACGGGTTGCCCATCGCGCCCCGGGCCAGCATCACGCACGAGCATTTCGATTCGTTCCGTAAAGAGTGATAACTCCTGTAATTCATCACTCCGCCGTTGGCAATAATCTGAATATCCAGTTCATCCCGAACCGCAGCAATAATCCCGGCAAAAACCGGCCCGCTGTATATGGCTTTTTTGATCCGGCCATGAATAGTTATCGCCTGAGCGCCGGCATCACGCAGCAACCGGCACAGGTACAAAGTAGGTTCCGGATCATGCTCATCGAGAATCCGAATTTTCGCCGTGACTGGAAACCGCGAAAGTTTGACGATTCGTTCGAAAATCGACGCGGCAAGATCAGGCTGCATTCCCAAAATCGCGCCAGCCCCTTTTCGCGCTATCTTGGGAGCCGGGCATCCCAGGTTGAAATCAAGCAGATCGAACTCATGCCGGTTCAGAATCTCAACCGCTTTTTCAATCCGGTCTTTTTGCCCGCCGACTAATTGAATACCGAGCCATTCCTCATCCGGGCGACGCAGAAGCATCTTTTCCGACTGATAATTGGCATAAACAACCGAACTGGCGTCCACCATCTCAGTAAAAAGATAATAGCAGCCGTGACGCCGGGCCGAGGCACGGTACGGAGCGTCGGTAAAACCCGACAATGGAGCAAGAATAATACTGTCTTCAGGATATATTACAGATTTGAAATTCACTATTCAGATGACTGGGGTTACTTATTTCCGGAAGAGTTTTTTCCGGATTGTTTCTTTTTGCGAAAAGTATCTGATTGAAATTCCTCATGCAGTTTTTTAAGTTTCCGGATTGCCCGGTTTTGAATCTGACGCACCCTTTCACGGGTACATCCTGCGGCCTGGCCCACATCTTCCAATGTCATGACCTGCTTGCCGTTGAGACCAAATCTCAACTCCAACACCAGTTGTTCACGCTCATCAAGTAAATGCAGCATCTCCTGCAAACGGGTTACCGATTCGACATCACCAAGCAGCTGATCCGGCGGCGCCCCCAACTTGTCCGGGACAACATCGATAACCTCGCCATCCTCTCCAGCTACCAGCGGATCATTCAATGACGAAGTGGTAAACTGTGACAAACGCAGCTCCGACACCGTACGACGACTCAGATCAAGCTCGTCGGCAATCTCCTGGTCAGACGGAACCCGGCCAAGTTTTTTGGTCATTTCTTCACGTTTTTTGAGAATCCGATTCATTTTCTCGGCCGACTGGATCGGAATCCGGATAGTCCGGCTCTGTTCCGCAATCGCCCGCCGCATCGCCTGTTTGATCCACCAGGTACTGTATGTGCTGAATTTGGCGCCGCGTCCGGATTCAAATTTCTCAGCCGCGGTCATCAAGCCGATGTTACCTTCGGAAATAAGGTCGTGCTTGGGAACGCCGCGCCCCATGAATTCGTTAGCGATCTTGACAACGAGGCGTAAATTGGCCTGAACCAACTGATCTTTGGCTTGTTCGCGCTCTTCAGGCGTGCCGTTATGAATAATGTCAGCCAACCTGATCTCGTCTTCACGCGACAACAAAGAGTAATCAACAATACTTTTCATATAGGCCTGAGAAGTGGTCATTGACCCTAACATTTCATCATGCCTTTTTGACTTATCTCTTTTTGCGCTTTTCGCCATACACCGTCACCTTATTATTTTGTCTTAAATTCCCGCCAGGGGTGATTTATATGCGGAAACCATTGCATCGATTGCAACCTCTGATACTTCTCCTTCAGATACCAATTCCAAAACGCCCCGATCCGTAACCTCTCCTACCCGGGCAAACGGAACATCAGCAAGCAAAGCCTCCACTTGAGCCGCGTCCTGAGGAGCAACCGTCATAATGAAACGGCTGTTGCTTTCAGAAAACAATACTTCATACGGAGCCAAACCGTCAGCTGCCGGAACCTTGTCTAAATCAACCTTCATACCAAGCCGTCCGGCTATCGCCTTTTTCGCGAAACCAACCCCGAGTCCACCGGAAGCCGGAGTATGCAGCGAATGCGCCAGTTCAGCTTCGGTCACATCGGAAACAGCCTTGAAAATCCGTTTAGCATAATCGGCATCGACTTTAGGTACTTCGTTACCGGTATATCCAAGCATATAGAGGAATTCACCGCCGCCAAGTTCCGGCTTTGTCTCACCAATAACATATACCAGATCTCCGGGCTTTTTGGCATCCAGAGTCACAGATTTTGTTATGTCTTCCATCCGGGAAATAACACTGAACAATACAGTCGGCGGAATTGAAATCTTTTTCCCGCCGCGGGTACTGTCGTTTTTCATACTGTCCTTACCGGATATACATGGAGTCTGGAAGGCTTTGGTATAATCATAAAGCGCCTGATTGGCGCGAACCAGCTGGGCAAGTTTATATTCACCGTCAGGAGTTTTTTCACTCTGGACCGGATCGGGCCAGCAAAAGTTGTCAAGACCGGCGATATGGCCAAGCTTACCGCCAACCGCGATCACCCGGCGAATTGCCAGATCAATGATCGAAGCCATCATGTGGTAAGTATCAATATCGCTGTAACGCGGCAGGATGCCGGCGGCCAGAATAATACCTTCGGTGCTAAGCTGTTCCGGCATGGTCACAGTAGCATCGGAAACGACATCGCGGCTGACACCGATAAACGGTTTGATCACACTCAAGCCCTTAACTTCATGGTCATACTGCCGTGCTTTGTACTCATCGGAACAGACATTCAGACGAGACAGCAAAGCAAGCACATCCACGCCAAGATCACGGGTTCCGACTTCCGGTTCCGGGTGAACCGGCGGCGCCCATTTCGCCTTGAGCTGCATGCGCGGCAGACCGTCATGCATAAATTCAATATCCAGATTGGCCACAGTCCGATCTTCATACATCATATGGAATTTGCCGTTATCAGTAAATTCACCCATGACCGTGACTTCAACGTCGCGGTGCGCCGCCAGTTGCTTGAATTCTTCGATATTTTCCGGCGGCACCGCAAAGCTCATACGTTCCTGGGCTTCGGAAACAAGAATTTCCCATGGAGTCAATCCGGCGTATTTAAGCGGGGCTTTGGCCAGATCCATCCGGCAGCCACCGCAGAGTTCGGCCATTTCACCGACACTTGAAGATAAGCCTCCGGCGCCGTTATCAGTGACAAAACGGTAGAGACTGCGAGCCCTGGCTTCGTAGATAAAGTCACTCATTTTTTTCTGGGTGATCGGGTCGCCGATCTGTACAGCGGCAGTCGGACTGTCCTGGTGCAGCTCCTCACTGGAGAAGGTCGCGCCATGAATTCCATCTTTGCCGATACGGCCTCCGGCCATAACGATCAAATCGCCGGGCTTAATGGATTTTTCGTGTCCTTTGACCTGACCGATCTGCTTCGGCAATGTTCCAACCGTACCACAGTAGACCAACGGTTTGCCGAGGTAACGTTCTTCAAAATATTCCCAGCCAAGACCATAGGGAATTCCACTCTGGTTCCCGCCGTCGATAACTCCTTTGTGAATACCGTCGCGTAAACGCCGGGGAGGCAACAGGCCTTCAGGCACTTCTGATTCGGCGGTAAACGGCGATCCGAGACAATATCCCCATACATTGATCAGGAGATTGGCCCCCTGCCCGGTTCCCATCGGGTCACGATTAACTCCGACAATCCCGGTCATCGCACCGCCGTAAGGGTCAAGCGCCGACGGGCTGTTATGGGTTTCAACTTTATATACCAGGTCAATTTTGTCATTGAAAGCAATTACCCCGGCATTGTCATGGAACACGGAAACCAGCCAGTCAACTTCCTCTTCAATCTCGCGGGTGCTTTTCATGATAAATGTCTTGTAACAGGAGACGATCTTGCTTACTTTACCATTTTCGTCTTCGTAATCAATCTCAGCTGCAAAAATTTTATGCTTGCAGTGCTCACTCCATGTCTGAGCCAGAACTTCCAGTTCAACATCAGTCGGGCAGGATTTAAGTCCAACTTCTTCACGACCGTCAGCATTGCGGAAATACTGCTGGATCGATTTCATCTCTTCAAGAGTCAAAGCCAGGATACCTTTCCGGCTGATCTCCATAAGTTCATCATCACTGACTTCAAGATCAATTTCGCGGACTTCGCCGCCGCCTTCGCCTTGAACGAACGGCAGATTCAGCGGAATCGGGGCATCTGCGATTTCCTGACCGGAGAAAACTTTGACAGATTCGATCAGTTCATTTGCCAGCAGGTCGCAAGCTATATGCTCAGCACTGCTCCGGGCAAGCGACTTATTGTAGATCATATATTCAACCGAACTGAAGACAAATTCATCCTCGCGCAGCTTGCGGCCGATAATATCGCCAATAGCCTCCTGGGCCGAACGCCCGACATTATCTGTCACACCAGGACGAAAACCAACCGCGATCAACCAGTCACAAGCGTCGGAACTGGAATATTTACTTTCCCCGACGACTCCGGACTGTAATACCGGGTTGGCCAGTTCCTGAGCAACCCTGGCGGCCTGCCGGTCATCGATATCCGCACTAACTGTATAGACGTCACGCGTTTTCACTTCATCCACCTGCAAACCGAGGAAATCCGCGATCTGCTGTTTCACACCTTCACCTCTCGCGTCACGCCATTGCGGCAAATGCGAAATTTCAATTCTATAATTCATTTCTCTCCTGATATTGATAATTTTCTCAATAATACTTTTTCTCTTTTTGCTTCCGGTCGGGTAAATATATCAATTTACCATCTGAAATTTTTTAACCAGAATTAAATGCCCCGGCTTTTCGTTTTGTTCATAAAATCAAACTTAAATATATGGGGTTAAATTGGCTATTTCCTGAATCTGGTAGATCATTCCTTTTATCTTGGATGCGACCATATCCATTTTAGCAAGCTCGGCAATTCTCTTTTCACAACGTTTGTACTCGCGCGGCGACAATATTTCACGGAAAAGATCACAGGCGTCAACCAGGCTGATCAGGACCACATCTCTGGGATCAGGAATTTCTCCGGTAGTTAAAATATTTCGCAAACGGGTTTCGACATCAACAATCTCTTTGCTATCAACAACCGGATAGCGCCGGCTCGAAAAAAACCAGCAGATTTTTTCTTCCACCTTTTTCAGGATTCCTTTATCAAGCAATTCCTGTAAGACCAATTCTTCAAATTTGACAGCATCATGCATCAAAACCCGCAGCACATGTTCAATAGTAAAAGAATCAGTTTGGGCCAATGCAAATTTATTTAAGACCAGATCAAGCAGCGAATTGCCAGCAGGAGTACTGTCTTCAACATAAACGTTTTCAGCATCACTGTCAATTCTGCCCATGAAGGAAAGTTCCGCAAGAATAGCTCCAACCAAAGCCGGATCCAGAACAATATTTTTTGAAGACACCATAATCTTGCCAGAGACATCATCCAATGCCAGCAAGTAAATCTCTTCCGCAAAAGTAAGCATCACCGCACCTGCATTTCTAAGGTTTTCTTCTTTATAAAAATATTCAGACAAAGTAATGTAGCACAGCAGTCAAAATATTAAAGTGCAAAAAAGCATTTTAACCTGAATTATTCATAAATTTATAATGACCAGTTGCAATCTGCTCAAGGTAAAGCATTTGTTTATGCATCGATGCAACGCTGCTGTACCTGATAATCAACCAAATACTCTCCTTTCGAGCATATTTTCACATCACATCCATTTTTTATGAATAGTTCAGGAAAGCAGCAATTACCGGTGATGCTGGTATTGACTTTGTCAAACAGAAATATGATGATATAGATTCTTCCGGTAATCCCCCGGAGTACAACCGTAACGGCGCTTGAAAAGACGGATCATGTAATTGGCATTGCTGAAACCACACTCAGTCGCAATCTCATTAACCGTCAAAGCATTGTTCTCCAGTCGTATCGTAACCTCTTTGAGACGTTTTTTGTGGATTCGGTCAAGCACGGTACATCGTTCAAATTCTTTGAACCTGGAAGACAATGTGGTACGGTGGATATTAAGACGGTCAGCAATAGTGTTTACATTCAAATTGGGGTCCTGCCACTCCATCATGATCATTTTCATCGCTTCATGAACCCATTTATCCGGAGCACTTTTATCCCGATCCGTGACTCCATGCATGACGACTCCGCAGGCATCAGCAACAATTCGCAGTGGATATTCCTTTTTGTTGTCTTCTGCTGTTTCCAGAATTCCTCTCAAACGCGATTCCGGAACATCGCGGATCGGAAAAACTCCATTCCATAAACACATATCATTTATCAGTGAATGCATTTCAGAGCCGTCAATAGCCAGCCGCCAGCCTTCAACCGTACCTTGCTCCAGGTGTACCTCGCAGGTTGATCCGGGTAAAACAATCATCAAAACGGAAGCGTTCAGATCATATTCCTCTCCGTCAATAACCGCCCGGGCCGCACCTCTGACGATCCAGTCGAAAACAATACTGTAAGACATGTATAATGGGACCATGACACCCGGGCGGCTCACAATACGATGCCCGATGCTTTGCAAGTTTAGCGGCAGTTTGGATTTTAAACCAATATCTGGACGAAATACTGATCGAAAGTTATCTTGCATTAAAACCTCTTAAAAACAACAGTGAACTACAAATGTACTACACAAACTGCATTTGTACTAATTTAGTATACATCTGTGCGATTGTCAAATAGAAATTGACAATTTATAATAGATTTAACGAAATAATTCTTTGGGTGACTGATATAAGTCGGAAAAAGGTTTTTCCGGAGGGGCAATTGGCGGCGCAAAGCCGCCAATTGTTTTTATAATGTTTTTTATACTATCAATTTGCGCTTTTACTCGCATCTTTCCTTGCCCGAAATACAATTGCGGAATATATTATTGGAAAACCGATAAATCGAACATGTAAAGGCAAATCTTTTGATAATACAATAATGCTGGAAAAACTACAATTATCCAATTTTCGCAATTACCAGAACCTTGATCTGGACATAAAATCCCCGGTAAATATCTTTCTCGGAGCCAATGGACAGGGAAAAACCAATCTGCTGGAAGCAATATTTTATCTCAGTATGCTGCGCTCGTTTCGTACAACTCGCCTGCGCGACCTGAAAATGCTGGGAACCGAATCATTCAGGATTGCGGCCGGAATCCGGAAAAAAAATTCATGGCGCGAAGAGTTGGAGGTTATCTGTAACGAGGAAGGAACAAGAAAACTCAAGATCGATTCCTCTCCGGTTTCCCGTGCCAGTGACTTCTTCACCAGAATCAAGACCGTGGTATTTGCCCCGGATGATATCAATGTCGTAACCGGCCAGGCAACTCAGCGCCGGCGTTTCATGGATATGTTTATCTCTGTTATGTCGCCCGGCTATATGACCGCCCTGCAACAATACACCGCAGCGCTGCGCAATCGCAATGTTTTGCTTCGTTCCGGCAAGGACGCAGCGTTAATCCAATCATTTGAACCGGTTCTGGCCCGGGAAAGCGTTTTTCTGATACATGAACGACGCCGGGTAACAACTCTGTTAAGCAGTGAAGTTAATAAGCTGCTGGGAGAATTCCACGGCGAAAGTATTTTTTCTATGCGTTACAGGAACAATGCCGCGGCAAGTGATATGCAGAGTCTGGTACAGCGGTATGACAAAGAGCGCAAAGCGGAGATACAACGCGGCTTCAGCCGCTTCGGCCCACATCTGGATGAATATGACCTGATGTTCGGAGAAAAGCTGCTGCGCAGTTTCGGTTCTACCGGACAATGCCGCCTGGTATCCTTGTGTTTAAAAATGGCCCAGGTTAATATTCTCTGCTCTGAAACAGGAAATTCCGACTCCCTGGTCGTCCTGGTTGACGATGTAACCGGCGAACTGGACAAAACTGCCCGGGAAATCTTTTTTCGAGTAATCAATCGTGCAGAACAGGCTTTTTTTACCTTTACAGAAATTCACCGGAATTCCAACATGGTCCCCTCCGGCGATTTTTTCAAAGTCAAAAATGGAACCGTCACTCCTGATTAAGATGCCGCCCCTCCTCCCTGATTTATTAAATTATTCAAAATAATACCGTAATTAAGACTGTTAAAAAAATTACCTGGCAATTTATTATCTTATTATTTGATGATGGTGACTTAAATAATCTTTTTTTTATTTTTTTGATTGCATTATTCTTTAGCTGATGTATATTGTGGTAACGTTGAGATACTTAATATGGAATAAAAATGACCGGACTTAAAGATATAGCAGAACACACCGGAATGTCGATCAATACAGTGAGTCGCGCGTTGCGCGGAGTAGGATACGTATCATCCGCCGCCAGAGAAAAAATTCTCACTGCGGCGGCAGAATTGAACTATCATCCTAACCGGGCGGCTCGCAGTTTGCGTACAAGTAGAAATTTTCGCGTACCTGTCCTGACATTTATTACTTCTGGCAGCTGGATTTGCGATTACCTCCACATGGGCAAAGTCGTCGGAATCAATCACATCATGACCGAAGCCGGCTATGACGTGGCACTGCAATTCATGCATGTCTCCGATAAACTTGAAGGAACTCCTTTAAAGCAGCTCCAGGATATTTTGAAAGAACAACCTGCCGGAATCATATTAATAGACGGCAGCAGGTTCGCCCAGAAAGTTTACAGGGCTTGTGAAAAAGCAGGCGTCCCGGTTGTCGCGGTAACTCACGACAGTATAAAGCATATTGATTCAGTATATCTGGACCGAAATAATGGAGTTCGGGATGCCATATTGCATATGGCAGAGCGAGGCAAAAAATTCATTGCCTATGCCGGCCCGATCAACGACAATTCCCGCTTGACTGGATACCGTAACGCATTAAAAAAATTGAAATATCAAGAAGTAACTTTTGAGATAAATTCCTATAAAGGAGCGTCTTTGCGCGATATTCACTTACTGGGCGTGGAAGCGGCCATTCAGATGTCCAGAATGACTCCGCGACCTGATGGAGTTCAGGCATATTCAGATTATCTGGCGGCAGGCATGCTTGAGGGATTCAGAAAAGCCGGGCTGAAAGTCCCGGAAGATGTTGCCGTCTGCGGATTTGATGACCGGGAACTGGCCCAGGCGGTCGACCCGGGATTGACAACTGTCGCGCAGCCTACTCGGGAAGCAGGCGAGGCCGTTGCCCGAATGCTGCTTGATAAAATAAGGTCACACGGCAATTATCCGGGCAGTTCAGTAAGCATTCCGATGCACCTGACAATTCGCGAATCAACCTGATTTCCCTAATACATTAAACATAATTAACAAGCTGATAATTTCAACTCAAATCGAAAGGCAAACAAAATGAGTGGAAAAATGAAAATCGCAATTATCGGAACCGGTTCACGCGGAATTAATGCGTTCGGAAAAACCTTTGCCGAGCACAAAGATTGCGAGGTAGTAGCGCTTTGCGACCCGAACCCGGTCCGGATGGAGCAAGCCGCTAAAACCATTAGCGGAGAGCAGAATCTATATACTGATTTACAGGAGATGCTTGATAAAGAACAACTTGATGCCTGTGTTATCACCAGTCCGGACTGTTACCACGAAGAAAATGCTGTAACCGTATTAAACAGCGGTGTCAACTGTCTGATCGACAAACCATTGGCAACAACCGTCGATGGATGCAAAAATATCATCAAAGCCGCAGAAGCTGCCGGAAAAATCGCTATGATCGGCTTCAACCTGCGTCATACCGCAGTACTCAAGCGTCTTAAGCAATTGGTTCAAGACGGTGTTCTGGGCCGGGTTTTCATGATCGAGAACCGGGAGTTTTACGATGGCGGCAGAACCTACATGTCGCGCTGGAACCGCAAATACGAAATCAGCGGTGGACTTTGGATCCATAAAGGCAGTCATGATTTTGACGTCTTCAACTGGTTGCTTGATTTCCCCAAACCGGCCAAAGTCAGCGCGTTCGCCGGTATTGATGTCTTAAATCCCAACAATCTGCCATTTGAAACCAAAGAGGGAATAGAAGCGGGGCCCACTTGTGCAAAATGCGCGTATCGCGACGTCTGCCCGGATGTTTACAATCCTCCTGCCGAACTCGGCTGGGGAGACGATGCCGCTGATGTAGACGGTTATCACAAGGATGTTTGTATGTATCTATCTGAGAAAAACACTCATGACAACGGTTTTGCAATTGTTGAATATGAAAACGGGGTGAAAGCTATGCATATGGAATGTTTTGTCACTCCAATTTCAGATCGCCGATATACGATCGTCGGCACCAGGGGACAGGCGGAAGTCAGCCTCCACGAACGTACGATCCTGATTCGTCCCCGCTGGTCGGCTGAAACAATAATGCATAATATTCCTGAGGAAACCGGAGGCCATGGAGGAGCCGATCCGCATCTTGCACAAGCTTTTATTGACGCAATTCAAGGTAAAGAGGAAAACACCTCAACCACCGAACACGGCTTGTTGTCGACCGCAATCGGCCAGGCGGCAGAATTGTCTCGACGTGAAAACCGTACAGTGTTCATGAATGAACTGCTTGGTTGATTTATTCCTGAAAAATATATCTATTACGGCCCGGACTATCCGGGCTTTTTCATTTCAAGTAAGATGGTAAATGTAAACAACTTACAAAAAAACAATAATCAAACTGTCTGATAATTTACTTTAACTTTCATCGTATTTGATTCCATCTCTATTTGATTTTTCATGTATTATAAAGTACATATATATAACAATATGTTTCGGAAATTTCATGGATATTAATATGAGGAATAACCATTGATGCCTGGAGACTTGAAATCAACAAGACTCATTGTGCTAAAGGGCATGATGTTTCTCTTAACCGGACTTATCGCTTTCAGCATAATCTGCTTGTTGGCCCCAAGCTGGGAAATCGCTGTTATGCTGATAATATGTATCTGGGCTTTTTGCCGGTTCTACTATTTCGCTTTTTACGTAATTGAACATTATGTTGATCCTGATTACAAATTCAGCAGTCTTTACTCTTTCTTTAAATATTTACTGAGATCAAGGAAAGATCGAAAATAATATGATTTTCAAGTTCTTATACTTGAAATCATTCCCTGGAATAATACATTACTGGATTCATTCCATAAGACAAAAAAGGAGAAGTTTTATGTTCAGCAACCGTGAAGAGAACCTGAAAGATTTTATTAATGCCCGCTATGGCATGTTCGTTCACTACGGGCTCTACAGTATTATGGGCCGTGGAGAATGGGTCATGAACCGTGAACGTATTCCTTACGAAGAATACAAAAAACTGGCGGACGAATTCACCGCGAAAAATTTTGACGCCGACACTATTTGCAAACTTGCGGTTGACTCCGGGATGAAATACATCACATTCACAACGATGCATCATGACGGTTTTTGCCTTTACGACTCCGACCTGACTGATTTTACATCCGTTAAAACAGCAGCGAAACGTGATTTGACTGCGGAGATAATAGCCGCGGCCAGAAAACACGGTTTGAGAGTACATCTTTATCACAGCCTTAACAACTGGAGTACGGTTCCGGACGGGGTTGACGCGCTGGAAGACCCGGATAAATATAAACAGTTCATCGCCAACACCCATGCGAGGATCAAAGAACTGGTTACAAAATACAACCCGATTGATGTACTTTGGTATGACGGCTGGTGGCCCTTCAATGCTGACGGTTGGCAGGGGACTGAAATGAATAAAATGGTTTCTGAAATTCAACCGCATATTCTGTTCAATGGGCGCAACGGCCTGCCGGGAGATTTCGGGACTCCGGAAGGACACGTTTCCGCTCCACATCCATGGCGCCCCTGGGAAGCATGCATGACGCTGAATGATCATTGGGGTTTTTGCAAATATGACAATTGCTGGAAATCTCCACTCGAGCTGATAGAAATGTTATCAAAAGTTGCCAAGGAACAGGGAAATCTGTTAGTGAATATAGGCCCTAGAGGAGACGGTTCAATCCCCGAGTCATCTGTGGAAGCTCTGGTTGAAACCGGAAGCTGGCTTAAGAAAAACCGGGATGCAATCTTTAATACCGACCGCTTCAGTTTTGGACTGATGGAACGTGGCAATGAGCGCAGTGACTGGGTTTCGAACGGCGTTCTTACCGCGTCAGGCAACAATATCTACTACATCTGTAAATACTGGTGCGGCGATTACCTGAAAGTCGGCGGATTGAAAAGTGTTCCGGTAAAAGTATCTATGTTGGAATCAGGACAGGAACTCGACTTTGACTATGCAGATGAATTATTGACAATTACCGGACTTCCGGTTGAACCTCCAGCTTTCTGCCCGGTCTTCAAGATCGAATGCGAAAGTAAGCCGCTGGTTTATACCGCCGGCGGGATGAGAACTCCAAACGCACCGCACCCTCCATACGACCCGTGTCCGTCTGACATTGGCGGTTAAGAAATCTTTTTACCATTCAAGGCGGCATGTTAAACATGTCGCCTTTTTTATGGTTTTCACAAAACAACAGTCATTACGCTTGACAATAAATAATACATAAGAATTTAAAAACTAAAAACTTAAGAAATATAAATCTGCACTTATCAACAACAGGGATTAATATTTATATCTACCACAAGCCAAGGCTTCCACGTGTTCTGGCAATGAAAATACCCCGCCTTAACCAGAGTCATTAAATCGTATAATTAAAAGGTGAAATATCCACGTTATCCGGGTCGCATGCCCCGAATTTTATGGCATCGAATTCGGGTTCGGAACTTTTTCCCTGAACTTTTATATTACGTCTTGAATCAAGGGAATCAATAATTTTTTTCAAATCGTCGTTCAATTTTTCAAACAGGGACATGTTAATGACAGTCTCTCTTTTTCCGGCACAATCACATAACCTGGAAGCCAAATTTACCGGCGATCCGATCAAAGTATAATCCAGACGATCTTCCTGTCCCATATCACCCATCGTAATTTTTCCGTAATCCATCCCAATACCAACCGGCAATAACTGATAGGTATCCAGCTCCCGATGAATTTCATTGGCTATCCTGATGCTTTGATCAATATAATCATCTTTGAAGTAGGCAAGCATACCATCTCCGAATATCTTATTGACCCTGCCGCCATTGGAATTGATAATTTTCGCGACAAAACCGTGTTGAACGCTCAAAAGGCTCATTATCTCATCCGGATGCTTATCTGAACTCCATTTGGTAAAACCGCGAATGTCAATAAACATCACTACCGCATTGGTTTCAAATGAATTAAGCCCCTGCCCTAAAATAGCTTTAAGAGAACCTGTATCAGACATTATTCCATATTGCCGCCGAAGATATCTCTGATGCAAAGCATCCAAAAGTTTAGCCCCGTTTGACTGACGCACATTTTCGGCTTTGTGAACCTGACCGCAAGTGAGCGGGTTGGTGACTCCCATAAGAGCTGACTTAACCACAACCGCATCGATCAGCAGCGACACCATATCCGGACCTTCGTCTCCGGCTATTTCCATCAACTCATTCAGGCTGTCCGCCCGAATATCTTTATGCAAAAGCTCTGACAGCTTATCTCTTACCACATCAACAATTTCTTTCAACTGTTCCGGACCGGGTTTGTGTTTCAACTCGCGCAGCAATCCGCCAGGCTTTGTGGTTATCAGCAGATTCACAAATTTATCGATATCATCTTTAATAATAGCACCATGCTGGGGGCAGATCCGGTCAATGTTAAGGCTTTTAAGTCTGTCATAGGCATATAGCAGCGAACTGCGGTTTCCGACATAGTATTCGATAAATTTCCTGGCCGGTTCAATATAGGAGTCATCGCTGTACAAACGCCAATTCTGGTTGAAACAACCAAATATATCCGAAGAAAACAACGTCGACGTCGCAATATCATAACTGAACATGTTTCCGGGGAAATGCATATACGGGATATGGAAAAATTGAATTCGACGCCCTGATTTGAGTTCCAGAATATCTTCGTCACAAATAGACATGATTCCTTTTCTGGTACCGTAATACGGGATAAACAAAGCAGCTCTGGGATGACAGAGGATTGTCACGTCCGGATGCAGGATATTTTCAATGAACGGAATCAGACCACATAAATCAGGGTCCTGATGGTGAACAATAATATATTTGATTTTTTCCGGGTTAATGATCTGCCTGATTTTCCCCATAATCATATCGCGGAAAATAGGATGTCCCGGACCAGGATCAAATAAAATCCCTTCGCCTTCGTCAAGCATCAAATACGGATTATTGGAAAAACCCGCTTCGTAATCGGCAAATCCAACCCACCAGATTTTATCAGCTATTTCAACCGGCTTGCTGTCATCAATACCATTCACCATACTCTCCAGTATTCACTCATTTAATGCTTGACTTACAGCGGAAAAAACGCTGTATTTAACAGATCAAACTTCCATCTACAATGACAATATTCATATACAATATGCTCTTTGCTTCTGATAAAAGCAAATATATTATCGAAAAATCTGTATTTATAAATATAAAAAGCCGCAAAATAGCGGCTTTTTATTAAGTATGATTTTTGCTCCTGAAATCAGATATTCAGATGTGGAGCATGACGATGATATTCCTGAATTGAACAGATTTCAGTCGCCCCGAATTCTCTCATGGCAACCAAGCCGTCAATCGCGGCAGACAACCCGCTCAAAGTAGTAGTTATCGGCACACCGAGCGCAACCGCCCTGGCCCGCATCTGGATTTCATCAACTTTGGCTTCCGCACCCGGCTCCGGAGTATTGATGATCCAACTGATATTCTCATCATTCATCATATCCAGTAAGTTCGGACGACCGCGCGAGATACGGAAAATGGCGTTGCATTTAATGCCCGCTTCACACAGGACGGTAGCAGTCCCGCGAGTTGCATAAATCGTAAATCCAAGATCGATCAGTTTCTCTGCCAGCGGGGCGATAGAATCTTTGTCGATGTCACGAACACCAAGAAATACATTACCGCCGGTCGGCAAATTATTTCCCGCCGCAACCTGGCTTTTCAAATAGGCCATACCCGGAGAATCGTCAATACCCATGACTTCACCGGTTGATTTCATTTCCGGACTCAGAATAATATCGATACCCGGGAAACGAACAAACGGGAATACGGCTTCCTTGACCACGGTGTAATCAGGAATTACCTCTTCAGTAAAACCAATGTCCTTAAGTCTCGAACCGGTCATAACCAGAGAGGCCAGTTTCGCCAAAGGCACTCCGATGGCTTTACTGACAAACGGCACGGTACGTGAAGCGCGGGGATTAACTTCCAGAATATAGACTTCGTCGTCCTGGACCGCGAACTGAATATTCATCAGGCCGCAGACTCCGAGTTCTTCAGCCAAAGCGAAGGAATGCTCCCGCACCTTTTGCAGAATATCCGCGGAAAGACTAGAGGTAGGAATAGTACAGGCACTGTCACCGGAGTGGATACCGGCCAGTTCAACGTGTTCCATGATCGACCCGATTACCGAAGTCTCGCCGTCACTGATGCAGTCGACATCAAGTTCGATAGCATCTTCCAGGAAGCGGTCAATCAGCACCGGACGCTCAGAAGAAGCGACCACCGCCTCTTCCATATATTTACGCAAATATTTTTCCTTATAGACAATCACCATGGCACGACCGCCAAGTACGAACGACGGACGCATCAAAACCGGATAACCGATTTTATCAGCAACCTTCACCGCATCCTCAACATTAGTGACAATACCGTTCGGCGGCTGCTTGATGTTAAGTTTTTCCGCCAGTTGTTTGAAGAAGTCACGGTCCTCCGCCGCTTCGATATTACTCGGGCTGGTACCGATGATGTTGACTCCGGCCGCTTCCAGACTCTTGGCCAGATTAAGCGGAGTCTGACCACCGAACTGCACAATAACACCGAAACAATTTTCACGCTCGTAAATATGCAGCACATCTTCAAAAGTAAGCGGTTCAAAGTAAAGTTTGTCACTGGTATCGTAGTCAGTACTAACCGTTTCCGGGTTACTGTTGACCATGATCGTTTCAAACCCGGCTTCGCGCAGCGCGAAAGAAGCATGCACGCAGCAATAGTCAAATTCGATTCCCTGGCCGATTCGGTTGGGACCGCCGCCAAGAATCATAACTTTCTTTTTATCGGTCTTTTTGCACTCGTCACGGTCACCGTAAGTGGAATAATAATAAGGCGTATAAGCTTCGAATTCAGCAGCACAGGTATCTACCAGAGCGTAGACCGGCATAACATTCAGTTTCCGGCGTAATTCCAGCACTTCAAGCTCTGTGGAATTTAATAAATAAGCGATCTGACGGTCGGAATATCCGAATTCCTTGATCTGCAGCATCATTGCCCGGTCTTTTGCCAGGTTTTCCAACGACTCATAGGAACGAATTTCATCTTCATACATCGCCAGCTCATGCATCGGTCGCAGGAACCAGCGGTCAATACTGGTCAATTCAAAAATCTGTTCAACCGTCCAACCGCGGCGAAACGCTTCATGGATCACAAAAACACGCATCGCGTTAGGCCGCTTCATCTCGGCCGTAAGTTCTTCATCAGACATCGCTTCAAAAGCGCCGTCCTTGCCATCAGCTCCGAAACCGAAACGCCCGATTTCCAGAGAGCGTAAAGCTTTCTGCAGGGACTGTTTGAAGGTCTTGCCGATACTCATGGCCTCTCCAACCGACTTCATCTGGGTTGTCAGAGTGCTGTCGGCCGACGGGAATTTCTCAAACGCGAAACGCGGAACTTTGGTAACTACATAGTCAATACTCGGCTCAAAACACGCCGGAGTCTCCCGGGTGATATCGTTACAGATTTCATCGAGAGTATAACCAACCGCGAGTTTAGCCGCGATCTTGGCGATCGGAAAGCCGGTCGCTTTAGATGCCAGGGCGGAAGAACGGGAAACACGGGGATTCATCTCGATGATCACCATCCGGCCGTTATCCGGATTAATCGCGAACTGAACATTGGAACCGCCGGTTTCAACCCCGATAACCCGGAGAACCGCCAGTGAGGCGTCACGCATAATCTGATATTCACGGTCAGTCAGGGTCTGAGCCGGAGCAACAGTGATACTGTCACCGGTATGCACGCCCATCGGGTCAAGGTTTTCAATGGAACAGACGATCACCGCGTTATCATTCTTATCCCGCATGACCTCCATTTCAAATTCTTTCCAGCCAAGCAACGATTCTTCAATCAGGACTTCATCATTTCTGCTGGCATCCAGCCCCCGGGCCACGATATCTTTAAATTCATCGATATTATACGCAATACCGCCGCCGGTTCCGCCAAGGGTAAAGCCGGGACGAATAACCAACGGAAAAGAACCAATCTCATCAGCTGCCCGCAACGCATCGGCCATGGAGTGAGCGGAAAAACTGCGAGCCATTTCAAGTCCGATTTTGTTCATCGCACCTTTGAAGAGATCACGGTCTTCCGCCCGCCGGATGGTATCGGAATCAGCACCAAGCATTTCAACTTTGTAGCGCCGCAAAATGCCGCTGTCGGCAAGCTCGATCGCCAGGTTTAAAGCCGTCTGCCCGCCAAGGGTCGGCAGAATAGCGTCTGGGCGCTCACGGCGGATGATCTCGTGCAGGATATCCTTGTTCAAAGGTTCGATGTAAGTGCGATCGGCAAAACCGGGGTCGGTCATGATAGTCGCGGGGTTGCTGTTGACAAGGACTATTTCAAATCCTTCTTCTTTAAGAGCTTTACAAGCCTGGGTGCCGGAATAGTCAAATTCGCACGCCTGACCGATGACGATAGGCCCTGAGCCGATGAGCATAATTTTCTTGATGTCAGTCCGTTTTGGCATAAAATGTCCCGATTTTATTAAAATTTTCTAAAATTGGCAAATCCTTATAATTTAGCCCAGAAATCTTATTTTTCCATCGCCGCTTTTATAAAATCACGGAAAAGGGGATGAGCATGCATCGGACGTGATTTGAATTCGGGGTGAAACTGTCCCGCAACAAACCACTTATGATCTTTAAGCTCAACCATTTCAACCAGTCTGCCATCCGGAGATGTCCCCACAATCATCAGGCCGTTTTCTTCAATCCGGTCGCGATAGTCATTATTAAATTCATAGCGGTGGCGATGACGCTCCGAAATTCTGGTGCAGCCATAGGCTTTTGCCGCTTTAGTACCTTCTTTCAATACACATTTCCATGCTCCCAGACGCATTGTTCCACCTTTATTGGTGATCTTTTTCTGTTCATCCATCAATGCGATTACCGGATCCTTGCTTGATTCGTCAAATTCATAACTGTTGGCGTCTGCCAATCCCAGAACATTGCGGGAGAATTCAATTACCGCACACTGCATTCCCAGACAAATCCCGAAGAATGGAATATTGTTTTCACGCGCATACTGGATTGCTTTGAGCTTTCCGGGGATACCCCGGTCGCCAAAGCCGCCCGGCACCAGAATACCGTCCACGCCTTCAAGCATGCCGAAGCCTTCTTCATCTTCAAAGTCCTGAGATTCAACCATCCTGATCTTAACTTTGACGCGATTAGCGATCCCCCCATGATCCAGCGCCTCATAAATGCTTTTGTAAGCATCTTTCAAACTGATATATTTACCGACAACCGCGATAGTCACTTCCGGCAGACTCTTATCCAGCACAACAGCCAGCATTTTGTTCCATTCAGTCAGGTCAAGCTCATTTGCCGGCATGCCCAGAGCTTCCAGTACCAGAACATCAAGCTGCTGCGCCGCCAACTCATTCGGCACTTCATAAATTGAATTAGCCACGTCACGCTCCTCGATCACATAACGCTGATTGACGTTACAAAACAACGCCAGTTTGCGGAAATGATCATCTTCCATCGGAACTTCGGTTCGACAAACCAGGAAATCAGGAATGATACCGATATTGCGTAAAATCCCCACAGACTGCTGGGAAGGTTTGGTTTTGAGTTCACCGGCGGCTCTCAGATAAGGCAGCAACGTCAAGTGAATAAACACCGCGTTACCGCGGCCGCATTCCTGGTAAAATTGACGAATAGCCTCAAGAAAAGGCAGTGACTCGATGTCACCGGCTGTTCCGCCGATCTCGGTTATGACAATATCAACTTCAGGACTTTGCAGACTGCGGATTGCGTCTTTGATCTCATTCGTAATGTGCGGAATAACCTGTACAGTTCCACCTAGATAATCTCCGGCGCGTTCTCGATCAATCACATTGCGGTAGATACGCCCGGTTGTGTAGTTTGACGCTTGAGAACAGGTAACTTCGGCAAAACGTTCGTAATGGCCCAGGTCAAGGTCCGTTTCCGCCTTATCGTCAGTTACGTATACTTCCCCGTGCTGATACGGTGACATGGTCCCCGGATCGACATTTATATAAGGGTCCATTTTCTGCATTTCAACGCTGTAACCGCGCTGTTTAAGCAACATAGCAAGTGATGCCGCCGTAATGCCCTTGCCCAATGATGAAACAACTCCGCCTGTAATAAAAATGTGTTTGGTCATACCTGCCTCTATTTAATTCTTTTGATTGGTGATTTCATGTTGCAATCTCCTACCAGGAAAATCTCGCTTTTCCAGAAACTGCAAACTATCGATTTTTTTCTCATGCTCAATGCGAACAAATACACAATTCCCCCATATTATTACAGGGATTTCTCAAATTAAAAACTTCCGTTTTGAACCAAACAGGGCATTATAAAAGCAATGCGCAAAAATCAGTTTCACGAACGTTGATCTGTGTTAGAGAAGTTACATCAGACTGGACTTTAACATTACTCTTTTTTCGGGATTTTTCAAATCAAAATCCTAACTTTTTTCAAATAAATTGTCATCTCTGCAGAGATTATGAAAAAAGGCGATGGCGAATCAATTTTAAGGACAATCCAAGTTTGTTTTATTGAAAAAGCAACAGACTCACTGCCATAACAACCATTCCGGCAACCATTCCCCAGATCGAGAGGTGATGATTACCGTATTTTTCGGCTGACGGCAGCAGACTGTCAAGAGAAATAAAAACCATAATTCCCGATACCAGCGCAAAGACAATTCCGATAACCGTTTGGTTGATGAACGGCATCAGGATCAGATAGCCGACAATTCCGCCCACGGGTTCGGCCAGCCCGGACAGGAACGATAAAACGAAAGTCTTTTTCCAGCTTCCGGTTGAATAATAAACCGGAACCGCCACCGCAATACCCTCAGGAATATTGTGAATCGCGATTGCGGTAGCAATAACCATCCCCATTTTCACATCTGACAACGTCCCGAAAAAGGTCACAAGTCCTTCCGGAAAATTATGAATACTTATTGCCAGGGCAGTCAATATACCAACCCGGTAGAGTTTATTAAAACGTCGTGCCATAGAGCGGTTCTCCAATTCCTCCACTTTATGCATTTCATGTGGATTTTCGTAGTCGGGTACCAGCTTGTCTATCAGCCCGACCAGTCCGAAACCGGCAAAAAAAGCAGCGACCGCCACCCAGGCACCGGGTCTGTTTCCGAGAGTCTCTTTAAGGGTATTGTTAGCATGATTAAAAAGTTCCACGAAAGAAATATATACCATTACACCGGCCGAGAAACCAAGTGACAGCGATAGAAATTTGGTATTTGTTCGGTCCGCAAAGAACGCAACAAGACTGCCGATACCGGTGGATAATCCGGCGAATGAAGTCAAAAGAACGGCGTACCAGAAATTTGAAATATCCATGGCTTTAAATATATTCCGGGAATTACTTAAAATAAACTTATGCTTTTGTTGAAATAATCTAGCACTCAAATTTAATCGTTCCAGTGTTTTTTTAAAAAAAGTCTCCATGATCAGTAATGATAAAATTTAAAGGAACCCAAAAGGCTCTTAATCACCATTTACCCCATTCCCATAAAAGACATCATTTCATGTTCATAAAATTACAACAATACCTTTTTTAGAAAGTAAGTAATAAAACTACATGGTAATATATTATTATTAGCAGTCATCCGTCTTACGGATTAAAATTTGCCAGATATTTTAAAGTGCCTGTTGACAATTAATGTTTTATCATTTATCTTTATAAAGTTGACTAGACAACTTTTACAGAGAATAAAAAATGCTTGAATTCGCAGTAAAAAAGAATGGAACTAACTCAATTCACCAGCAACTGGTAGCCGGTCTGCGCCGCCTGGCGACAAAACTCGAGCCGGATACTAAGATGCCGAGTGAAAATATGATCTGTAAAAAATATTCTCTTGCCCGTATGACTGTCAGTCAAGCGTTAAACAGTCTGGTAAGCGAAGGTATATTGTATCGGATTCAGGGCAAGGGAACTTTCGTCAAAAAACAAATCAAGGCAGGCAAAGCAATCAAGTTTCTGCTGCCTGGGCCGGGATGTTTGACAAACACTGATGTCAGTGCCAGGATTATCCGCCGGTTTCTATCCGGATCAGTGGCGGAGGCTCATCGTAATGGAACGCACGTTGAAACCATGATATGCACTCCTGACCACAAACCCGGCAGCCTGCGTCCTGAACAATTCCGCGCACTAAACAAAGATGACAATGTCTTCATTGTTGCCCAGTGGTGGTATTCGGTGTTTCCGGCTATCGCTGAAAGTGGATGTAACGTAGTTTATGTAAATCACCAGATAACCAATCCGGATTTCGCTAATTATTTTAAAAACTGGTATCTGTTGACGCACGACGTTCGAGAGGACACGGCATCGCTGATAGACTATTTTGTCAAAATCGGGAGACACAATATATTGGGCTTCGAGGTAGATGATGAATTTATAAGTCCGGATCCCAGGGCACAAGGCTATATGTCAGGACTGGCTCGGAATCAGTTGAATTTTTTCCCTGAGTTGATACCCAAAATCAATTATACATTATTCAGAAATCCCCGGCAAACTGTAGATTTGTTTGTTGATACATATAAAAAAAGAAAATTTGATGCGGTTATCCTTCCGTCGTCTGAATATGCATCACTAGTGTTTCCCGCCCTTGATATTCTCGGCTTAAAATGCCCTGACGATGTTGCGGTCGCCGGTTTAAGTGACCGTCGGGAGTTCTTTAATTCTCCGATTCCGATTACTTCCCTGACCTACTCCGCCGCGGAATTGGGCGCGGAGGCTGTGAGGATTTTCAGCCAGGAGGAATTCAGTCCCGGCGAAAAAGTTTACAATTCCACATTGATTGAACGCGAATCAACCATGAAAGGCGCCGGCCGAACTGCCAATCCGTTTTTAGACGAGGACTTTTCTCAGTATCGGAATGCTGATGAAAATGTTTTTATATATTAAGGTAATTTCTAAAATTAATATTAAGGAGAGTGAAATTGAAAAGAAACAAATTTACACTTATCGAACTGCTTGTCGTAATAGCAATCATCGCAATTTTGGCCAGTATGCTTCTACCAGCCCTCGGTCGGGCCAGAAGTACTGCAAAGCGCATTAAATGCCTGTCCAACATTAAACAGCTGGGACTGGCTATGCAGAATTACAATCTGGACAACTCCGGTTATATGCCTCCGGCCTCATGGAAAAACGGCAGTGATTACTATTTATGGAATAACATGGTCGCCCCGTATATCGGGATTCCGCAAACTGATGCCGAATGGGGCAGTCTGACCGGCAAATTGTTACCACTAAAAAGCGCTTTTTCATGCCCTTCTTTGATTGATAATGTCAACGGTTCCAGGTTCTATATCGGCTACGGTTACAACAGCATGTTATTCGGAGCCGACAATTACGCATCCTCGACCGCTATGTACGGGGTGCCGAGACCGCTTGCGCCGGTAAAAAACACCCAGATCAAAGAGCCATCCAAACAAATGGTAATCGCGGAATCATGGTATAGTCCGTCGACCGAGGAATACCGTTCCCGCGGCAGATACATCCTGGACAGCCAGGCTTACGTCTGTTTCAGGCATTTGATGACCGCAAATACGCTTTACCTGGACGGGCATGGCGCACCGGAAAAACAGCATCTGCTCTACATCGGCCATCCGGTTGGCTATCCCTGGAACTGCTGTTTGACCAATCGGGCCTGGTTTCCTTATCCCGGACGAGATGACTGGTCCGTTACTTACGGCTACAACCCATATCAATAAACAATAAAAACTTTTCAAGTGGAGAACAGTTTCCTATGACATCCCCATACGCTTTTCGCGCGGTACAAATGGACCTGGCCCGGCAAATGGAGCCGCTGCCGGAAATAAAGAAATTCATTGACATCATCGCAAAAAATGGTTACAACACTTTATTCCTCTACCTCGAAGGCAGAGTGCGAACCGAATCATTCCCCTACCCGGCTGACAATGAGTGCTATACCCCGGAGGAAATGCGCGAACTGATCGATTATGCCGCGAACAAAAAAATTGACATTGTCCCCGGATTGTCATGCCTCGGACACGCTGAGTTGTTTTTGAAATATGAAGCAATGACTGAAACCGCCGAACTGCGCGACGACAGGGAAGGACGTTTTTGGAAAAACGAGAAGATGGTGTTTTGTCCTTCACAACCGGCAACCAGAAATTTCCTCGAAAAATATATAACTGAAATATCAGAGATATTTCCGGGTAAATATATTCACGTCGGCCTGGATGAGGCCTGGGATATCGGTTATTGCGATAAGTGCGGTCCAGTTGCCCGGAATTTCCGCGGCGAACAACAGTTGTTTCTGGATGTCGTCAACTTCTGCCACGAGGTTGTCGCCGGCAAACTGGGACGCCGGGTTATGATGTGGGACGATATGTTCGAATACTATTCCGACATTTTGCCGGAAGTCCCCCGCGATGTGATTATGGTCTGCTGGCAATATCAGATGGATGTCCGTTTTATCAAGGGACATTTCGACAATCTCAGTTGTGAACACAAGTTGGCCGAATACAATCGACTCGGTTTTGAAACAGTCATCGGCCCGGCCGACTATTCAACCGCCAATATTCGAACTATCCATGAATACGCCAAACCGTATGCGCCGTGGGGAATGCTGGTGACTTCATGGGAGAAAAAAAACAGTTTCAGGTCAAAGTCGCTTCCTGCCTTTATCTACGGCGGACGGCTTTGCTCTTATGCCCCAAACAAGGATCAGAATATATTTACCGGAATCGTCAAAGACCTCTTCGGCTGTGAAGATAAACTTCTGGTAAATGCAGTTCAAGCATTTAGCGAACAAAAGTTGCTCAAAGAAGGTTTGCTGACTCTGGACGCGCTTCTGGCGGTACCGTTTTTCGGGTTGGATTACGGTGAAGATCAAAACCGCAGCCTGCTTAAAACCGCGCTTGAGAAATCACTGCCTGACGTTAAAACCGGATCCGGTCGGGAAATCATATCTGATATGCTGCTATCCCTTGACTTCCACCTGATAAAATTCCAGCTGCACAAAGCCGCGCTTCAGTTATTCGATCCTATACTCGATAGCGGCAATGTTAAATCAGAACTTGACGCGGTCATCGCCGGCTTTGAGCGGCTGCGCCGGCAACGCATCAATGAATGGGGCATATTACGGCAAGGAATATCCCCGTGCAACTATGACAGCATGTACCGGCACAATATCGATCTGGCAAAAAAGCTTCCTGAAATTGCCGATAAACACGGCGTACTGATGGTTCGTTTTTGCCTGCCTGACCTATACTCGGCAGAACACTCCCGCCTCAGCCTGAAATATAACGGACAATGGCAGGAGGTCAAAACCGGCACTTTCAAGTGCATGGAAGCCGATCCCTTCTGGAACTTGTTTATCCCGATTGATAAGAACCTTGTGCCGGAAGCGTTTAAAATTGAATGCAAAGGCTATGGCGGACAGGGAATCGCTTATGTAGAAGCCAATAATGCTGCAGGACATTTTATTCCGACTGAAGTAATCAATACTTCCGGAGAGGTAATCACTCCTGAATATATCATCCGGAATGACTGTAAATGGTGCTTTATCGGCGAAAAAGACACGCTGAAAGCTTTCCGTAATCGCAAATTGGCAGAAGCAATCCATAGTGTTGAAATAAAACTGAAAAGAGGATGAAAATGAGAGGGAAAAAAGTATTATTGGCAATTTTAGCTCCGGCAATAGCATTTTCCGCCGCTGCGGGAACGCTGCAATTGCAGAAAGACAGCAACACAATGACTGTCTCCAATGGACTGCTAAAGTTCAGAATTTCTTCAAAAGGCGCTATGATCACCCTTTTGCAGGATCTCGAGTCAAAACAAAACTATGCCGCCTCGGAAGGAGGCGTCAGCGGTTTGGGCAAAGCCCGGATATATGAGAACCTGAGAAACCATGATCCGGAAGAAAGCGATTACAAGTTAAACGTAATCAAAAATGACGGCAATACGATAGCAATTCGCGCAACTTACCTTGCCAAAGACCGGCGCTATAAAACAAAAGGCTTTGAATTTATCAAAACCTATTCTCTGAATAAAAGCGAAAAACGTCTGATCTATGATTATATGATCAAGGCACATGCGTCAACCGGTGAATTTTCTCCTTTTGTCCATAATCTTTTCAAACTGCCGCAAGCTAAAAGCTATGCCTTTTGTCAAACCAGCACCGGCCTGTTCTGCAAAGAAACCTCTCCTCCGAAAACAGGAGGGGCCAATAACTTTGTCGGCGGCCTGAGCGAACCCTGGGGCGCATTGATCTCTCCGAAACCGGCAACCGGCATAATCATGGTGAATGATCCGGATAAGCTCCATGAACTTTTTTTCTGGCTGGGCAACGAACAGTATGCGACAATCGAACCTCTTTTCAATAAAAAACGTTTCGCGGCCGATGCAATCTGGAAGACCAGAATGTACTATATGCCGGTATCAGGCCTGAAAAGCTGCCATTTTGCCGGACCGGAATATGCCGGAGGTTTCACTAGCGAAAACGGCAAAAGCGTCCTGAAATTCGTATCCGCCGTAACCTTGGGAAAAATCAAGCTGGCCGTTCTATCAAACAATAAAAAACTGTTGGAACAAAAAATTAACGCTGTCGCCGGTAATGTTGTCTCAATCCCGGTCGCACTCCCGGCTGGAATGAGTCAATTAAAGGTAATCGTTGCTTCTCTGGTTCATAACATTTCGGCTTCGGCCAAACTGCAAACCGGCCACATCAAAGGACGCCAGGCAGTATACAACACTGGCGGTTAAAAACGCCGGGTCCTCCTACGCAAAAGCTTTCAAGGATAAAAAACTAACCTACGTCAGCCCGGATATTGTCTCGTTCATTCAGTTTAAAATTCTTAATAAACTGGGAAAGGGAAAAAAAGTAGGATTGACCGTAGAAGCTCCGGCAAACATCGAACTGGTCAACCCGATGGACTCATTCTCAGCGCTAAAATCCTGCTCGAAAGAACAAATAAATCTCAACGGCAAACCATATATCCGGTATAAAGTAAAAAACGTTTATCGGAATTTGATATTTTTCACCCGTACAAAGCTCAAACCGGACATGACCGGAAAAATATTCTATTACGCTGAATGGGAAAACGGAAAACAGCCAAAACAAACCCTGCCATTTTCGGTTATCGCGATCGAGCAAGCTCCAGTTCCCAAACGCCTGACCTCCAACCTCGGCTGGATGTCTGACAAGGTTCATCTGATCTGGCCCGATTTTCATCGTACCATGAAGTACCTTGGCGTCAATACCGTATGTTCAACCAGCTATGATCACAAGAATCCTGAAATTGCAAAAAAAGCAGTTGCTTTGGCAAATCAAAACGGGCTGCAGTTCGCGTCTAATTATTCGCCGTTCGGCGGTTTCATGCGCACCGATCTGGCAAAGGATGAGAACGCCCGGGCTGTCAGTCTGTTCGGCAAAGCATCCACTAAATGGATATGTCCGTCATTCCGCGGCAACGTCTATAAAAATGAGATTGACCGCGCCACATTCTACGCTCAATATGGCGTCAACAAACTCTGGCTCGACTGTGAGTTCTGGGGCGGAGCTGATTACTGTTTCTGTCCACGCTGTATCAAAGGATTCAAAAAATTCATTGCGGATAAATATCCGGAGGTAAAATATCTTGATCCGACTGTATTCATGAAGCACAGCGAGGATTACCCGAAATACGTTAATATTTGGCAGATGTATCACGCTCATCTCGGCAATCAGATGTATGGCGGCCTCGCCGATTTGTTTAAGCAAAAACTCAAACAGGCCCCCGAGCTCATTGGCAACTATCAGCTTGGAACCTACGGCGCACTGCCCTCGCAAATCCTTTATTCGCATTTCCTTAACCTGAAACAGTTGATGAATAAAAACATCCTGACAATCGCCCAGCCCAGCGCCTATTCAGCCGGTGACGCTCTGGCTGTTGCGGAAAAAGTCAAACAAGTCAGAGCATTCACAAAACAGCCAAATATAGTTTCCTGGCTCAGCGCCGGTTATGATGTGAACTCCGAGTGCAAACCGGAAGAGTTCCGCTACTGCCTGCTGGAAAACTTCCTTAACGGCGCGGGCGGTTTTACTCTTTTCACCTGGGCGGGTTGCGATGCTCTGGACTTAAAAGAGATTGCCGAAACAATGCGGATGCTGGTTCCGGTTGAAGATGTGATTATGGACGGCAAAGTCATGAACTCCTTAAAATCATCAAATCCTAAAGTCAAGCTATGTGGACTTGAAACGCCCTCCGAAAAACTCATTCTAATCAGTGAATACTACCAGTCCGGTAATACTCCGGCAACTTTCACAGTCAATGTATCAACTGCATGTAAAGCGATCAATATGCGTACCGGCCAGGTTATAGCCAGTCTCAAACAAGGAATAAATAAGATTACCGCAACGCTGCCTCCGAATGACCGGGCTCTGGTTATTTATATCGGTAACCGGAAATTAAACTTCAGTCCTTCTGCCGCGCTTAAAGTCGGGACATTCGGACAGACTATGGACAGGAAAAACGTCCCCAAGAAAAAACCAGGTATTCCGAATGACAAATTGATTGTCAATGACTCAAAACGTTTTTTAATAATTGAAAACGCCTATTACAAAATCACGTTTGACAAGCTCTACGTCTATTTTTCTGAGATTCTATTCAAGCATGGCGGTACCCTGATCAAAGGCAGCCTCGCAACCAATTTCCTTCAGGTTAAGGGAAGTAAACCATTGAATCTCCTGGGACGCGGGCATTCATTCAAAATGGTCAAAAGTCACGACGGCAATAGTGCCACCTTAACAGTCAACGCAGCATTCAAAAGTAAATCGTACGATGTCAAAACAGAGTTCAAAGCCTTATTTTACGCAGGCAAACCAGTTGTCAGGATTCAAGCCGATCTTGACCAGCGCCCGGCGTTCAAATGGCTGTTGGTAAGACTCAACCAGTGGCAGCCTTTTTTACGTAAAGGCAAGGAGACGCAGCGAGTTTTCCCCAATTTCTCCCTGGCCGAACCATTCCGTTCCGGCAGTTTCGACGAGGTTAAACGCAACTTGGCACCAACCAATTGGCGCAAAGGTTACCGTTGGATCGCCGCATTCAATGAAAAAGACGCCTTCGGCATTATTTGCTTTGGCAAACAAAGGCCTTTTATTTACGTCTATGATAAAAACAATTATTACATGAACGGCAGTTACGGCAACTGGGATACTGAAAAACGTTCGATCGACCAATATATCTACATCGGCCCGACCGGAGACAAAGCCCATCCCATCGGTGAATGGGCTGCGCAACTATCGACGGAATAAACCATCCAAGTTCCTTAAAAGAATTTTAGAGTATCCTGAAGCAATATAATATTCCGGAGGGGCTGAGGCCTCGGGAGAGGTGTTTTTTATGGATTCGAACTGGATCGTCAAATTGGCTTCCGGTTTGGCGGATGAATTGTTTTGAACCTAAAATCGCCCCTTCAGTAAAGTGTCGGGTACGACGCAGGAAGCGTACGTGCATCGATTCTTTTTGGCGGGCTTTGTCGCGCGCGGCGTAGATCTCTTCGCTCGAGGCGCCGGTTTCCGCGGTGATGATGCGGGCCAGTTCGCCACGGAAGAATGCAAACAGTTCGGCATCAGTCCATTGCGAGGTGTCACCGGTGGTGATGTTCGGCTTCATGTGTTTGACAAAATTCTCGTAAAACATGTGTTTGCCGCTTCTGCAATAGCGTCCCCAGGTGGTGAAATTGTAATCCGCCGGGGAGTTTTTCAGGCCGGCCCGGACCGGGTTGAGTTCGACGTAGGTCACGCAGGCGGCCAAGGCGTTTACGCGCTCGAGAATCACGCTTTTGAAACGCCCGCCCCAGAGTTGTCCGGTGCGGTTGCGGGTCTCATTATATACGCAGGTGAATTGGCGTTGGCAGGCCGACATAAAGCGGCTGATATCGATCATTTTGAGGGCGATTTCCTGGCATTGCGTTTTATTTTCGAGACTGATGACCGGGGTTCGCGGGCCGAATTTGAAGATCTTTTTCATTGCTTTGTAGTAGCTGTTGTGGCGTTTGACGATGACCTCGAGCGGCGGCAATTCGTCGGGGCCGGGAGCGTAGACCACGAGGTGAAAATGGTTGCCCATCCAGGCTGCGGAGATAACCTCGATCAAAAAATAGTCGCAAAGATATCTCAATAGTTTGAAGCCGTATTCTTTGTCGGCGTCGGAGAACGGGTGTTCGCCTTTGATGCAGCCGATGCGATTATACAGGTGGTAGTAGCAGCCTGCGCCTTTGACCTTCATTCGCGCTTCCATTTCGTCCTCCTTTGGGTTGGTTTGGTGATAATATATACGCTGAAAGCGGGTTTGTCAAATTATCAGACGGTTGGAATATAAATAAAACATAAGAACCTATAAACAAATAATTTAACATAAATAAATGATTAACCGAGTAAAACAGAAAAATCGACATCCGGAATGTCATTGCCACGAATTTCCGGTAATTGAATAACCGGGGAAGAACTTAAAGCGGATATCACATTATATGAATCGGTGGCAATGTGCGGCTCTTCGCACGGAAATGCATTGTAGATGATTCCGGCAATCTCAATATTGCGCATCTTGGCCGCTTCTAATGACAGCAACGTGTGATTAATACTGCCGAGACGTGACGAAGTAACCAGAATAAGCGGCATTTTGTGTCCGGCTGCCCAGTCAATAAATAATAGTTCCCGGGTAAGCGGAACCATCAGGCCCCCTGCCCCCTCAACCAGAACATATTCGTATTTATCACTTAACGCTTCAAGGCATAAATCCAGTTTATTCGGATCGATACGCGCACCCGCTATCTCCGCAGCTAAATGCGGCGAAGCAGGAACCGGAAAAACAAACGGACAACTGGTCCCGTTACAGTCTTCGGACAAAAGTTCCATTTCGGCTAATTTGCGATGAGTTAAAATGTCTTCGGCAATCCCGGTGCATCCGGTTTGAACCGGTTTGCAGGTGATAACGTTTTTTCCAAGCCTTTTGAGATAACGTGCCAGTAACCCGGTAACAACACTTTTGCCGGTATCGGTATCTATCGCACTTATCAGAAATTTTCCAGTTCTCATTTCAATCCTTTAGGCGTTTAGCTATGACTACCACGGGATGGTATGATACACGCACCCCGGTACCGTACCGGTAAGAATCTTGATATTTTTCTTCAAAATCTCTGATTGCTGATTTAGTCCAAATCCGCCCGTTAACACCGGTTGCGCCTGTGTCCTTCAAGTGCCTCAACACCGCCTTCGGGTCAGCAAACTCAAGATGATGAACGTTTTCATGAAAACAAAGTATCTCAAAATTTTCCCATAATAATTTTCTCAGTTCGGCTGAAGGTAAATAATTCAAGGTTACTCCGGTAATATCGGCAATCTCTTCCAGATTACGGGGACCGAAGGTTGAAAACGCCAGAATCCCGTCAATTTTCAAATGATCAGCAAACCGGCGTAACGCGGCAGCCGGTTCCTGCAACCATTGAAAAGCGGCATTTCCGATGATCAGGTCCAAATCACACGGCACTGCGTCAAGGTGTTCAACATCTCCGGAAATAAATTCGCATTCAGCTGCGGCAGTAACATATTCGCAAGCCTCAGGAGCCAGGTCATTGACCAGCAGTTTTTTGTAATGCAGCGATTCGGCAATCATTTCAGTCAGGAGCGCGGCCCCGGCTCCAAATTCAAAAATCCGGTCATAGTCGGTTCCGGCTACTGCCGATAGTTCGAAGATCAAACGTTCCGCGCACTCGCGCTGAATACGAGCATTTTCAGCATAACTGTGAAGACCGCGCGCAAATCGCTGCCGCACCAGTTCTTTGTTTAATATTTGATTCATATCAACTTTTTTCGATCAAATCCAGTAGATCACGCCATGATTCAAAGTTATAAAAAGGATAATGCGGCCAGGGCCTTTCAATGATTTTAACTCCGGCATCGCGCCAGGCAGCAAACTGAGCCCTTCCGGGAATAATCCGGTCCTTACAACACACCAGAGCATGGGTAAATAAACCAGTGTTTACCTGAACATCGTCCATTCTGGCCCGAATAGCCATAAGTTCATTACACTGATCACCTGGATAGCGTTCAGGGGAAACGAAGTGCATCCCTGCCTGATTGGCAAACGGCAAATATATGCGACGTTCAAATTTTCTTCTAGTATTGAAATTCCACTGCCGCATCGAGGCTTCAAAAATCTGAACTGGAATACCGTAATCATCCGAATAAGGTTCAAGGGTTCCGGCTACCGCCGTCGCGGTCTCAAACTTGATGCTTGAATCATAAAACAACTCAGCCGCGGCCCAAACACCAAGGGACCAGGCAACAAGTGAAACCTTATCATAGCCGGCGGTCAGACAGGCAATATCAAGGTCAATATCCGGTATGGTATAATCGAAAAGATTTAATACATCCAAACCATCTGAGATTTCAAGATTTGAAAGTGTCGCGGCATCCATACCCCAGCCATTGCAGAAAATCAACAGTTCTGAAGCTTCTTCATTATTAATCCAAACGTGTTTCATATCAGTCCTGGTATTAGTTTAATATCTTCCCATAACATAGCCGCATTTAACGAAAAACGCAAACGCGCGGTATTCGGCGGAACCGTCGGAGGCCTGATCGGGAAAACCAGGTATCCGGCATCCCGCAATGCCGCAGCTTTTTTTACCGCCAGTTCGTCCTGGCCGAGGATAGCCGGGACAATCTGAGACGCCCCGCAAGTATCAATATTCCGGAGCCTCAGCTTGTCCTGAAACTGCCGGGATATATCATAAAGGTGTCGGCGTTCTGACTTCATACCGACCGCCTTTTTCAACATTCTGGCGGACCAGGCGGCACAAGCCGGCGGCAACGCGGTGGTAAAGATCAGTGTCCGCATCCGATTGACCAGATAATCCCGGATTACCGGAGAAGTAATCGCAAACGCTCCGATCGAAGCCAGTGCTTTGCCGAAAGTACCGATTATTATATCGACTTCATTAATCAGTCCTGCCGACTCACACAATCCCAACCCGTTTTCTCCGAGGACACCAATGCCGTGCGCTTCATCCACAATCAAAACCGCGTCGTGACGTCTTTTCAGATCGACCAGAGACTCAATATCAGCGATGTCGCCATCCATACTGAATATCGATTCGGTAACAATAAAAACATTATTATATTGGGTGCGCTCAGCTTCCAGAACTTGCTCCAAGCGGTCCACGTCAAGGTGGGGAAAACGCTTATATTCAGCGCCTGAAAGCCGGACTCCGTCAATAATACTGGCATGATTGAATTTGTCGCAAAGGATCAGGTCGCCGCGACCGGCCAGCGCCGGCAGAATCCCGGTATTGGCGTGGTAGCCACTGTTAAAGGTCAAGGCAGGCCGGTGATAAAGTTCAGTAAGAAGCTGCTCCAATTCAGCGTGAGCCGGAGAAGAGCCGGTCAGCAGTCTGGAGGATGAAGAAGTCATCAACGGCAAATCGGCGGCAAAATCCGCATATTCGGATTTATCCGCGGCCAATCCAAGGTAATCATTACCTGAAAGATTCAGAAAACGCTTACCTTCAAAAAAAGCATATTTCCCATCCGGCTCAATAGTCCGCAAACAACGCATGCGGTCACCAGACTTGAGTTGGGACAGTTCATTTTCAAGTGAATTGATAAAGCTCATAGTTTTGATCTTTTTTTTCAGGAAGAGAAGTTCATCAACTCATCAAGGAATCTCTCGTCCTCAGCCACTGAGCGACCGCGAGTAGTCAGATATCCACCAGTCATAATTCCGTTGGCACCAGCCAACATCAAGAGGCCCTGAAAATCTTTCATCGCTGTTTCGCGACCGGCGGCGAATTTTATCATCGCCCCCGGGTTCAATAATCTTACAAGCGCAAAAGTCACCGCCACGTCACGAGCCGATATCCGCTCCATATTTTCCAGCGGAGTACCGGGAATCGGCAACAGAACGTTGATCGGAATGCCTTCTGGTTTATATTTGCTGACCGCAATCGCCATATCGATCCGGTCCTTCATGTTTTCGCCAAGACCAATAATCCCGCCGCAGCACAATTCAACCCCATGTTCACGTAAATAATCCATCGTCCGGAATTTATCTTCAACGGAATGGGTATCGGCAATAAGTTCAGCATAACGCTCTGGCGAAGTCTGCAAATTCATATTATAACGGCCGGTATGATGTTTCGCAAGTTCGGTCGCTGTCTCCCGATTCAATATCCCGATTGATACGCACAGCCGCATGTCGGGAAACTCGGCATAAACCGCATCAAGCATCTCCAACAGCTTTTTAAATTCAGGTTCATTGACATCGCTGTAACCGTAACCGCTGGTAACAATTCCAAAGGAGCGGACCCCGGATTCATAGACTTTGCGCGCCGCCGCCAGCGTTTCCTCCACCGTAACCAGCGGATATTCGTCAACCCCGGTATTGTGATGGGCCGATTGGGCGCAAAACCGACAATTTTGGGAACATACTCCACTTTTGGCATTCAAAATTGAACAGGTGAAAAAATCACCGGCATACTTCAGACGTACTTTATTGGCCAGGGACAGCAGGTCCATAATATCCGCCCCGCCGATTTTACTCAACTCGACAGCCTCGGCTTTGGAAAGCTTTTCTCCGTCCAGCACCTTATAGGCATTTTCAATTAAAGGATTCAGCATCTTTCAACTCTATCTAAATTGTTATAATCAGAATCTATAATATAGCACATTCACGTATTTTTTCCAATATTCTCAAAGCCCCACTGTTAAATTTAAACAAGACCTCAAAATGCTTGAATAGATAGTTATTACAACAACTCCATAAAGCGCCAATGCGACCTTCCACATCAGAGGCAAGCAGATATAATCAAACAACTTACAAAATAATTACAGTCAAACGTACTGTTTATTTACAATTGAAATTAAAATGTCCTAAACTGCTCAATAGCTCCAAGTATCCCTATAACACAGAGTTGACTCCTGAACGGTTCGTCACAATTCTCTCAGCATTGTAACAAAATATTGAGTTTTTTTATTTTAGCCGTTGATTTTTTTGATGGAAACATGTATATTCCATATAACAGAAACGATATTCCATAATATGGAAATACAAAATGAAAGAAGTCCCGGTAAAATCAGTAAAGAAAGCGTTGGATCTGCTTTCGATAATCGCGTTTGAGGATATTGACCGAAACGGTTTTGAATTGACCGCTCTGGCCGAAAGACTCGGAATGCCGGTCAATACAGCGCACAATCTGCTGAAATCAATGGCCGCCTGCGGATACATTGCTCAAAATGCGAAATCAAGATATATTGCCGGTTGGAAATGCCGTCGGATGCGCCACGACAATCTGATGCGGGATGAAAAAATCAGGAACCATTTGCAGATCGAGCTAAAAAAATTAAGTTCCGTAATTAACGAGGCTCTGGTCCTGACGCTTCTGGTTAACGGCAAGCGAATGCCGGTAATGCGGATGCAACCGGACGGGCAAGCGATCCGGGTGGATGAATCAGTAGTTGAAAACAAAAACATGTATTCATTTCCGACCGGAAAAATTCTTGCCGCCTTTGCCAGAGAACAGCAACTTGAAGAGATTATCAGCGAGAACGGCGTCTGGGCTGACTCGGATAAGGAAAGAGCAGCTATCATTAAACAGGGATTTGCCGAAGACACTGAAAAAAACAGTATTTACGCCCTCGCGTTCCCGGTATTTTCAAGTGACGGCGATTTATTGGGATCACTGGGATGCTACGCCCCGGCATTTCGATGCGACCGTGAACAACAGCAGCTAATTGCCGCTGAAATGAAAGAATCCATCGCTAAAATAACTAATATTTTAGCCGATTGATCAAATTATAGCATGCATACATAATTAGTGTATGCATAACCCTTAATTAAACGAGGAAACAAAAAATGGATCGGGTAGTAACCGAAAAAGTACGAGCCGAAATCTTGAACTTTGGCATGGACATGGTGGGCTTTGCGCCGGTTTCACGCTGGAAAAACGCGCCTTATCTGCTGAGTCCGCCGGCAATTCTGCCGGAAGCGAAGACCGTGGTTGTCGGCGCAATCCACATCACCGACACCTGGTGTGAAATGGGCGGAGAACCGGAGCCGCAGGACGTCAGCCCCGGCGGTTGGAAAGACCAGAACGGCCTGATGGACCGTACCGCTTATCGCGTAGTCAGAATGCTGAATGACAACGGCTACCAGGCGATCGCCGTCGCCAGTTCCAATATCTGGCGTTATCGCGAGTATGAAGGTATACCCAGCCTGTTTGCCCCGGATTTATCGCACATCCATGCCGCAACCGCGGCGGGGCTGGCGGAGATCGGCTGGTGCGGACTGGCTATCACGCCGGAATTCGGCAGTCGCTGCCGTTTCATTTCAATCGTTACAGACGCGGAACTTATACCAACGCCGATGTATGACGGGCCTCAACTATGCGATATGTGCGGGGAATGCATCAAGCATTGCCCCAGCCTGGCGATGAACAAAGATTTCAATACCCAGAAACCGCATGTTGTTGAGATTGGCGGCAAGACCTTTAAATACGCGAACAAGAATATCTGGCGCTGCGCCTGGGCCGAACACTTCAACCTTGACCTTAATTCAAATACCCTTAAGGATGTCGACCACATCGATGAAAAAGTCATTCTCGCTGAACTGGATAAAAAGGGCATACGGGGACATGAACGCGGCGTCTGTCAGAAGGTCTGCGTGCCACCGCATCTGCGGTCCGATAAACCAAGTTTCGGGCGTCCCGACAAATTAATCGCTCAGAACCGGATCAATAAACGCTATCCGGAAAATATGCCGACACTGCGCAAACTGCGTGACGACATCGCGGCCAAGGCGGTACATTTCGGGGCCGATCTGGTGAGTGTTGCGCCATTGCAACCGGAAACCGAAGCAGGCAAAACCGCGTTAAAAGAAGCTCCAGGGGTAAAAACCGTAATCGCATTCGCGTTTCACACTCCACCTGAATTCAATGCCGATAAGATTATTCAGGAAGGCAAAGAGATATATGGGTTTCATACGCGGGAAAAAATCCATCAGATAATGCTGCGGCTTTGCCGGATGATCGAAGACTGCGGCTATATTGCCGCCGGATACAATAATACAGTTACCACCGACCAGCTTGCGGCAATGACCGCGCTCGGAGAAATTGTCAACGATAAGTTCACGACCGTTGAATTCGGCAGTGATCAGGTCGTCGGAGCGATCACTACCGACGCCCCGCTGGACACCACTCCCCCGGCAATTGCTCAGGCAGTCCATAAACCGAAGAAGCTTACCGGCAAAAGACTGCGCAGCAAACTGGAAAACCTCGCTGAGAAGAATCTGGTCAGTATGTTCGGAGTGGCCGATGCGGGTATATTTGACGCGATCAACGAAGACCTCAAAGCAAATATTGACGAAAACGAGCTCGGCTGGAATATTATTGATGATAATGCCGGCAGGACTTATCACGGCGCGTTTATTCCGAAAATAACGCGGGAGGACATTAAACTGCGTAAACCGGAAGATTACGTCGAGGGCGCAAAGTCTGTTATTGTCCTGGGCATGCATTTTCCGGATGAACTGCTCCGAAATGCCGGACTGGAAAAAAGTATGCAGATCGGGTGTTACGGCTTCCATCAATACCGCACCACCTTTGAACTTCGGTTCGCAGCAGTTGAACTGGCCGGCATGCTGTCGGACATGGGCTATAAAACTATGGTTACGGATAATATGCTGGGCATCGGCTCCAGAGTCGACACCCCGCGCGGCAAACACCCTGACGCCAGAAGCGGCGCACTTGAAGCGGTCGCGGCCGGACTCGGCGAGATCGGCAAAAGCGGCGCGCTGCTGACCGCTGAACACGGTCCGCATCAACGCTGTATTGTGATCGTCACTGACGCCGAACTGCCGACCGACACCCTGGCCCAAGCTGCAGGATACTGCCAAGATTGTGAAATTTGTGCCGAAAAATGTCCAATGCAAGCATTGAACGATGATTCATTCAGAATCAGGATCGGCGCTACTCAAATCGATTATCCGCAAATTCCGCGTCACCGCTGTGACTGGTCAAAACGCTACAGTCTGTGTTCAGAGGAAGGACCGGCGCTTATCGGCAACAACACCAATGTCAAAGCTCCGGAAGGTCCGATTTCTATCGAAACCCTGGCTGAGGCCTGCAAAGCCAAAGACCCGATCATGAAATCCCGTACCTGCGTACTGGAAACCTGCCTGCGGCAATGCCCGGCGGGCAACTGATTATCAATAATCAAAACACAAACGCCGCGTTCGCCTGCAGAACGCGGCGTTTTTTGTTGCTTGCAAAATTACTTACCGGCACATATATTCGCTTTATAAACAAGCAAACAAAAGGATCATAATGCTGGAACACCACTGGGTTAAAATAGTCGGCGGAATTGTTATTTTTATCGCCGCAGTTGAAGTTTTCACCGGTTCAGCCTGGGAGAAAACCGGACTGGTTCGCCGCTGCGACAAGCCGGGAATATACTGGTTTTCCGTCATCTGCAAATTTCTTGTCGGCCTGGCAATACTCAATTTATCTTATCTCAGAGCGAAATTCGGAGCATAACACCTTTGGTCATCCGGCTTTAACCAGAATAAGGTAAAGCAGCATCAGGACCGAAAGGAAGTAGGAGAGAAAACCGATCTCTTTGCCTTTGCCGCAAAGCGCTTTCACCAGCGGATAGACAATAAAGCCCAGCATCATACCATCGGCCACGCTGCTGGTGAACGGGATTCCAACAATAATCAGGAATGACGGCAACGCCTCACTCATATCCTTCCAGTCTATATCTTTGACCGCACCCATCATGATCACCCCGACAATGACCAGCGCCGGCGCGGTCACCGGAGAAAACTCCGCAGCCATCTTGACCAACGGGGAAAAAAACAACGCCAGCAGAAAACACGTTCCGGTGACAACCGCAGTCAACCCCGTTTTGCCGCCGGCCTCGATCCCGGCCCCGCTTTCAAGGTAAGCGGTTACCGTACTGTTGCCGAACAGCGACCCGAAAATTGTCCCGGTCGCGTCGGAGGCGAAAGCCCGTTTCGGGCGCGGCAGATCGCCGTTCGGTTTACAAATCCCGGCCTGTTCGGTGAGTCCAAGCAGACAGCCCAGCGTATCAAAAACATCCATATAGAGAAAGATGATCATCAAAGGCAGAATCTGAAAAAAATGCTTCCAGATAAGCGTAAAATTAAATTTGCAGAACACCGGCAACGCGCTGGGAGGAGCGGAAAACAAACCACTATAATGCACTTTTCCCGTAGCCAGAGCGACAATGAGTCCGGCTCCGATCCCAATCAGCAAACTCCCCTTGATCTTACGGAATTCCAGCACCGCCGCGATTATCAAACCAACCATAAACACCAGAGAACTCACCGAAGCGATATCCGGAGACAAATCAAAATGACCATCAGCGACCTGAACAATTTTGCCGTTTATCAATCCAAGTTCAGCAATAAACAAACCCAGGCCGACCAGAATCGCGTTTCGCATAGAACCACTGACCGCCTTCATCAACAACTGCCGGATATTCAAAAAAGAAAGAATCGCAAATACCACCCCGGAAATAAAGACAATAGACAATCCGGCCTGCCAAAGTTCCGGAGAGCCAGGCGCAAGCCCGGTTATTCCGGCCAAAGCAACCGTAACAATGGTTACAAAGAAAAAATTCTCCCCCATACCGGGCGCCAGTGCAACCGGGTAGTTCGCAAGAATCCCCATCAGCAAAGACCCAAAAGCCGCAACCAGACACGTTGCGGTGAACAACGCTTCAGTCGGCATGCCGGTCGCGGTTCCGCTCAAAGTACCGGACAGGACTTTCGGCTGTAAAAAAATGATATAGCTCATTGCCGCGAAAGTCGTCAATCCGGCTATGATCTCCGTCCCGAATGAACTTTTGCTTTCGGTGACTTTAAAGAATTTATCCAAAACTTGCATGTTGCGATCTTTCTTTAATCAATATCATACTGGTTTAATTTGCGATGCAGGGTGCGACGGCTGATTCCGAGTTTCTGAGCGGCTTTGGTGCGGTTGCCGTCACATTCATCCAACGCCTGCTGGATCAGGTGTTTTTCATGGTGATCCAAGTTTAAATCAGGCTCCGACACTGATGTGCTCTGAATCGCTGACTCCCGTTTAGCAACCGGATCAGGGCTGACAATGAAGCTTTCCTGATGTTTTATACTTGAGGGTATATCATCAATAGTCAACTCTTTACTCCGGCACAACACGACCATCCGTTCAATACAGTTACGGAGCTCTCGGATATTCCCCGGCCAGGAATACTTGCATAGAATATCAACCGCTTCAGCGCTAATCCCCATCTCGCCGCGAGCGTTTTCCCGGGCAAACTCATCAATAAAAGTCTTTATCAGCAACGGGATATCACCATGACGCTTACGCAGCGGCGGCATTTGAAGCGTCACCACATCCAACCGGAAAAATAAATCTTCCCGGAAAGTACCCTCGCGCACCATTGCCGCCAAATCGCGGTTGGTGGCGGAAATCAATCTGACATCAACCGTAATCGGTTCAACGCCGCCGACCCGTTCAAAACTTCGAGTCTCCAGCACCCGCAACAGTTTAACTTGGATCTGCGGATCAATTTCACCTATTTCATCAAGAAACAGCGTCCCGCCATCGGCAAGCTCAAAACGCCCTTTGCGAGATTCAATCGCCCCGGTGAAAGCCCCGGCTTCATGACCGAACAATTCACTTTCCAGCAGATTCGGCGGCAACGCGGCGCAATGAACCGGAATCATCCTTCCCTCGCGTCCGCTGAGTCGATGCAATTCATTGGCAATCACTTCCTTGCCGGTCCCGCTTTCGCCTGTTATAAGCACGGTTGACCGGCTGGGAGCTATCTGCTCAACCGTGTTCATGACTTCCCGCATACAGGCGGAATTGCCGACAACCTTAACCCGAGGCGCATTACTGGATATTTTCTCCCGCAACTCCCGGTTTTCCTCTTTCAATCTGCCGGATTCGAGCAATTGATCAATTTTAACCTTGAGATGTTCAAAATTGACCGGCTTGGTTATGAAATCAGCCGCCCCGCCTTTGACGGCCCTCACCGCGGTTTCGATTGAACCGTAAGCCGTCAGGACAATGCAAGGCGGTGACGGAGTTTTCTCTCTGGTGGCGTGCAGCACACTCATACCGCCGCCGCCCGGCATCTGTAAATCCGTAAGAACCACATCAAAATCCCGACGCTCGATCAAGTTTACAGCTTCGTTTCCGTCCGCGGCCAAAGTTACGTCAAAATCCCGCCGCATCATTCGTCCCAGGACATCCCTGGTATTGCGTTCGTCATCGACAATCAGGATTGCCGGTTTTTCAGTTTTTTCACTCATTATAGATCACTCCTCCATATCTTCCGTTTCTTTCTGTTTTTCAGGCGGCGGGGCAAGCACCCGCATCCGTTTTCCGTGACGAGGGAATTTTATCATAAAAGCAGCGCCCTCGCCTTCTTCACTGTCCAATATAAGCTCGGCTCCATGTTCCCGGATAATTCTTTCGACAATCATCAATCCCAGGCCGGTCCCGGTCTGCCGTGATGTCTCGAACGGATCAAACACCCGGTGAAAATTCTCACGACTGATCCCGGTTCCGTTATCAACAAATTCCACACTGACGAAGTCTTCATCATAATGACATTTTATTTCCAGTTCACCGCCACCGGGCATTGCCTGTACTGCGTTTTTAATAATATTGTAAAAAGCCTGCTTAAGCTGTTGAGAATCGGCCGAGATCGCCGGCAGGAATTCAGGAAAAGTACATTTGATATCGACATCCCGCGATTCCACCTCCTGCCGCATAAACTCCAGCGAACTGATGATGACATCTTTGACATCGGTTTGTTGCATATTAGGTTTTGAGGGCCGGATCGCCCGCAAAAACTGACTGATGATGCCGTCCAGTCGTTCAACTTCCGCCCGGGACGTGTTCAGCATTTCAAGGGTTTCTTCAATATCGTAATCGCCTTCCTCAAACTGCCGTTGAAGCAATTGCAAGTGCAGATAGAGACTGTTCAGCGGATTACCAATTTCATGGGCGACTCCGGCAGCAAGCTGTGATACAGCCTGCAAGGTCTCCGATTCAAGTTCCTGCTTGGAACGCTCACGGGATTCGGTTATGTCGTGCAGAATAACTGTCGCCAACGCCGCGTCCTCTTCATGCGGTACCAGGTAAAACGTCAAATAGCGATGTTTAGGATAAAAAATCTCAAGTTCCTGACGCGACAAACGGGACCATTCACTCTCGTCTCCGCGCAAAATACGCTTCCAGTCAATATCGTGAAGAAAATTAGAAATCCGCAATCTGGACATATCATCCGGCAGCCCCAGTAATTCTTTTGCCGCGGGATTGTGATAGCGAATCTTTAATTCCCGATTGATTACCAGAACGCCTTCCCGTATAGCGTTAAAGACGGTTTCAAGGAATCCCTTCTCCCGGGCCAGATGTAGAATATACGCCTGAATGCTGCTTGAATCAATCGCATCCAAACGTTCAACCAAACGATCAAGAAAACTATTATCACGGTCCGGCATTTATTTATACCTCAAATTTTTTAAAAAAACAGCATAGAGACAATTTGTCACACTTGTCAGTATTTTTCAAGTAAAAAAAGACCAAGAAGATAAAAATTTCAAGTTTCACAAAATATAATATTAAACAAACAGCTTGTTTGTTAATTATATATAAGAAACTTACATTCAACAATTTAAAAACAACAAAGGGCTAGATTAAAGTCTGAAGTGCAACACCTGTTGTCAAAAAAGCGGGTTAACAGTATATTGTTTATCCGCCAAGAAAACTCAAACCAACATGGAGGTGTCGCATGAGCCAATATAAACAGTTAACCCGGGAACAAAGATACATGATATTTCGATTAAAGCAAGAGAACTTTTCAAATCGTCGTATCGCCGGATTGATCAAAGTGCATTATTCAACGGTGTATCGAGAACTGTCCAGAAATATTCATCCTACAATCAAAGCGTATCGACCTGCAGCGGCGCACACACAAGCTACAGCCCGCAGAAAAACCTGCCGCAAGCCAACAATATTAACCCGGAAAAACCGGGGCATAATTGCCGGAAAACTTAAAAAACACTGGAGTCCGGAACAAATATCCGGCTGGTTAAAACGCCACGACATCCTGAATATAAGTCACCAAACCATCTACAATTATATCAATAAGAATCGCGAGCAAGGAGGTGTGCTGTACAAAAATCTCAGGCGGAAAAGCCGATACCGGAAACGACGGTCTAAAAGTCCTGGAATAACTGATCGCATCTTCATCGACGAACGTCCGGACGCGGCCAACCGGAAGACCAGAATCGGCGATTGGGAGGTCGATACCATCATCTCCAGAAGCCACCATGATGTGCTGGTCAGCATGGTTGAACGTTATTCAAAATTCACCCTGATAAGCAAAGCTGAAAGCAAACATGCATACCATGTATCACGTACCATCAGGAAGCTTAATTAAAGTCTGAAGTGCAACATGTGAGAAAAGAAGACGGCAGAAAATAAGTATTTATTCGGGATTAAAATTCTCCACGCAAATAAGCGTCGATTATTTCGCGGGAAATACTTGGAGGAGATGGAATCTCCGGCATATTATCAGGAGAAAACCAGTCTGCATGTTCTATTTCCACTCCATCGACATTGATCTCACTGCCGGCATAGTCGGCAATAAAACCAAGCATCAATGAATTCGGAAAAGGCCAACTTTGACCACCCCAGTAACGAATATTAGTGACTTCAATGCCTACCTCTTCCCGGATCTCCCGGACAACAGTCTGTTCAGGGGACTCTCCCGGTTCGATATAGCCGGCAATCAAACTATAAAGGCCAGTTCTGAATTTATTGTTGTGAGCCAACAGAATTTTACCATCACGCAAAATAGCAGTAATTACCGCCGGATTCAACCGGGGAAAGGCCAATGCGTCACACTCCGGACATTGCATCGCAAACTCATGTTCAGCCGGAACCAGACCGGCACCGCACACGGAACAGAAATTTTTTACCGCGCGCCATTTGGCAATTCCGGAAGCCCGGTATGGAATAAATTTTTCGTCTTCATCCGCAGCCGGTTCACTCAGCACTTCACGCAAAGGTTCAAGTTCGTAACCGGCAGGAATATCATCTTCAATAAACCCGCATACCAAATGTACGTTTCCCTGCTTTCCAAGATAGCTTAGAGCATCGAGCGCAATAAAATCTTCAAGCGTTTTGCGGTCAGGGAACTCGGGCCAAATGCCGTTCCGGCGCAAAACGCCGTGTTCCTGGAAGAAAAAACCACGAAACGGGCCGTCAGCGTCGGAAGGCAGAAGCATTGAAAAAGCACGTTCCATGGACGAGGTCATGGTTTCTCTATCCGGAAAAAATTGAAAGCATTATCAGTAGTTAACCTGGCAAAATCCTCAAGCGGGATTTCAAGCACCTCAGCGCATTTTGCCGCAACATGAATCAAATATCCGGGATTATTTTTTTTACCCCTAAACGGTTTAGGAGCCAGATAAGGGGAATCCGTTTCAATCAAAATCCGGTCGGCAGGAATTATTTTGAGATTTTCACGAATGTTTTCCGCTTTCGGAAAGGTAACAATCCCGGTTATCCCCAGAAATGCTCCCAACGCGAGAAATTTTTCCGCCCAGGCTGAGGTCCCGGCGTAACAATGCAGCTCAAAACTGCCGCCGGACGCGGCAAAATCCTTTAACAACGGATAAGCATCTTTATACGCATCGTCGGAAGTGTCCTGGTCGCGGCAATGCACGATTGCGGGCAAGTCAACATCCAGAGCGTGTTTCAGAAATTGTTCAAACACCTGAAGCTGAATTTTGCGGTCGGAATGCTCGTAATAATAATCGAGACCGATTTCCCCAACCGCCACCATTTTAGGGTCTCCGTTAAAACAGTCAAAAGCGCTGATTCCGTCTGGATAGTTGGCGGCGGAATGAGGATGAACCCCAGAAGCAAACCAGGCATTGTCAAAAGAGTCAGCGAAACGCTTGGCAGTCCGGCTTTCTTCCAAATCAGCCCCCGCAGCCAACAGCCACGCAGGCTGTCCGCTACAAAGGTCCTGATAATATTCTTGAGGAGATAAGTGTCCGTAATAATGAAAGTGAGTATCAAAAAGTTCCATGAAGCAAAATCTTATTTCTTAGCGGGGGCCTTTTTATGTCCCAGTTCGATGCTGATCGCATCAATCGCCTTAACATCGCCTGTACGATATGCCTCAGACAGTTTATTGAATTTCTCTGCTTTGTCCGCAAGTTTGGCTGCCAGATCGGTCATGCCTTTCTTTTTGAATTTAGCTGCATTAGCCGCTGCATTTTCAGCTAAACGTTTATACTTGGCCGCTTGAAGATTGTCTTTAGCATCTTCCCGCAATTCAGCTTTGGCAGCTTCGGGAGAAACTTTTTTCTTTTCTTTGAGCTTTTCGATCTGGGCCATCGCATCCTCATACATAGTTTCTCCGGATTTCACCTTAGCCCGGCTGCCGGTCCTGTAACCTTCGGCTTCCTTCATCTTGGCCTTGATCGCATCCTGATATGCCGCGACGAGTTCTTTGTCTTTAGCCTTTTCGGCTTTAGCAAGTTCAGCTTTCAGTTGAGCGACATCCTTTTTCAGGATTTTCCTTGACTGAAGCGGATTATAATACTTCTTGTTTTTAGTGGACAAATAAGCGTCAGCATTAAAGCAAGCAGACGCCAATACAAACAATATCAAAACCTTTACCCACCTATTCATGATTACATACCACCCATATCATCTTCCGGTTTCGTCTCCGGCTGGGGAGCACCTCCATTGCCATCTTTCTTGGTCGCCGCCGGCTTCTTGGGAATCGGTTTACCTTTAAGGAGATACTTGTCGGCCAGGTCAATCATGGTTTTATTTCCGATCTTATAGCCTTTAGCTTTCATTTTAAAGCCTTGGACCTTCAGACTGTAAAATTTAATTTTCTGGGCATCTTTTTTCCTTTTATAGTAATTAAGAGTACCTTCAGCTGATTTCGCAAAAGTCAAATTCTTTTTCCATAAGACCATATTGGGGCGGAATTTATTTGCCTTCGCATCTTTGCCTTCCTCGGTTTTTTCCTCTTTGTTCATCTTTTCTTTGAAAGCAGCGTCAAAGTCCGGCCCGGAATCGTCTTTGGCCGAAACAGAGAGAGTCAGAAACATAATTCCTGAAATAAACAATACACTCAATTTATTCATGGTTATTTTCCTTTATAATTCAATTAGCAATACGTCTCGGTATATCATACTTATAATACAGCCTGATTACAGAAAAGTCAAACAGGAATGAAGCAATCCCAACATCTGTTTGAATCTTTCCACCAGTCTCTAATATATGTATATCCAAGCAGGTTCAAAAACCCGATAAAAGATCAGGTTAAGTCTGTAAAAACCTGTAAATATCCGTCCACCATTTTCTCTATTGTGAATGGCAGAACCGGAGGGGTAATCGGCTTATGTTCAGCCATGGTAATAATTTCCCTGCACAACTCATCCTCGGAACCGGAAATAAAATCAACCGACTTCCCCGCATCGTAATATTCAAGCAATTCAACCAGGGGAGGAATATTATTCACTAAAACCGGAACCCCATGCTGCATCGCTTCGACCAAAGCCAAACCAAATCCCTCAAGGCGCGATGGCATGACAAACAAATCGAACGCGCCGCACAACCAGGGCGCGGACGGCTGCATTCCGGGCATAACCACTTTAATGTTTGCCGGCGCCGCTTCAGACAGCAACTTGAATTGCCCCATAAGTTCACCGTCCCCAAGTAGAACCAGTCCCATTTTTCTGCCAGCAGGAACCAACCGCCCCAGAGCCGGCAGCATTTTCAACAAAATATCATAACCTTTCTCATGGCAAAAACGTCCGACGGAACCGATCACATAATCACATTCGGTCACTCCCCATTCCTGCCGGACTAAACTGCGGTCCGCAGACATCATTTTCTGCGGCAAACTCAAGCCGTTATAAACAACCGGCATCGATTCAGGCAGCACCCCGATCCTCTCAGCATGAAAGTCCCGCGCCGATTTTGAGACCGCGGTTTGAACATCGCATCTGCCGCAAGTCAACCGGTCCAGAGTAAAATACCATTGCCGGCCCGGCCGCAGTTCCATTGTGTGAACGGTGTTAACCAATGGAATATTACTTGATTTCAACAAAGCCAGACGCGAAGTAATATTGGCATGAAACAAATGCGAATGAATGACATCCGGGCGAAATTCCCTGATGATCCGACGCAAATAGAGAAAACGCCACGGGGTTAATTTTGTAATGTTCAAACTGGCTACGGATATACCGCTCTCAGCCAAACGGTCCAGAACGAAACTTTTTTCCGGCAGCGGCCGCAGTGAAACCGCTTTGACCTCATGCCCCCGTTGTTTCAGTCCGCAGCCAAGGTTGGACAACAAAATTTCCGCGCCACCCGGCGCCAACGAAGTTATGACCTCAAGAACTCGCAAAACATGCCCTTATACTTGATCTTTTAAAAGTTTTTTCGGGCTTAATGTATGCCTTGCTCCGTAAATTGTCAAACTCCCCTGATACAACCTGGCTGTTTTTTTATGAAGCCGACTTGACCAGAACATATTTGAGTGTATTATATTCCTGTATCAACACTCCGAAATCGTCAAAAACTCCCGGGATGAATTTTGTTGGACAAACTTAAAAAATTTGTGCGCTATTATAAACCACACTGGAAAATATTTGCGCTGGACATGACAACTGCGGTCCTGATATCATTCATGACCGTGCTGATCCCCTATATAATCAAACAAATCCTCGACGTCTATCTTAAACAACATGACATGCGGATGATCATCATCGCACTGGCCTTGATCCTGGGCCTTGCTATCGCCCTGGCAGCGGCAAATTACATCAATATCCGTTGGGGACATACCCTCGGCGTGCGTATGGAAGCGGATATGCGCAGCGAATTATTCAGACATCTGCAAAAACTCTCATTCAGCTATTTCGACCGGACTAAAACCGGCCACATCATCTCGCGTATATCAAACGACCTGACCCAGATCGCGGAAGTGGCCCATCATGCACCGGAGGACCTGTTGATTTCCGGCTGCACCATTATCGGGGCATTCACCATCATGTTCAATTTCAATCCCAAAATGGCGATGATAACCCTGATCCCCCTGCCCTTCATTCTGGTATGGGGCATGATTTTCCAGAAAAAAATGCGTGAAGGGTTCCGGACCGTACGCAAAAAAGTAGCGGATATCAACAGCCGGGTCGAAAACTCGATTCAAGGCATCCGCGAAGTCAAATCCTATACCAATGAAAAACAGGAAATTGAAAAATTTTACGAGGTCAACACCGCCTTTCAACGTGCCCGGGAAAATATTTTCACCACCCTGGCCGGCTTTCATTCAGGAATGATGTTCCTGATCCAGTGTTACTCCCTCCTGATCATCGGCGCCGGCGCGATCCTGATGTATTACGGACAAGCCACCATGACGGATATCGTCACGTTCTTTCTCTATAACCGGTTTATCACCCACCCGATTTTCAAACTGGTCGGTTTCACCGAACAGTTCCAACAGGGCGGCGCGGCATTTGACCGTTTTATAGAGATCATCGAGGTTGAACCTGAAATCAAAGACTGCGATAACCCGATCCGCCCCGACGAAATGAAAGGAAACATCGAATTCCGCAGCGTCAGCTTCCGGTACAACAGTGTGGACGAAGGAGAAATCGTGCTTGACGATGTATCCTTCCAAATCACCGCCGGACAGACAATTGCCCTGGTCGGCGAATCCGGAGCCGGCAAATCAACTATCGCCGCCCTCCTGCCCCGGTTTTATGAACCCGAATCAGGAGAAATCCTCATCGACGGCAACAATATTATGCAGTTGAAACAGGAATTTCTTCGCGCCAACATCGGCCTCGTTCAACAGAATGTATTTTTGTTCGATGCCACAATCCGGGAAAATATCATGTTCGGACGTCCGGACGCGACCGAAGACGACCTGATCGACGCCGCGAAACGGGCAAACATTTATGATTTTATCATGGAGCAGACAGACGGCTTTGACACCCTGGTTGGGGAACACGGAGTCATGCTCTCCGGCGGACAGAAACAACGCGTCTCTATTGCCCGGGTTTTTCTGAAGAATCCGCCGATCCTGATCTTTGACGAAGCCACCAGTTCACTTGATAACGAATCGGAAAAACTGATCCAGCAATCCATGGAAGATCTTTGCAAAAACCGAACCACCCTGGTTATCGCCCATCGTCTGACAACTGTGCGTAACGCCGATTACACTTACGTTATCCGGCGTGGAAAAATTGTTGAATCCGGCACTCACAACGACCTGATTGCCGCCGATGGCTACTACTGCAAGCTCCATAAAATGCACGACCTGCCCTGAATCGTCGCAAATGACAAAAAATTTAAACACCTGAACCGCAAACAGATTTATGTTATTGAGAAAATTGCATATGGGGTCCGGTATTATTTAGTCCCCAATTTTCGGTACTGGCTGTCGCGCAGGCCAATTAATACGCTGTTCCCTGAAGCATCTACTTTCAACTCTCCATATGCCGCATTTGAATATGTTTTGCCATGTCCTTCCTGAAAGAAAAATGACTCAGCGCCGATTCGTAGTTGATTCCGGTTGCGATACTTCAGCAAAAACTCTCCCGGCTCAAGTTTTCCGCCCTTATATATTCGTCGATATGAGGCCACTTTGTTCATATCAAGAGAAACAACCAGACAACCCTTATCATCCAGCTCGCCAACATCTCGGGCCATCGCATATCTCAAAACCATATAATCTCCCTGCATAAGCGACCGCGGATCGACCGGAGCCAGTCTTAAAAGCATTGTATTTCCACTTTTAATATTCTCTTCTTTCATAATAATCTGAAAGTTAATGATCCCCAATATGAGTAGAGTGACGCCAGATAAAATATATTTTTTCATATTGTCACCTTGTGTTTACTCAATAAACCGATAAGCCAACGCACGGAAATCAACACTATTCCGCTTCCCGCTATAACTGCGGATTTATACGCCAAGTCTATGTCAAGAGAATAATAGAACAAAACCAGAAAGCATGGAATGAATAAAAAAGATAAAGCCATAAGTATTTTATCACAAAAAGCATGACCCAAAATTAGCAACCCTATCGCAATCAGAATACCCGGTGTTGTAAAAATCCCCAAAAGCACTGTCGAAAAAATGGCAATGATAATCCACGGTTCTTTGAACTGCTTCAAGCCTCCTGCAAGGTGAAAATAAAGGTATATCAGCCCTGCAACCAGGATAACGCTTGATGGCCAGAATGTAACTGAATAATTTCTATACCGGAATATGGGCATTCCCATCATATTCATTATTAGAATAGTGACAGGCAGCATTACAGCAGCTGAATATGACAACGGGATTAACGCTCTAATTCGTTTTTTTCTTAAAAAAAGTATTCCTGCAAACAAAGCCTCTATTGCGATAAGAAGATGAATCAAATAATAAATATTATCATCATAAAACCATACTATGGTAAAAACAACAACCAGTACAGGAGAAATAAATCGATAGATACTGCTATTAAACAATGGATATATTACTGCACAAACAATAATCTGGCCTATCACAAGACTCACAGAAGATGTGATATGGAAATATTTACATGTCGTAAATACAAGAAGTAGGTTTCCCGCGATCACAAAAGCCAGGCAAACTTGATTTAAAAATAATGATTTATTTATTCTTGAAATTGTAATTCCTGCAGTCATCAGCGCAATTCCACTAAATTGGATCAAGATTAACTGCTCACTCCGGAAAAAAAACGGAGCAATTGAACCAACAAGAAAAAGAGCCGAAACCCAGGCTCCAAGCCCTACCAGAACACGGATATACAATGGATCGGTGTTGCCAATATACCTGGGGACGCTCTCAACTATTCTTTCCAGGCCCCCCGGAGATAAATGGCTCTTGACTTCCGGAGTTGCCAGTAATTGCCCGACTGTCATGCGCTTATTCCTCATTTTTCCCCTCTTTGGCTATCTGTTTTGTTAACAGTCTCAAATAAAAACAAGCAAGGCCAACCACAATCAGAATAATCAATGCAAAAAAGAAATATCTTTCAAATGACTCGTAATGATACCCGCCAAACATTAATTTGCCGATAAAAAACAAAATAATAAAGCACACATCTAATATAATTAATGCCAACTGGTTTATATCTTTGATCTTAATGCGGTAGCAGCAAAACCCGGCAACAATACCGGTAATCCAGAAAAAACAAGTTAATATGTTCGGTGATTCAAAATATTTTAAATCAATTATAACCCCGACAAGAGGAATTGTTAAAAAAATAATAATAGCTGAAAACAAACAAATTCGAAGCCACTCTCCCCCCAGCCATTTGCGGCCAACCTTAACACCCCATTCCCGCAATGCAAGAGCTGTGGAATTAAGTCCTGCGAGAAAAAGGAAAAGGTATTGACTGTTAATTTCATAAACCGGTTTTCCTACTTGATCCCAATACAGTATAACTCCGGTATTCAAGATTATCAACCAAACAATCCATAGCGCCGCAAAGTCAGATATAATTGCCCAACCAAGAATCAATACAGCCCAACTAATGAAAAGTTCGTAAGGATCTGCCCCGGTCTGATAAGTTTGGCCGAATACAGCCATTAAAACACCTGTCAAAACAGACGCGCTTAACAACAAAATTTTACCGCTAAGCTTTTCCAATCCCAAGTAATAAACTCCAATAACACAACCAATCATTCCTGCTTCAATCACTCCAAATTTCAGGAATTTATGCATATCGGCCCAGTTGTAAGCAAAGAAAAAAACAATCCCGGCAAGAATCAAAGCGGCCCCTAAAAACAGTAACATGCGCCTTGACCATAAATACCAGTTCGGAGTTGGTCGAATTGCCGCACATGCGACATTGTGGAGATCATTACTGATTATACCGTCTTCATAGAGACTATCCAAAAGCGCTATATCTACTTTATGCTCTAGAACAGCCCTGTCCATTTTATTCTTTCCTCCCTGTCATATTATAGCAATTGGTCGAATATATCATTGAGGAATAACCTATGCAAGGGAATTATACGAAAAAAAATTCCGAAATTATTTTAACTTTGCATTGCAAAGTTCTTTATTTTGTATTATATTTCTTTCAAGAAAAAATGATCACAAGGAGGAAAACAACATGATAGCCAGTCACGTCCACGATGCGTTGTCCCAGGTTGAAAAACTGCAAAAGCTGATTATTGAAAAACGTCAATTCAAAGGGTATTCATGGATAGCCAGATTGATCAACTCGATCATGGCTGTAACATGCGCCTGGATATTGTCGTTGGACGGAGTCGCCAGAACCCCTGGAGCGCATTTGCTCGGCTGGGCCATTCTGGTGACGGCAGCTCTGATAGTGAATTACGGCTTTGTCGCTTTCTGGTTCCTGTTTGATGTGGAGGTTAGAAAGAATTTCAATAAAGTCCTGCCGGTATTTACCGCCCTGCCCGCACTGTTTGTCGGAGCGATTCTCAGTGCGGCGGTGATTCTCCACCGTGATTATCAATATCTCTACGGCATCTGGATGTGCATGTACGGCACAACCCATCTGCTGTATCGCTTTTCCTTACCCAAAATCAGCTACGGAGTCGGCATCTATTACATTGTTTGCGGCACCTTCCTGCTGATCGTTTACCCGGTCCCGTTCTCCAATCCATGGCCGATGGGAATCGTCTTTGGCGTCGGCGAATTATTCGGCTGCTACGCCTTTTATCAGATACGAAGAGAAAAAAGAACAGGAGTTTTACGATGAGTCACGACAATAATCCATACGACAATATAAAGCAGATATTCCATGAACCCAACCGGATGGCGATAATGTCGGCGCTCTGTGCCGCCGGAGGCGACGGAATGACCTTCACAGAGCTTAAAGAGGAATGCAGTCTGACTGACGGCAACCTGAGCCGTCACCTGAATACCCTGCAAAACATGGACGCGGTAACAATAGAAAAGAAATTCGTCGGAGTCAAACCACGCACCACTGTATATATTTCAGAAAATGGCTACGAAAGATTCAATGAATACCTGACCGCGTTGTCCGAGGCTCTGGAACAGGCCAGACGCGCAATGCCGGAAAAAAAGTCAAATGAAGATACTGCCGTCATCAAAGGGCGCCGTATCGGGATATAAAAACAACAATTTCCGGCCGGTTCGCCTGACAATGGCCGGACCGGTCATTTATTTTTGATATTTTACTTTGCAATGCAAAGTAGTTTGCAATAAAAGGAGATGAAAATATGAAGATTAAATTGATTTCGCCGCTAACCTGCTTACGACCAATGGACTCGCTCTGGAAAACCCGGATGGCACCTCCAATATCCCTGCTGGTTTTAAGTGCGTTAACCCCCAAACACCATCAAATAACTATGGTTGATGAAAATATCAAGAAAAACGACTTTAAAGACAATCCTGACCTGGTGGGCATCACAATCAAAGTCGACACCTTCTGCCGGGCGGCGGAAATCGCCTCAAAGTATCGCTCACGCGGGATACCGGTTGTTGTCGGCGGGGTTCACGCCACAGCCGTTCCGGAACAATGTGCTGAGATTGCCGACGCGGTTGTTATCGGCGAGGGAGAAACACTTTGGCCCCTGCTTCTACGTGAATTTGAAAACGGTATACCGCTCAAAAAATTCTATCGTAATGAAACCCCGGTTGACATATCGACGGTACCGGTCCCTGACTGGTCATTGCTGCAAGAAAATAATTACCTTTTTACCAACACGTTGAGAATCGGCCGCGGCTGTCCGTGGACCTGTGATTTCTGTTACAACAGCTGCAGAAATATGAATTCACATTATCGCATGAAACCAATATCGAATATTCTGCGGGAGATTGAGTCTTTGAAAACCAATCATGTGATGTTTATCGACGATAATTTCATCGGTAATCCGCAAAAAAGTCGGCTGCTGCTCAAGGAATTCAAGAAACTGAATTTAACCTGGCATACCGCGGTTTCGGCCAACATCGGCCAACACGAAGACATTCTGGACGACATGGCTGAATCCGGCTGCAAAACCCTGTTCATCGGTTTTGAATCCGTCAACCGTGATAATATTTCAGCCGCCGGTAAAAAACAAAACAAAATTGAAACCTACAATGATACCGTTAAAAAAATTCATGACCGCAAGATGATGGTCAACGCCAGCTTCGCTTTCGGGTTCGATGGCGATACGCCTAATGTATTCAATGATACGCTGAAATGGCTGGAAACAAACAAGGTTGAAACCATGACCGGGCATATTCTGACGCCCTACCCCGGCACCGTCCTCTATGAACGCTGGCTGCGGGAAGGCAGGATAATCGATCACGACCTGACCCACTATGACACCGCTCACGTCGTATTTAAACCGTTCGGTATGAGTCCGGAAGATCTGTCAAAAGGATACTTGAAAATATATGATGATTTTTATTCCTGGGCATCAATCCTGAAACGAATGCCGGAAGCCCGGGAACAACGTATCGCTTATCTTGAATTCGCCTTGTTTTATCGTAAATTGGGAAAAATCACTTCATGGTTCGGCGAAAAAGTAGGCATGCGCCGCATGGCAAAACTTGCCACCGCTCTCGCATACCATCCGAAAACCGCAAATGATAAACCTTTGCAAAAAACATATTTCAATAAAAAAATTACTTTGAATCACTCTGAAATATGAATAATTCAGGTTAATCCTTCCCCTACAATTCTTTGCTCAAAAAAATTCACCAACAGTGCTTTATTAACGGTGAAATCTGTGCTATATTATAAATTCTGGTAAATTTTTCGGATTCAAATATAAAATGAACCCTTGAGGTCGAGTAAAATGAACAACTATGAAGTTAAAGTCGGTGTAATCGGTTTTGGGACGGTCGGAGCAGGCGTCTGCTCTAATTTGCTGCGTAACGGCGAAATGATGACCCGTCGAACCGGAATCAAACTGACTTTGGCCGCAGTGGCCGATTTAGATATAGAAAGTGATCGCGGCGTGGAGGTACCGAAGGACCTGCTGACTACCGATGCCGACTCACTGATTGAAAAAGTTGATGTGGTCGTCGAACTGGTCGGCGGCACCACCTTTGCAGCTGATATTATCATGAAAGCACTGAAAGCCGGCAAACCGGTTGTCACCGCTAATAAAGCCCTGTTGGCGGAAAAAGGCGAAATGCTCTTTAAAGCCGCGCAGGAAAATAACGTCGATATTTATTATGAAGCCGCCGTTGCCGGCGGAATTCCGGTGATCAAAGCCCTGCGCGAAGGCCTGGCGGCAAACCGCATTGAACGAATTTACGGTATTATGAACGGGACCTGTAACTATATTCTGACCCGCATGGAACGTGAAGGCGCCGATTTTGAACCGATTCTCAAAGATGCCCAGGCGCTTGGATATGCCGAAGCAGAACCGTCTCTGGACGTCGACGGATATGATACCGCTCACAAGGCCGCGATCCTGGCCGCGCTTGCCTACGGAAAATGGTTCGGTATGGAAGCGATCCATGTCGAAGGCATTCGCGACATCTCACTGCTTGACCTGAAATTTGCCGATGAACTGGGTTACCGCATAAAATTGCTGGCAGTAATAAAACAGGACGAAAGCGACGACATTCAGATCCGGGTTCATCCTACTCTGCTGCCTAAAAGCTCACTGCCGGCCGGCATTATGGAAGTTTTCAATGGCGTAATGATCACCGGTGACACTGTCGGCGACACCTTGTTCTACGGTCGCGGTGCCGGTCGCGACGCTACTGCCAGCGCGGTCGTAGCCGACCTGCTGGACGTAGCTTTGAATATAAAAATGGGATCGGCCCAGCGCGTTCCGGCATTCCGTCCCGGTGCTCAGTTCCGTCATCTGCTGCCGATGGACAGCGTGGTCGGCCGTTACTATCTGCGCCTGCATGTTGTTGACAATCCTGGAGTTGTCGCGACGGTCTCGAAGATTCTGGGTGATAACGGCATCAGCATATCGAGTATCGTCCAGCACGAAGGCCATGATTCTGCCGACAGCGTTCCACTGATGATCCTGACCCATGAGATTCAGGAAAAACACATCCATGACGCAATCAGCCAGCTTGAACAGCAGGATGTGGTTAAAGCAAAAGTAAAACTATTGAGAATTGAGGATATTTGATAATGGGAACACATACTGTTGAGAAAATCGGCGGTACTTCAATGAGCCGCTTCGGAGAGCTGATGAACAACGTTATCGTCGGCAGCCGTTTACCGGAGGATCTTTATGACCGCGTTTTTGTGGTTTCTGCCTACGGCGGCATCACCAACCTGTTATTAGAAGACAAAAAAACCGGCGAACCCGGCGTATACGGTAAATTTGCCGCGGATGATCACAGCTGGGAACAGTCTTTGGAATACGTACGTGATGAGATGATTAAATGCAATCGTTCATTTGCCGATATTAAACTGGATCAGGAAGTGGCCGACACTTTCGTCAATGAGCGGATAAACGGAATCAAGCAATGCTTATCCGACCTGATGCGCTTGCGTTCATTCGGTCATTTCAAACCGGAAGATTATCTGCCGGCCAGTCGGGAATTTCTTAGCGCCGTCGGAGAGGCGCATAGTGCATTCAACTCAGTTATGATCCTCCGCGAACACGGAATAAATGCCCTCTTTGTTGATCTTAGCGGCTGGAAAGATACTGACATTTGCTCTATTGAGGAAATGATCGTCAAAAATATCAAAGACATTGATTTCTCCACCTGCATGCCGATCGTAACCGGTTATGTCAAATGCGCCGAAGGTATTATGAACCGTTTCGATCGCGGCTACAGCGAAATCACGTTCAGCAAACTTGCAGTTCTTACCGATGCAGCCGAAGGCATTATTCACAAAGAATTCCATTTGAGTACCGGCGATCCCAAACTTATGGGAGTAGACAACGTCGCAATCATCGGCAACACCAATTTTGATATTGCCGATCAGTTGGCGGATATGGGCATGGAGGCAATTCACTCCAAAGCATCGAAAGAAATGGAATTGAAAAATATTCCGATCAGAGTTAAAAACGCTTTTGATCCTGAGCATCCGGGAACATTGATCAGCCGTGACTACGTTTCACCGGACCCCAGAGTTGAGATGATCTGCGGTCGTAAAGACACTCTTGCAATTCAGGTTTACGACCCGGAAATGGTTGGGGAATGCGGCTATGACTGGAAACTGCTGGAAAGCCTGAAAGCATATAAAATAAGCTATATCGCCAAAAACACCAATGCCAATACAATCAATCATCTGGTAAGTGAGAAAGCCAAGAATGTTGATAAATGTATTGAGAAAATAATTGCTGATTTCCCGACAGCGAACGTATCTTCAAAAGAAGTCGCAATTGTCTCAGTCATCGGCTCCAATATGTCCATCCCGGGCTTTTTAGCTCGAGCGGCATCCGCACTCTCAAAAGCTGGGGTCAATATCCTCGCCCTGGATCAGAGTATGCGCCAAATCAACATGCAGTTCATTGTTGAGCGCGACGATTTTGAAACCGCACAAAAAGCGTTGCACCACGAGCTTGTTGAGAAATTATAAACTAGTGTTCAGTTTCAGGTGATATTTAATATAAGTCGCCGGAATTTTTTGGCGGTTTCAAAATAAAATAAAGTACGGCATAGCAGCGTTATGTAAACTTTATCTTATGAAGAAAAGCCATAAAATAACCAGACATGGTATTAAATTCATCGTGAAACTGGACACTAGCTCAATGCTATTTTTTTCAAGCAGGAATTAACGTTCCTGCTTTTTTTATAGCTATAAAAGTAATTTTCGGAAGCAGTAGATTGCGGTGCCTTTCGGGTCGAGGCCGCGGCTGAGTTGTTTGTTTTCCACACGGTCGGGATCATCAAATTTGCGGGCCGTTGCCCGGATGAAGAGTTTTGAACCTAATATCGCTCCGTCGGTGAAGTGTCGGGTCCGTCTCAGAAAGCGGACCGGCATCGATTCTTTGCGGCGCGCGGTCTGGTCCTCTTCGGCTATCTCGGCCGCGTTCGCGCCGCGTTCGGCCGCGATAATTCTAGTCAGGGAACACTTGAACTCCGTATAATAATCAGTGTCGCTCCAGCTCGAAGTGTCGGTATAATCGATCAATTTTTTGTAGTGTTTGATGAAGTTGGCGTGGTACTGGTGTTTGCCGCTGCCGTTGTAGCGTCCCCAGGTAGTGAACCGGTAATCGGCCGGATTTTCGGTCAATTTGGCCCGGACCGGGTTGAGTTCGACGTATTGCAGACAGGCTTCGAGGGCGTCGGCGCCTTCGAGGATGACGCTTTTGAAGCGGTCGGCCCAGAGGCGGCCGATGTGATCGTAAGTCCGGTTGAAAACCACCGAAAAACGCTGTTGGTAAGCTCGCATGAAGTAGCTGATGTCGATCATTTTCGCGCCGGTTTCGCGGCAGAGTTTTTTGTGTTTGGGCTCAATAAATGGCATTTTTTTCATCGTGTAGGTCAAATCGCCCTCCATCGACTTGTAATAAGCGTTGTGGCGGGCGGCGATTTCAGCCTCGGAAGGCAGTTCGTTTTGGCCGGGAGCGTAGACCACCAGGTGAAAATGATTGCCCATCCAGGCGGCGGAAATGACCTCGATCAGGAAGTATTGCGTGAGATTTTGCAGCAACGTAAAGCCGTACTCGCGATCGCCCGAGGCAAACGGCAGGTCGCCTTTATAGCCAGAGACCCGGTTCATCAGGTGGTAATAGCAGCCCCGGCCCGCAATTTTCATTCGTTTCATGGTGTCCTCCTGTTTGGGTTATGAGTTACAATAATGCCGAATTCGAGATTGTCAAATAAAAAGTACATGGTAATTAAAAATTTATTAATAAATTTGATTATTTAATATATTAGTCTATTGTAAACAATTGCGTTTAACAAAAAAGGAATGAGTAATATGCTAAGGATAAAATTTATATTCTCCACTGCAATTTTAGTATCTGGATGCTATATGTCTTTTGCGAACCCTCAAATGAATGAGAATAAAGATGCCTTTGAAAAAGCTGATAGCACCGGGAAATGGAAAGAGGTACTGTTTGATAAAGGTACGATCGGCTGCAACTGGCGGGATAACTGGTTTTTAGATGGTAAAATATCTTCAGTCAGCAATCGAAAAGACGGCATGCAATTAACATCAGGCCCACAGTATGGTAATAACTCTCACCACATGGTGTTATGGACTAAAAAAGTATTTAACGGGGACCTGAAAATTGATTACGAATACACCCGTCTGGATTTTGAAAATCGCTGCGTATGCATCATTTATATTCAGGCATCCGGAAGTGGAAAAGGCCCATATGATAAAGATATTTCAAAATGGAACAAACTGCGCGAAGAACCAGCTATGAGCCAGTATTTCAATCACATGAATACTTATCATGTCAGCTATGCAGCTTTTCCAAATAAAGACCGGGAAAATGAAGATTACGTCCGGGCAAGACGCTATGTGCCTGAAAAAAATGGCTTGCGCGGAACTGATCTGAAGCCTGACTATTTCAACACCGGACTATTCGCCCCTGGCATCCCTCACAAAATATCAATTATCAAAAAAGGGAACGATATTTTTATGAGAGTCAGCAATTCAAAGAAGACTTGCTACTTCCATTGGCACAATGATAAGCTCCCACCGATTAAATCAGGCCGCATCGGTTTGCGCCAGATGTTCACCCGCTCTATGCGAGTTAAAAATATTCGAATTAGTCAACCTGAAAAAATAAAGAAATGAAAGAAATCATGAATTATTCTGCTTCCAAAAAACGTTACGACGACATGGTATACAACCGCTGCGGCAACAGCGGCCTGAAACTGCCGGCAATCTCACTGGGACTCTGGCATAACTTTGGCGGCGTCGACAAACTCGAAAATTGCCGCGATATGCTGCGGACCGCCTTTGATCTTGGGATTACTCATTTTGACCTGGCTAATAATTACGGTCCGCCTCCGGGTTCCGCCGAAACAACATTCGGAATTCTGCTTGAACAAGATTTCCGACCTTACCGCGACGAACTAATAATATCCACCAAAGCCGGACACCTGATGTGGCCGGGGCCATACGGCGAATGGGGTTCAAAAAAATATTTAGTCTCAAGTCTTGATCAGAGCTTAAAGAGAATGAAGCTTGATTATGTTGACATATTTTACTCACATCGTCCGGATCCGGATACCCCCCTGGAAGAAACGATGGGAGCATTGGCTTCAATCGTACAACAAGGAAAAGCCCTTTATGTCGGGATATCCAAATATTCACCTGAAAACACCAGAAAAGCAGCACAGATTCTGAAAAAATTAAATACGCCATTCGTGATTCAGCAGGACCCGTATAACATGTTCCGTCGCGAACCGGAAGACGAACTGCTTGGCACTCTGGATGAACTTGGCCTTGGATGCATCGTTTTTTGTCCTTTGGCTCAAGGACTTCTGACAAACAAATACCTGAACGGCATACCGACAGACTCACGTGCCGGCAAGGAAGGTACATTCCTGAAGAAGGAGCAAATTTCGGAAGCAATCGTAAACAAGGTTATCAAACTGGACAAAATTGCATCACTACGTGACCAAAGCCTCGCACAGATGGCCCTCTCATGGTGTCTTCGAGACAGTCGGGTGACCTCGGCGCTGATAGGAGCCAGCAGACCACAGCAGATCAGTGAAAATATCAAATCAGTCCATCAAACACAATTCAGTGATGAAGAATTGAACCAGATCGACAAAATCCTCTCTGAATAAAACTTTTTCTGCAAACAATCAAATAATCACCGGGCCGTCAAAAAACAGCCCGGTGAATTAATTACTGCGTCAATAATTCTATTTCAACCAATTTCATCATAAAAGATTGCCTCTTTTTAAGTTGTTCTCGAAAAAAAACTTGCATTTCAGGAAACTTTTCAGTAAAATTGTAAGAAAGCATCAATCCCAGGTGTTATAAAAAATAACTCCGGGATTATTTCAACCATGCGAATTTGGAGTTACGCAGTTCAATGATCTCCCGGGTAAAATACGGAATGACTTAGCTTATCGGCATTCACGAGGGTGAGGAGATTGAGCGTTTATGCAAAAAAAATGGTGTTCTCGCTTATACTTTTACAGAGGTTAAATCATATTTATAGGGAGACAGGTCGAATGAAAAAGTGTAAATTCACATTAATTGAACTCATGGTGGTCATGATGATAATAGCAATTCTGGCCGCTTTACTACTACCGATGCTGGGCAAATCACGCGATCGGGCAAAGTTCATTTCGTGCGTCTCGAATTTGAAGCAGATAGGAACTGGATTTGAGCTTTATTCAAACTATTATGACGGGTTGATTCCTCCGATCAATCCGGTCGAGGGATATTCCGGCGAGTCAACCAACGTGATTATGGATGCCGACGGAAAACCACGCGGTCTTGGTCTGTTTATCGATGTTTTGCAAATGCAGATAAAACTGCTGGGGTGCCCTCTGAACGTCAAAGCGCGTCCTAAAATAATTCAGGAAAAGTGGAAAGCCGGAGGCGTTGTCCAAAGCGCTTTTATGTATCGCCAGAATGACGGTAAAGATATTTATGTTGACCAGGCAACCGGCATTGTTACGGAAGATTTCAATATAAGGTGGGCTCATAAAGACAATCTGCACAAAGGTGTCGTCATGGATGACGCGAGGTGGGACGGCACCGACGGAGCTCCCGATAACACCGGAGCTCATAACTATAACACCGTCAACATCCTCAAAGGCGACGGTCATGTTCTAAGTATGCTTAACAAGAAGGATTTTAATAGCGGATTGGTCCACAACGGCGGGGCTAATTCAATCAATGCCGTTTGGGCCAGAATCGACCGGTATAAGGCAGAGGATTTGAAAAAAGAATAATTACATTCATTCTTAAACTAAATATCTGCACATCTTAAAACCTGCATTTATATGCAGGTTTTTTTATTGGCGGCAATAGCATAAAAGAGCGGTGTTTGCGTCAGAACAACTTGATTTTCGAGAAAGTTAAAGTATGTTTACGATTCGCCTGTTTTTGTCTGAAACGGCATTATGCCATGAAAAAGGATTAATATATTATGAAATGGAATATATCTCAGAATTTATGGGAAACTCCTGAATGGACCAATGTCAACCGCCTGCCAGCACACAGTATGCTTATTCCCTTTCAAGATACGACTCTGGCCCGCACCCGTGACCGCAGCCAGTCAGAGTGGTTCATGGATCTGAATGGAGAATGGAAATTTGACTTGCTTAAACGGCCGGAAGATACTCCGGCAAATTTCGCTGACGCAAAATATGATGATTCAAAATGGGGCAGCATAACCGTACCTTCCGACTGGACATTGCAGGGTTTATGGGACCAGCCGATCTATACCAATGTCAAAATGCCGTTTGAAAACAATCCGCCAATCGTACCGGAGGAAAATCCTACCGGCTTGTACCGGACCGAATTCAAACTCCCGAAAGAGTGGATGAACCGCCGTGTGGTAATCAACTTCGGCGGAGTTGAAAGTGTGCTGGAAGTTTTTCTGAACGGTCAGTATATCGGCATGAGCAAAGATTCACGGCTGGCTTGTGAGTTTGATTTGACCCCGGCAATTAAAAGTGGAAAAAACGTGCTGGCAGCACGGGTTATTCGATGGTCCGACGCCAGTTATATTGAAGACCAGGATCATTGGTGGATGGCCGGTATTTATCGCGACGTCTACCTTTACAGTACTGATCACGCTTATATTGAAGATGTTTTTTCCAATGGAGATCTGGACCTGGAAACCGGAGACGGCATTTTAAGTGTACAGACAAAACTCGCCTTTTCCATCTACGAACGTACCGGCCGCCAGTTTGATACCAGTGGCCCCCAGGAAGATCTTTTGATCGCCCTGAAATTGACTGATCGCGAAGGTAAAATCATCTGGGCCGAAACCGACCGGATCAGCTACTCGTTCCGCGAACAATCCTACATCAGCCAGGTTGAAGCGGTGATTCCCCGGATTGCCACCTGGTCGGCGGAGGCGCCGAATCTATATTATTTGACGATTACTTTGAAAGATCAAACCGGCAAGCTGATTGAAGCCCGTTGTTCTCGAGTCGGTTTCCGTAATATCTCGGTCGAGGACCGTATGTTGCTCTTTAACGGCAAATGTGTTTTGATCAAAGGGGTAAACCGGCATGACCATGATGAATATCAAGGGAAAACCGTTCCGCTCGAAACAATGCTGCAGGATATTTTTCTGCTGAAAAAATTCAACTTTAACGCGGTACGCACCAGTCACTATCCGAATGACCCGTTATGGTATGAATTGTGCGACGAATTCGGCATTTATGTACTGGACGAAGCCAATGTGGAGACTCATTCAAACTATGCTACGCTCTGTCGCGACCCGCGCTGGGAAAACGCTTTTGTCGAACGTCCGGCCAGAATGGTACTGCGTGACCGCTGCCATCCGTGTATTTTCGGCTGGTCACTGGGCAACGAGAGCGGACATGGCGAGAATCATGAAAAAGCCGCGATGGCGGTGCGCGATCTTGATCCGACCCGCATCCTCCATCATGAAGGGGAAATCAAACACACCTGGACCCAGGGATCAAATATCTTTGACGACCGGACTCAGAACCTCTTTAATGATTTTGTCAATCCGATGTACCCGCAGCTTGAAACGCTGATCAAATGGGCCCGGGAAGAAAATAATGATCCGCGCCCGTTTATCATGTGTGAATATTCACACGCCATGGGCAACAGCAACGGTTCCCTGCACGAATACTGGGAAGCATTTGAAACCTATCATGGGCTCCAGGGCGGGTTTATCTGGGACTGGGTTGACCAGGGCTTGGTCAAAACCGATAAGAAAGGGCAGAAGTATTGGGGTTACGGAGGCGATTTCGGAGAAAAAATTCACGATTTCGACTTCTGCATCAACGGCATGATATGGCCGGACCGAACTCCCCATCCATGTATGTACGAGTTCAAATACCTGACGCAACCGGTCGGCATCGAGGAAGAAGACTTGTTTGACGGGCTCATCAGGATCACCAACAAACAGTATTTTACCGGTATGGACTGGTTGACCGGCAAATGGGAACTGACGGTGGATGGCGAAGTCGTTGAAACCGGGGAATTCGATGCGCCGGACGTTGAACCGGGTTATGACGAAGTTATCGAACTTGATTACGAAGAACCTGAAATGTTTGCCGGCCAAACAGCTTATCTGAATATTTCATTTATGACCAAAGAAGCCACACCGTGGTGCGAAGCCGGACACATCGTCGCCAGCGAACAACTGGTTCTGCCGTTTGTCGGAGAGGATGAACCCAAAGTAGAGGCTAAACCCCAAAAAATCAAAGTTGACAAAAGCAAATCAGGCTGGAAAATTACCTGCGGCAAACTTGAAGTCGATGTTGACAAGAAAAAAGCGGCAATCACCGGAGTCAGCAAGGACGGCAAAAAATTGCTGACCAGCGGCCCGGAACTGAGCATTTGGCGAGCCGCTACTGACAACGACGGCATTCGCGGCTGGATCGGACAGGAACACAAACCGATGGGTGAATGGTTGGCCGCCGGACTTGATAAATTGAAAGTTACCGCCTCCGAAGTAGACATTATTGAGGATGATGTGTATGTGACCATATCTTTGAAAAAAACCTACTGCGGCAGCGACAAGAAAAAAGAGATCACTCACGAAATGACCATAACGGTAACTCAGTACGGTGATATTCTTTGCGAAAACCTGGTTGACGCGGATGATCATCTGCCGAGTTTGCCGCGGGTCGGGGTTACCCTGCAAACCGCTCCCAACTTTGAAAACGTGACCTATCTGGGGCGCGGACCGCATGAAAACTACTGCGACCGCAACAGTTCAGCGTTTATCGGGCTGTATGAAACCACGGTTTCCAATATGTTCACACCATATATTCTGCCGCAGGAAAACGGCTGCCGGACCGATGTGCAATATTTCAATCTGACAGACGGAAAAAATGCTTTGAGTTTCATTTCCGATGATGAATTTGATTTTTCCGTTTCCCATTACAGCGCGACCGACTTATTCAAAGCGCTTCATCCAAATGAACTGATCAAGCACAAGGAAACCATCATCAATATCGATCACGTCCATCGCGGTCTCGGCACCGGTAGTTGCGGTCCGCAAACCCGTGAGGCGTATCATGTAGATCCCGGTATCTACGAATTTACCTTTGTGATTAAAACTAATTGAGGGAGTAACATGAGCAATATTATCGACGGCAAAGCCATAGCCGCCCAAATTAATATGGAAACCGCCGAAGCGGTGGCCGGAATGATTGAAAAGCATAGTCTGCGTCCGGGCTTGGCCGTAATCCTGATCGGCGAGGATCCCGCGTCCAAAGTCTATGTTGGCATGAAAGAGAAAAAATGCCTGGAATTGGGGATTCACTCTGAAAAAATCGTGATGGATAAGAACGCCACAATGGAGGAAGTGCTCGAACTGATCGACCGGCTGAACAAAGCGCCGGAAATCCACGGGATACTGGTCCAGTCTCCCCCTCCCCCGCAAATTGATGAAGATAAGGTTGTGGCCGCGATCTCCCCCCGGAAAGACGTCGACTGCTTCCACGCTGAAAATGTCGGCAAAATGCTGATCGGCAAACGCGACGGTTTTTTTCCGTGTACGCCATACGGGGTAATGCTGCTGCTGGAAAGAAGCGGAGTTGATGTCTGCGGCAAACACGCCGTGGTTCTGGGACGTTCAAATATTGTCGGCAAGCCGATGGCGGCATTGTTGATGCAGAAAGCAGCCGGAGCCAACGCTACTGTAACTGTCTGTCACTCCAGAACTCCAAATATTGCGGATTTCACCCGACAGGCGGACATACTAATTGCGGCAATCGGCTTTCCGGAGTTCGTCAAAGGTGATATGGTAAAAGACGGTGTTGTGGTAATTGACGTGGGCATGAACCGGGTTGACGATCCGGCTGCGAAACGCGGCTATAAACTGGTTGGAGATGTCGATTTTGATTCTGTTGCAAAAAAGGCTTCTCTGATCACCCCGGTTCCTGGTGGAGTAGGACCGATGACAATCGCCATGCTGATGCAGAATACTTTAAAAGCCTGCAGAATGCAAAATAACCTCTAAAATCTATTTTTTATCGAACTTTTTTTAAATAACGCTGTCTAAAGGTACAAACCTGTATGGATTCGGAGTTAAAAAACCGAAGTGACAAAGAACTGGTTGAAGCATTTAAAGCCGGTAGGAAAGAAGTATTTGACGAACTGGTCAGGCGTCATACGCAATCGCTTTATCATGTTGCGTTCGGCCTGCTGAATGACCCGCAGGACGCGGAAGAAGTCGTTCAGGACACTTTCGTCAGAGCTTACCGGGCCCTGGATAAATTCCGAGGTGACTCAAGCTTTAAAACCTGGATCAACAGGATCGTAATGAACTTGTCCCGTAACAAGTATCATTGGAACCGGAGACGCGGTTCCGAGGTCAACCTGAGTCTTTACCAGCCGGGAAACACTCTTGGCGAAGATGAAGATCGGGAAATACCGTTACCGGACGCAAAAATGAAGCCGGACAGCATGATTGAAACAGCAGAACTGGAAAAAACCGTTTTACAGGGTTTTGAAAACCTGCCGGAAAAGCTTAAGGAAGCGATGATTCTCAGGCATGTAAATGACATGTCATATGAAAACATCGCCGAAGCCTTAGACTGTAAAGTAGGTACGGTTAAATCAAGGTTGTCCAGAGGCCGGGAGCTTTTAAAGGACTTTCTGGCATCGAGATTCAGTGATAATCCGGCGTTTAACCGGACTTGAAGCAGGAGCTGAAAATGAAAAACAACAATAGCGATATAACAACAGAGTGTCCGTCACTGGAAGTGATCGGCGCCTGGTTTGACGGCGAACTGTCCGAGGAGTCTCCGGAAGCCGTCCATATCCGTAATTGCGCGCATTGTACCAGACAGGTACAAATGCTGGAACTGTTTGAAAATTCCCTCAAACATCGTTTCGCAGCGGTTGATGAAGCGGCATTGATCAACCGGGTCACTGCTGGAGTTCACCGGCAACTGGCTGAAGTTGAAACTCCAGGACATTCTCACCATTTTATGTCATTGGCATTCAAACTGGCCGCGTCAATAGTTATCTGCGCCTCCGCGGTGGTATTTTTTATGCGGGATGAACCAACCGCTCAAGTTCAGGAACCGACCATTGCGAGTAATGACAAACCTCTGCAGGCAAAAGATTTCCCCTATTATACAAACTCTCAGTCTCAAATCGGCTCACTGGTCCGCAACGGCAACACCATCCCTTTGCATAACCTGGCAACTGTAGATTTCGGCAATTCATCATCTCCTGTCTTCAGCGGCGCGAAAGAGTTCAGCAACTATGCGGCTGCTCAGGAAAAGCCGGTTACCATACCGGACCATGTCAACCAGGTTTGGCTTGTGGACAAACTCCCTGTTGTGGAAAAGAAGTTAAACAGCATCCTGCAAGCAGAAGGTGTACCGCAAATCTGCTATCGGATTTCCGCTTCTGACAAAACTCTCGCTTTAACTGCCAGGCTCAGTAAAATGCAATTGGTAAAACTGGTTCGTGGCTGCAGCAAGGCCGGATACGACCTGGTATCGCCAATCTCCCCCCAGCCGGAACAAAATATTTTCAGCGGCAGTGCTGATGCCCCAACATTGTATCAGGCTAAGTTTCTGATAAACAAATAATTGCCACCTGCAGTCAATTAGTTTTTTGTCACATAATGCTTGCGTTCCGGGGGTAATGCCGAATTTGCACGACCGTAAAATTGATTTTTCCACACTTTGCAGAAAAATTTTTACGGAGTGATTTGATTTCCTTGCAAAGAAATGTATAATATTATTGATTATATTTTATTTAAGCTGAATTGTATACTTTTGTAAGGAGCTTTCAGATGGATAGAGATTCGTTTATTAACGCCTATGATTCGACCAAGCCCGAAACCTGGCCCAATGCCGCTTTGGCACTGGTTGGAGAAGCAATCGCTGATAAAAAAAACAATCTCTCAATTACTGAAACCATAAAGGCTTTTGATAAAACCGCCTTTAAAATGTGGGGCCGGATGCTCGCCCTTACCGAAGCTGATATTGAACTTGACCGGGCAGCTGATTACTTTGAAAAAGACCCGGAAAATGATGAGCTTTTCTCTTTATTGGCTAACAGAGTCGATGAGGAAATAAAAAATAATCCGGACTTTGCAAAAAAATTCGGTTTCCTGTTACTGCAACTTGTGAGACTTGAGAAGAATGTCCGCCTCGAGCCTCTGACAAATTACAGCAACCGGACTCAGAAACTCGAATTTGACGACGAGGAATAATCACTTTATCTCCTTATCCTCATATATTCATCAAATTTTTATTTATTTAATCAATGGGGATATTCTCTATGACAGGCTTGCAACGTACTTTAGATTTTATCAGCGGCAAAAAAGTTGACCGTTTACCTTACCACCCGATCGTCATGCGCATCGTTTCCGAATTGACCGGCGTTAATTACCGTGATTACTGTATTGATCCTCTCTGCCACTGCAAGGCCGCTATTCAAATGAGTGAAATTCTCAATTGTGACTGGGTTACGGTTATGTCGGACCCCTATGCGGAATCCGAGGCGTTCGGCTTGAACGTTGAATATCCGGACAATGCCATGCCGCATGAAACCGGGCTGTTGATCCTTGAACCTTCCGACATTGATAAATTGACTATTCCGGTCATTGAAAATTCAAAACGAATGCAGGGACGGGTTGATCAGATCAGGCATTTCGTGGAACTGGGAAAGGATCGTTTTTTTATCGTCGGCTGGGTTGAAGGCGCGGTTGCGGAGTATGCCGACCTGCGCGGTCTTGGAAGTGTCTGTCTTGATTTCTATGATTGTCCGGACAAGGTCCATAAGGCACTTGACATCATTACGGAAAACGCATTGAACCTGATTACGGCCCAGGTCAAGGCGGGAGCCCACTGTATCGGCATCGGCGACGCCGTCTGTTCCCAGATCGGCCCGGAACTCTATCAGGAGTTTGCGATGGAGAAAGAGCAGATTATGATCGATCACATTCACTCGCTTGGCGCGCTTGCCAAAGTTCATATATGCGGCGACACCACGGAAATAATCCCGTTTCTGGCAAAGATCGGCGCGGACATAATCGACGTCGATCATCTGGCTTCCGATATGGCCGGATTCGCGTCATATTTGAAACCGAATCAGGTTCTTTGCGGCAATGCCGACCCGGTCTCCGTCATTGCAAACGGCACTCCGGAAAAAATCAAGGCATACGTCAAAAACATTCACGAGCAAACCAACGGCCGAACCATCGTCTCCGCCGGTTGTGAAATCATCCCCGGCAACTCAATGGAAAACCTAAAAGCGTTCCAACAAGCAACATATTTATTCTAAATATACTATCTAAATCCAGTCAACCCTCCAACTATAAAAGACAACGTTGCATTGGTTATATAATTACTTTAATACCTATTTTTAAGCGATAGATTTTAAATTACCTGGTAATTATAACTCAGGCAACTCCGGTGAAGGCGTCAACCACCATGTCAACGTAATCGCTGATGCCTATCGGGGCCAGTTTGGCCAGTTTGCCGCCAAGCTCGACAAATATTTTCATGTCCTCGTAACTCTTCGCGAATTCTTCACGCAACTCTTGCGGGCTCATTTTGGCATTCTGTGCATGTCTTACCCGTTCGATACTGTTCCCGGCTTTGTAGAGCAAATGGATCACCTCTCCGGCATTTACCAGTTGGTCAATATATCCCAGGTATTTCGATGTTTTCAGGAAGAATTCATAATATTTGTCAGCAAACTTGATGAACTTGCTTTTTGACTTCAGGAACGCTTCCCATTCCCCGATCGAGAATTTCCCTTTGGTTGATAACACGTAGCCGCCAAACTTCAACGGACAACCCTTGATATATATATGCTCATAAATTTTACGCGCCCATTCGTTTTTTTTTCTCTCGATCAGGAACTTTAACCGGTTCAGAACCAAAGAGGAATATTTCAAGCCTTCAATTGCGTCTTTAGTTAAGTCCATTCTGCCCTTGAAATCAGCATAGTCAAAATGGTCTATCACACTCTTTGAAAGATGTTTGGGACCAGTTATTTTTTTTAATTTAGGTTTTAGTGTCAACCAGTGGGAATTACGAATTAGAAATTAGGATAAGAACGGAAGCGCAGCCAAAGCATGTAACTACTTGGAGAATATCTTTTCATGTCATTTTGGAATGCGGTTAAATCTAACCGCATTCCAAATATAGCCGGCGGCATAGCTTGTCCCGGTCCTGATGGCTGAATCATTGTTACGGGTATAGCCAACCTTATACATTACAATTTTTTCAGCCCGGGCTGAAAAACTAAAACTCATTTCGTGATTTTTCGTGGTTTTTCGTGGTTAAATTCAGCATTAATAATCTCCTAATCTTGCAAAAACTAAAAAATAATAATATTTTTCTTTCAAAAACTTGCAAAAACTTGCAAAACATATATATTAACAGACATAAACAAACATTTTTAAGCAATTATAAACAAAATTTTGCAATGAACGGACAAAGAAAATTATTGCCGCAGGAACGTGAGACGCTGATTTTACAGGCGTTGGGCGCGGGTATGCGGACAATAGTTGGACTAAGTGAAGAACTTGGAGTATCAGAAGCAACTGTCCGTCGCGATCTCGATTCACTGGAAGATCAAGGAAAAGTCCGCCGGGTTCACGGCGGCGCGATGCGGGTCAAATTTCCCCGGACCGAGCCGGTCTTCGATCAAAAATCCGCATTGCACGCAATCGAAAAAAAGCATATTGCCGAAGCTGCGCTGGAATTTATCGAGGACGGCGACACTATCTACCTTGACGGCGGCAGTACCGTTGCCGGACTGGCCAAACTTCTGGAACGACGCAGCAACCTGACTATCGTGACAAACTCATTAATTGTCGCCTCATCCCTGATGGAAAGTTCGCATCACCTGATTCTGGTAGGCGGTGAATTCCGTTCCCTGAGCCGGACCCTGGTTGGCCCCCTGACCTCCAGGATAATTGAATCAATCAGTATCAGCAAGGCGTTCATGGGGACAATCGGCTTTACCATAGAAGACGGCATATCCACAACCGACCCGAACGAGGCGTATACCAAGGAAATTGTGATGAATCGCGCCGAAAAAGTCTTCCTGCTGGTCGACAGCAGCAAGATCGGCACGCCGTCATTTGCCGTCAGCGGCAAAACCGGCGACATTGACGTATTGATCACCGACCCCGGCATTTCAGCCGAGGCGGTAAAAGCTCTTATGAAAAAGAGAATAGAAATCGTAAAATAATTTTAACAAAAAACGGAAACAACCATAAATGAAAGGGATAGCCAACATGCCGAACTGGTACAGCGATCTGACTCCGACTTTTAAAAAGAAAACAATTAAACTGAAAAGCATTCCGGCTTACCAGTACCAGAACGATCTGGGCGATGAGCTGAAAGCTAAAAACATCACTAAAGAAGAAGCACTTGAGATCTACGAATCAATGCTGGTCATTCGCGAATTTGAAGAAATGATCCTGAAATGCCGGACCGGCGCTTACGAGATCATCAGCGATTACGAATACCGCGGCCCGACTCACTTGTCGATAGGTCAGGAAGCGACCGCTTCCGGCGCTTGCTCAACCCTTGATATCACTGACTACATCACTTCGACCCACCGCGGTCACGGCGACTCCATCGCCAAAGGTTTCCACGCTATCCGCCGGATGACCGATGAACAGCTGAAAGAACGCTGTCCTGAATTTTCCGACCTCTCCGGCGCGGAACTGCTGGAAGCAGTCATGGAAGACCACGTCTACCGCACCATTGCCGAACTCTTCGGTAAAGAAGAAGGTTACGGAAAAGGCCGCGGCGGCGGTATGCACATTGCCGACTTCCGCGTCGGTCACCTCGGCGCGAACGCTATCGTGGGCGGCGGTATTCCAATCGCCACCGGCGCCGCCATGACCTGCCGGATCGACGAAACCAAGAAAGACCGCGTTGTCTGCTGTTTCGCCGGTGACGGCGCTTACTCAAACGGCGTTGTTCTCGAATCATTGAACTGGTCCGCCCAGCATCAATTCACCGGCGAGATAGCCCAGACCAAATTCGGACTGCCGGTTATCTACTGTATCGTCAACAACCACTTCGGCATGACCGGCCGGGCCGACGGCGAAGTCAACGGCGTCGATTACCTGGCGCAACGCGCCGCCGGATTCTCCAATGACAATATGCACGCCGAAGTAGTCAACGGCATGGATGTATTGGCGGTTCGCGACGCGGTCAAACGCGCTCACGCTATCATCGCCGAAGGCAAAGGCCCGGTTCTGCTGGAACTCGATTCATACCGTTACTACGGTCACAGTCTTTCCGATCCGCGTAACGAATACCGGACCCGTGAAGAGGAAGCCCGCTGGAAAGAAGTCGACCCGGTTCCGAATTTCCGAGCCGAACTGGTCAAATACAAAGTTGCGACTGAAAAAGCTATCGTCGCGCTGGAAGAAAAAGTCGCCGCCCGTAACGCCCGCGCCGCACGTCGCGCCGCCGACTCCCCGGACCCAGTTCCGGAAGACGTTATCAAATATATGTACACTGACAGCTTCAGCGAAACTGTTCCTGAACAATACGCTAAAGTCGAAGTTATCAACGAACCGCCTGTCATCAAACGCAATGATGCCGGCCTGGTTACCTATCGTGACGCGATCAAGGAAGGTATCCTTGAAGAAATGCTCCGTGACAAACGCGTTGTTCTCTTTGGTGAAGACGTGGCCGATTACGGCGGCGCGTTCAAATTGTCCAAGAACCTGCTCGAAACCTTCGGCCGCGACCGGGTCTTCAACACCCCGATCTCCGAAGCGTGTATCTGCGGTACCGCCGTCGGCATGTCCATGACCGACTATCGTCCGGTCGCTGAACTGATGTATATGGACTTCGCGCTGATGGCCTCCGACCAGATTTCCAACCAGGCCGCGAAATGGCATTACATGACCGGCGCCTCAACCACCGTTCCGCTGGTAATTCGCTGCAGCGTCGGCGGCGGCAAAGGTTACGGCGGTCAGCACTCGCAGTCGCTCGAATCTATGTTCGCCCATATCCCCGGAACTTACGTAGCCTATCCGTCCAACGCTTATGACGCCAAAGGCCTGATCAAGACCGCGATTCGCGACGACAACCCTGTCGTCTTCGTTGAAGGACAGCTCCTGTATAACGAAAAAGACGTTGTTCCGGAAGAAGAATACCTGATCCCGTTTGGTGAAGCCAATGTCATTACCGAAGGTACCGACATCACTTTCGTCGCCTGGGGCCCGGCGGTTGCTGATGCCAAAAAGGCGGTTGAAATTCTGGCTGCCGAAGGTATCAGTGTTGAGCTGATCGACCCGCGCACCCTGGTTCCGTTCGACTGGGAAACCGTTTTCGAGTCAGTTAAGAAAACCGGTCGCTGCGTAGCGATCAGCCAGTGTGTCGATATCGGCAGTTTCACCGGCGAGATCGTTTCTCAGGTCACCGCCAACTGTTTTGATTACCTGGATGCCCCGGTAATGAAGATCGGCGCCAAAAATGGTATCGCGCCGCAGGCCTATACCCTGGAAGCGGCATTCCTGCCGACCGCAGAAGACATGGCCGAAGTCGCCCGCAAATTGATGTAATTCGGACGGGAGAAGAAATATTATGGCAACCAAAGTACCAATACCGAAACTGGGACAGTCCGAAGAGACCGTTACCATTGAAAGCTGGAAAGTCAAAGAAGGCGACGACATCAAAAAAGGCGATATCCTGTTTGAAGTCGAAACCGACAAGGCTGTCCTGGAAGTTGAATCGCAGTTTGAAGGTAAGCTTTTGAAAATTCTGGTCCCGGCCGGCAAAGAAGTCCCGGTCATGACCATTGCCGCGGTAATCGGCGAAGAAGGCGAAGCGATCCCCGAGATCGAAGCGCCCGCCGCCCCGGCACCGAAACCGGAACCGGCCCCGAAAGCCGCACCGACCGCAAAAGCTGCACCGGCAAAAGCGGAAACCCCGAAAAAGTCCGGACCGGACCGTCGGGAGGAAGTTAGATTCGAACCCTCTTCCTCCCCGGCTCCGGCTCCGGCTTCTCATAAGCTCAAAGCTAGTCCGAGAGCCCGTAAATTCGCCCAGGATTACCTGATCGACCTTGACAAGATCGGCGGTACCGGCGGCGATGTCGGCCGGGTTACCGAAGCCGACGTCAAAGCCTATCTGGAATCCTCCGGTTATCTGGACAAAAAGATCACCCCGGCCGCCTTTAATCTGGCTAAAACCGAAGATCTCGAATTGCTGGCGATCGAAGCCACCGGTGACAACGGCCGGGTAACCCTGGCCGACGTCCGGGACGCCGTCGCGGAAAAACCGCAGGAAATGTCCACCATGCGCAAGATCATCGCGCAGCGTCTGACCCAGTCCAAACAGCAGATCCCGCATTTTTATGTGACGGTCAGCATCGACCTGGGCGCAGTCTTCGCCAAGCGGAAACAGCTCAAGGAACAGGGCATCAATATCAGCGTCAACGCCTTTGTCGTAAAAGCCGTGGCAATGGCCCTGAAAGAGTTCCCGATGGTCAACGCCTCGACTGACGGCAACACCGTCAAACGCAAAAGCAAAGTCAATGTCGGCGTCGCGGTCAGCGTGGACAACGGTCTGGTTGTTCCGGTTATCCGCAATACCGATAAAAAAGACCTGGACGAGATTCAAGCTGAAACCGCCGAATTCGCCGAAAAGGCCCGCACCGGCAAACTGCAACCGAGCGAGATGCAGGGCGGTTCTTTCACGATCTCCAATATGGGCATGATGAACGTCGAAGCTTTCGGCGCGATCATCAACCCCGGCGAAGCCGCCATTCTGGCAGTTGCGTCCGGCCGGCCCACTCCGGTGGTCGTCGATGGCGAAATCGTCATCCGCACCATGATGAAAGTCACCCTGAGCGCCGACCACCGTGTCGTCGACGGCGCAATGGGAGCCGAATTCGTCAACGCGGTCAAAGCCAAGATCGAAGACTCCGAACTCTGGAACTCAATGATCTAAGGTCGGTACGACCGACAGCGATATACCCGCTTCGCGGGGAATACAAATACAAAAGCCGCTTCATTCCGAAGCGGCTTTTTTTATTTGAACGTCCAACATCGAACTTTTAACATCGAATACTGAAATATTCTGACCCTACTCTATTGTAACTTCTCTATCATCCGCTAATTTTGCGGGTTTGTATTTCATTTTTTGAAACATATATTGTGATTACTTGATATGAATCTAAAAAGGAGGTTTGTATGGCACATCCGGATCTTGAAGAATTACTTGGTATGCTTTATGGCTTTGCCCGGGAAATGTTGAGGAAGCATGGAGAGTTTTTTCCATTTGGAGCTGTAATGAAAGTTGACGGTGAACTGGTTGGGGTACAAGGACACACCGGAGAGGAACAGCCGCCGTCGCAAGAAGTAATTGACCTGCTTCAGGCATCTTTAAAGGATCAAGCAGCAAAGGATGAAATTCGCGCGGCTGGAATCTGCCTTGACGTAATGGTGACGCCTCCCGGCACTGATGAAAAGACAGATGCATTGTGCGCCCGATTGGAACATAAGAACGGGGAGGCCGTCGAGGTCTATTTACCGTACCGCCGGGGCTGGTTCGGCCGCATGAAATACGGTGAAATATTCGCCGGCAGCGGCGAGAAAACCATTTTTTAACATTGGTCAATTCGCCATTTGGCAGGGGGATACACCCCGTCAAAAAATCCAGCTTCCACTATATAATATCTGAATGTCAGATGTATTTGACATTTCGTATTTAAATCATTCGATGTTCGATGTTCAAGGAATTTAAAACCCTCGCTTGTCGCGAGCCCAGGGGGATACGTCGGAGGTTTTAAGGAACCACAGCAGGAGACGTTCGTTTAATTCAAGCCGTTTTTCCAGATATTCATCTTTATAATAAAGATTATTGATCTCACCAGGATCGTTTTGCAGATCGTAGAGTTCGCTGACGTCATGTTCGCGTCGAACCAGTTTGAAATCTTTGGTGCGGATCATCACACTGCGGCAGACAGTTTCCGGCTTGTCCCCCTGCTGCATGCCTTTAGGATAATAGATCGACTCGGGACTGTTAACGATAGTATAGCTGTCGTTGCCTTTTTCGCCTTCAATTCCGCCGATATGTTCAAAGCAGATTAAATCTGTGTCCGGATCATAGCCGCCTTCGGCAAACACCGCACGGCCGGGGTCTCCCGGTTCACCGTTAAGCTGCGGCGTCAGGTCGCGTCCGTACTGCGTGTGCCGCAGTGGCGTGTCAGAGAGGGTCGCCACAGTCGGAACGATGTCGATAAGCTCCATTACTTCGCTGACCCGATGTCCTGGCTTACCACCGGGGGTGGAGATAATCAGCGGAATCCGGGTCAGACTGTCGTCGAGCGCCGACGGCCATTTTTCCACCAGCAGGCGGTCCCCGGCCCAATCGCCGTGGTCCGAGAAGAAGAATACGGAAGTATTATCAGCCGCCGCACTTTCATCCAGCGCGTCCAGCAAAAGTCCGAACATGTAATCGACATAAGATATCATACCGAGGTAGACCGCCATGATCTTCGCCATATCACCGGCACATTCCGGCAGCCGCCGGTATTCCTTGATCCAGCGATGGAAAGCCGGTGCGTGTTCTAAAGTCTCTGCCAGCAAAGGTGGAATTTCGTCAGGAGAATACATAGAGTACCAGGATTCCGGCGCGGTATACGGACAATGCGGAAAAACCTGAGCCAGAAACAACATAAACGGTTTGTCATCCGGCCGCCAGCTCCTGATGAATTCACATGCCTCAAGCACGCGATAATAATCCTGATGGTGATCCTGCATCGGTTCATACAAGAAGTTCATATAACCGGGATGTTCAGAATCTTGATAGACTCGCGAACTGCCGCAACCGCCGGTTACCTCATGGAGTTTATCAATCGAATTATCCACATCCTCTTCACTGAGCATATCATTTTTGCCGATGAAATGAATCTGATAACCATTATTTTTCAGATACTTCATGGTATTGGGTTCGTCCGGCTGCAGCAGATGCCAGAGAGAACGGTGTCCGCGCGTATGCGGATACCAGCCGGTCATGAAGCTGCAGCGAGAGGGAGAACATACCGTATGCTGGACAAAACAGTTCTCGAACAATGTTCCGCGGGTGGCAAAGCGGTCAAAATTAGGAGTTTTTACCAGTGGATGGCCGTAACAGCCAAGTACGTCGGCACGCATTTCGTCGGGATTGAAGTAGATAATATTCATTAAAAAAGATTCCTTGATTTACGCCAGATCACGCGTCATCCACAATGCCAGTTTGCGGGCATACTCCAGCTTATCAAGGCTGATCGGCAACGGACACCTTTCTCCGGGAACCTCAAAATTAAACAGGCCCTGATAATTTATATCTTTCAGCGCGGCCATGACTTCATCCCACGGCACCTGGCCTTTTGAATAAGGCAGCAGATGGTCGTCATTGACACCAAGATTATCCGCGATGTGCAAGGCTTTCAGCGCCGGACCGGCTTTGTGAATAAACTGCGCGAAATTCTTTCCGGCCAGATTAAGATGTCCGGTGTCCAGACATATTCCCCAATTGTCAGGGCTGAAAGGCTCAATTAACTCCAGTAAATCATCTACATCCTGTCCGATGCGCGGTGCAGCCATATTCTCCAGACAAACCGTCACCGGAGTACCGGCAACATATGAATCAATGACCGCCATTGACTCACGGATTATATCCTTGATATATTGCGGGTCGGTTCCTTCCGGATAGCCCGCTCCGCCGGGATGCAGCACCCCGGCCCGGATATCCAGGCAAGCAAACAAATCGCACCAGGCTTTGAAGTCGTCCAGGAGCTTCACCCTGATATTCTTGTCAGGATGCGCAATATTCAGAGTAAGGTAAAAGTGACCTTGCGGCAGGGAAAAGCCATAATCACCGCAGAATTTTTTGAACTTATTCCCCTCTTTGACTGCATCTCCGCGGTCAAGCAATACCTTGGCGTGTTCATCCGAAAGTTCAGTACAATCCCAACCTCCGGCAACCATAGTAGTCACCATTTCCTCCGGACTCATTTCGATAATGTAACTGCTCCACATTGATGTTTTCATGGAATCCTCTTTGCTTTGTTAAACGGAATCCTATTAAAATAACCCGTATAATACAGGTTTAAATACTTTTTTTGAGGAATTTTCATTTTTTTCAGATTTTTTTATACTTCAGGGTTGAAAAATTAATAATAGGAACTATTCTTAATTATTAAGAGAGCGAAACAAAAAAAGATAACTGCTCACATAAAGAAATAAAAAATTAATAAGGAGAATTTTAATGAGTACCCTGGTAACCAAAGAAGCCCCTGATTTTACCGCGCAAACCGTTTTTCCGGACAATTCGATCGGTGAATTTACCTTGTCAAGCCTGCGTGGTAAATATGTAGTATTGTTTTTCTACCCGCTGGACTTCACTTTTGTCTGTCCCTCGGAACTAGTGGCTTTTGACGATAAGCTGGAACATTTCAAGCAACGCGATTGTGAAGTGGTTTCCGTATCGGTGGACAGTCAATTTACCCATCTGGCCTGGAAGAGCACTCCTCGCAAAGAAGGCGGAGTAGGCAATCTGCAGTATCCGATGGTTGCTGATTTGAGTAAGAAGATTTCCCAGGATTATGGAGTTCTGTGTGACGAATCCGTCGCCCTGCGCGGCCTGTTCCTGATCGATAAACACGGTATTATCCGCCATGCAGTCATCAACGATCTGCCGCTTGGACGCAGCGTATACGAGGCATTGCGGATGGTTGACGCTTTGACGTTCCATGAAAAATACGGGCAGGTATGCCCCGCCAACTGGAAAGAAGGCGAAAAAGGCATGGAACCGTCTGCTGAAGGTGTAGCCGCATACATGTCGTCACTGGTATAAAATTACCCCTCCCTTCAATACAGTGCGGCACGAGAATCAATCTTGTGCCGCACGCTTTTTATAAATAAGTTGAAAGATGGAAGTTGAAAGTTGAAAGTGCGGACAACGGGTAATATATTCGTTTTATGGAAATAATTGGAGACCGCGGATTGACAAAACATCATTAATTCAGGACAATATTATGCATTCAGCAGGACATTTAAAATTTACGCCGGGGGATTTCTGCACAGCTCAGATGTGTGAGGCCAGTGCTATCGTGATTTTCGGGGGGTCAGGTGATTTGACTCGCAGAAAATTGATTCCCGCCCTCTTCAGGTTATATAAAAACAATCTGCTGCCGAAAAAATCAATAATCATCGGAACCGCCAGGTCGCAAATGACTCATGAAGCATTCAGGGAAAAACAAGCCGGCGACCTGAAAGAACTGCATCCGGATGCATCGGAAGAAAAATTAACAGAATTCCTGAATTCGATGCATTATGCCGCGGGCTCCTATGATTCGCTTGACACTTACGCCGCAATCAATGAAGAATTGAAGGAGGCCGACGCCATCGCCGGACGCATGCTGCCGAGAATCTATTATTTGGCGGTACCGTCAAGCCTTTATCCGGTAATCGTGCCGATGATGGACGATTCCGGGTTACTTGATGACAGTAAGACTCCAGTCCGGGTAATACTTGAAAAACCATTCGGCTACGACAGCGCTTCGGCCGCCGAACTCGATCACGTCCTGCACAATCACCTGAAAGAAAGCAATATTTACCGTATCGACCATTATCTCGGCAAAGATACTGTACAGAATATCTTGATGCTTCGTTTTGCTAATCTGATGTTCGAGCCGGTTTGGAACAACCACTATATCGACAGCGTCCAGATCACCGTGGCGGAAAGCCTGGGGGTCGGACACCGGGCCGGGTATTATGACAAGGCGGGTTTGCTGCGCGACATGTTCCAGAACCATCTGCTGCAGATGCTGGCGCTGGCGGCAATGGAGCCGCCGTCATCATTTGAGGCCTCGGCCGTCCGAGAAGAAAAAGTCAAGTTGGTTAAATGCATCCAGCCTTTCAACCTGAAAGAACTGGAAAAGTCCATCGTTCGCGGCCAATACACCGCCGGAGAAATCAACGGCGAAAAAGTTCCCGGCTACCTTGAAGAACCCAATATTCCCGGCGATTCAAAAACGGAAACCTACGCCTGCGCAAAATTTATGATCGACAACTGGCGCTGGAAAGGCACGCCATTCTACCTGCGTTCCGGCAAGCGGCTTAGCCAGCGTCTCAGTGAAATTTCAATTGTCTTCAAATCGGTTCCACACTCGATTTTCACTCCGATGCAACCGGAAGACCTGGGACCGAATGTATTGACTCTAACCGTTCAACCCAAAGAAGGAATGAATCTGGCGATTCAAGCTAAACAGCCCGGCCCCAAATTATGTATGGGAACTTTAGGTCTTAACTTTCGTTACTCCGACCTGTTCGGCGGAGATCTGCCGGATGCGTATGAACATCTGCTGCTGGACGCCATGTGCGGCGACCAGACTTTGTTTATCCGTTCAGACATGATCCAGCAGTCCTGGGAGCTGTTTACTCCGGTTCTGAAAGCGTGGGAAAGCGATCCCGACATTCCGTTGCACCCCTACCCTGCAGGCAGCTGGGGACCGGACGCAGCGGAAAACATTCCAGCCAACGACGGCAAGAGTCTGTTATGCCTGGGCTGCGGCGAAGAGGATTGAGGCTATATCTAAATTTGCCCTGTGCAATGCTTGCGCTTATATATATGTAAATTTGTTAATAAACTGGTTTCATTCGATCCGGTTAAACTACTTTGTGAACCCGGCAGGCGGCGAGAAGACAGAACATGAGTAATTCATTCTGTAATACCGGTTTGTCATGAATAAAATCTCTGATCTCAAGCAGCAGTGGGTCAGAGGCATTTTCCAGTCGTACCCGCATTAAATCCAATAAAGCGGAACGCTGTTGCAAATCCCGGAAATAATTTTCTACCGCCAGGGCCAAATCGTGGTCAGGTTCGCCGCCACCGAGGTAAGCCAGCAAATCATCAAGAAATTCCAGTTTTTCTTCCGGAGCGGCCCGCCGCAGTTTCTTGCTGAAACTGTAGAAATGGTCCCCCGGCCCGGTCATTTCAGCAATATAAATGACGATCTCATGCAGCACCTTTTCAGGCAACAGGCCAACACATGATTCGGATTTTTCAAGCATTGCCTGAAGCCCTTCCGGAATGGCAATACGCCGCAAAGCCTCTCCACCGTGAATCAATAGACGGGGGTTCCGGGTCTTGCGGAAGATAGAAACAATCCGGGGATAAGCCGCTTCGTGTTTCAGGCGCGCCAAAGCGACCATTGATTCAGAGCGGAGAAAAACATCTCCCGACTTCAAGGCATGCATCAGCCCCGGAATCCCGTCATCTAATCGCCGTTCACCAATTTGAAAAGCGGCCAGATAAGCAGTGGAATATTCCCCCTGCCGCATTTCCCGGATAAGCGCTTCGGTTATCTTGTCATTATCCGGTTGGCTGTGCAATGCGATCAAAGCCTTGCGCCGGACGTTATACTTGGGTGACTCCAATGATTCAAGCAGGCTGTCAAGCGATAAATTGGATTTTAACGAACTGAGTTTCTCGATCCCGGCATCTTCAGTTTCCGGAGTGTCGGCAACTTCATCCAGACGATTGATCGTATAAATAGTCCGGATGTCACGCGGAGCGATCAACAGTCCAAGTACCGCTTTGACGCCCCAGTCAGACAGCGGTTTCAAGCGGAATATTACCAGCAGCAGCAAGAGTAGAAAGAAAAAGGCCCAGACCAGATACCAGCGATAAAGGTCAAGTCCGGTTTCGCCCCATACGGACAGCAGTTTCAGCAGTCCGCTGGTAAAGAGCAAACCGGCAATCCCGGCCCCGAGTCCGCCAACCACGGAAGAGATCAGAGATAGACCAACCCGTTTGTCTTCCGGCATCACGTTCAACGAATAATTAGTCAATGCCATCGGAACTCCGCTCAAAGCGATCCCGTTAATCACGAAAACCAGACCGAAATAAAACCAGCTGAAAGTATCAGGCGAAAAATAGAGCATCGCACAGATCACCGGTAGAAAAAGACAATGGATGACTACCAGCGGCCGCGGTCCGGTATGCCCGATCACCTGGCCGTTGATCGAAGCGCCCAGAATACTTCCGAACAGCTGGATGATGACAAAGATCAAAGCCTGATCGTCTGCGACCCCGAAACCGTTTTTAACCATCAGCAGCGGAATCGGCGCCAGAATGGCAATAGATGAAAATGCAGCACAGTTTGCCCAGATGTAATTACGGATGCTCTGGTTCTCCCGGATCGCGGAAGTAGCGTCGCCAATTGGTTTCTTCGCCGATTCGCGCGGGGTTTCCGATTCTTTCACTTTGAAAACCACCCACCCCGCAATAATCCCGGAAACGATCCCCAGAAACAGAATACCCTGGAATATCTCCAGCTTATCCGAGTAACGGGTGACCAACGTCATAACAGTCAGTGTTGCCAGACCGGTCAAGGTAGCGCGATTCCATAGTTCGGCGATATACCGGCCGCGAGCCCGGCCGACTTCGCAAATCTCACCCCATAACGGCTGGATACTGACCAGACCGGCAGCCCGGAATGCGTAAAATCCGGCTGCAGCCGGCAGCAGCATAAACCAGAATGCCGCATCCTTACCGATGAAAGGCAAAGCAAACGGCGCAGCCAGCGCCGGAATCATAATGATGCTTCGAGCCAGCCAGGCCCGGGACAAGTTGCCGGTTGAACCGTGACGTGAAATTGTCCGCCGACCAAGCAAAACCCCGGCATTGCCAAGATACATAAGGGAACCGAGAATCGCCGCGCAATAAGGCGGGGCACCTAATGCCAGCGCGAACAGGATCAATAAATTATCCGCCAGCAGCGTATAGGAAATCGCGTTAAGCAGATTAAATGTACGGTAGGTATTTCTTCCGCGTCCTCTTTCCCGACCGGACAGTTTTCCTGTTATAATCATACCATTGAAACCTTGAATTTTATGATGAGTTGAATTTAAAAAGGGAATAAGCACACTGTTATAACTAATATATAAAATTACAAGAGGAAAAGTCAAAAGATTCAAATTTTTTTATGACGTATCTTGACTTTTTTTAAATTAAATTGTATAATAGAGGAAAATCAGGAAAATCAGGGTAATTGAGATAATGGATATTATCAACAATTTAAAATTGAATATGTCGGAAGCCAGTTCAGCTCCGATCTACCAGCAGTTGCAGGAACAACTGCTGGATTATATTCAGCGGGAAAAACTGGCTCCGGGCACCAGACTGCCCGATGTGAAAACATTGGCCACAGCAGCCGGGGTCGGGGTTAAAACCGCCTGCCGCGCTCTCGATGGCCTGGTCAACGAAGGCATCTGCTGCCGACGCCCTAAAAAAGGAACATTTATCGCGGATGCAATTACCGCGTTGAACCATCCGGAACAACGCAACATTGTCGGACTTTTCCATTTCAGCCCTCTTACAGATGAAAATGCGGGAACTTTCGCTAAAATGGTTTTTGACGGCGTCAGCAGTGAAGCCGAACGGCGCAATACCGACTTGATTTTTATGTCAGGTGACACCGAAAATACCCTCAGGCAATATGCGTCGGTCCCGGGATTGACTCCTCGCGGAATGCTGGTATTTTCAGAAAACTATTCGGAAATTCTTTCACTGGCTGTGACTTTTCCGCATATGCGTTTTGTGATCGTCAACTTTTACCATGAAGGCTTTGAGGATACCCCGGACAACATTTACGGGGTGTTCAATGACGACTTCGGCGGCTCGTATACCGCGGCGGATCGTTTTATCGCGGAAGGCGCCCGGCATATCGGATACCTGAATATGCGTCTGTCAGACGACAACTATTTGATGCGGGAACAGGGAGCGGCGGCCGCCGCCGCAGACAGCAATGTAATGTTCACCGCCCTTGATATTCCCTACAGCAATAAGCAAAGCCAAATGAGAATTGGTTACGAAGCGGCGCCGGAATTACTGCAAATGGCTCCGGATCTGGATGTCGTCATGGCCGCAAATGATAATTTTGCCGTCGGGATGGCATCTTATCTGGATGATCACATGCCGGGTCACAATATCAGAATATGCGGTTATGACTGGTTTAATCTGCATTTGCCTTATATAAACACGATCAATTCAATCGCAATCAACTTCCACCGGATGGGGGAAAAGGCGATTGATATGATAACCGGTGAAAAGCCGAGAACAAAAATGCTGAAATTGTTTCCGCAATTATTAATTAAATAAAAAAGCCTGAAAACTCCGGGTAAAAAGCTCAGGATTTCCAGGATTTCGCAAATAAAAAAATTATTGAAAAACAACTGAAGGATATACAATGTCTCTTAACTTCAAACGTCATGACTGCAACCCGCTGCTGGGACCAGACCCGAACCGTCCGTGGGGCAGAGATGAAGCCCGTAACCCCGGTGTTGCGTTTGACGGCAACACTTTTCATATGGTATTCACGACCTCTAACAAGCAAAGCAACCCGTCTGATGATATGACGCTTGGTTATGCGAAAAGCACTGACGGCGTACATTTTGAAGTTAATCCGGAGCCGTTCCTGCCCCCTTCAAAAAACTTTGATGACTTTGATTTTGGGACGACCGAAGATACCAGAATCACAGAATTCGAGGGTAAATTTTATATAGCCTATGCCGGGCGCTCAATGAAAAACGATCTGTTTGGCAAAGGTGTAAAACGTATCGGGCCAAACGGTAATTTGAATCCCACCTGGACCGAAAATTTCCGCCGGGTCGGTTTGGCGGTGACGGAAGACTGGAAAACTGTCGAACGTCTCGGCCCGATCACCAGCGAATTTCTCAGCGACGCCAACGTGGCGATGTTTCCGGAAAAAATTAACGGAAAATTCGCGTTTCTGCACCGCCCGACCGTTGGACTGCCCTGGATGATAACCCTGAAATACTGTCCCGGTGCGATCTGGCTGTGTTATTCGGATGAAATGAAATGCTGCGCCTCCGACAAACGGGAAATGCCGTGGGACATGGTCGACGGTATCGATATTCCGGATGACGAACTGCTGATCAAACCGACCTGGAGCTGGGAACACAACAAAATGGGCGGCTCCGGGGTTCCGATTCCAACCGATGACGGCTGGTTGACCTTCTATCACGCGGTTGACCGGCAAGGCGTTTACCGGGTCGGCCTGATGATGCTGGACCGTCAGGACCCGCGCAAAGTAATCGCCCGTTGCGATCATCCGGTATTCGAGCCGACAGTTGATTATGAAACCAACGGCATCCGGGCAAAGCAGCGCTGCTATCCAAGCTGCGTGTTCCCGACCGCCAATGTGGTCGTCGGCGACGATATCTATATGTATTACGGAGCTCAGGATCTTTATTGCTGCCTGGCGACGGTAAAACTAAAGGAAGCGATTGATTATGTAATGAAATACCGTGTTTAACAGAGTTTTTGAACGGTATTGCTGATAAATTAAAACAGCAGGATTGATAAGTTAAATATTCAACCTTGCTAAACGGCGGTTAATTTGCTATAATATATAATGGCATTATAGATATTTTCCATAAAATATAATAATCCGAAAGAGTGGTGACAGAGATGAAAAGACGTCAAGTAAATCAGAGTGAACTTTCTCCCTGCAATTCCAATCAAGCCGTAAGTCTGCCGGCTTATTTCACCTTAATCGAACTGCTGGTCGTGATCGCTATCATAGCCATCCTCGCCAGTATGCTGCTGCCGGCACTGAATCAGGCAAGAGACAAAGCACGCAGCATAACTTGCGTCAACAACTTGAAACAACTCGGTCTGGCGACACTGCAATATTCCGACGATTATAACGGCTGGGCGCCATCAGTCAGATTCAGTACAACCGCTTTCGGCAACAACCGCACCTGGGCTCTGATTCTTTGCCGGGATTTGAAATATATTGAAAACCAGAAAGCTTATGTATGCCCATCGTGGTATCCTGCCAAACCCGCGGCGGTTAATTTTCATTTTTATATTTACGGCATGCGTCCCCAGACCATCGCCTCCGCAACCGATTATGACAACAATTGTTTCCGGATTGCCGACAAAAAAATAGAAGATTATTATACAAAGAAGAAATATCAGCCAAGTAAGTTCTTTCTGTACGCGGATTCAGTCAAATCATCCGATGCCAACCATACCCAGTGTTCCACTTTCTTCACGCAAACGACTAATGTCAATAAAATGCATGCAAGACATGGCAACCGGGCAAACCTGTGGTTTGCAGACGGCTCAGCCCGGAACACTGAAAAGGCAATTATCGTAAATGATATGGGAGTTTTAGCAGATCAAGTTTATCAGGGATTACAATTTTAACAGGAAAAAGGAGTTATTATGAGAAAACGTCAATTCACCCTTATCGAACTGCTGGTCGTGATCGCCATCATCGCCATCCTCGCCAGTATGCTGCTGCCGGCACTGAATAAGGCAAGAGACAAAGCAAAGGCGGTCAAATGTTTAAACAACTTCAAGCAACTGGGACTAGCCACTCTGCAGTATGCGGACGAAAATCTAGGTTGGGCTCCGCCGAACAACACACCCCACCCTTATCCATACTATTTAGTTGATCGTACCAGCGATCATCCCGCCGCCTACCAGGGCACCGGATTACTTAAACGCAGCGACGTCTATTTCTGTCCAGCCTGGAAACCCAGTACGTTTGACATTGCGACCAGTACCGGTTCAAGCTACGGGAATTGGGTATATTATGTTTACGGTATTCGCCGCGGCAGTGATTTTCCCGGTACCGGCCCGAATTTTGCTTATCGTATATCCGATTCAAGAAAATACACTCCGGTCAACATGTCACCGTCAAAATTTATCCTGTATGGCGATTCCATCAACCTGAATAACCAGTTGCAGACCAACGCCATGTATGTTTACAACGGCATCAGTGCGGCCTCGACCTACAAAATGCACGCACGCCACGGCGGTCGCGCCAACGTCTGGTGCGCGGACGGTCATGCCCAGGCGGCCAGCGCCAATGAGCTTTACGAATCCTTCAAAGTGGATTTCGGCCAGGTCAGCGAATTCAACTTCAATTAATATCAAATAATTCTTTCGGGAGAAAAAAATGTTAAAAAAGATTGCGGTTATGGCCGCAGCGGGAGGGCTCTGTGCCGTCACCGCAGTCGGAGCGGTTGAAAGAGTACTGGTTGTCAACAAGGGAATCGGCGGCAACGCCACCTCTGACGGCCTCAAGCGTTTCAAAAAAGATGTGCTGGACGTCAAACCCGACCATTTGATCCTTTATTACGGAATGAATGATTCTCACAACCCGCGTCGCCGGGTTGCGCCCGAGGTTTTCAGGAAAAATTATCAGAGTATGATAGATCAGGCAAAACAGGCCGGAATCAAGCATATAATTCTGGTAACTATCAATCCGGTCAACCAGGCGATTCTTCAACGAAGGGTCGGCAATCACCCGGGCAAGAAAGATCTGAACGGGTATTTGACTCAATTCGATAATATCGTGCGTGAACTGGCTAAGAAAAATAATCTGCCGCTGGTCGACCTCAGGGCGCTCTGTATGAAATACGGCGGGGGAAACAATGTAAAAAAATCCCTGATCCGGGTTGACGCCAACGGCGGCCGCAATGACGGGGTTCACCTCTCCGCTACCGGCTACCAGAAGTTCGCCGAACTGTTTATCCCGTTTTTCAAGGGAAAAATCAAGCCAGGGGACATCGTCGTATGCCTGGGAGACAGTATCACCTACGGTGCCCACATGCCGGGAGCCGGGACCATCAACGGCCAGACTTACCCGGCCTGGCTGTCGGTCTACCTGAATCAGCTGGTCGGCGCGAGTAAACGGAAAAGTCCGCCGCCACCGTTCAAACTCAAAGGCATCCCTCAGAATGGAGATATGGAATATTGCCCGGACCGCATCCGCCCCGGCTACTGGCAAGTCTGGAATGTTAAGAACCGGCAGGAAGGCGATTATCGCATCGCCGTCAGCCAGGGTGTAACCGGCAACGCCATGGAGGTCATCAACACCAACCCGAAATTCCCGGCAAACGTTTTGAGCCTCGACATGCCTAAAATCCAGCCGACCAAACAATACACTTTCAGTTTTCAGTACAAAGGAACCGGCAAGATTCGTCCGGTAATATTGTTCTATGCAGCAAGGAACAAATTTCTCGGGGCTTATCCGAAAACCGAAAAAGACAACCCGTGGCGTCAGGCCTCCGCCGACTGGAAAACCGACACGCTTAAACTGCAAGTTCCGACCGGAGCGATCAAGACCAGAGCCAGTTTCAGAGTCTCCGGGACCGTTCTGCTGGATAACGTAAAATTCAGTACTGCGAAACTTGAAAAAAATGTCAGTCGTCCAGTCGCAGTCGCTGCCCTGAAAAACAAATATATTTCGCTGCAAGTCCGTGATCCAAAAGACGGCGGCGGTATCATCAGCATTCGCAACGGCAAAGGAGTGGAGTTTATCAACGGCTTGAAGGATCCTGCCCTGTGGGAAGTGATTTTGCGCCACCTGCCGACAAAAAAATATAAACTTGAAGATTATGTCAAGTTATCTCTCGACCCGGAAGTCAGCGACGGCGGCGCGGCAACTAATAAAGATGACCTTGGCGACAGCAGTACTATTCTTAATCTGCTTTCTTCAAAGGTTAAAGCTCAATGCAAAGTGGAAAAAAGCGCTGACCGGATAAAATTGTCCTGGAATAATATCGATGTAAATAACGAAAAAGGCGTGCTTGATATTTTTGTCGAATTCAAATTGGCGCCAAATGACCGTTTTGTCCGGCTTCGCAGCGGGGTAAGGAACCGTTCGAAGCAATTTACCGTCTTCTATCTTTTCGCTCCGCGCGTGACCGGTATCTACCCGCAGGATAATGACCTGAGCGCCGACCGGCTGGTCGTCCCCAGTTTTACCGGGCGTCTGGTTTACAATCCGATCGAGAACGGCATTCTCGGCAAGCCCCGGCGCTTTCAACCCAACCGTTCCGGACACAGCATGCAGTTCGATGCCTATTATCACAAGAACCAGGGACTATATCTCGGCTGCTTTGACGGCGCGCAGAACATCAAACGTTATCTGTACGAAACCGGTTCGAACGGCCTTCTATGGGTGATGGGCAACGTACCGGACAATATGAAAGTGGTTCCGCAAAACTATACCACCCCTTACGATACGGTCATTCGCTGTTTCCAGGGCGACTGGTATGACGCGGCCCGGATTTACCGCGAGTGGGCGCTCAAACAAACCTGGTGCGCTGAAGGCCCGGTCAAAACCCGGAAAAGTACGCCGCAATGGTACAAGGATATTGACGAATGGATGTTGTGGAACACCCATAAGAAGGACCAGAACAGCATTTTCGACCCGCTATTCATGAAGCCGTTCAAAAAATACGGTTTGACGCTTGGAATTGATTACCATAAATGGGGCAAGGGACAATTTCTTTCCGGCGCTAAAGAAACACCGGACCGTTTTCCGATGCCGCAGAACCAGCTGGACTTCATCAAACATTCCCATAAAGTCGGAGCCTACGTCTTCGGTTATCTGCAAGGGGTCTGCTGGTGCATGGACAGCGCCAGTTTCAAACGGGAAAACGGCTTCAAACACGCGGTCAGGAGTTTCTACGGCCAGCCGGTCGTCTGGGACCTGCGCGATCATAAAGCGATCATTGCGTATCCCGGCTCGATGTGGGAAAAGGTTCTGGGCGATACTATCGTTAAAATGGCTCAGGCCGGATTCGACGGCGCTTACCTGGATTCAAACAATCATGCCGGAACCTACATGAATTTCAATCCGCTTTACAACAAACAGAGCGGCGGCGGCAATGAATATATCAAAGCCAATCAGCGCATGATGCGCAATATCAAAGCCAAAGCGCGGAAATATCATCCCGGATTCTGTTTTACCGCAGAAAGCTTCTGGGAAGGCAATATGGCCGAACTGGACGCGATCAAAGCGGTCAACACCTGGCACCGTTACCTCCAGAAAGGCGTTTCCGAACAGATTCCGTTGGCGTCGGCGGTTTACCACGACCATTGCATCCTCTTCGGCTGCTGGGTCGGCCGGCACAGCCTGCAGGAAGACGGCGGCCTCGACTACATTGTCAAACACGGCATGGCGCTGGTCCAGGGGTTCAAACCGGGCTGGAACCAACCGGCTCACATGAACCAGTTCAAAAACAAAGAACTGGCATTTAAAACCTCGATGCTCCGTTACCGGGCGTACAACGCAGGTAAAAAATTTCTGCTCTACGGCGACATGATGCGGCCCCCGGTCATGCTTTCACCTAAAAAACGGATTGATCTGAGATGGTGGCGCGCCTGGAGCAAATCAACCTATAAAGTAGACGTCCCGGTTGTCATGAGCAGTCTCTGGAAAGCTCCGGACGGATCATACGGCCTGGTGCTTTACAACGTTACCGCCAAAGCAGTTCCGGTCAAGGTTCAGCTGTCCTCACAGGAACTGCGCAACTTACGGAACGTCAAAGTAAAAAGCCTCTGGCCGGAAAGCCTCAAGGTGTCGACATCAAATCAAGCCGGCGCGCCATTAGTAAGCTGCACCGTTCCGGCCCAGTCGCCGGTGATTGTCCAAATTAACAAATAAACTCTACAGTTACCGATTCTTAAAGGTTAAAAAATATGAAATTTATCCATGAACCGCCACGTGAAACCCCGGTGGCGGGAAATTACGACATAATCGTCGCCGGCGGCGGTCCCTCGGGGATCGCCGCGGCCGTATCCGCAGCGCGCAACAGGGCCAAGGTCCTCCTCATCGAGGGAACCGGAGCGCTTGGCGGCATGAGCACCAACGGTTTGGTTCCGGCTTTCTGCCCGACTTCATTCGGACCGATTGATCCGTTGATCCGGGGCCTCGGCTTTGAAGTTCTGCAACGCCTGGAGGCAAAAGACGGCGTCGGCGATAACGGCATCAACGGCTGGGTGGCAATCGACGCGGAGAAGCTCAAATGCGTTTACGATGAGATGCTTGATGAAGCAGGGATCAATCCCCTGCTGTTTTCAATGATCTCCGACGTCGTCACCGATGGAGACGAGATCAAAGCGGTTATAGTGGAAAACAAATCGGGCCGCCGTGCTTATACGGCTAAAACCTTTATCGACTGCACCGGTGACGCTGATATCGCTTTCCGGGCCGGAGTACCATGCCTGAAGGGGGATGAAACCGGTTCTATGCAGGCAACCAGTTTGTGTCTGGTAATTGCCGGAGTTGAACAAAGCGCATTCGAAAAATGGAGTGATTATCCTCATTCCTCTTTACAGAAACTGCGCGCATTGATCGTTGCAGGACGCGACAATGGAGAACTGCGCGAACGTGAGGAGACCGAATTTAAACTGATGACCGTGATGTACCGCCGGCGACCCGGTATAATATGCCTGAATTTCGGGCATATTTACGGCATCGACGGGACAAGCGCCGAAAATCTGTCCAAAGCAATGAAGCTTGGCAGGAAACTGGCACATGATTTTATCGCATACCTCAGAAAACAGGTTCCCGGTATGGCCAACGCGGAAATCGTCAATACAGGCTCCCTGCTCGGAGTACGGGAAACCCGACGCATAATCGGCGACTTTACGCTCGAACAGGATGCGTTTTTCGAAAACAAACGGTTTGAGGACGATATTGCGGTCTACAACAACCCCATAGATGTTCATGAAACCAATAAAGACGCATCGCAAAAACATCGAAATCCTTTCCAACGGCTGAGTGCAGGAATTGAAAAAGTTGCCTACGGCATTCCGTTCCGGGCGATGATCCCGTCAAAGATCGGGAATCTGCTGGTCGCCGGACGCTCCATCTCTGCGGACCGTTCCATGCAGGGGACAACCCGGGTCATGCCGCCATGTTTTGCCATGGGCGAAGCCTGCGGCACCGCCGCCGCAATGGTCAAGGACACTGAAAACCCGGTTACAAAAGTGGATATTTCCGAATTGCGAGAAAAACTGCTTGAACAAGGCGCCAATTTCTGATCATGGCAAGAGAATCATGATATAGAAGGCCGTCATAGACCCAAGATTGCGGATTGGGCATTTTAAAATTCAATATCTTCAATATTTTCCTCTGTTTCTTCATAATCATGGTCAATGACGAAGCCGTCGTCCGACTCATCCCTGACCGCGCCTTTAAGATCTTTGAACATTTGGAAAAAATCCCTGAACCCGCCCCAACCGAGCCAGACAGCAATAAAGAATGAAGTAAAAATATAAAATGTCAGCATATAGTACTGAACATCGCGCCATTCTTCATTGGAAACTCCAACCGTAATATGCAAACCAGCCATGATCAGGAACAGGACAAATGTTAATAGAGATTTTACCGTAGTCGCGCCATAAATAAACTTATCCCAAAATGAAAACTCTCTGGTAATTCCCAATGCTTCTATCCAGTTCCATTTACGGGTTATTGAGACGGCATCTTTTACCAGATGATCCGCATCAACGCTATAATGCCCTCTATGCAGCATTTTATCCAGATTAAAACTCGCCCGAATATAAAAGAACGGAAAAATCAGATAGATAACTCCTCCGGCGACAACTGAATAGATAAACATCTCAAAGGTAGAGAGCAAGAAGTCTTCCCGATACCAGGCCGGCCAGTTCGACCTGCAAATATTGAGAATTGTCCAAACAAGGAAAAAAGCAATAAGGCCGCCGACAACGGCATATTTTTTCCCCCATACAGTAGGCCGGCCCAGAAAAGACACGGTAATATATAAAAACCAGGCCAACACCATTGAAAAGAAAAAGACTTCCTGTCCGGTAAGAAAGAATTTAGTTCCATACCAGGCCGGCCAGTTTTTCTGCATGACAATACCGAAAGTCGCTAAAGTTGATCCTCCTATAAGGGCGCAATAAGCCCCCATAGTGGTTCCCCATCTGGTATAGAGTCCTCCTACAATTACCACCCCTGCCCCGCCGAGCCATATAGCTCCGGTAATTGCAAAGAACATTAAAATATCCTGGATTTGAGAGTAAAAATAACTGAAGCAGAAAATAAATGCCGCAACTCCGCAAATAGATATCCTGAGTAAAAGCAGATGATTTTTCTGAGAAAACGGTTTACTGCGAAACGGCATGACAACATCCTGAATAAAAATACTTCCCCAGCTATGGAGATAGGTGTCATGGGTACTGACAAACGCGGCAAACATCACCGCCGCAAAAGCACCCAGCATCCCTATCGGCAAATACATGGTCATTGTCATCGGCACCAGCATCTGTGAGCGTATTTGTTGATCTTCGATCAACGCAAGTTTGGCATTAACAGCCGAAGCCATAGCAGAGTATTCCGGCAAGTTCATGATAGCAAATGCAACCAGAGGAATTAAAATAAGCGAATAAGTAAATGCCCAGGTCCGGTATCCGCCAAGAATGCCGGCCATCTTGGCTTCATGGGGAGTTTTGGCTGACACTTGATAGCCTTGCGCCCCCTGCCAGGCCAGGCGGTTAAATACCATACTGAAAACACCGATCAAAAAATAAAACGGACTGAAGTCGGATTTGCCCATGTCAAACGGATTGAGCAGAGATTTTCCCGGTTCAGCCAGCATCAAACCGTCAAAAACCTTATCCAACGGGAATTTAAAAAGCAGGAAAACCATTATCCCGACCAAAATAAAGTTACAGAAAATCGCCTGGAGAAAATCAGTAACCAGGACCGCGATCTGCCCGCCTGAGAAAGTAAAATAAAGCGAAACAAGCAATAGCAGGGCCATCAAACAGGGATAAGTACCAAATTCAAAAGGGAGTCCGGAAATATGAAATATTTTGGGTAAAGCACAATAGTTCATGAAAAAACGCGCGCCAACTCCGGGAAAAATACCAAAGTTGATGATTCCTGATGTCCACATAATCAAACCGGCCAGAATGCGGAATTTTCTGCTGTAGCGCATCTCAAAGAATTGTGCCATAGTCATCGCCCGGGTTTCCCGGTAGCGATACTGCACCCACCCGGTCAGCGCCAACAGCAGTCCGACCGGGATGCCGACATACCACCACCATGCTCCAGCAAGGCCGCTTTTATATTTCATTTGCATGATAGCCACAACGGAAATCGCCCCCATGGATGCGATACCGGAACACATTGTCAAAAGATAACGTCCGGCGCAGCGGTTGGCCGCGAGGAAATCGGCCGTTGACTTCATGTAGCGCTTAGTATACCACGCCATAATGATAAAAAATATCATTGATCCAATTACGATTGTCCAGTCAATAAACGTCAGAGCCATTAGCCAATACTTCTTTCATTAATAATCAGGTAATATTCATTCGGTCGGAAAGCTTGTCCGGGGCAAAGCTCATATTCCGCACAGCTTTAATAGATCGTCGACGTGGGCCGTAGCCAGACATTCAACCGTATCCGCCGCGCCGTAATAAATTTTCACTTCACCGGAATCCTCCAGGATCATGCCGCCCGGAAAGATCACTTCACCGCGCATACCGAAGTTTTCATAATCAAGCTCCGGAGTAAGTATCGGTTTATCGCATATACCAATCACTCTTGACGGGTCTTCAAGGTCAAGAAGCATAATTCCACCGTAATAAATTTTATTCCATCCGGGATGCCATGCATAAATTTCATGTTCAACTTTTTTTACGGCATGAAAAGTTGTCAGCCACCCTTTCGGCGTTTTTACAGGCGGTGCAGCCGGTCCGATCTTGCTATTGGAAAACGGGACTTTTTCCGCGCCAAGCAATAATCGATTATTTCCCCAATATCGACAATCGGCAGAATCCGACATCCATATATCAAAAGCTTCGTCCTCAAGGCGACCATAAACCGGAAAAGGCCGCTCCAGGCGTAAGAACTTACTGTTTATTTTTTCAGGAAACAAAACCATGTTGCGATTATCAGGGACCGTCATATGCAATACCTCAAACTCGCTGAAGTCATCTGTTACAGCAATGCCCCCGCGTATTCCATGCTTTGTATCCACCGCAAAACACATGTAGCATCTTCCTTCAATTACCGTCAGTCGAGGATCATAAACATGCAAAATTTCATCCGTTTCAATGGCAAAGCATGGCTCGAGAGCGACCTCCCAGTCAATACCGTTATCGCTGAACGCCAACCCAAGGTTTATTCTGAAATCATGGGGAAAATTAAGTCCGGTCGACTTGAATAAGTCGAAATCCTTCTTGGTGCGGGCATAGTCATTGCGAAATACCATGACATATTTACCATTGAATTTTGTAATACCGGCATTATAGACCTGAACGGAGTCGTAAGGGACATCCTGAGAAGATAAGACAGGATTTTTCGAATACTTCGTCAACGTTTGTATTTCTTGATGTGATATTTTAATCATTTTTACCTTTTGAGTTTTTCTGAGTATGGATAGAATACTGGTGTGCTACGCAGCCTGGCAGCGCCTGAAAAGAACACTGCAACAGGCTACAGGTATGCTTGTTTACTATGTCTCAGCGCCTGGAGTATAAACCTCTTTTGTCTTCCGGGATGCTCCGGACCAGTTTATCCAGGCGCTTGTTCAAATCAGTCAGCTTATCGATAAGAGCGTTTAATTCACTGGCGTAGTTACGTTTGTTATTCGCCTGCTTCCACCCCATCAGATATGTTTTTATGGAATAATATTCTTTTGCGTAAGCGACCATTTGTTTACATATCGAATCAAGCTCAGGAGCGTTGCCCGATCTGATGCTGATTGTCCTTTTTTCTAAAATATCATCAGCGCGAGTCCAGGCGGCGGCCGCCTTAGTGAGCAGTTTACTATTGCTTGAAAAAGTCTTGTCGGCAATAACCGCCTGTTGTAATTTTTCGTAAATGGCATTTAATTTATCCAACGCATCGGCATTGGTTTCGCCGCCGACATTTTTCAGGAGCTGTTCAAACTGCGATTTATCCAATATGACCCCGGCATTCCTTAATTCCGCTATTTTGGCCAGAACCTGATTTTTCCGCATCTTGACTCTTTCAGCAACCACCAGCACTTTGGCCTGTTTCTGCATATCGGGAGAGCCCGTCATTAAAACCATTGCCATACCCGGTTCAAGTGTAAAATGGACCATTCCATTTGCATCCGGTTTCAAAAACTGCAAACTTAGTAAATCCAACGCAGATACAATCAACTTCGAGTTTAGCATCAATTTTACTTTTTGCCTTTTTCCAACATCGTTATTGACTATAAAATAATACTTTTCATTCCGTCCCTTGTGCTGCCGGCAATAAATCGAAATCAGCTCACGTTTCTTCCTGGGATATTCTATTTTAGCAAAACTGGATTCCGGCAAGGTAAAATATTTATTATCAACCACCCGCATCCCCCGCACCGGAACAACCTGGCTGCCGGCAATAATTCCACCAATCGGCCGCATTTCCCAACCAATGTTTTTATACTCTTTCCAGAGCGGCCCGGGAACGCCGATCATATTGGCAAATCCCCTGCCTATTGCTTTTTTTCTCTCTTTAATCCACGCAGACGGCCATTTGTAAAGAAAATATACAACCCCGTCCGCTCCGTTCGCGATACTAAGCCAGCTCATCAGCCTGAATTCTTCAACCGTTGGACTGTCTATATCTTTTATCATTTTTTTTGTTTTGCCGATATAGTCTTTGCAATAAAACGTGTGGGCCGGAGGCATTACTATGAGGTTTTTATTTTTTCCTTTGATAATTTTCAGCATATCGGCACACTGGTCCGCAATCCACCATGGATCTCTCACCCTGTCGCGGACAGGATAAATATCAATCGCCACAGTGTCCATTAAACTTAAATATGGAATCACATTCTCATTATGGCAAAAAATACTTACTATTTTATGGTTGGGGTCATGCTTGCGAATAAATTCCACGCTTTCCGCATAAAGTTTATAATGCTGCTGTTTGGGTTCATCCTTGATCGCAAAAGCATAAATACGATCATCATCTTTGTATTTATTAAGATATTTACCAGTCTTTTCAACTATTTCAGGATGCTTCGGCTTATACGCCATCGGCATATACAAAGAACCCCATACTTTTATATCGTACTTCCCTAGAACAGGCAATAACCCCAGAACATTTGGCGGAGCTCCGATACCATAAATACAAACAATATTCGTATTGCTTTGTCCCCATAAGTTGGCTTGCCTACTAAAGACCGGCCGCCAATCTTTGGTCATGGGAAAGTTATCAGCAATGGAGTGAAGCACTCCGTATGGAAAAAACTTTGCCGGAAGGACTGTTGATTCAGCACCTGAACATACAGCTGCGATAAATCCCATGGATATTATTACAGCGATCTTTGTGAAACGGTTTCTTGGGCTGTAAAATTTTTTCATATTGTAATAATTTTTATTCATAATTCTTTTCCGTAAAGGTCACCCGATGTGGCCGTTGGCAGGTATTACTATACTATTTTAAGTTAACATACGAGGTTTCAGGAATAATCTGAGCATAAAAATCAATTATTCCAATAATGCCTCGGATAAGGAATCCATTCCGGCTCTTTTAGATAAGATGGAACAGGGTCGGTGATGGAGATATTCATATCCGGGTAAATTGATTTAAGAGAACCAACGTGTCCGTCAACATATAAGCAGTTCCAGGCTCCCAAATGCCGTTGAGCGGGGCGATATGCTATATAAAATGGATGAATCTGAGCCCACGATCTATAGCCGTATTTGGCACTGTCTCCAACATAACAGATCTTTGAAGGGAGTTTTACTTTGACCATTTTGACCCGGGATGATTTGTTGCCTAATATTTTTTCAAGCATAATGTTAATGCCGTAATTAGACCAGTACCAGTCATTAGTCTTTTTGTCAATAGCCGAATTACATTTGAAAACACCGGCGGGATCATCCATATTCAGGGTGGAATTCGCAGGCAGATACCCCAGCGCGGTCAGAGTCAGCGGCCAGTAACTGAATCCGGGATTATTCTGTCCGATCAACCAGCCTTCAAATTCATTACTGTACATAGTTAATGCCGTTCCCTGCTGCTTAAGATTGCTGGCACATTTAATTGCTTTTGCCCTATCCCTGGCCTGATTAAGGGCTGGCAGCAGCATCGAAGCAAGTATGGCTATAATAGCAATAACCACCAAAAGCTCAATAAGCGTAAAAAACTGTTTTCTTTTCATTTAAATCCTCATTTTCTTAAAATTAAATTTTATCTGTAGTGACTCCAATGCCTCTATTAACACCCGACTTCATGCTTGCGCATTTTCTCATAACATTACATATTCTTTCTCCTGCAATAAATTCTTTTATTTTGTATATACAGATACAGACATACGTTCGATTATTTTACATTTTATTTCTTTGAAAACCCGGGGAGAACTCTGGGGTTTATTTTTTATAATTTTTGAAACTAGAGACATTACTTCCGTTGCAAGTTGATGTATATTCAGGTCAATTGTCGTAAACGGAGGCGTTTGCCAGCGTGAAATTTCCTTGTGCTCCGAAGTTATTACCGACATATCGTCCGGCACCCTGATATTAAGTATATCAAGAGCATATTTAGTCTCGGCAACCAGGCTTTCCCCACACACGATCAAAGCCGTTGCGTTTGTTTTGCGCACTTGCGCAATAAGTTCAATCATGCTGTACTGCCCCATCTTGTACTGCAATTCAGGGATATATTCAACTTGATGTTTTTGGATAGACTCCTTATACCCCCTGATTCGTTCTCTTGAAGATGACTCAAAATTATTACTATCAACAATCAGAGCAATGCGCCTGTGCTTATGTTCATACAAATAATCAAATGCCAGCTTTACTCCCTGAGCATGATCAGAGCTTACGCCGTTACAAAACTCAATCCTTTTGTTTACAACCACTAACGGCAACTCCAGAGCGGTCAGAGCTTGTTCATTTTCTCTTATTTCGGGTTCACTCAAAAGTAGAATTGCCGCTTTAGTATGAACTTTAATAATACCTTGAATATCTTTCAGCTCAACGATCCTGACCAACAGCTTCTGGTTGGTAATTTCCGCGATCAAAGCCCCCAGCAGCAAATTGAAAAAACCGCAAAAATTATGAAACTCTGACAAGTCTTTGATAATAATAACAACACTTTCCTGAGCAATGACCTGCTTAGGGGCATAATTTAATTTCTGGGCCGCTTCAAGCACTTTTGCTCGAATCTTATCGTTGACTGTTGCTTTGCCCGTAAACACCCGGGATACTGTCGCTTTAGAAACCCCGCATGTTTCGGCTATTGTATTTATATCTGTTCTCATTACTAGCTCTGTTATTTATTTTGAATAGTTCGTGAAACCGTTTCATTTATTATAGATGGTTTCTTTGATTTTGTCAATACCCTGACTGTATTTTTTTCAAAAAAATGCGATTTAGCTGATAATACGTCACGGAGAAACCGCGGCAGGGGATTAAGGATCATTACTTATGATGATTCAACCGAAGATTAAATATGCGGTCATGCATATTTAAATATTGGCTTATAGACTGCGATTTGAGCTGGCAACCGCGATTAATCAATATGATTATTTTAGCAACAATACTCAACGTGATATTAAAAAGATAAGAATTCAAAATTCGATTCGTTATAATAAAGCCAGCCGTCAAAATACCCGGCTACGACAAAATATTGGATATCCTGCCGGATGAAGAAATAACTCTCTTTAAGCGCTCCATCCTCAATTGACCATCGAATTGCTTTGGGAAAGCGATGCAAAATCATGATGCGCAACAGGAGCATATTTTGTCAATTGACCATAATTCCGAATAAATTTCCGGTAGTCTTCCCTTGATTCTCCTGCTTTAAGTCTGCGTGAATAATCATAGCATGGACAACCGGAATACTCCTCATGAAAGTCTGTAGCGGTATCGGGAAAAGCGCGTGCCGACCTGGATGGAGCAACCCGGACCCAAAATGTTCGGAATAACCATTATACCTAAAACAATCAGGCTGACGACCAGCCTTATTTTGCTCTTTTTTTTCATGATTAATTTATTCAGCGCAAATTATCTCTTCCCAATCATATTTGGCATTGATCTGTTTGCCGGGTGGAACGATCAGGAAGTCCCGGTCGGTCCAATTGCCATTGACCAGATTATCAATGAGTTTCAAACTGCCCTGCAGGACAACAACTTCTTTATTGTCGGCTTCAGCTTCGGCTTTGAATTGAGATTTTACGTCTTCTCCGGTCACTTCCGGAATATCGATAAACACCGCCCGGGTTTCACCGGTATCAGGATGCATTGCCTCCCACAAATATTGAGCGTTGTCCTCGCCGTACTCCTTGACCAGATCCTCATAGGAACCGCCGGTCATCGCGTCATCAGTATGGACATAGTAGTCGCTGCGCTCGTAGTAGCCGTTTGAACTGAAAGGCAGACTCGGGTTATCCCGAAAATATTTTTCAAACAAAGCCTTGTCCCCCAGCATTATCGTCGCGCAATCATGAGCTCGCGGCAGCACAACCTGCGTTTTTTTACCGGCTTTGAGTCCCTGGGTACTGTTCCCGCAAAGACCATATACCAGTAGAATTGCGTCATAATTTTCCATACTGCCATCGGCTGCGTCAATTTTTTCCTGTAAAAGCGCTCTCAGACGGTCACTGGCCACATGTTCCCCTATATGCAGGAACTCCAAATCGATCTGATGCGGGCAACGCGCCACACAGTGACAAACTTCACGCATAAAAACATTGCATGCTATTACTTTAAATTTCATTTAAATCATCCTTAATTAGATCAGAAAATATACCGCCAAAAGCAGAGCATTCAATAAAAAACTAATATCATGTTCCAGGAATATGACTTTTTTTATCAGCTTATTTAAACATAATATATAAAAAAACTCCTGCCGTTTCCGACAGGAGTTGAAATAACAAAACGCCTGATCAGACGATATCGAGCAATTCGACTTCAAAGATCAGCATCGCATTCGGGCCGATAGCCTGCCCGGCGCCGCGGGCGCCATAAGCCAGTTCTGACGGAATGAACAGCTTGTATTTGCTGCCGACATTCATCAGCTGCAACGCTTCGGTCCAACCGCTGATAACCTGACCTACGCCGAATTCAGCCGGTTCGCCGCGCTGTACAGAGCTGTCGAAAACAGTTCCGTCGAGCAGAGTACCGGTATAATGAACCCGGACCGTGTTATCTTTGGTCGGCTTCTGGCCCTCGCCTTCAGTAATGACCGTATACTGGAGTCCGCTGTCGGTAGTTACAACATCATCTTTGCCTTTGTTTTCTGCCAGGAATGCTTCCTGAGCAGCACTGTTATTGCCTGCGGCAGCCTGAGCGGCTTCCTGTTCGGCCGCCTGCATTTTAGCCTGAAAAGCCTGCATGGTTGCAGCATATTCTTCCTGAGACAGGGCAATCTTGCCGCCGGTCAAAACATCTTTGACGGCCTGAACAACCGCTTCGGCATCCAGTTCCATCGGAATCTGACGCAGGGACTGGCCGATGTTGATCCCCAAAGAATAACTGGTTTTTTCGATTTCAGTAGTGAGTTCTTTACTCATTGCTTCCTTTCAAAGTAGAAAAACTTCAATCATTGCACAATGCTTTAAAAGATGAGCAATTTGAGTGATTCAATACTTTTTGCTTTATGATTATATGCGTTACAGCGAAAGGTTTAACATAGTGGCAATATTGTTTTTTTCAAATGCAACTGCTACATAATCAGGAAGATTTAACCATTAGCCGTCTCTTTGGCTACTTCCACCGCCATTTCGGCCCAGTCCCAAAGCCGTTTCGGGTCATGGCGAACTGTACTGATGTCTTTCAAGACGATTTCCACCGCACAATCTTTAGCCGGGGCGATACGGTCGACCAGATAGGCTCGGGCCCGGTCGAGACTGAAAGTATCCTCGGCCAGAATTGCCGGATTGGGTTTGATTGAAACGACCAGTTCATTCCCGCACTGTTCAGCGGTCGACTTGACATCGGCCAGGGACTGGCGGAGACTTTACGCAGATTCGGAATGTTTTTGCGGATGACTTCGATTTTATTATGCAGCGGTTCACAACAACCGTAGTAATTCAGCCCGAAACGCTTGTGCCAGTTATAATTGTATTTGAGGGCAAACTCCTCATGCATCTCCGGCGATACATCTCCAAAAATCTGGTCAGCGGCCCCGCCCCAAAGGTTCTTCAGCGGCTCGTCCGCGCCCTGCGGCAGATGGTCAGTATAACCGAGAGCTCCGTCACTGGTGCAAAGGTCATTGTTGTATGAAGGTATAAGACCAAGCTCAAGGTATTGGTCAACCACAGAACTGCAGGCGTCGAATGTACGTTTTACAAGCTGATGCACGTAATCGGGACGTAAAACCAGATCCATCATAATCTCCTGAACGCCGGTCCATTCGACCAGCCGATCCCAGATCGACATTCTGAACCCGGCCGGACCACGCTGTTCCACTTTGATAATATCCCTGAAAGCATCTGTATAAAAATCAAGCCAGGCTGCGGAAAGATCGGCATCATGGGTCACAACCGGTATTTTTATTTTTTCAATATCGTCCTCGCAGGTGATCTGCGGAACATAATGATGCGAATACGCCCCCGGGTTAGACTCCTGCCCCAGTATTTCCTGTTTAACTTCAAGAATTGGCGTCCGCGACACTGCCATCGGACAGTAAAGGACATTATCCATAACCATATCCGCCCGCATGTGCCGCCATTGATAAAGCTTCATCCTCAGTTCGTTTTCAATTCGCCGGGCAAATTCATCCTTGCAAACACAAGTTAATTCGTCATTTACATTCATTTCATGCCAGCAGACCTGATAAAGATAAACCATCGGACGCACCGGGTGCAAATCATTACAGGCTTTCCACAGTTCACGAGTTTCATGCTGAACCGGCAAAACCGCGGCTTCCGCGTATTCCGAAGCGAGCTTCCTCAGCACTTCACGATCATTATTACCAATTTCCAATTTCATTATTGTCTCCGGATTGATTTGAATTTCCTGAAATAATGTATATATTTTACACCATGCAACCTGTTTTTAACATGGAATAATCAATTAAAAACATGTAAATATTTAATCCGCACGACGGATAGCGACAGCCCTGTTTCAAATTTTGCAATTCATGCTCCTGAAGCGGAAAAGCTGAGAGCTGGAGAAAACTTTATAGTACGATGGATTTTTTTGATTCAAATATATCATCTTCAATCGAAACCGCGACCAATGGCGCAATCGGGAAGGAATGGCGAAATGATTTGCCGGAAGCGGCATATAACCGCATATATCTGCCGCAAGCGGGCGAAGCCTCTTTCACAATAAACAAACAGGAATATACCATGCGCTCCGGGCAGATATATTTGATTCCAGCCGGAACCCGAATGGTGACATATTGCAGAGAATATTGCCGGTTGTACTGGATACATTATACGATTAAATTCGGCCTGACGGATAATTTTTTCGCGGTTTTCCCGCATGAAATGGAACGTCCGGCAAATGAAAATGATTATACCGACATGAATTGCCTCGTCGAATTATATGACTCCCACTCGATGCGGGATATTCTTATTCGCAATGCCGTTCTCCAGCGCCTGACCGCCAGCTTTTTAAAACCCGGAAAACCAAATACTGACATATCCCGCTTTACTCCGGCGCTGCAGGAAATCGAATTAAACAAAACGAATACAAACGTGGCAATTCTGGCCCGTAAATGTGCAATGAGCCCGCCCTATTTCTCATCACAATTCAAAAACACTTTTGGGGTTCCGCCGCAAAAATACATTATTCGCGCCCGGATAAACGCGGCGATTCCGCGGTTGATGAACGGCTGCACGCTGGATGAAATAGCCGATGAACTTGGCTTCCATGACGCGTTTCATCTGTCAAAAACGTTCAAGCGGATAATCGGCTGTTCTCCCCGGCAGTATAGGAATCAAATGTTCAAATCCCGGGAAATGCCATAAAAAAACCGGTCACACAAACATGACCGGCTTTGAAGTGAGGCTCCTGATCAATCAACAACATCCGAGGTTTTCGCCCCCTGGACCGCGTCAGCCACATTCAGAGTGTGATTTTTAATGCGGCGCAAGGCAACCATTATATCACTGAAAGTAAGTCCGAATAACGGCGGATAGTGTTCCTCCTTCACCATTTCAAGATGGCGGTCCCTGATCTTGTTGGCTTCGGTATTAAGCCGTTTGTATTCGTTAACCAGGTTTTCAGCGTTATCGACTTTTGCTTTTTCGAGTACTAATTTTGTATCAGCAAAGAATTTTTCGATATCTCCAGTAAATGTGTTCAACATTTCGATCGAATCTTTATTGAGCTGAATATTATTCTCGTCTAACCGTTCACGGTATTTGACAACATTGGCACAGTAATCAGTTACGCTCTCCAGTTCATCGCTGGCGCGAATCATCATTTTGACCTCTTCTGTTGAGTCGGAGTCCAATTCCAGCCGCATAACATTGCTGAGAAACAACGCCAGTTCCTTTTGTATGTCGTCAGCAGTATCTTCAAGCGCCGCCACCTTATCGGCATCAACCGGATTGGCGTGTTCCGCCAGCAAAAAAGAAGTCGTCAAATTGAGACATTCACCAGTTAAATCCGCCATCTGTTTCAGCACTTGTTTAGCCTCGACCAGGGCCATAACCGGCGATAAGTTGCGAATTGGACCAAAATACCTGAATGAATACTTCTCCTGCTTTTTCGAATCAGGAATCACAAAACTAACAAATTTAACAAGATACTGTAGGAAAGGAAGAAAAAGCAAAGTCATAGTTACATTAAAAACAGTATGAACTGCTGCAATATTTGCCGCTACTAAAGGATCATAGTCCTTTCCAGCAACTTTAGCACTTTTTGAGGTTTTAAAAAATATTTCAATGACACTTTTAAAATTATCCATCAACCAACTTGCCAGCTCACGCCATAAAGTCATCATCCATTCGATAAATTCCAAGTAATATGGGAATATACAAAAAACAATCAATGTTCCAGTCAAGTTAAACGTCGTATGAGCCAGCGCTGCGCGTTTTGTCATCTTATTAGCACCAATACTGGCAATCCAGAGAGTAATGGTAGTACCAATATTTTCGCCTAACACCAAAGCGGCAGCGGTCTGAAATGAAATTGCGCCTTGAGACGCAAGAGTAATAGTTATTGCAAGCATTGCAGAACTAGACTGAATGATCATTGTAAGGAAGCAACCCATTCCAAAACATGCCAGGATTGAAGCTGGAGAGTCTGCGCCGAAATAGGACATGAACTTATGAAAATCCGGATTATTACGAAGCGGTTTGAAAGCGCTGCTCATAAATTCCAATCCAAAGAAAACCATCCCCAAAGCAAATACCAAACTGGAAATATGTTTTACTTTACTATTGGAACTGAAGATCATAGGAAGAACCCCAATACCAATCAAAAGCAAACCGTATTTACCGATTTTCAAACTGATAATCCAGCCGGTAATCGTGGTCCCGATATTCGCCCCGAAGATAAAGCCGACCGCTTGAGAGAGGTTCATCAAACCGGCGTTGACAAAGCCGGACATCATAACAGTTGATACAGAACTTGACTGAACAAAACAGGTGACAACCGTTCCGACAATAACCGCGAGTACCCGGTTGGCAGTCACATAGTTGATGAGTTTACGGATAACCGGGGAACCTAACGACTGCAAACTCTGTGAAAGCTGCTTCATGCCGAACAGGAACAAACCAAGTCCACCCAGCACCAGATAAAACATCTCGAAATAATTTATTTCCATCAGACTTTTGTCTCCTTTTGCAATGGATTAAATGTTTGCGTAATCTAACACTTATCAAACAAAAATCAAACGGATAAAAATCGTCTAACATAATTCTAATAATGCAAGCATCATGTTAGTTTTGAGCTAAAATCACCCGCGTAAATCAAAATAGTGAGAACGGATATCCGGAGCCCGCTCCGCGATATTCGAAAGGTGGTCGCCGATCCGTTCCAGTTCTGCAATCATCTCCATATAGATTACGCTGACTGAAGGATCGCACTCTCCCCGGCTCAAACGTTTCATATGTTTACGCTCGAGTGAATCCGCCAAATGATTTATTTTCTGTTCATCCTGCAACGCCATTGTCACATTGTCCGGATCTGAATCCGTCAGACAAGAGATAACGTTGGCGGCCTGGTCGGAAACAAGGTCCCACAATGCACCAATTTCTTTTTTGCCGATATCAGACATTTGCGCGGATGTCTTATTCATCCGCTTGATCAGGGCAACAATATTCTCGGTATGGTCAGCAATTCTTTCCGCATCATTTGTACAATGCATCAGCATAGGAACAATGTCGGCCTGCTCGGTTGTGAGCTCCCTCCGGGTCAATTTCACCAGATAGTCAGTAATATCTTTCTGTAAACGGTCAATCTTGTTTTCACTCCGTTCAAGCTCTTTGACTTTCGCCTCTTCAATCTTCTCGGCATTAAAGCCTTCTACCGCATCACAGACCATGCGCCATGATTCCTTTACCATATAACGGAGCGACTGGATCACCTGCTCCAGCGCCACGGAAGGCGTATCGAGCAAGTGCGGTTCAAGGTGCTGAACATGAACTTTTTCTTCGGCTTTGACCGGAATAACCCAGCGGCAAATAGCAGCAATCTGCCGAATAAACGGAATAAAAATAAGAACCCCGAAACAGTTAAAAATTGTATGCCCCATCGCAATATGCCGAACGATATTTTGCGGAACTTCGGCAAATACGTCACCGGGGGTTATCATGTTGATGAAATACAATGGAATCGGAATATTGGTCCCGGGGAAACGACAATAAAATAATCCGAACATTACAATGACTTTCAAAAAGTTGAACAGGAAGTGAGCAAACGCCGCCTGTTTTGCGTATTTATTGGCGGCCAGTGACGCCAGAATCGCGGTAATAGTAGTTCCGATTGTCGCGCCAAGTTCCAGCGACATGGCAGTATAAAAATTAATCAATCCGCTGCCGGCGAGAGCCAGAATAATCCCGACTGACGCGGAACTGCTCTGAATGACGACCGTCATCAGAACCCCGATCATAATAGAACCGATAACCGCTCCCGGCGGCATAAAAGATCCGACCGGGGCACAGTCAAAGGTTCTGAAAAAATTAACAAACGAAGGAAAATTGCCGATCATCTTCAGTTCATCGCTCATAATATTCATTCCGAAGAACAGAAGTCCGAATCCGAGGATTGTGTCACCCCATCCTTTTACCGCGTCTTTCCCCAGCAGGGTCATAAGCAAACCAATTGTAATGGCCGGCAAAGCCAGAAAGCCCAGTTTGAAAGAGATCATCTGGGCCGTCATGGTCGTACCGATATTCGCGCCGAAAATAATCCCGATCGACTGGGTTAAATTAAGCAGCCCGGCATTAATGAAACCGATAACCATAACTGTACAGGCGCTTGACGACTGAATGACCGCGGTGACCATGGCTCCGGCAAATACCGCAACAAACCGGTTACTGGCAAAAAACTGCAAAATCGTCTTCATTTTCTGCCCCGCCACGTGCTGCAGACCGTCACTCATCAACTTCATGCCGAAGATGAACAGAGCCAGACCGCCAAGCACAGTAGCAATAAGAGCAGGAAGGTTCAAACCCATTTCTTTGACGGTAATGCCGCGAACATGATATTGCTGACGCGGGTCAGATACTTCCACGTCAATATTGTATTCCCCGGTTTGCGGGCCAAGTTTGAATTCAGTGCTGGCCTGACCATTTTTATCGGTAACCGCCATCGGGTTATAGATTTGAGACTTTGTCTTTTTCTTTTCGGGAGTGGAACTCAAAGAGAAATAGACTGGAACTCCCTCAAGCGGTTTTCCGTTCGCATTGACAACCGATACCGTAATCGGATTATGAATCTTCGTTCCGGCCGCAGCCTGCTGCCCGCCGCCTTTGATCGCTATCCCGACAATAAAACGCATGATAATTGATTTATCCGGAGTTTCAACCGGAATAATCTGCAAATAATGGTCCCCGACCTTTTTACCGGCAGTTACCTCGACCGTAATTCCACCGCCGCTGTTACTCGTTAATTCGCCCTGACTTACCTTGAGATCCGATCCCTCCAGCGGTTGAAGCAGCACTTTAGCACCCGAAGCAGGCGGACGCTCCCCTTTACCCCCGAAAAAGCCCGGTTCCCGCTCTCCTTGCAGCTCCAGAATAAGCGGAAGTTTGAATTTTGTTCCGGGCATGGCGCATTGACCTGCCCCGCGAACAATTTTGATATGATCAACCGGAGTCTTTTTATCGCTGCGGCGACATCCGGATATAAAAGGCAGGGTAAGGGCGAATAAAGCAATAAACAGACATAAACGTTTCGGCATCGAATCTCTTTCCAGTACTAATTCCTAACACAACACTAACAAAGCGTTAATATAATCCTAACTCCCGGCATTTCAAAAGCCATTCCAAAACTATCAAAGAGTTTTTCCTTGATACTTGAAAAAAAGCGTATTTGTGGTAAATTGTCAGGCTCTCAATTTTATGAAAACTTATTTGGAGAAAACAATGTCATTAAAAATTAAATCCGCTGAAGAATGCCGTTACGACATCTTGTCACTCGGTGAAATTATGCTGCGTCTGGACCCTGGTGAAGGCCGGATCCATACCACCCGCGAGTTCCGCGCCTGGGAAGGCGGGGGCGAATACAACGTAGCCCGCGGCCTGCGCCGCTGCTTCGGTCTGCGCGCGGCCGTTGTAACGGCGTTCGCCGACAACCCGGTCGGCAGACTGCTTGAGGATCTGGTCCTGCAAGGCGGAGTCGATACCTCCCTGATCAAGTGGATGGCTTATGACGGAATCGGTCGTACGGTCCGTAACGGCCTGAACTTTACCGAACGCGGTTTCGGCATCCGCGGCGCAGTCGGCTGTTCCGACCGCGGCAATTCAGCGGCCTCAAAGCTTAAAGTCGGCGATATCGACTGGGAATACATTTTCGGCACTCTCGGAGTTCGCTGGCTGCATACGGGCGGCATTTTTGCCGCGCTGTCCGATACAACTCCTGATGTGGTTATCGAAGCGGTAAAATGCGCCCACAAACACGGCACCATCGTTTCATACGACCTGAATTATCGGCCTTCGCTCTGGAAGTCAATCGGCGGTGAAAAACGCGCCCAGGAAGTCAATCGCGAAATCGCCAAATACGTAGATGTAATGATCGGCAATGAAGAAGACTTCACCGCTTGTCTCGGCTTTGAAGTCGAGGGTGTTGACGACAACCTGACCAACCTCGAGATTGCCGGCTTCCAGAAGATGATCGAAAAAGCGGTCAAAGAATATCCTAATTTCAAAGCCACCGGCACTACTCTGCGCGGCGTAAAAACCGCCACTGTCAACGACTGGGGCGCCATGTGCTGGGCCGATGGCGAATTCTACCAGGCCACGCATCGTCCGGATCTTGAAATTCTCGACCGGGTCGGTGGCGGCGACAGCTTCGCTTCCGGTTTTATCTATGGTCTGATGGTCCTGCAGGACCCGGCTCTGGCGATTGAATACGGTGCGGCTCACGGCGCTTTGGCGATGACAACCCCCGGCGACACCACTATGGCAAGCTTGAAAGAAGTGGAAAAACTTGTCGGCGGCGGCAGCGCCCGCGTCGACCGTTAATCGGCTGTTATCAGCAATAAAATCATCCCCGGTTCACTTAAGATTGGTGGACCGGGGATTTTTATTCCCGCAACATCCACCTGTCAAACAACTAATCACAAACAACTTATACAAAATAAACAATCAAACTGTCTGATTATTAAAGATAATAATTATTATTATTGGATGACAATCCTAAATGTCTCAATCGCCCCGCTTTTCAAACAGTAGAGCCTTGAAAGAGCCGTCACATTATTTGATAAATATTTTTGTCATTATTCTTGGAGTTATAACAGGACAAAAGGGTTAATCCGGGCTATATTACTTTTGTCTGGTATACACATCATTATAAAATGAAAGAATTGATATATTGAAAGCACTATTGAAACGACCTGAAGGAAGGTTGCCTAGAGCGGTCATATTTGTCAGCGGCACGGGAACCAACGCCCAAAAAGCGATTGAACAACGAAAGACCTGGGAACCGGCGGTAATCGTCACTGACGTGAAAGGGTGTCCGGCAGCAGCACTGGCGGAGAAGTTTGCCTTACCGCTGGTTGAATTCGACATTGCGGATTTTTACCGTGAAAACGGCGAAGACAAAGTATCTTTACGGACCGATCGCGGTCGCGAACTGCGGGAAATGTGGACCGATCAATTGCGTCAGAAACTGCAGGATTATCAATTTGACTTCGGTCTACTGGCCGGGTTCGCCAGTTTGTCCAATATTACCGATGACTTCCCCTGCCTCAACGTTCATCCCGGCGATCTAACAGTGGAAAATGACCAGAGAGAACGTCTGCTGACCGGCCTGCATGCGATCCCGATTGAAAAGGCGATCCTGATGGGGCACAAATTTTTGCGCAGCAGCGTTATCCTGGCCCTGCCCTACTCTGATGACGGTGGCGATATGGATTCCGGTTTGATCCTTGGCGTATCGCAACCGGTCCCGGTCAACCTGCAGGGGCATTCACTCGAACAGCTTGCCGAGCTGAAAGCGGGGAGAATCAAAGGGCGGAAACCGGAAGATGCCCTGCGGCAAATTGCACAGGACAATCAGGAAAGCCTGAAAATTGACGGGGACTGGGTTGTCTTCCCGCCAGTTGTCAATGACTTCGCGGCCGGACTTTTCAGTCTGGATGATACCGCGATAGTCTACTGTATGAACAACGAAAACCTCAGGGTTAAAACCGTGGAATACGGCTCCGGCGGAAAAATTACTCCAATAAAGTAAATTGAAAAGCGTCTTCCAATATGTTAATTTCAACCACGAAAAACACGGAAAAACACGAAAAAAGGATTTTCTTATTTTCAGCTGAAGCTGAAAATAAAAATACTTCTTCATGCTCTTCATGTGCGTCATGGTGCAAAAATCTATTGTACATCAGTCTTGATAAATGAAAAAGAAAATAAAAAAACTGGTAAAGATTATGGCCGCGATCGGCGGATTGCTGGTCGTCTTGCTGATTACCGCTTATTTTATCCTGACCAAATACTATCTGCCGCGCTACGTTGAACAAACACTGATGCCTCTATTGACCAAGCGAGCCGGACTGAAAGGGTTTTCCGGGAATATCCGGCGGATCGGGCCAACCGGGGCCGACCTCGGTTCACTGACGATCGGAGCGGAAGACGCCCCTACCCTGAAAGTCAAATCTGTCCGAATTGACTTTTCTCTTAATCGTCTTTACAGCAAGCAGAAGTTGACGATCACCAAAGCCGTATTCACTCAGCCGGAATTACGCTGCAGCTTAAAAGCCAGTGACCTGTATACAGATAAAATGCCTATCAGGAAATTTGTCACTGATCTTTGCCAGGGGTTGTCTCCGGGAACGGAAGACCAGGTCGCGGTGGAACTATCCGCTGTTGAGGTGGTTGACGGCAAACTGCTGCTGACGTGCAACGCCAAACAATTTCTTATTCCATATAAAATGTTGATTACCCCGGTTGACGGTGACTGGAAAAAGATCATGGTTAAAGCCGTTTTTGAATTTTCAGGTGCTAAAGTCCCGTTGACAGCCCATTTCGACACCGATAAGCGCCAAGTTGAATTTGGACTCGAAATCGACTGCGCTATAAAAGAACTGGTCAAAACCGGCAAACTGCTGCACCTGGACACGGCTCCTCCAGTTGGGAATGTCGGCGGAACTATCAGCGGAAAAATGATCGGCAAGGCGGAATTTTCACCATTTAAGCTTACTGATTATTCATTCAACGGCACAGTGAATAACGCTATGTGGATCTGGCGGGGAATCAATTTTTCGTCCTATGAACATAACGCTGCATTAACTATGGAAGGCAGCTCCAAAGGCTTTGACGCAACAATTTCCCAGTTCAGCCTGCGCAGTTCGTTTGAAGCGGAAGCAAAGGAATTTTCCTGTATCTACCGTAAAGAGCCGGTTGAGAACTTCAAGGTATCAACCCGCCTGCGACTTTCTGATAAAACATTGATGCCGGTTGATAATATCCGGGTCACACCTATCGGGAAATTAATGCTGGAACGTCAAATTAACGGAAACTACAATCCCGCTGACGAATCATGGGAGTTTACCACGAAAGTTCTCTCTGGACACCACGGCGACAGTGATTGCGCGTTTAAAGTAAATGATATTTTAACCGTAGCGGAAATAAAGAACTTCACTTTAACCGGCAGAGGCCGTGGAACAACCGGAAAGCTTGACTTTTCCGCCGACGTCCCCTTGCTTTCGGCGGCGGCGGCCGGGATCAAACGGGAACTGGACCAGTTGTCTGTAAAAGGAGAAATAGGTTTCGCCGCCGGCAAAGAGAAACTCTTCAACAATATCAGGTTGAAAGCCGACCTGACATTCAAACAGATGATTATCGCCGACAATGTGACAACCCGGCACATCAACGACGTTCAAATGGAGAGCATGCTCATTTACGAAAAACAGAAAGATAAAAACGCGATTAAATATTCCGCCAAAGGAAAAGCAAAGCGTTTCCAACAGTCATTCAGGGAAAACCAGCAGCGGATCGACATCAAAATGCCGGTTTTTGACGTCACCATTAACGGGAACGGCGACGACCTGAATTTTCTGGATAATTCCAATCATTCAATTAACGTTAAAGCATCCAGTTTTCTCTGGAGCAATCGAAATATAAAATACGAGTGTTCTGAACCGACTTTTGTCAACAACCAACCGTTGCCGGGACTCCAGAAACCGGCGGTGATCGGGTCAGTCGGCTCGTTCGGGCGGGTCGGCATATCATCAGGCAAGCACAGGCTGGAGTTCTGGCTCGGAAAATTCTACCTGGCGCCGCCGGAAAAAGGCGGAGAAACCAAGTTGTCTTTGGATTTCGGGAAGATTGCCTACAGCAACGGCGATGACCTGAATATGTCGACCGGGTCCGGGAATGTCAAAGGCGAAGCAATAGTTGACACCATGCTGGCTGGCATGCCGGATAAGGTAATGCTCAATGCCACCACCAGCAATGTGGATGTAAAATATTTCAAAAATATACTCAAACTCGATGAGGCTAAAATTCAGGCCGGACTGGAATTCGACCCGACCATGGATGCCATTGACGGATTAAAACTGGTCGACTTGAAGGTCAAGTCTGATAACTTTACCGGGAAACGGAGCAAAAATGTCCTGGAAGCGAAAAATTTCACGGCCAGTTCCCTGATAAAACTTAAACCGGACGCGGGAAGCGGCACATCCCTGATTTCGGCCTCAACTAAAACCAATATAACCAAACCGACTGTCGAGGGTGAAAAATTGCTGTGCGAAGCCCAGACATTAGCAATTTCCCATCTTGTTCAAACGGTTACCGGCAACAAGCTGCGGAATGCGGTGGATATTGATTTTGTCAAGGCGTCGATCAATTCACACGACATTGCCTTGTCGGGAGCAAATGGCAGCCTTTATTACGAAATTAACGGCGATAACCTCCCGACCGGTAAAATTGAACTAAAGAAAGCCGATTTATCATTACCGAAATACGAACTGAAACTTAAACAATTGTACCTAAAGACTCCATTCGTCTGGCCATTGGCCAACTCCAATTCCGACGGGAGTTTCAAGGCTGATTTAGAATGGCGCAAGTACGGGCTCGGAAACGGCAACTTCGATATATCCATCCGAGACCGGTCGCTCCTGCTGCGCGGAGTATTCTCCAAGTTCCCGGCTCCCGGCGGACGCGGTTTATGCTTCGGTCGAGCCAGACTGTCAAGCGATGAGAGTTTCAAGCTGGAAATGGACCTGAGCGTACCGGAACAAAATCTGACAAAACCTTTCAACTGCGGACTCTATTATCCGGAACTGGACGGAATATCCATCTCCGGCAAAGCCCGGGCCGCGTTCAGCATTGAAGCAGACGCCGATGGCATAAACAAGCGCGAGGCGACTTTGTCTCTGAATGAAGCCGATCTGAATCTGTATTCGTATAGGTTCAAAAAAATCTCAACAAAATGTAAATTTGATGATTTCCTGAAACTTCACAGCAAAGCGCATCTGCAACTGAATTTCGGTGAGCTTGATTTCGGTCCGTTATCGCTGCAAAACGGGACAGGTAAATATCAGCTCATTCTGCCCGGAGGAATCGACATATATGATTGCCAGGCGCAATGGATGAACGCGAAAACTGAACTTAAACCATTCAAGCTGGATGACTCAAAGCAATTTGAATTGAGCCTCTCATGCAAAGGGCTGGCCGGTAAAGACCTGCTTGACTTTCTCGGTTTCACATTGCCCGAATGCAATGCAAAATTCAACGGATCTTTCGACTTCTCCGGGAAAAACGGTAAATATCTCTATTCCAGCGCCCGCTTCCAGAGCCCGCCAGGTTCCGATTATGTTTTGAAACTGCCGGGATTGCAGCATCTGGCTCCGGCAGCGCAAACCGTATCGTCCGAGGCTCTGGCCGCGGCGGCACTGGCTGATTTTAAACCGAACTGGATCAAGCTGGATTTCTCCGGCCCGGTCAAAAACGCTTTTAATATCCATATTTCAACCAATGGCCGACCGGCCGCGCCGTTACCGTTCATTCCGGCTTCAGGCGGAGTATACCTCAAGGCCTCAAACGACGCGGCCAACGCAGTTTCAGGTGAAATGGATATTCAACTGGGCTTAACCAAAACTGTGAAAAAATGAACCCGTTTACTGATAAATTCGTGATAAACTCCTATGATGTCACTCCGGACGGCTATGCCTCTCCCGGAGCGATTCTGCGCATCATGCAGGAATGCGCCTGCCGCCATGCCGAACTGCTTGGAAGAGGCCATGGCGAGCTTCTGACCCGAAACCAGATGTGGGTATTGTCAAGGTTGCGTATGCGAATTAACGCTTTCCCGAAGTGGGGGGATGAGATCACAATTAAAACCTGGCCGTCTTCCGCGGAAAGGATTTTCTTTTATCGCGAATTCATCATAACCGGCCAATCCGGGGAAACGCTGATCAAAGCCGATTCCGCGTGGTCGGTGGTTGATTTCAAGAAAGGGCGAGTATGCCGGGTCAATGTCTTTCCTGAACTCGATTTCGCGAATCCCGAACAGGTATTCCCGGATCGTCCGGATAAACTGATTGTGTCAGATAATTTGAGTACAAAGCACGAACTGCTGACACGATATATGGATCTGGATATGAACAATCATGTCAACAATGTCCGGTGCGTTGAATATATGCTGGAGTTTTTCACAGACGATTTTCTTTCGGAAAACCGGCTGACCGGTCTGGAAGCAAATTTTCTCGGGCAGATCGACTACATGGAAAAAGTTTGTGTACAGGGAAAAGAAGTCAAACAAAACGGTTTTGATCTGGCCCTGCAAACAAATAATAATAAACGTCCGGCAACCATTGCCAGGGCTGAATTTACAGGAGGAAAATCATCATGAGTAAAAAAGTTGTAATGATTATGGCTGACGGATTCGAGGAAATTGAAGCAATCGCCACCGCCGACACTTTGATGCGTCTGGGACTTGACGTCACCCTGACCGGGATGGCATCCAACAAGGTCACCGGAGCACACGGTATAGTAATTGAAACCGCCACTATCCTGGCGGATGAGTCACCGGCAGATTATGACGCGGCAATCCTGCCCGGCGGCATGCCCGGTTCGGTCAATCTGCGGGATAACGCCCGGGTAATAGACTTTGTAAAAACCGTCTATGCCGATGGTAAGGTAACAGCCGCGATTTGCGCCGCGCCGATCGCACTGGCAAAAGCCGGTATTCTGGATGGCAAAAAAGCCACCTGTTATCCGTCGTTTGAAACACAATTTTCCGCCTCGACCACTTATACCGGCGGCCGGGTGGAAACCGACGGCAGAGTAGTAACCGCCAAAGGCGCCGGCGTGTCATTTGATTTCGCCGCCGCCATCGGCTTGGTCCTGGGCGTCACCCAGGCCAAAATCGATCAAACTTTCGCAGCTATGTTCAAGGAGTAAAATGTCATATAAAGTACTGAAAACCTGTCCCGATACTCGCGCCCGCCTGGGAATTCTGCAAACGCCGCACGGCGAGATCCGGACCCCGGTATTTATGCCGGTCGGCACCCGTGGTTCGGTAAAAGCCATGAGTCCGGCTGAATTACACGAGCTGGATGCGGATATAATCCTGGGCAACACCTATCATCTTTTCCTGCGCCCGGGTACGGATATTGTCACCAAAGCCGGCGGGCTGCACGAGTTTATCGGCTGGGACCGCCCGATCCTCACCGACAGCGGCGGATACCAGGTCTTCAGTTTGTCCAAACTGAATAAATTTGAAAAGGACGGCGTCAGGTTTCAGTCCCATATAGACGGATCTAGGTTCTTTCTCGGACCAAAAGAATCGATTGCGATTCAGCGCGCTTTGAATTCGGATATAGTCATGGCTTTTGACGACTGCACCCCTTACCCCTGTACCAAAGAACAGGCGGTCATCTCGCTGGAACGCACCAGCCGTTGGGAAGCCGCTTCACGTGAACAGCCGCTCAATCCCGGCCAGCAGATGTTCGGGATAGTTCAGGGCTCTACCTTTAAAGATTTCCGGCAGCAATCCGCCGCCGAGTTGTCGCAACTCGATTTCGAAGGTTACGCAATCGGCGGCTTGAGTGTCGGCGAACCGGAAGAAGCAATGTTTGAATGCCTCGACTGGGTGGTCCCGATCCTGCCCGATTCAAAGCCGCATTACCTGATGGGCGTCGGTACTCCAAAACAGATCGTCGAAGCGGTAGCGCGCGGAGTGGATATGTTCGACTGCGTGATTCCGACCCGACTGGCCCGGCACGGCAGTGCGTTCCTGGCAAACGGCGACACGATGCCGGTCAAGGCGGCCAAATACCGGGATGACTTCACCCCGATTGACGAAGAATGCGGTTGTTATGCCTGCCAAAACTTTACCAAAGCATATATCCGCCACCTGTTGAATGTGGGTGAAATCCTCGGACTGCGTTTGCTGACAATCCACAATTTATATACCTATCTCAACCTGATGCGACAAATTCGTCAAGCCATAGCCGATGGCACTTTCGCCGAATTCAGGACGCGGTATACAGCCTGATTGAGATTAAATTCTTCTGATTTCATCCTGTCAGGGCAAGGACCACCGATAAAGTATTGTTGACGATTACGGTCATGGTATTCTTTTAACTGTTGGATATTAAGATCATGCTGAACCGCCCCCATGTCCCGGTGGCGGAAAAACAACCTGCCGCAGTTTCATCTGCATGGGGCATAACGTCTAAAAGTAAGTTTATCCCCGGTTTTTCATCCGTGAGAAGAGACCGCCGCCGGACCTGGTTTTGGGTTCTTCCTTGAGTTTGGTTCCGCATTCAATGCAGATAACCGCGTTTTCCACCGCAATCTGAGCGCTGCATTTCGGGCAATTCCCGAACCCGCCGGATTGAGGCGTCGGCATAGCCGGTGGAGCCGGTGCCGCGCTGGACGGTTGCGGAGGAGGAGCCGATGGTTGCGGCGGCGGAGCGGCGGAACCGGGTTTTACCGGCTGGATAACTCCGAATGGAGCGGAATTAGCCGGCTTGCCTTGAATATTCGGGGCCGGAGCAGCTTGCGGTTCCGGCTCTCTTTTCTTGATGGCGGGAGCTTTTATTGCCGGTGCGTTAGCTCGCGGCCGGATGGCCGGACCCGGAGTTTTCGCGGTTGGCGGAACAAAGCCGGACGACTTCTTTTTTTCCGGCAGTTTTAAACGATTACCCAGAACAGAGGTATGAGTATTTACACTTTTACCATTATTCAGAGTCGGTTTGTTAAGCAACGGGGCCTGAATCGTCTTTTTCTCGATCGTCGGCAGCGGCGATGACAGCGGCGCTTTGATCGCGGAAGCATTGGTTGAAAGCGGGGCAACAGTCTGGACGGTCACCGAAGATTTATCCTGCAACGGCTCTTCGGGCTGATCGGAAACATCATCCGATTCTTCTGATTCACTCGAGGCGTTCGCTTGTGCTTCCTGTTTTTGTTTCTCTTTTTGAGCCCGGAGCGAACGGGTCAAGGTTTCCACCCGTTCCATCAGGGTCTCTACCGGTTTGGCTACCTCAGCCGGCATCTCCGGTTCCGGAGATGGCACCATAATTTCGGTGCCGCAGTCCGGACATTCAGTCACCGCGCCGGCGTCTTCAAAATCGGCCGCGAGTTTCCGGTTACAGCCGGGACATCTGAATTTGATACTCATAAATTTACTTCACCTGTTACTCAATGCGGAATCTCATTACGCTCACAGAAATCAACATCGTCTGTGGTCTTGACTTGTTCAGTGGGAGACGGCGAGACGGTTTCGCATACTTGAGCCCCGACGGGTATCCTGGGCATGCCGTTCAAAGCATCGTCGTTGGTTTCGACCATCCACTCACGCATTCTTTCGCGCATCTCCACGACTACCCCGGACATCGCCGGGTCATCAATAATATTATTAACTTCCTGCGGGTCAAACATCAAATCATACAGCTCTTCACGGTCAAGAGATCTGTCAGCCAAACCTTGTTCGACCAACACATCCTTTGATGGTCCGTCATCAATATTACTTAGAACCGTCTTGCCGTATTTCGTCAGACGTTTAATATATTTGTAACGCTCAGTTCGCACGCAGCGTTTGGGTTCATATCCGGCATGAGCGTTAACTTCGGCAAATATCGCATCCCTGACAGATTGTTCCTTTCCGGTAATCACCGGCATTTGCGAAAATCCCTGAATCCTCTCAGGAATATCAATCCCGATATAGTCACAGATCGTCGGGAAAACATCGACATGAGAGATCATTGCGTCAATCACTTTGCCGCCGGACATACCGCCGGGACCACGCATCATCAGTAAAACTCCGATGCCACGGTCATACAGACAACATTTCATACCGGGAAACGCAATTCCGTGATCGGTAGTGATTATTACCAGAGTATTCTCAGCCAGACCAGTACTGTCCAGACAATCAAGAATCATTCCAACCCCGTCGTCATAGCGTTTGGCCATGGTATCGAAACGCGCCATGTCCAGCCGGGTCTGTGCCGTATCCGGCAAATGCGGCGGAACCGAAGCCCAGCGCGGGTCGTCATCCGCTTCATACTCCGGAAATTTCCGATGGGTTTCAAAAGTACCGATAGACAGGAAAAAAGGTTCTGCAGGCGGATTTTTCAAAAAATCACAAGCGGCCGGAGCGACATCAACCGAAGATTTCGAATGCACCCGCAGAATTTGATCATACCCGATCTCGGCTTCCCGGTCATGATCGATTATATGCTGAATTCCGGCCAGATATGATTTGTAACCGGCATCACGCAACGTATGGACGATATGTTTGGAGTAGTCATTCATCTCAAAACCACGATGGGCCAATCCCAGCATGCCGTTGCTGTGCGCGTATTCGCCGGACAGCAGAACAGCGCGACTCGGCGAACATGTCGGGTTACCGCAAAAACATTGCCGGAAAACCACCCCTTCTTCCGCAAACTTCTGCAGATTCGGCGTTCTTACTTTATGTCCGTACGGGGAGATATAGCGGCCGGTATCATGCGAATGTAAATAGATTATATTCGGTCTTGAAACAGTCATTTATCTCAACCTTAAAATTATTAATAAATTGCCATAAATTCTTATAATAGCACTAAAAAGAGGTTGTTCAAACACATAATCAGCAACAATAACCATAAAATAATCAATTATTGACCGATAACTTCTACGAGTTGATGGAACCAGGGATTAATCCTGATTATTCGCGGGACAAATGTCCAATAAAAAAGAAAACGCTAAGAAATTCCTTTTAAAAACGTCATAATAAGGTATATAGTGGAGATTAAATCTATCCATCACAAGGTAACGTTCATGAAGACACTATTATTCATCATATTGCTGACTGGAGCATTGGCTGTTATATCTGCGCCGTTGAAAATCGCATTTATCGGAGACTCGACCACGGCCCAAAATATCGCGGACCTGACAACCGCAAAGCTGACCCCAAAAGGAAAAGTTGAAGTGTATGAGCGGGCTGCGATGGATAAAATACTGTCAGAACACAAACTAACTGAGGCAGGAATGAACTCTGACAGGATCGCTCTGCTGAAAAGATTTGTCCACGTTGATCTTTTCGCTGTAATCAACAGCGGCATCTCCAATGGAAAAGTAGCAGTATCTTCGCTTCAAGTTTTCAATGCAAGAAACGGGTTGAAGCTTTGCGACGAACGTCTGCCGCCTCAAATTGATAAAAGTTGTTCCCATGTGCTGAACAAAATAAATGAAATAATCAATCAGCAGAACCAGAAACGAAAAACTCCACCGGTGGCTATCCTGTCTGTCCGTAATGCCGGGGCATCTCCCGAATACAATATTCAAATGTCCGCTATTGCCGCAACGGTCGAAAAGCTTTTAGTCACTACCCCGAACGTTACAGTTCTTGAACGATCCAAACTTAGCATAGTAAACAAAGAGCGTGCATTAACTGCTACTAGATACCGGCTAATTCCATCAGTCTATCTTCTTGATTTTGAATTCAGCTCCGCCGCGTCCCCTGCCAATATCATTTTAAAGCTGTATATTTTGAACTCATCTGGTAAAATACTGCATAAACTTGAGTTTGCTGATTGTTTAAAATATAATTTGAAAACTGTAAACATGATCGTTAAAGAATTATCCCGAATACTAAAGCAGCCGATAAAACAACTTTCATTACAATCCGAAAACGAAGCTCAACGTTATTATCAGGAATATCAATTCAACCGCAACGCTCTCCGCTCCCAAATAGCAATATCTAAGCTTGAATCAGCAATTGCTCTGGCACCGGACAACCCTGACTATCGAGTGGAGCTGATAAAATTCCTGCCGGAATCCATTCATATGAACCAGGACATGGCTGATGTTCAGAAGTTTGACGCATACTTACAGGCAGGAAGAAGGATTATTGAAGATGGCGACAATATCAGGGTCCGGTTTCCGCAATACAATAAATATATATATCATTGCACAATTCTATTGGGATACATGCAGAATATTTGGATTAACCGTAATCAGTTGACTGCTGAACAAAATTTGAAAGCTAAGAAAACTGCTGAATTATTCCGTCCTGTTTATGAGCGTGAATCAAGGCGTTTCTATTGGAATTTCAAACTTGATGACGGCATCGGTTCAATATCCGAACTTGAGGCATATGATCAATATATCAAACGCTCCCGCCAGCTGCTGTTCTATTTTGATTATGATCAAGCATTAAAAGAACAGTTCAAAGCCGCGGCGGAACTGATCAGACGCAATGCTGAATTCAACCGCAGCAAATCACAAATTAAATGCGGCATACCGCAATGGCAAACTCATTATAACAATAAATTTTTCACAGCTTTCTCAAGGCAAATTCAAGGAAATGAAGCCGCGGAACTAATCTATGAAGCCGGGAAACATCCTTCAAAAATAATCAGGGAATATGGCCTTATATTGGATTTAGTCAGGAAAACCGCAATCAACCACTATGACGTTGATCAATTTTCAAAAGACGTTGAATCAACCCTTAAGAAAGTATCTGAACTCTATGGTGCAAACGCGCATCCGACCATAAAATCGGCATCGAGTTCCCCTGATTTCATTCTGGAAGCAATATCTCGAAACAAGCCTGAAATATATAAAGTGTTCAAGCAGAAAAAACGCGCTATTTTACAGAACTCTTATAAAATCGGTTCCTGGGAAGCTCTCCTTGATGATATGCGTTCGGCCAAATCAGCGGACCAAATTGCTGAAAAGATAGTCAATCATTCAGATATTATCCACAAATGGCGCAGATGCTCCAGAATAGATGTGGCAAACACCCCTGGTCGCATAATGTTTCATTGGGGCTGCTGGCTAAGCAAATCACTGGACAGAAATAACGTCAAAAACAAGGAACTTTGCCTTAAAGCTTTGAGCATAATGAACAAACCTTTATCGATTAAAATTCTTCAAAATCCCTTTTACGCGTCTCCCCAAAAGCAATTTATTAGCGCGAATGAGTATGACGGAGATTTATTCATCCTGTCCAAAGACAAGACTGATATTTCAATTTTCAAATACAAACCAACGTTAAATATTCTTGATGAAGTAACTACATTGAATAATATCCTGACCGGAAAATTATATGACAGAGCAGTTTTCAGATCAATGTACTCATTTTATGCGGACGCGGACTTTTTTGTTATTAGTGATTCAGAGCGTATAATAGTTGTTCATCGCAAACAAGGAACAGTAAACATAATTAAAGAACTTCCAGCTGAAAAAGTATACAGCCTTACTATGCTCAACAACCGAATATATGCGTTGATGGGTAAAAGGGTATATACAAGCACCTTTGTTTCTTTTCTTCCCGACGGAACAGACCAGGTCATTCATTTTTCAATCAATCGCCGGGAGAAGCAAAACTCCTTTGATCGGCAGCAAAAATTTAGAGTGTCCGGAATCCATACTGACAAAAACAAACAGCGGTTGATTTTCGCGTGTTCGAAAAGGCTCCAGGGGTTATGGCAATTCACCCCCGGTAATAATAAGTTCAAAAAGCTGCATGATTTCAAATGTTCTAATATGTTATGGTCCAAGAAAATCGGCAGCAAGATATATATAACGGCTGGAATGGTTTCAAGCAAATACTTTATATATGATACCGGTAACAATAAACTTGATTTTATTTTTTACAAACATAAAAAGAACAGCACTGCGCAATATAAGTGGCTGCGGCATACGCCGCGCCACGTTCAGGCCTTGAATATTCCAATGTCCTTTTACGCAACGGGAAATGAATTATGGGCAGGCGGATACGGCCTGCGTTACATTGATCTGGAAGCAAACAACGGAATGGCTCATATTTATGGGCCGGATGGAAGAAGAACTTTTATATTCCCTCATCAGGACGGACATTCAATATATGCAATTGACTCCAAAAAGATCTTCCTGGTCAATCCAGCTGAAAAACAGCAGAACGATCAGACATCGATATAAACAGGACTGGTCCAGGCCATGTGTCCGTCTTCCTGAATCATTTTTATGTAGACCGGATTGCATCCTTTGTGCAAGGTACTGAGTTCTATTTTGAAATCAAAGTTCGTCTCAAACAGTTCATCAGGCAGTTGATAAATCGAGATCTTCTTATCGAGTCCGTCAAAATCAAAAGTCCGTGGATCATAACCAATCATCGACAGGGAGAACTCGAGATTGCCCTGAGCCGTTTCCATTCGAATCGAGCCGGCATTCGCATCCTCCAGTTCCAGGATCACCCCGGCAAGACCACCGGAGGTACAGGATTCCCAGTTAACAACATTATCTTCAGATATAAAAGGCTGCAAATCCGGATTCCAGAAATTAATCGGGGTAACGTTCAGGATGTTATTGTCCCGGACAATCAAACGCCCGCTCCAGTCAACTCCGCGATGATGCCCGCGTTCCTCAGCTCCGCTCCAAATGATCTTGACACGGCGTCCAAGGTCTTCGTCTCCATACGCACGCTGAATCAGCATATCCTGCATACCATTGACCAGATTAATGCTTTCAACCGGGGCGGTACCGACAACCTGCACATACAATTTTGCTACGTCATCTTCCCGCAATTGCAGTTCGTCACCCATCATATAGTGCGTCTTGTCGTTGATTTCCAGTTTCAAGTCAATAATCGCGCGATTCCCGGTCGTAGCATAAAAATGACGTTTTTTCATAGAGTAAAAAATATCGCGCCGGGATAACGACCGGGCCAAAACACAGGTCAACCCGCCGTATGAATCATATTTTGAGGCTCCCGGGTAAGACGCGCCGGGACGCCCCTTGTGATCGGCGGAATTGGCACAGATGCCAACCCGGCAGCCATTCTTAAGCGCATCGGCCAGCAGCCATTCAAAAGTTCCGGCGGAAGAATGGATTTCAACACCGACCTCCACTTCCGGATCGTGCATATTCATATTGGCGTATCTGCCGCCGACATTGGCTATCGTAAAAGCATTGACCGACTGAGTTTTCAAGTTATTGAACAGGTGTTCCACGGTCGGAGAATCAAAGTGAACCGACTCGTAATCCGGCAGCATATCCCGTGAACTGCGGGTAATATTACAGTTGGTAGACGAGAAAAAGACATTGCGGTCACCTCCGACCAGCGTGTTGCCGCTCCACTCAAAACCTGGAAATGTAACAAACTCACCAGCCGTTCTGAAGTTATGCGAATCAGCGGCATTTTTTACTGCCTGCCAGGTGGAATCTGTCATCATGAAGTCGTTCCCCTGGTGACCCAGGATATCCAATACGGCAAAGTCCCGTCCAAAATCAAAATACTGCTCAATACTGTTGGAGCCGCAGGTTTCTTCGGACTGCCCGCTGAAATCTGCCCAGTAAAAATGCATCTTAGGCTTGGTTTCGGTGATCAGGATAGGATTACTGGCTGCTTCGAGCCCGGTCTTTTCATCACCGATCTCAATCGCGAAATTGCCTTCTTCCGGAAATCCCGGATGGACAATCCTTTCGATAGGAGCGGCCGGATTACCCCAGCGATCTTCAAGTTTCAAATAAAAAGCTATTTCCTGATTTTTCTGCATGGTCGAAGGGGCAAGGCAAACCGCTTTGACGGGGCGTCCCGGGGCAACATTCATGGTCGGTGATTCCGGCAAGCGTTTATATTGATGAGTAGCCATCGGGTCGACATAGGTTTTAAAAACAAAAGTTTTTTCAACAAAGGTTTGAACCTGCCAGCCGCGGGAACCGCCGGAGCGGTCACCGAAAGTAATCGTCACCGTATCACCGCTGCGCAGGAAACCGTTGGCTATTTCAAGAATCAGCTCCTTACCCCACGGATTGGTATACGAAAGATCACGCCAACTCGGAAGAAACATGCAGTCACCGGTAGTCTCAATAGAACAAAAATTATCCTCTTCAGGATGCGCGAACTGCGGTACCGCGAAATCCCCGGCATACCTGAAAGCTATTTTGATATGCCCGCCGTCATCAATCGGATGTCCGGTGGTATAGATATACGTTACGGTGGAATATGAACCGGCAATGACCCGCGTCGCCTGGTTCAGGTTAGCTGTGCCGGGGCTGAGTACATATGTCATTTTGTCCGATAATCTCTCAATCTATTCTTAATTAAACCATTATGCATAAATACTTTTCAAACAAAAATCACGACCATTGAACGGAAATAGAAGCCTTTAAAACAATATTTAACATGCATGGCCGCATACCTGTTCAATTTTTCAATACTAACAATACTCCAGAATTATTTTTTGTCAACTCGAAAAAAACGATATTTATTCAACATCCCCCCATAATCCACAAATCATTAAATGAACATTAATTGTACATAAAATGCTCAACGATATTTTTCTATTACAATTTTAACATTACCCGAATGCTCATAAAATACTGTTGAACAACATTATACATTAGAAAGATATTTTTTTGGCACAGTGATTGCTTTTTAATCAACCAACCCAACAAAACGGGAAAAACAATTGAAATAAACAACCGAAGATAGAAGGAGTAGAGAAATGCAAACAGGAATAATCAGTCAGGAAATGGATCAATTACTGGAAAACCGTTTTCCGATGCCGGTAGCAAAAGCAATCGAACCGGTAGTCAAAGAGGCCCTGCGGGTAAAATCACTGGATCGGGTATACCACGAAGCGGCAACCCTGAATACAGACGGAAACTTCGCGGAAAAAGTCCTCCGGGTAATGAATGTGGACATGCTGGTATCAGAAGAACAATTGACCGGTATCCCGAAAGAAGGGCCGCTGCTCGTCGTTGCAAACCATCCATTCGGCGGCATCGAGGGCCTCGCCCTGCTGGCGCTGTTGAAACGGGTTCGGCCGGACGTCAAACTGATGGCGAACTACCTTCTCGCCAGAGTTCCTTCCTTGAAAGACGATATTTTTGAAGTCGATCCATTCGGCAAACAGGCGTCACGCAGCGCCAGCGGCATGCGTGGAGCGATGAAATGGCTGAAGAGCGGCCATGTCCTCGGCGTCTTTCCCGCCGGTGAAGTATCAAGTTTCGACCCGAAACGCCAGGCGGTGGTCGATAAGCAGTGGTCCAGCATGATCGGATCGATCGCTCAGAAAACCGGAAGCGACGTTCAGTGCGTGTTCTTTGACGGACAGAACAGCAAAGTATTCCAGACCCTGGGTCTGGTTCATCCCCGCCTGCGCACATTCATGCTGCCGCACGCTTTCCTGAAAACAAAAAATCAAAGTCTCGCAATCAAAATAGGACACCTGATTCCGGCGTCAAAATGCCAGACCTATGAATCATCTAAAGACTTGACCGAATATCTGCGCATCAGAACCTACGTGCTCTCATCCGACAGCTCAAAAACTCAGAAACGTAAACAGCGTAAGGAACGCCGAGAACGACGCCTGGCACTGTTTAAGCATGCAAAAAAACAACAGGCGATCGCGCCGCCGGTCAATCAGGAACGGCTGACCCGGGAAATGCGCGGACTGGCGCAGGAAGACCTGATGGTTGAAAGCGGAAAATACCGGGTATATTGCGTCAAGGCCGAACAAATTCCAATCGGACTTCAGGAACTTGGACGTCTGCGCGAAGAAACATTCCGGGCCGTTGGTGAAGGCACCGGCCTCGCCCGCGACCTGGACTGGTACGATCAGCATTACCGTCACTTAATCCTCTGGAATGATGAAGAGATGGAAATCATCGGCGCTTACCGCATGGGACTTTCCGCGGAACTACTGGCTAAATTCGGCCGTAAAGGACTCTACACCGCCTCGTTGTTCCACTTCTCGCACCGCATGCTCGATGAACTGACGCCGGGCATAGAACTTGGTCGCTCTTTCATTCAGCAGAAGTACCAGAAAAGCCCGTCGGCTCTGGGACTGCTCTGGAAAGGCGTTATGTCCTTTATCCACCAGAACCCGTCCCACTGCAAAATTTTCGGACCGGTCTCAATCAGCAACGACTACGACTCCATGAGCAAGCGCATGATGATCGACTTCATCAAGGAAAATCATTTTGACAACGAACTTGCACTTGAAGTCAAACCGTCGCACGCCCCAAAGCTTAAACCGATCAAACTATGGGATAAAAACTACGGCACCCTGCTGAAAACCGTTGAAGACGTCAACGAACTGATCGCCGAAGTGGAGCCGCATCTCAAAAACGCGCCGGTCCTGATCCGTCAGTATCTGCGCATGAACGGACGCTTCGTCTGTTTCAATGTTGATCCGGAATTTGAAAATTCCCTGGATGCCCTGATGCTGGCCGATCTTTCTCAACCGTCTTCAGTCGTCGAACGCTACATGGGCAAGGACAAATACCGGGAATTCCTTGAAGCACACAAAAAGATAAACTCGAAAACAGCATAAACTTCTTACGACTTCTTACGAAGAAGCACGATGGACTGCTTCATACTCCAGTCGCCATGGCTCCTTACGGAAGCAGAAACGCAGAAAGAACAATCGGAGACGTATTATGAAACAAGACATAAACGCAGATATTCTTACGAAGAAGCACGATGGACTGCTTCATACTCCAGTCGCCATGGCTCCTTACGGAAGCAGAAACACAGAAAGAACAATCGGAGACGTATTATGAAACAAAATATTGAAACTGATTTGCAAAAAGCATAAACCCTCTCTACTCAGGGGATCGTCCGGACTCCCGGGGTGGACCCGGGCGATCCCTTCTTACGCTTCTTACGAAGAAGCACGATGGACTGCTTCACACTCCAGTCGCTGAGGCTCCTTACGGAAGCAGAAAAGAAAAAACAATTCATACAACTCATTGCAGCAAAACATCCAGCAAGGAACCCTCAATAACAAAATTGGGAATTCCTTGTTGGATATTGGATATTGATCACCCGTTCATCAGGGATTTTTTACTGCGGGTAAACTGCAGTTCGTTTTCAGGCAGACGGCGATTAATAAAATCCAATGACAAGTCGATACATTCTTTGGCCTCATCCGGAGTCGTAGTCCCGATCGTCACCATGTCCTGATCGCGGATCGTACTCCAGACAAAAGCAAGTCCAACCGGCGGCAGCAGTTTTCCGGCAGCCAGCGGCTTGATCGTCATAACCGGCTTTTTCGCCTCTTTAATGATCCGCATTACCCAGTCAGTCTCGACTTGCAAAAGAAATCCGGCAGCATTGTATAACTGAATGTAGGTTTCTACATCGGCCCCGGTATCATCGGCAATTTTCACCGCTTCCGGCATATGAGTGGAAAGACCGGGAATCATCCCGCGATCACGAATCATTTTGGTATATTTGTCAATATCCCTGATCTTCATCTGCATCCGGTCAATCAGGGCGTCGGTAATACATTGATGCGGCATGCAGAAAGTGGCGTTCAATTCCTTGCAGCGGTCAAATACGCGTTCCGGCTCCGTTTCCGGATCGCCGCCCGGCAGAATATTAAACTGCGGCGTCAGGATCAATTTGGCTTCCCGCCCGGTCCGGTCTTCAGCAATACTGATCGCTTCACGCAGCATCGGCACCGGCATTCCCATTACCGCGTCAACCCCGGCTTTCATAAAAGTGGTTATAATATCCGCGATATTGTCGCGGGTCTGATAACTTTTGATAAATTTATCTTTAGCCAGACTGGTATGGGAATACCCGAGAAACCAGTTGGTCCCGATGATCATTCTTGACAGCGACACCCCGCCAACGGTTGTCCTTGGAAAATCACTCATAATTCAACACATCCTTTTTTATTTGGCTATTTTCCGGGGTAATTTACAATCTGAACTTGTATTTTCAATCATAAATCCATAATACTTCGTAAAAACAAAATAACATAACCAGCCACCCAATTTATAAAAAAACAATTTACTTCCATCCTTGATTTTTTACCTCCGGTACTTTATTTTTACAAATGGAAGTTTTTAAGGGGGTGTAAAATGGCAATCGACATCTATCAGAAAGTTGAACAGGATTTCAAGACGGACGCGGCAGCGGCTCACGAGGAACTGTCTAAACTTGACGCGATGACTAAAGGCCTGATATCGGACCGTCTGATCCGGGCCATCGTCTACATGGCGGACGGAAACCTCGATGCACTCCGTGAATATATAAAAAAGTCTCGTAACAATTGGCAGCAAGTAATCGACGAAGCTGAATATGATCCGGACGCCCCGGAACGCAAAAGAGACTTCAATAAGACATTTCATGAACTGAAGCTATATCGAAAAAAGTAAGTTCAGCTCGAAATTTTTCTAATTTATCATATCCAGTAACTTGAAAAACTCCCTGAAGCGGTATAGATTATAGACTGTTTTTTACGGAATATGGTAAAAGACGACGTTAAGATAAGCCCTGACGGCTTATGACGGTTTATGCGGTATCGTGCACTGGTCCGGTCACGATGGCTGCGAAACACGCAACATTCTCAAAAGAGAAAGGAACGAAAATGGACAACGTTACAAAACAGGGAATCATCAAGAAGTATGCCCGCAAAGAAGGTGACACCGGTTCACCTGAAGTACAGATCGCTGTACTGACCCATCGCATCAACGAGCTGACCGAACACTTGCGCAGCAACAAAAAAGACCACAGCACCCGTCACGGACTGCTGACCATGGTAAGCCGCCGCCGTAAACTGATGAGCTATCTCAAACGGGAAGACTACGACAGTTTCATTAAGATCACCAGCGACCTCGGCATCCGTCGCAAGTAACAACAATCCAGCAGGAACGGCGTTTAAGCGCTGAGATAAATCTTGTCGCCATCCTGCAATAATTAAACCCAGAAAGGCAACTGAAAAATGAAACGTACATTTCAGCCCTCGAATAGAAGACGTAAACGCAGACTTGGCTTCCGCGCTAAAATGGCAACCCGCAGCGGTCGTGCGCTGATCAACCGTCGTCGTCGTAAAGGCCGCGCCAGTCTGTCCGCCTGAACCGGTGACGCGAACGGCGTCTCCGAACCGGCGGCCGATTGGCCTGCATACTGTTTATGAAATCTGCAAAGACCACTGACAGATTGCGTTTAGGTTCAGAGTTTGCTTATGTTCGCGAACACGGCATCAAGTATGTGTGCCGCTACTTTTTACTGGTAGCGGCGCCGTCACCGGATAAGGAGTTTCGTTACGGAGTCATCTGCGGCAGAAAATTCGATAAACGTGCGGTTGTACGTAATCGGGCCCGCAGGCTCCTGAAAGAATCAGTAAGGCTCTTGAAACCACGGATAAAACCATGTCGAATGGTCCTGATACCTCGAAGAATGATCCTGGACATCAATCAGCCGCAGGTACAGGAAAATATGGAAAAACTCCTGGCCCGAGCCGATCTGAAGCAATAAATTATAAATTCAATCCGTCAAAATGGTATAGTCCAGGCGAATGGTACATATTACTGGTACGGATTTATCAATTGATCGTTTCTCCGTGGCTTCCGAAGTGTTGTCGTTTTGAACCGAATTGCTCACGCTATTCGATCGAAGCGATAAGAATACACGGTTTGCTGAAAGGAGTCATGCTGACGGTATGGCGATTGTTGCGCTGCCAACCGTTCTGCAAAGGAGGATACGATCCGGTGCCGCCGCCGAAACACTGGCGCCGTAAATAAAGAAAGATAAACAGGTTCGCATAAGTGAAATTTGATAAAGAAACTATTATAGTCTTCGTCATCTGCATGATTCTGCTGGTGTCGGTGGAACCGTTTTTCCGCTACATGGGATGGTTGCCCAAGACCCCGCCGCCGCAGACGACCCAGACTAAAACTGAGGCGGAAAAGAAATCGGCCGAAACTGCGAAAGCGAAACCGGAATCGACCGAATCAGCCGGGACCAAGGTAAAAACTCCGTCCAACGCGACGGAAAAGCCGAAAAACATCCCCAAGCTTCCGCCCCGGACCATCGGGGATGAACTTACCGAACTGAAGATCGATCCGAATTTCGGAACCGTCACCGCGATCACGCTGAAAAAATTCCTGAAGTTCGACCGCAAAGAAAAGGTTGTACTGGACAAAGAAGCACCGACCGGAGCACTTGACCTGTTCGGGCCGAACAAGTGGGATGAAACCGTAATCGAATCCAACCTGATAGCGCCCAACGTCTACTCTCTGACCAGAAAGATCACCGATGGCGACAAGTCATTTTTCCTGATCCAGAAATGGACCGTCAGAGGCTATGTCACCGATTATGTGATTACCATCAGAAATACCGGCGATAAACCGCTGGAATTCGACTGGCTCTACGTTTCAGCCGGAGCTATGCCGACCCTGAACGACCTGACTGGCGACAAAGCCAGGCGTCCGACTCATCTTATCGGCTGTATGACGACCAAAGGCAAATACCTTGATATGGATGTTGACGACGACAAGAAAGATTATGATAATTTCGCCGCAGGAGAATCACTGCAATGGATCAGCGTCAGCAACAAGTATTTCGCCAGCGTATTTAAAGCGGATAAACCATTCCAGCCTAAAGTCCTGAGACTGAATTTCATCGACAAAGAAGACAAGGATAAAAAATCTTATGTCGGCTCGATCGGCGCGTCATGGAAAGGCTTGAAAGTCGCGGCAAAAGACTCTCTGGTTCTTAAGGCCCAATGTTACAACGGGCCTAAAGAAATGGATCTGATGAAAAAATTCGATCCTTCCACCATTGATTCGATACATCTGGCCTGGGGTCCGATCGGGTGGATTGCCAGATTCCTCCTGTCGCTCCTTACCTGGCTGCACGGAATATGCGGCTCATGGGGCTGGAGCATCATTATCCTGACCCTGATTGTCCGCGGCCTGCTGTGGCCATTGACTCAAAAGGCCAACCGGTCAATGAAACGAATGCAGAAACTGAAACCGGAGATCGACAAGATCAACGAACAGTATGCTGATAATCCGCAAATGAAGAACACAAAGGTCATGCAGTTGTACCGGGATCATAAGATCAATCCGGTCGGCGGCTGTCTGCCGATCCTGCTGCAAATTCCGATCTTTTTTGCTCTTTACAACACTCTCGACGGCACCGTTCAGCTGCGTCAGGTCGCATTCCTCTGGGCCAACGATCTGACAATGCCCGACACGGTGGCAAACATCTTCGGACTCGACATCAACCCGTTGGTCCTGGCGATGACCGCGCTGATGCTGGTACAGCAGAAAATGATGCCGACTCCGGCCGATGCCATGCAGCAGAAAATGATGATGTTCATGCCGGTGGTGATGCTGTTCTTTCTTTACAGCCTGCCATCCGGACTCACACTGTACTGGACAGTCAGCCAGATATGCAGTATAGGACAAATGTACATAAACCAGAAATTGATGAAGGACCCTGACGAAGAACCGGCCCCGAAAAAGGCCTGAACAATCGAAGCGAAAACAACCCCACACTAAACCGCAAATCGTCAGTGGGACTTATTAAGGAGAAAACAAATGACTGAAAACGCAAGAATCGAAGAACAGAAAACCGAAACTATCAAAAAGCTTGGAATTATGCTTGACTACCTCGGGCTCGAAGCCAGTTTAAAGGCCGGGACCAAAGGAGAAAAGATTTCCGTTATCATCTCATCCGAAGAAGCCGGACGCATTATCGGACGCAAAGGACAAACCCTGGAAAGCCTGCAAATGCTGCTCAACCGCATGATGTTCAAAGCCGATAAAGAATGTCCGAGAATCCTGTTGGATATGGACGGCTATTCCAGAAACAACCGGACTCCTGACGGCGGCAGCGGCCGCCCTCCGCGGCGGCGGCGCGATGACCGGAACGGCGGTTCAAGGGGTGAAAGAGGCGACCGCGGCCCGCGGCGTGAAGCTCCGCGTTCGGAAGAAGATGTCGAAGCTTTGAAATCCCAGGCACTCGACGCCGCTAAAGAAGTAAAACGCTGGGGCGAACCTGTCACCATGCGTCCGATGAACTCCCATGACCGCCGCATTGTTCATATCACTCTGGAAAACGATCCGGAACTGATTACCGAAAGCAATGGCGACGGCAAACTTAAAAAAGTAATTATTTCCTTAAAAAAGTAAAATAATTAAGCTATTGCGATTTGCTTTTTCAGCAAAATGCAGTAGATTAAAAGTCTGTTATTTACAGGTCGGAGCGTAGCTCAGTCTGGTTTAGAGCGCTGCGTTCGGGACGCAGAGGTCGGAGGTTCGAATCCTCTCGCTCCGACCAATTTTTTCCCGAAAATCTTACATTTTGAGGTTAAACTTTAATTTCAAATAACTTACGTATTTTATTTATTTAATTAAAAAGTCTTGAAATATGCTTGTAATGTCTCTATTTGTTGATATATTAGCAACAGAGAGCAACAGGATATAAGTATATTACAGGACTAAAATGTCTACAGTTGTGAAATATGATCGCCATGATAAGTGTAAAAAGCCCTATGGCGTGAAATGGACGATTGACGGTAAGCGCCGATTTAAGTTTTTTGCAAAAAAACTTGACCAGGATACTTTTTATCGTGGTAAGCTAGCAGAATTAAACAAGGGAATGACTGCATTATCGCTGAATAATCATGAAGCAACGATTATGCTGCGATGCCTGGAACTGCTTAACGGCAATGCTGACGATGTTTTACTTGCCTGTAAGCAATATATCGAGAATAACCAATTAACATCCTGCCCGGCTGTTAAAGCTATCAAGGAATATACGCAGGAAAAAACCAAGATCGGACGTAATAAGGATTATCAGAATACGATCAAGGTGGTATTGGAGCGGCTGGAAAAGTATTTTCCGGAGAATCTTGCCGACTGGACCAGCGATACGGCCCGGTCATGGAGTTTATCCCTTACTGAAGAATTTTCCCCGCGAACTATCAAGAATAATATTAAGGTCGCCAGGGCTTTTTGTAACTGGGCGGTATCGCGAAACTTTATCAAGAACAATATTTTTGCCGATGTTCCATTACCGGATATAATTCTGCCTGAACCTGAATACTTATCGCTAGCGGCAATAAACAAAATTATGGAAACCGCCCAGAATAAATATCCGGATGCAGTCGCATATTTTGCCCTGGGGGCATTCGCCGGACTGCGTTCCAGCGCGGCGGTCAGACTGGAGCTTTCCGCTTTTGATTTTGACAACAAAGGTATTCTAATCCAGGCAACCCAGGCAAAAAACAAGCGCCGGGCTTATCTTGACGGCTTTGAAAATAATTTATGGCTCTGGCTTGAATGGGCGCGGAATCATGCCCCGGACGGCTTCGCATTACCTAAACGCCGCTGGTATCATCTGCGGGATTCCGTTGTCGAAAAAGCGGAAGTAACCATTCCCCATAATGGACTGCGGCATAGCTTCTGCACGTATCATGTGGCTTTGCATGGGAACGCCGGGCGAACGGCAACGCTGTTGACCCATCGGGGGAATGTATCAATCCTCTATGATTATTACAAGGGGAATGTATCAAGGGCGGAAGCGGAGAAGTATTTTAGTATCGTACCGAAATAATTGAACCACTAAAACCACGAACGCCGCGAAAGCGGCCACGAAAGGGGAAGTTTTTATAATTTTCGCTTCGCGAAAAAAATAATCTGCATTCTTTCGTGTTTTTTCGTGCTTTTCGTGGTTAAGAAAAAAGCCCCGGACCCACCCGGACCGGAGCTTTTTATTTGATGCTGCGAGTTTCCCGCAACTTGCAACTTATTTAGTGGTTGTATCAGACGGGGTTGTTTCAGTAGCAGTAAAGCCGTCTTTATTGATGTTGACATTCAAGGGGGCGTTAATTTGCTTGACAATTTCCGGGATATATTGGGGGCTATCCTTCAAGCTGATATGGCCCTTTGTCATTTTGCCGCCTGAGAACTTGATGCATGGCATGTAGGTTTCAGACCCGGTCACGGTAATTTCACCGGTAAAGAACCAGCCTTGACGCCAAATCACAACATTTTTCTTTTCCATTTCTTTCATTATCTTGCCGACGGCATCCTGTTGGCTGGTTTCAGTTACTTTGGTAATCTTGCCGTTTGCGTCGTATTCGGTGATCTTGGCGGTTTCGGTTACGCAGCCGGTCATAATAAGAATAATAGACAGGCACAGACAGACACGGACGGAGACGGAATTTAGAGTTTTCATTTTGCTTTCCTTTTGTTTTATTTTTCACCACGGAGAACACGGAGAGTTAAATATTATCCGGGCGTTTATCCAGTCCTTTTTCTTTCAGGATTGCCGCTAGATCGTCGATATGCAGACAATCACACATACAAGCTCCCTCTATAGTTTGCTGGACCGGCGCAATAGAGCCATTGCAAAAATCGTTTCCCGGCTCCGCGTTGTAAAGAACTCCAAGTGTGTTTATTTTACCACCTTCAAAATCCAGTTGAACGATTACATCGCCGTTTTTTGCTTCTCTTCCATTTCTGTAGTGCATTTTATGCCCTTTCTTTTTGTTTTATTTAGCCACGAATGGCACTAATAACACGATTTTTTTTGCATTAACTTTCAGCCTTGCGGCATTAGCCGCTCTTTAATTTTTAAGCTTGAGTTTAATAATCTTGAGTTTGATGTTTACGGTTAAATTCTTTTTTCATTTCAATTTCTGAGGCGATTTTTTCGATTGCGACAGTAATCCGATTGATATCATTGGAGACTGTATCAAGTTTCTTTTCCATTTTGTCCATAGTTTTTTGTCGATAATAACCATGGACTTCGTTCTTAGTTACTCTTTCAGAAATTGCATAACTCCAGCCAATAATTAGACTAACCAAAACAACTATAATGCTGAGAATAGGAACGACATTTTGTTCAATCCAATTTTTCATAAGCCTCCTTTTTTGGTAAATTTAAAAACATGGGGGAATCCCTGTTTAGTCATTTGTTGTTCATGTTCCAGAAGTTTGTGCATTAATTCAGCGCTACAGGCGATTATTTCAATCTCGATCCCGGCGCGGAATTGCGCTATCTGGTCGAAAGTATAGCCATTCCAGGCAATCCAGCCGAAAAGCCGGAGCAGATAATAACTGACATGGCGGATAAACCATGAAAAACAACGCTTTAAAAATTTATCGTGCCGATGACAATCGGCATAACTCATGTGTTCCCGGAAAAACAGATCAGCGAACCAGCGGGGAAATAAACGGCCCTTATAGTTAGCGTCGTGATCAAGACCCATACCGAGGTATTTACCGGTTGATTTAATCCGGTCCTCAACTTCATTCGGGACGCTGAGGCCGTCTGAAATCATTTCCTTGCTCATTCTGAGAATAAAGGTTATGCAGTCGGCTTCAATGCGGCTGTAGAGTCCTGAGACGGTCCAGTTTGCCCCGCCCCATTGTTCCAGCCATTCGGCATTCGGCAACATGTTTGCCGGTTTAGTTTCAGCGCTGTAGATAATCATAAATCGCCTCGTTTAATGCCCTGAGTTGCACAAGACAGCCAGAGTTCAATTATGTGTTCTTTTAACTCAAGTTTATCAGCTTCCGGCAATTCAATTATTGCTAAAGCGTCAAGCAATTCAGAGCGTGAGGAATTGGGATCAACACCGTAAGTAATGAGAATATCCCGCAACTCTTTGGCATCATCCGGCAAAGCGGCAATTCTAGCGATTTCAGCGGCGGCTTGAGCTTCTTCCCTTTCAGCCAAAAGTTCTTCCTGGGTTTTCGCTCTAAATGTTAGAGTTTCTGAATCATAAGTGAGATTAGGAATGCGTTCATTGGTTTTTTCAACAGCGTCATATTTAGGAACCAGTTCCCCATCAACCCAATTACCAACGACAGTGGGATCGACACTCCAAAGTTGAAAACATTTAGTCCCATCGAAAATATTATAGTTCGGCATAATTATATCCTTTATTTATTGAAGTGTTAGACTAGTCATAATGAAAAAATAATCTTCAGTCCATGTATTCGCCGGCGCTTCTGGCGGAGTGTCGCCGCTATCAGTAATCGAAAAAATAAGAACCGGGCCGAAATCATCATAATAGATTTCCCATGTATCAACTCCGTCCCATTCGCAATATGAATCAGCTGTGTCGCCGACATAGCGCGGCTTGCCGTTAGCGGTACCGCTTTGGGCGTAAAACATAGTGAAGGAATCTGTTACCAAGGTAAAGCCGGGTGGCGGCGGTGGGCAGTGTCCACGCATCTGATAGTATAATTGCTTGATTTCCGCTGCTGGCAAAGCCCGGTTGAAGAAAGAAATAATTTTCATTTGACCGGTAAAAAAGTCAGCAACATTGGTATCGGTGTAATAAGCTCCGATCCCGAGATTATGGTAAGGCGAGATTGTCCCGCTTGAGCCGTCGCTTACCGGGGTTGCATCGCTAACTCCGTCTACATATAAATAGAGATAGCCGGAAGTGGTATCGCGAACCCCTGTGACCATGTGCCAGTCGTTATCATTAATAGAAGTAGAACCTGTAATGGTTGTAAAGTCAGAAGCGTTTTCGAGCGCTGATACGCCGAGCCTAAGATTACCGGTAGTAATATCAAAAATGACCAACGGGAAATAATCATCACCGCCATTTGTTCCCCCTTTACGGATAATTGTCGATGCGGTGTCAGTGGTTCTGATCCAGGCCGAGAAGGTAAAAGAATCAAAGTTAGTCAAACTGCCTGATATCCTGCCATTATCGCCGGTTCCATCCAGATTAAGGCCAAAAGAATCGACGAACGCATCATTCTGCAAGAGTAGATTATTATTATTGCCGGATAAATCATACCAGGTCCCGGATGCTGCAACACTGCCATGATATCTAAAAAAAGCAACCAAACCTTTCCAATTCATTATAATACTCCAATCTCGACTGATTTAACCTGCCAATCAGTTTGTTTTGGAGAACTTGCCCCGGTATCCGGATAAAGTAAAAAAACAAGCTCATCATCCGCGACTACCGCTGTTGTTAAAAAAGAAGCAAGTGTTAATGTAAAAGTAACAAATGTAAAGCCTGTGCCTTGAAATGCTGTTTCAGTTAAGGCTTCAGTTTCGATTGAGGTTGCCGCTGCATTATTCCTTAATCGTACAAAATCAGCCTTGAATTTAAAATTACTGCCGCTTGCGCCGGGGGTTTGTGGTGCTAATTCTAATTTGATTAATAAATTAGTTGCTCCACTTGGAATTCTGCCAGTAGAAAATAACCCTCCACCTTCGGCTGTTTCATAATCAAAAGCCCATACTGGAAAATCATAGGTATCATAATCAATCGTCGGTCGATTACTGCCGACATTTGTCCACTTGCTTTCATTCCAATCCTGATCTGAATCGGCGGCGTGATAAGTTCTGAGCGGAAAAGCCATATCGATCGGATAGGGATTTCCAGCGTCATCAAGTTTATACCATAAGCCGTCAGTTTTCGGATAGAGTTTTTGGCGTCCGGTTGCCGGAGTGGTCGGGGTTGAACTCTGTTCGGTAATTTCCAAAGAGCGATCAACCCAAATATCACCGGACCAGGTTAGGGTCATGGCGTTTGAACGTGCAGCTGGAGCAGTTCCATTACCTGCTACAATAATATAAAGATCGGAAGTATCTTCAACATTATATTTACCAACCACAGTTTGATTATTACTTGATGTTATTAAATATTGACCTGAAATAATACCTGAATAAAACCCTGTAATTGTATTGTTCTGTCCGCCGCCAATAAATGAATTAGTACCTCCACTAATTGTATTGTTCTGTCCGCCACCAATAAATGAATATTCTGAACTGTTAGTATTATTTATACCACCAACAACGACAGTTTGAGTATTTGAAGCAGTATTATTTGCACCTCCACAAAAGCTATAAGATCCAGTGGCTCCGTAAGTTGAACCACTTGACGAATATTCCAGGCTGACCGCTCCATTCCCGACTGTACCGCGTCCAGTTGAACCGTTGTTGAGTCCATAGCCGGAATCTTCGGCAATCAGCAAGCCGCTGCCGCCGGCAGTTGCCCCGATATCTTCCCATCCGGCTCCGGTATAGCGTCGCCAGCCAGGATTGCCTGACGCGGTATTGGTTCCGTCATCGAGGTAAATATCACCAGAAGCCGGAGCGCTCGGTACGGTTGAACGTTCGGTAATATTCAATACACCGGTTGTTGAAATATCCGGAAAGGTCATTTTCCCTACATCGGTGATTGTGACAGTGGAGTTCTGGCCGGTCTTACCGCCAGTACCGTCAAAACGGACAATAGCATTATCCGTACTTGAGCCGGGGCCGGAAAAATCGCCAACGGTAACATTGACAAATTCAACTGCTGTTGCGCCGGAATTAACCTTTAGAAAAAAGCCGCCGGATCCTGAATAACTTGCCGGAGTATCGGTATGATCGAGGAAAGTATTTGCGCCTGTTCCCCCTCCTACACCGCCTCCTGCTAATTGTCCAAATTTATCAGTATTTACAAATTTAGCTTCACCCGTGTCGCTTAAATTGGTTGCGTTTGTTTGAACTATCAACCGACATCTTAATGAAGCGTCTTTTAAATTATTATCTATAGTTACTGGATCTGATAATCCAGCAGTAGCATCATCCATCGTATCGTATTGTGTTTGACCGTAATGCAAGATAACCTGATCAGTTCCAGGAAAAATATAAATCGAATGGATAATAAATTTATTAGGCGAAACAGCTACTAATCCACTTGCAACATTATTATACTGCGTTACTGGAACTGTTGATGTTTCCGATGTACTGTATACCCAAATAGAACCATTATAGTATCCTGTAAGAAAACCTGCGGGAGTCAGAGAGGTACTTGCTACCGTATTTGGGTCTTTTTTACTTGTCGAGTAATTACCATAAATCCTGAAAAAAGATCCAGAAGATTTATTGATATTTAAATTAGCCCCGTTTGCTGAAAAAAGATTACCGGCAGTATTAATAGCTCCTATAGATAAAGCAAGATCACGGATAGTCTGGGAATCATCATAACCGACAACCGGTTCATTCTGAACTCCATTTAAATTGGTTAAATTGACATGTAATAAAGCCCCGACATAAAGCTCTTCCCTTCTCAAGGTATTGTTTGGCAATGAATTATATTGTTTTAATGTTCCAGTAGAATCTATCGTCACATTAGAAGAAGGAGTACTTGCCAGATAGGTTGTACTTACTCCGGATGCTCCGGCATAAGTAACCGGGGTATAGGTCGGGGTTCCGGTATCGTAATTAAAAATTATGCCGACGCCGCTTGAAATATCAAAAAGGGTATTATCCCCGCCGTTAACGGATAATTCCGGCGGTTGAAACCAGACGGTTCCGGCTTCCTGCCGTTTCTGAAGTTCCTCGTAAACCGCTTCAACGCTCGGATATTTAGTATCGTTAACGGTTAAAAAATCGGTTGCTTTATTGGCAATATTTTCCGGGGTAAAACCGAGTGAATTTTCTTTGGCGTCAAGGGCTGATTGCAAATCTGTCTGGTTACTGAGCGTACCGGAGATATTACCCCAGACGGCGGCGATATCCTCATTGTCGATTTTCAGCCAGCTCGACGCGGTTTTTACGGCGAGATCGCCGACCGCCCACGAACTGATAGAGCCGAGGGTGGTTGACCCGGCAACCGAAACCCGCCATGCATAACCGGCGGTGGTAGTGGTAGAAATATCCGGGGTATTAGTATCAGCGTTCCAGTCTCCCTGCAGGATAACCGCCGCGCCGATCAGGTTGGTAACATAGGTTCCAATCTGGAGCATGGTGGCATATTTGCTTGACGACCCGTCGCGGACCGGAAGCAGTTCAGTCCCGGCGAGACTGGAGACAACGGTATAGGTTGAGAGATCGAGCTGCCAGTAGCGGGAATCCAGGACGGTGTAATCAGCCTGTGGCGGCAACGGCGAAGTAAAATCGGTTGCCATCCGGTTTTCACAATCGAAATTCATCCGGGCGACAAAGACCGGCCGGCCGGCTTCGTAGATATTCAGTTCGATCCGGCAGCCGGTAATATCATCGCTGTTGCCGACCAGCGCTTCATAGACCGGGTTATCGGCATCGAGTTCCCCGCCGTAAAGGCCGTTATCCGGATCACTGGAGTTATTGGCAGAAAGAATGATCGGGACCTCGTAGACCCGCGCCGTATCATCGATCGCGAAATTATAAGTAGGAGTATAATCAGCGACGGTGAAATCAACATCGGCTGTGGTAAAGGTATAAAGGCCGCCGCCGTCATCGGTAAAACCGTTATAGTTGACGGTCTCGGATTCCCCGGAGCTGTTGACAAAGTACAGGGTTCCGAGCAGTCGGGGAGTCGAAGCGGCGGTTTGCTGGATGGCTGAAACCGGAGTCGCGGCGGTCAGGGTGGTTTTCAGCAGCGAACTTTGATACTTGATAAAGTTGTTGTCAATCGTGGTCGCGTTGGTATGGGTCGCCCCGGTAAAACCGGTATAGGGATTAGTCAGGGTCCCGGCGGCATCAAAATCCGGCGGGCCGTCAGTTAGCTGGTACTGCACCTCGGCGAACTCGCGCCAGTTGATCGCCTGGGGATTGTTGGCCGATAGGTCCTGTCCGTCCGAGCCGTACCAGCCGGGCGGGGTGATCGAGGCGTCGAGATAGTAGAAAATCTGTTTACTCATAGTTAAAAACTCCTTTTATTTAAATTCATTGTTTAATTGCTGTTTTATAGTAAAAATCATGCGGTCACATCTCTAATTAAAGTTAAAGTAGCGAGATTAGCTTGAATTGCCTGAATCCCATGAACGAGAGGATAATCAGCAATTTGATTTGAGGAAATATCAGTATACAGCCATTCTGCCATTGGATAAACAATTTCAGAGATGGAAACTTCATCTGCCGGGCCGCTAAGAATAGTTCCATTTGTCCCAAGATTCCAGGTTTTATCAAACTTTTTATAGAATCCAATAACTCCAGTGTTAACGCTGCTGGCATCAATGCTGATAGAATTAACTAATGAGCGACTATAAGTCTCAACTTTCGTTAAAGATCCTGAAAAAGTATCAAAAATAGCTTCCATTGCGTATGGCTGCGGTAAGCGGAAATTAATTCTGGGAAATGAATAAAGATCTCCGGATAAATCAATGAGACATTCGCCCATTTTAGTCGTATCATTAGATATTCCAATTATAGGATAAAGTGTTTCTATCTGATATCCTGAAACATATTTTTCAGTCAATTCCGGGGTACCGTTACTAAAAGAAAATTTAGCGATCAAAAGCGGTCCCATATGAACCATTGTTAAAATATCGCTACCATATAGAATTAAATCTATATTATTTAAATCTTTGGTAATCGCAAATAAATAAGCATCTCCGGTAAATGAAGCGCTGTTTAAAGTTGTTGAAGCATCAATATTTTGTTTAAATCCATTGTTGTAAAATATATTGCAAATGGCATCAGATACGACAATATCAGTATCATTTATTTCAATATTAAAGTATGGTTTTTTATTAATACTACGACCTAAAGCGACCGGCCCCTTGACGCTGGTGCCGGGCCGGGCGAGGCGGTCGGCATAGCGGATCGCTTCGTTTACTCTTTTGGTCGCTCTGATGGCGGAAGGCATGAAAAAAAACTCCGTTTTTTTAATTACAAATTATTAATTAGTAATGATTAATGATGGAAAATGATGAATCCTTTTGATCCTCTTATTTAATTTCTAATTACTATTTACCATTATTTCGCCCTTCTGATTTTCGGCAGGGACAGGGTTGACCAGTTGGCGGCGAATTTATCCTGGAAGGTCAAATAATTGACCTCGTCGCCGGTGGCGATGCCGCCGGCGCCGTCGAGCCGGGCCGGAGTATCGATCGGCGAACCGTTGGTAATATCCTCGAACTTGCCGAAATTGCCTTTATCGTCGGTGTAGATGCGGTATTTTTTATCGCCGGAATAGAGATTGAAGCCCTGGTCGATAACTTCCAGTTTGATTTCCGCATTAAAGACCAGAATTTCAACGTCGACCCGGTCATAATAATAATCGATATCGCCGTCTGAATCGTAGACAATTTCCTGTGACGGCGCGAGGCGTTTGATCAAGCCATGTTTCGCGGGGATTTTGCAATCAGTAACCGTGACCTGGTTTTTATTGATTGTATTGGTAAATCGCCGGACCCAGTCAATATCAAACTGGCGGAGATTATAGGAAAATGAAAGCAGCGGCAGAATATCAAAGGTTTCCGCCGACAGCGGATCTTTGGCGGAGTTGACAAAATCTTTAGTCGGGCCGAACTGAGCGTCGTTGGTATCATAGGTCTTGGTCAGCGCCCGGGGCATTTCGTAGGGCGTGACGCTCCAGTTATACGGCGGATCATTCCACGGTTCATTCGAGCGGGCGACATTGACTGCGGTGCCGGCGCCGAAGGCGTTTGAATTGTTGGTATAGTTGACGGTGACAAAGATATTGCCGGTCAGGCGGTCGCCTTCCTGAACATTTGAGACATTGATCGATTCGACCAGTAATGTGGAATCAACCGGATGCTGGGATTTTTCAACCGGGACCTGATCCATGGAATAAAGGCTCAACGGCGCGCCGCCGAGAATCCAGTCGGAAACGTAATATTTCAGAATCCGGCTGGTATTGGTAATGCCGTTGGTCAGGGTCGCCGGGGTTGATTCCTCCCCGATGTAACTGATATAATCTGTATAAGCCATATAAAAAAGTTCCTTTTTTTAATTGACGCTGCGCGAATTAGGAATTAGGAATTTAAAAAACTTCGTTTATTTCCGTGCTTTCTATGATTAAATTCTTTCTGTATTTTCATTTCTAATTGACGCTTCGCTCTGGCGTTCCGCCAGCCTCTACGGCTTCGCCTCCGTTCTAATTCGTAATTATTAATTATTTATGCAAACGGGTCGACAGTGGCGACGGTTGAACTGGTTGAGGTTAAGATTCCGGCGATATTTTTAACTCCTTCGGAGAGCTGCTTGATATAATTGTTGGTAGCGGCGGTGTTAGCGGCGGTGGCGGCGGTATTTTTCCGCAGTTCGACATCGGGCTGCTGGGATTTTTTATCGGCGGCGGCGGCTTTAACGCCGTTCATTACGGCATCATGAATAACTGATGGTTTGGTATTGGCGGCAATCTGCTTAGTTGGCGACAGCAGGACATTCTGTTTAGTGGTCGCAGCCCGGAGCGCATCGATTGTGCCGCGTTCGACGGCGGCGACGACGCGGGATTCAGGGGCGGATTCAACTTTAAGTTTAATATTTTTAAGGTCAAAAAGTTCCGCGGCGGCATCGCGCAAATCCTGAATAAATTCCGGATCGAGAAACTGGATACCACCGGCCTGATCGGCGGCGGCAGCAATCTGCTGCTGGATATAGAGTTCTTTCAGTTTGCCTTCATTCATCAGTTTCTGCCAGCGGATCTGCTGGCGGATGCCCTGATAGGAGGAACGCTGGATGCGGTCGAGTTCCTTTTCTTTGGCGATAGCATCTTCAATGGCATCTACAAAACTGTTGATCGAGTCGGCAATCCCCTTATCGAGCAGTTTATCCTGTTCCTCTCGGAGTTTTTTCGCGGCGTCAAGCCGTTTTTTATCGGCCCGGAGGTTTTTTATAATCTGGTTATATTCACGTTCATAAGCAGCGATACCGCGGGTGGTCAGGGTGGTCAGGAGTTTTGCGGCGCGGGCGCGGCCGGCTTCGGTCTTACCGTATTTTGTCAGGAGAATCAAGCCGCGGGCCAGTTCATCGGCGGTTGCCTTGCCGGCAAACCTGCGGCGGAAGTCCTCAGCTGAACCCCGGAATACATTGGTTAAAGCGCGGTCGAAATCATTCAAAAGTTTAATACCGCGATTGGTTTCACGCAACCAGCTGTTCATGAAATTAAGCAAATCGGCATAAGCGGGAGTAAGGCCCTGACCTACCAGTTCTTTTGTCTGCTTGAAAGATTCGGCCAGGGCGCGCTGCCGGTTGGCGGCGGAGCCGGAAGTCCGGGCATAATCGCCAAGAGCGTTCTTACTCTGCTTGGTCGCTTCTTCAAGGATGGCATAGGCTTTAGCCTGCTGTTCGGTAATGCCGCGTTCGGATTGAAGGGCCGCGACCCGATCACGGAACTCTTTAGCATTCTGACGGATAACAATACCGAGTCCTTTAGCTGATTCGGTTTCACCGAGCAGAGCTTTAGTCAGGGCTTCACTGGCGCCTTTAGCCCCTCCGGCATAATTTGAAAAAGAAGCAAGATCAATAGCGAGGCGGTTGACCTGGTCAGCCAGCTTCATCGCTTCACCGGCGGTAAAGCCGAAGCCGGTCAGCAGATCGCCGGTAGTACCGAGCAGTTCTTTTGCGGTGGAATCAGCTAAATCAAAATCAAAAGCAAGCTGCTTTGCCGATTGTTCGGCAGCGGAGCCGATATCCTTGAAAACTGTAGCGTATTTTGAACCGATTTCCTCGGCGGCTACGCCGGCCTGGACCGAAGATTTAACGAAGGCAACGGCGGCGGCGGCAAGCGCTACCTTGACCCCGGCGGCGAACTGCCGGGTCAACTGCTGGGCGCGGGACATGCCTTTGCGATACTTCTGGGTATCGGCGGTCAGGTAAACCGCTAAGCTGCCGAGGTTGGTTGCCATTTTAAAAACTCCGTTTTTTAATTATTAATTAGTAATTAGAAATTGACGCTTTGCTCTGGCTTTCAGCCAGCCTCTACACTTCGTTTCGTTGAAATGCTGGAAAAGGAGGAATCCTTTTAATCCTCTTTTTATATTTTGCCTTTTTCATTGCTCATTAAACTTTTTGCGGTCCGGGGTTGCGTTTAATTTTAGTGCCGGAGGGCAGGACGGTAACGGATTCGTCGCTGCCGGACGGAAGGATCGAGATTACCGCCCGGACAGTTTCGGCAATCTCCCAATCCAGATACCGGTTCCAGCGTTCGACCAGTTCCAGCGGGATATCTTTTTTCAGTTGATCGATATCCCACAGGCCGGTCGCTTTGCCTATGCGGAAGTATTCGAGGTCCGCAACTGGACCGGATTGCCCTTTTTTTTTCCGAGGTTGACGTCACGGATCAGCTCGGCGAGTTCCGTCACTTCAGCGTTGGAAACTTTATCGTCGCCCTCCCCGATCAGGATATCCACCGGGAAGATAATATTCTGTTCACGATCGAGGATATTGGTGCTGATAAACTCAGCCATCGCGATATCGGCATTTTCCGAGTTTGCCAGATTATCCAAGATCTTATCGAATTCATTTCCGGGATAAACCCGGATGAGAACGGTTTCGCCGCGATAATCGGTTTCACGCAGCCGGGCGCGGCATTTTTCAAGTAAAGGATGCATAAAAAAAACTCCGTTTTTTTTAATTAGAAATTAGAAATTAGAAATTGACGCTTTGCTCTGGCTTTCAGCCAGCCTCTACACTTCGTTTCGTTGAAATGTTGGAAAAGGAAGTTTCCTTTTAATCCTCTTTCATTTCTAATTACTCATTACTCATTAATAATTATTACGCTACGGCGGCGGTAACAGGGGTGGTTACGGTGCCGTCGGACTGTTTATTGCTGATATGATAGGTCAGGACGACCCCGGCGACTTCCTCCTGGTCTTTTTCAATCGTCACCTGTTCCGACCCCATGAAATAACCGTAGGCGGTATAGGTTGACTGGGAGCCGTCGCCCTTGGTATAAGTGATGACGATAGCTCCGGCGGTAATAGTTTTGTCGGTGATAGTCCCGGCGCCGCCGACATCGGTGGCGTCGTCAAAGAACTTGGTAAACGAAATATCCTCGTAGACAAACTTGCTCTGGGGACAATCGACGTTACTGGATTCATTGGCGGCGGAGGAATCGACATTGCCGTTGCGGGTGCCGGTGGGGGTCCCAGGCAATACTGACATGGGTATCCGGATCGCTGGCGACGGCGTTGAAGCTGAAGGTGAAAGCCTCCGAACAAACGAGATTAGCCTTGCTCATAATTATAGCCTTTCATTTTTGAGTTAACCACGAAAGAATACGGTATTTCTTTTTCCGCAAAGCGGAAATAAAAAACTTTTTGTATTTCCTTTCGTGTTTTTTCGTGCTTTTCGTGGTTCATTTTTAAGATTCCGGGTTAATTGCGTGTTTTATTTTAAAATCGGACTGGATACGAACGATGCGGTCTTGCGAACCGTCGGATTCGAGTTCAGAGAGATCATTGGTCATCTGGTGGCGGCAGTTATGGACGCGATAGGAATCGAACAGGGTATTGTTAAGTACCGTAAGCCGGGCGCGGATAGCATCTGAAACAGCAAGCGCGGTGGCATAGGTCGAGCCGTAGACGTCAAATTGCCAGGTATCCGAATCGATATCGGCGGATGATGAAGCGGACTGGATATCGAAACCGGCAATCCGGTTGAATACTACATAAGGATAGGCCGCGCCCTGCGGAGCAGGAAAACTGTAAATGCGGTCGTCAACCAAGCCGGAAATAGCGGCATCGGCCAGAAGATATGTACGTAAAGCACCTTTAAAGCTCATAGAATCCTCCTTTTAACCACGAAAGGCACGAAAGGTTGCTGCGCAACCACGAAAAAAGAGTTTTACTTATTCCGCTTTGCGGAAAAAATAAACTGTATTCCCTTTCGTGATTTTTCGTGATTTTCGTGGTTAATCGCATTTGTATCATTTGAGGAGTCCTTTGGCGCGTTGCTTGGCGACTTCTTTGGCCTGGTTGATCGGAATTTCGGTAGCGAGAATGCGCCGGACGGCGCCCCGCTGCTGTTCGAGGGCGACGCGAACCATCGGGCGCGGCGGCATGGAGCCGTCCTTACGTCCGAACTCCAGGATATTGGCGACAACTTCGAACGGCACGACGCGGCCTTCCAGGATGATAGTGCGTCCGGTTTTATCGGGCCGGACGTAGACCTTGCCGACGACGCGGCGGTTGCGGTTGGACCAGACTCGTTTACCGATCATCCTGCTGATCGTACTGCTGGACAGCTGAGCGCGGGCGTTGGCTTTGGCCTGGCGGTTGACCGGGGTGAGCGCCTTGGAAACGGCGGGGCGCATGATGCGGCGCTCGGCGTTCCGCCCGAGGTTTTTCAACTGGGCCTCGATCTGTTTGTCGCCGATTATGTCAAATGCTTTGCTCACGGATCGGTGATCTCCTGAAGTTTAAGCTGGAGGCGTTTTTTAAAAGTGCGGTCGGGAACGACGTCAAGGATATTAAAGGTTTGCGAGTTCCAGACGACCCGCATGGCGGAATTGACGCCGGGAAAGTAGCGCATCCAGAGGTTGTGGGTAGTGAGGGACTTAAGCTTGTCGGCCTGTTCGCGTTCGAGTCCGGACTGCGGAACGATATCGCAGCAGACGGCCTTGAAAGTCACCCAGGCGCGGGCAACGTCGCCATCGGCGGCGATGGTTTCGACTTGCTGCTGAATAGTCGCTTGCAATCTGAGTTTTCCGGCGCGCATTTTTAAAAAGGTCCTTTTTTTAATTAGAAATTAGTAATTAGAAATTTTTTTTAATTAGAAATTACGAATTAGAAATTAGAAATGTAGGATAAGGGAATTTTCCCTTTTAATCCCTTTTTACATTTTCTTAGTTTTGAAGCAAAATAATTGACGTTTTTCTCAATTCGACGTGAACTTTCAATTGCCTTGCTCGCATCTATTTTGACTATCAGTTTCATTGCAATTTCTCTTTCATTTCTAATTCCTCATTTCTAATTTCTAATTATCATTGGGTTACGGGTATTTTGATGCTGTCGAGGATGCGGGTATAGCCGGCGTTGGGATGGACGGCGGCGTCGAGATTGGCCTCGCGATGCTCGAACATGTCGGCGGCGGCGCATTTGATGGCAGTCTGGACGGCGGCGGGGACATCGTCGGCGGTATCGCCGTAGCCGGCGGTGAACGTGACCTTGACGGCGTTGACGGCGGCGCGGGTCGAGGGCCATGATTCGCCGTAGGCGGGTTCGATCCGGGGAAAAAGCGATACGAGGTCGCTGCGGTATTTGCTTGAATCGAGGGTCTGTTCGACGCCGGCGATATCGAGATAGGTAATGGAAACGACCGACTGGACCGGGGGTTTCACCAGACGGATCACCGATGGAAAACAGTCGAAAAAGAGTTCGTACTGCGTGGTGATATAGGTGCGGCCGGTATAATCCTCATGAGCCTGGCGGACGGCGGAAATAATGCTGTCGAGAAAGGCGTCGGTCTGGTTGTCGAAAAGGCACGACCAGGCGCGGAGATCGGCGGCGGAAACGGGTTCCGCCGCCGGGGATCGCTTACCTGATATCCGGTCCAGTCAGCCATGATTACCTCAACTGGTCAGATCGGCGGTCAGCCCGTCATAAGCGAAACGGGGAGCGCCCTGAATGTAGGTGACAACGCCTTCGTCGGTACCGGTCTCAAAGGTGATGACCGCCGAGGCGTGGGTGAAATCGTAACCGGCGGCCTTGCCGACGGAATTGATCTGTTCAGCCAGGCACTCGAGGAAAACGTAGTTGCCGACGGCGTCGGGCTGATAGGTCAGGGTTTTCGTGACGATAATGGTGGAATTCGAGCCGGAGGCATCGGTAGCGCCGTTGATCGTCAGGGTGATATCGCCGGTGCCGACGGTCCGGAAGAAACTGACGGCCAGCTGGCCGAAGTTTTTCATCGCGACCCAGCCGGCCGCGGTGGCGGTGGCGGCATCGGGATCGAAATCATACTGGGTGATCTTCATCGATGACAAGATCTTGTTTACACTGAGTGAAGAAGCCATGATATTATCCTTTCATTATTTAACCACGAAAGGCACGAAAAGTTGCTGCGCAACCACGAAAAAAGAGTTTTTTAATTTTCGCTTTGCGAAAACAAATAACCTGTATTCTTTCGTGTTTTTTCGTGCTTTTCGTGGTTAATTGCATTTTATTTTCCGGTTGGGGGTTAAGCGCGTTTGGCGAGGGTGACGAACGGCGACAGGGTGTTGCTTGACTTTTTCGGGGTCAGGGGGGAGCGCCACCACGGAGCGCCGTCGTTGTACATGACAAACTTGAAGCAACGTTCATGATAGATGAAACGGACATGAACGCTGTCGGCAAAAGTTGTACCGCCGAGCTGGCCCTCGAGGTATTCATTCCAGTTGACCAGCGAGAGATCGCCGAGATCGCCGACGGTCGCCATATTTTCATCAAAGAGAACGGGGCGGCCTAGCAAGCGCTGGGTATCCGGATTATAGAGTTTGATCAAATCGGTATTAGTCAAAGCGACATGGGCGGAGGTGAGCTGCAGTTCGGTATCCTGATTAGCCATCCATACGGCGTTATTGTAACCCCAGCAGCGCATTTTCATTTTGATCAGGTTGGTACCGTTGATGGTATCGGCAGTCTGGGAATCTTCCTTGGCAACAGTAATCAGCGAATCGGAATTCATAAAGCCGAGGTATTCACCGACCCCGGAACCCCAGATACGTTCATAATTCAGTTTGCTGATACGTTCATCGTTGAATCCACGCTGCAGAATGGCTGAGAATGAAGAGGGTGAACGTTCCAGTACTTCTTCGGTGGCGTAGGAAATCCCCATCAGTGAAACCGCATGCAATTCAATCTGTTCAAACTTCATTTTTGAAGGATTAACGGTCTCAGCTTCAGCACGCCGATAAACCCTGATTCCGCCGGAAACACTGGAGCTGTGGTCTTTATCAACGCGGGCGTTCATATAGACGGTATCGGTTTCCATCGGAATAGACATGGTCATCATACCGGTATCATTTTGCAGGGCCTGCGGATCGGTTTCCTTGACTCCGGGCAGAAAGGCCGGAGGGATCTGAAAAGCACCATCCGGATTGGAGGAAACGCGGGCTTCGTCAGAACCGACGGCGTTAAAAAGTGGAACAAGGTTTTTCGGCATTTTTTCCGGATTCAAACCATTTTTTGCGGCAACCATAACGGCGTTATAGAATTCAATATGGTTTTTGAAGCCGCGTTTGGGGTCGTCATCGGCGGCGTTGCGGACCTGGAGGCTCATGGTGTTAAGGGATTCCTCCATGCCGTCGAGGCGGGTATTCTGTTGATCAAGGGAGCCAGAGAGGTCCTCCTTGACTTTGTTGACGGCCTTCAGGGTATCATCCTTGACCGTATTGAGTGAAGTTTTGAGGCCGTTAAAGGCTTCGGTAACTTCCGGTGACATGGTAATGTTTACAGTAGATTCAGGCATTTTTTCAACTCCTGGTTAAAAAGGTTAGCGGCCTGCGACTGCAGGTCGGGGGTTCCGTTGAACGCAGCGTCACGCGGCGCGGCGACGGTCTGTTTGGCCGCCGCCCGGGAAAGTCCGGCATCGCGCAGGTTCCTTTCCCTGGAACGTTTTTTGAGAGCATTTTGAATATTAATAAATTTAGCGGGAAGGCCGGGGAGGATATCCGGATCGAGGTCGAAGGCGCAGGCGGCGATGGTGGAATCCTCGATCAGG
>CAXXVV010000015.1:0-339998 GCA_963678305.2 Victivallales bacterium
ATTTCCTGAAAAGCGCGCCGGGAAATATACCGCCTGGGACCGTCTTCCATCCGCGGCAGCTCCAGAGAAGACATATCTCCTTGTCTGGTATAATCCTCATTCAGGCTTTCAGCGTATGTCTGCATATGGTTTTCCGGCCTGGAAATTACAATCGCGTCAACATAGATGCCCGGAATCTGAACGCTTTTCGGGTCGCTCGAATAATCATCTCTCAATTTTTCAACCTGAACAATGACTATCCCGCCTGAATTTCTCGCGGCAATGGCAATAGCCAACGCTTCCGCCGAGATTACTTCATTTTCAAAAGTTATATTCCCGAACGAATCGCTGGAAGTCCCCCGCAACAGCGCTACATTGATCGGAAAAGCTTTGTAAAAAAGCACTTGCCGCCCGTTTAATTCAATCAGTTCAACCAGATCCTCCGTCGTCTTCTGATTGAGTTTCCCCCCGTCATTCCTCGGATCGACAAAAGTATTCAGTCCCACATGGGTAATCCGACCCGGATTACCCGCCGCTATCTCCCTGAATAACTGACTGATTACCCCCTGAGGAAAATTATAGGCTTCGATCTTATTTTCAACCGCCAGCCGGCCCATTGCCGGAGCCAGGTTCCAGTGCCCTCCGACAACCCGTTTCAGCATCCCGTCATGGCCGAAGTGATTAAGTCCGCGTGTCTTGCCGTCTCCTTGCCCGGCGGCATATACCAGGGTCAAGTCGACTGGTTCACCGTTTGCAATGAAGTGCTCCTCCAGCGCCGCGGTTAATTCTTCCGGGTGAGTGCATCCGACAAATCCGCCTGTCGCGACTGTTGATCCGTTTGGGATCATCGCCGCCGCTTCGTCCGCGCTAATGATTTTAACTTTGTCCATGAAATGTTATTCCTTGTTGGTTCCGTTTCGGGTTTTCAATAAGCAATAACTGTGCCACCGCAGTATTTACCCTCAATTTGAATTTTTGAAGTGTAAATTTCGATTTCTCAGGCGGGATTCAGACGAATCATGGACAAATATGTATTGATTTTAATGCATTTTAATAGTATATGGGGTAATTGTGTATTGAATTCAATACATATTAGGATGAGTTAGTAAAAAAGGTGTAGCGATTTAATTACATATCACGCTTTGCCATTCTTTGATACAACTGCGAACGGCTGATATTCAATAGCCGGGCCGCCTTCGCTTTATTTCCCCTTGCCGCCGCCAGTGCTTTGTCAATGGCGTCCTGTTCACTTTTTTCAAGCGACTCCTTGAGCGATGGGATATCTATGTCGGCTATTTCCCCACTGATCTTGTCGGGTAAATGCCTGGGTTCGATAATTCCTGCGGCGCCAATGAGATTGACCGCCCGTTCCAGAACGTTTTCCAGTTCCCTGACATTGCCCGGCCAGGAATATTGTTTCAGTTTCCTGACTGTATCCGGGGATATTTTTTCAACATATTTCCCCATGCGATTACAAATCTTGTCGAGCAAATATGAAATCAATATATCCATATCATCCAGACGCTCCCGCAGCGAAGGAATCTTTATGCCGAAAACATTCAGGCGGTAGTACAGGTCAGCTCTGAATTCTCCCCGCATCGTGAGTTCCTCCAGATTTTTATTGGTCGCGGCGATTATCCTGACATCAATCGGCAGCGGGTCTTGTCCGCCGATTTTTTCGATCTCTTTCTCCTGCAGGGCCCGGAGCAGTTTTGATTGCATATTCATCGGCATATCGCCTATTTCATCAAGGAAAATAGAGCCTCCGTCGGCAATTTCAAATTTTCCCGCCTTGCCGCCTTTTCTGGCTCCGGTAAACGCTCCGTCCTCGTATCCGAACAACTCCGATTCCAGCAGCTCACGTGGAATTGCGGCGCAATTTATCTTGACAAACGGCTTGGCGGCGCGGGAACTGTTCTGGTGGATCGCATGCGCGAAAAGTTCTTTCCCGGTCCCGCTTTCACCCAGCAGCAGGATGCTTGAATCGGTCAGCGCGCCCTTTTCGGCCATGGTCCTGGCCAATATGATCTTGTCGCTCTCCCCAATGATATTCTGAAACGAGTATTTGGCTTGTCTCGATGCTTTAGTATCAAAAATCTCCAGTTGATTTTGCAGATGATTGATCTGTTTGTGCAGGATGTTAAGTTCATTGATATTTCTGAACAGGACCTTGCCGATAGCCCCGATTACCTTGCCGTCCTTGATCATCGGGTAGCGGGAGGCGACCATATAGTTTCCGTTAATTAACTGCAACTGCGCCTTTTCAGCTTTGCCGGTTTTGATAACCTGCGGCAACCTGGTATTTTCGATTACGTCTTCAACGTACTTTCCGATGGCGTCTTCTTCGGATATTTCCAGAAAATCCGCATAAGCCTTACTGATAAGGGTAATAATGCCTGATGCGTCAACGACTACTATTCCGTCGTATGCCAATTCCAGCAGTTTTTTCAGAATATAGTCATATTCAGAAGCCGCGTTATGTCTCATCGCACTTATCACCTTTACTTTAAATATTCTCCTCCCGGCTGCCGGAAGCGTTGATTCATCATAATCTACCATATTTGCCGGATATTGTCAACAAAACATTTGGCGCCAACTTCTTATTTGCCATCTGGGTACAGGTAAAAAATTAATTGAAATAAAAGAATATAATCAGAGGTTGCGTACGTTGGCAAAGTGGTTTTATTTAATTCAGCAATACGTGTTTCCATCTGTCAGTGCGTAAAAAATGGTGGAGCGAACCCGCTTAAAGCAAAGCAGTCTCTGTAAAGAAAATATTATGCAAATTATTCAATGATAAGTGATTATTAGTCAGGAATGCCTATCTAAACTTTTTCCGGCCGGGAAACTCTCTATTTGCTTGAGTCTTCATTATTGCTGGGGAATTTGCATACGTCAATCTCTTTGGACTTGAGCATATAAGTCCTATTTTCTGCTGAAAGTGCAAGTGATTCAGACTGCAGTGTCAATGCCCCGAAATTGCCTGAGAGCAGCCTTATTAAGTATTATTATCTCGATGCTGCCAGAACAGTTTTATCGACTTAATCTATTCCGATATATCCAGTCTGGTTCACCGTGTGTAGATCACGCAAAATCAGCATCAGTCATAAAATACTACAGCTTCATCCAGATATTTTTCATTTATTCCTCTATCTCTTTGGAATAGGCAAAAAAACTGTTTGTTTTAGTCTAATTTCACATTCCGGTATAGTGCCCCGGTTGGAGCTCCTATGGTTTCTTTTTGCCGTGATGTCGTGGGTTAATATCAATCAATTAATGTGAAAGGAAAAGATTATGCAGATTGTAATCTCGTATTGTTGATCATGAAACGATTATGCGGATTATATTATTTTAATTATGAATAAAGGCCATATAAGCGCTCATTCGACTCAATTTTTTGACCATGATAATATGGTTGCGACCTTTGTTTATCCTTATTTTGCGCATACTCTTTTTCGGAACATCTTTCCCGTTGACGAAAAGTGCGTTGATCTCCCTCAACTGCCACCAGTCTTTGGCGATAATATCCCGCTTTCGGTCGGAATCGAAAATATAACTAGCCGCGACATATGGGGATTTCTTATCGAACTTTCCGTATTCTCCATTCAATCTGCTTTTCAGTCCGGCGGTATCTTCAGCGTAATTCGCTCGGCTCGCATCGGTCGGCCCGAACCATTTCAACCCGGTCTTGTCCGTACCGGATTTTGACATCTCACAAAATCTGCCTCTAAGTGCGTCCACACTGGGAAACATATTGGAGATCAGCGCTTTGTCCCTGAAACAATTTACCGGCGTCGCGATTGTCATTTTCCCGAAAGCGGAGGCATAGGCGCGTTCCGGTTTCCCGTCCGTAAGATAATCAAGCTGACACAACAAAAACGGCGTTCCAGACGGGGACTTTCCCTTGTTATCCGGTTCCAGTTGTTTAGTGATTACCTGTTTGCTTCCGGTCAAATTACTGAACTTATCAGCCTTGATATTTTTATACATAAGCGGCAGAATGTATTTGATCTTGATATTGCTTATCCCGGCGGCTTTACCTGCTTGCAGAACCAGCTTCAGTTTGCCGTCGTCACCGACCGTCAGCCAGGGCTGAAGTTTTGTTTTTCCGGATAATACCGGATCAGTCACGTTATCCGCGTTTCTGTTATAGCCGATGACCAGAGGAACTCCGGCGTAAGCAGGAGGCGATATATTAAAATAGCTCTTACCGTCCGCATATTTAACAGCGACATCCCTGCCGTTAGCTTTGACCGCTGAAGCCTTGCCGTTGAAACACATTGTGAGCGGAACATCCGAGCCGATATCTGAAGCGTAAGGTAGTTCCACCTTGTAATTTATAACATTGCCTTTTTCCTTTTTGTCAATGATCCTGCACAGTTTGTACAACTTCCGGTAAGCCCCGTAATCGGTCTGGGTGCAATACCACCAGTCCGGTCTAGCGGCATATTTTTTCAGAATATTTTCCATATTGTCCCAGGCCCGTTTGCCGCCCATCCAGACGTGTACGCCGGTGCCGATATTCGGGTCTTCGTTTTTATACTTCGGGTTGGTCATAGTGGACTTGAGTCCTTTTTCGAATTTTGCCATTGACGGATCGCGGTCGCCCGGAACAATCTGCCTGAAGGTGGCGACCGGCTCTTTCTTCCCGCAATAGGATTTCACGAAGCCGGCATAGGTATTGAAGTTATATCCGGCCCGCTGCAGACACTCGGCGATCCGGTAACCGACTTTCGGACTAGCATAGCTGTGATATGAGCCGTACGAAAAACAGTAGGTATTGACCGGTTTGTCAGAGCGGGACTCGATGAACGGCTTTATCTCAACGGTTTCCTGGAAAATCTTATTATCGTTCAACACGGGAAGCCGGGGATGGGTCATCGAATGTGAACCGGCATCCGTTCCCATGCCGCAGATCTTCTTGTAGTCGAAGCTGCCGCTCGCAGTCAGGTAGAAAGTCCCCTTGAAGCCGTATTTGTGCATCAGTTTCTGCATCTTGAAATGAGCCGGATTGCAGTCGTCCCAACGCATGGTGAAGGCGTATCTTTTATTATCATAAACCGGACATGGTTTCAATGACGCGTCAGCTGTTTTTTCGGCCGTGACAATGGACACATCCGTTTTGTAATAACTGTTATCAATATCATTTGAATATCCCGTCACAACCGGAAGAAATGCAGATAATACGGCAAACAACTTAATTTTCATCAATAGTCCTTGTTTTTTATTATATTAGACTTCTGCAAAACTATTATTTGCACCATGGAGAACATGAAGATCATGAAGAAGTATTTATGTTTTCAGCTAAAGCTGAAAATAAAAAAATTTAATTCAGAGATTTTCCGTGTCTTCCGTGGTTAATACATTATATTTCGCATGACTCTTGTTATTATATCAGCTAAAGCTTCTTCGGCGATTCCCGGCGCCAGTTTTTTCAGCGTCCAGGTTTCCGCGAAAGTATATGATTCGCCGGCTTGCAAAGTAAACTGCGGCGAATGAAATTCCAGTTCCATAATATTCCCCCGGTAATCGCTGGTAAACCTTTGATAAACCTCAACCGGGGCATGGCCGGACGGAACCGGACCTTTGGGGTTCCCAAACACTTGTTTAATAAACAAGTTGTCGCCGAGCAACGCGAATATCGGACAATATTTTTTATAGGACAGTTTCCCGTAGTAACTGTATTTTTTTATCATCCCGGGGTCGGGCCGGTTAAAGGCACAGACGCCTTTAACAATATCGAAACTCAAGGCTCTTTCTCTATACGGCCTCCAGGCGCTGAAGGAAAACAGCAGATTTTTGTTCCAGGCAACCGGAAAGCCGAATTGACCGGCGGGATTGAAGCGGGTATTGGTCCAGACATCCCAGGTCACCGGGCGTTTTCTCTGGTTGGTAACCTTTACGGTCAGCTTTACCTTCCCGACTCCGACAATTTCAAAGGTCTTGCGCATCTGCATTCCGTTCAGAGGACTCGGATTGCCGAGAAGAACCAGTTTTTTTGCCGAGTGTTCAAGTACCTTGCAGCGGTCGTAGATGAGATATTGATCTGGATAAAATCCGCTGTCCGGAGGCGTCAATTTCGGCTCCGGATCGTTCCACCATTTCGAATATGGACCGATCCAGACGATATGCCCGTTATATTCAACAAATTTTGATTTGGAGTTAGCCGCCGGAATCTGTTTATCATTCAAGTTCCAGTGCTTCGGATTGCTGTTTATCACATTTTGTCCGTCATGCCGGCGGAACAACATAACCCGACCGCCGAGATTGGCTTTTACCCCGAGCACGACCTCGTTATCAGAAATTCGCAGCAAATCTTTTTCCGCCGCGAAAGCAGATATGCAAGCAAAAAATGTGAATACTTTCAGCATTACTTCTCCTGAAATACCCCCTTGGCGGGGAATGCTTTCAATTCATCCAGCCGCAAGGTGCCGGGAGATGAAAAAATCAGCGTCAAATTGGTTCGATATGCGTTATCCGGAATTTTTACCTTGCGGACAAAATAGGTCTTTTTACCGTCAGGTTTCACGTTGTGCAGGTAACCCCAGGAAATCTGTTTACCCTTTTTGTCAAAGCTCTGCAGCGCCATTTTTACCATTTTGCTGCCAGTAAACGAAACATATCCGGAAACTTCCAGCACCATGCCGGGTTTGCGGAACGGCATAGAGACACTCCCGGATACTTTATCTCCAACTGCAATGACTTTCAAGCCCGAGCCGGAAACCAGTCCAGCCGGATCTTTCTGCAAAGTTATCTGACCATTTCTTTTCCAGGAATACCAGCCGGAAGGCGCGTTTTCACATGCGCCGTCTTTCAGGATGTTTTCTCGGGAAACCTTCTTTTCCGGTTTAGCCGTAACTGTTTTTTCAGCTTTTTCGTTCAATGGCAGGTAAAAAACGCCGTTCCCCGGCGTCCCGACAACCAGCCGGTCCCCGGCAAACGCCATTTTCATGCGTTGCCGCTGCGGAATATGGTTATCGAGTTTGCTCCATGACTTGCCACCGTCTTCCGACATCATAATTCCTTCGGCCTTGTTCAAAGCAACCGCAATGCGCAGGGGATTTACGGCATCGACAGTTACCGACTGCACTCCTTTGTCCAGAATTTTGCTCCAGGTCGTGCCGTTGTCAGATGACTTCCAAAGCCCGCCATAGGACTGAGTAACCAGAAAAGCGCCATCCTGTCCCGGTACTGCCACTGACTGCTGGAATCTCATCGGAGAGCGGTCACACACCAGGCCTGCTTGTTTCCAGTCAGCTGTATCGTTTGGGCGATAATAAATTTTGCTGTTCGCAACGGCAATCATCGCGCCGTTGCGGCTGCGCGACAACTGGCGACCGCTGTCCCAAATAGATCTTTGAAAAAGCTCGGGGCCAGCCGGCAGCCCTTTGCCGTCCCAAATCCAGGAGCCGCCGCGATCAACACTTTTCCAGACTCCGCCTTTTCCGGGGGCAACCTTCCCGCTGACGGTAATGTAAACCTGACGCGGGTTCTCGTGATCAACACAGATTGAGTTGATCATATACTCTTTCCCTTTCGGGATATTGCGCATCGGGGAACGGGAGAACTGCCTGCCGCCGTTGACGCTGGTGAAGCACCAGTTAGAGTGCCATTCGTAATGCTCCGGCCCAAGCGCATAAACTGTTTTCTGGTCGGACGGCGCAACCGCGATATCCTTACAGTTATTGGAAACCGTCAGCTTCTGTTTAAACGAATCGCCGCCGTTTTCAGAACGGAAAAACCCGTTGTCGGCCATGCCCATCAAAACTACTCCGGGATCGGCCGGGTACTGCGTAATCGCATGTATCACAGTATTCTCGATGCCGTCAATCGTCAGAGTCCAGTGTTTACCGGCGTCACGAGTCTGGTAAATCGAGTACCAGTCGGTAAAGAACCAGTGATCAGGATTCTGTTTATCGACGACAACTGATGAGCATGCCCGGCCAAAGTGATCCCATTTGCCGGGAGCTGAATTGGCAAACCACGGTCCCTGAATTTTTTTACATGGGATTTTACGCCATTTTGAGTTTAAAGGCTTTTTAATATAAAATGAACCGCAGCCGCTGCCGATGACCAGAAAATCAGGTCCGGCGCCCAGTGCGAGATAATATGTATCGCTGCTTGGTGAAGGTTTCTTTTGAGACATTCTCAAACCCTGCGAAGCATCCTGCCAGGTTTTGCCGAGGTCGTCCGAATATTTCACATATCTTGAATCAAAGATCGCGTACCAGCGTTTGGGATTGACCGGATCCTGAATCATTTCAACCGGCGCGGTATCGGCCAGCTTCGTCCAGTTGCTCCCCCCGTTATCGGTGCGATACAAGCCGCCCTTCAACTGAAAGCTTTCTTTTTTGCCGGCCCACTCTTTCCGACCGGACGCCGAGCGTTTTTCAGCACAAAGAAATAGCCGCTTCGAGTCATTACGATCAATTTTGAAATCATTGACATATACCAGTTTAAGACCGATACTTTTCCAGGTAACGCCGCCATCGCGACTGACAAAGACGCCATCCGGCCCCGGCGCGGCATAGAGCAGATTTTTGTCCTGAAAAGAACGCTGTAAAATCAGACCGGAACCGCGACGCGGACCATTTCCGTAGGCCTGACACTCAAGGGTCCGGGTCCAGCTTTTACCGCCGTCTGTGCTACGGTATATGCCCTGCCGGGGAGCCCACTGGGAGCCGACCGCCGCCACCAGAATGTCCGGATTGTCCGGATCGACCAGCAAACCGCGGACATTGTCAAGGCTCTGCGGCGAGGTATTCCCATGAACCATGTACCAGTTGCGGCCGCTGTCGTCGGAACGGAAGATGCCGCCGACATCGCTGTAAGCATAGATCGTGTCGGGCTTGGCGCGGTTCATCACCACATTCATGATGTAACCGCCGCCGCCGATCTTGCTGGACCGCCATTCACCGTATGTCGCCAGATTCCTGTCGGCGTTAAATACCTGTTTGATAACTCCGGCAGAATCCGGACGCAGAGGTTCCCCGGCCGGTCTTGCGGCATGAACTGCCGCGCAGGTTCCGGCTATAATAATCAGATTGAGTAACATTTTATTCCTTACCAGTTGAACCAGACCCAAATACTGTCTTTGATGTTGTTCTTTTCGCATTTTATGCGGTTAATTAACTGCTCTCTTATTCCATGTATCTCCACATTGTATGTGACGGGTATGTCCTGACGGTTAATATTTGTCTGTAATTCCAAGTATCGACATGACCGTCGAGGAACAGGAAATTGGCTGAGGTATTGCTGTGACGCGCATCAATGCTGTTTTTGTCCCCGTCTGGGGTTTCCGGATAAAGCGCAAGGCACCAGATAGAGCTGTTGCGTGGACTGTCGGTAATGTGCCCTTTGGTGGAAGGCTTCTTAACTTTCCCCTGTTTTAAAGCATAAACACTTTCACAACGTGTATTTTTAGCATAAGTTCTTGCGCTTGCGGGAACCCGCGATGGACATTTAAAAACGGCGATAGACTCCCAGTTCTGGGATGAATTAATATATGGGGACAGGAATGTCGGCCACCAGTCGTTAGTGCCGCTGGTGGAGCCTTTTTTATTGCGTGGTACAATATATCCATCATAGTCATTAGTGTATAGGATTGCCGCTGTACCGATTTGTTTAAGATTGTTTGAACATTTGATTGTTTTTGCCTTTTCTCTGGCCTGGTTCAGAGCAGGCAGCAGCATGCTTGCCAGGATTGCGATAATTGCAATCACAACTAACAATTCAATCAGGGTGAAACTACTACGATTGTTTTTCATTTTACTTCTCCTTTTTATGGATTTTTACCTGTTGATTCTCTTACAATTAGTTCACATTCTATATTAATAGTTTCGTTATAGTCCAAATCCTTCATACTTCTTTCCAGCATCGTCAACGCTTTGCGTGCGGCCCATTCGGCGGAGGTGTCTATAGTTGTGGCTTGTGGAGACAATATCTGCGAGATACTCATATTGTCGGTCCCGACCACGCTGAAATCTCTTCCCGGCGTCAGTTTACGGCTGTACAGGGAATTGTAAACGCCAGGCAGATGATGGTCGTTGCAGATCAAGGCGGTCGGCTGTTCGTGACAGCCTAAAATCCTGTTCATCGCTTTAGTAGCCATATCCGAATCATAACCACCAAACTGGATCCACTCCGGTTCCACGACAATACCATATTTTTCAGTTAGTTCCATAAACAACTTCAAACGCATCTGCAAATCCCTGATTGCTTCATTCGGACGTTTCAAATGCATATACCCGATTTTTTTATGTCCAAGACTGATCAAGTGCTGTAATTGACTGTTCACCAGATGCTCATTGTCAATAACTAAATTAGGGGCATTTTGATCGAGCTCGGGAGAGTTCGAAAACAGGTTGACATAGGCCACATGGTTCTTGCGGAATATTTCACCAATCCGGGGAGTTGACGGTGAAACAAGGATACAGGCCCGGCATTTACTCGATCCGGCAATCCGTTTGAAATCCGCCAGATCAACTTTATTCTCCATGAAATGCATACGGACACTGCGCCAATGCTTACCGCAGTATTTACCGACATTGTGCGATAGACTGCCGTGGAACTGCATCATCGGATCCTCCTGCTTGGCATGCGGACAGTACACCAGATCCAGCTCCTCGTAATTGAACCTGTCTTTAATATCGCCGACTTTGAAAAAGCCGCGCCGATCACTGGCTTGAACCAGTTTGAGATCTTCATATTTTTTAAGAATACTCTGTACTGTCAATTGGCTCACGCCGCAGTCACGCATAATCGCCCGTACGCCCGGCAGGCGTTCCCCATCTTTCATTGCCAAAAGGTTCTGGTAAATATACTTATCTACGCGATCCTTGCTTTTGGTTGCCATTTTTTAACGCTTTCTAAACTGTATTAAAACTGTATTTCTATTATACGTTACCCGATTAAAATTGTCAATACCCATTTGCAATTTTTTTGTTAATTTATCAATTTTTCAATTATAAGCACCCAGTGGATTACGCAAAACCGATATAGATTAATATGTTGTCTCGAGTCAGTCAAAATACACCATTTTTGTCACTTTAAAATATACCTCCAATTTCATTCTAATCTAAAGCGTAGCCTTATACATTTATTGTCTGAGCATTTATGATAATATTGGATATGAAGTTTCGCAAGGAGTAAAGTTGTGTGTTACGTTGTAAACCGTTAAAAAATAGTTCATGAATAATTCAAATTATGGCGCGATAGGCAGAAAAAGCGTGTTTATGTATGTTTGTGCGGGAAGTTCTATCTTGAGGTGGGGAGCATTAAAAATGGTGGTGCATGCCAGGTTTAAAAAGAAACGCACTCCGGAGAGAAATGATTCTGTAATTTATTCCAGATTAAGGGTTTATTATCAGAGAACGAATAATTTATTTTTTTCTCGCCTGGCTATTATATGTTTATTTTGGCTTTCCCAAACTGGTACAAGACAAGTACCTGTCGGTATTTGAGATGCATTATCAAAATGAAATCAATTTTTTATTTTGAGATATGCGATAACTATTTTCCACTTTTTTCTCTTTCAAGCTTATTCCTTAGCTTCAGCGGAGCCAGACCGGTCTGGGTTTTGACAAACCGGGAAAAAGAATAAACATCTTCAAATCCTGAACTTTCCGCGATTTCAGTCATTGTCAGGTCTGAATAAGCTAAGTATTTTCTGATATATTCCATTCTGGAACTGTCAAAGAATTTCTTCAACGACATATTCTTGTATTTCCTGAAAAGAGCCGAAAGATATCCGGCGGAAGAATTAACATGAGCGGCCACTTCGCCGACTTTCATATAACGTTTTTGATTTTTTTGGATATATTCCAAGGCCTGAGTAAATACCTTGGGGAAATGCTGAGAGTTCTGTTTATCGTAATATACGCTGAACAGTCCGGCCAGCAGATGCTTTAAAACCAGAGTCTCAGTTTCGGTGATAAAATTCTTGTCTTTGGGATATTGCCATAAAAACGAACAGATATGTTCGTCCGAAAAAACTTTATCAAATTTCAAATCATCCTCATCCAGATTGATATCATGCTGAAAGTTAAAACTCATGTTTATGACTTCGGAATCTTCAATATACTTAAAACCATGTACGGTTTTAGGCGGAATAAAAGCAATATCCTTTGAATTTAAAATCAGGCTTTTTTTACCGATGAGCGCTTGCGCTTTGCCCTTGTTTATGATCTCTGTCTGCCAGAAACTGTGAGAATGGTTTTCAAAGGAATTGTTTTTTTTCAAAGGATTGGCTTTATAAAACAATAATTCCATATTTGATAAAAATATCATCTACATTAACCTCATTAAATATTCATTTTTGATAAAAATATACTAAATTTTGCCATTTACAAATTTTATTCTGGGATTTATAATTTTATTACAGATAAAATATTAAGGAAATAAATAATGGAAGAACTGTCAATATATAACATCCTTTGTAAACAGGCATCATCAGCTGAACTTGTTGAAAGGAAAAAAGCGGAATCGGAATTCAAGAATGAAAACCGCCTGGTCATCAAAACGGCGAAAACGCTGGTAAGCCCCGGTACGGAACTTAAATATTATGAAGGAAAGCACACGGATATTGTAAACGGAAAAGTTTCATTTCCGCTTTCGCCGCCGGGATATTCAGCGGTCGGGGAAATAATCAAAATCGAAGACAACCAAAGAGGGTTGAAAAGCGGCGACCGGGTTCTGGCTCTGTATGGACACAGTAATTACGGAACCCCGCTTCTGCAAAACGTAACCCCGATCCCGGAAGGACTTGAAGACGAAAAGGCGGTTTTCGGGGTTATGGGAGCTATTGCCCTGCACGGGATCAGGGGGGCGGATATTCAATTCGGCAGCAGCATACTGATCCTGGGACTGGGAATGATCGGCCAACTGGCTTTGAGGCTGGCAAAATTGACTCCCGCCAAAAACATAATTGCCGCTGATTTTCTGCCCGGACGGCTTGAGCTGGCAAAATCGGGCGGCGCGGATTACTGCCTGGATCTGAGAACTCAGGATATCGTGGAAGCTGTTGATGAAATCACCGGCGGTAAAGGATGCGAAAACATAATTGAAGCCAGCGGCAACCCCCAGGCGATCATATCCGCGTTGAAAACCGCCGCCCCCAAAGGCAGGATCGTTATTCTTGGTTCTCCCCATGAAGCGGTCGAACTCGAATTATACCGGGAATTGCAGAAAAAAGAACTGAGCATCTGCGGTTCATATCAGCCGGGCTGTCCGGTTACGGAGCACCCGTATACCCCGTGGACACAGAATAACAACCGCGCCTTGATTCTTGACTACCTGAACTCCGGCAGACTGAACTTTTCAGAGTTGATCACTCATCGGGTGCCGTGGCGGGAGGCAGCTGAATTATATAATACTCTGGTTGAAGACAAAAACCGGGCAATGGCCGCGGTCATTGACTGGAATTGATAAAAACTGAAAACGGATATTTAACAGAAAGCAAAAAACATGAACGATAAATTTACCAAAAAAGAAATGGCCGCAATGTTTGAAGAAATGGCGAACTGGCTGGCTGACAAGCAGGTTTGCGATGAGAAAGACTCAAACTGCGGGGCAATATATTTCCCGACGGAAAACCGCTACTGCAACCGCGATACGGCATGTATGGCACGCGCCTTTATGCGGATGTATAATAATACCGGACATAATTCATGGTACAAAAAAGCGGCATTGGCGCGCGAGCATGTATTGAAAGTACAGAAAAGCAGCGGTGGCTATCCGGAGCTTCGCGGCCTGGAAGAAAGCGATCAGGGCTCAACGGTCAATACCGCGATAATTGCTGAGAACCTTATAATGGCGTACGAACTCGGGCTCGATTTTGCTGAACGCGATCTGGTTGCGTTGGCTGAAATGGCTGATTTTGAGTTGACTCTCGAATGGAAGCCGGGCGCTTTCTATCATGACACGAACCATATGCGGGCATTCGGCTCCAGATGGGGAGACGAGGGGTCGCATAATGACTGTCAAAATACGACGGCGCTGGCGGCAATGATGCTCAGGCGAATTTATTTTTTCCTTGAGCACCAGAATTTTACCGTTAGAAATGAGTGGCTGACGGCTTCGGACCGGGCCATCGCCCATCTTCTCGAAGGGCAGGACGAAGACGGCCAATGGCCGTACCTGGTCGGAATACAGAAGAAAGACGCCGGTCATCACGCCATGTGCGTATTGTATCTTGCCCGCGCCGCCGGGCTGGCCGGTATTTCGAAGCGCCCGGATATTGTCAAAGCTTTAAACAGAGCCTGCCGCTGGCTGATTGACGAGGCATTGCTGCAAACCAAGCTTGGAACGAAAATTAACTGGGCAAGAAGCGAAGGCGCATGTCTATATTTTACCAATGATTATTTTATAACAGCGGCGGCGCTCGCCAACGCGGCGCTTATAGATGAAAACAACGGGCGGGAATATTTGAAAGAATCAATAGAATTGATGCGTTACGTAAAAACAGATCTATGGAATAACTGTAACTATGAAAAAGAAGGCCCGGCAAAGCTTACGGAAGCCGGCATAAAGATTGGCTATGCCTGGTTCGGTCAGTCCATGGGTTGGTCCGTCTATCATCTGGATGAGCTGTTGGAACAGTTGGAACGACAGGATATGTCAGAAAACATAGAAAAAGAAGGAGGATATATCATAAAATCACGTATCATGCAACTTTCAAATTTTGCTAAAAAAACAATAAAAACAAAGGAGGCGGTACAATGAAAATACAAGTTTTTAAAAATCGCAAGTCGTTGATTGAGAATGGCTTCACTCTTATAGAACTCCTCGTTGTGATCGCTATCATAGCGATTCTCGCCTCGATGCTGCTGCCGGCGCTTAATCAGGCGCGGGAACGGGCCTGGTCAATGTCCTGCAAAAATAACCTGAAGCAATACGGACAGGCCTGGATGCTGTATCTTGATGGCAGCGGCGAATATTTTCCAAGCTATTATTCTCGCGGAGCAACTCAACAGAATTTAGTTAGCGGAGGTTATATACCCCCCCCGATATTTGCCTGTGCCGGCCGCAAAGGCAATCCGTATTGGCGTAACCGATTTCTTAATTGGAAGCCCAATGCGATTCCCACGAGCACTTACGAATATACCGATTACGGCTGGAACTGCAATTTTTCCAAGATAAAAATGTCTAAACTCAAACAAGCGTCAACAACTATTCTCGGCACTGAAACCATGATGAGCAACTATTTTGAAACTACTCAAATAGGTTTCTTCAGCGCCTGGCTGTATTATACCTCCAATAACGGCTATGGACAGGCGGTTCCGGTTCATAGTGGAACATGCAATATTGTCTGGGCGGATGGTCATGTCGATGATGTTTCTGTTTCCGGCTCGCTGAATTTAACTAGAACCGGAGCCCATGAGATATATAATAGAACTTACAATATCGGCGGTAAGAATTACTGGACTGTTGATTAATCATATATTGCCCTGATGGAAATAACTACGAATAATATGGCCTGTGATAATATTGGAGATGGCTAAATGAAAAGATTTTTGTCTTTTGTCGCGGCGCTGCTGAGCATTAGCGCCATGGGTAATCTGATTAAGGACGGCAATTTTAAATCCGGCCGTCTTGGCAGCGAAGTTTTTCTCAACGGAAAGCCCGACACCGTTAAATACGAAGTGGTCAAGGATGCGGAAGCGGGAAACTGCGCCAGAATGGAGCTGGTCAAATTCAGCGAAGGCGCCAACGGCAAAAGCATCGGCGCCGCGCTTTGCTTCGGCGGAGCGCCGCGTCAGGGAGGTTTCCCGGTAAAACCGAATACGACTTACAAATTTTCGCTCAAAGTCAAGGGTACCGCCATGATCGGCTTCCAGGCAATCGAATGTTACGGTAATTTTCGCTGGAAGAATAACAAACGTCTGAAACTGATTCCAAAAGAAATTCCCAAGCTGGACAAGAATAAATGGATTTCCGTTGAAAAGACTTTCACTACCACAGACAAGGCGAAAAGCGCAATTGTGGCGGTTCAGTTCTGGTGGGACGAAAAATACGGGCCGATGTCCGAAAAATATTCCATCGGCGATTACGTGCTGATCAGCGACCTTAAAGTTGAGGAACTGGCGCAGAGCTCGGTGATGCGAAAAGGATTTCAATATTACTGGCGCGAAATAGAAGATGCATTTAAGGGGCGAACTTTTAAAATCAGCAAATGGACTCCGCTTGACAGTAAGATTAAATATTCAGGAAGAGGCGCCGGCGGCATGAATGACAGTTCGGCAGTGTGGAACACCAATATCCAGGCTGTCATCGACCAGGAAACGCTCATGCCGAAAGCGGTTACTTACTATTTATGGTTGAGGGTCTATGGTTATTCAGATTCTCCCCAGGTATCCGTAAGTTACAGCGGCGGCGGTTCACGCGGAAACGTCGGAACTTTCAAAACCAAACCTAATGAGCTGAGCGATGCCTCCGGCAAATACGCCGGGGCGGGGAACTTTTACTGGCAGAAAGTCGGTTCTTTTACAAGTAAAGGCGGAATGACTAAGTTAGAGCTCAAGGCACATAAACGCTTTTACGGCGATGCAATGCTGATTACTGATGATCCCGAATATTTTCCGCAGGGATTCGAGGCGCGTAAAGTCGCCGCCGACAATCTCAACTCATTTAAAATACTTGCTGATTCCGAAAAAATATACATTGACGCCTCATACCAGACATTCGGCGCTACCGATCAGTTTGCCACACCGCTTAATTTTTGGATTTTCGCTCAGGCCGGAAGCAAAGACACACGACCGGCGGACAAACCCGCTTATGTTTATCTGGCGCTGCCGCAATGGCTGGAAGCCGTCGGGGTTGTTTCCCATTGGGCTACCGAGTGGAGCAAAGGCGAAACGGCAGGCAAACATGTTCTGGAAAAGACCGGAACAATGAAAATCGAGAATAAAATCTATGATGTTTACCGCAGCAGCACTTACCGGCTGGTCAGCCGCTTCCGCTTTTTCGTAAAAGGGATCAAATCCCGCATCAAATACGGCAGCATGGACAAAGCCTACTTCTGGCTGGTCGACGGCAAGAATACGACCGGCAGACGCTCGATGAATATTGAGGCGGTTGAGATTAAATCCGCGCCGCAGTTTAAAAATATCTTTATCGGCCCGATGGGCGGCCCGATGACTACGTTCTTCAGAGCTTACCCGGATATGCCTGAAGCAATGAAATTCTGCGGAATAAATATGGTCAATACCTGGGGAAGCGAGAGTGCCCCGAACCGGGGATTGACCGCCGTATCCAAAGACTTCATCAAGCGCTGTAATGCTTTGGGCATTGCGGTTATAGACGAATTGTCGCCGGGCTATAAATATTGGAAAGTCAAACCGGAATACGCCATCAATCCGGAGGGACGGCAGGCCGGTCATAATCTGGCCTTGTCGATGGATGGCTCTTCGCCGTATATTAAAGAGTTCCAGGCGGGTATTGAGCGTATTGTCGAGGCGGGACATTCCGGCTTGACTTTGGATGATGAAGTTTTTAATTCCGCTTATGATACAATTGATTTTTCCGATAAATTTATCGGCATGTTTAAAAGACATCTGGCTGAAAAACGGCCCGAATTAGAGTTCGTTTCGCCCAAAACCTTTGTCCGGCAAAAGAAGAAATATCCGAAACTCTACACTGAATGGATTGACTACCGCTGCAGCCGGGTGACAAACTGGTATCGGCTTTACCGGACGGCTTATGATGCGGCGATGAAAAAATATCGTTCCAATTCGACTTTCGGCAAGGCTTATTTTATCCCGGTAATCGTTAATTGCCGCAATAATAAGGAAGCAAAGCAGCGTTTATGCTTTGATCTAAAAGGCATAGCGAAGTATTGCACCCATATCTCGCCGATGATCTATACCTTTGACGGCATATCCCGGTCTGCTGAAGTCGGCAATGGCATTAAAACCTTTAAAAAACTGCTTGATACGAACCGCGATATTGTTGCGCCGACTTTGCTTGGCGGACACCACGGTTTTGGCGAAATTCCGCAAAAAAACATGCGCATGGTGAAATATCAGGTCTATGAATGTCTGATAAACAAAGCTCCCGGCATATTTTACTGGTTTACCGCCGGATTTATGAACCCGCAGGTGCTTAAGCAAATTTCCACAGCCCTCAACGCCACGGTTAAATACGAGAATTTTTTCACTGACGGAAAAATCATCAAGGCTTCAGTTGTTCCGAAAAATTTGCGAATTGATGTTCTCAAACTCGGCGATGAATATATGGTCTATGTCAGTGCTTATGCGCACGGCAGCAAAGCGGTTAATGCGGATATCAGCATCCCTGGAGCCTCGTTTCACAGCGCTGTTGATGTTGAGAATGGTGAATTACTGTCCGTTTCCAATAACTCAGTTCAAGTCAAGTTTGATAAAGAATATGGTCGGATGTTGCTGCTGAAATAACATAAAATGACTCGCAGACGTGCGTCTCCGGTAAAAGGGTAAATTTGCATAGCCTTGCCTTTTCATTCAACGGGATATACGAATCTGGTTTATTCGGGATGGAAAAAATGAATGGTGGATCCTGTAGGACTCGAACCTACGACCAGACGATTATGAGTCGTCTGCTCTAACCAACTGAGCTAAGGATCCACCTGTAATTGCGGACTAGTAAAATACATGTTATGAGAAAAAACGCAAGTTTTTTTATAATTATTTTCAGGGAATTTTGCAGGAATATAAAATCCTGATCACAATTCTCAATCGTAAACCGGCATGTTTTTCTTTTTTTGAATTTACATAGACTATTACGAAATATGAACTGCACCACGGAGAACACGGAGAAGGGTTCAAGTTTTCAGCACAAGATGAAAAAAAACTTTTTCGTGCGCAGGGCAAATTCTTAATTTAGTTTCGGCTTGCCGGTTTGACGGAAGTCAGCGCCAGCGGCGCCGCCGCGGCGGTTGGATGCGATGGGACGTTATACTTTTTTTCAAGCTCTCAAAATAGGTTTTATAGGCAGATTTGAATTTTGCGAATTCCTCTTTTGTCAGATTGTTTCTGACGCGTTCCTGAGTTTTCTGGCTGATTGAGAACATTTTTTCTCTAAACTGCTGAGGCGTAATCCGGCCTTCAACTTTCTCCCGCAGTTGATCGTGAACATCTTTTTGCCTTTGAATGCAAATGTCCAATATGATACTGACTTTATTATCAGGAAGACCGGCTTTTATGAGCAGTTTTTCCAATGTATTAATCGCAGTCAAGCCGGGAACATCACTTCGTTGTGCCGAGGCTTTTGAGTCGGGCATCGGCCTTTCAGACGGGGACGGACCGAATCTCGGATCCGGCAGCCGGGTTTCATCTCCGCCTTCAACTTCAACCATTCCCGGCCTTCTGCGCGGTCCGGATTGGAGTCGTGATGGCGGTGGTCCCGGTTCCCGCTGGACCTGGGAATTTTTTGCGGATGCGGACCTGGACGACTGAGTTGAATTATTATCTTCTGCGCCGACGTCAAGATCATCCAGTTCCGCCAGTGATTTATCGAGAGTGTTCAACGGGTTTTCGATTGCAGAGCTTTTTCCGGGCTGTTGAACCGAAAGAGACTTGGCTTCCTGCTGTTTATCTGATAATTTTACCATTACCAATACCGCCAGCAGGATAACCGCGGCGGCACCGACAGGGATTACATATTTTAAAGGAATCGCTTTTTTCCCCTGCAAAATTCGATCAATTTCTTTCCTGACCTCTCCCCAGTTCTGAAAACGTCTGGCCGGGTCCTTCTGCATCATTTTTTCAACCAGGGCCGCGGTTGGAGGAGATATATTCGGAACCATTCTCCGGAGCGGGACGGAGGTCCCGGACAGGTGCTGGGCCAGGATGCCGACCGGGGTATCCCCCTGAAAAGGCGGTTCACCCGAGAGCAGATGATACATCACTGCGCCCATTGAGTAAATGTCCGAACGGCAATCCAGCGCTATTTTTCTTGAAGCCTGCTCCGGACTCATATAATACGGCGTACCAAGAATCGCTCCGGTCTGGGTTAAATGTGAAGTATTATTGGCGTCAAGAGATTTGGCGATTCCAAAATCAAGTATTTTTACGGTTTTCGTATCGTCAATCATAATATTTGACGGTTTGATATCGCGATGAATCAGCTTTTGTTCCTCCCAGGCATACTCAAGGGCATCCGCGGCCGAACGCGCTACTTTCAGGACCGTGGTTTCGTCCATTTGCTGGTCACGGTCGAGGATTGCATCAAGATTTTCGCCGCTGACGCATTCCATCGCGAGGTAGTAGATGCCATCTGATTCCCCGGCGTAATAGGAGGTCACAATGTTGGTGTGCTGCAATTTGCCGGTTGATTTAACTTCCTGCATAAAACGGTTGATAAATTCCTGATGAACCGTCAGTTCCGGGGACAACACTTTTACTGCGCATTCCCGCTGCATCGATTCCTGGTCGGCCAGCCAGACGTCCCCCATTCCGCCTGAGCCGATTCTTTTGCGCAGCACGAAACCATCCAGCCGGTCTCCCGGGACTAGGCCGTAATCAGGAACCCTGAAAGCCTGCGAACACGTCGGGCATATCATGATGCTGCCGGAGAGTGTTCTATCGGCTTCGATTTTCTGTTCGCAGTGATCACAGAAGAATTTCATATGGCAAAAATTTCATTAAAATTATTATATTTTCAGTATATTATATTTATTTGTGGAAAATACAATATTGGAAATATCAAAAACTAGCTGTTCGAACAGTAATTTCTCCAGTTTAAATGCCGATATCAGACAGCATCATGCAAATACGATTGACGGTATCGACCAGTTTAGGATGTTCGGTTTCAAATTCGCTGACTGATTTATGCAGTTTTTCCACCAGGTCGGGTTCCTGATCTTTCGGGTCAACGGCTTTGTGAGCCGATATTGCAATATTCTTAGCCTGGGATGGTTCGACTGCGGATAATTCCTGATCCAGCTCATCAAGCATTTTATTTAATTGAGCTTTTTTATCCGCTTCAATTTTTTCAAGGGAGTTGACGGTGTTTTTGATTTCATCGATAGTGGTCTTTGGCATACTTTGAGTTTCCTGTATTTCATGTAAACGGTTCGTTATTACATATTATACAGCACTGAGCCGGAAGTGTCAAACGGCGATCCAACCTGAAATAGAGAATATCTTCTATACCTGTCCAATATAGATAATAAAATACCAGGTAGTTTTATATATGCCTGATAAAAAACGGCATTACAGTAAACTATTGAGCAGTAAAAGTTGTTACTTTAGAAGCTGTGGTCTACTGCCTTTTTCAACTGTTTATTGCTGGCTTTTACAGGTTTTTTATGGGCCAGCCAATTGAAAATGTTCAGCAGCAAACGGGCATTGTCAGCTTTTGCCAAAGGCTGCGGCTGCAACCATTTCGCATCGCCGATGATGACTACACGGCCTTTTCCATATTCCAGAGCAAGCAGGACCGGGAGTCCTTTTTCCGATTTGATAAGAACTTTAGCGGCTGGATTAGCTGACTTCATTTCAGGCATGCCGTGGGATTGGAATTTGCTGACGCCCCGGGTTACGGGATGGTCTAGGATATTGGTGAACGTCGGGTACTCAGGAATAAAGTCGAAATTATTCTGATCGGAGATGTTCCGGTTGAACGCGGTTACGCCGAACTCCTGTAATAGCGGATTTTTAGCATTGTTGCTGAGCCAGCCATGCGGTCCGACATAGTGGTTGGCCGCAATCAGCATGCTGCCGCCGTTTTTCACATATTCCCGCATCAGGGCAGCTTCAGTCGGTTTGAATACCCGTTCGCCGCCCAGACAACTGCCGAGGGTTACCACTATTTTATATGAATCAAGTTTCTTATCTTCTTCGCGATCAGTGAAAACTTTCATCTCCGGTTTGAAGCGGCTAAGACCGAAATCAAGCGTGAAACCGTTATGTTCAAGCAGATTTACCGCAGTTAACGCCCGGGAGCGTCCGATAATTTCGTTCATGCCGGAACTCAACAGAACCGGAATTCCGCCGGGTTTTGACGGATTCCACAGTTCAACAAATTTTTTCTGTCTTGCTGTCATCTCCTGGATTCTAAGCGGCTGCAATCCGGCTTTTTCCAATAAAAGAATGACTGGTTCCTGTGATTTAATTTCGGCATGAAGCGTTCCGTCTGTTACGTCAGCGCATTTATTACCATGCGGCAGAGTGCGCACCTGATAGCGTCCTTGTGGTAAAGTTTTTAAATCAAGTTTAATTTTTCCGTCGCCGCCGCCCCAATTGTAAACGGCGCAGACATAACGACCGTCACGACCGCACAGGTGGGTTTCCAGATATTTGAATTTCTGTTTGCCTGAAATTGCTATTTCCGGAACGATTCGGTTTTTTCTCAGAATGTCTTTGACGATCCGGGCAGTCTCGGTAAATCCCGGTTCTGCCGGGACTTTGTATACTTTCCCCTTACCGGTTTTATCTGAGAACAACCAGGCATTCGATTTTTTTGCGTAATTATCCGCGCTCTTTGACATAGTGTCGGCAGACGCAACCAGAATTCCGCCGTTGTTAATGAACTCTTTGACTTTTGCGTCCGCGGCATCCGGTGAGAGGGGGGCTATCGGCATTAAAAGCAGTTTATAGTTCTTCAGTTGGCCGGACATTATTTCGCGGCAGGAAATGACGTCGATTTCGACCTGCGAAAACAGTACTCCGCAATACCAGTTGAGCAATTTTTTCAACAATGGCGCTTCCAGCCATTCGCCGGGGGTCTTCTGGACCGTGTACCGGCCATATTCGAGCGGATAGACAATCGCCGCTTTGCCTTTTAAACGCGGTCGCGGCATGATAACCGGGGCTACTGTTGCCATTTCTTTTTTGATTTGCGGTAACGCCCGGATCGAAGCGAATGAATTTTTTGTCGGTCTGAACATGCTTAGCCTGGAAGAATCAGAACTGTAGGCATAAGATATAATCGCGCCGGAAAAGCCGTACAACATCCGGTTCCACATCCACCAGCGCATTTGTCCGGCGGTCATCGGGTAAACTTTGCCGAAGCCGGTGCGGTCAAGAGATATATACTTGCGGATGCCGCCCCAATACATGTCTCCACTGAAATAGTTGTTGCCGATGCTTATTGCCAGCGTGTTTTCTTTTCCGTATTGCAGATAACCGGAAACATCTTCGGCAAATTGCTCGTTCCAGTTCGTGGTTTCCCTGATCAGTTTACCATTGAGGTAAATTTTAGACCGGTCCGATAATTGATGTCCGTTTAGAAATAGTGGGGTTTGTTTCAGATCGGCCGGAACAAAAAACTTTTTCCGATACCAGCCGAATCTGCATTTCGCGAAACCCTGGTTGCCCCATAACCCGGGAACCTTGATTGTTTTCCATTTTGAATCATCATAATCAGATTTTGAAAAACCTTGTTTGATGCCTGTTTTATCATTGTCATTCATGAATTTCCAGGTTCCGTGGAGAGTGATCAGGGAAGGGCCATCCGGCTTTTTTGGGGCGCCGCCCTGAAAATGACATTCTACTCCAAGTAAAGGTTTGTCAGGAGAGACTTTGCGCAGGAAGTTCCAGACAAATTGATTAAGCAGCATATTTTTTATTTCATCAACGTTTTCGGCTCCGGCTTGCTGACGGTAGAAAATAGTTCCCCGGTCCTCATGCGAATACACGTCTTCCGCTTTATATTTATTGTAGGGATTGACGCCGCCCAGAGAGCTGTATCCCATCGGCAGGTCGCAATAGCTTTGAACCGTTAAATAAGAATTCGGATTTTTGTCATATTTGCGATAGAATGACGCGACTTGCCGGAGTCCTTTTGCAAAAGTCGCTTCAGTGAAGATTCCCCAGTCGGCCCATAACGGATGCGAGAAATTTTTTGGTTTTATATTTATAATTGAGCCATGAGAATCGCTCTTGCGGGGCGGGGACACCTCGTCAAATGACGGGAATGCAGTTCCCCATACTTGATTGGCATGTTTGATCGTGCCGTATTTTCGCTGCATTGCGCCGCGAAAGTTTTTTATGCTGTCCGGTCCGTAATCCGTATAACGGACTTCGTTGAACAGTTCCCAGATGGTGATCGGATATTTACGGAATGTCTTCATAAAACATTTGATATAGTTTTCCCGCAAACGATTACCTAATGGATGACCAAAGCGATAAGAAATGAAATGCGAGGTATCGGTGAATGCTTCGGGAAAGTATTTAGCGACCGGATGATAGGTCAGTTTTGATGTTTCGACCGGTTGAACGTATACGGCCAGTCCGTTCTTCAAAAGTTCCCGGGCCACAACTTCTCCCCACTTGTATTCGTCCCACCATATCTTCAGTTTACTGCCTTGTTTTTTTGCCCGGATCACTCCGAGTTCATAAGTGCTGCCCATGTGGATGATATCCATTCCCAGCAGTTTGAATTGCCAGGGATAGACGACTGGAGATGATTCCACGCCAAACAGGAATGCCGGGGTGCTGCCGCGATAGAAAATGCCGTCACGGCTGCGGATATTGGTTGCTGACGCCGGATATTTTTCCGTGGTCATCTGATACTTTTCAGGCAGTTCGACGTCTTTGATTTCCGGAATTAAGCGTTCTTTTGCCCGGATGACTTGCTTGTTGTTGCCGACTAACAGTCGTTGCAGTTCGGAATTGTCGGCCGGGGCTTTTGATTTTTGTTCAATGCCGACATCGTCGTAATTAATTGATCCGATATTTTTAACGAACAGGACAAGCTGCATGAACTTAGCTTTCGGCGGTGCGGCAAAACCGTCGGGTGAAACCCTCTTGAACTGGTAAACCATTTTGCCGTCTTTTGCTTCCGCAAAGGCCGCAACCGCTTTTTTATGACTTTGATAACTGCTCCATTTTTCGGCGGATGGCGGCGCTTCCATTACATGGAGTCCGGCAGGTGTTTTGCCGTCTTCTTCATACCAGCGCAATTGGGCTTTGAAGGGGCTTTGCGATTTGTACCAGATGTCAAATTTATAGATAAAACCAGGTTTGGCTTCGATCGGTTGCTGCATGAACTGCCCGGTCACTCCCGGCTCGAATCCGGACATTGTAACTGCGCTTTTACCGTTGTGGACATCAGAGTTGTTAAGCTTGATCACACCCTTTTTGTTAGCGCCGTAAAAATTACCGAACCAGCCGGCCGGCATGCCTTTTTTACCGGGAACCTCAAATCCGGGGTTGTTTAAAAGATTCTCTCCGTCAACTGTCAAGGCCGTGAGGATTGACAGCACAGCAGTAAATGCAAGTGTTTTCATAATTAATTTATTGTTGGTTCAGGTTAGTCGATGTATCGAATGTCGCCGTTATGTTTGTAGGCGTAAATAACGTCGACAGGAGCTCCATTCGGGAAAGGGGCAGTTTGTTTTTTGTTTTCAACATGGCCTTCCGCAAAAAGAACGTTCATCGTACTGAAGTTGCCGTGCCACCAGCCCATTGTGTTGTCATTCCAGGTGGTGAACCATGGATATACATAACGATTCATCGGACAGAATAAACCTACTTCCGGTTCATCCGCATTACATAATTCCAGCATCCAACCTACTTTGGTGGCATTTTTGAAACTGCCGACTTTCGACATATTGCGGTAAAGGGTTTTTATTCCATAGCTCTCATTGGTGTAAGCGTAAATGCAGGAATTAACGCCATAGCTTCTCCAACGTCCTTTATCGCCGACGTAACTGGCAACCGTGGTGTTGATTTTCGGAACGGACGGGCAGACATAAGCCGGAGGTCCGTTTGTAGCTTTCCAATTGATATAACCAGCCAGTTGATAGTCCCACATTTCACCTTCCAGAGTTCCTGACCCTCCGGCTATTTGAGGAAAATAATCGCTGTTGTCAACGGTGTATTGGCCGGTTGCCAGTCCCAATTGTTTTAAATTGTTGGCGCAGCTGATCGCTTTGGCCTTTGCGCGTGCTTGATTCAATGCCGGCAACAGCATGCTGGCGAGGATTGCAATGATTGCGATCACGACCAGAAGTTCGATTAATGTGAATGTTTTCTCTTTCATCGTCTTCTCCATAATCTTTATTTAACTTAAAGGTTCTATTAATTTAACGGGATAAAAATAACGTCGCGGAGTAACTCCGGGACTGTTTATCCGGCGCATGCATTCATTATACATATCGTGTCCGATTTGCTTCCAGTCGGCATAGATAGTTGGAGCCGGCTCAAAATGCGGGTCAACGCAGCTGCGCCCGTCAAGGCCAAGCACTGTTGCCGATTCTGTGAGCTTTACTCCATATTCGTTCAAGCTGTGTTTGCAAAAAGCGTCCATAATCCAGCCGGATGAGAATAAAAATGCCCCTTCAGGGACAAAGTCGTATTGTGTCAGTTCAGTATTGGATGGAAATTCGTGATAGTCAATGGTCTTTCCTCGTTTTTCCCATTGAATCCTGAATTGTTCCAGGCGGATATGGCCGACCGGGTTATTGCCGGTGTAACATTTGACATGATTGATTCCGTGTTGCTTAAAGTACTCGACCGCAATATCCGCTGACTGATAAGGGTCCATTTCAAAAAGTGATGCCGAGCCGTCAAGATTGTGATGCATGCCGCAGGCGATGACCGGCATCTTGATATTCAGATTCTCTTTGAAAACCCGGTCATATTCACCCAGCATGACGAGTGCGGAACAGCCGTCTGATATTTTTTGAATACCGGCGTTGGTCAATCCTTCGAACCCGACATGAGATAAAACCAATTCTGTTTTTTCCTTTATACTGGCGTCCAGGAGTCCGGAATACAAGGTATGAAGAATTCCTGTCTGATTGTTAAGCCACGGGATCAGGACAATAATGCGATGCAGAGCATTGCTGTTTTTTTTCCGGTGCCCTTTTGCTACATAAGTCCCGGAACCCCGGTTTGCTTCCAAAAGGCCTTTACGGCAAAGATAGTCAATTCCGCGTTTTGCGGTTCCCAATGAGACGCCGAACTGATCTTTCAAATCCCGAAGCGGGGGAATCTTAGTCCCTTGTTTCAGTTTGCCTGCATGGATACTTTCCTGCAGATAGTCGATCATTCTGCGTGCTTTATCAGGTATTTTCAAAGATTGCTGCATGTTTTTCGAATAATTGTTTCAAATTGTTCAATATCTTTGTATATTATAGAACAATTTTTCAAAAATGTCAACCCCCCTTTTGATATAATTCTGGAAAAAATTATCTTATGCCTGATATCATAATAAAATACCAGGTAGTTTTATAACGCGGTTTAAAAAACGGCATTATTTGAACTCTTTGAGTAGGTAATGGACACTCGGTTAGCAGGGTGACGCTTGCCAGTTTTCATCGATCCACAGGCCGATGAATTTTACGTCGGGAAATATTTTTTGTAAATTATCAATTGATTTTTTCACCTGTTCGATGTGTTTGTTTTTATCAACAGGATTAGCCAGACAATTGAAATGCCCGGAAACGAAAACCAGACTCGTATCATGGACTTCAATGCTTAGTTGAAGTTTTTTTACTATTGCGTCAAAAGTAACTTTGTCGGTCAATTCCGCCATAACCTGGTCCGCTCCCGGTTCGGCTATCATATCGACATAAGGAATGTTATAGTTTTCTTTGATAAACGCTAAAATGGGCTCGTGGATCCTGCCGTCAAAACATTGTATCGATGCGCAAAAGTTCATATATTTCCTTCTCTTAGTTCACTATTTTCCGTCGAGTCTCTTTTTCTCTCCGGGGGACTTTATAATATATCACAGAAAATCACGATTACAAGTTTTAAGGGGCAGGCTTGTCAGGGGAGGGGGGAAATGCCTAGAAAACGATCTCTGGCCAGCAATGCCGCGCCTCTGGCCGCGGAATAATTGTCCTGTCCGGAGATGGATACTGTGAGATCGAATAGTGCTCCGGGCAGGCATTGCATGGTCAATTCGCGCCGGACGTTCGCGAGCAGCGGAGTGCCGATCCGGCTTAACGGCCCGGCCAGGATTATGGCTGACGGATTGAGCAAGGTAACCACCGAAGCCAGTGCGGTCGCGATGCCGGAGCTGATAATCCTGATATTTTTTACATCAGTGGTGTCGGGAACTGAATTGACAACAGCTTCCAGACAGCCGCGGTTGCCGCACTGACATTTCGGGCCGTCCGGAACTACCATAAGGTGTCCGATCTCCATGCCGCGAAACGTTGTCCCGAGATAAGGTCGACCGGCTTCGATGAAACTGCCTCCGACTCCGAGTCCCAGTTCGATCAGAAACAAGCTTTCCGGCGGTTCCGGGGTGTATTCGCGATATTCCGACCATCCACGGGCCAAAGGCGCGGGACAGGCCGTCGCCGGTAATTTGAATTCCTGTTCCAGCCAGTCCTTGACCGCGAAGCCGCGCCATTCGGGCATATTGACTGCCCGCAGCGCCACGCCGTGAACCACGTCGACAATGCCGGGATCGGCAAAGCCCAGGCCGGTCACATGAGAACCCGTTTTGCTGCGCTCAAGCAGGCCCTTTACCACGGTCCTGATTTCCTGAAGCGAATTTTCCCGGGAAGAACGTTGTTTGCCTCGGGTTTCAATCCGGTCCAGTTCCCGGCCTTCCAAGTCGATTAAAATAGCATAAGTGCAATCGAAATGCAGTTCAATACCGATGAAAGCTGCGGTTTTCGAAGCAATCCTGAGCATTGGAGAACGACGGCCGGAATGGATGCTGCCGCCGTCCTCTTCAACGACGAGTCGTTGTCTTTTCAAGTCGTCCACAATATTGATGACGGTTGCCGGACGCAGGTTGAAGCGTCGTATGAGTTTCCGGCGCGAACATGACTTTTGCGATATCAGTTCCCGCAGAATCAGTTGACGTCTTTGATCGTTGATGCTCATCTGTTTGGCTTTGTTTGAGGATTATTGATACAATATCGTATCAATAAAAATAAAAATCAAGTGAAAATTTGTGTAAACCGGCTAAAAGTTCTTGAAAAAAGTTATATGAGACTGGAAAATAATAGTAACACAAACAATCTAAAACAGGAGTTTAATTATGCATCATGTCAAAATGGGTGAAATGACCGTGAGGGAGATATCTGAATATCTCGAATACAACCAGACAATTATCATTCCTTATGGACTGATTGAACAGCACGGCTATCATCAGCCGCTGGATACGGATATTCGCAATGCGGATTTTCTTGGCGAAAAGCTGGCGCGGTCTTTGGGATGTATTGTCGCTCCGACCTTGAATTATTGTTTTTCAGGTGGAATGCTGCCGGGAACTATCAACATTAAGCCTAACACTTTTGCCAACATGATCGGGGAGATCATCGAATCACTGTCGGTTCAGGGATTCAGGAACTTTATCATTTTGCCGGGACATGGCGGCAGTGAGGCCCTATTGCATCTGAAGGAATCGCTGCGCATTCTGAAATGGATAAATCCGGCGCTACGTGACGCGTTGATCATGGTAGCACCGCCCTGGGATTATTCGCCAACCTGGAAAAAATTATTCGAGAAACAGGATTATCATGCGGCCGAGGCGGAACTGTCGCTGCTGCTGCACTGGTGTCCGGACGTTGTGCGTGACAAGATTGTGATGGACGAGGCTGAAGTTGCGAAACGGCTCCGGGAAGATCCCGATTCCTATCAATTACGAGAATCGTTGACGGAGGACCCGCACGAAGTACTGACGACGTCGCAGAGCCCTGATGTAAAAATCGGGGTCATGGGCTATCCTGAAAAAGCCCGGGCTGCAACCGGAGCAAAAATTGAGGCGGAAATTGTCAGTAATTTCACTAATCAAATGCGCAAGCTGATTGCCGAGGCCAATGCCGCCAGAAGCAGCGGCAAGCGTATTGTCCATCAAGATAACGAAAAATTGAAGATAATGTCATGAAGCTGATTGATCTGACTCTTGCGGTGGAAGAGTCCCCTTTTGGCGGGGCGCTGCCTGCGCCGGTGATCGAATGTGAACATTGGAATTTGACTGCCGCGAACGGGCCGTATACCGCCCAGGTATATAACCTGAAAATGAACGGGATGTCAAGCTCCTATATTGATTTTCCCGGTCATATTCTTGAAACGGATAGAGGGCTGGATGCAAGTAACTGTCCGTTGGAAATACTGTACCGCGTAAGGGCGGCGGTAATCCGTCTGGATCGTGAATCAGGTTCCGGCGCGGTGACGGCGGCGGATCTGAAAATGGCCGCGCCGGCCGGGGTTGAATCCGGAGATGCAATCATTATCAATGCGCTTGGAGAACGGCGGTTTGACATGATTGAAAGCCGGAGCGTATGGTTGGCTGATGATGCCGTTCAGTGGATTATCGGGCATAACACGAAACTGCTGGTTTCCGATATTTACGAATCGGTCGATATTCAAGGAGTTTTCAGGGATTTGTTCGCGGCGGGAATCAATACGGTTTGTTTTCCGGTCAATCTTGATAAGTTGACCTCTGATTTTGTGAGTTTGACGGTGCTGCCGCTCAAAGTTGGCGGAGTAACGCAAATTCCATGTCGGATCATCGCGGAGGTTGATGAATGAATAAAACACTGAAATTGGGAATTGTCGGCTTCGGACATCGTGGTCGTAATATGTTCAAGCTGTGTGCCGACGCTTTTTCCGGAATTGAACCGGTTGCGATATGCGAGAAGCAGGCGCATTTACTGGATAAAGCCCGGAGCGAATTTTCCGGATGCACGTTATATGACGATTACGAGTGCATGCTGAAAAACGCCGGACTGGACGTGGTTCTGGTCGAAACTCCGGCCGATAATCACGCGAAATTCTGCGCGCTGGCACTGGAGGCGGGAATCAATGTTTTTTCGGACATACCCAGCGTTGCCTCGCTGGAAGAGGCCGATATGCTGTGGCGGGCCGACCAGAACAGTGAAGCGATGTTCATGACCGGGGCCAATCCTAATTTCTGGGGTTTTGTCGGGGAAATGGCCAAACTTCATGAAAACGGCATGTTCGGCAAGCCGGTTTACCTTGAGGCTGAATATATTCATGACGTGCAGGCTTTGTTTGATGAGTCCCCGTGGCGGCGGACTTACCCGCCGATCAAATATTGCACTCATTCCCTGGGGCCGCTCTTGCGGGTGCTGAAAGAGGATTTGAAATATGTTTCATGTTTTACCACAGGCAGTCATATCAATAATTATCCTGGTCAGCATGATATGATGACGGCGCATTTCAGAACGGAAAGCGGGGTTGTTGTCAGGCTTACCTGCAGTTTTGTGAATAACGCGCATATCGGACACCATTCCTACCGGTTGTTCGGAACGGATGGCTACTTTGAACGTAACGGCGGTCGCGGTGAATGCATCAAGCCTGTTGTGCTTTACAGTTCCAACAAAAATGAAGATCCGCAGGCGCTTATTGAACTGCCGGTGGACATGATGCCGCCGGAATATGCCGGCAAACCCGAGGCGCAGGGGCATGGTGGCGCGGATTATGCCATGTTGGATGTCTTTTTCAACGCGCTGATCAACGGCGAGCCGTCGCCGGTTAGTTTGAAAGAAGGATTGCGGATGACCATTCCGGGGATTTTTGCCGCCGAATCGGCCATGTGCGATGGTGAAGTCTTGGAGATAACCTATCCCTGGAATAAATAAAAAACAAATCATTTATATAATCATTGACTTGAAGGAGTAAAAACAATGGAAAACAAAGAAGGCAGTCAAGGCGATTTTCGCTATGCAGCTGGAGACGCCAAAGTGCCGTGGCATGCGGTAGGCGAATTTTATCGGGCAGAAGATGCCCTGGAAGTCATTAAATTTATGCTGCCGCTGAAAGGCGATGAGGCAGTCTATGATGCCGCATTGGCAAAAATCCGGGACGGGATCGCCGAGTTGTCCCGCGAAAGCGGGGTTGCAACCAAGTTGTCGCTTGGAAAATGGGTGGAAAAGGCCGAGCAGCTGGCCCGGGACTTTCTGAATGTGAAACATGCCGCGTTCCTGACCAACTGGACCGCCGGGATGGAGATCGGTTTCAAACTGGCCGGGTTGCGTCCCGGTGACGAAGTTATTGTCCCGTCAATTACATTCATTGCAACGATGTCTTATCCGTTAAGTATAGGCGCGAAAGTTGTCTTTGCCGATATCGACCCGGAGACGGTGAATATCGACCCGGCTGACGTTGCCCGCAAGATCACGCCAAAAACAAAAGTTATCTGTCCGGTGCATATCGGCGGTTATCCTTGTGACATGGACCCGATCATGGAACTGGCTAAACAGCACGATATTTATGTAATGGAAGATGCCGCGCACGGGTTTGGAGCGTTTTATAAAGGTAAACCGCTTGGGACAATCGCTCATTTCGGCGGCTATTCGTTTCATGAAGTCAAGAACATGACCTCATTCGGCGAAGGCGGCATTCTGGTCTCAAATATTGATGCAGCCGGAGAACAATTCAAGATGGCTCGTTTCCTGGGGCTGGATTTCTCGCGCCAGATCAAAGACTGGCTCTATGATATTTCGCCGCTGATCGACCGCTTCGGGGAACCGCAGGTGGCAAATAACTCATCGTCAACTGAGATTTCCGCGCTGGGATTTTGTTTGCAGTTCAAACGCTATGCTGAGATCTTGAAAATCCGCCGGGCCGCGGCGGAATACATGAATGCGATATTATCGGAGGAACCCGGCATTCTGACGGAAAAACCGGATACGGCTGATTACCAATCCTCCCACCACTTGTTCCTGTTGCGGATCAATCCTGAAATTGTCGGCGCGGACATTCAGGCGGTAAAAGCCAAGTTGTCTGAAAGAGGGCTGACGCCGATCACTCATTTCGGTCCGATGTACCGTTTCAATATCCTGAAATCATTGGGTTATGACGAGGCCGCAATTGCCGCGACTTGTCCGGTCACGGAAAAGATGTTCTATAAATCCTATACTCATTTGCCGCTGTATCCGCTGACCCGGGAGCAGCTTGAATATCAGGCCAGGGCTGTAATCGAAGCAGTTCGTGAAATTAAACAGGGAAAATAAGCTATGCTGACAAAAAAGGATATTGTGAATTCGCTGCGTTCGCTGGGGTTGGCGACCGGAGATAAGGTATTGCTTCACAGTTCTTTGTCTTCAATCGGCAAGGTTGATGGCGGGGCTGAAACGGTGGTGAATGCCTTCCTTGAGGTTGTTGGGGAGCCCGGCACGTTGCTGGTTCCGGCTTTCGGGAAACTGGGCATTATTACTGAAATAGTCAAAAGCCATCCGCAGGTGGTCATCAGTGATTGTCCGCTCGGAACGGTTGCTGCAATCGGGCCCGATGCCGAAGCGTTAGGAAAAGATCACTGGAAAGCGGAAACGGTTCATGGTGCCGATACCCCGTATACCCGTCTGGCGGAGGCCGGAGGCTATATTTGTTTGCTTGGGGTCGATCAGGATCGGAATACTTCTCTGCATACGGTTGAGGCTTTGCTTAGGTTGCCTTATCTGGAAGAGAAGACGGTTGAAAAATTTTCATCTTCGGAAGGCGAACAAACTAAGACATGGCCGTTTTACCCGGGGCCGCATCGCGATTTTATTGGCCTGGACCGGATTTTCAGGATGTCCGGAACAATGGTGGTCGGTCAAATTGGTAATGCCGTGACCCGGCTGATCCCGGCCGCTGATCTGTTGGCGATAGGCCAGTCGCTTGGAGAGGAAGATCCGGCATTCTGCCTGTGTAACAATCCGAATTGTCAGGATTGCGTGACTCAGCGGTCCGCGATCACCAAAACCATGTTGGAGAACGAACCGTATACGCTGGTTGTCGCCGCTTCGCTGGCCGGATATTATATTGAAGAGATAATCGATAACATGCGGGACAGCGGAGTTGACAAACTTGAACTTGACCAGCTGAAAGGGGAACCGGTGGCCGGGCTGACACAGGAGATTGTTGTCAAAGCCTGTCAGGAATTAACTGTGGCCGGAATTGAGGTTGTTTCCTTGCGCTCGGTGGTTGTGCCGGGTGATTTCGCGGCGTTCGTCGCAACTGCGGCCGCCTGCGGCGTCAACCGTATCGTGATCCCGTTGAACGCGGCGGCATCAACTCAAACCAGGCTGGCCGGAAAAGCTGAAATTAAAGTATCTTTCGCCAATATTATTGACAGCGGGCCAGGGGCTTCAAGCATGATAGCCGGGTTGCCCGGCGCGGGTTTTACCTTCAATCCGGCAAACTTTGCCGCGGGCGGCGAAAAACCGTTTCTGCGGGTCTTCCATGCCGGACGTTTTCATAAATATATCGATCAGTTGGATGTCTGTGACGGACTGTTCTCCGGCAGGCCGACGGAACTGGCAATGGGAAATTCCGAGATAAAAGAATTGATTTCTATCTTGCGTTGTTCCTCTTTTGGTGGTATAATGTCTTTGACAACTGAAAACACTATGATTTATGAAGACTGCCGGGAAGCGGTCAGCGCTTTCTGCCAATTATTGGAGGAAATGTAATTTGAAGCCGGAGAAAGTCAGCGCCTATCAGCAGGCCATATGTCGAAGACTCGGATTTTTTAGAGACGAAATGAGATTGCGGCTGATTGCCACCCGTGACCTTTTCGCAATCCCGATCGTTACCGTGGACCCTCATATCCATTCTGATTACAGTGACGGCATGGGGACGGTCGAGGACAATCTCGGCGTTGCGGAGCAGATGGGAATTGACCTGATATATGTGACTGATCATTTTACAATCGATCAGAAAGCTGATACCGATAATCTTGGTGATAAAGTGTCATGGGGGCAGGAACCGGCAATGGGGCACCACATTGGCGTGCTTGAAAATGATGTGCCGCTGCAACTGCGTGAATCTGAGACAGTGGTTGAAAACCTGGCATTGGCCCAGGAACTGGGTGAATTCGCCTGGGTTCCGCATCCGACCGGCTGGTATCCCGGTGTGCATTATGAAGACGAGCGTATCGAGGAAATGTATAAGATCCCGTACGATTTTGCTATGGAAGTGATCAACGGAGCCAATAAACTTACTACACGTTTCGATAATTTCATTACTGAATATGTCCGTCTCTGGGATCGGTTGCTGATGAATGGAAATAAAATTACGCCGATCGGCGGCAGCGATGCGCATACTCCGGATGAAGTTGGCATTGCCTGGACCGGGGCTTACATTGACCGGCCTGAATCTGCAATAGTCTTAAAATGTTTTAATGCCGGTCGTTGTTTTGCTTCACAGGCCCCGTGTATTGCGTTATGGGTAAACGATGAAGTTAATGTGGGCGATGAAATGCCGCTACCGGAAGGCGATTCAATCAAAATTAAAGTTCGCGCGGCGGATTCCGCCGGTTTGGCGACTGTTTATATTGTGGCCGATGGACACCGCATTGTCAGGTTCCGGGCCAAAGGGGAAAAAGTAGTGGAGGCCGAATGTGACGTTAAACTTTCGGATGTAACCCGGTATGTCCGGGCCGAAGTGGTTTCGTCTGACAAGCTCAGGGCTTATACTGCTCCAATATATCTCAAGCAGGGGTGATGCACGATCAAAAGATAATAAACTTCATTTCCCGGCTCAGAAAGCGTTTGAATCGGCTTGCGGTACTGTGGTTGCTGCCGTTCGCGGTCCTGGAAATGAATGTTTTTGCAACTGTCGCGGCCTTTTTCTGGCTGCTCGACGGTTTGCGTGCTCCTTGGCGTATTGCCCTTTATTCGCTCGTCGCTTCTCTGCTGTTGACTTTGCTTATCTGGTTGTTCAGGAGAAGTTCACAACATGACGCCGCTGTTTTCGGGGATCGCTTTTTTGCCCTGAAGGACGCTTTGGTATCCGAACTTGAATTTTCCGGGGATGACGCGTTTCATCGTTTGCGCCGTGGACAGACTGTTGACCGCTGCTCGATGCTCGATGTGAGAAATGTCAAACTCAAGCCGTCGAAAGCGGTATGGCTGTTGGCGCTCCTGCTGACCGCGGGTAATATCTGGATTTTTTCATTGGACGACGCTCCCTATATCAAACAACGCAGAATTCATGATAAATTGACCGAGAACCGCTCGAATGCAGCCAATAAGATTCTGAAAAAAGAGTTGGAAAAGATTACGGAAACTCTGACAAAAGAGCAGAAGCAGGAGTTGGAAAAAGCCGGGATAAAAAAGGCGTTGGAAAAACTCAAAGGCCAAAAGGATTTGAAAAAGTCGCTTCTGCAGTATGCCGAACTTGAAAAACGCCTGCAAAAACTTCGGGAGCAGATGAAACCGGATGCTCAACTGGAAAAATTATTGAAACAGCTTGCGCGAGAATTAAAACGTTCGCCGGATCTCCAAAAACTTGGTAAAATGCTGGCAAGTGGTAAAAATGCCGAGAGCGCGGCTGAACTGCGAAAATGAAACTGGGCAAAAGTTCTATCAAGGACGCGAAAAGCAAATTGAAGAAATTGCAGGAATTGTCCAAAGCGGCAAAGCGGATGCCTGACAGTGATTCAACTTTATCAAAAAAACTCCAGGAGATGTCCAAATCGCTTTCCAAACTTGAAAAAGAGTTGTCTGAATCGAAATCAAACGATATGTCACAATGTAAATCCTGTCAGCAAGTTGATGATAAACTTGATGACCTGTCGCAGATGATGCAGCAGCAGTCAGCTCTGGACAAATTTTCTCAGAAATTGGCCGAAATGCGTCAGGCTGCGGCAGCTGCTCAGTCAGCAATGCTCAGTAAGACCCCGGGCAAGGGTTTGGGGGCCGGGGAAGGGAAGGGCAAGGCCCCGGGAGGCGCTAAAGGGATTGGCGAAGGCGGCGGCAAAAAGGGTGAGGGCGCCGGGACGGCCACTGCTGGAAATATGGACCGCAAAGATAAATCAGGGGAAAGCGGCAAGTTCACCCGTTTGACCGGACGTAAAGGTGCCGGTCCGGGAGCGTCAAAAACAATTGATGCAAAAACCGGTCAGGGAGAAATGCGTCGCGGAGTTAACGGTTCTGACCGTGCTTTCAAATATCAATTGGAAGAATTCTTTATTCGTGACGACGTCCCGGCCGACATGAAAAAAGGCGTTAAACAATACTTTTCTGATCTGCACAAATAATCAACAGTGTATTTATTCAATGAAGGTCTTCGATTATTTTTTAATTACCAGGTAGTTTGTTTTTACGTCCGCTAAAAACGGCATTATAGTAAGTTTCTAAGTATAGATATATAGTGTTTTACGGATAGTGCTAATTGCATGTAAGTATAAAATAAAAGTTCTTATTTCCGTGATTTGATGCTTGTTTATCAATCTTAATCCAACCGGAATATTTCATTGTCTGTTTTAGATTGAAATGTTTTGGTTTCAGTGCTATTTTACGATCGGAATTATTGATAACAGGGAGAACGGTATATGGAATACGTTAGAGGACTTGTGAATAATGATTAGATTCAGATGTCCCCAATGCAGTCAGAAATTCAGTGTTCCCGAGCAATTTATCGGGCAGGCGTTGGTCTGCCAGTCTTGCAGTGCGAAGATTCCGGTCCCGGAACATTCTACCATTCCTGACCGCGCTCCGGATCAACCTCAGACAGCGCCTCAACAAGTGAGCTTTGTTTCGCTTGCAAATGCGGATGTTTCGGCTCCGGCATATGAAGAAAGTAACCTGGTTTCGCAGATTGATTCAGAACCTGAAGTACAACTGACCGTGCCGGAACCGGTTGTTGACGAAACACTCACAGCCAATGTTATTCAGCCGGTTGTACCCGCTGCTCCTCAATTACAAACCGTTTCCGCCGCGCCGCAAAAAAATTTCGAACCGATAAGAAATGTTCCGTCTGTATCCTCACAGAATCCGTCCGCTGCAAAACCTGTTCCCGCGCTTATCAAGCCTTCTTTGACTAAAGCTCCGACTATCAATAAAGTTCCGACTATTGCGAAGCCTTCTATGGATCTGGCTCCGGAGGCCGGTCAGGATGCGGCTAAAGCCAGACCGACCATCAATCGGGCGCCGGCCATCAACCGAGCCCCGGCTATTAACAAAGTCCCGGAGATGAATAAAGCGCCGGCGATTAGTGGAACAGAGAGTCAGGCTCCGGCAATAAATAATGCTCCGGTTAATGTTCCGGCAGTTAAAAAGCCGGTTCAACTGGCCGCATTGGGAACGAGGCCGGCTCCTGGATTTACACCAAGGAAAACCGGAACAGAAACTGCGCAGTGCGCTAATGAACCTGCCCGGGTGCCGCCACCGTTGCCGCCGCCGGCGCAAGTGTACGGGAATTGTCCCAAATGTAATGCCGGAATCATGATCCCGGATGCAGCGATGTGTGTTGAATGCGGCCATAATTTCAAACTTGGGGTGAATGTCCGTTCTGTGGCTAAAGCCAGAAAGACCGGCAGATTCGGTTTGGCGGTATTGGTGGCTTGTCTTGCCGCATTGGCAGCAGGAGGCTTATGGGTTGGGATAGTGGCGCTAACCGGTTATGAATTCGGGTGGTTCGCGACTCTTGTCGGAGCTATAACCGGAGGAGCGGTTTGTCTTGTCGTGCCGGAGGAGAGAACTCCGAGAGTTGGTGTGCTGGCTATGGGGGTGGCCTTATGCGGTTTGTTTTTAGGCAAAGTTTTTGTTGCCCAGTATCTTTACAGCGAAACTAATCTTAAAAAAGAACTCAGGAAGGAATTAAAGAAAGAAAAAATTTCTGATAAGGATGCGGCGGGATATGTTATTACTATCATGGCAAATGAAAAAAAGATATCCGCCGGTCTGGCTGAAGCTTATGATGCCGGAGGAGAGCCACCGGCAAAGTTAAAAGAAGACCTTGAATTCCTGAAAAAGAAAGTTGCCGACCAAGTGCGCGGAATGACCAAAAAAGAGCGTATTGAATTGGCGGTAAAGGCCAAATCGATGTTTATTGGAGACATGCCGTTCTTTGTCAAGGTTATTTCAGTGTTTGGTATTTTTGATCTGATATGGATAGTGTTCGCTCTCTTGGCGGCGTATCGTTTGGGTTCAGGGGAAATCTCAAACTCCTGAAACTGAATTGTAATTACGGAGGGTTGTATATTAGAACTTTAAATGCTATTATACCTAGAGGTGTTAATGCGGTCTTTGCCGCTAGTGAATTGAGAAACAAGGCTTGAGATATGATAAGATTCAGATGTCCCCAATGCGGACAGAAATTCAGCGTTCCGGAGAAATTCATTGGTCAAGCGCTGGTATGCCAGTCGTGTGAGACTAAAATTCCGGTGCCGGAACAATCAACTATCGCGGAACGGACGTCAAGTCAGAACCCGCCTTCTTTACCCCAATCCGTTAAGTTTGTGTCGCTGAGTGAAGCGGGAACGGAGCAAGCTGGTTCGCAGCCCGATATTCCGGTGACGGCCCAACCGCCTGTCGCTTCAGCTCCATCAGCTCCTGTCGTATTGAATGAACAGCCGTCTTCCCCGGTCCCGGCAAATGTATCAGGGACGACTTTTTCCCATATGCCTCCGGCAGGAAGTATTCCGGTTGCTCAGCCGAAACAAGCGGCTCCCGCCTTGAAAAAGCCGACCTTGACTGCCAATAAGGCTCCGGCGATAAATAAAGCCCCAGCCATCAATCCGGCTCCGGCGGTCAACCGGGTTCCGTCCGTGAGCCAGGCTCCGGCCATAAGGTCAGCTCCGGCGATAAATAAAGCCCCATCCATCAGTCCAGCTCCATCAATAAATAAAGCTCCGTCCATTAGTTCGGCTCCGGCGATAAATAAAGCTCCAGCCATCAGTCCAGCTCCATCAATAAATAAAGCTCCAGCCATAGCACAGGCCCAACCGCCTAAAATGTCTCCTCCGCGTCCTCAGCCATCTGCCGCGCCGCAAGCACCTGCCGGGAATTCGAATGAATGTACCAATCATCCAGGAGTGACTGCGGTTGAAAAATGTAAATATTGCGGTAACGCTATTTGCTGGGAATGCAAAAATGAGCTGAACGGCTGCTGTAGCGAGCCGTGTATGCATGCCGCGGTTATCAAAGCGCAGGAGGCAGCCTTCAAAAGTGAGAGAAAACAGTATGCGGTTGGAGAGGTTGCGACAAAATTTATCAAATACGGATTGAAGCTGATAATTATTGTGGTAACCCTGATGATCTGCTGGTGGGTGTGGTTTGAATTTTTTGATCCGGGCGGGAAGATTGCCTGGAAGTGGGAAAAATCTTTCAGCGTGGATAATTTTCATTTCCTGACTTATGACAAGACTAAAATCAATTGTATTGCCGGCGACAAGTTCCGTTCTTTCGACACGCTGACGGGAAAAATACTGACGGAACGGTCCGAAAAGAAACTCGAGGATTGCCTGGCGCTGCTGAATCACAGCGGCAGTCGGTATATTTTCCGTTCCAGCTCATGTGTTCAGGTTATTGACGGCGAAGGTACAGTGGTCTGGCGTAAAGAGTTTGCCGATCCCGTATATATGTCGTCAGCAAGTGAAGACGCCGTGATTATCGAAACAATAAAAACGATCAAAGCGAAAAAATGGCGGGATCCGCCGACGTAAATCAAAACCCTATATGCCCTTGACGCCAAAGACGGTAAGGCATTATGGTCGAAAAAACTGGATAAGAACGAGTACATGTCCAGTATCACCGTCGGCAAGGACTATTATGCTTACATCAGCGGCGGATACATTTATGGTGTATCTAAGGACAAGCAACCGAAAACATATCTGAAAGTAGTGAAGCTGAAAGATAATAAGCTAAATTGGCGTATCGAGTTAAAAAATTATTTCTCCCAGCTGGTTATCATTGATGGGATGATATTGATAAAAAAGAAGGATAAGTTGCATGCGGTTAATGTTGCTGAAGGTAAAAAGATCTGGAGTATTCCGGTTAAAGGGCTGAACTGGGGGCGCGACCTGAAAAAGCAGGACGGCATGCTGTTCTTTTCCTCTGGCGAGGTATTTACTGTAGTGGACGCGAAGCATGGCCCGGATTTTGTGGTCTGAAAAAGTGCCGGAGGATTCTTCCACGATGCGTTTTTCCTATGGCGACGGTAGAATATACTTTTTCGGCACCAAAAAGATCAAACTGCCGGAGGCTGAAGTCAAGCAGCGTAAATTGCCAAAGGCTTATGAGGATCTGCAGAAAGATAATCCGATATTGAAGCAGTTTACTGAAAGCGAAGCAATTGAAAATATAAATTTGAAACCATCATAACTTGTGTCAACGCATGGACTGGTGAAAAACTGTGGGTGTGTGGAAATGTGTATGGGAATCTGATTTTGGGTAATAATCGGGCGGTACTGGGTTCGTGATACCGCCAAAACCGGATTGCTGGGAATGGTTTCAAATAAAGGCGATACCGTAGTAGAGCAGCTTGACCTGTCTGACGGCGACCGGATGTTTCTGCGTTCCGATCCGATCGGCATAAAATCCCCGATCATCGTTGCCGGGGACAAGTTGATCGGCATGATCAGTGATCGCGGCGCTACTCCCAGTGGATGGCGTCATTGAAGTCGAGAAATGTAACCTATCTGGGGATTGCAGCTTTCAATCTTAATTAACATATGAACACCCAACAGGAACTGACAGCCTTACATCAGGTTGAACAAATCATGGAAGCAACTGGCCCCGTGGCCGGTTATGACCTGTTGTAAGCATCCCGACCAGCCTGCGGTTGTTTCCTGCGTTGAATGCGGGAAAGGCATCTGTCAGCAATGTCTCAACGAACTTCCCGATTCCTACCGGTTTATTTGCGCCTTGTGTGTGGCTAGGAATATCAGGAAAAAAGTGGTTTTTACCGGGTTGAAAAGTCTCAAATCCCCGGTGTTGTGGGTCTGCCTTTGCGTTCTTATTTCAGCCGTCGCTTATGCTATGGGCGTCGGTAATCCTCGCTTGTCGACCCTGATGAAACGGGATCGGAAATGGAGCTGGTACAGTCAGGATGTCGGAAAGTTATATTTAGCCAAAGCCAGTCGCGAAAATCAGCGAGCCGCGGCCTTGCGAGAACTGGATAAACCCGAAGAAGCCGTGGTTTGGACGCAACGGGCCTGTCATTCATTCCTGCAGGTTGCGGATTACTGGAGCAGCACTCCGGTACACGGTTATCTTCTGGCGGCGGTCGCTCATCAGTATTACTGGGCGGGGGAATACAAAAAAGCCTTGCAGATACTCAAGCCGCTTAAATTTAAATATGGCGATCCGGCGGCAGTCGGACTCAATTATATGCTCGGACTGGTCTATGAAAAGCTTGGCGATAAAAAGTTGGCAAAAGCCAGGTTTTCCGACGCGATTGAGGAACAAAACTCTTCTTATATGAAACGGCTTGATAACTTTATCAACGATATGACCGGCAACCGGCGTGAGGCTGCGAAGATTTGTATGGTCCGGGAATTATGCGGACTTCTCATCAGCAGGGAGGCTTTGAACATAAAAAGAGTTGAGTACGGGATTGAAGATCCGAACGGTGCTCCGCTTTATAATCAGCAAACAATGATTCCCAAGCTGAAAGATCTTACAAAAGCATTAACAAAGGTACAGCCGACTCAGGAAAAAGACGAACCTTTGAAGATCGAAAAAATGGGGCGAAAGCAACGCCCCGGGAATAAAAGCGGCAAAAATGCCGGTCCTGAATCCGGGGATGGAGACGGGCTAAAAATAGAATTTTTCAATCGGGATAAATAAACTATGTTCATACCGTATAAAATTGAAGAGGATACTGAATATACCGGTAAACCGGTTCTGGTATATACCTTGATGGTTATATGCATTGGAGTACATGTTTATCTCTATAATTATTCTTCTGAGTTTTACCGTAATAATATTTTTTACGAGTATGGCAGTGTCCCGGTTGACTTTCACTGGTGGAGCGGAATAACCTGCACGTTTTTACATGGCGGCTGGCTGCACCTGATTGGCAATATGTATTTTTTATGGATTTATGGCAGGAATTGTGAAAAGGCATTGGGGTCATGCAAATTTTTTCTCCTCTATTTCATCGGGGCTTTAGCCAGTATCTGGGCTCATAAGATCTCGGTTAACAGTTTCTATGTCGATTCTCCGGCGATCGGAGCTTCCGGGGCAATCTCGGCCGTCCTGGGGGCGTTTCTGGTTTTATTCCCGAAAACCAAGGTGAAACTGCTGGTTACTACATTCGGTCGTCCATTGCCGGCTTTCGCCCCTGCCGCTTTTGTTCTGGGCTTCTGGTTCCTGATGCAAATAGTCTATAGCCTCCAACTGGTCGGAGAAGTCGCCCAGGTCGCGTTCTGGGCTCATATCGGCGGGTTTGCGGTTGGTGCGCTGATCGGCGGAATTTATTTGTGGATGCACAATTATTCGCAAAAACGCCACGAACGGGCGAAACGGAATATTCTCACTCAGGCATGGCGCGCTTTTGGCGCCGGCGAAGACCCGGTTCCCTGGATGGAAGGCTTGCCGGAAGATGAATGGCGCTTGCCGGAGCGGAAGCGGGATTTGCAGACCAATTTGCTTGCCGGTATCTTTGAGTGTGAACCGGATAAAGCGTTTGATCTGCTTCATAACAATATGATGCTGGCGGCTGACCAGCAGGATTACGGGCGGGCATTGTTTTGTTATTATTATCTGATCAACCATTTCAGTGAATTTGACTTGGATGCGTACAGCCACCGTCTTGGTTTATCAATGGCCGTGAAACTGGATTGTGTTCCAATGATGGCTTACGCCTATCGTTACCTGATGACTTTTCAGGATGTTGAGAATCCGGACCGGCTGTTGTGTGCAGTTGCTAATTGTTTGAATCGGAATGGTTTGACTCAAGAGGGCTGTATCCGTCGCCAATTGTTTGAGAAATTATTTCCCCGGTTCGCCCTACATCAAGAACTGTAACGTCTAATTTTTTACAGTAATAGTTTTCGGAAGCAGTATATTGCGGCGCCTTTCGGGTCGAGGCCGCGGCTGAGTTGTTTGTTTTCCACACGGTCGGGATCATCGAATTTGCAAGCCGTTTCGCGGATGAAGAGTTTTGAACCTAATATCGCACCGTCGGTGAAGTGTCGAGTCCGTCTCAGGAAGCGGACCGGCATCGATTCTTTGCGGCGCGCGGTCTGGTCCTCTTCGGCTATTCCGGCCGCGTTCGCGCCGCGTTCGGCCGCGATAATTCTGGTCAGGGAACATTTGAACTCCGTGTAATAATCAGCGTCGCTCCAGCTCGAAGTGTCGGTATAATCGATCAATTTTTTGTAGTGTTTGATGAAGTTGGCGTGGTACTGGTGTTTGCCGCTGCCGCTGTAGCGCCCCCAGGTGGTGAACCGGTAATCGGCCGGGTTTTCGGTCAATTTGGCCCGGACCGGGTTGAGTTCGACGTATTGCAGACAGGCTTCGAGGGCGTCGGCGCCTTCGAGGATGACGCTTTTGAAACGGTCGGCCCAGAGGCGGCCGATGTGGTCGTAGGTCCGGTTGAAAACGACCGAAAAACGCTGTTGGTAAGCTCGCATAAAATAACTTATATCGATCATTTTCGCGCCGGTTTCGCGGCAGAGTTTTTTGTGTTTGGGGTCAATAAACGGCATTTTTTTCATCGCGTAGGTCAAATCGCCCTCCATCGACTTGTAATAAGCGTTGTGGCGGGCGGCGATTTCAGCCTCGGGTGGCAGTTCGTTTTGGCCGGGAGCGTAGACCACCAGGTGAAAATGATTGCCCATCCAGGCGGCGGAAATGACCTCGATCAGGAAGTATTGCGTGAGATTTTGCAGCAACGTAAAGCCGTACTCGCGGTCGACCGAGGCAAAAGGCAGGTCGCCTTTGTAGCCCGAGACCCGGTTCATCAGGTGGTAATAGCAGCCCTGGTCCGCAATTTTCATTCGTTTCATTGTGTCCTCCTGTTGGGTTTATGAGTTACAATAATGCCGGTTTCGAGATTGTCAAATAAAAAGTACATGGTAATTAAAAATAAATACTTAAATAATCCTGAAAAATAACTGAAATATCTTTTGGGGAGAGGGAATTTGCGTGCTATATTACTATGTTTGTCATGTGTTTTGAATAATTGATTAAAATAAAGAAAAGTAATTAATATGGATATACTTTATTTAGTGAAACTTGATAATGGGTCCCGTTATCAGAGCAAGGCTCCCGAGAGCATGGCGCTGAAAACCGGTGACTGGTGCGTTATTCGAAAAGATTTCTACGTCGATTACGGGCAGATATTGCGGGAGATCGGGCCGGTCGGTGAATCAAGGATGAGCGAAGACAAGAAAAAAGAATTGCCCAAAATACAGCGCAAGGCAACAGTTCACGACAAAAGCCGCAACCATGAAAATGAAATGCGGGCGAAAAGCGCGATACGAACGGCCCAGGGGCTGATCGAACAACTTAAACTCGATATGAAATTGTTGAATGCCCACTATTCGCTTGACGGAAAACTCATTACCTTGCAGTTTACCGCGGACGGCAGGGTGGACTTCCGCCAGTTGGTGAAAGATTTGTCCCGGGCTTTAAACGCGCGGATCGAATTGCGGCAGATCGGGGTTCGTGATGAAACTTCTATTTGCGGCGGTCTTGGAGTTTGTGGACAGGAATTGTGCTGCAAGCGCTTTATGACGGAATTCGCCTCGATCAATGTGCGCATGGCGAAAGAGCAGGACTTATCATTAACTCCAAGTTCTATTTCCGGTGCTTGCGGGCGCTTGAAATGCTGCCTGAAGTTTGAACACGAAGGCTATCTGGAACTGGAAAAAACGATGCCGCGTCGCGGCGATGTTTGCGAGTGCAAAGAAGGCCGCGGCAGGATTTGTGATCGCAATTTGCTGACGCAGCGGGTTACGGTGCAACTGGATGATACCGGTAATACCCTGATTTGCGATCGCGAGGAAGTCAGGGTCGTCTATCCTGAAAAATATAAGGTCAAAAAGAAGGCCAGAATGATGGAAGATGAGCTGGATGAGAATGATGAAGCCTTGAAAAGCCTCGAAGATTGATCGACGGCAGCTTGCCTGGATTTTTAATGAAAAAGTAATTTATATAATTTTTAAGGAGCTGATAAATGTCCGAGAATGATGTATTGAAAGAAAAAAGTCTCAAATACCACGAGGAGCCTATTCCCGGTAAAATTGTAATTAAGGCTTCCAAGCCGTGTGAAACCCAGCAGGACTTGTCACTGGCGTATACTCCCGGTGTGGCGAAACCGTGTCTGGAGATTAAAGAAAATCCGGATAGTGTCTGGCGATATACCGCCAGGGCGAATCAGGTTGCGGTGGTCAGTGATGGCACCGCTGTTCTGGGTTTGGGAAATATCGGTCCGGAGGCAGGAATGCCGGTTATGGAGGGCAAATGCGTGTTGTTCAAACATTTCGCCGATATTGACGCTTTTCCGTTGTGCCTGAATAACGTTTTTCTGGACAATGGCCGGACCGATCCGGCGAAAATGATTGAGACGGTTGCCCGGCTCGAGCCTTCTTTCGGTGGAATAAACCTGGAGGATATCGGGGCTCCGGCTTGTTTTGAGATTGAACAGACTTTGAAGAAAAAAATGAATATCCCGGTATTCCACGACGATCAGCATGGAACCGCGATAATCTCTCTGGCCGGGGTTCTTAATGCAATGCTTTTGACCAGTAAGAAGATAGAAGATTGCCGGTTTGTGGTAAATGGAGCCGGAGCTGCGGGAATTGCCTGTAGCGAATTTTATATTTCAGCCGGAGCCAAACGTGAAAATTTCATTCTTTGTGATTCTAAGGGCACGATTCACAGCGGCAGAACCGACCTGACGGCCGAAAAAGCAAAGTTTGCGGTTGATACTGAAGCCCGGACGCTGGCGGAAGCTATGGTTGGAGCTGATGTTTTTGTCGGACTGTCCGTAGGCGGCGCGGTATCTAAGGAAATGGTTGCCTCGATGGCTGACGGCTCGGTGCTGTTTGCAATGGCCAATCCGACACCGGAGATATTCCCTCAGGATGCAGTGGATGCCGGGGCGTTTGTCGTTGGTACCGGACGGACCGATTTTCCGAATCAGGTAAACAATGTTCTCGGTTTTCCGGGAATTTTTCGTGGGGCCCTGGATGTTCGGGCCAGCGATATCAACGAAGCTATGAAGCTGGCGGCCTCAAAAGCGTTAGCTGAAATTGTGCGAGAGCCGACGCCGGAATACGCCATGAAAATGTTGAGCAAGGCATATCCCGAAGATGCCGCTGCCGGAATGTTTGATGGAGACTATCCGCTTAAATCCTCGCTGGTCATTCCGAAACCGTTTGACCCGCGTGTGGTGCCGAGGGTGGCTCGATTTGTCGCGGAAGCCGCAATGGTTTCCGGTGTGGCGCAAATTATGATCGAAGATCTTGACGCCTATGAAAAAGTGTTTTTGAGCGGGTTGGTTTGGGGATTTGATTCCGTTCAGAATTAAATATTTATATATCGAAATAAATTTGAATTTATTCTTATGTTCCGCTATATTTTAGTTAAAACGTCAAGCAATTTTTTTTAGAAGATTAATGTCAAATGGCTGATGCGGGTCGGAAACAGGTGATTTTTGCGATGCTGGCGGCTGCGTTGCTGCCGGCGATCGGTTTCTGCGTGGTGGATGCGATTGTATATATGCAGTCTGTATCCGTCAGTTTTACCGATGCGCTTATTACTGCGGCGTCTCCGGCCGAATGGATTCGCAGATTCCTGGTTTGCATCGGTTGCTTCATTATCGGTCCTCTGGTTATCAAGCAGGATGTTTTTATTCATCGTTTGCGAAATGAACAGAAGTACCTGCTCAGTATTTTGACTAACGTCCAGAGCATCTTTCCGGAGCCGATGATCATGATTTCCAAAAGTCTGCTTGAAGTCAAAATGACTTCTTATCAGGCTATCCAGCTTGGATTTATTCCTGAATCTCCGCCGTCTGGCGTCGATTCTATCCTTGAGCATGTCTATCCGGATGACACTATCGGCTTGCGAACTGCGATAAACCGCGCGTTGAATGAAGGCCTGGCCAGTCACGTGGAATTTCGCTGCCAGGGGCTTGACGGGTGGAATTCCATTTGCTGGCGGGTCGGGCCGTTAAATGAGTACGGGGTTATCCCCGTTTTGATGTATCCTATTCCGGAAACATCATTATATCGCAGATTATTGCTTCAAAAAGACGAATTTCTCAATCAGGCGGAGGAGTTGAGTAAATCATGTATCTGGTCTTATGATTTTGCGGCTGAAAGCTTCACCAGCTTCGGTAGATATGCCGATGTGCTTGGCCTGGCAGATGATGCGGTCCCGGCTAAACGGGATGATATGCTGGCAAAATTATCAAAAGAGGATAAGAGAAAAGCTGATGCGGCCTGGCAGGATGCTCAAAGCTCCAATGACAGTATCGAAGTCGATTATTCGATTATTTTGAATAATGGTAAGAAAGTCTGGCTCCGGGAGAACTTGATTGTCCAGCGTCATGCCGCCAACGGCAGCCCGATAAAAGCATGCGGGATTATTCGTGATATTACTGAGGAGCATGAAAAAATCGTCAAATTTGAAAATGACGCAATGGAATACCGCAAAATTCTTGACGGGGCTCCGGTAGCGGTTTTTATGTTTGCCAAAAACAGCCTGGAAATTCTTGCCGCCAATCAAACAGCCTGTGAGATGTTCGGATATTCAAAAACTGATATAATGCGGCAGTCTCGTTCCAGTTTGCATCCCGATACTGAACTTGCCAGGATCAAGACGGCTTTTAAACAGGATGCAGCGGCATTTAACGGCAAGGTGGGATTGGTAAAGTGTTTGAAGCGTGACGGGGAGAGTTTTGATGCCTGGCTTGATTTGAGGTTGGTAAATAATAAGCAGCTTGATTGTATTATTGCTTCATACCGCACATCGGGGCTGGATGAAGGACTGTCCAAAGCCGGCAAGATGCTTGAAGCCGCGGTCGCCAATTCGGAATTCAACATGATAGTCTGCCGACCGGATGACTTTTCTTTTGAGTATTTCACCCGTGCCGCAAGTTCATCCCTGGAATATTCACCGGAAGAAATGGCTGAACTGACCTTGCCGCAAGTTGATAGCAACCTTACTCTGGATATCTGCCGCAATCTGTGGAAAGAACTGAGAGTAAAACGCAACATTACATTTGAAAGTTTGTCGAGAACTAAATACGGAAAATCTTTCCCGATAGAAATTGCCGCCTATTACCTGAAACCGGAAGACAAAGAGTTTTTCTGCATTGTCATCCGTGATATTTCCGAGCGCAAAAAGAGCGAAGAACTGGTACTGGCAGCGAAAGAAGAGGCTGAATCATCCAGTAAAGTGAAAACCCAGTTTGTCGCCAATATCAGCCATGAAATCCGGACCCCGCTGAACGGAATCATGGGATTTGCCGAACTCCTTCGAATGCCGGGCGAATCTCAGGCGAAGATGCAGGAATATGCTGACATCATTCTGCAATGCGGTCACAACCTGCAGGAAATGATTGAAAACCTGATGGATATATCAAAGATCGAATCGGGAGAGGTGGTCTTTAACAAACAGGAATTTTCGATTAATTCAGTTATGGACGAACTTTACGCGTACTTCCAGAATCTGGTCAAAAATTCCGGCAAGAATATCAAGGTAGATATGCGCAAGTCATTGCGTGATAATGAGTGCGTGATCAATAGTGATCCGCAGCGTATTCGCCAGATACTTAACAAGTTGCTGGCCAATGCCTTGAAATTTACTGAACAGGGAACAATCGAGTTCGGGTATTTCGAGAAATCGCCCTGGATCGAGTTTTTTGTCCGAGACACCGGAGTCGGGATGGATGAAGAAAAAGTCAAGACCGTATTTGATCCGTTCCATAGCGGAGACGGACAAAAATTCCAGAAATTCGGTGGTAACCGGTTGGGGCTGGCGATTGCCAAGAAGCTGGTTAATTTACTTGGTGGAGATATCAGTTGTCAATCCGAATCCGGAGCCGGCAGTGCATTTTTGTTTACTCTGCCGTTTAAACGTAAGAGTTCCACTGAACAGGTTGAGCCGGTCGAGACTCCGGAAGTCAAGGTTCAGGGCGAATATGATTGGAGCAAGAAAAAAATCCTGGTGGTTGAAGATGATCCGGTCAATTATCTCTTTATTGAAAAAATCCTCGAATCCACTAAAGTCAACCTGGTTCATACTGAAATGGCAATGCCGGGCATTGCCGCTTGCCGTGAGGATGCGGCAATCGATCTGGTGCTCATGGATATTCGCTTGCCCGACCTTAGCGGGTGGGACGCTACACGGGAGATCAAGAAATTCCGTCCAAATCTGCCGGTCATTGCTCAGACCGCCAATGCCATGCTTGAAGACAAACAAAGATCATTTGCGGCCGGGTGTGACGACTATCTGACAAAACCATTGCCGAAAGACGCTCTTTTAGCTGCCATCAATCGTTTTTTTGCCGGTTGATTCCATTCCCGGTATTTTCGATATTTTTTGTTGAGTCGATGCCGTTTCATAATGGGGTAAGGAGTTATTATGAATGTGTTTTTCGAGCTGGATCGGAGTTGGCATGAAACTGCCACGCTGATTATCTTCTGCGTTACTTATATTGGCATTGCTATCGGTCGAATCTGGGGGTTGAAGCTGGACCGGGCCGGAATTGTGGTTCTCGGCGCTATTGCCATGCTGGCTTTCGGCTGTGTTTCTTTGAAACAGGCTGTGGATTCGGTCAACTTTCAGTCGATTCTGATGTTGTTCAGCCTGATGGTTATTGCGTCCCAACTTCATTTTGCCGGTTTCTATCATCAGGTGGCCGGAAAAATCTCGGGCTTCCTGGATAAACCGGCGTTGTTTCTGGGAATGCTGATGATTGCCAGCGGAGTTTTGTCGGCATTTTTGAATAATGATGTCGTATGTTTTGCCTTTACCCCGGTTATAACCACTTCTCTGCTGCGAAAAAGGCTGAATCCGGTTCCGTTTCTGATCGCGCTGGCGCTGTCAAGCAACATCGGATGCGCTTTAACGTTGATCGGCAATGCTCAGGATGTTTTAATCGGTGAAATCGCGCATCTGGGGTTCGGACGTTATATGCTCTGGGTCGCGGTGCCGGTGACCTGCGCGATGGTTTCAGCTTACTTTATTGTTTATTTTATGTCCCGGAAGCACTTTTTCCTTGAAAAAGACAGTCCATTGAAGATTCCCGCTGAAAGCGATACCCCGTTCGACAGTTGGCGCACTATTAAAGGGGTTGGAACGACTTGTATTATCGTTATTCTTTTCTTCACGCCGCTTCCGCGGTATCTGGTTGCGTTGACTGCCGCCGGACTGCTTTTGTGCAGCCACCGTCTGGAGAGTCATCAGGTCATGGAAAAAGTTGACTGGCTGCTGCTCTGTTTGTTTATCGGTTTGTTCGTGGTAGTCGGCGCATTTCATCAGAGCGGGCTTGCGGATCAAAGTGTCGCCTGGCTTCAGCGGGCCGGAGTGGACCTGCACAATACTTATGTCATGGCCTTGACGACCGGGGTTTTGAGCAATCTGATCAATAATTCCGCAGCGGTGATGTTGCTGATCAAGGTAATTGATCTTTCCGCTCCGATCAACGGCTATGTCCTGGCGCTTTCCAATACCTTTGCCGGGAATTTGTTCCTGGTCGGCAGCGTGGCTAATATTATTGTTGTTCAAGGCGCGACAAAGTACGGGGTGAAGATTTCGTTCAAGGACTTTGCCAAATACGGTGTTCCAACCGCGTTGACATCTTTTGTTCTGTTGCTGCTCTGGATTTATTTGATGGGGCGTGTTTAAACGTGATATTGTCTTGTTCGTTCGAGGCATTAGTAATGCCTTTTTCTAAGTCAGAACTCCTGGTGAAGAATTGGGTGCGCTGCAAAAACTTGCAGTCTCCATTATTGTGGAGTATATTTTAATTGAGATGACACTGAAAAAAAGCTTAAATCAAATTTTTCACTTAAAAAAATCAATCTAAGAGGTGTTTTATGGTGATTTTATGATTTTTTTAAGTTCAAAAAACGGTCAAATATGGGGTCAGACCCCTATTAAGTCGACCCCTATTAAGTCGCCCCTATTAAGTCAATTAATTAAGGGGGTCAGACCCCTATTAAGGATCAAATATGGGGTCAGACCCCTATTAAGGACCCCTAATGCCAGGTCAGACCCCTATTACGCAGACCCCTATTACGACAACCCCTATTACGACCCTACCGAGGTGAAAAATGAATTTTCGATATTCACATTTATTATTGTTTATCATACTTGTTCTTTTTAGTGGATGCAGAAGTAAAGATGAACTTACAGACGAAGATAAGAAGGTACTGGAAGAGTTCTTTAAAAACATCAATGATCCTTTTTCTCATGATGTTGTGCTAGTTTCAGAAAAAGAGTTAAGAGATAAGGAGAAGTCTACAAGATGTGATACCGTTGGTCAAGTTTGCTATATGGGAAGAAAAGACCATTTTGATTATTATGTAATTTATTGGAATATTGGGGCCTTTATTTATAAGCTTGAGATTCCTAATAATTTAACAAAAAAAGTAATTCCTTATAGTAAAAATGAAAAAAATTGGTTATCAGTTGGTGGTGCTGGAGTTACTCATAGTTGGTTTTAAACTTATTCTTTATTAGGGGTCTGACCCTGTTTATTAGGGGTCTGACCCTGTTTATTTATTAATTTTGTCCTTTATTAGGGGGCTGACCCTGTTTATTTAAAAATTGGTTTTATATTTGATTTTTTATGGCCTTAAAGCTATTTTTTAAGGCAATTTATTGATTTTAAGAAAATTGGGGCAGTTGCAGGAGTTTTTTGCGTCATTTGCATTGTCAGTTTATCAGCAGTATATTTAAATTGAGATAACACTGGAAAATACTTAAATCAAATTTTTTGCGTCAAAAAATCAATCTAAGTGATGTTTTTGGGTGATTTTATGATTTTTTTCAGTTCAAATAACGGTCAAATATGGGGTCAGACCCCTATTATGACCCCTATTATGGGCAGCAGTATATTTAAATTGAGATAACACTGGAAAATACTTAAATCAAATTTTTTGCGTCAAAAAATCAATCTAAGTGATGTTTTTGGGTGATTTTATGATTTTTTTCAGTTCAAATAACGGTCAAATATGGGGTCAGACCCCTATTATGCAACCCCTATTATGCACCCCTATTATGCCAATATGGGGTCAGACCCCTATTATGCCCCTATTATGGGACCCCTATTATGGGGCAGACCCCTATTATGAGATAAAGCAAGAATGAGTACAAGGCCTAGACAAAGTAAGGACGCAAAGAATAATGGTAGTCTTGCCGGTGATGATGGGATAACTTTTGGTAATTGGCTTGGTCAAATTCGAGGAAGCTTAAACATATGAAGCGTCGAAGATTATTTATATACGTCATATTGAGCCTTTCAATTATTATGGCAATAATTGGATTAATGTTTTTCTATCAATCTTATTATAGAAAAAAGCAAATTGCTCAGTTATTGCATTTGATAGAAAAAAGGGACATCCCTGCACTAAAAAAGTTTACTAAAAAAAATAATAGCTTAATTAATTATTATATTATTGATAAATGCACTCCTCTTGATATTTCAATCGGTGATAATGCTGTGGAAGTTGCTAAATTATTACTGAAAAATGGAGCTGATCCGAATTTTTTCTTTCGGAATGAAGCTGGTTCTAGTTCTCCTTTAATGAGAGCATGTTATTCGCATAATTTAGATATTTCATTAATTGAAAAACTTATTGAGCATGGTGCAAACGTGAATGTAGGCTTTTTAAGGAAAGGAAAGCTAGTGGAAACTCCACTAATGAATGCTTGCTTTATGGGGCAGTTCAATTTAATTGAATGTTTATTGAAGAACCAAGCCAATACAAATATAGTAAATGTTTATGGTATAACTGCTGTGGGAGCAACAATCGAGTCGCATCATTACAAAAATAAAGAAAGAAAAATTGCAGTTCTAAAACTATTGCTATCTCATGGAGCAGTTTTTAACCCTAACCAAAAAATAAGACCAGAAGCAACAACAATGGAAGAAACGGAATCGATAACAATGAAAGAATATGTTAGGAGAAGCTTAGGAGAAGAAGTGCTTCAACTTCTCCTCAAATCAACGGACGCGGGGTCGGGGAACGCGAGCCGGCGCGGGGTCAAACCTTAGTTTCCGAGCCGGCGCGGGGGCAAACCTTCGGCGCGGTTCGGCGCGGGGTCACACCTGTTCGGCGCGGGGTCACACCTTGTTCGGCGCGGGGTCACACCTTTCGGCGCGGGGTCACACCTTTCGGCGCGGGGTCACACCTACACTATTTCGGCGCGGGGTCACTCCTTTCGGCGCGGGTCACACCTACACTATTCGGTGCGTTCGGTGCGGGTCACGGTGCGGGGTCACACCTACACTATTCACGGTGCGGGGTCACACCTACACTATTGACTTTTGTATATATATCGTGGTTGACATATCTCTTGCATCCGCGACAATACCGTATATATTAAATAGTGACGTCGCGTATACTTATGACACCCTTGGGAGACGTACCGGTATGACGCTCAATCAAAACAGTTCTGCTGTCTTTAGTCAGACTAATACTTTCGACTCCATGAGCCGGGTTGCCACCACTTCTGATGGGACTGACACTAGTCATTAGGGGTCTATCATTAGGGGTCTGACCCTGTTTATTTTCTTTTTTTAGGGGTCTGTTTTTTTTAGGTGATTTTTTAGGGGTTGATTTTTTAGGGGTCTGACCCCATTTTCTTATTGATTTTAAACTTAAATTTTGATTTTTTAGGGGTCTTTTTTAGGGGTTCTTTTTTAGGGGTCTGACCCCATTTTCTTATCTTTTTTAGGGGTCTGATCTTTTTTAGGGGTCCTCTTTTTTAGGGGTCTGACCCCTCTTTTTTAGGGGTCTGCTTTTTTAGGGGAACTTTTTTAGGGGTCTGACCCCATTTTCTTATTGATTTTAAACTTAAATTTGGTTTTTAATTTGACTTTTTATGGTATTAAAGCTATTTTTTAAGGTCATTTATTGATTTTAAGAAAATTGAGGTGAGAATATGCCGCGTAGACGCAGAGGTTGGATAGATTGGGGATGTTACCATATAACCCATCGGTGCCATGAACGGGAATTTCTTTTCAAGTTCTCCAGGCATCGTGATATCTATTTGCGTCAGTTATGGGAAACTAAAAAACGCTTTAAGGTGGATATCCTTGATTATATGGTTACCAGCAATCATGTACATTTACTGTTGACCGCCCGTCACGGCCGGGATATATCCTGTGCGTTACAGTTTTTACACGGTTCGGTCGGCCAACAATACAATCTCTTGAAAAAACGCGAAGGAGCATTCTGGAGCGACCGTTTTCACTCCACCCACATTCAAAGCGGAAGCCACTTGAGCAGGTGTTTGTTTTACATTGATATGAACATGGTCCGGGCCGGAGCAGTAAGGCATCCGGAAGAATGGAAACATTCCGGTATCCATGAACTGCTCGGAAAGCGTCAACGCTACCAGTTGATAAACATGGGCAGATTGCTGCAATATCTCGATATTCAATCCGAAGAGGCGTTTCTACGCTGGTATATCGTCACACTGAACGATTTGGTCGCCAGTAACAATCGTCAAAGGGAGGCATATTGGAGCGAAGCAATTGCCGTCGGAGAACCTGATTGGTTGAAGACAACCGCCGTCCAATCCGGAATCAAGCGATACGCGATCAAGAATGCCATACCGGATGACCGGGAAGGTGATATCTATATTTTGACCGGGAAATAACAATTATCTTCTTGTCAATGGGTATCAATTAAGTCTTGCAACAAAACGGGGGGACCTTCACTTATAACTTTTAAACATATTCTTGTTGAATACGCTTTTCTGCGCGGCAGGAGCCACGCGCTCCCAGGGTAAATGCAAGCGGACGAGACGTCCACTTTAATGCGCTTTTCTGCGCGGCAGGAGCCACGCGCTCCCGAGGATAAATACATAAGGTCATCTAATGCGCTTTTTTGCGCGGCAGGAGCCACGCGCTCCCAGGGGAAAAATACATGCGGACGAGACGTCAGCGTCCCCGGGAAATGGCATATTGATTTTTAGGCGGTGCAAGATAATATGAACAATCCTATAAAACAACGAAAGAGACGGCGCCAAAAGTCGGCAATGCCGAATTGCCGCGAATTAAGCCCTGCGTTCAACGCTTTTAAAAAACTCTGAATCGTTTTTCAAAACCATCACTCCGTGCGAGCTGAACTGTTTAACACGCAATAAATTGCGTAACTTGCTTTCGCCGCAAGCGGCGACCAACGTTCCGCCGTTGGATCGCGTCCGCGTACGACGCGGTGCGATATAATTTAAAAATTTTTCTTTCTTTTTAACTTTTGATGGTATCGTCGAAAGAACCAAACTTTAAAAAGTCGTTGCAATCGTCTGGTTTTATGCTATATTTATCGTGTTTTTTTATAACTATATACGTAGGAATTATGTTATTTTAACAGGAGTGATTATGAGTGCAGTGTTAACCTGTTTACAGGACATTGAGGCCAGCCCCGGTAATTTGATCAAGGGCTTGCAGGCAATCCAGGCCGTCGAGGGGTATATCGCGAATGAAAGTATTGCCGCCGCCGCTGAATATTTTTCAATGCCTGAAGCTGAAGTCGAAGGGGTTGTATCCTTTTACGCCCAGTTTAAACGTATCCGCCCCGGTAAATACCGGATATCTGTTTGTGACGGAACCGCATGCCACATCAAAGGCAGTGTCCTGATTATTGACTGGATCGCCACTGAGCTCGGGATTCAGGATGGCGAAACTACTGAAGACGGTTTATTCTCACTGGAAACGGTTGCCTGTCTCGGATGCTGTTCTCTGGCCCCGGTGTTGAGTATAAACGGCAAGGTTTACGGAAAACTCGACCGGAAATCAACGATTAAAATTCTCAAGGAGTACCGCGCCAAATGAATAATACGATTACAAAAATAAAAGTCGGCGCGGCTTCCTGCGGACTGGCTGCCGGAGCCGGTGATGTTATGGATATGCTGCGTGAACGCATTGGCGATATTCCGATGGTCGAAGTCGGTTGTGTCGGGCATTGTTATGCCGAACCTATAGTTGAAGTCGAAACGACCTCCGGTTCCGTGATTTATGCCGGGATACAGGCGGTGGCTAAAGACATTGATAATATTCTGTCCCTCGGACCGGATAAGCATTTTGAAGTATCTGAAAAACGCCGTTCGCACGAACTTTTGAAAGTAACCCGTTTGGCCGGTAATATCGATCCGGTCGATCTGGACGAATATCTGGCTCACGATGGTTATAATGCACTGAAAAAAGCGGTGGCGATGACTCCGGCTGAAGTTATTGACGAAGTGAAAAAATCCGGCTTGCGCGGCCGTGGCGGCGGCGGTTTCCCGACTGGTATGAAATGGGGGTTCCTGGCGGCCAAAGACAATCCGAACAAGGTTCTGATCTGTAACGCGGACGAGGGAGATCCCGGCGCATTCATGGACCGTTCACTGATGGAGAGCGTGCCGCATCAGGTACTCGAGGGAATGTTGATCGCGGCTTACGCGACCGGCGCCGGTAAACTTTTCATCTATTGCCGGGCCGAATATCCGCTGGCTATCAAGCATCTGAAGATCGCGATCAAACAGATCTTCGATAACGGTCTTGATAAACTGGTTTGCGATGAACTTGAAATTAATATTAAAGAAGGCGCCGGCGCTTTTGTCTGCGGTGAAGAAACCGCGCTGATCGCCTCCCTTGAAGGAAAACGCGGTACTCCGCGTTTCCGTCCGCCGTTCCCGACTGACAGTGGCTGGAACCAGTTGCCGACGATGATCAATAACGTTGAAACGTTCGGTAATGTACCATGCATCATCAATGAGGGCGGGGCCAAATATGCTGAAACCGGAACCGAATCCAGTAAGGGAACTAAACTTTTCGCGCTGGCCGGCGATTTGAAAAATCCCGGCTTGATCGAAGTGCCGATGGGAATCACGCTGGCGGAGATCGTTTATGACATCGGCGGAGCTGAACCGGGCAGCGTTAAAGCGGTTCAGACCGGCGGTCCGTCCGGTGGTTGTATTCCGGCGGAATTGTTTGATACCCCGGTTGATTACGACTCGCTCAAATCTCTTGGCGCGATCATGGGTTCCGGCGGAATGATCGTTATCGGTAAGCAGCGTTGTATGGTTGAGACCGCGCGCTACTTCCTTGATTTCACGCATCGCGAATCCTGCGGCAAATGTACTTTCTGCCGGATCGGGACCAAACGCATGTTCGAGACGCTCGAGCGGATTACCGGCGGCGATGGCGTCCCGGAAGACCTTGATTTCCTTGAGGATCTCGGCAACAAGATCCGTCTTGGTTCGCTTTGCGGTTTGGGTCAGACCGCGCCGAATCCGGTGCTGGCGACCTTGCGCTATTTCAAAGATGAATATCTTTCTCATGTGGTCGATAAAAAATGTCCCGCGTTGCAGTGTGCGGCTCTGGTTGACGTTTATCTGGACCAGGAAAAATGCATCAAATGCAAACTCTGTATCAAGAATTGTCCGGTTGACGCGGTCAGCGACGATTTTGTGATTGACAATGATAAATGCACTCGCTGCAACACCTGTATCGAGGTATGTCCGAAAGACGCGATTTGCCGCGTAGAAAGTTCAAAAGGGTAATATTGTGAGTAAAATTAATTTTGTTATAGACGGACGGGAAGTCACGGCGGAACCGGGACAGACCATTCTCGATGTGGCCAATCAGGTCGGGATCAGCATTCCGACTTTATGTTACAATGAAAAAGTATCACGCACCACCAGTTGTTTTGTCTGCGTGGTCAAAGACTTGAAAACCGGGCGGTTCCTGCCGTCCTGTTCGGCTTGCCCGACCGAAGGCGCGCAGATCGATTCATCCAGCGAGGAAGTTGCGGAAATGCGCCGGACCGCGTTGAACCTGCTGCTGAGTGAGCATACCGGTGACTGCGAAGCGCCTTGCACCATCGCTTGTCCGGCCCATGCCAATGTCGAGGAATATGTCAGGGCAGGGCGCAACGACGATTTTCTTGAAGCGCTGAAGATCATCAAACAGCGGATTCCGCTGCCGATGTCCATCGGCCGGGTTTGTCCGCGTTTCTGTGAAAAGGACTGCCGGAAAAATATTTCAGGCAAACCGGTGGCGATCAACGATTTCAAGCGTCTTGCCGCTGATTTGTTTTATGATGATTATATGGAAGATCTGCCGGAACTGACCGGTAAGAAAGTCGCGGTAGTCGGAGCCGGCCCGGCCGGGCTTGCGGTTGCCTATTATTTGCGCTTGAACGGGATCGAAGCGGTAATTTATGAAAAAATGCCGAAACCCGGCGGTATGCTGCGTTACGGGATTCCCGAGTATCGTTTGCCTAAAGCCATCCTCGACCGTGAACTTGATCATTTCTATAAAATGGGCATCAAAATCGAATGCAATAAAAAACTCGGTGACAATCTGCAGATGAGCGATTTAAAAGCTCAATATGACGCTGTCGCGGTTACTATCGGCTGCTGGAAACCCGGATCAATGCGCTGTGAAGGCGAAGAACTGGCAATTCAGGGTATTGAGTTCCTTGAAAAACTGGCGCTGAACGACTGGCAGGGAGAAAATCCCGGCCGGACGATTGTTGTCGGCGGCGGGAACACCGCGATGGACTGCTTGCGGACCAGCGTTCGTCTGGGCAGCGACAGTGTAAGCTGTTACTATCGCCGGACCGAAAAAGAGATGCCGGCGGAAGAAATTGAAATCCATGAAGCCAAGGAAGAAGGCGTTAAGTTTGAATTCCTGGTGGCTCCGGTCAAGTTGGCCAAAGCCGACAATGGTTGTCTGGTTTTGACCCTGCAGCGGATGGAACTTGGAGAACCCGACGCGTCCGGTCGTCGTCGTCCAGTCCCCGTTCCCGGCAGTGAGTTTGAAGTCGAGGCCGATACCGTTATCGCGGCGATCGGTCAGAAAACCGATGCCCCGGAAGGAATCGCGACCAACCGTTGGGGCGATATCGATGTGCCGGAAGAAACCTATCAGTTTGCCGGCGACAAGGTTTTCGCGGCCGGTGACTGTGTTACCGGTGCGGCAACTGTGGTTGAAGGCGTGGCCGGTGGCCGTAAAGTTGCTTTGGGGATTGCCAATCATTTGCTGGGGATCGACCTGAATATGGAACGTCAGATCAATGTGTCGCGCGGACATTGGCGCAGTCTGGCCGCGGATAATCTGGTTTATCTGCGTGAAGATGTTTCAGATAAACCACGGGTTGAACTCGATCTTATTCCGATCGAGCAGCGTACCGGCACTTTTAACGAAGTCAGTTTGACGCTGCCGGCAGAAAAAATGACGGCTGAAGGCCAGCGTTGTATAGAATGCAGCTGCACCGCCAAAGGTGACTGCAAACTGAAACTGCATTCCCAGGAATACGGCGCTGATCCTGAACTGATCAAAGGTGAAAAAGTTATGGCCGGTTATGATAACCGGCATCCGGCGATCATTCACGACCGGATGAAATGTATCAAATGCGGAATCTGCGTGAAAATCTGTAAAGAAGTGGTCAATAAATCCCTTCTCAGCCAACAGAAGCGCGGATTCCAGACAATTGTCGCCAGCGCCTATGGCAATGTCCTCCCGGTTTCCTGTAAGGAATGCGGAGCCTGTATCTCCGAATGTCCGGTTGGCGCGCTTGACTGGAAAATTAAAGAGTAAAGAGCATTTAAATGGCACTGCTTGAGGTCAAAGATCTGAAAGTCTGGTATCCGGTCCGAAACGGCTGGTTCAGTCCGAAACGTTATGTCAAAGCGGTTGACGGCGTTTCCTTTGATATCGAAGTCGGCGAAACGGTTGGTTTAGTCGGCGAGAGCGGCTGTGGCAAAAGTTCACTGGGTAAAGCGTTGGTTCGCCTGGAGGAACCGCGTGAAGGCACTTGCCTGCTCAACCAGGAGAATATTTCGCTGCTTCATGGAGCTGAATTGCGTCGTCGCCGCCGCGAGTTCCAGATGATCTTTCAGGATCCTTACGGTTCATTGAATCCGCGAATGACGGTTTATACCGCGTTGAATGAAGTTTTACGGCTGCATTCAAAACTGACCGGTCCGGAGCGTGAAACGCGGATTGCTGAATTGCTGGAAATGGTTGGACTGGACCCTGATTACATGTATCGTTATCCGCATCAGTTCAGTGGCGGGCAGCGTCAGCGGATCGGGATTGCCCGGGCGCTCGCGGTCGAACCCAAGCTGATCATCGCGGATGAACCGGTTTCCGCGCTCGATGTCAGCGTTCAGGCGCAGATAATCAATCTGCTGGAGGACATTCAGCGGCGAACCCAGGTTGCGATGCTGTTTATTGCCCATGACCTCGCGGTGGTGGAGCATATCAGCCAGCGGATTCTAGTGATGTATCTGGGAAAGATTGTTGAATCCGGTCCGAGTTCGACGGTTTGTTCGAGCCCGGCCCATCCGTATTCGAAAGCTCTGCTTTCAGCGGTGCCGACGCTGGATAAACAGGGGCGGAAGCGGATTGTTCTGGACGGGGATGTTCCGTCGCCGCTTGATCCGCCGTCAGGTTGTCCGTTTCATCCGCGCTGTCCGATGGCGCAGGAAGTATGTGCAAAAGAATGTCCTGAATTGCGTGAGATATCTTTTGGCCGTCAGGCCGCCTGTTTTTTTGTCTGAAAAGGAGGAGGAAGTTTTGGACGATCATCAAAATGAACTTGAGGCGTTGCGCGCCGAACTGGATGACTATCGCCGGGAAAAAGAACAGATTCGCCAGGTGATAGGGGCCATTGGCGGCACCGGCGGGGAAACATGGGAAAAAGTTCTCAACTTTGTTTTTGTGTTTCTGCTGTGCCTGATATTTGTCCTTGATATTCTACGTCATTTCGGGGAATACAAGATCCCTTATGTTACTTCGATGCTGTCATTGGAAATTGGCGTGTTGCTGGTTTCAGTCAAAATTATCTGGATGATTCACAAACAATCAAAAGTGGAACATTTTCAGTTCTGGATTCTCAACTCCATTGAATTCCGGCTCAACGCCATGTCCAAAAAGTTGAATGATATAGAAAACAAGCTTTCAATTCCTGACGATAAATCTTGAAGTCAGACTGAGATAATCCCGGTTTTTCCTGATGTTGTTATTTGACCGTTTTCCGTTTATTGGGAATCAACCTTATGCATATTTTACAGTTATAGTTGATTGGCTGTTTCGACCGCGGCCTCTTGCCAGTTTTTTACCGACGATTGAAAAAATGCGGTCGTCATACTGTAAGAAGGTTTATCACTAATCCGGAAAGTCTTTTTCAAGAAAGAGCAAAGATAGGTTTTTTTATACTGTTTCCGGTCCCAGAGAAAAAGAATTGCATTATTCCCCGCGGTAAGTTTTGAGACGACGCCGGTTTGATTATGACGATTATACAGCGCGGTCCAGATAAATTTGCCCTGATAAGGAAATTTATTGTCGGTTTTGAATGTCCCTTGTCGCGATTTGTTTTTTGCCGTCAGGATATAATAATCGGTCATCCGTTCGGACCAGGGATGCATAAAATTATACATCAGTTTTAAATTAGTATCTTTATCGGTAGTCAATTGGCAGTTTTCAAATATTTTATTGTTTTTGATTTCCAGCGTATAATTAAATCGGATGTTCCTTACTCTGGCCGTTTTTTCCATTTTAAAGTTTTTTGAACAAATGACCGGCTTATCTTTGGCGACATCGCCTGGAGCAAGATATTTACCATCGATATACATTTTCAAATCGATTACTTTTTCCGTCTCATTGTTGTCGTTGTGTCCGGAGCCGATGAAGCCGGCGCCCGGAAACATGAAAACAGTTCCCCAATATGCTCCTCGCAAATCCACACTGACCGGTATATTGGCACATTTAATCCGGTTGATGTTCCAGTATGTTGCCGCGCCCAGCCGCACATCCAGGTTGCCGCAACTGATATTGACAGATTCAGGATAAGAAGAGGGCTGGACGGTCGAAGCATTTTCTTGGGATTCTTTCAGCATTATAAGTTTGAAATCATGCTTTTTCAGGTCTGTTTCAAGTTTATTTTTAACTATGCTGACGGGCTTGCCGGTTTCAAGATTGAATGCCATGGGCGACTTGAAGTTTAGTGATTGGATATCAACAACGGCTTTCCCCCCTGAACCGAAGTCGGCAACAACGACAATCGCTTGTTTTTTTTGCTTATTCAGGTACAATGAACATTTTGTTTTTCCGGTCAGTGCTTTTACCGGGCTCTTTTTATCCCAGCAGGCAAACACTTCCACCGCCTTGGAGCCGTATCCGAACTTCATTATGGTCGTCTTGATTTTTGACCATAGTCTGCCATCCAGTCCTCCTGCGTTCATCACAATCGGAAAATCAAAGGCCAGAGCTGTGGCGATAAAAGTCCGGGATACGCGCAGCTTATCGTTGCCGGTAATCTTTACCAGCACTTCCGGGATGCATCCGGTTTGGGTTCCAAGGGCTTCCGCCAGAATGTAACCTTCCGAAAATCTGGTTTGAAAATCGCTGGCGCCAAACCACGCTTCCATATCCAGAGTAATGTTGCAGAAACTCATCAGCGGAATAATATTGGTATTTGTCATGTGCGCCATGAGTACGGGACGCCCGTCCGGGAATGTTTTTTTGTTTAAATAGAGCATGACTGCCGTCCGCTTTAAAAATTCCCGCAGCTCGAAAATATCAAAAAAGGGCTGGGTCCTGCCGTCAGGCAGTTTATATGCCGGGCCGCGAGCCGGATCGAATACCGGCCAGTCACGGATATTGTCGTAGTAAATGCCGTCCATTCCGGCCTGCACCAGTTTTTGAGCATAATAGAGCCGCATGTCCTGGTTACTCACCGAGAATGTGTTATTATAACCGCCATCCATATTGGCCCGGTATCCGGCGCCCCACCATTCATCCATATAGACCTGATAGTCTTTCCACTTGAGTGACGATGCCCGTGAATTAATATATGGAATAGCGTAATCACATTCTTTTGAATAATTGATACCTCTTATCAGATGTCTTTCAATGAAGTCGTATTCGCGCTTATTTTTGGGCGAAAAGTGTTTCTTCAGGAATTCATCCGCTTCCTGCAGTCTGGTTTTTACCGGTTCTTTGCGCCGCTGCTTCGATATTAATTTAACGATTGAGTAATCCTGGTTCATCGGCCACGGCGACGCCTCTTCCCGGCAGCCGTATGTGCCATTTCCGGCAAATACTACCATTTTTTGCGCATGCGATACTTCTTTCGGCCTCCAGCGTTCACATAGTCTGCGCCAACCTTTTATTCGCGGTTTAACCGGCGTTGGCTGAAATCCCATAACATAAGAAACGGGTTTTGATAATACCAACGGTTTATTGACAATATTTATTTTAAGGATAACGCGGTTCTCCCGGCGAATAACTTCCAACGCCGCTTTTTTCCTGTCAACACTCCAATTCTTGTCGCTGGCGCTGAACCAGGCCAGTCCTTTGTATACGTAGCCCAGCCACATATAAGGTAGGAAATTACCTGAAATATCGGGATTACCTTTGGCCATCCGACTGTCCCATACGACGTTTTTTCCGTTTGGTATATATTGAGAGGGATTGTAGCGCAAATTGTTATTGGTTGCGTGCATCAGCTGTGCTATTTCCGGCTTTAACGGCAATTCAATAAATGCGGATTGCAATTTTACGTTTGAACTTTTGGGGGTCAATGTAATGTTAAGTTTGCACATGCCGTCGTAATCATAGCTTTGTTTTATATTTGCAGACAACATTTCGCTTTGCAGTAATGTTTTGGTCGCGACTTCGGAATTAGCGAGTTTTGTAAAATTGAATTCGGTTTCCCGCAGGCTTGTTTTTCCATCATTTAAAACCAGGCGTATCGGCGCGGCCAGAATATTTTCCCCCTGGGCATAAATTGCGTCCCAGAAGCCGTTTTTTATCCGGTAGCCGGTCATCAGGGCGGAGACTGTTCTATGATTGCGGTCCACCTGCAAGGCTTTGAATGGCGGAATAATAATATCTTCCTTGCCGATATTATTGTGTTCCCACGGAAAGTTATCATAAACAAAATTTCTTTCAAAATTCAACGGCTTGGTGTTTTCAGCAATGACAAGGTTTGCGTGCAGCTTGAATTTTCCCGGCTTAAGTTCGTGCAGTTGCAATATGACCTCGGGATTTTTGTTTTTTGAGTTAAGTTTTATCGTTTCTGCTGCTAAAATTTTTCCATAAGGTCCGGTTATATAGAATTTTACGAATCCGTGGACTGGTTTATTTTTCAGAGCTTCAAGGTCCAGTTTGGCCTTGACGGTTTTCCGGTAGGGGTAAAATGAGAAGTCAAGCGTTGTTTGTTTGGCGGCGGATTGACGCCAGTACGGGCCGGGGGCGGGTTTCCAGGTCAGATGGTCCGCAAATAATGTTTGCTTAGTCGTCAGGTTCCTGACCGCTATTTTGCATTCATAAATCGCTTTGGTCGAATCGTTGAACAAAAGTTTGAAATCTTTCGTCTCACCGGGTTGGACAATTTTTTCCTCATCAGAAACCCGTGGCGCGGTAACTGACGTAATATCAATACGGGAGGAAATTGCGCATGGTTTTGCCGTTGGATTATAGGCGGTAATTACACATTCGATCTTGCCTTCGTTAAGTTGCGGGCCCAGTCCCTTGAAATTTATCACCGGGGTTTGTTTTGAAACAATGATCTCCCCCATCGTTTCCGGTGCGCAAAAAGCTCTGCTCTTATTCCATGATGTCCATTGAGTCGGCTGCTTCCAGTCCCGGGTCATCTGAACTTTCCATTTGCCGACCGGTGAAGTTTTTTTAAGACCAAGATCCTGTAACGGGATTGCCATTTCAAGACACCAGAATCCATCAGCCATTCGACTGGCAACTCTGGTGTTTGGAGTCCACTTTAACGGCTTGGATATTGTTATTCCGCCATTTTCAGCCTTGAATTGTTGATCAAAAAGGGTTCCGATTGAGTTAACTATTGTCTGATACACCGCCTGGCCGTGAGGCGGCTGCAGGATTAATTCGACCGCATCATCGGCAAAGACTCTGCCGTCTCTTTTTCTCACTCTGGAAATTAATTTCATGTTGCCCGGAGGAAGTTCGCTTTTACAGGCAAAATAGAGATTCCGGTCTGAACATCCGAAATAATAAATGATATTTCGTGGTTCAAGGTGGATGCTGTTGATTATCCTGGAACCGGAGGTCTGCGCGGCATTTTTCCATTCGTCTTTACCTATATTGCCGTCGATGACCGGGGCTGGTTTGAGTAATTGAGTTGACATTATATTCTGATTATCAGCGAATATCCCGATATTGCTGAGAGCAATGGCAGTGATCAGGGTTAGTTTTTTATACTTCATATTATATTTTCCTGTTGAAGATTATGTGACAATGCTATTTATTGCTTTTTTCTTAACAACTCAGTTTGGGTTTTATATATATTCTTTAAATCCTGATTGTTTAATCTGCAATTGTATATCCTCAGCATCTGCAGCAAGTAATTTGCTCCGACATCTGAACCGATAGAAAAAGACGGACACTGGAAATATTCTTTCTTCAGTTCTCCATTAATTTTTTTGAGCGCAAAAGGAGCGCCGTCAAGACTGAGTCCTATCTCGTTTTTACTCCAGGTCACGGCCAGCATATGCCACTTGTTATCTCCTGGTGCGGCGGGGCCGTTGATACTTATTGTTGTTGAAGGGATATGCTTGAAATAAAGCAGTAGAACACGAATGTTACGTTCCAGAATGTTTTGTGATTTTGGGCCGCTGGAGACTTGAACGCCAAGGAACCCTTTGCTGCTCTCGACACCAAAGAAGAAAACCCGCGAATGCTTCAAACTTACCCTGGACCAATCCAGAGGACGATACCATAAAATCGCCGTGCCTTTATTCCAGAACTCTACATTATTCGCTATCTCATACCGTAATTTAGCCCCTCCTTTTCCACAATAAAGAGCCTTTCCCCAGGGGGAATCCTTAAGAACGACTTTTCCGAGTTTCAGCGATATGTCTGGTGATCCTTCAGATATGTCGGCGCTAATATCTTTGTCGTTAAACTCCGTTTCAAAAATAATATTTTCGCTGGCAACAGGCAGTTTGGGCTGTGCGCAAAGCTGAATCAACGGGGAAATCAACAGGAGCAGTAAACATTCAATTTTGAACAACATTATTTTTCGTTTCCCTTTATCACGGTTTTGCCCGGCCGAACCAGAAAGGATACCCTTCGACGGTCAGCCGTTCCGGAATGTCATTGGTTCCCAATGCTTTGACATGTCCATCATAGAAAAGCAGATTTGCTCTGCCTGAATGGCGAAAATCGATTTTGGGTTGAGTTGTCGCCGTCGGCGTTTTGTACCAGATGCCGGAAGATCCGTAGGTATATTTTGTATCCGCGTTATCGATTGCGTCCGCCATGCAAAATACCGCACTGGTTCTCCTTATCTGGTTGAAATTATTAAGTTTAGTCCAGTCATTGAAGGTATTCATCCGGCCGTTATGACTCCAGCAGTAATACCCCGCCATATCATTGAATTGTGAAACGCTTCCCGCGACGGACGGGCACATAAACTTTTGCATATAGCGGGCAAGCGTTATCTGCGGATAAACGATTTTCAGTTCCCCGAGAAACTGCATCCAGAATTTATTTGCCCACTCGGCAGGATAATAACTGCTGCCGGTGTGCATCGGCAGAATATAACCTTTGTAATTATCCGCATACATATGGATTGCCATTCCGGCTGTCTTGAAATTATTTTGGCAGCTGATTGCTCTTGCTTTTTCTCTGGCCTTATTCAATGCCGGCAACAGCATTGAAGCAAGAATTGCGATGATCGCAATAACTACTAGTAGCTCTATTAGTGTGAATGCTTTTTTCTGCATGATGAAATACCTTTCCTTTTTGTTTTATTCTTTAGTTTGGTATCATGTCAAAATTATTTTTATGGATAAATCCGTTATTGACGCCGTTTTTTGCATTGGAGTGGCCGGAGGATTGTCTGATTTTTAATGCCGGTTTCAGTTTAATGATTTCGTCACTTTTCCTGAGCAATAATTCAACGGCGGTTTTGCCCATAACTTCAGGCTTGACGTCGATACTGGTCAGGGGAATCTCCGATTCGTAAACCCATGGCGTATTGTAGCACCCGGTAAACGCAATATCATCTGGCACCCTGAGCCCGGAGCGCAGGGCGGCAGAACACAGCTTGGTAGCAACGTAATCGGATATGCAAATTATGCCATCGGGTTTAGTGCTGATGATACCGGAGGCCATCAAATCAAAGTTCTTATCAGAAGCATTACAGTTAACCCAGCGGAAAGTAGCATCCGGAAATTCATTGATTGCCCGGAGACAGCCTGCATTGAACTGCCACCGCGGGTGGTTTGCAATGTGAGATTTGCTCATTTCAATTGAGACAGTGTTTTCATTGGTGATCAGCATCAGATTTTTTTTCCCTGATTCCAGTAAATGCTTTGTCGCCAGATAAGCTCCATATTCATAATCGATCAGGACCGCGCCTTTTGGCGGTTTGCCGCTCCAGTCGTAATAATCCACAAATATTGAATGCAGGTTGGTTTTTTTCAAAAGATCAGGATTGCGCCAGTATCCTCCGCCGTCAAGAATTATTCCTTTTCCGGGAGTATTAAGCAGAGTGTTAAGATTAGCCATTTTAGCCAGACAGTCGAAATTGCCGGCATTTATATTATAAGTTATAGGAAATAAATTCTGTTCCTGGATATTATTATTCACACTGTTGTATAACTTGCTGTAATAATGGCCGCTGGTCGGCATCGCGACAATAACGGTGCGATGCATTATATCCGTGGTGTTGTCGCTGAAGTCCCGGTTAATGAACGTTCCGGTCCCTTTTACTCTGGTTAATATGCCTTCCTGGACCAGCAGATTCATTGCCTTAAGGACTGTTATACGGCTGACGTTAAATGTCTTGACAATGTCCTCCTCACGGGGAAGGCGTCCGTCACCGAATTCCCCGGCTAATATGGATTCTCGTAACTTGTCAGTTACTTCTTCATATTTGTATTTATAGATTTTTGTGTTCATAAGTATATAATATGATTTACTGATATGATTTACTCTTGAGTATACTGTGTTTTTCCTGAAAAGTCAATCCCCTTATAAAATAAAAAAACAAAAAAAATATTTATCATAATAATCATACCGCTTGACTTTAATTAGTATACAAGTGATTGTTAATTAGCAGGTTAACTTTAAGTTTAAAATGGTTGTTGTCGTATATGTCATATAATCTTAATTTTATGTTGAAAGTTTAATTTTAAGACTATTTAAAGGGGGGCTCAGGGAAACAATAGACTGATCTTTGACATTGAAATCAATTCATCATTAACGATGTCTCACTGGTTTCAGGTAAATGCCGGGTAACAGTCAAAATTAACCTTTTAATTTTCATTATCACGACTTGAAAAAAAACGTTTTTGAACAATCTTAAAGTATAAGGTATGAAGCATTTTGTTTTACTGTTTATAAAAACTCATAAGGAAAGGTTGTAACTGTGAAAACATTTAATTTCAGCGCGGGTCCGGCGATGCTGCCGGCTGAGGTCATGAAGGTCGCTCAGGCGGAATTCTGCAACTACGACAATACCGGAAGCGGTATCATGGAACTATCTCATCGCGGTAAACAGTTTTCCGCGGTTATTGAACAGGCCGAAGCAAATATTCGCAAACTGATGAACATCAGTGACGATTATGCCGTTCTGTTTATCCAGGGCGGAGCCAGCATGCAGTTTGCGATGATCCCGATGAATCTGATGCTGCCGGGGCAGGGTGCGGATTATGCCGATACCGGTACCTGGAGCGCCAAAGCCGCAAAAGAAGCACAGCGTTTTGGCCCGGTCAACTTTTGCGCCTCCAGTAAAGCGACCAATTACGACCGGATTCCGGTTATTCGGCATTGGAAGCTGAGCGACAACCCGTCTTATATCCACATCACCAGCAATAACACAGTTGCGGGTACTCAGTATCACTCTTTTCCGGATACAGGCGACGTTCCGTTGATTGCTGATATGTCCAGTGATATTATGTCACATGAAATTGACATCAATCAATTCGGTATGATTTACGCTGGTGCTCAAAAGAATCTTGGTCCTAGCGGTATGGCTTTGGTCATTATCCGTAAGGATTTGGCGGAACGGGCAGGAGATATCCCGACCATGCTTAACTACAAAACTTACATTGACAGCGGTTCAATGTTCAATACGCCTCCGACATTCGCCATCTATATGCTCAAGTTGAACACTGATTGGATTCTGGCTCAGGGCGGAATTGAAAAGATCGAAAAGATTAACGATATGAAATCGGAAGCTTTGTACGAGTTGATCGACCGTAGTGATTTCTACCGCAGCCCGGTTGACGGCGGCAGTCGTTCACGAATGAATGTTGTATTCCGCCTCCCGAATGAGGATCTTGAAGCCAAGTTTGTAAAAGAAGCTACGGCTGAGGGTCTTACCAGTCTTAAAGGACATCGTTCAGTTGGCGGAATCCGGGCCAGTATCTACAATGCGATGCCGCTGGCCGGAGTCGAAACTTTGATCGATTTTATGATCGAATTCGAAAATAAAAACGGCTGATAGCTGAAGTGAATTCTGATGGCAGACACATCCAAAATGCATCCCGCCGCCTGGTGGAAAGCCGCTCCTGATGGAGCGGTGGATTGTCTGCTTTGCCCCCGTTCATGTCGAATTGCCGATGGCAAACGCGGTTTTTGCGGAGTCAGGATAAATATTGCCGGTAAACTTTATTCGCTGGCCTACGGCTATCCGGTATCCATGAATGTCGATCCGATCGAGAAGAAGCCTTTGGCTAACTTTATGAGCGGAACGAAGACCTTTTCCCTTGGAACATTCGGTTGCAATCTGGACTGTTGCTTCTGTCAGAATGCCTCGCTTTCGCGCGGCCTCTATGATCCGGACCATCATTTCCGTTATTTTACTCCGGAAAACCTGGTCGAATTGTCGTTCCGGCACAACTGTCAGTCGATTGCTTTTACCTATAATGAGCCGACGATCTTTGGTGAGTATGTGCTGGATACTGCCAAAGTCGCAAAAGAACGTAATCTTGCAACGGTCATGGTTACCAATGGCTATATTACGCCACAGGCGGCCAGGGATATCTATCCCTATATCGACGCTGCCAATATCGATATGAAGGGGTTCTCGGATGAGTTTTACCGGACCATGACCAGCACTCGGCTCCAGCCGGTCCTGAATGCAATGAAGTATTTTTACGATCTCGGCAAACATCTGGAGATTACCAATCTGGTGATTCCCGGATATAATGACTCTGAGGAGATGATTTCCGAATATCTGGACTGGGTTGAGAGTGAACTTGATAAGAATGTAACTCTGCATTTTTCCGCCTATCATCCGGATCACCGGTTTCGGGAAGCTCCGCCGACTCCGCGCGAAACTTTGATTCGTATCCGGGATTATGTTTCCGGCCGCGGTTTTACCAATGTTAAACTCGGTAATATTTTAATATAACAAATTGCTGTTTTTCCTCTAATTTTTTAAATATGAATAAACATCCTGAAGACCAATTTATCCAATTTCTTACTGATTCCTATTGTTCAATTGCCGATTTATTGGTTACGAATCACATAATTGAGCTTGACCTCGGGTGCGGTAAGGGACTTTTTTCCACCCGGTTGGCTCAATTATATCCTGATCGACAAGTTTTTGCCGCCGATGTTATGATCGGGCGTTTGCGCAAACTCCAGAAGCGGAATATTCGCGAAGAGGTGACAAATATGATTCCTTTGCGGGTCGAGGCCCGGCATCTGCTTGGCTACATGATCCCGGATGCATCGGTTGACCGTCTGCACATTCTGTGTCCTGATCCGTGGCCGAAGGATAGACATCGCGCCCAGCGTCTGCTGTGTGCTGACTTTATGACTCATCTCCACCGTATTTTGAAAAAGGATGGATGTTTCCATTTCCGTACCGACGACGAGCAGTATCTGGATATTGTTAAACGAGCGGTTGAAGCTTCAGGTTTATTCAAACAGGATGATTCCAGGATTGCTGATATTGCTCATATCAAAACCGATTTTGAGATTCGCTGGCTTGATCAGGGAAAACAGGTTTCTCACATTGCCTGGGTTAAGCAGCTTTTAACCTATCCGGCTTCCGGTCATTGACTTTTACTTATTTGGGCTTTCTTGATATTTTGTTAGATATATATCCATCGAAAACTGTAAGATGTTTATTTTAAGTTTTTTATATTTTATTTATAATCATACGGTATGACTATTGACAAATTATTGTTCGGAGTGTATATTCCTGTTAAGTTAACTAACTTGGAGGACTTTTAAATGGGTTTTCGGATGAAAGTAAGCGGAGAAGGCTGCTATTATCATCTCTATAATCGCATCGCTTGCGTTAAAGGAGAACATCCCTTTTCCGACGTGGACAAAGAATATGGTTTCAGATTGCTGAAATACCTATGCGATTACTTTCTTATAGAAGTTATTTCCGCCGTCTGGATGGGAAATCATTTCCATCTTGTAGTTTACGCTCCCGGCCCAGATGAATTGCCGCCACTGGAAACAATTGTCAGACGACACAATAATTATTACAAGTCAATGAAAAAAGTATTTAAATTCGGCCCCAGAAATCCAGTCATTAATATAAAAGACATAAAACAATGTGAAGATGTCGCCCTAAAAATGATCGATATAAGTAGCTTTATGTCTGCTTACCAAAGACAGTTTACCTGCGTTTATAATGAGTCTCACAACCGGACCGGTCAACTTTGGGGCGGACGTTTCAAAAGCACGATCCTCGAAAAGATCAACGCGTTAGCCGCTTGTGTCATTTATGTTGAACTGAACCCGGTGCGGGCAGATTTAAAAAACGATCCGGCGGACTATGAATTCTCGACCTGGGGGCGTTACTGTAGAAGCGGCACACATATGTTCTATGGCAATTTTGTCAAGCATATGAAGCCGAATATCACGACCGGTGATACGTCAAAATGGACCGATCGAGAGCTGTTCGCTTTCTTCAGCGGAGAACTGGCGCGAATCGTGACGGCGGAAACAGGTGCGTCCAGTGAAGAGATTTATGTCGCACGTGACAACGCCCGTCGGAAAGAGTCTATGAACGTGCGTTTTCTGCAGCGAACCAGACACTTTACCGATGGAGTTATCCTCGGTTCAAAGATGTTTATTCGACAAACCGGCAGCAGATTTAATAATCCGGAGAGAATGCGGAAAAAGCAACTGGCACGCGGATTCATCTCTGCCGGGGTGATATATTGTTTTCGAAAACTGCAGAATTGATTAGTTTTCAATCGCGGCAATTTGTTGTTGAATTAGCTTCAATCTTTCATTGTCGAACTTCGGTTTTCGATCAAAGGTGTAAATACCATTCTGTTCCTGGAAAACATCGGTCAACTGAGTGTAGCAGTAACCAAACATATCGGGGTTTTCAAGCAGAACTTTACAAAGACATTCAAATCTGGCGTAAAACTCGTCCAATGATTGAGGCGTGTCACCGTAGCCCCATGATTCTTTGCTGTCAGCAAGCGTTGGATTCCATTTAATGCCACCGAATTCACTTACGAAAAAAGGCTGATTTTGATATGGAACATTCCATTTAGGATTGTTCTGGTAGGGGTGTCCATTGGCAAGTCCGGATTGATTTGATGCCAATTTTTGTGGATGTTGTGCATAGTCGTGGCAGTCGTAAATATCTGCCTCGAGTACGCGATGTGAGTATCCTGACGCATCAAGTACCGGACGGGAGGTATCCATGGCTTTTGCGGCCAGAAAAACTCCGCGGGTCACATCGTCCAAAGCCTGGATGTTGTCTGTGATGTCCTGCCTTGTTTCATTTAATCCGCACCAACCGATAATACAGGGATGGGAATAGTCCCGTTCCAATGCTTCAAGCCACTGAGTAATCATTGCCGCATAGGGTTGATGGCAAATAGGATCATATTGTGAAATGTTTTGTTCCCGCGCACCCCAGTCGCCGAATTCACCCCAAACCGGATAACCCAGTTTGTCGGCATGGTACAAGAAACGTTCTTCAAACACTTTCTGATGCAGTCTGGCGGAGTTGAATCCGGCTTGCATCGCCAGAAGGATATCCTCTTTCAGCGCGTCGTCGGTGGGAGCGGTCATAATTCCATCAGGATAATAGCCCTGGTCGAGTACCTGACGTTGAAAAACGCTTTTACCGTTGAGCTTTACCTTCATGCCGTCAATCGCGACTGAACGCAGGCCGCAATAGCTTGTTACGCTATCGATTATCCGGTCGGTATGATCGAGCAAATTTATTTTCAGGTCGTACAGTTCAGGTTTGCCGGGTTCCCAGAGATGCATATCTTCTTCATTCAGTTGCAGAATGGCTCTGGCTGATAGATCCACATCAGTCGGAACTGTTGTGCGGGATACTGTTTGTCCGTTGTAAATCAACTCAAATTGAATTTTGCTGTCGGTTCGATTCATGCTAACTGGTTGTTCGATATGGAAGCACCCGGAGCCGACGTCAGGGGTAATTCTTGGACGCTTCAGGCAAACCTCCGGCACTGGTTCAAGCCAGACGCTTTGCCAGATGCCGGTGGTTCTGGTATAGAGACATCCTGTGTTCGCGTATTGGCTCGACTGTTTTCCTCCGGGTTTTGCCATGTCCTTCAGATCACGGGCCCTGACAACAATGGTTATTTCTTTGCCAGGTTCAGCGATATTTTTCAAATCACAGGTAAATGGCGTAAAACCGCCGCGATGGCGTTTTACTTCGAGATTGTTGACCCAGACGGTTGTATCGTAATCGCAGGCCTGGAAATGCAGCAGAACGTTCATGTTTTGCCATTCGGCCGGGATTGTGACGGTTCGGCGGTACCATACCGCATTCATAAAATCCGGGTTGCCGATACCGGAAAGCTTTGATTCAGGACAGAATGGAACGGTTATTTTTCCTTCCAGTCCTCGTTCTTTGAGACCGCGTTCCAGGCCACTGTCGCCATTATCGATCTCGAACTGCCATTCTCCATTCAGGCAAAGCCATTGATCTCGTTTAAATTGCGGGCGAGGATATTCATTTCTTGGAATCATGTTTTTCTCCGTAAATTAGTTTTATTGCGGTTGATTTATACTTGTATGGATATATTATATACTTGATTTTTAATATTTCCATTTGATAAAAACGCAATGATTTTAGGAAAACAGGCATGAAGGAGGATATTCTTAATTTTCCGCCACCAGCAGCCGGAGTTCCGCTTCACATTCAATTGGCCGGGATATCGTTTTGCGATGGTTCTTACTTAATAAGAAGAAGCAAGTGCGATCTTTTTGTTTTCGAATATGTGATTAAGGGACGTGGATTTCTGAAAACTCCGCAGGGGAATTTTTTTCCGGCGGTTGGAGATGTTTATGTGATCCATGCCGATACCGGACATGAGTACGGTTCCAGCTCGGATGATCCCTGGGAAAAGATATGGTTCAATGTTTCCGGTCCATTGGTCAGGGAAATGATTAACTGCTACGGGTTGAATAATCTCTGGTATTTTCCCGCGTGTGATCTTGAATCAGTTTTCCGGTCCGGTCTACAGGAAATAAAGGACAATGAAAATCAGGCTCATGAAATTGGCGCGATTGTAATATTGCGGATAATTCAAGCACTGGCCGGACAAATCGCTTTCAGGCAGATGGTCAGTCCTGAAGGCGAAAAATTGAAGCATCTGCTGGACCGTAATGTTTTGGGTAACCTATCTATAGCGAAGATGGCGAAACATATCGGGCGTTCAGAATCCCAGACAATCCGCATTTTTAAACGTGACTGGGGGACTACGCCGTATCGTTATCTGCTGGATAAACGAATTGAGTTGGCAAAATTGTATTTAAACGGGTCAGCCAGGTCGATTAAAGAAGTCGCTGATGAATTGGGTTTTGTTGATGAATTTTATTTTTCAGATATTTTTAAAAAGAAAACCGGAATGGCTCCGGGGCGTTACCGGAATAAAAAATAAAACAGCTCTTTGCATAATCTTCAATAATGTGCTAAAATAAGTAAAGAAAAATATTGTTATGAAAGGTTGTCTATGAGTAAAACGGTATTGATTACAGGCGCGTCCAGCGGCATTGGTAAAGAATTGACGTATTTATGTGCTGATGAAGGTTTTGATTTGATCCTGGTGGCGCGTCGTTATCAAAAGCTGGAAGTAATCAAACAGGAGCTTGAAGCCAAATACGCGACAAAAATCTATGTTATGCCTACCGACCTTACTCAGCCTGGTGCTGTGAAAACCCTGATGCGGGACATTGAAGAACTCGGATTGCAGATCGATATCCTGATCAATAATGCCGGATTTGGCGGTTACGGTTTGTTCCATGAATGTGATTGGGACAAATACCGCGATATGATAAACCTGAATGTTCTGGCGTTGACTGAGTTGACCCGTTCAGTTCTGCCGGGAATGGTTGAACGTAAAGATGGTCGAGTATTGAATATCGCTTCGATGGCGGGTTTTGTTCCCGGTCCGCTCCATGCGGTTTACTATGCCACCAAGAGCTATGTCCTGTCATTCAGTGAGGCAATCTACAATGAACTTGAAGGCAGTGGCGTAACCGTTACTACTTTGTGTCCCGGACCAACCCGGACCGAATTCATTGAAAACGCCGGAGTGGAAGATGTTGCCGCTTTCAAGAACAGCGCTTCACCTGTCAAAGTGGCAAAAGCCGGTTACGACGGTATGATGAAAGGGCGGCGGCTGGTTATTCCTGGATTGGATAATAAATTTCTGGCCCAGGTGCCGCGCTTTATTCCGCGCTGGCTGGCTTTGAAAATTTCCCGGGCCATGGAAGCTAAAAACTGATTTCACAAAACAGTTACTTCTTAGTTTTTGTTAATTCAGCTGCGCCGGCGACTTTGACTTTTGCATTTTTGAAATCCGGAAAAACCGCGAATTTCATTCCAGGTTTTACCCCGGCTTTGATCAAGTCGATGTCGTCGGCCAGGTCGTAACGATTTTTTGTATCAACTTTGAATTCGCCGGTTTTAAGTGGAAATACCAGTCCAAGCGCAGGAAAAGCTACGTTTGACCCGCAGAGATACGGAGTCATGAACATTCCGCCTTTCTGGATCATGGTACCGATAAACTGGCTTGCCCTGACCGGATGTCTGACCGGATCTTTATTATCACGCAGTGAAGCAACTTCGCCGAAAATATCCACAAAGAACGGCGAGTGCAGCAGGTCTACCCGCAGATTGCCGTTGGAAAGTTTTATTACTCCGGCTATCTGGTAATTCTCGGTTCGCTTGCCGTGATTGAAGCCGACTGTCAGATAACGTCCGGCCAGTTTGTCACCAAGCGGCCAGTCAGTGAACGGTTTGATGATAATAGCGCTTTCTGAACGGTTCCCGGAAATGTCTCCGATCAGGTTGATTACTTCGCCTTGCATATCGGCCGCGGCCTGGCCGATGAATGTCCGGCTGCGGACCTGCAAATGATTGCCGGAGATCAGTGCGAAATCAACCATTTTGCGTTTTGCGTTTGTCCTGATCAAGGCCGCACGACCGTTGATTACGATCATCGGGTCGGGAAATTCCACTTTGCCCGCATTTGGCGGCAGATAGATTATGTAGTCTTTAGTTTTGTCGGTAAAAGTGATTTCAAGGCCGACCGCTCCCGGCATCGGGGCGATAAGATCAATTTTTTTAATATCACTGATGCATGACGCAGACTGCAAGCGTGGCTCCAGCACATGAACGAAAGTGCTGGCCATCCGTCGTGGATTGGTTCTCAGGGTGCCGACATAGTTTACGGCATCTTTGAATTCTACCATGCCGCGCTGTCTTTGACCGTTAATATTTTCATCGATCATCGCCGGATAGTCAGTTACGGCTCTGACGCCGGTTTCAACCGCATTGCGCTGACCGGCAAGACCGTAAAGCGTCAGGTAGACAGGTTTGATCGTGTTTGCCGCTTGCGACGGCTTGGTTTTTGAATCCCAGGCGGCGTAATCCAACAGCCATGTATGGCTCCACATTGGCGGAACGCGCTTTGTCAACTGGAAATTCCTCAGCAGTTTTTCATTGGCGACCGCGTTGACCGATTCCGGCTGGAATACACGTTTTTGTTTCGCGGCCCAGGCATTGATATCGGGATACTTTTCATTTACCGGCGGCAGGGAAGACGCGACTTCTTTGCCGCGACTATGATACAGCAGCATGTGCCGGGAACCCCCATTGACCCGGAAGATATCGACGGCATACGGTGTTCCGTCCGGTCTTGTGACGCAGATCAGGGAGCGTCTGAATTCGCGCAGTCCCTGATAACGCAACGCTAAATTATTTTCAGCCCGTGCTTCGGCAAGCTGCAGATTGGGGACCGGTTTAGAGCCTTTGAACAGCGTTAAATTTCCATAAGTGAATGAAGGGAAGCCAAAGCCGCCCAGCCATGGAGCCCGGCCGAATTTTTCACCATATTCGTCCACCATTACAGTGTTTTTCGACAACACTGAATTGGGCAGCGCCATACTGAAGGTTTTTCTGGTCATATCAGAGGGATGCATCGGCTGCGGGTAGGGTAGTTTTTTGAGTTTCGCGGCCAGAGGATTGTATTTGTCGCGCAGGTCAATGAACCGGCCGAGACGGCTGTCGCCGAAATAATCCATCAGCGGAACACCGTCGTAATAGAACTGAATTCCCAGCATGTCATCATGTGAATGACCCCAGTAGCGGTCATGAGAGAAAATAATTTCCATTCTTTTGCCTTGGCCGCCGGCACGCAGGATGCTGAGTCCGGCCCCGCCGAAAACGGCAGATGGCTGCTGGAGTTCTTTGCCGTCTTTACCAGTCTTCTTGAAGCCGGCCAGAAATGCCTGATTGGGGCCGTCGCCGTGCTGAGACGGGGCGTTGCGGAGCGTTGAGAGGTTGGATCTTGTTTGGCCGGCGGTCAGCAGGAATGGATTTGACTTCAAATATCCGGCATTATCTCTAAGTCCGGCAGTTTTGAACAGATTGAACATGCCGCCGATCATTCCGGCGTAATTGACGGAACCTTCAGTTGAAAGGCCGTCATACCAGTTTTCATTGTAGAGAAAATCCTCAAGAATTTTAAGAAATCCGCGCTTGAAATAATTGTCGTTAAGGACCATCGCCATGCCCAGCAAGCCGGGGGCGTACATGCCGATGCCATTGCCAACGCATTGTTTGGCTCCATAGGCCCGGAAGAGTAAACTGCCCTCCTGAATCAGATTTTTCAGGACAAACTGCTGATTATTCTTATCTCCCCAGGACGGTGAATTTTCAACCGCCATATAAGCCTTGCAGATATTGAAAAAGTAATATCCTTCCATTGGCGGACGGAAATTGGCGGCGGCGGCATTAAGCCGGGCCGGGCCGAGCCAGCCGTGTGAACCCGGTGCTATATGGTTTTTCGCCAATTTCAGGAACTCTTCACGGGAACGCGGATCGATGCCGTTATGCCAGGCCAGAGGGTAGTGAGGAAATACTTCCGCCAGCCGGGTCAGGATCATGATTATCGCTTTCGCGTATTTTTCATCTCCGGTTGCCACATAAGCGTCCGTCAGGTTTGGCAGGACACCGCCGCCCCAGGTGCCGATTATATAGCTGAGCCGGTATTTCAGGATCATATTAGCCGGATAGTATTTAACCGGTTTGCCTTTTTTTGTTTTAAACTTCATGCTGTAGGCGTATTTGACCGAACGGTTTTTTCCATCGAAATGTTTAAATTGGTCTTCGCCTTTGAGTTCTTTTTTTTCTGTTTCGGTTTGCTGTTCCGGCAGTTCATGGAATATTTTACCGGAATAACGGCATTTCATGCTGAAAGGATCACGCACGAAATTATAATCATAGGGCATACCGTTGTTGGCGCCGCAGACAATGCACTTTTTATCGCTGATATAGCCTGAGCTGCCGGGTTCGGTCTCGGTCGAGATCGGGGCCGGTGAACGATCCGGTATCAATCTTTTCCAGTCATTGGCGGTATATTTAAGAAAACGGTCCGCGTTCGCTCTGATTTTTTTGAGTTTGGCGGGATCAGCTTTCATCTCGTCCCTGATCTCGTTAATTTTTTCTGCGGGGAACAAGGTTCGCGGTAGTAACGACGGATCGCCGCCCGGCCATGATTTACCGATCTTTTCGGCAACTGGTGATTTATAGCTGTCGGATTCACCGCATATTGTGGTAAAACCACAGACTGTAATTAGCATTCCTGATATGAGTAATTTCATGTTGCTCCCTTCATTAAAAAAAATAAGATTGAATTTTATATGATATTATATGCCTGAATGATCAAAAATTCACGAAGTGCCGGATAAAAATCGGAAAGTTTTTAAATTCCGGTTTTCCACGGCAAATCGTCTTTTGATGCGTATATGTCCATTTGAGTTCTTGATACACCGACAACATGGAAGTCCGCAAATCCGACACTTGCTTTGCCGCTCATAAACTGATGGTAGGGCATCCATCTCGCTGTATTGGTACTTGTCGGGGTTTGGGTCCTTGAAATCATGAACATGCCCCAGTTAGCGGTTCCGGCTTCATAGTCGCTCCACGCCAGGCTTTCGATATAGACAAAAGTATTTGCCGGTTTCTTCAGTCTTGACAACTTCATAGTTTCAAAGCTGATCCCGTTTCCGTTTGCGTAATCCCCCCACTCTGATATTGCGGTATTCAGACCCCACGAAGGCCGGTCACGGACCGGAGCAATTGTTCTTGACGGACAACTGAATACCGGCGGCAGATTGTTTCCCTTCAAGGGAGGGTTTCCGACATAGGAATGATAGACCAGTTTCTGGGGCCAGAAATAGCTGGGATTGCCACCGTTTTGCTGGGGGAAAAATTCTTCATTATCATCCAGGTAAAGTGCGGTGCCGGTGGATATTTGTTTCAAATTGCTGATACATTTTATTCCTTTGGCTTTTTCCCGTGCCTGATTCAAGGCCGGCAGCAGCATACTTGCAAGGATTGCAATGATAGCTATGACTACAAGTAGTTCTATTAGAGTGAATTTTGGATTTTTCATTTATTCCCTTTCTATTTTAATATTTTTTTGTGGAATTTTATATTCCGTTAAAAAATATCAACCCAACCAATTTTGTTATCATTATACAGGAGCGTTTTTTCTTTCAGTTCCTGTATTGCTTCAGATACGCTTATAGCATCAGTGATTACTTTTTCGGAAATCGGCATGAAAACGGTTTCCATATATTCGGGGACCTGAAATGATTTGGTGGAAAAAGGTTTCATTTGATCCAGTGAATTGTCTGGGGCGTAGTCACGAATTGCCGGATATGAGAATTGGCATTTAGCGATCAACTTCTGGATGACCGGAGAAGCTAAAAATTCGGCGAATTCAATAACTTCCGGTTTATTTCCCGCTGCAGCAGATAAGCATATACAGGCCGGAATGTATCTGGTAATTGATTCCGGAGTTAAAATATTTGGAATATTTCTGTTTTTAAACGGAGCAGATTCCTTAAGAAAATTAAGAGCAAAACCGGAAGGGGTACCCAACAGTGCTTCACCGCGATAGAGAGATCCTTCCTCTAAATATATTCCAGCCCTATATAATGCCGCAAAAAATTCAAATGCTTCAGAGACTTTTTCAGGTAGTTGCATTCGGCCTTCCGGCGTGTCAAAGTCACCTCCCGCAGTGATATATCCGGGAAATGAAGATGAAACATCAAGTTTGAAAGACTCTTTTCCCGCGATATTCAGCATGTATTTTTTGAATGAACTGAAAGTTCCGTTAAAACATTCTGGTGGCAGGTGTAATTTTTCCGCGATATCACAATTCAGATACAGCATTTTGGGAGAGTTATTGAAAGGTAGTCCATACTCGAATGATTCGTCAAAGCCGTTAAACAGATTGGAATCAGGTTTGCTGTCCAGTTTAGCGAGCATTCCCCGTTTTGTATAATGAGGAATGCTCCAGGCCGGAAGGATCATGACGTCAGGATTGGCCTGATCTTTGTCGATGTCTTTCAATCGCAGTATGCTTAACAGGTTTACTTTGGCTCCTTTACGGGATTTTTCATACAACTGAATAGTTTTTTCCCAGAAAATCATTTTACTTTTATGACAATCGGAGATCTCCAGATTGATTGTGACATTACGACGCTTTAAAAAATGCGGAACATGGAATTCCCGGTCAAAGGATGACACACTGGGCAGGGTATCGACGAATGTTCCTTTAGGGCGCTGTCTCCGGATCAGCTTCTGTTTTTCGAGCAGGTCAAGGCTGCGACGAAGCGTCATTCGGGAAACATTGTATCGTTTTAGTAAAACATATTCGGGGTCCAGCCTGTCACCGCTTCTCATTCCCTGAGACACTATTTCTCTAGTGATTTTCTTGGCTGTTTCAATATATTTTGTTTCGGTCAGCATTCAGTATTGTCTCTATTGTCTAGTATTGTATAATATTGTATTGTACTATATTATACAATGCGATAAATAAAAAGTCAATACCTGTAAATAAAAAAAGGAAAATGTCGCAGAAAGCGCAGAAAGAGATTCTTTAAAAAGCTTCTTAAGCTTTTTGTCAATATTCTTACCGCTTGACTATAATTAAATTGTAAAGGTTTAATGTTAAATGGTTTAGTTTTGTTAAGGCGGGGAAGTGCTGAGCCGGTAATTTTCCTGGATGTGATGTGCGGAATAATTGAGACCTTATGACGAAATTCAGGCGTCATAAAAGTCCCAATTGTATTAATTTTGCAATTGTCATCATTCGGCAAATGCATTTACCGGTTGTTCATTCCGGCAGGATATACGTGATTATATGTTTACTTCAGTTTCTCCGGCGGCAACATCATGCCATTTACCACCTTTAAGGCGGAATTTGGCTTTTCCGGTTGAAAAGACGTTCGCGCTTCCGACTTTTGTCCCTGGTTCTATTGAGAATATCGAAGGCATAAGAACTTTGTCGCCAGGTTGAATGGTGTAAACAATAAATGTATCTTCCTGCTTGATTTGTCCCGGTTTCGGGGTATCAACAAATTCGATTGTTGAACGTCCGCCTGAAGACATGATTGTCTCAAATCCGGACCTCAGAAAACGAATTTTCGAACCGTAATGATTGCCGGAACGATTGCCTTTGAAGGTTCCGAAATTCTGCCACACCAGATTGGGTTTTTCAGGATCATAATTGACAACCTTGAATACATATTGAATAAACGAGGGATTGTACATTAAATCTATTCGATAGCGATTTCCGTCTTGTTTAGAAATCTTTTTGACGGTGAATACACTCTGGCGTTTTCCCGGTGTGCGATGTTTCAGGTATATCAAGCGCCCGGTATATATTTCTCCCAATGGCAGCGGGGTGTCGCTGGATACGATCAGCGCGCTTTCAGTCGGCGTTCCGGTTAAGTCTCCAATGACTCTTTCGAGCTGCATGTTCCAGCTAGGTTGACTTTGAATTTCAATATTAGCGGTTTTAAGATAAGAACCGTCATAAATTAACGCTTGCGGTGATTTTTCAAACGCAATGCCTAGAGTTGCTTTCATATTGAGTTTGGCGTTATTGTACTCTCTTCCTTTCAGGGTCGTTCCCAGCAGAACGTTGCCGGCAGCGCTTTGAATTTCACAAAGCAATCCGCTTTTGTTTTTTTCATTTTTGACGTTGAGGACTTTGACAGCTTGGATGAAATTTTTCTGAGACGGATTGAATGGTTCAAGAACATTGAAAAAGGTACTTATCAGGCCGGGTTGGGACGCGGTCCTGGAGCTGATGATATAGCTGATCGCGTCTTTCATCCCGACAATTTTCAAGCCTTGCATTATCCGGCCGGTTTTCGGATCAATTTCCTCCAGAATACCGGACCATGGTCCTTTGGCGCTGATAATTTCCTGCTTTTCGGTTTTCGATCCGCTGATATCGGACCAGACTTTTAAATGCACATCGTGCAGCAGTTTGGGCCAATCTCCGTATTGCGCCAGAGTTTTAGGATTCTTCGGCAATAGTTTTGACGGTTTAATATCGAAATCCATAGTGAACACCTTATCTGGCACCGGGTGCGATTCAAGGCCGGTAATCAAAGCTCCGCCACGGCCGTAATGTTGAATTACTTTTCCTGTGAGTTTGTCATAGTTCGGGCGGACTCCAAGATATTTTTGCAAGTTTGGCGCTGACAGTTTTTTTCCTTTGCCGAGAGATGATGAAGTCATCTCGTTTGCCACGTGGAAGAACAGATCATGTTTCTTTCCGCCGCGAATCCGGAAAATATCAACGACAATCGGACGACCGTTAGGCATGGTCAGAACTACAAGCTGGCGCCGGAAAGTATTAATATAGTTGGGCCGGCCCTTGAAAATGGTTTTAGCTCCGGCGTCGGAGAAAACCGCCCACGAACCGAGCTTTGTGCTGGAGTCATTGCCCAGATAGCCGTACAAGTAACTCGGACTGCCGGTATGATGGTAATAATCGACCATTGCAGTACAATGTGCCTCAGGTCCCATTGCGTAAGCATGCCGCCACGGGCCCCATTTATCTCTTGGCTCCGGCGATCCCATGAATTCGTACGGATAATCTTTTTCTATGGTTTTCCATGGTTCCTTGTCTGGATCAATATAACCGACGGAATAACCGAAATCCGGCAGCAGTTCAATTCCTTCGTAGAACAACTGGAAATTAAGTCGGGACAAATGGGCGTGATTGCTGGTATTCAAGTGGTCATAGATCAGTTCCAGTCTTGAACCAGGAGCCCCGCCGCGTAATACACTCATTCCATAAGTCGGAAAGATCTGGGTCTTTTCATGCTTCTCATATGGGATTTTACCCGGTTCCGGCGGCGGCATCCAGGGGCGGCGCGAGCGGAAGAAGCGGGCGTGTTGGTCGCTGTGCTTGCTTTCCACATTGTAAAGTGTGACGACCGGGCGCGGTCCAAGTTCAAATGCGCGTTTTCCCAGCGGGAAACGATCGGTCAGTTTTATTCCGGCAAAATATTCAAACATCCAGCGGTAGTTCATCAGACCGTAGGTCATCATGGCATAATTGAATGCCGCATCGGTCGGCATGCCGTCCGCAAACCAGTTGTTGGCGAAGTAGACTTCCAGTAGAGAAAGAGAATGAGAAAACAATTTTTTATTACCGGTCATAATGGCAATATATGGAGCCCCGTTCAAATAACCATACATTGTATTGCCCAGGGTAGCGGGGCTGACCAGACATAAATATTCCGCTTCTTTGATGAGGTTTTTGTAGACTTTTTTGTCCCAGGCTTTTTCATCTCCATATTTTTGTTTGCTGTATGCCAAAGTCGGCTTGCGATCACGTATTAAATCATAGACCTTGGCAAACAGGCCTGTCTGATCCGCAACTCCATCGGTCCAGCCGGAAATTCCCCAATTTAGTTTTGCGTAATTGTAATCATAAATACCGTGGAACCAGTATGGCCGCTTGTAACCCAGCTTATATGAGAAAATATTTTTTATGTCATGGTAATCTTTTTCGGTCAGATATCCGTTGCCGGCGCGATTTCTGGCGAAACCGTGACCCAGGGCGCGTGAATAGATCGGCAATGCCGGGTAAACTTCAGCAATACGGTCAATGATCACCGCCAGGATATGGCAGGCCTTGTCATCATTCTCCATAACTACCCGCATTGCCAGGTCGGGAATAACTTTATTCATAATAAAATTGAGTCTGACACCCCATACTTCAGCGGCGCTGCAGTACCAGTCCTTGCGCTTTGAATTATACTTGGCTGTGGCATTTTCAAGTCCTTTTGGAATATAGAAACGATACGGATACATAGAGCCGTCATAATGTGGAATTTTTACCGTTTTGTTCGGTTTCGCTTTGTAATTGGCCGGCATGTCTTTTTCATATTCATAGACCGTATGGCCGCTGTAGGTTGTGGCCTGATGTGGATTGTTCAAAAATTCCTGCTCGGTCATCGGACGGCAGCCGCGATAATATTTGCCGGTGAACGGAGAGTTTCCTCCGGTACCCAGATTTCCCCCCTTACTGCTGAATGCCGCAAAGTCGCGAATCAGTGTTTGCCATTTTTTATCGGGAATGTTCAGCCATTTTTTACCGTTACCGGGATGTCCGGAAATCGGACTGCGAAATTTACCTGATTTCATGGCCGCAAGAAATTCAGGCGTAAATATCCTTTTCGGCATCTTGAACTCAGGCTCTGCCAGTCTCACTTGTAAAGCCTTGACGTTAACGGTTTCAGATTCTTTGTCGGTTGCAGTCAGTTTTCCTCCGAACAATGCCAGTACAGTAAGCGGCAAAAATAATTTCCTCATTCCAATCTCCTTTTAAACTTGTTTTTATACATGTATGAAAAGCTGTTTAAGTAACTATTATACATGTTGAAGCCGAAAAAGCAAGTGGCTTAGCGGTAAATTGTAGTCCAGTAGTGGAGTATTTTTAAGAATATTTTTTGATTATGTTTAAAATATAATCAAAGGTTTTTGCGGGGTAATCTGTTGTTGATCAATTTGTTATGATAAAATAATAGTCAAGCGGTCTGATAAATACTACTTATATAATAATAAATCAGCAAGGGGGATTATTTAAGTTTATCGGATAGGACTTTTTGTTCCGGTCAAGCGAGTGGTATGCATTATTCTAACCGGGGATAATATGACTTACAAGCAATTTGCAGACAGAATCGTATTCGCATAATCCTTTGAGAATCGGGGTACATCCAAAACCGTCTGCTTCAAGCGTGGAAACCAGCTTGCCTTTTATGTCGCGATGGACATGGACCCCACCTGCTATCATTAACGGCTGGATAAGCACCCTGGAACCGGAAGGCAATTTTTCCCGTACCGAGTTGAGATCGTCCAACTCATCAAGGGTGACGAACAAAATATTGTCATTCAGCTTGTTAAATTCCTGTTCAAGCGTTTCCAGGGTCGGATGCGCGGAGTGGCTCACCAGGATCAGCTTATCATGTTTTTTAAGCTCTTCAGACATCTCCTCAAGCATGGTTTGAGCAAATGTCCGGCAATCAAATTCCCAATCGAGCAATGGCCGGTAGAGCGAAACGCCGCCGCTGAAAACTTCCCCGAAAACCATTAAAGGCATCATCATCATAACATAGGTTTCACCGGCAAATACCATGCCGGGAAGGATTGAGACAGCCTGATATTTTTCCAACGCCAGTTTTTCCAGTGTCCCGGATAGAGAGTCAACCGTTTCGTCGGTTACTTTTTCAAGTATCTTTTCTGAAAGAAAAACGCGGCTAAGCGCCGCGTCAGGATATTTTTCCCGGATATGCGCCTCAAGCTTGTCATAAGCTCTTGACGCATCCGGATGCGTGCTGCCGTTATATGCAACAACTATGGCAGAGGGACTTTCCGCCATTATTTTTCTTCGTCTTTCTTTGGAGCAGCCTCGGCATTTTCCTGGGCTTCACCCTCACGACCATCATCAAGATGAACGTGTTCGACCTTTTCGATCAGTTCGACGTCGCCGGCCGATACGTGACCGATAACACGGCCGTCGTCATGGATATTGACTTCTTTCTCATCCAGGGCGCGGAACATGCGAATCAGGTCGCGGGTCCCGCCCCAGCTGAACCAGAAGGTCGAGATAACCGCGACGACTCCGCCGAGAAGAAACTGTCGGATGAAGAAATAGTTTGCCCATGCTTCCGGGGTCCATTTTGCGAAATAGGCCCAAATGGCTGAACCGGCAAAGAATCCAAGGAACATGATGCCGAAGGACCAGATAAATACTGACCATGCAATAACTTTGTCGCCGGTAGTATATTCATCATTGATACCAATGACTTTGCGGAAGAAGTCTTTGATGCTTTTGACGCCGTGTTCGATCTTTTTACCTTCAACCTGGTATTTGCCGCGGTGGAGCATCCGGTCCATATTGAACGCGTCTTTTCTGCTCAGTAGAGAAATCAAGGCGTATATGGAGATTGACAGGAGCATGCTGCTGAGCAGGAGTTCCTGAGAGTTGATCGGGAATTTTGTCGGGGTTACCCGCCATAAAATATATGGTTCAAATGGTCCGGAGGCCGCTTCAATATATTGTGTGAACCAGCCGAGATTGCCGCTTCTTTCAAGATATGGATAAATGGTGCTGGCCCAGAGACTCTGGCAGATTGCTCCGGTGGTCGCGATACCGGAACCGACGATCAGAGCCGAGAATGCCGCGGCGGTGGTGCCGCGTTTCCAGTAAAGTCCGCCAACAATAACAACCCCGGCACCGCCGGTCCAGATTGCGCCGGTAATGGCGAAAAACATCAGGATATAATCGACTTGCCCGAAAAACAGACTGAAAAAGAACGCGAAAGCAGCGACTGATGCGACAAGGATACGCAGCAAACGGATCTGCTGAACCGGAGTAAACGGCTTTCCTCCACGCAACGGCAGGATGATGTCCTGAACAATGATGCTGCCCCAACTGTGCAGGTAGGTCGTATCGGTGGAGATCATCAAGAAGATGCATAGAGCACAGAATATTCCAAGCAAGCCGGTCGGTAAAATATACTTGATCGCCATCGGAACTCGCATCTGGCCGAATATGGTGCCGAATACCTGAGCTTCTTTCGGTGAAACGGCAAGCAGCGCTTTTTTTCCGACTGTCAGCATAGGTTCTTTATCAACTGGCTTTTTAGTTGTGGGTTGACCACTGGCTTTGACTCTAACCGGTGAAGGCGCAGCGTCAAGTTTCTGCTGCAGTCCGGGGCCGATCTTTCCGGTCGCGAGATATTGCCTGTATTCGGTTCGCAGTTCATCAAACTTTTTGTCCGGGGCGATATCATCAAAAACCTTTTGGGCCAGGGCGGCGCGGCAGGCGTCGGCTCCGTGAGGACCAGACTTGAACATTTTGTTATTTAAGTAGGTGAAAGCGACAACCGCTAACAGAACATACATCATCTGGGAGAAGCCCAGACGCCAGGTTCCCAGAATCCCCCCCATTTTTTGCTCGTGAGCATTTTTGGCCGCGGCGTTATATCCTTGAGACCCGGACCAGCTCATTCGTCCGAGGATACTGCCGAAAACCCCGACCGCAACGTAGAACAGGTTGAAGTCACGCAGTCTACTGATGTCAAACGGATTCAGCATGCTTTTGCCGGGAGGACGATCCAGCAGGGTAGGGGCTAATTCATTAAACCATGAAAAACGCCAGATGATATAACCGACGATGATTGCATACATAGGATAACTCAAAAGCCCTTGAACACAGTCGGTTACCATGATTGTTATTTGACCGCCCATACAGGCGACAAAAACAGCCAGAGAAAGGAAGAACGCCATGACCAGTGCAAATGACGGGACCATCCAGCCGGCGATATTGACGTAAACCGGGATGTCGCAGAAGTAGATAAGAAAGCGGGCGCCGACAGCCGGGAACAAGGCATAGTTCAAAACACCGGAACAGGATTGCAGACATGCTGCCAGAATACGAAATTTACGGCTGTATCGGATTTCCAGAAACTGGCCCATTGTCATGGCCCTGGTTTCACGGAAGCGGTAAGTGCAGTAACCGGTCAAACCCATGATCATCCCGATAGGCAGCACAATCTGCTGCCAGAAGTTGTAGGCAAAGCCTGAATTATACATGGCTTCATAGATCGCCACCAGACTGATCAGGCCCATACCGGCTTCACCGGCGGCGACACAGACGACATAACGCCCGGCGACACGTCCCGCGGTCAGGAAGTCCGCTACGCCTTTAATGTATTTCTGGCTTTTGATCCCGATTCCGATTACCATCATCAATGGTATACAGACGATTACCCAGTCAATCCAACTCATAGCTTTTTTTCCTTTTTTGTTGCATGATAATTAGATATGTTAAATTTTCTCATATAGATAAGGGTTGTGCCGATTCACTGCTATCATAATGGAAAAGGCATCAACCCGCCTGTATTGTCAGAACAATTATTGATCCTTATTCGGTTCGACTTTTTCGCCCTTCTCGCGGCCGTCTTCAATGTGAATATGATCAACTTTTTCTATCAAATCAATGTCTTCGGCCGAAACATGGCCGATTACACGGCCGTCATCGTGCAAGTTGGTTTCTTTTGCTTCCAGTCTTTTAAAGAGTCGACATAAGTCCCACGTGCCGCCGATGGTGAACCATACGGTTGATATGGCCCCGACGATACCAACCAGGATCAGGTTGTTGAACAGGAACCAGTTAGCCCACCAGTGCTGAGGCCATTCATAAAACAGGTTCCAGATGACGATTGTCAGGAAGGCGCAGAAGTGGATAACAAAAGTCCAGATAAATACCGACCAGGCCAGAGCTTTGTCCCATTTCGAGTATTGAGAGTCAATGCCGAGGATACGCGGCAGGAAATTTCTGACGCTCCATGGCGGTTTTTCAAAAACTTCTCCCTCGCGATGATATTTGCCGCGGTGCAGCATACGATCCATGTTGAACGGCTCCTTACAAGTAAGCAGTGAAAGGCTTACGTAAAGAGTGATCGCTATGAGCATTGTGATAAAATAAATTTCCTGGGAGTTGATCGGGAACCTGTCCGGAGTTACTTTCCAGACGATAAAAGTTCCGAATGGAGCGGTGATCGTTGAAAGAATAGATTGCAAAGAGTCTACCATCTGCCATTCAACCAGTTTGGGATAAATCACGTCAACCCACTTTTTCTGGGCGACAAAACCGCTTACTGCCAGGATTGAACCGGTCGCAAGAGCCGCGAATGCACCATAGACGGTACCGCGTTTCCAATAGAGACCGAAAACAATGCACGGCCCGGCGCCGCCAAGCCAGATGGCTCCGGTTATCACAAAGAACATTATGATATAGTCGACCTGACCGAAGAAGAACGAGAACAAAAACGCAATTACCGCGACGCATGCGATGATGACGCGAAGCAGGTTGAGCTGTTGCTTCGGGGTAAATGGTTTTGTCTTGAACGGCAGAATCACGTCCTGAACGATAATACTGCCCCAGGAGTGCATGTAGGTCGTATCGGTACTGACCAGCAGGAAGATCATGATTGCGCAGAAGACCCCGGTAATCCCGATCGGCAGGAAGCTTCTGACCGACATTGGCACGAGCATTTGACCGAAAATTGTGTTGTATACCTGCGCTTTTGATTTATCCTCTGCTTTAAGAGCCGCAACGGACAGATTTCTAATTTGTTCACGATTGACCTGGGTATAGCCGGTTTCAGTCGGCAGCTTGTAATCGCTTTTGGCGAGCCTGGTTTTCAGGGACGGGGAAATTTTACCGGTATTTATATAATCTTTGACTTCAGCCCTGACGGCATCATATTTTGCCTCGGGAGCCACATCTTTCATAGCCTTGACTGCAAGTTCTTTGCGGACGGAGGTAGCGCCTTTTTTGAAGTCGACATGGTTCAGGTAAGTATATGCGGCGATTGCCAGCAGGATATACATCATTACGGAAAAACCGGAGCGCCAGGTTCCGAGAACGCCGCCCATTTTCTGTTCGTGTGGGGTAGCTGCCGCGGAGTTGTAGCCCTGGGTGCCGGACCAGGCCATACGGTTGATGATGCCTGAAAAAATCCCGACAAAAACGTAAAATATATTGAATACACGCAGCTTTTCAATATCATAAGGATTAAGCATACTCATGCCTTTTGGGCGGTCAAGCAGGGTCGGAGCCATTTCTTTGCTCCAGGAAAAGGTCAGAATAATGAAAAGTACTACGACAACATAGAGCGGATAGCTTAAAATACCTTGTACACAGTCGGTAACCATGATGGTGATCTGACCGCCAAACCAGACGATCAATACCGCAAGAGACAGAAAGCACATCATGACCAGGGCGAAAGTCGGGAATTGCCAGCCGCCGATATTGATTGTCAGAGGCAGACCGCAATAATAGATCAGGAATCGAGCTCCGACTGCCGGGAAGATCGCGTAATTTATTACGCCGGAGGTTGATTGCAGAACCGCGGCGAAGATACGGAAGGATTTGCTGTAGCGGATCTCGAAAAACTGGCCGATTGTCATAGCCCTGGTTTCCCGGAAACGGTAAATACAATACCCGGAAAGTCCCAGGAACATTCCAATCGGGATGCTTACCTGATTCCAGAAACTGATTGCAAAACCGCATTTATAGTACATCTCAAACATGGCGCACAGGCTTATCAGCCCCATGGCTGCTTCACCGTTGGAAACCGCCACAACATAACGTCCGGCTACGCGCCCCGCCGACAGAAAATCAGAGACTCCGTGTACGTATTTCTGAGTTCTGTACCCGATGCAAATTACCACCAATAAAGGCGCCACTACGATTAACCAGTCAATCCAATGCATTTTTTCCCTTCAATCCAATTATTTATTAATAATATGTTAAAACATTTCATCAAACAGATCCGGGTGTGGTTTGCCGTCGTTTCCGTTGGCCGGTGCATCGATTCCGAAGCGTTTCCAGGCCTTGGCGGTGGCACGACGTCCTTGCGGGGTACGCATCAGATACCCTTCCTGGATCAGGAACGGTTCATATACCTCTTCGATCGTTCCCTCTTCTTCGCCGACAGCGACGGAAATAGTCTTGATCCCGACCGGTCCGCCACGATAATTATGAATTATAACTTCAAGTATACGGTTGTCCATTTCGTCCAGGCCGTCGCCGTCGATCTGAAGCATTTCCAGTGCGGAAGACGCCACGGCCTGGTCGATAATTCCATTCGCTTTAACCTGGGCATAGTCGCGGGCCCAGCACAATAGATTGTTGGCGATACGCGGAGTTCCCCGGCATCTTCCCGCCAATTCGTCGGCGCCGTCATCGTCCAATTGGATTTTCAGGATTCCGGAGGAGCGTTTGAGGATTTTGGTTAATGGTGGTTTGTCATAATAGTCAAGACGGCATGAAAGCGCGAATCTTGAGCGTAAAGGCGCGGACAGCATGCCTTGCCTGGTAGTGGCTCCGATCAGAGTGAATCGCGGTACATTCAAGCGGACGGATCTGGCGCCAGGTCCCTGATCAAGCATGATGTCGATGAAAAAATCTTCCATTGCGCTATATAAATATTCTTCGACCGTGGTATTCAATCGGTGTATCTCGTCGATAAAAAGAATGTCGCCGTCCTGCATGGAGGTTAGCAATCCGGCCAGGTCGCCGGGTTTTTCGATGACCGGCCCGCTAGAGGATTTTATCGATGCGCCTTTTTCATTGGCGATAATGTAGGCCAGGGTTGTTTTACCAAGTCCGGGCGGGCCGCTTAACAGCAGATGTCCAAGCGGTTCGTTACGATCTCTGGCGGCTTTGACAAATAGTTCGAGGCGCTCCTTGACACTTTCCTGTCCCGGAAAATCGGAAAAGTTTTGAGGCCGTAATGTCTCATCGCTGACACTGTCCTTTTTATTCATTGTGGACGTGATAAAGCGTTCAGCCGCCATGATGCTCCGTTATTTCTTGGTTAAATTTATATACATTGAACTTGTAAAAATACATTTTCAAACTATTTTATCAAGTCTGTTTATTTAAAAAAAAGCATTTTTATTTTAAAAGGGTTCATAATACAATTTTTGCGTAACGAGTTGCGCATTAAAGTTTAGAACTGCACGTGAACGGCAGCTCTGACTTTCATGTGAAAGTACTCTATTCGCAAGGATAAAACGAAAAGGAGAATACATTCTCATGGATGTAAAACAACTGAAACTGGCCGCTGACACTATCCGCGTCCTGTCCGCTGAAGCAATTCAGAAAGCAAAATCCGGGCATCCCGGCATGCCGATGGGCTGTGCCGATGCCGCTGTCGTCCTCTGGCACAAATACCTGCGTCATAATCCGAAAAATCCGGGTTGGGTCGGTCGTGACCGTTTCATCCTGTCCGCCGGACACGGTTCAATGCTGCTTTACTCTTTACTGCATCTTTATGGCTATGGCCTTTCAATGGAAGAACTTTCACAGTTTCGCCAGTGGGGCAGCCTGACTCCGGGGCATCCGGAACTTGGTCATACTGACGGTGTTGAAATTACCACCGGTCCCCTTGGCAGCGGTTTCGGCGGCGCGATCGGTATGGCGATGGCTGACAAATATTTGGCCGCGAAAACCGGACTTGATAAAACCGATCTGCTCAACAACCGTTATTTCGCGTTCAGCGGCGATGGCTGTATGATGGAAGGTACCACCGCTGAGGCAGCGTCTCTGGCCGGACATTTGAAACTTGATAATGTCATCTGTTTCTACGATGACAATTCGATTACGATTGAAGGTTCCACCAATCTTGCGTTCAGCGAAGATGTCGCTAAACGTTTTGAGTCATACAATTGGCGTGTTATTCATTGTGACAATGCCAATGATATTGAAAAAGTCGACGCCGCTTTTGCTGAAGCAGTCGTTTCTGATGGTCGTCCGACTCTGATCGTTGGTAAAACCCAGATTGGTTTCGGCTCCCCGAATAAACAAGGTAAAGCTTCTGCTCACGGCGAACCACTTGGCGAAGACGAAGTCGTAGCCACCAAAAAAGCTCTCGGTATGCCGGATGCTCCGTTTACCGTCCTGCCGGAAGTTACCGCGATGATGGAAGCCAGAATTGCCGAACTTGAAGCTGAAGCCGCCAAATGGGATGCCAGGCACGAAGCGTTCAAAGTTGCCAATCCGGAAGGCGCTGCATTAGCTGCAAAAATGTTCAGAAAAGAAGTTCCGGAAAATATTCTTGAAGAACTTCTGGCGGCAGCTCCGCTTGACAAAGCGGTTGCCACCCGTGCTTCCGGCGGTACTATCCTCCAGAAAGCCGTTGAACTCGTTCCTAGTCTTGTCGGCGGCGCGGCCGATCTGGCCCCGTCCACCAAAACCGATATCAAAGGCGGTGAAAGCTTTACCGCGGACAACCGCGGCGGCTGCAACTTCCATTTCGGCGTTCGTGAACTTGCAATGGGTATGTGCGGTAACGGTATGGCCATCAACGGCGGCCTGATCCCGTATACCTCTACTTTCTTTGTCTTCTCCGATTACATGAAACCGGCTATTCGTCTGGCCGCGATCCAGAAACTGCATGAAATCTATGTTTTCACGCATGATTCGTTCTATGTTGGCGAAGACGGCCCGACCCATGAACCGATCGAACAGATCGCGATGTACCGTTCTCTGCCCGGCGTTACCGTAATCCGTCCGGCGGAGGCGACCGAAGTTGCTCACGCCTGGGCCGCCGCTCTCAAGGCTGACGGTCCGGTCATGCTGCTGCTGACCCGCCAGAATCTTGAGCCTATCCCGGCTGAACAGCGCGATAAGGTCGATGTGGCCAAAGGCGCTTACGTGCTTGACGACCAGGAAGATTTTGACCTGGTTATGATCGCGACCGGGTCTGAAGTCAATCTGGCGCTTGACGCGGCTAAGATCATCCGTGAAAACGGCTGCAAAGTTCGTGTTGTTTCCATGCCGTCATGGGAGCTCTTCGAAGCCCAGAGTGATGAATACAAAGCCTCTGTTATTCCGGCTGACAAAAAGTGCGTATCAATCGAAGCCGCCTCAACCATGGGCTGGGCTAAATATGTTGGCCGCTGCGGCCTGTCAATCGGTATCGACCATTTCGGCGCCTCGGCTCCGTATGCGGTCCTGGCCGAAAACTTCGGGTTCACCCCGGAAGCTGTGGTCGAAAAGATCAAAGCTCATTTCTGCAAGTGTTCCTGCTGTTAATACAGTAAATCGTTGCATATAAATTCAAGCCCTCATGCCGAAACGGTATGAGGGCTTTTTGTTGCTGGTTTGTTTTATTATTCGTATGGTGTTTGTAATAAGGCGCATATATAGATTTAATAAATTACATGATGCTTTATTTTTATAGGCGGTTTGTCAGTCAGAATTTTTTTGCATTATCGCAGATTGATGTTATCTTTATTATTATCCGTAAAACAGCAAAACAATTTAAGGAGCAGCAAAATGAAAACCCGCACTGTCATGACTTCCATTCTCGCCGCCGGTGTTGCATTTACCGCTTTTGCCGCTGACAAAGTAATCAAGGTTATTCCGGAGAATTCCAGAAAGGCCAGGATCGACGTATCTGATCCCACCAATAAAAACGTCCTGAAACCTGGCAAGAGTATGCATGTTTCCGGCTGGCTGAAAGACCGGAAAAATTACAATCTTTATTCTTCCTCAAAACCATTGACGACTGATAAATGGGAAGATTATGTGGTCGATTTTACGCCCCGGCAAGATGGCGAAGTTGTCGTCAAACTGTGCGGTCTGTGGTGGCGGGCCAAAGGAAACAAGAGCAGTACCCCGATCTATGTTTTATATGATGACGTGGAAATTACCGGAGCGGAATTGAAGAATCCCGGATTTGAAGAGCTTGACGCCAAAGGAAAACCCGCCCATTGGTCGACTCGCGGTAAAATAGTCAAAGACGCCAGGACCGGCAAAAATGCGATAAAAGTATCTATTGGCACTAATGCGTCCCAGAAAATCCAAGTCAAAAAGGGCCAGAAAGTGACAATCAAAGCCAAAGTTAAGTATCCTAAATAAGTTTCCAGTTGACAGTTTCCAGTAACCAGCAGGAAACCCTGAACTTCGATTGAAACTCCGGAGTAACTCCCGGAGTTTTTTTATGTAAATGCTCCTGTTTGTAGATAAGTTTGTTTCTTCGGCATAAAGAATTATTTCACACAACTCTTTAAAGACGGGGAGAACTGCGATCATTGGACTTTCAATTTTAGGTATTACTGAATCAAAAACAATATTTAGTTATAACATTCTATTGATTGGACTCGTTAATAAATTTTATTAGTTTGTTAAGTTGGCTTTTTAAGTCTAATACAGAAAAGTCGGGGGCTCCATTTTTAGTGATATGTTTTGCGGTGTTAACTTTTGATCCTTGAGTTTTTTTCCCGCATTTTGATTTAATTGTTAATGTATTGTCATAGGTGCCAAATTTTGACATAAGTTGTGCATCTGGATGACATTTATTTAATGCTTTTTTTATTTCTTCGACAGGTAAATAATTCTCAATTTCTCGCCCTTTTGTTATCCAGGCGTATCCTGGACCTTTGTCAAATTCATCTTTAAGACGTTTTTTTGTTGTGTTTATTCTAGTCGTAGATTTATCTTTGTCACTATCAATGACAATAACGCTACGCCTATTTAACCTTCTTAAGGAAATAAAATCTCTTGTGGATTCATCAATATCATTTCCAGATAAGTGTGATATTAATCTACCTCCATAAAACATAATCGAGTAGTGTATCCCTTCTGTTAGAGAAGAATCAAGTTCATTCAACCAATAATTAATATATATTCGATCAGATGGTCCCTCTACCCATATAACACAATTTGCTTGAAGAAGATCGGAAGGTTGGTATCCTAGATCTCGACATATTTCTGACCTATGATTATCTGATGAAGCTCTTTGAATTATTGATTCTCCATTTTTAAGCGATATGTGATAAGTTTCTGCTCCAGGAGAGTCAAGGAAGGCGGAGGAATGTGTTGTTATAAAATATTGGTTACTCGTCTTATCAAGCAGATAGCGAATCAATTTTTTTTGTAAAATGGGATTCAAATGAAGTTCCGGTTCTTCCATGCATATTACCGTTTCGTCAAGAATTGTTGCTGCTGAAGCTAATATGATTACTTCATGAATACCGGTTCCTAGTGATTCAAGAGGGAGAGTTTTCCCGTCCATGTGAACAAGAATGGTGTCTCTATCATGAGGAATCTCAATCTTTGCGTTACTATTATCCGTGACACTTTGAAGAAAATGGTTTATAAGATCAAATTTTTTTCGATCATTTTGACTATGCACATCAGGATTTTGAAGTTTGACTAACTTTTCAATAATACCTTCTCCACTGAAGCATTCAGATACAGAACCTTTTTCTCCCACTTTTCTTATTGCTGGTATCATTACGCTATTAATTGGTATTAAGCGCGGAGTAATCCGAGATAATGTCTCAGGTTCCCAACTAATATGTCGGTTTCCTCCTGATGCCCTAGTTAATTGAGTCCAAAGATTGCGCATATCATGGTCTTGAATCATTGAGAGGGCTTCAATCCAGCTTGAATTTACGAGTTTTTTATCAAAACCAAATTCAAACCAAGTATCAAGGGTGTCATCAATTTTAGCTTTGTTTGAAAAAATTTCGAGAATAGTTTTTTTGTATATATTTGAATCGATCTTTTCGGAGATGTGAGAAAATTCTTCTAAAGAGAATATTTTATTATCCTCTTCAAGTGAAAAAGATATACCAAATTGAAATGTTGCATTTGACGGAATATGATTATCAAGCCTGTCAAGAGAGATTTTATTGTTTGCTGTTAAATGTTGATATATGTCATTGATAAATCTTAATACATTGGACTTTCCACAGTTATTTTTACCAATAAACAAGTTTACTTTTGAAAACTGTTCAAATCTCTGAGTGTTTTTACCAAAACTTCTGTATCCAGATATTGAAAGAGATCTTACTGCAATGAAATTGTTATTGTCCATAACTTCCTCTTTGTGGAGTTGAGTTTGTGACATCAAATTTATTGAAAGAATATTGCATCATCTTTAGGGAAAATCAAATATCTGTTTTCAAAATAATTATTATTGTCCTAAATATTGCTTATAATTAGAAGGTGAAAAAATTGTTTTTATAAATGAGTATGTATGTTAAAGATATAATTGATAAAAAAGCATTAACAGTAAAAAACTTTCACAGTGATAAATTATTATATCTTACCATGAGTGCTAATCAATAGAAGATTCTCCGGCTATTTTTAATATTCATATCTCTGATGATTTTTTGAAAAAGAAATTTACAGGTAACCGAGTCATATTTTAATATCAATAGTAAATGACATTTTCTATTGTCCTCAAAAATGGGTATATGCTGCTCCGAATGTCGGGAAAAAGTCATTATTAACGTTTGATTTGTCGGATCATACCCTGTATTTTTAATTTAACCCTGAACCTAGGGGGCTGATTATTGTCAATAGCGATTTGCTTTCAACCGCAGAACGGAGAAGATAAAATGGATATCGTGATATTTTTTTTCAGCGGGACCGGTAATACATGGTGGGTAGCTTCCGAATTGAAAAAAGCACTTGAACTGCGTGACCATGTGGTTGATATGGTTTCGCTGGAAAATGAATCGATGAAGGATGGTGAAGCAGTTGCCGCCCGGATAGAACGGGCAGATTGTATTTTGATCGGCTATCCGGTTTACGGTTCTGACTTGCCCGATAATATGATGTCCTTCGTTAAAAATCTGCCGGCATCTGAAAATAAAATCTTTGGCGCATTCTGCACCCAGGCCGCGTTTTCAGGTGATGCCAGCAGTTTTTTCCAACAAGAGCTTGCCGCTAGAGGTTATGATTTCAGATTTAGTTTCCAGTTCAATATCACGACCAATTTCAATGTCGCGATGCTGCCTTTCTCGTTATCAAAACCGGCTGCCGGTAAAAAACTTGCCAAAATTAAAAACAAAGCGTTGAAAAAAATCAACCGCGCGGCGGATATGATTACGGCGAAAGACCGGCATTTGGCGGGAACCAGTATTTTTATGTCCGTACCCGGTCGTATCCAGCGTTATTTCTTTAGGAAAAACAAATCAAAACTGCTGCGTAATTTTCAATTTCTAGCGGAGCGCTGTACCGGTTGCGGTTTGTGTGAAAGATACTGTCCAACCGGCAGTATTTCATTCGATGCCGACCATTCAGATTTGACCAGGCGCGATGACTGCCTGCTGTGTTTCAGGTGCTACAACTTCTGTCCGGTCCAGGCGATCAATTTCGGTAAGAAAAAGGTGTCAAACCCGGAAAAATACCAGCGCTACAAGGGGCCGGACGAAAATGTAAAGATCGGCGATTTGACCCTTTAAGCCGGAAAAAGCCAAACGGTTGTTTCCGTTTCTGAAATCTTTTGCTGGGTTATGGGCAAAAAAAGGCCCGTCGTGTTGACGGGCTCGGGGGCGATCTCTTTTAGCAGGCTGTTCTATTCAGGCTGGGGTGTCATCTCCAGTCACACCAGAAGCCGTCGGGGTCGAACAGGCGGGAACCCTGGCCGATGGGGGCATTATAGTCGGGGATCGCAGACCAGAGTCTGCTTTCCGTATGACCGTCAACAAAGAGGATATTTGCTCCTCTGCTGTTGTTATGCCGCCAGTTGCCGCCGTTGGAGTTGATGTGCGTATAACTGCCGATCTCAATCAGGTTGGTATCGCCGGTTGTGATTCGGTCTATGTCCATGACGATCATTCGATCAGACGGTCCTTTTATTTTGTCTACTTTGAAAGTATAACCTTTTACCCAGCTGTAACTCATATTGCTGTGAAAGCTGTTCATGGCGTAGTGTCGGCTGACCCCGCCTTTGTTGAACACCTGCTTGGATACTTGAGAAGGACAACCAAAAATAGTTTTCGGGCGATTGGTGCCGCGATCCTCCGGGCGCTCCGAAGGTCTGCCGATGTCGTAGTGACGAAAATTCATAAAATCGGTATTGGTTGAGATATAATAGAGGGCGTCCTGCCAGGTGCCCTTGCCGCCCCAGGCAATGTTATACGCACTCAAGTTTCCCTGGAATTTGGGAAATTTCCCGTCATTCATATCGACATACGCCGCCATATAGGTACCGATTTGCCTCTGGTTGTTCAGGCAGGTTATGTCTTTTGCCTTGGCGCGGGCACTGTTCAATGCCGGCAGCAACATCGACGCCAGAATGGCGATGATGGCGATCACGACGAGGAGTTCAATTAGTGTGAAACGACAGATCCTTTGGGTTTTCATGGTTCTTACCTCATTTTGTTTTTTAAAGTTCCATTAAAACGATAACTGTACATATTTTTTCCGACTTTGCGCGATGCCTCGATCATTTCCCGGTATGGAGTGTCGGCTACATCGACAAAACCTATGGCGTATCCCTCACCATCCCAGCGGCCGGTCAAGGGTTGATCCCGGAATTGGAACCAGTGGGTGCCGACGATCCGCGGATTGATCAGCGCCCCCTGGAGAAATCTGGTATAGGCCAGGGCGCGATCCTGCTGGGTCAGACCCGCCGGACACAGTCCGGGTGAGAACATGCCGCGATCATATATTCCGAAATGGAATTCTCCGATCAGTACCGGCATATCCGGGAACCCGGGAGTATCGAAGTTGGCGGCGCTGTGTGCGTAGATGTTGACGGTCAGCACATCGCAATATTTTTTACTTGCTTCATATAGCACCGGTTTGATTGCATCGGTGCCGATAAAGCGGCAACCGAGGTAAAGCCTGTTCGGAGCTTTTGATTTTATCGCGTCACGACATAACCTGAAATATTGATCGATGCATTTTCGCATAAAGATTCTGGCATCGGTCCGGCTGATTTCGTTGAATTTAGGCAGTTTCCGGGTTGCCAGTAAAGTCTGCCAGTCGGTGTATTGAGTTTTCCAGGCCGCGTTCAGCTTGTCAATGGTCTGGTATTTTGTTTTCAAGTCTTTGATATATTCCTGCTTTATTGCCTGGTTTGCCGGGCTTTTAATGATTGCCTTTATTAGATCATAGGCTCTGCGATTGCCGAAATTCAGTTCGTTATCGATGAAATAGCCGATGCACAGCGGATCGGTCAGGGATACTTTTACCATAGGATTCTTTTTGGCGGCATTATCAATCAGATTTTTCATGCCATCGATATATTTCGGGTCGAAAACATCGTAGAATTTCAGCTTGCTGCCGGATATCCTCGGTAGTTGCCGGTTGTAATCGGTCAACTGCATGGTGTACGGCATGGACCTCATCGCGATAAAATCCTTGTTTCCCCAGTTGCCGATCGTGTTGAAGCCCCAGTACTCCAGTCGCTTTGTCAGATTACTATAGAAATCCGTGGCATAATCCTTTTTGCCGTATTTCAACTGAAGATTGGTGTCGGTAAACGCCAGCTGCCCTGATTTCGGGGGCGTGGACTCGAACCACTTGTCATGTGATTTTGTCCTGGTCGCGTCAGTGTGGGTATAGAGTACGTCGATTCCGTGTGAGAAAAACAGTTTACCGTCCGGATCGACAAAGTACCATTTGCCCTTGTATTTTTCTACCCGGAAATTTCCGGTTGCTTTCAGTTGCGGACCATTTTTCCAGCCACCGAAACGGTTCCAGGCGGCCGGACGTTTGGCGTTTGCCAGTTCCCTGAGTTCCTGTTGATGTTTCAGCTTCAGATCAGCAACCGAGTGGATCTTCTCGGGCCAGTCCTGATGGATGTATTGTCCGAATTTATCGATGAACGGAAAGAATTTATCTTCCGGAACAGTTTTGGTGTCTTTTTTAATCCGGTCTTCGAGCCTGAGATTGGATATTTTACAATTTACCAAATCTTCAGCTTTGCCTTCAAAGGTCCATTCCTGATAAATCTCGATGGAGTCAATCCGATCTGAGTCAAGTACTCTTGGCCCCGGGATGCCTTTGGGCGCACCATAAATGCTACGATGCGGGATCAGTAATTTAAACGTGCGTTTTTCTCCGGGATTAACTGCCAGTCCGGTTTTTGCATGACGCTTTTTTCCGGTCCGGACGTCTTTGGCATAAATAAACATCACCAGTCTAAGCTGTTTGTCTTTGCTGAGGTTCTCAACATCGGCTGCCAGTACTTTCCAATCTCTCATATCCCATTGTTTTTTCCCGGTCGGAGGCATGATTTTAATGCCTGATTCCCAACCGGGATCGTCAAATTTGAGTTTTATGGAGCCCGATTCAAACTCAACCCTGGCTGAACCTTTCTTGACGACTTGTCCTTTATTGAGTGGAAGTTTGTCCGCCAGGAGGGACGTGAACGCCAGTACGGCAACTGTAATGATCAAACCTTTTTTAACTGGATGCATTTTCTTTTCCGGGATTTAAGTTTTATTATTGTAAAAATTATCAGTTGTCAATCAGGCTTTTGTACCTGACCTTTTTCAAAATGCTTTTAAATATTTATGACTGAATTTCGTTCAATCAGCTGGACTTCCATTTTGACTTTTTTATGCTTGCGTGATTCGCCGCTTAAAACAATATCAACCGCTTTTTCCGCCATTTCCCGCAATGGGCTTGCCACTGTCGTCAGGGATGGGCGCTGAAACTCGGATACTCCGGGATTTTCAAACCCCATAATGGAAATGTCCTGTGGAATTTTTTTCCCGGCCAGTTCCTGGATTATCCAGTTTACTTCAATTACTTTCATATCTTCTCCGGTGACCCAGACCGCGGTGCAGCCGGAATCGATCACCTGTTTTACCGCCAGATGCAGCGGGACTGTGTCATCTATTGTCAAAAGATTTGTTTTAGGGTCATTGCCGGCTTTTTGCAATGCCAGCCCGACTCCATTGGCCCGGTTTATCCCGGTGTAATCTGACTCATGGATTACTGCAATACGCTGATGTCCTTTGCTGACCAGATAATCCCCTGCCAGTTTTCCAGTCTCTTCGGCATTAAGATAAACCGTGTGAAAATATTTGCTCCAGTTATCACTGAGCCAGACGATCGGCAGATTTTTCATCTCTTTAAGTAAGTCGATAGTACGGTCTTCCCAGGCGATTCCGATTATACCGTCGAACCAACTGTCGGTCAGGTTGTCGATCCGGTCCTCTGTGATCATTGTGATATCCGCATTGACCCGGGACAGGGCGTAGCAAATATATTGAGTGACGGTGTTGACGTATCCGCCCATGACTGTTTTCCATGGTGGTTCAGTGATCAGGGCGATTTGTTTGTTCCTGACTCGAACGCGGGGCCTGAAACCCAGCTCTCGGGCCGCCTCCAGGACCCGGCTTCTGGTATCTAATGAAATCAGTTCGCTGTTGTTGAATACCCGGCTGACGGTTCCGGCCGAAACTTTGGCATGAGATGCAACCAGGGCCAGTACGTTTGCGTCGCTCATTCGTTTGGGTTGTCTGGTTTTTACCATTTTATCATTCCTGTTTATTTTTATCACACTATCAATTATACATGGTACCTATGCAAAAGTCAATAGTATTTTAATAATAAATGCATATTTTATGCAATTTTTGCATAAGGTTCTACAGTTATGATAATAAATTACCATGTAGTTTAAAAACTAGTGGTTTAAAAAAGGCATTATCGTAATATATTGAGTATGAAATGTCAGGATGTTAAGGTGCATGTAAAAAGGATAAAAAAAAGGCCCGTCGCAGTGACGGGCCTTGATTTTGGTCTATTTGAACCGGGTTGAGATTACATGATCTCGCCCATGTTCTTGTAGAATGCCATGCGCCGCTTGGCGTCTTCTTCAGCCTTGGCAAACAATGACTCGGCTTCGGTCGGGGCAGTCTTAAGCAGCGTTGTATAGCGACGTTCGCTGCGGATGAACTCCTGGAAATCGCCGGTAGGCTCTTTACATTCCCAGGTGAACGGTTTTTCTTGAGTCGGGTTGTAGCGGTACAACGGCCAGTAACCGCAGTCAACAGCGCGTTTTTCTTCAACCTGAGTCTTCATCATGTTGATACCGTGAGCGATACACGGAGCGTAGGCCAGGATGATTGACGGGCCGTCATAGGCTTCCGCTTCCTGGAAGGCTTTCAGGGTCTGAGCGCGGTTTGCGCCCATCGCGATAGAAGCGACATAGACATAACCGTAACTCATGCACATGAAGCCGAGGTTTTTCTTGGTTAAACGCATGCCCGCATTGGCGAATTTTGCAACCGCACCGATTGGAGTGGCTTTGGAAGCCTGGCCGCCGGTGTTGGAGTATACTTCAGTATCAACAACCAGGATGTTGACGTTACGGCCGGAGGCAACAACGTGGTCGAGGCCGCCGTAACCGATGTCGTAGGCCCAACCGTCACCACCGAAGATCCAGACTGATTTGTCTACGAAGTAATCGGCCAGTTCGCTGATCTTGGAGAGAACCGCTTTGGCTTCGCCTTCAGCTTTAGCAACGGAATCAGCCAGAATGGCTTTCAAGGCGTCCTGGGCATCCATGGCGGCTTCGGTCTTGTCTTCCCACAGTTCCATGCATTTGCCAAGAGCATCTTTGATGCATGAGCAGATATCCATGGACATGGCTTTTTCAACGTTCATTTTGAGCTGTTCGCGGTTATTGTCAACCGCCAGGCGCATACCGAAACCATATTCAGCATTGTCTTCGAAAAGGCTGTTGGCCCATGTCGGACCACGGCCGCGTTTGCTTTTGCAGTAAGGGATGGTCGGGAAAGTTCCGCCGTAGATGGAGGAGCAGCCAGTAGCGTTGGCAACGATCATGCGTTCACCGAACAGCTGGGTGACCAGTTTTACGTACGGGGTTTCACCGCAACCGGCACAAGCGCCGGAGAATTCGAAGAGCGGTTTCAGGAACATCGCACCTTTAACAGTGCTGGTGGAAGCGCCGTCAACGACGTTGTCCGGAAGGGCGTCGAAGAATTCAGCGTTTTCGCGTTCGCCGTTGGCGCGAGCCGCATCAAGATGCTGGAATTCCAGCGCTTTGGTTTTAGCCGGACAGGTTTCAATACATACGCCGCAACCGGTACAGTCTTCGCAGTAAACCTGCAGTCTGTAAGCCAGATCACGATCATTTTTGGTCTTGGAAGGAACTGTATTGAATGTTTCAGGAGCATCCGCCAGATCGGCGGGATCAATCTGCTTGGCACGAACAACCGCGTGCGGACAAGCCATTACGCACTGGTTACACTGGATACAGTTTTCTGATATCCATTTAGGAATATGTGGTGCGATACCGCGTTTTTCCAGACAGCTGGTTCCAGTCGGCAGAGTTCCGTCGATAGACATTTTCGATACCGGGATGTCATCACCTTTCTGGTGCATGATCGGCAGGATCACGTCTTTTGCGAAATCTTCGGCATCGTCGGAGATCAGTTTGGTCGGAACAAATGATTCGGTGATTGCAGCCGGGACCGGAACTTCTTCCAGGCCTTCCAGGGATTGGTCGACACAATCCCAGTTCATCTTGACGATATCGTCGCCCTTGCTTTTGAAAGTCTTTTCAATCGCTTTTTTGATGTACTTGATAGCGTCGTCAACCGGAATGATGTTTGCCAGTTTGAAGAAGCAGACCATCATCACAGAGTTGATGCGGTTGCCCAGGCCGACGCCTTCAGCAATTTTCAGCGCATTGATGGTGTAGACCTTGATATTGCGATCAATAATGATCTGCTGCATGTCTTTGGTCAAGCTGTTGAATACTTCAGCCGCGGGAGTTTCGCTGTTCAGCAGGAGCGTGCCGCCATCTTTGATGCTAGACAGCATGTCATAACGGCCGATATAAGCGGGGTTGTGACAGGCGACAAAGTCAGGCTTGGTAATCAGGTATTCAGATTTGATCGGGCTGTCACCGAAACGCAGGTGCGAAATAGTGATGCCGTAAGACTTTTTGGAGTCATAAACAAAGTATCCCTGAGCATACTTGTCAGTATTGTCACCAATGATCTTGATGGAGTTTTTATTCGCGCCGACAGTACCGTCGGAGCCCAGTCCCCAGAACATGCACTGAACAGTGCCGGCGGGAGCTGAGTTGATTACTTCGCCGATCTGCAGTGAGGTGCCGGAGACGTCGTCATTGATACCAACAGTGAAGCCGGTGGTGCAAGCTCCGTCAACGTGGTCATAAACCGCTTTAACCATGCTCGGGGTGAATTCCTTGCTTGAAAGTCCATAACGACCGCCGATAACCTTGATGTCGGTATCAGCCAGGACGGCTTTGACGTCCAGCAGCAACGGTTCGCCGAGTGAGCCAGGCTCTTTGGTGCGGTCCAGAACGACGATTTTCTTAACGGAAGCGGGGATGGCTTTAACGAAAGCTTCAGCCGGGAACGGACGATAGAGGCGGATTTTCAAGGCTCCGACTTTTTCGCCTTTAGCGATCAGGTAGTCGATGGTTTCATCGATAGTTTCACAGGCGGAGCCCATGGCAACGATAACTTTTTCAGCATCGGCAGCGCCGACGTAATCAACCAGGTTGTATTTGCGACCCAGGCAGGCACCGACTTGATCCATATATTTCTGGACGATAGCCGGAGTGGCGGCATACATGTTATTGGTGGTTTCGCGACCCTGGAAGTAAACATCCGGGTTCTGAGCACCGACTTTGGCGAAAGGAGCTTCCGGGCGCATGGCGCGGGCACGGAATTTCTCAACATAGCTCATGTCGAGCAGGCTTTTCATATCTTCAAAGTCAAGCAGTTCGACTTTCTGTACTTCGTGAGAGGTGCGGAATCCGTCGAAGAAGTTCAGGAACGGGACGTTTGATTCCAGCGTGGCCAGATGTGATACGATAGCCAGGTCGTGAGTTTCCTGAATAGAGTTGGCAGCCATCAGGGCGAAACCGGTGTTGCGAACGCTCATTACGTCAGAATGGTCACCGAAGATTGACAGTGACTGCGCGGCAAGTGAACGAGCTGATACATGGAAAACGGTCGGAATCATTTCACCGGCGATTTTGTGCATGTTCGGGATCATCAGCAGGAGGCCCTGTGACGCGGTAAAGGTAGTAGTCATAGCACCGGCGCTGAGAGAGCCGTGGACCGCACCGGCGGCACCGGCTTCGGATTGCATTTCAGCGATATCAACAACAGTGCCAAACATGTTTTTCATACCCATGCTGGCCCAGGTGTCAGCATATTCGCCCATGGTGGAGGACGGGGTGATCGGGTAGATGGCGGCGACTTCACTGAAGGCGTAGGCCACATACGAGGCGGCATAGTTGCCGTCAATGGTCATCATTTTTTTGCCCATTTTCATTTTCTCCTTTTATATTGAAAGAGCTGGTTAAAAATAAGAATTTAAATAACTTTTTCACTGACAAAATCAGCTTAAAGTTCTATGAAAAAACTTAGACTTGTAACATACACTTATAATAAGGAAATTCAATAGTATGTGTTTTTAAATTTTGCTAAAAAATAGCATATGACAATATTGTCTTTCCCCTTGCCAATTATGGAATTTTGGAAAATGGGCCAATATCCGGATGAGCTTAATATTTTTCCGGACCACTCTTTATAAAATAATGAAAATAAACCAGGCGGACTGTTTTTGATATATTGGCGGCGGAGAGGTTGATCTCAACTTTCTATACCGGCTGCTTCCAGGATATCGACAAGTTCGGCAGAGCGGCGGCGCCGGTTGTATTTGCCTTCGACTATCAGCCGGGCCTTCATAATAAGCATATCCCGCAATCCGTAATCGGTAAGAATTTGTTTACAGGCCTCAGCCGCGGCATCCGGATCGTCGGGTTGGAACAATAATGCGGTTTCGCCATGTTCAGCCAGGTCGATAACCCCGGGCAGGGCGGAGGCGGCAACCGGAACTCCGGCCCCCATTGCTTCCAGCAGTGAAAAGGGCATCGAGTCATGACATTTGTTTTTAGGGACTCTTCCGGGTTGGAGCAACACATGAGCATCCTGAAGCAGATTCAGCAGTTTCTGTCTCGGCAAGCCGCCGGTAAATTCGACGTATTCCGTTAAATGTAATTTTTTACAGAGTCGTTTGAGCCGTCCTTTTTCAAAACCGTCTCCGACGATTGTCAAATGACAGTCAAGCCCCTGGGCCCGTAAAATTTTTAATGCCTGGAGCGAGGTATCGAAACCCTTTCGTTTGTGCAGTTCTCCAATTGATAAAATCCGATAGGGTGGAGTGACGTCGTATTCCGAGTCAGGGAAAATAAATGGATAGTCTTGCGGGTCGATGCCGTGTCCGCACTGAAACATCAGTGGCGGGTCCGACATTCCGGCTGTAACGTGTTTCAGGTAGAGCAGTTCATCGTCGGTTTCGGCCAGAACTATTTTCACTTTGCTGAGATAACGTAGTAGAACCTTTTCATTCATGGAGTATAAATGCTGCGCTCTTACTTCAGCGATGATCGGAAGAGGACTGAATTCAGTAGCAATGATTGCAGTCCGCATGCAGTCGTGCTGAAGAATGCCGTAAAAAGCGGTAATTTCTTCATGGACTATAACCTGGTTGACTAACTGGCAGGCTTGAAGAAAGTTGCTGAAAACAGCCAGGGGCCACGGGGTCTGAAAAAGCAGCTTCAGCATTCTGCAGGTGGCATGAAAAAGTTTTACGGGGGCGATGATAATCAACAGGACGCATAAGATCAAAGAAGTCGGAACCCGCTCCAGCGGCATTGGCAGGCAGGTGCGTCTTGAACGGAGCCGTTGAACGGTGTTATGGGGTTCTTTGACAATTGAATTGTCCAGTGAGACGATGTGCAGATAGTAACCATGCCGTTCCAGGTCCTCAATCCGCATCGGGACAAATGCCTCCTGGTAACGGGGAAATTCGTCAAGCAGCAGACAGAACTTATGTTCAATGAAATCTGCCATTTGTTTTCGTCCTCTTGGCTCAGTCCTTTAAATAGAGCATATAGGAACAGTTGTCGCAGTAGGTTACGCCGCTTTTTTTGGCCTGATTTAAAGTGTTGGGAGTAAGTTTCAGGTGACAGTTGCCGCAGCATGAATTGCTAACCGGGACCAGAGGGGCTCGCCCGCGCTGTAGCAATCGGTTGTAAACCACAAGAGTATCGGTGGCGATGCGGGAAGAATAGGCTTTTCGTCCTTTTTGCAGGGAAGCTATTTCTTCTTTAACTTCTTCGCTCAACGTATTTAATTCAGCTATTTCCTCTTTAAGCGATCCGATTCTTGCGTCAAACTGTTTTTCCAGTTCTTTATATTTTTCCTTTGCGGCGTCAAGCGCATCTATTGCGACTATTTCTTTAGTCTCAAAATCACTGATTATTTGTTTGTGATGATCTATTTCCGACATTAACGCTTTGTATTCGTCGTTTTTCTTGATCATTACCGACTGCTTCTGCAATTTCTGGATCTGCTCATTTTGTGAGTTAATTTCGGACTCAATATGTTTGATGTCCAGTTCGGCTTTTTTTACGCCCTCACGGCTTGATTTGAAGTCTTCAGTATCCCTGGCAATCGTCTGTTCAAGTTTAGCTATTTCTCCGGGAACGGCGTCCAGTCGCAGTTTCATATTGTGAATGCGCATATCCACGTCCTGCAAGGCAAGTAAGTCTTCTACCCATTGATGCATGCTTATCTCCGTCGTAATTTGTTTTATCAAGTCTTAATCATCATAGAAAATAGTCCGAAAACACAAATAATCAAGCAGATGAAAGTAATAATAACTGTTTTTTAATTTTCCGCGCTACAAACCCGACAGATTTGATGGTCAGTTATTTGCGCAGGGGACTGCTTGCCGGTTTATCTTTGAAAATATTGTGTAAAAGCGTTGATATATATTATATAAGGATGCGGGAGAATAATATGATATCTTAAAACAATGTGAAAAGTTATTTCAAACGCTTTATATCCTGTTTGTCAGCAAGTTTTTTTCGATCCCTGGCAAGTTTGGCCAATGCGCGGTTGGTCTCATCGATCATTTCGTCACGAGTGGATTCAATCCATGGCGAAGACTGCTTGCTGAACGGAGAAAGAACCGCGTTCCAGAACGGCGCGCGTTTTTTTCTGACCGCCTCCATTTCGAACTGGACCCGCTCAAGTCGTTGTTGCGGAATACGCCTGCTGCCGATTGATATGGCAAGCTGGTAACACCGCAGGGATTTTGAAAATTTCCTCAGTCCAGCCAGGTTTCTGGCCAGGAAGACCTGATACAGAATGTTGTTGGGGGAAGTCGCCACTGCCCTGACAAAAAATGGTTGAGCAGCTTTAAAACGTTTCTGGAAAAACAATGTCTTGCCTTCTCTGAAAGTTATGAAAACCTCGGTTTTAGCAAAGTCCATGAACAACGTTGCCAGAGTTGTGCCGTCTGGATACGGAGTCCCGACCAGCAGTTCTTCCAGGATATCGTCCGCTTCGGAATCCATGACGGAATTCTCCCTGCGGGAAGGCACGATGAACTCTGCTTCCGGTGTTCGGGAAAGATCATATTTCTGCCGTTTTTCCGGATCGGACAGAACGTCGAACGCTGCGACCAGAACCTTAAATTCTTCAGTTTTGGCCGCGCTGTTATTAAAACGGTCAGGATGACATTCCTTGGCTTTGCGGTAATATGCCTTTTTGAGAGACTTAAAATCGCAGTTGGGTTCAACGCCAAGTAATTTGTAATAGTCTGTCATGCTCCCGCCATGCCTCGGGTTCGAAAATTATTCTCCCGCCAACTGCTGTTTCCAGTAATCTACCTGTTCCCGCACCGGACCGAAGCCGGCGGACCCGAACACTTTCCGTTTTCCGGCCGAACTTTCCGGGGTGAATAATTGAGTACACTGTTCATCAGCTTCCGGAATGGTCTGCCGCATTTCGTCTAGAGATACTTCATTAAGTTTTTTGTTGTTTTCCCGGCACCATTTAACCAGAGATCCAACTCGATGGTGCGCGTTGCGGAAGGGCATGCCCAGTTCAACCAGACGTTCAGCCAGGTCCGTGGCCATTAACGCGGGATCTGAGGCCGCCTCCAGCATCTTCTCTGCTTTGAAACGCATTGTTGCGATCATCGGCGGAAAGACTCGAAGAATTTTCTTGACCGTATCGAGCGCGTCAAAAATCTGTTCTTTGTCCTCCTGCATATCGCGGTTATAGGTCAAGGGCAACCCCTTGCAAAGGGTTAGCAGAGCCATCAGGTCACCGTAAACGCGAGCGGTTTTGCCGCGTGAGAGTTCTGCGATATCCGGATTCTTTTTCTGCGGCATAAGGCTTGATCCAGTACAGAATGCATCATCAAGTTCCACAAAATCAAATTCCTGCGAACACCATAGAATAAGGTCTTCGGATAAGCGCGATACATGCATTGCGAAGATTGCGAGTGCTGATACCAGTTCAATTGCGAAATCACGATCCGCTACCGCATCCATACTGTTCCGGGTTATCCGGTCGAATTCCAGTTTATCGCAGACAAACTGACGATCAATCGGCAGGGTTGTTCCGGCCAAGGCTCCGGAGCCTAATGGCAGGACATTCAGGCGATCACGGCAGTCTGCCAGACGGCCTGAGTCACGGTCCAGCATTTCGACATAAGCCAGGAGGTGATGCGCGCAAGGCACAACTTGCGCATGTTGCAAATGGGTAAAACCAGGCATCAGCATTTCAGCTGTTTTATCAGCCTGGTCAACCAGTGCTTGCTGGAATTCTTTGATCATTGAACGCAAGACAGTTATTTCATCACGGAGATATAATCGGATATCCAGCGCGACCTGGTCATTGCGGCTGCGGGCCGTATGTACCCGGGCGCCTTCATCACCGAGTTTGTCGATCAAAGCGCTTTCAATATGCATGTGGATATCTTCGAGTTCCGAGGTGAAATTGAAATCTCCTTCAGCAATGCGTTGTTCAATGACATCTAGTTCCTGATGAATTTTTTCTACTGCGGCTGCGGGGATGATCCCGGTTGACGCCAGCATCGCTGAATGGGCTTTACTTCCAACAATATCCCAGCGGTATAAGCGTTTATCATAAGAAATTGATTCGGAAAATTCAGTTACTTCCCGGTCTGTTTCACTACTGAAGCGTCCGCCCCATAATGCCATAATATTACCTCATAATATAAATTTAAAACTTAATGCTTGTTCTTATTACCTTTATAGGCAACACTCATCAAATATTTGAATACTCCAAAAGTGATAACTATAACCGCGATTGCAGCATACCAGAAGACCCAATGGGCTGGAATCTCTTCTGCCAGCCAGATAACCGGGGCTACAAGCGCGACGACGATACACAGTACTCTGACAAAGACAAATTTGACATTTGCAAAAAGCAGGCCGGAAACCAGCCATGCCAAAAGCAGCATCATGTCGGATAAATCCATGTCAACCTTAACTTGTTTATTCAGAAAATTAACCTTAATTAACAACAGGAGTATAATACACTTGTAAAGGCGCTAATTCAAATCGACTCTAAAAAAATGCCGTCTTTACCATATCATAATAAAATATCAGGTAGTTTATAAAACATCTTGTAAAAATTGGCACTATTGTAATCTTATGAACTTATTGATTTGCTTTGTGTGGAGCTTTTTTATAGATGTTTTTGATGTGGTTTTGCATCAGAAAGTCTGTTAATGAACGAGGATTGTAAAGAGCGGTCCTGTAAAGAACTTGCCAGCGTTCCGAGAAAGACTGCTTTGGGGAACCTGACGGGAAAATGATTGAATCGAATATTAACTTCTCATCGACAAGTTTGAACCGGTATGATGCGCGAGGCGGAGCCTTTTCGGTTTTGGCTCTGGCAAAGATTATCATGTCATTGCGATACAGGATGACCACCCAGGAACCATAAACCTCAATTGCTTGTTCATCATTATCATTCTTAGGCGGAACGAAGTATCCTATATGAGGTCTTACCTGTAGAATCCTACTATTCTCCTGCTTTTCAGTCAGGTCCTCAAAAACAATTGACAGCGGTTTGTTAAATTCAAAGTGGGCCGCAATAGTGTCTGAGAGGCTCCCATGCGGTTTCTCAACTGATAATATTACATCCGGGGCATTTTGCAGCACTTTTAACGAAACAGAAATATCACCGGAGGCTTTGAGGCTTAATTCATCAACGTCAGATTTTTTTAATTCAGTTGATAATGTTTTTTCAGTGGCCATGTCATATAAAAGGATGCCGCCGCCTAGCATTGGGGATTCACCCGCGGCTCGGGCTTTTTTCTCTGCTTCAGGAGATAGCATATAAAGGGTATTTTCGCATTCGGGGCGTTCGATAGTAGTGATTCGGCGTATTCGTGGAGAATAGGCTATACGAACATATCTATTCTTAATCAATACTTCATCCTTGTATGGAATACGTTCATATTTGTCCGGCTTTTTAATGTGAAAGTCAATCGCCACTTTGTCGAAAAAGTTTACCGTCGAATCGTAACTTTCTTCAGTGTATTCTGCTATGTTGTCACGCCAGCTTTTGCATCCGGTCAAACAAAATAGACCTGAGATAATTATGATGAATTGTAAAATGTGTTTGTTCGTTGTAATCATTGATTGCTTTTTTATTAAACAACAAAATAGTTTTTTTTTATGGAAAAAGTTTCCTTCTCCGGTTGATATGACAGTTTATGAATCTACATTATAAAATTGTTTTTTCAATTCTATTTTCTTTCAACCGCAAGCAAAAAACAGGAAAACCTTAATATGCTGCAGGAACCATTGAATTTTGCCGTTATCGGATGCGGAGCTTTAGCTCGTCAGCAACATATTCCGAACATTGCCAAATCCGAAAAAACCGTACTTCACACATGTTGTGATCTGTCAGATGAAGCTCTGAAGGAATGCCGGGAAGTACACGGCGCTTTAAAAGTCGGAAAAGACTGGAAAGCAGCGATACTTGACCCGGAAGTGGATGCGATATGTCTGGCAACTACCGAAAAACTGCGTCTTCCGGTGATTCAGTTTGCCGCGGAGAATAATAAACCGGTCTATGTGGAAAAACCCTTGGCCCGGTCGCTTGAAGAAGTATATGAAATTCAAAAGGTTGTAAATAAAAGCGGAATTCCGTTCTGCGTCGGTCACAACCGTCGCAACAGCCCTGCTATGATCGATGCGCATCGCATTTTCCGTGAGCAGATGGAGAATCCGAAAAAGTGTGAATGGCGTTGGGACCGTGAAGGTGATTCACGCCCGCCTCGTGACGATGACGGGATCGCTTCATTTTCCTGCCGAATCAATGATGACTGGTATTCGTGGAAAAGCTGGGTATTTGACAAGGAGCAGGCGCCGCATGGTCCGATGCTGTTTGAAATGACGCATTTCACTGATATGTGTAACTGGTTTCTGAACAGTGAACCTGTCGAAGTGGTTGCCATGGAAACCGGAATGCTCAATCATGCGATTATTGTAAAATATGCAGGTGGAGAGATTGCGGTTTTAAATCTTTGCGGTAATGGTTCATTTGGATATCCGAAAGAACTGTACGAAGCCATGGGTAATGGTTCTGTTGTTGTTTGTGATCACATGTGTGAAGTCCGCACGGCGGGAATCGCCGGCGCTCCGGCCAGAATTACCTATCCTTTACTTAAAGACCGGCATCCGCATATCGGTTTGCAGGGCGGTATCTCCGGCTGGCTCGAGAAAAAAGCCGCGGCCTGCCAGGAAGTTCTCGATACCGGGGATCAGACCAGACAGTTTACCGCCGAACCGGACAAAGGGCATGCCCACGCCATGGATAATTTTGTCGATGAGATTCTCGGTAAAGGTCCGGCGGTTTGTGGCGTTGACGATGCTGTTATGGCGACACGAGTGGCTTTTGCCGCTATAAAATCCGCGCATGAAAACAGAATTGTGAAATTGGATGAACTCTAATAAGACAGGATTCAGCATTAGTTTTCGCATATGCCCGGATTGATAAAGAAAATAGTCAGTTTGTCGGAGCGCAGAGGAAGCGTTACTGAAAATTCTGTCAAGCCAGGGGGCTCTGGTTCCCCTGGCTCTTCATCGCAACGTCTGATCGGGATTGTTAATGTAGTTCTGCCTGATAAGACTCCGGAAGAGTATTTGTACCATTTGACCCGTTTTTTTTCGGAGCGGGGATTCAGAATTTTGTTGGATGCAGCTCCCGGAACGGTAATTCTTCAACGGAGTGTTGAAGATATTGTCGAGATTGTCAGACAGTTTAAAATTACAGGAGTGGAAGGGGGAGTTATCCTCGGGCCGACCCCGGAAGGCTTGATGTCCCAACTGCGAAACTTGAGCATTCCGTTTGTCTCGATCAAAACAAGTGAAATGGGGTCCGACAGTTACAGAGAATTTGATTTTTCAACGGACGTTTACGGCGGCGGCCGTTTAGCGGGTCGCCATTTTCTTTGCCACGGCCATCGCAAAGCGATCTTTTTCTGCAGTCACCTGAAAACAAACAGGTATAAATTTGAAGGATTGAAAAAATCCTGGCTCGAAGCCGGGCTTCATTTGGAGCATTGCGTGGAAATAGAGGGGATGTGCTTGCACGAAGAAGAAGTTATTCGACAGTTCTGTACGCTTGTCCGTGAACATGGATTTACCGCCTGCCTGGCCTCTAATGATTTTATTGCCGCCCGTTTGATGCAGCATCTGCGAGTTGCCGGGATCAGGGTGCCGGATGACCTTGCAGTGATCGGCTTTGACGGCAACCATTTTGTGCCTCTGCTGGCTCCATCATTGACTTCGGTTATCCAGGATTACCGTGAGACTTCAGTCAAAGCGGGACGTTTGCTTCTGCAAAGAATTGATGAGTTTGCGGCTGCCGACTCTCAAATTATTCAGGAAGAATATGCCGTGATGCCTAAATTGTTCATTGGCGGCAGTTGCGGATGTGATGTTACTCCGGATCCTTTGATGAAATGGACGACAGAAGACCGGGATTTAACCGCTTTTTATGCTGATAAGCTGATTACCCACTGTTAATTTCAGTATTTTTCCGTTTTAAATGTTGACAAAACGCTGGCTGTATTGTATAATTAAGTTAATTACACGGGTAATTAAACTTTTTCAACAAGAAAAAAGAGGTATTCAATGAAAAACAGAAAAAACTTCACACTGATCGAACTGTTGGTTGTTATCGCGATTATCGCTATTTTGGCCAGCATGTTGTTGCCGGCTCTTAATCAGGCGAGGGACAAAGCTCGCAGCATTAAATGTGTTTCCAACTTAAAACAATTGGGAAACGCCAACGCTTTTTACCTTGACGATAACGAAGGCTATACTTCAACTTATATTCATAACGCGCCAAACGGGACGGCAAATGAGAAATCATTTGTTAATGACTTCATGGATGCGAATTATGTCAGCAGCGGTATTTTTAATTGTCCCCAGGTTCCAAAATCATTTAACGGAACAACTCAACTGACTAAATTCCGTGATTCCTCTCCTGGCTGGATGGGGGATTACGGCGCTAATATTTCATATGCATATTATCTGCCGAAAGTTTTCACCGGGGCGTCGCAGCAGCAGTATCTCTACTGCTACCGCAAAATGTCACGGGTGCCTAAACCCAGTGCGACTGCCGGGATTGGTGATTCAGCCAAGATCATAGACAGCAATGCTCTATGGACGACGGCTCACTATTTCCGCAAAAGAAGTACCGGGGTAATGGATTACATAATGCCGCTGCATACCGGCGGTACGAACTACATGATGCTGGACGGGCATGTTGAGTCCAAGAAATATACGGAACTGGAAAACATGTCCTATCTCGATACTTTCTTTAGCGGCGGTCAACCCTGAGGTATAAGATGCGGGTAACTCTCAAGCAAATAGCGGATAGGGCAGGGGTTTCGCGTCCGGCGGTGTCCGCGGTGTTGAATAATGCCCGGGGGCGGATGGCGGTGTCGGAGGAGACGCGTCAGCACATTAAGAAAATCGCAGCTAAAATGGGTTATGTTCCGAATTTGTCCGCTCAAATGCTTTCCGGAAAAAGATCGAAGGTAATCGGGATTGTCAATATGTCATTTCCCGGCAATGTCACTGAAGAATTCTTCAGTAACTTGTCCTGTTTCTTTAACGGAAGAGATTATCACATGTTGGTGGATTCAGACGTTGGAAGAAATATCATTAATTTAAAGACTGCCGATATGCGTCGAAAAATTGAAGCGATGGTTTCGCGCAATGTTGAGGGGCTCATTATTATGAACCGGATCAGGCCTGAGACTGCTGCTTTGCTTCATAAATTAAAAATGCCTTATGTTTCATTAAGTATGTCTATCGGCTGTTATGAAAATGCGCTGGAAGCTGATTTTTATATTGATAAAGAGTCTGGATCTGAAATGGCTGGAACTCATCTTCTGTCGCACGGGCACCGGAAAATATTGTTTGTCTGTAGTAAGCTTGAAACAAATATAGAAAAATTTACCGGGTTGCAGGCGGCCTGTCAAAAGGCTGGAATTCCACTGGAAAACATTACCACGATTGAAATTCTGAAACTGGGCGACGACAATGCTTTTGAGCTGATTTCCAATTTGGTTCGTAGTGAAGGTTTTACTGCTTGTCTGTGTTCCAACGATTTTATCGCGTCAAGGCTTATGCTTTTACTTCATGAGGATGGTTTGAGAGTTCCTGACGATTTGGCGCTGATCGGTTATGACGGCCATCTTTTTGCGTCTTTTTCCATCCCGCCATTGACCACGGTTATCCAGCCTTTCCATGCAATTGCCGAGGATGCCTGCAATTTGCTGCTTGAACGTATTGCGGACCCCGGATCACAACCGCGTGGCGGTAATGCCAGAGTTGTTGCGCCGAAATTATTTATCGGCGGTAGCTGCGGATGCAGCTACACTCCGCCGGACTTGTTGAAATGGTCAACCGAAATACACGGTCTCGAAGAACGTTATCCTGACAGAATTATTGATAATATTTCATAATCTTAAAAAAAGGTAATTCCAGTATGTTAATGAAAATTACTCTAGGGACGTTTGCGCTTGTTTTCGCAAATCTCGTTCAATCCGCCAGCGTTGTTGACAAAGAAAATACAGTCGTTGTCACTACCCCTAAGCTGATCTTTCAGTTGGCGTCAAAACGCCAGGGAATGGGGATTTTAAGTATAAAATCAAAAAAAGGGGTGGAGTTTATTCAACGGCAGGCTATTCCGGGCAAGGCAAAACTGTGGCGCGTGAAGCTCACCGACGATTGCAGCCGTAAAGATAATTTTATAACGGTTTACAACTATTCTCCGTGTCGAAAGAAAAGCGTAGTGAATGATAAAGGGACGGTGAAGCTTGTCTGGCAGGGGGTGGATGTCGGAACCGATAAGGGAGCGCTGGATGTAACCATGACAATCGCTCAGGACCCCGTTTCCGGACTTAACTCTTTTAAGATTGGAATTGTCAATCACAGTAAAAAATATGGAATCTGGCATATTTACAGTCCGGAGCTTGAGCTGGGGCAGATTGGCAAGTCGCCGAATGATGACTATTTGCTGATGTGCCCGGCTGAGGGGCGTTCCGTGCATAATCCGATCTATTGGGATGAAGAACGGAAGATTGAAAAAGATAAATTTATGCTGACGACTGATGAGATGGCGAAGATCGATAATAAGCAGCCATCAACCGGTTACGGGTTCGGTTCTCATGAACCTTACGGCCTGCCTTATCCAACCGCCCGTGGACAAATGCAGTTGAATGCCTATTATCAAAAACCAGGAAATTTTTACTATCCGGCCCCGGAGAAAGGACCGGGACTCTATTTGTCCGCTCACGACAAGGAAAGCAATCCGAAGGTTTTTTACGCTACCGGGGAGCCGAAAAATAAATTGCTCAGGTTTGCGGTAGGACAGTTTCCGGCGGACAGTGCAAAGCCGGGACTTGATTACCGGCAGCAATGGCCGATGATCGTTGATTATTTCGAGGGTGACTGGTACGACGCGTCGATGATTTATCGTAAATTCGCATTGAAAGCTCCGTGGACCAGAGTCGGCACGCTTGCCGCAAGAAAAGATGTACCGGAGTGGTTGAAGAAGACTACGGTCTGGCTGCGCTTGGATAATAGTCGCGGAAGACGTATTTCCGCATGGGATAAAATTGTGGCTGATTATCGAAAACGCCTGCATGGAGTACTGGCGGTTCAGTGGTATGCCTGGGATGACGCGCTGAAGAAGAAATATCGCGGCTGCGGCAGCTTTCCGCCGATTCCGGATGCCCAGAAAGGCTTTGGTCAGATTGTCGGGAACTGGGAAAAGCAAAATATCTTTGTGACTCCTTATGTCAATTCCAGGTTGTGGTGCAAAAAGGACCCGAACCAGGAAACTCGCCGTGATTTCAAAACTGCTCTGCCAAATATCCAGAAGAAAGCTGACGGCCAGCTGGCATTTTGGGGAAATAAGAAAAATGAATACTTCAAACTGTGCCTGCACCGGAAGTTCTGGCAGGATTATCTGGCCGATACCTGTTATGATATTGTCAAACGATACCATGTCCCGGCGATATACCTTGACCAGGCCGGGGAGATGTCTTTCGGCGGCGGGTATTACGATATCCAGAGTTGTTTTGACAAGTCGCACGGCCATCCATTGGGAGTGACCCATGCCTTGTTCAAGGCGGAACATCAGCGGCTGAAGATGATCCTGGATAAAACCCGCAAGCTCAATCCGCAAATGGTGCTTTCAGGCGAAGGCGCGGCGGAGAGTTTTATCGACGTCATGAGTAATAAGCTTATCCATTATGAGATCTGGCCCGGATATGTTCCGGCGTTTAGCGCGGTTTACCACGATTATGTAACGTTCTACGGACGCACTGTTGGACTGGTCACAAAAGTCAAGAGTGATCCGATGCCGGTAATGACGATGGGCTGGCAACTGGCGATCGGCAATCAGCTCGGTCGACTCTGGCCGACGCTGTTGGGGCGCAATAAACAGATTGATGAGAATTTTGCCTACCTTGTAAATATAAGCGACGTGCGCAATCGTTACTATCGGTATCTTAATCTTGGACGAATGCTGCGTCCGGTCCAGGTAAGTCAAGTGCCGACGGTTACAACCGGTGAATTCCGGCGCATTAACCATATCTGCAAATTGCCGGCGATCCTGTCCGGAACCTGGGCCGACCCGCAAGGCAAGGTTGGCATCATATTGACTAATATCGACAAGAAGCCGGTTGCGTTCAACATCAAATTCAACCCGGTTGAATACGGATTAAAAGGAGATACCGTTCCGACACAGGTTTATCCTGAGAAGAGGATACTGGCCGGAAAGAAAGTTGGCAAAGACCTTGAAGTCAAACTTAATCTCAAATCCCGGGAGATAATTTTCATTGAACTAAAATAACCTTGGGTTGATAAATCTTTTTTTTGGGGGACCTGCAGGATTTATATGTCCTGCGGGTCTTTATTTTTTAAAATATCTACAATGCTCAGAAAAGGTATTTCGGGGATTGTTGCGACATAAAAACGGGAAAAAGTCATAAAAAAGTTGAAAAAAGTTGTAAATTGCTAGTTTTTTGTAAGAAAAAATCTTGAAATTAGCGGTAAGTGGTGTAAATTATTTTTCCTATTTTGGGTTTGGGTCTTGATTCCACCGGTTTCCCTTAACACGGAAACACGAGACTGAAGCCTGGAAATGGTTGCGAAAATTATTATTAGTTAGAAGCTTGAATCTGATTTCAAAACAGGAGAATTCTGAAAGATGAAAGTAAGAGCATCGGTAAAAAGGCGATGCGAATATTGCCAGATAATCAAGCGGAAGGGCATCGTTAGAGTAATATGCTCCCGCGATCCCCGCCACAAACAGAAACAAGGTTAAGGACCGTAACAAAGAGGAAATATAATCATGCCACGTATAATTGGTGTAGATATTCCAGGAAAGAAGAAAGTCGAATACGCTCTTCGTTACATCTACGGAATCGGCCCGTGCCAGGCGTTGAAAATCGTTGAGAAAGTCGGAATTGACCGCAACTTGCGTGCCGACGATTTAAGCGCCGACCAGATTTCAGCCATTACCAACATTCTGCAGAATGAGATCATGGTAGAGGGTGATCTGCGTCGTATGGTCGCAGCTGATATTCGCCGTTTGTCCTCGATAAGCTGTTATCGTGGAATCCGCCATCGTCGGGGTCTTCCCGTACGCGGTCAGCGTACCAAGACCAACGCTCGTACCAGAAAAGGCCGTAAACAGACTGTTGGCGCGATTCGTGACAAGACCGCGCGTAAACTGGCTGGTTAATCCTTTTCGGGCAATATTCCGTATTACAGTAAATATAAGGTTTTATTATGTCTGAAGAAGTTAAAGACGAAGTTCAGAACACCGAAACCGGGGCCGTTGAAGAGGCCGCAATTGAGGCCACAGCGGGCACCGAAGAGGTTAAAGAAGTCAAACAGAGAAGTAAAAGCGGCAGGTATGTACCTTCCGGTATTGCATTTGTCCATGCGACTTTCAATAATACAAAAGTAACGTTCACCGATCTGCACGGCAACGTGCTGTGTTGGTCAACCGGCGGCAAGAACGGGTTCAAAGGATCCCGCAAGAGTACTGCTTATGCAGCTCAGGTTATTGCCGGCGATGCGGCGAAAAAAGCGCAGATGCTTGGTATGAAAGAAGTTGAAGTAAGGATTAAAGGACCTGGTTCAGGCCGCGAGTCAGCGGTCCGCGGTATTGCCGCGACCGGCCTTGAAGTCGTTGCGATCAAGGATATTACACCGGTTCCCCATAACGGATGCCGTCCGCCCAAGAGACGTCGCGTATAATGTTCGCTTGCGAACTGACCGGCATAAGCAAAATAATCAACTTACAGGAGATTTAACATGGCTGCTGCAAATGGTTTTCCCATGCCACAGGGCATTGAAATCGATGAAGCGACCGCGACTGCCACTTACGCGAAATTCACGGCCGCTCCGTTTCAAACCGGATTCGGTCATACCCTGGGCAATTCGTTGCGCCGTGTATTGCTTTCTTCGCTGGAAGGAGCTGCTATCAGCTCAGTCCGCATTGATGGCGTACCGCACGAATACAGCTCGATTGATGGCGTAATCGAAGACGTTGTAGAGATCATTCTCAATCTTAAAAAGATTCGTTTGAATCTGCATAGTGATCAAAGTAAGACACTGGAAATCAGGGCCGACAAAAAAGGTCCGGTTACCGGCGCCGATATTATCACAGACGGTACCGTGGAAGTGCTCAATCCCGAACAGGTTATTTGCAACCTGGATAAGGATATGCCTTTCCGTGCCGAAATTGAAATTGCCAAAGGCAAGGGTTATGTCCCGGCCGAAAAAAACAAGACCACTAATCAGCCCCTCGGGATGATTCCGGTTGATTGTCTTTTCAGCCCGGTTACCCGCGTTAACTACCATGTTGGTGACGCCCGTGTCGGCGATGAGACCGAAATGGATAAGCTGACTTTGGAAATCTGGACCGATGGTCGCGTTTCTCCGGAAGAAGCGCTTGAAAATGCCGCAACTCTGTTGAAAGAGCATTTACGTCCGTTCCTCGGTTCTCAGGTTGACGAAGAAGATGTTATGTCACAAATGAACGAAGAAGATTTGCGCATGTACAAGATCCTGTCTCAGGATGTTGAAGTGCTTGACCTCTCCGTCCGTGCCATGAACTGCTTGAACAACGCCGGCATTAAATTGATCTATGAACTGGCTACCAAAACCGAGTCACGGATGCTTAAATACCGTAACTTCGGCCGCAAGTCGCTGGACGAGATCAAGGAAAAGCTTGAAGGTTTGGGCGAAGGACTCAGCCTTGGTTTGTCATTCAACGAAAACCTCATCGCCGCGCTTGACGCTGAATTGGAACGCGTCAATAGTGCCGAGAAAGAAGAGGAATAAACAATGCGTCATAAAGTGCATACATTTAAAATAGGCCGTTCGAGCTCTCACCGTAAGGCCATGCTGGCCAATATGGTGAGCAGTCTGTTCGAACACGGCCAGATTAAGACTACGCTTGTCAAGGCGAAAGAAGCACGTCGTTTTGCCGATAAACTCATTACTATGGGTAAAAAAGGTGATCTGCATCGTCGCCGCCTGGCTATCTCAAAAATGCGCAACAAAGATATGGTCAAAAAGCTTTTTGACGAAATCGCTCCCCAGTACTCCGAGCGTGACGGCGGTTACACCCGCATTATCAAGCTTGGTAATCGTATTGGCGACGGCGCTGAGATGTGCCTGTTGCAGCTGGTCGAAGCCGGTGCCCCGGCAGTGAAAAAGACCAAAAAACCGGCAGCGGAAGTTGTCGCAGATGTCAAAGCCGAAGAAGTTGTTGAAGCGGCTGAAGACAAAGTTGAAGAAGTAGAAGCTGAAGAAGCCGCTGCGACTGAAGAAGTCAAGGCTGAAGCAGTTGAAACTGAAGCGACTGAAGAAGCGGAAGAAAAAGCCGAATAAGGTTTATTTCAGATAGCTATATTCAACCCCGGCCATCCGGCCGGGGTTTTTTAGTTATAATGCTTAACATCGAACTCTTCGAACATCGAACTCTTCGAACATCGAATGATTTTAATACGAAAAACTTCGCCACGGACGTTTTTTCCTGGAGGGCGAAACTTGCAAACGGGGATGCATATCCCTGCCGTTGAGCCGGACATGCCGCGCAGACGGGCGGCTCGTGGGACACTCGCCCTCCACTCACCACATCGAACATCTAATGCTCAACATCAAACATCGAACATTGAACATTGAATGATTTTAATACGATAAACTTCGCCACGGACGTTTTTTCCTGGAGGGCGAAACTCTGTTGAGCCGGACATGCCGCGCAGACGGGCGGCTCGTGGGACACTTGCCCCCCACTAAACACATCGAATATTGACAACGAAGTGAGCGCGAGCAATGCGCAGGTCAACTGTTCCGCTTAGCATCGAACATCGAATGAAGTAGTGGTTACTGGGAAAAGACCTTTTTTAGTGACGACGAATTACCTTTCCCGCAACTTTTATTATTCCATGCTTCCTCATTATTTCCGGGTTTTCCATCTGGAGTATTCCGTCTGATTGAGGTAATATCCTTAAAACTATAGCCATTTACGGTATGACGGCTGCTCTTTCTCCGGAACATTATTTCCGTCCATTAATGCGTCAAATTTCCGCCAAAGTTAATCCGGCGCTTGTATCATGAATAATATCCTTATTTAATACTAATACTCAAATTGTGTATGATATCATAAAATATAATTGAAATAACCCGGAAAAATTGTTTGTCAAACGTTGAAAACACCTATTTTTATGTTATTTTCCATTGAAGATGGGTACTAACAGGAATGATATCTGAAAACTATATAATAACTTGTTAGCAACAAAAATAGGAGGTAATGATAACATGGGAAAACAAAAAAGTTATGTAAAAATACCTGATCCAGAAGATGAAGAGTATTTCATTATAAGAAAATATGAATTTGAGGATCTATTTGAAATTGTTGACCAACTTAAGCCAAATGACAACTTTTGGGAAGGCTTTCAATGGTCTATTTTAGGATCAGGTTTTTCAGTACTTATAGCAACTTCAAGCTATCACTTATTCGAAACATCTCCTGATAAAAAAGGTTTGCTCATTGGATATATAGTAGGAGCATTGTTCATTGTGTGGGCAATTTCAACCTTTTTCCAAGGGAAAGATAGGGGCAATGATATATACATCTCAAAGGAAAATCTGCTCAAAATTCTGAGCAGAGCAAGAGAGCAAAATCATAAACTATTAGTAAAACTTGAAGAAGAGGTATTAGAAACAAATCTACAAGCTAATAATTCTTCTCTAGAAGAAGACCTGAGCAAAAGTTTAAGCAACTTTAAACCATTTCCAACAGTATTTAAGGAGAAAAAATGAACAAGGTAATCACTAGCTATACAGCAACACAACTTACTGTTAATTTAAGTCAGGACTTTAGACTCCGTTTATTAAAACCTAATAAAAAGCAAATTGATGAACTCACAAGAACGCTATCACTAAATGAAGCAATTCTTGATGATGATGATGATTTTATTAGCTCTGGGGGTCAAATACCTAATAATAAAATGGGTGTTCTGAAGGAACTCAAAATATTCCTTAGTCAAAATATTGTTAGAATTTCTTGTATGGGAGCTGAGACCTCTGACTGTTTTGATATTTTATACTTAGCCTTTGATGTCTTATTCGGAGTAAAAAAGGAACTAGTTGATGCGGGTATTGATTATACAGGATACCAGACTATCACAAAGGTCCGGATGAATAAGCCGATTTATAAAATCTTCAATGATAAAATGCAACAGCAAATTCGAGAGTGGCAGGATTTAAAAAGTGAGACAGTTATAAAAGCTAACAGTGGTGAATCGTGGGCTAGTTCCCAGTCGGGAATGATTGATATTAGCCAAAGTAAATTCGATAGGCTTTATAAAGGGCAGGAAAATGCAATTGTAATACCTAGTGCAGTAAAATTCACGATTGTTGTTCCTACAAACTATTCAAGAACAAGTCATTATGAAATATCAATACAGGTTCAATCCGTTGCAGATTTTTATGAGAATACTTACTTTATATCAACAGAGCTTCCATATGAAAGTCATGTTTCATTAATTGATATAATTGAAGATATATCAAGCTAACCATTCACTTCACAGGACGGCTTACGCCGCCCGGTGAGTTCAGCCGTTAGGCCAGCACGGAGTATCGAATGCCAGTTTCCGGAATCCCTGACCCTGCAATCCACCGAATCTGCAGAAGATGTCATAAATGGTTCGATGCGAGCGAGGTGGTTGAGGTTTCCCCAGAGGTCACGGGCCCTTGGGGGGCGATGCGTAACCTGAAAAACACGCTCGGAGTTGACGGTGGTAAGCGGTACTATCAGTGCATTAGATGCACAAATGTACGAAAGTGGACCAAGGCTTCGTTGCTCTGGTAGCACTCGTTTGGGTTCTTAGTCACTTCGGAATCTTGGACTAAGTTGATTCGGAGGAATCGCGCGGCATGTGTATTACGGAAAAAACAAGACGCGACTAACAAAATCGTTTCAGGATGGCCGCGACCCACGTCCGCTGATGCCAGCGTTAGGCATTCAGGGATTTGAACATGCAAAACTTGACAGAATTGAACATTTCCAAAATGGAGATCATTACATTGGAGATAAGCGAGTAATAAAAGGATAATATACCCCTATTTTTATAATGATGATAAATCCGGGGGAGCATAATTATTGCCCGGAAAAATTGTTTGTCAAACATTGAAAATACCTATTTTAATGTTATTTTTCATTAAAAATGGGTATCAATAGGAATGATATCTGAAAGCTATATAATAACTTGTTCGGGAAAACGGGACAAACATGATGCGATTGATGAAAAAACTCTTCGCCAAGAAGGACAAGGAGGCGGATTGTGCGCTCACCTCCGCAGGCGAAACAGTCGTCCCCGTGTTCATTCCCCCGCTGGTAACGCTTTTGGTGCATCATGAACGTGAGAAGGGAAGTCCCCTGACTCAGGAGGAAGTACTGGCAATCCGTGGGAAGGCAGTCTGCATGACCATGCGCTTGAGCATGGCCATTGAGATGGCCGAGAAGCGTGGCTACACCGACATCCCTGCCGAAACATGCTGGGAAAGCTGGCGTGAGTTTCGCAAGCAACTCAAAGAAGATAACTCGAACCAATGAGTTCTCCCCAGTACCCTGCGCCGCTTCGCTTTGCGGGCTGCCGGGCCAGTGACTCTGTCGTTATAGGTGGTAAGATAGAATCTATTTTGAAAAATCATGAGTAAGAAAAATGAAAATCAATCGCGGTCTTTAATCTCAAATCGAAGCATGTAAAACAATATAAAAATATGCATGACCGCATAAAAATTAGCTTGCATCAATCAGGGGAATGTAACGCATCACTTACAGAAACTGCATATTTAAACAAATCGAATGAAATAAATGCACAGAAAGGCAGTTTTATTTCTGGCACTTTTGACAGAAAAAGCTGCTGCGGCCGCCGATGACTTCGTGAGTGACTGAGGTGCCGCAATGCGGGCAGGGTTCGCCTTTGCGTCCGTACATTTGCAGTTCACGGACAAATTTTCCCTCGGAGCCGTCAACGCTTTTATAGTCGGAAATCGTGGTGCCGCCGGCATGGATCGAGCGGATCAAAACCTTTTTGATCTCTTCCACCAGACGTTGACATTCATTGAGGGACAACGACGAGGCGGTGCGGGTAGGGCGCACCCGGGCGGCGAACATTGCTTCTGTTACGTAGATATTGCCGACCCCGACAACTATTTTATTGTCCATAATCGCGTTTTTCAGTTTTGCTCCCCGGTTTTTAAGCGTCTTCTTGAGATATTCGCCGGAGAAATCATCGCTCAACGGTTCCGGCCCGAGTTCCGGAAGGATGGATGGTTCGGCTTCCGGAGCATCCAGTTTACAGGTCTGGACAAAGCCGAACCGTCTTGGACAGTCAAACCGGAGAGTCTGGCCGTTACATAATAGAAATACCAGATGCTCATGTTTGCGTCGCGGTTCAGTCTCCGGGACCAGCCTGATCGAACCGGACATGCCGAAATGAAAGACTATGCAGTTGAGGTTTTCCAGTTCGATGACCATATATCTGGCCCGCCTTCTGACACAGGTGACCGGACTGTCAAGCAGTTCTGGATTGTCGGTCCAGTCCAAAGGATAGCGGATGGCGTCGATAAATTTGTCGATGCGTTTAAAACAATGACCGAGAATAAGCGGTCGCAGTGCGTTGGAAATGGTTTCCACTTCAGGCAGTTCAGGCATATTATATTCTCCCGGGCAGCGAAATGCCGCGAATTTTCTTGAACAGGGATACCGCATAGGAATCCGTCATGCCGGAAATAAAATCCAGCAGGTACATCAGGCGGATGTAACAGTCATTGCATTCGAAATCATAATAGTGCGACGGTATCAGTTGCAACATTTTTTTCGTACGGTATGAGGAGTTTTCCTTCCCGTTTTTCGCCCAGTCCTGAATGCAGGGATAAAACGCGTTCAACAAGCCTTCAGTCAGTTCGTACCCCGCGGCCTCTATCTCGACCGCGCGTCGATATGTATATATATCGTTAAAACTAATTTCACTTATTTCTTTCATGACATCTTTAGACTCAATAAAGTCAAGTAATGGACAATCGAGTTCTCCGGCCAGGGCTTTTTCCTCATTTTCAATAAAGACATTGGTTATTTCCCGAACCAGCGTCCCTAACGCCTTCGCGCGCAGCAGTTCAACCTTTCTGGTTTCTGAAGCGATGCTTTCCAACCGGTCTTCAAGTGAATTATCCCTGATAATTTCCATAAATAAATCTTTGAGTTGTTTGTAGGAAATGATTTTCAGCATGCGGCCATCTTCAAAATCGACGATATGGTAACAAATGTCATCGGCGGCTTCGACCAGGAATGCCAAAGGGTGTCTGGCCCAGCAATAATCGCTTCCGGAGAGTTTTTTCAACCCGGTGGTTTCGGCGACTTCCGCGAAAAGCTCTTTATCAGTCTGGAAAAAATTAAATTTCTTGTAGATTTTAGCTTTCGGCGCGTTTTCATCTTTTGATTCAACCGGATATTTGGTGAATGCTCCAAGGGTTGCGCAGGTCAACTGCATGCCGCCGGGATTATCCGGCATCTGTAATCTGGCCAGAACCCGGAAGCCCTGGGCATTGCCTTCATAACGTTCGATGTCGGCACGTTCCAGTTCGGACATTTTTTCCCGGTCTTCCGCGACGATCTCAGAGTTGCAGAACCAGTGTCTGACGGCTTCCTCGCCGGAATGACCAAGCGGCGGGTTGCCGATATCATGGGCGAGGGCGGCCGCACCGGTGATTGCGCCGATATCGCTTGGTTGAAGTTCCATTTTTTTGAGATCCTGATATTTCCCGCAGAGATATTGCCCGGCCAGAGAGCCGAGGGAACGTCCGATCGAGGAAGACTCCAGGCTATGGGTAAGCCTGGTCCTGACATAGTCATTTTCAGCGAGAGGAAACACCTGGGCCTTGTCTTGAAGGCGGCGAAAAGCCGAAGAAAAAGCGATGCGGTCGAAATCCTGTTGAAAGGGTGAGCGCCCGGGGCTGATTATATCGGCCTCATTTTTGCCGAGTCGTTTTGATGATAATAAATCTTTCCAGTTCATGTAGTCTCCGGGATGGGAAAAAGCAGTCCTGATATTTAAGTTGGACTGAACTCTTTAGTTAACTTGTTAATGATACCTTCCATTTCAATCATGTCAAAATCATGTGCGGCTTTTGCCAGCGCATCCGCGATTGCCATATAATCATCAAGCTCAAATTTAATCGAAAAAGCACGAATGCAATTGGCAAAATTTGCAACTTCATTTACCAGCAAAGAGCCGTGGAGAGGTTCCAGTTTCGGGGATAATTCTTTGTTCGCGAAGTTCAGCGCGGCTGGAGAGAGGGGTTTTAAAACATGTTCTTCCGACGAGTAGTAAAGGTGTAATTCATCATCCTTCAGTACTTTTATATTAGGCAGATAAATACTGAAAGTACTGCCGATTTCATACTTGCTGTCGACCTCTATCATTCCTCCCATCATTGAGACAAGGCGTTTGCAAATTGCCAGTCCCAGTCCGGTTCCTTCGTGAGTTTTGGTGTTTGGCCGTTCCCCCTGTTCGAACATATTGAATATCCGCTTTATGTTCTCTTCCTTTATTCCGCAGCCGCTGTCTTTAATCGCAATGGTTATATTACAGGTTTCTTCATCGATATGCTCAATATCGAATTTAAGGCTTACGGCTCCTTCATCGGTGAATTTTATGGCGTTGCCGACAAGGTTCATTATGATCTGACGTATTTTTGTTTCGTCGAGCATTACTTTTTCTCCGCCTGCAGGCGGACATACTTTAAAAGTCAAGTCTTTTTCGGCAGCTTTGAACTTGAATAAAACTTCCATCTCATGGCAAAGTTCCACCAGAGACATTGGAGCGGCATTGATTTCCACTTTGCCTGATTCGATCATCGCCAGATCCAGTACATCACTGATCAATTCCAACAGGGAGTTGCTGGCCACTCTTATAACATCAATCATTTCCAGTTGTTCAGGAGTTGCTTCGTCAGCCAGAAATTCGCTGAAGCCGATAATAGCGTTCAATGGAGTACGGATCTCATGACTCATATTGGAAAGAAATTCGCTTTTTGCTTTACTGGCGGCTTCAGCTTCTTCTCTGGCTCTGATGAGCTCCTGCTCCTGACGTTTCTGTTCAATCAGATTATTGGCAAATATGCACATATACTGATTGCCCCCCAAAGTAATACTTCGAACAAATACTTCAACCGGATATTCTGATCCGTCGGTAGCTACATGAAGCGCTTCGCGCCTGGATAGGTCTTTTTTTATTTCCCGGTCCCAATGTTCCTGCCAGTTTTCCCTGGTGAAGCCAGGGTTTATATCGAATATGTATCGGTTAGTTAAGGCTCCGTCTCCAAAACCGAAAATTCCACGAGCCAGCTTGTTGGCATAAACGAAGCGGCCTTCCTTGTCAATAAAATAAACTTCCCCTGGCAGGTGTTCCAGGGCAAACTCCGCCCGCTGGTGCAGTTGCCCCTGAATGAAATCATCAGTGATATCGCGAAATACCATAACCGCGCCGATAATACTTCCAGTCTCTTGATCCTTGCGCGGGAAAGTACTTGTTTTGACCCGATATTCCATTCCATTTTCCGCGACAAGGATAGAACTTTCATTATCCCTGATAACTTTGCCCATGGAGAAAGCCTGGAAAACTGGATTTTCCCGTTCTTCATGAGTGTCCGAATCGACCAAATGAACAATTTCCTCGATATGGCGTCCGATAATATTTTTTTCAAGCAGCCCAATTTTTTCACAACCCACCGGATTAATCATCTCGATGATCCCGTCGACATCAACAGCAATAACGGCGTCCGCGATAGAGTTTAGAGTCATACTGAGCCGATGTTCGTGGGCGATGAGTTTTTTTCGTGCTGCCGCCGCTGACAGATGGGATGACAGGCGTGCTTGCAAGATTCGAGGGTTGCAGGGTTTGACCATGTAATCAGTTGCTCCTGCAGCAAAGGCTTTCTCCACACTTTCAACGTCATCGCGAGCTGAAGTGAAGATGACCGGGATGTCTGAACCATAAGAGGTACTCCGCAGCTTTGCGCAGATCTCAAAACCGTCCATCGTCGGCATCATTATATCAATTAATACGGCATCAGGGTGATCATGTTTTATCAATTCCAGGGCTTCCAGGCCGTTATTTACCTTGCTTACCCGGTAACCAAGTTCTTCAATGTAGAATGCGGAGACTTCCATACTCTCAAGTGAGTCATCTATTATCAGTACATGTAAGTTTTTTTCAAAAAAAATCATTCCGAACTCCGGACTTTCGATTGATCAGAAAACTGATGATGTCTAATTCAAAACTGTAGAGAAAACTCATTCTTTATAAAGCTATTCGGATGCACTGTTTTTGTTTGTTATAGCCTGGAATATAGTGGCGAACTGTCCCTTTGTCGGGGAAAACGCTCTGACCCAGAACCATTTTTGTAAAGGACCGGAAAAGCGCTCAAATTCAATAGACTTTCCTTCCAACGCCACTTCTCCATAAGTTTGAATCCATTCCGGTTCGATATCGGGCATTATTTCTGTAGCCAGACGTCCTATAATATCTTTTGCTTTCATCCCGGTAAGACTTTCAAATGCCGGATTTATATCAAGGAAGCGATAATCTTTGATTTTACCGTTTGGATCGGTAATAACTTCGTGTAACGCAAAACCCGAAGGCATTTCCCTGAAGAGACCACGATATTTGGCTTCACTTTCCTGAAGCTGTTTTTTGTTTTCAGCCGCTTCGATATGGGTTTTCAATCGAGCCAGCATAACCCGGGAGCTGTATGGCTTGGTAACATAGTCCGCTCCTCCCATTTCAAAGCCTTTTTCAATACTTATTACTTCACTTTTCGCGGAAACGAAAATGACCGGTATTTCTGCCGTATCCGGATCTTTTTTTAACTTTCGGCAGACTTCAAAGCCATCCATGCCAGGCATCATGACATCAAGCAGTATCGCGTTCAGTTGGTGTTTCTTTACTCCGGTAAGTACATCCTGTCCGTTTCTCACCAAAATTACTTCATAACCGGCCCTGCTTACAATTCCGGCAGCAACGCGCAGATTTTCCAGATTATCATCCACTATCATGACTGTGTGTGAAGGCTTATCGTTCATATTTTAGCTCCGGCATATCACCTTATTTCAACGTATTTTTGCGACACTTGAACGTGCGGAATATTAAGCATTTTGCAAACTCAAAATTATGTATAGCAACTAAAACGGTATCCGTTAGTGCTGAGTGCCATTTATTAAATATATACAGTGTTTTCAGGGAATGCAAGCAAATATGCCCGGCAACAGATAGAATTTTTCTATAAAATAATACTTTTCAAGTTCAATTTGATACAATTAATTTAATGCGGGGAAATATATCCATAAATGTCCGCCGCGATCTTTTTCTCCTAAATAGACCTCCCCGTTACGCCCGGTTAACATTCGGGAAAACTCAAAGCCGTAACGTTTGGCCCCCAAGGCGGCTGCTATTGCCCCCATATCATTGACGGTTCTGCTGTGCAGGTCAAATTTGAAAAAATAACCTATTCCCTGGCCGCAAATACCGTATATCCTGCCATCGGGCAGAGCGCTCATGCATTGTACATCAGGAAGCATGGTGCTGCCGATGATTTCAGTTATTTCACGTTCAGTATCCAACTGAACCAGTTCCCCGGATTGCCTGGCGTAAATTATTTTACCGGCAATAACACAGTAACCGCATCCCGGTTCCTGCATCGATGTCGAAATCGCTGTTTCTTTGCAAGTTCCGTTTGTTAAATTAATTTTTATCATTTTATGCTTATTACCGGTGAAATAAGCTGTTTCGTTTGATATTACAGCGAAAGCTTTAATTGGGATGTTGGTAAGATCGGCTTCAAAAACAGTTGAAATTGTATTGGTTGCGCAATCAAATTTAAAAACACCTTTATCGGTGAGACAGAATATTACATTGAAAAACGTGGTTTTGACCACGTCGAATATGCGGACGTTTTCCAGAAAAACAGCTTGCGAAAATTCCGGTAGAATAAAACTTGGTTCCTGAAAAGTGTCGCCAGGAAACGTTGATTTGAAGTTGTAGAGTGCGGCTCCAAGGCCGAAGTTTGCCGCAAAAACAACTTGGTCGTAAATATAATGAGGGTAGGCTTCCTGTTTATTGCGATCAAGACAGACTATTGCTGGAATATCTAACGCATTCTCAACAACTCCGAGGTCAAGTATCCCGTTTTTTGTGCCTTTTGAAGCACTGATGAAAATATGGCATTTTTCTCCGGAAGTTGCACCGTATAACAATGATCCATCAAGGTTTTCAGCCATCGCGGTTATCGCGCTTTCATCTTCCGGAATCGGCAGGGTTTCTCCCGGTATCGCCAGGGGAAGCGCCGCAAAACGCCCTTCCTCCACAAACTTCTGCCTTAGTTTTAATTCAGTCGTATTACTCATATCATCCCCAATACCTTAAAAAATCATTATTAGTCTGCGTTTGTTTTTCATTAACTGCAACTCTGTAGATACCAGCAGGTTTTGCCAGTATTTTGCCGAAATAAAAATTCCCCTCAGCATCTTTGGCCCCCCGGGATATATAGTGATTGGAGCCGGCGCCGCCCTTCAAGGTGCAAATCTCCTCATGCTCCAGAGATACCGGATCCATTCGGCATAAATATGCTATGGTTTCTTTTGTCATTTGATTTGAGATAGCCTCTGGTCCTCCGCGCCAGACAGATTTTACATAATAGAGCATACCGTCATTTCCGAAAACCAGTCCTCCCACGTGACACAAATTAACGCTCATAGGCAGATAGGGGTTGCTCCGCTGGCTCAACCGGCCCAAATCTTCGATTTGGCCGACAGCTCCTTCTTCCGGCCGGAAACGGACCAGGTGCGGATGGGCTTTCCATGGGACCATGTATATCGCGCCGTCCGCCGGATTTTTCACTGCATCATAAATTACCCCGTGCATGCTGGTCTGGAAATCTTCAACCGGAAAAGAAAGCGGCAGTTGTTCAAGTTTTCCGGCATCAGGATTGTACCGGATAAAACGCCCCTGATCGTTGCAAGTATAAGCCATATTATTTGACCCCATGAATATGCACTGGGAATTAACGGATCCAAGTCGTCCGAGATCTTTGAGTTCCCGCGTTGCCGGATTATACACGACAAAATGATCGCGCGGGTAGGTCAGGGCGTAAAGCAAACCTCGTTTCCGGTCAAAACACAAGCAGCGACAGCCTTCTTTAGGAATGAATAATTCAGAAAATTCAACCTTGTCCGTTTTCGTGTTATAAGCAGTAAGATAGGCTCCGCGAAAAGAGCGAACCGGATCATGCCAGGCGGCCCATGGATTGTAAGAGCTTTCACCTTTGGGAGGTCCGCTCAAATGGGTTGCACAGTAGAGCAGATCTTTGTCCGGGTCCGGGGCAAAACTATAGTGGATCTTGCACTGGGTTGCCCGGCCGTTGTCTCGCAAATCGCCGGTTACTTCGTCCATATCAAAAAGATAGTCCAGTTTATCCTCTGCCGCATTATAGCGAACTACGGTTACCGTCTGTCCGCCGGTATGCTCAACACAGCATGCGATATAGATTCTGCCATCCGGGCCGGTTTGCACACTCCAGCAGGAATCAGATAACGGGCGGTCGTTAAATTGATAGTAATTGACAGGAAAGTCGGGGTGTTTTTTTTCCAGCATTGTATTTTACCGTTGTGTTTTTTTTATGGTCGGGAAAATTATTCACACTTTACATTGTAACAATTATAAAGCAAGTAAAAAAATGACATTTTGAACATTATAAAATATATATTGATGGTTGAGAAAAGGATAGACCAGTGCTTATTTATTATCGCAGGATAAATTTTTTCTTTGGTTTTATACGACGGTCAATCAACGTTTTTTGCGCCGTTTTGAACCGTTTTTTGAATTCTTTTTAGAGTCTTTCTTTGCCTTGTTTTTCGGCGTTGGTTTTGGCTTTGTCTTATTTTTCAGAGCTTGGACGATCGAATCAGGAAAAGCCATATATGTCCTGGTGAATTTACAATATGGGCAGACATGAAGTTTTTTCTGGAAATCGATACATTCCTCCCTGGTCATGTCCTTATGAGGCCACTCAGATATAGCGAAATATCTTTTGCATCTGGGGCAGAAGCGAGTTCGTCCGGCATATTGTCCGCATTTCGGGCACTTGCTCGTATAGTCAAACGTTTGCTTTTCATGCCTGTGGCCGTTGTAGCACGTAAATAATACAATCGGGCCGTTTTTGTATGGATATTTAGGTGCTGTCGAGGCAAATACCAGCCATCCGCCGCCAAATGCCAGTAAACATAGAAAGACTACTCCAATACCGGCGGCGATCAGCTTGACTTTGCGTGCTTTTTGCTGCTTGATCTCTTCTTCCAGCGCCTCACGTCTTAAGCGGTCTTCATATATATCCTTAAGGACCTTGTTTTGTTGTGACGGCGCAATATCGATAGTATCATCACCGGTTGTTTCCAACGCAGAACGTTCAGATATATTGCTGGCAGGACCGGCGCTACCCATTTTTGATGCCGGCATAACCTCCAGCATCATAATAATCTGGTTGAACGCTATCTCCAATTCCCGCAAACGGGGGCGCTTGCCGGGTTTCTTGTTCAACATACTTGAAACAACGGTCGAAAAAGCGACTGAAACAGCAGGGGCTTTTTCATGTAATGGAGGAACGTCAAACAGTACTTGTTTGTAAACAACATATTCAGAGTTGATATTTGTGAATGGATTACTTCCGGTCAGCGCGGTATAAAGAATCAGGCCAAGACTGTAAACATCGCTTCGGGCGGTCAAGTTTTCCTCTGCGGTGAAATATTCCGGGCAAATATAGGCTGGATCACCCCAGCATCCAAAACCGGTGTAAAAAATATTTGACTCAAGATCAACAACCAATCCAAAATTGGTAAGTTTATATCCATCCTTACATTTTATTATATTTTCCGGACGCAAATCAAGATGCAGAGCTCCGCGTCTTTTCATCGACAGCAAGGCCCTGACTACATCCACTGCCATCTTTGACACTTCTTTTTCGTTAAGTTGGCCAAGTGTCATCAGTTCAGCGAAAGTTTCGCCTTTGTTATACTCCATTATCAGGAACGGGCGGGATTCGTGTTCACCTCGGTCGAGTATTTTTACCAGTGAATCGCATTTCGCTCCCATTACTTTTTCAGCAACATCATTAAATTGTTCAATGACCTCCGGTATCACCAGTCTTTCGCGCAGCAATTTAAGGATAACTCTTGCATCATCTTTTTGATGGTCCTCTGCCATGAAGATGGCTGAATGACGGTCAATGTCTATCAAACTTGAAAGCTTGTACCTGCCGCCGAGGATCATTTTCTTTGCAACCATCTCCTCAGCATTTTTATGGCGTCTGATATGGTCCAGCTCGTAAGAAATAGCCAGCTTCAATAAATCTACATTAACCGGTTTGGTCAAATATTTGTTGGCTCCCATCTTCATGGCGCGTATTGTGTCAGCTTCACCTTTAAGACGGGAGATAATAATTATCGGAACATCATGAGTTTCCGCAGTAGAACGCAGTCTTTCACATTCGTAAAAAGCTTTTTTCTGGTCAAGAATGATTAAATCAGGCTTATGCCTCTCAAAAACGGTAAGGATATTATCCTGGTTATTGCATAAAACATGCGTATGCCCCATCGAGTCAATAATTGCGGGGATTGTTTTAACCCTGTCCCGGCTGTCATGGGCAAGTAAAATAAGTGACATCCTCAGATTCCCCCCACATTGAAGATGAATAATGGTTGAAAACCCCGGCTTCTCACTTTTCTGTTTTTCTCAATCTGTTTTATTCTCAAAGGTCGACTTTTCATATATTATTCTGGTGAAATAAGCGTTATCATAAAATTCAACTGCATCTAATATAACTCATTTGCTAAAAATAACAAGCACAGAAAACCCTAAAGCTGTTATGAAAAAGAACTTCAAACATGATTACGCAGCATAAGCTCCATCGGATGAGGTTTTATGTACCATTGTTGCTCAAGATATTGTTTTTTATATTTGTATATGTAATGTTTCAGCAAGGTCAACGGGACTATGAGCGGAACCAGGCCATTGTGATAGTTGTCTGCAACCTCAAGCATCTCCTGCTTTTCTTCTGGCGAAAGATCGTGCTTAAAGTAGCCGATCAGATGCATCAATACATTTACATTTTTACTAATGGTTGCATGTAGTCTCATTGTTTCGGTCAGCAATTCAAAATATTTTTCTTTATCTTCTGATGCAACTTTGCCGGAAGATGCAGCCACAATTCTTCCCAGTATTGTTAGATTTCTTTGGTTGTGACTCATTAGCAAGTATTTATGTCTTGCGTGAAATTCCTGCAGCATCCTGGCGGACAGCGGTCGGTGATTAAGCTCTGTCCAGCGGTGATAGACAAAAACATGTTCAATGAAATTTTCTCTTAATACAGGATCATGTAAACGGCCTTCATCAATTACCGGAAGGTACGGGAAGCGTTTCATCAGCATTCCGGCGAATATTCCCGCCCCGGTCCAGCGCGGCAACCCGTCTTCAGAATAAATCTTCACCCCGACCATTCCCGAACTAGGAGACTTGCTCTTGAAAATATAGCCGCAAATTTGCTCTTTTTCCAATTGCGCCAATCTTGTTTCAGCCCACAGGGTCATCATCGGGGTGATGTCCTTGCCGGTATTTCTGGTCATAAGTTTGGGATGCTTTTTGTCCTGCCCGACCAGGCGCATGGCTTCCCGGGGGATAGATAAACCACAGTCCGCCTCGGGACAGATTCCAATATATTCAAAGAAAGGCGCCAGGGTTCCGGTGATATACCGGTCATGTTTGTGCTGTCCATCGTAGCGGACTTTTTCCCCGAGCAGGCATTTGCTGACACCAAGCTTGATCTTATCCATTTTTTTCCCAGACTTTTGAATTCAGTAATGAAGTAATGATATATTGGAAAACATGAGTCATCGTTTGAAAACATTTAAAACCTTATCAAGATTTATAGATTTTGACGCACGGTAAACGATGAGTATTTTTATGCCAACATCTATTTGCGCATTAGGAAAGAGCCTGACAGAATTAAATGTTTCATAAATATCTCCTGTAATTAATAGAAGCTTTTACGTAAAACATATAACACTTATTTATTAATTATTCAAGCGTTATTATTGCAAATAGTCAATATTATGATATTAGGGAAAAAAATGGAGCGAGTGAACGGATTCGAACCGTCGACAATCACGTTGGCAACGTGATGCTCTACCAACTGAGCTACACTCGCATTCAGTAGAAAAATGGAGCGAGTGAACGGATTCGAACCGTCGACAATCACGTTGGCAACGTGATGCTCTACCAACTGAGCTACACTCGCTTATCAAAAGAGGACTCTAATATACAAATACTTCAATTTTTTTCAAGTCGTCATTTAAACTTTTTTGGTTTTTTATTAAAGAAAAACTTAAATTATGAATTTCATATTAGTTGAGTTCTGCGTACACAAATCGAATCCTGTCAGTTAGATCGGTCATTAACTCAACCGTTTTGAAATTTCCGTTCGCTTGAAATAATTCCTGTGCCTTTTGTCCCTGGAGTTCGCCGATTTCAAAAATTGCTTTGCCACCTGGATTAAGGTGGCGCGTTAAGCTGCTCAGTGCCACTCGTATTACATCAAGTCCATCCACTCCAGCTCTTAATGCTGATTCCGGTTCATGTTGTAATACATCAACTGGAAGAGTTTTATATTCATCATCTGTAACATAGGGAAGATTGGCAATAACCCAGTCAAAACGCAGCTTGCCAAGTTCAGTAAATAAATCACTTTTAATGATTGTAACGTTTTGCAGCTCATATTTATTCCGATTGTTTATTGCATATTGCAACGCAACCTTAGAATTATCCACTGCGGTGACTGTTAGGTCAGGACGTTCAAAGCCTATTGAAATCGCAATTGCTCCGCTTCCTGTACCTAAATCGCAGATACATTCATCAGCCTTTGCTCTTGCACAAACGAATTCAACAGCCGTTTCAGTCTCGGGCCTTGGAATAAGAACCCCGGGACCGACTTCCAAGCATAAATTCATAAACCAGGCATGACCCAGAATATATTGTAACGGCTCGTGATTTTCTCTACGACTGACAAAGGTGTTTAATAAAAGCTGTTCTTTGTTGGTTAGTTTTGGCAATGGGAATGCCCTGATATTGAGAAGTGGTTTGTTGAGTATTTCAGATAAGATTATTTCAGCCTCAACTTGGGCCGAAAGCACGCCTGAATTTTTCAAACGGAGTACAACGTCGTTTAATACTGACATATTATTTATCAGAAATTTCTCGAACAATATCTATGAATTCTTCGTGTGAAATTTCTTCCAGATGTTTACCACGATTTGCGAGTTTCTCATTGACTTTAATAGCTGTTTCGGTCATTCGTTCATGAGTTTCTTCAGCACCCCCTACTAAGTGAAAGTTGTCGCCTTTAGTAATCCTGACATGTCCATCCTGATTATCAAATCCCATTCCCAACATCATGGCTTTGTTATTTTTATTATTAAAACCTCTTGGTGCAATCATTATCTAAAATCCTGTAATAATTTAAAACTAAAATAATATATTACTTTATCCCATATAACTCAAGTACAACATTGAATTTATTGATAAATTTTTAAATTACCATGTAATTTTTATTTGACAATCTCGAAACCGGCATTATTGTAACTCATAAACCCAACAGGAGGACACAATGAAACGAATGAAAATTGCGGACCGGGGCTGCTATTACCACCTGATGAACCGGGTCTCGGGCTACAAAGGCGACCTGCCTTTTGCCTCGGTCGACCGCGAGTACGGCTTTACGTTGCTGCAAAATCTCACGCAATACTTCCTGATCGAGGTCATTTCCGCCGCCTGGATGGGCAATCATTTTCACCTGGTGGTCTACGCTCCCGGCCAAAACGAACTGCCTTCCGAGGCTGAAATAGCCGCCCGCCACAACGCTTATTACAAGTCGATGGAGGGCGATTTGACCTACGCGATGAAAAAAATGCCGTTTATTGACCCCAAACACAAAAAACTCTGCCGCGAAACCGGCGCGAAAATGATCGACATCAGCTACTTCATGCGAGATTACCAACAGCGTTTTTCGGTCGTTTTCAACCGGACCTACGACCACATCGGCCGCCTCTGGGCCGACCGTTTCAAAAGCGTCATCCTCGAAGGCGCCGACGCCCTCGAAGCCTGTCTGCAATACGTCGAACTCAACCCGGTCCGGGCCAAATTGACCGAAAATCCGGCCGATTACCGGTTCACCACCTGGGGACGCTACAACGGCAGCGGCAAACACCAGTACCACGCCAACTTCATCAAACACTACAAAAAATTGATCGATTATACCGACACTTCGAGCTGGAGCGACGCTGATTATTATACGGAGTTCAAGTGCTCATTGACCAGAATTATCGCGGCTGAACGCGGCGCGAACGCGGCCGGAATAGCCGAAGAGGACCAGACCGCGCGCCGCAAAGAATCGATGCCGGTCCGCTTCCTGAGACGGACCCGACACTTCACCGACGGAGCGATATTAGGTTCAAAACTCTTCATCCGGGCAACGGCCCGCAAATTCGATAATCCTGATCGAGTGGACAACAAACAACTCAGCCGCGGCCTCGACCCGAAAGGCATCGCAATATACAGCTTCCGAAAACTTTTGTTGTAAGAGTTGTGATGTTAGACTTCATATGGGATTGCATGAAGATCTGATTTTTAATTCAGTCGGAATGGTAAAGATTCCTTCTGGCATTGTTCCTGAAGATATGTACTGGTCAATACAATGAATGATTTGGTCGCATAACAGATTGTGTTGCTGGTCTACGGAGGTCAAACCAAGAGCTTCGCTTATTTCATAGTTGCCGTAGCCGGCCAGGGCAAAATCCTTACCCGGACTCAAGTTTTTTTCTTTTAATACCCGCAGTACTCCGAATGCAGAGTAGTCATTTGCGCATACGCAACCGGTGCAATCCGGATTTTGTTCAATTATTTTTTTGAATGCATGATAGCTTTGCTCCGTCGCAAAATTCCCACATCTGACAAGAGTCTTCCGGTTGGCAATATTATGTTCAGTTACCGCACGTTTATACCCGGCTAGTCTATTCAAGCCGGATGTTTTATTTTCCGCAGAAACATGTGCAATGACTTTGTGTCCCAATGAGGCGAGATAGCTGGTCAGCGTGTGCATTCCTTCTGTGTCGGCAGAAACTATTTGCGGAATATTTACACCACTGATGATCTCGTCGAAAATGACAGTACGGAGCAGGGCGGGATGAAACTTTATCTGATTGAAACCACGACTGCATGGAGAGTAGATAATTACCGAATCAGAATCGATTGCAGCACGCTCATATTGGGTTTCATGAAGATGCGGATCACCGTGAAGGCAGAACAGGGATAAGTTGATGTCTCTTTGCCGACATTCACGCTCCAGGCGGTTTATAATGCGGGAGAAAAAATCATCGGCTCGTTCAACAACAAAATTAATTTTATTTATTTTTCTTCTGACTAGCGGTTGCGGCTGTCCATTATATATGACCGTTGTTCCGCTGCCGCTTTCCCGTCGAATCAGATTCTCTTCCACCAGTATGCCTAATGCTTTTCGCACAGTGAGGTGGGAGACATTGAAGCGATTTTTCAGTTCCCGTTCAGGCGGGAACGTTGTGCCGGGTTGATACTTTCCGGAAACTATTTCCTGTTTTAATTCATTATAGATATTCTGGTAAAGCGGTAAGTTTTTTTGCATAATCAACTTAGGTTTATCAATATTTTTGTATAGGCCGCTGGATTTGCGCTCCAATCTGCCAGAGCCTGACCTGTGTCTGCCAAATGATACTCGGCACTGATTATTTCATCAACCGGGAAATTTTCTGATTCAAGCATGTTTATGACTTCTAAGAAGTTTGACGGCATAGCGTTACGGCTTCCTCTAATATCCAGTTCTTTCTGGACGAAATATTTGGTTTCATATTCAACTTGTTTTTTGGCGTAACCAATATACACTACTCTACCGGCAAATGCAACTTCATCAACTGCAATACGGAACGTTATTGGTAGGCCAATCGCTTCAATAATTACTTCAGGACCGCTTCCGCTGGTTAAAGCTTGCAATCTTTCGTGCAGATTTTCCGCGGCTGAATTGATAGTTTCAACTGCTCCAGCGTGTTTTGCCAATGCCAGCTTCCGGTCATCGATATCAACTGCAATCATCCGGCACTTTTTGAACGCTCCGTTTGCAACTGCTCCAAGTCCGATAGCTCCGCATCCTAATACAACAACAGTTTCACCTTTTACGGCGGCTGATCGGTCAACCGCATGACCGCCAACCGTTAAAGGTTCAACCAGGGTCAGTTCCCGGGGTGACAACTTGTCGGAAGCGAACAGCTTTTGATACGGAACAGTTATATACTCGGTAAGGGCTCCATCACGCTGTACCCCCATTGTCTGGTTGTCCCGACAACAATTAAAGCGACCGGCCCGGCAGGAAGAACAGTAGCCGCAGTTGGTGTATGGTGATAGGGTGACATTTTGACCAATAGTCCATTGCGCGGGTGCTTTTGAGCCGGTATCGACAATTGTGGCTGCGATTTCGTGTCCTGGGATTCTCGGCAATGATACCATCGGGTTAAGGCCGCGATAGGTATTCAGGTCAGAACCGCAGAGACCGACACTTCTGATTTTCAGTAATACTTCTTCTTCAGTCGGAGTTGGCATGGGTATTTCTCTGATCTCAACTTGTTCTTTGCCGGTAATAAAAAACGCTTTCATTTTTATTTATCCTGTTCTATATGCTGCACGGGCATTTTCGCCCATTATTTTGGTTTGTTCATCGGCGGTCAATTGGCGGATGAAAGTTTCTATGATTGCGACCCATTGAGTATATTTGCAGGCGACCAGGCAGACCGGCCAGTCTGAACCGAACATTAACCGGTTTGGACCAAAGGCCTCAAGAACTGTGTTCAAATATGGCTGCAGCTGTGCCTCGGTCCAGTTATTGAAATCGGCTTCCGTTACCATGCCGGATATTTTACAGTAGACATTCCCGCGTTTTGCCAGTTCTCGCAAACTGCCGGACCAAGGCTCAAGAATGTTGTTTTTGATGAGCGGCTTAGCAATGTGGTCAAGGACGAATAGCTGTTCCGGATGTCGGTCGACAAAGTCTATGGATTGAGGTAAATGACGTTCGAATATGAGGATGTCGTAGGTCAAATTAAATTTTTTTAACAAGGATACACCGCGATTGAAATCCTTGCTCAAAATGAAGTTGTCATCCGGTTCTCCCTGGATCACATGGCGAACGGCTTTAAGTTTGTCATTAGCAGCGTACTTCTCAAGAATTGACGCAATATTATTCGCTGCTAGCGGGACCCAGCCGACAACACCTTTCGTAAAGTCGTTTTTACCAGCCAGTTCCAGTAACCATTCGGTTTCCTCAAGCGACTGTCTGGCCTGAACGGTAATCACTCCGTCAATCCCTGCTGTATCAATAGTTTTTTTCAGGTCTTCAGGCAGAAAGCTGCGACGGATGACCGCCATGTTGTCGTCGATCCAATCATATTCCGTCTGATTGTAATTCCAATAATGGTGATGCGCATCTATTCTCATCAGGCGGACTCCAGAATGATATTGCCGAATTGAGTGGTGTCTCCGGTCCGGATCAGGCCGATTGCAGCGGGGATGCGTGGTTTGAAGCCGCCTTCGTGTGATTCAAAAGCCAGTTCGGTTTCGCGTAACAGGATTTTATATTCCTGTAATACGGAATCATCATTTGCAGTGAGAAATTCTTCCGCCATATACGCTTTGCCGAAATGATAGCGGGGCATGATTTCATTCAGTACCTGCCGGACCGTCGGAACGTCGTCAACCAGGGATATGTCAATTGTCTCGATCGTCGGCCAGAATGGAAAACCGCGGTCAGCGATGACAACACAGTTGGTGTGACGGATTCGCGCCAGCAAGTTCAGTATACCCGGATTCAAAATGCCTTTTTTAATCATTTGCGTACCTTTCCTTATGTTAACCCAGATAAGGGAAATTACCGTCAATAATATTTTGCGTTTTAAGTTCGCTCCAGAAGTCGTCTGGAATATCAGCGCTTATTGCTTTAATGTTTCTGATTACATTGGCTGGTTTACTGGTGTTCAACGCCGTTGCCGCCATTCCTGGCACTGACATCCCGAATTGAACACACGCTTCTGCCGGAATCACGCCGAATTGTTCGCATACGTTAAGGAATTTATTGCGCCAGGTGAAGAGTTCAGCATCCAGAACTGCGTCAGGAATCCGATAGTCAAAGAAGCTGCCGCCGACGAGAAAACCGGCATGGAAAACGGCCGAGTTGATCATCCCGATATCGCGCTCATTAAGTTCTTTCATAAAAGCGATGAGTTCCGGCTCATGTGTATATGGCGTCAAGCTGCAGGCAAACATGATCCAGTCAAGTTCAACAAGTGAATCTAGTTCGCGAATGGTGGTCCAGTCTTTGGAGCCGACTCCAATGGCTTTGACCCGCTCCTGCTGCTTTAACTCACGCAGGGAGGAATATGCTTCAACCACATCATCAAGCCGTCGCTTGCGGTCGTCCTGCGTTTTCGCCGCATTCAAGTATTCATCCGGATCGTGGACTGAAACTATTTGCGGCGTGTATTCAGATCCGATCAGGTCACATCCCTGTTCATAACATTCAATAATTCCTTTACCGGAAATACGCTGTTCAGCATCATTGTCCAAGTTGGCCCACGCGCCCGGTTCAAAGGTCGGTTCGTGCCCTTTCAATGGGACCCGCTTCCAGCCCAGTTTATTGCTGATTGCTACCGCGCTACCCGGCACGTTCAGTTCTCTTAAACATTTTCCGATCATCTCCAGAGCCAGTCCGGCTCCATATTTTCCTGCGGTGTCAATTACCGGGGATTCCACGTTTTCAACCCACTCCCGGACAATTGCCAGTTTTGTGCTATACGGTAGTTCTTCATACAGGTTGCCCAGGCAGCTCGAGCCGAATACAATCGGCGGAATTGACATTTTCGAGCGTCCCAATTTCATCTTTTTTGTTAATTTATTCATAAAATATATGCTCTATTGTGTTTAGCGCTATATATATAATATATACGTTTGATTTGATTTTACAATTTTTTTGTGATATTATTCATGGTGATTATTCATGAATTGATAATTGAGTAAAAGCCTTTTCGAGAAAATAAAGTATTGAAATTAGGATTTTCTGCTTGAAGAAATGCTGTTTACGGGGTAATTTACTCAGGTAATACCGTATGAATAAAAATAAATATAAAAAACGGAAGGTAGATTATGGCAGGTCATAGTAAATGGGCAAACATCAAGCATAAAAAAGGTGCAGCGGATATTGCGAGAGGTAAAGTTTTTTCACGTCTGGCTAAAGAGATCATGGTTGCGGCCAAAATTGGGGGCGGAGATCCTTCTGCCAACCCGCGTTTGCGTTCCGGCCTGGCAGCCGCCAAGTCTGCCAACATGCCAAATGCGAATATTGAACGTGCGATTAAAAAAGGGCTGGGTGAACTCGGCGATGTTATCTATGAGGAAATAGTTTATGAAGGCTATGGACCCGGGGGCGTCGCAGTCATGGTTGAATGCCTTACCGATAACCGCAATCGTTCCGCCAGTGAAGTTCGCTCCACCTTTGACAAAAACAACGGAAACCTTGCCGGCAGCGGCGCGGTAACCTGGATGTTTCATCGTAAGGCTCACTTTGTAGTTACCGGGGAAAAAGCTGATGAGGAAATGTTGATGGACGTGACCCTTGACGCTGGCGCTGAGGATATTGAAGTTGAAGATGATTTTGCTGAAATCTGGGGCCCGCCGGAAGCTTTTGAAGCCATAGTTGACGCACTGGCCGAAGCAGGAATTGAAACCGAGGAAGCGGCGGTTGTTCAGCATCCGGATAATACTGTTGAAGTGACTGATTTGAAAGTTGCGCAGCAACTGATGCGGATGCTTGACCGGCTGGAAGATCTTGATGATGTACAGGCGGTACACTCCAATCAGGATATTTCTGACGAATTACTTGAACAGCTTGATGTATGAAGATTCTTGGGATTGACCCCGCAATGCGCTGTACTGGCTACAGCGTCATTGACGTTAAAAGTGTTGATGATGTCAACATTATTGATTGCGGGGTCATTCGCAATGGGGCTAAAATGCCGCATTCTGAATGTCTTCGTCGTTTGGCTGGAGGCATTCGGGAGTTAATTATTGCTTTTGATCCTGATGTTTGTTCTATTGAAGATGTGTTTTATGGTAAAAACATAAAAACATCAATGATTTTGAGTCTTGCCCGCGGAGCGATAATTTCTGTTTTAGCTGAAAACAATATTCCGGTCTATCCTTTTTCTCCCAGATCAGCAAAGAAAGTTGCGGTAGGCCGGGGATCTGCCACGAAAGAGCAGGTTGCATTTTTAATGTCGACAATGCTGGGTATAGACGTAAACGGAGTTCCTCTAGACTCCACTGACGCTTTGGCTTTGGCTGTTTGTCTGGGCCAATTTATAAGTCGTCCCGACCTGAATGAATTACTTCCATCTCAAATATAATTCAAATTGTTTATTATAAGTTATTTGCATATTTTTATTAAATCACATAATACTTAAATTTGACAAACCCGTTTCCACCCACTATATTAACCGCAAACTCGTCAACCAACGGAGGAAAAATCATGTCAGGCCGCGGAACGCGCATGAAAGTTACAGGCGAAGGCTGCTACTACCACCTGATGAACCGGGCCGCCGGCTGCAAAGGTGAACGCCCGTTCAACCAGGTCGATATGGAGTACGGCTTCCGATTGCTCCAAAACCTTTGCGAATATTTTCTGATCGAGGTCATCTCAGCCGCCTGGATGGGCAACCACTTTCATCTGGTCGTTTACGCTCCCGGGCCGGACGGATTGCCGTCGATCAAGGACATCGCCAAACGACACAACTCTTACTATAGCAATATGTTGGATAAATTTACGTATGCACCGAAACAGATGCCGAAAATCAACCCGGCCGACTTGGAAATATGCCGCGAAATCAGCCTAAAAATGATCGACATCAGCTACTTTATGCGCGCCTTCCAACAACGTTTCACCGTCGTCTACAACCAGTCCCGCGACCGCATCGGCAAACTATGGGCCAATAAATTCAAAAGCGTCATCCTCGACAGTCGCAACTCCCTGGAAGCGTGCGTCTTATATGTAGAATTAAACCCCGTCCGCGCCGGCCTGACCACCGATCCAGCCGACTACCATTTCACGACCTGGGGCCGCTACAACGGCACCGGCAAACACCTTTTTCATGCCAATTTCGTCAAACATCTCAAACAAAACATCTGGCATCGCGACACCTCGGAATGGACCGACAACGATCTATTCAACTATTTTCGCAGTGAACTGGCGCGAATCGTCGCGGCGGAAAGCGGAGCCACGAGTGAAGAGATATTCGAGGCGCAGGAACGAGCCAAACGCAAAGAATCGATGCCGATCCGTTTTCTGCGACGCACCCGCCACTTCAGCGACGGAGCGATATTAGGCTCCAAATTATTCATCCGTGAAATGGGCGCAAAATTCGACAATCCTGCTCGAATCAACAAAAAACAATTAAGCCGCGGCCTCAGCCCCGCCGGAGCCGTGATCTACTGCTTCAGAAAATTACAATATTAACTTTAAATTTTAACCATTTGTAAGAAATATGGTAATAATCCGGATATTGTATTTGAATTTTATTTTAATTGTAGTACAATACTACTATTGATGAATTTATCAGGAGACAAGATGTTGAAAGTGAAGCCTGGAGTAAGATTGACAGCTATTGATATGGTGGTGGCATCTTTACGTGATTATATAATAAAAAATCATTTGCAGATTGGAGATCGTTTACCGCCAGAGCATGATTTGAGTGAAGCTTTGGGGGTAAGTCGTAATATATTACGGGAAGGCATGAGGATTTTCAGGACCCTAGGAGTCATCGAATCGAGGCCTAAAATCGGAGCGGTTATTAAAAGTTTACATCCGGAGAATCCGTTTGAAGGGTATTTTCCGTTTATGGGCAGGGATCAACGCAGTATTAATGAGATAATGGATACTCGTATTGTACTGGAAACAGGAGCGGCGCCGTTGATAATTGAGCATTGCACATCTGAAGATATTAGCGATTTGGAAATGATTCTGCTGGATTTTGTTGATGATGCAGACAAATTGAGGCAAGCGGATATTGCTTTTCATCAGAGACTGGTCGATATAACGCATAATCGGATTTTACAATCATTGACTCCTTTGACGGTTGAGTTTTTTGAACTGAAGAGCAAGGATGAAATTGTTATTACAACTCCGGTTCCGGAAATTATCAGACAACATAAGAGAATTATTGAGGCGTTGCGACAGGGAGATGCAAGTGAACTGATCGCGGCGATAAACGGACACTATAAAAGTTATAAAGGAAAAGAGCAAAATGTTGCAACCGAGAAAATGTAAAGTTCTGGAGCGAATGAGAAACGGGGAAACCGTCAATTGTTTCAAAGTTAATCTGGACAGTTCGCGAATCGTTGAAATGGCTGGAATCAGCGAGTTTGATTGTGCTTGGACTTGTATGGAACATACTCCTAACGACTATGCGCTCATCGAACGTCAGGTACTGGCGGCAAAGGCGTATAATCTTGATATTATTGTAAGGATATCGCGTGGAAGTTACAGTGATCTTATCCGGCCTTTGGAAATGGATGCGTCAGGAATCATGGTGCCGCACGTGATGAGCGCGGAAGATGCCAGAGAAGTAGCATATAGAACACGTTTTCATCCTATCGGACTGCGCCCGGCAGACGGCGGAAACGCTGATGGACAATTCTGTTTCATGGATTTTGCCGACTATATTAAATTCGTCAATGAAAACCGGATGGTCATAATCCAGATTGAGGATTTGGCGCCAATGGATGAACTTGATGAAATATGCTCCGTAGATGGAATAGATATGATTTTTTTCGGGCCGGGAGATTTCAGCAATGCGATCGGCGTTCCGGGGCAACTTAATCATCCGGAGGTGCAGGCGGCGCGGATAGAGATTGCCAAAGTCGCTAAGAAACATGGAAAATTCGCTGGTACGACCGGCAGTCCGGCAACCTTTTACGAATACAAGGATATGGGGTACCAGTTCATCAATGTAGGAGCAGACGTACACGCACAAACAATTTACAGTAAACGAATTCTCCAGGAATTGGCAGAAGGGAAAACTTCAACCAAACCAAGCGGTAATTATGGTTGAGAATGTGGTTGATTAATCGAGAGGAACGAGCCTTGACTGGTTTCGTTCCTTTTTTATTTGTCGGTACTGCCGGCTTTTTCAAGGGCTGCGTTGTGTTTTTTATAGATACTGTCGATTTTTTTCCCCCAGCGTGAATTTTTGATCGGAGTGTCGGCGGTAATCAACGTAGATTCCTCTTTCTTGGTATCAGTTTTTTTGGTTTTAGTTTTAAGTTTCATATCGTCATTAGTGGCGGTTGCAGCTTTTGTTGAGGTTTTTGCCTGATCCTCTGCGACTTGTTTTGTCGGCGGTTTCAATGCTGTAGCCTCTTTTTTGAAGTATTTGGTGTAGACGTACATTCCACCGAAAAATAAAGCGACGATTCCAATCAATGTCAAAACAAATTTCATGATGCTTCTCCTCGTTTTAAGGTTTATAAACTTTGTCGAATTTTTTCATTACCTGTTGTAGATCACTCCAGGCTTTTCTTTTGTCCTGAGGATAACGTAATAAAAATGCCGGATGAAATGTTACCATCGCGGGAATTCCTTCATAATCCAGCCAGGTCCCGCGAAGTCTGGTGACGCCACGGCGATTAAAGAGGAACTGCAGCGGAACCGCGCCCAGTATGACGATTGCCTTCGGGTTGACCAACTGGATTTGTCGTTTCAAATACGGCAGGCAGGCATCGGCTTCTTCAGGCAGCGGATTGCGGTTATTCGGGGGACGACATTTGATAATATTAGCGATATATACTTCCTCACGGGTGAACTGCATGGCGGTAATCATTTTTGTGAGTAGTTGTCCGGCCTTGCCGACAAACGGCAGGCCTTGCATATCCTCGTCACGCCCGGGGCCTTCGCCGATAAACATCAAATCGGCATTCCGGTTGCCGTCGCCGAAGACAACATTGGTACGATTTTCGCAAAGTTGACATTTCCGGCAGCCCATGGCAGCTTCCCACAAACCATGCCACGAGAGGGTGGCCGGGTCTGGCGATGACGAATTGTTTGTTGTTGGTGCTGGAGTCGGTCCGGGAGTATTTCCCGGAGGAAGATTGACCGGTTGCTTTTGCGTGAATTGGTTGTGGCGAGGCGTACTTGTACCAGGGGCGGCAGCGGCAGGCGGTGTTTTCTTTGTTTCAACAGGAGTGAAAAAATCACGTAAAACATCATCGTTAACAGCAGCCAAAGGGGAGTTCTCCGCTTCAAGCTTCAAGCAGGAAATAATTTCATCGAATATATCTTTTGTTGCCATTTTTGTTTATTTATTGTTGCAGGATCAGAATATTGGGTTATTTTATTACATCACAAAAATAGTCCATGAACTGCGAAAAATCAAGTATCAAATCAAAGTATGAGGGTTAAGTTTAGATGAAAACAAATTTGAAAATTCTTTTTATTGCTGGATTGCTGTTGTCAGGGTTCGTATTCCCACGGCTTGATGCCGTGGAGAAGAAAACTGAGACAGTGGCGGTTAATACCATCAAAATTGAAACTAAGAAAGTCGTCATAGCTGACTCCGTGAAAAAAGTTAATTCGAGTACAGAAGCAGACTCGAACGATGATTCAGATGATCCAAAACTGAACAAAAAGAGTCTAGAGGATGTCGCAACTAGCATGGGGAATATATGGACCAAGGTTTCAAGCTGGTGGAAAAAGCAGAAAATGGCGATTGCGATTCTCTTTGGCGGGATTCTGGTTACTTTGCTGGTGGTTGCTATTGTGGATGTACTGTTTGTAAAAATATTCATTGAACATGTTACCTCAAAAACCGAAACCGAAGTAGACGATATGATCGGGGTGGCGGTTCGTCCACCGTTGAAGTTATTTGTTTTTTCAATTGGTTTTCTTTGCAGTTCGATTCCAATATTGAAGAACCTTGAAGATGCGTATTTCGAGGTTTTTATCCGGGTAATAGCCGCTTTAGCGGCGACTGCCGTGGCGGTTGGGTGCTATCGTCTGGTTACTCCGCTTAATCATGTGTTGACAAAAATTGCGGCACGAACAGACAATACAATTGATGATTTGATAGTCGCGCTGTTGCGCAAGGCAATCAAAATAACCCTGTTGGTGGTTTCGGTCCTGTTTATCGGACAGAGTATTCTCGGGCTCAATATAACTGCACTGGTTGCCGGTGCCGGTATCTGCGGTTTGGCTATCGCGTTTGCGGCCAAGGATGCAATCTCAAATGTTTTTGGATCGATTACTATTATCCTTGACAGGCCTTTTCAGGTCGGTGACCGTATTCAGGTCAGTGGAATAACCGGCGTGGTCGAAAGAGTTGGCTTCAGAAGCACCCGGATCAGAACGCTGGACGGTTGCGTGGTGACGACACCTAATAATATTATGGCGACTGCGGCAATTGAAAACTTCAATGCCAGACCATATATCAAATATACCTTTGGCCTCGGTTTGACGTATGACACTCCCGCAGAGAAGATGGAGCGTGCGATGGAGATACTTCATGAAATTTTCGATAATCACAAGGGAATGTCGGATGACTTACCGCCACGGATTAACTTTACTGCATTTAATGACTTTTCATTAAATATCGCGGTTATCGTCTGGTATCATCCCGGAGATTATTTTGAGGCTTGCGGATGGATGACTGAAAAAAATCTTGAAATTCTCAAACGATTCAATGCCGAAGGACTCGAGTTTGCGTTCCCGACTTCGACTACCTATTTGGCCGGCGACTCGTCCCGGACGCTGGAAGTAGCGGTCAAGAACAAGTAAGGAATTATGATGGACACAACAGATTACCGGTATGAGACAAAGTATTATGCCGGGATCGACAAGTCCGGTTGGATAATCCTGACAGTCACTTTTGTGGTGGCCGCTTTGCTTATATGGGTGCCTTTGATCAATCATATAATCGGCTATTTAATAATCCTGGTCCATGAGTTTGGGCATTTTTTGATAAGGCTCTTTTTCGGTTATCCTTCATTGCCGGCTTTTGACTTCAGGGAAGGGGGTGGTGTAACTGCTTATTCAACCCGGTTGATGTGGATAATGTTGTTCCCGTATGCCGGGATGTTATACGTTTTGTATCTGGTACGCGGGCATCTTATCTCTGTTATAGTTATGGTTGCCGCTCTGCTGGTCTTTTCCTTGTTGGCCTTTACGGACGCCCATAATGAAGTTTGTATTTGGGCCGGACATGGATTTGAGATTTTAATTGCCGGAGTTTTTCTTTACCGGGCAATGAGCGGGAGTTCTATTGTAAATCCGAATGAACGGCCATTGTATGCGTTTTGCGGCTGGGCCATGTTATTTTACAGTGCCGGCTTTTTTTTCAGACTGCTGACTGACCGGGTGGAAATGACGGCTTATCGAATGGGTAAAAGCTATGTGGAAAATGACCTTGTCAAGATAGAGCAACTGCACCGGGGGATCAGCGTTTCGATTCAGAGTGTGACATTTATTGTGGCATGCGTTGTTATCCCGTTTGCGGCTTTTGGAATTAATTTATGGATAAAGCACATTCAGATGGCAGACGAAATCAGTGATTCAGATTTTGTTCAATGAGACTCAACAGTTCGCTTCTCTTATATGGCTTGGCAATAAAGTCATTAAAGCCTTTTCGTAAACATTCGTTCCTGACATTTGACAGAGCATGAGCGGATTGAGCTATGTATACAACATTCTGGTCGCTGTATTTTTCCCGCAGCCACTCGAGGCAGGCATAGCCGTCTGCGTCCGGCAGGGCCAGATCAACCAGAACAACATCAAAGTTTATATAGGAGCAAACTTCTTTCATTTCACTATATGATGAAGCTAATTTGTAGTTATATTTTCCGTATTTCATGATTTTCTCAAGAAAACGAATGCTTACGGGGTCGTCTTCAATGATCAGGACGTTAAGACCGTGAGAGTTAATCTGCTTTTCTTTTTTGGTTGTGGTCTTGCGGATATTCTTTGTCTGATCAGGACTTGAACTCGGGAACATGAATTTAACGGTTGTGCCATGGCCTTTCCTGCTTGAAATATCGATTTTCCCTCCCAGTATGTCCAATTGCCTTTTGACTATAGCCAGCCCGAGACCAGTTCCGCCGGCTCGCCGGGTCGATGATTGGTTAGCCTGGTAGAATGGAGTGAAAATTGAATCCAGTTTATTTTTCGGGATACCTATTCCGGTGTCACAGACAGAAATATAAAGTTGTTTGTCGGGATATTCGGCAATAATTTTGATGGACCCTTTGTCGGTGAACTTGATAGCGTTGCCGATCAGGTTGAAATTAATCTGTTTGAGACGACGTTTGTCCCCCTGCAATAGTTCAGGCAGGCCGTTAGCCTCGAAAATCAGCTCCAGACCTTTTTCCCTGGCCTTAAATTTAAAAGCGTTTATACTGTCTCTGATGACTTCCTCCGGAGACATTATTTCGCGGACTTCCCTGAATTTTCCGGATTCAATCATTGAGAGTTCTAGGATGTCGTTAATGATTTCCAGCAGGGTATTGCCGCATTTGCTGATAGCATCAAAAGATTCCTTGAGGTCTTCGGCATTCGGTAGAGTGTCGAATGGTAATTCCTGACTGATGATTTCCGAGAATCCCAGTATGCCGTTAAGAGGGGTTCTGATCTCATGTGACATGGTGGCGAGAAATTCCGATTTGGCAATACTGGCTGATTCCGCTTTTGCCAGGGCGGTTTTTAATTTTTCCTCAGTTTCTTTCAAGTCGGTTATTTCTCTGCCGGTGGCAACAATTTCCTTAACGTTATTATTTTCGTCGAGAATTGATTTGTCGGCCCAGGCCAGCCAGCGCCAACCGTGTTTTGTCATGGCCCTTTGTTCAACATAACAGGTGTATGGAGGTTTGTACAGGTTTTCCATTTCCTTGAGCGTCATATCCACATCATCACCGTGAATCAACGGAATAAATTTATTGCCGAGTAATTCCTGTTCCGTTTTGCCGAAAAGATCGCAATATGATTGACTGACAAAGAGGAATTTTCCTTCCAGGTCAACTTTGACTATGAGATCTGATTGGTTTTCAATCAGGAGTTTGTATTTTTCTTCACTTTCCTGTAAGGCTCTTTCCGCTTCTTTACGTTCGGTGATGTCCTGGCCTTTCAGAGAAATATGAGTAACGATTCCTTCATGGTTTTTTACCGGGGAAATCGTTCGCAAAGCTGAACATATTTTGCCCTCTCTATCATAATAGGTCGACTCTCCTGAGTGGTGGATTCCTTCGGCCGCCTTGCTTATTAAAGATTCCAGTTTCTGATTGGCTGGATCTTCTTTGACCCACCAGGGGGCATCCCAAATGTAGGTATTGATAATATCTTCAGGCTGGACATTGCAGATTTTACTTACCAGATCATTTATGTTGATTACTTTACCGTCGGGATGAATAATAGCCATGAACTGGAACGACTGGTCAAACGCGGTCCGGAACATGATCTCACTCTTCTCCAGTTCCAGTTCGGCCAGTTTCCTTTCTGTAATATCTTGTGTGAAGCCGATGGCTGAAATCGGCTTGCTGGTTTCATCGAAAATTATATCAGCCTTTTCCCTGACCCATTTTACTTTACCACCGACAAGGAGACGATGAACCACATCATAATCACATCCGTTTAAAGCGGCTTTCCACATTCTGTCAACAGTTTCCCGGTCTTCGGGATGGACGCATTTCAGAAAAACTTCATATGTAAGATCCGTTCCCGGTTCAACCTCGAAAACCCTGTAGTTTTCCGGAGTCCATATTAATTTATTTTCATTAATGAGCAATTCCCAGGTCCCCAGTCGTCCTATTTGCTGAGCTTTTTCCATCATGTACTCTGATCTTTTCAGGTCTTCCAATACTTTTTTCTTGTCCGAAATATCTTCAATTATGGCGATGAAGTAATCGGGCGATCCTGATTCATCCAAAACCAGGGTCGCGGTCAACATGACCCATACCGCGGTTTTATCTTTGCGGACATATCTTTTTTCCAATCTGCAATAGCTGGCTTGTCCGCTTAACATCTGGTCCATTATCTCAACATCTCGAGCCAGGTCTTCCGGATGGGTAATTTCCTGAAACTTGAGGTTCAACAGCTCTTTTTCTGAGTAATTGACGATATCGCAGTACCTGGGGTTGACTTGAAGGAATTTGCCATCCAAGCCGATATGGGCAATTCCCATGCCTGCGTATTGAAAAGTTGACTTGAAAAGTTTTTCAGACTTGGCCAGATCATTTTCCACTTGCCTGCGTTCAGAAATATCTTCGTGAGTTATAACTACATTTCTAACTTTGTTTTTTTTGTCTTTCAACGGATAAATTCTGGAAATTAACCATCTTTTTCGACCAAGTCCTCCGGCTTCGGTTGTTCCTGTCGGATCGTATTCATATTCCGGTACTTCAACCGTTTCTCCGGCATAGGCCCTCTTGATGTATTTAAGCAGCCCGGTTCTTTCAACTTCTTCACTTTTTAGAATATTGAATTTTCCGACCGTATGAGAAGCCGGGAACCCCCACAATTCTTCATATGCCCGGTTGACTTCCAATTGAACTCCGTTGGGACCGTATAATTCAATCACTGAAGGTGATTGTTCGAACGCCATCCGGAACTGCTCTCTCATTTCTTGCAGTGAATCCAGTGTTTCCGATTCTTTCAGACGTGATCTCTTCAACATCAGATACATCAGATAAAACGATATCGGCAACAATATGCCACTGACAAAAATGAATCCGAAAATATAGTAGCGCAAGTCTGATATGATTTCATTCTGCAATGCAATTTTTGAACGATAAACCCCGATCATCCAGTTGCGCCTATGAACTGGAGCAAAAGCCGCAATCTGCTGTTGCCCTGATTGAGCCATATAATCTCCAACCCATTCTTTGCGCTTACTGCAGAGCTCTGATACGGTAAGTGTTTTTGCCCCGTGAATGCCGTTTATTATGTTCCCGGCACGATTTTGCCCCGTCGCTTCCGGAGATTTGCTGTGGAGAATAAGTTTTGCATCCTGATCTATTATGCAAAAATATTCGTCTCCGGTGCGCTTGCCGGTGTTATACCAGAATTCATATATCTTTCGTAGCGCATCGGAATCCTTTTTCCCATGGAGGGAGTTTTGGGTGAATAACGCCAGTTGTTTTGCCTGGCTCAGCTGGCCTTGCCGGAAAGTGTCTTCAATGATATTAAGGGTCAGATTATATCCGTAATACCAGATGGCGAGAATTAACAGCAGTGAGAGAATACCGATTGAAATAATGATCCTGAAAGAACTGAATATATAATTGTCATTTATCTTTTTCACAAGAGCGTAACCCCTCGAATATTGTAATACCCGCGTCTTCCTTGATTTCCTATATAATTATACATCATCCGCAACCTTTTGTCAAACCAGAGCCCCCCGGCAAAATAGGCCGGATAGATAATTCAAGTGCAATTTGATTGATGCCGGGCTTTACGGCTTGCAAAATATATTGGTCAAACTATATTAAAGAGTATTACGATATAAAATATGCGGAGTAGCTTTATGTTTAGCTGGGTATTGACTCAAATCGGTAATTTTTTCATTTGGCTTTTTAACTGGATATGGTTATTATTCAGAGCCGGGGCCTGGCCGGATGCAAATCCGCTGGTGAAAGTTCTAATCGTCCTCTCAATTGCTTTGGGGAGCGCATGTCTGGCGGCCACAGTGGCTGAATTGCGAAACCGGAAACTTTTACTTCATTTTTTCCTGGGGTTCCTGATTCCGGTTCTTTATCCGGTATACACTATCTTCGGCTTGAAAAAGAAAACCATAATCAGTGTGGAAGATAAAGAGGAAATGGTGATGGATGAAGCGGCGGCCGCAATGAATATGCATATGGATATAATGATGATCAAACGCGAGCTGAAAGCACGCGGCATTGACCCGGAAACTGCGACTTTTGAGGACTTTGATGCTATTCGCCAGGAGCGTCAGGAGGCTGAAGCCGCGGCAAAGCAGCAGTCTGAAGCTGAGGCTGAGGCAGTAGCGGAGGCTGAAACTGAAGAAGGCGTCGTCAGAATAAACAAATCTTTCTTTGAATCAATTGCCGTTGACGCCGCTGGAAATCGCCTCGGTCCCTACTGTATTGTTATGCAGGACGGCTCTGAGCTGATCGCCAACGTCATTACCGGGGCGTTCGATGAACTTATTTCCTGCCAGGTCAGTGGACGGGACGGCAAAATCCGTACCGTACGGGTTCGCTACGAAAATGTTGCGGATGTCCGCAGAGCTTGAAGCAGGCACGCTTTCCGGAGAACCCGAAAATTGCCGTATTTGTCGTAATAATGATTTGACAACTTATGTTCAATGGGGTAGTTTATACCTCAAAACCAGATATATTTAGTTAATTTTATAAGGAGACTGCAATGAGTGTATCAATTGACGATCTGATGGATCATGTGGAAGAAAATATGATGAAAGCCCAGGAGGCTATGCTGCATGACTTTTCTGCGGTTCGTACCGGCAAGGCCTCACCGGCTCTGGTTGAAAGTGTCATGGTGGATTATTATGGTACTCCGACTCGTCTCAAGGAACTGGCGGGGATTACCGCTCCGGAACCCCGCATGTTGATCATCCAGCCCTGGGATCCGGCTTCGGTTGCGGCGATAGAAAAAGGAATCATTGCCTCTAATGTCGGCATTTCTCCGGTTAATGACGGTCGCACTCTGCGTCTGCCCATTCCGGAACTCAGTGAGGAACGCCGCGCTTCATTGACCAAGCAGGTCAAGGTCCGTGGAGAGGACGCCAAGATCGCGATCCGAAATATTCGCCGTGACGGTAATGATCTGGCTAAGAAGGCTGAGAAAGCCAGTGAAATTACCGAAGATGATCTGAAAGATATGCTGAAAGATATTCAGGATATGACCGATAGATATTGCAAGGAAATTGATGACCAGGTCGCCGCTAAAGAAAAAGATTTGATGACTGTCTGATTTTTCGATTTTAATTCTGCCGGGGTCGTTGCGGCGGCTCCGGTATTTTTTTATAGGGTACTGTTTTTATGCGCAAGAAACTTTTTGTCAATAGAAAAAGATTCAAGCTGGCGCTTTGGCTTATTGTCGGAGCTGCCTTGCTGCTCAGACTTGGAGTTTCTTTTGATCTGGCATCTGCCAATGACGGCATTAATTCCGTCGTTTCTCCATCTCAACAGACTGATATGGCAACCTACATGAGGCTATCCGACAGTGTTGCCAGAGGAGAATATCGCGGGCTTTTTTACTACCAGCCGTTTTATTATGCGGTATTTCTGCCGATCATCAAGCTTGTTTTCGGCAATTCCATTAAAGCGGTTTTTGTAATACAATCCCTGCTGGGGGCCGCGACCGTTTTGCTCGGAGGCCTGTGTGCCGCTCAGTTAGGTGGACGATTAGCTGGAATAATCACTGCTGTATTGTTAGCCTTTTCGTCGGTTCTGGTGTTATACACGCCATTTCACCTGATTGCGGTATTGCAGTCATTCTGGCTTATTTTACTGCTCTACCTGGTTTTGCTGGCCTTGCGCCGCCGCCGCTGGTTTTACTGGGGCCTGGTGGGAATTATTACCGGATGTTCAATTCTTACCCGGGGTAACGGCTGGTTTTTTGTTCCGGGCCTGCTGGTCTTGATCGCATATTCGCAGCTTCGCCTCGATCGTGAGCGATCCCGTGGCGTGAAGATTAGGCACTGCCTGCTGGTGACCGGGGCTTTCCTGTTTTTCCTGTTCCTTCCCCAGCTGCCTTTTATCTATCACAATACCTCGGTCAGTGGAACTCTTACCGGTCCGTCCACTGCTGCCGGTCCAGTCTTGGCGCTGGGGAATACGCCCGAAGCTCCGCCCGGAGGCCGGAATCCGGATACTTATGCCGGGCCGATGGAATATCCTGTTTCGTATCAGGTATGGATGCAGGGCGCACAGCAAAAGCCTGTTGCCTACAGGATTTTTGATTGGTTCAAAAAAGAACCGGGGGCGTTTCTCGAACTTTCTTTCAGAAAACTGCTGTTATTCTGGGATTATCGTGAAATACCCAATAACATTTCTTTTATGGGCGAGGGGACGCAAAGTTGGATGCTGCTTTATCTGGCGATCATCCCGACCGGTTTGATTATCGCGCTCGGAATCGCCGGTATGCTTTCGCAGATCCCGGGCTTGTTCAAGAAAAAGAGGATGCTGTTTCTCATTTATTTGATTATTGCTTATTGGGCCGCGACTGCCGCTTTCTACATATTGTGTCGTTTCCGGGTTCCGGTTTTGCCGTATCTGGCAATAGTAGCCGGCTGTTTCATTCCGTATTGCCTGAAACGTTATCGGATTGATTCGCAAAAAGCCTACTATATTTGCGGCTTCTTCCTTTGTGCCGGAGTTTATATATGTTTTACTGCGTATGAGGATTACCGGAAGTATTTTGAATCGAAAGTTACCCGCGTGGTAAGGCCAAACGGAGTATATTTGCCGTTTGGTGATGGAAAACTTATGCAGCTTGATAACGGACCGGTCACGTTGGGTGGTTGGTCTCCGGTTGAATTCATCCCGGGTACGGTTATTCAGAAGAAATTTGCGGATATTCCGGGGCGCCATGCCACGGACACAGTAAAATTTGAACTGACCATCGGTTTTGATAAACCGGGTCGGATTCTCCTGGATATAGATGGACGTCAGGAAGTATTCTCTACCCCGAAGCCCGGGCTGGTTTCAGCGTCCTATGATATCCCTTATCCAGTTAACAACCAGGTTACGATCAGGATGATTGCCGCCGACGGCGTGACCTATTATTTCCTTGATAAACAACGCAACTATGACCGTACGATAGTTAATGGTAAACTTGTACCAGGTGAACTCGTATCCCGGATTTATTATATACCTCAGGAAAAACAGGAAGCTCCAAAAGAAAAGGCTCCCCGGAAACAGCTCATAGAGCCTGGTGTCGCTTCCTGATCCGTTTACTTTATTCCCGGCATAAATGATTGATTTCGCGTGAAGCATTGGAAAAAAAATTTATTTGTAGTATGGCTTTCCCAATTCCTTTCAATTGCCGGGTTCAGTTTTTCCATGCCGTTTATTCCGTATTACCTCCAGACTCTTGGCGTTGAAGATAAACAACAGCTTAATTTTTTCATTTTGCTTTTTACAATCGCAGCCCAGATTACCATGGGAATATTCGCACCGCTATGGGGAATGCTGGCGGACCGTTACGGCCGCCGTCTGATGCTGCTCCGGGCTAACTTTTGTAATGCCGCGATTATTATTCTGATGGCTTTCGCTCCGGGGCCGTGGACTTTGGTCGGTCTGAGAATTCTGATGGGGATTTTCACCGGCACGGTAACCGCTTCACAAGCGATGATCTCCAGCAGTGTGCCGGCTGAACGTCGGGGGATTGCGCTCGGGATGCTTAACTCCGCGCTTTACTCCGGGATAATCGCCGGGGGATTTCTTGGTGGTATAACGGTTGATCTATGGGGGTATCGGGCTGGTTTTTTCGCCAGCGGCAGCCTTTTCCTGATCGGTGGTCTGCTGATTCTGTTTTTTGCGAGAGAAAATTTTATTGCTCCGGCAACGCTGGAAAAAATCAAGTGGTCATTCAAACTACCCGACTTCGGCAGTCTCTGGCTGTTGATGGGAATTGTGATTGCCGTGGCTTGCGGATCGCAGTTCGACCGCGCGTATATGCCGTTGTTTATTCAGCAACTTCACGGTTCGCTCGAAGGCGCCGCGTTATGGAGTGGAATAATTTTCGGTGTCGCGGCGGGAGCAGGCGTCCTGTCCGGAATTTTCATGGGACATCTTTCTGATCGCTTTAGAGCCGGAAGAGTAGCAGCTGTTTCGGCCGGTATCGGGGCCTTGTTTTTTGTATTGGAGGGAATCTCCAATGATCTTTATCTGTTGATGGTTGCTCGCGCAGGGATGGTCTTTTTTGCCGGCGGTACTGTGTCGGTAGTCCGCATCTGGCTGGCTCAGGAATCACCCGATGAACAGCGTGGCGCGATCTTCGGGTGGTCAGCCACTGCCAGCTGTCTGGGGTGGGCTTCCGCCGCCTTGCTTAGTTATGCAACCGTATCGTTGTTGGGGTTGCGCTGGATATTTTTCTGCGGCGCAATTTTTTTCGCGCTGGTCATGGTTATGATCTGGTACGCCGACCGGGCTTTAAAACATTCAGATCAATAATTCTTTTTCGGTTTGCTTTTACCTCGCAACAGTTGTTCCGGATTGTCATTCAGGCTGTTGCTGAGGTCGGATACACTTTGCAATGCATGGTTCAGCTTTAACAGTGATGTTTCAATCTGGTAGCGCAGATCATAGATCATTTTAACCATTTCCGCTCTTGACTTATCAGTGTTGTCCAGCAGTTTGTTCAAGGATTTAAGATCTTTTTCCATGGTGTTTACCATGTCTTTTATTTTTTCCGGCGGCAGTGCCGCGTTGAAATGTTTGGATGCCGCATCCAGATTGTCCACTATGCTTTTCAGTTTGTCGCCCGGTAATGACTTATTCAGGGTACCGGATGCTTTTTTCAGGTTATCCACGGTAATCAGGTATTTTTCCACACTTTCCGGCGTAAACATTTTTTGCAGACTGTTCAGGTTGCCTTCAAGTTTGATGGATATCCGGTTGAAACGGGTCAGCATGGCTGAAAGCTCGGCGTTGTTGAACATGTCATTGGCTTCATCAAGGGTTTTATCCAGTTTGTCAACCAGTTTGACAAAGTCAATATGGGAAATTTTTTCCAGCGTATTGCTCAGGTTTTGGATGGCGTCGGGAACGTTTGAGGTTATGCTGCGAACGTAAATCGTCTCATCCGGTGGCGTGACTTTCAATTTTGGTAAAGCCCACTTGGGGTTTTCCGAGATGCTTAACTCAAGAAAACCACCGCCCATAATCCCGGCAGTGTTGATGCGGCAACTGGTATTCTGACGCTGCAAAAGGTTGACCAGACTTTCCGGTTCACCGGATGGTTCAGGCTGGCCGCCTTTATCGATGAGATCGACAGAGGATGGCAGGACTTTGAAATATATGTCGATGTAGCCGTCAATGTTCCGCAGGGAGATACGGTGAACCTGACCGATTGAGACCCCGAGGTATTTGACCGGGGAGCCGACACTCAAACCGCCGACTGAAGAGTCAACCACCGTCATTGCATAGAGAGTAGGCTGGAATAACTGCAGGGACCCCACGACAATGAAGCTGAAGATAATCAGCGATATCGCGGTGCTGAAAAACAGTCCGAGTTTTATTTTATTGGCTTTGATCATATTGCTTGTCTATCTCCATATAATTATTTAATTTGCGTATGTCAAGTACTGAAAAATCCGGTAATGACCGCGTCCGCGCAAATAATCAGAAAGATCGAGATCACCACCGCCGATGTGGCGGCGCGGCCGACTCCCTGAGCGTCGCGTTTAGCTCTGAATCCGCACAGACAGCCGATGCAGGCGATAATGATTGCGAAAACAATACTTTTAACCACTCCCTGGAATAAATCTATCGGCATTACTATACTGATGGTTTTGTTATAATAGTCGACTGGAGATACGTCCAGCTGCATGAAAGATACCACCATCCCGCCGATTATGCCGCAAAGGGTGGCGAAGATGTTCAGCATCGGCATGATAACAACCATTGCCAGCAGTTTGGGAATGATCAGCATGCGCCCGGTTGACAGGCCCATCGTTACCATGGCGTCAATTTCCTCGGAGGCCTGCATTGAACCAATCTCAGCCGCGAATGCGCTGCCGGAACGCCCGGCGATAACTACAGCGACCATCAACGGACCCAGTTCAGTCACGATGACTCCGCCGACCAGATTGGCGACAAAGTTTTCAACTCCGTATCGACTGAGCTGAACGATCGCCTGGAATGCCAGAATTACTCCGACCAGGAAGCCCAGTAATGAGATAATCGGAATAGCGTCACTGCCGCAGGCGTCCATATAATATGTGGTGTAATCCCATTTGATCTTTCGCGGGTTGCGAACCGCGCTGTACAATGCGGACAGGACTTCTCCAACAAATTCCATTACCGCCAGCATCAGATTCCAGATGTCGCACAAGGCGTCACCGATCTGATAAAATATTGATTCGTTTTTCCGGGTGAATTGCATGATTATTTTTTCGCGCCGTTTTTCTCAATTATCTTTTTACTCAGATCGGCTGCGAATTTATGGGCAGCCTCGTTGAATGCCCTGGCATATTCTGTCGGGTCCTCGTTTTTGAAAGTGGCTTTGTAGATGCCGACAAAGCGGGGCGGGTTGATGATCGTGGACTCCTGCACTATCGAATAGGTGACTTCAAAAGATAATTCTTTCTTTTTCAGGTCAATGATAAATGAATTGAAGTTTCCGCTTACCAGATAGTTATTGGATTGTTTATTCTGGTTGGCGAATGACTGGCGCAGATATGCGGTCAAAAGCTCCGACGGGTATTGCTGCCATCGGTTGTAATTATCTCTGACAACCTGATATTCTGATATTTTGTAGATCATATTACGTGCGGTCCCGGAGGTGTCCTGAAAGCCGACAATAGTGACAGAAGTCTTATCCGGACATATTTCTTTTGCACGGGGCAGGGTATAGATATCGGTAGTGCCGGAACTGCCGAAGATACAACCGCCGAGTAATATCACTGAGGATAACGTTAAGATTATGTATGCAAATTTTCGCATGCTGCCTCTCCATTGTAATTATATACAGGTTCGCTGACTGTAAAACTTATTTCGTTAATAGGAATATTGTACCATTTTTTAATGCAAAAATCAAATATTATTATGAAAAAACAAGTAAGATTCTCTTTAGACGGCACTGCCTCACTTTTTTCTCAAGAATAATTCGCAGCTCATTTACTGAAAATTGACCTTTATGGACGGAATGATCAGGGAAAAATTCCGGCTTTGCACCTCTCCGGTAATGCGGCAAATCATTCCGGGATAATTCACTCATTTTGTCAAGTTTATTTTTTAACAGCTCCTTAGAGAACAAACAATAAATTTAAAGCATTAGTTATGGTTTGATAACAGCTTAGTCATTGTGTAAATGGCATGCCATTTGCGTCATGGGTTACGGTGCATATCTCGACCAGATTCCATATAAAAACCGCCAAGATGGGCAGACCAAAAATCCAACCGAGAAAGATCGTTATCAATAGTTGTGCAACACCTTTTCCTGAATAACCGGCATAAAAATTATGGATGCCTAACGTTCCGATAAACAGTCCAAGTAAAATATATGCCAGGCGGCTCCTTGAGCCTGCTCCAGCCTGCGACATATTGTAATTATTCCTTTGAACTGGAACTCCGCATCCCGGACAGACAACAGCTTGGGTGGCCAATTCTTTTCCACATTCTGAACAGTACATAGAAAAACTCCTTACGACAGATAATTGCGAAGAAATGCAATCAGGGCAAATGAGCATAAGCAACCCATGATAATTCCGAAATAAGCTCGACCCAGACCATGCTTTTCCTGATGACGATTAATGTCTATAACCGCAATAATCCCGAAAATAATTGCCAGAGGGGCGGGGAACAGCAGGACTGAGAAGAGGCCCAGATAGCCGGCGGCAATAGCGAAACCTGACCGGCCAACTGGCATCAATATTCTCATGCCGGCATCATCGCCTAGATTCTGATTAGGGGGTGCTGGTATTGGTGCCAATTGAGCCTGGCAGTGAACGCAAATTACTGCTTTGTCATTGATTTCCTGTCCGCAATGTCGACAAAACATGACATAAACCTCCTTTTTTATTCTTCCATCGGTATATGCTAAGATATTGACGAATATATGTCTTGAATTTTAAAAATACAAATTATCTTTGAATGAAAGTGTTTTTTTGTGTCGTTTAAGTTGCATCTCAGACAATGACTGCAATGTCGAGCTTTATGGTTCGGTCAACGGTTATGCATTCTGACTTCTGAGATGTCGCTGCTGTTGCTGAAGATCATCACCAGACGGTCCAGTCCGAGGGCGCAGCCGGCTGATTCCGGCAGTCCGTGATCCAGAGCCCGGTAAAAATCTTCCGGTTCGGGATAATCGGCTCCGCCGGCTTTGCGACGCTCAATTTTCGCTTGCGCGAAACGCCTCCGTTGTTCTGCCGGATCGGTTAGTTCGCTGTAGGCGTTGGCGATTTCAAGTCCGTTTAGATAAAGTTCCCAGCGCATGGCTCGCCCGTTGGAGTCGAGTCTGGCCAGTGATGCGCGTTCAGCCGGGTAACCGGTTAGAAAGGTTGGTCGGGTCAGGCCCAGTTGCGGTTCGATACACGTTACCATCAACTCGTCAAAATCATCATCGCGCAGGGCGTCGTCCGGACTTTTTCCGCAAAAAGTTTGATAAGCTTCATCAACAGAAATAATCTGTGGAGCTGACCTGAAATCAATATTTCCGATAACCGGTTCCGGGGCGATCGTCCGCAGCATTTCCGCGGTGAACTCGATCAGGTAGTTACTGTCTTTACCGGCTTCGTACCATTCGAGCATGGTGAATTCTTCACGATGTTTGCGGCCGTATTCTCCCTGGCGGAAGCATGGCCCGATTTCGTAGATTTTTCCATAACCCGCAGCCAGCAGCTGTTTTAATTGAAGTTCCGGACTTGTTCGCAGAAATTTGTCGGCGACAGCCGGGGCCTCGATGTACTCTTCCGGGGCCGGTGCGTCTATCATCACCGGGGTTTCGACTTCCAGATAGCCGCGCGAGTTGAAGAATTCGCGGATAGCAGAAAAAAGCCCGGCTCTCAAACGGAGACGGGCTTGCATCTTTTTCATTGAGGATATCAGATTTTTATCCATAATTACGAAGGGCTAAAGGGAAAACTTTCCCTTTCAATCATTCCTAATTAAATTCTCAGGCTTTGTTGACACGTTCAACATAAGAACCGGTGCGGGTATCAATTTTGATAACATCGCCCTGGTTGATGAAGATAGGGACCTGAACTTCGTAACCATTGTCGAGCTTAGCCGGTTTGGTGACGTTGGTGGCGGTGTCGCCGCGGGCACCGGGTTCGGTTTCAATGATTTCTTTTTCGATGAAGTTTTGCAGATTGACTTCAATCGGCTGACCGTTGAACAGCAGGATATTGCACAGCATGTCTTCGATCAGGAAGTAAGCCTGATCGCCGAGGGCTTCCTGGCTGATCCGCAATTCTTCATAAGTTTCGGAATCGCTGAAAACATAGAATTCGCCTTCCGGGTATGAGTAATACATATCGCGGTCTTCGAGATCCGGTTTATCAATCTTGTCGGTAGGACGATAAGTTTTGTCCATGGTATTGCCGCCGATCATGTTCTTCATTTTGCAGCGATAGAGCGCGGTGCCTTTGCCCGGTTTGCAAAAATCGAATTCGGTAATGACCCAGGGCTCTCCGTCAATTTCAATTTTCAAGCCCTTCCGTAAATCTGATGCACTGAACATATAATTGTTCTCCTGGTTAAATTGTTGACAAATACAGACGGATAATATAGCATCAATTTACAATTTTACAATAGTGCGATTCTCCTAAGTCAAGCGACTGATTGAATGGGTACAACGAACTGCAATATGCAGCTTAAAAGTATGATAAAATATCATCACTTGGTTTTATATTTAAATGTAATTTCCTAATTATTAATTGATTATGTTTTATTTTATGGGGTGAAAAATGCCGGCCATGATGACCGGCATTGAGAATGGTTGATTATATCTTATCGGGTTATCGTGACAATCGTGTAGTTGCGTGATTTAACCGGGACTGTAAAGGCATCGTTTGACAGCTTCAGAATTTTTCCGCTGCGCAGGTCTGTTACAGTCAGTTTTTTACCGGTTAACCCCAGCTTCGCCAAATCCACGGTAACTTTCACTGTTTGGGATTTGTCCAGATAATTGCCGATGCCGATGGCGGCCCCGGTGGCGGTTTTATATACGGTCGCGTAGGCGCGTTTGCCTTCGGCTTTGACCGGACAGCCTTTTTCCCAGTAACAGATAGAGGTTACGTCCGGGCCGGTTATTCCGGCTTTTTTGCGCAACGCCCAGTATTCCTCGGCGGCTCCCTGATTGCAGTAGCTGCCGGATATCACGACGTCATTCAAAAGCCCTATTGTAAACAGGCTGTCTGCCAGTTCCGGACGTTTTTCATCAGACTTTTTCTTCGAACCGCGGATGAATTGCGGCAGGAATACGTGACTCAGACCGGAGGTGCGATTGCCTAGTTCATAGCGCCAGGCTTTCGGGTCCAGATCATTCACGTAGAACCAGTCGTTTTTATAAAGGTTATGGGAGAATTGTTCGCCTGGATAAAAATAGTCGTTGAAGGCGTGATACGGCAGGACCAACGCATCATGGGCGTGATTCCAGCGCTTGCCGTATGACCCGTCAAAATTTTTGTGATTACGACAAATCGTCAGCAAGCGCTTGTAATAACCGCGACGGTCAAGAATATCGTAGGTCACCCCTGAACGTCCGAATGCGTCATTCCGGTAACCGGAGTTGTGGTACTGATTCTTATCCGGATGCAGCCGGTCCATATCAGTGTAGATATTGGCTGTCGGCAACTGGTCCAGGGCTTGGTTGGCATGCCACATGACGTAATCAGTATACGAGCTGTTTTGAGACACCGGCTGCAGAGCATAAGTATTTTTTGAACCGGGATTGAACGGGCGTTTCGGAGTTCTCATATTATAGAATGTGGCGCCAAACGGGTTTGACCATTTTTTCTGGAAAAAATCAAATGCCGGGTTGGAGTCAGGCGTGCTGCATGCCCCGATATACAGGAATGTCTGGATTCCTTTGTTATGAAAGTTCTCATTCAGGTACTTGGTGCTGGCCTCGGGCATTGCCACGTCAGACAATCCCATTTGTTTGGAGTAGGCGGTATTCCAGTTGTTGGTTGTGATGCCTTTCCACCAGGATCTGGTGATGTTATTGATTCCGCGCCAGCCTTCTACCAGAGGACGTACCGGGGTTGCCTGGAAGCCGAAGACGTATTGCATCGGTCTGGTTACTTTTGCCGGTTTCATCACAATTTGATAGGTAATTAAAGCACGTTTTGCATCGACCGAGATCACTACCGGTTTCTGCTTTTCAGTATAATTCCAGTTGGCGTCAGAATTGAAGAACCAGTCAAAACCTTCATATTCGTTGCCGACCCAGATATAGGGTTCGAAACTGCTGGTCCATTCTTTACCGTTCCATTCCTGACGTTTCGGTTTGCGGATTGCTTTGACCAGATCACTGCGCAACGGAATAGTCAGGGTGAGAGATTTTATATTCCAGCCGTTCTTCGGGGGAGTTACGGTCATTGTGGTTGCGGCCAGACCATCATATTCCATAAAGGTGTCAAATTTCACGACGCCCCCGAGCTTTCCGAAAACTCCGGTGCCGGTGAATTCAGCACGATTCGGTTTTTTCATGATCTGCTTGATGCCGGATACTTTGAAGTCGGCTTTCCCCTGAGCTGTGGTCAGCGTCATGGCGACTTTCCCGGCGAGCTGCTCTTTTCCGGCGTTGATTATTTTTGCCGGGAAAGGTCCGTCAAGTTTGTAAGTTCGGTTCCAGATGGAGATTGAATCGTCGCGATTATATTTCAGTGGAGTCCAGGGTTTGAGTACCTGATCGGTTACTCCGGTTTTACTGGTCAGCCACGGGGTCGGTGGCTTGACTAGAGAGGCCGAGTTGCTTACCGGGGTAAGTCCCGGAGCAGATACAGTGAAGACGAAGTTGTATTTGCCGTCAATCCAATTGACCGGAATAGTGTAAGCTCCCTTGATGGATCTGATCTTGAAACTGTGTTCCGATACTTTTTTATCAGGAGAAACTTCTTTGATGGTTATTTTGACTTTACCTGAACTGATCTTATGCAGGAACTCTTCACTAAGGTTACTGACATCGGCTTCGATGGTCAATTTCTTTTCGAGTACATAAGGAATAAATTCCGCTTCAACCGGTTCTTTAACAAAGAAATGGATCGGATAGAGCATCAGCAACTGGTTGCCGGCCGGATCGAGGACCCTGAATTCAGCAGTTGAGTCTTTAAAGCCCTTAAATGCTAGTTTTTTGTCTGATCCTTTTTTGCCGGCTATGGTTATTTCGCCTTTTTCAGAGGCTTTGTGCGACGATTTGACCTGCCAGGTGCATTTGACCGGAGCTGAACCCGGATTCTTTACATCCAACGCGACAGCTCCGGCGTTGACACCGCTGCCGAGAGACAGTTTGACGCCGGATTTTCGGGCGGAGAAGTTGAGATAGCCGTGGCCTTTTTCAAAGGCCCCCATGAAATTGGCCCAGGCCGTGTATTCCGGTTGAAAAGGCGGTTTGCGATACCAGTCGCGGCAGATCTGGGCTTTCCAGGTGTCTCCTGCTTTCGGAGCTTTGCCGTAATTGCTGAACGGGATTACCATTTCCATCGACCACTTGTCTTTGCCAATGAATGCCTTGCGCTGATATTTTCCGTTCCACTTTTTATTTTTGCCGTGACCGTCATATACTGCGCCCGCGGCATTTACAATCAGCTGGTAATGTTCGGAAGTATTTTTCCCGGGCCAGATGAAAACTTCGTAGGAGTCGTCTTCCCATATTTTTCCGTCCTGATTTTTATTCAGGGCTTTTGGTATGCCGGGAGATTCAAAACCCAGATAAAGGTTTTCAGAGTCCCAAAGTACCGACGCAAAAGCAGCTTTGTTGGCGGTAAATGAATCCTGCTTCACCCGGATCGGGAAACGTGACGCGTTTTTCCAGGCCGCATCATCCAGTTTGCCGTCAAGTTTAATTTTTCCGGACAGCATGGGAACCAGGGTTTCGGGTCGGCTGGTCTTGCCGGACAACAAGGCCTGGTCGGCAGCATAGTTTTGCATAATCTGTTCTGAGGACAGGACGCCGTCGTAGATCTTGAATTCATCCATAATAGTCCGGTCATCCGGGTTATGGGTTGTCTTTTTGGGACCGGTCCATATTGCATCGATATAGAAGTAATCTTTTTCCATTGCCGGGAATTCAACATTCGGCAAAGTCTTTTTTCCCTTCAACTGGCCGTCGACATAAACCCGCATGGTGGTGCTGTCCCAGCAGGCGTCGATCTTGTGCCATTCACCGGGTTTCCATTTCAGCGGAGTCAAAACGCTGAATGACTTGAACCCGGAAGTCTTACGTTCGCCGAACTGACAATAGAGGCCGACTCCGCCGCCGCCGGTATATGCGCCTGGTACGTAAAGCTGTATCCGGAACAGAGGATTGCGGCTTGCCGCCTGAAAGAAATATTGATAACGCTTATCCTGCCAGCCCCAGTTGAGCGGAGTTACCCACATGGATATTGTGGCGGCTTTCATGTTCATGTTTCCGGCTATTTTGTAGCGGCAGCGTTCGCCTTTTTCCATCAGCAGGCCGCTTTTCCGGATTCCCTTGGTGGCGCGCAGTTCAAGATTGGCCTTAAGACTGGATTTTTTATCCCCGCCGCCCACATCGGCATCTGCGGTGAAACGGTCAAATGAGGCGTGGAAGATCAATTTCGCCTTAGTGTCTTTTGCAGACATTGCTGATACAGCAATGAGCAACATGGTCGATAGAAAAAGTTTCTTTGTCATAAATGCTCCTCTGATGATTTATGAAATGATTTTGTTTTTAGAGTTATTATGTAATAAATCGTATTTATTAATAAAATTTCGCTTTTAGTCAGGGCTATCCCCGATGCACGCATCGGGGTATTTTCAACCGACCTTGTCTTCCCCGCTTCCGTAGCACAAAGTGCGGAGTTTAAAGCGAAACATCGCACCGGGACGTTCCCGGCGCCATTCGCCGTACGGATTAATGCTGAACAATATAATTATCCATGGTCACGCCTTCGCGCTTGTGCGACTCAACATGCCCGTCGCCGATCAGTACGTTCATTCTGCCGTTGAGTCCTTCGCCGGTTCCGTCGCCGTGAATAAATCCGGCTCTGGTCGGTGTGTTCTGAAAAGTATATCCGGTATATGCGCCGGTGTTGTTCGCGTCGGTGATCCAGAATATCCTGCCGATATTTTTTACTTTAACCATCTTCCAGGATTCCGTATTGGTCCCATTTGGTTGTGATAGATAGTAGCTGACTGAATAACTGTAATATTTTAGGAGATAACTTGTTCCGTAAGGTTCTTTTGAGTGGGATGGGCAGCCGTTTATATATCCGCCGTAATTCCATTTATCCTGTTTTGCTCCGGGCAGATACGAATCGCGGGGGTAGCTGAAATAATAATGCCAGGTTCCGGGACTAGTCGCGTTGGTTCTGGTTACGTATGTCGGAATAAAATAACCGTTCATTTCATCGGCGTAAAATGCGGTCCAGGTCCCCCATTGCTTTAGATTATTGGTACACGCAATCGCCCTGGCTTTGTCTCTGGCTGAGTTAAGAGCTGGTAACAGCATGCTGGCTAAAATGGCGATAATTGCTATTACTACGAGTAGTTCAATTAGTGTGAATTTGTTTGACTTCATGGTTTTCATTTTTTCTCCTTTAGATTATAGGTTAATAGTTGATTGTCCGATAATAAGTTCAGCCGGAACTATGGTTGATTCCGGAATATTCATGTTATTTAATATTTTATTGGCAAGCAGTCTGCAACTGGTTTTTCCGATTTCATAATATGGGATGTGGACATGGGTCAATAATGGAGTTGTCGGTCGGATTTTCATGTCATTGGCATAACCCATTACCATAAAATCTTTCGGAATGTTCCACTGCCGTTCATTTGCCAGACGGAGCAGGGCGAATGAAACCACCGGGGTTGTGCAGAAAAATGCATCCGGCAGTATTGCTCTATCATTCGGAATTGCATTCTTAAGGTTTTCATAGATAACGTCTTCCTCATGCTCGAGAGCTAATCTTTTTGGTGCAACATTGATGACTTTAAAATTTGATTTTGACTTGAATACTTGGCTGACGGCCTGTTCTTTTTCCGGCAATGAAATGCTGGTGGCCTCACTGCTGAGCAGAATAACGCTCCGACAGCCGCAATCCCAAATATAGCGGGCAGCTTTGAGACACATCTCGGTCCGGTTGTAAACTACAGTTGGCCGATCATCTTCCCCCCCCATACTCAAAAAGGGGAAATTGGATTTCTTCAGTTCTATTTTCAAATCACGCAACTGCCAACTGGTAAAGACCGCGCCGTCAAAATCTTTGCTTAATCTTTGCGCTATTAATTCACAAGCGTCGTTTTCCCGGCAATGGACGAATGATAATTCCGAGTTGAATTCTACTCCGGCTTCGATCAGACCGTTTTGCATCTCGTATGACGCCATCCAGTTGGCGTAATGCAGGCATTCACGCGAAATTGATGCTTCTGGAAATACCAGGGCCAGACGTATTGCCCGCTTTTCCTGGCGAATGAACGCGCCGCGCGAGGGAATGCGCTCGATCAAGCCTTCTTCTTCGAGTTGCTGCAGGGCGTTTCGTGCCGTTCCGCGGCTGATCTTTAACTGTTCGGCCAACGCTCTTTCACCCGGAAGTTTTGACCCGGGTTTCAATTTGCCGGTTCGCATCTGGCGAATCAGCCAGTCCCGGGTCTGACGATGCAGAAAATCTTTTTTTGTATTACAGATTGTTGTCGCTTGAACCATATTTTATCCCTGAAAAATTTTAAAAACATGTACCGGTATATACCGGTTGTTTTTTTATTATAGTTGATGAAACGCCGTCTGTCAATACCTGACCAGCAAAAAAGATTTTTTTATTTTTAGAGGGAAGTGATTAAATTAAGAGACAACCCTGCCGTTTTGTCCGATGACGGTTTGGTTATCAAAGCTCAATTGGCCGTTGACCCAGACTTTATACACCCCGGTTGCCGGAGAGTGCGGTTCGCTGAAATCAGCTAATGAAGCATATTCGTCCGGATCGATTAAAACCAGGTCGGCATAATAACCAGGACGGATTATTCCACGTTCCCGCAATTGAAAGATTATTGCCGGCAGCGAGGTCATTTTGCGGATGATCCGTTCGGTTGACATGGCATCATGCAGCAGACGGAAAAACTTTGGAAAAGACCCGAATCCGCGCGGATGGCTGCGTCCGAGTTCATAGGTAAACGGCCGGGCCGTTTCGTCCGAACCGCAGCAACAGCGGGCATCGGCAATGATCGACATCATGTTCCTGCCGCTCATGCCCTTGAATGCGGCCATCGCGTTGACCGCGTCTTCACGGAGGATATTCAGACAGAATTCAGCTGGAGTCAAACCCAGTTTTCCGGCCCCGTCGAAAATGCTTTGGCCGAAAAGCGTTTGACAGAATTCCGCTTGCGAACCTACCAGCCGTACGTTGCGCCAGCGGTCAGCGTCAAACTGGTTTAGTGAAATCAGGATTCTTTTGTATAGTTTCGGGCCTGCCTGGAGATCGCGCTGCAGAGACACATCGTCCAGCTCATTATAAGGCCCGGGCAGGACCGTACTTAACGAGGTCATCGATTCAATATATGGATAGCGGTCGAAGGTTATCCGCATACCGGTTGGCGGCGAACCTATGATATCCATCACTTCCGGCAGCTTGTGCCAGTTGGTTTTGCCGCCGGTCTTGAGATGGCTGATATGCAGCCGTTTTATTCCGGCCTTTCCAGCCATGCCGATGGTTTCCAACAGGGCCTCGACCAATTCCCGGCTCTCACTGCGCAGGTGAACTGTACATACCTTCTCATACTCGGCGACGACCCGCATCAGCGCGATTATTTCGTCCGTATCCGCAAAACAACCCGGGGTGTAAAGCAACCCGAGAGACAGTCCGGCTGCGCCGGCATCCAGACAGTTTCGGAGCAATTGCCCCATCGCGGCAATTTCAGTTGCCGTCGCCTCGCCTTCCTCGTAACCGCGAACCGCGGCCCGCAGGGAATTATGGCCGACCAGGAAGGCTGAATTAATTGCCGGGCGGCATTCATTTATTGCTTCTGCGTATTCACTGAAGGAATGCCAGATTATCGGTTTGTTATATCTTTTATAAAGAGCTTGCAAGTGGTCGCGGTTTAGTTCTGTTACCGGAAAAGCTGAAAGTCCGCAGTTGCCGTTAATTTCCGTTGTGACGCCCTGAGAAATTTTGCCTTCCGCTTTCGGGGCCGCGGTCAGGGATAGATCTGAATGAGCATGACAGTCTATAAATCCGGGAACCAGTGTCAGCCCGGTCGCGTCGATAACCTTGCAATCCGGCGGACCTGTAATATTCGATTTGACCTCGATTATCCGGTCGTTGACCACCAGCACGTCCGCGTTGAAGGCTGGATTTCCGCTGCCGTCGATGATATTGGAATTTTTTATCAGGTATCTGGTTGTCACTTCGAGCTTCCGGTTATTTTCGTTTTATTTTTGTAAACAGACATTCACAATTTGTTCAGTATTTGCCTGATTCAAGGTCGGAATATTTTCTTGTAAATATTTGATTTTATTCAATTTGACAAGTATAATATATATAGACTCGGCTTTTTTTGTCAAGATGACAAAAGGAAATAAAATGAAGAAAAAGCATAAAAACAGATTACTTCTGGTTGTGATACTGCTGATTGTTGGTATCGTTGCGTTTTTCTCTTATACCAGAGTTTATTCTGACGAATATGCGCTCGGGCTCTTCGGGCCGCTCCGCTCCGTGGTCAATGTCCAGTTCAAAGATAACGACGAAACCGTTGGAATTGCGTTTATTGACGCGTTGAACCGCCGGGTCGAATTCGCTTTTGACGGCGTTCCGCGAAAAGGCAAGGTTATCCAGGATGGCGAATGGCAGTTGTATGCCGGAGCAATTCATCCGAATAAAACAGGGGCGAAAGCTCTCCCTGTCGGCTGCGATGATGAGAAGTTCGTTACCTTTCTGGTCTTGAAATGGCTGCATCAGGAATGCGGTAATGACTGGCGGGACGCCGAACGCTACAACACCGCCAATTTTGTTAGAATGGTCGACATTCTTGCCAAGCGTCATCCGGAAATTGAAAGCCGGATACGTGACGCAAAACCCGCGCCGGTTACGACAGTTCAAAAAACTGTCAAAAAAGAGAAGTAGCAGCTCTTACCCATTGATATATCCGCGTTTACAGTTTTTTGCGCAAAAAAAACGCCTTTACTCTTGACGCGATGCGTTTTTTTTGATATAATTATTCCGGTAACAATTCATATTTGTTGTTTGTTAATAAGTTTTTGATCATAATTATCTATAACAAGATAAGCGCAGTATTTAAACATTAATCGAAGTCTGTGATGTTATAGAAAAATAAGCTTGACCGCTTATAAAATTATTTCAGTTTCACTGAAACCTTAAATAAGGAGATTACTTTACTATGGGCCTTTTCGATTTATTCAAGCCGCGCTGGAAAAACAGCAATGTATTAGTCAGGTGTGACGCCGTTAACAAGCTTGAAGACCCTGAACTGTTAGCTGTTGTGGCTTGTGACGATCCCAGCCCGAAAGTAAGGACGATAGCGGTTTCAAAACTGACCGACCAGGGGTTGCTGGCGGAAATTGCCGAGCAGGACGAATCGCATGAGGTATGCATGGCGGCCCTGAATAATATTGATCATTTCGCTTCTCTGATCAGGGTTGCGTCGAATACGAAAAGTGCCGGGGTTTCTGTTGCCGCGGTTGATCGTCTGAAAAAGGATGAATATCTTTTACAGGTTGCCAAAAAGACTGCTCACTTCAGCTCAAGTTCAAATGCGGTAACCCGGATTAAAGACAAAAAAATCCTGAACGAACTGCTTAGCGCTAAAATTGACGAAAGATTACGGCGGATTATCCGGAACCGGCTCGAGTCCATGTAGAATTCACTTTCCCATGATGAGAATTGAATCATTTTCTAATGGTTCAATTCTTGATACTTTATTTTTCCCGGTGTAATTTTCACGGGAGAATTGTATTTAAGCTTTGCAGCTTGATATTTACGGAACCGAAATATGACTGATCTTGAAATAAGAACCATGTCCAGATCTGAACTGGACTGGGCGGTTGAGATGGCGGCGCGGGAAGGTTGGAACCCCGGGCTGCACGATGCGGACGCTTTTTATGCCGCTGATCCCGATGGTTTCATGATCGCGCTCCGGAACGGTGAGCCGGTTGGTTGTGTTTCAGCGGTCGATTATGGTGATTTCGGTTTTATTGGTTTTTATATTGTTTGTGCGGGACTCCGGGGAGGGCGCATAGGCATTGAACTCGGAAATGCCGCGATGGACCGGTTGAAAGACAAGATTGTCGGGGTCGACGGTGTTTTCGATAAACAGGATGCCTATAGCCACATCGGCGGATTTGAGTATGTGTGGAGCAATATTCGTTACGTCGGCAGGAATATGTTTGCCGGGGTTCCGGGCGCTTCCGCGATCATTCCGGCGGCTGAAGTGCCGTTTGAGATAATTGAAGAGTATGACCAGCGTCATTTCCCGGTTCCCCGGCCGGAGTTTTTACGGGCATGGCTGAATTTACCGCAGTCGGTCGCGCTGGTGATGAAAGAAAATAAAGGCGACGGCATTCTGGGGTACGGAGTTATTCGCAAATGCCGGTCCGGATATAAGATCGGGCCGCTGTTTGCCGAACAGCAGATTGTGGCGGAAATGCTCTTTATCGCTTTATGCGCGACGGCTGAACCGGAGGCCGAAATTTATCTGGACGTTCCAGACGCCAACCGGGACGCGATGACTTTGGCGCAAAGTTACAATATGGAAAAAGTATTTGGAACCGCCCGGATGTATCTGAATGGAATTCCGGAGTTGCCGGTTGACAATATTTTTGGTATTACGACCTTTGAACTTGGATAGTAGTGTGAAAAATACGTTCAACACGGAGAACACGGTGTAACACGGAGAGTTGTTTATTGAGCGCTGAAAGCGCGGAACATAACAACAGCCCGGGTTGATTGAGCGCAGCGAATGAGCCCCGGGATAAAGAGCAAAAAACAAGAGAAGCCCTGTAAGGGCGACATATAATATAATGAAAGGTTAAGATTTGCAGTTTTAATCAGGGAATCCCGATTCGTGGAATTCGTGAAATTCGTGGCTGTTACCCCACGGATAAAATAGCTGGATTAAGGTTTGCATTCGAGCAGGAACTATGCTATAATAATATAATGAGTAGCAGTGAGCATCTTATGGCATCAAAAATGAGGATAAAAATGAAACATCCTTCAAAACGAAACAACTTTACCATGGTCGAGATCATGGTGGTCATCGCCATCATCGCCATCCTTGTCGGAATGGGGATGGCCGGATATAAAATAGCCCGGAAACGAGCCGCCGAAACAAATACCAAAGGTGCAATGCTCAAACTTAAAGTTGCGCTTGAATCATTCAAACAGAAAAATGGTTATTACCCTCAGACAAATACTTATGGAACAACTGTTAATAGTGTACCAGATAATTCTGGTGGCAATAATAATTTTAATGCTTTTATTATTCCCTCGGCAAATGATGATAAATTGGCAAAGTTTATGAATCTTAAGGATTTTGCTGTTAACAATGCTGATGTTTACGGAACTAATACTGTGGCTGTTGACCATTATCCTTGCAAGTATAGCAATGTTAACAAAAAAGGGCGTCCCTTGATTTACATTTGTCCAGGTACTAGAAATACTGACAGTTATGACTTGTATTCGGCTGGACCGGATGGTATTCCTGGTAATAATGACGACATATGGTCAGAGTAAGTAATATGAACAAAAACAACATAATAAAGAAACATTACACGATCGTGGAATTACTGCTGGTGATTCTGGTTGTCGGCATCATTCTGGGAATCGGCGTTGCCGGTGTAGATAAGGTAATGGGGACTTCCGGGGTAACTGGAGCTATTCGCAATATTGGAGGACGACTCAGTGTTGCAAGGTCATTTGCAGTGACTTCAAATCAAAAAGTTGCAGTTGTTTTTCCGATGATTGTTTACATGAGAAACAGTGGAGGAACATATGATATTGTTAATCCCCTTGATGATACAACGGTTTTTTCATCCGCTCAAAGAGAGGAATTGAAAAATAAATATTTATTTCGTTCTCTTAGGGTTTGTGTTGTCAAATGGGTTACTGACAGATATGTGTTCCAACGCTGGTGCGAAAATGACAATTGGACATTTTTACCTAACGGGACCTATTGCAACTTTTATTTTGATGATTCAGTAGCAACTAATAATCCGGCATTGATATATGCCGTAGACATGTCTCCGGACGGTTCCGCGGTGTCGAATCCTACAACTTTAGATAGAACCAAAGGGATGCCGGGAATTGTTTTCTCGGCTGGCGGAGCGCTTGATCCTCAAATGGGAACTCCGGGGATAAAGATCGTTGCTTTTAAAGATAAATTTAATGCAGGAGTTGGCTCGGCAGGCAATAAGGGGACTTTTATGGCGCGGGGACTTGAGCCAAAGAGTGCCAACAGCAAGGTTGAAAAAGGTTGGATATATTCTATCAATCCGTTTACCGGCCTCGGCACTTATGAGAAAACTGCGACGGAAGGATTATAATTAATCATGAATAAGATTATTAAGCATTATTACAATATGATTGAAGTAGTCCTGGCTATGGGGATTATCGCGGTTGGGATGACTAGTATTATGGGATTATTCCCAGTCGGAATTAATGCTTCCAGGGATGCGGTGGGGTATAATACTTCCGTTGAAATGGGGAGTAATTTGATTTCTTACATGCGTGCTTATGCTAGTCGCAATCCAAGTAACTTTGATAATCTTTTCTCTTCCAGCGTTTCTTCTTCTTTATCAAACTCTCTTATGAACAGTTTGACGGTTTCAACAATAGACTCCTATTCGCAGACATTTGTCAATGAGTTGAAATTAAATGCCAGTGGGAATGTAATTCTTAATTCCAGTACTAATTTTGATAAAAGAGCGACAGGGGTTTACCAGTTGCATGAGTCGTCGATTACGACTGCTGGAAGAAAGGTTTATTATCTTGTAAAAGGCCCGGTGGATTCGAGTGGTGATCCAACGACCTGGAAACATGATTTTGCCGCGATGGCGATCGTCTGGAAATCTCAGGTTGCAAGTCCGGTACCAGGCTCCAATAGTGCTACTATTGCTGATAGCAGTTATTCAAAACTGGCTGGACTCAACATCGAATTGAGTTGGCCATTGGCGTTGAATTATGAAGAACGAGAGAAACAGTATTTTTATATTGAATTGAAAAAGCCGAAATTTAATTTACAGGACTGACCATGATTTTGCTGAAAAATAATAAACAAAATAAAGGCTGCCGGTTTTTTACCTTGGTTGAATTGATGGTCAGCATGTTTTTGTTCCTGGTTATCATGGCGATTGTCGCCCGGTATTTTGCCGCGGCTAACCGGGCCTGGCGGATTACCGCCAGAAAAAACGAAGTTTATGCCAATGCTCGTGTCGCTTTGGATTTGATGGTTCGTGATTTACAGGGGGCTATGTATAATAATGACTGGACTGTCCCCGGTCGGGGAATTTATCCTTTTTTTCATTATAATCCAGGCACCAGTGCCGCGACCGGAGAACAACTTTGCATGATCACGCAAACTCCGTTGACCCCTTTGGGCGCAACCTCCAATGTTTGCGAAGTTCGATATAGTTATTACCGGGATAACAACGATTATGCAACCGGTACGGAAGATACAAGAAGGGAAAATGAATTTTGGCTTGTTCGGTCCTGTACCCCCAATAAAAACTCGACCGGTGCTGATAATGGAGCCTATGATTTTGCAGCCAATCCTATTGATAAAATATCTTCAGGGACTCTTACATGGCGGGGCGCTGCAGTTGTAGGTAATATCTTCAATTCATCAAATGCCTGGCAGAAAGTTATTCCTCATGTTATGAATTTGGAGTTTAAATGCTATAAAAGCGACTTAACTATTCAAAACGCACTTACTGCCAGTACGATTACCGGTTCAGATTTTCCGGTGCGAGTCAAAGTTGTCCTTACTGTTTTAGATGACGCTTCGTTTATTAAATACAGAACCCTTAGAGATGCTGGTGCATCTTCCGCCGCTCAGTTTCTGAGTGACAACCAATTGACTTTTTCAAGAACTGTGTATATGAGAACAAAAGAAAGTTTTTGATGCCATGTATAAAAGAATAAAAAAATATATCATTTCAAAAAAGGGTGAGCGTGGGGTTGCCGTACTATTTGCTCTAACCTTTATGGCATTACTTTTGGTTATGGCTTTGTCGTTTGCCGCAAATTCTTTGCTTGATCAGAAAGTGGCATATAATAACGCCAGTGCTTCTGCAGCTGATATGGTGGCGGAATCGGCCCTGAACAGAATTGTGTCATTGGCTGAACTTTATTGTCCTGACACTGACGATGTCATGGTTAGTCGTGATTCCGCTGGAAGTAATGACGATTTGACTGGAGATGATTCTTATTTTCAGGGAATTACGTATAATGGAGAGATAGTTCTTCCTACAACTAAAAAGCCAGATGGATCTGTTAATCCGGATTGGACCACTTATGTCAATTCAAAAATTAAAAATGATATTAATTGGATATATGTAAAGAGACTTATGACAGATGGAACGACCCAGCAAATATTCGGACGTTATGCTTATGCCATTATTCCGGAAGGACTCCTGACGCCGTCAAAATTAGTCAAGGATACTCTTACTGAATATACTTATCCTGAATTGCGTTTTGGTAATGAAATTAATGAAATCAATATTCGATCACTTGATACAACTTATTTTGATGCTACAAGAACGCCTTATTTTGATTACACAGGAATGACGAGTTCTCTTATGCCTGGTTGTGCAAATTGGATTTCTTTACAAAATATCTTGAGAACAATACCAGTATCCGCCTATGCGGATCAACAGGCTTTCCGTACCTGGTTTATTCCTAATGCCGCGCAGGAAAGAGAAGCGTACTGGATTGATTTAAATAATGATAACATTATTAACCCTGGTGTTGATGTCAATGGCGATGGCACAATTGATTCTACAGGAGATGTTGAACTATTTCAGCGTTTTAATTTAACCGGAACAAGTTCTGATGTAACTGCATCGGGGTATGACCCTTCAACAGATACAAATAATTTATGGCGATATATTAGGCTTAATGGCGTGAATAACATGTATAAATTTATTTTGCTTGACTCAAATGGAGACGGAACCCGTGATTTGACTCCAACGTACTGGCAAAATAATGCTGATGATACTGCGTATAGTACTGCAACTCGAATTCCCGGTTTGCTTTGGCTGGCTAATTTCAATGACGGAGTAGGTACATTTGCTAATATTACCGACCGTCGCAGGCAGATCGCGGCAAATTTGGTTGATTACTGTGACACAGATAGTGTTGCTACATCAGATTCAACAGACTGGACCACTACGCTCCCCAATTTTACCGGTAACGATAAAACCCGTTATATAAATGAATTTGGCGCGGAAGCAACATTTCTTCTGACTGTTACTGAGAATACGAGTAATACGAATAAATGGGATGCAGAAGTAACGATGTCTGCTAAGTTTACAACTGAACTTATTAATATGTATGGTCTTAGCGCTCAAACTGATTTATCTTTGACTGTTGTAGGGTCCATTACGGCGAATATTGATTTTACAGGTTCAAACACTGCTGTATTAACCATTCCATTAAATGGGACCTATGCCATCTTTAACAATGTTTCTCCGCAAAGTGATACCGGTACGGACAGGTATGCTACAACCTCTTTATCTATTAGCACGCCTGTTTCTGATTCAGATACCGGAATACCTAAAGGATTGCTTTCAAATGGAACAGTTCAGATTTCAAGTGTCCAACTATCTATAACCAGTCTTGTTCTAAAAGCCGGGGCAGACCATATTGATTGTGCAAAAATAAATGCAACTACTGCTTATTCAACTCCTTTTGCTGTTGTTGATACCGGGGGATTGGGGGGGGCCACCAGCGAGACTCATTATGTGACTTTTTCTTTTCAGGCTGACGATCCACGTCAGAATTTAAATGCAGGGGACTGGAGTGCGGTCAGTGCCGTACTGGATGCCGCAACTACTGCTGCTAAAGCAGGTACACTTGGGGATACCAATAGTAGTGTGACTGCCAGTACAACTTCTACTACCGATGACGCGGAAGCATTTGACAGTCTCTCGACGGTATATATTCGTAATGCTCCAATGCGTTCGCCGTGGGAACTGGGATTTATTCATCGCGGAGCAAAATGGCAAACTTTAAACTTGAAAGCATATAATACTACTTTGGCAATAGGGCCTGTTTCCGGAGGGTCAACGCCATACGCAAGCGGCGATGCAAATATTCTTGATCAAATAAAAATGACGGATGAACCCAAGAGTCCTGTAAAAGTTAATATTGCCACAAGCCGGACAGATGTTCTTCAAGCTTTATTTCATAATATAAAGATTAATACGGGCCTGGTTATACCTCCAGCACCTCCAGTAGTTTATAAAAGCTATCCGTATCCCTCCGGTCAATCTGGTGAAGCCGATATTCCAGGAGCGGTTCCCACTGTGACTGACGCAAATACTATTGGTTTATCCGGTACAGCTATCGCTATAAATCCCAGTGGAGCCACTGGAGCGGAGAAGCTTGCTATAGATGTTGCGGGTACAACAAAGAATACTTCAGCAACAGCATGGAAAACACGCGCAGCTGTAGCCAATGTATCTCAACTGACGAATGGAACCTGTGGTGTGACCCAAGCAAGTGACGCGACAAAAGAGGAACTGATAGGGAAATTTATTAACCTTACCAAGGTTTCTTTAAAGTGTGCAAATGATCCTTCGGCATTTTATGCAATGGGTATAAATTCACCTGATTACTTTACTGTTATTATTGTAGCTCAAACCATTAAGGATATTGGTGGAAATATTACCATAAGAAAGAATGATGGTGGAACTATACGGTCTCGAACAGTTCAATACGGAACTTTTGACTATGACAGTACATATGATTTGTATTATGACGAAATCGTTTCAACAAGAAAATTGCTTGCACGCATCTATCGAGACCCTTTTACCGGTAAATGTAAGATTGTCAGCTACAGCTACTTGGATTGATATGATGAAGCAATATATTATATTTATTTTAACTATTCTATTTTTTATCAACCTTTATGCCGCGGAAGAGCTTCTGGTCAAGGGTGATATGAACTTAACTCCGGAAAGTACTTCGCAGGCTTTGAATAGTTGTATGAAGCAAATCAAGACAGGAGACAAAGGAAAGCCGTTGCCGTTGGTATATTACAGCTTTTTTTCAGGACGAGTTGACAAGTGGTATAAATATAAATATTTTGAGGCTGACACCGGATATACTAAAGGCTGGATTTTAACTGTTAAGAAATATTTTGACTACATGGGCCAATGTGCCAATTTCTGTGATCTTGCCCGTGCCAATAAAACTTACGATACTCCGGCTACGGATAAGGTCAAGAAAAACTTTTTGGCTGCATACAAGAAGCTTCAGGAAATTATCGATAACCCGGTTAAGGTTGATAAGAGACAACTTCGTGTTCTGCGGCGCAAGAAGCAGGAATGGTTGAAATACGAGTTGCGTAAATTGAAAGAAAAACAAGAATACGAACGCCGTCGTAACGGCGGCCGCTGATCCTTTTTTTGACCTCTGGCAGTGAAATGAGCGCGAGCATTGCTCGGGGCAACACCCGGAAAAATAAAACCATATTCTTTTGTTCTTCATGTCCTCCATGGTGAAAACTCCCCAATTCGTGAAAATTCGTGAAATTCGTGGCTCAAAAATCACTTAACCACGAAACGCACGAAAAACCACGAAAAATCCAGTTATAGATTTCTGCGTAGCAGAAAAATAAATTCAGTCTCTGTGTTACTCCGCGTCCTCCGAGGTGAAAACTTCCCCATCCGTGAAAATCCGTGGCTCAAAAATCACTTAACCACGAAACACACGAAAAACCACGAAAAATCCAGTTATAGATTTCTGCATAGCAGAAAAATAAATTCAGTCTCCGTGTTACTCCGCGTCCTCCGTGGTGAAAACTTCCCAATTCGTGAAAATTCGTGAAATTCGTGGCTCAATCATCACTTAACCACGAAACGCACGAAAAACCACGAAAAATCCTGTTATAGATTTCTGCATAGCAGAAAAATAAATTCAGTCTCCGTGTTACTCCGCGTCCTCCGTGGTGAAATCTTACATTTGAAGTAACTCATGTGAAAATCCGTGAAATCGGTGGCTAAAAAAGTTGCAAGAACGTCAAAACGGTTGTAGATTACAGTTTGGAAATTTACGTAATCATTGTTGTTGGTTGTTATGCTCACAACTCACAACTCACAACTCACAACTGATATGAGGACCCATCATGCGCAGTGATATCATGAAGAAGGGCGCGGAACGCGCACCGCATCGTTCGCTTATGCGGGCGACCGGACTGAAATCTGAAGACTTTGCCAAACCGTTTATCGGGGTTTGCAATTCCTACACCAATATCGTGCCGGGACATTGCCACCTGAAAGAGGTCGGCGAACTGATCTGCGAAGAAATTCGCAAAGCCGGCGGTGTTCCGTATGAATTCAATACCATGGCTATCTGCGACGGTATCGCAATGGGTCACAACGGCATGAAATACTCGCTCCCGAGTCGCGAAATCGTGGCTGACACGGTTGAGTCGATGGGCAGTGCGCATCCGTTTGACGCGATGATCTGCATTCCCAACTGCGACAAGATCGTACCCGGTATGCTGATGGGCGCGATGCGCCTTAATATCCCGACTATTTTCGCTTCAGGCGGTCCGATGGCCGCGGGTGAACCGTTCAAAGGCAACGATTCCGACCTGATTACCACTTTCGAGGGCATTGCCGGACTGAAAGTCGGAACCATGACCGAAAGCGAACTGGAAGAGCTGGAATGCAAGTGCTGTCCCGGTCCCGGTTCCTGTTCCGGTATGTTTACCGCCAACAGCATGAACTGCCTGTGCGAAGCATTGGGGATCGCGCTGCCGGGCAACGGTTCTATTCTGGCAACTTCTGAAGAACGCAAAGAGTTGTGGAAAAGCGCTTCGAAACGAATTGTTGAAATGGCGAAAAGTGGCGGTCCCACCGCACTTGAAATAGCCAATCCCAAAGCCTTTGCCAACGCCCTGGCGGTGGATATGGCGATGGGCGGCAGTACCAACACGGTCCTGCATACGCTGGCGGTGGCCAATGAAGCCGGAGTTAAGCTCGATTTGAAAATGCTTGATGAAATCAGCCGCAAAACCCCGAATATCTGTAAAGTTTCCCCGTCCAGCAAATACCATATGCAGGACGTACACGCCGGCGGCGGAATCATGGGGATCATGCGCGAGATCAGCAAGGTCGAAGGTCTGCTCGATCTCGATGTCCCGACCGTTTCCGGTTGCTCGATTGGCAAAGTTCTGGAACAGGCATCCGCTCCGGACGGTACGGTTATCCGCACTCTGGATAACGCTTACAGTCAACAGGGCGGCCTGGCTATCCTTTTCGGCAATCTGGCGGAAAAAGGCTGCGTGGTCAAAACTGCCGGGGTCGCCCCGTCAATGCTGACTCATCGCGGTCCGGCGGTTATTTTTGAAAGCCAGGAAGACGCCTGTGACGGTATCCTCGGCGGCAAAGTCAAGGCCGGTGATGTGGTCATTATCCGTTATGAAGGACCCAAAGGCGGTCCCGGTATGCAGGAAATGCTGGCTCCGACCAGTTACATCATGGGACGCGGTCTGGGCGAAGATGTTGCTCTGATCACGGACGGACGGTTCAGCGGCGGAACACGCGGCGCTTGTATCGGTCATGTCAGTCCGGAAGCCGCGGCCGGTGGTATAATCGGTCTGGTTGAACCAGGCGATATTATCGACATTGACATTCCGGCCAGGACCATCAAACTGGAAGTTTCAGATGCTGTATTGGCCGAGCGCCGCAAGACCTGGCAACCGCTGCCGCCGAAGATCCAGACCGGATGGCTGGCGCGTTACGCCGCCTGTGCCACCAGCGCTGATACCGGAGGCATCCTGAAAGTCCCGGAATCTCATTGAGAATTAGAAATTAGTAATTAGAAATTAGAAATTAAAAAAACTGGGGGCGCGACGCTCCAGCGCCGCATTCCCTAATGTTTTCATCCGGGAGCGCTGGTCCCCAGACCGGCATTTCCCTGTTAAGGAATAGTTTAAAGAATATGAATCCTTTGGCAATATATACGACGGCGCTTTTCGCGCTGACGATCGGTTTGATCGGGGCGGGAGTTTTCTCGCTCCGGCTGTCATCTGAGAATCTGGCGCGTTTTGAATCGATTCCGCGCAACCGGATCGCCGGCGGTATTCTGACCTTTATCGCGCTGCTGTGGTGCGTGCCGCATACCCGGCCGATAATCTGGACCTCATGGCTGCCGCTGCTGTATCCGCTGGTAGTGCTTTGCACGGTGCTGGCGATTGCTTATCTGGATAACCTCTTTTCCCGGGCTTTGGGCGGTTTCATGATCCTTGCGGCCTATTATTTCCTGCATGCTTCGTTTACCTTCCACAGCACCGGGGTGATTCTCTTTTCCCTGTTATGCTGGGGGCTTGGAATTGTCGGGATATTCTTTTCCGGCAAACCTTTCCTGATGCGCGACCTGATTCGCAAATGCGCCGCTTCGCCGGGCTGGCGGATCGGGACCGCGATATATTGCTTTGTCTTTGCGTTGAGCGCCCTGGTCGCAGGATTTACGCACTTAACCTGATCGTTGCCTATGACAAGTTTTGAATTGCAAAGTTGGATGTCTGAGAATGAGATTCCGGCCGCACCCGGTTTGCTTGACCGGATGGCCCGGTTGTTTGAACTGTTGATCCGGGAAAACGCCAAACACAATCTCACCCGGATTACCGCGCCGGAAGATTTCTGGATCAAGCATGTGGCCGATTCGCTGTATATTCTGAAATATTTTCCCGAACTGGCGATTGAGCCGCTGACGGTGGTCGATATCGGCTGCGGGGCCGGATTTCCCTCGATTCCGCTGGCGGCGTGTTGCCCTAATCTGCAGATAACCGCAATGGATTCGATCGGTAAAAAGGTTTCATTCGTCCAGTTATGCGCCGACAGGCTTGATTTACCTAATTTGCGGGCGGTAACCGCCAGGGCCCGGGAATTGAACCGTAAAGAGCCGTGGCGGGACCGTTTTGATGTGGTGACCGCCAGGGCGGTGGCACCGGCCCGGACTTTGTATCGGGAAACCAAAGCAATGCGCAGGTCAACCGGGCGCTTCATTTTCTACAAAACCCCGGAACAGGTGGTAGAGGATCTGCCGCAGGCCGCCGGCGATTCCGGCATGAAATGGTTTACTACGGAAGCATATCAACTGCCTGAAGGAGCAGGCGAACGCCAGTTCCTGTATACGGAGGCGGTTCGATGAATGTTCGCGGTCGGCTGGCTCCGAGTCCGACCGGAGCTTTACATCTGGGCAATGCCCGGACCTTCCTGATTACCTGGTTATCGGTTCGCAGTCGCGGCGGTTCGCTGGTGATGCGAATGGAGGACCTTGACCACCCTAAAGTTAAACCGGGTACTGCCGGCCGGGCCAGATCGGTCCTGCAGCGGCTCGGTTTCGACTGGGACGAGGAATATGTCCAGAGCCGGCGGCTTGACCATTATCGAAAGGCTCTGGATAAATTAATTGACGCCGGACTGGTTTATCCCTGTACTTGCAGTCGACGCGATGTTGAAACCGCACAGAGCGCTCCCCATAAAGAGGATTATTGTCCTGGGTATCCCGGAACCTGCCGTGGACGTTATGACGGTTATGCCTCCGCCCGGCGGAATCTGCCCGTTTCACGGCTTCCGGCCTGGCGTTTCAGGACTCCGCCTGGAGTGACGGAATTCGATGATGGCTTCTGTGGACGGCAAGTCGCCGATGTCTCCCGGGGAGCCGGAGATTTTGTGCTGGCGCGGCATCCGGACGGCGCCGGCTACCAGTTGGCAGTCACGGTGGATGACGCGGACATGAAGGTAAATGAGGTATTACGCGGGGATGATTTACTAAGGAGCACCCATTGGCAGCTGCATATTTACCGGGCGCTCGGATTGACGGAGCCTGAGTTTATTCACGTTCCGCTGGTTGTGGGACCGGACGGTAAACGCCTGGCCAAACGGCACGGCGACACCCGGATCTTTAAAATGCTGGAACGTGGTGTTTCTCCACGGCGGATCATCGGCTTGCTGGCCTGGTGGTCCGGCTGGGCCGAGTTTGGTGAGGAATTGAGTTTGCCGGACCTTTTACCGCGTTATGATCTGGCGACAGTACCGCGTAAACCGGTTGTTGCGGACAATGAAGCGATGAGTTTACTAGCCTGAATTATTCAGGAACCGGCATTTCACTCATTTTAATGAGTTGATCCTGTTCAAATTCATTTAGTTTGCTTGCGTCAAATTTGGCTTCCTGTGCCGGCTGATCAGGCGTTTTAGCGGAGTGAACCGCTTTATATACGAACCAGGTGGTAATTATCAAGGCAAGCAGCAGGACGATTAACACAATAATTATTTTGAATGGAAAGTTCTGTTTATTCAGGTTTAATTCTTCTTCATCTTCCTCGGATGAATAGATCAACGAGGTATTATAGACTTCTTCGCCAAGATGTAAATGGTCGCTGTCTTTCAGAGTCCGGTTTATTTCGTCAATCGTGGGCGCTTCCATGTTGTAAAGCTCTCCCAGGGTTCTGATATAAGCCCTGATATAGACTTTTGACGGCAGTCTGGAAAAGTCTTCCTGCTCAAGCGCATCAATATAGGACTTCTTGATCCTGGTTTTTCTGGCCACTTCGTCAATAGAGATATCCGCCACCTCTCTGGCATTCCGCAGCAAAATACCAAAAGCGGCGAAATCGTCGATTTTCTCATGTTTTTTCCTGAACAGCTTCTTCAATCCACCGCTTTTTTCTGCTGATTCACTGTTGTCTTTGTTCTTTTCCTCCGGCTTAGCTTCAGCTTCCAGTGGTGGTGATTGAACTGATTCATCTTCCGATTTGAACTCTTGCGCTGGGATTTCCGGTTTTTCTTTTTGTGCAGGCTGATTATCCTGAGGTGTTTTGGTCTCTTGCGTTGCCTCTTCAACCGGCTTGTCTTCCGCTTTGTTTGCGACCGGATTTTCAATCGTTCTTTCAGCAGGGTGTATTTGAGGCAGTTCAGACTTTTCAGTTTCCGTGGATAACGGTTTGACCTGTGGTTCGGGAATTTCTTCTTCGGGTTCTACCGGAGGGGTAATTTCAACCGGCTCCAGAATCTCCGGTTTGTTTTCCGGTTCCCGCTGGAAGTTCGGAGGTTCAGGCGTTTCACCTGGAATCTCCCTTTGTGAAGGATGCTTCACAAAAAGGTCATTATTGAACAGATCAGGTTCGTTATTTTGATTTTTTTGTTCGTTTGTCATGTAATTAAATTCCGTCTATTTCGTCAAATACCAGAATGTCACGTTTATTGCCGCCGGGAGGCGGAGGTCCGATAATACCGCGTTCTTCAAGTTGATCGACCAGACTGGCCGCTTTATTATAGCCGATTCCAAGTCGGCGCTGGAGATAGCTGGTACTGACTTTACGGTCAAGCAGGGTGATTTCCAAAGCCTGACGTAGCAGATCTGTATCATCAGGCAGCAAGTATTTTTTGACGATCGGATTGATATCCGGCGCATCGTAAATTGATGCTTCATCATAGTCGTCGTCATATTCGTAAATATCTTCAGGCTGTTCTTCCGGTTCCTCAGATACCACATCTTCAAACATCTGCGGTGCTTGCGGCGAGATGAAATCGACCACCTTTTCAATTTCATCATCGGAAGAATAAGCGCCCTGAATACGTTCGAGAACCGCGCTGCCCGGAGGGATAAACAGCATGTCGCCGTAGCCCAGCAGGGATTCAGCGCCGCCCTGGTCAAGGATTACGCGGCTGTCAATATTCGAGGTAACCCGGAACGCGATACGCGTTGGCAGGTTGGCCTTGATGACCCCGGTTATAATGTTCCGGTCGGGGCGCTGGGTGGCGATAACGATATGGATACCGGCGGCACGGCCTTTCTGGGCGATGCGGGCGATCGAGGTTTCGACATCCTTTTTGGCTTCGGTCATCATCAGGTCAGCCAATTCGTCAATAATAATGACCAGTAACGGCAGCTTTGGCGGGATTACTTTGCCGTCGTCGTCCAATACCGGTTCTTTGTCCGGCGGACGCGAGTTGAAAGTTGATAAATTGCGGGAACGCACTTTGGCCAGCATCCGGTAGCGGTTTTCCATTTCATTTACCGCCCAGCGGAGCGCCAGCGGCACTTTCTGGGAATCGTTGATTACCGGGGTTATCAAGTGGGGCAGGGAGGTGTATACCGCCAGTTCAACTACCTTAGGGTCAACCATAATAACTTTGAGTTCATCGGGGCGGAATTTGAACAGCATACTCATTATCAGGGTATTCATGCAAACACTTTTCCCGCTGCCGGTTGAGCCGGCTATCAGCAGATGGGGCGCTTTGGCCAGGTCCAGGATTATCTCTTTGCCGGAAACATCTTTGCCCAGAACGATCGGCAGTTCCGCCTTGGATTTTTTCCAGTTTTCGCTTTCCATCATGCCGCGCAGGAAAACTGATCCGGCGATTGAGTTAGGAGCTTCGACACCGACCGCGTTCCGTCCCGGAATCGGGGCCAGGATTCGGACGCTTTTCGCCTCAAGTTCCATTGCGATATTGTTTGAGATACTCGTAACTTTTTCAACTTTGATACCCGGAGCAAGGGAGATGTCGTAGCGGGTGACGCGAGGCCCGGAGACATAACCGGTAACTTTGCCGTCGATCCCGAAACTGTCGAGGGTGGCTTGCAGGATTTCGCAACTGCGTTCCACCGCTTCCAGAGATTCGCCGCCGCCGTCCGGTCCCTGGGCCAGCATGGAGATCGGGGGCAGAACATATTCTGACATCGAGGGAGCGTTAGCTCTCTGAGCTTCCCTGACCGCTTCCTTGTTTGGTATATGATCGAGTGATTTTGGCTTGACTGGTTGTTTCGGCTTGGGAATATCAAACGGCAGTTCATCGACATCCTCCTCCGGTTCCGGCGTCCGTGCCGGTTCTTCGACTGGCGGCGGCGGGGCCTGCTTGCGGTTGTTTCTGAGAATTTCCGCCGCTTCCGCCGCTTTGCTGTTGATCACGCCAAGTTTTTCGCGCACTGACGGCGTTTCCGCCGGAATTTCCTTGACTCCTCTGACAGGGGAAGTTTCTCTTGCTTTTTCATTACGTTCACTGCGGCGCTTCATAATATATTTGATTACACTGAGCCAGTCACATAAAAACAGACAGGCCAGACCGCCGAGAGTCATGGCCGAGGCCAAGAGAACCGCACCAACCATGCCCAGGTATTTACGCAAAAATCCCGGGTGAACATCCTTGAATTCAGGCGCAACCAGGATTTGGCCGATCGCGCCGCCGGAGAGATTGGCGTTCGCCGCTTCCGCTCTGCCTAAACCCAATTGTTCCACCGAGTCGCTGTATCCTTGAGGATATGCCGCCAATAGCAGGGACAGACCGAGCAGGATTGCCGGTAGATAGAGCCAGTGTCCCTTGTGACGTTTACCGACCGGGATCAGCGGGCGAATGGCGCAAAGCAGTAAAATAATCACGAAAGGATATGAGGCCAGACCGAAAAGCAGCATCATGGTACATGAAATATAAGCGCCGGTCTGACCTATCAGATTTTGCACCGCTTCATCGGTCCCGCCTTGAATGACATTGAAATCATGGGCGGAGTGTGAAAATATGGCCAGAACCAGCAGGATTGCGCCCAGTAAAAACAGAAAATGCCTGGGGCGTATTTCGTTAGGATTTTTCTCTACAGTTTTTTCAGTTTGCGCCATATTTGAACTTGTCAGTGAATATTTAATCATTTCTAAACAAACGTTTATCCCGGATGCCGGGACACTATTAATATGACGTAAGATTAGATTAATTCAACCTGATGTTGCCGCCTATTTCGTTTTTTTTTGAAATTAGCGGGCAGCTCCAAAAGTTGGACTATTTGAATCAGTTTGAAATATCTCATAAATCAGATACTTATTAAGCAGATGGCTTCGCTAAAAGTCCCAATGAGGGACTTTGTCATAATCTGGCGAGCAGATTTTTCTTGCAGATTTATGAGAATATCCTCAGTTATCTTTAAATGAAGCAGAAAAAACAGTTGCCGTTTACGTTTAAGCAAGACTGGTACTCTTCTGAAAAAAACACAATTATAGATAGTATCTTATGCGTGTTTTCCTAAATCCATTGCGTTTTATGCTAATGGTAATATTCTTTTTTATGTATATATTATAAACTCTTGCGAATTATGAATCGTATCACTGAGAAATACTGAGAAGTGTTTAAGTTGTCAGCTCAAACAGATGAGGAGCGAGAAATGAAACAGCCCAACATTATTTTTATCCTGGCGGATCAACTGCGTCTGCAATCATGTGGATATGCTGGTGATGCGCAAGCTGTTACGCCTAATCTGGACCGGCTTTGTCTTGAATCGGTCCACTGTTGCAACATGGTTTCTTCAATGCCGGTTTGTTCCGCCTATCGCGCTTCGTTGTTTACCGGCAAATATGTGACTTCGACCGGAATGGTGATCAATGAGTTGCGGATGAATCCAAATCATCGATGCCTGGGACACTGTCTGACCGGTGCCGGATATGAAACCGGTTATATCGGCAAGTGGCATCTATGGGCCAATGAACTTGGGAACCATTACGATCCTAAAAATTCTTATATTCCTCCCGGTTCGGCAAGACTGGGATTCGACGGCTACTGGGCCGCCTATAACTTTCACCATGAATACTATAATGCCTGGTATCATACCAATTCGCCGGAAAAAATTTACTATGGAGACGGGGTTTTCGAGCCGGACGCTCAGACCGATATGGCGATAAACTATATTAATCAACAATCTGCTGCGGAGAACCCGTTTTTCCTGATGGTATCTTACGGAACGCCCCATGATCGCTGGGCAAAAGACAATGTTCCGGAGAAGTTTTACCAGTTGTTCGATAATGTTTCCTTTGAATTGCCTGACAGTTACAGCGATGTTAATCCTGATCCTTATGGTGATGCCTGGTCTGATATAACGAAATCACCCCGTGAACTTCAAGACTGGATGCGGGCATATTACGCCATGACGGCCAATCTGGATTGGAATATCGGGCGATTGCAACAGGCAATCAGCCGCGCCGGAATTGAATCTGATACGATTTTTATATTTACCTCGGATCATGGTGAAATGTTCGGCTCGCACGGGAGAATGAAAAAGAATATTTTTTATGAAGAGGCAATCCGGGTTCCCTGCATGATGAAATGGCCGGAGAGGTTTGCAGCCGGAACATCTTCGGATATCTGTATCAGCAATGTCGATCTGATGCCAACATTGCTCGGACTGGCTGAGATTGATGTTCCGGCGGATGTGGAGGGGATGGATTTAAGTAGTCAGTTGCTGGCCGGTATCGGACCGGAACCGGAATTCGCGTTCTTGCAAAATACCGGGGCGTGTGCCGCCTGGGAAGACGGACATGAATGGCGGGGTTTGCGCACCAAAGAATATTCTTACGTGATTTTCAGGGCTGATTATCGTGAATTGTTGTTCAATAACCGGACTGACCCGCGGCAACTCGAAAATCTAGCGGAGCGGCCGGAACACCAGGGCCAGCTCAAGCTTTTCAGGCAACTGCTAAAGCGGAAAATGGAATCTTTGAATGATACTTTTCCCCCTAGTACATGGTATCGGGACCACTGGATATCCGAAGACCGGATTATCTTGCGTACCGCTAATTTAAACTGACAAAATCACCTGTAAACCGGAGCGTGCCGCTCGTAAGCAGGGCTGGATGAAGGCTGGAGCCGATTTTGCTACTTATATGTTCTGTTGCCATGAGTTCATACCTTGACAATGATGGTTTCAAACCTTATAATAATTAATAGAAGAAGGTTCTTCAGAACGGATGTTTGATCCGTGTGTATTCATTTTAAAAACGGAGGTGCGAAATGGATAAAAATCGTGTAATCGATCAAGTTGAGGGCCTCTACAAAATAATTGAATTTATTGAATTCAGAAAAACCCGTGACGTTTCCTTTTCTATGGTGCCGATGGACGCGGTTGCGCATGTGGACGCGATTGACCGGGTCTTTCACGGTCCCGGCGCTTATTCTCCGGGGATTATCGAAGGGTATGAACGTCCCTGGTACATGCATCCGGGGCAGGGGGATAATCTGCTGGTAATGCAGGGAATCCGTTTTGTCGAACTCTATACTCCGGTCCATGGAGCAGTGGAATGTTTCGATGTCTACCCGGACCGGATCGTCAAGGAGGGGCGGGTAATCAGTACCGGGCCATCGCTGATGTGTTGGCCCCCCGGAGTTTTCCACCGGATCATCAGTTGTCCGGAACTGGGTTCATTGTCCTTGAATTTTGCCTGTCACAACCATAATTTCGATTGGAAAACAAATTTTAATATCTATGATTTGAATACTGCGACCGGAGAGTATAAGGTAATCCGTGAAGGGTGGCGGGATCAAACAATGTAAGGAGAGTGTGTGAATCAGGAGTCGCTTGGAATAGAACCTGCAGAGAATCAGGTTAATGACGGAAAAACAGTCGTAGAGGGTGGAGTAAATAAAAATCGACGATCATTATATCGTCGGGTTGGCATAATATTGCTGAAAAGCCTGTCGGGGATCGCGCTGGCGATATTTTCATTATGGTGTTTTGGTGTTATTCTCTACCTTTTTCCATGGCAGTCGACCTTTTTAGCATGGCTGTTTGGAATTCTTATTTTGGCCTGTGCGGCCGGATTCTTTTTTGCTAAATTCCGGTTGTCATCTTTGATGACTGCCGGAGCGCTATATGTTTTGGTGTTGATATTATGGTTTTCAATTCAACCTTCCAACGACATGGAGTGGCAGACCCCATGGGCGAGAATGCCGACCGCGCAATTCAACGGCGACAAAGTCACGGTCAACAATATCCGGGATTTTATCTACCGTTCGGAAAATGATTACGAACCGCACTATATTACGGAAACATTTGATCTTGATAAAATCAATGATTTGCGATTTATAACATCTTTCTGGGATGGAAATAAACTGATTTGCCACACAATGCTTGATTTCGGGTTCAAAGACGGCAACCGGGTTGTCGTGTCAGTAGAAACCCGGCTGCCCAAAGGTAAAAAACAAACCAGTCTTGGCGGCTTGTTCAAACAGTATGAGGTGCTGGCTATCTTCGGGACCGAGCGTGATTTGTTGATGCTGCGGACAAATTTCCGGAAAGAGGATGTCTATGTTTATGATACGACCTCAGACTCCAAAGATGTGCGCGAACTTTTCATTCTGCTTCTCAATGGCATTAATCGCCTTAAAAAGAGGCCCAGGTTTTACAATACCCTGACGACCAACTGCACTACATCGCTGGTGCCGTTCATTCAAACCGTCCGGCATAAAAGAGGATGGAGTTTTAAACTTATCCTCAACGGTCTGCTGCCGGAAATGGCGTTCAAAAAAGGATGGTTCAAACTGCACCCGGGAGAAAGTTTTGCCGAATGTAAGCGCCGGGCCTATATAACTCCGGCCATGCAGAACTGCAAGGATCGAAAGCTTTATTCAAAAGAACTTACCGAAAAGTTAAACCAGAAATAATGGCGCTTCTGATAAGTGAAATAGAGTTCCTCTATTGCTCCGTTCTTGTGTGAAGTTTTTGAATATCCAACATCTCCAACATCCAACAAGGAATAACCAATTATCAAATTGCATGCAAAATATAGCAATATGTGGTTTAATATTTTTGTCTAAGTTTTTTATGTTCAAGTTGTTCTGTTTTTTTTAATAATCAAGCCGTCTGAATATATCAAGACGTCTGAATATATGATAAACTGATTTGTATCTGACTGTTTTTTTCATATATTACATTAAGCAGTCAAATACTAATTCAGCTTACGGAGGGATATAATGATTATTTACGGCTTTCAAATGTACTGTAGAAAAAAATTACTGAACTACCATGAATCGTTTCTATTATCACGTTTGACTATTTTGTCGCTGGTAGTTCTATTTTTAGCAGGATGTCAGAGTAAACGTGCCAGCTTATTAAAAGAAACATTATGGTATGAAGATAGTGTCAAATGGTATGATGCAAGTTATCCTGGAGTTTTGGGCTTAACTATCAATATTCCTTCAATCTGGGTTGGGAAAATCACTAGAGTTGATCATTCTCAATCTAATGGAAATATTTCAAAAATTTATCTTGAAGATGCAGAGCGATTGAAGCCGTTCTCAATGTTCTCTAAAGGCTTACGTTTGTTTGCCTCAAAAGAAAATTTCAATACTTGCCAGCCCAAAGAGGGAGAATACTGGGCATTTAGAGTCTATCGTAACATAAAAGGCACGATGGGAATTACAGAGTCAGTTAAGTTAATGTATAACTTAGATGCGGACAAATTATATATTATTGGTTGTGATAAACCTGTTAGACGAATAAATAATTCTGGTAAAGGCTATGTCGTTGTATTGAATGGTTTACAAATCACACAAGTAAATCAGGATATTATTCCCGCAAAATTAAAAACAGGAATAAACAATAAGATGACCACAAGAGAAATTGTTCATAAGATTGGAAAAGGTTGGTTGCCTTCGTTTATTTCTACTGGAATTATTCGCTGGATGTTTTCAGACGGTTCAGTTATGTCAATACCGTACCCTGATTCTTTGGATGAAAAAGTTGATGTCATGATTCGTAAAACTCATAATGTGGATGAAGTCAATATTATTTTGCTCAAGACAATACAACAAATCCGTTCTGACTTGAAGAAAATTAAGACAAAGTTTCCCCAGTTGAAAAATATTGATTCAGCAAACATAGGATTTAAAAGTTTCTATTATTCAAAAGGCTGGGTGAGTGATAGTAAAATCGATGGAGTCATTTTCAAGAAAGATGGCTGTGATATTAGCTTTTGGGTTAGATATCCAGCCGAAACCAGAGAAATCCAGCAATTAGAAGGCTCGCCATTAATTAGAATTAAAAATGGTAAAAACATCGAGTTTTGGAGGAGTGTTCGAGCTGAAAATACTGAACAAGGAAAAAGGTTCAAAAAGGAAGTTAACAAGATAATATCAAAAAATTTAAGGGAGATGTTTGAGTTAATTGGACAAAGGGTCGTATCTAAAAAATAATATTTTTGCTAAGCTTTTTTAAAGCGTTTCCAATAACTCGTATGTCTGCATCGAGGTAGTTTTTTTGTATTTAAGTTGTTCTGATTTTTTAACAATCACTCCGTCTGACTATAAACAAAAAGAATTGTAAGATTCTAAGGTGCTTGCCGAAAAGTTAAACCGGGTGCTTAGACCGACAAATCATACGCCATGATGTAGTCGTCCATGACGAACCCGTTGCCGATATCGTCGACGGTTTCGCGTTTTTTATGGAAGCCGAATTTAATGTAAGCGTTGACGGCCTGTGTATTCTGCTTGTTGACGTTTAAGATCAATTCCTTGAAATTACCTTTCTTGGCTTCATCCACCACGTGGCGAATCAATTTTGTTCCCAGTCCCCGATGCTGATATTCCGGCAGGATATATAATTTATGCAGTTTTGCCGTTGAGTTTTCATACGGGCCGTAAGAGGCAAAGCCGACCGGGACGCCGTCAACCGAAAGCAGATCGTAAACGATATTTTGTTCCGTAACTTCCCGGGTCATGGTTTCAAGCGAATACATCCATTGCAGCATGTATTCTATCTGTTCCGGCGTGATGACGTCACGATAAGCGGATGGCCAGACTTGGCGGGCTATTTCTTCCGCCAGCGGCAGTTCATCGACCGCTAATTTGCGAATGTCGAGTTCAGCGGGAGGATTAGTCATTTTCCGCTCCGAATATTTTTGCGAGTTCGGGGTCATTTTTACTGAGCTCGGCCAAAGCCTGTTTTGCGGCTTCAAATTCGGCGGCTTTCCGGTTTACCCCGGTCCCTATTGTTGTAACTCCGCAGTTGGTGATCACCTTTACATGATAGATCGGGTCGTGCGGCGGACCGTCAATATTCATTGTGATGTAATCCGGGGGGCGACCTTTGGTTCTTTGGACATATTCCTGCAGCATTCCTTTCGGATTTACCTGTTTAGTCAGGTTGAACGGATTCGGAAAAGTCTTTTGAATCAATGGCAGCAGGAAACCGGAGGCGGCTTCCAGTCCCCCGTCAAGATATAACGCCCCAAGGACCGCTTCAAAAGCATCGGCCATTGTCGAAGGGCGGGTCGCGCCATCGCTTTCTACTTCGCCGCGGCCAAGTAAAATAAATTCAGAAATCCCGATATTTTTTGCCAGCCGGGTCAGGGCGCCTTTCTGGACCATTGCGGCGCGCATCTTAGTCAGGCAGCCTTCGGTTTCCTCCGGATAACGTTTGAACAGATGGTCGGTCAGGACTATTTCAAGTACGGCGTCGCCGAGGAATTCGAGTCGCTGATTGTCATAATCAAGGTTGCTTTCAGCAGCATACGAACGATGTGTGAGCGCCCTTCGCAAAAGAGAAATATCGTTAAATTCGTAATCAATGCGATATTTAAATTTTTGAATGTCCTCAGCCATGACAACGATCCCGGTTCCAATCCTCTTTACTGTATTTATCATCCGCCAGCTCCGCGGCCCGCTGCATTAACGCGGCATCGGGAGTGAACGGTTTAAACTCAATATCAAATTCTTTCTGAAAAGCGTGGATCAAAGCGGTTGTCAGGCCGGGTTTCGAACATGGCAGATCGTCCATCAGGATACTGCCCTGGTGCAGCATGCCGGAGCGTCCGCGTCGTTGAGCGGCTCCCGCGTGTTTTCCGGTGGATGATATAATATCGAATTTGGCAGGGGAGACGAAACATTTCATTACTTTGCGGTCGACTTCTTCGATTTCTGCACTTTGCAGTTCCGCCTGTATTCCCATAAATTCGAAAGCCAGCAACAGCGCTTCATGAAACACCCGGTAGCTTTCAACCCGGTTCAACTTGCAAATAGCGTGATCCGGCGGAATCACCGCGGTATAAGTGAGGTCGTTGGTATGGAACACCACGCCGCCGCCGGTTGGACGCCGGACAATGGTGTAACCAGCCGGTGGAGCAGCGGTGTAATCCTGGGAATACCCGATTGAAACGGCGGGGCGATCCCATTCGTATATTCTGATCAAAGGTTGTTTTATGTCCACTGCTGCTTCGAGCAAAGCTTCATCAATTGCCATGTTTTCGGCCGGAGTATGTTCTTCATCCCGCCACAGCAGCCATTGAGTCTTTTCATAGGACATACTTACTGTTCTTTCTGCTGAGGAAGCGGTTAACTTCAGTGTTTACCGCGGTTTGAGTCAAGCGAATGCTTGAAGCCCGGAAATATTGCCGGACGAAGAAAAAGCTTAATTCCGCCGGTTTGATTTCCATATCGAAACTTTCAGCGGTCAGTATCCACGACGAGATATGCCTGGCCAATGCTTTTACGAGTTCTTTTTCCGATTGGAAAGTCGGCATAAACCAGATCGCGTCAAAATCCCAGAGCCCGAATTTTAATTGGCCGTTTTCAAGTTCCCGGCAGTAAACATTTGAGACTTTAAGGTCGGTGTGGCGCATGCCGTTTTTCTGCATTCTGACTAGTGTGTCGAAGAATTGCCGGCAGTACTCGTCAAACAACACCTGGTCATTCAAAAGGCGTTTAACCCATTCTTCCGGCGGAACCGTGTTTTCAATATATTCAAGGAAGATATACGATTTCAGCAGGAACGGGCCGATTCGTTTGATGGCTGTACCGTAAACTTTTGGGACGGGTAGTCCGCAAATTTCCATTCTGCGCCCGATGCGGCGGCTGCGGTCGACCCGGGAGCGCCGGAAAATGTTTTTCAACAGGTAAACCAGACCGCGGCTGTTATAGCGCTTAATAAAAACGCCGGAACCGTCCGGCAGTCTGAATACTCCGGCTTTCCGGGATGGCCGGTCTTTGATGATCTCTGACTGCGATAAAGCCTTTTCCGGCTCGGCGACACATTCGATCATGCCTTCCGGAGCATCGCCACGGACCCGGCATTTAGTAAAAATCCCCCGTCTGAACTTGACAACATCCCGGCTGGTATGCAGCCGGGGGCAATTCTCATGCGCAGTGATCGGAGGATTATTCATTGAACGATTTTATACTGATTTACAGTGTTTCTATAACCAGGTCGCCTACTTCGCTGGTGGAGTATCCCATTTTGCCGGCGGCCATTGATTTAAGTTTGTTACCGGTGACGAATGCGACGCTCTTATCGATCGCGGCGGCTGCTTCGGCCTCACCAAGGAAGTCAAGCATCATGGCGACGGAGGAAATAGCGGCCAGAGGGTTGATTACGCCCATGCCGGTATATTTCGGAGCTGAACCGCCGATCGGTTCGAACATGCTGACGCCGGTCGGATTGATGTTGCCGCCGGCCGCGATGCCCATGCCGCCCTGAGTCATGGCGCCAAGGTCGGTGATGATATCGCCGAACATGTTGCCGGTTACAATAACGTCGAACCATTCCGGATTTTTGACCATCCACATGCAGGTGGCGTCAACGTGGCAGTAGTCGGTTTTGACGGTCGGGAAATCTTTGGCTACTTCGTAGAAAACGCGTTCCCACAGGTCGAATACATAGGTCAGAACGTTGGTTTTTCCGCACAGGGTGAGCTGTCCGACTTTACCGGCGGCAATATCTTTTTCGCTCAAGCCTTTCCACGGATTGTTCGCGTCATGGCGCTTGAGAACCTGTTCAAACGCGAAACGCAAGCAGCGTTCAACCTGATGATGACTGTAAACCATTGATTGGACCGCTACTTCGTGTTCGGTGCCTTTCATTGAGAAACCGCCGGTCCCGGTGTAAATGCCGCCGGTGTTTTCACGGACGACAACGTAGTCGATATCTTCCGGAGTTTTGCCGGCCAGAGGAGTTTCGACGCCGGGATAGAGTTTTACCGGACGCAGGTTGATGTACTGGTCGAGTTCAAAACGCAGTTTGAGCAGGATGCCTTTTTCCAGAATACCGGGTTTGACATCCGGATGACCGATTGCGCCGAGGAAAACGGCGTCATATTTTTTCAGGGTTTCGCCAGCGTCGTCAGGCAGAACATTGCCGGTGGCCAGATAGCGGTCGCCGCCCCAGTCGAATGATTCGGTATCAATCGAGAAATTGAATTTTTCGGCGGCGGCCTTCAAGACCTTTAAACCTTCAGCTACAACTTCCGGACCGGTTCCGTCTCCGGGGAGAACCGCGATTTTGTAATTTTTACCAGACATGGTAACCCTTTCATTTTGTACTGCGCGGGATAAGTAAAACATAAATAACCCGCATTATTAAAGATAAATAAAAATTTTGACTATCTTGATAATTTAGCATTGTTAGGTGATTTTTTCAATAGCTTTGGCGCGGTTTATTACGCAAAATAAACCGCGGCGCACCTGGTCATTTTCCGACTCTCGAGCTGGACGTGTCGCGCTGCCTGGCCGCAATAATTTTCAATACTAAAACAGTTTTTCGCATTTAATTTGAATTTTGCGTCATAAACTAATATATTGGAAGTGAGGAAATAAGGTGTTAAGACAGTTTCATACAGCTCCTTTTTTCAAGGTGCGTGTGAAAGTATCTGCAAATGGATAGATAAACAGATGCCAGCAGGGGCTATTCAATGAATATAAATAATTTTCTTGGTAAATGGCAGAGTAAAGATTGTTCTGTTTCTTTTTCAATTAATAAAGCGAATACATCTTCTGGAGTTGAGATATGTGCTATAGACAGTTTAGATGGTGAAAAATTTATTATTAGTGATATTCGACTGATAGATCATGCTCTTGCTTGTAAATCCCTCGTGCCATCCACAAATCATATTGTTCGATATCAATTTCAACCGACTCTCATTCAAAACCAATTGCTTGCAAATTTTACCTATGTTGAAAAATGGATATCCACCAGTAAAAGAATTTTTTCTGACAAACGGATTTGTACAATAAAGGAACTCTTGGGCTCATGGAGATATAGTGATTTATCCAGCACCAGCCTTATTTTTCATATTAAACAAAACGAAAAATGTGAAATAGTCGTTACTGTCAGCCATCCCGACTTTAATATTGAAGACTTTGAGGTTCGCAACCTGGAGGTCGATAACGATGGTATTTCATTTGACGTCAATCATTTTCAATACGATTTCCCTGTTAGATACTCAATTTTTTTACCAGAGAATGAGTTTGTATCTGTTGAGACTACAATGTATGAGATTTGGGAAAGGAATTGACATGTATTTTTCCGGGGATAGTCTGTTTCAGGCTTATAGCCTGTTTTTCATAAAATGTTTATTCCAGTAAGAGGTCATAGGCATCAAACCGCAAGGCACAAACAATGCAAGAGGTTTTTTAAGATTGTTATTCTGTGACATTGTTTTAATTAATTGAGGATATTTGATATGGGTGATAGAAAAAAAGTTTATTTTTTGTTGGTTGTGTTTTTTTATGTTCTCAGTATTCTTTTTGCTTTTATATTAGGTATGAGGTACTCAAGCTTTTATGAAAGAAGAAAATATACAAAAAAATACATATTGACCCATAGAAAAATTCTTGTTGCAAAAGAAGATATTGGAGATAGTGAAATTATTAAAGAAAATATGTTGGATTTAGTACCAGTTTATAAGGTATATAACAATGCAAATATTGGAGAGAAATATAAAAATATCATAATTGGTCGTAAAGCAATTTATCCTATTCGAAAAGGTGAAGCTATATCTTTATTGATGATAAAACCGACTAAATTAATTAATTCAAATGAACTAAAAGAAAAGTTTTTGGATGGACAGAGAAAAAAGAATTCTTCAGGATTAGCGAATCTACGAGCGTTGACTATTGAAGATTAATTTAAAGCAGAAAAGCCCTGAATGGGCGACATATAGAGCAAGGTAATTATCCGCCGGAGTAATAATAAAAAATGGATTCTGTCACTTAATCTCATAACAAGGGGAGATGCAAATGTCAAAAAATAGAGTAGTTACCATTATTGGAATTGCAATCCTGATCCTTGTCGCTGTGGTTGTCGTGGTAACGCATCTGTCTGATAAAGATTATAAATATACAAAAAATATGACGCCGGAGCAGAAAGAGCAATTCAAAAAACTGCGAAATGCACACGAAGAATTAATTAGACACTCAAAATCAGGGAAATTCCTCATAGAAGGAAAGATTGTTGACGACAAGGGAAATCCTGTAAACAGGGTGAAGGTCTATATAACCAAATCAATAAGCCGTGGTTTTATGGGGAGCAAAACAAGTACTCGCAAGACGGAGGTTGATGCGAATTTTTCTTTTGAAGAAAGTGGTTGTAATGTATTACATCTTCAGTTTATAAAAAAAGGCTATTACGCTTTCAATAAAAGTTATAACATTGTCATGAAACAAGGAGAAAATATATCAGTTAAAGATTCCTTTCTGAAAGCAGAGAAACAAATTGTGGTATTACGTGAAGTTGGGAATTTAGCAAAATTGAAAAGTAGATACAGCAAATATTATATGGACCCGATTTCGAATAAGCAGGACATAATGGATTTAATCCGTTTTCGAAAGGAAGAAATTAAAGATCCTAAGAACATAAAAACACCTAAATATTTTTATCTAAGTGTTAAGTTAGATAAATATGGAAAGCCTGAAATGGCTTTAGATAAATCGAAAAAGTCAGTTCCTGCACAAGTGTTTCTGAACTACGTTTCTAATGATGAGCAAGATGGAATTATACTTGTTGAGAGCGATCTAGTTAAAGACATGCGAGATATGTCAACCGCTCCAGAAAAGGACTATAACTTAAAGCAAATTCCTCTTAAACTTTCATGTTCAGGAGATTTTTTCTACTATAAAAATGGAGATACCTATGGTAAAGTTTGGGTCAGGCAAACATATTTTATTCTAGGGAAGGTTGAATCGGTTATTGTTGTTAAACAAAACAATGATAACAACCTGAATGAAAGACGAAACCTTCGTTCACGTGCCTATTAAACAACGGTAGTTTTGCCTTAGAGGAGGTATCTGTATGATTCAGCGAAAAAGATTGATTCTGCTGTTCTGCGTTGCGGCTGTTTTCAGTTGTTTCAGCGGGATGGCTCAGATGGATAAAACCAGGGAGAAATCCCGGAAGATCTACATCGGCAATTTTTTGTTCAAATGGAAGGAGCATAGCTATCAATCAACCATGACCTTGATGTCGCCGCACTGGACCGACCAGCAGCGCCGGGAATTTATTGATTGTGCCCGTAAACACGGCATGAACCGTATTCATATTTACGGGGTCAACGATGAAAATTATAGCGGAGCTAAAAGGAATAGAAGTCGTAAATTCTGGGCTAAAGTACCTTATCAGCCGGTGATAGCCGGATTTACCGGTGAATCAGATCCCCGGGTGAAAATGCCGGACTCCTGGCACAAGCAAACAGCCCGGGAATCATTGGCGAAATGGCGCTACTGGTTTATCGAATGCCGCAAGGCAGGGCTGAATATAACGCTCTGGCTCTGGTGTAATCAGGCGGACGAAAGTTTTAACAATCCCAGGGTTTGGCCGGATAAGCGAATTATAGATTATAATCGTAAAATGATTAAACAGCTTGCCGATTACGAATGGCAGGGCGAACCGCTGGTGGATGAAATATGCCTGAAACTGGAGGCTGACGATGAATGGGGCGAAAAAAATAAACAACGGTATACTGTCAGTTTAAACCGGTTAAACCGGCTGGCGCGGGCGCACCGCAAACTTATTACCAGGCAGTCGTTCTGGTGGCATAATGAAAGTACGGCGCCCCGGATCTGGAATATGATCGACTGGTCGGTTTTTGACGGTATCCGGATTCAAGTTGGCAATGATTTCAGAAATCCTAAAACTTTCATTAAAAAAACGGAAGAATTTGTAAAGCAGATACCTGAAGGTAAGCAGTTCTATATTTCCGAATACTATTATCCGGATAGTTTTAATTCCAGGTTAGGTGACGCGATTATGGAAATTTCCGGTAAATGGGGTAATCGATTCAGAGGGCTGGACAATGGCGCCACCGCGAATCGCTGGCTGAAGAAAAAATAATTAATTTTACCGTTTGAAGTAGTCGGTTTGCACAAAATGATAAAAAAAAGCGAACCTTGAATCCTTTAGGAATAGATAATGTACGTAAATATGCCGTTTAATTAAATGAATACGGAGAATCTATTAAGACTCCTGTCTCACAATCAGATATAGCGATTTTTTGAAAGAGGATTATGGTGTACAATTATCAAATTTTCTCTGAATTAAAAACAAAATTCAGTGAACGGCGAGTTGCCGGATTTTTTAATGATTTGGGTTGGAAAACAAGGCAATCGGGACGGGATGAGTATGAACTCTGTTCCAATTTTGCTGAACTTGAATTATGTTGCGATGGCGGACGTTTGCTATTAAGAGGTGATGTTATTAATAATTCGAGTAATATTTCTTCCATCATAAATATTCTTAAACAATGCAGCATTAGTTTCCGTCTTGAATGCTATGGCACGAATCACAGTTTAATCAAAGAGTTTAAATGGCGTAAGGAACAAGATAGTTCCATGTAATAAAAGCGACTCATGTTTATGAGAGTAAAGGCTTAAAGATTATTCATGAAAGAATGTATTTTTTAAATATTAAAATTCGCGCTGGATTTTATGTGAGGTGCCTGAACCTTTCCTGATCTCCGCGGTTTGAACCAGGCTTTTTTTCTTACTTTAAACAGCCTCAAGAAAGCGAAGGTTGTTTTTTTGTTGTCGAGCTGTGATATTTTATTGAAATACCGCTTGAAAAAGTGTAATTTATATGTTAGCTTATCAATATAATGATATGTTTAAGCAGATATTGGGATAAGCAGCATGAATAAAAAAGACTTACGAGATCTTTCCTCCGGGCTCAGGACTCTTTATAACAAGGGGGTTGAATCCGCTAAAAGACGCAATTACGAATACGCTATCGAACAACTCAAAGAAGTTGTGAAAAAAGTCCCGACTTTTATGGATTGCCGTAAACAATTGCGTAATGCCGAGGAAAAAAAATGTGATGCGATGGGTTTTTTCGGTAAAATGATGGGAAAGTTCAAATCATCCCTCGCCGCTGCTAAAATCAAACCGATTGTCAACAAGAAACCAGTCAAGGCGATGGCCGACTGCGAGGATGCTTTGGCGATTTATTTGTACAATCCGGTTATATTGACTCTGCTTGCCGATGCCGCAATGAATGCTAAAGCTCCGGATATTGCGATCGAGTCATTGGATTTTATTCGTAGATTCAACCCCGGTAGTGAAGCTAATTTGCGTCGCTTGGCGGAGGTTTACAAGCAAGTCGGAGACGGGACCAAACATTTGGCGACGATGCAGCAGGTTGCCAGCTTGAAACCGAATAATTTGGCTATTCAGGCTGAATTGCGTTCCGCCGCAGCTCTTGCCAGTATGCAGAGCGAATGGAGCAGTGAAGAGGAAATTGCCGAACAACGTCAGGAAAGCGCTTCCGCCGATGTCGGAGACAAAGTTATCCGGTCCGAAGACGATATTCAAAAACAGATTCGCCAGTTCGAACAGGAACTTGGAGTTCAGGAGTCTATCGATACCCGTCGCAAGCTGGCCGGACTTTACTTCAGAGTTGGCCGTTTTGATGATTCGATTAAACAGTACAATGATATTCTTACAAAGCTCGACACCTTTGACCCGGCAATTGATATATTGATCGAAAAATCTTATCTGGCAAAAATCGATGCCGGAATCGATGCTTTGCGTGAAGCTCAGGGCGATGACGCCGCAACCAGGATTGCCGAACTCGAACAAAAGAAATACCAGTATAGTCTTGAGCGTGCAACCAATCGTGTTAATAACTTTCCGAACGATACGCAGTTGCGTTATGATTTGGCGGTACTCTACTTTGATGGTGGAAGAATTGATGATTCGCTTGAGCAGTTCCAGTATGCCCGACGTAATCCGCAACGCCGTATATCATGCATGATGTATCTTGGTAAATGTTTTCAGTCCAAAGGACAATATGATATGGCGATCGAGCAGTTGCAGAGTGCCATCAATGAAATGCCGGTTATGGATAAACAGAAAATGGAAGCGATGTATGATCTAGCAACAATTTATGAATCGCAGAACAAAGCAGAGGACGCGCTGGAACTTTTCAAAGAGATTTACCGTGTGGATGTTAACTTCCTTGACGTAGGGAAGCGCATGGAGTCATATTACAAGAAATAAAAATATTAATCCTGATATAATAATACATTAAGGAGAACGTTATGGCAAACGGTTCCGATAACAAACCAAATACCGATACCGGCAGCATGAGAAAGGCTCAGGAGGTAGACGGTAAAATTATATTAAATGCCGATAATGAAGGCATGGCTGTACCCAGCGCCGGTAAGACTCAGGCTTTGCCGGCGATCTCAGACCCGATGGCAATGCGTAATACCGATACCGGAAATTTACGTAAAATGGCCGAAGATACCACCACCCGTAAAACCATTAAATTAAAACCGATTCGTCCTCGCGGGACCCAACCCGGCAGTTTGAAACCGGTTCTTCCCGGTGCCGAAGGCGCTAAACCGTCCTCTCCGACGGTTAGAGTTGCCGCTTCCGACGTGGCTTCCGCAGTGGCAGCGGGACAGGCTAAAATATCTGACATGCCTGGTAACAAAGATGGAGTTGAGACCGTTTCTATTTCTCGCATTAAAGCGAAAAAAACGGCAAAACTGTCGCCGCTGCCAAGCGTAGCGAAAGCAAAATCGGTTCCTTCAAAGAACACGATCAAGTTGCGTCCTTCAACAGCTACTGCAACTTCGCAGCCGGTTGAAGAAGGAGCCCCGGGTGAAAAGAAAAAGACCGCGACAATCAAGATTACCGCAATTCCCGGCAAAAAGAAGAACGCATCCAAGAAAACAATCAAACTTACTCCTTCAACTGCGCCTCAACCCGATGCGGCTGAAGATGCCGCCGCGGCGGCGTCAGCTCCGACCGTTGGTTTAACTCCGCCAGCAAGGAGTAAAGCAAGCCCGATCGATCTATCGGAAGCTGGAACAGTGGTTCTGCAGGAACCGCCGCCAGCCGAAGACACGACGACGCAGGCGATAAGAACAGAAAAACCGCCGGTTGAAGCAAAGCCGGACGTTTCTGCGGCCGGTAGCATTAGTATCACTCCGCCCGCTCCTCAAACAGGGCAGGATGAGGATGCTGAAACAAAAACTCAGGCAATTCGGGTAAAGCCGCCTCAGCAGGCCAAACCCGATATCAGCGCGGTTGGAACTATTGATATCAAGCCCCCGGCTCCCGGAGAGGATTTAGAGAAAACATCGGCAAATGCTTTCGCCCCGACAATTGTCGCCGGTATGGATTCGCCAATCGCGCCTCCGACGGCAGGCAAACCTCAGGGGGGTGGAATTTCTGCGAACGCCCCGACGATTGTCGCCGGTATGGATTCACTCATTGCCAAACCAGATGAACCCCCGAAACCGGCGTCGCCCGGCGGTCTGTCGATCGGAGCTCCGCCTCCGCCGCCTGCCGGTGCCGGAGCAGCGGAACAGCCTGGTTTAGGTGGACTCCAGATCCAACATAATGAAGAGGAAGAAGCTGAACTTGGTCCTCCTTTGGCACAAGGAGGAGCAAAACCGGGCAGAATTAAAGGACAAAAAGTTGAAACCCAGCAAAAAGCGTCAGTTGTTTATACCATGGTGGCAGTTGTTGTCATGGCCTTGCTGGTTGCCTCTGCTTATATCCAGACAGCCCAGTTCTTGAATAGCTGGCAACCGGAATGGGCCAATGGAGTGACCCTGCCGATTCCATCCATGCTGGCCGATGTAGGCAAGTAAGTTTAGTCTTATAACTAAAAAAAAGTCCTTCCATGTTCGGAAGGACTTTTTTATTATTCAGGTAGATAGACGACACCGAAAGTCGGCAACGCCGGACTGCCGCGAATTACGCCCTGCGTTCAACGCTTTTGAAAAACTCTGTATCGTTTTTCAAAAACATCACTTCATGCGAGCGGAACTATTTAACGCGCAATAAATTGCGCAACTTGCTTTCGCCGCAAGCGGCGGCCAACGCTCCTGCGTTGGATCCAGCCCGGCAACGTGCCGGGGCGGAACAATTTTAAAATTTTTCTTCCTTTTTAACTTTCGGTTCCGTCTAAATGATGAATTAATCAACCGGCTTTTTCAGGTTTTCCAGAGATTCTCTGATCAGCTGTTCAGCTGTATCCTGGTGCGGACCGCCGTTTTGGACCGGCAGTATTTCATAGCCGCCCTGGCTGTAGCAATCAGGCATACAAACATAACCGCACTCTCCCATTCCCAGGGCTGCAATCATGGTATGTTCGAAAGGCGAACCTGCTTTTATCGACAAACCGATTTCAGTGAACGGTTCTCCGGGGAGTGAGGTAATTGCCAGAGCCTTATCAAATTTGATAGTTACCAGCTGGAACACCCGGGTCTTTCCTGAACAGTGTTCTTTGAAGTTAAGTAACTGTTCAGCAAAGAATCTTGCAACCAGGCCGTCGCCCGCCGCGAGATCTTCGCTTGTCAAATCGCCATCGGAAGAAAGCCCCTCTGTTTTGCTCATTATCTCATCGGCCTTTTCTGCCTGCTCATCTGATATGTTCTGGAATGCGATATCGACATCCCGGATATCAGCTGACATTGAAGATATTTCCAATTCTTCCAGAGAGTTCAGCATTTCGCTCACAGTCACGGCGTAACCTTCGCCGATCCGACATGCTTCCTGATAACCGGTCTGGTTCATTTTTGTTGACACGTCAAAGTGGTTTATATTACCGGAACAGCCAACTAAAGTAAGAACCGGTACATCATAACCGACTTTGCTTTGTACCGCTTTCTCCAAACGGCCGGGCCAGTCGGCGGATACAAGATCTCCGCCGATAGTATCGGTATGATTGACGATGTTGGCGACCAGCGCGACAATTCGGTCACTTTGTTTTATCGCCAGGATACTGACCTCGTCGTCAACCGGGCCTTCCGGTTCAACGATATTCGGATTCATTTTGCCAGGATTGGTTACTACCGTACCGTCCGTCATCCAGTAACGACGATTAAAAGCGTACTGATTATTGTTGACCGAGGCAAACGAGATTGAACTTGCCTGAAGATTGCTTGCTGCCCTGCAGATAGCCTGTACACTTTGTCCGACCGCGAAATCAGCATATTCTTCATTCCGGTCATGCCCGCATAATTCTACGGTGTAAGGCCCGGTATGGGTATGCGTGGCGCTGAAAATCAGGTTGTAGGCGAAGTCTATTCCGAGTTCGATCAGTTGACAGCGAATATCCGCGATCATCTGACGGGAAATGAAGCACAGGTCGTAAGTGACCAGGCCGGTGATGACATTGTCGCATTCAAAGAGCAGAACCCGAACGAAGAGTTCGTCAAGAACTCCCTGATTGGGGCGCAGATTGAAATAGCCGCAAAGTGGAGCCCCCGTTTCCGGGGTGATCACTTCACGGGCAAATCCGGTCTTCAGCATGCATTGCCTCCGATTTTTATGATTTTTCCGTTATTGCGAGCCGATTCATGACAGGCTGCAACCAGTTCCAGATTGTGAACCGCGTCACAGCCGGACAACGGCTTGCCGTCAATGATCGATTGAGCGTGTTCAGTGACAATTCCCTGATAAATGTTGACGATTTGATCCGGTTTAATCGATTCCTGACTCGAAAATTTATCCAGTTCCAGACGGATCGGAACCGGCTCATCGTCATAACCGGAAAGCTGGAACAACGTGGCGTAACCACGAAGAACCGCATCCGAACCATAGATTTCATAACCCAGGTTTGACAACGTTCCGCCGAGGCCGCCGCGATATTCACAGAATGCCGCGTTGGCTGACGCGGTGATCCCGTTGGCCAGTTTAAATCTGACATAAGCGCCATCTTCCACTTTGATCGGCATGACCTTGGGATAATAGACGCAGCAGACTTCTTCGATGGTTGAATTGAAAATGTATTCAGCCATATACATTGCATGACTGGCTACGTCGCCGATCGGACCGCCGACTTCGTCCCAGTTGGAACAGCGCCAGGTGCTTGCTTCCGCTTCATCGTAACCATAAGCAAATTCCATGTGGAAACAACCGTCGTTGACCGTGCCCAGCGCGCCTTCCGCGACCATTTCACGAGCTTTCTTATTATAAGAATTTTTGGTCATCATATGATCGACGGTCAAGCTCAAACCTTTTTCTTTCGCCAGAGCAGTTAATTTGGCGGCGTCTTCCACGGTGGTGGCAATTGGTTTTTCAACGATCACGGCTTTGCCGGCTTCCAGCGCCGCGGTTGCAAGCTGTGCGTGAGTCAAGTTATTGGTGGCGACAAATACCGCCTGGATCTGGTCATCGGCCAGCATTGATTCGGCGCTGTCGTACCATTTTAAACCGAGCGCTTCCGCCGCTTCTTTGCGGGCAGGGTTGATGTCGGTTGCACCGATAAGCTCGGCATTATGCAAGGGGGAAAAGCGTGCGCTGTCACAGGCAAACCCTTCTTTTGCGATCCGGTTTTCCGCGATTCCGCCAAAACCGATAAGTCCGTATTTGATTTTACTCATTATAAAATTCCTTATTCCTGATATGCGGTCAAGCATATTTCCATATTGTTTTATAGACTCCGTTCAAGCTTAGCGACCGCGATTGATTATGATGATTATTGATGCAACAATACTTACTAAAAAGGCGCTCCAGGTGTTCGCCCGGAAACGCCTTGTTTTTAATATATACCGTAAAACGGATTATTTCATCATTGCGTCAGCAACTTTTTTGAAGGCGTCAACACAGGCTTGCATCTGCTCGACCGAATAAACCGGATGCGGGAAGAAGCTCATAGTGCGTTTGGCCAGCCACTGGGCTTTTTTACAGTCAAACTGGGAATAATCGATTTTGCGGGCTTTCGGATCTTTGAACGGATACTGGGCTGTACCGAATCCGATATTATCCTGGTATGCCTGTTCCTGATACATTTCCGGCCACTGAACGCCATAGCATGGAACGCCTTCGGCTCCGATTGCACTATAGAATTCCTTGACGGAGCATTTCAATTTGTCCGCATCCAGAACCAGCGGGACCCACCAGAAAGCATTTTGACGATCTTCGGTATTGACCGGGAGTTCCAGGATCAGCGGGTGACCTTTAAGTCCGTCCATGACGATCTTGGCGTTGCGTTTGCGGTTGGCCAGATTCCATGAGTCGAAACGTTCCAGTTCGCACAGTCCGATCTGGCTCTGCATTTCGGTCATGCGGAAGTTGAAACCGACGCGCTTATGGATATACATCAGTTTACCTTCCATTTCCAGCAGATTCAGACGTTCTTTAACGTCATAGCCGTGGTCACGGAATGAACGGCATTCCCAGGCCAGGTCTTCGTCATTGGTAACGACCATGCCGCCTTCGCCGCCGGTAGTGAAATGTTTGCTCTGACAGAAGCTGAAACAGCCGATATCACCGACAGTTCCGGCTTTTTTGCCTTTATACACGCCGCCAAAGCACTGGGCACAGTCTTCAATGACTTTCAGGTTGTGTTTTTTGGCGATGGCCAGAATCGGGTCCATGTCCGCGACGACGCCATACAGATGAACAACTATAATCGCTTTGGTGCGTTCGTTGATTAGCGGCTCTATCTGGGCCGCATCAATGGTGTGATCGTTTGTAACATCAGCAAAGACGGGCAGGGCGCCGGCCTGCAGAACGCAGAATGATGATGCGATAAATGAATAGCTCGGGCAGATGACTTCATCGCCGGGGCCGATATTCATTGACGCGATAGCGGTATGCAGCGCCGCGGTGCCGTTTGATACGCTGATCGCCTGTTTTGCGCCAATCCATGCGGCCCAGGCTTTTTCAAATTTTGCGCCGATCGGGCCGGTCCAGTAATTGACGCGTCCGCTGCGCAAAGGTTCCATTGCTTTCTGAATGGTTGATTCTTCAAAAGATGGCCACATCGGGAATTCCCCGTCGTACACTTTTGATCCGCCGTTAATTGCTAATTCGCTCATGATTTACCCTTTCATGTTGTGGTTTAGTTTTCAGATATATTTAACTTAATGGAAGTTTTCTATTATTCCAGTGCCAAAACAAAAAAAATTGCTTTTTTTTTAATATTCTTGCTAATATCGGGTCCAGGCACTATTATTATTGAATAACCTGAATCCGTGAAAAGTTCATGATGTTACAGATACAAGGCATCAAAACTCCGTTGTATTAACATACAGCAAGTTGCCGATAACGAAGTAGATGTGACATTATGGACTTTCCCGAAGGGTAAATTCGTACGGTTTTTTTGTTCACCCTACGGATGAAAGTGAAAAGACGCGTTAATTGTTAAAAACCAATACATTATAACGAATAACAATAAATTTATCACGGATTCAGGGAATAAAATAAAGGAACAATAATGATAAGATTTGGATTATGCTGCATTTTCAGGGCGCAGGCGATAAAGTTCCGGCAGACGACGGCGCGGGTGTTGCGCAAATATGATCGCGTCGAGCAATTGACCCGGTTGTCGGAGCTTGCCTTGCACAATGCCTCTTCTTTGTTGAAAGCACTTGAATTTGTCCGGAAAAATGACATCGGTGCTTTCAGGGTGCTTTCGCAAATCCTGCCGTTATATACCCAGCCGGAGGTCGGATATACCATAAATGACCTGCCGGCAGCTCGGGAAATTAAATTGAAATATGACGATGCAAAAGATTTCGTGCAAAAACATGACATCCGTTTAAGTTTTCACCCTGACCAGTTCGTCGTATTGTCTTCGCCCGATAAACGGGTGGTGGAAAACTCGATCAGGGAGCTGATCTATCAATGCGAAGTAGCGGAGCTGATCGGAGCGGAAAGCGTCAACATTCACCTTGGCGGAGTCTATGGCAACAAATCGGAAGCCATCAAGCGCTTCAGGCTGGTATATGAATCGCTGCCAGTGGTTGTCAAAAAACATTTGACGCTGGAAAACGACGATATTTCATATACGGTTAAAGATCTTTATCCGTTGTGCATTGAGCTTGGCATCCCACTAGTCTACGACGTGCATCATCATCGCTGCAACCCTGACGGTTTGAATGTTGAGGCGGCAACGGAAAAGAGTATAGCGACCTGGGATGCATTGACGCGTGAACCGCATTTTCATATTTCATCTCCCAAAAATGGTTGGAACAACGGCACGCCGCGCCCACATAGTGATTATATTGATTTCAATGATTTTCCGGCTTGCTGGCTTGGTTTGGGTCGAAGAGTGACGATTGATATCGAGGCAAAAGCTAAAGAACTGGCAATTGCGGCGCTCCAAAAGAAGCTGTGTGACCGCAATTAATCGGAGGCAAAAGTGTATTGGGGCTTGATATTTGAAGTTTTGCAATATAAACTATTAATAGTCACTGTACAAATAAGGAGATAATCATGAAAATGAACTTTCGGGAGAAATTTGCTGTAAAGCCGGGATCAAGAGTAAAATTGACTAAGATCGATCCTGACAATACTCTGGATTTCGAAAACAAAAAAGCGGCGCTGGAGACCATCGAAAAAAACAAACAGAAATTGTCTGACTTGCAGTACAAGCTCTATTCCGAGGGGAAACAATCTCTGCTGATTGTTTTGCAGGCTCTTGATGCCGGCGGCAAAGACGGTACAATCAATCATGTGCTTGCTCCGATGAATCCTCAGGGCTGCCGGGTATCCGGTTTCAAAGCACCGAACCCGGTGGAGCTGGCGCATGATTTTCTGTGGCGAATTCATCATAACGCACCCAAAAAAGGAGAGGTGTGTATTTTCAACCGGTCGCACTACGAAGATGTCCTGGTGGCGCGGGTCCATAATCTGGTTCCAAAATCAGTCTGGTCAAAACGTTATGAGTTTATCAATGATTTTGAAAAATTGCTGGCCGCGCACGATACCAAGATTATCAAATTTTTCCTGCATATCAGTAAAGATGAGCAACTCAAACGCTTTGAGCGCCGTTTGAACTTGCCGGAAAAACATTGGAAGATAAGTGACAGCGATTATAAGGAACGGCAATATTGGGACGAATACACCAAAGCTTTTGAAGACGCTTTGAGCAAATGTTCAAAAGACCATGCGCCGTGGTATGTGATACCGGCAAATAAAAAATGGTTCAGGAACCTGGTGGTTTCAGAAATTGTGGTCGAAACCATGGAATCGATGAAAATGAAATTGCCCAAACCAAGCGTCAATCTGGATGACATTCGCAGATTGGCGGAATCGGAACAGGCCAAGGAAGACGAAGAGCAATAAGCGCAAACGTTTAAAAAAATGCAATTCTGTGTAACGGCACAATGAATTATTGTTCAGCCGGAGTATTTTAATGATTTGCCCTGGCGGGTAATCTTGATTTTTATATAGCAATATGCTATTTTACTTTGATTCATGATTTTAGATAACATATAAAAAGAGGGGCCGTGGCTAATGATCCGGTTCAGGTGTCCGAATTGCAAACAAAAATTCAGCGTACCGGAAAGCTATATTGGTAAGGCTTTGGTCTGTACCGGATGTGAAACCAAAGTCGCGGTACCGGCTTTTTCGACGATTGCGGAGCGTTCAAGTTCTCAACCTCCGTCGGCTCCCCCCCGGCAAGTCTCGATTGTTTCAGCTGAGGAAGAGGGCGTTTTTGCCGCCGCCGGAGACAATGCCAAAAGCCAACAGGAACCGGAAGTAAAACTCACTCCTCCTGACTATAATTTGTCAAACGAACCGGAGGCAGATGAGCTGCCCGGAGTGAAAGAGGAACAGCCGACGGTCGAAGCGGTAGCTCCCAATGCTTCAGAGGTGATTCCGGTGGTAAAGACGGTTCAGCCGGAACCCCGCCAGATACAAAAAAAAACGGAGTTGCAAAGGCCTACGGTAGGCGGTATGCCGGCTCCGGTAAAACGTTTTTCGTTGAAGGATCATGCTCCTGATTCCCAATCACCCGCAAGCATGGACAGTGCGCCAAATATTTTGAGACCGGCAGGGCCGGCGTCAGCATCTGCCGTTTCGCAACCAGTTGCTCCCAGGTTAACTCCCCGAAACCCTGCTCCTGTTGTATCTGAACAGCCCTTGCGCCAACCGCCACCGTTACCGGCGCAGCCCCAGACATTTGGTAATTGCCCCAAATGCAATGCCGGATTGCGGGCTAAAGATGCCGCTTTATGTGTGTCCTGCGGTCATAATTTACGGCCCGGCATTCAGTTGAAACCAAGTCATTCCGAAAACGATTCAAAGGTCAACCTGGCCTTTCTCGGTGGAGCAGGTGCGGTATTGGTGATGGTGGCAATATGGGTTCCTTTGGCTGTTGCTCTGGATTGGGCCATTAGCTGGTTTATCTTGTTTATCGGCCTGGTGGCCGGCGGCGCGATGTGTTTATTGTGCCCGAACGAAAGAGGTTCCCGGATCGGTTTGTTGTCGATGGGATTGACTTCTTTCGGCTGGATCCTTGGGATTTGCTTAATTGCCAAATTCATGGGCAATGAAGTTAAGCCCAACTACCAGAAACAAATATCTCTTGAGGATACCGCTTTATACATTGTTGAGGAAATGCATCTTAAAAAAGAGATCTCTGATCAGACCTTGATGAATTACCGGGTTTATGGAAGCGGTTTTTTCAAACCGCCGGAAAGCATCAAAAAAGAATTCGAGGAATTCAAGAAGAAAATAACCGATCAGGCCCATAATATGCCGAAGAAGGACCGGGCTGAACTTGAGGCGAAAATTAAGACTCGCGCGGTTCAGAATGAGCCGTATATCTGGAAACTTATCAAAGTTGTAAGCATTCTGGACCTTTTATGGGTAGGCCTGGCCTTATCGGTCGCGTACAAAATCGGCTACGGCGTGCTGTCCAGATATTGAATGAATCTTTAACCGGTCGCGGTAATATCCAGTTCGTATTCGGTATTCATTTTTCCTTTCCCTTTGTCAGCGGAGAGAATTTCCACGTAATACAGTCCGGCATCCAGGTAGAGGTTGTCAATGTGAGCTTCCCCGTATTTCAAGCCGTTTTTTGCAACTTTCTTGAGTTTGTCCTTTCTATCATCCCATTTGAATACAGTAAACTTGGCGTTTTTGCCATTTCCGGTTAGATCAAAATCAAATGCAGTCCAGTCATCAACTTCAAACTTGAAGTAATCAATGGTATCACCAAAGCCGACGAAACCATCAAGTCGAACATTGGGAATTATTTCGGAGGCATACAACCAATGGTTGTTGTCCGTGGTTTCCGGAAAGAAAGATGGGGTAATATTCAAAGTGTAATCGGTATTACATTTGCCTTTGCCTTTGTCTCCTGACATTAACTCAACGTAATATGTTCCTTCTCTCAGCAAAAGATGGTCAATGAAAGCCTCGACCTGGCAGGTCGCCTTGTTTATTTTAGAGCTAGTGCCTTTTATTTTTTTATACCTCGAATTTGTCCAGGTATAAACGTTTAATTTAGTCCTGGCGCTGAGTCCGGATATGTTAATGTCAAATTCCCCGCTGTTTTCTACATCAAAGCGATACATATCACATGCATCACCCGAACCAACGTATTCACTGTTGTTGAAAATAGTTGAAACATCAATCAGAGTAGCCCCGGCAAAGGTATTGCCAATGTTGTCAACCGGAATATCGTCATTTCCCGCTGAATTTTGTCTGACGGTGATTGTCCTGGTATATTCATTATTGGCTTCATTTGATTCAGACACCTCATTGGCTGAATCCAGAACTAGTTTCAATGTGTGGGTTCCGCTGGATAATGAGCCTATATTGTAGTCCTCAAGTTTTCTCATGTAACCCGCGGTTGAATAATCATACCGCCAGGTATTTTCCCATGCATTGTCTACATATAATTCCACACTGTAGGCTCCTGAGGTAAGGTCTCCAATATTTTTTAAAGCCCAATCGACATATATATCATTGTTAGTAGTGATTACAGCTGCATCGGTATTGGTATCCGTGACAGTCGAAAAAACAATCTTGTTGTCCCAGCCTTCCGGGCGATAAGGGGCCAAATCAGGTTTTGAGGAGGTGCTGTCATCGTCGAAGACGTAGATTGAAGCACTGCTGCCGTTAGCCAGGTTAAAAGTTACCGTTTCTGTATCTTCAGCAATATTGTCGTCAATTACATCCAGCGTAATATCCACGTAGGAAGAGCCGGCAGGAATGGTGATTGAATTACTGAATAAAGTTGATGTTCCCTTTTTAAGGATATAATCGCTGCCCCATGTTGCGGTTCCGCCGACCTCAAAAGATACCGTGATGGATGAACTGGTTGAGCTGGTGCGGCTAATTCTGAAAACGCCGTTATTTGAGGGTTCGCCGGCACTGGAGTCTATCACGCTGATGGAGACCGTTTGAGTCGTTCCCCCGCCGCCGCCAGATGACGTTGGTGTTATGGTTATGTGGTAGTCGGTTGGTGTTGAATATGACTGCAATTCAATTATCGGAACCAAGAAATACTTTGCGCCGATTTCCAGATTGTTAACATTAAAAGTGGAGGTGCTGGAAATATATTCATGGAAAATCTCTGTCGCGGAATTTACTCTGTCTTCAACCAAAGCAATGCTTGACGCTTTGTACAAAAGAACCTTATAATCACGATTTGTATATTTGGCGGAAAGAGACATTGACGTCGTGTCTGAAATGAACGAGTAAACATCATTGTAATCTGAGTCGAACATCGGATACAAGTCGCCAAGCAGGGTTCCACTTACAACAATTGATTGATCAAAAGAACCACAGTTTTTAGCGACAAAATACACACTTGTAAATGTGTCGCCGCTACCGTCACCGGGGCCGTCGGAAAAATATTTTGTCGCGTATGAATAGATATCGTCGGAAATATCTTCATGCAGATGCCGGTAACCCAGTAAATGGCCGGCTTCATGCATTATAGTTTCGATAATCATTTCTGTTGAAGAAGTATCTGGCGTGAAGACAAAAGCATCGTCACTCCTGTTTTGGTTTCCGATGTCAATTGTTTCAGCAATTCCAAGTAAATTTTCAAAACAGTTGAAAGCGTCGGTCTCTCCAACATAGATGGTCGAATACTCATTGTCCACGGGAGCATTCGCCGTAAATGATATTCCTGTCCCGGTAAACATTTCGTTCAGCTTGGAAATTATTTGGAATTGCTGTTCTTCGGTTAGACCGGAATCCTCAACGCTTATATCTTCAATGTGAATATCCAGTGCATTGTTCTCGTATGAGACGTTATCCGCGCCGTTAAAATCGATAAAGAAAATTTGAGATTCGCCGCTGTATTCTGTGCCATCTTCAACTGATTCGAGTCCAGGTATATCAATTTTTTTGAATTCCATTGTAGCCCCATCACCATTTTATAGATTACATATTTTTGTATTCTGTTCAATAAGCAATGTATTATATATGCTTTTCTTTCTCGTGTCAAACTGAAATATAGTGAAAATAACTAGTTTCTATTAGGGGGTATGATGAAAGATTTTTTTTTTATTTTTCTTGTGATTTTGTTTTGAATTCCATTTACATGAAGACAAATTTCTTGACATGTTAAAAAAACAGTGGTACTTGTAAGAGGCCGTTTTAAAGTGAAAATTGAGCATGGAGAGACAAAATGAAGAGAATACTCACCGCAGTCGCCGTATTTTCCGGGGTTATGATTTATGCCGGAGCACTTAAAATCAATGGAGAATTCAAACCCGGTAAGAAAGAGTTACCCGCCGGTTGGCTGCAGAATAAAGGCGGTTGGGCCAAACCATTCGGCAAGGTTGAAGTTGTTGCCGGTTCAAAAAATAATATTAAAGCGATGAAGATCACTTCGACTAAGAAGTCAACGCATGTCTATACCGGAACGATGTTTCCGGTAAAGGTTGGAGACAAGGTAGAGCTTTCATTCAAGGTAAAGGGCAAAGGCAAAGGCAGTATCGGTATTTACAGCTACGACAACAAAGGGTGGATAGTTACTGATACGCAGTCATTTGCCGCTAAACCGGAGTGGGGTGATCTCAAAAAGACAATCAAAGTTGTACCCGGTAAAAAGACAATAAAAGGAAAAGTTGTTGAGAAAGTTCCGACAAAAATCAGAATCGTCTTAATCGCCAATTCCAAGTCGGAAATTTCATTTGAAGAGGTAAAAGCTGAAGTAATTTCCGCAAAATAACATATAAGTATCTAACGGGATCAGCAAACCAGCGGACTGTATTCAAGCATACGCTTACGATAGTGCATGTAGTTTTCCAACGATACTTCCTCCGGGACGCCGTGGTCACAAGTCGGAATATAGCCGCCGCGGGCAATCATGGCAGGCATGATCCGTTCCAGTTCCCGGTCGATCGCGTCCTTGCTTTCCGCCAGGATGCGTTTGTCGATGCCGCCGAAAATAGCCAGATTCGGATACTCTTTGCCGGTGCGGACGACATCGCAGTTTGAGGCGACTTCAAACGGACTCATAACGTCCATGCCGATTCCTTTCATATAGACCGGAATGGTTGGATCGCAGAAGCCGTCGGTGTCGATCTGTACGTACAGGTGGCGCTGTTTGTCGAGCTGCCGCGATTTCAGGTTGCTGATTAGTTGATGATAATACGGGATCAGGAATTCGTTCATCATATCCGGGCCGATCAGGGGGCCGCTCTTAAAACAGATGTCTTCGCCAAAGAATATTTCGTCGATTGTCACGTGTTTCTGGTGTTCGGTAATGACCGTGTCGGCCAGGTTGAACCACGTTTGCATGCAGTCGTGAATCAGCTTCGGGTTGTCGCAGACCATATAGAGCAGTTCAAGCGGCCCCATCAGGCTGCGCAGGTACATATAGCCGCCGGCGACCCGCTGTGAAATCATCATGCCTTTATTGGCCGCTTCCACTGCGGCCGGGATGCTTTCTTTAATTTTTTGCCGACGCTCCGGCGTGGTCGGTTCCATGCGCCATTTGACATTTTCCTCCCAGGTTTTCATGTCTTTGACCGGATGGTCCTCATATTCCGGCATAAAACCGTTGCGGCGGTTCTTGAAATAGAGGACATGCCGACCAGCACTATCCTGAACCAGTTCGGTGTCGCCGCGGTCCTCGATTACCTTGACTTCAAACTGCGGACAGAAGCCGGCTTCACACCAGCCCAGGCCGCTCAGGGCATGGCAACCGCTTTTGCTGTAAGAAAAAACTTCCGCCAGGCTGGCGTCGGGATCAAGTCCCTGTTCGTGCCAACGGTCCAGACAGTAATAACCGAATTCACGATGAACAATTGGAGCTCCCGGGGTAACGGCATAGGTGTCTCTCAGCAATTTAGCTTCCGGCAGCATTTTTTCCGGTGGAACCATAGCATGGATTCCATCAGCTTTAATTTCGTTCATGATAATTCCTTTTGGTTTATATTTACATGAGTTATGCGAAATGCAAAGATTAACCACTAAAAACACGAAAAGTCACGAAAAGGTTTTTTATTTTTCAGCTTTAGCTGAAAACTTAAACCATTCTCAGTGTTCCTCCGTGTTATCCGTGGTGCTATTCATAATTCTCATGAGTTTAGTTATATTTATTTCATTATTTGTTGTTAATTGATTGTAATTTTCGGAAATAATATATACATTATCTACGTATAAGTAAATGCATTATTCGGATTTTTAAATATACTTTCCGGCATTTTAATTTTTGAGAGGATGACGAATGCTTTTCCAGGAATATTCCGCGGCCAGTGAAGAATTTGCGCCGCTGACAGTTTGTTTGAACAGGATATGGCATGTCAAGGCCGAGCCTGATTATATCGTTAATCGCAACAAGCCTATGCCCGGTTTTTTATTAATCAGAACTTTAGCCGGACATGGCCGGGTTGAGACCGATGAAGCTGGTTTCGACCTGAAAACAAATGATATATTGTTCGTCAGGATGGGAGCCGTCAGGCACTATAGATGCGCGGGGAATGACTGGCATTTTTACTGGTTTGAGTTTGAAGCCGCCACGATGGATCTGCCGCTGGATTATGTCTTTAATGTAAAACCGGTAACCTCTGAAATAAGGTTGCTCGAAGATATTTTTTCCTCGTTGCGCCGGGAAAATCAGCTTGACCGGGACTATGCCTCAGCCGCGTTCCAGTTCCTTCTTTACAACTGGCAGCGCGATGCCGTGACCGAAAGTGAAAGCAACTCTCTTCAGGACCGGATAGTTATCCGGATTATCGACCGCATGCACCATAAACTCAAAGACAACTGGCAGATTGTCGATATGGCAAGATTCGCCGGAATGGGAGAACGTAATTTCCGGATGGTTTTCAGAAAAGTGACCGGACGTTCCCCGAAACAGTATTATGACTCTTTGCGGCTTGATTATGCCAGGGCTATGTTGAGTCAGGGGCTTTGTTCCGTCCAGGAAGTGGCTGAGACGATGAATTTCAGTACGCCTTTTTATTTCAGTCGGGCGTTTACCCGGCAATTCGGTATAAATCCCTCCACGGTAATTCCACGTCCCACCTGAGGCCGATAAGTTGCGCAATTATCGACTTTCCTGCTTCCTGCTAAATGATTCAAGTCGGAAGAATATTTCCCAAAAGCTACAATAATGTAGTTTTTTACCATATTTCCGAGGCCGTCCCAGCTCAAAACAAGTTGGCACGGTTATTGCTTATAACTATTCCACACACAATCAACAAGGAGTAGTGAAATGTTTGATGACACTTATGAAGAATTCCGGATCGAAGGCGGTCAGTATTTGAAAGTTGGGAAAGGCGGTTTGAAACGTCCGGAGGTGTTTACCACTGAGATTCTTTACAATTTGCTGGCGTTGTCGATTGAAAAATATTTTATGGCGGCAATGCTGTATCATGGTGATATGGCGGATAATCATACTTTTACTGACCTGATAAATTCAGCGGAACGGATTATGCCGGTTGATGAATCACTGGCTGGTCGCCTCAAAGAAGCTGAAGGCTATCAGAATATCTGTCCGGCGTTTGACGGTTATATGCGTCATGATATCCCGGTTGAGCAAATCCATAAAATGGTAGTTGTCGCCGAGGATGTTGAAAGTTGGGCTGAAGAAGCCATGAAATTGAAACGCTCTGCTTAAAAATTAACGCAGCGTATCATGCGAAGTATGAAGCCGAATAGATCGTACTGATTAAAAGATTTCTGAAAGATCAAAAGATCATGGGAAATTGTCGCTGATTGACTCTTAAGGCTGGATGGGGACTTGCTGCCAAAGAAATTGAATTAGCAGGAGAGGAGAGTGATTAGCCTTTGGTGTATAAAGTACTGACGACGGCTGGTCGTGCCGTCGCCTTTGTGTGTGGGAATTACGGAAAGATTGTTTTTTAAAACAGTTTGCGAACGCAGATCATATTGGTAAGCGCCCAGTTATATTTATGGTAGAAATCCAGGGCGGTAGCGTTGTTTTTATCGGTCAGCAACTGAAGACGCTTCAATCCGGCTTTTTGAGCACATTCGGTCGCGGTTTCCAGCAACAGGGTGCCGACGCCGCGGCTCCTGTGCGCTTCATCCACGATAACATCTTCAATCAGGCCGGTGTGACCGCCTTCCGCGGTTGAAATAAGTACCTGCAAGGTGCACATGCCGATGACATGACCCTGCTTTTCCGCCACGAATATTTTCGAGTTGCTTGAATGCAGCAGCATTTGCAGTCCGTTTTTTTGTTTTTCCGGATTAAAGCAAAAATCCGATTCGATACTGAACAACTGGCGCAGTAATTCAAGCATTTCCGGGATGTCTCCAACTACCGCATTTCGACAGTGTAATTCCGAATCAAAATTAAATGGCATATTATTTTTCTCCTGTTATAAATCCATATTTGGTGAATGTTTTTTGTGATTGCGGCGATTTCAGAAAAGCGATGAACTTCAAGGCATTTTCCGGATTTTTTGAACTTTTGGTAACCGCGACCGGGTATTCCAGTTTCTGGCCGGCAATCGTGGAATACTGTTTCATTATTTTCAACTTATTTGACATCGCCGCGTCGGTTGAATATATGAACCCGCCGGTGACCGCTCCCTGTTCGAGCCACGACAGGACTTGCCTTACATTGCTGCCCTGAATCATTTTACCTGATGTTTTACTCCAGATTTTTTTGCTTTCAAGCAGCTTTTTAGCGTACTTTCCTGCCGGAACGTAGGCCGGGTTGCCAATCCCGATCCGCTTCATGGAAGGAGCGTTCAGCAGCGACAGCAATGATGCCGACTTATCTGCCTGATATTTTTCCCCGACCGCGAAAACCAGTGAGTTGCGGCACATGATCTTGACGGTTGCCGTTTTCAGGACGGAGCCGTAATCGGCGGTTCCGCCGAAATTCCGGTTGGCGGAGGCAAAAACGTCGATCGGCGCGCCGTTGGCTATCTGCATCCGGATGGTGCCGCTTCCGGCAAAGGTCATTTTAAGTTTGATCCCGGGATTCTCCCGCTCAAACTTTTTTTGCAGGTCCAGCATTACATTGGTCAGGCTGGCCGCGGCGCCCACTGTCAGGACTTTACCAGCAGATGATGTCAGGGCAAGTCCGGCCGCGACTATTGATATCCAGTATTTATTCATGTTTTCATGAGTCCTTTGAACATAAGTTCTGTTTATAGGTTTTACCGCAAAGCGGTGTTATGCTGTTGCGTTCAAAACAGACATAAGTGTTTTGCTTTACCGGATTGAACATGCTGTGCGGTATTTTGGCGGTAATCTCCATGCCGCCGATATCCAGTTGTATTTTTGCCAGAACGTCGGAATGGTCAACTTTGATTATCCGTGCCTTGAAACAGTTGTCGCCGCAGGGATAATCGCTCAACGATATCTTTTCCGGGTGAACGCAGACTCTGACTACTTTATGCCGGTCGAATACCGGATAGTAATTGACCGCAAATTCGATGCCTTCGCCGGCGCTTAATCTGGATCGGTCTGAATTGTTCTCGCTAACATTGCATTCAATGATGTTTGACGCGCCGACGAACGACGCGGCAAACGCGGTCCTCGGATGATAGAAAATATCTTCAGCCGATCCGGTCTGTTCAATTCTGCCGTTATGCAGCAGGGTGATCCGGTCCGCCAGAGCCAGCGCTTCGTTCCGGTTGTGGGTTACATATAATGCCGTCGTCCCGGTATTTTCATGCAGTTCTTTCAGTTCTGCTATAAGTTGCTCCTGCAGAGTCAAATCAAGGTGACTCAACGGTTCATCGTAGAGAATTATCTCCGGTTCCGCCGCCAGGGCGCGGGCGATTGCGGTCCGCTGTTTCTGGCCGCCGCTCAGAGCGTGCGGTTTCTTGTCCGCATTGTCGGCCATGCCGACCATATTTATATATTTATCAACCTGGGACCTGATGTAGGAACGGGACATTTTGCGGGTTTTCATTCCGAACGCGATATTGTCTTTGACGCTCAGGTGCGGAAACAGCGCGTAGTCCTGAAAAACCATGCTTACCGGGCGGTTTTCAGGCCGCGCCCGGGTTATGTCATGGTTTCGGAGGAATATCCTGCCGGAATCCGTCTTCATCAGACCGGCAATCAGGTTGAGCATAACGCTTTTGCCTTCTCCACTCGGCCCGAGGATGACATGAAACTCGTTTTCGGCAATCGACAGTGAAATATTGTCGATAACCGTTTTATCTCCGAATTTTTTGCTGATATTTTCAGTTCTGATAAACATGCTGATATTTCTTGAATATATTCTTGACTATTATTAGCGAAACAAACGCGAAAACCGTCAGGATAAACGCGGTTGCGGTCGCGGCTTTCAGGTCGCCGGACATCGCGTCCGAATAAATCGACAGTGTCATCGTGCGGGTTTGGCCGGGAATGCTGCCGGCAACCATCGCGGTGGCGCCGAATTCGCCCAGGGCGCGGGTCCAGCACATGACCAGCCCGGCGCATAAACCGTTTCTACTCAACGGCAGAATCACATGAAAAAAGGTGTAAGCCCGGGAGCCGCGCAAAGTATATGAAGCCGAAAGCAGGTTTTCCGGGATAGCGGCGATGCTTTCCCGCGCCGTCTTGATGAAGAACGGCGAAGATACGAAAAACTGCGCGGCAATGATCGCTTTCCTGGTAAATAACAAGCTAATGTCAAATTTGTCAAATAATATTCCAAGCGGCCCGTTTGGGCCCAGCAGCAGTAACAGCGCCAAACCTGAAACCAGCGGCGGAAAAATTACCGGCAGGTCGATCAGGGTATCGACAACAACTTTTCCCTTGAATTCTTTCAATGCCAGAATATAGGCGACCGGCAAGCCCAGGACAAAAGTAAAGAATACAACCAGCAGTGAGGTCTGGAGACTGATGAAAACCGCGTCACGAACCTGTGAGGAAATCAGGATTTCCAGATGGTTCCACACTTTCGCGCCGATGAAAAAAGTTCCGAAAACCAGACACAGCAAAAGAATGTAGACCATGGCGCCGGAGAAAGTCAGTCCATCGAAGATTAATGATTTCTTTTCCGCGCAGACAGTCATAACTCAGTCCCTTGCCAATGTTGTTGGTCGCATTTTTCGATAGCAGTCGATTACCTCATCCGGGGTAAGGGACCGGCCATGGTAATATGCCCGTTCTTTTATTGTCGTCAGCAAGTGGCTGACTTCCGACAAGGTCAGATCAATACCGCGCCGGATGAAAAAATCATTGACGGCGGCTGCGCCTGAGTGTTTGCCGATGACGAAATCAACTTCGTTCCGGCCTGATGATTCGGGGGAGATCAGCTGATAAGTGTTGAGGTCCTTTTTCAGGCAGTCAACATGAATGCCTGACTCATGGGAATAGACCATTTTTCCGGTTACAGGTTTGTCGACCGGAATTTCTCTTTTCGTTGCGGATGCCACATATTTACAAAGATCGTTGACAATCGCCAGATCATTGCCAGGAGAAAGATTCATCGAGTGTTTCAAAGCAAAATAAATTTCTTCAGTCGGACAATTTCCGGCTCTTTCGCCCAGGCCGTTGACCGTAGTGCTGATATAGTCAGCTCCGGCCGCCGCGGCGGTAACGGAATTCCCTACAGCCATGCCAAGGTCATTGTGTCCGTGGAATTCGATTGATTCAATTTTTGAGGCATTACGCAGGCTCTGGATCATTTTGGCGGTTCGGATCGGATTTAATGTTCCGACGGTATCCGCGAAACGGACCCGGAATCCGCCGTAGCCGTGAACCGCGTTAGCTATATCGATCAGAAAATCCGGATCAGCCCTTGACGCGTCCTGCAAACCGATCGAGATCAGATTATGTTCGAAATATTTTTTGTCGGCCAGCACCTCCAGCCGCTTCATAACCCAGAAACGACCTTTGCCCATTGCTGCCAGTAAAATATCCGACACCGGCAAAGACACATTGATGATATCGGCGCCGGTTTCGATACATTCGTCGATATCCTTTTCTATCGCCCTGGTCCAACAGCTGGTACTGAAGTTAAAACCGATGGAAATAAAAGAGGTGATCTCCGCTTTTTCCCGTTTGCTGATCGCCGGGGTGCCGACTTCCATCTCGTCCACCCCGAGCCTCTGCAGCATCAAGGCGATATTAACCTTTTCCTTAAAAGAAAAGACTACTCCAGGGGCCTGTTCGCCGTCTCGCAAAGTTGTATCAGTTATTTTTATCATTTTTAACTCCATTTAAAGTTTTCCTGCTTTTTGAATGAGCAAATACCATGCCTCTTTTTGTCTTATAGTACCTTTTTCTTGTAAATTTATTGTTAGATGCGGGAAATAAGCGAAGTTTTCTATTTATTCATAAACAATGTTTGCTGGAAATATGTATGAATAGAGAAAAAAGTTTTTTTGCGGAATTAAGTTTTTGACAAAAATGTATTATTAAATAATGATTATTACATTTTTAGTATATTTGATGTACCTGTTCGCGGGTGGCGGCGTTATGTCTTAATTAGCCCGAAGGAGAAAGTCGGTCAAGTTATTGGCGTCGATCATTGATTGAATAATCAGTTCGTTAAGAGATGCTGCCGCATTCTGGCGCTTTCACTCTTGATACTTAATAAAATAGCAATAACTGATTTTATGTTTTTATTTAAGTTTTTTATTAGTAGATGCTTATGCTTTATTTAATATCAAGCTGTCTGATAATTATCAATAATAAAAAAAGGGGCAATGCGGTAGAAAACCGCATTGCCCAGGCAAAAGAAGGGGGTAACTAGTGTTCAGCTGATCAAATAATCTTCGCAAGCTTCTCCGTCTTCAAGTGCATCGAGGATTGCGTCGACCGCCTCTTCGTCTACGTTGCCATACCAGTAATTGTGCGGGTAGACGACGATGGCAGGGCCGCGGTCGCATACTTTGAGACATCCGGTGGCTGAGATCATCGCGTCCATGCCGCGATCCAAAACCTCTTCCTCGATGTACTGCAGGAGGTCCGGGCCGCCTTTTTTGTTGCAAATGCCTTGAGGCTCTCCGGACATTCTGAAAGAGTTACAGACGAAAATGTGATATTCGGGTTTTTCCATGGTTGTTGCTCCTTTTTTTAATTTTATTAACTTATGCAAAACTATTATTTGCACCATGAAGAACATGAAGAACATGAAGAAGTATTTAACTTTTCAGCTTAAGCTGAAAAGTAACAAAAACATTTTCGTGGCTTTTCGTGATTTTCGTGGTCAATATTTGTATTTTGCATGACTCATTTTAATTATAGGCTGGTGCCGTATTTTTTATTTATTATTCCATCATTCCGGTCAAGGATGATATCGCGGCCTCACACTCAACGATTTTCAACCCTTTTTCCAGTAACGCCGCTTTTGGCGCGTCGCCTATTTTTACGGTAAACATGGTTTGACATCCCTGAATGGCGTCGTAAATCCGGTTGAACTTGTCAGTTTGAAACTTGTGGTCGGCACTGGCGAACCCCTTGCAGTACCTGGTCACATCGCGAACTTCGGACAGTTCGAGTTCCGAGCCGTTAAACTCATAAATATAAAAGCTGTCGGTTCGACCGAAATGCAGGTCGACTTTTTTTCCGTCGCTGGTGCATACAGCTACTTTCATCATATTTCTCCTTTCAGTATTATTTGGGGGTTAATAAGTTTTTAATCATACTTATCTATAACAAGATAACCGCAGTCTTTGAATATAAATCGAAGTCTGTGATGTTATAGAAAAATAAGCTTGACCGCTTATATTAACAGCAGCCGCCCCCGGCGTTGCCGCCGCAGCCCATCTTGCATGCTGAAATATCGCCGCCGGCAACGTTTTTGATCGGCTTGCCGCCATAAATGGCCTTCAAACTTTCCTCGATCAAACCGCCGGTTTTTACTACTTCAATCTCGGTTCCCTCAAAAAACTTCTGAGGAGCAGGTCCGATTCCGCTGACCAGCAGTACACTGCAGTCGTCGAGAATCCCGGCGAGCTGGCTCCAGCGGTCGTCGCAACCGCCCTTTGGCGGGGCCAATCGTTTTTCCCTGGTATAAAACTTGCCGTCTTTTTCACCGAAAATCTGCATTCCGGTCGCTTCTCCAAGATGCTGGTTGACCAAAAGTCCTTCGTAAGTTGCGACCGCAACATAGGGACGGCCCTTTTTGATCCAGTTTTTTGCGGAGGTCAGTTTGAGCAATTCGCTGCTCAGATCCTTATCATCGCAGCCAAGGATACCAACCGCGTCGGCGCGGCAGCGCTGACAGTGGGTCATCATAGGCAGGAATTTTTCGGATGCAGCCCGGACCTCTTTGATCATTTCTTCTGATGGATTGGGCAGATTTTCAAAATCCGTGTCCGGGGTAACCAGCAACGGAATGCAGTTCATGATATCGACACTCATCTCGGCCATTTTTTCGGCAACGGCCGGAATGTGTTTGTCGTTAACGCCCGGAACAATGATGGAATTGATCTTGACGGTCATCCCGACCGCCTTGAGTTTTTCCACGCACTTGAGCTGTTCAGTGAGCAGCGCCTCCGCCGCAGCCAGGCCGCGCAGATTGCGTTTGTTATATCTTACCCAGGCGTATACTTTGGCGCCGATTTCAGGATCTATGGCATTGATCGTGATTGTGACGTGAGTTACGCCGAGTTCCTTCATCCGGTCAATATACGGATACATATTCAAACCGTTTGATGACAGACAGAAGATCATATCCGGATATTTAGCGTGGATCAGTTCCAGGCTTTTCATCGTCGCTTCCGCGTTGGCGAATGGATCGCCGGGGCCGGCGATGCCAACCGTACTGATATAATCGGCTTTTTCTTTTATCCTGGTTACGTACTCGAGAGCTTCTTCCGGGGAGAGTACCGTGCTGGTTACGCCGGGACGGCTTTCATTGACACAGTCATATTTGCGATTGCAGTATTTGCACTGGATGTTGCACTGCGGCGCTACCGGCAAATGGACTCTTCCGTATTTTCCCTTAGCCTCTGCATTAAAGCATGGATGTTTAGTTTTATCTGCTGTCATTTTCACTTCTCCATTTTTATGGTTGAGCCGGAACTTGTGTTTTTCCGTTTTCAACTTTCTTCTTTTACCTTAAATATATTTGTATCCCGTCGGGGAATTATCCTGTTTATATTCCATTAGCGCATTAGTAAGCGTATCGAACAGTTGCTGAGTTCCGCGATAGCCCAGGTGGAGTACTCTCTGGGCTCCGATCCGGTCATGGATCGGGAAGCCGCAGCGAATCAACGGCACTTTGAGATCGCGCGATATATAATATCCCTTGCTGTTCCCGATCAGGAAGTCAGGCTTCATCTCAAACGCAAGGTCTTTCAAATCTTCAAAATCAACTCCGCTGAGGACCAGTGGGGGAGCATCAAAATTTGCCTGCGCGTCAGGCGTGACAGCCTTGATCGCCGCAGCGAAATGAGGACTCTCACCACCTGTCGCGCAGACAATGGGATGAACGCCGATTTCGGAGAGGAATGAGGTAAGACCAACGACGAAGTCTTCTTCGCCGAAAACGAAAGCCCTTTTACCAAAAACGTATTTATGTCCATCAATATATGAATCAATCAGCCGCCCCCGTTCTAATAAATATTTTTTCGGAACAGGTTTACCTGTGAGTTGTTTCAATATCTTAAAAAACTCGTCTGTTTCTTTGATGCCAACCGGCATTCCGGGGCAGTATGATGATACCGCAAAATTTTCATTGAGCCATGCTCCGGCTCCGGCGTCTTCCCGGTTGTTTCCGGCAAGGATCCGTCCGAACTGGATTGACGCTTTGGCTGCGGAGGCGTTTTTGATCGCCGCAGCCGGAGTTCCTCCGGTCGGCAGTTTGTGATACTCGCTCCAGGTCGGATTGTCAAGCGATTCAGAGTAATCCGGCAGCATCATGTATTCCAAACCGAAGTCTTCAAGGATTTCCTTGATGTATCGCATGTCGGCCGGGGAAACGAATCCGGGAAAAATATTTATGGATTCGTTTACACTGCCGGCGGCTTTGCTGCATAAACAGGAAACCGTCGCTTTGACGGTGGCGTTGAAGCCGTCCATGTGGTTACCGCTGTAACTTGGAGTTGACGCATGGATAAAGTTCGGCAGCGTTTTGCCTGTCCGCTTCCGAATATACTCGGCCAGGAACATTTTGACGTCGTCGCCGATTGTTTCGCTCAGACAGGAAGTGCAAATCCCGATTACGTCCGGTTTGTACTGTTCGATGATATTATCCAGACCAACATTGAAGTTGGCTTCGCCGCCGAAAATGGTTGAAGACTCGGCAAAACTGCTTGACGCGATATCCATCGGCTCACGATAGTGGCTGATCAGATAACGGCGGATATAGGTGGCGCAGCCCTGTGAACCGTGAATCAGCGGTACGCAATTCTCGATGCCCTTGAATACCAGGCTGGCTCCAAGCGGGGCGCAAAGTTTGCATGCGTTGGTCGTGGGAGTCTCAGTAAATTTATCTTCTCCGAAGGATTTATTGAAATGTTTTTCAGTTTTTTCAGTTACGCTGATCATAATTCTTCTCCTTTGTTTCCGGCAAACTGCCAGACCGGGCTGTTGATGCTCGAATAAAGTTCTTCAGCAAAATTTTCCATCCCTTTATAGCCGGCCAATGCTTCTTTGCGTTCATGGTTGTGATCGCAGAAACCGAGGCCCATTTTAAAGGCGATCGGACGTTCCTTGACGCCGCCGATAAACACGTCCGCCCCGGTTTCCCGGGCGAAAGTGGACAGTTCAAGCGGGTTTGAATCGTCAATGATAATGGTGCCGGGGTCACACAAACGGGACATTATTTCATAATCTTCTTTTTTTCCGGTCTGTGAACCGACGACAACCGTTTTAATCCCCAACAGCCGCAGCGCCTTGATCAGCGATATCGCCTTGAATGCGCCCCCGACATAAATTACGGCTTTTTTCCCTTCCAGTTTTGTTTTGTATTTTTCGATGACCGGGAGCAGGTTGCTCAGTTCTTCTTTAACCAGTTCACGGGTCTTATCGAGCATTTCGTCGCTTTTAAAGAATTCCGCGACGTCATACAGGGCCTGGGACATGTCTTCAATCCCGAAATAAGAGACCCTTTTAAATGGTATTCCGTACTTTTCTTCCATATCTTTTGCCAGATGGATCATTGAACCGGAACACTGAACCACGTTCAATGCCGCCTTATGGGCCTTGCAAATATCCCCGACCCGACCGTCTCCGGTAATCCTGGCCAGGATATTGACTCCCATCTTCTTATAATATTCTTCCAGCATCCAGAGTTCCCCGGCCAGATTGAAGTCGCCGAGAATGTTGATGCTGTACGGCGGTATATTCGGATCGTCAATGGTTCCGACCAGTTTTCCAAGGGCGTCGCATGCCGCTTTGTATCCATCTTTCTTGGAACCCTTGAATCCTTCGGAGTTGACGGGGATTACCGGGATTCCTTTTTCCGCCGCGACTTTGCGGCAGACCGCTTCGACATCATCCCCGATAACCCCGACGATGCAGGTGGAGTAGATGAACGCGGCTTTAGGACTGTATTTATCAATCAGTGTGACCAGAGTATTGTACAGTTTCTTTTCTCCGCCAAAAATGACGTGTTTTTCTCTCAGGTCGGTGGAAAAACTCAACCGGTGCAGTTCAGGACCGGATGATACGGTTCCGCGGATGTCCCAGGTATATGCGGCACATCCGATCGGACCGTGAATCAGGTGGAGCGCATCCACGATCGGATACAGGACCACCCGTGAACCACAGAAGACACAGGCACGCTGACTGACCGATCCTGCGAGGCTGGCTTTGGAACAATCAATGCTCACCTCGTTATTGTCAATTTTTGTTGCTACCTGCAACTTGCGTTCTTTTAATAATTCAGTCATAAGCCTGTGTCTTCCGGTTCGATTTTATTCTGATTACATGACTAACTCGAAGCTCTCTTCGGTCGATTCGGCATCCTGTTTGTCCATGAGCAGGTCGAGGATTTTCTCAAGGATGCGCATGGCTCCTTTGTAGCCGACGGTCGGGAAGTAGCTGTGTCCGACCCGGTCAAGGATCGGGAAGCCCATCCGGAGCAGCGGGATATCTTCATCTCTGGAGATATACTTGCCGTAGGTATTGCCGATGAGCAGATCAACCTTTTCGTTTTTGATCCACTGATGCATCAGGAACATATCGGCGTTGGGGCCGTTTTTATATTTGGCGCCCGGTACTGTTTTGCCGACGATTTCGTCCATCCGCTTCATGAAATATTTACCCGGGGTTCCGCTAACGGTATAATAGGGCTTCATGCCCAGATCAAGCAGGAATTCACAAAGGGGCATCAGCTGATCAGGGTCGCCCCAGAGAGCAACTTTCTTACCATACAGGTACTGCTGCATATCGGTGATCATATCAACCAGTCTGCCGCGTTCATCGGTAATGCTCTGCGGAACCGGAAGTCCGGACGCATTGCTCATCTCGGTGATAAAACGGTCTGTCGCGGAAATCCCGATCGGAATATCAAGAGTCTGATATTTTACTCCACACTTGTTTTCCAGATGGATCGCGCCCGGTTCGGAGCCGAATTTACCCAGAGCCAGAGTCTTACGCGAGTCGCCGGTGCTGATAAGTTCCGGAACGGTGGTTCCGCCTTTAGGATAGAATTCATGAGTTCCGGTCATCGGTGCGTCAAGCACGTCTGAGGTATCCGGGAACATTACATATTCCACTTTCATCTTATCAGCGAGTAGTTTGAGCTCACGCATATCGGAAGGTTCGACCCAGCCCGGAATAATATTGAGCTGTTTGGTCGGGGTATTGGTGTTTTCCGCAAAACCACGGACAATTCCTTCGACCATATTGGCAAACCCGGTAACATGGGAGCCGATATAACTCGGGGTGTTGGCGTAAATGACATATTTCCCTTCGGGGACTTTGCCGTCATCTATGGCTTTCCCGGTGATCTGTTTCAAGTCGTCCCCGATTGTTTCGGAGAGACAGGTGGAGTGGATTGCCACTATTTCCGGATCATAAATGGTGAACAGGTTGTTCAGGGCCTGGACCAGGTTGGCCTGGCCGCCGAAAACTGAAGAACCTTCAGTAAATGAGCTGGTACCGGCCATGACCGGTTCTTTGTAGTGCCGGGTCAACGCGCTGCGGTGATAGGAGCAGCAACCCTGAGAACCATGACTGTGCGGCAGACATCCGTGGATGCCCAGAGCCGCGTACATCGCTCCGACCGGCTGACAGGTTTTTGCCGGATTGATAGTCAGAGCCTTACGCTCTTTGACTTCTTTTGGTGTATGTCTCAATAACATTTTTAGTCTCCTTTTGTTAAGCGCTGAACAGTTCCGCGGTAATTGTCGGAGTATCCTGCCACGGCGCTTTGATCAGGCCCCATACCTTGGAGTTGACCATGCGGTCGATTTCTTTGTAGAAATTGATCGCGCCTTTGAATCCCGCATACGGGCCGCCGTAATCGTAGCTGTGCAGCTGTTTCAACGGAACTCCCATTTTCTGGACGCAGTATTTTTCCTTGATACCGGCGCAGAACACGGCTGGTTTATAGATCTCGATCAGTTTTTCTGTTTCATAATGGGAAATATCGTCAATGACCATAGTTCCTTTTGCCATTTCCGGCATCATACCGGCGTAATCTTTGAACGTGTAACCATCTTTCTCCAGCTTGCCCATCGATTTTTCGGATTTTCTCGGATTGTATTTTTCCGGGTCAGCCTCGATGTGCAGTTCTTCGATATTACGGCTGTCAGCGTCCAATTTGATGTTCGGCAGTACTTCACGGCCTTCATAGTCGTCCCGGTGGGCGAACTCATATCCGGCTGCGATGGTCGGCATGCCGATTTCCTTGAACAGTTCCTGATAGTGGTGGGCGCGTGATCCGCCGACGAACATCATAGCCAGTTTGCCTTCGGTCCTCGGCTTGATCTCCGCCGCTGCAGCTTTGACCGCTCCGATTTCGTCCGCGATAACTTTTTCAACTGTCGCCATCAGGTCTTTGTCTTCAAAGTACTCGGCGATCTTCCGCAGAGATTTGGCGGTAGCTTCCGCGCCGATGAAATTGACCTTGATCCACGGAATGCCGTATTTCTTTTCAAGCATGTCCGCGACGTAGTTGATAGAGCGATGACACATTACCGTGTTCAAATCGGCGGTGTGGGCTATTTCGAACTGGTCGATGGACGAGTTGCCGCTGAAGCTGGAAACCAGGGTGATCCCGCAAAGTTTAAGCAGACGCTCGATTTCGAACGCATCTCCACCGATATTGTATTCACCCAGCATATTGATTTTGTATTTCCCTTCCGGACCATCATCGTTAAGACCGATGACGTGTTTGAATATCTGGTTGTTCGCAATATGGTGACCTGCGGACTGGCTGACGCCTTTGTAGCCTTCGCAACTGAATCCGAATACGTTGCAGTCGCCAAACTTAGCTTTCATCTCTCTGGCAACCGCGTGAACATCGTCACCAATCAGCCCGATCGGGCAGGTTGAGAAGATCGCGATTGCTTTGGGATGGAACAGGTCGTACGCTTCCTGGATTGCTTCTTTAAGTTTTTTCTCACCGCCGAACACGATGTTTTCATCCTGCATGTCGGTGGAGAAACAATAGGTCATATAGTTTTCACCGTCCGGGCCGGGGCTGGTCTGGTTACGTCTGGTAAGCCAGCTGTAAAAACCGCAGCCGATAGGACCGTGAGTGATATTGATGATGTCGCGGGTCGGACCAAGCACCACCCCTTTGCAGCCGGCGTAACAACAGCCGCGCTGGGTAATGATTCCCGGAACCGTCCTGACATTTGCCTGGATCTCCTGACCCGTACCGGGTTCGTTGACCAATATGGACTTGGCTCTTTTACGGGCTACTTTCACCGGATATTTTTTGATGATTTCTTCCTTGATAGTAGCCGCGTCAGGTAATTTTTTCTTTATAGTCATTCTAAACCTCCTGAAGAATCCAGTACGTTTCCGCCGGATGCTCCTGTAGCGATTTCTCCATTTCTTACTCGAATCGCCTCACTGACCGGAACCACGAAGATCTTTCCGTCACCGGCGTTGCCGGTTTGATTCTCGTCAATGATCGCTTTGACGGTGCGGTCTACCCAGTCGTCTGAAACTACTACTGAGATCATTCTTTTCGGAACCAACCGCGGACCGTCACCTAATTGTGAGACCGCTTCCATATAGCCTTCTTCGGCTCCTTTTAGGATTCGGAAATCAACAAAACCTTTACCGCGGCCCAGGACTCTGCCGGTTGCGCTGAACGAGGTGATTCCAACTGCGTTCAATGCCCGCTTGGTCTCGTTGATTTTGTTCATTCTGATTATTGCCATTACTTCTTTCATTTTACCATTCTCCCGGTTGCAGGTTAAACGTCTTTTACGCCTGAACTGATGGTATAGACCTCTTCTACCGGTTGGATAAATATTTTACCGTCCCCGAAGTTTCCCGAGCCGGTTTTGGCGCGTTGCATGATCGTGTTGATGACAAAATCCTTGTCAGCTTCAGGGATTACCACCAGCAGCATTTCTTTCGGCAGTTCGTCATAATGGACCTCGCCAACTTTCAAGCCGCGCTGTTTTCCGCGTCCGAATACCGGAACTTTCGTGACTGCCGGGTAACCGGCTTCAAGTAACCCAGCCAAAACGTAATCGCTTTTTTCCGGCCTTACAACTGCTTTAATCATTATCATTTTAAGATCCTCTTTTTTGTTTTGTGATGTATTAAATAACGGGTTAGGCTATACCGAAATCAATCAGCAGTTTTTCCAACTCATCAATTTCCAACGGAGTGGGAATTACAAACATTTCATTTTTTTCGATGTTTTTTGCCAGCGTACGATACTCATCAGCCTGACTGTGTGTCGGCTCGAAATCAATTACCGTTTTGCGGTTGATCTCCGCGCGCTGTACCATGTTATCGCGGGGAACGAAGTGAATCATCTGGGTGCCGAGGCGTTTTGCCAGTTCTTCGATCATTTCTCTTTCATTATCAACCTTACGGCTGTTGCAGATCAGGCCGCCGAGACGAACACCGCCGGTGTCAGCGTATTTAACGATACCTTTACAGATATTGTTGGCGGCGTACATCGCCATCATTTCACCCGATACTACGATGTAGATTTCCTGGGCTTTTCCGTCACGGATCGGCATCGCGAAGCCGCCGCAGACAACGTCACCAAGAACATCATAGAAAGCATAATCAAGTTCCCATTCATCGTCATAAGCTCCGAGCTGTTCCAGCAGGGTGATCGAGGTAATAATACCGCGTCCGGCACAGCCTACGCCAGGTTCCGGACCACCGGATTCAACACAGCGGGTACCGCCGTATCCCGGTTTGATTACGTCATCGATTTCCACGTCTTCGCCTTCTTCCCGAAGCGTGTCGAGTACGGTCTTCTGGGCCAGGCCGCCGAGCAGCAGCCGGGTCGAGTCCGCTTTCGGGTCACAGCCGACTACCATTACTTTTTTTCCAAGTTCCGCCAGGCCGGCAACCGTATTCTGGGTTGTAGTGGATTTCCCAATGCCGCCTTTTCCGTAAATCGCAATCTTTCTCATCTTACAATTCTCCTTGTTGTTAATTCGGGCCATATCCTTTTTTACGGCCGCCTATTATTGTTCAATTTTTTTAATGCTCATGCATTTTACAGTTGCTGTCTATAGAGCGATTACTGTGCCAAGTTTTTTTATTTATATTGTAATTGATTAATAATTAGCACCTTATGTTTTTATTGTAGTGCATTTTTTTATTTGGATAGAGATTGAGGCACTGCGGAAATCCAGTTAATATTGACTTTTTTTTCATTCCATGGAAAAGAATTTCACCCCGGGATGAGTTATGATAATAAAATCATAGATGTAAGGTGTTGATAAATAGTATAATACGTTCAATGTTTGACAAAATTGACAAATTGTCAAGTGAAATGGAAATAATTGTCAAATCAGGTGAAAAACTGGCTGGTTCAGGTCAAACTTGTTTACGGAAATCACGCGGAGCAAGTCCGGTTTTCCGCTTGAAAGCGCGGGAAAAAGTAAATTGGTCGGAGAAGTGGAGCAGATTGCTGATCTCCTTGATGTTCATATCGGTTTCCGATAATAAGCGTCTGGCCGTGCTGATTCTGGCATCCAGAACTATTTTTGCGGGGGAATTGTTCAGGTGGCCGGAGCAGAGTCCGGTCAATTTAGCGGGACTCATTCCCAGCATGGAAGCCAGATCGCGTACGTTCAGGTTTGAAGTGAAGATGTTGGCCGAGATTACCCGGTTCAACTGTGATGAAAAACTGTTCCCGGCTACTTCCTGAAACATTTGATCGGAGAGCGAGTCATCCGGAATGTGCTTGACCAGCAGCCAGAATATCGCGGAAAGTTGCGATGAAATATACTTGGGGGCAGGTGAAGATGATTGTATTTCGGTGGAAATATCTTTGAACAGTGAAACAAAAGGTTCAGGCGGCAGCTTGATAATTTGTTGACCGGCTGTTATTCCGGCTTTTAGCAACCTGGTTGAGACGCCGATATTGAGTTCAGAACATAAAACGAAGTTTACCGCGTGATATTTCAGTCCCACGTGAACCGCGTCGAGATGGTTGTCCCCCGGACAGATTATCAAAGCATCTCCCGGTTCCAGTTCCAGCTCCCGGCCGTTGAGGGTCGCCTTGTACTTTCCTTGGGTGACATAGATCAGTTCATGGTCGGGATGACGATGTTCCACATACAGAAAATAAGATTGGCTGCTGTCGATCGTATAGCGCTGGAATTCAGGATACAACTCCGATTTTACATCGCGCAAGGCCGTGTAGCATAATTCGTGTGGAAAGTCTTTTTGCATTTTTTCAACCGCCGGCAATCAGACAATGCATTTGCCGGGACTTATTTAAATTAACATGTTTTATATTAATTTAAACATAAAAACAGCGTTTGCAAGTGTTTGTTTTGCTATTAATGTGATGTATTGTTATATTAAAAAGAAATTCAAAAGCAGGAGAATCAAATATGTACAAGATATCATTGGATGGAGAATGGGCCGTCTCAAAAGTCGGCGAAAACAAAGAAATCCCGGCAACGGTCCCCGGAGATATTTATGGCGATTTACTTAAGGCCGGAGAAATCCCGGATCCGTTCTATCGCGATAACGAACTGGAACTGCAATGGATCGGTGAAAGCGACTGGACATATCGCCGTACCTTTAAGGTTGATTCCGAAGTATTGAGCTGCGGCCGGGTTTTGTTGCAGTGCGATGGCCTGGATTTATTCGCGACGGTCATTGTCAATGGTGAACAGGTTGCGTCAACCGATAATATGTTCCGGTCCTGGGAATGGGACGTGAAAGAGTTGCTTATCCCGGGTGAAAACAGCATTGAGATTGAATTCAAGTCGGTTATTCCTTATATAAAAGAAAAGGATGCGGTCAGAAAATTGCCATGTTGGAACGGGCAGGCGGCCGCGAAACATTCCTGGACCCGCAAAATGGCTTGCAACTTTGGCTGGGACTGGGGGATCAATGCTGTTTCCTGCGGTATATGGCGTTCGATCCGTTTGATCGGAGCAGGCGCGGCGCGGATCGATGATATCAAGATCACCCAGAACCACTCAGAAGGAATGGTGGAGCTGGTGTGCGACATTACGGCCGAACTTAACGATGTGGCGTCGCCGCTGGTTGCGGTTGAGGTCTGCCTTGGAGACAAAACGGTTGCTTCCGGCAGCGCGTCCCTGATCGAAGGGGCTTGTTCATTAAAATTCATCATTGACGATCCTCAGCTCTGGTGGCCCAATAATCTGGGCGAACAGTCCTTGTACGAGGTTGCGGTTGCTTTGCTGGAAGAAGATGGACAAATGCTTGATTCAGAAGTGAAACGTATCGGTTTGAGGACATTGGATCTGGACCGGCACGAGGACCAGTGGGGCGAGTCGTTCCAGTTTGTCGTCAACGGAGTGCCGTTCTTTGCCAAGGGGGCCAACTGGATTCCAGTCGACGGGATTATGGCCCGGAGATCACCGGAAGTCTATGCCCGGCTTCTGGGCGATGCCGCTGAGGCGAATATGAATATGTTGCGGGTTTGGGGCGGCGGCATATATGAGGATGATGTTTTTTACGATATCTGTGACGAACTGGGAATTTGTGTCTGGCAGGACTTTATGTTTGCCTGTTCAACCTATCCGACTTTTGACGATGAATATATGGCGAACGTCAAACAGGAAGCGATTGACAATATCACCCGGCTGCGTCATCATCCGTGCCTTGCTTTATGGTGCGGCAACAACGAACTCGAACAGGGGCTGGTTGATGATGAGTGGACCGAAAGGTCAATGTCCTGGGATGATTACAGCAAACTGTTCGACAGGATGCTGCCGGAACTGGTGAGCAGTCTGGATTCACAAACCCCGTATTGGCCGGGAAGTCCGCATTCGCCGCAGGGCGACCGTACCTGGCATCGCAACCCGACTTGCGGCGACGCCCATCTCTGGGACGTCTGGCACGGCAAAAAGCCGTTTGAATGGTATCGCACTTGTGAACATCGCTTCAACAGCGAATTCGGCTTTCAGTCTTTCCCTGAACCGAAGACGACTTTCTCCTTTACCGAACCGGAAGACCGTAATGTGACCTCATGGGTGATGGAACATCATCAGCGGTCCGGTATCGGCAACACCACGATCATGCAGTATATGTTGAGCTGGTTCAAGCTGCCGACCGGTTTTGCCAATACGATCTGGGCCAGTCAGATTTTGCAGGGAACCGCAATCAAGTATGCCTGTGAACACTGGCGTCGCTCGATGCCGCGCGGTATGGGAACTCTCTACTGGCAGATCAATGACAACTGGCCGGTTGCCAGTTGGAGCTCCATCGACTATTACGGCCGCTGGAAAGCGCTGCATTATATGGCAAAGAAATTTTTTGCCCCGTTACTGGTCAGCGGGATCGAGGACGAAGTCAATCATTCGGTTGATATCCACGTAACCAGCGATCTTTTGACGGCAACCGATGGAGTTCTTAGCTGGTTGGTTACGAATGCCTCCGGCAAAGAAATCCTCGACGGCAGTAAAGAAATTCAGATTTGCGCCAACGCTGATTCAATGGTTCAAACGCTGGATTTGCGGCGGGAAGTTGCCGATTATTCAGCTCGCGATCTTATGGTATGGTTGGAGTTGCGGGATACGAGAGGTGAACTTATTTCCGAAAATCTGGTGACTTTTGCCAAACCAAAGCATTTGAAGTTGGCGGCTGATCCTGAAGTTAAAGCGGCTGTTTCTCCGGTGGATAAAAGTTTTGTCGTCAGTCTGACCGCTGAAGCTCCGGCCTTATGGGCCTGGTTGGAACTCCGCGATGCCGACGCAAAACTTTCGGATAATTTCGTTAATCTGCGACCCGGAAAAACAACTGAAATAACCGTTATTCCGGCAAAAGAATTGTCGCTGAAAGATTTTGAAAAACAGTTGATAGTCCGCAGTTTGACCGACCTGTCCTGAAAGGATTTTAGGTTATTGGAGTTCTGATTTTATCTGATTCAGAACTTCACGGCTCTTTGCAACTATATTGTCGCGGTGGGACCGGGTATAGCGGAACAGAGGAATACGCAGTCCCATTGCGGCAACTACTTGCCTTTCAAACCAGACCGGAAAGGCCATGATGGCGCATCCGTCGATTGGATAACTTTCCATATCTTCAAGAATTTGTCCCTGAAAGAAACTCTCATTTGCACGGACTTCCCGGCAGGCTGTTTCCAGTTCGTCAACACTTTTTGCCTTGATAATATTATTGGTGACAAAGTGGTTTTGAAAATAAAGTTTTCTCGATTCAGGAGAACGAAATGACAGCAACACTAACCCGGTGGCAGTGTTGATTAAATTTTCATATTGATGTGATTCGGAAAAATTGACCTGAATAGAGTTTTGACCCTGAACCTTAACTAATTCATGCCTGAGTCCCAACTTTTCGTTAACCATAACGACAAATTCGCCGGTGTCGGTGGCCAACTGATGGATTAGCGGAGAGGCTGTTTCAAGCAAACGCTGAATAGTATCATCAGTTTTGGAGAAGCGTTCAATATTATTCCCCAACAGATATTCTCCACGGGAATATCCTCTCTTCAGATATTCCAGCTTGACCATAGTACGCAGGATATTTGCACATGCCGGAGCCGATATGTTAAGCATGGAGGCTAGATCTGTTGATTTAACCGCTTGGCCGTTGCTACTTGCCACTTTTTCCAGGATACAATGAAAACGTTCGATAACTTGAATCATTTTTTCTGCCTTTATTAAACTATATTTAATTTTAATGGTTTTTTTAAAGATTTCAACCCTTTTTATTAAATTATATAAACTTTTTTGCAAAAAACTATTGACAATTTGAATTCTTATTATATAATCGAATAGTAGTTCATTATAAAAATGATAAACATATGCCAAAGACGGGAAATAAATCATGAAAGAAGGACAAGCGGGTCAAAGGCTGAAGGCGGTTTCTGAAAGTTTAATCCGACTGGATGCAAAGGAGCGTCAAAGAGTTTTTACATTGATTGAATTACTGGTTGTGATAGCCATCATTGCCATTCTGGCTTCGATGCTGCTGCCGGCTCTGGGGCAGGCGCGCGAGAGGGCATATTTGAGTACATGCACCAGTAATATGAAGCAAATCATGACCAGTGTCAACATGTACGGAGATGACTATGACGGCTACTACGTCATGTCGAAAGACGCGGATAAGGTTATATGGTATAAAAATTTAAAACCATATGGCGTTACCTATTCGACAACGACCGCAAAGAGCGCTTCTTATAACAGCCGCTATCTGACCAATTGTCCGAAAGCATTTGTTACCGCCCATCGCTATGATGATTATAATTTGAGTTACGGGCTTAATGTCGATGTATTCGGTTATGCCGGCGTTACCGAACCGAAAGTTAAAATAGGGAATGAACGTAAACCTTCATTGCTGGTTACACTTGCCGAAACCGGTTGTAATTCCAGATTATATCCGCGTTCACCGCTGCCGACTTATGATGAATGGTTCGCTTACGGCCGCCGTCGTCATCAGAACGGCGGGGTATACTCTTTTGTCGATGGCCATACTATTTCCCATAAAGCTCCGGGAGGAATGTTTGAGGACGATCAGGTTATTGCTTTCCGCAGTTATGATTTTACCCGTGCCAGATTCGGGCCGGTGAAATGATGCAGGGAAAAATCTGTAACAGAAGGTCCGTCATGTCTCAAGGTTTCAGGAATCAGTTTTTATATTGTTTGGCGACATTACTGGTAATTTCAACGCTATCCGTATCCGGGAAGTCTCAGGCCCGCTTGCTGTTGGCAGGCAAAATGCGTCTGGATTTTAAAGAACGCTCTTTGCCGACAGAGCGAATAAACGGTTCATATAACAATAACCGGACAGTTATAAAAGCAAGTAAAAAAGTTGGCGGTGAATGGGAATATTTCAAACTGTCTTTTACTCCGGGCGAATCGGGGAAGGTTACTATTTTACTGAGGGGGCCGTCGCTTGCACCGACCGCATCGCCATGCTGGATTTTATTTGATGATTTTGAAATATCCGGGGCTGAATTGAAAAATTCCGGGTTTGAACACATCAGGCGCGACGGCAGGTTAAGCGGATGGGGCGGTGGTAAAGTGAACGCCGGGAGCAGTAACCCCAGAAGCGGAAAAAGTTGCGCCAGGGTCGATGCCTCTAATGGGATCGGTCAAACTATTTTAGTCACCAAAGGACGCAAAGTGACTATCGGATTTTATGTCAGGGAGGAAAGTCCGTCCAAACCTCAAGTGTTTCCCCCCGGAAGCAATGTGGCGGTTGATCCCGGCAACGGCAGTCGCATATTGATCAGCAGCGGTCGACTTGAATTCAGGCCGACCTTTGAGAATTGCGGTGTTTACTTGAACAGAACCAAACAGGAAAAAGGAAAACAAGTCAAAGTCTCGATGATGTTCCGGAAAGCTGGTTCCGGGGCGTGGCTGCCGACGCTGCCGCTGTTTGACGTACCTACTGAACATGCCTGGCGGGGCTCTATTTTCAGGTTGCGGGAAAATACCGAATATGAAGTTAAAGTGATTATTTCAGACGACCGTAACACAACCGTTACCGGGCGCTTTAGAACCCTGAATTCCAATGTGAAAATCTTAAAAACAATTCTCCTCAAACCAAATCCCGATGGAAAACCAGTTCGACTGACTGAAAGCGGTTACGCCGCTAAAGGATATATCCGTTATACAATGCAGCCGGGATCAATTATTCAGGGGCGTAGACAAGACGGAGATCAAGCGTTGGTCGAATTGAATAAGGTTTCTTATGTAATCTTGGACAATTTGCGCATTAAAAGTAATGGACAGGCATTTGGATTGAGTTTGAAAAATTCACGGCATGTTCAGGTTCGCAATTGTGAGATTTTTAATTTCGGGCGCACCGGCAGCCGCAGACGCGATCTTGACGGCAAACCCTACGATAAAGCCGGAAAATTACTTTATAATGATGCGGGAATTTTAATAGACAATACATCCGGCGTGCTTATTGAACGCTGTTATGTGCATTCTCCTGCTCTGGCCGCGAATACCTGGTTTTATTCCCATCCGGCGGGTGCGTCAGCGGTGCGAATCATTAACTGCGATAACGGCGGCATTGTGTTGCGTTACAACGATTTTGTCGGAAAGGACCGGGTTCGTTATATTGATGTTGTTCAAGGTATCGGCAATGGATCGATGAATGGCGGTTTTGTCAGGGATTCCGACATCTACGGCAACTATATGGCTTTTTCGAACGATGATGCTATTGAGATCGAAGGCGGGGAAATGAATATCCGGGTTTACCGGAATCGTTTTGAATCGGTCTATACCGGCGTCAGTACTGGCGGATGTTACCTGGGGCCGTCATACCAGATTCGCAATCTCTATGTGAACGGTTCGGATGAGGAAGGCTATTTCGGATTGCCGTTCAAGAACAGTTTACATGGACAACCGTATGGATCGATCATGCTGTTGAATAATACCGCAGTAAAGTATGACTCTGCTTACGCAGTCGGCAATTTTACCTCAAAGCTGCCGACAGGCCCCTTGACCGGGGTGCTTAAAGCGGTTTCGCGTAATAATATTTTTGTTGCTCAGGAACAAATATTTACCAGAGGTTTTTTCACATGGAAGGTGGATGTTGACAATGATCTGCTTCAAGTGTATGACAAAGAAAAGGCCGGGATTGAAAAGGCGAAACTTACGGCTCTTGGTCAGGAGAAGCATGGGGTCTGGGGCGCGCCGATATATATGAACCGGGCAGGGGGCGACTATCGATTGGCAGAACACAGTCCGGGCCGGAATCAAGCTGCGGTGATTCCAAACTTCGAGATGAAGCATTTGGGCGCGTTTCAGGATGACGAAGTCAAGTGGTTGCCGTATCGACCGTTGCCGGTTGCCACGGACCGCCAGGAAATACGCTTCGACTTATCTTCCGGAAGCACAAGAGAATATTTCACCGTGACTATCGGACAGTCCAGCAAGGAAATTCCTTTTAAGATTTGCGGCAATGAAGACTTTTTTTCTGTGAGTCCTAACCGGGGAATATTTCGCAGTGGAGAAAAAATTAAATTCACGGTAAGATTAAAGTCGGATCAATTGACGTTGCCGAGGGAGTATCGCGGCGCTATTCTGTTGCGGACAGAATCGGGATATTCGCTGCCGGTATCGGTTTTTGTCGACAATAGCAACTCGCAGCTGCTTCGCAAGGAAGCGTTGAGAAATGCGATCATTGTTCAGGCCGGTTTGAATTCGCAAAAACGCAAAATCACCGGCAAAGTGAAAATTCCGAAAGACGGCACTTATTTTGTTCTGGCTCAACTTGAAAACTCAGTTCATGTCAAGAATCTGCAACTGGATTTCGGCCCATACAAAACTGCTGGTAAAGCACGGCTCGTCGCTAAAGGTACAGCTTTCAATAGACTCTACGTGCCGGTTCGCAAAGGAAATTTGAGTGCTTATTATTTTCATTTAAGGCCAGGTGAATATGATTTTGCGGCATGGTTGACCGGTTCAAGCGGTCAAGAATCCGATATGGTTATCAAGAGTTTTCTGATTACGACAAAACCTGAACTATTCAGTTGGTGGAAGCGCTGATTTGATTTTCCGGGTTTTCCTGATACCGCATTCCTGGTACTTGAATTATCTGTCCTTGCCGTGCATATTACAGTGGATAGTCAATTATCAGGAAGAGGTAGTCATGACGACGGCACTGTGTTTGAATTGCGGCGCGTTGAAATTCGGCGCGCTTTGTCCATGTCCGGAATGCGATGCTGAAACGTGCGGGAACCGCGAATATGATCTGTTTTTTACGGATCATCTGTTCACGGTCGACTTTTTGGAGGTACTGAGCGAAGACTTTAAAGATTTCAAGGAATTTGACGGTGACGATCAGACCCGGCTGACCGCGTTCCTGATTTTTGCCGCTGAATATGCCCCCGAAGATATTCGAATTGATTTTAGAGAAACGCAGGAAAATATGCACGCGTTCGAGTTCCTTCAGAAATATCGTCCTCAAAGGCGTGATGTGAGCAATATTGATGTCACTGTTTCGCACGATGATTTTGCAAACAAACTACCTGTCGGTCTAAGTCTTCTAACTCCGTTTGCGTTGATTGGAGCGTTTATTTATATTACCTGGGATATGCGGCTGCGTCACGCCTGGATCGGGAAGTCGTATCCTTACCTGATCGCAGGCGCTTGTATTCTTTTGATTGTGATGATCCGAATGATCTTGAAAAAACGCCGGGAAAAGCTTAATTAATCAATTTTGACTGTTGATCGAACTCTGCTTCATTATTATAAATCAAGTTTCTAGCGGATGTGAATCTTCTGCAAAAGTGGCAATCCCCAACTCGGGGCAATTTCCGAGGTCGACATTCACCAGTGAAGGATTGTCACAATTTGCAAAGTTAAACAGAGAATCGACTTTTTCCGCACCGTCGCGGAATCTTACCACACTGTCACGAAACTTGAATCCGGTTGTGTCAGCCACATAAAAGGAGCAACTGGGGATTTCAATATACATGCCGCCCAGCTTTTGTTTACGCCCCGGTACGATATTGAATATACTGTTTGCAATGGTTACATCGTGATAATTGTTGTCCGGTCCCCCGTTTATAATAACGGTATGGGTCATATTTACTTTCAGGTCTGAAAAGTTGATGTTCCGTAAATCGGCGCTTCCGCTGTTGCTCATATAAATCGGGATCATAACATCCATTGTGATATTACTGAAGTTGATATTATCCAGATCGGTTCCTCGCGGGTAACGTTTTGAATATGCCGGCATGATGTTAATGCCCTGCCTTGAACCGTGAATGACAATGTTGTTGAAAGTGCAATTCCGGACGACTCCGTTGCCGACGCCGATTCGGAAGCCGCAGCAGAATGTTCTCAGCAGACAGTTGGTCACGGTGACGTTTTCGCATGGAATATTTTCTCCCAGCGGAGGATAATGTCCCCGGAAAATCAGGCAGTCGTCCTGTGAATCGATGTCGCAGTCGCTGATTATGAGATTTCTGCAGCAACTGAAGTGTAGCCCGTCGCCGTTGGGGATTTCCAGCACTTTAACGCTGACTCCGGTGATTTTGATATACTCGCATCCGAGCATGTAGACTGACCAGAAGCAGGCGTTGTCGATTGCTATCCCTTCGAGTTTTATGTGGGAACAGCGGCAAAAATGGATCATTTGTCCGGGGCGTTCATCCGGTATGTCATACATGTAATGTCCGGGGAAATTGGCGTGTTCTTTTTTTCCAGCCTGAAAGAAATATTCGCAGTTTCCGTTGATCCGGCCGTGGCCGGTTATCGAGATATTGCTGACCCGGTAGGCCAGTATCAGGTGAGTTCCGTTGGCGTTCTGGTGTTCTACTATATCGCGTTCCGGAAAACAGTCCTTCGTATTGTATTCCTCTTTCAGGGTACACGCTTTAAGTTCGCATCCGGCTTCAAGATGAAGATTAACATTATCTTTCAGCCAGATCGTTCCGGTCAGGTATACCCCCGCAGGGCATAATACGGTTCCGCCGCCGGCGTTGCTGCACGCGTCGACCGCGGCCTGGATCGCTTTGGTGTTGATGGTGTCTTCCTGCGGGATAGCGCCGAATTTTGTGATATCAAAATACATCGATTTTTCCTTTAATTACTTAATCTGGTTTGTTATCAACCAACTTTGAATTTTTTATGGCTTATTGCCTGAGTTTCATTTATTGGGATTTACTGTCAAAACATAATTGCTTTCCCATACCGCCGCCCGATGCGGGTCGTTATGGTCATAGGCCTTGTCATATATTAATTCCATAGTGCGAATTTTTCCACTATGCCAGGACATTAAAGCCTTGACTTTATCGTTATAATTGCAATAGATCACATATTTGCTGTCCGGAACCGTCAACGCGCATTGGTTGGATGAAAAAGTGCCTTTGATTTTGCTCCAGGGATAATCGATGTATTTTCCGATGCTGCTGTCCTTCCGGGTAAAGATGTCTCCGCCGATAACTTTTGCCCCGGCCGGAACCGGGCGTTTTTTGCCGTCAACGATAAGCACAGCCTTTGCGTTTTCGCTGACGCAGTTCAAGCGATAGGCGAATTGCCGGAAGCCGTCAACCGGGATAATTTTGCAATTTACTTTGATCATTGGTTTATCGCGGCTGATAAGGAATGTCTTGCGGAACGCCAAGCCTTCAAAAGGCGGAGTCTTGACTGAATAATAAAGAATTAACGTCAAACTGTCTTTGGTAATATTCGCCGCCTCCAGAGAGGTTTGAATGTTGCGCAGGGCCAGTTTTCCAGGATAATCAAAATAGTCCCCGTTAATTGATTTGAGCAATTGGATCTTTTTACCTTTTTCTAACGCGGTCCATGAGCCGTTGCCGCTGTTGTTGAGATCGAATTCCAGTGATTGCACCGGGGTTTTGACGGTCAATATTGAGCCTTGCTGCCGGTAGCTCATGCCGTATTTGCTCAAGCCTTTCTGCATTTCCTTCCGGATTTTTTGGTGACGCTGAAATGCAAGTTTATTCTCATTGGCGTCAATAGCGTTACCGGCAGTAGTCGGTATGGCTGTGGAGCAACGGATAATTCTCATTGAATTCGGCAGCAGTTTGACCCTGAAACCGGATTTCAGCTGCGTCGAGCTGAATAATTGCTGTTTTTTCAAATTCAATAGGCTTTGCCGTGTAATGAAATCAGTTACATAGAGTGATTTCTTTACCTTCTGGAGCTTTATTAAAGGATAAAAAGTCTGGTTATTGTCATCGTTGGCTAAAAAGATGATATAGTCGCTTCCCGCGCCGCCATCTGATTGCCGGATGGAGTAATAAAACTGTTCGTGTTTTGCGTCCGGACAGATTACTTGATTATTCCGTTTAATTAATTCAGTTTGTTCGAGAATGGGTTCAAGCCGGGTTATAAGCTGCATTGCGCGTTGATTGCTCTGTATTTCCTGTGCGTCCATTCCCATGAAACTCGGCCAGTGATAGACTCCACGGGCATTAAGAAATGCCGCGGCCGCCATCAACCTGGTTAAACGCTGCGGGTCCCTCGGGCTCTGGCCGTAACCGCAAGTAATTGTCGGCATTATCGGTTTCTTTAAAGCGGCTGTCGTTGCTTCCACCCGGTGATAATAAGCGGTGTTGCGGTTGTAGATCATCGGTGCATGGAGATCGACAAAATCATCCATCATTCGTAAATCAACCCCGAAGCGGCGAAAGAACTCATCCTTATTTTCGTCTTTGCCGGGAAAGGTTTCTGAACTTAGCGCATATATAGCTTGAGGTTCAAACTTTTTCAGCGCGTCGACTCCCGCTTTAACTACTAATGCGTGCTGCATACAGCGAAATTTTGTCCACTCTTTTTCGTATTTTCCGAGAATTATAGCGGGAGTTAATTTTAATTTGTCAGGGGCTTTGATAAATTTGCGAAAGGCGGCAATCGATTCCGGGGCAAAAGAAAAACGGGTAGTGGGACCCTCAAATGCGTAAGGCTCATAGTCGTTGAGCCAAACCAGTTCCCGGTTCTGATAGTCCTGGTTATTGGTTCTTTTCAGCATGTCCAGGTAAAAAGGCACTCCATTGTTGATCAGGCTTTGGGTTTCCAGTTCGGTCGCACTGCGTATTCCGGCTGGAGTCATCGCCATGGCAATGTTGTGTTTTTTCATCAATTCTCTCATTACCTTTGTATTTTTGAATTGATAAGGCAGTCTGGTAAAGTTAGTGATGACTTCACCTTTTTTTACCAGAAACGGTTGTTCTTTTGCCGCAACCAGATAACCGGCAGAGGAAAAACCGCGTTCTTTGAGGTAGTCAAGTAATTTATTGGCGATCTTAGCTCGTGGATCATTGAAGTCCACCCAGCGAAAAGGATGGGCGTAGTAGACCCGATTCTCAAACTTTGTTTTGTAAACGGCCCGGGGCGATGCCGCGATAATCCGGACCGGAATAGCGCGGTTATACAATGATTTGCCGGATTTATCCAGTAAAGTCAGGGTAACATCAAAATCTTTTGGGGTATCTTTTGCAACTTTGAATATAAGAACATTCATCCAGCTGTTCCAGCGGGCCCGTTTGAGCTTGAGAAATTCAGTCGTGGCAATATTATCTTTAATGATTTTATTCCCGGAACGAAATGCTGCTTTACCGCCTTGTTGCAGATAAAATTCAAAGTCAACGCTTTGGGGCGCGGTTATTTTCATCCCGTCGACGTCTGGTATGGGATGCCTGGTCCACAGCATGAACCAGCCGAACTTGCCTTGCTCAACGCAAAATGGAACTCCCGGCATTTTATTGTTGATTCCGCGTAAAAAGGACGAATCGGTAATTTTATAAACTTGCGGCGGCCTTTTTATCTTTTTCGTCTGCTCTTTCCTGGTTTGAATCTCCTTACTGTCATTGGGGGTTGCCGGTCTGATCCCCGGATTTTTATACAAGGCATATCCATTGAGGCTGCCGTCATTGCCTTTTGGACTGTAGAGCGCGAACGCAACACAGAGTCCACCGGTATTTAATGGATCGGGGGAGCTTACGATCTTTTCAAAACGCTGCCAGTCTGAGGTCCCGCTTTGACGTAATGCATATATTTCGTGCCCGATTTTCTTGCCTTTTTTGTCAAGCCAGTAATAATATACGCAAGCACCAACAGAATTAGCAATATTTGATGTCTTGCAATCAACCCCGATATAAATACTCTGCATACCTGAGAACCCGTTCAAGTTGATACCCGCATAACTGCAGTAGCGTTTACTTTCCACGATTTTCATTACCGTTTTGCCGTCATTGTCAGTCGAAAATGAAAAATTCTGTTTTCCCGCATAACCGAATTGTTTGTTGAAAGTTCCCTTAAATTGAGATAACGGAGTGTATTGACGTTTTCCGGCTGTTGCGGAATTCAGGCTCGCGCTTGCTGCCAGTATTAACATGACATATTTAATGAATTTCATATGGATTGTTTCCTGAGGCGTACTCGGATTAGATCTGTTAAAGATTTTTCTGATTTTATTATATTGTATTGCACGGTTAACTTCGCTAGCTCTTTTTGAGTTATAGGCCATTCTTTCCGCATATCTGGATTGTGGACTCTGTATAGATGACTAAGATATGCGATGCAGATTTTTGTATTACATTATATACTTCAATACGAGCTTGGAAACCGCGATTATCCACCATGATTATTCATACAATAATGCTTATTAGGGCATATAACCACTGCAGAAATAACCGTAATTTGCCGTGCTTCCCTGTGCCGGGGCAAATAATTCACCCGGTCTAAGATTTACTACATGCCCAGTAACCATCAGGCAGTTTGTTGAGTAGGAATGGCGTGCGGCAATATTGTCTTCAGTTGTTGAATCCTGGACAAAATAATAATCACCGTCAGCTACAAACCAGGTTTTTGACGGATATTTTATTTCAGTTTCTTTTCTTCCGGCTATTCCTTTATATCTGCCAGGATAGGAGTAACCCTGTTTCCAACAATTAATCACATAGTCACCATAATAGGTGGTATGCGGTCCACGGTCGTATAGCGGAGACGCCGCCGGTTCATCGGTCCTGGTTGAGGGACATGAAAGTATAGGAGCCTTTGAACTGTATTTGTCCTTGGGGTTATACGGCAAATATTTTAAGAAAGTTAAGGTCCAGCCCCAGGTTATGTAATCTTTATTATAGGTAATACCGTTAATGACCGGATTAGTTGAGGTAAAAAGATATTTTCGTTGAATGTAATAGTCGTCATTATCCGCTGAATAGTTTGCTAGTGCCAAGCCGATTTGCTTTAAATTTGCGATACATTTTGCGGACTTAGCTCTGTCCCTGGCCTTGTTAAGCGCTGGTAACAGCATTGACGCGAGAATTGCTATTATAGCAATAACTACCAATAATTCTATTAGTGTGAAGATCTGACAGTGCTTCATAATAACCCCATTCATGTTTTTGGAATTTTTGTTAAGAAACTTTTTGTTGTGGAAAACCCTCATTTCATTAACTCCTTTTTCTGGTTTGTGTTTTTTGAGATGTCATCAATATCATAAGGCTTTATTTTATCATTTTTAATCAATAAGGTTAACTTTATTTTTGTATTGACAAAATTAAATTTTGACTATTTCGTTCTTTTGTATCTTTTTTTTGTATTTGAAATTGTTCCTGCTTACTGGTATATTATATACATTGGCGATAATATAATCAATAACCTAAATGATTATTTTTTTAACATTTGCGATCATGGTGGTGAGTTTAAGCGTTTTGGGGCCTGCATCAGGTGAATATGCAGATAAACAGGATACACCTGACGGGGTGTTTGTAATGAAAAAAATTATTACGAGGGTGAAATAACATGTTTGATAAAATTGTTTCTCAGGCCCGTACGCTGCCGCAAATCCGCAATTTCTTTGTCGGTAAGGATTTGCCGGAGGGATTTCATATTCCCAACTCTATTTTGATTTTTTGCCATGATGCGGATTGGAGTCAGTCGATTCTCAGTTCGCGTTATATGCTGATAATTCCACTTGCCGAAATGACTTATCTGGTTGAATCCCGGGATTACCTGATTAGCCCGGGGCAGGCGCTGCTGGTTAATCCTTATTTGCACCGAACCGTAACCTCTAAGAACAACTATTCTTTGCGCCTGGTGATATCATTTAAGATTGACGGTCAGCAGACCTATTTGCCGAAGAGTCCTTTGATGAAGCTGAATGATGTTGCCTTGGATTTGATCAAAACCTTACTGGATAAGTATCAACAGGAACAGATTATTCCCGTTATGTGTTACCTGACTATGCTTTTGGATGAATTGTCAAAGCACCAGATGGAACCACGCCACAAAGAGTTGACTTATTATGTACAAAAGGCTCTGCCTTACATGAATCAGTATCCGGAAAAAACGTTAAGCGTAAAAGATATTGCCAATTATCTGGGAATATCCGAAAGTCATTTACGTCGCCAGTTCAGGCATGAGATGGGGGAGAGTATTGGCGGATACCTGTCCAATATTCGTTTAAATACCGCTAAGCGCCTGCTGGCCGATACCGATCTGAGTATCGAAGCAGTCGGAAATCAATGCGGCTATGATTCTATTTATTCCTTCAGCCGTTTTTTCAAAAAAAGCATAGGAGTGTCTCCACTGCGTTTCCGGAAACAGAATAAAAACGTCAAACAAATATAACTTAACCCAGTTGAGAATTCAGCGGGTAGTTTTTTTATCACTTTTCATTACCGGCGTGAATACAGATTATCCTTAATTCCGTGACATTTGACCGGCCAGTTCTGCGTATTCGCGGAAAAGTTTCAGGTATAGGCGGTAATCTGCCAATGATACTCCGGGTGGTGTCTGGTGGTCGCAACTGATGATCAATCCGCCTTTGGCGGCGGTCGGCAGCAGACGTTCAAACTCGGCCCGCATTGCCGCTTCACCTTTGTTCATGACCATTTTGTCGTAAGCGCCGAGGAAGATTTGATTCGGATGTTCCCGTCGCAGGCGGGGCATGTCGACTCCGGCCTGGTGTTCCAGCGGCAGGATGCCGTCAAGTCCGGCTTCCTCGAACCAGAATCCCGCTTCATGGATGTCGCCGTCGGAATCGATAATAGCTTTAATGCCGCGTTTCTTCAGTTCGGGAACGACCATTTGATAGTACGGTTTCATAAACTCGTCAAATTCTGCTTTGCCGATCATCGGACCGTTGTTGTAGCTCATGTCCTCAGCAAACGTCATAAAGTCGGGTGTGCAGTATTGGCAGATGTCATCGATAACTTTCAGCATCCATTCAACGTTCTGTTGATTGATGCGCTTCATCAGGTCAGGCTGGTCGTAGAACGCGAAAAGATGCCCCTCGATCCCAAGCAGAGTTCGCGGCAGCCAGAAAAATCCTTCCAGGGTAAACCAGATTACCGCTTCGCCCGCCGCCTGATCCTTGCTCCACTGTTCCCATTTTTCCGGATCGACTAGTTTTTTACCCGGTTCAATTTCCGGGTATTTGAAGAGGTGCGGCAGAATATTTTTCTCGTAATCGTCGGCATTATTCATAATGGCGGCGCCGTGGCTGGCAGGCTGCGGAATTCCAGGCGAACGCGGCCTGATCCAGTCCTGATACATTACATCCAGATCAAAATAACGCATTAACTCATAATTGTCCATTCCTTTCGGAATCCCCTCTGATTCCCAGCGTTCAATCGTCAATCTCCACCAGGTGGCCCATTCAACTATCGGCAGACGGTCAAAAGGTCGAAAATTCATTACGGCGTTAAAACGTTCTCTTGTATTCATGGTAAATCCTTTTATATTTGATGATCTGATTAATGTTTGCTTTAGATTGAACTTTTTTCTGCGGAACCGCTTTCGTAGCGCGATACGCTGAGTTCAAAGCATTGTTTTGCCATGTTGCGGACGAGACGTCCGCGCTCCCAGGTTTGGACGAGGCCCATACTACCGGGATGGAGTTCTTATTCATTTCTACAGTTTTCTTATTCATCAATCTCAGTCTTTTTCAATCTTACTGTCAACTGTAAACTGTCAACTTTTTAATAATATAGTTCGTTGATTATTTAAATACTTGGATTATTTTATTATAACTGAAGGAATATTTTATGAATGTACATACAATCAGGCTGCGGGAATCATTTGAGACGCTTGACAAGTTTGGCTTGGCGACAAGATACTTTCCTGTTTACAAAAATTATGAAGCGTCACCGCATAAAATTGACGTGGTATTGCTGTCCTTTATCATCAAAGGGCAGGGGGTGCATATCATGGACGGTGAACGTTTTCCCGAAAGCGGTACTTCGCTCAGCATAACTCATTACGAAAGCGATCATACGATTGTGACCGATGCTGATGGTATGGAAATAGTAAATATTATGCTTGACCTGAAAAAACATAATCTGCCGGAGCTCCCGGAACCGCTTGCTTCGGTGTTGCCCGACGTTCTGCCGCTGCATCCAAGGTTTGATAATCGTCTGACTCATTTGCGCCGGATACGTTTTGACGAACCTGAGCCGGTAATTGATCTCGTCCTGCGGCTTGATCGTGAATTGAGGGAGCGTCAGCCGGGATATGAGACCGCCGCGATAGATCTGTTCCGACTGTTTCTGATCGAGTGCGTCAGGCAGGTTATCCGCACCGGAATGATTGCTCCCGGCCGGGAAATGGCCTCTCTTCAAAGAATGCACAAAGTCAGGCGGTATATTGACGCCAATTATCATCAGCAACTTTCGCTTGAGGATTTTGCGAATATAAGCGGTTTAAGCGGCAATTATCTGTGCCGTCTGTTCAAGGAATATTCCGGTCAAACAATCTTTAATTACATTATTGAGCGCCGGGTTCAAAATGCGATAGTCCAGTTGCTTTCGACCCGGAAAAAGATTATCGCCGTCGCCGCTGATTGCGGCTTTAACGACTTAAGTTATTTCAACCGTTGTTTCAAAAAACTTACCGGACAGTCCCCCGGCGAATACCGACGAGGTTCTTCATGATCGGAGAGCGCCGTGTTTCAGCTTTGCATGAGCATGGGGTTGCAGCATCTTATTCCAAATAATTACTTGCGGCATGGACCGTTTGCGTTTTAAGATAATCAATCAATGATACTCGGAATGCATTGAGTCAAAGCTTGATTGACCGGTTGAAGAATATCCAAGACTTCCCAGGGAGAACCTGCTTTTAAAAGTTCACTTCGTTTTTTTGGGTTGATCATGATTCCCGCAACTTGAGAAAGAATGTCAAGGTATTCGGAATAATCGTCCTTTGCGCTTAATATCAGAAAGATGAACTTGACTTTTTGAGGATTGTCCGGGTTAAATGCCACGCCTTCATGACATATCCCGAGGCAGCAGACAACATTCGCCTTGCCATCGAGAGTCAAATGCGGGAATGCAGTTTCATTACCAGCGTCGGTGGGACATATTTCTTCTCTGTTAAATATCTGGCCCAGAGCTTGTTTTCTTTGTTCCGACGGTACCTGACCGGACTGAATTAAAAGATCGACTATTTGGGTAATTGCCTCTTCTTTGTTTCTGGCTCTCAGGTCGAGCTTGATCAATTCGTGCCATATGACGTCCCGTATAACTGTTTTTGCCGGTTGCGGTGCAATCAACATTATTGTATCGTGCCTGGAATTGAATAATTTACAGGGAATTGAGTAGCGAAACTGTGTGGTTAACTGCCAGTAATTCGGGGCTCCAATGACAACCAGATCGTTTTCCCGGGTGTGATTAAGAATTCCATCAGTGATATTTGCAGAGATTATCTCTTCAAAAGAATATATACCGCAACTTCTGGCAATCATATTATGGAAAGCCTGGCTGTAGTCGACTTTTCCCGGAGTGGTTCTTACATGCAGCAGATGGACAGGCAAGTTAAGGCTTGCTGCGATTTGTTGCACAAACCACAGCAATTTTGCCACATTGTTTCCGCCGCACACGGGTATAAGAATTCTGGTCGCGTCCGAAAGATGGTTGAGTTTTAAGACAATGGCTGGAGTGTCCCGGGGTAGAAAATTGAACCAGTTTTGCATCATCCGGCAATCATTTTCGTAATCAACCAGCACCAGATCGTAATGGTTGGATGATAACATCTTTTTCAGCTCAATCGACATATCACGGGATGCCGCCCGGGTAAATGTTTTCACAGAATCCGCGCTGAAATCATGTTGGCTTAGAACATGAATCTTGCGAGATACATCTTCACGGACGAAGAAGTTATTTTTCCTTGACCATTGTCTGAAATGTCCATGGCCGGAAACGACCAGAATATCGTTCAATTCAGTATCCTCCTGAAAAATTCAGGCTGTGAGTTTCGTCAAAAATATTTTGAATCTTAATGCGCCTGACTCCTGCCGGGACTTTACAGTCGACTACATCTCCGCGTTTTCGTCCGATTATAGACATCCCGATGGGGGATAGCACCGATAGTTCCTGGGCTTCAAAATCCGCCGGTGGAAGAACTATTTTCTTGATCATTGTTTCTTGATTGTTCGTATCAATTAGTTCTACGCACGAATAGAGCGTAATGATGTCTGGCATTATTCGTTCACTGGTAAATATTTGTGCAGAGTTTAAGTCATCGGAGAATTCCTTGAGATCGTTATTGTTCGGGTCGGAATATAACATATCCAGTAATAGTCTGTTTATTTCTTCAAAATCATCTTTGCTAATAATTATTTTATTCATTTTATTATCCTTATTTGTCGTTACAGGTGAAAATCTCCAGCCGATTCCGGCTGGTAGAGGATATCTTCAATGTTATATTTTTTTATGCAGCCCTCTTCTTCAACTTTGACCGTGCTGTTTTTCCATTGACCAAGAAGTACTGAACCCAGCGGAGTCAAGATGGAGACGGCGTCATCAGAACTTGTAATATCTGATGGGAAAACCAGTCTGATGATATTTGTTTCTCCGTTTTCCATGTTTGTCAACTGCAGCTTGGAATTCATTGTAATTACATCATCGGGGACTTCGTCCGAGTTTACTATTTTGCCTTCATTGAGAGCCTTTGTTAAATGTTCTAGAGAGCTTTGATGTTTACCTGTGTTAAACATTTGTGCCACATCCAGGAGTTCTTTCAAACGTAGATAGTCGTATTTAGTAATGAAAACTTCACGATTGAGAATACTATGCATACTCTTTTGGGAGTCGACAAACGAATCATGCCTTTTGAGTCTTAAAACCTCCATTACGGCTTTTTTGATTTCATTCAGATTCCATTCCTGTTGTTGTGGATTGTCTGGGGCGAGCCAATAATTGACAAAAGAATTTAGTATTCCTTCAAAACCGATTGCGGCTGCTAAAGAGTTTACCGGTTCAAAAAAACCCATGTTTATCCCTTTTTCAATTATCTTGGATATTAGATCAATATATTTGTAATACAGATCTCGCGGGTGTTCGAGTATATTACTTGAACTCAATTTGTCATTGTTGACGTAGCCCATGGAAAATGGCATCAGGAACAAGCCTTGTCGACGATAGTTGGATAGTCGCAGGGCAATAATTTTTTCAAAAGCTTTAGCTGGACCATATTTTCTATTAATGGAGGATACTTGATCAACAAGCTCGTTCCCGATTTTTTCGAGAACTTTGGCATAAAGTTTTTCTTTATTTCCAAATGTGTTATATATAGTACCGACGGAAATATTTGCCTGTCTGGCAATTTCTTCGGCTTTTGTCGCTGAGAATCCACTTTCCTGAAATACTTTTTCAGCAATTAGAAGTATATCTGTCTGCCTTTTTTGGGCCTCTAATTGCTTGCGACTAACCTGTTTTTGTTTTTTCTTAATAGTCTTTTTCATTTTTAAATTCCTTGTAGTATTATTCATTTTTTGAATTAGTGTTCAATTGTATTATAGTTGAATATCAAGTAAAGTCAAGCCAAGTATTTAAATAATATGATTTATTATTCATTTTTTGAATTAATATTTAAATTAGTAAATTTTTTAATTACCATGTACTTTTTATTTGACAATCTCGAAACCGGCATTATTGTAACTCATAAACCCAACAGGAGGACACCATGAAACGAATGAAAATTGCGGACCGGGGCTGCTATTACCACCTGATGAACCGGGTCTCGGGCTACAAAGGCGACCTGCCGTTTGCCTCGGTCGACCGCGAGTACGGCTTTACGTTGCTGCAAAATCTCACGCAATACTTCTTGATCGAGGTCATTTCCGCCGCCTGGATGGGCAATCATTTTCACCTGGTGGTCTACGCTCCCGGCCAAAACGAACTGCCTTCCGAGGCTGAAATCGCCGCCCGCCACAACGCTTATTACAAGTCGATGGAGGGCGATTTGACCTACGCGATGAAAAAAATGCCGTTTATTGACCCCAAACACAAAAAACTCTGCCGCGAAACCGGCGTGAAAATGATCGATATCAGCTACTTCATGCGAGCTTACCAACAGCGTTTTTCGGTGGTTTTCAACCGGACCTACGACCACATCGGCCGCCTCTGGGCCGACCGTTTCAAAAGCGTCATCCTCGAAGGCGCCGACGCCCTCGAAGCCTGTCTGCAATACGTCGAACTCAACCCGGTCCGGGCCAAATTGACCGAAAACCCGGCCGATTACCGGTTCTCCACCTGGGGACGCTACAACGGCAGCGGCAAACACCAGTACCACGCCAACTTCATCAAACACTACAAAAAATTGATCGATTATACCGACACTTCGAGCTGGAGCGACGCTGATTATTACACGGAGTTCAAATGTTCCCTGACCAGAATTATCGCGGCCGAACGCGGCGCGAACGCGTCCGGAATAGCCGCAGAGGACCAGACCGCGCGCCGCAAAGAATCGATGCCGGTCCGCTTCCTGAGACGGACCCGACACTTCACCGACGGAGCGATATTAGGTTCAAAACTCTTCATCCGGGCAACGGCCCGCAAATTCGATGATCCCGACCGTGTAGAAAACAAACAGCTCAGCCGCGGCCTCGACCCGAAAAGCACCGCAATCTACTGCTTCCGAAAATTGCTTTTATAATTGATCATCTGCAATTGCTATATTATAAAAGCAATTGCAGAATTTGAACATAAAACGATAATGGATCATACACCCAGGTCGATCATTGCGTCGGCGACTTTGCGAAATCCGGCGATGTTTGCACCTAGGACATAGTTGTCTTTTACTCCGAATTCATCCGCAGTTCTTCTGCTTATTTCATGAATATTGCGCATAATATCTTTTAGCTTGGCGTCAACTTCCGGAGCGCTCCAACCGACACGCATTGAATTTTGAGTCATTTCAAGGCCTGAAGTGGCCACTCCTCCGGCATTGGCCGCCTTGCCGGGGCCGAACAAAACGTTGTTTTCAAGGAAATATTGAACTGCCTCCGGAGTTGATGGCATATTGGCCCCTTCTGAGACGCATTTGCATCCGTTTTTGACTAGAGTTTTGGCGTCGTCGAGATCCAATTCGTTTTGGGTTGCACTTGGAAGGGCTATGTCAGTTTCTGATAATTGCCAAGGTTTTCCGCCCGCGAAGAATTCTACATTGTTAAAGTTGTCCGCCACTTCATTAATCCTGCCGCGTTTGACATTTTTCAAGTCCATGATGAATTCCAGTTGTTCATCATTCAAGCCTTCATTACACAAAATAGATCCGCTGGAATCAGACATGGTGATAACTTTGCCGCCTAAGCTTAAAATCTTTTTGGCGGTGAATTGTGCCACATTTCCGGCTCCTGAAATCATTACCCGGCGTTTCTCAAAATCCTCGTTTCTGGTCTTTAGCATTTCAGAGACAAAATAAACGTTGCCGAATCCAGTGGCTTCGGGGCGGATTAGACTGCCTCCGAAATTCAGGCTTTTTCCTGTGAGAACGCCCTGGTGCGCATTCGCGATTTTTTTATACATGCCGAAAAGGAATCCGATTTCCCGACTGCCAACTCCAATGTCCCCGGCGGGGACATCTGTATCAGGTCCAATATGACTTTTTAATTCACGCATGAAGTTCTGGCAGAAACGCATAATTTCAACATCGCTTTTTCCTTTGGGGTCGAAATTACTGCCGCCTTTGCCACCCCCCATTGGCAGCGTAGTCAAACTGTTTTTAAATATTTGTTCGAAACCGAGGAATTTCAGAATGCTCAGATTGACCGAAGGATGGAAACGCAACCCCCCTTTATAAGGGCCGATTGCACTATTGAACTGAACCCGGTAGCCACGGTTGATTTGTGTGTCACCTTTGTCATCTACCCATGGAACCTGAAAAATGATAATGCGTTCCGGGATGGTTATGCGCTCCAGGATCCGATGCTTTTTGTAGGTGCTATTTCGCTCAAGCAAGGGACTCAATGCCTCAAAAACCTCAAAAACGCTTTGAAGAAATTCTGTTTGCCAGGGTTGTTCCTTTTGCAGCTCATCATAAACCTGATACGCGTACTCGTTCATCGATACTTTTCCTTTTTTGTTGGTGGCAATTTAATTAATATTGGCAATATTATGCCGATTAATTATTAATATATTGCCGTTTTGTTGCTGTTATAATATATTTTTCTACTTAAAAAAGCAAGTAATAAAACATAAAAACTGTAAAAATAAAAATATATTCGGCAATATTGCCGATAAATAAAGGACGTGATTTATATTTTTAACTTGACTTTACGAATTCACGGGGTATTTTTGCCATTAAGTCACAGTGTTAATTCTTTTATAGAAAGCGGAAGGTTTGGTATAATGGCGTTATCAGATAAAATTGAACGGAAGAAACTGGCTATACTGGAAGTTTTGAAAAATTCAACCATGCCGTTGAGCGGAAGTAAAATAACCCAATCGTTAAACGTTGCCGGCTATGATATAAGTGAGCGTACCGTTAGGCTCTATTTGCGACAGCTGGATGAGGAAGGCTTGACCAAATCTGACGGCAAGCGCGGCAGAGTTATTACTGGAGACGGTAAACTTGAAATCGGGAGTTCCAGAATTATTGAGCGGGTAGGGTATATGTCGGCCAAGATTGATCAGATGACTTACCGGATGAATTTTGATCTGGCATTACGAACCGGGACGGTTGTGGTCAATACCACTTTAGTGGACCGGGAGGTGCTTCTTGAGAAAATCAAGCAGATTAAGCGGGTGTTTTCCATGGGCTATGCCATGGGGTATCTGGTCGGGGTATTGAAACCAGGGGAAAAAATCGAAAATATGACCATTCCACCGGGCAAGGTCGGACTTTGTACGGTTTGTTCGATAACCTTGAATGGGGTGTTGCTTAAGCATGGAGTCCCGGTGCGTTCGCTTTTTTGCGGGTTGATGGAGTTGCGGGGGTACAAGCCTGTTCGCCTGGCGGAAATTATCAATTATGACGGAACCAGTCTTGACCCGCTCGAATTGTTTATACGGGGCGGAAAGACTAATTATAAAGGCGCGATATCCACCGGAAGCGGGTATATCGGCATCGGGTTCAGGGAATTTCCCGCAGAGAGTTATGACTCGGTCGTCAATCTCGCGGAAAAGCTGAAAATGATAGGCCTTGGCGGGTTTATGGAAATAGGGCGTTCCGGCCAGGCGCTCTTCAATATTCCGGTGCCTGAAGGTTGTATCGGGGCGGTGGTTGTCGGTGGGCTGAACCCGGTTGCGATACTTGAAGAAGACGGCATCAGGGTCGAAGCCAAGGCTCTTTCGGGCTTGCTTCCGTTCAATAAATTAATTCACTATGAAGAACTTGAAGGGGTTCTCAAGAGTATTAAATCCAGGTAATATTCATACCGGTTTTCGGTCCGTCATTTTTTGGGGCGATTTTAGCCATAAATTTGTCGCTTGGTATCAGGTGTGACTCCGGCTCTTCTTACTATTTACAGAAAAAGGCATGATTTCAACCAAAACTATTTATTTGACTTTGAGCTTTTTCTGCTTTTCTAGGAGATAATAGGTAATTCCAGAAGTGCCATGATACGGGGATCGAGAGCACCAGGGCCAAAAATCCCCAGAAATATCTAATGAGATGAATAAGAATTAATTGACGGAACCAGTTTACGTGACCTTTTGCTTTTTTTGATATAAAGCAGCCATACCTGTCAATGTAACCAATATAAGTATCATTTTTATAAACCAATAGATATGTGTCAAAGCCGCCATGATGGGCCTCCGGGGGAAATATTGGTGAAACAGTCCTGCATCCATACTGCCCGGCTAGAAAAAGATTCACTTTCGCTTTGAGAAAAGGATCATTGACAATAACTGATATAACAATGAACAGAAATAACGATACAAAGAAAATTGATATTACGTATTTCATGTTTATTCCATCATGACTGAACATGGTTGTTAGAGTAAATGAAGGATATTCAAAATTGCCTTGATCCCTTTAAAAAAAGATATTCTTAATGATTTTTCTGATAGAATTTGATCAGTTCTTTCAGGTTGACCCGGTAATATTTTTCATCGCAGGCCAGTTTCCTTCCGGACGCGTCGGCGAAATACATGGTCTGTGATTCCGGCAGGAATATCGCGTTGTGCAGATTGGATTTCATGGCTACGGGACGTTTAATGATCTCAATCATTTTTGCGGCATCGATTTTACCGAAATTCTGTTTCAGTCTTTTACTCAGCGCTTCGGCCCGGCCTTTGCCGGAGACTAACACCGTGTCTTCAGGTACTTCGGGGAGCTGCGGATTTTGAGCACCGGGTTTCAGAATTACAAGCGGTTTGCCGCTGATGGCGACGACTCCGGCCATATTTTTATTTTTATCCGAAAGGACGTAGTAGTAATCGCAGGTCAGAGGCGTCTTTTTCATCAGCTCGAGCGCTTCATCTACCGTGGTGCACTCCTCCATGACCCGGCGCATCAGGAATGTCATCGGCAGCCCGTCCCATTTGCCGACTCCGCCGCCGCCCATTTCTCCCATTGCCAGTCCTTTTTCGTTCATGGCGGTGACGGTGCCGATGATTCCGGCGTAACTCTGGCTGAGCCATTTATTATAGCCTTTGGGCATAAACACCATTACGACCGCATAGTTTTGCAAGCCGATTTTGCTCATGTAGTCAAGTACCCTGGCGTGAATGACTTCACCATTTTTACTGGCGGTATTTCTTACCGCCACGCCGCTGCAATGGAACATTTCCGGGAAAAAGTTGATTTGCCGTCCATCCGCTTTAGTAATTCCGGCTGCTTTGCTCATGGCATCGCATTCCCGGTATATGCGGTCAGGAATGAATGGCTTTGTGCGCTGCATTACTTCGTCAATGCGGGTAAAGAACCAGTCGTTTTTCTTGTAGAGGTAGCCGGTCGCGACCAGCATGATGATATTACGTACTCCGGCGATTTCCGGTTTCAGCAGTTCGCCGTGGGCCGAGCCCATTTCTTCAGGAGAACCTTCAAGGAAGATAACGCGTTTTTTATTTTCCAGCCGACACAGCAGGCCGTGGGAATTGGAGGACCGCTTCACAATAGAGAGTTTTTCCGAGGTCTGTGACTGGACTGACAGACCAAGACAGATTATCGGCAGGATAAAAAATATTCGTTTCATTCGCTTAATCCTTATTATCGTTTTTTGCATCATTCAAATTTTTTTATTCAACTCATTCGATGTTGGACGTTCAATGTTCGATGTTCGATGTTCAAAGTGTTCAATGTTCATGGGGCTGCAATATTACATCTTCAAGGTTGAGAGGTTAATCAGTGCGGCAAACATCATGTCCAATTGCCGTTGCTTGACCTTGACGGTTTTGGTATCCCTGCTCTCCGGCGGATTGAAGACCAGGTCATTGGCTGGAGCCGACAAGTTCCAGTGAGAGAAATTGATTACCCCGCTGGTCTTCCGGTTTTTAAAGACCATTTTCAACGGCCTGGCGTCATCGCTCAAATATACCTCAAGTTTGTCTTTTTTGGTCGAGATTGTCATCAGGCTGCCCCGTGGCTTCTGTGGTTTAACCTTTATTCGCAACCATTTTTCCATCGGCTGAAGCATGCCGTGAGAGGCCAGCATCAGTATTCCGGAGATCATTTGCTGGTACTGAAATATTCTGGCGGAAATATATTGGGCCGGATTACTTTTCAAATTCACCTGTTCACTGCCCAGGTATATTGTTTTATCAGGTCCAAGCAGCCACGGACTGTTGCCGTATCCCAGAGCTATCCGGCTGACTTCTCCGCCCAGAGGATTTTTCGGCATGCTAAGGTTCAATCTGAGCTTGCGGTCGTTGCCGCGGAAAAGTTTAATTTCTCCTTTGACATTCTTTTTGTTTTTTGCTTTGAAATCAAAATCAGCGCTGATGAAGAAACATTTGCCCACATCCGGTTTGAAGCATACCAGACGGTTCAGCTGGGAGAAAAATTTTTGCGCGGTCTTTTTGCTGTCGGTAAGGTTGGCTGCATAATGTGGAACCGTCGAGTCGCGGAACAGTTCGACAAATTGCTGAAGCAAGCCGGGCAGGGCGATAATAGCCGAGTAATGCCCCAAACCTTTCAGGGTGGTCATTTTATTTTTCATGCCGCATTTTTCAGCCAGCTCTTCAGAACAGATTGCAGGGATTACTTCATCATCCGAGGCCGTGACCATCATAAGTTTGCCGGCTGCCGCCCGGGCTGCCAGATGTTTTGTATTGTTTATGGGATCGGTACTGTCCATCGCGGCAATAATATAATCACGGTCTTTTCCTTTGGTGCGATCAATCAACTGCCGGATACTGCTGGTTTCCCGGGAATGCCCGATAAATTTGTTCCAGTCGCCGCCGCCGAGCAGCAGGACAACTTTATCCGGTCGCTGATCACGTCCGGCAACCGTTGCGCCGGTTATTGCCCCCAGACTGGTGCCGAGCAGATTTACCTTGGCCGGGTTGACTTCCGGGCGGCTGCTCATTACATCGACCGTCCGGATTGCGTCGGTAACGCCTTGTTTGAATGCTTCCGCCAGAATCAGCGCCGCTTCAGGTCGTTTAAGCATTTTTGAGCGACTGCCATAGGGGTTGCGTTCATGGAAGATCGGCATCAGGCACATCATGGCCGGAATGCCGTTTGAAGCAAAATAAGCACAGGTCATTTTGGTCAGCGCGCCGTTGCCGCCGAGGATATGCAGGCAGACAACGCCCGGACGCGGTTTCTGCTGTCCTTTCAGAATATCGGACGGGACATAGTAGTAACTGATGATGTTTCCGAAGTTTACTCTGCCGCCGATGCCCGGATATTCGAGTCGGTAAATCGTGTATTTCGGCGTTGTTTCATAAAGTTTGATAGAGTAATTGAATTTATCGCCATTGAAACTTTTTTCAACCGGGACGGATAATGTTTTGCTTTCGACAGGGAGGACTACGTTTGAAGCATTGACCGTGTTTCTCGCAAACATTACACAACAAGTCAGCAACAGAAATATTTTTTTCATGACACCAGCTTTATTTTACACATATATTATCAAAGAAGGTCGGATCACAAACTATACAAGGAATTTTCATTTTGTCAAGTCGAAGCATCGTTGTTCAGGTTGATGGTTCGATTACTGCAAGCATTTTCTTGAGACAAAATCATTATTGTTTTTTCGGAACGTCTTTGTCGGGGAATTCCGGCAGTTTGAAGTTCAATTCCTCTTTGGCTGAGATGACAGATCCGGCGAAGGTTCGACCATTATTCTCCAACTGTTCGACCAGTTCGCTTACCAGATATTCCGGAGCGCTGGCGCCGGCGGTTATACCGATATTGGATTTTGCGTTCAGGATATCCGCCGGTAATTCAGCGGCGCTGTTGATCAGGATGGCGTTGACGCCGCACTTTTCAGCGGTTTCCCGTAACCGGTTCGAATTGGAGCTGTTTTGCGAGCCGATGACAATAATGTCCGAACATCTTTTGCACAGTTCTTTGACCGCTTCCTGACGGTTTTTGGTCGCGTAGCAGATTCCTTCAACTGTTTCCAATTGCGGAATTATGGTTTTCATGGCGGCAATAATTTCCGCGGTGTCATCCGGGCTCAATGTGGTCTGGGTCAGGCAGACGCAGCGATGCGGGCAATCAGTTCGAGGCAGCAATTGGGCTTCGGATACGTTTTCAATGACGTTGGCCCGATTGTCGATGCGCCCCATGGTCCCGACGATTTCCGGATGGCCGCGATGCCCGATCAGGTAGATGTCGGCATTGTCATGGTGTAGCTTTTCGGCTTTTGCATGAATCTTTTTTACAAGAGGGCAGGTGGCATCGATTAATTTCAGGTTCCGTTCCGCCGCCGCCTTTTCGATCCGGGCCGCCGCGCCGTGAGCACTCAGGATCAGCACACTGCCGTGCGGGACGTTTTCCATTGATTCTACGAAACAAACGCCCCGCTGTTTTAATTCTTTGACAATAAAATCATTGTGAACTATTTCATGGTAGACATAGATTGGCGGAGGGAAATGAATCAGGGCTTGTTCGACTGCATCGAGGGCGCGTCTGACTCCGGCGCAGAAGCCGCGCGGTTCAGCCAGATATATTTTTCCGCTCATTCGATAATACCGTCTTTCAGGTGCAGAATGGTGTCGGCCATATTGGCTACGTCCTGGTCGTGGGTGATCATCAGCAGGGTATGGTCGGTGCCTTCGGCGTGAAGTTCCTGAAATATCTTAAGGATTCCGGCTCCGGTGACGGAGTCAAGGTTGCCGGTCGGCTCGTCGGCCAGGATCAAATGCGGATTGTTGATCATAGCCCTGGCTATGGCTGCGCGCTGCTGTTCGCCACCGGAAAGTTCGGCCGGATGGTGCTTGAGTCGATGGCTCAGGCCGACTTTTTCCAGCAGTTCTTCTCCGCGTTTATTCAGAACGGAGCGTTTTGCCCCGGTCAGCATTCCCGGCAGAATGACGTTTTCCAGTACATTCAACTCGGGCAGCAGATGGTAGGCCTGAAAAATAAAACCGATATTGTATTGTCTGAAATCGGAAGCCTGACGACGATTCATTACGGAATATACAGTGTTTTTAAAAGAGATGTCCCCGGCGTCTGGTTGTTCCAACGCTCCCAATAGATTGAGCAGCGTGGTTTTCCCGCTGCCGGATGCCCCGAGGAGCGCGGTCCAGGAGCCTTGTTCCACTTCCATATTGACGTTTTTCAGGACTTCGATCCGGTTTTTCCCGATCGGGTAGCCTTTACGGACATTATTGCATTTCAAGCATATCATTTTTTCTGGTTCCCGTCTGTCTTCGATATCGTCTGTGCGGTGTTCCCGCCTCCGGTCAATTTCTTATGCACGGTTTTGAGCCCGAATCCCGCGAAAAAAATCAGGATAGCTGCCAGCGCACCGCGCATCAGCCAGCCGTCGGCTTTCTCCTTGAGCTCTTTTTTGTTCAACAGAAAGATCAGGCTCAATGCCAGCAGCGGCATGAAACATGCCCCGACTATCGAGTACAGCATCTGCACTCCTTTGAATCCGAACGGCACGATCGCCATCGGTACAATCGCCAGAGCGTAAAGGTATATCCGGTACGGCCGGCTTTCCTCTTTTACTATAGCATCAATATCTGTTTTGCGACGGCATTTAACGTAAAAATCGGCAAAAATATACGGCACGCTTTGCCAGACTCCGAGCAGGCTGCTGAAAACGGCGGCCCAGGCTCCGATCAGAAACATCCAGCGGGCGGCCGGACCGACTTCCTGTCCGAAGCAATGTCCGAGCGTAGCGATCAGTTTAGCCCCGCTGCCGGAAACCTGAATGCGGCTGCCGATGATCACCATCGCCATGCCGAACAGCGCGGTCGCGAAGTACCCGGAAAAGAGGTCCCAGCGGCATTTTTTCAAATCCGATTCGCTGGAGCGGCCTTCCTCGCGGATCCAGTACCCGTAACAGATAATGGTCAGGGTGCCGCCGACTCCGCCGGTCAGGGCCACGGTCCAGGCCAGGCCGTTTGAACCGAGTTTGGGGATGTGCGGGATCAGGATGCCTTTGATTATCGCCGCCCAGTCCGGCCCGACCATGACCGTACAGGTCAGGACCGTGACGAACATGATCAGGATAAAGAGCTTCATGATCCGCTGAAACAGATGGTAGCCGCCGAAACGGACCAGGATCAACCCGAGCAAAGATTGGATGCCGCCGTAAACGAGTTTGGCGTATAATGGCTGATCGAACAGCGGCAGCATGGCGTGCAGGGTGATGGCGCAGGCGCTGATCAGCGCCGCTCCGACAACTAAGCTCCACGGAATTAAGTAGAGCGGAAAGGCAAACGTCGTAAACGAACGCCAACGGTCCATACTGCCTTCAAGGATGGTTTTGCCGGTAATCAGCTGGTATTTTGTAAAACAGACGGAAAGCAGCAGTTTCATTGCGGCCCCGAGCAATACCGCCCAGAGAATCGCGGTCCCGAGCTGACTGCCGGCAAAAGCGCCGGTAGCCAGATCGCCGGCCCCGACGCCGGTTGCCGCGACCATAAAGCCGGGGCCCAGCATGGCCGTCCACTCAAAAAACTTGCGTGTTCCCGTCCTCAATCCAGCCCCGCTTGATTAATAGCGGTGCTGTTTGCTGTTGGCCAGCATCTGCAGACGCAGCGAGTTGAGTTTGATGAAGCCTTCAGCGTCTTTCTGATTGTAGACTTCCTCTTCCTCGAATGAGCATATTTCTTCGTCGTAAATGCTGTATTCTGATCTGCGGCCGTTTACATGGCAGCCGCCTTTGAACAGCTTGACCCGGACTTCGCCGGTGACAAATTTCTGGCTTTCAGTAATTGCGGCCTGGAGCATTTCACGTTCCGGCGCGAACCAGAAACCGTTGTAGACCATGCGTGCATACTGCGGAATGAAGCTGTCACGCAGGAACATGACTTCGCGGTCCATAGTGATGGTTTCCAGAGCGCGGTGGGCGTGATGCAGAATCGTGCCGCCGGGAGTTTCATAAACGCCGCGGGATTTCATGCCCACGAAACGGTTTTCAGCAATATCGATCCGGCCGACCGCGTGACGGCAGCCGATAGCATTGAGTTTACGCATCAGGTTGGCGGGGGACAGCGCTTCGCAGTTGACCGCGACCGGATTGCCTTTTTCAAATGTAATGACGACTTCTTCCGGGGTATCTTCGGCTTGTGACAGCGGCCGGGTCATTACCCACATGTCTTCCGGCGGGGCGTTCCACGGATCTTCCAGAATGCCGCCTTCAAAACTGATATGGAGCAGGTTGCGGTCCATGCTGTAGGGTTTTTCCTTGGTGGAAGTAACCGGAATATCATTTTTCCGGGCGTATTCGATCAGGTCGGTCCGGCCTTTGAATTCCCATTCGCGCCACGGGGCGATAACTTTGATGCCGGGCTGCATGGCGTAAGCGGCCAGCTCGAAACGAACCTGGTCGTTGCCTTTGCCGGTCGCGCCGTGACAGATAGCGTCCGCGCCTTCGGCCCGGGCGATTTCGACCAGGCGTTTGCCGATCAGCGGACGGGCGATGGAAGTGCCGAGCAGATAAGTGCCTTCGTAGATGGCGTTTGCCTGCATCATCGGGAATATGAAGTCTTTGGCAAATTCTTCGTTCAGATCTTCGACGTAACACTTGGTCGCGCCGGTTTTGATCGCTTTTTCCTCAACTCCGTTGAGCTCCTCTTCCTGGCCGACGTCGGCACAGAAACCGATTACTTCGGCGTTATATTTTTCTTTGACCCACTTGACGATGATCGAGGTATCAAGTCCGCCTGAATATGCGACAACAACTTTCATGATTTCACCTTTATTTATATGGTTAAAATTGATCAAAAAATAAGCAAAAAGTAATTTACATTAAAAATGTGTTTTATCAAGTTGCAAGACCATAAAAAGCCGTGGCTTTCCAGCGTTTTGAACCACGAAAACCACGAAAAGACACGAAAGATTATATTAATCACGGAAAAACACAGAAAAGCACTGAAATTAAAACTACGAAAGACAGCCGAAAGCGCATCGCATTTTCACTTGTCCAGTTCAATTGAATGATGCGGTCGAACAACAGTGGGGGCCGGGCTTTTTAAGGTGGTTTAATACTGTCGCTGAACATAAGAGGAGTTTTTTATTAAAAAAATATGTTATATTGGTATTGACAAATTCGTTAACTAAATATATATTCAGTCATAGTTGTATGATTACATATATATTTAATTGGTGATTAGTGATAGGAGTTGTGTTAATATGGCAAATACGGCGACATGTCAAACAAGGAAATCTTCAAAATGGCAAAAGGTATACGACCATTTGCGTGAAGATATTATGAATGGGAAATATGCTGACAAGGCGGAGTTTTTTACTTTAAAACAACTTTGCCTGAAATACAATATCAGTAATATTACGGCCCAGAGGATATTCAAGGAGCTTAAACTTACGGGGTTGATTGCTACTACCGGCCGGCGCGGTACGATTGTGACCAACAGTAATAAAGCCAACAGGATTTTGCTATGTTTGTTTAAATCAGATGATCCGAGAAACGATCCTTTTAAAATAGATGCGAGCTATCGTTATTCAGAAGGTTTTTTGACTGCGAAAACGGATACTCCGTTTGAAGTGCTCCCGGTATCTGAAAAATTTCTTCTTGATAATCTGAACGGTATTGAGGATGACGTTATTATTTCTTCTAATATCCTGTTGGATGTAAAAGATAATTCAGTTGAGTTGAATCAAAAATATGTTGAAATCCTCAAAGATAAAATCAAGCCGGTAATAATTCACAGCTTCAACGGACTTCAAGACTTTCCTATGGTGGGGATTGATTATTACCAGGGGTTTTATAATGCGACAACTTATCTTTTGAATAAAGGTCATAAAAAAATAAGTTTTTTGATGACCAGTAAAAATATCTGGCATACCCCCAGGTTAAAAGGTTATATGGACGCACTTGAAGATAATGGCTATATTTACGACAATGATTTAATTCGATTGGTCCCCCCGGGATGTTCGGATGATGATTGGGGCATTGTCAATGATTTGCTGTGCGATAAGTCGCCTTCCGCGGTGATATGTTCATCAGACTATCTGGCGCTGAGGGTACATGCCGTATGTAAGAAAAACGGCGTGAAAATTCCTGATGATCTCGCAATTATGGGGTTTGACAATATTGGCGAAAGCCAGCTGGTTGAACCGGGCTTGACGACTATGGACAGTCATTTAAAAAAATTTGGTGAAATTGCGATCGGCTTGCTCGAACGTCGCCGCGCCGGGTTTAATATCAATAATGAAAATATAAAAATACTTCCGACTTTAATCGAAAGAAAAACAACATAATCATAAAAATCATCATAGAAAGTAGAAAAAGACAAGGACTGGTAAAAATGAAATCAGAAAATGAAAAAACACGAGTAGTAATTGTTAACGCCTCCGGATTGTTTACGCTTATAGAGCTTTTAGTTGTGATAGCTATTATTGCTATACTTGCCAGCATGTTGCTGCCGGCCCTTAACAAGGCAAGGGAAAATGCCAAACGCAGCGCTTGTATGAACAACCAGAAGCAGTTGAGTATGGCATTTATACAGTACAGCAATGATTTTGATTATTTTCCCATTCCCTATTATTCCTCATATTCACCGGCGCCTTCTGGGGCCAATCCGTGGTGGGGGCAATACTCATGGAACCATTGTTTGTATGACAATAAATATGTTTCCGAACCGGGTCTTAAAAAAATAGTGGCCTGTCCCAACACAGCGATGGTGAAAAGATCAAATTTGGCTACCCATGTACGAAGTTATGCGATGAATGCCGGTGCCAATGTTAATGACGACAACACCAGTTGTGCAACCTGGTCCGGAATATGTTATTTTGTTTCCAGTTCTTCCAATACGAGATATTTGCCAAATAAGATCTCTAAAATCCCCCAGGCGTCACGGACATTTATGCTGGTTGAAGATGCCGCCGTAAACGCCAGCGGATATACGAATAATCTTTGGGAGGGCGGTAATCGTTCCTATTCCTATAACAGCTATATACGCTCCTTATTGTATCCCGAAAATATAAGTTTGCATCCTGACGGCGGTAGAAGTTTTTCATTTGTTGACGGTCATGTTGATTATATAATGAAAGACAAAGACCGTAAGTATCAATGGACCCGGAATAATGATCACTAAGCACAATCAGGAGCAGAATAATGTCATTGCGTTTTTTAATAATATTAACAGCGGTAGTTACTGTTTTTCCCGTTTTTGCTCAAAATTCCGGGTCCGTAAACACTTTTAAGGTGAAGCCATCCAATATTGTTATCCGGATACCTGTACAGGCAAATGCCGCCGTCAAGTTCGCGGCGGAGGAAATGCAAAAACATTTAGCTTTGATTGGTGGAACAAAACCTCGGATTGTTACTTCTGAGAGTTCCGAAAAGGACAAGTATATATTTTATATAGGAATAAAATGTCCATCTGATACAACGCTATTGAAGACCGAGGAGGCGCGTTATAGAATCACCCCGAAGGCGGCATGGTTGTATGGAAAGGACCAGCTTGCAAAAAGTTCCAGTTCCAGGCTTGAACAGGTGACCGATTGGGTTAATTCTCGAGTAGGAACTTTATTTGCCGTATACAATTTCCTTGATCGGGAGTTTAAGGTGAGATGGATCGCCCCCGGCGATGACAATATTGTTTTTTCAAAGCAGAATCCTCTTCGACTCAACACTTCCGAACTGGACTGGCTGCCCAAGCTGAAAGTACGTTTGCTATGGTCGACTTCCTATGAAAATTGGTATTACAAAAGAATTTTAGCTGAAAAAAATATTCCACAAGCATTTAAGCTGAATCCGGAACAATTGAAGCGGAGAAGGCTGGATGAAAGATTGTGGCAGAGAAGGATGCGAATGGGGCAGAGTGTTGTTTATAGCCATCGTCATGCGTTCACCCGATGGTGGCGGAAATACGGAGAAAAGCATCCGGAATTTTTTGCTCTGAATCCTCATGGAAAACGGGAGCCGTGGCGATCGAACGGGGAGCCGTCCAGAGTGTGCATGTGCGTCAGCAACCCTCAGTTGCACAAAGAGGTCGTGCGTCAATGGCTGATTCGCAGAAAACACGATCCTGTCTGGAACGAGACAATCAATGTATGTGAAAATGACAGTTCCGGTTATTGTCATTGTGAAGAGTGCAAAAAACTTGATGTGCTTAAACCCGGAGAAGAATTTGGACAGCACATGACGGACCGTTACATATATTTTGCCAATAGCATTCTGCAGGAAGCGAGGAAAAAAGTTCCAGACGCCCAGGCATGTATGTTTGCATATATGGAATACCGGTATCCGCCCAGAAAATACCGGATTGATAAGGATATAGTAATTTCATTTGTTCCCAAGTTATGGGATACGACAGAAGAACTGAATAATTTGTATTCGGCATGGCGCAAGATGGGGGCGAGAAAAATTTTGTTGCGAACCAATGGGATGCATGTCGATATCGGTTTGCCGATGGGGTTTGAAGAGAAGATTTTTAAGAACTTCAAGGTTGGAGTGAAAAATCACATAACCGGCACCCGGTACGATGCCATTCAGAGTTTCTGGCCAAGCTCGGGAATAGTGAATTATGTACTCGCACGCGGTTTTTATGCGCCTGAAAAGAGTTTTGAATACTGGGAGCAGGAATATTGTAATACCTATGGCGCTGCCGGTAAATACGTGAAAGAATATTACCGGTATTGGCGTGAAAATATCTGGAATAAACGGATTTACCCAAATCGGTTGAAGCTGGTGAAGTCTGGAGACGGTTTTTTGAGACAGGCTTTATATTGGTCGCGCGGGAAATATTATCATCAGGATGATTTTGACAAAACTGATTCTATTTTGAAAGCCGCCGCCGCGTGTAAACTTAAAGCGGATGAGCGTGAGCGCTTGAATAAGCTTATATTAGCAAACCGGCACGCCAGAAAATTATATCTTGCAATGCAAGCCGGATCTCAGTATCATTCAAATGGCGGCAATCAGAAAACTTGCCTCGAAAAGTTTGATCAGATCAAGGATCTCAAGAAGTTCAGGCGGGAAAACAGGGACAAACTTGAATTCTGCTGGGGGCGTCTAATGCGGCATGAGAATATTTTTGCGGATGGCGCATCAGCGGTTTTGGATGACCTTACCCGTAATTATTCTGCTTTTTCACAGTTACCGGAGTTATGGTACTGCAAGCGGGCGGTAAATGAAGATTACTCCAATACGGATTTCAATAAGTGGGGCACTATATCAACCCGGGATTTCTGGCAACATCGATTTAAAGGATACAAGGGAGTTGTCTGGTACGCGATGAATTTGCCGGATAAGAAGGTTTTTAATGATCAGAAAGTATTCCTTGTTTTCGGTAGCGTGCGTGGTATTTCATGGGTATATGTGAACGGCAAGCTGGTCGCTCAAGGGAAGAAGGATTGGCGGAAGCCGTTTGTGGTTCGCATAGACGAACACCTGAATGCAGCCGACAACAAATTAATAGTTAAAATCAAAGATGGGGGCGAGGCTAGCGGGATTTGGCGTCCGGTATGGATTTTTACAGAATCGAAATAAGTATAAATCCGGCACTTTCTGAAGCGTTGGTATATATGACAGTGTCGTAATATTCAATAAAATGTGGAATTGGATACAAATTAAATCGGCACTTCATTAAGTTGCAAGCCGGCAAAAAGACCATGCTTTTATTGAACCACGAAAACCACGAAAAGACACGAAAGATTATATTAATCACGGAAAAACACAGAAAAGCACTGAAATTAAAACCACGAAAGACAACCGAAAACGCGATGCGTTTTCACTTGTCGAGTTTGTTTTTATTGAAAGCATGTTATCCCAGGGAGCTCGTGGCTCCCGCCGTGCATGAAAGCGCATTATGACTTTGAGTGAGGTATGTCTTGGAACACTAACAAACATGTTAAGGATGCAGGATTAAATCTGCGCTACGGTATCACCGGTATACAAGCTTACGGGCAAATATTCTCCATGCGGGGCATCGTGTTCTCCATTCAGGATATCCAGTCCCATCGTTACCGCGTATTTGCCTATATCTTCAGGATGCAGGTCAATGGAGGTGATTTTATAAAAATGATGGAATTCCGGAAAACCGCCGAAAGACGCAACCGATATATCCTTGGGAACGCTGGTTTTGTTCTTCATACAGTATCCGATGAAATCCGCCGCCAGAATATCGTTTTCAAAAATCAAAGCGGTATACTTATTAACGGCGGAATTAGCAATTTTTTCAAAGAAAAACGGTGATGAGGAATTTCGTTCATCGCCTGAAAAACGGACTATGTCCAAGTTAAGTCCCGCTTCTTTGCATTTTTCTCTGGCGCCGTTATATCGCTGTTCAAAAATCAGCCCCGGATTATGCCGCATGGCAAAAATAATTTTTTTGTGCCCTTTGTCGATGATATGTTCAGCCAGGATTTGTCCCGCCCGGTAATTGTCTGAGTTAAGCCAGCTTGCTTTTATGCCGTTCTCCGGATAGGAGTCGATATATATTGCCGGGATATCCGCTATGTTTATCTGAGGGATATGGCCGCCAATGAACAGTAAGTCAAAATCCAATTCCTTTAAATTATCATTGAACTCATTGATGTTTGTTTTTAATGAAATATTGAAACAACTTATTAAGCAGCTGTTTTCCGTGGCGCTTTCAGACAAGCCGCGGAGCAGTTTCGGGTAATAGGAGTGAGGACCGCCCATGATCCCGATATACGCCATTTTGTATATCGGGAAAAGTTTGTTTCTGACTACAACAGTTCCGCCCGCTCCTTTCAGGCGTTTCAAATACCCCTTGCTGGCCAGGTGGGATACTGCCCGGTTGGCGGTGCCTTTGTTAATGTTGAACTTGTCCGCCAGACGATATTCAGAAGGAATTCGAGAATTTTTCGGGTATTTCCCTGAACATATTTTTTCCAGCAGATAATCAATTACAATTTGTTCTTTTGATCCACTCATAAGATTTAATTCCGGTTGTTAATAACTATATATATAATACAACGCTTTTTTAACCGTGTCAATAAATATATCTAAAAATGTTTAAAGTTATTGACTTATGCATAAAAAATATTATTATAGTAAATGTAAACGATTTTAAAATCATTCAAAAATAGGAATTGAACGTGTTATTAAATGAAGCATTATATCCGGCATATTGGATTACTTCAAACAAAGATGTTGAGAAGTATCTGAATGATAATGCCGTGAAGGGAAAGGTATTCGTTGCCGGTAAATCCGCCGGGGGCCGGGACATTCTGGCTTATGAATATGGCAGCAGGGAACCGCTTGAACAGACTACTACCTTGTCGTCGGCATGTGCGGCCGGGCGCCCTGACTGCTTTTTTAAGTCTTCCGTCCGGAGAAAACCGGTACTTATGATTTATTCGACGATTCACGGAGCGGAGGTTGAAGGCTGCGCGGCGTTGATAAATTTAATCAATATTATCGAGAAAGGCTGTGATTTGAGCGGCAAGGAATGGCATAACCTTAATTCCGCTCTGGACCAGTACCGTTTAGTTCTTGTCCCGCTAGCCCAGCCTGACGGCCGGGAGCGGTTTAAACTTAACAGCCTGGTCGGGCAAACATTTGAAACATTTCAGTATTATGCGCACGGAATCTGGAAAGACGGTTCGCCAATAAAATATCCGCAGCATAAAATGACTTTGCCTCTAACGGCATCGGAGGTCGAATATCTCGGCGGGTATTTCAATGATAATTATGTAAATATCCAGCACGATGATTTTTTCGGCAAAGTCCAGCCTGAAACCGGAACTTTACTTGAATTGTCCAGGAATGAGCTGCCCGACTGTATTTTGTCATGTCATTCATGCGAAGCCGACCCGGGCTTCGGCTCTCTTGACGCCTATATCTCCAGTAACTGCCGGGCGCTCCAGAGTCAGGTTGCCGGAGTCGTCACCACGGCGCAGTTGGCAGCCGGTTGCAGGGTTTTTCCCCGTCCGAACCTGAATACGAGTAATTATTTTTATCTTCAGGATATTCTGCATATGGCGAGCGGGGCGTTGCCGTTGTTATATGAGTTTCCGCATGGCATTGATCGCGTGCCTTTTTCCCACAGGGAAATAATCGATTTAGGCTTGACGCTTTTTGAGGAGCTCATGAATTACGGGTTGAACTATAAGTTTCAGCCCAGATTTGACAACATATTTTTATCCGACTATCATAAAAAACAAAGTAAATATATTCAGGAGATAATAATGCAGAAAATGTAAAACGCACGCTTATTAAAGAAAGGAACAACAATCTGTTGACATCAATAAAAGGAGGCGACGAATGTCAAACTTATACCGCAGAACACCTCAAAAAACAGGAATTTTCACTCTTATCGAACTTTTGGTTGTGATAGCCATCATAGCCATCCTTGCAAGCATGCTGCTGCCGGCATTAAATAAGGCCCGGGATACAGCGAAAACAATGAAATGTCTTTCGCAAATGAAGCAGATAGGAACCGCCAGCATGTTTTACTCCGATGAACATGACGGCTGGATCATGCCGAGCCGTTACCGGAGCCTTACTAATTACACTACTGTCTTATACTGGCAGTTTATTATAGTTAAGACCAGCTACGGAGAATCACACGGGTATCCAGGTTATCTTCAAAATGAAGCATTATGGGAATGCCCCACGCCTGATGGTTTGATTTTAAAGAAATATTCCTACGCGATGAACGCCAATTTGAGTCCTTATGATACGCCGACAAGACGTTTGACCAGGCTCAGGAACCCGTCTTTCAAGATTCATTTTGCCGATCAACGCAACGACCGGACCGGTTATCCGACTATTAACTACAAAAATCTACTTGGCTACAGGCATAATGACAAGGCCAATATGACGTTTTTTGACGGTCATGCCGGGGCTATGAAATACTATGAAGTTCTAAACAGGGGCTATGCCGGAACAGCCAACAACCTGGATTATGAAGAATAACTAACCTCTCAAATTAAAAAAGGTAATTTATGTTTAAATATATATTTATTGTTGCACTGATCGCGCTTTGTCCAGCTCCCGGATTTTCGCAGGTTAAGCTGGATACTGATCACAAAGTTGTTCCATTCGATCAAGCTCTCCCTGACAATGACAGCTGGATTAAAGAGGTACGCAAAGACCATCCCCGGATATTCATTAATAAAGAGATGATCCCGAAAGTCCGCAAATGGGCCAAAATAATCGGCTTTGAATATATCCTTAAAAACGCCGATTCATTTGAATATGATCCCAAATTGACCAGAAAGGCGCGCGGCTACAGCGGAACCGGCAAGTCTAAAACAACCGTGGAAGTGGAAGTGCCGGTGGAATGGGGCGACGAGGCGATGACCGAAGCTCTGGCATACATCCTGACCGGGGACAAGAAGTATGCGGAAAAGTGCTGGACTTTTTTAAAGGGCTGTCTTCATACATATCGGGAATGTATGGAAAAACGCACCGCGATCAGTTGGTATGCGGCGCGCCGCATTGAAGCTGTGGCGGCCTACGACTGGGTATATGACGCGCTTACTCCTGAGCAAAGGCGTGAGTTTATTACTGAGTTCATAAAAATAAACAGCAAATATATATTCGCGGGCTGGAACACTTTGTTCAGCCATCAAAACGCGTCCGGGGTATATGGCGGATTCTATGGAGATAAAGGACTGGCCTGGTATGCGGGACTGGCCGCGTACGGCGACGGTTTCTGCGATGAGGAAGCCTTGAAACTTTTGAAATACGGCTACGATAAATACCGGGAAATGCTGCTTTATCGCGACAAGATTGCCGGGGACGACGGCATGCTGTCATCCCCGACTGTAGGGTATTCCTGCGGGCAGTACCCCTGGGCAAGCTATTACTTTCTGCTTTCATGGAAAGCCGCGGTTAAAGGCGGAAAAATTCCGGAATGCAATCATTTAGCGATATTTCCCGTGTGGTATCAGTGGAACGCTCTGCCGGGCAAGGAAAAATCCCAATCGAGATGTTTCGGTATTGGTGATGACTGGCGTACCAATATGACACTGCCCGGAGCAAGCAAACACTTATATAATATCATGAGTCTTTACCGTGACAGCTCACCGAAAGAAGCCGCGTTGGCGGCAAAGTTTCTCTGCGACAACTACGAAAAAAAGCAAATTGACGCTTCCTGGTTTAACAGTGATCAACATTATTATATGCGCGGCGGCAAAAAAGCGCATAAATACAATTGGTGGTTATTCAATGAATATCTTCTGTACAATATGGGAGAACCGCTGAAACCATTATCCGATGAGGAAATGAAAAAACGCAGCGCGCGTCATTTCACGAACGGCGGAATACTGATAATGCGTTCCGGCACGGGGCCGGATGACACTTATGCCCTGTTCAACATAGGATGCAAAGCTATCTATCACAAGAGCCGGGGAGATGAAAATCATTTTATAATTTTCAAGAAAGGCTATCTGGCTATTGATTCTGGGACAAGATTATCTGACGGCTCTCCGCACTCAACAAAGTATCATCAAAGCAGCCTTGCCCACAATACCATGCTGATACACATGCCGGGTGAAAAAATTCCGCAAGACAAGAAGAGTCTGGAAAATCGTCTATCGCGTTGGAAGCGTATAAATAAGGATGACCCTGCTTTTCTCAAGGAAGTTGAAAAACAGAGAAAACACTTTGACGACGCTTACGGCGGCCAGAATGAAAGACTTGGCGGGAAATGCCTGGCTTTCAGCAGCAATTCTTATTATACTTATATCGCCGGGGATGCCGCGCCGGTTTATGACAAACGCAAATGCACAGAGTTCACCAGGCAGTTCGTTTATATTATGCCTGATTATTTCGTCATCTTTGACCGGGTAACGGCGGTAAAGCCGGAATATCGCAAAGACTGGCTATTGCATTTCCTAAATGAACCAATTGTTTCGGGCAAGACTGTTTGCGCCGATTCTGGCGAAGGAGGAAAGATTATTCTGGAAAGTATATTGCCTCAAAACGGCGTAATCAAAAAAATCGGCGGCCCGGGCAAAGAGTTCCTCGCCGGAGATGTAAATTGGTGTGTCTTGCCGAATGTAGTCAAAAAATATCCCAAAAACTATTTTGGAAAATGGCGGATCGAAATTACTCCGGAAGTGCCGCAAAAGAAAGATATATTCTTGAACTTTATCCAGGTCGGAGCGGCCGCTAAATTAAAGGCGCCGGTTCAGGTGAAATACTTGAACAGTGAATCTGCTCCCGGCATCAGTTTTGTAACCATCGACGGCAGAAAAGTCGAATTGACTTTTAACCGCACTGGCGCGGCAGGCGGCCATATAAAGATCACGAACGCTGACGGAAAAGAACTGATAAACGAGAATTTAACTGAAACCGTCCAGCCCCAGGCCGGGTTTTAAATTAGAACGACGGAACCACGAAAAAGGTTTAACCACGAACAATGAAATGAGCGCGAGCATTGCGCAGGGCAAAACACGAAAAGGCACGAAAAAATACGAAAGACAATCGAAAACGCATCGCGTTTTCGGTTGTCTGGTTTGTTTTGATTGAAGGCATGTTATCCCCGGGAGCGCGTGGCTCCCGCCGCGCATGAAAGCGCATTATAAGTGGGAGCACCGCAGGCCACTGCGGCACACTCTCAGGAGCTGATTTTTCTTTGATATATCTGATCTTTAAGATTTTTTGCCAATTTTTCATACATGGCAAACGTTTCACATGTTTGTGAATGCCGGACTGGCGACCGGCGCTCCCGGAGAAAAAACGGTGACAACTTGACAACAAAGGACGCTGTATTATTTATAATCTCTTTTTAATTTATTGAGTCTATTCACTCCACCGCATCAGCTAATGCGTCGAGGTCGATGAGGGAGGCGGCGGCCTGGATCAGATCTTTGCGATTGTGATATTTGAAGTTTTCAGCTTCAAATTCGACCAGGAATTGGCCGGCTTTGATGTTGATCTTATGGTCGAATTCACCGAATACCCGGTATTTCTGATCTATGATCTGATTGTCGGTCGAACGATTGACGGCATAGCTGTAAGCGAGGTCGCCGGCATCGGGATCGTAGGTTATTCGGCTTTTGAAAACCGGGGTCATGTTGCTGTATCTGGAGTGGGTCATATCGAGAAACCAGCAGCAGGTGATATTGGGATTGCCAAGCCATGAATCCGTGTCCATACGGTTGATCTGCGCGTATCTTTTTCCTTGCGGCAGATGGAAGAATTTGGCGGCCATATTCCGGTACCGCCGATTGACGGCCGAGAAGTTGAGGTCCGCGGCTAACCGGTTACGGGACTGTTTGTATTTATAGCAGTAATCCGCCATATCTGCGTCCAGTTGGTCGATCTTCTTTTGCAGTTCAGCGATGACCAGTCGATGTTTTTGAGGCGGCTGACGTAACAGCTTAATCAGGTAATCGGCGGTTTTGATGCTGTTGCTGTTGTATTGATAATTGGCCCTGGCTCCGGCCAGCAGGAATTTATTCCTGGCATGTTCTTCCGAGGAGCAATAGCCCTGCCGCTTAAAATTGCTTATAGCGGAAAAGGCTTTGGTCAATTGGGCTTGGAGGACCGCGGTCATTTTTTCCTCTTCGGAATGAATCTTGTGCAGTTCATTGCTGGTGGCAAGGCTGCTTTCTATAATATCATTGGTCCCGGCTGTTGCCAGTTGCTTGAGATCGATAAGGCCGGTCGCGATTTTTTTCAGGTCGTACTGTTTCTCCAGGAAACGGCGTTTTACCTTCAACGCGATAAGAAAGTTGCTTACTTTAAATGTAATATTGGAACCGTTCATCGAGTATATTGGATACCGGTCGGACAGTTTATCGATCGGATTACCGGGCGGAGGTTCAGAGCAGAGGGTGATTCGCGCAATCGCGAAAAACTCATCATCACGGTACCAGGCACAATCAACGGTTCCGGAGAGGAATGACGTTTGAATTATTTTCCGGTCAACCAGTTCCGACTTGAACTTTTCCGAAGGGGCAAGCAGGTTGGTCATAATGTTTTTCAATTCCTGATTGCCGCTTGTCGCGTCGACAGATTTGAGGATTTCATTTGACCGTTTTTTGTATGGAGTTCTGATGATGAACAATTTGTCGCGCAGCTTGTACTTTTTGCTTTCGAGATCGTCAATGATCTTTTCCATGGCTTCATCATGTTTGGTTGCCTGCAGACGTTTAGTGGCAGAAGCGATATTCTGGTCGATCAGTTTCAAATTACTTTTGGCGTATTCCCTGCCTCTTTCAAGTTTATCAATTTCTTTTCTGACGGCATCGCGGCTGCCGTCCTGCAGGGTACGCAAAGCGCTGGTCAGGGTGCTTTTCTGCAGTTCTATAAGTCTGAGGTATTGAGCGGCCTGGTCGCTGATGACGACATGTTTTTTGCACAATTCCAGATGTTTTTTCAGCAACTGCTTTTCCGGTTCTGAAAGTTTGTCAGCCTTAAGCTGACCGGCTAATCCCATTACGGTAATCAAAAAATAATAACGAAATTTCATGTTTCCCCTTCCATATTTCATTTCCGATATATTGAAGAATATATAATCCGGGAGAGGATAATCAAGAGCTTAAATAAAAAAGCCGCCAGATTTTTCAGGCGGCTTTATAACATATAAAGCAAGTTACTGTTGCGATTCTTTCAGAGTAACAAGGGGATGGTCATGGAGTTATCGCGCCAGCTTCGGCAATCGTGTCGAGGTCAAAAAGTTCTTTGACAGCTTTGGTAAAGATTTTTTCAGTAAACAATATTCGGTTATTTGATGATAAATAGATAATGAAGTTACCGACTTTGACCGATATTGAATATTGGTTTAAGTTGCAGATAACGTATTTATTGTTTATCAAGCCTTTGCTGGAGGAAGGTTTGTAGTCAGGGTGATAAGTTAAATTACCGGAAAAACACGCTTGAGATGCTGGCCTTTGAGAAGTTGACATATCGTAATACCAACGGCAGTTTATGACGGGGATTCCAAGCCAGGGATCAATTGCGGTTCGGTTAATCATAAATAATTCTGAATTGTTTGGTACCCTGAAGAATTTATTTGCGATATATTGATATGAACTGTTCATTTTGGGGAAGTTGATTGATTTAGTGAATTCTGCTTTTTGATTATTCAGTTTTTTGCATGCAGCAGCAATCTTTTCTTTGGATTCGGCAATCATTTTGTTTAACGTTCTGACCGCTTGGTCTCGATTTGACGATGGAGTTTTCAGTTGCGCAACGATTTTATTAGTGGTTTCGATGCCCTTTAAATTATTTTCATAGAGATTTTTTGCGCTAAGCAAATCAGAATTGAGTTTTGCTAAAGCACCGGAGCTGTAATAGCCCTTTTTCTCATAATCTCTTAACTTTCGAAATATATCTGAGCGTTGTTTTGAGTATTTTTGAGTTGCTTTTCTCATGTCTTTCTTTATCTGATCGGTAAACTCATAGATGGTGACACTTTGTTTTATGTCCTTGCTTTCACAGGCGTCGGCAAGTTTTTTCAGATCAAAAAGTTGTGAGGCCAGTTCAATGACTTTTTCTTTGCTTTTATATTGTTTATCATCTACCACGAAGCAAATATACATGTTTTCGACCCAAAACCAGACGCTGTTGTCGCTTGACGTGGTAATCGGATATTTATCCGCAATCGTATTTCTGCGGGAAAGATTTTTGTCCTTGGGCCTGAGCCTGATATGAGCCCAGGCTATTCGCGTATTTCCCTTATACCACTGGCAACTGACAAATCCGTCGGCATAATTGGCGTTTGATGATTTACGAGTGACCAGGGCCGCCATTTTATTGTTGTTGCCGGATGGCTGCATTGCTGATTCAACCAGTTTTTCCAGTTGGATATTCTTTTCTTTCTGGTTGATCTTTGCTAAAATGGAGTTAGTTCTTTTTTCATACGGAGCTTTTAATCTATCGATTTTGGCCGTTAATGTATTTTTATGTTTTTCAAGGACGGAAATTTCCACCTCGATTTTTTTATCCCGCTTAATCGAATCAAATTTTTGTTTAAGTGAATCGTAATTTTTTTCGGAATATTTGATTGACCTATCAGCGTATTTTTTATTTCGTTCAAGGTTGCTGATTTGACTTTTGATTTTTGAGGAGTTTCCCTTTTGCAGAGCGTCAATGGCATATGAATATTTGTTTATATCTGACATCAGAGAACTCAGTTCATTAGAGGCTGCCCGGTTCTGTGTCGCCATTTGATTGCATAGTTTGAAATGCCGTGTGAGGACTGTTTTGTCGGTTTTTGTGAGTTTTGCGCCTTGGCTTGTTATTCCTGCAGCCAGTATCAGGCCTGCTGTGATTCGTGAAGATAAATGTTTCATTGGAAATCCCTCCTTTTCGTATTTATGAAATATTTCACAGAAATAATAATATAGCTTTGGATTCTGATTTATACAAGAAAAAAGTTATCGGGAAATCCAATCAGAATCTGTAACCGGATGTCGGCAGTATCCCTCTTGCAAAGCTCTTTATTCATTGAAAAAACACTTAGCTGTCAGGCTGGTTGTCTTCAACGAATTTGCACATCATCATATATTGGAAGACTTTTGTTGTGTTGCCTTTGATCGTATATGTGCATCCGTCGCTCGTTTCTAGCATGACTTTCTTGAAGAAGATTCCTTTTATATCGAATGATTTCACTTGCGAGAACGGTATTTCAAAGAGGGTGATTTCATTCATGTCACTGAATCTGAGGCCCAGGCAGGCTCCCTGTTCAAACAGCTCAAAGAATCCTTTATGCTTGATCTTATCCCGATCCGTGAAAGAACACGGGATTTTTTCGTCTTCTCCCTCTTCATCGTCATCATCATAATCATCATCATAATAATCATCATCAGGCTCGCATATTCCTGTCGCCGGCTCACTTGTTTCAGAAACTGAAGTTGGAAACAGACCACGCTGTTTAAGAATTTCAGAGATTTCATTTCCGGAGCCGGCGCTGATAATCCCTGAGATATCCTGTCCTGCGGCGTCCAACGCGGTAAATCTGAAATTCGGCATAAAATTATTCCTTATTTTAGTGAATAAAGAGTCGTGTGAAATGCAAATATTAACCACGAAAAATCACGAAAAGTCACGAAAAAGTTTTTTTATTTTTCAGCTTATGCTGAAAATTTAAATACTTCTTCATGTTCTTCATGCTCTTTATGGTGCAAATAATAGTTTCGCATGAGTCTATAGATAATCGTTTACAGCGGTAAAATTATTTTTCATGACTGAGCAGGTGGAATTTTTTCCACCATGGATTTTTCGGTGGGACCGGCGGCCGGATTTTCAACATATTCAGGCAGTCGTCCAGATACTGCCAGTTGGTATAATAAATGATATCGGAATGCTGTTTGAATTTCAGGCCGCGGGAGATGATACCTGCCCGGTATTTGGGAAAGCTCTTTTGCGTGTGCGAGGCGATACAGATTAAAGAGTGTCCTTTGATTCGCTGGCCGTTGATGACGGCGGTTCCGGGAACTTGCGCGCAGGGCAGGGAGACGATTTCTTCATTCGATGGAAATTCATAACCGCACCAGTCGCAGATATCGCAGATCGGAGCAGAGGCCTTTTCATCATTGTGGATTTTCAGGACCCGGAAGATCATATAGGCTTTGGACGGCATGATATAACCCAGGGCATCACCCGGCTTGAACGGGCTTTCGCGCCGCACGCTGATAATATTCAGACCGTGATGGTGACTGGGGTCGATTTGACTGTACAGTTCATCCAGAACATGCTGGCGCTGCTGCATCATCGTGAAGTCGTGATCCCAGTGCCGGAGGTCGTAGCCCTCTTCGATAATCATTATCGCGGCATTTTTTACGTCTTCGGTCAGTTTGCCGGACTGCCATTGGGCAGCGGCCAGCGCCAGCCAGAAGGTGGTATAGACTTCCGGCCGGGCCGGGTCTATTTTAAACTTCGACAGTAATTGCCTGACTGCTTCACCAGGGCTTGTTCCCTGTTTTATGAGCTTCAGGAATTCCTGTTTGATCTCCAATGCTAATTTATTGGAGAATATTTCCACCCCATGATTGTTCATGATTCAATTCCCGTTTTGAATCAGTTTCAAAATCAAGAACCGGCAGATTATGCTCTTACCGGGCTAATTTTTCATCGATATAGCGAATCAGTTCGCAGGTTTCCTCCCAGCCAATGCAGCCGTCGGTGATAGACTGACCGCTTTGCAGATTTTTACCTGCTTCCACTTTCTGACTTCCCGCCAGCAGATTGCTTTCCAGCATCAGACCGATAATCGAATCCTCGCCTTCGCGCAACTGATCGGCTATGTCAAAGACCACTTCACGCTGTTTGGCCGGATTTTTATTTGAATTGGCGTGACTGCAATCCACGATAATATTGGGATTAAGGCCGTTTTTCCGCATCGCAACCTTGGCGAACGCGATATGTTCCGCGCCGTAATTCGGTGAAGTCTGACCGCCGCGCAGGACCAGATGTCCGTATTTATTTCCGGTTGTCCTGAATACCGCCGATTTGCCTTTGTCGGTCACGCCGATAAAGCTGTGCGGGGACAGCGCGGTCTTAATCGCGTCGATGGCGACCTGGATGCTGCCGTCAGTGGCGTTTTTGAAGCCGATCGGCATCGATAATCCGCTGGCCATCTGACGATGCGTCTGACTTTCGGTTGTCCTGGCGCCGATCGCGGCCCAGGAGACGACGTCGGCGATATACTGCGGCACGACCGGTTCGAGCATTTCGGTTGCGGTCGGCAACCCGAGGTTGACGATGTCCAGCAGCAGTTTCCGGCCGATCCTCAGTCCTTTTTCAATATTATACGAACCATTCAATTCCGGGTCGTAAATCAGGCCTTTCCAGCCAAGGGTCGTACGCGGTTTTTCAAAATAAACCCGCATGACCAGTAGCAGTTTGTCGGATATTTCATCGCTGAGTTTTTTCAGCCTTTCAGCGTATTCCAGGGCCGAGTCGATGTCATGAATGGAGCAGGGGCCGACGATGATTATTTTGCGGTCGGACTGGCGGTCCATTATCCGGGTTATTTCCGCGCGCGCATCCACAACTTTTTTCAAGGTATTTTCGGCCAATGGCAATTCGGAACGAATTTCTTTCGGGGACGGCAATTCGTCGATTGCCGCAATATTAATGTTGTTACTTTTCAGCATAATGATATTATTATCTTATTTTATGGCTTTAAATTTTCTATATTTCTGCTAAATTACATTGGTTTTAGGAGTTTTTCAACCCGTTGAAAGTAATTTATGGTGGTGAGTTGAGAGTGGTGAGTTGAGAGTGGTGAGTTGAGAGTGGTGAGTTGAGAGTGGTGAGTGGTGAGTTGAGAGTGGTGAGTGGTGAGTTGATGATCTTTGAAAATTTTAAAATAGGGTGAGGTATGGGGATTAGGGGAAAAGTTAATGATTACAGAGAGTTGAAAATTTGGCAAATAGGAATAGAGTTGGCGAAGTCGATATACTCGTTAACGCAAAACTCAGGTTTTCCTGCCGAAGAGAAATTTGGAGTTATATCTCAAATGAGAAGAGCCGCGGTTTCCGTACCATCAAACATTGCTGAAGGTCAGGCTCGGAATTCGACTAAAGATTTTATACGTTTTTTATATATTAGCAAAGGAAGTTTAGCAGAGTTGGATACACAGCTGATAATAGCTTGTGAACTTAAAAATATCAAAATAAATGAATTTAACGAGTTAACATCAAAAATAGATGAATTGCAGCGAATGATTTTTACCCTCGTCAGCAAGTTGGGACAAACAAGATAAATAATGAATACTCATAACTCACAGCTCACAACTCACAACTCAGTCGGAATTGTTGTTCCGCAGGATTTCCTGTTTGGTACAACTGATAATGATAAGCTGGAACTGGATTGCGGACGCAGTCTGTCCCTGGTCAATATCCGCTATGAAACCTATGGCACCCTCAATGCCGATGGGACTAACGCGATTCTGATCGAACATGCGTTGTCCGGAGACGCTCATGTCGCCGGTTATTATTCGGAGCAGGACAAGAAGCCGGGCTGGTGGGATGAGATGGTCGGCCCGGGCAAGCCGATCGACACGGATCATTTTTTTGTAGTATGCAGTAATGTTATCGGCGGCTGCTCCGGTTCTACCGGGCCCCGTTCGGTCAATCCTGAAACCGGGGAACTTTACAACCTGAATTTTCCGGTTATTACCATTGCCGACATGGTCCGGGCCCAGCATCGTTTGATGGAGCATCTGAATATTGCCTGCTGGTTGTCGATTATCGGAGGCTCGATGGGCGGAATGCAGGCGCTGGAGTGGGTAACCGCATATCCTGAATGCGTTTACAGCTGCATCCCGATTGCCACGACGACACGCTTGTCATCGCAATGTATCGCCTTTGACTGGGTTGGACGCGAGGCGATTCAGACCGATCCAAACTGGAACACCGGTAATTATAACGAGAATGTCCCTGAACGCGGACTCGGCGCAGCCAGAATGCTGGCGCATATTACTTATTTAAGCGATCAGTCGATGGAACGCAAATTCGGTCGTAATTTGCAGGAAACCTCATCATACTCCTATGATTTTAAGTTTGACTTTTCGGTTGAAAGTTATCTCCAATATCAAGGCCGGCGGTTTGTCGAGCGTTTCGACGCCAACAGCTATCTCTATATCACCCGGGCAATGGATTATTTCGATTTGTCCGAGAAGGCGAACGGCGATCTGGCTGCCGCCTTTGCCAACGTTAAAAGCGAGTTCCTGGTGACGGCGTTTTCCAGTGACTGGCTCTTTCCGCCTTCGGAGTCTAGGCAACTGGTGAAAGCGTTGTTGAAAAACAGAATCAAGGTAAGTTATTGCGAGATTGAATCAGCTTACGGGCATGATGCCTTTCTGCTGGAAGCTGAGACGCTGGGGCGGATGCTGTCCGATTTCCTGCGTAATCGTCGTTTGGAGGTGTGCCCATGAGTCCGGAACTGAAAAAACTTTTTACAAAACGTCCCGACCTGCATGCGATCAGCGCGTTGATCGAACCTAAATCCAGAGTTCTGGACCTTGGCTGCGGTGACGGCGCTTTCCTGCGCTATTTGACCAATGAAAAGAAGATTTCCGGTCTGGGGATTGAGATTTCCCAGGAGCGGATCATTGATTGTATCGACAACAGCGTGCCGGTGATCCATGCCGACCTTAATGAGCCGCTGCTGTTTGACGACCGCTCTTTTGACTGCGTTGTTCTGAGTCAAACTTTGCAGGCGGTGGAACGACCGGACCTGCTGCTTCAGGAAATGCTGCGGATCGGCAAACGGGTGATTATCAGCTTTATGAACATCGGATATTGGCGGGCGCGACTTCAGCTAGTCCTGTCCGGCCGGATGCCTGTTACGAAAACACTACCGCATACCTGGTACAATACGCCGAATATTCATTTGGCGACAATCGCGGATTTCCGCAGTTTGTGCAAAGAACTTGACATTACTATCGTTAATGAAAACCCATTGGGTAATCATTGTGATTTGTGTGCCCGGCTGATGCCTAATTTATTTGCGCCAAACTGTGTGTTTCTGCTTGAAAAGCGGCAATGAAACTGGACTTGAGAGCGCTCGAAAACCCGTTCCCACCGGTGCATCTGGCCGATGCCGACGGAGTTCTGACGGTCAGCGAGTTTATCAGTCCCGAATTAACCATAACCGCCTATCTCAACGGGATATTTCCCTGGCCGGTTGAAGAGCAATATATTCTGTGGTTCGCTCCGCCGAAGCGCTCGATAATCCAATTTGATGATTTCCATGTTCCGCACGGAGCCCGGCGTGAATTGAAAAAGAAAAAATTTACTTTCAGCGTCAATCAGCATTTTCCTCAGGTCATTCATGGTTGTGCCAATGCGCCGCGAGGTGACCACGGAACCTGGATAACTGAGAAAATGATACGTGCTTACCGCGGACTGAACCGTCTCGGGGTCGCAATGAGTTTTGAAACGCTTGATGAATCGGGACAACTGGTCGGCGGACTGTACGGAATCCGGATCGGGCGTTATTTTTCAGGCGAAAGTATGTTTTTCATTGAACCCGGAGCTTCCAAGTTTGCGTTAATCAATACGGTGGAATTCCTGAAAAAAGAATATGGCTGTACCTGGCTCGACTCCCAGGTAAAGAACTCTTTTACCGGCATGTTCGGGGCTGTTGAGGTGTCTCGAGATAAATTCATGCATTTACATTCTGAGGCAATTGATTTGTAATCTCGTTTATTACGGTTAAATTAGAAATCTTTTCTGCAAACAAAAAAGAGAGGTATCGTATGAGAGTGAAACACTCCAGCCTGTGGGCCGCCGGAGCAGTGGTTCTGGCCGGGTCGATTGCGATGGCAGATGTAAAGCTGCCGGAAATCTTCAATAACAACATGGTAATCCAGCGTGACACCAATGCGCCGGTCTGGGGATGGGCCGCCGCAGGGGAGAAAGTCACGGTTACCGGTTCCTGGGGAAAATCCGCGGAAACGGTCACACCTGCAAGCGGCAAATGGGAAGTCAAACTTGCCACGCCAAATGCCGGCGGTCCTTTTACCATTACCATTCAGGGAAAAAACAAGATTGAACTGAAAAACGTTCTGTCGGGTGAAGTCTGGATTTGTTCCGGACAGTCAAATATGGAGTGGCCGTTGTCCAGAGCCAACGACGCTCAAAAAGAGATTGCGGCGGCTAAATATCCGCAAATCCGCCTGTTCCATGTGAAAAGGGATTCGAAAACCATTCCGCAAACCAGCTTTACCGCTTCCTGGAACGAATGTTCGCCGACCACCGTTCCCGGTTTTTCCGCGGTTGGTTATTTTTTCGGGCGGGAACTTCATAAGGATTTGAATGTTCCGGTTGGTTTGATTAATTCGTCATGGGGCGGGACCCGGATCGAACCCTGGACTCCTCCGGTCGGATTTGCCAAAATTCCGGAGCTGAAATCAATCTCCGAACAGGTAGACGCAAGGATACCCGGTTCGGCTTTGAATAAAAAGCTTGCCAACCTGGCTATAGCAAACTATGAAAAATGGATAAAAACTACAAAAGCCAGCTTGATGGATAAGAAAGAGATCACATCTCCGCCGGCGTATCCTTCGCAACTGATTCCTTTCGTTGGGCACCAGGCGCCGACGGTTCTGTATAACGCGATGATCAATCCGATGGTGCCTTACGCCGTTCGCGGCGCGATCTGGTATCAGGGCGAATCAAATCGTGGTGACGGCAAGATATACCGTGAGAAAATGAAAGCCCTGATCGAAGGCTGGAGGTCAGTTTTCAATAACAAGGACCTGGCATTCTATTTTGTGCAGATCGCTCCTTACGATTATCGTTCCGCCCCGCAGGCGCTGCCGATAATCTGGGAGGCTCAGGTCGAAGTGGCTCAGACTGTGCCGAATACCGGAATCGCGATCATTAATGATATCGGGAATCTTAAGAACATCCATCCGACAAATAAACAGGATGTCGGTAAACGTCTGGCAATGCTGGCTTTGAATAAAACCTACGGCAAAAAAGATATTGTATGTGACTCGCCGCTGTTCAAGGAAATGAAAATTGAGGATAATGCGCTAAAAGTTACCTTTTCAAACGCGAAGAAGTTGAAGACCCGTGACGGCAAACCGGCCAGCTTGTTCGAGATTTGCGGCCCTGACGGTATCTTTAAAAAAGCGAATGCGGAGATTTCCGAAAATGTTATAACTTTGACGGCAAAAGGGGTCGATAAACCTGTTGCCGTTCATTATGCCTGGGATATGCTGGCCGAACCGAACCTGGTTAACGAAGTCGGTCTTCCCGCTTCCGCTTTCCGGGCCGGCAAGGTTCCGGTAAGGGGCGCGTTGAATATGATGGTTCCAGACGCCAAAGATTTTAAAATTGTTTATACACTTGACCCGTCAAAGGCCAAGCTGGCCGATGGTGGGAAAAAAATTATTTATGACAGTGATAAATCTGCTGAAATTACCGGAGATATTGAGAAAATAGGGTATATTCTGGTTCTTAACGATAAGCAATATGTGTTTGTGTCTATGGACCCGTTCACTAAAGATCTCAAGAAGATCGGAGTTCCGGACAAAGCCTCAGGCGCGCGCTTTCAGACTAAAGTAAAAAACATGAAAGTCGCATCCAATGTAAAAGGTATTGTTAACGGTACTTTCCCGGACGGCGGCAATATCGAGTTCTGGGATTGCAACTATGGTCCGCCGAATGTTGCTAAAATCCCCGGCGCCTCAAATAGCCGGTATGACTTTGGTGACCAGATGAATACGGGTAGTTCTCCCGGATACGGCAGTATGCAAGTTCATAATTACGCTAAAAAACAGACTGTTTTCGCGTTCAATAATTTCCGCAGTTCGATCGCGGACCTGGGAATTGGTAATCAGCGGAGTGGCCATCCGGACTGGACTTTTGCGAAAAATGGTAAGAGCTACAAGACCGCCAAACTGTATATTATGGTAAAGACGAAATAAATTGTTCCGATAAGGCCGGAAATTCCATATTCAGCAATTTCCGGTTTAAATACAAAAACAGGAGGTATCCCGATGAACGCAAAACATGCACTTCGTTTCGTCAGCAGTCTCGTAATCCTGACTGCCGCCGCCGCAAACGCTGCGGATAAAGAAGCCGCGGACAAAGACTTGAAAACCCTCGTAAAAGGCGCGAAAGACTATCAGGTCGTTTACTCCGTCAATCTTCTTAAAAAAGATCTTATGAAAGGCGGCAAAGCAACTAATTACGACACAGATAACAGTGCGAAGATCACTGGTAAAATAGCTAAAGTCGGCTACGCCTTGATCCTGAACGGCAAAGATTATGCCTTTGTCTCAATGGAGCCGTTTACCGACGATGTCAAAAAAATTGGAGTTCCGGATAAAGCTTCCGGCGCCCGATTCCAGACTAAGGTTAAAAACCTTACGGTCGAATCAAATGTCAAGGGGGTAGAAAACGGTACTTTCCCTGAAGGCGGCAATATCGAATTCTGGGATTGTAACTATGCCCCTCCGAATGCTGCCAAGGTCCTAGGCGCCTCCGACAAAACATTTGATTTCGGCGACATTATGTCGACAAAAGCGTCTCCCGGATATGGCTCAATGCAGGTTCATAATTACTCCAAAAAACAAACCGTGCTGGCCTTCAATAATTTCCGTTCCGGTTCAAGGGATATTGGTATTGGTAACCGGCCGACATCACATCCAGACTGGACTTTTGCGAAAAACAGTTCAAAGTATAAATCAGCCAAACTCTACGTGCTGGTAAAAACAAAATAAAATAACCACTGACAACCGACAGCATGATTTAATGTTGTCGGTTGTTTCCCTTGTTGATTTTTAAAATGATTTGAGGACGCATAATCGTTTAAATTTTTATTATTAAGGAGGTTGAAAATGCGCGTATTCGGGGGATACGGGATTGGACATGGTTTTATACTGTTTTTATTATTGGCTTCGGCGCAACTCTATGCCGAAACCAGAACTGTCACGGTTCTTTCAACGTGTGATATTCACGCATCTTTCGGACCGCGCGGGCCGTCATGGTTGAAACTGGCGTCGCTTGTTCGTGATGAAAGACAAAAAGCGGGGGAACGAAATACTTTGCTTATCGACAGCGGCGATAATATGCAGGGAAGCTTTGTTGGCAAGCATTCTGCCGGCGCTGTTGCCGTGAAAATGCTAAACCTGTTGAAATATGACGTGTGGGTTCCGGGTAACCACGATTTTGACTTCGGAGTGGATTGTTTATTGAAGCGGGTTTCCGAATTCAAAGGTAGTGCTCTGGCCGGCAACGTTATTTGTTCGCCTCCCTTTTATTCGTTCAAATTTTTTGAGCGGGGCGGGCTCAAAATCGCGGTAATTGGCTTTGGCTGCTGTGATAAACGCTTTTACAGTCCGGAAGCGTTGACCAGACTTAAATTCGCGGATTCCGCTAAATATCTAGATCAAACCTTGGCCGAGGTCAAAAAGGGAAGGCCGGATGTGATCATTTTAGTTATACATAACGGCCGATTCGGTAAAAAGCCTACCGACTTCAAACTGCTGCAACGTTATCCGGATATAAATCTTGTGCTTGGCGGCCATACACACGCGGTTGAACCCGGTGTTTTATCCGGGCGGACCTGGTACTTGCAGGCCGGCAGTCATTCCCGTTTTCTCGGTAAAGCGGTAGTTTCATATGATTCCGCAAATAAAAAAGTTACGATCAAATCCGAGATGATGAAAGTTACTCCCGGCACAAAGGTCGATCCGCAATTAGCCCGTGAGGTGAATGGTTTATTGAAGGCTGCGGATAAAGACGCAAGGGCGGTAGCCGGATATAATTCGCTCGAGTTGACGATTCCAGGAAACCGGATGCAGCCGTCCGGGATCAGTACTTTATTCTCAATGGCGATTGCCGGAGCAGCGAAGACTGATGCCGCTTTTTACGGCACGCCGCCGGGCAGGGCGAAACTTGCAAAAGGGAAAGTAACCGGAAGCAATATTTTTCGCCTGACTCCTTATCCGAACACGGTTTGTACAATGAGCTTGAATCGTGACCAGATAGCCGGAATTATTCAAGAGCAATATAAAAGATTTCGTCAGACCAGAGAATTTCTACATCCTTTCGGTCTGAGCTTGAAGGTTGATAACAAAGGCGGGTTGATTGGGAGCCCTGTTTTGAAAAACGGCAAAGAGCTAACCGGCAGTAACAGGGTCAAGGTTGCGTTCAGTAGCGGGGCGCTTTCCGGGGCAGTTGCCGGATGGGCATATCTCCAGTCTCTGGTGAATGACAAAAATTGTGATTTTCGCGATACGGGCATAAGAGTTGACAAAGCTTTGTTTGACTATATTAAATCTCACTCTCCGCTTAATATAAGTCCGGCTGGAGATATAAAGAATGTCGGAACGGACCCGGTGGCGGTGAAAAAAACTAAGAAGGCAAAAAAAGCGACGGCAGTAAAAAAAGCGGCTTTTCCTTCGCGCCCGACCGGTCGTAAATCAACAATTGACGTAGCAAAATACCTTCCGGCGGAAGCGAATGGTTATCAACTGGTGTATCAGTTCAACCCGACGAACCCGGTGATGAAAAACGGTAAAAATGATATTGTGTATGACGTTGATAATTCAAATCAAGTGAAAGGCCCTTTCAAAAAACTGGCCTACCTGCTGGTTCTGCTTAATAAAAACGGGCAGGTCGAATATGCATATGTTTCAATGGACCCGTTTACCGATGACGTAAAGAAGATTGGCGTTCCGGTCAAAGCCTCCGGCGCCCGGTTCCAGCAGATGGTTAAGAACTGCAGAGTGATCAGCAATGTTGACGGAGTAAAAAACGGGGAGTATCCGGATGGATGCAATATTGAATTTTGTGATTGTAACTATACAGCCGTGAATGCTGCTAAAGTGCCAAACGCCTCTGACAAGTTTTTTGACTTCGGCGATACTTTTGACAAGAACAAATCCCCAGGGTACGGCTCGATGCAGATTCATAACTATAAGGAAAAACAGTCCATTATCTGTTTTAATAAATTTCATGGACGCGGCAAAGCCGATGTCGGTATTGGCAATAGTAAAGGGAGAGCCCGGGATTGGACTTTTTCCGCCAACGCCAGGAATTGTAAAGACGGAGTCATGGTTGTTCTCGTTAAAAAATAAAACATTTTTTGTCGTCGAAACGACGGGTTGAATTTAATCTTTGATTAATATAAAATTAAGTCAAAGTCATAGTGTTTCTATTGACTTTAAAAAACAAGAAAGGAAGCAGGATTATGAAAAAAAGGTTGTCAGGAGTCATTGCTTTGATGAGCGTGGCTTTGATGTTCGTGGGATGTTCAATCTTAATGAAAGAAGATCCCCCTAACGCTGAAAATGTTAAATTAGCCGCGATATTCGGGAACAACATGGTGATCCAGCGGGACGCGGTTGCCCCGGTCTGGGGCTGGGCGAAACCGGCGGGAACAATCACCGTTACCGGTTCCTGGGGCGCAAAAGCGAAAGCAGAAGTCGGAAAAGATGGAAAATGGGAAGTTAAACTGAAGACTCCGCAAGCTGGTGGCCCATACACTATAACAGTTCAAGGGAAAAAGAAAATTGAACTGAAAAATGTTATGTCCGGCGACGTCTGGATTTGTTCCGGTCAGTCGAATATGCAATGGCCGGTTCTAAGGGTTAAGGATGCGCCTGCGGAAATTGCCGCGGCCAAGTATCCGAACATCAGACTTTTTACCGTCAAACGTGTTACATCAATGAAACCTTTGAACGACGTTTCCGGGAACTGGAATGAATGCTCACCGAAAACGATTCCCGGTTTTTCAGCCGCAGGTTACTTTTTCGGACGTAAACTTTATCAGAATCTTAATATTCCGATTGGTCTTATCAGTACGAATTGGGGCGGAACATGTATTGAAACATGGACCCCGTGGAGCGCTCAGAAGAAATTCGCTGCGGCAATAGGCAGAAAGTCCCGGGCGGATGCCGGTGCGAAAACTTATGATGAAGCCAAAGAAAGGGCCAAATATAAAAAAGGTCTGGAAAACTGGAAAAAGAAAGTCGCGGCCTGGAATAAGGCTGGCAAAAAAGGCAATGCGCCGCGGCGTCCGCGTTTTTATGTTCATCCTCATGAAAGTCCTAATTATCCCGCCAACCTTTATAATGCCATGCTTTATCCGCTGGCTCCTTTCGCCATCAAAGGCGCGATCTGGTATCAGGGCGAATCCAATGCCGGAACTCCCGGTTCCTATGGCGAGCAACTGGCCACGATGATCAACTCATGGCGGCAATTGTGGAAACAGGGTGATTTCCCGTTCTATTTTGTTCAATTGCCGAACTTTCGCGCTCCCACCAAAGAGCCTTATGACATAAACAGTTCATGGGCCATCTTGCGCGAGGAATTCATGAATACTGCGAAAACGGTTCCGAATACCGGTATGGCTGTAACGATTGATATTGGTGAGGAAAAAAATATCCATCCGGCCAACAAGCAGGATGTGGGCGACCGTCTTGGCAGGGTTGCGCTGAAAAAGACCTACGGTAAGAATCTGGTCTGGACCGGTCCGGTTGTTGAAAACGTTACCCTTTCAGGCAATAAGGCTGTCGTTAAATTCGATAACGGCGGTTCTCCGCTGGCAGTCAAAGGCGCAGGGCCGATCAAATGGTTCGCGGTCATGGACGACAAGGGTAATGTTGTCACAGCCAACGCAAAAATAATATCTCCCGATACGCTTGAAGTTACTTCTCCAAAAGCTAAAAAGATCGCGGTGGTCTATTATGCCTGGGGCGGTAATCCGGTTGGTGTCAACTTGATCAACAAAGCGGGACTTCCTGCATCTCCGTTCCGTTGGGGCAAAATTCCGCCTAATGCTGTTTACTCCGCAAATTTTGATGCAAGCAAATATCTCCCGGCTGAAGCTAAAGGATATCAGGTTGTATACAAATTCGATCCGACCAGCCCGGTGGTTCCGGGCAGGGTGCAGATGAGATACCGGGTTAATAACTCGGCCAAAATCAAAGGCCCATTTAAAAAGATTGCATATTTCATGGCGCTGAAAGACAAACAAGGTCAAGTACAATGGGCCTTTGTTTCAATGGACCCGTTTACTGACGACGTCCAAAAGATCGGGGTGCCGGTTAAATCCGCTAATGCCAGATTTCAACAGAAGGTTGCCAACTGTCTGGTTAAAAGCAACGTTCCGGGCGTAAAAAACGGTAAGTATGCCGACGGCTGCAATATTGAATTCTGGGAATGCAACTACAGTCCCGGAAATGCAAAAAATATTCCCAATGCGTCCAGCAAATTGTATGATTTCGGAGACTCTTTTAATCCGAAAAACTCTCCGGGCTACGGTTCTATGCAGATTCACAATTTCAAAGAGAAACAGGTTGTGATTTGTTTCAATAATTTTTCGGCCGGAAGAAATGCTGATGTCGGTATCGGCAATCGAAAGACCGCTCATCCTGACTGGACATTTTCCCAAAATGCCATTAATTTGACCGGTGGTGAAATGCAGGTGCTGGTCCTCAAATAATTATTAAACCTGGATCAAAACATTCCGGCCCGAAGTTGAAAACTTCGGGCCTTTTTCTGTAATTGTTGAGGATTCGAAATTTTATAATAAAAAAGAAATTCTGCAAAGCAGTATAATGGAACCGCCACCTTGGTGGACGCGATTCAACGGCGGAACGTTGATCGCCGCAGGCGAAATTCAGCGAAGCGCGTTGGCGAATTTGTTCGCCGTAGTGTAATTCATTTCATCCGTAGCGATGTGGTTGGAAAAGCGATTTGAGCTTTTTCAATTACGTTTGAGCGTAGGATGCAAGCAGGATATGCCTCGCAAAAAAATAATGCATGACCTTTTTCTTTTTCAAAACTTGGAATGTGAGAGTTTATAATTTGCATCCGAAAAACTTTGGTGTTATTCTTCCTTGTTAGTATACGACATGATCATTTCAATAGACTCATGCGAATTATGAATTGCACCACGGAGAACACGGAGACAACAACGTGAGCGCGAGCATTGCGCAGAGCAAACACTGAGAAGTGTTTAAGTTTTCAGCTAAAGCTGAAAAATAAAAAAACTTTTTCGTGACTTTTCGTGTTTTTCGTGGTTAATACTTGCATTTGCATGACTCATGTTTTTTTCAAAATAAGGAGAACTACTTAAAATGGATAACCATCCGAAACCGCCGAATTTATATAAACAGCCATCTGGTCAAAACGTCTATAACCAGCCGGTCAATCAGTATGCTAAGCCCGGCGGTGGAAGCCGTCAGGACCTTAAACCGCTTTATATTCTGCTGATCGGATGCGGATCTATTGTTGTTGTTTTCATTATTGTCGTTGTTGTTTTGTTTGCCTGGCTGCTTTCCGGACCTGAGGGAGGAGTTAAATTATCCAATGAAATTGATCCTTACGCGACGAAATATCTGAAAGACCACAAGATGCTCAATGACAAGGAGAAAGTCATTGCGTATCATGACGCAACCGTGTCAATGGATGGAACAGAAGCGACCATTTTGACTGACAGCCGGATTCTTTCGCACCGTGACGGTAAAACAACCGCCATCAAACTTGGAGACATTGATGATATCCAGCATACAAAAGAGGGTATCCTGGGCGATGTTTATGTCATTACCGCCAAAGACGGACGATGTATAAAAGTCGAGATTGCCCCTTTGAATTCCGCTGATGCGTTTACCAAAGTGTTAATGAACTCATGGAACAAAGCCAAAAAGAAATAACATTGATTTCTTCATATCTAAGACATTATGAGGAAGATACATGTGGGTGGTTTAAGATAAAAAACATGTTTGACAATCAATTTTCCTGCAATATTTTTAATAATCATCATGTTCTATCTCAAGTTAAAAATAAATCATTCAGGAGGGGTATATGAAATTTAATGGTATTTTAGTTGCAATATTTGCCCTATTACTTATGGCTGTACAGGGAAGGGCATCGATCCATGCTTCAAAGCAGCTCAAAATAGATTTTACCAACTCCACAGATACAATCCAAAAGGCTACATGGTCGGAGCCAGACAAACTTACCGTGACTAAAAACGGACTTGGCTGGGACAGTGAAAAAACTTCCGCTCGTGATGGATGGATTAAGACCAGGCCTGTTGCAATCGGTTTGTCCTGGCGTCCGCCATATTGGGTGTCCATTCGCGTTGCAATCCACCCGTTACCTGCGAAATTGACTTTGAATAGCGGACAGCAAAGCACGCCATACGCAGGAGACATGTATGTTCGTTACTCGCCGGACCTTAAGCATTGGTCATCATGGCAGGTATTACAGCATGCAAAATCACAAAGTATTGAAGAAAAGCAGAACCCCGGCAGGCTGTTTTGTGGAAAAATTAAAGTTCCATATGTAGAAAGAGATGAATACATTAAGTTGCTGCAAGAGTACTCCAAAAGAGATGTTCCATGGAAAAGCGATGAGGAATCCGCCGTTCGCTGGATTCTCTCAAACAAGCCTGAATTTTTCTTCCGACACCTTCCGTTCATTGGATATATTGAGTTTATGTTTGAGGAGCAATTCTATGGTTCTCAGCGACTCAAGTCTTTCAAGGCGGATATATCGTACGGGATGAGTGGAATGCATCTTGATCCAAAGGATAAAAAAGTCTATAATCAACGTGATATTCCATGGCGATTCCGGGCGGATATAACAACAAAACCCAGGGTAAATCATTCTAAAGTATCAATAAGAAAGAGCAGGACAAGTCACTAATAGCAGCCGGTCACCATAAATTCATGAATAATTCAAGTTAATTTTCCATGATAATTACTCACAAATAGTTTGCCAGGTTCTGAACCACCTTTTCTTTTTTATGTATTCACTGAGATTTAAGATGTCATGAAGATTTTTATTTTTGCGGTAATTTTCAGGAGCTTCTGCCGGAACGTATACCCCTCTGAAACATCTGCCGTCATCTAGTGAGATACTAATTTTTTGTGAATGAGTGGTGCTGACAAATTTCACCGGTCCAGACTCAAGAATCCGAATAATTTCAGCAGTCTTAATAACTTTCGCGTCTTTCCAGTCTGGATGTATTTTCGCTGTCGGGGGACCTCCAATTGATAACATTTTTCTTCGGTCAGACCATAGGATAAACCTTCCAAAACCATTGCATTCTTCAAATGTTATCTTATTTATTCTGTCATATAATATCAGTTGTGCATGATGAATCCGTTCAATGCGTCCACCGGTTTTGAGCCAGGAAAAAATATATAAACTTTTATTACAAATAAAACAAATTTTCGTTAAGGAATTATTTTCTGCGTATGTATCAATTTTCTGTATTTTACCAAAGTGTTTTATTTGCATCTTATAAAAATCTTTCCACAGACCTTTTATTTTTGCATCTCTTTCAGAAAAACGATAATCTGTTTTTTGAGGCAATGTTTCGGGTACTTTATGAGGATTTTGAGTAATCTTTCTATAGTTCAGTGGAACGTGTTTATCATACCATGCTTTGACCGCATTTAACGCTTGTATGTTGTACCTGTACTCTGGAAATCCTTTTGGAGAATCGTAAACAACCACCTTCCCGTAACCGTTTGTAATCCACTCTCCTTTTGAGTCTTTTAAAATATGGAACGCCCACCTTTTTTTTACTGCATTACTCCTGTATGAAACGGTCATTACTTTATGAGCATCATTGGATTTCTCTATTTTTTGAGGATTGCACATGCCAATTTGTTTTGTTGATTTAAAAAGCTCAACAAAGGTGTGTCGACCAATTTTTACGTTATAGGTAATTACCTTTGTTCTCGTTCCCGGATGAGGTTCGTTTGGAACATTTATCTGAATCTTAGCCGGATTTGGCAGTTCCTTATATGCTCTGCCTTGTTCTTCAGTTATACAGAGAACAGATTGATAACAGCAGAATATGAAACACATTGTGGACAGAATTTTCATAATATTATTTCCTCTTACCATAATTAGTTATTAAGACTCAATTGGGTACGAGCAAGTGATGTTGGTACGTCAGACATGGCTTGCCCCTTTTCTCGAATGTAATATTCTGCATTCAACTGTCTATTCGAGAAATAAATTTTCTTTACTTGTATTCTATCCCCAAGAAATTTATGGGCGATACTTTTGCCATTTTTAAACAGAACTAAATAGATAAAATAACCTGAACCTCCGCAATTGTCAGTGATGACAGCTCCGATATAGCTCGGATAGATTCCGCTCCTGCGAGCGGAATCAAGCGTGACTTTATTGTAATTACCAAGTTTTTTGCATTCATATCTGCCATTAACCAGTTTTATTGGTTTCCCCTTTTCTGATTTAATGAAGTCAATGCTGAAACCGTCAATGGACTTAACCTTAATGTCATTATTTAATGAATATTCATTCACTTGTATATGAAATCTATCGGCATTCCAGCAATCTATGAAGAATACTATCTTTTCATCGAGCTTGAATTCTTTTGTAACTGTTTTTATTTTCGATGACGAAATCTCAAGTTTATGATTGCCGGTAGAGATTTTATAGGAGAAATAATCTGTTATGAAAGGTTCTTTGGGTTTGAAGATTTGACTTATCAAAGTTTTACCGTCAAGTTTTATTTTAATGTCAACATCTTGTTTCTTATAATTTACGTTCCCTATATAAATACGAAGGTTGTCCTGTGGTTTGTCTAAATCACCTAGTACATAAATTATTTCTTTCGCTAAAGGACTTTTTTCTCCAAATGCAAAGACATTATAAAATTGCTTTTCATTATTGAATCTGCATATGAAATCAAAGGACTTCCAATACGCATGTTTACTGGTCTGCATCATTAATCGCTGATGCATTTCTGTTGCATTTTCCAAAATAACAGTCCAAATAAATCCATTTGCTTTGGGTCCCTCCTTTTTAAAATATTTCCCGTATTCCTTTCCGCCTTTACCTAGACCCCGGACATTAAATATTTTAGTTTTATATTTCACATATAATATGTTAGAGTTCCGCTTGTCATAGATAAAATGAGCCTTAATCTTTTTCTTTGCCAAAAAATTGCGAATAGCCTTTTCCGCTTTTGTCAGTGCTAACGGAACCGATGTCTCTGTTGTATAGGCATTGTTTAAAACAGTAAAGAGTACCGGCAGTAATAAAACAAATTTTTTCATTTATTCCTCCACGTAATAATTCAATATATTCCCGATTGACAGTCATTGCAAATGATGTAAGGATATCCCTCTATTCTGTCAACGTCTTTAAAATCAATAAACGACCTTAAAAACTCTTTGCGGGTTGACCCTGCTTCATAGAGGTGCATCTATTCGATGTAATACTACAGGTAAGTCAAGATTTTTCACCGGAATCAGTATAAGGCATCTACCGGATTCCTGATGGGTGAATATATTCGCTAATACTTGATTATATTCATTGAAATGCAAAAAAATACAAAATTTTCAATATTTATCAATGTATAACTGGATTTTTCAAAAATGAAGATATATATTGTAGGTATTATCATATATTGTCAATTAATTCAGAACGGCTTTCGGATAATGATCAGGAATATATATATAACAACCATTTTAATCTGCTGGGCGCTTATACTATGCGCTATACGGCCGAATGTTATGGAGGTGCGTGCGAGCAGGAGCCAGGCGGAACTGGTTTCCCGGAACACCTCTGAATGTTCCAGTATTACCGAACCGTTTATTCTGTTCGACGACAGTGAACTCTACAATGAATTGGAAGAGGACACCTGCAGAATCGGTAATAAAACTGTATTTTTACCTTCCAAATTCCACCGCCCTGATAATTGGGGCATAAACATATTTCTTTCTCAATTTGCTAAATGTAATTCAAGACCAGTGGAACAGCGTAATAATTATGTTATATTGCCCTGTCTCCGTTCGGTCGTTCTCCGTACATAAGAATTCCTGACAAAGTCTGCTTTGGCCCGGCAAGAATCAACTTGCCTGTTCCATGGTGGATATGGATACGAATACGGAAACAATCTTATACTCACAAACTCAGCCGAATACTGATTTCGAATGATTGAGCTTATTCGCATAGCTGCATAATTCAGTTTTTCGGGTTGTGGTTGCCGGGACGGTAATCGCAGCAGGCAGACTGGCTTGCATAAAAGAAACTGCAATAGACATTTTTTGTCTGAACAATTGCCAGCCAGACTCAAAGAGATAAGCCCGTACAGATCTATCCATTACTTTTGCTTCAATTCTATCCCCAAAAAACAATTACAGCAAACAGCAATAAGTTTAGGAAAACATACCATGCACTTAATTAAACATTTAGATAAAAACTCCATCATTACCGGAATCGAACCCCAAAACAAAAGTCATTTACTGGAAATGATGGTTGATGCCGTTATCTGCAATCCGGCCTTGCAAGGCTACTCAAAAGAAACTATTCTCAAGGCGGTCCATGCTCGTGAAGCCGAATCGTCAACCAGTCTGGGAGAAGGCTTCGGCTTCCCTCATGCCAGGTTGCCGCAGTTGCCTTCGATCGCAGTCTCCCTTGCCATATTGAAAGAACCGATCAATTATGATTCGATCGGGCGGCTTCCCATCAAAATAGCCTGCCTTATCCTGGTTCCTTTAGAGATTCCGACCCTGGCGCTGAAAGTTATGAGCCAGGTCGTCAGGATGTTCCATGACCCGGAATCGCGGCAGCGTTTGACCGGCTCTTCCACCCGGGAAGATGTGTTCGACTGTATTGCGAATTCGCGGCTCGATCTCGACGTTCCGATTACGGCTCAAGATATCATGCGCAGCGAGGTAGTCGGACTTTCTCCTGAAATGCCATTGCGCAAGGTATCGCGGCTGCTTTCCGATAATCATATCTTTGCGGCTCCGGTTATAGACGAGAACCGCAGGATGCTGGGTGAAATCTCCTGTGAAAATTTGTTCCGTCACGGTATGCCGGATTTCTTTCTGCAACTTAAAACAGTAGCGTTCATCAGTGAATTCGACCCGTTTGAAAAATATTTTTACAATGAGGCGCACTCCAAGGCTAAAGACGTGTTGAGTAAAGAATTTTGTACCATCTCCACAAGTACTACTCTAATTGAAATCGTCTTTGAACTGGTAGTCAAAGGTCGTCGCACACTTTATGTCCTTGAAGACGAACGACTGGTCGGTGTTATCGACCCGAGCATTGTGCTTGACCAGGTCATTAATGTATAAGGAAGTTTCCGCAAAATGTATGATATGATATTAGCCCTGATAATATTTGCGATAACCTACTGTTTTATCGCTTCGGGCAAGGTCGATGAAGCAGTCGCCGCCCTGCTTGGGGCGGTAGCGGTAGTCGCATTCCGGATTGCGCCTTATGAGGAGCTGCTGCACAAGATAGACATGAACGTGATTTTCCTGTTGATCGGTATGATGATGATCGTGACTATTATGTCCAGTACCGGTGTCTTTGAATATCTGTCCATCCTGATTGCCCGTAAAGCGAAAGGAAGCGGTCTGGTCATAGTCATTGCCATGCTGTTACTGACGGCGATCCTGTCCGCCTTGCTGGATAATGTGACGACGGTTATACTGGTGGCTCCGATCACCATCCTGATTGCGCAGATTCTCGAGATCCCGGCTATGCCGATTCTGGTTCTTGAAGCAATATTCTCCAACATCGGCGGCACTTCAACGCTGGTGGGCGACCCGCCGAACATCATCATCGGTTCGGAGGTGGGATTGTCGTTTAACGCATTCATTTTCAACCTTGGTCCGCCTGTCCTGATCCTGATGATCATAATGCTGGTGCTTACCGTCGTTATGATGGGCAGGAAATTCAAGGCTTCGGAAGCAACGATCGCCAGAATAATGAAGTCGAAGCCTGAACAGGCAATAGTTGAGCCCCAAATTCTGAGACGTTCTCTGGCTATCTTCTTTCTGGTTATTGTCGGCTTTGTCGCCAGCCGTGTCATCCGGCTTGAACCGGGCATTATCGCAGTGGCCGGGGGGATTTCAATGGCGCTGGTCTGCAAGGTCAAACTCCACAAAGCCTTTGAAAAAGTGGAATGGGGAACCATCCTGTTCTTCATTGGTCTGTTTATGCTGGTCGGCGCCCTTGAGTACAATCATGTTTTTATAAAAATGGGTCATGCGATCCTTAATCTGACAAGCGGCAACCTTTTACTGACCGCTCTGATCATTCTCTGGAGCAGCACAATTATGTCGGCGGTAATCAATAACATACCGTTGGTCATCGCGATGATTCCGCTGATCAAATCAATTACTCCGGCCTTCATGGTAAAAATGCATTTAACCGGAGCGGCTGCGGCCGCCCAGATCAACCAACCGCTTTTCTGGGCACTTGCTCTTGGTGCCTGCCTCGGCGGCAACGGGACCCTGGTCGGAGCTTCGGCTAACGTCGTTATTGCTCAAATCGCAAGGCGCAGTAATTACGCTTTGAGTTTTATGGAATTTCTGAAATATGGCTTTCCTGCGATGATTCTTTCGTTGATTGTCTCATCGATATACATTTATCTGGCGTATTTCTATAAATAAGCCCCCGAAACATTTACCAATTTTGCATAAGAAAGACGGAGGCCGATTTACGTGCTTATTCAAGCTTGACGGGAGGGGAATGCAATCAGGCTTCCCGTAACGGTTCAGTTCCGGCAACAAAGATTCAGCCGCTGATGCAGGCTTAAAGACTGCGGGAATATTCATTGAAGACTTGCAGTCTCCAGTATTCCGAAGTATATTTGATAATGGAATTGTCGGAAACACTTAAATTTTTCATGGGAAAAAATCAATCCAAGAAGTTGTTTCAGGTGGTTTGCTTACTAATTTAAGTATAACCTGAATCCGTGATAAATTTATTGTTATTCATTATAATGTATTGGTTTTTAATAATTAATGTGGTTTTTTACTTTCACCCGTTGGGTGAACGCAAAAAATCCGTACGAATTTACCTTGCGGGAAAGTCCATAATGTCACATCTACTTCGTTATCGGCAACTTGCTGTATGTCAATACAGCGGCGTTTTAATGCCTTGTATCTGTAACATTCTGAACTTTTCACGGACTCAGGTATAAAATATTATCTAGGGGGCAGATCTGAATGGTTGTTTCAGGTCTGAATGACGACTATCACGGGGAGAAGCCGCATGGACCTGAAAAAGTATTATAAAAAAGTCTATGAGATAGAAAAGCTTGCATCTGAATATCCCGGAAAATATAAACGCAGACTGGTCGCCATTGCTTTATTTGGAATAATATCGCTGATAATTGTGATCGTACTTGGAATTGTTCTGGCGGTTTTGACTGCAATGAACCGGGTTATCTATCCATCTATCCTTATCATCTTAATGGAATTGGCAATCATTAAAGTCTTATTTTACAAGAGCAAGCCGGATGACTGCGCCATTAAGCTGAGTAAGCGCAAGTTTCCGGAATTATACCGGCATATAAATGAAGTAAGCCGGAAAATCAATGGTCCCAAAGTTGACCATATCTTTGTAAACCTTGATATCAATGCTGCCGTCAACCAATCTCTTTTCAGATGCAACTATCTGCTTATAGGTTACCCGTTGACTCTGTCGATGTCCCATGACCAGTTTCTGGCGGTTCTGGCTCATGAACTGGGGCACTTATCTAAGGACCATAGTCAAACTACGAATATGATCTATCGCATTAATCAAATGTGGTGCAATGCCGCATCCGGGGGCATAATCCGATCCTTATTGCTTTTTCCGTTTACAGAATTTTACGTTCCGCTTCTGGAACGATATTCGCTTGTTCTTATGAAAAAACACGAGATTGACGCGGATGCGGTATCTGTTGCCTATTCAGGTCCGGGATGTACCGCACAATCTCTCGGATTACTCTACGCTTATTCTTCACTTCTCGACAAAAAGTTCAATGATAAGATTACGACGGTTGTAGAACGCAATCCTGATGTCCCGGCTGAATTCTCAATATGCCGGTTATTCGAAAATACAATAATGGATGAAATTAGCAGTGAAGAACTACAGGAGGAACTTAAAAAGAATATGCGTTGCGGAGCAATGCCGTATGATTCACATCCAGCTTTAAAGACCAGATTTGCCCATATTGGCGCGCCAACCAACATTGCACTTGAAAAAGTATCCGAAACCGCCGCTAAAACTCTTTTCGCGGAAAACTATCAACTTATCAGCGACAAACTTGACGATCTTTACCGTAAAGAAGTAAAAAAGAGTTGGCGTAGCAAGCATTTTTATTATCAGGATTGCCGGAAACGTCTGACAGAATTGGAGGTCCTAAAAAAAGACCAGGAATTATCTGAAGAAAATTACCTTGAGATCATCGACGTAGTTGCCACTATTGATAAGAATGAAAACGCTTTGGCAATAGCAGAAGAAGCGGTCAGCAAATATCCGGAAAACGCAGCTATCCTGTTCCGTTACAAAGGTCTCATGCTCGAGGAGAATGATCCCCGGGGAGAAGACATCCTGCACGAGCCGCATAAAAACAACCTGGAACAAACCTATCTTTTTAAAGATGTTATTTATGACTATCTTTACAGGAACGGGAGAATTGACGAATTGCTGGAATTTATCTCGTATATTGATGAAAATGAAGATGCCGCAATCCAAAAACTGGAAAGTTCAATCGAAACCAATCCGGACGGCAATTATCTGCCACACAATCAAAGTGACGGTTCACTGGAACCGATAATCGACATTATAAGTAAAGATAAAAGTATTATAAATGCGTGGCTGGTCAAAGTGGATACCTCAAAAAACGTCGGCTGTCCTTTTTTTCTGCTGCTGCTTAATTTGAAGACCTCGTCACGCTATCTTGAAGCACAGGACAAATACCTTGAACTTTTTGATGAAGTTGACTTTCCATATATGCTTAGAACCCAAATTTGTTTCAACCATAATGAACTTGTCAAAAAAATATCATCAATTGATGGATCTCAAATCTGGTCCAGGTAATCCCGAAAAAAAACGCCAAGTCAAAAAACATGGGGCACTCTCTGCTATTGACTTTAATGATAAACCACCGGAGCCTTTATTCCAGGTAGTCCTCCAAGCTCCATTTTGACTTAAGGTTTGTCCGGTTCCTTTTAAAACTTTATTCTTTCGGTAGGTTTTATATGCAAATAATTTATGATGATTTGCGGATTTCTTAACACACGATATAATTTCCTGGCAAGCCTGTAACAAAAGTTTTTATTCGCACGTTGGTTTTTATTTCGGATTATCAGAGAGTCCTCCGGCATTAATTCCCCAAGCCAGAAATGTTTTTTCTGGTCGAACGGCAACCTTTGCCCGGCTGCTATGATTTGTTTACGCCACTGTATCATGGTCGAATATGAATTTTCCATGGTGTAATATGGTATACTGTCAAAACGAGCCCAATCCTCATGATCCACCTTGCCGCGCTGCCTTAGATCTTCATAAATCGGAGTGCCCGGTAGTATATACAATATCGACGTGCTTGGAGCATCTGTCATTGGTAAGGTGTTTAAAAAGTCAATACTTTCTTTGACCGTCTTTCCGGTTTCCCCGGGATTTCCCACCATAACAAAGCAGCCGGAAGACAACACATCGCTGAATTTTGCACTGATATTAAATGCTGTTCTGATTTGCTCCAAAGTGATATTTTTCCCAATGCTCTTCAGGATTGACTCTGAGCCTGTTTCCACTCCCCAGCAGATATGCCTGCAACCGGCCGATACCATATCACGGACTATCTCTTCCGATATTGGAGCGACCCGGCATGAGCACCCCCATTCAACCTTAATGTCACGGTCACGTATGATTTGACATATATCTCTAACTCTCGATAGTCCGAGATTGAAAGTGTCGTCATGGAAAAAGATTTTTTTTACGTTAAAGCGTTTTATCAACAGCTCCATTTCGTCAACCACCCTGGATGGCGACCACATGCGAATTTTTTGTCCCCAATAACTTCCGGTTGAACAAAATGAGCAATGCCCGGGACAGCCGCGGCTTGTTATCAAAAATCCCATTCCCGATCCCGTTATCAAGGATTCCGCGTACGTGAAATCCGGACTGGGCAGTTCATCCAGGTGCGAAATATTCATTCGTTCCGCCGTCTGAACAAAAGAATCGTTTTCGATAAAGGCTATTCCAGGGACTTCATGCAGAGATGCTTTATTGTCCAGCGTATCACATACTTCAGGCAAGGTGATTTCACCCTCGCCGATGATAACTATGTCCGCCTTGTAGTATTTTAGAACCTGTTCTGCACAAAAAGACGCGTGAACGCCGCCAACAATTATTTTTGCATCAGGACAGATTTCTTTTAAAAGAAGAATTGTTTTTTTAACATTTTTCCGGTTGAAAGAGGTGCAAGTAAAACCGATACCATCAGGCATAAACGACTTCAATACCTGCGGTAAATCATTTTTTGCTTCCGACATGTGGGCATAGTGCAAGGCTTTTACTTCGTGCCTGTCTTTAAGGGCTGTCACAAGAAACCCTATCCCCAATGGAAACAAATTTCCGTCATTTTCCTCCATTCCTGGCAATGACAATAACAATACTCTCATTTTATAACAAATACCCCTTATAAGAATTGGTAAATACTCACTTTGCTCAATTTCACTAATTTACCATAATGTAAAGCATATGAATATAGTGAGTTAAATCATTTATACAAATAGAAAAATTTCTTTTTCTAAAATTTGCTACCGCAATATACTGTTACTGATAAAGAGGCTGGACTTTTTTCAACCTTCTCATAAATTTGTGATCAGCTACCTGAACCATCTGCAAATTATGCAAAAGAAAGGCGGAGATTGGATGTATTTCATTACCTCGTATTTTATGCGACAGGGAATGCGTAATACTTGCAGTCTATATCTTTGCGGAGTATATTGAGCCGAGCAATTATCTTTGAAAGCTTAAGTGGATTTTTTAAGTTTAAATAATCGTTTTAAGAGGTGTTTTTCAGGTGTCTGTATGACATTCTGAACTCAAAGAATCAATTTTCGCATGATTTATTGAAAAAGCTGGACTAATGAAAAACTATTATTTGCACCATGGAGAACATGAAGATAATGAAGAAGTATTTATGTTTTCGGCCCAAGCCGAAAAAAAACTTTTTCGTGACTTTTCGTGTGTTTCGTGGTTAATACTTGCATTTCGCACGAATCATTTGAAAACGCAAAAAAGGAATTAAGTATGAAGATTGTATTTATTGGCGCGGGGAGCGGATTCGGGGCTAAAACCGTAGTGGATATTCTTTCCTTTCCCGAATTAAGGGACTGCGAACTGGTTTTGGTCGATATTAATCGTGAACACCTTGACCCGGTATTGAAATATTCTCAAATGATCAATGAACATTTCGCCGGAACCGCAAAAATATCCGGATATCTGGATTGGCGCGATGGCGTCCTTGATGGCGCGGATTACGTTATTACCGCCTTTTCTCAAGGGGGGCCCGGTTATGTCGGGGTGCCATATCACTATGAGATCTGCGTGCCGCAGGAATACAATATCTTTCAGAATGTCGGCGATACCGTCGGCATTGGCGGTGTGCTGAGGACAATGCGCACCGGCCCGGAATTGTTGGCAATCGGGCAGGATATGGAAAAACGTTGTCCCGGCGCCTGGCTGCTGAACTATGTCAATCCGATGTCCATGCTGACCAGGATTCTCAACAAATCCTGCCCGAATATCCATGTGGTCGGACTGTGTCACAATATTCAGTACGGGATTCGCGATATTGCCCGTTGGCTCGGGGTAAGTCACAAAGAGCTGCGTTATGATGCCGCCGGCATCAATCATATGGCCTGGTTCCTGAGACTGGAATACCTCGATGGCAAAGACGCATATCCTGATCTCTTAAAAGCGGCAAATGACCGAAGCATCTGGGAGGAAAGGCCGGTGCAGTTTGAACTGCTCCGTTCTCTGGGGTGCTGGACCACCGAATCTTCGAGGCATTGCGCGGAATACCTGCCGTTCTTTTTGCCGAAGGCGGAAAACCGGGAAAAATTGCTTTTGCCGGTGAAAAAGCCGGCCGCCGAACTGCCGCCGGTCGCCCCGCGCTGGCGCGCCGATGCGGATTTGGTAAAACAGCTTGACGGCAGAGCTCCGCTCGATACGGAGAGGTCGTTTGAGTATGGGGCGCATCTGATTCATGCTTTGGAAACCGATGCGGTTTACCGGATGAACATCAATATTATGAATGACGGACTCATCGACAACTTTTCGAGCGAGACCTGCGTGGAAGTATGCAGTACCGTTGACCGCCTCGGAATCCACCCCCACCGGGTCGGTTCATTGCCTATTCACCTTGGCGCACTGGCCAGGGGAATGGCCGACATGCAGACCCTGGCCAGCGACGCATTCATGGAGCGCGATCTCAATAAAGCCTGTCTGGCCTGTATTATCGACCCTTGTACTGCCGCCAGTGCAACCCCGTCCGACGTCAAGGCGTGTTTCAATAAACTGCTTGAGCTTGAAGCCCGATGGCTGGAGCCTTTCTGGGGTAAAAACCTTAAAGTATAATCCAGCTCTTTGTCCTGACAATATCGCGAGAGGAATATCCTTTGGGGGAAGGGATTTCCTCCTGCCACATTGCAAATTCCAGCCGCTGTAATACGGACGCAGCCCCCCGGGAGCGCGGACGTCCCGTCCGCATCTTCGGCACGTCTCGTGCCTTTGTGGCGTAGCATGTCACATATCTTAACCGGCGCAATGCGCCGCTTCGAAACTCCATCGTGTCGCTCCCATGTTCCCTCGTGATTAATATGTACCACAGGAAAGGCTATATTGATTTCTTTATATTTCCAGTATTTTGCCTGTGGTAACTGCTTTTTGAGCGATAATCGCGGTCCGGTTCAACTCGAACGCTACTTCGGTCAGATGCTTACAGCGGTCCAATTGTTCCCCGAACGCGACGGCCCGGGGCAGCAACTCGAACCATTCTTCAAGCGGCGGCAGGGCAGGGGACAGGTTTTCCGTTTCCATATCAGTGATCCTGAGGGTCCGGCGCGACATATTGGCTTCCGCGATGGCGTTGGTGCCGACAACCCTGATCCAGTCGTCGCCGTAAACCGGACGTCCAGCCGGACGGCAGTAATCAACGCTGACCGAAGCGTGGCCGCCGTCGCAAAGTTCAAACGACAAAACCACATTGTCCGGACAACTGGCAAAATCAGCCGACCTGACGTTTGACTGCATGCCGGTAACTTTGGAAAACAGCTTTCCGGTCGCGGAGTGAATAAATTCAAGGGCGTGGATGCCTACCCAGCAGATGGTGCCGCCGAGTTTTTCAGGGAATTGTTCGACCCGGTTGTCGTTCCAGGGATAGGATTTTCTGGCGTTGACGACGGCTAATGTTCCCATTTTGCCTGAATCGTAAAGTTCCCGGATCGCGCGCAGTTGCGGTGACGCAGGGTTGCCCATGGTGAAAACCAGATATTGGTTGTTATCTTCGACTGCCTGGCGAATCGCTGCCAGTTGTTCCAGAGTCGCGGCAATCGGTTTTTCCGCATAAATATGGCAGCCGGCTTTTGCGGTGTTTAATGCGGCTTCCGTTAACTTGTCCAAAGTCGTACTGACTACGGCGATATCCGGTTTCACCTCTCTGAGCAGATCACGGTAGTCTTTATAGACCGGGCAGCCCTTGAGGAATTCAAAAGTCTCGATTGTTTTGTCGAAAGTTTCGGTTTCAGAAATCTGGCCGAGGGCGGTTATTTCGGCGAACTCAGGTTTGCATTTTTCGATATAGCCCAGCATCGCCGAACCGTGTCCCCAGTTGCCGATCATCGCGATTTTTACTTTTTTCATATTTCCAACCATTGCTAATTAATAAAATCAAATAAATATTTATCTTTAATCTGCGGTTCATCGCGCTGAATTCAAGCCGGTTTTGCCGAAAAGTTAATTTTTTTTGGAAAGAGCGTTTTTTTTAGCTCAAAACATACTTGACAAGATTGCTATCCTGAACATATATTAAGGAGTTTTAAAATTACCTCTAAAGGTGATTTTATATTGAACTCCATGAAAACAGATATAGAGAGAGTATAATGACCGGAGTTGAGGTGACATGTCGCGCCTGCGGCACTGAATTTACCGTCAGTACGGAAAAATGCGGGAAACATACCCATTGCATTAAATGCGGGAAAATAAACCATGTTCCGCTGCCAGGTGTCGGCGAGGGTAAAGAGTTCGGCGATTTCATGCTCAAACGCCGTTTGGGGAAAGGCGGAATGGGCGAAGTGTGGCTGGCGGAGCAGACGGCGCTGTCGCGCCTGGCAGCTATAAAAATCCTGCCGCCGTCGATGGCTCAGGATGACGATTACCGGGAAAGATTTTTACGGGAAGCCAAAATTGCCGGACAACTGCATCATCCGAACATTGTCGCGGCATTTTCCGCCGGCATGATCAACGAGCTTTATTTTCTGGCCAGCCGGTATATCGACGGTATCAACCTGATTGACAGTTTGACTATCAATAAAATTATCCAGGAAAAAGAGGCTTTGGGGATTGCTCTGCAAATCGCTGACGCTCTGGGGTATGCCTGGGATAAATTCAAGATCATTCACCGCGATATCAAGCCGGAAAATATTATGATGCATGAAGCCGGCAAGCCGATGCTGCTGGATCTGGGAATTGCCAAACAAATTGAAAATGACGAACCTGGTTTGACCCAGGTCGGGATCATTATCGGAACGCCTGACTACATCAGTCCGGAGCAGGCCAGTGGTGATGAAAATATTGATTTCAGAACGGATATTTACTCTTTGGGGGCGACTATATACCATCTTGTAACCGGACAGCAGCCTTTCGGCTCCGGGGGTGTCGCATGTGGTCCTCGCTCGTGTTCTGACTGACGACCTGGTGCCGCCGATTGAAGTGAATCCGGATATCTCACCAGCGACTTCAGCTCTGATAATGAAAATGATGGCGCGGGTTCCGGCTGAGCGACAGCAGGACTGGGACGAGGTCAAAAAAGATATCGAAAGAGCTTTGCAGGGCAAACAGCCCAAAGGCTCAAGAAAGGTGCAGAAGCCTGAATCATCCGACAGTGCCGGTTTGGATAATATCGACATCAGCATTGTTCGAAAAGACTCGATGAGTATTGCCGACCGGCGGGCAAAAACTTCCGTACACACCCATGAAGACGTCGATGTTGATGATCTGGAAAACACGGTAACAATGTACATAGATGAAGATATTGACGATCCGGTTGTTTTAGCGCCTTAAAGAACCCGGTAATGTTATAATCGATAAATCTCTTGACGGCGATAATCAAATCGTTCCTCCTGAATCTCCGCACCGTCCCGCTTTGCTTGAAGATAAAAAGCTGCTGTTGCTGGTTACCTTGTCAATATTGTTCATACTGGTTTGTGTTGCCATTTTGATTTTGCTCTTGAAATAAAATTGCATTCATAGCGGGGCATTTCATATTAAGCATTGTTGCATAAATAAACATATTAATTAATCACGGTCTCTAATCTCAAGTCGAAGCATGTAAAACAATATAAAAATATGCATGACCGCATACAACAGCTTGAAGAATTCTGTTTATGTCTGATGATAAAAAACGAAACTTTTCATCCGCCTCTGCCTGTGGATGATATAGTAGACTTTTCGGTCCCCGCGGACTTTGATCTGCCGGAGGAGTTGATTCAGCCGGCGCCCCGGCCGCTGCCGCAATCCGTCAAGCGTCGCTTTGCCCGCAAAAGAATAGTTATTCAGAGCCAGCTTGAGCATGACGGCTGCGACATGCCTGATCATTCCTCATCTGGACATTGCAAAACATCTCGGACTTTATTTTATCCCGATTCTGCATACAGATTTACTGGCTTATCTGATTCTGTCGGCTCAAGCAGTTTAGTCTATTGTTTTCCAGGGAACTGCCCGATAATCTGGAACTTTACGTCCTTACCGGCACCCCGATTCCCGCCAGAATAGATTTCTATTACCCTCCAGCCGCACGATACGGTGGTTGAATATATAAATGGAACCAACTGCGATTATGCGTATTATGCCGATATTACGTTGCGCCTGCCGGGAGCGGTTTATCCTGTCAGCTTACGGGTAAAATCAGAATCTCTTGTAGACAAGGAGTGGTTCAAGTGCATGTACAAACCCGGAGATTTTGTTCCGGCTTTGTATTTGCCCCGGAATGATGGTTTACAGGAGATAAATTTATACGGTTTTTTGGAGATTGATGAGTCCGGCGGCGTGGTGCTGCAAAAAAAGAACCGGAGTTTTTCCGCCTATTATCTTGCCCCTGGCGGGTGTTTCTTCCGATAATTGTTTTTGTAATTCCGGGGCTGGTTTTGCTGTTTCAATGGGCCTGCTATATTTTGGGCCGATATTTTCCGGTTGACAGCGCAAGCGACATTTCTGGTACTTCCGCCTTTCAGCGGCATTGTCAGCGGCATTTTTCTGACGATTTTATGGTGGTTTAATTCATGGCGGCAGCGCAGAAAAGTCAAGCTGGCAAATGATCGGGCTTTGAAAGAGAGGGAGACGATGGAGGTCTCTCATGACATCTGGTCATGGCCGGGTGTCAAGGGACGTATTCTCAGGCTTATTCTTATTCCGCTTGTTCCCGGTCTGCTGTATCTTTATTTCCTATTGCGTTTCTCTAGTGTTCAAGTTCCATGTTGGACTATTCAAAGCCCGAGTATAAAACGGTGGAGGTTGTCGATAAAAAAGTCGAGACGCGTTTTCTGATGTTCCGCAAATACGTTATCGAATATCGTTTTCCCGGTAATCCGAAAGTCTACTCATTGCAGACTACTCCGGAGCATCTGAAGTCACTGGGCAATGCCGCAACCGCCATTGCTGTGATAAAACGGGGGAATATCGGTTGGAAGTGGATTGACAAGATCACATTGTCAAAAAAATAGATTCTTCAGGTGTTTTCATTGATATAGATTACGAGCGCCTTTTGTTGCAGACTTACAGCCTGCAAATTTAGGATAAATCGGCTTCCCCGGGCGTTGCCCCATAAGCGCTAATTAAATTTAAAAAGTAATGTTTTTAGGCTAAAATTGAGTAAAATCATGCCATAGCCCCATCGGGGCGGCATATATCATAGCCCGGGGTGATTGAGTGAAACGATTGAACCCCGGGTAAGGTTCCCCCTTTACAATAACAAGCGCTGAAAGTGCGGTATATAAAATTCCCTCAGGACGTTTTTATATGCAGCCCTTGTAGGGCTTTAATTTATTTTTGATTGTTCCGGGGGGCATTCGCTACGCGAAATCACCCCGGGCTGGATATATGCCGCGCTTTCAGCGCTGAGACGTAAATGCATTGTGTGAAAATTGAGATTACATAGTTTGTTTAATATAGCGGCTAGAAAATGAGAGTAGGTTAGCGCTTATGGAACGTTGCCCGGGGCTGCGCTGTTTTGCTCTTACAGAGCTTTTTATTCATTGAGATTCAGGCTTACAGCCTGAAACAGCAAAGCCCACGGCAACGCCGTGGGTAAAAAGAAAAAAATAAATGCAGGCTGTAAGTATGCAATAAAAAACGCGATATAATCAATGAATATGGATATAGAAAGACTGAAAAATAAAAAAGCCGGATCGAAAACTCGATCCGGCCTGGTACTGCTTGGTAATTTTAAGCGTTTAGAGGCTTGCGCAGAATTCAGCGAGGCGTTTGCAGGCTTCGCGAATAGTTTCTTCCGCACAGGCATAGGACATCCTGATCCAGCCTTCGGCGCCAAACGGCGCGCCGGGAATGGCGGCAACCAGTTTTTCTTCCAGCAGGCGGGTACAGAAGTCGTCGCTGCTCAATCCGAATGATGAGATGTCGCAAAAAATATAAAATGCTCCGGTCGGGCGCGGCGCGGAAACGCCGTCAATATCATTGACCAGGCTGAAGATCAGGTCTCTGCGTTCAGCAAAAGCCTTGCGCATCATTTCCACTTCGCTGTCGGCCGCTTCGAGTGCTTTCAAGGCTCCATACTGGGCAAAACTGGTCGGGTTTGAAGTGGTGTGACTTTGCAGGGCGGAAATCTTTTTCGCCAGCCACAGCGGTGCGGTCAGGTAACCCATGCGCCAGCCGGTCATGGCATAAGCTTTACTGAAGCCGTTCACGGTAATTGTCAGTTCGGCTATTTCCGGACTGAGTGACGCGATACTGATATGGGGTTTGTCGGCGTCGTAAACCAGTTTTTCGTAGATTTCGTCGGACAGCACCATAAAATTGTGTTTAACCGCGATAGCCGCGATAGCTTCCAGCATTTCCCGGCTGTAAACCGCTCCGGTCGGGTTTGACGGAGAGGTCAGAATCAGCAGACGGGTATTTTCTGTTACTGCTGCTTCAAGATCGGCGGCAGTCATCTGAAAGTCATTTTCAGCCGTCGTTGGAACAACCACTACCTTGGCTCCGGTTGCGTTGACCATTTCCGGGTAACTCACCCAGTATGGGGCAGGGATGATTACTTCATCGCCGGGGCCGCATAAGGCGGCGATAGCGGTGAATACGGAAAATTTAGCTCCGGGCGCGACAATAACTTGAGCGACCGTTGTTTCAATTCCGTTCTCGTTGGCAAATTTTTCGACGATCGCTTTACGTAATTCAGGAATCCCGACGCCGGGGGTATATCCGGTTTTACCGGCCTGCAACGCTGCGATTGCGGCGTCTTTGATAATTTGCGGCGTATCGAAATCGGGTTCGCCGGCTGACATGCTGCATACATCTATGCCGTCGGCCTTCATCGCTTTGGCTTTAGCGGTAATCGCTAAAGTCGCTGATGGTTGAAGTCCGCCCATGAATCCGGCTGATTCACAAAGTTTTTCCATTTTTTCACCTTCTCTTGTTATTGAGTATAGTTCGAGACTAAAGTAATCTTTTCCGGGTATCCTTATAATTTACCCCCGAAAACAGGTAATTACAAATATTAATAGTTCCGACTTGGCTTAAAAAAAATATGAAAGGCAATAATTGATTGTCGTCAGAGGATAAAAAATAACTGTTTTCAGAAGTGTTTCGTCAAGGAGCAGGATTGGCTGATTGCAGTCTCAAACTCGCTGGACAAGGTAGGCGATTTCGCCTTTTTTGGTCAGAGGAATGACGTATTCATGGTAAAATTTGACGATCACCTCGGAATCAATAATTACTCTGACTTTAGGGTTGGCGGTTTTTTGCAGGGCATTAACTTTGTCCCGGACCCGGCTGATGATTTTTTCCTCTACTTCGGGACGGGTCAATTTTGCCCCGACCGCTTCAAGATCCCCGGCCCGGAGCAGGGCGGTATAGCCTTGCGGATCGGCTGAAAACTTACTTTCGGCCACATACATTGAACCGTAATGGATTCGTCGGGCGACCGCTTGCAAGGCGTAAACGTCATGCTCAACGCTTGATCCGTAATGACCGTCGTCACCTTCCTGACAAAGTTCCGGAAGCAACTGCATATAGGCATCCAGAATATCTTTGGAAAGATTTATTTTATCATAATCATCGATATGTAATCCGGTCGGCGGAATATTAACCTGGCGGCGTGTTTCCGGTAGATCCGTACAGAACGGGCGCTCGTCCGGGGCGTGAAAACGCCCGAATGTCGCGTCCATTTCCTCCTGGGCGCGTAAACGGATTTGAAATAAACTTGCTGCGGTATTCCCGGCAAAACCGCTGGCGCCGGGATTGTAGATTATCTTATTGACGTGAAATTGCGCGCGGTCGATCAATTTTGAAATAATCGTTTCCTCCAACCCCTCCAAACGGGCGGCTATCAATTTCAAATCAAGTTCCATATAGCAGTAATCTCTATAAGTTAATGTTTCTGATGCCTAAATATAGCTCGTCGTACAAAATATTCAAGAATTGTTAAAGACGCTTATAAAAGAAAAAACACCGCATAAACGGTGTTTTGAATATATCGGGAAAAATTGGTCGGAGCGAGAGGATTTGTTTTTACGCTCGAGATTTTTTCTGTTGCTGTTCTGTTGCTGATTTGGCTTGATTTGACCAGATGCCGAGGTGTTGGGATTTTGCTTGCTTTTCCGCTTCGGCGAAGTCTTTTTCATGCGGAGCGTATTTTTTCGACCATGCGGCATGGCCGGTTTTGATCAGATCCAGATTGACGTATTTACGGCCTAGATAGACTTTAGCGATCATGCGTCCGTAAGGTCCTCCGGTGGGTTTGCCGATAATATAGAGTTTGACGTTCTTATTATGCAGAAGTTTGATCAGGTATTTATGAGCCATATCACCAAGCGGATTTTTGATTCGTTTTTTAGTTTTGGGATCGGTGATATATTTCTCCGGGGCGTCGATGCCCCAGAAGCGAACAACATATTCAACGCCGCCGCTGCGGCATTTAAAAGTATCGCCGTCAGTTACCCAGGTAACATGGGCAGTAATCGGAGCGCTGACTTGCTCGGGATAGGCGGAGAATCCCAGAAAAGGAATTAAACTGATAATTATTGTGATAATAAAGCGCATTTTCATATCTCGTTAATCAGCTACTACTTCGCGTCCGCATTTCGGGCAGCGTTTTCGGGAAGGTCCACAAATTAAAAGGTAAAGCAAGCCTGGAATAATACCCAATAAAAAAAGGATTATTGCAGTAATAATATTTGCTCCGGTAATTAGGGCATCACCCTGATATCCACAAGGACAATTCAAAATGATTTTATTACGACCCAACGGGATAATCACTCCGACTAAACCCATTGTCAGAGCTAAAACAAATACCGGAAAATATTGCCCTTTACCGGCAGCGAATAGTCCGAATACTCCAAGAGCAAAAAGTACCCAGAAGAATAATCGATAAAATTTAGCAGCCGGTGAGCTTTTGATTACTTTATATCTGGCAAATGCTTCATTCATGATTAATTCCTTATTGATAATAAATAATATAAATGGTGAATTAATAAATGTCAAATTATTTTTATGCTAAAAAAATCTTTGTTTTTGTTACAAAAATGTGATAAATTATTTCTTCTTTTTAGGAGGATTGGACGGTGGATTTTTATCATTATTTTTTGGGGTATGCTTAGATTTTGAACTTGCGGCAGAATCAAAGATGGAAAATTTTCTACTTTGATTCCCTTCAGGATATTGAGGGTTGGGATGATCGTCTTTGACCATATCGCTTTGGGTCTGGTAATTATCTTCTACTAACTGCAACATGTGCTGCAACAGCTTATATTGCTGTTGTTCAGTCAGTTGGTGAAAAAGATTAATAAAATGATTCTCAAGCACTGATCTGCTTTTTTGATCAATGAGAGATGGTATTTTAGAGTTGGCATCCATGTAAAATTTCATCAACCGAATTAGGTCGTTTTCAGAAAGATAACGGCTTAGATATTCAGTAATCATTTCCATTGCGTCATCAGTCGGCAGATTCAAGCCGGTAACAAAATGAGAAATTCGGCCAATAGATAATCCTAAATAATCAGCTATACCTTTTTGGCCTCTTCCGGTTTGTGCTAGCAGATCGCCAAGGCAACGCCCGAATATTTTTTTCTTTTCCTCTATAGATATATCATTCACGATTTAAAATCCTTTCTTTTTTTGCTGTTCTATATATTAATATAGTATCTGGCTAAAATTTTTCAACCTCAAAATATAAAAAAAACTAAAAATTATAGAAAAAGCTATTGAAATTATAGAAAAAGCTATTATACTATAGTAAACGCTAAAGTAGCAGGAGATAAAAATGACAAACTATGAAGTACTGAAAATTAAAACAGCTTTGACAACGCTCAAAGATTCCGGCAATATTAGCGAGAATGCTTATGCGGAAATGATTGAGTGTGATCAATTGAAACGGAAGCCGTTGGGGGATATCGCCGGGATGGAACCCGGCTCCCACAGTGGGGAAAATTGCAGCGCTGGAGCGTCGTGCTCCCAAAGACAGAATGAATGAATCCCTCCCCTCCTTATTTCAGGTCCCGGCGCTATCTCCCTCGATAGCCGGCACTGGTGTAACACCAGTCGAAACGGCGGAAACGCTCAGGCCGACCATGCCGACCAAGCCGGGGCCGCTTTAAGGTTAATTAGAAATTACGAATTAGAAATTAGAAATTAGGAATTAAAAGAAAGGGAATGAGGAAATGTTTAGCGAAAAAGATAAAAGAGGAAATTGGAGTATAGACTGCACTGAATGTGTCAAAGGGCGGAATGGAGATCAAAGTTGCGCAGCCGGAACCCGAGTAAAAAAAGGCGGGTTAGGAAGTTGCTTTAACGGCGAACTTCTGGATAAATATAAAACTGCCTGTGAGTGCGATACAAGCTCCAGGCGCTCCTAACATTTCTAATTATTAATTACTAATTTCTAATTAAATAAAAGAAAGGGAATGAGATGAGTGAGAATAGTGGTGAGTTGGGAGTGATGAGTGGTGAGTGAAAAGAAAAGGAACCACGGAAGACACGGAGGAACACGGAGAGAGGTTTGTATTTGCTGGTAACTGGTAACTGGCAACTGGAAACTTGAGCAAAGCGAATTTTAAAAGAAAGGGAAATGAGATGGATTTGTTGGAAATGCGTGAGAAGTGGGGAGTCGATGATCACGGATTACCGAATAAGCCGTGGTTCGACACCGCAGAAACGGCGATTGTCCTCGGGGTTGACAATCATAAAGTCAACTCATTGCGGGCCGGCGGTTTTTTGATTCCTCTGGGTTTGCAGGAAAAACCTTTTAAGTTTTCACGTCAGTCAGTGATTACCTACCTTAACGGTGAAATTAACTGGGGGCGGATCGAAAAGAAATAATGAAGGCGCGGGAGTTGACAATCGGGTTGGTGGTTATACTGGTGATCGTGATTGTGATGAAACACTGCGCGGGAATATGAGTCGCCGCAGGCGGCTTTAATTAGAATGGAAATTCAGAAGATTTTCACCACGGAGAACACAGAGGAACACGGAGAGGGTTTATTTTTCCGCAAAGCGGAAGGTAGAAAACTAATTAGTGAAATTCGTGAGATTAGTGGCTAATAAAAAGTGTTTTACTGGAAACTGGAAACTTGAGCGATAGCGATTAAAAGAGGAAATGGAAAAGTGATTGAGGCGTTAAATATGGATTGTATGAAGGTTATGTGGGGCATGGCCGATAAGCAATTTGATTTGGCGATTGTTGATCCGCCTTATGGGATTGGGGCGACAAATATGAATATGGGAACCCATACAACCCGTAAAGGTGATGGTTATCCAGGAGTATCAACCGCAACAAAGTTACGTAAAAACAGATTGAATAGCGGCGGGGAAAAATTAAAAAACAGAGTTTTAAATACAAGTAATTGTGAATGGGATACTAAACCGCCTGGACCGGAATTTTTTAAAGAGTTATTTAGAGTATCAAAAAATCAGATTATATGGGGCGGAAACTATTTTGATTTGCCGCCGACAAGAGGAATGATTTGTTGGGATAAGTTACAACCCTGGGAAAACTTCAGCCAGTTTGAATTAGCATGGACTTCTTTTGACAGACCGGCTGCAATGTTTAAATATTCGAATACTGGCGGAGCTAATAAAGAGACAAAAATTCATCCAACTCAAAAGCCGGTGGCGCTTTATCAATGGCTTTTGACTAACTATGCTAAGCCGGGATGGAAGATACTGGATACTCATGGCGGCAGCTTCAGTCACGCGATTGCTTGTCATGACCTGGGCTTTGATTTGACGATCATCGAGATCGATCCGGAATATTTTGCCGACGGCAAAAAGAGACTGGAACGGCATCAACAACAATTAACGTTGTTCACGCCGGATGAATTACGGGAAGAAGTCCCGGAACATGTGGATATGTTTTTGAGTTAATTTAAACTGGCAACTGGTAACTGTAAACTGATAACTGGAGCGAAGCGAAAATGTTAATTTATCTGGCTGGGCCGATGACCGGATATCCTGATTTTAACCGGCCGGCGTTTAATACGGCGGCAAAGTATTTGCGGTTGGCCGGGCATACGGTGATTAATCCGGCGGAGATCGTTGAAAAATACACGGACAGACACGGACGGACAATGACCGGCACGGAACTATATGGGATGTTAGTCAGGATCGGGGAGTTTCACGCGGTGATCGCTGATCTGGTGGTATGTCTGCCGGGATGGGCGCAGTCGGCCGGGGTGATCCGGGAACTGGCCGCCGCCGAAAAGTATGGTAAAGGAAAATTTGTCAACTTCCGGGATTTTTGAAAAGAATTTAACCACGAAAGACACGAACAGGACACGAACAAAAAGCAATAAGGATTTAATTTTTCCGCGAAGCGGAAATAACAAAACTTTTTCGTGATTGTTCGTGGGGTTAGTGGTTAGGAAATAAAAAAGGAATGAAAGGTAGGTAAAATGAAAAAGTTTAATCATTGGCGAAGATTTCAAAAGGCGCTTAAATATCGTGGAATTAATCCGAATTGTCGCGACATTGATTTATTAGTTGATATGGTCCGAAAACGCGCGGCCGGGGATCGTGAAGTGTCAAATATTCTCTTCCCGATTATCAGCGTACTTGAGCCGGACGGTTGCTGGATGTCTCACTGTAAGAACTATGGCGGAGTTTACAATTTTTGCAACTGCGGATTAGGCCGGGTTCCCGGACGTTGTTCCATCTACAAAGAATATAAAGAGCGGCAATATGCGCGACAGTTGGTTATTTATCTTGAGGGCTATAATTCAGTTGAACCAGCTCCGGCAAAGAATAAATATAACAATCCGTATGCGGAAGTCCGTGACTGCATCGGCAATAGATTGAAAAAGAAACTGCATAGGCAGGGCGCGACGGATAAATATAACGGTCTGCCGGTCCGGGATATGAAGACCTGGAAATTTAAGCTTGAATGGGATTATCCCACCCCGGAAACAATTAACGAATATTATACTTTTGATGGTTGGCCGCATATGGAAGCAAAAAGGATAACCGATAAACTGGAAATATCGGCCGAAGCAATCTTTTGTCGAAAAATGGAATGTTATTTTATCGCCAGAAAAAAATATAATGATGACTACATTCCATTGTCATTAAAAAAACCAGTTTTAACTACTCCGTGACACTCCGTGTCCTCTGTGGTGAAAATCAAAAAAGGAATGAAGGCTTTTTTAAATTAGAAATTAGAAATTAGAAATTAGAAATGTTGGAAAGGGAATGGTTTCCCTTTAACCCTTCAAAGAGAAATGAGGTGAAATGATGAGAAGCTATCAGAATGCTGTTAACAGCATAGTTGAGACGACAGGCAAGTATAAAAAACTGCTGAAATCGATTGGTAAACATAAAAATCATGAATGGATAAATATCGGGTTTTTCAGCGTGAGATATTATCAGGACGGTAATTATCTTTCTTTGAGTATTTGCCTGAACTCTCAAAAGCCTGTCAAAATAGATATAAGCAGTCACAGTGGTGATGTGAATATTGTGCTTAAATCCGGGATGATCGAAGATATTTCCCGGATAAAAAACTTTGCGTCTGTTTTTGCTAAGAGTTTTGATAAGTATGTCGAATCGATAAGCAAAAACAAAGCGGCAAAAAAAACATCACTGCAAGATCAACTCAACAATAAAATTGAAGAAATGGAAGAACTAAAAAAAGAACTTGCAAATCTTGATTAAACAAAACTACTCCGTGACACTCCGTGTCCTCTGTGGTGAAATAAAAAGGAATGAAAGTGAAGTAAATGACGGTTGGATTTATAAAATTGCATCGGCGGTTGCTGAATTGGGAATGGTATAAGGATTCGCCGACTAAGGATCTGTTTATTCATTTCCTGCTGAACGCCAATTACGGGCCGGGGAGTTGTCGGGGCATTGAACTGCAACGCGGTCAGTTGTTGACGACGGCGCGGGAATTGTCAGAAGAAACCGGACTGTCAAGGCAGCAAATCAGAACAGCCACAAAAAAGCTACTTAAAACACAAGAAATCAACCAGACAATCAACCAGAAATTAACCATTGTAACTGTTTTAAACTACGATAGTTATCAAGGTTTGGAATACAACGGCAACCAGACAGGCAACCAGATGTCAACCACAAATCAACCAGAAGTGCAACCAGATATCAACCAGCCTATTATAAAAGAAAATAATAATATAATAAATAATTCTCTCTATGGCGCCGATGGCGAATTAGAAATTAGAAATGAGGAATTAGAAATTAATGGAAACACGGGGGAAGGGGATAATGCGCTTTCATGCCGCAGTGGCCTGCGGCGCTCCCAGGAGGGGATACCGGAGGTGCCGGATTGTGGATTTTTGAAAGAAAAGTGTCTGCTGCGGAAGGCGATAGCGAAGTGGAAGTTTGAAAGCGATTTCGCGGAATTCTGGAAAACTTACCCGACTCGCAACGGGGTCAAGGTCGGGAAAGCCGAGGCGAAAAAGAAGTATGCAACGATCAAGACCGCTGACCGGGGCTTGGTTTTGCAGGCGGTTAAAAAGCTGGCTGAATCCGGGCAGATGCCGAAAGATGCGCATCGGTTCCTCAAGAATGACAACTGGCGGGAATGGGGCGAGCAGGTAGTGGACGGACACGGACGAACACGGACGGACACGGACGGGGGAATTCGGGATGAAAAAACAATTTGGGATAAAGTGGCGGCAAGTTGAAATTTAACCACGAACAACGAAGTGAGCGCGAGCATTGCGCAGGGCAACCACGAAAGAACACGAAAAGTGGTAAAAAAAGGATATTTGATGAATAGAGATAATAAAAATTTAATCGGATTTTTTGGGGAGGACAGGCCGTTGCCGCATAACCTGCAGGCGGAGCGTTCGGTACTCGGGGCGATGATTAAAGAGCCGGAGTTGATCGCGGACGGAGTGGCGATGCTTAAGGCTGATGACGCTTTTTATTCGATGATCCACCGGGAAGTTTACAGTTCGATTGAAAAACTGCATCGGGGCGGGGTTAACCCGGACGCTATTTCACTGGCCCAGGAGTTGAGCGAACGCGGTAAACTTGAGGAAATCGGCGGGGAGCTGTTTATCTACGAATTGACTGAGAACTTGCCGACTACCGCGAACTTTGTTAACTGGTGCGAGATCGTAATGGATCTGGCCGCGCTGCGGATGATGATAAGTGAGGCTTACAGTTTGATCGCCCAGGGATATTCACCTGACGCGGCGGTCGATGAACTCTTGGATAAATTTGAGTTTTCAATCAGCAATATCCGGGACCGGTCATTGTTCCGGCAGGGTGCGACGGTATCGGAGTGTCTTGCCTCGTTCCTCGAGGAAATCAGCCGGGAAGGAATGCTGCAAATACCTTACGGCTTTGAGGGTTTGGACGCGGTATTCCAGCATTATCCGGGTGAGTTCCACATGATCGCCGCCGAAAGCGGCACCGGTAAGACTACTTTTGCCATAAGCAGCATGGTAAGGCAGGCTCAGATGAAAATAAGGACGGCATTGTACTGCACGGAAAGCCGGAAAGAGGAGTTATCGGCCAAGGCCGCCTGTGTTATCGCCAAAGTATCGTTCAGCCGGATCAGGGCCAAGAAACAGACGGCTGAAGAATGGCGGCGGTTTTTATGTGCGGTTCAGGAATTGAACAATCTGAAAGACTATATCTTTTTCCGGGGAATTGGGGATTTTATCCAGACTCCGGGCGGCATCAACGCCGATTTACGGGCAATTGAACGGACCTACGGTAAGGTTGAAGCGGCACATGTGGATTATTTACAGGACCTAGACCCGCCGCCGGGAGTTAAAGCGGATGATTTTAACAGTCGCAACGACATCAACAGCGAGGGGCTGGACCGGGTTTTTAAGAGGTTGTTTATTGCCGGTACGGTATACGGCCAGCTTAACCGCGAGGGGCAGAAGGGGAACAATACGATGCCGAAAAAATACCATTTGAAATACTGCGGTAAGGTGGAGAACTTGGCGCACTCGATAAGTTTTCTCTGGGCCAAAAAAGAGGGTGACGATATCGACAATCTGGACATGACGGATAAAGAGCTTGAGGTATTGATGTATGCCGACAAGACCCGGAACGGTCCGGGCTACAAAGTGAAGTTTACCCGGAAACCGCACGGGCCGTATTTTGAGGAAAGCGATCCGACCGGCCAACCGCGTAAATACGGCAGTGATTTTATGCCGGAGGGGTTTAATCCGCCGCATCCGGAAAAATATACTGATTCAGATTTGCCATACAAAGAACAGGAGTTGATATCATGAGTAAAGTGATCGATGTAAGTAAGGTTTTGCAGAATGAAGAGTTTGTCAAACGGCTGTTTAGCCCGAAAAAGAAAAAAAGTAAGAAAAGAGTTTAACCACGAAAAAACGAAGTTTTTTAATTAGAAATTAGGAATTAGAACGGAGGCGAAGCCGTAGAGGCTGGCGGAACGCCAGAGCGAAGCGTCAATTAGGAATGAAAATACAGAAGAGTTTAACCACGGAGAACACGGAAAGGCACGGAGAAAATGAAAAAAGAAAATAGTCAACAGTTAACAGTTAGCAGTCAACAGGAAGAGTTCAGGCAAGTAACTTTATACGATGATATGGGCGGGGCTTATTGTCTGCGATTGACGGTTGAGGATGACGGCGATGTGATTGTGTCAATGTTGCCGGAAGATGAAGCGCCGTTAAGATTTCCCATGAATGAACACAGTATGCAGTTTTGCACGATGCAGGGTGGCGGAAACAACCCGGAAATTGCAACTAAGTTGCGGGAAATTTTTGAAATATCTTCTCCGTGTTCCTCTGTGTCCTCCGTGGTGGAAGAAAATAGTGATGAGTTGGGAGTTGCGAGTGGTGGGTTGCCGGAACTGACTGAGGCGGTGTTTTTCAGGGAGGATTGTCCGGAATGGGCGGATAGAATCACATGCTATAATAATCAATATCTCAAAGAATGGACTTTTTTTGATATAAATGGAAATAACCCAGATACAATTTTCAGTAAAGAATATTCATTAACATGTTATAAACTCGCGGAAGACGGAAAATCTATCAAAGCTCCCCGATCCGCATGTGGTCGGACACCGGCGCAATTCTTTGCGGCAGCAAAAGATGATTTGAGCAATGTTGAACAACAAAAATCAAACGGCAAATGGATTCGCTCCGGGTGGATAGCAAAAGAACCGCTCAGAAATTGTTTTATAGAAAGTTCTGAATGGTATGTATTTTCTAAATACCGAATCAAAGAATCCCCGGCGGAGCCGGAAAACAATAACTCTCCGTGTTCCTCCGTGGACTCAGTGGTGGAAGGAAACAGTGATAAGTTGGGAGTTGGGAGTGGTGAGTTGAAGATGGGAAAAATACAGCTGATTGAGGAATGTGAGGGGTTTGAGCGGAAGTTGTCGGGGTGGCAGGATATTATGGTCGAGGAATGGCCGGTTAATCTTTATCATCAGTGCGTTGATCTTGAGCATGATTGTTTTGCGTTACGGCAGAAATTGATACATCGCCGGTCGGAACCCGGCTCCCACAATGGGGAAAATACATGCGCAGCTGGAGCTACGCGCTCCCAACTCACCACTCCTCACTCACCACTCACCACTTTATTGAACGATCTGGGCGAATTTGTCCGGGCGGTCGGGGACGGGTCGAAGTTGCCGGAAGATCCGGAGGCACGGGCCAAAGAGATCAGGTGTTTGATCGGCGATGTTAAATCGATGACCTATAAACTTGAGGACCGGATTGTTAAGTATTTGCAGTCGCTCTGTGAACACGTGGACGGGCATTGTGGGGTTTTCGACGGCGGATATACGAAATGTTACTGCGGAAAACTGTTTCAAGAGAATGAAGAATAATTAGTAATTAGAAATTAGGAATTAGAAATGAGAATACATTTAACCACAGAAAAATTTTCACCACGGAGAACACGGAGGAACACGGAGAGGGGTTTGTATTTGCTGGTAACTGGCAACTGTAAACTGGCAACTGGAGCGATAGCGACTAAAAAGGAGTTATTATGAGTACGAAGATTGAATGGGCGGAAGAGAGTTGGAATCCGATTGTAGGTTGTAAGAAAATTTCGGCGGGATGCGCGAATTGTTATGCGGAGGCGGGGGCTTGTTCCGCCCGGCTGCAGCAGTTTCCGAAGTATCGGGCCGTGACCTGGAATAATCAATGGAACGGTGAAGTTTTCTTCGACAAAAAGGCGCTTGTGAAGCCGTTGCACTGGAAAAAGCCGCGCCGGATTTTTGTCTGCTCGATGGGGGATTTGTTTTATGAGGGGGTGCCGTTCTGGCAAATAGATAATGTCTTTGATATTACTAAAAGATGTCGTCAGCATGAGTTTTTGATTTTGACAAAACGGCCATGGCTTATGTATGATTACTTTGATTCAACTAACTGCAGATGTGTTGATGGAGCGCCGTTTGAAAATATCAGAATTGGAACGACGATTGAAAATCGACAAGCTCAAGCTGAAAGAATTCCTAAACTTGTTAATATTCCATGTAAAAACTTTATCAGTTGTGAGCCTTTATTGGAATCTCTTGATCTAAAAATAATTTTACCTTTCTTGAATTGGGTGATTGTCGGGTGTGAATCGGGGATTAACAGACGGCCTTGCAAGCTGGAATGGGTCAGAGATATCGTGCGGCAGTGTCGGGCGGCAAATGTACCGGTATTTGTCAAGCAGCTGGATATCGGAGGTCAGGTGGTAAAGGATATTGAGGAGTTCCCGGAAGAGCTTAAGATCAGGGAGTACCCTGATAATTAATAATTAGAAATTAGAAATTAGAAATTAAAATACAATTAACCACGAAAAGCACGAAAAAACACGAAAAAAAGAAAGAAGGTGGATGATGGCAGTGATAAAAAATATTTTAAAAGAAGCATTTAGAAAGTTTAATAAAAAAGAGCTAGCTGAACTGCATAATTATGGAGGGATATGGAAAACTGTTATAGCAGCATGGAAAATAAAAAAATGCAAAGAATATCAATATCTCAATTTCAGGGGATATGAATTTTTTCTGCATGAATTTAAAGGCCAGAAATGGCTTCAAATAAGACTTTGGGATGGTAGGGATAGAATTACTAAATGGGAGTGGATGCAAGAATTTAAAAACTTTATATTTGGGGAAGAAGCGATTGTAATTGAAGTATTTCCGAGAGAATCTGATTTATGCAATAAAACAGATTCCCGGCATTTATGGTTAATTGAAAATAGTTGTATTCCTAATCTTAAAATAATTGCCAAAGAAGTGGACTGAATGTACGGAAGTTTAACCACGAACAACACGAAAAAACACGAAAAAAAGAAAGAAGGTGGAATATGAGAAAAGAAATCGGGATGATGTTTAACCGGGATATGGTCCGGGCTATTTTGTCGGGTCAAAAGACGCAGACCAGGCGGATGATTAAACCGCAGCCGGCAAGCGGAGTTAGAAGGTCAATTTTTGTAGAATCTGGAATAGAAGACGGGCATGGTCGGGAAGTTAAAAGAACTTATAATGCCGGTGATCTGATTTATGTAAGGGAGACGTTTAAACTGGTGTATAACATTGACGGTTTGGTTTGCGCAGTGAAATATAAGGCCGATGATGCTGAAAAAAATATTCCTCCTGAAGATGATGATATTGGAATAATTCAAGGTAGCGCAAGTAAGTGGAAATCGGCAATTCATATGCCGAAGTCATTAGCCCGGACTTGGCTGGAAGTTGTTAGTTTACGGGTTGAGCGGCTGCAGGATATCAGCGAGAATGACGCAATCAGGGAAGGGGTTGAGAATAACTGTTTGTTATCATCATGGGATAATGAAACAAAAAAATTTATTGTAAAAGATAAGTCTTATTGTCATCATAACTGTGAAACGTGTCAGGTAATCAATGAATATACACGCTATCCATTTGACCATGATAGTGAAGAATGTTATTCCGCAGTTGAATCATATTCGACGCTTTGGAATTCGATTTATGGCAATTGGGAGGTAAATCCGTGGGTTTGGGTGACTGAATTTAAGAAAGTGGACAAGGTGGACTGAATGGACGGAAGTTTAACCACGAAAAGCACGAAAAAAGAAAGAAGGTGAAGTTATGATGAAATTAAGGTATATAATTGGTTGGCTTTTTGTCAGACCACGACGTTGGTTTTTTGGCAAAATGATTAGAAATTGCTATCTGCAATTGTGGTGGGAAAAAATTGATTATATGCCGGGATATTACTCTCCTAATCTTCACTGGTGGTTGATGTATAAAACAATTTTTAAATTTTTCAAATGGTTGGATTACGATGCATGGAGAACCTTTTGTACATGGGAAAACGGTTGGCTTAAATATAAACCATGGATTGCTAGAGTAATTTATCGAATTGGAAAGACGACGGCTGGTTGGCATATAGATGGCGGCGAATGTTATCATTGTGGGAGTATTTATGGCGATCCGGTTGATTTGTCTGACGATGAAACGGGTAGAACTTTTATTTTAAAAGACACTTGGATTGTTTCGACTCCAGATGGAACTGATTACAGATTTAGAGGTATAACAATATGCCCTAAATGCGGATTTAAACAGGATTATGAAGATGGTTCTCTATAATCATTTCTAATTTCTAATTCGTAATTTCTAATTGAATAAAAAAGGAACTTTTTTATGGGTCGGACTTGTCAATCGATGAATGTGGAGACGCTGCGGCGATTCCTGGGGCCGGAGGGAATGGGCAGCGAGGAGCATCGTCGGCGCGGGGATTATTGTCTGGTAATGGTCCAGTTTAGTCTCGGGGCGCGGATTGGCGAGGTTATTCCGTTGACATGGCATGATGTTTGGGATTTTAAGAGCCATAAAGCCCGGGAAAGAGTTACCCGGATAAAGTTGAAAACCGGTTGCGGCAAGGCGAATAAAGCGAATAAAGCGAAGAAAGCGAAGAAAGTTAAAAGCGGAAAAGGCCGCGGGCGCGGAAAGAAGTCGGTTGCACCCGCCGCGCCGCAGAAGCCGGTTAAGATTACCGGAAGTTTGACCAGCGAGGCTCAGGATGCGGTGACGGAATATTTCCACTATCGCCGGGATTATTTGAAAAAACACGGGCGAAGGCTGTTGGGTCGGCATTATGTGTTCTGCCGTGCCACCAGGACTGAGCCGAGCAGTTATATATACGTATGGGGCGTGTACAAGCGGGTGATCGAGGAGTTGGGGTTGGATACCGGCAACCGGTTCACTTATTCAACTCACTCCATGAGGAAGACGTTCGCCCAGATGTGGGAGGCGGCGTTCTTCAACGCGTATATCCGGCGGGAGAATGTGGCGGCGGATAATATGGCGGGGATCAAGTTGGCGATGCGTTATGCCAAGCGCATGACAATGAAGTTGACCGGACATAAGACCGAATCGGCATACGAGGCATACACGGAACGTCCGGCTGATGATCCGTGCGAGATGCGTCCGGCGGTGTTGGATGAGGTGTTTAAGTAATTAGAAATTAGTAATTAGAAATTAGAAATTAGAACGGAGGCGAAGCCGTAGAGGCTGGCGGGACGCCAGAGCAAAGCGTCAATTAGAAATTAGGACGGAGGCGAAGCCGTAGAGGCTGGCGGAACGCCAGAACGAAGCGTCAATTAGAAATTAATTAAGAAAGAAAGCGGGTGAAAGATGATTGAGGACAGGTTTAAATTCAGAGGAAAACGCCTTGATGATGGCGAATGGGTTTATGGGTATTATGCTTATATACCTAAAAAAACAGGCATACAGAGAATTATTATTGATCCTACAAACATACATGTAATTACTGATGAACAGGGAGTTTACAGCATAGTTGATCCTGATACAGTCGGTCAATGTGTCGGGCTTAAGGATAAGAACGGTAAGTTGATTTATGAGGGGGATATTGTTGTTGCATATTCTCAGGGAGATAAAGGAACATTCCAAGTAAAGTGGCGACAGGAATGTCAACCTATATGGCTTTTATATCCTGCTTGGCAGCATCATAAACCATGGAATTTACACGCTCAAAAGCTGGAAGACGGAAGCTATCAAGATTCAGTTGAAATTATTGGCAATATGAATGATAATCCAGAGTTGATTGAAACTAGTAAAAAGAGGTAATTTATCGGCAAAATCATAATACTTATAGGAAATATTATGTTTTGAGGTTGAGAAGGCAGGATTAAGAAAAATTAAAAAGCTAATGAAATAAAGATTAAACAAATTAGCTAATGATAGCTTTAAAGTATAAAGATTAATTAAAGATATAAAATAAATGATAAATCATGTAAAGGCTTTATGATGAATTAAATATGAATAATAACTAGAGGAGGGGGGTGTTTATCTCTAGACGATTTTATTGCTAGACCGTAAACCATACTCGATTTAAAAAAATGACAGCAAATAAACCGCCGCAAAACAAGAAAAATAGCACAAATGAACAAAATCAAAAAATTTACGTTACCGACTCCAACCGTCAAAAAGCAGTTTGTAGCTCCTGGGCAAACCTTTAAACGTCAATCGTTTATCAAGCGTTCTGAGGGTGTTGAAATTGCTCAATTAAGAAGCTCTGCTAGATGGCAAAGATTGCGCACAAAAATGTTATCGACGTATCCGACCTGTTTCATTTGTGGTGATTTAGCAACTGAAGTTCATCATATTATTGAGGCTGCCGTTGATCGGGATTTGTTCTTTGATATTGATAATCTGGCGTCGGTTTGTGAATCCTGCCAAAAGAAAGTTCATGGGGCATATCGCCGTGGCTTTACCTGGGAATTTTTGATTGCCAATAATGAAAAGGAAACTACTGATGGCGGGTGTTAAAGGCAGATCAGGAGGTCATAATAAACTTACTTTGAATGAAATGCAGGTCCGCGGTGAACGCAAAAGCCGCCTTCCTAAAAATCCACCGGATCAGATTGGTGATCGGATCGCAAAAATTGAGGGCCTCGGTGAAATTGGCCAGAAAATGTTTGAATATTATGAACCCATGCTCTATAACAACGGCACGATCGATACTACCGACGCAATTGCTTTTCACCTTTTATGCAAAACCTATCAGGACTGGTATAATGCTGCTCAGGAAATCATTGAAAAAGGCCGTTATTATGATGTTTTTGATAAAGATGGTGTCTTGGTTGAAAAAAAGATCGGACCCTGGGTCAAAGACGAACAGCAGCTTGCCAAGCAACTTAAAGATCTTTGCCGCGAGTTCGGTCTAACTCCGGTTTCCCGGTCAAATGTTGAAAAAATCAGCCGCGGCAAATCGCTTAATCCGTTTGGAGGCATTACTAAATGAGAATTCCGAAACTATGGCTCGAACCGATTCAGGGTTATGACCCGTGGCGTAATTCAAAAGCCTTCACTTTTGACATTAAAACAGCTAATGCCTGCTGCGACTTTTTCCCTCGCTACCTGACCCACGGCAAAGGTGAGTGGGCGGGCAAACCTTTCGAACTTGAGCGCTGGCAAAAAAAATATATCGGACATCTTTTCGGCTGGAAACGATCCGACGGCACCCGGCGTTATCGTAAATCTTTTCTGTACGTACCTAAAAAGAATGGTAAAACCCAGCTAGCCGCCGGTGTCGGGATTATTTTGATGGTTGCGGATGACGAACCGGGGGCGGAAGTCTATTCCGCTTCTGGCGATAAGGACCAGGCGGCATTAATTTTCGAGGCTGGCAGTTACATGGTTGAAAATAAGCAGGAACTTAACGAACTTATTAGGATTCTACCGGGATATAAACTGATGAAATTCGATACTACCGGATCATATTGGAAAGTTCTGTCAAGTGAGGCGAAAACTAAACACGGACCGAATATTCACGGCTTAATTCTTGATGAATTGCATGTTTTTCCCAATGATGAATTGATTGATACGCTTGAAAATGGTACTGCCGCCCGAACTCAACCGCTGACATTAGCACTTACAACCGCCGATTATGACCGCGTTTCGCCGTGTAATGACGAGCTTGAATACGCCATCAAGGTCCGTGACGGCATTATTGACGATCCTTATTACCTGCCGGCGCTCTGGATAACCGACCCGGAAGCCGACTGGACCAGTGAAAAAACCTGGAAGGCCGCCAACCCGAATTACGACATAACCGTTAAAAAATCTTATTTTGAAGAAAAAGTAAAAAAAGCGCAAGAACAACCCAGCAAGGAAAACTCTTTCAAACGCCTTCATCTTAACATACAAACCAAACAGGAGCATAAATGGATGGATTTGCAAAAATGGGACGCATCCGGCCAGACCCTCGACCCGTCGGAACTCCTCGGTAAACCCTGTTTTGCCGGACTCGACCTATCAAATACCCGCGACATTACCGCCAAAGCGCTCTTTTTTCCCGATTATTGCGCACTTTTGCTCAAATTCTGGGTCCCGGAATTCACCGCCAAACAGAAACTTGAATACCAGATCTGGCACGATCAGGGCTATGTCAACCTCTGCGACGGCCCCGTCGTCGATTATGAACAGGTTCGCACCGATCTATTGGATGATTCCGAACGCTATCAGGTCCTCGGCGTCGGCTTCGACCCCTATAATGCCGCCCAACTTTCGGTTAAACTGGCCGATACCGACGGCCTGCCGATGATCTCCTTCCGCCAGGGCTTCCTTTCGATGTCCGAACCGATTAAGCAGATGGAACGCCTTATCCTGACCCGTTCCCTGGTTCACTTTGCTAACCCCGTCCTGCGCTGGATGATCTCCAACGCCGATATCAAGGAGGACCCCGCCGGCAACGTCAAAATCGTCAAACCCGGCAAGGATTCGCCGAAAAAGGTCGACGGCGTCGTTGCCTCGGTCATGGCAATCGGCCTTTCCATCGCCCATAAAGTCGAAGAAGAATCGATCTTCGATTCCGATCCCGACGCCTTCGCCGCCGCCATCAAGAAAATATATAATGAAAGTTAACAGTTACCAGTTACCAGTTATCAGTAAAAAAAAACAAAAGAAAGGAAACAACTATGTATGATTTTTTAAAAGTAACTGATTGTAATAATAAAATAAATTTGATTCCTCTTTCAGATATCCAGTTGATTCAGGAATCATCTTCAGAAGATTATTTAACAACAATAGTTTTAAAATCAAAAAATTTTGAATGGGGAGGATATCTTGAAATATGGTGTCTTGAATCCATTGAAACCATTAATCAACAATTAAGGGTTATAGCCAAAAGTTAACAGTTACCAGTTACCAGTTACCAGTAAAAACAAAACGAAAGGAACCCAAAATGAAAAAAAAGATTACTCCATGGTATATAACTTATGCGGAACTGAGAATCAAGGTGATCATCCGGCAACTAAAACGCGCCGCCCCGATTTATGCCAGCTCAAAAGGCATATCCGGACAATTCTGGACTAAAGAGTTTTCATTTAAAGGACATAGCTTCAAACTAACGTTTATTCCCGGCAATCTTTTACTGCCCTATACCTGCAAAATGGACGGTAAAGAGATCGGCCATTACGAAGAAATAGAACAATGTTTAAAATTTTAAAATTTTTTAAAGTTTTCCAACATTTCTAATTCCTAATTTCTAATTTCTAATTAATCTGAAAGGATTTAATCATGTCACCAAAAAACCAATTCAACACTACCGCCACCATCTGCGTCATCGTCCAGGACAGCGTAATGCTTCATCCTTATTTGCGGGATATTCTCCTCCGGATCGACGCCCAGACCGTTCCCGCCGCTGAAAAAATCCTGCTGCTCAACGGTTTTCCGCTCCCCGACTGGTTCTACCAGGAGTTTTCCGACTGGACCTTCACCGAAAACCGTTTTGTCGAAACCGATTGCAATCTCGTTTATGTCGTCACCAATCTTCCGGATATCGCCGGCTATAACCACTTTTTCACCCTTTTACAGGAGCATACCCAATGACCATCAACTGGATCACCCGCTGCCGCGACTGGGCTTTTCACCATCTAACCCTCCATCTGGTGGAAAAACTCCCCGGTCACGATCATGTTTTCGACGCCCCCGTCGAAACCGCCGACCTGACTGTCGTCTGCAGCCCCAATTTTCTTAAATCCGGCGTCCCGGCCAGCGAATCGGTTATCCTCCGCCTCGATTCCCACCGCTGGTACGAAACCCCGCTTAATCTTTCGAGTACGAAAGATTAAGTAATTAGAAATTAGAAATTAGAAATTAGAAATGAAAGGGAAAATACAATGAAAAAATATTATTTATCCGGTTATTATCCAACTAAGAAAAAATTAAAAAAGTTAAAAAAGAAAGGTAGAATACCGATTCCATTGCCTCCTCCCTTGGGCATAATCAAGGGGCTTGGACAAACTTTATTAAGTTTTAATGCAGATCCATTTACCAAAGAACATTATGAAAGACAAAAAAAGTATAAAAAATATCAAAAACGGTATAAAAAAATTTTCAAGGGTTCATAAGGGATATTTTCCCTTATCCTACATTTCTAATTTCTAATTCGTAATTTCTAATTAAAAAAAGGAACTTTTTTATGAAAGTCTATTCAATCGAATTCACCGATTCCTGGAGCTGGGGCCTCACCTTCAGGAATATCCTCGCTCAGTCACCCGAACTAACCGTCGAAAGGATCTTTATGAACAACCAACCCTCTATCCAACCCGGCGAAGCCGACGTCGTCCTCGCCCAGAACGTCACCCTGCTGAAAAAGTTCACCGAACGCCTGAAAACCGTCTGCCGCATGGGCGGCAACTACAACTTCACCCATGCCGCCGACCTTGAACCGCTGCTCCGGGAAATGAGCCGTTGCGCCTGCCTCGTCGCCACCAACCGTAAACTCTATAAAATAGCCCAGGCTGTTCACGACAACGTCCACCTCGTCCCCAGCGGCCTCGACCTCGCCGCCTGGACCCCCGTCGCGCCGCCGCCCGACGATTCCCCGTTCGTCGTCGGCTTCTGCGCCAATATCTCCAACCCCGAATACCGCCATTACAAGGGCTACGACTTCGTCCGCCGCGCCGTCTCCAATCTCGGACCCTCCGTCGAACTCCGCACCGCCCTCTATCAGGACGCCCAGATCCCCCACGATCAAATGCGCGAACTCTTTTATTCGCAAATCCACTGCCTGGTTCATCCCACCCTCGGCGAAGGCTGCAGCAATACCCTGATGGAGGCCGCCGCCTGCGGCGTCCCGGTCGTCACCACCGCCTGCGCCGGCTTCCACGGCGAACTTTTTAAACCCGGCTTCCACGCCCTGTTCTGTCAACGTTCGGTCCAGAGTATCCAGCGCTGTGTCTATCAACTCAAACAGGAACCCGGCCTCCGCCGTTTCCTTTCCCGCAATATCCGCACTTTCGCCGAACAACATCACGATATCCGCCTCATCGCCGTCCGCTACGAGGAAATATTCAAAGAAGTTGCCAGTTGCCAGTTGCCAGTTACCAGTAAAAATCAAGAAAGCAGGTGAAAAATGACTAAAGAAGAATATTGGAACGCTCTGTGTACGAAAAACCCATCCTTTAAAAAAGATGAAAATTACCATAAAAACTACAAGCCTCAAAAAGATTGTTGATCAGGCCTATGAAATGGGAAGTAAAAAATCAAAAGAAATTGATAATCTTTTTGCAAATATGTTCAACAAGCGAAGTTAAAAATAACCTATTTATCATTTCTAATTACTAATTTCTAATTAATAATTAAACAAAAGGATTTAATCATGCCAAGAAAACCAAAAACGACTATACCGCAAGATTCCGCCCCTTTTACCGTCAATGATGATAAACTCGATCAGACCGTTTACACCACCGATCCCGCCCCGGAACAGGGTTTTATCTGTTGCGGCCGGGAAATGGCCGTCTATTACACCCGCAAGGATTACGGCGCCGTCCGCCGCGTCCGTATCTGCAAACTCTGCGGCCATAAAAAACCAACCACGGAGAAATAATTATTAATTAGAAATTAGTAATTAGAAATGTTGGAAAAGGAAGT
>CAXXVV010000016.1:0-162825 GCA_963678305.2 Victivallales bacterium
TATCGGCTGCGGTCTGGAGCATCGCGCCGCCGAAATCGTCGTTGAACATGTGCATGTTGATCGACACATTGTCCTGTTGGCTTTCTTCGGTAAGCGCCCAGGTGAAAATTTCGCGTTCCTGAATTATCTCACCGTTATCCTTGACAAAATATTTGAGATAATTTTCCGCAATGGGGCGCAGGCCGAATTCGATATAACGGGCATCTTCGGACGCCATGAACAGATCAAAATAAAAGAGTCCGGTCCCGGACTGAAACGAGCCTCGGGCGTAGAAATTGGCAAACTGTTTTTCCATATAATATGAATATTGCGGCCAGCCTTCATGCATACAGTATTTCAGGTGGAAATCCCCGAACAGGACAGCTCGTCGCAGATATTCGTCGTCACCGGTAAAATTATAGAGCCAGACCAGCGCCCAGGCTGCGGTGGTGGCGTCCCGGGGATCAAATTCCATCGACTGCGGAGTCAATTCCCGGATCGTACCATAATAACGTTCGTCGTGCTTGTCAAGGATTTGCAGCGACATAATGTAATGCCCGGCGTATTCGGCCGCTTCGAGATATTTTTTGTCTCCGGTCCGGCGGTAGACTGACAGGAGGGACATCAAGGCAGCGCCGGTTTGCCAGTTGCCGGTATAGATCAATCTGCCTGAGGCTTTGTCGTATGAGCGAATGAACCGTCCGCGGTTGGCGTCGTGGCGATCCATTACTTGATTGCGCACCTGCCATTCGGCGCACTCGACGGCGCGTTCGAAAATCAGTTTCTTATCCATTGTTCAACTCCTGGTTCAAAGAAAGATGACGTTTGAGAAAATCATAGGCGGGAGTCCTTTGCTCTTCAACAAAACCGTGTCCGTTGAGATGGGTTATATTCTCAAAATACCTCTCCCGATCATACAAACGGTATATTGCTTTGAGATTCTCCGTCATATTGAGATAAGCGGCCCCGGTCAGCGGCGCTTCCTCAAGGGAATATTTGTTATCGTTTAATGCGGTAATATTCATCAATGCCCGTGGAGCGGCCAGCGCCAGCAGCTCATGCAGTTGTACCGGGAATTCTTTGCCGGTCAGACAGAACGGACGCATCCGCGGCAACCCGACCCACCAACTGCCTCTGGCGCTGCGCCAGGGGTTCTTGGACATCCGGTTGGGCCAGGCTCCGCAACTGGACACTCCGGCCCTGATGCGTGGGTCGAAAGCCATGGCGTGGATGGTGATGCCGCCGCCTTTGGAATGACCGATACTGCCGAGCCGGTCTTGATCTACTTCCGGCATGGCTTCAAGCACATTCAAAGCCTGTGAGACGTCGAAAATCTCCTTGCCGACGATGGACCACTGCGGATATTTTTCATAGAACGGCCCGGTGTCAAAGGGTTCAATTCCGGGATAAGCCCGCTCGCCTGCCGGCAGAATATCATAGGCAAAAGTGATAAAACCCTGTTGCACCAGATGTTCGGCGTAAGCCATATCCTGCCCCGTGGGAGTCGGATCAAGGCCGATGACCTGATCTTTTCCCATGTTAACTGTCTGGTGAACACAAAGCACCGCCGGGATTGTGCCGATGATCTTTTCAGGCAGCAGCATATAAGCGCTGATGCGTTCATCAGGTCCGGTATTATAGTTGATTTTCCGGCGCAGATAACCGTTGCAGTTTTCTTCCGAAACGACTTCCGGGGCCGGATCGATATCATGGTATGGCGTTTCTCCGAGCATCTGGATAAATATTTCACGCAGAGCGTCGGCTTTTTGTTCCCATTCCTCTATTGAGTTTACCGGGACAAGCCGGGATTCGCCGCCGCCGGAGTCGCATCCCCGGCGAATCAGCGGCAGATCATTGAAATCAACTTTCATATAAGATTCCGGATGTTTATATGTCGCCCTTACTGGGCTAATTGGTTATTGTTATTCCGGGGGGCATATTCGCCGTTCGGCAGGGATATGCACCCCCGTTAAAAAGCCCGGTTCCCACAATTTTTCATTCGATGTTCGATGTTAAATGTTCGATGTTCGATGTTCACTTGAGTTTCAGGGTTCCGAACCATTTGGGATTCAGATAATCCTCCAGCGGGATCAGGCTCCATGAAGAAGCTTTGACCCCGGTTGTTTCCGGTCGATACCGCAGCATATTGAAAAGAATTTCGCCATCTTTCAACTTCAGATACTTCAACGGAACCGCCGCTTCAAAATACCAGGCGTTTTTACCTTTTGAAGTGGCTTTCTGAATCCGCCATTTTACCTGTTTTTCAGTTATCGGACGATTCTCCTCGTACATTTCATTAAGATGATTAATGACGAATTTATGAAACCGTCGCTGCTGCGGTGATGGCGCGAACGTAATGTCCACTGCATCGTGCGCCCAGATCTTTTCGTTGTCCGCAATATAGGCTTTACGTTCAAGTTCACTGCATTTCATGCCGATATACAGATTGTTTTTGTCACGGCAAAGATACATGAGCGTCGGTTGTTTCGGATTGCGCATGGATGTGGTCAGCTTGAAATGGTCGGTTTTGGCCGCTTTCTTCCAGGCCGGATCATCCAGTTTTCCGTCTACTTTGATGGGAGCTGCAACCAGCGGCACGCTGATGACGGGTTGCACGATTTTACTGGTAACCAGTTCTCCGGCGTCCATTGGGAAGCCTTGTGGAGGAGAGTCACTGGTCCCGGTGATTGTAACATAGATACGCCGTCCGGCGAAAACGCCGCCATTGACCGCCGTGGACAGCCAGACTTGTCCATCCCAGTCTTCAGGCGCCCAGCGTTTCAGATCAAGCGAGAAGTTTGCTTTATTGCCGGAATGGATATAATCCTTCAAGCGCACAAACATATCGGCTTTCTTTTTCCGGCCGTAACGCGGATGCGGAGAAGGCGAACCGGGGCGCAGCAGGCCCATAGAGGCCGCGACGCGCTTGGTGTACCCCTTGGGAGTGTGGTAGTCAACGATCAGGCCGGCAAAGGCGTCCGATGCCCCTGACCGCCAGGTTTCACGATCATAATTACTCCAGTGACGGAAGAAGGTGTTGGTGGTTTGCAGTTGCAGACAGCGGACCCTGGCAATTTCCAGTCCGGCCGCGGCATAACCATACTTCGACGTGGCGAAATCAGGCGACCCGGCGGAGAACTGCAGTTTGTCGGCATTTGTTTCAGCAAACAGCGGATGGCGGTAGCCGTCATAAGAGCTTTCAGCTGAACGCAGTATTTTCAGTCCTTTAACCTCACGATTGACTTCGCTGATCGCGAATTGCCCCGGTTTACGTTTGAGTTTGAAATCTTTATAGGGATATTTCCAGGCGCTTTTGACGGTTAGTTCGCCGGTATATCTGGTGTTGCCGGCAATTGCTTCAATCTGATATTTTCCTGAGAACAGTTCTTTCGGCAAGCTAAGTTCGCTTGTGTTGCCGAAAAATACCGGAACTCCCAGATTGTAGACCGTGACATGGCTGGTTCCTGACGGCAGTTTCACTTTTGCCGGTGTATTGACCGGAGCAAATTTCAGTTTGGCCTGTTTTGTCAGTTCAAGCGGTTTTGCCGGCTGCGCGCTGATCGAGATATTCCCGAAACCTTTGACTGCCAGCAGCAGAAAACGCTGTTGCCCAAGATATACCTGTTGTTCAAGCGTTGCGCCGGTAACCTTGAAGTCGCCCCAGTCGGCTGGAGTGTAAACCAATAATTCAGCGGCGTTGACGTCTGCTGTGATATTCTTCTTTGTTTGAAGTTTTATCACCCGCTTTGCCATGTCTATTCCGCCTTCGACGGAGATACCGCGGGTGTTCGGCTGCCAGAGTTGTTTACGGGCTCCGTTGGCGGAGTAAACCACGGCCGGACAGTTGCTCATGACCGCGACATTCAGCAGATTGAGATCGAATTGCTGTTTAATGCCGATGCGTCCTTTATCCGGTTTGGTTATTCCGATGAATTCCGGCTTCATCGCCAGATTGACGCCCCAGCGTGACTGCTGATAAACTTTCTTCGCGGTGCGTTCGCTCATCCCCGGGTTATTTTTATCGGGATGGATCATACGCAGCAGCCAACTGAAGACCGGTTTTGAGCTATCCAGTCCGAGTCTGGCGGCATCCGCGCTGACACTTTGCGGAATCGGAATCTTTGAATGGTTAATGATCGAGAAGATCGCGGCCGGGGCGTGAGTCAGGCTGTATGCCTCCAGTTCGGTATCAATATTTTTGCGCCATGACGGAACCAGGTCGGCCGGGGTGAATTTGAACATCCTGGCTTCATAAGCCGCGCCGACGTACGGAATATTTCTCAATTCACGCGATGCATAGACATTGTCGGGCACCAACCCGAAACCGATACAGTAATTACTGAAATACGGAATTGTGTTCGTCCGCCAGTAGATCGGCAGGAAGGTCATTCTGGGAAACAGGCTGCTGCGCATCTTCAAAGCCAGCAGGGCATCGCCGGATTCCCGCCAGGCGGCGGCGCTCAAGCGGTTGTTGATGCCTTCGTAATAACCGATATCAACATAGGGTTCGCTCCGGGAATTAGTGAAGAAGACGCACTCAGGGCTCTTTTTCCGGGCCGCTTTATTCAGGCCCCAATGGAAATTATTCCAGTCAACATCATAATCAAGTTCCAGGGTTTGCCAGTTGATCAGGTTGCTGCCGCCGCCACCGCCGTCGATATAGAAGAAGTCGGAGTCAAAATAATTCATTACTTTGTCCGCGCTTTGCAGGAGATTTTCCATACAGCCGCGAGCTGATATCTGGCGGACGAAGTTCATCGGTCCGTTCTGATACGCCTTTTTCAGGTAGCCGGCTTTGTTGCGGGAAATAAACCACTCCGGATTGCTCTTATAGCTTTTCGAGTAAGGCCAGCCGGTCCAGGCCCAGGTATAAAGTCCGGTTTTGATCGAAGGAATTGTCTGATGAATTTCTTTGATCAGGTCTTTCAGGTATTTATTATCTTTTTTCTCTCCGCACCAGCCCAGCGAATAGGGCTCGCCCTGATACCAGTCGCCCCAGACGTCATCACTGCACAGCAGGGTATAAATATAGCCGTCGTCATAGAGGTCGGCGGAACGTTTGACAATATAAAGATAGTGGTCCTTATTGGCTCCCTTGCCAAGCGGCATACTGTTTGAGCTGGCAATAACAATGGATTTCAGGCGCAGCAGCCAGTCCGGCCTGGCGATATTGAACAGTTTGCCGACTTCGGGGATCGAGGTGTATTGTTTGAGGAAATTAAATTCATCCTCGTAAAAGAGGTTCCAGCGGACTTCGAGCGATCTTGCAATATTCGGAGCAAGTTTCAAAGTCAGCAGACCGAGTTTCCAGCCGTTGGCGGTGTAAAGCGGCGGATGGTTGTTCTTTTCATAATAGCGGCTGGTGACCGGATCGGCATATTGGCCGTTCATGGCGTAGCGATATTGTCCAATACCGTAATTTTTCTGATAGTTCATGAACAGAACGACTTTGGTGTTTTTCGGGGAATGGCAGGTTGTGGTCATCGGCATTGTCACCTGAGACGCTTTGACTCTGCCGCCGAGGCCGCGGTCGGCGCCCAGATACCAGCCGTCCCGGCGGAACTGCTGATCGAGGATCGCACCGGTCTTGACGGTGACGAACAGATCTTTTTGGCTTCCCCGATTGATCATCGCGGTGGTTTTGCTGAACCCGTCCCGGGTCGGTTTGTAGGTTTGAATTATTTCGACGTCTTTGAGGTATTTATTGCGACAGGTCAAAACAAGAATATCGTCCTTATTCTCAGTTTTGACGACAGAATTGTCCTTTTCGCTGTATTCTTTGGCCGTTTTACGGGTTTCCGCGAAATACGAATCATACGAAACCATAGTGCAGCGTTCTTTGGTCTTCAAATTATAAACCGGACCGATATTGCCGCATTTGCGATCTATCGCGACGCGTAAGCCGCCGCTTTGGAGGTAATAATAATTTTTGTCGCTTTTTCCGGTCAAAGAAGCGGCCGGGATTTTGGGCCCGGTATAATATTCGCCGGTTTTAGCGGCGGCGACTTTGTCCTCGGGGCGGGCTTCGCGTCCCATAATCTCGACTTCATCAAGCTTTATTGTCGCATCACCGGCCTGGCGGAACAGCATTACTTTCACATAGCGGGCGAGAGCGGAAACTTTGGCTTCGATAACCTGTTCCTGAATCCGGGAATCTTCCGATTCGTTAACTTCCCCCGCCAGGGCCTTATATTTTTTCCCGTCGATACTGCCAAGTATCCGGTAGGCGGAGATATTGGCATTGGGCGGGGCCAGCGCTTTGAGCTTGACGCCATTGACAAAATAAACTTTGCCCAGGTCGAAAACTATGATAGGATCGCCTTTGGTGGCCAGCCACCACAACGCCTGATCGTCTTTTCCATTGATCTTACCGTCGGTCAGCAAGGTTCCTGACTTGTCGCCTTTTTCCGGCGGATTGATATATTTATAGGATTTGACCGGCAGTTTTTCACTCTCATTCAAATCGGTCAGTTTGATCGATTTAACCGTAAGGTCGCTTGAGCCGCCGGCAAAACCGATCATTCCTGATGAAAAGGCTTTTTGCATCGGGTCGACAAACTCAAATATTTTCTTACCGTCAAGAAAGCCGCAGAGAACCCGGCCCCGTGCTTCGATACTGAAAGTGTAGTCTTTGTTCAGTTTGATCGCGTCCGGGCGGATCTCCATTTTTTTGCCTTTGTCGTATTCAAATACCGGCTTGGAGTTGGAACGGATTTTGATCGGATGCATACCGCGGTTTTTCGGTCGCCAGTAAACCCAGTAGCGACTGCCGCTGCCGGCGCGAAGAAAGATATTGAAACCGCTGTATTTATTATGCATTTTACTGAAACTGACAACACAGTCAAGGCGGAAATCGCTGTAATTGCTCTCTTTGTCGTAAAACTCGACATGGCCCTTATTGTCATAGGTATTGAAATGCATCAAGCGTTTTGCCGGATCAAAAATAATGCCGCTGCGATAGCTGCCGGCAATATCTTTCTTCCAGCGTTTCATATTTTCCGGAGTCAAAAGTTCTTTGGCCGGTTTGGCTGCAAAAACGCTCAAGGCGATAATTCCGCAAAACATTCCAGCTAATATTTTCCTGTGCTGATTCATGATTTTCCCTTCCTGATTCCTTACTTACAGTTTATCCGGCAGTTCAAGCATTTCCTGCGGCATGGTGGCGACACAGCCGACGGAATCGCCAGCGCCATAGTAAACGAATACGGTGCCGTTTTTGATGACCGCGCTGCAGGCGTAAATACAATTACCGGTAATTCCCTTTTGTGTTTCATAGGGGGTTTCCGGTTCGAGGATCGGAGTTTCCTGTATTTTCAGCACTTTGTACGGATCATCCAGATCCAGCCAGAAAATACCCAGCCGGTAGACGCAGTGCCGGTCTTTACCGTGGAAGATCACGGCCCAGGCTCTTTCGGTCCTGATAGGCGGGGCGCAAATCCCCAGTTTCTCCGCGCACCACGGCAGAACCTGATTGGTCAGGATCATTTTTGCTTCGCCCCATTCGACCAGATCCGGACTTTTCGATATCCAGATATTCGGGATAGGCCGGTGCATCAGAATATATTTACCGTCAATCTTTTCCGGAAACAGACCTCCGGTCCGCTGTGACATGTCTTTTACGATCAGACCGTGTTTTTTGTAAGTCTTGAAATCTTTGGTCGAGGCCAGGGCAAGACGGTCCCAGCAGTGGCCGGTGATGCAGTAGACAATATAATACGTATCGCCGATTTTAGTTACTCTGGGGTCCTCGACGCCGGTTATTCCCCAGATCTCATGACTTTCTCCTTCAAGGTCAAGGACCGGTAGATCCGACCGCTCGACAATGTTGAATCCGTCGTCAGTCACCGCGTGGCCGATGGTGGCGACATGGAATTTGCTGCCCGGGTTTTTGGGCATAACGCCGGCGGCGCGATAGAGAATGTGGATTCGACCGTCATCATCGATCGCGGCTCCGGGGTTGAATGAGCCGATCGTGTCCCAGGCCGTATATGGCCGGGGCAACAGGATCGGGTTTCTTTCATATCTTTCAAGCTTTACCGGTTTGGACATTTTTTTCTCCGTTGATTTTTCGCGTGATGCGGGTTATTTGGTAAAAATAAGTTTATTGAATTTACGATATTCGTTGAATCCCTTCATAACCGGGGACCAGGTGATCAGCTGAGCCGGGGTCTTTTTGCCCGGAGGCCGGTGACGACAGAAGTTTGCCAGCCATACATCGCCCGGTTTCGGGGCGGCAACGCCCAGCGATTTGAATGGAATGGCCGCTTCAATGTGCCAGGCGCCTTTCCGCTTCATGGCTTTGACTTGTGATTTCAGATCAACCCGCAGACCGACGCTTTGTTTATGGGCCAGTTCAAGTTTTTCACCGGCGGCGTTGATCAGCAGTTGATAAAACTTGATTGGCTTGGCTTTCGGATTCGGAACGAAGTAAAGTTCGATCTCGTCATCGCGCCAGATAGAGCCGGTTCCGGTTATCGGGGTCTTCCTTTCGGTTTCACCGCAAATGGCCGACAGATACAAATATTTATCGTCATAGAACATCTGTATTCTGGTTTCTTCCGACGGAATTCCTTTGCCACCTACCAGATAAAAATCTTTAGTCTTTGCCGCTGCCGACCACATCTCGTCATCGGCGGAGCCATCGACAAGCGGCGCCATCGGGGCGCGAGGAACCTTGATAACCCGCGCTTCTCTGAATCGTTTCTGGAAATCCTGAGGATCGATACCGCTGGCGAACGGTCCATTGACCTGATTGTTGGCCGCAAGGAATTTGACGGTGAGATTTCTGCCTGCCGCGACAAAGTCGGTGCCGACGCCAAACCACATTTTGCCGTCCCAGTCTTTCGGAGCATATTTGGCCAGGTCGAGCGACAAGGTCGTCTTATAGCCTTTTTCGATGATCGGACCGAGATCGATCAATTGATTCGGTTTGTTTTTATGTCCCCAGCGCGGAGCGGCACAGGAAAGTTTATCGTGAAGAACCCCGACTCCGAACGCGACCCGTTTGCTCCAGCCTTTCGAGGTATGGTAGTCAACCATAAACCCGGCAAAATAACGCGATGATTTTTTATATGGATGCAAATGGAACACCCTGGAGCGCAGGGAGACCGCGTTATAGAATGTATTGTCCAGCTGCAGTTTGACTTTTCGCAAATTCTCAACCATAAATCCGGCGAATGAGAACCCGATAAAGTCGCTGATCTTGCGGCTGGTTCCGGCTTGCAGGGTCAGATTATTTGCGTCCGTTTTAGCGATAAACGGCGACAGGCCGGGTTGCAGGCCCTGGTGGTCCCGCCAGCGGGAGATGTTGATGGCTTCCGCGGTGATCTTTGCTCCGTCGAGTTGTTTGGCGACCTGGCGTGATTTCAGGACTTCCTGATGCACTTCAGCCGGTTTGATAGCGGTTAGAAGCTTTGATTTTCCTCCCGCGACACGGTTTGGTTTGACCTGTGCGAAGTTGCCTTTTTTGATCAGGTCGCCGGTGATTTCAAAGCGTCCCCGGGGAACAGTGACAACTTGCAGTATCCGATCTTTCTCATTGGTCAGCCGAACTCTGGCCGCTTTGCCGTTGACCCGCAAATTCGAGGCATTGAAGAACAGCATGATTTCCGCTTTGCGGGCCCGGTTTACTCCGGATATTTTAAGTTTTTTATCGGCCGCCAGACCTGATGTCAGTTGTAACTGTTTCTGGCCGGTAAAATACCAGGTGGCCGGCAGATCGTCGATGGAGTAGATGCCGCCGGGAATCCTGGAAAAGACCAGTTGGTACAACGTCTGTGGTTGCAGTTTCAACTCCAGCGTCAGTTGTTCGCCGTCAAAATTGCACTTGCGGGACACTTCCGGTTCAGATATCAGATCGGCGCGTTTGCCGGTCATCCGGTAGAGTTCTTTCACTTCCTTTTCAGTCAGGCTTCCCCTGGCAAATTCGTTTGGCTTTTTGATGGTATAATACCAGATGTTCAACGGTTTGCCTTTGCCGGCTTCAAGTTCAAGGGTGCTGACGTCGATATTGATAGTAAAGGTCTTTGCCTTTTCTTCGTGACTGATCAGCGACATCACGACGTCTTCGCCGTTCATGCGTTTCATGACGTATGATTCCAGTTTGGTTTCCGGGTCGCGTTTCCAGTCCGGGGTGTATTTTGCGTCAATCGGGTTACTGTTGCCCATTTCCAAAGTAGCTGTTGCAAACGCCCGTTTGGTTTCCGGGTCGCCATAGGTCAAACTCGGAATCCAGCCCAGGGCCAGGACCCGGTTGATATAACAATCATCGACCGATTTATGCCAGTAAAGCGGAATCAGGCGTGACTTCGGCCGGTTTTTGAGCCAGGTTTCCATCCCGAGGCCCATGCCGACGCATTGCCGCCAGAAACCGTAACGCAACTGATTGCGTGCTTCCATGAAGTTGACGTCGCCGTAAGGGTTGCCGCGACCGTTGAACCATACAGCTTTATCCGCCCCGCGTTTTTTGATGATTTTCTGCATGTCGCGCCAGTAACTGTACCAGTCGGCGTCAGTTGTGCATTCCTGAGTATCCCATTTTATGATATTGTGGGTTTTCGATTCATCAAGATAGATAAAATCCACTCCAAGGTAGTCAAGCTGCAAACCATACTGCTTGAGCAGTTCGTTGTAACAGTCTTTGTTGTCGATCATCGATGCCCAGTTGTCGGCACAGCCGGGAAACAGCAATTGCTTGTTGCCGTATTTGTCTTTACTGCGGAACCACTCTGGATGTTTTTTGAAAATACGCGACTCCCAGGTGGCGCTGGAAGACAGGTTGTAGATTCCGACTTTTATCCGGTCAGGCGCAATCGCCTTGATGTCAGCGATTGTTTTTTTCAGCTCCGGTCCGGTAATCCAGCCGCCGAACGAGCCGTGAGATCCCTGGTTGACGTAGTAATCGCCCCAGCCTGCGGTCGGGCAGATCATGACCATGATGTAACCGGAATCGCTCATTGCCGCTATTTTGCTAAGCCGCTCTTTCGATTCCATGTTAAGGCAGCAGTAAACGTTGCTCAACCAGTCGGGGACTTCCGGGATTTTTTCCAGATCGGCCTTGACGGCGGGAGTCTCTGGATAAATTTGAGCCAGAAAATCATACCAGGAGCCGGGAAATACCGTCTGGACATCGGTTATCGTAAATTTTGAATTCGGCAGCAGGCGCAATGTCCCCAGCGGCATATCCCATCCGCGTGGAGTGTAATAGAGGCAATTGTCGCGTTCCGCATAACCTGAGATACCGCTTTGCCACCAGGGGTAACATAAGCGGTTGTTGACGAAAAGGCGATAGTTCGAGAAACTGTAATTTTTTCTGGAATTGCTAAGGACCATTCCTTTGGTCATTTGCCGGAAGCGGGTTACCCGGTGCGGTTCGTAAAGGGTTTCGACCGGGGTGAGCGGTCCGATGTAACCGGCTCCAAGATGATAGCTGTCTTTCCGGTATTCAGGCTGGAAGGTTACTTCATTGCGTACGGTGACGAACTGGATTATTTTTCCGCCTTTATCCAGAAATTCGAGTTTCCGGTACAATCTTGGGCCTTCGACCCGGAAGGATTTTACAATGGTTATGCCCGGCAGGTCGTCGTTGCGGCAGTTCATGGTAAATACGTCATTATGACTGCCGGAACTGAGGACCTGATCTTTCTTTTCCGTTGTGCTGTATTCCTTTTTCAGGTTCATGACGAAATACTTGCTGTAAAGATGGCTGATGTATTGTTCGCCGTTTTTCCGGTTCCAGACCCCGGCGGTCATCCCGGTTTTCAGGTCAATGGCCCAAATTCCGTAATCGGTTTTCAAATATTTGTATTTAGCCGAATCTTTGAGTTTGCGGACATCTCCAGCGACTTTTGCGCCGAGTCTTTTCGGGATATATTTTTTTCCGCCGATCGTGAATTCTAAATCAGCTATTTCAAGGTAGGTGCCGGGTTTGCTGAAACTGGAAGAATAAAAAGCGACACTGCGCGCGTCAGCCCAATTGGCGGATCTATTGTTTTTGGGTTTTTCCCATTTCGAAAAATCCAGGCTCAATTTAATGTCGTTCCATTTGTCCCTCTGGAGCTTGACATGCTCATAAACCGAGCCCTTGGCCGTGGCGAAATTAAGATAGATTCCGGTCCCGAAATTTTGCCGCACCTTGCAACTGATGTAATCCTTCGAGGTAGCCTGGCTGAATGGGAATTTCTGGAAAAGGGTCACTCCGCTGTATCTCTTGGCCCCTTTCTGTGCGGTAATGACGACTGATACGCTGCCGTCAGGGCCTTTGCCTGTGTTTAGTGTGCAATTAACCCGGGGCCGCCATCCGAAAGCTTCGGCCTCCTTTGCAGTTTTAAAACTGCTGAACCCCTCTGCGAACACGCCGCTTGAAACTATTGTGCCGATACCGGCAGCAATTAAATATCTATTCATGTTTATTCCTCTAATTATTGGTTATGCGGTCATGCATATTTTTATATTGTTTTAAATGCTTCGATTTGAGATTAGAGACCGCGATTAATTAATATGTTTATTTATACAACAATGCTTAAAATCTGTGATTCAGGCAGAAAACCCCCTTTGTTGTCACTGTTTGGGCAAAAAAAGCCGATACGGACAACTTAAAAAATAATCATATATTCCCGATAGTATTTTCTTTCCGTACTTAGAATTTGAAATCCCCGACCAGTGGATCGTATGAGGTGAACAATGACATCATGCCGTAGTATTTCAAATAATAGTTTCTCGCGACTTCATCGTTTGGCCCCATGGGGTCGACATGACCGTCGACAAACAGGATGTTGGCCCGGCTGTTATGGCGCATATGCATTTTGATACCGCGACCAGTCCTTTTTTCAACATAATTATACTGAACAGGAGAACCGTTCGGGGCGAATCCGTCGGTATACACCCATGCAGGCGGTACAGTATTTATACTGTCGGTAACGCATTCGGTTTTTGTTGGAGCCCAGCATTTTCTGGTGTCGATCATATATTGTCCAATGGGGTAAGACGCGGAATAAGCGTAACGGTAGGTTCCGGTAAGACCATAGGTGAGATAGGCGATTTTCCACTCGACGCTGGTTCCTAGATTCATATTATTGACCGGAGCCAGCGACGGACAGATGAAAGTAGCCCAACTGTTGATATAACCGAGTTGAGTCTTAAGTTTATAGGTCCAGTCACCGCCGTTTCCCGTTGCGCTCGGATAAATTCCGGTGTTGTCATCAGCGTAAAGCGCCAGGCCCAGTCCGATTTGTTTCTGATTGTTGACGCACTTGATAGCTCTGGCTTTATTTCTGGCCTGATTCAGGGCCGGCAGCAGCATGCTGGCAAGAATTGCGATTATTGCTATTACGACCAGCAATTCGATCAGTGTGAATGTCTGCTTTTTCATAACCTTACCTTTCTTTTAGTTCTGCTTATGTTCACCATAAAAATAGTTTTCAACCTTTCTTCCTTTCTATTATTTTTGCTTCGATTAAGATATTGTGTTTGGTCATATTGCCATTCAACAACGTTTCGACCGCGGTTCGGCCGATTTCCTCCAACGGATAGTCAACGCTGTTGAAAGGTTTGTTTAAATAGTAGACAAAGGCCCGGTTATCATAACCGAAGACCTCTATTTGGCGACCGGCGTCGAAAAGCGCGTGGTGGATCGCCACGGCCGCTTTATCATTCCAGCAGAAAATCGCATCAGGAGGTTCAGGCATATTCAACAATTGTTTGATTCCTGCGTCAAGAACGGTGTCATGCCCCCGGAAATATAACCCTGCTGTACTCATCCCGGCCGCCTGCATCTGTTCAGTCCAGCCCTCATAAATAAACATTCCGACTGACTCCGGTTCATGATTTCCCAGGTGGGCGATTCGGGTGTAGCCTTTTTCCTGTAAATGCTTAACCGCCATCTTTGCCGAGGCTTTGTGATCCGCGTCAATCGACGGGCAGTTGCAGACCCCGTAATGATCCAGCATCATAACGATTTTGTAGCCGGATTTTATCAGTTCGTCAATTTTCTTAAGATAAGCCGGATTAGGGCGGTAAGAGGCGATAATCCCGTCGACATTGCCGTTAACCAGACGTTCCAGCGCCGACACGTCGTCTACTCCATCCTGGGCCAGGTCCATGATCATGATTGTCCGGTTGTGCTTCATTGCCGTCGCGGAAATACCACGGAACAGTTTGTACATCAGGTCGCCGGTAACCGGTTCAGGGAACTCCATGCACAGACCCAGAATCCCGGTTCTCCCCATTCTCAGGTTGCGCGCCTGACTATGGGGGCGGTAGTTCATTTTTTCGGCGTAGGCTTTGACTCTGGCGATAGTCTCATCACTGATTTTTATCTCTTTGCCTTTCCCGTTAAGGATATAGGATATGGCGGCCGGAGACAGATTCAGGGCCGCTGCCAGTGATTTCAGGGTTGGTTTTTTGCTGTTGTTGGTTAGTATGGTCATATACTTAATCGTTTCAGTTATTTTCTCGCTCGATATCGACTTAATCGTTTCAGGTTGATATGATTCTACAATCTGAAACTGCATTTGTCAACCCTTTATCACGGTTATTAATTCAAAAACAAACATTTTTTAACATATTCTTATTACGGGTCTTACATCTTTGTCAATTTGCAGCCTGATATTTACTTTTTCCTCAGGACGCAGAGAGAGAGAATTATCACTGTACCAGACGAATTGCGGTTCGATATTGTCTACTTTAATCCGGATGTCGATCATTGGTGTTTTACCGGCGTTATGCAGCTCAAGTTCATATTCGCCGGGAGCGGTCCGGGTCAATTTTTGTTTTATTTTACGAGGAAGTTTAAATAAGGTCTTAAAGTCGCCAAACGAATACAGGTTGTGACTGTTGAAAACAGTTTTCCCATTATTTTCGATTCGTAGAAAAAGAACCGCTATCCCATTGTAGTTATCATGCGGGCGGCAGTGCAGTTCGCCAAGCCGGACCGCGACGCCGTCTCCGGCTATGCCGGTATTATACAACTTCTGAAGCAGCATCGTGCCATCTTCAGCAACCAATTCAACGGTACAGACAGCGTCCTTAATACTTGTGCCGGAGTCATTGATAATAAACAACTCTCCTTTGAATTCTCCATCGGCAATGCGCCAGGACAAATCTTTCACGCTCAGAGTAACCGGCTGGCATGATCGCTTCAGATGATAGTAAGCGGCTTTCGGCCGGGTGTAGAAATCCATAATACTCCACGCACAGGTCGGCCACGATTCGTTGTACTGCCAGATCATGCAGCCTGACGATTGAGGCGCCTGTCGCCGGTAATGTTCCATGATGTAGCGTAACGTATCGGCCTGGGCGAGCTGGGAGGCAATTGCCATTTCCCGGTGATCCCGGTATTCAAAAAGCCGCATCGGCTTCAGTAGATCTTTATGTCCGCCAAATACCGCGAAATGATACTGCCATGACGGTCCGGGCGGAAACAGTTCCTGTTGCGGAATGAATTTTTCAAGCGATTCGGGTGAAGCAATCCCGTTGCAGCCGATCTCGCTGGCCAGGTTGCGGAAATGGTTGTTGTAAAACTCATGTTGTTCCCAGTTCCACGGGCCGTGATGGCGTTCACCTGGCCGCGACAGGTCCGGGGAGGCAAAATGATAATCAATTCCGGGACATAGTCTTCCGACCATTCTTTTATACATTTTCAGGACCGGGCTGTTCGGGGTTTCCCCGTAATACATCATTTCATTGCCGCCGCACCACATGGCAAGGGACGGATGTGAACGCAGTCGTTTAATGATTGATTCCGCTTCAAGTCGTTTAATCGCCAGGTAGTCGCGGTCTTTCGGGTAGTTGCTGCACGAGTGCATGAATTCCTGCCAGACTAGAATTCCGCACTCGTCGCAATAGCGGTAGAAGGCTTCTTTTTCAATCAGGCCGCCGCCCCAGACTCGTAAAATATTGAAATTCGCTTCCGCCGCCAGTCGAATCTGCCGCCGGTAATCCTCCGGCCGCAGCCGCGCCGGCATCATGTCAGCGGGTGCCCAGTTGGCGCCCCGAACAAATATTTTGCGGCCGTTAACATTAAATGTGAGGGGATAGGCTTCGTCGGCGCTGCCGGGATTCCGGCTCATTGTAATTTCCCGGCAGCCGAAGATTTTTTCAATTGCGGCGGCGACGCCACCTGCAGTTTTCAAAGTTATTTTTAATTGGTATAAATCGGGAGCCCCATAGCCGTTCGGGAACCAGAGACGCGGATTCTCCAGTGCCAATTTAATTTTGCGCAAGTTCAACCCGGTATCCAGTTTCAACCCGATATTACGGACGATTTTTTCTCCGATGAAATTATATGGTACACATTCGATTTCCGCTTCCGCCCGGTATTTGCGCCGGGACTCGATCTCCAGTTGGATATCTACGTTCCAGGTATTATTTTCAGCGGGCAGGGGGCGTATCCAGCAATCTTGAACGTCGATTTTTTCAAAGGCGGTCAGTGAGACCGAGTCCCAGATCCCGATCTGGACCAGATGCCGGGCCCAGTCCCAGCCCCAGCTCAATTGGCAGCGATGATGCAGCGCGAAATCGGCTGGTTGTCGGCGGCGGTGTCCCGGACTGGCTTGCGGCGGTGGATTCAAGCGTACACAAAGAATATTTTTTTTGCCTGTCAGCAGTTTTCCGGTTACGTTGAAACGCGCCGGCATATACATGTTCTTATGCTCACCAAGTTTTATGCCGTTCAAATAGATTGCCGCTTCATAATCAAGTCCGGCAAAGTCCAGATAAATCTTACGGGTCTTCCATTCCTTTGGAATCTCGAACTCCCGCCGGAACCACCAGGCGTATTCCTCCACCCAGCGTGAACGGTCGACATTACGTCCGAAATAAGGATCTTCGATTTCGCCGTTTTCCAGCAGTGCGGAACGGGCGCAGCCGGGCACGGTGCATCGCGACCAGTGCGAAATGTCATAATTACTCAGGTAGACTTTTGCAGATTCACCGGAATACTGCCCCATATTTTCGATGGTTCCGGGTTTCAGCGATTTTTTGTGGACGGCGTCCGGGAGTAAATAGTTAAATTGCCAGTCGGGGCCGTCGAGTTTGATTTTGTCAAACATACAAATGTATTCTTTCAAATAGTTATATTGCGGGGAATTGCCGGATCGAGGCCGACCATCTCCAAATATCTGTCAAGTAAAAGTTCCGAGGAACCCCATTCCGCTTTCGGGCTCATACAGGTTGAAAACTCGAATGTTATCAGTTTATCGGCAAATTGCGAAGCGGTTTGCATTTTTGCCGCCAGGCAACGGTAATCGATCTGCCGGTAATCCCGTTTTTCCGGCATGAGCGAACCGCGCTGGAAGGTTTCGACATTCGCCCAGAACTCCACTCCGGCCGCCTCGGTGATCTTCTTGGCCGAACGATACCAGTTGGCCAGATCCGGCTCGAGGATTTCTCCCATGCGGCAATCCGGCATGAAGTATTTATCCTGCCAGGCACAATAATCGAGTTTGCCGGACATCGCCTGAAGCATGTCGCCATAAAGCTTTTCAAAGTCTTCCAGCGGATAATGTCCGTTCATATAGCCGGTCAAACCGTACAGTGTCGGGGAAAATACTTTCTTCTTTTCCGGGGCCAGTTCATGCGCGGCGGCGGCAGTTCCGATTGCGATGTCGCAGAAGTTGAAATGCCACGGCAGCGCTTCGACTGAAACATACAGTCCGTGAAAACATTTGAAATGACCGAACATCTCAAGCATTTTTTCATAATATATTTTATTATCTTCCACTTCCCGTTGCCAGTAGCCTTTATAGAGATTGGAGAGCCCCTGGGTGCCGCCGACATAAAGTTTCATGTCATATTTCTCCGCCAGCCGGAAAAACATCGCCAGGATATTTTCATCTTCCGGCCAGGTGGTGGTGCGTGGATCGAGGGCCGATACATGAACGCCGCCTGACTCTTTTTCGCAATTGATAATGATGACCGTATCAATCCCGATAGCCTGGTAGAGTTTGAATTCATATTCCCACTCTTTCAAACCCCAGTTGTTGATCCCGGTATCTCCGGGCAGCGGACTGACGAATGTTCCGGTAAGCGGTTTGTAAGTCGAGGTTGGCAGCATAATTTAATTTCCTTTTAGTTTTAATTGATATTGACGACCGGTAAAATACGATTTGCCGGGTACAAACGACAAATGCTCCGTACTGCTGTTTTTCAGCCGGTTCCGCATGACGTTGAATCCGGTCAAGATGCCGGGTTTGCCGCTGATTTTCAGTTTGTCCAGCGGTATCGCCGCGGTTACGACCCAGTAGCCGGGATATTGTTTCGCGGCATATTTAATCCAGTCGATCTTGACCTTTTTGCCGCCGACCTTTTCAGGCCCTTCGACGGCCTGATAAGCATTGCCGTCTGCGTCGATTACGGCATGAACAATATCTTTGCCGGAGCCGATTGTGAAGAAAAATTCGACGCTGTCGCAATGCCAGGGCTTTCCGATTTTGCCCATTTCGCAGTTCAGGGCTTTTTTCTCTTTTTCATCGCATATAACCGCCAGATAAAGATTCTTATCGTCTCGCGCCAGCTTGAACTTCGTTCGCTGACTTGACTTCCTGAATGATGAATGCAGCATTGAGAACCCGGTATATTCGGGTGCGGTTTTCCAGCCGGGTGCATTCAGGCTGGTATCAAGGCTGAGCTTGCCGGTCGTTCTGGCAAACGGGATGACCTTTTTATCCGCAGCTCCGGCCAGGTTATGCGGCATGTCCGCCTTGACTCCGGTCGGCAGCGTGCCTGAAGTTTCCAGCAGCGAGATCGTCATCCTCCGGTCAGGACACATATTCTCGACCATGGCGGTCAGCCATATTTCACCGTTCCAGTCTTCCGGAGTAGCGAATTGTTTGAGGTCGAGCCAACAGGTTATGCTCTTCTTGTCGCCGTGAATAAAATCATTAAGCGCGAAGAAGTAATCCGGTTTCTTTTTGCGGCCCCAGGCGTCAGGCATCGGATCGACTTTTTTGATGTTGATCTTGCCCAGTCCGACCGCCGTCCGTATTTTGAACCCCTTGGCGGAGCCGAAATCGAGCATTATACCGGCGAAGCATGAGGGCTGGCCATGCCTGACAAAATGATGTCCGGGAGTCAACCCGATCCGGTTGAAATATTCAAAGTTACCTGAGATCCGGAGTTTGAGATAACGTTTGGCCCGGAATTTCAAACCGGCCGCCGCCAGGTTGAAGTGGCTCGCGTACATTGCCGGCATTCCGGCGATGACTGATGCTTTTTCCGGTACTGCCACCGCGTCTCCCGCGCCGGCGGTATATTCGATCCCGCTCGCGAGAATATCCAGCCCGTTAACCGTTATTTTCCGGTTGATTACTTCATTCTTAAATTTGAGATGGGGTAATGAGCCATAAGGCAGTATGGTTTTGGGTTTGCCGCCTTTAATTTTCCAGTTGATGGTGGATGACTGTTTGCCGGCAGCATCTGAAACCGTGACTTTATAGTTGCCGGAACGCAGTGATTTCGGCAGTCTCAAGCTCAGGGAAAATTGTTTTTTCGGGCAGATGACGGATGAATTCCACACGATTGCTCCGTCAAGTTCAATTTTAGCGCAGAGTGTTTTTCCAATCCAATCTTCGCCGGTTTCCACTTTGATTTCCTTGTTTGACTGACCCGCGCCGACTATAGTAATTTTTGGTTTGCTTGAGGTTGCTACGGCATCTTTCAAGGCTACGGAAATTTCGCTTTTTCCCTTGCCTGTATTGACAATCGCCAACAGAGTGTTACCGCTTCTTACCAGTGAGAATGTTTGGTCGCGGCCACTGCAACTGACCTTATCCGGTACTTTTCCCGGCGGTATGATTATCGCTATTTCCGCCGTATTAAGTTGAGAGTCGGCGTTGATGGATATTTTGCTTTGCCGGATAGAACCTGACAGTTTAAGTTTGGGACGCTCCGGCAGCCAGAGCTGGGTACGCATATGATCGGTGCTCCAGATGAATGCCGGGGTATGGGTGGAGACCCATAGTTTAAGTTCACCGGGAACGGTCTGGAATTCTTGCGACATGCGTTCCCCGACTTCTGCCTTCTGGAAAAAGTCGACCGTGGCGACCCGGTCCGGAGCCCATTGCGATTTACTATAGATTGCAGTTAGTTCCGGTTCCCCGAAACGGCCGTCCCAGTGTTTTGCGTTGCGGACGGTGACGCACCATGAATATACATCTTTGTCCCGGCTCAAACCCAGTGGGCCGGTCAGGGTCGATATAGTTTCAGCCGTATTCTTTTGCGCGTGCGATTTGATGAAAACCAGTCCGGCCGCGCCGTTTTTCAAGGCGTAGCATTCCATTAACGTGTTCGGATCGCTGCGCCAGTCCGGCTGGACCTGTCCATTGACCAGAGCCGCCATCCGGTTTTCATAACGGGCCGTCAGATACGGAACATCTTTCGCCATCATCTTGCGGCTGCAGTATGATGGGACCATACCGAGGCCGACGATATAATTTTCATACGCGCCTTCGACCCCCGGCAACCAGTAAATGTACAACGGCTTATGCAGCGGATCATTGACCTGGAACAGTTTGAATTTCCACATCCAGGCCGCGCCTTTGCGCCATTTCGACGTCATTACTCCGGAGAACGACTCCAGATATCCAAGGTCACCAAGCGGGTTGCAGGGGGCGTTAAAGAAAACGATGCGATTCGGATCGGTTTTCTTGATTTCTTTACGCATGGCTTTGTAGAGTTTGGTCGCGCCCAGTGGATCGTCCTGCCGCATCGTCTGCCAGTCGCGGGTATAGCCGCCGGAGTTTCCGCCGTCGAGATACCATACGTCCAATCCGTAGTAATTCATCATTTCGACAATCCGCCTCATTGCGTCGTCACGTGATTCCTTGATCCCCCAGAAACGCATGTAATTGCGATTGACTCCCGGGAACCAGCTGGCGTCCGCGCCGTTCCGGTGCTTCCAGACAAACCATTCCGGATGCTCCCGGCACGGTTCCGAGTACGGGAACGCACTCCAGAGCCAGGTGTAGATTCCTATCTTGATGCGGCCCGGAGCCAGGGCTTTCAGACGCTGGATTTTAGCTTTCAACTGTGCCGGGGTCTGTTTGCCGCCGAACCAGTTGCGGACCTCACCTTTTGTCGGAAATTCGCCCCAGATAAAGTCCATATCGCAAATTCCCGGTTCCAGAATATAACCGTTGCTCAACATTTTCACAAAACGGCCCATTCGGCGTACTTCCGAACCCGGCCATAAACCGTCCCAGCCCAGCGCGGAGTTGACGGCGATATCCCGGAGCCATTCCGGCCGTCGGATCGCGGCCCGGAATTCTTGCGGTTCAGGCAGGTTGATGTAATGCAGATAGGCGTCATAAAGATTGCCTTTGACCAGATCCATGCGGTTGGTTACTGAGCAGGTTGTATTCGGACGGAACTGGAAGACCGCGGAAGTGAATTCCCATCCGGTCGGAGTGAAAACCGTACTTTTTTCATTTTCTGAAACCCCGTCAAAATAGATGAAGTCATTGTTGTATCTGAAACGGTAATGGAGCATGGTCAACTTCTGCTTCGGTAACTCAAAACTCAGCATCGGTTGTCGTGATGCCTTGACGGTAGTGATCACTTCTGAAGAAAACATTCTTTCCAGTGAATGGGACGCGCCGCTGGTTTCGTAAATGCCGTCTTTCCGGAATTCGCGGTTAAGCACTACCACGGCTTTGGTTTTAAGGAAGGCTCTGCCCTTGAATTTCTCCGCTTTGAATTGGAGTTTCCGGGCCAGGGAACCATTTTTAATACTGAAAGTCTTGGTTATCCTGACGCCCGGCAATTTCTGGTTGACCGCGGTAATTACAATGGAGTCGGCCGTTTTATCAACCTTTATGACTTTATCGGAATAAGAGTCCGTATCAATATCGTCTTTAAGATAGGATAACGTATATTTGTCATATATTCGCTCAACGATCACCTTATTGTCTCCGGTCATCTGGTTGACGACTCCGTTTTCACGGCAGATATTGAGTTTCAGGCCGGATTTTTCGAGCGTTACATATTTTCCCGGAGATATGGCCGGCATGGGCGGACCGATATGATATTTGGCCGATACCGCCTGCTGAAGTTCTTTTTCGGTTGGAATGCGGCCGGAAAAAGTCACTTCCGAAATGTAAACTTTATGGTCCGGACGTTCCTTTTGTACCAGCATTTTAATATATCTTCCGGCTATTTTCCGGTCGGAAATCTGCATCACCTGATGTTTGGTCTGGATGCCTTTTTCCTTATTCTCAATGGTTGCGGCCGGGACCCAGTTTTTTCGATCGGTGCTGGACAGAAAAGTTATATTCGAGATATTATGCGAAGGCGCCGCGAAAGCGTCGATTTTAATCCCGTCGACCAGAAAGATGCCGCCAAGATCAAAAACGATTTCCGGCGCGGATTCGTACTGACGCCAGAATGCTTGTTGCTTCGGATCGATTTTGCCGTCGGTTAAAATATTCGCGTTGCTGTCGCCGGAGGTCGGTTTGACCAGATACTGGTAATCATTGACGCCGATATTGGTGTTTTTCTGTTGTTTCGGGACAAACCTCAGGTTGCGAATCTCAATAAACTTGTCTTTATTGCCCATGGCGGAATAGGGATACAGTCCAACGCCGATAACCTTCCGGTATTGTACGTCCAACCGGCCGAACGCTTTCCAGGCGTGCGGATCGAGCGGCACCGATACCGGCGTCCATTCCCCGGTGCCGGAATTGAAGTCACGGTAAATATATTTCGGCCCCTTGGCGGCTTTTTCAAATTCGAGCCGCAAAACACATGCCGCTTTCCGTTTAAAATAGTACCCCTGCTTAATCTCAAACTCGACTGCCGAACAATTCCTGATGTCAACCGGTTCTTTCAGACTGCATCCGATGCCCTGATACGGTCCGTCGACAACCGCAGTAGCTTTGACCGCGTTATTTGCATAAGAAATTACCGGAGCCTTTATGGCGCGGCCTTTGAGTCCGTACCATTCAGCGTTCCGGCCGTCGTCCCCGCAATAATCAGTTCCCAATAAGGCACTGCCGAACGCCAGGCAGACAACGACTACAGCTGCTTTCAGCAAGTAAATCCGGTTCTTTTTCGGTTGGTTGTTTTGAGCCATGTTGATTTCCGTCATAGATTGATTTTTATTTGTTATTAATTTTGTTTCTTCACTTCTTAGTACTCTTTTCAGGTTTTTTCCCGCAGGATATTCCCGTTATACCCAGACAGGCCTTACGGCCCCGGCTGTAAAATTCATTGCCGCAGACCATCCATTCCGGGGCGGTTATCTTACCGTTCCCATACGCGCATATTTCATCCGATTCCGGGATTATTGTGAAAACCCGGGTGAATAACTCGTTTGCCGGGACAACGTCCCCGAATTTCAAGCCGAGTCGCTGCAGGATATTAAGTTCTTTCTGCAATTGACGCAGTTCGGCGCCGATCTTGCCGCCGCGTACGCACATCTTTCTTTCCGTGTCAAAGAGAACGCAGCTCTGGCATACCATGCAGTCTTTTCTGACGATTCTGACCGGAATATCCGGTTGTCGCCGGATTTTGTCCCAAACCTCAAAAAGCAGGTCATCTTCAATCGGAACAGGCTGCTTGTCGCCTTTATGGAAACACGCCAGGCACATGAAATGCATGGGAATCAATCTGATTTCATCGGCTTCTTCGATCTGTTTTATCGCTAATTTCTTTACTGCTTCGATATCTTCTTTTGTTCTTGGCGGAAAAATTTTATCAATGACTTTATTCCTGATGCCGTTCCCGTAGTTTCCACTGTGGGCATCCGGACATTCGCGCCATTCGGGTGAAGTTGTCCTGGCATAGCCGCAAATATTGTCACTGGCGGTAATAACGTTGGCCAGGCGGTTGAACAGCTCATGAGCCGGCCTGATATCACCGGGTACCAAACCCAACCGCTGCATAATATCCAGATCACGCTTCAAATTAAGCAATTCACCTTCAGGGGAGTCGTCTGTAGTTCCCGGGTTTTGATAGAAATATACGGCATCAACGTTGCAGCATAGCCTTACCATCTGCAGAGGGTTATCGGCTAAAATGCGATATATTTCAGCGAGTCTGCTCTTATCATTCTTGTCAAAATCTTTTCCCGCTCCCAGCTTGCATATAATGCACATCAACTGGTATGGCCTTACATTCAGTATCCCGTGTTCATCCAACATTATCAGCAAATTTCTCCAAACTTATTGCGGGTTGCCGACATACGGATTGTAGGCGGCAAGTAAGGAACGCATGCCGTATGACTTCAGGTAATAATTACGTGCGGTCTCGTCATACAGGCCCATTGCGTTGACGTGTCCGTCGACGAACAGCATATTGGTCCGGTCATTATGGCGCAAGTGCATTTTTATACTGCTGTCGGTCCGCTTGTCAACATAAAAATACTGACAGGTCGAACCGTTAGGCGCGAATCCGTCGGTATAGACCCAGGACGGGGGAACGGTTGAAATACTGTCCACGACCACTTCAGTCCGGCTTGGCGTCCAGCAGCGTTTAGTATCGATCATCCATTGTCCCATGGGGTATGAGGTCGAATAGGCGTGACGATAGGTTCCGGTCAGGCCATAGGTCAAATAAGAAATTTTCCATTCGACGCTTGAGCCTTTGTTCATGTTATTAGCCGGAGGTAGTGAGGGGCAGACAAAAGTTCCCCAGCCATTGATATATCCGAGATCATTGTTGGAAAGTTTCCAGGTCCACTGCCCGCCGTTACCGTCGGCGCAGGGATACAGTCCGGTGTAGTCATCGGCATATTGCGCCAGACCAAGCCCGATTTGTTTCAGGTTATTCATGCATTTGGATGCTCTGGCTTTGTTTCTAGCCTGGTTCAAGGCTGGAAGCAGCATGCTGGCGAGAATTGCGATGATGGCAATTACTACCAGGAGTTCGATTAGTGTGAATGCGGTTTTTCTGAGACTCATTTTTCCGGTCCTTTCGAATTATGGTTTATAAACAGGAAATTCTGTTGTTAATATCACGATCAGTTCTCCTTATTTACTGGTTTACAGCTCTCCCGCTCTGCCAGGTAAGGGGAGAGTACTACCTGGTCGTTTTCGGGTTTATTACCCGACAGGATATCCAAAGCCAGCCTTGCCGCGTGTATTCCCTGTTCCGCTTTGGGCTGGCCGATTGATGTCAGCAGTGGAGTCAGCATACTTGCGATATCAGAGTCGTTGACCCCGACGACTGAAATCTGGTCCGGGACTTTTATCCCGTTATGAATTGCTCCGGAAATAAAACCGGCGGCAATTTCATCACTGTAGCAGAATACCGCGGAAGGTAACTTGCCTTTTGCCCGGAAGATATTTACGGCATCCCTGCCGGATTCAAAATCGTCACATTGCAACAGGTGCAGGTCCGGATCTAGCGGCATTTTCAATTCATTCATATATTGAATGAAGCACTGGTGCCGTTTGCTTTTGTTGCCGAGTATTCCGATGTCCCGATGCCCAAGTTTACGAAGATAATCAACTGCGGTCTGGATCAATTTCATAGTATCAACATGAACGCGCGGCATATTTATGCCGATGGTTGAACCGCCCACTCCAACGGTTGGATGGTTCTTCATCATTTTTATATAACTCGGCCAGTATTCTTCGCGTGCGTCAGGGATGACAATGGCAGCATCAACATGTTTCATTTCCATAAAGTCAACCATCTGCTGCATTGAGGCTACGTCTTTATAGGTCAGCAGCAGCATGCCGAGATGTTGTTCAAACAAGACTTCCTCGATACCCTGGATCAATTCCGGAACGAAAGAAGTATTGATTTGACTTGAAATTAACACGCCGATCAGATAGGAGCGACCGGTTCGCAGGCCGCGGGCGATAGTATTGGGTTTATAATTCAGCTGCCGTGCAACTTCCATAACTCGCAGGCGGGTCGCTTCGCCGACTCGTATTCCACCGCGTTTCTTATTCAAAACCGCGGATACGGTGCCAATTGATACCCCGGTGTTTTCTGCGATATTTTTGAGCGTTACCATTGATTCCCGTTCCTGATTAAATGTTTGATAAAACGTTTTATCATTTTTATTATACAACAATCCTGTGAATTTGTCAATACCTTAAAATGAAAAAATTAAACTAATTGCCTTATGGCGGTAATGCCTTTTTCTCCTGAGTTTAATCCATAAAGCATTTACGGATATAGACCTTTCTGGACGGAATAATCATGGCGGAAAACTTCTGGAAGGCGAGAGTCTCTTGAGCCGGACATGCCGCGCAGCCGGGCGGCTCGAGAGACTCTCGCCTTCCATGGATGAACGATCAGGTCAAAAGTGTTATGGCAAATTCAATTTTCAGCTATGCAAATGCATATTTTACCTTTGGGAAAAGACTGAGGGATTCTCTTTATGCGGTAGAAGTAATGTGTCACTTTTTCTCGAGAGTTAAACCTCGCCTCATTCAACGTATATTGTTTTTTCTTGATATATATCTTTTTTGATAATCATAAATAATCAGCATGTAATTTATGATAAAATCATAACAATTTAGCAATTAACATCTTGGGTTGATTGTGGAGCTAGATTAAAGTCAAAAATAAAAACATCAGTACATCATATTATTTGCGCAACATTCTTTTTTTCCACATTTCAAATTAATGGTTCCAGCTGCACCGGTATTGGATTACTGTGTAAAAAATAAACTTGAGCGATCATATCCGGATTGTCAGCCATTAAGTTTATGTTTTCGGTAATTACGCGGGGAAATTCCAACATGCTTGGTAAATTCAGAAGAGAAATAAAGCGGATTGGAATAGCCGGTCCGATTGGCTATTTCCTGGATCTGGTATTTGGTATTCAATAAAAGGGATTTTGCCACTTTCATCTTTAAATCAATCAAATAATGCATGGGGGACGTTTTGAGATGAACCTGGAACAACCGGTGAAGAGACGCTGAAGAGGTCCCGACTGCGGAGGCAAGTTGTTTCAGGGTTATTTTGCGGGAAATATGATGTTCCATGTAATCAATGGACTTTCTCAGGATTACCGGTTGTTCAGAAGATCGAATATCCTGTCCAAGTAACAGCATCAGTTCATAGCAGAGTACAGACGCGCGTAAACGAAAATTTTCACGGCGCTCCCGGTATTCGATGATGCAGCTGCGCATAATGGATTCAACGTGCTCTTTGTTCTCCGGGGTTATGACAGAACGGCCAACGATATGAGTGGCGGTCAAAAGGTCCATCAACTGGTTGCCGCCGATGCAGCACGCCAAACGGTGACAGCAGTTTTCCGGTCCGGTCATATATTCCACATCCTGATTCAAGTGAATAAAGAAAATATCTCCCGGCATAACTCTGAATTCAGCGTCACTTTGCTTAAAAAGCATTGATCCTTCCAAAACAAATTCAATTGAGAAAACGTTCGAGCATTCCCGTTTGCGATAGTAATCCTTATAGCAAAACTCCTCATTGACAAAGTATAAGTGCAGGGGTAATTTTTCGACACTCTCAAGCTGAGGGTCCGGAAAATATTCGCGAGAATAATTGTCATTATAGCGCGGAATCCATAATTTGGAGATACCGTCATCCATATGCAAATAAAGTTTTTTATCATCGTATTTCAGCATTGCCGTGATCTGTTCCGCGATAATTATTTTGACCGTGAAAGTAATGAAACAATATAATAAATATAGTCAAATAATATCTTTTAACAAGTGTTTATACAGATAATATTATATTTTTGATAAGATATCATATGTTTATCTAAATATTTGTCTTGATTATAATCCGTCATCAAAGTATAATCTATCTAGAATTCAAAAATCAGCCGGCAATCAGAAAACAAACATAGGAGAAAATACGATGAAAGGTATTAAAACAATTCAAAGTGATTCCGGAAAAAAGCAAATTTTCACACTTATTGAATTGCTCGTAGTGATCGCGATTATCGCAATCCTGGCCAGCATGCTGCTGCCGGCGTTGAATAAAGCCCGGGAAAGAGCTCACGCGATCAATTGCGTATCAAAACTCAAGCAGATCGGAACGGCTTTTCAGATGTATGCCGCTGATTATGACGGATATTATCCAATGCATAAGGTTCCGGGGTGGAGCGATTTTGAATCATACTGGTACGGGGCAATTTGGGGCTACTTGAACAAGGGCGATATTTATGTCTGTCCCAGCGGAGTCGTTGAGTACCCGGCCGGACGCAAACCGAAGACCGGAATTCCAAATAATAATTGCGGTTACGGATATAATTATTACGATGACTGGACCGCTCTTACATATAGTTATACTAAAATTTCCAGATTACCCCATGCCTCCAAATCAATTTTAATCACCGATTCCTACGGGGACCCGACAACAACGCCACCGGGAAAGAATGCCAACGCGGTAAGGTCAAAATATGATAAGCGTTTATGGATTGTCAGGCATTCCGGCAGATGCAATATTTTATTCTATGATGCGCACGTTGACAATGCCCCATATGGCGAACTGGAATACCAGTCGCACCGCTCTTCCGGTTGGTGGAGCCGTGACCGTTGATATGTGAAAAAATATAAAAACATATGTGTGAATGTTATCGTTGCCAAGGCACGCTGTACGCAAAAACTGCAATGGCTGCTTGACTGCTTGTGTCACTAATAAAAAATAAAATTCATACCAGGGAAAAAAATGATCAGAATTATAACATTAGCCTTATTTATATTCATACAAATTTCGGCAAAGGCACAGCTTAATGCGAAGCTGCGGAACGGGGAATTTGATTCAGGAACAACAGGCTGGCGGACTTCCGGCAATGTATTCAGCGATGAAAAATGTTTCAAGAGTCAGGAACTTGACGGAGAGGCAAAGGCCCCGAAAAGTCTGAGGCTGGAAAATACAGATGCTAAAGTCTGGACCGGAGCCACCCAGATAATCGAAGTGCAGCCGGGTGCTGTTTATCGGGTAAGCGGCTGGGCAAAAATCAAAGACGCAGGTGACAGCCGTTTCGTGTTTGAGTGTTTCAAAAAGGATGGAAGGAAAACTGTTCGCGTTAAAAGGCCGATTTATATGTTTGTTCATGTAAAAGGAAACCGGGACTGGTTTAAAAGGGAGCGTTACGTGCAGATTCCGGAAGGCACCCGGTTTGCCAAAGTTTCTCTTGGCGTCAGGGATGGTTCAGGGAAAAAGTCTTATGCCTGGTTTGATAAGATTGAAGTTGAGAAATCATTCAGCCCTCCCCCCCGGATAGACCGGGGCAAATGGATGGCGGCGGCTAAAAAGCTCTATGGTGAAGCCATGCAGGCTCCGGCCATGAACGACAAAGTTGTTTATTATGATAAAAAACATGAATTTTTCTGGGTTAAAGAACCCGAACGCATAAAGATTTACCTTGAAAATAACGGCTTTAAAACGCTTGATGCTAAAGAGCTGAAAACCTGGATGCAGAAAAAGATAAAATCCGGGGCCGACGGTTCGGTATGCGTACTGACCACCGGCGCCGCGCCTGAAGAAATTGTCGAGACTTTTAAGACCCCGGACGTGACCATGAAACAATATCTCTATGCCGGAGGCAGAATCGTCTGGCCGGGGAATATACCGCTTCATAATGTTACCTCAAATACCAGAAATGCTATGCGTTGGCCTATCAAACAAAGAACCGTCCGTTCCGCAATCCTGGGTTTTGAGAACGCTAAGTATAATCAGCACGTAAAAGTAAAAATCACTGCTGAAGGGAAAAAGTGGGGACTTCGTGCCAGGCATGAAACCCCCCAGAGATTGACGGAAGACAAGGGGGTTACTTTATCATTGTCCAAATCGGACAAAAAAGATGAGTCCGGCACATTCTTTAAAAATTACAATATTAAATTCCCGTATAGCGGTTTTATCCGTTACCGTGCGGACCAGACTGACGCGTCAAACAATCAGGAATTGCAGGATATTTACTGTCTCGCGCTTTTCCGTGGAAAACCAATTAAAGCACCGAAAAATTTTCCGGCGGTTGTCGTTGAAAAATTGAGCTTTGCCATGCCTGTGACAAATTTCTATCAGGGTTCCGATGTTCCAATGACCCTTAAATGCGCCGCGGGAATAAGTTCTCCGGTAACGGTGACTCTGACTGAAAACAAACATGTCGTTTTCAAGCAGAGTTTTGCCCTGAAACCTGAGATAAAAGCTTTGCTGCCGACTGCAAAATTAAAGTGCGGGAATTATGAGTTGACCGCTGTTTCAGGGAAGGAAACCTGTATTGAAACAATCAAATTTCTTCCTGTAAAGAGCGGCAAACTGCCGATTGCTTTGTATTCCGCCAATGGCTCGACCATGTATAAGAGAAATATGATAGCCTCGACAATAGCAGGTAAGCTTGGAGATTGCGGTTACCTGGCCAATAATTCGGCTGCTGTTCTAATGAATAATATAGCTTTCGGACATGGGCTGAAATTATTGCCGCGTTCCTATGCGCATAATTATCTAATCCGCAGCAAGCTTCCCGGCGACCGTGAAATGCGCTTGAAAGACGGTTCAATTCCTAAATACCATTACGGCAAACGCAGCAGTTCTCCATGTTTTTTAAATGAGGCGAACCGTAAGTTTGCGGCGGAGCATCTCGTCAAGGATCTTGAGCTCATGAAGAAATTTCCCGGGTACAAAAAGCGTATGCTTTGTTACGATGACGGAGCGATGTTCGGGGAACCCGGAAAAAGTATGATTGCCTGCTATTGCGACACCTGTAAGGCGGCATTCAAAAAGAAAACCGGTCATGACGCTCCCGTTACTCCTGATCCGGCGGTTCTCAAAAATGGCGGCATTATTCCCGACTCGAATGCCTGGATTCAATGGATGCGCTTCCGCAGCAAGGATGTATTCGGCGATACCTTCGGATACCTTGACGATAATGCCGTAAAAAAAGTTGCTCCAGACGTTAAATTCTGCCATATTCTGGGTGATCCCAATATGACCTTTGACCCGCAATGGGCCTTGAATCCCCCAGACGAGTTCGGTAAAACTTCAATGATTGTTTATTATTACTATCCGCATGTTGCAAGGCCGTCTTATATGCATCTGCCTTTCGCTGCGAAAGCGGTGGCCGGCAACCGTGATAAGGACTTGTGGCCGACCGGGCAAAGCACCGACTATCGCGGTTATGTGAGTAATCCTCATACCATGGCAATAATGATCCGCAATCAATTCTACTGCATGATTGCCGGAGGCGCCAAAGGGACTATCTGGTATGACTATAATTCCCTGCCGGGAACTGAGCCGTGGGATGAATTTGGAAAACTCGCCAACTTTGCCAATAAATTCGGTCCGTTGGTTCAGAAGTGGCGCAAGCAGCCGGGAAGGATTGCCATTCTGATGTCGTACACCAACGCCTCCTTTAAATGGGCTTTGTCTGAAATGACCAGGTATTGCCAGGGGCTTGACATTCTTTATCTTGAATGTTTAAAGAATAATGTTCCGGTTGATTTCATCAGTGATGGTGAAGTTAAAAGCGGTATTCTTAAAAACTACCGGGGATTGGTTGTCTTTGACAATGATTACATGCCTGCCGGCGTTGCTGAGAAAATTAAGCAATACATTCGCGATAATGGAAAAGTAATCGTCGACAAAAATTCAAAAGTGAAATTCTCCGGAGCTCATAACGGTCTCGATATGGCGTATTTGAAAAAGTGCGCCGGGATGGTGCCGTTGACGGTTAATGGCGGTAATAAGGTTGTCTGGACCGAGTTCACTTTGGATAATGGAAGGTATTTCATGCTGGTGAGTCTTGATTTGAATAAAACGGTCAAATGTAATGCCGCGTTCAATAACCTAAAGTCCGGAGAAACCGTAATAAATTTGAGCGAAGGCAAGGCCGTCAATTCACAGGTCGCGCTTGAAATCGCTCCCGGCGGCGCTTGCTTAATGGCGGTATTGCCCAACCGGGTTAAGGCGGTAAAAATTGCTGGTCCCGCAAACTTTTCCTATGGGAAGCCGGTCAAGGCCGGTATCGAAATTACCGGTCCGGACGGAAAAGTTATTGACGCGGGTATTCCACTGCGGATTGTTGTTAGCAACAAAGGCGGGAAAGTGTTTTCCGACTATGTCCTGGCTGAAAAAGGACGGTACAAATTATCATATCCCGTCGGCATAAATTGCAAATATTCAAGCTTGAATCTGACGGCGACGGAACTGGCAACCGGAACAAAACAGAATATTACTTTGAAATTGAAATAAGGAACCTGAAGAAAAAATGTTGTGTAATGATAAGATAGCCGCTTGTCACAAAGTCAGCGATATGGTTGACCTTTTCCATGGCAACGGGACCGTTAACCTGCCTGAACCCCGGGGGGTTGCCCGTCACTGGAACTGGCTCAAGGCGCAGACCGGCAATACTCATCCGGGAGCCTGCCGGCCTTTCGGGATGATTTCGATTTGCCCGTATTCCGGCATGTATCCGACCGGTTACGGCTTAAACTCCGTATCAAGTACGGATGTGCCTGAAAAACTGTTGGAATTTAATTCCGCCAGTGGTATAACTCATTTTCATCCGAGCGGCATCGGCAATCAGCAAATTTTCTATAATTACCTGAAAGTCACGCCATTATTTGCGGATCAGAACCATGTCGCGGAACCGGATGTCCAAAGACTGCATGAGGAATTTGCCCAACCGGGTTACTATACTGCCAGGTTTGAAAATTTCATTGAGTTTGAACTGACGGCCGCGGAACGTTCCGCAATTCACCGATATAAGAGAGCCGGAAAACTAAGGATAGATCTGCTTCACGGCGGTTTGACTCTGGACCATGAGATTTTTAAAGAAGTCCCGGAGCAGGCTTATTTTTGCATTGATCAATTCAACCGGGTGACCGGGGAAGTGACCATCCGCGGAATCACCGTTTTTTTCTGCGTCAGTTGTTCATCCGGTAAGCCGTTATTATTTTGCAATGGAAATGAAAGTCGAACTCATCATGTTGAAATAAGCGGGATAAATAAAGAAAAGCCGGATTTTACCGGAGTCGTTTTTTTCAATGTCGGCCTGACTTGTGAGCTGCAAATTGGTTTTTCTTTCCATAGTTTGAGCAATGCGATTGCCAACCAGGAAAAAACTAAGTCCTTTGATACTGAACGATCTTCACTGGAGGACGTCTGGGAAGAACAACTTGGACGCATCAAAGTTGACAGCGGTTCAGACGGGGACAAAGAAATTTTTTATTCCAGTCTTTACCATGCGCTTATTAAACCGGGTGAATATTCCGGCGATTCGCCTTTTGAACACCTTGGCGTCAAGAATGCGTTTTTCGATTTTGCCACAATGTGGGATCAGTATAAAACCGCATTACCGTTGATTTATACCGTCTATCCTGAAACCGGTGAAAAAATATGCAATTTCATCTCTGCCTACATCAAACATAAAGGATATTTTCCGGTTGCCCTGTTGCTTGAAAGTGATCACGAAGACAGGTTTCAGAAACAGGCATCCGCGTTGGCATGCTATACCATCTATGATGCTTTTGTCAGAGGAGTGTCTCAAGAGGATTCCAAAGAAGTGCTGAATGCCATCAGGCGAAATCTGGAGCATTGTTCGCGCTTTGCCGAGTTTGCCGGGAAAGGTATGACCCGGCCGGTCAGCCATACGCTTGATCTAAGCGGGGCGGCAAAATGCGTCGCGGCTATGGCTGAAATGGTCGGTGATAAGGAAATCTTTCAGACTTTCCTGGCATATTCCGGTTACTGGAAAAATGTTTATGTGGAATCCTCCGGATTACTGTTGCCGAATGAAGAATATTATGAGGGATCTCACTGGAATTATTCTTTTCGTTTACTTCATGATATGGCCGGAAGAATTCAAATATGCGGTTCAAAAGAAAAATATATTGCTCTTCTGGATCAATTTTTCGGCTATAACGAATTTCATTCTGCAAGTCCGGATTACCGGAAGTTTGAGCGTCGGATTATCGATGACCGGTTTGAAGGTCTCAACAATGAGACCGACATGGAGTCCCCGTATGCCTATATATCCGCCGGAAGGCATGACCGTTCCGCGGAAATTGTCCGTGCCGTGATGCGTTATCAATTCGGTTTGGGGTCCGGCGGTCTGCCGGGGAACGAAGATTCCGGCGGTTTGTCAAGCTGGTATGTCTGGAGTTCAATCGGTCTGTTTCCCGTGTCCGGGCAGCCGTTTTATTATATCGGATCACCAATATTTGATAACGTTGAAATAAAGCTGCAAAACGGTGTTTTCAGGATTAAGGCCAATAACAATTCCCTTGATAATATTTATGTAAAATCAGTGAAGTTAAACGGAACTGACTTGAACACAATGCTCCTGCCGGTTAATATGCTAAGAGCGGGGAATGTTTTGGAATTAACTATGTCGGATCAACCAGGATAACTGGAGTAAAAAATGAATCATAAGTCACAAGAAAAAATTCCGCAAATCTACTGGATCGGTAAAATCAATACGGAACGGCCGGATTTGGGACTGCCGGTATTGCAGAACATAGAAGCAGTATGCTTGTGCAACGCGTCCCCCGTAACCGGTATGTTCAATCATCACTCATATATAATTGAGCACAACGATATACTTTACGCAGCATGGTCAAATCATCCGGTCAGTGAAGACGCGCCCGGACAGAGAGTCTTAGCGAGTTATTCAACTGATAAAGGGAAGACCTGGTCCGCCGCTAAAGAATTGTTTCCGCCGATTGATAAAACCGCGGACAGAGAGGAACAGAGAGATGACAGCAGGATTCTCATACCAAACGGTTTTGCTGTAGTCGGTCAGCGACTTTATGCAGTTGCGGAAGCTCATGTGTATCTTTTCGGCCCCAGACCGGTTCCGGTCTTCAGACGTCCCGGACTGGGCCGGCTCTGCCGCGAAATAATGCCGGATGGAGGCGCGGGACCAATTTTCTGGCTGACTGGAAACCCGCCGGAGCCCGTTCCGGGATTTCCTGCTTTCGTTCCGGCTTCGGATAAAGAATGCTCAGATCTGGTTCCGAAGATAAATGAATTTCTGGCGCAGCCGGAACACCTGCCGTCATGGGAATTTGTCAATCAGACCTGCAGGGTAGAAGCCGCGGACGGACGGTCGCTTTGCGAACCGACCCAGGCATGGCGATTGCCCGACGGAACGCTGGTGCGGATGTACCGCTCGTTTGGAGAATACCCCGTCTATAATTATTTCCAGTTCAGTTCCGATGGCGGAATGAGTTTTTCCGCCGCCATGAAAAGCAATTTCCCGGACGCTTCTTCACGTTCGGCGGCAGGAAACCTGCCGGATGGGACAGCATATGTCGTAAACAACCCCGGCAAAACGCGTGACCCTCTGGTTATTTCGCTGGCGAAAGACGGCCGGAACTTTAATCATCACGCGGTTATCGCAATGGAAGCATCGGCAATGCGCTATGAAGGTCATGCCAAACTGCCTGGATATCAATACCCCCGGACAGTATTTTTTGATGATAATTTATATGTTATGTATTCTGTAAATAAGGAAGATATATGTGTTTCAACAATTCCATTAAAAGCACTATCTTTATTGATGCATTATTAAATCTGTGAAAACTTAAAAAATGGTCTAACCTGAACTATTCATAAAAAATGGATGAGATGTGAAAATATGCTCAAAAAGAAAGTTTTTGATTATCCCGCAGGCGTAGCAGCGCTGCGTCGAGGACATAAGCAAATGCTTTACTTTGAGCAGATTGTAACAGGTTACCATAAGTTTGTGAATAATTCAGGCTAAAAGATGAAAAGAGAACAAGCAAATATATTATTGATAATGACTGATCAGCAACGCTATGATTCGCTTGGCTGTTACGGTTGTAAAGCTGTAAATACTCCCAACCTTGACCGTTTGGCGTCGGAAGGTGTTTTATTTGAGAACTGCGTGGTTGCCAATCCGATCTGCACGCCTTCAAGAGCCTCGATGTGGACAGGTAAAGATTTGCCCGGTCATGGAGTATACAGACTTTATGACAATTTGCATGAAGATGAAGTACTTTTCCCCGTACATTTGCAAAAATCAGGATATCGGACTGGCTTGTTCGGAAAAATGCATGTTTCCAGCATGGATAAAGAGGCTCAAGTCAGACATCCAAATGATGGTTTTGATGTCTACGAATGGTGCAATGAAGCGAGTTCGCGTATGGGATCGGAGTTTCATGGCTACCGCAAATGGCTGGAAGAAAAAAATCCTGAATTATGCGCGAGGATGATCAGAGAAGGACGTGGTGTAAAAAATGTTCCGCAGGAACTGCATTTGACGCACTGGGCCGCGGAGCGAACAATTAATTTTATTGAAAACAGCGGCGAACAGCCCTGGTTCGCCTGCATGAGTGTCTTTGATCCGCATAATCCGTATGACCGCGGTCCGCAAAAATATATGGATAAAATAAAAGTTGAAAATATTCCTGCGCCGCTCAGTTCTGATTTAGGTCGCAAACCGGAAGCTCACTTGCGGGAAAGCCATGGTGGATACATGGGGGATTTTCAGAATTTTACAGAACAGGATATCATTGATATGCGGCGGGGATATTATTCAACACTTGAACTGTTGGATGATGAAGTCGGCAGAGTGTTTGAACATCTTGAAAAAAATGGTCAGTTTGATAATACTCTTATTATTTTCACCAGTGATCATGGTGATATGCTTGGAGATCATCAATTGATGGCTAAAGGAGCTTTTTTCTATGACCCTTGTATAAAAGTTCCCCTGATAATGCGTTGGCCGGGAAAACTGCAGGCAGGCAGCAGAATTTCGGCCCCGGTTCAGAACTATGATATTGCATCCACAGTTCTAAATGTGGCGGGACTTGAAGCGGACTATGACTTGATTAGGGCTGCCAATGGAGACCAGACAGCTTTGAGGAATTACGTTTTTTGCCGCTATCGTAATACAGGTGTCTGTTCAGGAAAGTGTTACTGGGAACCTGAAATACATGCTACAATGATCAGGAATGAACGCTGGAAATTGTGTTATTATCATTCTTCTGACGAGGGCGAGTTATATGATATGCGGAACGATCCTGATGAAAAGGATAATTTATGGAATAATGCCAAATATTCGGACATTCAAGCTGAATTTAAAAAGCTGCTGGATGAGGCTGTCTCCAATGAAGAATTCGAACGACTTCCTCGCGGCGGTGAAACTTTTCCTGCCTCCGTGCTTATGAATAATGCAATGAAAACAAAGTGAGATAAGCGCTGGTCAATAGTGGAACCGGCTAAATTAATACCCTCAATAACTGCACGATCAGGAAAATAAATGATGTCTTTAAATGATAAACTTGAATTATACAATATTTTCTGGCGTGGCAAAGGACCATCCCTGATCCTGATACCGAACCGGGAGCAACTGCTTTATGATATGGATGATTATCCCGCCCGGTTTGCCAAGCCGGAACTCATGTGGGAAAGCGAACTCAAACGTAGCGAGGGCTTCATCAATTGGCCGACTGACGGCATCCCTGCAATCAGGCCCAATCTGGGTGTGATTTTTGTTCCTGCTCTGGCAGGTCAGACATATAAAGTGCCTGAAGGAGCCATGCCATGGCCCGGGCGCCATTTGACAAGAGATGAGATCAGGGCAGTTCCGGAAACAGACCTGACTAATTCTGACCTGTGGCGGAAAGCGGAAGCATTCTACCGTATACACCGGGAGTCCGGATTGGGCGAAATCGTCGCCTACCAGCCTGATACACAGGGAGTTTTTGACATTGCTCACCTTTTGGCGGGAGATGAACTCTTTATTAATATAGCCGACCCCAATGAACAGGATTGGGTGGCTGAACTCATGAATATCAGCAAAGAACTCTATATAAAGGCAAGTAAAATGCTCAAGTCTGCCATGAACGAGCCTGATGACTTTATGATTCACGGTCATGGTACTGGTCAGGGGGCTGCATTTACGGGAGCTGGAGTAAGGATGTCGGAAGATACCGCCACCCTCCTTTCTCCAAAAATGATAAGTGAATGGATCATTCCTGCAGTTAATGCGGCTGAAACCGAATTCGGGGGAGTATTCATCCACTTTTGCGGTCAGCATAAAAACCTCTTCGAACAGCTATGCCGGCAGGGATGTGTCAAGGCAATTGACCTGGGTAACCCTGAGATGTACGATACCCGCTGGCTCATGGAAACCTGTGCGGCAACTGGCACTATTCTCTACAGCCGCTTGCCTGCAAACCCCGGAGAAACCTGGCAACCTTATACAGAACGACTCGGTAATCTGGTGAATGAGACTGGATGTCGAGTTATTCTCAGATCCCTGGTAATACCTGGAACCAAAGATGAAGCTGCAGGAATGTTGGATCTCTGGCACGAGCTTACTCTCCCCCAATAGAAAGCATCGAATTAACTAAACAGAAAACAAATAAACAGACGGTTTGACTATTAATATTTTTTAACGTGTTTGCTTTTAACAAGTTACAATGGTTGATGCGATGGGGGGTGATGCTGGCTTTATGTTATGAATTATTAATTTTCTAAACTTATTTCAACTGCGGCGAAAGTGCTTAAAGATGCGATCTTTAAATCCTTACCTTTGACGACAGCTTTGTCCAGGCCGAAAGTGCGCGGAGAATATATATTCAATAATTTCGGATTTTCGGTAAAAGTCAACTTTAAATCCACCGGGACGCTGTTGTCGTAGTTCAACAGACACAATACCGTATTGCCCTTTTCAGAGCGGTATTCGTCAATGCAGACAAAATTTCCGCCGGATACAATAAAAGGAGTTGTGATCAGACTTTTTACCTGTTGCAGAAAATCTTTCTTTCCGGCTGGCAGCGGCAAATCTTTATAGTTCCCCGATCGGTCGATACCCTGCAACTCAATGGCTTCCGGGGTGTCGGATACAAAAGTGAATCCTTTTTGCTTTTTGAGTTGAGGCCGCGCGAGAAAGTATTCATCGAATTTGCCGCTTTCCCCGGTCAGCATAACTTTGCCGCCGCGTTTAACGAAATCTTTAATGATTTTGACCTGTGCGTCACTGATCAGGCGCACGTTGGGAACGACCAGGAGTTCCAATCCATCAAGGCTTTCCGCCTTGTCGAACGGAACCAGGCGAAATGGAATTTTACCTTTCAATAACGACAGAGCCGCTCCCTGGAGCGAGGCGAAACAATTTTCGGCATCGGCAATCTGGGATTCCCGGTTTGTATAGATGCCGACCCGGGCCGCGTGTTCGAGAGAACCGAACATTGCCTGATGCTTTTTCAGAAAGTCCGATATTGAGGCGGTCGCTTTCATAAATAACGGCCGTTGATACAGCGTCTTTTTATTGTCTTTGCGAATTCCCCAGGTAGTGCAGGGTGTATGGCCGCCGAAAGTCAGCGCTTCGAATAATGACAGCGCGCATTCCTCACTGGTTTCCGGCCAGCGGATACGGCCGTCACGATAGAGGTGGTGCGACGCGAAAACACTGAAACCAGCGGCTTGGCCGTATTTATAGATCAGGTATTGTCCGCGGATCGAAGACTTATTCCGGGCCGGAAACAATGAGTTTTCCGCGCAGACCAGATCGTGGGTCTCTCCGAGATCAGGCAGGTAGAGATTGATGCGGGAAGCGTCTTCGATTCTCCGGGTGACCGCCGGATTGCCGCCGAGGATGCCGTCGGGTTTGATGGCCCGGATTTTATCTTTAATCAGTTTCATCATTTGCTGACGTTGTTCCTGGCGGAACTTGACCATTTCCAGCCAGGCCGGATCGGACCCGCGCTGATGCGGCGGCATGACGATATGACGCAGATCACGAATCCCGAAAACTTTTTCCGCCTCATCCGGGGTGAATTTCCGGTGTAAGTGCTGCCGGAAAAGTTTTTGACATTTATCACAGTAACAGCCTCGGTAATAATCATTGTCAAGACGGATTCCGTCGAGGTTGCAATAGGTCAAGCCTAGTTCGATGCCGTCGAGGTAATATTTCCGGACCCGTTCATGAGAAAAACAGAGCGCCGGCCGGTCGTAATCATATTGATGCCGGGTGCCGTCGGCTTTCATTTGCAGGCATTCCGCCGCCCATGGATTTTCCTTGAAGAAAAGTTCCTGCTGGACTGAAAAGAACTGAAAATATCCGACCACTTTGAGTCTGGCCCTATGGGCGTTTGATGTCATTTTTTTTGTTAACTCAACTTCTTTGCGTTCTCCCTGCAACCCGAAACCGTAAAGAAAATGAATTTCGATAAGCTCGTAACCGGCCTCGGCCATTTTACGTAATGAATCATATTCATGGGTTTTCAAATACCATTGTTCCCATTCCGGGGTGGAGTGATCGACCAGCCCCATAACGTTGACCCGGGTTCGCCGGCTGAATTGGGCGGTATAGTGGAATCCCATGTTCATGAGGTGCGGTTGTGAGAGAAAAGCGGACGAGGTTTTCATGATGACTGCTGGCCTGTGAATAGTTTGGTTTGAATATAAAAAGCGACAGCGCTTTGATCTGTAACGCCGTCCGGATGGGGAAATAGATCATAGATTGAGTTTGAAGCTGGAGTTTGACCAGTTAAAAGTTTGCAAAGTCGAGGTACGTCAAGAAATTCATCGCGCCACTCGGCGATATTTACCCGGCTGATCAGGTTGTGTTCCATGATTGGCGGATGAGCCGGTTTTTCAAGTCCAAAATGGCGACAGAGAAAATCGCCGGACAGAGCAATGCGTTCGGCGTCCCAACTGTGTTCCCCCGCGGTAACTGTCGACTCGAAATTGGCCGGGTGTTGCATTCCGTGGTAAACTGCCGCGACTCTTCTGGCGGTACTTTTGAAGATATCAGCGGGGAACAGCGAATCTCCTTTGCCCTGAAACAGCAGTAGCGGTCGAGGCGCGAAACAGCCGTAAAACTGCCACATTTCAAGTTTGCCGACAAGACCCGGAAGGACATTGCAGCAGCAGTGGACTTTTTCTTTGCGGGCGACAAATTCAAAGGTTGACGGATAACCGCTGGAGACCATGACGGACAGTTCGTCGGCGAAAGCCGCCAGGAAACATGTGGCGGTACCGCCGCCTGAATTGCCGATCGCTCCGAGCTTTTGATTGTCGAACCTCGGATCATTTTCAGCGGCCTTGATATGGGCACAGAATTCATGGAGGATCAACGTTTGCAAACTCAACCCGACATGGAACGGGGCCGCTGCGTAACGGTGACCCATCGGAATTCTTTCGCCCTGGCCGATGTTGTCAGGGACCAGGACCGCGATGCCGCTTGCGGCCAGATGCTGCGCCATCGCCTGATAACCGGGATTCAGTTTGCCGTTACCGCCGTGTCCGCAGCATAACAATATCCAGGGAACCGGGAGTTCAGATTTCGGTAGATAAAGGTTGGCCGCGCCTTTAACTCCCGGCCATGTTTTAAAAATCTGATGCTCGACCGTGTAGTCCGGATATTCGGAGACCGCGACGGTCCGGGACTTGATGTCCGGACGGTCGCTGTCGGTAAAACCCATGCATTGTTTAGCTGTTGCGATTATTTCCGCTCGCTGCTGTACTTTAGCCGGGCTTATATTCGGAGTATGAGCCGCTGCAATCAGGATATCCCTGAGACACTGGTCATATAGTTCGGTTTCAGTCATGTTCAGCTAACATCTTTCCGACATCGACAATATGCAGCGACGGGGAGAATCCATCGGTTTCTCCCAGATACAGCTTGCCGTTGTAATAGCATGACGCGTGGAAATAACAGCGTGAATAGGTGTCGTTCAACCGGCCGGTGTCAATAATTTTTCTGCTTTCGGGCTTGAAACAGACCAGATGCATGTGCGGATAGTTGGACCCGATCCAGATATTGCCGTTGTCATCTTCGTCCATGCTGGTGATCCGGCCGCCTTTGCCGAGGGCGGAGATCAGTTCAAAACGCTCTTCCCGCCAGTGGAATTCATAAAGCAGCGCATTGGCGACAGTGCCCATGAAAACCCGGTTGTCCCGGGTGACGATCCATTCATCAATGCCCTGGTTCCCGGCTACTTTACGGCCGATATCAGGCAGAATGACGTTGTCGAGATAGCGCAGTCGCATTTCTTCCGGGTCAAATTTCAGCAGCTTCAGGGAGCCGTCGGCCCGGTCCAGCCAGCCGCCGTAACAAACGCCGTTCGGCGCGACGACCATATTATGATGGGCGTAATCGGAGATATGGCCGAAATCGGTCAGCTCTCCCGTCTTGAAATCGATGTAGAAGAAATGATTATCCGGGATTGTATGACCGAAACCGCGCTGCGAGGCGGTATCGACCAGCAATGACTGGGTATAGGCGAACCGGGGCAGCTCGGCGATTACTTCCGAGGTTCCGGTTTCCGGTAAGTAACGAACTATTTTACCGCCGGGATCGCTGGCGACACGATTCCAGTCTTCCAGATTTTCCAGACAGAAATCGGTATATTTCACATCCGGGAAACCTTGCGCACGTTTGCGTTCCAGCATAAACTCCGGCAGTTCGGTATCAAAGTAATTTGTGGTTACCGGGATACCGTCCCAGGTGAAATGATTGCCTTCGCCCATGATCAAAGAGCCGTCCGGCAGAGCGCCGAGGGCGTTATGGATCTTGGTACAGTAACCGCGTTCGGTCACCCATGGAAAGACCGGAGGGCACATCTCGATCGCATCTTTTTCGGTGTCGTAGACCGCCAGGGCCTGAGCCCCGCCGGTTAACCCCAGGTAGATTTTAGTACCCAGACGCTGAATCGAAGTGATCGCGATAGCGAGGCGGTCATTGACATATATTTCACGATAATTCATTTTTTCCTTGCTTCCGAGTATCCGGTGATTCCGAAAATAACCGGGATGGCCGGAGTATCATAAGTTTTCAACACGACCCGTCGAACGGTACGTTGTTTGTATTCGTTGGCCCATTCGATAATATACATCGCCGCGTCGTTTCCGCCAACCGTTTTTAGATCATAAGTGTAACGGGTGTCGAACATAAAACGGGCCGCGGGCAGGGGACGATAGTTCAAGGTGTTCATGCCGAAGCGCAGCGGGATGATCTCGCTTGGTCCGGTATTGTATTCAACCCTGAGTTCGCCGACCGGAACGCCGTACTGGTATTCTTTGGAGCGCTCTTTAAGAAATTTCAACCCGCCTTTAGGAACGTAACAGGTCTGGAGGAAAACCAGTCCCCGCAAGCCGGCTTTGTTAACCGGGATTGAGACTTCCTGCTGTTTCCCGGTTGCGGCAATGACTTTGCCTTTGGGAATCATGAAAGGAATGAAGCCGATCGTTTGTTTGCCGGGAGTCAGGGCCGGAGCCAGTTTCGGAGCGTCGAACCACTTTGCCGTTTCGCTGTTCGCCGCTTTGTCCAGCGGCAGCATCCGGAAATCAAGGTTGGTGGTACGGCGTTTCGGGAAAAAGTACATGGATTTGACGTTGTTGAAATAGCGGCTGCGCCATTCACCTATCGGCAGGTCCTTGTCGTTTTTCAGGTTCCAGGCGTATTGCCCGGCCCGGAACGGTCCATGCGAATAATCCGGCAGGATCTTGTCGCGGCTGTACCAGAAAGTCTGCCAGTTGTGCAGATAGGCCAACGTGCCGTAACCGCTGATGATCTGTTTATCTTTTTCGGGGACGCAGCGGAACTGGTTAACGGTGTCCCATACTTCAAAACCTTTTTTGTAGAGGAACATCGAACTGTCGGGACAGGTACGGAGACTCCAGTTGGTCATGATGATATCTTTGGGCAGTTCGTCAAGTGCCTTTGCGGTCTTGAGAACGCCGCCGCCATTGTGGTTGGACAGCAGCATATCCGCGTACATCAGGATCCGGATATTCCGTTTCTTGAAAAAGGCGTGGATCTTTTTGATATCTTCAGCGTAAAGTTTCCAGCGGGGAATGCCCTTCAAGGCATAAACATGGTCCTTTTTCGGGTGCTGCCACCACTCGTCATGAAGAATATGGAAATATTTGGCGTCAGGAACCGCGTCAAGGATATCCTCATACATGTCGAACAGCATTTTATAATAGCCGGGATAGGTGACGTCGCTTTGCCGTTTGTCGTAGTCGGGGTCCTGCAGGCCTTTGTAACGCATGGTCATGAACTGAGAGTGTCCGCCGGATTGCAGAGCCGGAACAAAATCGACAAAATGTTCTTTGCAGTACCGGGCTATTTCGGCCAGATCCTCGCGCGGGATTTTGGCTTCCAGTTTCATGATCTTTGATTGCTTGTCGAATTCCACCGCGAATTTAAGTTGCAGAGAATAGAGGTTCAGCTTGCTGCCGGCAACCACTTCTTTGATATAGCGTTTGATTTCGTGTTTATACAAACGCGGGCTTTTGAGTCGGCGGTAGCCAAACAGATTATTGACGATCATGCGTTTTTTCAGGTCCGGCCAGTCGGTAATTTCCAGGCACGGCAGAACCGGCTGATGTTTCTTGATGAGGGTCGAACGGACGATCTGGCGTAACGTGACCACTCCGTAGTACAGGCCTGCTTCGTCCGCGCCGGTGATGATGACGCCGTCCGGCGAGATTTTCAGGTAATAACCTTCAGCCGGAAGTTTTTTGAAACCGGGCTGGACCTTCAGGGTGAAGCTTTTTCCGGGACCGGGTTCGTCGGTGATCGGGCAATTGAAACCGAACAGGTCATGCATGATATCTGCACGAAGCAGCCGGGCGGTTTTCCGGGTGCGTTTTGTAGCCTTGGAGTCTACTATCACTTGCACGGATGAATCGAATGAAAAAGTATCTTTCAGCTTTTTCATGTTTTTCGGCAGGGGATTCAGGTAAAGGTCACCGTAGCTTATTTCAGGCGGCAGCCGCAGCGTAAACTGCAACCTTTCCGGGATTGTCTGCGGAACATTCACGACACAGGAATAGATGCCGCTGACCGGGGTTTTGATGGCGAACGGAAATGAAAAGGCGCCGTTTTCGATTTTGCTCTTGAAATTTTCCGTGACCACTTTGGCATAGGAGTCGGCGACAATGATTTGTCCGGCCAGGGATGCATTGGAGGTTTTGCCGTTTATCAGCAAACTGCCCGGAGGTGTGTATTTTATATTCAAATCCGACAGCTTGTTGGTAAAGTTGCCAAAACAGGCCAGAGCATAATTATTGACATCGGTGAATCTCTTGGTCAGGGTCATGGCGCAATATTCTTTGAGCCGGGGATTTTCACGACCGATCTGCATGGTGAACGGTTTTCCCGGAGCCAGTCCCATTTGCGCCATCGGAACTGAAAATTCAATTGTCCAACAGTTCTTTTCCAGTCTGGATTTTACCGTGACGTCCGGATTCCATGCGTAGTCATAGATGAAACTTTCCTTGGTCTGGTCAAAGCGGTATTGATAATCCTGCAAGGTGCCGATTGAATTGACGACTATGTGGCGATAACTTTTTTCATCAAGCCGGTCATTGGCGAATAGCTCGATGCAGTCATCCTGATAGACTGGTGCGTCGTGTTGTTTTTTGTCGGCGACCAGCTTTGAGGTGTCCGAGGCATATATTTTCGCGCCCAGGTAAAGTTTGTTGTCGGCGGTCAGCAGGTAAACCGTGGTTTTTTCCTTCGGTGTCTGGCCGGTCGAGGTGGTAATCAGTTCGATTTTCCGGGCCTGTTTATAAACCGGGTCATCCAACGATCCGTCTATTTTCGGCGCGATTTTGCAAACCGGCAGCATCATGGCGGATTCGCTGGTGATCTTCATTGAAGAACCGGAGGAAATCAACCGCATATCACCGAAAGCGAAATCAACCGCGGCATACGATGTGAAATACATTCCTTTAAGTTTGTTAAACTCAAGTTTGTCCCCCTGACGGTTATAGGCGTTGGCTTTGAGCAGGGTAACTTCGGTCCATTTGCCGGGAACGAAGTTGACGCGCCAGGAAAACTTTTTACCTGCCGTGGTATAAACAACCAGTTGGGCGTTAGTCGCGCCGGATATGCCTTTGACCGACATGGTCAGGGCCTTATAGCCGCTGCCGCGCCAGGCGCCACCGACTGGAATGTTAGGAGCGATTACATTGCAGCCGCCGCCTTTGCCGGAAAACGCGATTCTGACCGCTTCCGAACCGGATGGAGTTTTCCCGTCCGGACTGGTGACTTTGGCCTGCATGATTTTTTTGTAGTTATTGACGCTCCAGGGCAGAGCTTTCGGGAACAGGTTCAGCCCTTGTTTGCCGGCTGCCGGGGTGGTTTCCACCCGTTTGGCGCAAACACCTAATGACGCCGCCGCCAATAGAAGAAAGATTTGTTTTTTCAAGATATGTGTTCCTTATGCTTATTTGGGGAAATACCGGCCGTCTTTATAATATGACCTGCCGTAACTCGGGTGGTCGTCGCGAGTGAACGCGATTATGTCCGCTCCATAACCGGATACTCCCGGATTGGTCTTTGCCACACTGCCGTCAATTCTGGAAAAATTTATTCCACGCATATAATCATGCCGGTAGCCAAGATAATCTTTTGTTGATGATGATATTGCCAGATATTCATAATTATTTTTAGAGCCGAGAGTTCTCCCGACCGCGAATCCGAGCCCGCCATGACCGTCCGGAATTCCGGGAAACCAGAAGTCGACCAGCATAAAGGCGCTGGCGATTCTACTGATATAGGTAATCTTGGGACGCGGACAATAGGATGTGCTGGTCGCGATATAGAAATTCATTGCATAACTGCGGCTGGCTCCAGGGCCGTTGCCGTTTGCCATCTTGCTGGCCGGGCAATAAAATATTGGCGGACCCCATTTGTCAACGCCGCCGGAGGGTGTTTTGTATCCGACATAATCAAAAATCTTCATGTCCCAGCAGGTATAACTGGTATCAGCCGGGCGAATCGGGAAATAGTCGTCATTGTCGGTTACGTACATCAGTACGCCCTGGGACAACTGTTTGAGGTTTGACGCGCATTTAATTGCTCTGGCTTTGTTTCTTGCCTGTTGAAGTGCCGGCAGGAGCATGCTGGCGAGAATCGCGATGATCGCGATCACAACAAGGAGTTCGATGAGGGTAAACCTCATGCTTTTTTTCCGGAAGTTCCGTCCTCTGTTTGTTTTTTTCTTTTCGTGGTTCATTTTTTTCTCCTTCTTTTAAGGTTGATTATTCCACGGATTAAGGTTGTATGTTAACTTGCTCGAGTTTTATAAGTTGAACAGGGCCGAGTAGCCCTGATGGGATAATTGGCCATTTTGCCGCGTTAAAAGGACTGCCCTGGCGGTCGATGAAATTAATGTCCTCAAATATTTTCCATTCAACTCCGCGTTGGTCCAGATCCCTGACTCTGTTAGCGCTGAGATTGGTTACTTCTATTTCCAAAACATTTCCAGATGGCTTAAGGTTATTCAGTACGGTCTTGAAAACCGGCCCGATCAAGGTATCAATATCTTTGCCGTTCAGTTTGACCCGGGCGCTGGAATGGACTTCGCCCAGATCCAGTAAGCAAGCTTGAGCTTTGAAGGGCAGGTCGAATTCAATGCGATATAATGCAGTGCCGGCAAAGCGGGCGGCTTCTTCCGATAATCCGGTCCAGGAAGTCAGTGTCCTGATTTCGCAAGCAGCCGGAAGCTTTGGCCCGCCGGCAATAAATTCAAGTTTCCAGGGCCCGTTTAATGATAATGATTCGCCGCATTCCAGATAGCTCCATTTATGCTCATAAACATGATCTTCAGTGAGTGTGCGCATGATCAATGAAGCTCCGGGTTCTAGCTGGATGCGTATTTTTTTCTCTGCATTGTTATCTATGCAGGCAAGTCCTGTTTTTCCTGACATCGGGTCCATGAGCAGAACTGATTCATAAGCAGCGCTAAGAGATATCCATTCATCAATCGGAGATGAACTTTGATTGCTGATAAAATAATCATATCCTGAAATGTGACGGCGGCGGATGAAGAAAAGACCGGGACAATCCACAAAAGTCTCTCGTTTAAGATTAAGCCCCGCAAGAGCGGATTCGATATCCCGGACGATGTTCGCTTTTTTTATTTCCGACTTGAAACGTTCGTGACGAATTTCAAGTTCAGTTAATCCCGGGACATCGGAAGGCTCGGGGGCCAGGAAAAACACGTTGCCGCCGGTCTGAGACAGTAGATTGAGTTTTTTGAGAGTCTCGACCGGAATAAATTGACATGGGGGAACTACAATAGCCTGATAACGGTTGCCGGTGGTTGAGAGCAGGTTTCCATTAACAGTCATGTCAGCAATTTGGCGGTCCGAAATATAGTCAAAACTGTAACCGCGCTGCCATAACTGCCTGAAAGTGTCGAGAGCAATTAATTTTTTCAGCCAATCGCCTTTAATGGTGATTTTTTTCGCCAGTTCGCGGTCCGGATCATGGAGGATGTCATGAATGGGGAAATAGACCAGCAATTGATTATCGGGTTCGCCGTTTTGTAAAATCGACTGGCAACGGGTCGCGTATTCATTGAGTTTGCCGAAATCACGCCAGATGCTGTTTTGCGGATTTAATTGCGCTGAAGCGTAAAAGAGCCAGCCCGGCCACGCGGCATCAGCGGGAGAATATGCCGTACCATGATAGATATTGTGGTTTATGCCGGAGACAAAGAGAATGTCGAACAGATATTTCAAGTCCGCCAGTGATGAGTGAAAATGTTCTTTGACCCAGGTTCCTGTTTCCGAGCTGACTAACGGCTTTCCGGTAACGTGGGCGGCGGAAGATGCGAATTTGGCTATCAACGGCGTATCCGGAGTGACTAATCTATAGCTCTCTGTTTCAGGAATATCGGCGGCGGCATAAAGATCCAGCCAGTTGCCGGGAGAGCCGTGGGCCTGATTGCGGCTGAGCTGTCCCAGTTCATGACACCACTTTGTCCAGGGAGCAATAAAGCAATCCACTGCCATTTCCGCTAATGTAAGCTGGACATCATACTTGACCCGGGAGTGTTTTTCTGTTTCCTCGACCAGATCGGTGAGATGATCATTTAAATCATAACCGCGTTTTTCTTTAAAAACGTCAAACAACTCAGAACAGGCATTTGATTCATATTCCCATGAATCATGAAACTGGGCCCGCATTCCCAGATCTTTGAAAGAGGATGTAAAATGATCCATGACTGCTTGCAATGATTCTCTGCTGAACGGGTTGAATGTTTTCCCCGTGCCGCCCGGTCCGGCTCGTTTAACCAATTCACCGGACGGAATGACTCGTGCTGTATAACCGGTTTTATTATCCTGCATTTCAATTTGCAGTTGTGCCGCCGCGACATTGTCTGTGATGTAACTCCCGCCGGTTCGCCATCCGCTGGTGTGCGGCATATCGACAACCATACCTGATTTTTTTGCTTCAGAAATGGTATATTTCACCATGTCCAGCCATTTGGAAGACAGATATTCGATGCTATTGTCCGCCTGGCCTTCGACTCCGTAGATGCTGGTGATCTCAACTCCGCCCAAGCCCGCCTGATGGTAAATCTCCATAAGTCGGGTTATATTTTCTTTATCTACAGCAGCGCCCAGCCACCACCATCTTGTCCATGGGCGGCTTTCGGCTGTAATTTCAGGCCAAATATTTTTTTCAGTAGTCATAATTTGTTTTTTATTTTACTCTGCGTTATTTGTTTTGATAAGTACCTGTGTATTATAAATCTTTTGGTGCCGGTCCGATGCTTTCCCGGACTATTACCTCATGCTTTTGTTTGTAAAATTTTATCGCATCCTCAACCAATGATTCAAAAGGCCGTTTTTTATCAATTAAATCGATAAGCATTTCCGTGCTGAGTCTACCGTATTCAAAAGGGTCGCAGGTCATTGACGACAGGGACGGATAAATATATTTGTGCATTTCCAGTTCGGCCGCACATATTACGCTGACTTCCCGCGGACATAAACCGGGTTCGATCGAGTTCAGGGTGCGCAGAAAACCATAGCAGAATTGATCACAGGCCAGTAACGCTGTAAAACGTTTTCGACGCGGGGTTTCATACCACTTGCGGGCCAGACTCGTTCCCTGTTGAAACGTGTCTGAATCATGCAGTAGTTCATGAATCAATTCACAATTGTCCGGAATGGATGACGGCAGTCCTTCCCATAATGATGACAAACAGATTTTTCGATGTCCCAGACGGCGCAGTGTTTCAACCTCCAGCAGGGTATTCATGGACCCGTTATAACTCAGGAATATTTGATGATCTCCGAGGTGCATTGATTTTTCAGCCTTTGACTTGGCCGGGTTGCAGCAGATAATCGACGGCACTCCGACATTCCTGAGAACGTCGATTATTTCCGGCAGCACCGGTCCGGCGACGATTATTCCGTCTACACTGCGTCGTTTCAGTTTTTCCGGGAAGACAAATTTACTTATGTCAGTCAGGTCGCAAGTACTGACCATAGTCAGGTACTCATATTTTGAGGCAACTTGTTCCACCCCTGACAGCTGTCGTCCGAAGTAAGCGTTGCCCAGTCCGAGCGTGGCCAGCTTGTCCACCAGAAAACCGATTTGTCCGGTGCGCCCGACCGCCAGAGCTCTGGCACTGCTGTTCGGAGCGTAATTGTACTTCTGGGCCAGTTCAAGTATTTTTTTTCGTTTGTCATGGCCGCATTTGATTTTGCTGCTGTTGTTCAGTACGCCGGAAACCGCGGCCTGGGAAACCCCGACCATAGCGGCCAGTTCCTTCAAAGTTATTTTTTTATTACTTACTGTCATTTTTAATTCTCATTTAATTAAGCGCTTAATTAAATTGTACTGTATTATCATGTGAAAGTCAATGTTTTTAATCAAGTAATTAAATTTTTTTTCTTATTTTTATGCTTTAATTTAAGGTTGGAATCACTATTTTTAATCCCGGTTACGCAATGAAACAAGGTTGTGATATCTCAGGTGCCGCAGATTTCGGTCAATTACTTTGTTTACAGCATCCGGGTTCCAGTCTTCATTTAACATTTCCAGCATTTTACCCAATATTTCAGAAAATTCATCTTCTCCGGCCAGATCACGACGTTCATCGGGATCATTTTCAAGGTCAAAAAGCAGTGGCGGCCGCTGATAATATTTGATCAGCTTGAAGTTGCCGTACTTGACCATTCTACCCGGATGACCTCTTTCTACACCAATAGACTCGGCGATTACCGGTCGGTCCGGCATTGGATCACCGTTTTCAACACAGTTCCGCAGGCTGTTTCCAGCCAGGGATAAATCGCATTCCACACCGGCCCAATCCACAAAAGACGGAAAAATGTCGAGCAGGGAAACATTCTCTTTTATTTTTTCGCCTTGAGCAAATTGCCGGGGCGCTTTGATTATCATCGGTATTCTCGCCGAATCTTCATAGAAACACATTTTATGCCATAAGCGGTGACGTCCCAGCATTTCTCCATGATCGGAGGTGTAAATAACTATTGTGTTGTCACTTAGTCCGGTGTTTTCCAGGGTTTTAATGATTTTTCCGGTCAGGTCGTCAACGTGTGACACCATTGCGTAATATGCTTTTATCGCTGTCAGGAGTTTTTCCCGTGGGATTTCGCGATCAAGCTGGAGTGTCTTGAGGAGAGGATGATAAACATCAGCCAAAACTTCATCAAGATCACATTCCGGAGTCCAGTCTTCATAAAGGCTGAAATATTCCGGGGCGGCAACAAACGGCGCATGCGGCTGATAGTAACCGATAAACAGAGCAAAAGGATTTTCCCCGGTTGCATTTTCAAGGTAATCTATTGCCATGCGATTTGCCTCTTCATCATGTTTGGCGTACACGGATTCTTCAGAGGCCCCGATATGCCCGTCAATCCCCTGGGGACCATAAGCGCCAATTTGAGTTCTGCCCTGTTTTATATGCGGGATAAAGGTGGATTTGTCTCCGCACAGCCTGCGGGAAAACCCCGCCATGCGACTGCCCCATAATAGATGGTTGCGCCCAGAGATAACCGTCTCGTATCCGCCGGTCTGCAAAACCAGGGGCCAGGTCGCAAACTGTGACGGCAGGGCGTCGGCGTTATGCCAAACGTCTATTTCGTGACTGTACAATCCTGTCAGCATTGACATCCGGGACGGAACGCATACCGGATTATTGCAATAAGCATTGTCAAACAAAAGTCCGCTTCTGGCCATTGCGTCCAGGTTCGGGGTTTTGCTGATCTTGTTGCCATAGCAACCGGCAGCGCTTGGCGTATGCTGGTCGCTCATTATCATTACAATATTCGGTTTTTCATTCATCCCGGATTGTCCATATTCGCATTTAAGTTATCTTTCAATTTCGTTGCTGCCGGTAACCGTTTCATTAGTTTTCCAGACAGCCGGCTTGTTTTTGCGCTGGAACGACAGCCACTCTATCGCGACCGGATAAAAGATGGTATGCCCGCTGTCGAAAATAGTCAAACGAGTATTACCCGCCGTTTTCCTGCTTAATAGCCGGCATTTCCCGATTTTAGCCGGATGTTCGCGATCATCCGGGACTGATTTGCCGGTAACGGCGGCAAAAGCGTTCTGCCCTTCAGTTGACGGGACAACCCTGTCTTTTGCGCCGTGCCAGATATCCAGCGGCAGGCTTTTGGCGTTTTTCAGCCAGGTGACCGGAGAACGGCGCTTTGCCTGCCCGGCCGCGGTTTCATCGGTATCCGGGGCTCCTTTCAGAGCACTTTCAATATGATGATAATAACCGCTTTTTTTCTTTTTGTTATACGCATGCCAGGCTTTGATGTTTGAGATGCCGCACCAGGCGGAAACCCCGGCCCAAATTTCAGGATGACGTCCCGCCATCTGCATAGCCATCAGGCCGCCGCCGGAAGCTCCGCATAAATAAATCCGGTCGGGATCGATATTCGTGTGCTGCCGGGCATATTTAACCGCGTCCACAATATCCTGAACCGCTTTGTCGGAACACATTGCGTCCGGGGTTTTGTTGGGGCCGCGAAAGTTGGGGAAAATGAATGCCCAGCCGCGTTTTTTCGCTTCTTTATAATACGCTTTGCCGGAACCTTGTTTGTAATTCCCGCTCCAGGTATGCAACCCGACCAGCAGCGGCACCGGTTTCCGGTTTTTCGGAGCGTGCCACATGGCTTTCTGCATTGAGTTGTCACTGGAACAGGGATAATCAATTTCAGTTAAGGAGCCCGACTTGGAAGCGGGTGTATCTTTTGTCAATTTTTTAAGCATCAGCCTGGCCGGTTCGTCCCAGCCGGAACGCATCAGATAGAGGAGTTTTCCTCCGTCAGCTGAAAATGCCGGTTCGGAACCGCGGCAAATCGCTTTTTTCCCGGGAAATGTCTTCAGGTCGCCGCCGAGGCAATATATCAGTTCCCGTCCGTCAGGACGCATTGCCCAGGAGTTGGCTTCGGTCAGGCGTTCCATTTTTTTGCTTTTAAATTCATAGCGTCCCAGAACGTTATCCGTCGCCATGGCATATAACCCGTCGGTTATCAGGCTGACATAAATATATTTGCCGTCCGGCGCTACAACCGGATTCTGGATGAAAGGTTGCGTCGAACCTTTCAACTTGTGATCCAGCAGCAATGAGGCAGGTTTATTCAAGGCGGCGCTCCATAAATCGCCGTTGCATGAAAAATAGATATTTTTACCCGAAACCGCAATTCGTTCAAATGATTGACGTTGTTTAAAATTGGATAATTTACTTACTTTTCCTGATTTCAGATCATATGCGCAAAGTTCTGTCAGTGAGAAGAACAGCAGTGTTTTGCCGTCCGGCATGAATGCGGGGTTGAAGCCTTCAATCAGAGCCTTGTCCGAGCCGGATTTGACGTTTATCAGATGCAGAATTCTTTTGCGTCCTTTTTTGCCGGTACAGGCGATCATCGTGCTGTCAGGACTCCAACTATAGAATGTGCGTCGATAAAGACCGTCAAACAATTGTTTGTTTTTGCCGGAGCTGTCGCGAACGAACAGTTGATATTTTCTGTCAACCTTGACTATCCAACTGGCGGACTTGCCATCGGGTGAAAATTTTGCCTGAGAAATATCTCCGGTTGCCAGTTCGAGATCTCCGGCCCGCAGGTTGCCCAGGCCGATTGTAACAAATAAAAGTAAGATTCTGATCATTTGGCTGCAGCTTTCAGTTTGGTTATCAATCCGGCCGCCTGTTTACGGACCGCAACATAATCATCCACCGGCCAGTTAAAGACCTTTTCTTTGCTGCGGTAATCCAGCCGGCCGACGCCGGTGCCGCGCAGATCTTTCTTTTTGCGGTAATAAAAGTAATAGTCGGGTTTTACCCGGTGTTTCAAATTGGCGATAAACTTTTTAGCTTCGGCAACGGCTTGTTTGGCTTGCGGCGTATTTGCTTTTTCAGCGCGCTTTAACCAGAGGTCGAGGGTCGCCAGATAGAGAAAATCCAGTCTTCCCGCGGTGGTTTCTTCAAGCCCCAGGGTCGGGATAGCCCCGTCCGGTCCTTCATACGGCGGCGCATCGTTCCAGGTATCGAAGAACCGCGAGGTATCGTAGGGATTCAACGGTTTCTGCAAGGAGGCGGTCCACCATTCTTTCAGGCCGCCGCGATTACCCAGCCGCCAGCCGATAAGACCGCAGCGGAAACGTTCGCGTCCCCAACCGTAGAACCACAGTTTTTTACCGGAATCCTTGATGTCCTCTACCACGTCTTCGCGCATTGATATTGCATTCGGGCCAATGATGTCCACTTTGGAGTCCTGCATTACTTCAAATTCCTCAACCTGATTGGGCAGGCAGAACAGCGGGGCGTCCGGAGCGGCCTTTTTCAACTGTTCGATGGCCCATTTCGCCTCGAGATACCCCGGCATGCCGTTGTGGACCTCTGCCGTCGTATAATAGGCGAACTCTGGCCAGTTATATTTTTTACGCATAGCCTCGACTTCTTTCAGGCGTTTGATATACCGGCTGTAATTGCCGTGTTTGCCCGGGGTGTTATGAATGTGGTCGACGATCCTCAGGAAGCTGTAGCCGCCGTAGGATGCCATGCCGCGGAAATTGTGTTTGGTATAAATGTCCATAAAACGCTTCAGGTCATCGTCGGTCATAAACCAGTCGAAACCGATAGTCGGGGCGATGGAGTATTTTTTCATCATCGCCACATCGTCGCTGATCCGCTTCCATTTGCTTTTTTCATCCCAGAGAATGTTGTTGTACCACTTGAAGTGACCCCACGGATGATATATCCAAATACGTTCGTCGTCATCCGTGTATGTTTCCAGTTTGAACGGATAGACCTTGAATTTGACCGCGAACTTGTATTCCGGCGCATTTTCCGGTTTGATGCTGATTGTGCCGGAATAGTCACCGGACACCGCATTATCCGGCGTATTGATTTCCAACAGATACCGCCTGGTAACGCCTTTTTCCACCGTGAACGGTTTATTCGGCATCAGCATTTTGCCCAGCGGCATATAACTGTAATCCCCGATCTTGCGATATTCCAGCGGTTCTTCGATATAACGCACTCTGAGAATACCAAGATCTTTTGCCGGAATGGTGCTGCCGTTGGCTGATTTCAGGTCGCTGACCGCTACTTTTACTTTATTCAGAGTTTTCAGCGGATAGAGTGAAAATGTCGCGATTTGACGCTGCCCGATGGCTGCGAAAGTGCTGACTGGTTTCGCGATCTCTGATTTTAACGGTACGGTATTCGGGAATACCTGCTTCATGAAATAGCGGGTAAAAGGAACGTAGCCAAGTTTTTTTATTGTTTCCGGCAATTCCGGCAGTTTGTTTGTTTCCGGGATGATTTGTTCTTTACAACGGGTATAAAACTCCCGTCTCCGTTCCCGTTCTATTTCCGCCAGCACTTTTGTAAGTTCGGCTTTTTTGTCCGCGGGAGCGATGATCAAGCCGTTCAGTGACAGCAGGCCACTGAGTTTACCGAAATCCCCGATCGGGCTTTTGGGCGGCATCTGAAATTCAAATTCCAGTTTGCCGTCTTTCGCGTTTACCGGCAGGGTGTAGATATTCACCTGATCTTTGAGATATTTTTCCCAAAGGTCGCTGCCCGGTCGCCATTCATATTTATCGTCGATTTCGCGATAGAATTCTTCACGGAAACTTTCTTTGGTGTATTCGCGGTCAACCAGTTTTTCGCCGTTTACGAAAACTTTGTATGGAAGCAGATTATAGATCTTCGAACCATCGGCGAAGGCGTTCAAATAAAGTACCGCAATATATTTTCCCGGCTTGACGTCAGCCACAAACTTCAAGTTTTCTTTGCCGCCGCGAAAATGGATGGCGGTCCCGGTTAGGTTGTCCGGATAGGCGTAACCGTTTTTATTGCGCCGTTGGAACAATGCCTGAGATTTTTCACCGCGCGAGCCTTTGAATACCCAGCCGTATTTGTTTTTGCCGCCATACATGGAGGAAATATCAACCCGCTTAAATCCATCGAATGCTTCGGCATAAGGAGAGGAGAAATTGAAAAACATTACTCCGGGAATATTTGTAAACTTTACCGCGGATTTTTTTGCGGCCGGTTTGGTGGTTGATGCGGCAGCTGCGGGGGATGATTTTATAGCTGATTTTGCAATCAGCACTTCATCTATTGCGCCTTTCAGTACCCTGCTGTTACCGGCTGACCCGAAAAAGATGTCTCCGTTGCCCGGTTCCATTATGACTTTACCGATTTTTCTCGAAGCCGCGTTTCGGCCATTAATGAACATCGTCAAGTTGTTTCCGTCATAAGATACGGCCAGAGATATCCATTTGCCGAGATCGTTTTTTTCAAGTTTGGGACCATAAATATGGTATTGTTTGCCTTTCGCGTCATACATGCAGAACAGGGGTTTGTGGTTAAGTATCTGGATCAAAAAACCATTAACCGGTTTGCCGCTTCGTTTCCAGATCAGTGCCTGTTGAGTCTTGGTTAACTCATCTATTTTGAATACAACCTTGATCGTAAAAGTTTCTTTGAGATCGTCGAAGCCGGTTTTCCCGGCGGCTCCGACCATCGTTGCCCCGGTCAGAGCCTTGCCTGATTCACTTTTGCAGAAAACCGCTTTGCCGCCTTTTCCTTTAATCCCGGCGGGGCCGGAATCATCGATGCTGTCATTGAACGTCCAATGGGCGACCGTTGATTTTTCTGCTTGAAGTTGTGCGTCCGACGCAGATAAAACGGAGGCGGTAATCAGTAAAAAAAACACAAAAATATCCTTGATAAACATTTGGAATCCCTCTTTGTTTCCTGGTTATAGACTGGTGAAAAATGGCATACTTACAGAATAATTTGTTTGTACCGCGGTTTTGGTTTTGGTCCCGACATGGCCGTCCCAGTATAGAACATTGGCGCGTCCGACCGGGTCGGTGCTGCCGTGACCGAAGACCATGGTTGAAACCGACAGCCAGTTGCCGCCATTATTGCCGTCGGCAAGACAAGCTGCTTCAGAAGTCTTTTTCATTTTGCTCATGACCGGCCAGTGTTTGACCTTCTCTGCATAATCGGTTGGATCTCCGATATGCCAGTTTATCATGCAGCCGTTGTAGACATAAGTGCCGTAACGATATACGGCGTAAGCCTCACTTACAGAGTCCGCTTTTCGACTGCTGTTGGTCGGACACTGAAACATTTTATTACACTGGTAAGCAGAGGAACTGCCCGGGACTTTGATGTTCCGGGCCGGTAGATAACCTGCGGTATTCAGTTCACGGGTATAATCGGCAATGCCGTAACCGCTTGAAGTACTGCCGGTGTCCGCCCGCCATTTGTAAATGGGATATCGACCAGCGTGATCATCGGCGTATAATTTCAATACGGTTCCGACTTGTTTCAGATTTGATGCGCAGGTGATTGCCTTGGCTTTTTCCCTTGCCTGGTTCAGGGCCGGCAGCAGCATGCTGGCGAGAATTGCGATGATCGCGATCACGACCAGTAATTCAATGAGTGTGAACTCAAATTGACATTGTGATTTTTTTTGAGATATTTTCCTGTTCATTTTTATCTCCACTTGATTATTGTGTTAAGATCAATATTTGAATTTAATACAGTTAAAGACTGGTGAAGAATGGATGGGTTACAGAGAACCCGGTTACCTCATTTTTGAGCTTGTTACCGACATGCCCATCCCAATAAAGAACATTGGTCCGGCCAAGCGGATCGGTGCTGCTGTGACCATAAACCAGAGTATCTTTGCTCATCCAGTTGCCTCCATTGTTGCCGTCTGCAAGACAGGCTGCTTCTGAGGTCTTTTTCATTTTACTCATCACCGGCCAGTGTTGAACTTTGGCCGCATAATCGGTTGAATCACTGATATGCCAGTTTATCAAACAGCCGTTGTAGACATAAGTGCCATAACGATAGACCGCATATGCTTCTGTTGTCGAGTCGGCTTTTCGGCTGCTGTTGGTCGGACACTGAAACATTTTATTACACTGGTAAGCAGAGGAACTGCCCGGGACTTTGGTGTTCTGGACCGGTAGATAACCTGCGGTATTCAGTTCTCGGGTATAATCGGCAATTCCGTAACCGCTTGAGGTGCTGCCGGTGGAGGCCCGCCACTTGTAAATAGGGTATCTACCGGCATGATCATCAGCGTACAGTTTCAATACGGTTCCAATTTGTTTTAAATTAGAAGCGCAGGTGATTGCCTTGGCTTTTTCTCTTGCCTGATTCAAGGCCGGCAGCAACATGCTAGCGAGAATTGCAATGATTGCGATCACTACAAGAAGTTCGATCAATGTAAATGCTTGCCGAGGCATAATACTTTTTCTTCCTTCCGACATTTTGGGTTCCTCAGTTCATTTATTAAACGTATATCAAATTTTCACTGTTGCTGTCTTTATAGGAAATTTTAAAGGGAACCGCCCGGCTGCGAACCGGTAGTTCAGGATCGTTAATTCTGGAAATCAACATTTCAAGGGCATACTCAACCATGCTGTCCCAGCAGATGGCGACCGTTTTCACTTTCTCGTTGCCGGGAAGTTCGGAATGGTCGGTCCCCACTGTAATAATCTCAATCTCATCGGGATATTTAATGCCCCGGGTTTTTAAACATTCGGCGACGCCTAATCCCAGACGTTCGTTTGCCACAAATACCGCGCTTGGCTGTTCGCGTTTTAAAAGATTGCCCATGGCCCGCATCCCTTGAATCGGGGTGTCCTGGTCACATTTTTCAACCAGCACTTCCTGATAGGTGATGCCCAGTTCATCCAGCGCTCTCATATATCCCTGATAGATATTCAGGAACCATTGATATCCGGGACCGTTGATCAGGGCGATTTTTTTATGCCCCTTTCCTCCCAGATACTTTACTGCCTGATAACTGTAATCCACACTATCCGGGAAAACCCGGTCGAAGGTTTTTTCAATCGGAGAATTATACATTAAATGCCCGAACAGTAGCATCGGTAACCCCAATTCACTAATCTTTTTAGCTATTCCCGGCGAGACCAGTCCGGTCACGATGATCGCGTCCAGCAGACCCGATGCAACCGGTGACGCCAATACTTCATCAATCTCGTCTTCATCCGCGATCGAGAACAGCATCATATGGGAATTGTACTGCTTGAGCTGACTTTCAAGCTCCATAATGGTTACAGAATGCATCTGGTCAATCCGGGAACGTCCAACCAGCACAAAACCAATCACCAGATGATTGTTCTTCCGGGGCTGGCGCCGCCCGATAAACGTGCCTCTGGTGCCGTCACGGTAGATCAACTTGTCATCTTCCAGTAAACCGATTGCTTTGCGGAGGGTTATGCGGTTGGCATTATAATGTCTGGCAAGCTCCCTTTCCGGGGGAAGTTTGTTGTCGCTAAACTCTTTTGCGGCAATCCGTGTCCGCAAATCGTCTGCAATTTTTTCATAAATAAAATGACCGCTTGGCTTGATCATTACAGCCGCATCCCTTCATTAATGCATTTTGTATATATACCAATTATAGTCCAAGGGGTCGGGAATGTCAACCCCATTATTTATTTTTTTCAAAAATTATTGCGGCGTGGCGCTTGAACGCGGGAATTGTAAAAACCTTGTTTTGACTGGAGATGGGCTGTTTTTCATGGCCAAAACGGTAAAGTTCCGCCATCTCTGAGACTCCGTTTAGCGATACTTCCAGTTCGATAGTTTCCGGCAGCGCTTCTCCGGCATAGGAGAACAGTTGAATTGCCACTTTCTGCTGTTCGATTTCTGCTATGGATACAGCGACTTGTGAATTGGAAAGACGTTTTATTTGCCGTTTTCCGTCAAGCAAGTTATCGATGGCCTCAATAATCTTCTCCGGTTCATTCAGCCAGTTCGGGGCTATTTTAGAACCTTCTGTCGCGCTCATCAGGTTAATATATTCCTTGTCACGACACCCGGAACCGATGATCAATGCCGATTTTCCCTGGCCGCAGGTATTGTAAAAAGGTGATTCTTTCTGTTCGAAACTGCTTGCCCCGCTGATTTCCATGATAATGGAATCGAAGCGTGGACGGCGAATTTCATTGTAGTAACCGCTGTCCGCGCCGAGAATCAGAATCTTCCCGCCGCCGCTTACATACTTTTTCAATATCTCCGCCTCGGAATCCCGCATTAGACGGGTTTCCGGTAAAATTACCAACCGGAAATTATCTATCTGCTCTTCAAGGTCAAAAGAGTGCAGGATATTATAGGGAATGCCGGAGGTCATCAACAGTTCTTCGGTGCCATGCAATGCTGCGTGATGATTGTCAAAATCAAAGCTCAAGCAGTCCTGATGATAGAGAACTGCGACTTCCGCCAGGTTACGTCGTTCTCCGAATACCGGCAGCGACTTCACATAAGACAAGGTATCACACATTGCCTGATGGATAACCGGCTGTTCATAATACATTTTCAGCTGATCGGAACTCGATTGGCATTGTTGTTTAGGAATATTCCGGATTGCCCAGAAAGCCCCGGAAATACCGCCGAATACCGGCGCTTCGAGCAATACCCGCTCAACTTCCGAACGGGTTTTCGGCAGACCGCTGATGAATTTTCCGCTGGTCGCGTCAAAGTCGGCTTTTTTCCAGGCTCCCGGAATCGCCGGGGTCCCCAGATTGTCCCCGGTGACGAAACCGTGGTAATTGCCGGAAGTCTGACCATTTTTCTCTTCCGGGAAAAATTTATTTTCAAGATAGATCAGGTCGTTGACTTTGAACATGTTATAAAAATCAATACCTCTTTCAACATAAGAATTCCCCCGGTAAAGGGCTGGATTCGATGCGAAAAGAGCATCCGGTTTGATCGCTTCCAGATGGTCCTTCAGTTCATGGTGAATTTGCATGTTGCGATCACAGTTGAAGTTGATAAAGGCCTGAACTATCGGATCATCAACAAGAATTGACAGGGCTTGAGGAATCTCGATATTTTTGAAATCCCGTAAATAGAGTTCATCCAGTAGATGGCTGTAATTTTTTTCGAGGTATGATTTGAACGCTTCTTGGCATAGTTCACATCGGCACGGTTTGAGGTAATTGTTGTCAATCCAGATTCCGTCGGACCCGCGCTTTACGGCGTCGCTGATCGCTTCTTTGAAATAGTTGATAAAACCGGCCGATGATTGACAGACTGTGCGTCGCCAGTAACAATACTGCTGAGCTTTGCCTTCAAGAGTTTCGGCCCATACTGACCCTTCCGGGACATTTTCCTCCTGCAGCATATTCTGGTATTGCAGATATGGCAGGCTGACGATGCCGAATTCATGCAGAATCCCGGTCATCTTCTCATAATCGTCGCGTTCCTGCTTTTCAGCTTCCGCACTGGCGCCAAGTGAGAACGGCAGAATCACCAGATTGACGCCCATCTCTGCCAGCTTTGCGGCATTTTCCCGTGACATCGCATGATCGTACCACTGGTCATACCAGAGTGCTTCACCGGGAATCTCTCCCGCGAACCTGCCACCGCGTTTACGCAGCTTTGAAATCCCCCACATCGGTACCCAGACAATAGGTTTTGTCCCGAACAACTTCCTTATTTTCGCATTCATTAATCAGTATCCAGTCTTGTGTTGATTCCAACGGTTCCTTCCGGCATATTGGCGATTTCCTGATCGTAGTTGCTCCAGTCAACCTGCCACGGTTTTTTCCTTCTGAACGGTTTTTTCATTTGCTTTTTGAGGACGCCGCGCGCCTCGAGGCTTGCCAGGCATGCCCGGGTGCAGCCGCCGGCTCCGCAGATGGCTTTGCCTGCGCCGTAGACTTTCGGCGGAGCGGTATAAAATGGTGAAATATGGTTTGGCCGGAAAGCATTGTTGCCGGGTAGATACTTATTGGAACCTTGTGATGGATCTTCAACTTCGAGCGCTCCGCGGAATGCCACATCGCATTTGTCGCAATCAATTTCGCCCCATTCAAGTTCATGGCCTCCCGCCGTTGTTTTGATTGACTTGTCAGCGCTGATCGCGCCGCCCGGACAATGCCGGACGCAGGCCATGCATTTGTTGCAAAGCTGCGGTCCGTCATAGATCGGATCATAATCAAGTTCAAGTTCGGTGAAGATCAGGCCGACACGTTGGGCCGGGCCGAATTCCGGAGTCAAAAGCATTTTGCTCCAGCCGATTTCCCCCAGTCCGCAAAGATAGCCGGCGATACGCAGATGAACCATGATGTCCGGCGCGGGCAGGCCGGGCGCGACCGGTTTGCTGAAACCGTTCCGGAAACGGCCTTCATTGTCAATCGCCCGCCAGTCGCTTTGGTGTCCCATCGGAAATGCTTCATAGCCGTGGTCCTCAATGTAACGGCACAGGTTGACGACTGCGGTCGGCATGAAAATATAGGTAATCGCGCCATAACCCATGGATGAGTAATTACTGAAGAATGTACCTTCTTCGATGCCTCGCAGAGAACCGCGCAGAACTCTGAATCCCAGCGCAATGCATGATTTTGCTTCCGGCATGATGTAACGCGGGTCCATCTGCTTTGGCGCGCCTTCAAAGCGGCTCATCGGAGCGATGCCGACCAAATCGGCGCCCAGACTTTTCGCGTATTTCTTTATTTCCCGGGTTATTTCCGCACGGCTTTCGGAACCTTCGCCGACTTTGTCCTCCGGCCGGACCGGAGAAATTCCTTGGTAGTCAGTAGGGTCAAACATTACAATCTCCATCTTTCAAATTGTTGGTTTATTGTTTTGTATATACCAAATATACACCAAGAATTCTTTTCTGTCAAATAATTCTTAATAAATTAATGAAAAGTTGTTTTGTCGCTTGATTTTTTCATTTTTTCATTTATATTGAAATAAGTTCATTAATAATGAAAAAGTTTAAATATGCCTGAAGCTTTAGTAAAATCAGTTAAAAAAGCGCTTGACGCCCTGGATTTCGTCGTGGAAACCAGCCGTTCCGGTTCCGGCGCTTCATTGGGGGAGATTGCGGATGGCTTGAATGAAAAGCTGACAACCGTGCGCAATATATTAAAGACAATGGAGGCGTGCGACTATATTGGCCGCAAAGGCAAATTGTATATTCCCGGTTCTAAAACGGGGGATTTGAGTCGATCCGCCAACCTTGACCGGTTGAAAAGCGTTTCGCGTCCATTGCTGGAAAACGCGGCACAAAGAACTGGTGAATCATTTGTCCTGACAACCGTGTTCCACGGAAAACGTGAAATCGTCAGTCGCTGTCAGGGTAATAATGAAGTGGGGGTTAATATTGGAGTGGCCGAATACAAAACGGTTTATTCATTGGTGACCACCAGAATTATTCTGGCATTCTCAAATGAAATGGAAAGGCGGCAGTTCATTGACGTCAATGGTCTACCCGGAGAGGAATGGCCAGAGGCCCTTGGTGATAAATTCGAATCAGGACTGGCGCGGTTGAAATCCGCCGGGGTGGCTGCAGAACGCAAGGAGTCTTTTTGCGCTTATGCGGCGCCGATATTTTACGGCGATGAAAACATTATGGGTGCGATTGGACTTTTCGCCCCGGCATTCAGGGTCAATGAAAAACGTGAAATAGAGCTGCTGGCGGCGTTGTCGGAGGCGGCTGAAAATATTAATAAGCAATTTTGATCAACAAAATTGGTTGAGTTTTCTGGATTGCACTAGCGAATTCATTGTCCGGCACAGCCGGAAATGGATATGTACAATAAATTTTTTTAAAGATCTCTATTAAAACAGGAGACGTGGTGTTATGAATCTGAAAGAAGCCGTAAAAAATTATGCTTATGAAATCGGGGCTGATCTGGTTGGATTTGGTGATGTCGGGCGTTGTGAGCACGCACCGGTCATGATGAGTCCGCAGGGTGTTTTCCCCGGTTCCAAAACTGTCATTGTCATGGGATTGCATCACCCCGACGCCTGTATTGAGCTTGGCGGCGAGAAGCATCCGCAGGAGATTGGGCCGTATTCCGTGCAGTATCTGATGAATTCACGGCTTGACGAGTTATCATACAAAATGGCGACTTTCATGGAAAAACAGGGATACGGGGCGATTCCGATTTGTTCAAGTAATATTTGGCGTTACAACAAATACAAAGATCTCAACGCGATATTCGCGCCGGATGTCAGCAATATTTATATGCCGGTCGTCGCCGGACTTGCGGACATGGGATACAGCGGCCTCGCGCTGACGCCGGAATACGGCGCCAGAAACCGCTTCGTGACGGTCATTACTGATGCGGTGGTTGAACCGGACCCGCTGATTGAACCCGGAACATTGTGCGATAAATGCATGCTTTGCCGGAAACACTGCCCGAGCCAGGCTTTGTCGAAGGAAATAGCCGGGGATAAAATCTTGAAGATCGGCGACAAGGAATATCGTTTTGCCGACAAGAATCTTTGGCGCTGCGCCTGGGGTGAGCACTTCGATCTTGATCTTGATTTGGAATTGCCTGAAAAAGTTACTGAAGAGGTAATCGTTGATTACGTGGAGAAATACGGCGTGCGCAGCGGCGAGATGGGACAGTGTTTGAAGTTCTGTGTTCCGAAAAAGATTCGCTCTTTCGATAAATCATATTCCAAATCGCCAATGCGCAAATATTGTGTCAGTTGGGAAGAGGAACTTGAGCCGCGGAAAGTCAATGATAAATTGATCAGCGACTGTTATGCTAAAGGCATCGAGCATGTGGTCGTGCAGTCGGCGGAGGATTTAAAAGCGCGGGGAATCGATATTGCGACTATGCTGCCCGGCGCTGAAACCGCAATCTCACTGATTTGCACGCGGGACCGGGATAAGTCGGGTAAGCGCCGGGAATATACCGGCAAAGCGTCCAAAGATGCGATCGATTATCATATCGATTCGGTTTGTTATGATCTGACCCGGAATATTGAGAGTTATGGTTTCAGATCTTTGGTGACGATCGCTTCCAGTGGTTCGCATTACGATCCGATGGGGGTTGCTTCGGTAAACGTTCAAATTGCGGAAAATCTTTTTAGGGATGCCGACTGTGAATGCTATATCAATACCGTATATACAAGGAAAAAACTGCCGCCGCGTAAGTTGAGCCTGAGTTTTGACCGGGACCTGGTTCCGTCAGAATTCAATAATACCGCCAGTTTGACCGGAAGCATTAAAAAGTATGCAGAACAAGTTGGCGCGGATCTTTGCGGTGTGAGTTCAAACGGTAGAATTACCTCGATAGCAACTCAACTGCGTCCTTTTTTTGACGGGGAAAAATATCTCAACGCGAGGGACCGGTCGCATCCGTTCAAACATTTTGATCCAGAGGTAACCGAAGAGTCGCGACAGGTCTATACGGCGGAGGATTATCTGCCGACTGCGAAGTCGGTGATTGTCATCGGGTTGCGTTATCATAAGAAGGTGGTCGAACTGGCGACAAAGCCGCCGGCGGAAGCGGTCGGACCATATGCTTTTCAAACCTATGTCACGCGTTGGCAGGGCGGCTTGATGGCTTCCAAAATTGCGGGAAAACTCAAACATCTCGGTTATCAGGCGGTAATTACGCCGGATCTGATGGGGCTTGGCTCGGCGATCGCCAGCCCGCGCGGATTTATTGAAGACGCATTTTGCAGCCGTTTCGCTGCCGTTGCCGCCGGCTTGGGAACGCTTGCCCGATCGGGTCGGGTTGTCACTCCGGAATTTGGCACAAGGCAGCGGTTTATCGCGATTGTCACCGATGCCGAGCTTGAGTCCGACGCGCTGATCGACCAGGCTTCGGTCCTCTGTGAAACCTGTGGTGACTTATGTGTGAAAGCCTGTCCGACTGCGGCGATGTCTTCTGAATTGATAACTTTTGACTGCGAAGGCGTAAAGTTCCGCTTTAATGTCCGGGATATTAATCGTTGCGACTGGAGTAAACGTTATGCCATATCCGGGGAAAGCGGTTTTAAATATCTGGGATCTCCACTGGATGAAATTCCGGACGGGGAAATAACCTCTGAAACTTTGGCCGCGGCGTTGAAAAAACATGACCCGATCAAGAAATACCGTCCAGTGGCGTGTGAGCCATGCATGATCAAGTGTCCCTATTCGTCATAAATCGTCTATAATCGAATTCACACTAAAGAAATTGGCGTAAGGCTGAAAATATTAATTTCAGCACTGCGTCGATTTTTTCTGGATTTACGCTTTGCGATACTTGTTTTAACTGTTTTAATATTAAGTTTTTATATATTTTTATAAAACTAAGTGATGCTATTTTAATAATTATTGTCGCTCATCAATATTTTGGATTTTTATTACGTGAGACGTTTTCAATTGCAGCATTCCGGTGCTATATTATGATGTCGTCATACGTATGACTAAGCTAAAAGTCAAGGCAAGGAAGAAATAAAAATGGCTAATCAAGTGAATTTGGCTCTGCTTGGGGCAGGGAATCGCGGACAGGGAATTTTCGGGCAATACGCATTAGATATGCCGCACCGGTGCCGTTTCAGCGCGGTGGTGGAACCGGATGCCGCCAAAAGGGAATTTTTCGCAAAAAGCCACAATATTGCGGCGGAACGTTGTTTCAGCTCTTTCGATGAGTTTTTCACCGCTGGCCTGGATGATCTTGACGGGGTGGTGATCGCCACTTTGGAAGATCAGCGCATTCGGCCGATTCTGGATTCTATGCAAAAAGGCTATCATATTCTGGTTGAAAAACCTTTGTGTACCAACGTTGATGAATTGATAAAACTCTACGATGCTACCGTAAATTATGAAAAAATCCTGATCGTCTGCCATCAGATGCGGCTGGCTCCGGCTTACCGGACGATTAAAGAGTATATAGATCATGCCGGTCTGGGCGACATTGTGGCGATCCAGCACAGCGAAAATCTCAGTTACTCGCACATGGCGCATTCATTTGTCCGCGGCTTTTTCAATAACTCAAAACTTACTCCGATGCTGCTGGCAAAATCCTGTCACGACATGGACATCATTTCACACTGGACCGGCATGAAAGCGGAAAAAATCGCTTCATTCGGTTCCCTGCAATATTTTACCCGGAAAAATTGCCCGGAAGGCGCGCCAGAATTCTGCTTGCAGGACTGTCCGCATTACCAGAGCTGTCCGTACAGCGTTCTGAAACTTTATTTCGATGAAGATACGGACCCGGCTTATCTGCGACAGATGGGAGTCATCAAGAGCAAGAATCAGTTGCGGGAGCTTCTCTGCTCGAACCGTTTTGGCCGCTGTGTCTTCCAGACTGACAATGACGTGGTCGATCATCAGACCGTACAGATTGAGTTTGATACCGGCGCAACCTGTTCGTTTACCATGTGCGGACACAACGGAGTTGAACGCCGGATTACCAAAATCAGTATGACCAATGGCGAGATCGAACATGACGCTTCGGAAGGAACCATCAAAGTCTGGCGTTTTGAACCGCTCCGGGAGGAAGTTATAAAAGTCAGCACAAAAGGTACCCACAGCGGCGGGGACCGGGCTATTATGGATAACTTCGTCGACGCAATTGTTTCCGGCGATAAATCATCACTGCTGACTCCGATCAAAGACTCCCTGCAGGGTCATCTGATGGTTTTTGCCGCGGAGGAGTCGCGCAAAAACGGCAAAGTGCTTAACCTGGATGAATACGAGCAGGAAGTTAGAGGTCGACTGAAAGGCTGACAGTTGGTCGATCCGATAGCGTATGTAAATCAGACTTGCAGTTCCCAGGTTATGATCTTTTTGGGCGGGACACTTATCTTTAAGTGATCGGTGTCCTTTGCCAGCACTTCCAATGGTGTTTCGTCGATTCGCAGATTGCGGATTATCCGATATTTGCGGCCAAGGCGAATATCCGTTTCAACCGTGTCTTCCGACACATTGCAGAACCTGAAGACGGTCGATTCAGATTCTTCACGGCATTTCAGCGCGGAGAAGAATAATCGCGGATCATTCAGTTCCGGACCTTGCAGCGTGAGGCTGCTGTTACCCGGATACTGTCTGCAATAAACCGGTTTAAGGAATATCTCTACTTCTGGAAGCAAATCCCATATAGGCGTCGATTCCGTAACAGGGGCAACGGCATACTCAATCCGGTGTTTGCCGGGTAGATAACCGCTCGCGGCGCTGCCCCAGGCTTCAAAGTCATAATTGATCGTGCCGCTGGAGCGGAACAGCGTTAAGTCCAGCTTGCCGGAATCCGGCAGATGTTTGTATTCATAGAGTCCGCGTCCGGCCAGGATTAAATCATCGGCAGCCAGAAATCCCTGCATGTAACTTGACGGACGTTCCGCCAGCAGTTCCGGCGTTATGCCATTTGATTGTTCTGCCTGATATTCCGGGGAACGGTTGACCAGATCGAAAACCGAATTGACGCGCAGGCCGGTTCCGGTCACCGGAAAACTTGTCCGGAGGCGGTGTCCAGCCCCGTGATTGTCGATTTCAACCGCGATATCGATCAGGTGACTGCCTTTGCTTAAGCCGATTTCAATCGTCAGCGGAGATTTTACCCGCGGCATATCGTTGCCGAGCCGGCGGTCGAGCATTTGGTTGACGGTCCGTTCATCTACCGTTTCGATGATTGTATTGATCTGCCAGACGGCGCGGAGCGGGGAATTAAGGACAAGATTCATCGATCCGTATTCAGCCAGGCTGGATAATTTGTTGCGGGCGGCAACAAACGCATATTGATTTCCCGCGTCCTGTTCGTCGTGCAGCAGGTTCAAGTTCTTATATTGGCGGCCGGAACTTAATGTTTCAAGATCAAATGTTCCATTCGGCTTTATTGCCACCTTGAAAAATTCATTTTGCAGGATGCCGTATTCCGGAGCGATATCAGCCGTTGATTTTGCTTTTTTGTAACCGGCGTCCATTTCGTCTCCGGCAGTCAGGATGCTGTGAAGCTGTTTAGAAATACCCGCGGTAAACTTGAAGGTCTTTATCCCCATTGCCGGAATATCAGCAACATGCGCCAGACACTTCAAGGTTCTGGTCGGCTGGATCAGCGGATTGCGGCGGTCGCCGTAATACGGCCGGTGCGAGGCACGGTTGTCAAGAACATGAACCGGCAGCGATTTGTCGCCGTCATTCAACCTGACATCCTTGAAAATGGCTTCAAACATGGAATCGCGCCCTTTGTCGGGAATATCCACGGAAAACCCGATGACTCCGGAGTATTTACGCGGAGTCGGATTATAGACGGCTATCGAGCTTGACATTTCCACCGCGTTTTCGTATGACGCGGTTCCGCACAGGTCGTCCATTGCCTGAGCTGCGACGCCTTTGGCGATTTCTTTGACCCGCTCGTAGCGCTGGATGACGTCCCGCGCCACTTTGTCGGTATGCGCTCCGCCGATGCTGTCATGAGCCGCGTTGTTGATCATCATGGTCCAGGCGCGTTTGAGAAAGCCTTTCGGGTATGGGGTTCCGGCCATGACCGCCAGAGGTTCGGCGTAGGCGGTCAGCAGATTTTCACAGCGCATGTTGGCCTGCTTCTGGTTGACGCGGTTGGAGCCGGTACTGTCAAGTCCGGGAGCGTAAAGCAGTTCACCTGCCAGTTCCGGCAGTTGGCATCCGGCATCCCTGACCGCTTGAATCACCTCCGGCCAACTGCTGTGTTTTATTTCATCAAGTCCCAGCTTGTCGCGCATTTCCTGCAGGTCGGCTGCAAGATTGGTTGACGGCAGGCAATGATCGGTGCCGTCGCACAAGACGATCTGCCCGGTCAATGACAGTTCGATAAGTTTGGGCAGATGCTGGTTCAGTTTGTGGTTTTCCGAGGTGCCGGGTCCGTAACCGACGGCATTAGTGTAACTGCGGGGCAGGAGGATGGCCAGTACTGCGGAACCATCGGCACCGCGCCAGATATTTTCGACCGCCGATACGTGATCTTCATCGTAGCCGCGCCAGAATGCGGTGGTGTCGATTCCGAATCCACGCAGGATTTGCGGTGTTTGTGAAACATGTCCGAAATCGTCCGCCAGATAGCCGTGGCGGGTCACGCCGCCAAGTTCCCTGGCCTCCTGATGTCCGAGCAGCAGGTTGCGGATTGCGGCTTCGCCGCAGATTATCTGTTCATCCGGCTGGACGCACCAGGGGCCGACAAGAAGCCGGCCGGCTTTGACCAGCTTATGAATGGTCTGAAGCTGTCCAGGTTTGACCGTGAGGTAGTCATGGATCATCCGGGTCTGACCGTCGCAGAAAAAAGAGGTCCAGGCTGGATCGTTGTTGAGGTTGTCAATGACCCGGTCAAGACATTTTACCAACCTGAAACGATAGTTTTCAACCGTTAAATACCATTCCCGGTCCCAGTGCGTGGAGCTGATGACGTGTCCGATCTTTTTCATTGATATTTTTATCCTTGCATGGTTCAAACAGTTAAACAACGATAGCCGAGTGATCCGATATCATGATGTTCAGGTGTGGTCGCTTGCACTTCGGAGTTTTGAAGAATTTCGAGAATGTGTTTGAAAATGGCGACCATGTCGTACCCGAAAAGGGCAACCGGGATTTTGAAGTCGTATTCATTCGGGAAATTGGCCAGACAGGCGATGTTTATAGTTTCCGCGTACGCCGCGTCGGTGGCGGTGATAATTCCGTCGATTGCGGATGCAACCAGATTGTCATCCGCGATGAACAGGCAATCCGGCAGGCTTTGCCGGGATTGTGAAAACAGCAGTTCGGTCGAGAATTCTACTGTCCAGTAGTAATCCAGGTCGATAAACTGAATATTTTCCAGGGACAATTCGATTCCCGCGGAGGCGAACTTTTGTCTGAACTCCTCTATATTGGAATGATAGACCGGCGGACATAGCAGCGCTGCCTTTTTCCGGCCATTTGATTTAAAGTATTCGATTGCCTGATCGAGAATCGGAGACAGCGGATTTCCAACCGCGAGGACATTGCCCGGACAGGGCCTGCTGCAAATCGCGACCGCCGGAATATTCAGCTCCTGCATTAAAGGGGTGCGGTCCAAGTCCGGCCAGTGGCTGAAAAAGACTCCGGCCAGTCGGTGGTTCCGGATATCATCACGCAACTGCTGATATGACTGATTTCCGGGAGACGCGGAAAAATCGTTATAGTCGGTGAATTTGAGGTCGAACTGTTCTTTAATTTGTTTTTCCGCCAGGCGTACGCAATCATAAAAAGCTGATTTATCAAGCGTGCTTTCCTCGTTTTTGAATACAGGGTAGACGACGGCGAAATTGTTCAAATGCGGTGGCGATGAACAGACATACGTGCCGTTTTTACCGGCGGTCATCAGGAAACCGTCTTTTATCAATGGTTCAAAAGCGCGGTTTACGGTTACGGCCGTGGTGGAGAATTTCTTTTCAAACTCAACCCTGGTCGGCAATCGGCAGCCGGGCTGCCAGTCGCCTCCGACAATACGGGAAAGAACGTGATCGATGATCCTGCGTTTCAATGCCGGAGAATTTTTTGATCTGGTTTTTTGCATCATTTTTGTCGGTGTTTTTACATTTCTGAGCTCAATGCGTGGATAAATATATTATTTTTTAAAAAAATACCGAATCGACATATTGACTTTTTTGTATGATTAATATATACTATATATAGAAAATTTCAATGATGTATAGTAAAAAACTGCAAAGAAAGGTGTTCAAAGATGAAAACCGTCCTGATTAAGAAATTTACCTTGATTGAATTGCTTGTTGTGATCGCGATCATCGCCATTCTTGCCAGTATGCTGCTGCCGGCGCTTAATAATGCCCGTGATCGTGCCCGCGGCATATCATGTCTGTCCAATTTAAAGCAAGTCGCGCTGGCCAACGCGCAATACGTGAATGATTACGATGGGGTCATGCCAACATCGACTTACCGGTCGGTTGTCGGCCTGTACACCCCGAACGGCTGGGGGCCATGGATTGGTGTGGGATTCAGTCCGATCGGTTATCTTTCGTTCTACGGTTATCTGCCGGAAATAAAAGTGGAGACAGCGACTCATTACAAACATGTGGCTGTCTGTCCGACATTTGTCCGGGAGTATGCCCTGGGCAGCGGTGCTTGGGGAGGGACGGCGGAAGTCGGAACTGGGCAGGCGATCTATAAAAACGGCGGTTCCTACGCTATGAACGGCCACTTGGACCAGACTTTGTCATATACCGGAAAAACCAATCTTCGGAAACTTTCGACGGTCAAGAATATTTCAAAGCGTTTTACTTTCGCCGATGGAGAACGCTACAATACGCTGAAATCGACAATTTCCGAAAATTTCAGGGGCGCATTGTGGTTTGGACACAGTGATGCTGCCAATATGATCTTTGGCGACGGTCATGGTCAGGCGGTGAAGAAAACCTCGGTCACGGTCTATGACGGCGGCTATCCTTACACCTGGGGAGAGGATCAGTCCAGTTGGGGGCCGTTCCCGTTCCCGTTTTAAGCTGTATGAAATGGCATTGGACAATGATAAAAAAGCAATATTTTTCCGCTTCTACTCCTGAGTCGGAGCGGTTTATTGACTGTTGGTGTTATTATGCTTCAAGTTGACTTTTTAGATTAACTTGCACGTTTTGTTTTCTTGGTCCAGGAAGCCGATTATCTTGTCCGGAAAAATAATGATTTTTGTTTTTTGTTAAAATGCACTATAAATTATAATTTTTATTCTTAAATATTCTTAAGTTGTTTTTTGTAAATGTTTTAACCTTGATATATTCTTGTGATAAAAAAAGCATTAAAAGCAAAAAAATAGCATTGACAAACTGCGACGTGCGGTATATAATAGGAGGAGAGAAAAGGAGTCGGCACTGGAACTATGAAGCTTTATGAAAAACTTTATGACCGAATCAAGGATGATGTGATAAATGCGCCCGGAGTAAAGCCGGGAATGTATCTGCCGACCCGGACTGAACTGATAGACCGTTTCGGGGGCAGTACGCGGCCGATGATGCGGGCGATAATGGAGTTGGAAAAAGAGGGTTTGGTCAACCGGGTCAGCCCCCGCAAGTTTGCGGTGGCGTCCAATTCAGCCGCGAAGCAGAAAAAGAGAGACGGGGAGTTGCGCGGCAATATCGGCATGATCAACTTTGAGGGGCACTTGTACAGTGACTTCGCGCATCTGCTGATTCCGCGTCTGTACGATCGTCAGTTACGGCCGATGCTGATGCCGCAGGCGGATTCGCAGGTCGAGGTGGAACGTATTGCCAATCGTTTTTTTGATTGTGAGTTTGAAGCCTTGCTGGTACATGATTACAACTTGTTGCCGAACACTGTCTTGAAGAACCGGAAAAAGGTAAGAATGTTTATTCAGTTATTTTCTCCATTCAATATTATGCCGGTAAAAGCTCATTGTCTGTTCATTGATGAGTCGTTTTATATGTATGATGCGTTGTGCCGTTTTTGCAGGAACGGCTATAAACATGTTACAGTTTTTGACGCGGACCCGCCGCCGCCGGGATGCAGTCATCCGCGGGATCAGCGTTTAACCGGGATTAACAGGTTTGAACAGGAATTTCTGTCAGGAAAAACTGATTTTAAATTAAATTACACGACCAAGTTCAATGTGGTAAAGTATAGTGAAAAACTCATTCGTCAATGGGTTCTGGAACTGCCGCGGGAAACCGAGGCGATTATTTGTCCGAACGATTACGCGGTGATCAAGGCGCGGGAATGGATCAGCCGCTATTCTAAGGAGCTGAATTACCGCGAAGTTCTGTTCACGGGCTGCGGCAATACCGACTGGTCGATTCACGGACCGGAGCCGTTTCCGAGTTATGATTACCGGCTTGATGATTTGATGAACATGACGCTGGAGCTGCTTGATGCGCCTCCGGCCAGGCCGATTACCAGAAGGATTAAACCAAAACCGGTTAGAATGAATTTGATAAACAGATAACCAGACAAGGAGAGAAAGATGAAAGAAGCAAAAAAATTCACACTGATCGAACTGCTCGTAGTGATCGCAATCATTGCCATCCTCGCCAGCATGATCATGCCGGCCCTTAACAAAGCCCGGGAAAAGGCCCTCCAGATCACCTGTGCCAGTAACCTGAAACAGGTCGGGACCGCCTGTGCCATGTATGCCAATGATAATGGTTTTGTGCCTTGGGGTTACTATTGGTGCCGAAGTGTTTATGATGGAGGCTATCTGCCGGGAGATATGGATAATACTGCAAATGTCGTTAAACTTCCGGTCAGTTGCGCCAAAGATGCTATGGCTTGTCCGGGAATCCGGCGTAAAGCCCACTTTGCGATTGATGTTGCTGGAGCTTATCCTTATCGTGACTGGTTGCAAGCCTGGAACAGCAATGGCAGTAATGGGAAGAGTACTTATTCGCTTAACCGGACCCATCAGTATATCGGACCGGGAAACTCGCGGGAAAATTTTTACGATCTGGACAAGATGTTTCGTTATAGTAAAATGTACCGTCCCAGCTCCCGCGGCTACATCGCCGATGGTGACGGTTCCTGGATGGACTATTATATCGGTTCGCCCTTATACGGCAGCGCGGCGCATAACCTGGGCGGCGACTGGCATGCGGATATGGTCAATGTTCTTTGCCTCGATTTCCATGTTGAGTCCGTAAAAAAAGACCGGATCGCGGTGCGGACCAGTGCGGATTATTATGTGACGACTTTTCCCTATTCAATCAAGCATCCGAATCATTGATGTGATTTGATTAACAATAATCATATAATTTGTTATTGCAGGGGTTTTCTGTGTCTTTTTTATGAATTTATTTAATAAGTTTTTGATCATAATTATCTATAACAGGATAACCGCAGTATTTGAAGATAAATCGAAGTCTGTGATGTTATAGAAAAATAAGCTTGAACGCTTAAATAACAAGTGTAAGTAGAAGGAAGGAATATGAGAAAGGTATTTGGAATTGGATTGAGTCTGGCAGGATTGGCCGCGTTGTCGCTGGGAGCCGCGAATGTCAAGAAAAAGGGGCTGGTAATGCCGGTGCCTGAAATGACGGTAGCCAAAGTCAAGCAGGCGCCGCAGATCGACGGCGTCATCAAACCGGGTGAATGGAAGCACGCTTCCGCGTTCACCGGCGTGACGGCGGAAGGTCAGGTCGGTGGTCACGGCGGCCTGGTGCCGGAGATCCAGCAGGTCGTCTGGTACATGGCTTATGATTCCAGGTATCTCTATCTGGCGATGCGGTCGCCGCACGCCGAGGGGACTTATCCGCTGGCCCGGGTCAAAGGTATGGATGACAAAGGGGTACTGTTTGAGGATCATGTCGAGATTCAGATTCTGACCCATGCCCGCAATGACGCCACCCGCCAGGGCAAAGGATTCTACAAGATGATGGTCAATCCGAAAGCGTCGATGATCGATGAACATCTTTATAATGGAACGATCGGGACCGAGGAATTATGGTCGACCGGCGGTCCGGTCAAATGTTCGGTTACCCCGAAATACTGGGACCTGGAAATGGCGATCGAGATTAAACGTCTGGGCTTGAAAACCCTGGACAATAAATCACTGGTTATTCAACTGGTGCGGACCGATTCATGTGCCGGCATGTATTATGCCGGTTGGGTCGGAGCGGCCTGGTTGAGCTGGGACCGTTTTGCCAATGTCCGTTTTGTTCCGAATGCGCCATCATTCCAGTTTACCAAACTTGGAGAAATCGGGGCGGGACAACTTGATGCGCAGGTTGCTTTGACCGGCAACGGCAAAGGTGCGGAAGTCAATGTTGAAGTAAATGTTCTCGACGATGCCGGGAAGACCCTCTATAAAGGAAGTAAAAGTGTCAAGCTGCCGGCAGACGGCACCTCCCGGCTGGAATTCAAAAAAGACGGGATTAAGATTCCAAAGATAGACGTTTATGAAAAACGGCGCTGTACGTTTGAAATTGCCGCTACCGCCAAAACCGGACGCAAAAAACTGGTGCTTTACCGAAATACTTCACCGTTTTTGCAATTCGATTCCGAATTCAAAAAGAAATATCTTGACCCGTGGCTGAAAGGGCGTCCGCAAAGCGGCGAGTGGGAATATGTTTTTTCCTATATGCCCTATACCAGTAAACTGGAGACTTCAGTTGATCTTGATTTCTTCGGGGTTCCGGCAAAAATTATGGCCGCGAAATCTTACAAAGTGACGGTCAGTGACGGCAAGCGGGATATTGGTTCAGCCGACGGTAAGATCTCTAATAAAACCGGAGAAAACCTGCTGGTTTCATTACCGCCGTTGAAAAGCGGTACTTATGACGTGAAATTTACCTTATACGGCGAGGACGGGAAAGAAATTTCCGCTAAAACCGGCAAACTGACCCGCAAAGTCTATCCGTGGGAAAAGAATTCCCTCGGCAAATCGGATGAAGTGATCCATCCTTTCACTCCGCTCAAGGTATTCAGAACGAATGTTTCGCCCTGGGGCAGGACCTATTCTGTCGGCTCCAATGGTTTGTTCAAACAAGTCAGGATCAGTCCGCCGACCGGGACCGCCGGTAAACCTGAAAGTCTGCTGGCCGCGCCGATTCACTTTGAGGTTATCAAAGACGGCAAAACCATTTCCGGAAAAGTCGGTAATGGTAAGATTGTAAAAGCCGCAGATAGCCGGGTTGACGCAATCGGCTCCAGCAGGATAGGTCCGGTCGCGGCGAATGTAAAATCATTTATTGAATATGACGGCTGGTATCAGGTTGAGGCGGAAGTGTCGGGGCAGGGCTCTATTGACGCCCTGGATTTAGTCATAGATTACGATCAGCGCAATGATTTTCCGATTGACACGCTTTATGTGCAGCGGCTGGGTGACGGTCGTTACGGCAACTTTTTCAATGCGATTCCGGATAATGCCGGTGTTTGCTTCAAAAGCACCGATCTTTTGAAATACCGCGGCGGCCAATTCGATTGGAAGTCTTTTGTGCCGCGTACCTATATCGGTAATGGCGACCGTGGACTGTGGTTCTTTGCCTGGAGTGCCGCCGGTTGGGAATTGAAAGATGAACAAGCCGCCGTTACGGTTGAACGTTTGAAAAACGGCAATGTCCGGCTGCGGGTTCGCCTGCTGGCCGGGCCGGTCAAACTGGACAAACCACGCAAGCTGTGCTTTGCTTTGCAGGCCGCTCCGGTCAAACCGAACCATCCGCGTTATCGCACCTACTGGGAAGAGGGCTGGACAGCCCATGATACCCGGGGATTCCGTTATTACGGCATCTCGGTAGACGGCTTTGTCAACGAAAAACCGGAAGATTATGAAAAACTGCGTCAATTTGTCCTTTACGGTCAGCGCGGTCAGACAGAAGCCCAACGCAAGGCCAAACGCAATTACCGTTGGTGGCATTACGGGGAAAAACTTGGTCACGGAGCCAAATTGTCCATGTACGGCAGCGGCAGAATGACCGGAACCGGTGCGGACGAATTCAATACCTTTGGATCGGAATGGGAACCCGGGCGGAATGAAGTACATAACAAATTCAAAGGTGTTTGGAATTATCAGGGAACCAGCCAGTGGAAAACCAAAGACCAGTTATCGACTTCGGTTATCAACTGGACTGACAGTTATATAGACTTCTTTATCTGGTACAACAAGCCGCTGATGGAAAAATCCGGCTTTAACGGCACCTGGTGGGACAATACCTCGATGTTCACTGTGCGCCAGTTTAATCCTGAACTCGGAAGAATGGAGGAAACCTGGGGCTTGTACGCCAGACGCAAAATGCTGAAACGCCTGAACGTTTTAGGCTGGCAGTTGATGCGCCCGCCGCGCTGGATCAGCAATATGCACGTGGATCTGGGCTGGAACCATATGTTCTGGATGGTCGAAAACGACTGGTATGCCGATTCAAGCGACACCACGACTCTGGACCAGTGGCCGATGGGCCAGTTCCGGGCGATGGCGCGGACCAAAAGCACCATGCAGGTGGCGCGGGCATGGCTGTCACATTTTGGGGGGACCACTCCGGCAATGGACCGAAAAGTCAAGCGTTCGCTTTACGCGATGCTGATGAGCCATGACATTCATCCTGATCTTAAAGATTACCGGATGAATAAACCGGGAGCAGTCGGATATAAAAGAATGTTGCTGAAGTTCCGGGGACTGGTCAATCTTTCAAATACCCGTGACTGTCTTTTCACGGGGTACTGGAATACCGGAGAGATGGTCAAATCCCCGGTGAAGAAAATTTATACTTCGGTTTACACCAATAATTCATTACGGACCGCCGCGCTCCTGCTGTTCAACGGCAATAAGCAGGATAGATACCTGGCCGGGACCAGGCTCGACATCAATCAGTTGATCCCGATAAAAGGCGCGGTGCTGACCGCGAAGCGGATCTTCGATATCGAAACCGGCAGGGAGTTGAAAACAATCTTCCGGGACGGTAAATATGAAATCACCGAACCGTTAGCGGTCGAGGGCCATGATTTCAGGATGATCGGAGTGGAGGTAGAATGAACGGTAAACAAGTCAGCTTGATTGTTGCCGGACTTATTGCGGCAGTTTCGGTCCCGGCGGTCGATACCGAATTCTGGAAACCGTATAAGGCCGACAAGGATACATTCTATTTCAATAATTTTGATTCAGGGAATGTCCCCGGTAAATTCGGCAAAGGCGGCAAAGGCGGCTATAAAAGCGGTTCGGACAGTCTTTTTATGGGATCGACGATTGCTATGGAAGCCTGGTTGAAACTGGATAAGGCTCCGGCAGAAAGGGCTTATGCCATATATCGTCCGGTTAAGGTGACAGTCAACAATGGTTTCGGGTTGTTTGTCAACCCGGACCGTTCGTTTGGTGCGAATATTGACAGTATCGGCGGCAGTAAGATTCAGGTGGTTTCGGCGGCCGGTCTGGTGCCGGTAGGCCAATGGATTCATCTGGCCGCGATCAGCGTCAAGGGCCGCTATATCGTACTTTTTTTGAACGGCCGCGAAGTCGCACGTAAACAATTGAGTTCCGGCCAGGGAATAAATTATCGAACAAAGGAAAAGTCGGGTACTCCGGTCAGTGGCGGGGAACAGCTGCCAGGAACGCTCGATGAAGTCAGGATTCATACTAAAGTCGGTAAATTATGGCCGAAGCCGGTTGCATTGAAAGTTCCGGCCAAAGTAATCCCGGTTAAGACAATCCTTACTCCCACCAGCAAAGTTTTGTTTTACTGTTCATTCAACGGCACGGACAAACCGCAGATTGAACCGGGAAAACTGAAAATCAAGGCTAAGGGCAAATATGTCGATGGCGTGCTTGGAAAGGCTTTTCGCGGTTCCTGGAACGCTTACGGAAAACTGGTTTCGGCGGAACAGGGAACACTTGAGTTCTGGAGCCGTCCGGTCGGTATCAATAACTATTCTGACCGAAACGTCAAGATCGTCGGTAACAATTTGTTTACGTTGTATATTTTCAACAACACCAGCACCTTGCGGCCTCTGGCGCTTTATTTCAGAAATACCGGCAAGAAACTTCAGTTTGCCATTGATAAGCTCAATACCGACGTCTATTCCGGAAAATGGTATCACTATGTCTTCCGCTGGGACAAGAACTCGGTGGAATATTTCATTGACGGCAAGCCGGCCGGCAGTACAGGAGCTGATTTCTCCGCCGATTTTATGACTCAGCTTTACTTTAACCCTTATAATCTTTTCGGTGATGTGGATGAGTTGTATATCTATAATAATAAACTTTCCGATACGGAGGTCATGAACACCTGGTATCGCTATATCGACCCTGCCAGGGTGGTAAAGGATCCCAAAGGCAAAGTGGCGGATCTGATGTTCTGGCATCTGCCGGGGAAAAGATTACTGTATGTCAAGGTCAAGACATTGAGTCCGGCATTCGCGAAAGCCCCCTGTAAAGTCATTATTGCCGATGCAGCCGGGAAGATCATGTTTTCCGCTCCAGTCAAAACTTCCGGCGACAGTCAGCAGTTCAAGTTGCCGGAGATTCCCGGCGGGAACTACAATATCTATCTGAAATCCAAGATCGGAGAGACTCAGAAGCAGAAGTTTTACAACCAGCGTTTTGCCTGGGAAAATAACAAACTTGGAATTACCGACAAAATTTATCCGCCGTTTATCCCGGTCAAATCATCCGGAGATACGGTTTCGGTTGTGCTGCGTCAGTATAAGATGAACGGGTTCGGCCTGTGGAACAAAGTTGTCAGCAAGGAGCGGGAGGTTCTGGCCGCGCCGATGCGCCTGGTCGCGACTGACGCGAATAATCGGCAGTTGCAATGGCAATGCAATCTGAAGCGGATCAATCAGGACACCTACACCGCAACCTCGGAATGTCCGGCGGTGAAGATTGATACAACTTCAAAAATCGAGTGTGACGGCATGATGAAAGTTACCATGAAGCTGCAAAAAGCGGCAAAACCGGTCAAGCTTAAATCGTTGTACCTCGATATCCCGCTAAAGGGTTCGATCGCCACTTTGATGCATGAAGACGCGGTTTCGCACCGGCGTAATTTTTCCGGTAAACTGCCGGAAAAACAGGGCGTTATCTGGGATAGTACGAAATCATTGCGGAATGCCGGCTGGCAGAATGCCTTTACCGGTTATATCTGGCTGGGAGGAGCCGAACGCGGTTTAGCCTGGTTCGCCGCCAACGACAAAGGCTGGTACACTCAGAAAAACCTGAAAGCTACTTTGATGCAAGTCATCCGCAAAGGCAATGTTGTTTCATTGCGCATTTATCTGGTCAACCGGCCGACCCTGATTACAAAGACCACCGAGCTGACATTTGGTTTGCAGGCGTCTCCCACCAGGCCGATGCCGCAGGATGCAAGGACCAAAGGAATTCTGCTGCAGGGAGTGGGCCTGTCAGTCCATCCCTGGGGTGGACTTTCCTGTTCCTGGAAGTATCCCTGGAAAGAACATTGGGAGATTGTCGATAAAGTGGCGGCCAGTCGCAATGGCGGTAAAGCGGATAAGGAATTCTTTGAAACCTTCCAGAAAAAATACAATGTTCCCAAAGTTCATGGTACTCGCAGCTGGGTGCAGGACTGTATGTATTTCTCCGGTAAAAGAAGTTCGACAAAAGCGCCTGATCTGGTCTACTTTGAGGAAATGAACGCATTGACTCCGGGGCCGGAATGGCATACTTTCATGGATGAATGGAGTGCGTCGCAGCTGGTTGAGAAAAACCGCCCGACCATGGACATCTATCGAAAAAATATCATGGTCAATCCAAGCGCGCGGATCAATTATGCCGACAGTTATATCGACTTCGGGCTTTATTATATGAACGAGTGGATGAAGCGAGGTGTCAGTCCCTACTGGGATAACTGTTATTTGAAACTGCTGACCAATCCCTGGACCAGTGACGCTTATGTTTGCGAAAACGGCAAAATTCAACCGGCGTCGACGATCTGGCGGCAGCGCGAATACATGAAACGGACCTGGAATCTGCTTAATTACTGGCGCCGGCATCAAAACACCCGGCCGCTTGATCACGTGGCCCACATGACCAACACCAACCTGATCCCCCTCTTTTCATGGAGTACGATCAATTACGATATTGAAATGCATCAAAGCTCTTATGCCAATAATTTCGACGCCTATAAAGCGGGCGAACCGTATGCGCCGGAATTTCTGCTGGCCGAATCGACCGGACTGCAGGTCGGGGCTTATCCTTATCTGGTACATAATGTTTTTCTTGGTCAGTTCAAACAGCCTTATGAGATTCTTGGGACCCGGCTCGGAAAGGTTGAGGCGCAGATTCGGGAATGGGGTATGCGGATGGTTCATGAGATCATCAGCGGCGGTCCGTATTGCGGGGATATTACGGTAAGCGGTTTGAATAAGGCGGTTTACCAGTTCGGCTACGGTACTGATAAGGTCAGGGTCTGGAACTATTGGGGCGATACCCCGGCGTTTAAAGTGACCCCGGACAATGTCAAAGGACTGCTGCTGACCCGGGCCGGAGATAAAAAAATGCTGCTTGTCCTGCAGTCGTGGAACAAAGAGCCGGTTGAGGTAAAAGTGGAAATTCTGCCGGAGTCCATCGGGTTTGCCCCCGGTAAATATGTATATGACGCTTTGAACAACCGGCATTTGCTGATGAACGGAAATATGTTAAGGGTGAATTACCAGTTTCCGTATTCCACCGGGGTTTACGTGATCTCGGATAAGAAGCCGGAACAGGACGTGCTTTTCGAGGATGATTTCAATGCCGGATTGAATCCTGGCTGGAGTTATGTTTCGAGTTATTTAAAGATTAAGGACGGCGCGTTGCATTTTGACAAAAACGCCGCTTCATGGTGCGGGCCGACCCGGGTTTTCAAGACTTTTGATCTACCGGTTTATGACAACGCGGAGTTGTCATTTGATTTTAAGATCGGCAAAGTACCGGAAAAATCCGCCGATATTGTCGATGTCTGTTTTCCCGGTTCCGGTTTGGACGTCAGTCGTTACGGCCTGAGTCACAGTTACGTCAAAAACGGTATCACCCTGGCGATCAAGGCATATCCCGGCAAAGGCTTGCGCCTGATGGCGATATTGCGTCAGAAGAAGGTGTATAAGCAATTGATCTGGAAATATCTCAAGCCGCTTGATGCGGAAAAACATAATGTCAGGATTGTTTACAACGGGCTTGAATATAAAGTATATATGGATGGCAAAGAAGCCTTGAAAACGGCGATCCCGAAGCTGAAGGCCGATGGTTTCAGTTTCAGCGCCAATGCGCGTAAAACGCTTGACAGTCAGATCGGCAGTCTGCGGCTCGATAATATCAAATTGACCGCCGCTAAAACCGATTTTTCCGATATTGAACAGAAGCGGAAGCGGGCTATTGTAAACGCTGAGAATATTATGCGGGCTCAAAGCGATGAACTTGAAAAAGAAGTGATCTCGGTTTTCGGCGGCAGGCTCGGACCTGGAATATACCGTCTGGGGCTTTTCCGTCATCCTTTGCAGGATGCCGGGGAGCTTTGCCAACGCATCAAATCCGCGGGGAACAAACGTGAAAAAGAGGTCCTGATAAAATTGCTGGGACAACTTGAAGTCCGCAAACAGGAATATACCAAAGCAATGAAGTCGATCGGCCAGCCGCTGGAGCTGTTGCCGGAATATGATAAAGCCGGAAAATTAGCAAAGGATTATTTAAAGAAATGAAAAAAGCCGCATTAGTAACCGTGCTTATCGGAGCAAGCTCGCTGTTTGCTAAAGATATTTATGTCAACAACGTTACCGGTAAAGACGCCAATAACGGATCGGCCCCGGACAAAGCGTTCGGAACGATCAACAAGGCGATTGACAAAGCCGGACCCGGTGATACCATTCATCTGGCCGATACCGGGAAACTCTACCGTCAGTCCGCCAATTTCATGCGTCAGGCCGGAGGCAAGCCGGATGCGCCGGTGACGCTTGACGGTCACGGCGCCATGCTCTCAGGCGCAAATATTTTTGATCCGGCCAACTGGACCGAGTGGAAAGACGGTGTTTACAAATCGACAAAGCAGGTTTCAAACGTTTTCATGCTGCTTGATGGTAAAATGAATTTCAAGGTTTTGTCTTTTAATGCTCTGAAACCCGGACAATTCTGTTACATGCCCGATTATTTTAATCGTCTCTATTTTTATCCCCCGGATAAAAAGAAAGCAGCTTCTTTTGTTGTTGAAGTTGGTCAGCCGGACGGCTCTTCCGTCAAACTTGATCCTAAAAAATGGGGTTACACCCACAGCAGGATCGGCGCGGTCAGGCGTTATCAGGGACTGAAAAAGCCGACCTGGGTTAAACTTGACGGCAAAAAGGTCGAGCTGATAACCGCCAAAGAGAGCCTCGCGCCCGGAGAATGGTGCCGCGAAGATAAAACCATGTATTTCCGACCGCCGGCCGGTAAAAAAGTCAGCGAACTCAAAATTGAATCTATTATCCGTGGCAACGGAGTATTTCTCAGCGGTACGTCCAAATACATTGTCGTCAAAAATATGAATGTCCAGCATGTCTATAACGACGGGTACAATATCCACGGCGCGGTCACCAAAGCCGAATTCTACAATTGCAATGCCCGGCAGTGCGGAGATGAAGGCTTCAGCGCCCACGACAAATGCGAAACCCTGCTTGACGGCGCGGTCTATACCGAATGCGACAACGGGATCGCCAATGTCAATCTTTCCGGTTCATCGATCACGAAAAACGTGATTATCACCGACAGCCGCCACGTCGGTTATATGATTCAATCGCATAAAACCGCAAAACACACGCTGGAGAATGCGATCTTTATCAACAATCCCAGCCAGGTGTCGGTCTCTGATACTACCATTAAAAATATGCTGATTATCCGCACTAATCCAAAAATGCGGACCAATGCTTTAGGCTGCGGACGCAATACCGTGGTCGGCAATGCCACTATCGTCGGCAACAGCCGCCTGATCCGGCTTGATAAAAAATCCAATACGACTTTTGACTCCCTGCTGGTCGGCCCGAATCAATATACTTTGCATGTCCGTTTCGACGATCCGGCAAAATTACTGAAAATTGAAAATTCAATTTTTGATGTCGGGACTAAACTGGAATGGGGTTCCAGATATCCCTGGAAGACCATGCCGATCGGACAGTGGCTCGCGAAAAACGCGAAAAATTCCAAAGCCGAAAAATTGACCTTTCAGGTTGATCTGCTTAAAGGAAAAATGCCCGCGAAACTGCCGGCGGCGGGATGTTCCAAAGCTCTGTTTGAAAAATATGTAAAATACGTCAACCGCTAATTTTGGGACAATTCCTTGTTTAAGGGCTAGTGAAAATCAAGAATATGTATAGTTTTGAAAACGGTCGATTGACCTTTTGTTCCGGCGATGCCGGCTGGAAGAATATTTGTTTCGAATTTAACGGCATTTTGAGTACGGAACTGGATTTTAAAACAGGAGAGAACTGTGCATTCGCGGATAGTCCGATCCATCACGAGCTTATCTTATTCACGCCGGGGCCGGATAATTCACTTATTGTGAAACGTACTGTAGCCAACCTGACGGATGAACCGCTGACTGTCAAAAGTGTTTCAGACGGAATCCTCGATGAAGCGGCATCCGTGTCCACGGCCGGGATGCATGAATACACCTTGCGCTATATGCATAGCTCCAATATGCGTTCGGAACGTTTTCCTGACAGTCGGCCGGAGTATCCGTTCATCAGACCGGTTCCCTATGAGCCGGTCCATTTCAACATTGGCGAATGCAATAACCTTCCGGCCTTCGCTCTCTGTAATGAGGATTACAGTTCGCTGCTGGTTGAAGGAGATCTCAAGCAGGTCATGTTTGAACGCTCCTGGTTTATGGGATTTGACGGTCCCGGCGACAAAAGCAAATTGTTGCGCACCTGTCATGCCAGGGAACGTTATCTTATGGCGGACGATCTGGTTTTACAGCCGCAGGAAGCGGTGGAAGTTTCCTGTGTTTTTTATCAAATTCTGGAGAATATCCATCCGCAGGATGCCTTTGCCGGATACGTGGATGCCTTAAACGGTAAATTCAGGTTTCACGGCGGAACATCGGCAATGCTCCACGGGGCCGTTTTCTGTACCTGGAACTACGGGACGCTGAATAATATTAACGAAGAATTGATCTTGAACCGTGCCCGGGCGCTGAAAAAACGGGTGCCGGAATGCTCCCACTTCTTGATCGACGACGGTTTCCAGAGGAATCGTAACGGCCGTAACGGGCCGCTGGATACTTTTTATCCGGACCCGGGCAGGGGATATGACGACCAGCTTTTTCCGAACGGCATGAAATACGTTGCCGACGAGTTGCGTATGATCGGGCTGACTCCGTGCATCTGGGTGTCACCGGCGGTTTTCCTTGATTCGGAACTGGCTAAGGATCATCCGGAATGGTTGTTGTGCGATAAAAACGGCGATCCGGCTTTGCTGGGTAAATCAACTTATCTGGATATCTCGATTCCTGATGCCCGGGATTTCTTTTTGAATGTTATCGACACCCTCTTTGTCGACTGGGGATACAAGGGCATAAAATTTGATTTTATGACTCACTGGTTCACGCTGGAAAGAGCGCGTTTCCGCAACGGCGGTTCCGGAGTGCAATGGCGCGATTACGTCTTTTCCGAAATCCGCAAACGCATCGGCCCGGACGGGCTGTTTATGACCTGTATCGCCATGAGTATGGGGAATCCGTTTCCCGGACTCAATGCCGACTGTTACCGCTGCGGCTGCGATATTCATGACGGCACCTGGGCGGAACAGCTCAAGGCCTGCAAAGCCACTTTACCGCAGATCCTGCTTGAAGGACGAAAAACATTCCTGCTCAATATGGACAGTGCCGGATTCGGGCAGATTCCGGAAAACGAGCAGATATTCCGTTTGACCTGGATATTTATTACTCAGGGAATTATTGAACTTGGCGGGCCGGTTGAGATTATGCCGCAAGAGCAAATAGACCTGTGGCGCAAAATGTTGAGCAATATCGATCGCGGACACCGGGTCAGGTGTCTGGATGAACAGGCTTTTACGGGAAACGGCCAACCCCATATATTAAAAGTGGAATATCCGCAAGACAGCATTACCCGGCGAAAAGGGATCATAGCGCACATTGCTTTTTTCAATTGGGACGAATACGCAAAACCCCTTGGAGCGAGCAGTGAATATCTTGGCCTCCAGGCGACCGGCAAGGTTAAAGATTTCTGGACTGGTGAAGAAATCAGTAACACTACGATGATTACAAAAATCCTGCCGCCGCACAGCGCTATCCTGCTGGAAGTATTTTCTTGAGACTAGCTGTCTGCCGGACTTATGTTTCCTACTGTGAAAAATCCCCGACTTTGCTGGATATTCAGGCGAGTTATGAGAAACTCAAAATTGGTTCCCATATATTAAACATCACATGAAACTGAACTCAAGTGAATGTAAGTCTCCGAAAGTAGAATCACTCAATCTCCGTGAATATCACATTATCCAGATCGCAGTTTCCGGTCAGCTCAATTGCGGGAATAATTCCGTCATCAGCTTTAAAACGAGTTGTTTCGAAAGAGAATTCCTTCCAGTCCTTGCTAAGTTCGAATGTTTTATATTGTTTGCCACCGTACCATTTGCCCGCCGGCATTTTAAAGGTATAAACGGAGAATCTTACCTTTGCCGGGTAGATGGAACCTGCTTTTTTAAATGGAGTACCCCGGGCAAAAAAAGTACACTGATATCGCCGATCACCGGGGAACGGCTTGTGCGACGGATTGATATGAACGCTGTGCGGTCCTGCCGCCACTTTAATATATCTTGACCCGTTTTGTGCATCCGGTCCGTTTCCTAAAGAAACCTTGCATGGCTGAGTGGAATTGTTGACCTGCCACTGTGCCGGCCAATCAGCATTTTTAAAGTCCAGGATGAATCCCTTTTTAATCAGCAGGTCTCTGTGAACTTTCAGTATGCCGCCGCCTTTTTCAAAAGATCCGTTGGTTAGCAGATTACGTTTGATTTTACTTTTTAATTCCTTGATTACGCTTGATCCGGCCGGAATTTTTACGGTAAAATCTTTTCCGCCAAACTCAGGTGTTGCCGGAGGAGATGTGATTTTAGTCGTTATCTCGACATCTGTTGGATTGTGAATTTCCAGAAACGGTTTTCTTGTTCCGGTGATACCGTCATTCACCAGAGTCAACTTGATGGAGTTGTTCTCCGCGACAAAAACATTGCCGGCCCATATTGTATTCTTCCTGTCAACCGGTTCTTGAAAATAAGCGGTATCCCGCAGGACAGAAACGAACCTGAACCAGGGTCGGTTGGAACTGTAAATCGCGGCGCAGCCGTTATCCTGTACTCCTTGAACCTTTATCGGCAGGTCAATGCCGATAGCCGATTGCGGACCCGCTGTAAATACCGCTTCATTATTTTGGGCATGAATGGTAAGAAAATAACTTGGATTCAACAGCTTGCCGGTTTTTACCGTGATCGGATATCCAGGACCCTTCCCGTCAAGATTAAATGCCCGTGACAGTTCCGCCATTTTTTCTCCGGTTTTGCTTCGATCATCAGTTATATTGGCGGCAATAAAGGCATATTTAAGGATTGTTCCGGCTTTGATCTTCTGTCCGTCTCTGCCGATTCCAACATACAACCGTCCGGGTACTGCGGCTTTATAGCACATCTCGTAATCCCGGGGTACAAGAATGCCAATATAACCGATAGGATTGTTTACTATTGAGATATACCCGCCGCCGCCAATGCGGCCGGATTTTCTAATCCGCTGATCTTGTTGTTTTGCTTCAGTAACAACTGCGGCCTGATCGCCGTTTTTTACGACCAACACATTTCCCCAGCCTTTTTTCGGGTTAAACGGCATGGTTATCCAGCCGAGAGGAATGGGGACGCTTCCCTGCAAAACAACATCTTTCTTGAACTTGAAGTACCCCTCATGCCACATGTAGTCGCCTTTGTAGTTCTTTATTCCTTCAGCATAACGACGATGATTCCACGCAATAAAATGGTCCATGCGGTCCATCGGGGAGATCATTCGGTCAAAACGCTCAAAATATTCATTGTCAGCTATCTTGCGGCTGATTGTTGCGAAGGACGGCCCGGGGCGTTTTGGGTTGTCGAATTTTTCCATCAGGTTGTCCATTTTCATGTCCACTATCTGAATATTGTAACTGCCTAGTTTGACGTCCATGCGTTTTCCGAGAATGACTTCTCTACTTGCCGGCGGAGGATATTCGCCGACGCCCTGGATGTTTACCCAGGAGCAAGGCCGCGCGATCGGGCCGGGGCAGTCCGGGCCGCCGCGGTCCCAGCCTTGGATGCTGAGCAATTCGGCGTTTCGGAAATCTTTGTTAAAATGCATGGCCTGATTACGGTCGGGATGCCAATACATTCCAAGCGGTCCGAGTATGTTCAGATTATCGCCACACCGGAATAATCCCTGTTTATAACAGAACAGGAGGACTGAATTGGAATAGGATTTTGCGCCGTTGCAATCAGTTACTTCGGCTATAACCCAGTGCTGCTTGTCGTGGACCAGTTCAAAGTCTTTGGTGAAATTTTTAGTTCCCGCGGCCGGCAGGAAACGTCTGATAACGTCATGGTTTGATGGGTCCAGCAGTTTCACCTCTCTGATTCCAGCTTCACTGAAAGCATCGATTCGACCGCGGATTCTTTGCGCTCCTCTGGTATATTGCCAGTTTTGCTCCATTTGATTGTTATGGAAGCGCAGTGCGACCGGGACAAAGCCCTTGCAGGACACGAATGCTGTGTTGACAACCCCCTCGGCGTATGAACGTGAGAAAGAGCTGTTAAGCATTTTTATCGCGGCGGCGAAATTCTCTTTTCGACCGGCAATGCCCAGGCCGGCAAGAGCTGTTTTTTTCGCCGTGACAAGCTCTCCGGGAGCTTTGATTTTCGTATACGGCATTGGCAGGATATAACGTAGATCCCTCAAGGCAAATTGTAATTCCTTTGTGTTGTCGGCAATTAGTTTATTTCCGTCAAACGCATAGGGGAAGATGTTGAAGAACCACCACATGTTTTCCGGGAATGCATTATTTTTCCGCAATAAACTGTAGTCTATAACCGCGATTGGGGTATTACCCAGTATTTCAGCATAAGCGCCATAGTGCAGGACAATCTTATTTTTTTCATCCCACAGTTTTGCCGGGCGGCCGCGTACCGGTTTTTTTGTATTGGCGGGCCAGACTACTCGCTCGCCCCAGGTCGCCCAACGTATGCCGGCGCTGTCGGTAAACTCCACTCCGGGACACGCATAAAAGCTTTCACTTGAGTGTTTTTTGCAGTCAGATTTCAGGTTTTCGAGTTTCTGTGGCGTCAGCAATTCCAATGGATCAGTGAAAACGATATACGACAGTCCTGCGGCCTTGGCTGCTTTTACATATTCGGCCACGGAACCGTGTCCATCGGAATACGAGGAATGAGCACCCAGGATGCCGGTGGCGGAATTTTTCCACCATCCCGGCGCAAGTCTCGTAAAATGGAAATTGTCCCAGTTGCAAGATTCCGCGAATTTTACCGGATTGTATTTTTCTGTTTCAGCCGTTCCGAGAGTTGGATTGTTGAGATTGCTTTGTCCAAGCCATTTCGCCAGACTGACAATTAATTTCATCCCGTCGCTTTTGCGCCCTGACTCAGGATCTCCGGCGTTTTCGACTATGTGCGACCAAAATTTATTGCCGTAATTCTGGCCGGTGTAGATCACGTCAAGCGGCAGGCAGGCAACTCTTCCTTTGCCTAGAGCGCGGACCGCAACAATTGGCGGCGACGTTTTGTAGGTGCCGATATTGTTGGCGCTCGGAGTCTGCTGGTTGGAACAGGGATCGGAAAGAAAACTTTTCGCGGACTTTTCCCCGCGAATAACGACGGTCCATTCCGGGCCGTATTTCATTGCCGGAGTTCCGGCTGCCATGTGGTAACTGTGCAAAGGCAGCCACAACTGACGAACATGCTTGACGGCCGGATGAGAGACAATGTTTTCGGTATAAAAAAACTGTTCCTTGTGATAGTTGGGTTTAATGTCGTTTGCAACCTGGTTTTTCAAGTCGAAAACTCCTTCATGAAGAATTTCCGCGTCAAATGGCTTAAATATTGTATTCCAATATTTTTCGTCCTGATCGTTGGCATAACGGACTGATTGCGGCAGCAATAGGATACTTCCGCCTGATTGTACGTATTTTTTCAACGTATTGCCAAATATTTCCGCCTTTCTTGTAATTTCCGGGGTCATGAGGTGTACACCTTCAGCACGGCCGCGTAACAAGATGACATTGTATTTTTTCAAATTTTCCAGCGAGGAAAGATTTTTATAATCAATCAAAAAAGAATTTATGCCGTTTTCTTTAAAAAATGTAGCGACTTTGCTGTATTTAGCATATTCAGCATTGTATTTATGACCGTCAATTTGCGTTATTCCCATTCGTATTGAGTTTCCGGCTGCTGCCGCGAATACAAAAAATAATAACATGACTGACAGCTGTATTGACAACATATTTTTTCCTGATTTCAATTCAATTCTCCTTCTAGTGTCCAGTTGCATGATAAATTTAATCCCAAGTCTGGTTGTTTTATGACTTTTCTTCATCAAATAAAGTTTACATAACGCTGCTATGCCGTATTTTATTTTGAAACCGCCAAAAAATTCCGGCGACTTAAATTAGATATTACCTGAAACCGAACACTGGTATTGTTGAGCGTCATGTAAAACATGGCGCAATGGTTATTTTTGATATTTTTATAGATTTACTTAATTCACCGGACCGCAATCTGCGGACATGGTTATCCCGGTCTTTTTTCTTCATGCAATTCATTATCGTTTAGTCAGTTTTTCAGAAAAACCACGGTGTCGCTGTCGGATTGCCGAATGGCTTTGACCAGAATGAACTGAGATCAGGATAAGAAAGAGATGGACTTTCCTGATAATGATTTCTCAAGGCGTTGAATGAGTAACTTTTTGCATTGCCCCCGAGCGACAGCCAGTTGAATTGGGTATTGCTATGACGAAAGTCAACCACGGAAAATCCATCGCCGTAATCGTCACGGGGTTCTGCATTGGCTGCGTAGGATACGGTATATGGATCCTCCATACCGTATTTCATCCCGTTTTTAAAGCCGGCTGTATCCGCAAGCACCATGGTTCTGGTCGGAGCTTTGGATCGACTGACTTTCCGGCGGATCGAGCTGAGGTTGTTGGTTGCCGGTGAAATAAAACTGTTTTGTCCATAGCTGACCCCTTTTTGGCTCCCGCTCAAAAAATAACGACGATCGGAAGCGCACAAAAACGGATTCGATTTTCTCATTCTCCGGACTGTATCACCATTTTTAATCCCAACATACGGAGTAATGCAGTCGTACCACCACCCTACTGCACCTTCGCAACCGCCCTGTCCAGCCAAAAAACAAGCCGGCAGCCAATCCTCGTAATCGTTTTCGTACATAGCGTAACTTGTTCCCAGTTGTTTCATGTTGTTTATACAGCTGATAGCCTTTGCTTTGTCACGGGCTTGATTTAATGCCGGCAGTAACATTGAGGCAAGGATTGCAATGATAGCTATTACTACAAGTAATTCAATTAGTGTAAATGCTCGGATTTCCTGCGAACATTTAAGGTTGTTCAAACTTTTCTTCATATTTACCTCCAGCTGTTTTTTACATTTGTGATTGTTTGCGAGTTAATTATGCCGTTACACTTATTTGTTTTGATTATTTTTCAGATGTTTCAATATTAATGTCTTAATTTCATGTGGTTTAAAATACAATTCATTATGAGGACACGGTTGTTCAATATCAAGATCAAAATTGGTTTCATACGCTTTGAAGTTTCCCTGAAGTCTTATTTTAGCGGCCCGTCCGAGAGTTTCATAAAGACGTACGACAAGCGCGTTATCTGACTTGTAAACAGATGAAATTTGAATGTTGTCCGCGTCATACTTAAGTAGAGAACAGGGATTAACCGGTTTTTCGCCGGAATTTGAAATATGGACAATCGGATTACGGTTAAGTTCGGTACCCAATCTAACCGCCTTGCCGGTTTCAGACGGATGATGGGCGCAAAAAGCGAAGTCGTATTCGTGTGTGCCGTTGTCAAAAGAGCCAGGTTGCGGAGTCATCATCCCGTCCGCACATTTAGTGCCGCTGCGAATCAGACTGACAAATATATTTTTTCCGACCAGTTGATGTCCGGGAGTCCCGGTATTAGCGACGGAAAGAGCGGCCTCGGTGTCGCTATAGCTGACCCAGTTAAGAGTCGGCCAGTCTCCTGAAGCATGCTGGTAGTCAAAACTGTTTAAGGCGACAGCAGTATCTTCGTATTCGTAAGGCACCTCGAAATAGGGTTTACGGACAATTGATCCAAACGGAATCTCATACGTTGCGGTTGAGGATTTTGGATTGAGTTCAACCGGGAAGCGAATTTGTATTTTTGTGTCCTTTCCCTGCCAGTTAAGAGTCAGCTTCAGTTTAAAATAATTATGATGCTTCGGGAAGAAATACTCTTTTCTAAAAGAGAGGCTTTTAAATCCCGGCCAATAGTCGCCAAGGTTACCCATTTCAGGAGTTTTTCCTGGTTTGACTTCGCCTTCTGTGACAACTTTGAAGAACAGTTCGCCTTCAACTGCTTCAATGATTGTTTCTTTCTGGTATTCTGACCCGTAAGTTATACTAAGTGCGTGTTCCGACCACATTGATCCGTTTTCTCTACGAAAAATAATTTCTCCAAAATTATCGCCGGGAACATTCTTTCGGGTAAGGATAGATTTTATCCGTGCTTTACCGTCCTTGAAATAAGCTTCATAATGATCCGTATGCAATGAGAAATTTTTCGGGTTGCGGATACTTTCCGCTTGTTCATTATCAGGCTTTTTCAGCGTAAACCCGGTAAGCCCCAGGGGATGTAATCCAGCTTCAAAATAGACGTTTCCATTATCAATCTGATATGGTACGGATTCAGGAACCAGGTCGTATTTGTTTTCATAAGAAATGATCTGCTTGCCTGCAAACGGATTCGGATTGAAAACCGTCATGCCGTCGCCGGAAAGCTTTTTCATGGCAATATCTATTTTCTGTTCACAGATAGCGGCAATATAAGCAAATTTCTCATTGATAGCCAAATTAGCTTTATCCGTGTGACAGCCGGCTGCGGCATCATGGAACTGTGTCAGAAACAGTTCGCGCCAGACAGCGTCATATTCATCATTTGCGCCCGAGAAGGCGGAAAGCGCTTCCGCGGTAAACAGCAGGTTCTCTGCTTTCCTGATATTTTGTTTAACTCCGATTCTGGTGGTATAGCATCCGGTAAAAACAGGATTGATTTCTCCGGTAAACGTAGAGAGTTCATCTGCTTTTAGCCTGTCAACGAATTCTTGTACTTTGCCGAACTCTATCGGTTGTCCGCCTTCGCGATTTACCGCATCAAGAATCCAGAAAAAGTCTTCTTCCAGAATTTTTTCTTCCGTCATGTATACGGCGAGAGCATCTCCGCTTCGATGTTTCAGGCTTGAAATTGTCTGGCTGAGTCTTATTGCCGGGGGATAGACGACAGGAACGTTGAAGGCGTAGGAAGAGTGGTCGATAAAGCTGGTGGCGGAGGTGACTATTACTTCAGATCCATTAAGGCCGCGCCATATAAAATTTTTCTGGTTTGTTAATTCTTCCGGGACCGAAGGAAGTCGTCCGCCGAATATATAACGATAACCGGCTTTTTCAAGTATCTGAGGCAGTTGGGCGTTCATGCCGAAGGCGTCATTCATGCTTGCAATATTGGGAATTACGCCGAATGTTTCTTTGAAATACCGGCGCCCCTCTAGCAAATTACGCACATATGATTCGCCTGAACAAAGGTTGCAGTCGGAAATACTGAATTCGCCGAATATTTCAAGGTTGCCGGATTTAACGTATTTTTGAAATGTCTCGAGCTTGTCGGGATTTTTATCCAGATACATCCGGATAACTTCAGATTGATCAAAGAAAAAATGCAGTTGCGGATATTTTTCAAAATATCCAATCACTTTATTTATTTGTTCTTCGCGTATTGCAGCGTATCCTTCATATGTCTTATTCCAGACCAGATCAGAGTGATGATGTGCGGTCAGGATGATTTTGCCGGCTTCCGGTTGCTCTGTTGACTGCGGTTCATGCTCTCGATGGACCGGGAGGGAGCTTGTTTTCCTGACGAAAAAACCGCTTGCGCCGCAACATTCGATCATTCCATCGTCAACCAGTTCTTTTAAAGCGCTTTGTATGACTGAAATGCTTGATCCAAAATGACTTGACATGTTTCTTATGGTTTCAAGACGGTCTCCGGGTTTGAGAGATCCTCCCCGGATGCATTTTCTTATCTCATTTATAACCTGTTGACGCTTTGTCGGCTTTGCTTTAAGTATCTTCATATCTTCTGAATTTTCTTTCATTAGTTCCATGGATAATTAGAAAAAGTTTATCATTTTCCTTCTCTATTATATAACATGAATCAATAAAAATCAATACCTGATAATACAAAATAATACAAAAAAATACAAACGGGAGATAGGTTATCCGGGGTGTGTAAAATGTCAAGCAGCTATTTTGCGGGATAAGTATACCGGCGGTCCCGCGTATTTCGGTTTACTCGATATTTTCCGGTATGCGGTCGAACTCTCTTGAGCGTTGCAGGTATTGATCAAGGGTTTCAATCTCAAACTCGGTAATCAAGCCATCAATGCTTCTGTCCTGACAGTTGCTTGTTACCAGAACCGCCCCCAGGTGTCCCGGATCGGAAATATCGACGTTTCGGCAATATTTAGCTTTTAAAGCTGCAAGTTTTTCCCAGTTGCCGTCAAGATGGACCAGTTTGCAGTCCAGATTGACGGTATGGGTAATATGCTTGAAATAGTTGGTCGAACTTGCCAGTATCCGACCGTCAGGTGAAATTATCTGGCACGGCAGATTAACGACCGCTCCGACGAAATGCGCCTGGCAGTCATAGGCCCAGCAAGCTTGTCGCAACCCGCCGTGGTATTCAGATGAAAACAGGATCAGGTCCGGTTTTATTTCGGCTGTCCGGGCTTTTAAGTCATCGAAGTTCAGGTCGAAGCAGATAGCGCAGGCAACCTTGCCGAAATCGGTTTCGATTAATGGCGTGTCTTTGCCTGAACGCACATTTCTTTCGGTTATTTCTTGAATCACCGGGAAATTTTTATTGTAGATTCCGATTACTTCTCCATTCCGGTTGATTATCTGACTGGAGTTGCGTCTGGTGCCGTCCGGCATATCCCGGTAGGCGGAATAACAGATATTGCAGTTATGTTTTCTGGCTTGAGTCTGAAAGAATTCTTTTAACTGGTCGCCTCGCTCCTTGTAGTATGCGAACAGTTTTTCCGGCGGCAGGCCGGTAATGATGTCGCAAGTTTCCGGAAGGACGATTAAATCCGGCTTGTCCGGCCACGCTTTTTGCAGTTGTCCGTTCCAGAAGTTGATCATGTAATCTACTTTGTCGGCACTTTTCACATCGCTGTATTGCGGGTGCGGGGGGCCGAAGGTGCTGATAGTAACGTATCTGGCCATTATTGATTCCTTTATGTTTTATGCAAAGACTGTTTTTTATTCAAACCGGACAATTTTTATGTTCTGCTCTTTGCCGGTTGGCTGACTTAACATTTTATATAATTCCGGACGCGGGAGGTAATCCATCTGCGACCGATGCATTTGTGCAATAAATCCATATCCGGTGCCGCGCAGTCCACCCGTTTCTGATTTCTGACATGCCGGTGGCCTGTAATGCACATTTCAGGGAAAATGATCAGTTCCACTTTCTGTTCCGTCGCGTTTACACAAAAATCGTGGATTCTGGTTGGATCATATGTTTTGTCTTCAGAAGCGTGATTAAATTGAACAGACGCGGCTTTAACTTTCATTATACGATCTTTTTAAATTAATTCTTATTTCCTTGCGTCCTCAATGTTTTGGACTCTGTTGTGTTGCATGGATACCTGGATATACTAATGCTTGAAGCCGGCTTTTGCAACTTCCGTTTATGCATTTTCATCCTTTTGCCTGTCGAGTCACGTAAAATCATAATAATCGCTACGTTTGACTTTTGTTTTGTTGTAAGTACCTTGCGGTTAAGTGTTTGTTTTTCTTGCTTTTTTGATTTTTTTTGGTGTCTCAGTTCTGACTTTCGCTTATCGAATCCTTACTTGTGTTGTCTATTATCGTTATTGATTAATAAAAGTGTAATTTTCTCCGAGTAGATATTGACATGTGAATAAAGCGATGATAAATTGTATACAATATACAATAATCATTTAGAAAGAAACATATTATGATGAAGAAAATATTGTTGCCGGTAGTTGCACTATTGAGCATATCACTTTCAACCGGAACTGTATTTGCGGCCACGGAATATCAAGTCAAAACGATAAAAAACATTTCATACTTAAGTGAACCGGTAAAAGATGAATACCGTACCAGAATGTCGGTATTGGATCTGTATTTGCCCGAAGGTGCAAAAAACTTTCCGACGCTGGTTTACTTTCATGGCGGTGGTATGACTGGTGGTAAACGCGGAGGACCGGTTCAACTGGTAAAACTCGGGATTGCGGTTGCCGCGGTTGAATATCGTCTGTATCCGAAATGCAAACACCCTGAATACATAGAGGATTGCGCGGCGGCTACGGCATGGGTCTTTAAAAATATCAGCAAATATGGCGGTAATCCTGATAAAGTTTTTATAGGTGGATACTCCGCCGGTTCATATCTGGCCGGAATGATTGCGATGGATAAGAAGTATTTGAAAGCAGTTGGGGTTGATGCGGATAAGCTCGCCGGGGTGTTGATGCAGAGCGGCCATACAATTACCCATTTCACGGTGCGAAAGCAGTTGGGCTACAAGGTTCAGCAGGGGGTTTGTGATGAGAATTCCCCTATGTACCACATCCGGAAAACGCCTTTTCCGATTCTTTTGCAATGCGGTGACAATGATTATCCGTCGCGCCAGGAGGAAAATCGGCTCTTTGAATCAATGATGAGGCGTTACGCAAAACAGCCGGAACGCCTTATTAAATACCGCGAATACCCCGGCACCCATGGTACGCTCGGTAGAAACGCTGGATTTAAGCATGATACGGCTGTGTTTATTCTGAAAAATTCAGGCATGCCGCATCCTGATTACAGTACGCCGCAAAATATCCCGGTTATGGTTTGCAGAACTTATGACGGTAATAACTATATGGAACCCGCAAATCTGAATTTGGGTGGCGATGCCGTAGCGGTCAAATTCGATGGGAAGTCAATCCCGGTTTCCGGATCAGGCGTATTTAAAATTAAAAACAGTGAAACGCCGTCCGGAATTACATTGATCCGGCAGTTGCATATCAAGAAAATTGCTCCAGTGAAAGAATATCATTTAAAGGATGGCTTACAAAACACGTTGCAATGTCCCAACGGGGTCAAAGTGTGGACTGAAAATGGAAATATCGTATTTTCGCTGAACAGGAAGACTAATAAAATCAAATCGCCTCTGAAGGGCAGGTATTATACCGGGGACGGTATTGAAATATTTGTCGATCGCACTCCGTTGCGCAAATTGACGCGGGATAATAACCGGGCCTTTCCGAAAGACCTTAATATCAAACAATTTTTATTTTCCGCAAAACCGGATGCTGATGGAAAATCAATGCAGGTACTGCAGTTGTCATCCGGCGGAGCCAATATTACTGGTAAATCAAAAGCCGCGATGATGGCGAAAACGACCGCGGACGGCTACTCGATACGGATAACCATTCCGCTGGAGGAAATATCCGCGTTGAATCCGGAGAACGTCATTGGTCTCAATATTCAGGTCAACAGTTTTGAAAACGGCAAAGGTAAGCATGAAGCGTTGTCGGCGTCAAATGCGGCTTCTCATGCCCGGCGTTTTCATTATCCGTTATTCAAGTTAGATGCATCTGAGAAATTACAAAGCGTCAAAAAGTAAGATTAAATATGAAAATCAAACACCAATCTTTAGCCGATCAGGTATATGAGCAAATGCTCAAGGACATAATCGGCGGCAGGACCGGGACCAAACTCTCCGAAGAAGCGATGTGCGACAAGTATGGCGTAAGCCGCACCCCGGTGCGTGAAGCAATGCTGAAACTGGAACGGGACGGACTGGTCGAGCGTATTCCCCGGCGCGGATTCTTTGTGAAGAGATTCGATGTAGAGGAAATAGACGAGTTGTTTCAGTGCCGGAAAATGCTTGAATGTCTGGCATTGGAACAAGGGTTCGATTTCATTCCGGAAAAAAAGCTGGATAAACTGATGGAGGCAATCGACAATGCTTTGGCGGAATCTCAGGCCGGATCGTCTCTCAATGTTGATGAGAAACTGCATGAATTGATCATTGATGCCTGCCCGAATCGCCATTTACGGGAGATTGTTGGACAGTTGATCATCCGGACTCGCCCGATCCGGCTGCTGCGCAGTTATGGTTCACATGACATTAATTCCATATCTACAGAACGCAAGGATATATTGAATGCAATCAAGCAAAAAGACAAGGCGTTAGCCGTCAAGCTGCTTGGCGCGCATATTATGTCCGGCTGCGGTATTGCCAAATAAAGTTATCATATCCAATCATTACAGGAGTTCAAATGGATACTAAAATAAATTTACGCAGATTTGACGAACAGGTTGCCGGACTTGTGAAGATGCTGGAGGACGCTCCGCCGGAACCGGGGGGAATTCTTTTTTACGGCAGTTCGACTATGGGGAACTGGCGGGCAAATGATATGTGCTACACCCAAATGGCTCCGTTACCGGTCACCAATACCGGATTTGGCGGTTCGACCGCTGAAGATGCGCTCTATCGTTATCGCGAACTGGTTTCCCCGGTAAAGCCTTCGATCATGGTTTACTATGAAGGTGCGAATGACTTAATGAATAATTATACGCCCGAGGAAGTGCTTGGCATGACGCATCGTATTTTCGAGTGGTCCCGGCAGGATTTTCCCGGCATTAAATTCCTGATCATGCCGATCAAGCTGTCTCCGGCGCTGGAGCATATTTTTAATTCGGGAACGCGTTGCAATGAGATGTTTGCCGATTACGCCAGCCGTTATGATGACACCGATATTCTGGATTTGACTTCATTCATGTATAACGAGGATGGTTCCTTGCGGACCGATACTTATGTCGATGACATGCTGCATCATACCGCTGAAGGCTATGCGGAACTTGCCACTTATGTAAAGCCGGTCCTGGAACAAATCTGGAAGTAAATCATCTTTATGGTCGATTTAGAGTCAACTTCAACCGGCAGTCATAGCAGATTAGATAATTTTGCCGGGCAGGATGTTTACTGATATTTCGCTGTCGGGATTTTCAATCCGGTTGATGACATTTTGAATTAATAATTCGGTGATATTTTCAAAATCACTGACCATTATACTGGTCCTTGCCTCGTCCGGCGAATGGGTGTCGAAATTGTGTTTCAACGAGTAAATATGGATATTGTCAAGTGATTTGATCCCGGTCGAGCGGAGTTCAAAAAACGCTTTGTCAAGCATGTTGCCGGTTCGGAACAGCACAACGGCGGGACGACCTGAAGTTTTTTCGCTTATCCTCTGCCAGATTTTCTGAAACTCCGGTTTTTCACTGTCGTATCTGATTTCCGGGTTGATGTTTTTCAGGTTGTATATCTTCGCGACATTGATGAAGTCCTGCACCAGTCGGTCATCATATACCTCGTTTTGCACGATACAAAAAACTTCAGTTTCCGGCGGTAGTTTTTTATTTTTGAAAGATTGAATCAGGTTGTCCAGAAATGAGCATGTCACGGTATCGACCAGTGAATTATCCATGGCGTCAGCGCTGGAATCGTATATAGCGACCGGAGCTTTGGTTTTTACCAGATCCTTAATCAGTTCTGGAACCAGCGACGCGTCAAGCTGCAGGACCACCCCGTCTACGCTTTTGTTGCGAACTTTTTCGACAATGTTGTTCCAGCTTTCTTTGTTCTGCTCAAAAGGATGGATTACCAGATCATATCCCAATTTCATAAGCTTATTGGTCAGGTAGTGGATCAAAATGGCATGGTTGAAGTCAAAAACCTCGGTTTTTTCAATCAGCGCGCCAAATAAAATCTGATCGCTTTTTCCCCGTCTCAGTCTGGCGGCATTGACATTGGGCCGGTAGGAATACTTATTGGCGCACGACAGAATCTTTTTTCGCAAATCCTGCCGCATTCTGCCGCGTCCGGCCAGGGCGTTTGATACTGTGGCGCGCGAAATTCCCAGTTCTTTGGCTATTGCTGTAATTGAAACGGACATATTTTTCCTGGTTGTTTTATTTTAAAGTCTTTTCAAAAAACTTCAGCTAATTTGACAATATATACTCGATCTGCAGTCGAAGCAAATTCAATTTTTCCGGCAACGGTGTTACTGATGTGAATATTTGCTTCGACTTTTTGCATAAACCGTTTTGGTTTCATTTTTGGTTTATGCATTAACCACATATATTATATGATTTAATCTAATAAAAGTCAAGGCGCTAATACGGGTTTATTATAAAATAATTATGCTGGCAGGACGAGGTGGATAAATTGATAATAATCGTTACGTTTGACAATAAATAAGTTGTAAATTATTTTAAATTATGGTGTTGATTGGTTGTTGTTGCGTGTTTTTTGTTTCGTCGGACGCTTCTGAATGCCCCCTCGTGACAAGATTGGTAAGATAAAAAAATAAAAAAAAATATATTAACCTATTGACTTACTGGAAAAATCTTGTATAATTGAAATATTGGTTAATCGTGAAACCAAAAATAAAAAAGGAAAAATAAAATGATGGACAAGAAGTCTGTAATCAGGGATTTTACATTGATCGAATTGTTAGTCGTGATCGCGATCATCGCAATTCTCGCCAGTATGCTCCTGCCGGCACTCAACAAGGCGCGTGACAAGGCTCAGACTATTGCCTGTGCCAGTAATTTAAAGCAAATGGCGCTTGGATGGGTCATGTATTCTCAGGATAACGATGACTGGATTATGCCATACAGGCAGTATCCGGCCTGGACCTATTGGCTTAACGTCGGTCACACAGGAAGCTACTATGCCGGGGTTTACACAGGAACCGGCAAGGCGCTGGTCTGTCCGTCATCGTCGCGGGTTAGACACGCCACCTATGATTATATCAGCTATGCTTACAATGTGGATCAGCTGGGACTGGGGTTTGCTTCCAGCGGGACCAAGACTTTCTACAAGCTGAACCAGGTAACAAGTTCGACTGAAACGATTACCATCGCCGATTCATCTCCAAGGAAATATGTTGATGCGTCCCAGATATATTTCTGGAATGATCTCTATGTGGCGGACGAAAATTATGTGCCGACAGCACACGGAAGAATGATCAACTGCGCTTTCGTCGACGGTCATGTGGCAACCATGCCGCTGCTTTCAACGTTTACTAACGGTAATAATCCAGCTTATCGCTGGGTGCCGTATTATCTCGCCAGAAATAAGAAAGCGTCAAATACCATGTCGAAACCATAAGGAACCGTTATGATATTCAAGCAGGTTATTATAATATCGGTTTTGCTTGCCGGATGTGGTCTTGGTGCTGGGAATATTGATAAGTTTTTGTTCGATACATCTGGGGATTTGACTCTTAACTCCAATGATGATGAAAACCTTGAATTGTCGCTGGCCCCTAATGCGGTCGGACGGGACGGGCGTTTGAAATTAACTCCCCGTAAACATTTCCGGGAAGTGGCGAATTATGTTTTGTACAATCGCAAGCCGTTCAAGGCTTACATTATCAGTTTACAGGTTGAATTTATGCCGAATACCGGGGATCAGTATATCTTAGGAACCGCAAAGTTTTTTCTGCGTTATATTCCATCTCGGAAAGCACTTGAATACGGGGTCAATAATCGCAAATGGACTGTGGTTTCGTCTGACCGGCAGAAAATACAGGTTGTTCCCGGTAAAAAATATGATGTCGCTATTTCAAGCGACGGGATTTTCCAGACGATTGCGGTTAACGGCGTCAAATCATCTTTGCGCAATGAATTTGTACCGCAGTTCAACAAGATTTTACTGGGGAGCTGCGGCTGGGGAAAAAGAACGGACTGGGATCTTGACGGGATAATTGACAATCTAAGTTTTGAGGAGATCCAATTGCAGTATTCCGACAATATTCCTGAAGCCAAACCGGACCCCGATACTATTGCGCTCTTTAACTTTGGCAAAAACTCAAGCAAAGATGAAGCCGGTAAAGGCGCGTCTGTTATCCTCGGGCCGCATGCCAAGGTAGACCGTAATCGCGGCGGTAGTTTGAGGCTTGATCCGCGCAAGGATGCCACCGATGCGAAAACCCTGCTTAAACATCCGTTGGACGGAAAGCCGCTTGCAAGTTTTTCTATTGAAGCGGATCTGTGCATCGATGCGCCGGGGACTTTTGCCGGAGACAGTTATTTTATTTGCGGAAGGTTCTTTTTTATCAGGTTTGCGGTTGATCGCAGAAGTTTCGAGTTCGGCCTGAACGTTAACGGGAAATGGAACGTGGCGAAGACCGTGAAAAAAGATTTTATGCCCCGTCCGAATAAATGGTATAAAATAAAATGCGATTACAATAACGGGGTAATGCGATTGTCGATAGACGGTCGGCAATACGACTCGAAAAAGATCAAGGGACCGGTGAAATTATCCACGTTTGTTCTGGGTAGTATCGCCTGGTCGAACCGGAAGCCGTCAGCTGAACATAATGGTTGGTTAGACTCCATTAAACTTAACGCGAAACTGGCGAAATAATCCTCAACAATCAGACGCAACGTTACTTGCATACAGGCTGATTGCGCACATATTACTAAAGAAAGGTGTTCAAACAAATGAGATTTTTAACCGCATTGCTGCTTGGGCTGTTTATCTGTAATCTCCATGCCCAGTCAAAAAAAATTCCGTCCCCGAATCTGCTGGTGGCGCCGCTGATGGACAACGGCCCCGCAATCGATGGTAAGCCTTTCGGGCCGATATGGGATAAAGCGAACTGGGGCGGTAATCTCGTTTTCATCAATCAGAATGAGATCACCAAAGAGCTGAAAGGGGAAGTCGGAGTATTATGGACCCGCGAAGCGCTCTATGTCGGTTTCCGCATGCAGTTGGATCATCCGCCGCGGGTCGAACCGGGCAGTTACAAAGGGGACGACGGACTGGAGCGTGACGACTCGGTCGAGGTAACTTTGTCGATTCCCGGTTTTGCGGAAAGAATCAAAGATAAAAAAGTGGTTCAGTTCAAGCTTAACTGCATGGGATTGCGGGATGACGGTTTGAATTTTGATTTTTCCTGGAACGCCAAATGGGATGGCTCGGTCACCCGGGACGGCAATAACTGGAACGCTACCTTTAAATTACCGTTTAGCAACTTCAAGTTGAAGCCGAAAGTCGGCACGGTATGGGGAGCTAATTTTGGCGCGTTTCTCAAAGGACATAAGTACCGGGCTTTTTTGTGGAATCCGGTTTACGGCAGACATCACCACAAAAGCCCGCTGGGTAAGCTGGTCTTTGGTGACAAGGCTGTTCCTGGTTGTTCGATCGACAAGATAGAATCCAAGCTGGGAAATTTGGAAGTTAGCGGTCAGTATCGCGGCTCGAACGGCGTGGTCCGGGTCCTGGTCCTGCCGGATAAGCAGACCGGTAAAGGCAAAGAAGTGGTTAACGACTTTTTGATCGCCAATTTTGATCAGGATGGTAAGTACGCGGTGGCCCAGACCTCAAAAGTATTGTCCGCTCCCGGCCGTTTCCAGGTGGTTCTGCCAAGTGTTCCGACGGGGAAATACTGGGTGAAGGTCATTGTTTTGCAACCCGGAAACAAGCCGGTTAATATTGCGGTCAAGCCTTTTGTTATGGAAGGCTCGATCTCGATGAAGGTCCGGCGTTATCCGGTGGCCGGCAGCGCTAATTTGCTGTTGCAGGTGTTTGATCTCGGCAAAAAAGGGTCGATACCGGCTCTGGCCGAAGTCAAGGTGACGGATACTGCCGGTAAAACTGTTTTTCGCAAGACAGTCAAGTTGCCGAAGCAAATTGGCAAACGTGTTCAGTTATTGCTCGGAAAACTCAAAAACGATCAAAAATATACCGTGTTCGTAACTGCCTTTAATGGCGATAAATCGTTGTCGCAGAAAAATACTCTTTCGTTTTATCTGCCGCCGCGTCCGGTCTGGGCCGATACGCAGGCTGGAAAATTCAAGGGAGAAGTTCCGGCTCCCTGGACCAGGATGACGAAAAGCGGCAAAAAACTGCAGGCGTTTCAGAAAAAATTTGATTTTGGCGACAATGTCCTTTTCAATAAGGTTTCCGCCAGTGGTTACACTATCGTAAACAAGCCAGTTTTCGTGACCGTTAGTGATGGACGTGAAAGTGAGAGTTTCAGTAAACTGAGTGATTCCACGTTGCAGTTGATTGATAACGGGATTTTTGCCGATTATTCCGGCAGTCGCAAAGGTAAATTGTGCAATTACTCGGTCTCTTCGAGAATCGAATTTGACGGCTTTCTGTCGGTGAAAGTCAGAGTGGAACCACTGAAACCCTTAACCCGGTTCAGTATGACTTTACCATTGAATCCCAGGATTTCATCCTTTCTGCGGCCGCTGCCGACCGCCGGTAACCGGGATCTTGCCGGGAACATTCCGTCAGGCGGGATTTCACTTGACCGCCAAAATAGTATTTGGATCTCCGGACCCGATGCCGGGTTGTATTTCGGGATGGAATCGTTCCAGTATTGGAAAGCACCGAAAGATCATGCGGTCGATATATCCCCGGCTGGAGGCAGTCGCAGCATGACCTTCAATTTTTACAAGGATTCCAAGCCGTTTACCAAACCGCGAGAGTATCAGTTTCTGCTTCAGATTGCGCCGATCAAGCCTTATTACAATCCTAACTACGGCGATGGCCTGATCATTCACGGTTTGCAGTGGGGCTACAACGTGACGCCACTGGAGGACGATGTCGTTAAACGGTTGCAACTGGACCTGAAAAAAGGTGATGTACTGAACGTGAAAATTCATAATTATAACGACCTTGCGAAAATCTCCAAAGTGGACTTGAATCACTGGTGCGCCGATGAAAAAATATATGAGATCAAATTTGGCGACAAATCTCTGGTTCTGAAATACGCTCAGCAACGGTATCGGAATATCATTCTGAAAACGCCCTGGGGGACGATTCAGGGCGCGAAGCCGTTCAACTGGGGGCCCGGCGGCGATCACGTTCTGACCTTGACCTGGGGCGATAAACTGGAACTGGCGATCGACGGCAAAAAAGTCGGGGCTGTCAATTATCTGCGTGTCCCTGAAAAGGCGACGCTCGAACTTGGCGGGATCAGCTCCCGCTTCCGGTTAGATGGTTTGACCTTGAACGGCAAAGCATTGTGTAAGACGCCATTGGAACTGCGTTCGAACGTGCGGACTCTGTTGACGACCGCCAAAGAGGCTGGTGCTTCCGCCGTGATGTTCTTCGAGCATTGGTGTACCGCCCAGAATGGCGGCAGGTCAAGGTATGAACCGATTTTGAAAAATATGGTGGAAGATGCCCATCGGACCGGTTTGAAGATAATCTTCTATTTCGGCTTTGAAATCGCTGAGGTGCCGGAACACAAAGATATGATCGATGAATGTAAAGCTCTGGCCGACCAGAGTCCGAATTACTACTCTCCTGCCAAACAGAATACCTATTGGGTCAGTTACGGGGGCCCGTACATGGAATATTTGCTCTATAACATGGAACGTTTGAAAAAGGAACTCAAGATCGACGGCGTATATCTTGACGGCGCTCTTGGTTTGCGCAAGGCTGACAACCCGGCTTTCGGGGCCGGATACGATGGTGAAAACGGTAAAAGGATTACGACTGTTCCGATCAGGCGCACCCGTGAATATGCCCAGCGCATCCATAACCTGTTTATTCCGGACGGCGGCATCGTTTTTGCCCATGTCGGGATGAGTCCGCCGACAGTAGGCTACATTTCCTGCGCGTATCTTGGCGAGCACGTCGGTTTCCTGAATATGCCGTGGAAATCTGTTGATGATTTAATTCCGCCGGAAACCGCGATCAACCTGTACGCCGGGAAAAATACCGGTATTCCGTTGAAACTGTGCATGCAGAATATGTGGCCCCATTTGCGCGGCGTCCGCAAACGGTGGTACAAAAAAGCCAGTGCATGGGCCGATATCAACCGGAACTGCATCAATGTTCTGCTTGAAAATCCGATATGCAAGGACGGTAAACGGGAATTGTCCAAGCTTCGCCGTCTTCGGGAATTCGGCGCGAATAAGGCCCAATGGCGGCCCTGGTGGGAGCTTGACAAAGAACTCAAGTCGAGTCATCCCGGTATCCTGCGCTACAGCGCTTTTGTCAAACCCGATAAAGATATGATAATTTCAGTCTATAATAGCGGTGGAGCCAGGATTACCGACGGTTGGATTGATCTGCAGCCTTTACTTGGTAAAGCATTCAAGCAGAAAACGGCGCATAATATCGTAAACGGAAAGCCGGTCAGCCTGATTGACGGCAGACTGAAGGTTAACGCCCGTGAATATGAGGGTTTTACCGCTGAGATCAAACAACAATGAATAAAGTTTACTATAATTATCGCTATTTTCTGCCTCATCCACCACTCTGGGGCAATTTGGAACATTGCAATCGGCGGCTGGATGAATTACTGCAATTCTGCCGGGAGGCGCAAATCGATGCCGTGCAATTTTACGTCAACACCCGGTTCGCGACCTATTATATGCCGCCGGCTTCCGTCGAGGAACAGCGCCCGTGGATAGACTGGATGCGTTCCGTAGTCCGCCCGAGAGTTAAAGAGCAGGGGATATCCTGGCAGCTCAATTTTCAAATGCTCCTTGGCTGTGGCGGCTGGGGGCAGGATATCAGTTCCTGTTATGACTGGGAGTTTATGGTCAATCAATTTGGCGAACGGGCTGAGGGGTGTCCTTGCCCGCACGGTCGTAATTTTCGCGCCGCGATGGGAGCCATGCTGCAAGGCTGGGCGGAAACTCAACCTGAAGTAATCTGGATTGATGATGATTTTCGCTTGCACAATCACATGATTGATAAATCCCGCGGTATGGATTTCTATTGTTTCTGTGACGAGCATTTAGCCCGGTTCGCGGAGTTTGCCGGCACCTTTTATTTCAGGGAGGAAATCGTCAATGCTTTAACGAAACCGACAACTTTGCGTTCGAAATGGTTTGAATTCTGCGCTAATGAAATGGTTGAATTTGCAGCCTGGATAAATGAGCAGATTCATCAAACCGCACCTGAATGCCGTATCGCGCTGATGACCTCACTGCCTGATGTTCATGCCTTTGAGGGTCGGGACTGGAAACGGACCCTGACCGCATTGTGCCGGCCGCATAAACCGATGACCCGCCCCTGTTGCGGCATCTACAGTTCGAATCAGACTGCGATCAAGGACAATACGGTAACATTTCAGTTGTTTGAACAGAGCAAGGTCATGCTTGACGGTTTACTTGGAAAGAATAATATTGAATATGGCCCGGAACTGGAAAACAGTCGTTTTACCTCCTGGAGCAATAGTATGGCCTCAAGCCGTTATGTGTTGGAAACCGGCCAACTCTTGGGCATGAAACAGATAACTATTTCCGTCAGCGATCTTGACGGTTCCCCGATCTCGGATGAACCTGGCAACCTTAGACTCTTAAGAGATATGAAACCGCGGCTGCAGTCGATTGCGGCTTTGGACCTGAATAAATGGCGGCCTCTTGGTTTAATAGCGGTGATGGATCCGGATATCGCAGGTAAACTGGAGTATAATTCAGAAATAAGCTTTGGCAAGGCTTTGCCGTCAAGAAGTTTTGAACCGGTTCTACTGCAAATGGGGGTCCCGATGCAATATGCCTTGCCGCTGGATGTATTGAGTTCTCAAGCGCCTGTTTTGCTCGATGCCGCTACGGTTTGGTGTTTCAGTGATGATGATTTGTTCAAGATTCTTTCCGGTGCGGTTTTAATGGATGCCGAAGGCGCACTGGCCCTGCAGAAACGCGGAATGAGTAAGTATCTGGGAATAAAAATCGGTCCTAAGAAGAATTTTGCGATCCAGTCGGAAATATACTATTCCGGCGTACTTGAAGGAGTGGATGATTTCAGGTGTCCGCATAAAGGTTTTGACTGGTATGAGATGTATATTGCCGAAGCGCAAAAATGCAGCGACTTCCTGATTGCTTCAGGTGATTTGTTGCCGGGAAGTGCGGTTTTTACGAACTCCCTCGGTGGAAGAATTGTCGTCTACGGCAAAGTCGGTGATTGCGTGCCGTATGCCAACTGGGGAAATCATGCCCGTAAACGCTGGCTTAACAGTGTGATGAAATACTTGTATGGGAACAAACATTCTATTCAAGTAAACAGCACCAGTCAGGGAATCATGGTTGCGCGACAATCAGAAAACAGGCAATTGCTCGCATTTGCAAACTTGTCCGCGGATAAGATTGATTCCTTGGAATTTGTTGTTGATGGTAATTATCAGAACTGGCAATGGCTGGACAATACCTCATGGTCTACAGACCATTTGGATCAAGTCAATGATAAATTGATATTTCGATCGGGCATTATGCCTTTCGAATGGCTGATTATGCATGGTGCCCACAACTAAGATTCCTGTTCTTATTACTGGTGTGATTATTTTAAGTCTTTTATTTATCGTCTCTTATGGATAATTTACAGTCAAGCGTTCTGATAATTATATATTCTTTTTATTTGATTATTACAGTCAAGCGTTCTGATAATTATATATTCTTTTTATTTGATTATTTTGCCAATTATTTTTTGATTTTATTGACATCGGTTTTATTGCTGATAAAGTAAAAATTATTCAATAGCAAGAATAGTGGAGCAATTCAACCATGCAGCAGTCAGTAATCCGGTCAAAAATTAAAACAGATATCCCTTTGCGGGTTACGATAATTGTTGAACGCAGGAATCGCTATAATGAAATTTCAGCTGAAAAACTGAGGTTGATGCTGGAACCGCGTGATGAAGTTAAACTCATTGAAGAGCAGGATTTTTATCGATCAGGAGTGCCTGAGAACACGGATTTGGCTGCTTGTACCAACTTGTGCGGCTACCGTACTGGTGAACTTGGTAGTATTATCGGCAATCTCGGCATTCCGGTGTTTGCCCTTGATTCCCATTGTTGTTTCCATACTTACCATGCGGCTTTTAATCAACAGGTAAAGCGGGCAGGCGGCATTTTGCTTCCTGCCTTTATGCCGGATGAGATCAAAAATTCTTTGACCGCGGTCAGAAACTGTAAAGCGCTGAGTTCCATGAAATTAATTCAGGTCAGTAATTCACCTTCAAAAGAGTTTGCAGACCTTCTCAGAAAACAAACTGGGATTGAGGTTGTTTTCAAGTCTTCCGATGATTTGATCCAGCTAGCCGCCACCTTTGATGCTGCTGTTGCCGACAGGGAACTTGAGCGTTGGTATAGTGAGATTATATCAGGTTCCGAAATGCCGAAAGAACATATGCGTCAAGTAGCCAAACTCTATTTGGCGGAACGTGTTTTTCTTGAAGAGTCCGGTGCGGTCGGTATTACTGTAAGCGACATTTCTGATTTTCTGCTGCAACCGGTGAAAGATATTATGCCGAACGCCAGTTACGGAATTCTGGTCAACGATGGTTATCTGGCCTGTGAGGAAGGTGATATAGAAGTGTTGGCAAGCGAATTGATCATCCAGGTGGCAACTGGTTGGCAAACGACCATGAGTAACTTGTATTATTATTATCGCGACAGCTTTTCTCATAAATGCAAAGACCTTCATGACTACACTGATGAAATGAAGCAGGTGGATACGGAACAATGTTTTACGGATAACTGCGTTACACTGACTCATTTTGGTGCGTATGGGGTTATTCCCCCTGATTTGGCGGTTCCGGAACGACCGCGTATTAGGAACTGCCCGATTCCCGGTTGGTCCGAGCAGAGTATGATTTTTGCCGTGCCGGATTGCCCCCAGGTAGTCTTGGGGCGGATTGCTCCTGATGCGTCTGAAATGCACGTCGTTTACGGTGTAACTGAAGCAGTTGTTAATGACGACCGTTTTGGTTGGATCAGAGGAAGATGGATCATAAAAGTTCCTGATGCCAGGCAGTTCGCGGAAGATTGTTTTCACCAGCACTACGCTGTCGGTAAAGATTCTGGTTGTAGACAGATTTTAAAGGTTATGCTTGATTTGATGCGAATTAGAGTTGTTTGATAAATTGATTTTTTTGATATTCGTATTTTTATTGAAAAATAAAGCCGTTTTTAGTAAAAAAGTATTGCTGGAATTTGATTTTTATCATTATATGGATTACTATATAAGTTGTAATAATATGAAATTAAAATCCAAGAACTTATGGTAAATATGAAACGATTGAATTTTGTTTGCATTGTTGCAGATCAACTGCGTTTTGATATGCTTGGATGTGCTGGGCATCCAGTGGTAAAAACACCCAATATAGACCGTCTGGCACAGAACGGCGTTCGTTTTGACCGTTGCTATACTGTTCAGCCGATGTGTATGGCTACAAGATCTACCTGGTTTACCGGGCAAACCCCCAGAGGGCACGGGGTGCGCTGCAACGGCATTCCGCTGCGCCGGGATATTCCAACTATGCCGGATGCCTTGCGTCAGGCTGGTTACCGTACGCATAGCATTGGTAAAATTCACCTGAATCCGTGGTTGCCGCATAAGGATTTTGATATTGATCAATTGAATCCGGATGACTGGCCGGAAGCTATTGAACTCTGGGAACGTGGTCGCATCAGGGACTTGCCGCAACCTTATTATGGATTGGAGACCGCTGATGTGCTATGTGGTTGGTGGTCCGGTAACTACGGTCAATGGCTTAAAGAGAGGGAGCCCGATTTCAGGAACTTGATAACTCCTCCAGTTGGAGTGAAAGTAACTCCTCAAGGAGTTTTGGATATTCCAGAGCAGAGTTATCCATGCCGATTACCGGCTGAGTTGCACTATTCACGTTGGTCCACTGAATGCTCGGACCGTTTTTTCTCTTCAGTTGCTAAAGGTGATCAACCATTTTTCCTGTGGCATTCAATTCCTGATCCACATCCTCCGTTTTCAGTTGCTGAACCTTATTTCAGTATGTATGCGGATTGTGATATTCCGGAACCGGTCAGGCGTGATGGGGAGTTGGATACATTACCGCCGCACTATAAACGTATGTTTGAATCAGATTTGCTGACAGCCGGCCGGATGGCGAAAACTAATGTTGACCCTGAAATTGAAAAAGCTGCTCTGCGTACCGTTTTTGGAATTATTACGCAGTGGGACGATATGGTTGGCAGAATTATAACGCAACTGGATCAGTATGGTTTGGTGGATAACACGGTGGTCATGATCATGTCTGATCACGGTCAAATGCTGGGTAATCATTGGATGCATAATATGCCGCCCTCGCATCTTGATGGAATTATCCGGGTTCCTTCAATATGGCATTTCCCGGAACGCTTTCAGATTGGAAAGGTTAGTGATGCTTTAATTAGTCATCTCGATTTTGCTCCGACAATTCTGGATCTGGCGCAAGTCCCGATTCCCGAAGGAGATATTCCTCCGCAACCTGAGGCTCCGGCTCAAAGAAAACCGTGGCCTGGAAAGTCTTTTGAGCCTATTCTTTTAGGGAAAAAAGAAAAAATTCAGGCTTCAGTTGTTGCGGAAAATGATGCGGATTATCTTGGCTTGAGACAGCGCACGATAGTAACAGAAAACTGGCATTTGACATGTTACATAGGGGAAGATTACGGAGAGCTTTTTGATATGATTAATGATCCCGACCAACTTTATAATTTATGGAATAATCCTTTATATCGCGAAACCAAGCGTGATTTGCAGATTCTGCTCATGGAAAGGTTTGCAGAAACTGACAGCACTCTTCCTCGCCGCATAGCCCATGCATGATTTGCGTGTAAGTGTTTTATGATTAGTTTTTTATGTTTTATTTATATTCAAACCGTCTGATAATTTGACAAACCTGCTTTCAGAGTATATATTATCTCAAAACCAACCAAAAGGAGGACGAAATGGAAGCGCGAATGAAGGTCAAAGGCGCAGGCTGCTACTACCACCTGTATAATCGAATCGGCTGCATCAAAGGCGAACACCCGTTCTCCGACGCCGACAAGGAATACGGCTTCAAACTGCTTCGATACCTCTGCGATTACTTTTTGATCGAGGTCATCTCCGCCGCCTGGATGGGCAACCATTTTCACCTCGTAGTCTACGCTCCCGGCCCCGACGAATTGCCGCCGCTCGAGGTTATCGTCAAACGCCACAACGGCTACTACAAAGCAATGAAAAAGATCTTCAAATTCGGCCCGCGAACCCCGGTCATCAGTCTCGAAAATAAAACGCAATGTCAGGAAATCGCCCTCAAAATGATCGACATCAGCCGGTTTATGTCGGCCTGCCAACGCCAATTCACCTGCGTCTACAACGAGACCCGCAACCGCACCGGACAACTCTGGGGCGGCCGTTTCAAAAGCGTGATTCTTGAGCGCGTAAACGCCCTGGCCGCCTGCGTGACCTACGTCGAACTCAATCCGGTCCGGGCCGGCCTGAAAAACTCCCCGGCTGATTACAATTTCACCACCTGGGGCCGCTATTGCAGAAGCGGCAAACACATGTTTTACGAGAATTTTGTCAAACATCTGAAGCCGAACATTACCACCGGCGACACCTCGCAATGGACTGATGCCGAACTGTTTGCGTTCTTCCGCGGCGAACTGGCCCGCATCATCACGGCGGAAACCGGCGCCTCGAGCGAAGAGATCTACGCTGCCCGCGACAAAGCCCGCCAAAAAGAATCGATGCACGTCCGTTTTCTGCGTCGTACCCGACACTTTACCGAAGGGGCGATTTTAGGTTCAAAACAATTCATCCGCCGAACCGGAAGCCAGTTTGATAACCCCGAAAGAATCCATAAAAAACACCTCTCCCGAGGCCTCAGCCCCTCCGGAGTGCTGTATTGTTTCAGAAAGTTGTCAGATTAAACAGTTTTTCAACTTATTTAGGCGATAGACGTTCAATACAATCCTGTTGCATGCTGCCTACAGCATCGATGGCGTCCATAATTGTTTCGGCGTCTTCTTCGGTCAGTTCCTGCTTGGGATCATTTAACAGATTTAGTGTGCTGCACAAGTGAAGGCTTGTTTCTTTCATTTGTGAGATTGCTTCCAGGTCCATAGTGGCAGGATCAATATTCAGGTCAAGAATATACTCAAACCATTCAGCTCTGGCATCAACCAGTTCAAGTATTTGTTCCCTTAATGGAGCCTTGATTTCATCCAACGTCGGGTTATAAACCATTTCGGCGCGCTCCCAGATATCCTCGATAAAATTCATGAAAGAAGCTTCCTGGGCTTCGTCCGCAAATGAAAGTTTTTCATTTCCGAAACAGCGGACAAAAAAGGCGTCAAAATCATATTGTCGCCGCCATAATTCGCTGTAACAGTAAGATTCAAGTTCAATTTTGTTGAGAGGACTTTTGATTTCCTGCAGTATAACATCCAAGTCATCGGTTTCGCCACTGGAAACGGAAATTCCTTCAGGAAGAGCAGAGCTGTTGTCTTCTTCAGACTCTATATTTTCCGGAGAGCAGATGCCAAGAATTGTATGTCCGCCGGAATAGATTATTTTTACGCGATCAGAACGGTCGACAAATTCACGGACCGACGCGCCTGGTGACTCCAGCAAATGCTTGCTACCGAGGAAATACGCCCATGCTATCTGTTTGGGTATTTCCAGATAATTTTCGAAATAATCGATAACTTGTTCCATTGCTCCGGTGAAACTTTCGATCCATTGATCAGCGTGGTCAAGTCGCTGACTTTCCGGAACATAAGAACAGCTGAAACAGGCATCCTGCCAGGAATCAATTCTAACCAGAACCGCATCGCCGGGGGAAAAGTTGTTTTGAGCATAAAAGTTGCTAAAATCGAAAACTGTGAGGGTGACGTTCCCTTCTGGTGCGCCTTTCGCAAACAAACCTTCATTGATGTCGTTATCAGCAACAAAATAGTCGAATACCTGCTCGGAGCCGAGGAGAATATGATACGGTAATACCTCGTTGAGTGGCGCGGTAAATTCAAAAGCGTCAAATTCATCTTCACTTTGCTCATCGATCAATACCGCGTCAGATGGAAATACTTCTTCAGAGCAGAACGGAGCAAGGCAGTCGCCGGGAAACAGTATTCCATTTTTGATCTCAAAATCGTCCGGGGTAATCAGGAAGGTTCCGCCGTTAAAGACGGAGGCAAAGGATTGGAAAAACTTGTGGTCGGGATGACGGAAAGTCAGGGGGCTGCTCTGTAACTCCCGTTCCACTGTCCTGATCAGTTTTGTGCGCTCCCTGGCGTCTGCCGGCATATCTTTGATTATCGCCAAGGTGCAGTCTTCGGCGGTGAATTGTCCGTCTGAGACGCGAATATAATTACGGACCGGGAGTTCGAGATCAAGTTGTTGATTCATGATATTTCCTCTTAGAAATCGGTGAAGATGGAATTATTCATTATCTTATCGATCAGGAACGACTTGATATGATTTTCAAGTTCAGGTTGTTCCCATTGTTTGATTGTATCGATATCAACCGCGTCAGCAATACCGAAGGCCCCGCTGGCGGTACGGCGCAGAGAGTACAAACAGGCGCCGCATCCGAGTTTTTCTCCGATATCAGCACACAAAGTTCGAATATATGTCCCTTTGGAGCAGGTTACGGTAAAGTCGGCGTAAGGTGGCTCGAAGCGGGTTATTTCGATTGATTTGATATTAATTGCTACAGGGTCACGCTCTACCTCGACGCCTTTGCGGGCCAAGTCGTACAGGCGTTTGCCGTCCTGCTTCTTTGCGGAAACCATCGGAGGAACCTGCATTTGTTCGCCAATAAAACCGGAGACGACTTCGCGGAATTGTTCTTCAGTTACTGCGCTGTAATCATTTTCAGCGGTTACTTCGCCATCCATATCCTGGGAGTCGGTTTGAGTCCCCATCAGAATGGTTGATTCATAGGTTTTGTCTTCACCGCTGAAGCGGCCGCTTAGTTTTGTGAAGCGTCCGAGGACCAGCACCAGCAGGCCGGTCGCGGCGGGGTCGAGGGTACCGCAGTGTCCGACTTTCGGAACGTTGAAACGGCCGCGAACACAGTTCACGACATCAAAACTGGTCCATTCGGCTGGTTTGTCGATTAACAGGACTCCGCTTTCCTTGAATGGTGGCAGTCGATGTTTTTTAGGGTTAAAGCGCATTATTGAGTTCCTCTTCAATATGTTTCAGCAAAACTGTTTCGGCCTCCTCGAGGGTTTTGACCGGGATGACTGCTCCGGCCGCCATCTCGTGTCCGCCGCCGCCGAATGTCCTGGCGATACGCCCGACTGAGACATCCGGATTTTTGGAGCGCAGCGAACACTTTATGCCATCTGGAACTTCCCGCAGCAGCGCGGCAGCCTGGCTGCAGCTGACGGAGCGAACCGAGTCGATCAGTACTTCAGTATTCTTAATTTCAAACTGATGTTTCTCGATGATGGCAGACGGGATCGATATCCAGACAAACCGGCCGTCGAAAGCCGTTTTCAGGTGTTGACTGACCAGTTCAGCTTCAAACTGTAATTCGTTCAACGGACGGGAGAAATAAGCTGCGTTGACGATTTTCTGTAAGTCCGCCTTTTTCTCGAGCAGTTCCGCCGCGACCCGCATCATTTTCGGGGAAGTGTTGGCAAACCGGAAACAACCGGAGTCAGTAACGATGCCAAGCAGGATCAACGTCAGGCATTCGGTAGACAAGGTCCATTCCGGAAGGAAGCCGGCCAGTTGATAGATCAGTTCGGCGGTCGCTGAGGCGGTGGGATCGACCAGGTTCAGATCGGCGTAAAGACCATTGTCGGGATGGTGATCGATATTCATGGTCGGGCCGGAATAGTTAAGTTCTTTTACGCCGCAGGCGCGTTCAAAGCTCGGGGTATCCAGCAAGATCATGGCGTCAAAGTCCGAAGTTTTTAAGTTAGCGGCTGAAGTTTCTATGCCGGCTACCTTGAAGTCCAGATATTTGTCCGGGATGCCGTCCGGCATGAGGACCGTGGCTTTTTTATGGTTTTCGGCCAACATCCGGAGCATTGCCAAAGCGGACCCGACGGCATCGCCGTCGGGCAAATGATGTGACACGATCAAAAAATTGTTATGATTGAGCAGGAAATTCGCTGCGCGATCAAGCACGCTCTGAGTCATCTTGTTCCAATTCCCGGATTATTTGCAGAACATTATCAGCTGATGCGATGCGGTCATCGATCTTGAATTCGAGGACCGGAGTATATTTCAGGGTGAGGTGCCTGGATACCTGATGCTGAATTTCTTTACGTTTTTTCAGCAGATTGGACAGGACTTTGCCCGGAGTGTGTTCGTCTCCGCCGAAGACGCTGATGCAAACAGTGGCATTACGCAAGTTTGGAGTAGTACGTACTTCAAAGACTGAAACCAGGACGGAAGGATCTTCCGCCGGATTTTCGCGTTCTATCAAGTCGGCCAGTTCACGTTTCAGGATCTCGTTCACCCGAACAATTCTTGCGGAGGTACTCATTTGTCAAACTCCTGACCGGATCAGTCCAAGGTGGCTTTTTGCAGTTCAATATCGTAGATATCGATCAAGTCACCTTCTTCAAAATCCATAAAGTTATCAAGTCGGATACCGCACTCAAGCCCGGCCCTGACTTCTTTCACATCATCCTGGAAACGACGCAGAGAACGGATGTCTCCGTTAAAGATCAGATTGTTGTTCCGGAATACCCGGGCTTTGAGTCCAACCCTGACTACGCCCTGTTCAACCATACAGCCGCAAACTTTCGGGCCTTTGGTCATGGAAAATATCTGGAGGATCTTGGCTTTGCCCATTTCTATTTCCCGTTTATCCGGGGCGAGACGGCCGGCCAACGCATCTTTAATATCGGCCAGCAATTCATAAATGATGCTGTACAGGCGAATTTCGACGCCTTCACGTTTGGCCATTTCATTGACCCCGGCATTTACTCTGACATGGAAGCCGACGATGATAGCTTTTGACGCGGCGGCCAGCATAACATCATTTTCGGTGATGGCGCCGACGCCGTTCATTACAACATCAACGGTTATTTTCTCAGAAGGCAGTTTTTTCAAAGAGTCGATAATTGCTTCAGCGGAGCCGCGAACATCAGATTTAATGATGATCTTCAGGTCATTGCGGTCGGCTGAATTGAGTTTACTGAACAATGCGTCAACGTCCGCATCATCCCCACTGATTGCCATAGTATTTGCAGTCGCAGACTCACGATTATCTTCGTTAAATTCATCGGCAGTATTTCTGGCGTCACGTTCATTTTTACAGGTTGTCAACTTGTCTCCGGCACTTGGAACGCCTTTGAGTCCGACCAGTTTTACCGGAGTTGATGGACCAGCTGATTTTACGCGGTCGCCATGCTCATTTATCATGGTTTTTACGCGCCCGTACTGACCACCACAAACCACAACGTCGCCAACTTTCAGGGTTCCTCTCTGAACCAGGATATTAGCAGTCGGGCCAAGACCCTGTTCCAACTGGGCTTCCAGGACGAGGGCTTTGACTTTACCGGTCGGGTCAGCTTTTAAATCAAGCATTTCCGACTCAAGCAGGACACGTTCGCAAAGGTCATCCATTCCTTCTCCGGTTAGAGCAGAAACTCTAACTGTACCGACATCTCCGCCCCAGTCTTCACTCATCAGGTCGTTTTGCTGCATGTGAAGCAGAACCTTGTCCGGATTTGCTTCCGGCAAGTCAATTTTGTTGATCGCAACAATGATCGGAACACCGGCAGCCCTGGCATGATTCATTGCTTCAATTGTTTGAGGCATAAAACCGTCATTGGCCGCAACCACCAGAATGGCGATATCGGTTACATCGGCACCGCGGGCGCGCATTTGGGTAAACGCTTCATGTCCGGGGGTGTCGATCATTGTGATATGTTTACCATGGAAATCCAGGGTGGACGCCCCGATATGCTGGGTAATTTTACCGGCTTCTCCCGCGCAGACATTGGAATTGCGCATGTAGTCCTGCAAAGATGTTTTGCCGTGGTCGACATGGCCGAGGAATGTTACAACTGGCGGACGCGGTTTGAGATTATCAGGATTATCTTTTTCTTCTTCCTCAACAACTTCAGGCTTGCTGTGTCCGCCTTTTTCCCGATGGCTAACCTCCAGCGAAAATCCATATTTTTCACAAAGTTTGGAGGCGACTTCCTCGGAAACTGTTTGATTTATGGACGCCAGAACGCCGAATGACATCAGTTCGGTAATCACTTCATTGGCTTTTTTATTCAGGCTTTCCGCCAGACTTTTCACGATAACCGGCGGTTTCAGGTGAATAACTTTATCGTCGGAGGATTTTTGAGGCTCGGATTTTGCATTCTGTTTATGTTTCGGCTTCTCTTTAACAGGGGTTTCCTTCTTGCCGAAGACATCATCCATGTGCTCATATACCAATTCAAGCATATCCGCAGGAACCGGGCTGGAAGCGCCGGCCACCTCAATGCCCTCGGCGATCAACTCTTCCATGACGGCTTTCGGGGAAACCCCGTATTTTTCCGCCAGATGTTTTACTTTAACTTTTTTCACGCCGGGTCCTTCCGTAATTTTTCGATTATTTCAATGCACCAATAACGGCATCGCGGTCTTCAGCAGACAGACCGTCGATTTCTGACAATGCGCCCGGACCCGCTTCGCGGAGGCCGTCGATTGACAGAAAACCGTTGTTGACCAGCGTCATTGCGATTTCATTACTGACGCCGAGATGTTCAGACAAACTTGCCGCCGCCCGCTCTTTTTGATCCTGGAGCGAGTTGTGGTGTTCTTCTTCTTCAATAAAAATCTTAAAGCTCTTGCCGAGAAGCTTGGCTGAGAGACGCACATTCTGGCCTTTTTTACCAAAAGCAAGACGGGACTGGTCGGGCGCCACATAGACATTGACCGTACCGGTTTCCCTATTAAAGTCAATCCGCTTGGCTTTGGCCGGAGACAGTGCGTTCATTGCAAAATCTTCGATCTTTTCGGCATAAGGAATGATGTCTACTTTTTCGCCACTGAGTTCATTTGTCACATTGCGCACCCGCATTCCGCGCATACCGACACAGGCTCCGACAGGATCGACGCGCGGATCATTACTTTTAACCGCGATCTTGGTCCGGTTTCCAGCTTCGCGCGCCACACCTATGATCTTAACCGTGCCGTCATGGATTTCTGTCACTTCACGTTCAAACAGACGAACCACAAATTGCGGAGTTGAACGGGATACGATCAGACTTGGGCCGGAACTGGTAATGTCAACGTTCACCAGCAACGCATTAATGCGGTCGCCTGGAACATATTGTTCACCGCGCACTTTATCATTTGAACGCATGATACCCTCGGCTTTACCAAAATCGATAATCATGTTTCCGCTTTCAAAACGCCTGACCACACCGTTGATGATCCGTCCGACTTTATCTATATATTCATCACGGACGATTTCTTTTTCCGCCATGCGCAGACGATGCATGATTGCCTGTTTAGCGGTTTGAGCCGCGATTCTGCCGAATGCTTCCGGCGGAACGGTCCAGTCGATGATATCACCGATTTTCGCGTCAGGATGAGTTTGTTGTGCTTCTTCCAATTTGATTTGATTGTTGTTCGGGAATACTTCGACTACTTCGAGTTTGGCCGTTGCGGTTATTTCTCCGGTACCGGAATCAACCTTGACGGTCAAATCCTCTGCCGGGTGGATACCTTTGCGAGCAGCGGAGACCAAAGCTTTTTCAACCGCTTCAATCAGGACATCACGGCTTATTCCGCGCTCCTGCTCAATATAGTCCAGTACAGCTAACAGTTCATTGTTCATATCCACATAACCTCTTGCTTCTTCAATAACATTCTTTTATAAAGCGAAAAAAAAACGGGCCGAAAAGCACCCGCTGAACCAGAAAATTTTATTCGCTTTTCTTGTCGCTACATAATTAATATATATACCTTTTGCAAAGTATCAAATTTTTTTTACTTTTTTTAGCTTTAAATATTTTTGAACTTAATTTTAAGACCGTGTAGTCGCAAGTTCCGAGGCTCCCCCTGGCATTCCCGCCAAACGGACGTAAAGAGAGCTGCATCATTCTTGTCTAAAGGTTGGTCCGCAGGTATCTGATTTAATCAGTCTGAAAAACTGTGAATGTTTATTTTTTATTGTAATAATTAATTTTTATAATTCAAGTTAAGTTTTTTGTTGGTAATTGTTTATAATTTATTTGCAGTCAAACGTTATGTTTATTTGTATAATTGGTTTATTCAAAAAAATTGTAAGTTTCATCGATAACTCTGTTGACAAATTATAGGTTGCCATGTATTATTAGTGCATGAAAGGTGTATTATTAGTGTAGTTTTAAGGATGTGGCGTAATAATGAATACAAGCGAATTGATTGATCGCAAGCCGAAAGATGTTTTTATCGCTGATTTTTTTCGTGAGCAGATTATGGCGGGAAAGTTGCGTAAAGGCGACAAATTGTTGTCCGATGAAAAGATAGCGAGAAAATATAAGCTTAATAAAAGAACCGTCGCGTCCGGATTGAATTCCCTGGTTGAGGAGGGATTGCTGGCCCGGGCTCCGCGTCGCGGGACAATTGTCATTCGCGATTTTGTTAATCGTAACGAGACATTAGCGAAACAGGTCGAAGCGGATAGATTAAAGAAAAAAGAGACCAGGGGGACGTCGCCTTTCGGAATGGATCATCTGTTTTTCATTGCTGAAACAAAGACTTTGAATTTCATGTTATTTGAGGATCTGCCTCGGCAGCGGAAGGTGTGGGAAACGCTGATTCAGGAGTTCAATGCAAAATCAAAAGGACGCAAGGTTGAGCCTTGTTTTGTTGCTTTAAACAATTTTCAAGAGGAGCGTAAAACTCTCAACAGAGAACTTGAGTCCAAGGGGCAAACTGTTGATATTGTCCAGAGCGTATTGTTCAATACTGAATTGTCCGAACTCAGAGATTTGCCGGACGATTTATTGGAGTATACTAGCGGTGACGATGGCATGAGCGCTAATGTTTTGCCTGATTTTAAAAAATATTTGAAGAAAATTGTGCCGGTATACACATCAGTGCCGGTATGTGTTTGGAACCAGGAAATGGCCGATGCCGTTGGTTTGGGCTCAATTAAACAGGATATACTTGACGGAAATCTGCTCAATGTTTTGTGTTCGTCCGTTGCCATGTTTCCCAAAAAGGTCGATAAAACAGGGCCGCATATGAGCAACTTGCTGCGGCATTATGGTTTGCCAACTGATATTGATGCGGTCGATCAAGAGTATTTTACGGGTTTCTTCGATAAATTATTTTCAGCTTTGTCTCTTGCCGATCAAAAAAATTATCCCAAAGTTTTTATTGAAAAGCCCGGTTATGATTCATTCGCGCATTTCAGCCGGAAAAAACATTTTCTGCTGGAAACGTTGTCGGCTCCGCAGCATTATCCGGACCCGGAGTATATTGAGTTTGAAATGATGGCTTCAATATATCCTCCAGAAATGGACCTGCACATGGAGTTGAGCTCTCTGGGGATCGCGAAAACTTCGCATGAACCGGAATTTGCCGCTGATTTCATAAGTTTCGTCACCTCGCATGAAGCCCAGCTTTTTATGCATAATGGAATGAATGCGATGCCTTTTCGAAAAAGTGCTATAAACGCTTTGCCTGAGATTAATCCATTAGTTACTCAGGCTGAAATAGAACTCATACATGATAAAATCAAATTTGCGTTCTATATCTGGCAGAGATATTTCAATGTTACTTTTATCAATGCTAAAATGGCTGGAATATTTGAGAAAATTGTTGATGGTGAAATTACTTCCAGCCAGGAAGCGGCAGATGTTTCATATAAGTTTTTTCAAGAATCATTAATTAACATGAAAGGTTGATGATTATCTGATATTTTGGTTATTGTTGTTTAACAGTATGCATTTAAACGTAGGAAACGTCGAATTGCTGTGAATTAATTTAAAAAAAGGAAAGAAAGATGAAAAAAATCGCCCGTAATTTCACTCTAATCGAATTGTTGGTAGTTATTGCTATCATTGCTATTCTTGCAAGTATGCTGCTTCCAGCCTTAGGCAAGGCGAGGGATAAGGCACGAGCAATCACTTGTACCAATAACCTGAAACAAATGGGAACCTGGGCCGCCTTTTATGCCGATGACTTTGACGGCTATTTCTGGGCTCAATCGGTAATGCGCATGGATAATTATGCATATAATAGATGGAATTATTACCACGGTTCAATTCGGAATATGTATGCTCCGGGAGCGGATGTAGCAAAATGGCGGCGTACCGGCGGATATGTAAATATGTGCCCGTCTCACAGCAAAGAAAAGATTGACGCCAATTACAATAAATGCCACTACAGCTACGGTATAAATTACTCTCTGTGCAGCCTTACGGTTGGCGCGACGACCGGTATTGGCGCTTATAAACACGTGAAAGTGAAAAACATAAGTTCCATTTTTTTTATTACAGACCTCACTAATACAGGGAATTATTATGGATACAACTTTTCATCTTTTTCCCGGGCCGGTTTCATTCATGGCGACTCAACAGGAGAAGGCCTCGACGGTCGAATGAATACTTTGATGGGAGATGGCCATGTGGAATCGCGCATGCGCAATTCCGTATCGAACGAAGATTACGCTGTTCAAAAATAAATTCAGGATATTACTACTAATAATGAAAAAAAATATTATCTTTATGTTGCTGTTGACAGTAGCGACGCAGGCTTTTCCTGCGCCGGAGACATATTTCCCCGATTTGAAAAAGGTCCATCTTATATCATGCAAGAATTCCCGGATAAAAAATCAGGTTGTTGTAGCAATGCCTTTGAAAAGCGGGGCCATTATGGTTCCGACAAATAAAGCTGATCTAACTGCTTATGACCGGGTGAGAATCCGGATAACTCCAGGCAAGGCCCGGTTTAAAGCGTCTTTTTTTGCCGCGGCGCTGCGTGGTAACCGTAAATATTCGTTTGCGCAATTCGCGGCAAAACCGGTTATCCGGGGCGACAATGCTTTTGAGATAATCTTCGACATCTCAAAATTGCCGCGAAAAGAAGTCGACTATTTCCGTTTATATTTTAACCGGGAAGGCGTCATTGATAAGCCGATAGAATTCAAACTGGACGAGGTTGAATTCTATAAGACAAATATGATCAGCAAGTTACCGATGGCGGGATATCAGAGAAAATTTCCAAAAACTTTCATGTTTCCGCGCATTCAGATCAAATACAGTTTATTTTTGAATTATTATTCTGTTCCGACCCGCGATCTTTGGATAGAACGTCCATTGCTTTTCGACCGTAATTTGGTCGCCGGGACAAAGGAATTCAAAAAGGAAGGAAACCTGGCAAGTTTCGCCAAAAACGCGGAGACTGTGGCAACCTATTCAGACGGTTTTTCTATTCTGGCTACCAGCAAAAGCTACCTGCAAAGAACTCTGGCGTCAATGCAGTATGCGGATAAACTCGGCCTGAAAAACTTTGTTATGCTTGAGGTATCCCCCGCTATTACCATGCTTGGAAAGAATGCCAAAATGACCCGGGATTACGATTTTATATTCAAAATTGTCAAAGCCGCGGAAAAATCGCCGGCGGCATTCAAAATTAACGATAAAATTGTTCTTTCGTCATATTGCGCCGACGCGATCAGCCCGGCCGAATGGAAGCCAATCATTGAAGCACTTAAAAAAGCCACCAACGGACGCTTGATTTTTATCTCGGAAATCCGTAGTAAATTTTACAAGGCCAACGGCGCTTACCGGAAAAATGGCGGGAAGGTTTCGACTGAAACGCTCCGGGAGTTAAAAGAATTTATCCGGTCATACCTGGATGTTTCCGACGGCGTTCTTTTTGCCGGCTGCAATCATATAGTAAAAGATTCTCGGGGTATCTCAAACTATCGATTTGGCGATGAATTTTATAAAAACATTCTTGTCCCGGCTATTGTATCAGTTTTTAATGAACCCCAATATAAAAACAAATATCTGGGCTTAAGTGCGGCGAAAGGCTATTTTTACACCCGCCATGCTTCTGCCGGTCAGAATGAGGGAGGAACTCTAACGCTTCGTCAAAGTATGGAAACCGCTCTTGCCGCAAAACCGGATTTTATTATCATGCCGGAGTGGAATGAAGCAAATGAAAACACCCATATTGAGCCGACAATATACGATTCATTTACAAATCGCAGAGTCATTAACCATTATCGTAAATCACCTGCGGCGGTCAATGAGAACAGTGAGTTGCCTGACTTGATAATCAGTTATCGCAGCGAACTGGTCTATGGTGAGACGCTGAATATTGAATTGCTTAACCTTCCAGACACAAAGTATCTGGAGGATACGACAAAAGTTAATGTCTGCCTGAAAAATGTGGACGGAAAAGTCATTAAAAGTTTTGCACCAATGACTATGAGCAATCGCCGGCTTGATGTGAAACATCTCAAAGCTCCGAGCGGGGATTTTGCCGGTGAACGTGTCCTGGTTCCTGAACTTTCTATTTCGCGTAACGGTAAAATACAGCAAATCAAGGGATTGGCCAGTGTGTTGCTGAAGTCTCCGCCTAATATGAATAAAAAGTATGTAAAACAACCGATTCGCGACCTCTGTAATATCAAACAGGATGATTTGCAGTGGAAACGTAATAAAGACGGCGTGGAAGTTAAAGGGACGCTTGAGGCCGCGTCTCAATTAAGTACAGTTGAATTACTTGAAAACAATATCCCTGTTGCCGCCGTTGACATGAAAAATGAATATCAGTGTGGCGATAATGAAACTTTGCTGCGTTTTTACTGGAACAGCCGTACTAAATCAAAAAACAAAATCGATTGCGAGATAAAGCCGCTCAAAGGAACCATCGATGCAACCGGCAAAAAATATATTGTCATGAGCGAAGCAAATCAGGCGGATCTGACGAAACACGGTGAATCTATCCGAAAAAAACTTTGGTTCACTCCCCATATTGATGAATTTTTCTTTAAGGCGTCTAAAAACGCGAAGCTGGAAATCAATATCGGTAAGCATAAATTACAACTACTGATTGCCGATGTTATCAAATTCGGAATATTCAGAAAAGTGTTTGGCGACAAAACAGTAGCGATTGAATCTGTAATAAGACTGCCGGAGGTGCCATACCCGGTTAAACAAAAGAACGTTGCGGTCAACTTGAAAGCAAGCTCAATTTTTCCTGCTCCGGTTTATTCGATCAGGGCGATTGATGATACTGGTAAAATCTTCCGCAGTAAGCCATTTTTGCCGGAAAAACTCTCCGGGAACAAAATAGATATGAATGTATGGTCTTATGCCAAAAATACCGCTGTCAAGCTGAAAATCCCGCAGGAATATGGTCGTAGCATACAATATGAATTCACTGCCGCCGCCGGCGACGTTCTGCCGACAGTTCGGTCATACCGCTTTCTCTATGGACAGTTAGGCGGTTTTTCGCCGTGGACCAAACCTTTTAATCAGCCGGGGACTGCGTCCGCGCCTGTCTGGAAAAAGTTGAAAAATGAGCCGGTAATTGAATTTGACGGGATTGGAAATTATTTAGTATTCCCAATCTATCTGGTTTCGGAGCAGTCTTTTACCCTCTCATTTTCGATTATGCCGCTTTCCGACTCCAGGCAAACCGTTATTCAAACCTATTCATCTGCGCATCCCGGTTTCCAACTGCTTTTGGATAATGGCGCTTTGACCGGATATTTTTTGACCCGGGAAGGTAAAGGCTTTAAATTCAAGACAAAGTCGCGCTTGAACACCGGCAAGTGGAATAATATAACAATCTCATATAACATGGAAAACATATTGTTTAAAATTAATGACAACAATGCTGAAAAATTTGAATGCAGAGGTCTTCTTTACCGTCAACCATGCCTGATTTTCGGAGGATCGTATCCCGCAAAGGGGACGCAACGGTTTAAAGGTCTGCTCAAATCATTTTCATATAAAAACTATCAAACTGCTTTTTAAGGAGTTGTTCATAAATAACTTTGACATCTGGATGTTTCTCCCGGCTGTTTTGGGGCTTGCCGATTCGTTACATAGGTGAAGCTATGCGCCTCACCGGCAGTTCCCGAATCATTCCGGGATAATTCATCCATTTTGTCAAATTTATTTCTTCACAGCTCCTAAGCCGGAAAAAACATCCAAGCAGGCTTGAAAAACGCGCATTCAGCAGATATACTTTGCGACTGTCAATCGCTAATGTAAATGGAGAATGAAAATATGTTGAATGTGCGTCATTTATTTTATTTAGTAATTGTGTTGCCTTTGATGGGCGTCGCCGCGGATAAAAATGGCGGTTGGCGTACAAACGGTTATTATCCGGATGCCGTTCCGGTCCTTTCCTGGTCAACGGGGAAAAATGTAATCTGGAAAACCCCGATTGCGTCATTCAGTAATTCTTTGCCGCTGATCCTGAACGGCAGAATATATGTCGGGGCGGAAAAAAACAAGCTGGTCTGTCTGGATGCAGGAAACGGCAGAATTCTGTGGGAGCGGGCGAGCTCTGAAGATGAACTTTTGACTTCGGCGCAGAAAATGGAACGGGCCGCAACGATCAAAAAACTCAAACCGTTTGAAGCAGAGAAGAAACAAATTGACCGGGAATTCGGGAAAGCGCGAAAAGAATACAGGAAGGATCGCAAAAATAAAGAGCTCAGAAAAAAAATGAATGAGCTTCGTAAGCAATCCAAAGCCCTTGGCCAAAAGCTGGCTCCTTTAAATAAATATATGCCTAAGTGTGATAAAGTTACCGGTTACACGACCCCGTCGCCGGTTACTGACGGTAAAAATATTTACGTTTGTTACGGGACCGGAATTGCTGCAGCTTATACTCCGGAAGGCAAGCGGCTGTGGATGATCGTGACGGAAAAGCCGACTCATGGCTGGGGGTACAGCGCTTCTCCGGTGTTTGCTGGAGGAAAGTTTATTATTTCTTACAAACATTTGTCAGGACTTGATCCGAAAACCGGAAAAGTGGTCTGGCAGGTTCCGACGAAATATCATTGGGGTTCTCCTGTTTCGGTAAAAATTGCTGGCAAAGATGTGCTGGTAACTCCGAACGGGGAACTGGTTCGTGCGGCAGACGGGGTTGTTTTGAGTAAAACGCTGCCGGCGCTGGAATTCAATTCGCCGGCGGTCCTTGACGGGATTGTTTACATCTTCGACAAGGATAAGGCCGCGGCCTATCGGTTGCCGGTGAAAGCTGAAGCAGGCGCAAAAGCCGAAAAGATTTGGGAATCTCCAATCATGAAGGAACGCTATTACGCGTCTCCGGTAACCGACGGCAAGATTGTTTATGGTATAATTCGTTACGGTAAAATGACTGCGCTTGACGCCAGGACCGGGAAAAAGCTTTTTGAACGAAAAATTGATCTCGGCAAGGGGCAAAACTATCCTTCCCCGACGATTGCCGGAAATACCCTTTTTGTCAGTATCGACAATGGGACTACGGCGGTAATGAAACTTGATGCTGCCGGAACCCAAACCGGTGAAAACAAATTAACGGAATTCCGCAGTTGTCCGATATTTATCGGTAAACGGATGTATCTGCGTTCGCTTGATGGTATGTATTGTATCGGCACGGAATAATTTAATATATAGCTTAAAAAAAACATTTTGAGACAAAGTGGTTTGACTCTGGAAAATCAGTAAGCCTTAATACATGAATACGCCTGTCTGAATAGTAAGATTATCTTTTTGGGGCTCATGCAGATGGTACATATAAAATTGAAAAAACATCTTATTTGTAAATCTGACGCTGCAACTGTCGATGGTAATTTCTATTAGATTTTTGCATTAAATCTTTCGTCTTTTTTTTGCTTTAAAAAGCATAACGTTTACGGCAAAAGCTACGAATGTGGGTCGTTTTAGCGTTTTTTGCCAAAAAAAAAGCATTATCCGATTCATTTTTTTTGACTTTTAACTTGAATTCTACATTACTTATATTACTATGTATTATCTTAAAAGATTTTATAGTTGAGTTAATTTGCTGTTTTTATATGATGCATTTTAATCAGGGAGTATGGATGTATGGGCAAAAGAAGACCCTATATGGATCATATTGGTCACGGTTGTTTTACCGATATAATTCAGAAAGGTGAAACGGTTGAAGCTAAGAAATGATGTAAACCGAAATTAAATATGCATAGTTTCAACCGATATATTACGTCTGATCATTTTACCAGTGCGCTCGGGATTCAGAGTTCACTGGGTTTTTCCGGTTATAATGCAGATGTTTCCGGTGATTGTTGTTTTGAGCGATGGTTGGCTATGTCTCTGATTGAGTCTCCTGAAGCTATGGATGATATTCAAGCTCAAAATGACGTGGTGTTTGAATATGAGCCAGTGAGTGGCGCGGATTTTGGACCGATGAGCCGCTTTATTTCTGTTATTGTCCAGGAGGTCTATGATATAGCTCCTGTGATTACTTTATTTGAAGAACCGGACAGTTATCCGGGTGATAACATGGTTATCAGTGTTCATGTTCCATTAGATTCAGTTCAATCAGGCTCATTGTTATTAGTTGATTCTGATCAGATTGATTCTTTTGTGGCGACTGTTAGCGGAATGCTTGAAGTCGGGAGTGGAGAACAGCAGATTGTCAAATTACCGCAGGGGTGCGGCCTGCTGCTGAGTGGCAGGCATATTGGCGGTGGACGGATAATTTGTCTTTTAAATCAAAAATTTAATTTATAATCAAAATATAAAAGCAAAAAATTTAAGGAGTTTGCGTTATGTCTATAAATAACTTCTCAAACAATCCGTTCTACCTGGTGGATCCGGTTACATATGCCAGTGTCGGCTATAAAATTTATGTTTATACCGGAGCAGTGGTTGATGCTCAGATAATTGGTTCCGGCGATGATCCGTCCCTGAAATTCATTGCGGCGCAGGTTAACACTTCACTTGCCGGAGACCGCTCTCTAACCCTGACCAACGTTTCTGTTAAAAACTCAGTCTATGGCGGGATTGTCGTATCCACATCTTCAGATCCGGCCAAGCCCAAAATATCCAAAAAATTTATTCCCGGACTTGATGTAGTGCTTGACGGCGATACTAATCTGTCTGTCACCAACGGCAAGATCAAAGAGATTTACGGCGGCGGCGGCGGCTTCGGGTCTACCGTTACCGGTGATGCGACAATTGATTTCAACGGCGGTATTGTCAACAGTATTTACGGTGGCGGCAGTCACCGCTCTGTTGTCGAAGGTGATGTGCTGATCAATATTAACGGCGGCAGCAGCAGCGACAGCAAGATCAGCAAAATTTACGGCGGCGGTAACGACTCTACTGTTGTTGGTAATACAACGATTGTTTTTAATCCTGATGCTTCCTTGCTTGATTTCAGAGGCGCGGTTTACGGTGGCGGCAAAGGCAGCGGGGCGATTGTCGGCGGTACCCGTACTCTGGTTTTTAATGATTATTCCGGTGATTTCAACGCTTCTATCAAAGATTTTACCAATATCAAGCTTTCCGGGTCCGCTAATGTGACCATAAACAAGCCTCTTGACAAAAGTCTGGCCGGGGCTACTTTCGAATTTTATTTGACCGATGAAACGCTGAAAAACGTGACGTCGATGCTGACCCTGAATAAAAAACACGACAATATTAACAATGTTACAATTACGATTGATTCCGCAGAAATAATTGCTAATGGCGGTGAGATTTACCTGATAACCAGCAAATACTTCCGTTATGAAAGTTCGTTTAACGCGGACAACGTACTGGTGCTTAACAGCTCAGGACAGAAAATCAGCCAGTTTACCTATACCATCAATTATATTTTTGACAAAAAAGATGGCGGCTATGTCTCAATCGACTATCAGGGCAGCAGCCTGGTTATCGATGGAACCCAGACGGAAAGAGTTATTCTCAGTGACGCGGACGAGGAAGTCAACATTATTGCGGGCGGACATCTGGCTGCCGGGCTCAATGCTTCCGGCGGGAATGACACCGTAAACGTTCAAGCCGGGGCCGAGGTTAATGGCGGTCTGCTTATGGGCGATGGCGACGATGTCCTGTATATCCAGAAAGGTTCAAATGTCAATGGTTATATCGACATGCAGGGCGGGAATGACCGGGTTGTGGTCAATGAAGAAGCCCTTTTAACTTCGGATGTTGCTATGGGTTCCGGAACCAATGTCATTGACATCAACAAACTGGCGATGCTTACCGGCCGGATTATCCTGACAGATGGTTCTGTGAATACGATCAATGTCAACGGCGGTGCGTTTTCCGGTATCGACAGCGGCGACGGAACAACTTTCAATACGATTGTTGTTGACGGCACTTCTGATCATGCCGGGGTTATTGGCTCCTGGTATGACTACTATATGCCGGCAGATGAGTATCATCCCGGATACTATGTTACCGTTTTTGATCGCCAGGATTTGATTCTTGGAGATTCGATTGATGATGTCACTTTCTGTTCATATGCTGAAGTCGGAAATATTATTCTCGGCGGCGGTAATGACTCTTTACTGCTCAAGGACCAGTCTTATGTTGAGGGTTCCATTTACCTTGGTGGCGGTGATGACTACCTGACTATTAATAGCGGCGCTACCATCGATGGCGATATATATCTTGGCGCCGGTGATGACATTGTAATCCTTAATCAGGTTTTCAATGGACAGTTTTATGCTGATGAGGGTGCGAATGTGATTGTCGCCAAAGCCAATATGCAGCTTAACGCGGAAGCTTTGAATTTAGGGTCAACTCAATCCGTACTCGTCGTTGCCAATGGTTATACGGTAGAATTGACCGGGATGTCACTTGGCAATTTCCTCGAAATCCAGAATGACGCGACTTATCTTGACCAGAACGCCAGTATTGTCAGTCATGGTCAACAGTTTATCCAAAACTACACCGGCCATTTGACCGTCGATGGCGATGAGCCTAATGACCTTTATATTATGGCCGCGCCGGAAAACACCCCGTCGCAGGTTGCTCCTTTCCTGAACATGATTACCGATGGAGTAATCGAGTCTGAGATTATGGCCGGCGGTAATTTGATTCTTGAAACCGGCGCCAATGTAGACCAGAGCGAACTGACCGTTGCCGGTCACAGTCAAATTGACGGTAATTTGACTGACAGTGAGCTTTCCGGCTCCACCGCCGCTCTTGATGGTACAGTGGAAAACAGCATTGTTGAGATGACTGGTCTGGTGGATATTAACGGAACGGTTTCAGAAAGTACGGTTGATTCTGACGGCGTTGTCAACATTAATGGTACAGTTACTGACAGTTCGGTAAGTTCTGCAACAACCCTGAACATCAATGGAGTTGTTTCCGGCAGCGATCTCAGCGGCGCGGATATTTTTATTAATGTTGATACTTTTTCCGGAACACTTACCGGCGGAACTGCTAACTTCTCCGCCGATTTTTACAATTCGTCACTCGTTGTCGATACCGGCCTCATCAATTTAACTACTGCGGGTATTGTTGTTACTATTGCCAGTTCCGATGCCGCGGCCGGCGTATTTGCTGACGATGTTCAACTTATTGAAGTAGCCGAGGACCAGATTACCGTCGGTACGATTACCGGAGCGATTGATTTCGGTACTCTTGGCTGGACCAATGTTGTCCTGCTTGAACAAGTCGACGTTGATATGGCGTTCAATGGCAACACCGTTACTTTTGCCGAGTCGATGGACGCTTCTCTCTTTAACGGAACCGCCACTTTGAGCGGAGACAATAGTTTTGTCATCAGCGGCAGTGCCTGGCTGGACTGGCAGCAGCTGGTATTCAATCCCGGCGCGACAGTTGATTTTGATCTTGCTGATTACGCTTTGTTCTCGGTTGACGGCCTGGTTGATGTTGACCCGATGGACATCGTTGCGGATACTGCTTTCGGGCAGAACTCCTTACTTGCTCTCGGCGAATGGCTTTATATCCAGGACTGGAACAATAATTTTGTTCTGACAGATCACCAGAATCCTTTTGACCAGGGCAGCGCTACCAATCTGACCTGGGATAACCTTTATATTGTTGACAACGCCGAGATTTGGGGCGGGGTTATCCTTGGAGAGACCTCCGATGACGAATTGGTTGTCGGTGACGGCGTGGTGATCAACGGCGCTACCGCTTTGTATGATTATGCCGCAATCCAGGCTCTTGGTGGTATGGATATCATTACGGTCGGCGCTTCTACCATTAACGGCACAATTGATGCCGGCGATGGCAACGACCAGTTGTTCCTAAATAATTCCAATGTGAATGTTGCGATCAATCAGGGCGTTCCCGCTATCGATATGGGGGCTGATGACGACGAAGCGGTTATTACCAATTCTACTGTCAATGGTGATATTGACATGGGTGCGGGGGCAGATACCCTGACGATCGATCCCAGTACGGTTACCGGTGATATTGACCTTGGTGCCGATGACGATGTCGCGACAATTGACGCGTCAACCGTCAACGGAAACCTGTTCGCCGGCAACGGCGCGGACGAAGTCTCGATTATCAGCGGCTCGACGTTCATCGGCGATATCGCCATGGAAGCGGGTAATGACATATTGAATATTACCGATTCCACTGTTACCGGTGATATTTCAACTGGTGACGACGACGATACAATTGATATTCTCGGTTCAACAATTACCGGTGATATCGATACCGGCGATGGTAATGATACCGTAACCATTACTGATTCAAACACCACCATCAACGGAAATATCCTGTTGGGCGACGGTGATGATGAAATAACCATGACGAACTCCGTCGTTAATGGCGATGTTTCTCTGGGCGACGGTACCAATACCGCGGATATTCTGGATTCGACGATCTCTGGAGATCTGCTTGGTGGGTACAACAGTGATTATGTTTCGCTTGACAATACCGTCATAAGCGGAAGTCTTGCTCTGGGATACGGCGGCGCCAATGAAATTACTGCCGGGGATGTAGCGGTATCACAGGATGTTACCCTGGGTGTCCGGGAAGATGAATATGGAGAGATTTTATATAGCCAAATTGCAAATAACTACGTTGATGCCGAAGGAGCATTTACCATTGGCAACGATCTGATTATGTCCGGTGATGATAATTATATCGACGTGACCGGCAGCCTTGATGTCGGCGGCTCTGTCGATATGAACGCCTACAATCCGAAGACCAACGTGGTCACTATCTTCAGCGGCGGCGGCATGACTGTCGGCGGCGACTTCGATATGGACGCACCCGGAACCAACCGGATCGAGTTTGATACCAATGTCGATAGCCCGTCCGGCGCCAGCTCCCTGATCGTAACCGGCGAATTGAACATGACCGGTGAAGACAACGAAATCCTGCCTGCCTCGTCAAACTCTCTCACTGAAGATGAGGAACTGATTGTCGGCGATATTACCAACTCCCTCCAGGCCTCGGCCCTGAATATGAACGGCGATACGAACTTCCTCGGTTTTTCCGTCAGTGGAATGGTTGATGGCTCTTATTTCACTTATCTTGGTCCTGAGCCCGATTTGCACGTGATATCGCGCCTGGAACTTGGTAATTCAACCCTGACGTTTGACGCTCCGGTTACGATGTACGCCGCAAGTATAAACACAGTTGAACTGGGAATGTTCCTTGACGCCGACCAGGAAGGCGATATTTATGTGACCGGCGACAGTGTCATCACCGCGACCGGCGGATTTGATATGACCGGAGCCAGTAATGAATTTTTTGGCGGCCTTTTCCTGAATGCCGGTGAACAGTCGCATATTGTGGTTGAAGGTGATGCCTCATTTACGGTTGACGGCTCGGTCGTGATGGACGCAACTGATGATAATTATGCCGAATTAGGCTTAAGTATTACAGAATTCGAAGCTCCGGATATTCTGACTTCAGACGGCGAAGTCGATGTTCTCGGCACTTATGCTGTGAATATCACTGGTGATTTCATTATGGTCGGGTCCGGTGCGCTTAATGATTTGATCTTGTTTGAAGGCGTCACTATCGGCGGCGATATCATCATGGGTGAAGTTGCCGGCGATACCGTATCCGCTGCCAACTATTTGGAAGTTGTTTCTGTCGGCAGCCTGAACACTACCGATGTAACCATGATCGCGGAAGACAATGACTTGATCCTCGGCGGCTCCGGCACCATCACCAGCTCGCTCAGCCTTTTCGGTGGAGATAACTATCTGTTCATCGGTGAAGATGTTGATGTCCAGTCAATCGTGGCGATCGGCGGCGTTTACGACGCCGATCAAATCGGGACCGAAGGCTATCAGATCGTCGAGAATACCACCAATACCATCATTGTTTACGGTTCGATTATGGGTATCGATACCACCATGGACCTCGGTACTCCGCTTGATTTTGTCAGTACCGCTGATGACGATATTCAAATTCTTCCTGGCGGCACCGTCTCCCCGAACGGAATTATTACCGGCAATGGCGATGATACGGTGCTGATTGAAGGCGGATTTGTCGAAGGCGGTGTTTCCATGGGCGATACCACGTTCGGCGACGCAGTCGGCACCAACATGCTTACTCTGGCATCCGTGAATGTCGATGATGATCCATTGTTGAGTCTTGAAGCTAATATCGTCGGCGACGTGTCAATGGAATCCGATACTGAAAATACCCTGAATATTGACGGCGCGGTGCTGGTTGATGAGACCATGGAGGAAACCGAGGTCCGGGCCACTATTGACGGTGATGTTTTCATGGCGGCGCTCCAGCATGATGAAGATGGTAATCTGAAACAAGTGGGCACTACTAACACTTTGAATATCGGTATAGCCGCGTCTATAACCGGCGGGGTAACCATGTACTCTACGGTGGCCGCTACAAACAGTGTAATTGTCGACGCTGATTGGCTCAAAGAATATTATACCGATTACGGCCTGCCTACTCAGACTCTGGACCATACCTTTGACGGAACTTCTGACGTGCTTTCACTGGAAATGCATTCTGATGCCAACGTCCTGACCGTAAATACCGGAACCTTTATAATTAATGAATTAGCCGGTAATGTCGGTATTTCCATGACTCAGGATCAGCCTGATCGTTATTGGACCGGTGGAACAAATGCGATTACTGTATCTGACGAGGCTGCCCTGGTCATGGAGTCAGACATTGTCATGGGTAATTTCACCAGTGATCTGGCCGCAATTTATGAATATACTGAAGCGGTTATGGCCGGGGACTATGAAGTTTACGTTTATGACTGGACCAATCAGTTGCCGATCATTGATACTACTCTGAATGAAATCACTGTCGGCGGCAAACTCTATACCGCTAACAATGTCATGACCGGCGATACAAACCGCATTGATGTCACCGGTCCTGCCTCGACCAGTGTTAATGTTTCTTCAGGTGAGTATGACTTGACCACTGCGCTTTATGACGGTGACGCTGTAACTCAGCAAGGTAAGTACAACGAGATTCTGGTCGGGGTCAATGGTACTCCGGGACCTGGCGAAGCGGTATTTAACATTACCGGTGATGTCAACCAGTGGGGGGCTGCAAGCGACATCGCATCAATAACCAACTTGATTGAAGTAGATAGCGCGGCCCTGTTCAATAGTGCCAATATTAATCAGCTCGCCAGTGACAGCAACGATATTATTGTTTCCGGCGTCACGGTTCCGATGGACCCGTTGGGTGATCCGGCGACTTATCAGGATGAAATTACCAACAGTGTTATCAACGGTCAGATATCCCAGATTGCTACCGAAGGCTATAATAATATTGAATTGGTAAATTCCGATGTCAACGGGGATATTTCTCAGGAAACCTTAAGTCCTGATGGCCTCTACAATACCTTGTCCGCAACAGGTACCGCTCTGCCGTTCTATGTCCTGTCGACTCCCGGCAGTGATGATACTCTCGCGGCTGAAAACATTGCGAATAAAAGTACCATTACCGGAACTATCACCCAGGTCGCGGTAGGATATAATGAAATTAATCTTAATATTGCTGATGTGACCGGCAGCATTTCCCAGTCTACTGAAACCCAGGACAACTCTCTTATCTCCTCTGGTGCTTATCTGTACAATAACGGGGATCTGTTGATGCCCGGCGGCCCGGCCGTGTACGGTCAGGACGTTGACGGCAATGATATCTGGCTGCAGGACGCCTATGTTGATGAAAACTTGATTGACGGACCGCTGACTCAGGTAGCGGCAAATGGTTCAAATACTGCTGAACTGACCTTGACCAACGTCAACGGTGCGGTCAGCCAGACCGCATCGACCGGGAATACCCTTTCTGCGACCGGACAGTATATCGATTCAACTGTCGGAAGTAATATGGACAGTACGGTATCGCTGCTTCAGGCTCAGGATGTTTACTGGGCCGGCGTTAACGGCGGTGTTACCATGATCACCGATACTGGGATCAACGGCCTTGACTTCTCTCTGGCGGACATTAATGGAGCTCTTGACATGACCGCATCCGCCGGAGCTAACGATGCCGCAATCGAGGGGAATGTCTTCTCTGATATTACTATGAATGCCGCACAGAACAATGATTTGGATGTTCTCGGCACCTATTATCCGGCGGTTACCGGGGTTGACAATCTCAATAACGACCTGGAAATCATTGACCCGGCGTATGTTTCGGAAGCTCTGGTCGACGGCAGTATTTCCATGAATTCCGCCACCGGCAACAATACTGCATATCTTGATACCGCGGATGTTACCGACAGTATCAGTATGACCGCTTTACTCGGGGATAATGACCTTGATGTTGTCGGGCGGATAATTCCAGCGGTTGAAGTCCCGGTTCACGTCCCTCCTTATAATAATGAAGGTGCTGAACTTGCGCCCGGACAGCGGCTTGACGCGACAATCGGCGGCGGCATCACTATGGATGCGACCAATGCTCTGGATACTGACGGCGGCAGCAATGACGCCTATCTGGAAACTGCCATTGTCGCTCTTGACGTCAACATGAACGCTTACGACAGCAATACCATTAAAGTAACCGATTCAACAATCGTTGGCAGTATCATTACCAATGCCATCACCGGCAGCAACACCGTTAACATCGATCCGAGCACTGTCGGCGGCAATGTTGATATGAATGCCGGGGAGAGCAATACTTTGATTGTCAGCGGCGAGCCAAATCCTGCTGTAGCGGTTGAAGATCCCGATACCGGTGACGATATCCTTGAGCCGGTAACCGGCAATGATCCTGATCCGAGCACTATCGTCGGCAATGTTACCATGGACGCGACAACCGGCAGTAACAGCGCGACATTTGATCTTGCAACTGTTGGCGGAGCTGTAAGCATGAATGCCGAAACCGGCAATACTCTTGATGTCGACGGTCATTATTATCAGGCGGTTATCGGTTCAAATGCCGATGATACAAGTAGCTACAGTTTGCTGGCGAAAGAAATATTCTTCACTCAGCTTGGAACTGATATTACTGATGACGTGACCATGAATACCAATTCCGGTGATAACGTCGCTAATATTCTTTACGGCCAGTTGGCCGGCGGCCTTGATATGGACTCAACTCTTGGTGGCAACACCGCTGGTATTGTCGGAAGCATCGGCACCGACCTTGAAATGCTCGGCGCGATGGACAATGTGCTGACCCTTACCGGCATCTATATCTCAGATGTGCAGGATTTCGGCGTTGAATCCGGCAATGATTATACGGTTCTGGACGATCCTTACGATCAAATATCCTCCATTGGCGGCAGTCTGACAATGAATTCCAGTGGTGGAGGCAATACTGCGACGATCACTTACGGTTCGACTGGTTCCATTACGATGGGAGCACCGGAAGGTAGCAATATATTGACCGTTGCCGGACAAGTGATTCCGGAAGTCACTGTCCCAGGGGCGATACCTCCGTATGATAATGACGGTGATGTTTTAATTCCTGAACAGACTTTACTTTCGATTGTTGATGGTGATGTCAGTATGACCGCGGTTGACGCTTTGATTACTACTGGCGGATCCAATACCGCGACCTTTGAAAATGCGACGGTCAACGGCGGAATTAATATGCTGGCTTATGACAATAATACGCTGACCATCACCGATACGACCGTCAATGGCGGAATTGACATGATGAACTGGTATGGCGACAATACTTTGACCATCAATCCGGTTTCATCCATTAGCGGCACTATTAGTATGGATGCCGGGTTTAATAACATTCTGACGGTTAACGGATACATTGAGCCCGCGGTTGTTGAAGTCGATTCCGTTTCCGGTGATGAAATCCTTATCTCACCTCCGGAAGCTCAAATGGTGATCATAAGTGACCTTGAAATGCTTTCTGCGTTCGGCAGCAATACCGCCAATCTTTACCTGGTTCAGGTCGATAATAATATCCTTATGGATTCCTGGACCAGTAACACCCTGAATATGAACGGTGAATATGTTCCCCCGACTGTCGGCGATAATGCTGACGACAGCCAGTCCGTTTTGTACCAGCAGTTTGTGGCTGAAAGCACGGTCGCCGGTAATGTTACCATGGACGCATGGGACGATAATACTGCGACTCTGTCGTTTACCTCCATTACCGGTAATATGGATATGACTTCTGATCTTGGCAGTAATGATCTAATCCTTGGAGAATTCAACGCTGACCCGGAACTTGTCAAGTCAGCCACCATCCAGGGCGCATTAACGATGACCGCATATGATGGAAACTCGCTTACCGCGTATGGTTTCTGGCACTATCCGGCATTCGGGCCGGATTCAAGCGATCCGCAGAACGAGATTGTTCTCCCCGGCAGCCCGGGTTCCGTTGTCAACGCAATGCTCTATGCTCCATCGGAGATCGGCAGCGTTGCGATGACTACTGATACTTTAGATAATAATGTGACTCTTGAATATACCTTTGTTCATGGCCTCTTGAGCATGGATGCGGTTCTCGGAGACAACTTCCTGACCGTTGACGGCATTACTATTGATGCTTATGATTCTCATTATGGCCCGAATACCGGAACCGAACTGGTCCCGGCAGAAACGATCCTGTCCGAGCTTGAAGGCGGCGTCCTGATGAACGCGGCTAATGGCGCGGTCCCGACCGACGGCGGCAGTAATACCGCGGTTATCGGCCTGACCAATGTTACCGGCAGTGTCGATATGTTTGCGTATATCGATAATAATTTGACGGTGACCGGTAATTTTGAAGCACACAATTTGGTTGTGGTTAATCCAGGAACTGGAGAAGAAGGGCTTGACCCGGCTACCACCGTGACTCCGAGTACGGTGGGTGATATCGATATGGAAGCTGTCACCGGTGACAATACCGCGACTTTGACCTGGACCGATTCCGGTGCGATTACGATGAACGCGTGGATGTACAATACTCTGACCGTTACCGGGGCCGAGATCCCGGAAGTCGAGGGCGACGATGGCGCCGGCGGCACTCAGGTACTGCAGGCTGCGAGTATTGATTACAATGTGGTCGCCGGCGGTATTACCGTCAATTCCCTGTGGGACGAGGAATACAACTTTTACGGCATTATGAATACTGTTTCATTGAACATGGCACAGGTGCTTGGAGATATCTCCATTGATTCCCAGTGGGGGACAGATGATCCGGGCCATGTTGCCGACCAGACTGAAAATAAGAACAGCGTAACTATCGCGGATTCAATTATCGGTGACGATACCGTGCCGGTTTACTACGACGTTACCGTTACCGCCAACAGCGGTACTAACCTGGTGGATATCTCTGACTCTGTCCTCGGTAACCTTACAGCTTCTTCCACGAACGGCTATAATGATGTTACAGTTGATCCCAGTACAGTTTATGGTAATGTCGACATGGACGCGGACCTTGACAACACCTTGGAACTTCATGGCGATTACACCGGCGCAATCACAGGCGATGACGGTTCAGGCAATGAAATCCTCGTTTCCGCGACCGATGTTGTCGACACTGTCGTAACCGGTGATGTCACAATTGATTCGGTTTCCGCTTACAATTCTATGGGAATGTATTTGACTGCGGTCAATGGCAGTGTCTCCATGGACGCTATGCTTGGCAATTCCCTGGATATGGACGGTGAGTATTTTATTTCCGTTATTTGCACCAACGCCGATGGCAGCCAGACCCTGCCAGAAGCTCAATTCATTGCCGAATCAACTATCGATGTCGATCTTGTCATGGATGCCGCAATGAGTGACAATCTCGTGGATATGCTCTATGCATCAGTCGGCGGCGACGCGACCATGAATGCCGATGCCGCCTCCAATATGTTGACCATTACCGGTTCAATCTACGGCGCGCTGGATATGAACGCTGAAGTGGATAATACCATTGTCGCCAACGGCGAATGGTATTATCCGGCTACCGGCGCTGATTCAAGTGTGCCTCAGAATGAAATTGTTCTCGATGGGGATACTCTGTTGGTTTATGCGGTCCAGTTTGGGGACGTCGCAATGGACGCAGTTACAGGGGATAACTCATTTACTCTGAATATTGGTGATGTTACCAATAATATTGGCATGACTGCATTGGCCGGTGGAAATACGTTGGATATTGATGGCGTGGTAACTCTGGCTCTTGATTCTTCACTGCCAGGGAACTTGGGTGACGAAGTGGTCCCGGCATCTACTGAAACCGCCGATATCGGCGGCAGCATCACCATGACCGCGGCAGACAGCAGAGTCACCCCGACTACCGGAGCTTCAAACCTTGCCAACATTGATATTGCGACTGTCGGCGGTGATGTCGATATGTTTGCCTATGACGACAATGAGTTGTATGTGACTGATTCGGACATTACCGGCAGTGTAATTACCTATGCCGAAACAGGTGCTAACACGGTAGAAATCGACCCCAGCACTGTCGGCGGCAATATTGACATGGACGCAGACCTTGACAACACCTTATCTGTTCTTGGCCTCGATATTCCGGAGGAATATGGACCTTCCGATCCGGTTACCGGAGAGCAGTTCCTTGATTCTCTGGCTCAAGTTGATGAATCTGTTGTCACCGGAGCCATTAACATGGACTCAGTCAGCGAAGATAATGATGCGACCATCCAGTATGCTGATACCGGAGCTATTACCATGAATGCGTTGTTGACCAATACTCTTGATGTCGAAGGCTGGGAAGTTGCCGACATTTGGGGTAACGACGGTGCTGGAGATCCTCTGGGTAAGCTGCTACAGGCGGCGGAAATCGAAACCGCTGATATTTCAGGTGACGTCGGCATGACTTCAACCTATCAGGGAATCGTTGCTCAAGGTCTTACCGGGATTATCAATGACGCTTCATTTACTCTGGCGACGGTCGAAAACATTTCAATGACTTCCGCCTGGGGAACAGATGATCCGACCACCGCCGATCAGACTCAGGTCATCAATGATTTGGATATCCTCAACAACAGTGTTGCCGGGGATGTTACCATGTATACCAACAGTGGAAGAAACCGGATTAATATTCAAAACAGTTCGGTCGATAACCTCTATCTGGAATCTGTGAATGGTGAAAATATTGTCGATTTTGAAGCGATCATACTGAATGGATCGGTTCACGGGGATATTTCAGAAATATCCGCCGATTCAAATACATTCAATATATCCGGTCAGGTTATTGTTGATCCTGATACTTTAGTTGAAACTGAAGTCCGGGCAACTGTTGATGGCAGCCTGACAATGCAGGCGCTCGATTATGATGATGTCAGCGGCGATTTATTGCCGGGGACAACCAATACGCTTGCTATCGGAGTTGCCGCCGTATCTATTCTCGGCGATGTAACTATGCAGGCATCTGATTCCAATACGGTGACGGTTGATGCCGACTGGATCAAAGAATATGTCGGCGGTCCCGCTGATGGTCATGTCTTTGACGGTACTTCTGACGTTCTGTCACTGACTATGATCTCCGATGCCAATTCGCTCAGCATTGACGAAGGAACTTTCTACATCAATCCGGATGATACTGCTGGAACCATCGGTTTGTCGATGACCCAGGAACAGACCGGGCGCACAACCGCGCCAAGTGGAACTAATACGGTCTTTATCGATCAGGATGCTGTGATGATTCAAAATTCAGATATTCTGATGGGTAATATCGTTGATTTGGTTGTTTTCCAGGGAACATATACATATTTTGCGACTACAACCTTGCCTGACGGAACGGAAGTTTACTGGTACAACTGGAACGGAATTTCCCTTGGAGATTTCTTCGATACCACGACAAATACGATTACGGTTGACGGTAAGATGTTCACCGGTGACAATGTGATGTATGCCGAGACAAATACCATTGAAGTGACCGGTCCGGCCGATACCAACGTTGATACCACGCTTACTATTCCGCTACCGGGTGGCGGTACGGTTGATATCGACTTCTATACTGAGACGGCCGCGCTTTATCAAGGTGGATTGGTCACTCAGGCCGGTCTGGATAATCAGATTCTGGTTGGCGTTAACCCGCTGTCAGCCCTTGAACCGGGTGAAGCCTTGTTTGTCAGCAGTGACATTGTTCAAAGCGGTTATGATGACGGATCGATCCTGATTGCCGCGGATACAAATACGATCAATGTTGCTGACGATGCCGGTTTTACCAGTGGCAGTATTACCCAGATTGCGGATAATGACAATAACATAAACATTTCCGGATACCTTGTTCCGGCCGAGCCTAATCCGCCTCCGGTGCTGCCACCGCTTACCCAGGACGATCCCACTTATCAGGACTCCGTTGTTGAAAGTACGGTTGATGGAGCGGTAAGCCAGTTATCAACCGATGGCGACAATCTCGCTACCATGATTACGACAGATATCAACGGTGGAATTACTCAGGAGGATGCTGATCTTAGCTCAGACAACATCAATAGCCTGACTGTTTACGGCAAAATCATCGAAGCGGTTGAAGATACCCCGGATACCACTTATAACATTTACGGCTTCCTTCCGGCGGTCGATTATGTCAGCCTGATCGATGGCGATATCAGCCAGGTGTCAAGCGACAATACGGCCGTGCTGGGGATTAACGTTGATGTTGATAACCGTGGTAAAGTAAATGTTACCGGCAGTGTCTCGATGACCGGTGCTACTGATAATGACTTGAGTTTTGTCGGTGATATCGGTGGCTCGGTAACCATGTCCGGTTCCGGAGCGAATACTCTGGCGACTGACGGTATTACCTACTCCACTATCATAAACAATGACAACCCGTTCAATGTGATACTTCTCAGAGGCGAATCGGTAGACGAAAGTTATATCGAAGGTCCGGTCTCATTAAATACCAGTGGCGGGGGAAATGCCGCAGTACTGCGGATAACTGATGTTAATGGTGACATTACTTTGTCAGCCGGCGGCCAATTCCTTGGCGGAGGTGACAATTCATTTGAATCCTACGGTTATCACGTTGACACCATTTCCGGTCTGATTGGTGGAAACTTAACCTTGTTGCAGGCGCAATATATGGTTGTCAATGATATTAATGGTGATATCTCCATGACTACACGCTCAAATAACTTGATCGGAACAGTTGGAATCGCGGGAATGAGTTTCACTGATGTTACCGGTGCCCTGAGTATGACGACATCAACTGCAGGAATGACCAATACTGCCCACATTCTTGGTAGTCAAATCCTCGACGGGGTTACCATGACTGCGGTTGACGACGATAACACTTTCATTTCCGAAGGTACCTGGTTTGACGCTAATATTGTTGATGTTGAGCTTATTGAAAAAAGTTTTATTGGCGGCTTGACGCAGACAACTGCTGGTAGTAACTCCGCAACGTTGAATGTTACGGATGTTACTGGAAATATTGCTCAAGATTCAACTACTTCAAACAATACCCTGAATATTTGGGGCGATACTATTCCGGCGACAATTGAAGAGGGAGGCGTCAGGGACGCAGAGGATTTGCGCAGTGCCATTGACGGCAGGATTGATATGGATACTATCGATTATGATGGATTTGGAGTTGCGTTTGACGGAGCATCGAATACGGCTGATATCTATATGGCTGATATTACCAACGCAATTGATTTGTTGGCGTTTGTCGATAACACACTTGATATAACCGACTCCAATCTTGATGGTACCATTGATATGTATGCTGAAACAGGCTCCAACTGGCTTACTATCGATCCGAGTACAGTTGACAATACCATCACCATGGAGGCTGGTACTGACAATTCATTGACCGCAGCCGGAGGTAACTTTGTGGATCATGGTACGATAACCCAGCCTGGCGGCGGCACAAACGAACAGTTCCTGAATGATCCGGCCACAGTTGACTCTACTGTGCTGGCGGCTGTGGATATGATTTCCAATGGAGGCTCCAATACCGCTTCATTGACGGATACCGATACCGGGGCATTCTCAATGGATGCGGCGGTCGGTAATAATCTTACCATTTTCAGCCATATCCCGGAAATCCTGGGCTACGATGACAATGACAATCCTCGTGGTAAAGTGTTACAGGCTGCCGATTACTGTACGATTACAGGTAATCTGGATATGACTTCCGAGACGGGAAATAATATTCTTAATATGACGGTTGGAGAAGTAACCGGAACGTTAACCGTGACCGGCGACAGTTACAATGAACTCAATATCACCAATAGTTTAATTACCGGCGGCATTAATATTGTTGATACTGGCACAATTACTAACAACATAACCATTAGCGGCTCAACTATTACCGGCGGTATTACAACTCCTGTGACTGTAAATCCTCTTGTTACAGAAGATGTTGCAGAAGTAATCTCAATCTCTGACTACAGCACGGTCACCGGCGGCATTGTCACTGGTGATAATGATGATACGTTTACAGTCGGGATTGCGAATCCTGATACTTCCAGCGTTGACAGTATAACTGCCGGTGATGGCGACGATTATCTGGAAATTGGCGTCAATGGCATGGTTTCCAGCATAAATATGGGACTTGGAGACGATACGGTTTATATCAATCGGGATGATTACAATATTTCGTTAATTGATACGACGACTGAAGGAAATGAGAGCATTACGATTGTCGGCACCAGTACTGATTTTACAGTCCAAGGCGCGAGCTTTGGCGCAATCGATGTAAATACAGTGGTAGAGGATGCTGATTTTGATACTGATTCAACTATCACCTTTAATTATGCTGGTGGAGCCGGAACGACTATTGCCGGAAACATAGATACGGTGTCTGGCGCACATTCAGTAACCACAATCCTGGATGCGACTGGCCTGGCTAAAGGCGGTGCCGACCTTATTGCTGTTGCCAATGATGATCCCACATTTACCAGCTGGGACCTCTTGAACGTTTGTGGTCAGGGGGAATTGGAGCTTGTCATGGGTAATTATGACACTAACGCAAATGATGTCTTTGACTTGGTCAGTGGCTATGAAGGTCCAATGAACCTGTATAACTGGACCGCTAATTCAATTACACTGACCCATACTAATACTTCAGGAGATACCGAAACTATAAATCTCACTTGGAACTTCGCTGGTGCCTACACTGGTAGCGATTGGACACTTGGAGTTAATCTTTCCGGAACTGATGATACGCTGCAGTTGGCCTACCAGCTCGCGCCGTAAACAGGAAGAAACAACCAAAAGCAAACAGCCGTGGAGATATCCACGGCTGTTTTTCTATCCCTGGGAGCGCGGACGTCCCGTCCGCATCAAGGAAACGTCTCGTCTTCGCCCTTATTTTAGGAATGCATCAGTTCACCACGAAGAATGTTAAGAGCATGAAGAAAGTTTAGACCTTCAGTTTTCAACTTTAAGCCTTAAATCTTTGTCTTTCATTCCCTCATTCAATGTTCAATGTTCGATGTTCAAAGTGTTCAACCGCTTTATGCCTGCAACTCTGTAACGGTTTGCATCCCGTTGAGATCGTAGAGCGGGGAATCATGGTTGCCGCCGGGTATTTGCCGGTAGATGAAATTCGGTTTGTCCCGGAGTTTGTCCCGGAGCATTTCAGCTTGTTCAACCGGGATGATTGCATCCGCGCCGCCGTGAACGAAATATACCGGCATCGTCAGCCTGTCGGCGTTTAATAACGCGGAATGCTTTTTCAAGTCTTCTTGCGTATAAGCGGAACTTATTGCCGCCGCGATCTCGCGCAGGACCGGTTTTTCCTGCCGCAGACACCATTCAAGGTAAGACGTTAAGTCGCTTGCGGCTCCAAGCGATACAACGGCGTCGACATCCTCCGGATGCCGGACCGCGTAGATCAGGTTGCCGGTGCCGCCCATGGAGCCGGAATAAAACAAGGTTTTTCGCAAGCCGTATTCCTGTCTCAGATAGTCAAGCAGTTCGTGCAGATCAGACACGGCGGCGGGATTCATCCAGGCGTTATCGCGCAGATTCGGGGTAAGAATGCCCGCTCCGGTACCCCTGAAAGCAGGGAGCCAGGTTTCGCGGATATCCCTGCGGGTATAAAGCTGGTCGCCGTGAGAGCCGTGTCCATGCAAAGAGATAATCCAGAAGTCCGGATTTTTTCCCGGCAGGATCAGCGCCCAGTCGGCCAGGCCGTCATAAGAGCTTTGATAATCCAGCTTCAGCACCCCATCGGGAAAACCGTTTCCGTTTTGCGGAACTTTATTGAGAATCTTCATAGTCATTTGTTGCGGACTTACAGCCTGCGGTTATTTTTTTATTATTTTACCCACGGCGTTGCCGTGGGCTTTGCAGTTTCAGGCTTACAGCCTGTTATTTTTCAATAATTATTCCGGCTGATAATTACCTTGCTTTATATGTCGCCCTTTCAGGGCTTTTAATGTTTTCTATCTGTTCCCGGGGTTCAATCGCTGCGCTCAATTACCCCGCAAGGGTATGCACCCCCGTTAAAAGGCTGCTGTTATGTGCCGCGCTTTCAGCGCTATTCAATAAAAGCAATATGATTATATGCCGGGCTAATATTGAAAAACCGTTTGCCTTGTTTCGTATTCAACTTTTAACTTTCAACGTTGCCCTGCGCTATGCTCGCGCTCACTTCGTTGTCAACCTTCAATTATTGCCTTCTTTGCAGAATACTTTCCATATTCCGGGCGAGGGCCGGGAGCAGTTCGTCATCATTCAGCGGCAGCGACAGGAAGCGCCCAAGCTCCCAGACCACACTGTGGCCAAGGGTGTCCGAACCGAAGATGACTTTCCCGATCCCAACTTTGGTGATTGCTTCCTCGTACAAATCAGGGACCGTGAAGCTGCCGCAGAATTCCAGATAGACGTTATCGTTGTTCAGCGCCAGTTCAATCGCTTCCTGCCTGCCGTTGCCGGAGCCGCCGGAGTGTCCTAGCAGAAATATCGCGTTCGGGTATTTCGGGACGATTTCGGCGAGCATTCCGGGAGAATCAAAATTTCCGCCCCAGGTATGCAGTAAAATCGGCAGATGATGTTTGTCGGCATATTCCCAGACCGGATTGTACGATGGATCGGTAACCGGTATTTTCCAGTAATCGGAGAGGAGCTTGAACCCGACATAAAAATCGCGACTGAAAAAATCGTCAAACCGCGGCGTCAGGTCTTCGCTGAAGCGCGGGTTGAATCCGAGATAGCCCTTGAAAGAACCATGATCCTTGAACGCCTGTTCGGTCGCAAGATTGCCTTCGACGCCATCGCCGAACAGCGCAATGCCCGAACATACAATGGTCAAATTGATTGCCAGACGCTCGGACTGACGGCTGAAAGCTTTCGCACTTTCCACGGTCGAGGTTTCCGGCATGAACCAGCCCATATCGGGCAGTTGATCATGGGCGTGGGCGTCGATAATCGGGACATCCCTGAGCGGTTCGCCCTGACAAAATTTTTCCCATAACGGTTTATCCGCATCTAGGCAGGGGGCGATTTGTTTCCGGGACGCCGGTAAATCCAGCAGACGTTCGATATTGCCGTGGGCGATAAGCTCCCGTTCCGCGTCGGATATTTGCGCGAAAGCGAGTTCCGCGATCGCCGCGCCGTAATGGGACTTGAACCCGATCCCGAACAGGACCCGTTCCGCGCCGAAGTCGCGGCAAAGCAGTTCGATGCTCTCACGCATATGCAGCCATGAGATATCGATATAAATATTCGGACAGCGCCACATCAGGTCAAGAACCGCGCCGAAAGGCGGCCACATGATCTGGGTCAGCGCGAAATTGATCTGCGGAAACCGCTTTGCCAGAAATTCTATATCCGGTGAATTCTGGTCAATCATTTTGACGTCCCAGAGTACCAGCGGCTCAAATTCCGCCAGTTCCGCCAGGACTCTTTCAATCCGGCGGAGCGGGAAGCGGCAAATTTCCGGCGTCAGGCGAATGGCCCGGACCTGTTTTGCGGCGAATACCTTTTTCAGTGAGTCAAGTACTCCGTTGGCGTAAAAACAGGCCGGGGTAATGATAAATGCCGGAATTATGCGGTCTTCCGCCCCGGCTGCGGCAATCTCTTCCAGCAGTTTAAGGTTGCCGAAGGTCGGGTTGATATCCCTGGCGGCGAGATGCCAGGCCAGGGAGCGGTCGATCCCGAGATAGTCAAGATGTTTGATTAAAGCGTTGACGGTCGGGAAATCGGTGGTTTCATACGCGCTTTTTCCGATGCGTCCGTTGACGTTGAAAAGACTTGAGATCTTCATGAGATTATCCTTGCAGGTACTCCAGAGTCTTTTTCAGACTTTCACCGCTTTCCAGCAGCGGCATGTATTCCAGTCCGAAATAGCCGTCATAAGCTGATTGGTCGATTGCGTTAAGGATGAACGGATAATTTGTTTCGCCGTTGAACAGTTCATGGCGACCCGGTACCCCGGCGGCATGGAAATGGCCGATCCAGTCGATATTGTTTTCGATAAAGACGGTCAGGTTGCCGGTCGCGATTGCCATGTGGTAGACATCATAGAGGATTTTTACATTAGGCAGACCGACTTCTTTGACGATCGCCACGCTGTCCTGCGGGCTCTCCAGGAAGTAGCCGGCGTGGTCGACTTCCAGATTCAACGGTTCCAGATTCAGCTTAAAGCCTTTGGCAGCGGCTTTTTCTCCGGCGGCAACCAGCGCTTCAATCAACGCCTTGCGCTGTTCCTGATAACTGCGTCCGCCGACGCTCGGGCCGGTGGTTACAATGCCCCGGTCGCAGCCCGCGGCCAGCGCGTTATCGGAAAAACGGTCGATCTGATCAACAAATACATTGAGATTTTCTTTCGCGACCGGCGCGGTTTCAGCTCCGTTAGGGGAATTAAGGACAATACTTACCAGTTTTACGCCGCAGGCGTCGGCAGAGTTGGCAATTGCTTTCAGGGTTTCAAGGTTTCCGCCCTGCCAGGTTTCGATATATTTATAGCCGCATTCGGCTATTTTCGGAACCCGTTCATGCAGCGGCAGCTCTTTGAACAGGACATCGATCAATGCGTCAATCTTTACCATTTTTTATTTTCCTCTTTTGTAATTATCAATGAGTCATGTGAAATGCAAATATTAACCACGAAAAACACGAAAAGTCACGAAAACGTTTTTTTATTTTTCAGCTTTAGCTGAAAACTTAAACACTTCTCAGTATTCCTCCGTGTCCTCCGTGGTGCAATTCATATTTCGCAAAAGTCTGGTCTTTATTAATTTTTAAAATATTTCCGCGAACTTTTGATTAATCGCGGCGGCTCTTTCCGCTACCCAGTTTTCATCCATGTCCGGGGCGATTGCGATTGTCGCCAGCCGGAGCATGATGTTTTTTGTTTCAGGGCACATATCCTTGTGGTAATCAGGCAGCTTTTCAACCAGTGGACAGGTGAAAGGATAGCCTTCCTGGGTTACGGTCTTCTGTTCAAGAATATGTTCCCAGTTCCAATATACATGCCAATCGCGTACCCCGCGAGTCTCTTTTGCCGCGAGTCCGCCCAAATTTGCCTCGGTGATGGCTTTTGCCGCATTTTCGCTGTTATCGAACAATATACCCAGCGTATAGCCGCAGACACCTTCCGGATCGGTCGGCTCGACCCATTTTGCGCAGGCCGGAAGTTTGATCGCCTTTTTCAACGCGTTGTAAATTTCACGGGTCCGGGTGTTGATCCAGTCAAGTTTGCGCATCTGAGCCAGTCCGACGGCGGCGCAAAGTTCCGGCATCCGGTAGTTTTCGCCGCAGAAGAGCTCGCCTTCGCGTCTCTCCTTCGCAAAGCGGTCGGGGCGCCAGCAGGCCGCGGTATCGTGGTAACTCTGGGCGCGGGTGTAGAGCCACTCATCGTCGGTCATGACAATGCCGCCTTCGCCGGTGCCGATTACCTTGTAGGCGTCGAGACTCACACAGCCAAGGTCGCCCCATGTCCCGAGATATTTTCCTTTATACTTGCCGCCGAAAGCCTGGGCGGTATCTTCAATTACCGCAAGATGATATTTGGCGGCAATGTCGCAGATCTTATCCATTTCGCAGGGATGACCGATCATATGGACCGGCATGATCGCTTTTGTCTTGCGGGTTATGCATTTTTCGATGGATTTTGGATCGATTGTCAACGATTCATTTATCTCACAGATGACCGGGATCGCCCGGGCCACGACAATAGCCGAAACGCTGGCGAAAAAGGTATAACCCGGAACGATTACTTCGTCACCCGGTCCGACTCCGGCGGCGACCAGGGCCGCGATCAGGGCGCTGGTCCCGGAGTTGACGGTTAAAGCGTATTCACAGCCGATTTTTTCCCGGATTATTTTTTCCAGTTCGTCGCATTTGCTTCTCGGGTTGTAGTAACGGAAGAAGTTACCGGCGTTCGGAGTTTGAGAATCTGAATCAAGAAGATCTTTTATCTTGTTCTGAGTATCCTCGCTTACGTTGAAAACATCGATTACTTCCATCAGTTCTTCTGTGGAATACTTGTAGTATTTTCCCTTGCTCATTTTACGAATCCTTTCAAAATAAAGTTGATAGTTTGATTTTTTGAGTGTATTGTAACAGTATTATACTTTAAATAAAAAAAATAAACATGGTAGATATTGCAAATAACTTGTAAAATACTGCAAAAATGAAAAAAACAATAAATATCGTATTGCGTTTTCCCGACGCTCTGGCTGAGCGGGTTTCCCCCGCGGTAAAGAGCGTGAATGTTTTTCCGTTGAACTTAAGACGCATAGGGAATTGCGCCACGCCGTTAACCTGGGCTCTGGAATATCATTCAAAAGACGCCGGGTTGGTCGAACTTGAAGCTGAGGCAGGTCGTTGTCGCCGCCGCCGGGCTAATTCGATTCACATTTACGCGCCGGGATGTAATTACCGGGAAGATACCCGAACGGCCGACTTGCCATTGGAAGAAAACTATTTTGCGATCACTGATGCTGACAAGTGCGGTTTTGACCGTTTGATAGATTCTCACCTCCGGTTTGCGGTCCTGAGAGATCCGGCCGGTAGAGTAGGGGAATTGATGCGTAAAGCCGGCGAATTGTGCGAAAGCAACGGCGAGAGAGTGTTCTGGTATGTGCAGTCGATTTTCATGGAGATTGTGCAAATCCTGATGGCAGCCCGGCAAACCGGCCCCGGCGAATGGGATATCGATCCGGTGGATGAAGTATATTTTGCCGGGGAGGTGGAAGCTTATTTGCGGAAAAATATTGCGAACAACGTTAAAATATCCGATATTGCCCGTTATATGAAAGTAAGCGAATCCTCGCTTAATCACCGTTTTAAGCAGGACACGGGATTTTCACCTATTGCCAGATTGATCGAGATAAGAATGGATTTTGCTAAAAGTCTGTTGCTTAAAGGTGAAAAACTGGTCAATATTGCTGAAATGACCGGGTTTTATGACGAATATCATCTATCCAAAACGTTCAAAAAGCAGACCGGCATGACGCCCCGGGAGTTTCGGACACGGAGAGGCTGATATTTTTTTGAGGTTGAGATTTGAACATCGAATATTGAACGTCGAATGGGGAAAAAGCAGAAGGAGCAGAACATCGACAACGAAGTGAGCGCGAGCATTGCGCAGGGCAACTGTTCTGTTTAACATCGAACATCGAATAGTTATGAAAGATGAAAAACGAAGAGAGAGCGTGAATTGGACTGTTGTGATATTGAATATTGAACTTAACGCGGACTGTTGCGGAAGGCCAAAGGTGAGACGCCTTTGACTTCTTTGAATCTCCGGCTGAAATGGAACTGGTCGTTGAAGCCGAAATAAATCGCGATATCCGCAATGCTTTTTGGCGTCGTAGCCAGTTGTTCCGCGGCGGCATCCATTTTCAGTCGGTCAACATAAGCCTTGGGGGTCATGCCGGTTCGCTCTTTGAATACCCGCGAGAAGTGACTTTTGCTGAGATTGCACATGTCCGCCATCATCTCAGCCGACCATTTGTTTTCCGGGGCGGCAATGATCTGCTTCAGCATTCTATCGACAATTTCAGTTTTATTTGTTGTGTTTCTTTGCTGATTTTCCAGATATATGTTCACCAGATAATGCTGCAATTCGATATTGGCTTTGATCTGGGCGTCTTTAGCCGGATTTTCCGCAAGTTCGATAATTGGAAGCAGGCGGCGCAGAAGACCGACCTTAAAAATTCCCGGTCTTAGAATGCCGCTTTTGACCAGGCTGTCGGCAATCGGGCCGGTGAAACAGACCGAGTCTTCCAGATAATAACTGCCGACGCCATTATAATCCTGGAGCATGTCCGGAAAGACAACGATCGCTTCCCCGGCTGAAAAAAACTTTTTCCCTTCTTCTTCCGTCCATAGCCAGCCTTTACCTTTGATGATCTGTGAGATTGCGAAACATTGAAAATATCTCGGCTTGGGAACCTTATGAGCCGGAACTCTATTTTCCTTGATCCAACTGCAAATCCACAAGCCGTAATCCTGGTGAATCTGCAATCTGCCGTCATTCAGTTTTGAATACTGGCATTTACGGACCGGATCTCGTTTAATTTTAATATTCCTGGGCTTCATAGAGAAATACGGATTTTTTTGATATTACAATTTTTTGGCATGGAAAAAAGTCATTTTATCTATATGAAACGATAATCTTGTACATTAAAATATATATCAGAAGCAGAAAAAAACAATAGTTTTATCAATAAACAGGGAAAAGAATTAACGAATGCAAAAGTTTAAAGTTGGATTTATCGGGACGGGAGGACGCAGCGTTTGCTACGCGTCCGCCTATGAAAAAAGCGATGAAATAGAGATAACCGGACTTGCTGATCCTTCGGTTGAGAATCGCCGGGCGATGGCTCAGAAGGCGAATTTGAGCAAAAGTTATGTTGAATATGATGACTGGCGGGAAATGCTGAAACAGCAAAAGCTGGACGGGGTGGTAATATCCTCTCCTAATAATTGCCATGCCGAACAAGCGATCGCCTGCCTTGAACTCGGAATCGCGATCGCGCTGGAGAAACCGCTGGCAACCACGCCCTCGGACTGCCAGAGAATCCTTGATGCCGAGAAAAAACATGACGGGCGGGTGTTGATCGGTTTTGTTTTGCGTTCGACTCCGTTTTATACAAAAATCCGGGAACTTATTGCGAGCGGGATAATCGGAAAATTGACATCAATTCAGGCCGATGAATTGCCGGGTTGGGGAGTTTCCTCGATTATGAACCGGAGTAAATGGCGTCGCTACACAAAAGACAGCGGCGGCTCGATGCTTGAGAAGTCCTGCCATGATATGGATATTTTAAACTGGTTGATCGACAGCCGTCCAATGGCGTTGAACTCGTTTGGCGGCAGACAGATTTTTACCGCGAACCCGAATTTTCCCGACAAATGTTCGCTTTGTCCGATTAATCAATCTTGTCAATACAGCTATAAACCGGTCTTTTCAGGACATGAAGATAAGGGCGAAGAGATCATGCATGAGTTCATCCGGGATGAGGACTGCTGCATTTACAATGTTGATAAAGACGTCAGTGATGTCCAGAGTCTCAATTTGTTTTATGCTAACGGCGTAATTGCTAATTTCATGTTGAATTTTCATGTATCGGGACCGAAAGCGGGAAGAAATTTTCACGCGATAGGGACTAAAGGCAGGATTTGGGGATGTCATCACGAACATGAATTATTCTGTTATCAGAATGACGGCGAGAAGCTGCAGAAATTTGATACCAGCGGAGATGGCTCCGGCCACGGCGGCGGGGACCGGCTTCATGCGCTTGAACTGCTGAAGATGATGAAAGACAGGAATTACCGTCCGGATCAGAACTCTTATGCCGGCTATTTGAGCGCCGCAATGTGTTTTGCGGCGGATATTTCAATGAATGAAGGCAAAAGAATTAATTTCAGATATGATGAAGCAGGAATTGTAAAAATAGATTAAATAACCTAAGTTAAAACAAAAAAGGAGAACAAAATGGAAACCCGAAAAAAAGAAGGTTTGAAATGGACGCATAGGGCGTTCACGCTCATTGAATTGCTCGTGGTGATTGCGATCATTGCGATCCTGGCATCGATGCTGCTGCCGGCGTTGAATAATGCCCGCGATATGGCTAAGATGGCCAGCTGCACGAACAATCAAAAACAGATAGCAAGTGGAATGCAGCTTTATATCAGCGACAGTGACGATTTTTTTGTGCCTTTGACGATTGACCTTGGAGGCAACGGTTATTTTTACTATTGGACCACCCGTCTGGTGAAGAACTATAATATAACCGGGAAAAGTTTTTTATGTCCGAATGATAAATCTCCGGCATTAAATCATGAACGCTGGGCCAACGCAAAGAATATGTGGGAAGCTCAAACGACTTACTTACCCTGGGCTTATCCTACCTATGGTTATAATTATTATTTCATTGGTACGACCAAAAACGCGGCCTGTTCTCCGGCTAAAGTCACCAGGCTCAGGAAAACTTCTCAAGTTTTGGTTACCGGCGAAGCGATAACCGGAAACCGGACTGTCGCCGGGTTCGAACTCTACGGTTCATATCAAATATGGCCGTATTATACCGCGACAAAATCTATTTTGCGCCCGAAGCACGGTAATAAATGCGTTGTCGCCTGGGCCGATGGCCATGTCAGTACAGTCAAAGCAAGCGGAGACGAAGGCGAACCTGCTTTTCAGAGTCTCTATGCCGAGTCGGTATTGAGTGACATGTTTAAAGAAAATAACAGCTTTACGCGTGACGGCCGGGCTTTCGCTAATACCAGTTGGTAAAAACTTGTAGATAGAAAATTTTTTATATCTTCCGCCAGGCCATAGCCTGAATAATACTATTTTTCGTAAAAAAATGGTAACTTCAGCCTTATGCGCTAAATTATCCATACCTGAATAAAATTGAGATTATCATGAATAATACAGTTTCAAAATTACTTCATAAATATATCATCGCCATATTGTTTTTGCTTGTTAACGGTTTTTTGACCTATGGGGACGATGCTCATCAGCTTGAGGTATGCGCCAACGGTAAATCCCGGATTTTTCTTGATATCAGCAAAAGCGATGCCGGAAAATATAAGCTTGGAAACGCGATTAACGATTTTAAAACCTATTTCAAGCAAATGACCGGATCCGCGTTACCGCAGAAAACATCCGCGCCGCTCCTTTTCCACCCGGGACAGTCAACCTCTCCCATGCGTTTTGAATGTGAAGTGAAAAACATGTCTGACAACTCAAACTGGAAATTCGCCAATGGTGAAATTGGTCTGGTGTTGAGTCCGAACGGTTTTTTCAGCAAAAATTCTTTTGCCGAAAAAGGCGAAAAAGTGAGCTGGATGTGTACGTTGCAAAAAGCATCAAAGCGTCTTATATACAACTTGAAATTTGCCAATAAACCGTTTTACGGCTCCGGCTTCGGGCCGTTCATGGCTTGTCGTCTGGCCTCCAAAATTCCGGATTTTGCCAAAGGAGAAACCTTGAAGATTGCGCTGGAAATACGCGGCGGCAGCGACGGCAATATCCGCGGCGGATACGCGGTCGGAAGTAAACCCTGGATTTATACGAAATGGTTCGATCCGGCAAAAGCCGGGACGGACAATTCAATTCCGAAGAAATCAGATAAAAACGGTCCGCAGGCCTGGGCAAAGAACTGGCCGCAAACATGGTCCAAAGGGACTGCTTTTTACGTAACGGCCTATGGCCCGATGAAACGAAACACCAGAATTGAAGTAGATTCCATACAGGTAACCATGGACCATAAAACCCTGTTCAAACTCTCCCCGGATAAGATTCCCGATTGGAACCTCAGTCCGGTCCAGGGTACGGTTTCCGCCGATAAAAATGGACTGCTCTTTGTTCCGGAATTTGCGGGCTGGTCCGTCGTTGGTTTTCAACCGGCGCTTCCGGGACAGGAAAACACAGGAATTCCGGTCCAGTTTGAACTCACGCCGTTTCCCCAAAAATCAAATAAATATGATTCAAAACTGGTCCAGGGATTCAGTATCAATGTTACGGACAAGGCAATAAAAATAAGCGCTCACACCCCTCTCGGACTGCAAAACGCAGTTTATTATATCCTGGACAAATGGGGCTGCAAATGGATTATGCCGGGCAAAATCGGGGAATGCATCCCCAAACGCAACAAGCTTTCCATGCCTCTGGGGACTATCAAGTTCGCTCCCCATGCCGACATGACCAGGGAAGCTGGTCGTCGCATAGGAAGTTCAAAAGCCTGGTACACACGTAACATGTCGGGATGGCAGAACATGATGTCTACCGGCCATTTCTGGCTTAAGATATTGCCCCCGAAAAAATATTTTAAACAGCATCCCGAATGGTATTCTTTGATCGCCGGAAAACGCCAACCGAAACAATTGTGCACGAGCAACCCCGAAGTAATAAAGCAGGTCATAAAACTTATTAAGCAAAGATTGCGTCAAAATCAGATTATGATGTGTTTCCCGATGGACCCGGAAGACCATATCAACTTCTGTCAATGTACAAAATGTACGGACCAGGATATTCCCGGGCTTAAAGATGGAGGCGCGCCAGTCGTCACTGACCGGGTCGTCCGCTTCGCCAATGCGATTGCGGAGGGAATCAAAGACGAATTTCCCGATCGCTTTATCGGCATTCACGCATACTCGACTCACTCAACCCCGCCCGTCAAGGTCAAACCGGCATCAAACGTAATCGTCAGCTTGACGCGTAGCGCCTACTGTCTGCTGCACCTGATGCCGGACAAATCATGCGCCGATTCCAACTTCCACTCGTTTATCAAAAGCTGGCGTAAAATGACCCCCAATATCTACGGATATGAATACGATCCTATACCATGGACCGCCGGGTTGTTCTGTCCCACCTATTTGGAAATCACCAAATCACTGAAGTATCAGATGGAGGACCTCGGCATTAAAGGCATTTGGTCGGATGGAAGTGCGCATTTGCGCCCGGAAATCAATGCCGGTACGTTTATTAATGCCTACATGGCGCGTAGAATCAAAGTTGACCCGACCCAGTCTCCGGAACAACTGCTTGATGAAATGTGCGACGTCTTTTTCGGCCCGGCCGCGGAGCCGATGAAAAAGTTTTACCGGGACATGTCGGATGGCGCACAGAAAGCAGGGCATCCTGGTACTTCGCATATTTTGTTTGGAACAACATTTTTCCCTGAATTATTCACCCCGGCAATGATCAGCAATGCCAGGACTCAACTTGACCAGGCTTTGAAGCTGTCGCGGGGCAAGGCTCCGTATGCCGAACGGGTCGCAATGGTTAATTTGAGCCTGCAATATCTGACGGCATATCTCAACGGCATCTGGAACGCCAACGCGAAAGACTATAACGGCAGCGTGGCGGCTTTCGATGAAATGGACAAGCTGATCGCAAAAATGGGTGCAAAGGGATATATAAACCTCAAGGACGCAAAACGCCATACCCCCCGGTTCCGCAAAAAAGCCCTGGTCAACAATTTCCCGGAAAAACTGGGGTACGTAACCGACTGGTATATACTGGGACCGTTCGACAACTCCGACGCCAATGCGATCGCTTCAGATAAAAGCTTTAACCTGGTTTCCTTTGACAAGCCCGTAGCTATTAACGGCAAGAAAATGAAATGGCGCGAGGTAAAAAGCAAGAGCGGTCAACTAAATCTTGATATGAATTTGAAAAAATACATCGGCAACTGGCAATTGTCCTACGCATATGCCGGAACCAGGTATTATGCCCCTAAAAATATGACTGCCACTTTAATGATGGACAGCTTCTTCCCGTTCCGGCTTTACGTCAACAATAAACGGGTAATCTACAAGCAAGCGGTGGCGATTGATTGTCCGGACCGTATAACAACGAAAGTGTTCCTGAAAAAAGGCTGGAACACTATCGTTTTCAAAGCCTGTCAGAACTTTTTGGTCGATTACCAGTTTATTTGGGGAATTTATTTGAAGATAGTCCCGGACAAGGATGAAATAGCTGTCCGTCTGCCGGAAAAATGGAAGTTTAAGACCGACCCGGACAACTCAGGAGAAAAGAAGGGGTGGAATGCGGTTAATTTTAACGATGTCGCATGGCTTGATATTCCGGTTCCCGGCTGCTGGGAGCATACGGCTGTCGGGAACTACGATGGATATGCCTGGTATCGGACCGGATTTACCATTCCGAAAGCTGAAGCCGGAAAACCTTTGTTGATCAAATTCGACGGCGTCGATGAAAGTGCCTGGGTTTACCTGAATGGACAATATGCGGGAGAACGTACGGTAAACTCTACCGGAAAAACGATTACCGAATTCTGGAACAAGCCTTTTACAATAAAAATAACTCCTGAAGCCGGCAAAAATGTCCTTGCAGTTAAAGTGCATGACAGCACCGGCTTGGGGGGGATTTACAAACCGGTCATCATCTGTCGGAGAAACTAAAAAGCTGTATAAAATGTCCGCGGGCCAGTCACTCCTTTAAGAGAAAAAATGGCCCGCGGTATATTTGATTTAAATAAGTGGTATTTTGACCGCTTTTCCGCTTGTTATGGATTCGTTGGCGCAGATGCCGACCAGAGCGCTGGCGGCTCCGGCTTCGGAACCGGCGACTTGACCCAACGGGTCGTCTTTTATATCACCGAAAAGCTTGGCGAACAACAGACGGTCGCCGCCGCCGTGCGGTGACAAGTCCGCTTCCATCGAAATTTCTTCCATGGTGATATTCTGCCGGGTGGTGCCGCGAATGATGCGGATCGTGTCCTGATCCGTATAGTTCCCAGGCCTGGTTGAAGGACTGACCGAGCCGATTTCGATTCTCCCGGCTGTGCCGGTAAAGACGATCTTGTAGCCCTGCCACGGAGAATAGGCGTTCAAAGCATAAGATACTTGTGCGCCGTTCCGGTAACGGATCAGGGCGTTCATCGTATCATAGATATCGATATCGTCGCGGAAGCAGCATTGATCGCGAACATATCCGTCAGATGCCTCGGTTTCAAAATAGAGTTTGTTAAAAATGTCACGGTCTGAACCCGGGTTAAGGTCTTCGTCCTGCAATTCCGGCTTCATTGCGGCAATGCATTTGTCGGTATACTTGCATTCTCTGCAACGTGTTCCCTGATACTGATAGTTTTGACCGAAGAAGCGCAAAGAACCTTGTGCCTGGACTTCTTCCGGCTGGTCGTCAAGAAACCAGTTCAGCAAATCGAAGTTATGAGTTGCTTTGTGCACCAGCAATCCGCCGCCGTTGACCATATTGCTGTGCCAGCGGTGAAAATATTCGATACCGTGGGTTATGTCGATAAACCATTCCGCCGAAACCTGACGGATATCGCCGATTGGTTTTGCCATCAGAACTTCTTTGATCTTTGCCGCGTAAGGCTGATAGCGCATGTTGAAAGTAACGGCGACTTTCCGGTTATATTTTTTTTCAGCCTCAAGTATCTGCCTGATATTGTCGATTGACATTGCCATGGGTTTTTCGACAATTGCGTCCTGCTCGTGAGCAAAAGCCATGTCAATCAACGTCTGGTGGGTTCTGTCAGTGGTGCAAACCACCAACGTATCGGGTGCCGTTTCCGCCGTCAATTGATCATAATCAGTGTAGAACGGGATATCGGCCCCGACTATCTTGCAGAACCCGGCCATACGCAGCGGATTGAGGTCGTACAAGGCGACCAGTTCCGCGGTCTCGCTGCATTGGTTGAGAATGGCGTCGGCAAAGTTCAAGGCGCGGGTCCCGGTTCCCGCGATGGCATATTTCTTTTTCATTTTACTGCTTTTAATATATTTTTATGGACTTGATGATGACGGCGGGAGCCGGTTGTTTTTGGGCTTTTGAATTCATGGTGAAACGGATAAATGAAAGCTTTGATGGTTTTCCGCGCATTCTGGCGTTTTTAAGCAGCTCTTTACCGTTCAGGTATAAGTCGAAGAAGCTCTCGCCTTTTGCTCCGAACCGCATAACCGTCTTGATGTCGTACCAGGTATCATTTTTCATCACGGCAATCCGGTCGTAGCTTTTTGATTTCATACTGTAGCAGCGCAGGTCTTTCCGGTCGCTGCGGAAGAACAGGTTAACTCCGGCCGCATAGATGAAAAAAGTGTTTGGAACAGCTTTACCTTTGATAAAATCAGCTAATTTTAATTTGATTTCAAAAGTGATGTTCGAGTCGCACTTCGGCAGATTAAGTCTCAGTTCCGCGTTCCCAGCCGGTTTGTCGCCGGATATGATCAGTTTCAGGCCGTCTTTACAGGTCTTCGCCTGAAAGGATTCTGAAGCCTTGATGGTGGAAAAGCCGATTTTCGCGCCGGGCAGGGGATCTGGAAACAGGCGGGACCGGTTGGAGTCTGACTCCGGCATAACGCCGGAGCCGGGTTTCATTGCGGAGTAATCCTGGTCATAGACCGGTTTGGCCGCAGTTGACAATCCCAGGAACAGGATTAAAAGAAAACTGATATATTGCATTATTTTACTCCTGTTTTGCGCAGCATTTCAAGCAAGGTCGGATGGAAGACCGAAACGGCTTTTTCCCGGGTCAGGGTCTTTCCCGCCAAACCTATTTTCTCGAAATCTTTGCTTTTCGGTAAAGTTCCGCTGAAAGGATAGATTGCGTCCATCAGGTTAAGGAAGGCAAGATCGGTTTGTTTCAACGCATCGGCATCCTGTGCGGCAATCGTGATGATGCTGTCATCACTTTTGAAGGCACGACCGAGCTGCCATGATTTCAAACCGGCCTGTTCTTTATTGCCGATCAATTGAATGACTTTCATGCCGGGTTTCGGTTTCGAGGTGATTTCCGGCTGGGAGAATTTGTCACTGTTGGCACAGGTGTAAAAACGGAACCATTCGCAAATGCGTTCGGCTTCGTCTTTGACCGCCTGCGAGGCATTATCCGCTACCTGAATGGCCAGCTTGCCCTGTTTTACCGCTTCGATCAGCTTCAGGTCACGAATCTGTTCCGCTGTCAGTTTGGATACGTCATATAGTGGATATTCATGCAGTTCAACCAGTCCGTTGCGACGGTTGTTGGCCTGAACGTCATCCTTCCATTTGGCGGATGTCAGGGTTAATTTTGGAACGACTTTGCCGGCAAATTTCTCAGAATCATCTTCAACTCTGACCCTGACTCTTGCTCCCGGTTCATTCCGGAAGAAGGTAACCGGCCATTCAAACTTGTCGTTGGTCAGGACGTTGAAACGCCAGAACGGGGCTTTTCCGGCAACCTTGACCTGGTTCGATTTCACGATGATATCTTTGAGGTTGGCGGTTTTAAGCGGGCCGGTCGCGCAGACTCTCAGGATAATGATCTTACGGGCCGGGATGGTCAAGTCGATGCTCGTACCGTTTTGAGTGATCCGGGAGGTCATTTCAGTGCCGTCTTCCCTGGCTGCCATAACGCCGAGACCGTTCCAGTATTCAGGCCGGAAGACAATTTTAGCATTACGGCTTTTAAACTGAGGATTGATGATCACAATGCGGCTGCCGACACCTTGGCCATAGCGGGTGACCAGTAATTCAGCCGGCGCGTCCACGGCCGGTGAGGCCTGACGACCGAGGCGGATTAAATCAACCAGTTCCGGAATTGCGTCAAACAGGAATTTTACTCCGATTGTCGGCATTTGTGGTGCGCTGGTGCCTCCCCAGTAATAAGAGAGGAACAGATTATTTTCCATGAGCTGACGATAAGCATCCTGTGCTTCCTTTTTGTCCATTTCCTCCCAGTCTACCCATTTCATATGGGAGGGGTTGGCTCCTTTGTGCCAGGTAATGGCTTTTCCGGTCCCGAGACGGGCGCACATGGTTTCAAATCGCAGCAGACGATTTTCAGTTTTCATCGGATGGCCTTCATAGAGGGCCGCATCGGTTCTGGTACCGATCATGTACGGGGTGACCAGTTTGAAGTTTACAACATTAGCCATTCGCTGTTTGCCGGAAAAGTTTTTGTGATTTGCATCCAGCAGGTTGGCGACACCGGCCGCCTCCAATGCGAAAATCTTACCGTCCTTAAAGCTTTTGCGTTCAGTATTTTTGACGCCGTCGGTATCCTCAAAGAAAAGCCGATGCGCAAAACATGAATCCCAACCGATGCCTTTTGCCGCCGGATACTCCCTGGGAATCCGATTGATGCTTTCGATAAATAATTTTGCATAGTCATTCCCCCAGCTGTAAACGCCGTATAGCGCGTCTGATCCCCAGCATCTCATTTTGCGCGGTTTCGGGGCGTTGGTCGGATAAATATTCTTGAAATGTGTTTCCCAAAGGGTCCACTCCATCCAGCATACATTAAGG
>CAXXVV010000017.1:0-740956 GCA_963678305.2 Victivallales bacterium
GGCCCGATCGATCTTGGGCCAGAAAGGCAGGCGGTCAACTTCTTTAAAATCCAACGCGGCAACCCAACGTTCCTTTGGGGTCATTTCTGATAGGGCCATGATAACATCTTTCTTATTATGTTTTCACTATTACTTTAACTTTTCAGTTGTTTTGTATTATTATAATAATTGAATTTTATGTATAAAGCCATATATTAACCCGTATAAAACTTGTACTTAAACGGTGTTTAAATGGAAATATACGACCAACTCCAGGCGCTTTTGTCCTCCAATACCACAAAAGTTATTGAAACCCTGACCGGCTACCAGCAGGTTAAAGGCGATTGGCGGATTCCGACCCGCAGCCTGCCTGAAGAATACCTCATATACTTTATCTGCAGCAATCATGTGTCTGCGATAAGCTCCGGAATAACTTTTCAGGCCGGACCGGGTTCCCTGTTATGGTTAATGCCGGGAACCGAACACACCTTCCGTCAGGCTTATCCGGATAAACCTCCCCGGCTCTATCATTTCCGGTTTATTCTTGAAAACACCGCTTTACCCTCTCCTGAAAACCAATATCTGCTTGGACACAGCATGGATGACTCCGGTCTGCTGATAACTATGTACTACCATGACATGAAACTTGCTCAGCCGGACATTAATTTGAGGACAAAAAATATTCTGTCATTGCTGTTATCAAACCTGAGGAACTCCGCGGCTAACGCCGGCGACAGTAAAACCGCGGGGTTCAACAAACAGACCATCAACCGGCTCATTGACTTCGGCCGGAACAATGTAAAATCCCGCCCTGCCCCGAAAGATCTGGCCCGTCACGTACAATTGTCTGAAGATTACTTTTCCCGGGTTTTCAAACAAACATTCGGTATATCCGCCAGACAATGGCTGATGAAACAGCGCATCATGGCCATCGCGGAAGAGCTGCAAAGTTCACTTCGTTCCGTGTCGGAAGTGGCTTATGAATACGGCTACGAGGATATTTTCTTTTTCAGCCGCCAGTTCAAGCAGGTTATGGGCAAGAGTCCGCGCAACTGGCTGAATCAACGCTGAAACGGTTGTTAAATCCGGAATGACAGGTTATGTTTATAATAGATGGATACCTCCGAAATAAGGCAAAGGAGTAAACGAAATGAAAGTTTTCAAAACAATCGAATGGAGTCCGGCCAACCTGGGCTGTTTTAAATGGGCGAATATCCTTTTCGGCATGATCATCGGGGCTTATCTGGCTGATTTTGTCAAACAGTATCTTTGGATTTTTATCGTACTGGTCCTGATTCTTGCTTTGAAAGTCATAATCTTTTATATCTATGAAAAAGAAGATCAGCAGAAAAACGATTCCTGATTCAGAGCCAAACATACTTTCTTTAGAGAAAAAAAGTCGCATGTCAGCTTGACAATCATCTGTCAGGCTGGCATTTTTATAATGATAATCCCTCCTACTGCCCGATATTCCAAATCAAAACGGACAACATGGAAAACAAGGACTAACAAAGGAAATATAAGGAAAAATTAATGTCGAAAGAGAAAAAATTCCTGATAATCGGAGCGCATCCGGATGATCCTGATCTTATGTTTGGCGGGGCCGCGCTGCAATTAATACCGCAAGGACATCGGGTAAAATTCGTTTCAGTAGCCAATGGCGACTGCGGCCACTTCAGTATGAAACCCGAAGAGTTGGCGAAACGGCGTTACGCGGAAGCACAGGCTTCAGCTGGAATTGCCGGTCTTGATGAATATGAAGTGCTTTCAAACGGCGACTGCATACTTGAGGCAACCATTGAAAACCGGGCCCGGATCGTTAAGATCATTCGAGAATTCAAGCCGGACGTGGTCATTTCCCACCGGTTATGCGACTACCACGCCGATCATCGCGCGACGGCTCAATTAGTTCAGGACGCTTCTTTCGTAATAATGGTCCCGTTATACTGTCCGGAAACACCGATACCGGAACAATGGCCGGTATTCGCGTTCAGTTGGGACCACTTCCAGACACCGACGCCATTTCAAGCGGACACCGCAGTAAGCATCGACAGCGTAATCGATAAAAAGCTGGCAATGATGAACTGTCACGTCTCCCAATTCTACGAATGGCTGCCCTGGAACAAAGGTTTCAAGGATTTTGACGTCTCCAAAATGAGCGAGGGCGAAAAGCGTCAATGGCTGACCGATAACTGGCTGTGCCGGAATGCCAGGCAAGCCGAACAGTATTTGAAATCCGCCGTATATGCCGAATCTTTTCAAATGTCTGAATACGGCCGGCAGATTTCAGTAGAGGAATTTTCAGAACTGTTCAAGCCGTAAAAGCACTGATTTCCTCAATCATTTTGGTCATTATAACGGCGTCTGAAGCTTTCAGCATATTTGTGCATTTTCCCTCGACTGCGTTTTTAAAATGTTCGAGTTCCAGGACAAATGCGCTTTTTTCAGCCGGATTTACTTCGATTACCCTGAAATCATCTGTATGCAGAACAATCCGGTCCGGACGTTCAATTCGCATATAGCCATGTTCCCCGAGTAAAGTAATGGTAAGATCACGAAAACAGAACGTCGTTTCGTCGCAATACATACCCTGAAGCATGGCGGTAACGCCTTGTTCGTATTCGACCATGGCGGAAAAGGCATCCTCCTTCTCCCAACCGCGGCGGTGCTCCAATCGCGCGGAAATAACTTTTTCCGGCTTCAATCCGGTGATAAAGCTCAACAGATCAAAATCATGGATTGAAAGTTCATACATCGCTCCGACCCGCGTCACCCACGCACCTTCGGGACGCGGATTGAACTGCTGTATCTTGGTAGTGACAATCGAACGCAAAGCCCCCAATTGCGAAAGATATTCTTTTGCCACGTTAAAAATCGGTTCGTAGCGCATTTTGAACCCGACGGCAAGCACTTTGCCCTGGCTGGCGGCGAGACTATTGAGTTCTTCTCCCTGCGCCACGTCCATGGTCAAAGGTTTTTCACAGAATACATTGATCGAGCGTTCCAGCATCGCCTTGACTACCGGATAATGCGCTCCGGGCGGCGTCACAACACTCACCGCGTCAAGATTATTCGGCAATTCCCCTATATTGGTATAATATGGGCACTGGAATAATTCAGCCGCGGCCATGGCCTTTTCCGGATTGAGATCAACAACCGCACTGATTTCCACATCCGGAATGGCGCTCCAGCTTCTTGCGTGTGCCATTCCGATGCCGCCGCATCCGATAATACCGACTTTAAACATTTTGATTCCTTTATTTTTTGTTGAGAAGAGCCATGCGAAATGCAAATATTAACCGCAAAACCCACGAAACGCCATGAAAAAGTTTTTTTAAAAAGACCTTCACCGGCAGACGGGTAATTTACACTATCAGAAAAAAACGGACCAATACTAATTATTTTATACCTGTATCTCTTTATTTATCTGACGATATCAGTATTACACTTTTGGAAGGGATGTCGTATACTTTGTCTTTGGTATGTCGAACCTTTTGATTTGAAAGAGTGAATATTTCTTTTATTGCCCAGCCGGGAGGCAAATGCAAGTCCATAGCTTTCACCTTGTCCCAAAAGAATAAAGCAGCTCCATTCTTTCCGGTCCAGGAAGTCCCAAAAGGAGTTTGCCGGACAAAAGGTACGCCTCCGGTAAGCTCAATCGCTTTCAAAAACGCCGGATTGAGTTTTCCCATTTCTGCAACCTGGGCATTGCCATGCGGCACAATCTCAAAATCCACGGCATAAGGGGCTGTATTGACTTTAATAAAAGCGTTGTTCATTCCCAATCTGAAATAGTCCATAGCCAAATAATCCGGCGCATAAGCGCCAATGTTTGCATTGACAAAGGCAAATTCATTCCCGGTATGATTGACATATTTATTTTTTCTGAACCAGTATTCATCCAGAGCCAATGGATTTTGTCCTTCAATACCAACCGAAACACCTTTATCAGCAAAGAACTTGAAGACATCAATCATTCCCTGCATCTGGGTTGATGGCGATCGGGATGCATAGTTTACCGCAGACGGCATCACTCCTCCCATGTCGATATAGATATGCCGCAACCCGTTTTTGACGGCTTTTCCGCAGACCATCCGCCAATGTCCGGCGTAACCGGGATTGTAAAAGTCAAAAACCGGATGGCTGCCAAACCATTGTAATACTTTACCGTTCCGGTCTCTTATCAACCAGTCTTTATGCGCAGCTGCAACCGGATTGTCCATCCCCTGAGTATATCCCAGCGCACTCCAGCATTTCGGTTCCAGACCGGCATCCATGATCTGCCGGTAGTTTTCCGCAAGTCTGTCGGAAGCTAAGCTTTCCAGTGGGGAAGGACATATTTCCAGTTTGAATTGCTTAAAACCAAGTTTCTTTGCCGCCTCGATCGCTTTCTGTTTTTCCATTTGCGTACAAGTATTATTATACCCCGCAACAGGATAAGGCTGCGGTATTTTCAACCCCTGCTGCCGACAGTAACGCCTGATCAAAAACTGATACACACTCTGCCAGTTGTTAACCAAATCAGCTTTATTATCTGAATAAAATGTCCACAGCGCCGGCAGGATAATCCGACCATGTTTTTTCCCAATAGTAATACTGTTCGATAGCTCTATATCGTTAGAACCGGCTGAATATTTCTGTTCAGCCAGCAAAACGACCGGGCGGTCAATAAATTCCAGAAATGTCCCGGCAGGCCCAGTCAGCCAGTTGAACGGTTGTCCTGAACCGAAATGAAACCATGGAGAAGAAGATTTCGGTTTGTCGAATCTTACTTTGACGAAACCTCTCGGGTTACCGTAACAGGCCATTCTCCAGGCATAATGTTCATCAGGTCTGCCGCCAAGATTAGCGTAATAATCCCATTTTGCTCCTTCTATCGCTCCTTTTGTGAAGTTTATTGTAGCCGCCCAGCCCAAACCTTGATATTTTACCCCGTCGACATTCAGGTTTTCTGGCGCAATCCTCCATTCGATCTCATATAAGGAATTATTGTATCGACCGGTAAGTCCGATAGCAATCCCTCCCTTGTCCAGCAATTTAAAATTTCCGAATGAATATTTGGGAACAATATATTTTGCATTTTTATCGGAAGCTCCCACAGCCTCGAAAGTAGTATCCTGCTGATTCAGGTTTTCCTGCCCGGAAACCAGCAATTGCGGCGGACTGAGATGCTTGATACAAGCTTTATTTTTACCGGGGAAAACCACTTCCGCCGAACAGGAATTTTTATCCAGAACTAAACTCGTACCATTGGCGAATTCAGCTGTAAGCAAACGGCCGGAGTCCTTGACAACTGCCGAAGCAAACTTATCATTTTCTTTAAACTGCGGCTGCTTTAAACTGAATTCAAGTTGCCCTAGTTCTTTTACCGGAGGCTGTTTAAAACGAAACTGCGGAATTTTTACACTTTGAGTATTTTCACCACTGCCGTAAGCGATCAAATCACCAATCAAAACACTGAAATACGCCCAATATCTTAACTGTTTAAAATAAGTTTTTCTGGTCCAGTCGGCATTAATGTAAATGACTTTGCCCCGCCCTATATTCCAAGCAGCTATATAAGGCTGCCTGCTACCTTTGCCGTCACATTGATAAACCAGCACTTCAGCGTCATTCTTAGCCTTTATTTTTTTACGTCCCATAAAACAGGGCCATTTTTCCGGCATATTGGGAAAATATTTATGTACCGGCAGACAATACCGTGACTCAGAAACATCAGAAGACACTCCATCCATGGTAACCGGCAGGAGTTTCGCGATAGAACCGGGAGAATTTTCCGTTACAATCAAAGTACCACCATTCTTCAGGTATTTTTCCAACGCCGCCAGTCTTTCCGGAGAATAGAATTGTTTCAGGTCATTTTTCCGCATCGAACAAACAATAACCGCACGATAACTATCCAGACGGCGAAATTCAGGCGATATCCCGTCCTTGGCTTCAGGTTCGAATTTATCCGTCAAATGAAACCTGATCGGGGCTCCCCCCAGACCGTCAAGCTCTGAAGAATCAATAACCTTAACTTTAAAACCGGAAGTCTGAATTATCCTTTTTGCTTCCTGGCCGGTCCAGGGACGTCCGCCGTGAAAAAGCAACAAAGGTAACTGAGATACGTTAGCTGCTGCTACAGGCTTCTTAGTATTACTTATGGTAGCAGACGGCAGTTTTTCCAGCAATCTACGGTCATCAGGCATTTTATAATTCTTGTCCGTGCTTAACACGATCACATCCAGCCTGGAGTATGGAGAATTAGGAACAATAGTGACAGAATTAACTCCCTGCTTCAGGTCAAAACTTCCTCCGGATTTACAAATCCATCCGGCTGATTTACCTTGTAATTTTTCATCGCCGAAATTGTTTGAGGCCGTTTTTCCGTTTATCGCGATTTTAAGCGTTCGATACCCCTGTCCATGACTGAACGCTCTTACCCAAAGATAAAAGGTCCCGCCCCGCTTTATTTCAAAAGTAGCATTAATAGTATTTTTTTCACCTTTTTCACCTGAAAATATAAGCTTTCCCTGTGACGCATCTTTCGCAAACGAGATCTTCCATTTACCGCTTAATGGAAGATCCTCCGCCTCAAGCCGAAGCGTGTCGGCACTGCTGACATATCCGGCCAAACATATGATATAAACAAGAAGCAGTCGCATTTATACACCCCCATCATCTTTACTATCCGCCATCTTTACATGTCCGTCAAAGAAAAGTACATTGAACATTCCATTATGAGGCGGTACAATATCCAGATAACTGGTATGAGTTATTCTGTTAAGTTCCCGATAAGCATAGTAAACGGACAAATTTTTGATATTGGTAATTTTCTTCGGCAAAGTAGATCCAGGATAACCGAAAAGGTCCGCCATAGCCGGATTGTAGTTATAATTAATATTATTCAGAGTTCCGATCCTGTAATTAACCGCATACACCAGATCACCATTCGATGGGCACTTCCAAAACTTACTGTCTTTTTTCAGATATTGATTTATACCTATGGTAAAATTATTATAATTCGGATTGCTTACCGCTGCCGGGAGATACGGCTGGGCATAACTTGGCCCCGGTAAATAATCATCATAATCAACATTGTATAGGCTCATGCCGGTTCCTATCTGTTTGTAGCGATTGGCACAATTTATTCCTTTCGCTCGCTCCCTGGCTTTATTAAGTGCCGGCAGCAGCATGCTTGCTAGAATCGCTATTATAGCAATTACGATAAGAAGCTCGATTAATGTAAAATTTCTTTGCGACCTGTATTGTTTTCGCACTGTGTTCAACATTTAAAACCTCCTTTTGTTATGTACGGTCATGCAGATTTATGTATCGTTCTTAACAAGATCAATTAAAACTTAACAACCGCAATTTTGTTTAAAAAGTTATATGTAACAGCTTATGTAAAAATACTCATTCAATCAGTTTACGGTACTCCAATTATTTGTTTATATTGTCAAATGAAAACTCACTGTGCAAACATTAATTCATAGCAAATGTTTCCTGGCATATTCAAGGTTGTGTTTCATGCCGACCTCCGATTCTGGAAGTTCATCCGGATACCAGTATTTTTCATATTCGTCACTGACGTATCCGGTATAACCGGTTGCCTTCAGCGCGCCAAACACCTCTTCCCACCTGACGGTGCCTTCGCCCATAAGGCATGACCGCTTCTTTATCGGCAACCGCGACTCCAACTGCCAGTCTTTGACATGGACATGGAAGATATGCCGGGCGGCGGCGTTAACGGCGTCCGCGCCATTTTCCACCCCGGCCAGCTCTACCCAGGCATAATCAAACAGCATGCCGACGTTGGCCATATTTATATCCTCAATTAGCCGCACCATGTCTCGGACACTCATGGTCAAAGACCCGATATGGGTTTCAATACAGATTTTAACCCCGAACTTCGCCGCATAGCCCGCCACTTCACGAATACCTTCGACTGTACGCGTCCAACAGTCACAGAACCATACATTCGGCTGGCTGAATGGTTCGACTCCGCCATATACCCTGACCATCGGACATTTCAGGATTGCGGCAACATCGATAACCCGCTTCAAATTCGCGATGACTTGTTCGCGTTCGTCCAGATTGACAAAGTTCTGATAATAGGAAGTCAAACAGGAAAATTCCATCCCTTTTGCTTCGGCCTTTTTCCTGATGGCTTCAGCTTCAGCGTCGGTTATCTTTTCGCTGTTGATTTGACCATCTTCGGCAACTCTGACTTCAATGCCGTCATAGCCGATTTCTTTGAAGAGATCAATAATCTGATGGATGTCACACTGCGGGGCTCCCATGGTATGCCCGGAAAACTTGATTCTTTCATTCATTGTCTTTTCCTTTGATACAAATGAATATATTGTCTTAACTATAAAAATCACCTGTCTAAATCAGGCTTATTTATCCCAAAATTGCGGAGCCGCCTCCGACAATAACCGCTTCTGTGATCATATTTGCCGGCGATTGTCCATCTTTCATCATTCTTGCCATAGCAAGCGCCTGCCGGGTCATTTCAAACACCCCGGGATCAATAGTAGTCAACCGGGGATTCAAAAAATCCTTTAACAACGAATGCTGGTCATATCCGACAATTCCAACTTCTTCCGGCACCTTCAATCCCGCGTTTATCGCGAAATTCATAAGTCTTGCCGCCGGAAAATACTGAGTAAATATGTAACAAACTTTATTCGAACCATACTGCTCAAACAGCAGCCTTAATTGATCATTTTCCGGAACATCAGGCACAGCGTCAAGATGTTCGCAAAAATGATCTTTACCGACCTTTGCCAGGAGCTTTCTGTAACTGTCAGTTCTCAACCGTTCCCGGTGCGAAGCCGTACCACTTACTGACAACACATATTTTTTGTAATAATCACCGGCAATCAAACGTTTTGCAAGGGTGGCGCACATGACGTCATCATTACCGCACGACGAGGCGTATCCGTCTTTCATGCGGTTCAGTAAGATAACATTAGTGTATTCGCCGCGTTTTTTCTCCAGAAAAGCATCGTCGACAAGGTTGGTGCCCAATACGATTACGGCATCATACTTACTGCATTTCATCGGTCTTAACGTGCGCTTCAAATCGCCGCATTTGTATAGTTTGTAATCCGCATGAATTTTCATTTCCAACGAGGCGGACTCGACCGCATGACTCACCTGCACCATAAAATCGGAAAACTGACTGTGCAGCCACGGAGACAGGATCATAATTGACAACGGGGCGCGTTTCTGTTCCGCCAAAGCCTGCGCGATAAGATCAGGACGATAGTTAAGGCGTTGACTCTCCTGCAATACCCGCTTTACAGTCTGCGGCGATAATCCGAATGAAGATTTTTTGTTGTTGATGACATACGATGCGGTGGCCTTGGATACTCCGCTTGCCAGTGCTACATCTTCAAGGGTTACTTTCATATTTAAATCTTTGCTCATTTTGTTCACGTTAACCGATCTTAGTTAAATTATACTGTTAATTTTTTATTTGTCAATAGCAAAATAAAAAAATAAACAATTTTTGTTAAAAGAGATAAAAATAATCCACCAGGAAACCTTGTTCCTCCACTTGGATGCTTTATATTCAGCGCCATCCGGTCTGACTAATCAAATATCTGAACATTAATTTAAAAAGGGATTTGAAACCGGGGTCAAACGGGAATATAATTGTTGTGAATTCACCTCTCAAAATTTATGGAGCAATAAAATGTCACAACAACAGAAAAGTTTTGGCGACGACGTCGCTTTCATGCGTCAATATACCACTATCCAGGTATTGACCGCGCCGGACAATCAAAACGCGAAAATCGCGGTGGCCCCGGGGTATCAGGGGCGGATCATGACCAGTTCAGCCGCCGGGGATGACGGATCAAGTTTCGGCTGGATCAACCGCGAAGTTATAGCCGACGGCACCCGGCGACTGGTAATCAACGTTTTCGGCGGCGAAGACCGTTACTGGCTGGGGCCGGAAGGCGGCCAGTTCAGCATCTATTTTGATCAAAATGCCGAATTCGATATGTCTAACTGGCGCGTCCCAACGCCGATCGACTGGTGCGAGTGGGATACGATTGGCCAGGCAACCGCTTCCGAAGCGACTTACGAAAAGACTTTCGAATTGACCAACTGGTCCGGAACCACCTTGAAAATGACCTGCGGCCGCACCGTCAGGGTTTTATCAAAAGAAGCTATTGAAACTGCTTTAGGCATTGATGTCGGTGAGTTGGATGTAGTCGGCTATGAAACGGAAAACTATCTGGTCAATTGCGGAGACAGGCAATGGAACAAAGATACCGGACTGCTTTCAATCTGGATTCTCGGTATGTTCAACCCGTCACCTGAAACCACCGTGGTTATCCCGTTCAAGCCGGGCTGCGAATGCGAACTCGGCCCGATCGTTAACGATACCTATTTCGGCAAAGTCCCACCCGACCGGCTGAAGATAGACGAAAAAGGCGTTCTCTTTTTCAGCGGCGACGGCACCTGTCGCTCAAAACTGGGTCTTTCCCCGTTGCGTGCGCTGCCGGTTCTCGGCAGTTATGACGCGGGCGGCGGCAGTTTGACCGTTGTTAAATATTCGCTGCCGGCGACTCCGGCGGAATACGTCAATGCCATGTGGGAATACCAGAATGAACCGTTCTCCGGCGATGTGGTCAATACCTACAACGATGGTCCGGCTGAACCCGGAGCAAAACCGCTTGGCCCGTTTTATGAGTTGGAATCATCGTCCCCTGCCCTGGCTCCGGCCCCCGGCGAAAAAATGGTACACAAGCATCAGACATTTCACTTTTCCGGCAACCGGGAACAGTTGGACTCAATCGCCAAACATAAACTCGGTGCCTCATTAAATGAAATAACTAATGCGTTTAAATAAACATTGAACACTTTGAACATCGAACATCGAATGAAAGAAATACGAAAAAATTCGATCTGGTCATTCATACTTGGAGGGCGAAACTCCGTTGAGCCGGACATGCCGCGCAAACGGGCGGCTCGAGAGACTCTCGCCATCCACAAAAACACGTTGTGAATAATAAAGCAAACGCCGCCTTTAAAGGCGGCACACAAAACTAAAAAAGAGGAATATTATGATTCTTGATCATCTCGTCAATTACCAGCGCTACATCGACATGCATCCGGCTTTTGCTCAAGCCTTTGAATTTCTGGCGGAAATGGACCCGGAAATGGAAGGGCGCTTCGAACTGGACGGCGACAACCTTTACGCCATGGTCGAAACGGTCGAGGCCAGAGGCAAAGAAAACCGTAAAATGGAAGTTCACAAAAAATATATCGATATCCAATACGTCGTAACCGGCAAAGACGTCATGGGCTGGGAAAGTGTCGAAGAAGACGCCCCCGGCGAACCATACAACCCGGAAAAAGACGTCAGATTCATCGATACCCCGGTCCTGTGCTGGGTGGACGTTCCGGCCGGTTACTTCGCGGTATTCTACCCGGAAGACGCCCACGCCCCGCTGGCCGGCGACACAACCATGAAAAAAGTAGTAATAAAAGTAAAAGTTCAGGACGAAGGCGAACTGGAAGGATAATACGCCCGACGGCCGGATGGTTTGCGCCGATGAAATCATTTACGAACCAACTGTACTTTTAAATAAAGCCAAAGACGTATTGAGGTGAAAAAATGAGAAAAATCCAATTTTTTGCCGGGCTGTTATTAATGACCGGCTTCGCGCTGAACGTAAACAGCACCGAAATCAAAGACAAGGATGGTTTCAGCTTCACGATTCCGGACGGCTGGGTTCAAATTCCTCAAAAAGTAATAGACCAGGTCCTGACGCAGTATCGCAAAATGTCGCCGCAATTTAAAACATTGAAATATGATTACGCCTTTCAACGAGCCAACCAGAAAGGCTGGTTTGTCTACCCGTATATAGTTGTCCAGATTCGCAAGACCGGCAAGATTCCGGAAAAATATCTGAACAATTTCAGGAAAGTTGAGAAGGACATCCAGAAAGGCGCCGACAAGGCTCAAAAAGGCATGCAAAACAAAGTGTCGGGAACCATGAAAAATACCGTATACGACAAAATGAACTCGATTTTATGGTCGGAAATTGACGCCAACGTCAAGGGGGTCGGCAAAATCAAGGGATTGACCGCCATGAAATTGACCAAGTTCGGCACGATTCAATTTGTTATCAGCGCCTCCGGTAAAGACTACCCGAAATGTGAAAAAGAATTCCGCCGCATGGTCTGGAAAATGAAAGTCGATCCCAAAATCGAGTATAAGCCCTGAAAACAAGGGACCGCCGATACCGGTGAAAAATCAACCGGTCCTGATCCAGACCAGCATTTCACCAAACCGGCGATTCCCCCAGGCATAATACGGCACCGCCTTGATCCGGCAACTTTGATATTCCGGTCGAACGGTCGAATAAAGTTTTCCGTCCGAGGCCCGGACTATCCTTTCGGCATCCGCGGTCAAAGTAATAACTCCATTGAGCAGATTATCCTCCATCCCTGTCTCAAAAACGACATTCCGGGGAATTCTGATTGTGTTCAGGTCCGGTCCGTTGTCAACTTCTTCCAGACAATACACTAACGGCCCCCGCTGTAAAGCTACTCTGCCGCAATCGTGTCTGACCTTAGGATTCGCATGAACCATTTGCACCGGCATATCCAGGTTCAATTCAAGCTGATCACCGGCGGTCCAGATACGTTCGAGCACCGCATAACCTTTATCGATATGCAGATTAATGACATTACCGTTCAACGACAAGTACGCCGACTCGCACCACTGCGGAATCCGTAAATGAAGTTTAAATTTGACTGGAGATACCGGATCAACCGTAATTTTGATCTTTCCACACCAGGGATAATTTGTTTCCTGACGCAAAACAACCGGGGTATTGCCAATCCCGGTTTCAAACACGTTTTCATTGTAGAGATTTACCCGGATATTCTCCTGGTCGCATTCATAAAAATACTGTCCGAGCGAAGCCCGCAGTCTGGCCACGTTTGGCGGACAGCACGAACAACCAAACCAGTCCGGCCTCGGCTCCAGGCGTTTTCCATTAGCCAGAGTTCCGGATGGATCGCAAGCCAGCGGGTTCACATAGAAAAATCTTTCGCCGTCCAGAGACGCTCCGCTCATCGCACCGTTATACAAAGCCCGTTCAAGAACATCAATATATTCAGCGTCTTTTTCCAACAGAAACATCCGATACGCAAAAAAGATCAGCCCGATCGCCGCGCAAGTCTCGGCATAGGCCTCTTCATTCGGCAGATCATATTCAGCGGTAAAAGCCTCTCCCGCATAAGTTGAGCCGATCCCACCGGTAACATACAACTTCTTATCAACGATATTGCGCCAGAGTTTTTTGCAGGCCGTCGCCAGTTTTCGATCATCATCAATCCGGGCCAGATCAGCCATCGCTGAATACAGGTAAACAGCCCGGACAGCGTGCCCAACCGCCTCATCCTGCTCTACCACCGGCTTATGAGCCTGATAATACGATGCCCGCTGTGACTCCCCGGGACAATCCCGCTCGACTTCATAAAAATATTGCGGTTCGGCCCCGCGCTCATAAACAAAGAAACGCGCCAGCGACAAATAATCATCGTTCCCGGTTGCCTGCGCCATTTTGACCAGAGCCAACTCGATCTCCTCATGTCCGGGATACCCACGCAACTGCGTTGCACCCGGCCCGAATACCGACTTGATATAATCCGCGTAACGGATCATAATCTGCAACAAGCTGTCTTTGCCGGTTGCTTCGTAATAAGCGACTGCCGCCTCCATGAGATGTCCGGCGCAATACAATTCATGCATATCACGCAGATTTCGCCAACGCTGCTCCGGTTCGATCTGCTGAAAATATGAGTTAAAATAGCCGTCGCGGTCCTGAGCTGCGGCAATCAGCGCGATAATCTGATCAACTTTGGTTTCGAGTTCCTTGTCCGGGCACGATTGTAAAGAATATGCCGCCGCTTCCAGCCATTTGGCGACATCGGAATCCCAGAAATGATGCGGCTTATTCAGATCACCATCGTGCCAATTCAGCTTCAATGCCTCGATCCTGCCAGTGTCTTCGTTCTTTCGGTCACAGGCCGGAATCGTATTAGCCCGGTTGACATCAATAAAATACTTCCAGAACCCGCCAGTGATATTGATTTTCTTTAATTCAGATGTTTGCATGTTTTTTCCTCGGTTAATAAGACCATTTATTATTTTTGCGCTATCTCCGCTTCCGTAGCACAAAGTGCGGTTTGAAGCGGTATATCGCCATCCGTCACACGGATTAAGGTTTATGGAATTATTATATATTGTCTGTTTGCATTGGGCAAGATGACATAATATTATAAAAAGAGGACAAATCAGACTTTATAACAAAGGAAAACAACGATGTCGATATTTCTGGACAAGTTACCGGTCCACGCCGCCAATGGCGGTTATTTCAAGTCGAGAGGGCAAGGTACGCACCCGGTCAGAACGATCAACTCCTATGAACTGATCTTTGTTGAAAACGGCACACTTAAAATATACGAAACCGACTCCGTATTTACTTTAAACCGGAATGACTGTCTGGTTCTTTATCCTGGTCGGGAACACGGCGGACTCAACCAATATCCGCCTGATTTGAGATTTTACTGGCTCCACTTTCAGGTGGAAAATTCATGCCTCAAAGAATTCATGACTGAAATCCAGCAATGCACCCACCTGCTCTCTCCTGATAAAATAAAAATCTGGTTCAGGCGCTTCCTGAACGATCAGGAAACGGGGATAGCGACAAACGAGCAGAACGATCTGCTGCTGGCACTGATCCTTTCCGAATTGACAGCAGCCAGTCCGGGCGGGGCTTTCAACAGTAACATTCTCGCGGTCAAGACCCATGATTATTTGAAATTAAATTTCACGGATGACATTATGGTTTCCGATGTGGCCGACTATCTTAAGTGCAATGTGGATTATCTCGGGCGGGTATTTAAACAGACCTACGGCATGACTGTTAATCAATGTCTCAACCGGATGCGGATATCCTACAGCAGAAAATTACTGCTGGAAAGTTCGATGAATATCGAGGAAATAACCGCCGCCTGCGGCTACAACGACCCGACATATTTCCGCCGTCGTTTCAAGGCGGAAACCGGAACCACGCCTAAAAAATACCAGAACCTCTACGGCAAGGTCCACGTCAATACCGTGTAACCCGGATATACATTTGTAATACCGGGGAATAAGAAATATATTGGATTGAGATGAAACCGTAAAAAGCTTAAATCGAATTTTTAACATCAAAAAATCAATTTCTGAGGTTGTTCTATGATTAATTTAAGTTCAAAATATTATTCACTCGGGAATTGTCCCCTATTGCAAAGAAGCGAAGAAGAGGCGGTACAAGTCGAAAGAGAGTATTACCAGGGACAATGTGGAAAATAACAATATGAAAACAATTCTTTATTTTTTCTCTTTTAGTTTATTGCTATTTGGTTGCACAAGAAATAATGATCCAGATATCGACGAATGGCGATCTATGCAAAAAGGAAGTAAAAACACTGATGTAATTATTGATTTAACTTGGGAAGTATTAAAGCTTGCGGAGGTTGATGAAGATTTATTTGAGTTGCGTTCTGCTTTATATAAAATAAAATTAGCGCAATTAAAAGAGGCAGAAATAGATTTAAACATAATAATACAAAAAACGTATAAACGTTCACAACAAATTAATAAAATAATATATTATGTAAAAGACAAAAATCTAACAGAAAAATACAAGGCAGTATTTTCAATAAATGAACAATTAAATGATATTTGCAAGAAAGCAATTCTTTGCATCAAAAAAATAAAGAATAATGATAGTCATGAAATGGTTATAGATCAAAATTGCGTAATTACAAAATTACAAAAAAAATTGAAATCTATTAAGTCAGAAATCGTCAAAAAATATGCAGTATGGGGTCCCTCTGCTCAAGCTTCTAGACGTTCAAAACTCAGAAAATTGGATTCTGAAACTATCCAGCGAGTTCCATGTGGCAAAAATAAGTAATATTCATTATATGAAAACATTATATTTTCAGGGGGACTGATGCATATATTAACAAATTTCCATACTAACGAAGTTTTATCTCATGTCAAAAAAATGGATAAAACAAGGTTATAAGCTCAAATCGTCCAGATTCTCAGATGGTCATATTTATGGAGATTTCTAATGCTACCCTTTTACCAAGGTCAGCATTGGTGAAATTTATTATTTTTTTCTGCTCATGATCGCATCGATCAGTTTCTGCAATCTGAAATGAGTGAGGTTTTAAAGGGACCTCTCAGAAGTTCTTTTAACATCCGCTATCAGAAAGGGTCTCCGCTTTGCTGTTTGTATTGCCGCAGATACTGCCGCATCTTTTGCAATATGCCTGGAGAATCCGGCGCATTAATTGAATTATGCAGTTCGCCGGGGTCGTTTTTAAGATCAAAAAGCATTTCAGGATTTTTCCCCTGATTGTAGATGACATATTTCCAGTGTTTGGTCCGGACAAATCTGGCTTCGGCATCGGCGTATTTTTTTATACGTTTAAATTCAGCATCCTGTGGATGCCCGGCCAAACCAATTCCTTGAGCGTTTCGCATAAATTCACCAACTATATAATTGCGCTCACGCACGCGTCCCCCGTAAACGACATTTTTCAAACTGATGCCGGGATATCCTTTACACGCGATACCGGCAAAATCAGCCACGGTCGGCAAAAAGTCGATTCCAGTATTGACCGGAACATTGCATTGCATGTTCTTTTTAGCGCCCGGAGCCCTGATGATAAGCGGCACCCGGATGATTTCTTCGTAAAACGCGTGTTTCTGGTTCCAGGCATGAGCCCCGATTCCATCGCCGTGATCACTCATGAAAATTACAACCGTGTTCTCGGTCAGTTTCAGCTTATCCAGAGTATTGAGAATCCGCCCGATCCTGGCATCGACATTCTCCACCAGTTTAGCATAGCCGTAACGATAAAGCCGCCACTCATTTTCTCCCCACGAACCGGTCGGTCTCAATGAAATTTTATTGTCGCCAGGTGCCGGAGTCTGGCTGCGCATTACCTCCGGCAGCAGCCGGTTGACCGCGAAGTTGTCAGGCAGGGGCGGCGTTTCAATCTGCGGAACGTTCAGATCGGGAGTCAAACCGCCTTTATGAAAAGATATGCTTTTTTTATCTTTCCAGCCGCCAATCTTCCGGGCCAGTTCACAGCAGTCGTGCGGATTGACGAAAGACGTGATAAGAAAGAATGGTTTGCGCCGTTTAGTCCGCAAATACCGGATAGCGGTTTTTTCAATATCCGGGTCAGTTTCCATCGGCTTTCTAAATTCAAACCCTGACCACGCAGCGGTTTTCTGATTCTCCAGCAAAGTTTTCCCGACATGCCATTTACCGACATAGGCGGTGGTGTAACCGTTGTCGGCCATAATTTTTCCGATACTCGTAAATTTCAATGGGTCCGGATAAGCCTTAAACGGACGCTGTCCGGTCAACAAGGAAGCACGCACCGGAGTACAGAGCGGGAAAGAGCAGCAGGCGTTGTCAAACTTCACTCCTTCGCGGGCCAAACGATCGAGAGCGGGGGTCTTGACCCAGCCGCAGCCGGCGTTGCTCATCACCTGCGCGCTGAGTTGATCAACGAAAATCGCCAGAATATTCAGCTTATCGGCCCCGGTCAAAGTTGCCCCGATCAAAGTTCCGGCGGTCACCGCAAGCGGGACATGTCGTTTTATCATATTCATAGTCTGTTTATTCCGCCAATTCCGCATCGAGCCCGATTTCACATTCCTTTTTGGGGGAAGAAGCGATTGAACGACCTTTGTAGAGCAGAAACGCTCCAACAAACAGCATGATCGAGGAACAGCCGAGGATAGCCAGACGGCCACTCAACGGATTCGGCACCAGAACCAGCAAAAAGATGAAACCACCGTAAACCATAGACAAGACGCCCAAAGTTTTAGCCTGTTGGGAACTGTTGTCATTCTCTTCGCCGATTTCTTTATTGAAATCAACCGGAGTACGCATATCATCAAACAGCTTTTCCACTGATTCGACATATTTCGGATATTTTTCAGGTTTGTAAAATCTGCGAACCACAAAGAAATAGACAACGCAAACCGGGGTGATAACCAGATTGGTCATAAAGAACGGATTGGTTATGATATACTCATATACCGCCGCCAACGGCGTCCCGGCAAGAAGCGGACGAACCAGTTCAGCCGTCCAGTCCAGACGCAGCAGAGTAAACAGGATAAAAGAAGCAAGCATTGACAGCAGCGCGGTGGACCACGCCACCCACGGCGGCGTCCTTTTGATAAACATTCCCAACAGAAAAGCCACCGCGGAACCTGTTCCGAAAAAAGCGGCGAAATATAAGTATGAATCAAAGATCGATATTTTGCCGATGTTCGCCAAAACCAGAGCGACAATGATAACTCCGCTGCCGGAAATAGCCGTGGCGACCTGCCCGGCAAAGAACAGCTCTTTGTCACTCGCTTCCGGCCGCAGAATATCCCGGTAGAAGTTACAGACGATATAACCGGCATTCTTATTGAACGCCGTATCAAGGCTGGACATCGTGGCCGCGAAAAGTCCGACGACCAGCAACCCCAACAGTCCCTGCGGAAGAATGTGCATAGCGGTGACGATGTACGACATTTCTTCCGGATGCTGAATGACGCCCTGATATTTTTCCGTCAAACCGGGAACCAGGGTATGCGAGGCCCAGACCGGAACAAACCACAGGACCGGCAGCAGGGCGTAGCCGATCATCGGGATCAGGGTTGATTTTCTGGCATGGTCCGAATCACGCGCGGAAATATATTTTGCCGCGGTCATCATATTGTTATGCAGCAGAACCTTGCTAAGAATCATCGAAATAAGGAAAAGCCAGTCATATTTCATCGAACCCAGAGGATAGAAAATCTTGAACGAATTTTGCGGCAGCTGCGCGAAAAACGGCCCGATACCGCCAATCTTAACCAGAGCCAGCACCGCAGTCACTACAGTAATTGTCATCAGCAAAAGTAACTGGATAAAGTCACTGGCGGCGACCGCCCAGTTTCCTCCAAGCATCGCCATTATCAGCACAGTAATCCCGGTCAGGATAATAATCCAGTTCAACATATTGGACTTAGCCGCCTCCGAGGCGTCGCCGCCCATAAATACCGAAGTCAGAATAACCGCCAGCCCGAAGAGCCAGACACCACCGCCCAGCGGCGCGCGCAGAATCCCCAGCCAGTTGAAAAACTGTTCACTGCCCTTGCCGAAACGCCGTCTGACGCCGTCAATCGCGGTAATCAGCCTCATTTGACGCAGCCTGGAGGCAAACAAAGTATAACCAATAATATATCCGGCCACGTCCAGAACATAGACATACATGATAAGGAACCCGAAGCGGTAAGCCATCCCGGCCGCTCCGGTAAAGGTCCAGCAACTGAAATTAGAAATAAAAAGACTGCCGCCGAGGAGCCACCAGCACATCCGCTGTCCTCCCGCAAAGTAGTCTTTGGAACCTTTGTTGAAGCGTTTGAAAACAAAGCCGAGCGACATCACAAAGATGAAGTAAAAGCCGATTACGATATAGTCATATACTGAGAGCATAAAATTCCTTTTTTCAGGATAATTAACAGTGCAAAAACAGGTACAAATACCTGACGGATAAAAGTGTAATTCACCTTAACGCCAGGTGTCGCCGGTTTTGGCGAACTCAAGGCCGGTATAGGTCAAATACCGCAGACGTCCGGTATTCACGGTTTCAGCATGACCATCGGTAAACAGTGAATTGACTCCTGAATCGCCGTGAGCCAGCCATGCCCTGGCCGAAGAAGCCGGAGCGCCGGGATGCCAGGTCACATTATGCCGAATAAACGGGGTTGCGTCCTTGCCTTCCAGATCGTCGATAATCATAATCAACTCGGACGGCTGCTTGACCCGCTTCATATTGATTGAGTAGTTTTTCAAAGTTCCGGTATAAGTCAGCAGAAAACCGGGAACATCTTCATTCTTGTCGTTCTTGTAAAAAGCGTAAATATTTGTCCCGTAGCAAAACCTTTTCAAATGGTAATCAACCCCGTTGGTCAGTTCCTGATTCGCTACCGGACAACGATAAACATCAGTATTCTCGCTCGGATAATATTTGTTGTCGGCGAAAAAATTGGCCCAGGATGACCAGCCGCTGCCGGACGCCCAGGCGTCATAAACCATCGGCTGAATATCGTTAAAATCGCTTCTGTACATCGCCGAACAGACTCCGTTTTGCTTGAGGTTGTTAATACAGGCAATGCCTTTACTGCGTTCCCTTGCTTTATTCAACGCCGGAAGCAGCATACTGGCAAGAATAGCAATGATAGCGATCACAACCAGCAATTCTATTAGTGTGAAGGACGTTTTTTTCATGTTTTTCACCTTTGACTTATTTATCATTTAAGACTTTAAATATCTTCAATTTTATCATCAGCGTATTCAAGACGAATTGTTTCGCCCAATATATAAAAAAGACCAACCTTAAACCTTGTCAAACTTGACCAGTTCCGGTTCAATAATCAGTATATTAGGTTGCGCTTTAGGATTCTTCATGCGCCACAAAAGCTGTTCCGCGCTGCGACTGGCAATCTGTTGTAGATGCAAATCAAAACTGGCCGGTTTAATATCCAGATTATCCAGCAGCAGCGAATTGTCGCATGAAATTACTTCAATATCAACTCCCGGCTTGATCCCGATCGCATCAAGGTAGGTGTAGAGCATTAATGCAACTTCGTCATTGTAAACAAAATAACCGGTTGGCCGTTTAAGCGGGTCCTTGATCAATTTCTCAGCAGCGCCCAAATATTCGGAGCTAATCAGATAGGTATCAACTTCAGACACTGTTCCGCCTGCTTTTTCAATGTTTTCACGAAAAAACTTGAACCGGGTTTTAACAAAAGGACGTTCCAGCGGACCAATCATCATCGTCCGTTCATGACCCCGGGAATGCAAGTAGTCCGCTGCCATCACTCCGATTGATTCGTTATTGTAGGTAATATGGTCATATTTACATTGCCCCGGTTCCGGCTGCATCAGAATCCTGACAAAAGGAATGTTGTTTTGCAACAACTGTTCCAGATAGCCCACTTTGCCATAATAGATCACACCGTCTCCGGGAGAAGTGCGATTAAAGTCAAAATCGTCATGCTGGCAGGCAATCACTTTGTAGTTGCGGTCGGAAAAACTGTCGGCCAAAGCGGAATAGATCACATTAGGCAGATTGTTGCTCAATCTGAATTCATGAAGGAAATAAATCGTTTTTATCGATTCGAAATTTCGTCGCGGCCGGCTATTGACATGCTTGCCGGATTTTTGCGGTCCGCCATAACTTCTGGGTACAAAATTTAGTTCCCGCATTTTTGAAAAAACTTTTTCAGTGGTCGCCCGCGATATCCTGACATCTTTATTGATAACCCGGGATACCGTCGCAGTGGAAACCCCGACGCTCGCGGCTATATCATAGATAGTGGTTTTTCGTCCGTTACTCATACATCCTTCATGCAACATTGTTAAACAATTTTCAAATTAATTATACCTTGCAATTTCATTTTTGTCAAGGGTTATTTCAATTTTTTGTATTAAAAGCTTGATTTTTTTATTTTGAAAATATATAATAAACGTGAAACAACAAAACAAAGGAGTTAAAATGTTGCATAAAATGTTAACCACATTTTCCGGTTGTCTGATCGTTTGTTTACAAAGCAGTATCATCGCTGAAGAAACAAACGGAGCAAACGCCTTCGTCAAAAACTATCCGGCCAGAGCAAAACTGCTTCTCACATCACTGAATCCGGCTTTTCCGGGCATGTCGGAAGTCAACAAAGCGTTGAAACAGCATGATCAAGTCGCCGCCTGCAAAGCCCTTTTGAATTATTTCAAACACAACCAGGCCGGCAGCGATTTGCGTGACAACGAATCCATCAAACATCCCAAATGGGCCAACGGCAAAAAAAACATGAATCCTGATGATATGATAAAAGATAAATTCACTATCAAAGGGATCACCGCCGTAATTCCGCGCGACGCGGCCGGACACCTGAAATGGAACTATATTCCGCCGAACGGCTACAAGCAATATCCGACCATGCTGGCCAGATTCAGCCAGACGCAAGTAGCCTGGAACAAGTATTTGAAAACCGGCAAGCTCAAATACGCAAAATTCGTCAACGACCACATCCTCGACTGGATTGCCGCCAATCCTTATATGAAAAAACGGGTAACGGATTTCAAGGCGGCCCAGTGCTTCGACCGGCCTGAAAGCCATCCGAACCCAAATTACACCTGGTTCACCCTCCACTCATCAGTCAGGCTCAAAGCCATTACCAAACTTTTCTATTTTATGATCGGCGACAGGAACATCCCGGACTCCACAAAACTACTCCTGCTATCCAGCATCGAGGAACACCTGCATTACATGTATCATCGTGCCGGAATGCGGACCGGCAACAAAGGCATCTTCACCATGGAAAACCTGCTCTACGCCGCGGTCCATTTCCCGGAATTCAAAAATGCCCCAAAATGGCGCGAAGCGGCAATCCAACGGGTAACCCAAAATATCAGCAAATGCGTCTGGCCGGACGGAGCTGAAGACGAACTCGCATTAATGTATTCATTCGGAATTTTGAACGCCGAATTCGACTTCATAAAACTGGTAAAAGAATTAAAACTGAAACCGCCGGCTGAATTCCTTGACAGTGTGAAACGTCAATTATTTTTCCTTGCGGTATGTTGTCGACCCGACGGCAAACTATTTCCGCACGGTGATTCGGATACGGAAACAACAAAAGCGCCGAAACTGGCGGAATTTGCCGCAGCGCTGGGACTACCTGAGGTTTTGTATATTTCGACCAACGGAAAAAAAGGAACCAAGCCGGCCGAACCGCCATCCCGCTTCTTCAACTATTCGGGTTTCGGTATCAGCCGCGACCATTGGCGCAACGCAAAACTCTGGAGCTTTTTTGACGCCGGGCCTTACGGCAGCGCCCACGCCCATGCCGACAAACTCCAGTTTTGTGTATATAACCGTCGAATGATCCTGATAGACCCCGGCAAATACCGCTACAGCGACAAAGGCGGCTGGACCCCGGAATATTATCTGGCCACCCGGGGCCATAATACAATCATGCTTGACGATCACGATCAGAATATGTATTTATGGTACAAAGAAACCGGCCCCAATGACGAAGCCTACCTAAGAAGCCGTAAAATGATCGCAACCGGACCAATCCCCGCCAAACTCTATGAAATAACTCCGACCTTCGATCGCTTCTGCGGCAAAGTTGAAGTCGGCTACCGCAAAGGAGCATTTTATAAACGCAGGAACCTGCGCTCCGATAAAGGAATTCCAAAACTTGAAATAATGAAAGGCAAAGCGTCGCACGAACGCACGGTTTATTTCAAGAGAGGACACTACTGGCTGATCTTTGATCGTATTCGAGGTGACCGCAAAAGACAGGTCAACGCACTATGGCACTTCCACCCCGACTGCTCCGTCAAGAAACTGCCGGGAGGAAGTGTCGCAACGACAGACCCCGGAAAAGGCAACCTGTTGATAGTGCCGGCAACCGGCGGCATTAAGCTAAAACCGGAACTAGTCAAGGGTAAAGGCTTCCAGGGCTGGTATTCACCAAAAACCAATGTCCGGGTGCCGACATGGTGCGCCGACTACTCCGGAGAATCTGAACCAAACGGATACTTTGCCTGGCTGATGCTGCCTTTCGATGGAAAAAACATCCCTGGAGCCAGCGCCGGAATAATCTCAGCCGACGAGGAAAAAGTAAAAATAGAAGTTAAAATCGGCAACAATAAACCTGAAACAATCGAATTCCCGGTGTCAATCTAAATCCATATATTAATACATTTCCCAAAAGCCCCGGCCAGATATTTCTGCCCGGGGCTGTTTTTTTTGTTGGCTTTAAGAAAATTGAGTCAGTTGAGGGAATTTCCTGCGTCACTTGTAATACCGGGAAATAAGAAGTATATTTAATTGAGATGATACCGGGAAAAGCTTGAATCAAATTTTCAGCAACATGGGGCAGTCCATTATAAAGACCCAATATGAAAAAAAGCACAAAGATAATTATTTTCATTTGTTGTATATTCATTTTGCTTTTTGGTGGACTTGTTGGAGGATTAGTTGGACTTATTGGTTTCAGAGCATATCAGGATAGTAAGCCGGAAGCAAAATTTAAAAGAATTTTTTATACTTCTCCACCAAATTATGTATCAGAAATCCTTATTGAAGAGAATGACAGCTTTGTAGACACCCATTCATATTTTAAGTTCAAATGTTCAGAGGAAAATTTTAAAAAATTGACTAACAATCGTTGGGGGAAACTCATTAGACAAGGGAACCCTGAAGTCGAGTTAAAAGAAGTAATAAAAAAATCAAAATTAACCTGCTCAACAGAAACCAGCTATTATACTTTCCAGAGCAAAACGAATCCGATGATAACAAAAATTGGTTTTGATAAAACAAACAATCTCGTCTTTGGTTTAGCAATAAGTTTTTGGGACGACCTCCCCGAAAGACCAAAATAAACTTAAAGCAGGACTCGCTTACGACTGGAACAGCATCATTGTGGACAGAGTTCCATACACAATGTAACCGGTTTCACAAATAATGCGCAACTTTGTGGAAATCTTACAAAAAAACAACGCCGTCTTAACCTGGTGTAAACGTTTCCGCAATTTTATCATTTTCTATAATTTTCCGCTTGACATCCACGCCTTTCAAGACTATATTGGTAATTCGCAAAAAAGTTTAACCATCAACTGGTAAATCAACAAAAAGGAAACGGTAAAAATGCAAGTACCTTTCTACGGACACGTACGTCAGTACAAAAACATCCAATCCGAAATCGACGGCAACATGCAGGAAGTACTGCTGAGCGGCAGCTATGTAATGGGCCCGATGCTCACCAAATTTGAAGCCCAGGCAGTCGAATACATGGGCACCAAACACGCTATCGGTGTTGGTAACGGTACCGATGCACTTTGGCTCTGCCTGATGGCTCTGGGCGTCGGCGCAGGCGATGAAGTTATCACTAACGCCAATACTTTCTTTGCCACCGCAGAAGCCATCTGGATCGCCGGCGCGACCGCTGTTCTGGTTGACTGCGACCCCTTGACCAAATGCATTGACCCGGCTGCCGCAGAAGCTGCCGTTACCGATAAAACCAAAGCAATCATGCCGGTACACTTGTACGGACAGTGCGCTGATATGACCGCTATCAAAGCTATCGCGGACAAACACGACCTGTTCATCATCGAAGATAACGCTCAGGCCATCGACGGCTGTGGCGACACCTTCAAGCAGGGTGAACTCTCTGACGCGGTCTGCACCAGCTATATTATTCAGAAAAACCTGGGCTGCTTCGGCGACGGCGGTATGGTCTTCACCAATCGTGACGACATCAACGCAACCGTTCGCAAACTGCGCAACCACGGTTCTGCCGCCCGCAACCAACACTCTTTCGGTTTCAACAGCCGTCTCGATGACCTCCAGGCCGGTGTTCTCTCCGCAAAAATGAACCACATCACCGCGTGGACCGATCAGCGCATCGCTATCGCCGCGAAATATACTGAAGCCCTGAAAGACTGCAAGTCCTTCAAGACTCCTTATGTCAAGCCCGGATACCGTCACGTCTTCCATCTCTACGTTATCGAGACCAATGACCGTGATGGAATGCTCAAATTCCTGCAGGACAACGGCATCGACGCAAAAACCCACTACTCCATCGCCATCCATCAGCAGGAAGGTTATCCGTGGGGTAAAGACGCCCGTATCTGCGGTTCACTCAAGAACGCCGAAGAAAACGCGGCAACCTGTATTTCCCTGCCGATGTTCCCGGAACTCACTGATGACGAAGCTAACTACGTTATCGAAAAAGTTCTCGAATGGGACAAAGCCAACGGCTAATTTCGTTTTATCAAACGGGGCTTTCGAGCCCCGTTTTTTTTGCCTTTAAACAATTAAGGAGCTAAGGACACAATGACTAAATACAGTGTAATGGTCGTCGGCATGGGCAAACGCGGCAAGCACCACGCCCAGGCTTTCCACGATAATGACAACTTTGAAGTAACCGGCATCTGTGATATCGCCACCGATAAACTGCCGGAATTCGCCGCCACTATCGGCAATCCGTCCATTGGCAGCGATGCCGCCGCGATGGCAGCCGAGCTGAAACCGGATGTATTTTGTTTCTGCACCCATCCCAACCTGCGTTATGATTTCATCAAAATCGGCGTAGACTGCGGCGCTAAACTTATCGCGTTTGAAAAACCGATCGCCCTGACCAGTTCTGAAGCGTTCAAAATCAAAAAGCTGCTTGACGGCAAGGACGTAAAAGTCGTCGTCAGCCATCAGCATCGTTACGGTCAGCACTACCGCAAGGTTAAAGAGATCATCGATTCCGGAGCACTGGGCCGGGTCCACACCGTCTACGCGACTACTCCGGGCTGGATGCTGCATATGTGTACGCACATGATTGATTACATGCGCTGGTACGCCGGCGATCCGGCGGCTGAGTGGGTCATGGGCCAGGCTGCCGGTAAGATTAAATTTAATGACAACCATCCGTCCCCCGACTATATTGCCGGAGTAATCCAGTTTGCCGGCGGTATCCGCGGTTATCTCGAATGCGGCGCAGGCGCTCCGGATCAGCCTGAAGTCGGAAAATGGTGGGGACGCAACCGTATTGGCGCACAGGGAACCGAAGGTTTCGCTGAAGTCCTGACCAACGGCGGCTGGCGCGCGGTCACCAAAGACGGCGTCCAGAGCGGCGAAGGCGCGATGAACTACGATATCGACATGCCTCCCTACATCCAGGAAATGGCGGAATGGCTCAATGGCGACATCGAATGCCACCAGAATTGCTTTGCCAACGCCTACGCCGGATTTGAGATCATGACCGGCATGTGCCGCAGCGTTGTTGACGGCGGTCAGATCGCGCTGCCGCTGACCGATGACGGCAGAGATGAACTGGCTGAAATGCAAGCCGCAATGCCTGATAAGCAAGTGCTGCTCGGTTCACCAGAGCATGCCGCCGAATACTTCGGCTGATCCGTCCTTCATCTAAAAGAAAAAATCCCTTTGAAGCTTTTTTAAAGGGATTTTTTTGTTTTTTTATAGTATTTATATTAAATTTTGTTTTAGCATAAATCCCGCTTGAGAGTTTGTAAAGACTGTTATCGCGTGGTATATTAGATTTATAAGATATTACTATTTAAAACTACAATTTTGAAAGAAATCATTCAATGACGAAAATCTTTACAACAGGGATAACCGGTCTGGTTGGCAGCGCATTCGTTGTACAGCTTTTACGAGAAAGAGCTGATTACGAAATAGTTGCCCTGACCCGTGGCAACTCCACCCTGAATGCGGCCGAACGCACAATAGAAATAATTCGTGAGCAGTGCAAATACGATAATTGTCCGGAAGTTGCAGAAGATGTCCTTAAAAGAATTTCCGTCATCGAAGGTGACATCGTATCCTTCGATTACACCGATGAAACTATTCAAGACACAATAATGGATTGTGATATTATCTTTCATTGCGCCGCCGACGTCAACCTTGGCAAAGATCCCGAAGGCAAAACTTTCAGGATTAACTACGAGGGAACCAAAAATATGTTAGCCCTGGCAAAACATATTAACGCCAAAGAATTCCATTATGTAAGCACTGCTTTTATCGCTGGTTGCCTTGAAGGAGTGGCCTACGAAGACACCCCGGTCGACAACGGCTTCTTCAACCCTTATGAAAAAAGCAAATTCATGGCGGAGGCACTGGTCAGGAATTCCGGCTTCCCGTTCTCAGTATACCGTCCGGCAATCGTTACCGCCAGGCTGCATGATGGGCAGACCAGAAAACCTTTAGCATTCTACCGGGTTCTCGAATTTGTCGCCAAGGTAAAAAAACATGTCTGCACAAAAAACGGGCTTGACGCCGCGGAATTTGCGCCGTTAACTTTCAGGTTCGAAACCAGACCATCTGACCAGGTCTATTTCTCACCTATTGATTTCATCAGCAACTCAATTGTAAAAATATTTCAACTCCCGGTAGTCAATAAAGCATACCACTTAACCGGAGCCAGACCGACAAGTACCAATGATATTACTATAGCAATGCAGGAAACCTTGAAAGTCGGACATGTCGATGTAATCGCAGATGTCCCGGACAAAACCAAAGAGGAAAAGCTTATCAATAAGTTTTTGGGTGACCTGTTGCCATATTTCTCGAGTCATATCGAATTTGACCAGACCAATGTCCGTGAAGCACTCGGAGAAGATGCGATCAATTGGCATTACGATATCCCTTCTCTTGATATTATGATGAAGGAATACTATCGTCATTTCTTCCCGAATGTTGAATGGCTCCAAAAGATCTGCGCTGAATAAAGCCGTCTGACTCATCACTGAAGTATAATCAAAAATTTTCTTGAGCGGAGATATTTTTTCGTTTTCGTACCGGTTTTATACTGAAGCCATGAAAATAGGCTTGACAGTTTAGCTGTTTTTTAACTAACATATAAATATGCATGACCGCATAATTGCTCGGGAGGCAATTTTGAAAAAGAAACTATTTTTATCCGGCAATGAAGCTATTGCCAGAGGTGCGTTTGAGGCTGGAGTCAAGGTCGGCTCCGGATATCCCGGCACTCCATCCACTGAAATCCTGGAAAATCTTTCCGGGTACCCCGACGTTGAAACCGAATGGTCAATCAATGAAAAAGTCGGATTGGAAGTCGCTTATGGAGCAGCAATTGCCGGTGCGAGAGCCATCGCGACGATGAAACATGTCGGCATGAACGTTGCCGCCGATCCTATGTTCACGGCCTCTTATACAGGAATCAAAGGCGGTCTGGTCATTATTACCGCAGATGATCCCGGCATGCACTCGTCTCAGAATGAACAGGACAGTCGGAACTATGCCAGGGCGGCGAAAATTCCGATGCTTGAACCTGCTGATTCGCAGGAAGCCAAAGATTTCACGAAGCTGGCTTTTGAAATAAGCGAGCAATACGATACTCCGGTAATTCTCCGGACCACCACCAGGTTGTCTCATTCCATGAGTATTGTCACTCCGGAAGAGCGCATCGAAAGAGAGATTGAAGGTTTTACCAAAGAGATTCCGAAATACGTAATGATCCCGCTTTACGCCAAAAAACGGCGGGTCATCGTCGAAGACCGGATGCTGCGGCTTTCCGCCGATTGCAACGAATTGCCGGCAAACCGGATTGAAGAGGGTTCCGGCGATTTCGGGATAATCTGTTCCGGCACGGTTTACACTTATGTCAAAGAATGTTATCCTGACGCCCCGGTACTGAAACTCGGCATGGTTTATCCCCTGCCCGCCAGACTTATCGCTGAATTCTGTGAAAAGTATCAGACGGTTTATGTTATTGAAGAACTCGACCCGTTTTTTGAAACGGAGATAAAAGCTATGGGCTTCAAGGTTCTCGGCAAATCAAATTTCCCGGCCATCGGCGAATATACTCCGGAAATCGTCCGCACCGGAATCAGCGGCGAAACAATTCAGTCCCGTCAGCACGAAGTAAATATTCCGCCGCGTCCCCCGGCCCTGTGTCCGGGCTGTCCGCATCGCACGGTTTACGGTTTACTGGCCGAACGAGGCCTCGATGTAATCGGCGATATCGGCTGTTATTCACTCGGAACCCTGCCGCCTTTTACCGCAATGCATACGCTGCTCGATATGGGAGCCGGATTCACGGTCGGTCAGGGAATTGAAATGGCTTGCGGAGAAAAAGCTGCCGGCAAAATGGTCGGGATCATGGGTGACTCCACGTTCGCCCACTCCGGCATTTCTGGACTGTTCAATGCAGCCTATAACAAACGTCATACCCTGCTGATCGTACTGGATAACGGCACGACGGCGATGACCGGACTCCAACCCAACCCGTTGTCCGGTGAAACCATCACCGGCAGCGATACTGTCGCCATCGACTACGTGAAATTGTGCGAAGCGGCTGGAATGGACGCTTCAGACTGCAAAATCGTCAATGCTTACAAAAAAGATGAAATCGCTGACGCGCTCGACACTTTACTGGCAAGCAACAGGCTGTCGCTGCTGGTCATCAAAGGCCCGTGCATAATTCTGAAAAAAAGATTAGCCAAGAAAAACAAGGAGGTGGCCTCATGAGCTCCTCAAAAACGGTAAATATATTAATGGTCGGCGTCGGCGGACAAGGAATCATCACCTCCAGTAATATGCTTTCACTGGCGGCCATGAACGGCGGTTACGACGTCAAGAAAAGCGAGATTCACGGTATGAGCCAGCGGGGCGGTTCTGTTTTCAGTCATGTGAGAATTGGAGAAAAAATCCATTCTCCGGTTATCGCCGCCGGAGAAGCCGATATTTTGATCGCACTGGAAGAAATGGAGACCTTGCGCTGGTTGGATTTTCCGGCCGTCGACGGCAAAGTCGTTTACATCAAGAACCGGATTCTGCCTTTTGGCGTTGAAGAATATCCCAAGGGAACAGCAGACACTTTGCGGAAAAACTCGCTGGATTTCATGGAACTGCTGCCGGATGAACTGAAAGAAAAAACCGGTAATGCGAAAACGGTTAACGTGGCGGTTTTAGGTCTGGTTTCCAATTTACTGGATATTCCTTTGTCGGCCTGGGAAGCCGCCATCACGGAACTGGCGCCGGGCGGAACCGCGGAAATGAATTTACAGGCATTTGAAGAGGGTCGAAAAATAAGCTGGAAAGGAAACTGAAAATGATTTGGGACAAAGATCACGAAACCATGCAAAGCGACGCTCTGAGAAAACTGCAGACCGGGAGACTGCAGCAGGTTGTCCGTCACATCTACGACAATGTTCCATTCTATCAGAACAAAATGCGTGAACTCGGGATTGCTCCTGAAGACATCAAAGACATCTCCGATATTGTCAAACTGCCATTCACCACCAAAGATGAAATGCGTGAAGTTTACCCGTTGGGTCTGCTGGCAGTTGATAAGGAAAAGATTCAAGAGGTCCACACCTCCTCCGGCACAACCGGGAAACCGGTTGTCGACGCCTACACCGCTAAAGATCTCGATATCTGGTCGGAAGTTATGGCCCGTACTCTGAGCATGGGTGGCTGTACTGCCGCCGACACGGTCCAGAACGCCTATGGATACGGGTTGTTCACCGGCGGTCTCGGCGCCCATTACGGCGCGCGCCGGATCGGCGCAACCGTACTGCCTATTTCCGGCGGCAACACCCGTCGGCAGTTGACGATCATGCAGGACTTCAACAGCACCATCCTGACCTGTACCCCGTCCTATTCACTCTACATCGCCGAATTTGCCGCTGAGGAAGGCATCGACATGTCGTCGCTGAGCCTGAAATCCGCAATGCTCGGAGCGGAGCCGTGGAGCGAGAGCATGCGGCGGGAAATCGAAAACAAACTGCACCTGAAAGCCTACGATATTTACGGCCTGACCGAGATCATCGGCCCCGGCGTAGCCTCGGAATGCGAACAGCAGAACGGGCTGCATATATTCGAGGATCATTTCTATCCGGAAATCATCAATCCGGAAACCGGCGAACCGGTAGCCCCCGGGGAAAAAGGCGAACTGGTCATTACGACTATCACCAAAGAGGGAACTCCGGTCCTGCGCTACCGCACCCGCGATATTACCTATTTTTTACAGGACGAGTGTCCGTGCGGCCGAACCAGCCGCAGAATGCACCGTCTCCTTGGCCGGACCGACGATATGCTGATTATCCGCGGCGTCAATATATTCCCTTCGCAGGTTGAACATGTTCTGGTCCAGATCGATATGGTCGAACCGCATTACCAGCTGGTAGTCGACCGTCAGGGAAAACTCGACAATCTGGAAGTGCAGGTGGAAATGAACGAACAGCTGTTCTCAGATGAAATAAAGGATCTTAAGGCAACCGAGGCGTTTATCGAACGGGAATTGCATTCTGAGCTCAATATTCACGCCAAAGTCAAACTGGTTAATCCGAAGAGTATTCCCCGAAGCGAAGGTAAAGCGAAACGCGTTATCGACCGCCGTCAATTAATCAACAAATAACGGGAGGGAGAGTCATGTTAATCAAACAGATCTCTGTTTTTGTCGAAAATGAATCAGGCAAAATCTATGAAGTAGCCGCCAATCTCGCGGAAAACAACATCAACATCCGTTCCCTGACTCTGGCCGAAGCGACTGATTTCGGGGTTTTACGCATGATCGTCGATAAACCGGAAGCCGCGCTGGAATCATTGAAAACAACCGGAATAACCGCCAGAATCAACGAAGTTGTAGCGGTCGAGGTCCCTGATCGGGTCGGAGGCTTTGCCGAGGTTATGAAAACCATTCAAAGCGCCGGAATCAACGTTGAATACATGTACGCGTTTGTTGAAAAGAATCAGGACAACGCGGTACTGATTTTCCGCTTTGACAAGATTGCCGAAGCGGCTGAAGTTCTGGCTGCCCGGGGAGTAAAGATCCTCAAGGCCTGCGATGTTATCACGCGCTGAAAACTATGATCATCGACTTCCACACCCATTTCTATCCGGATTTTCTGGCGCCGCGCGCGATTGAACTGGGAGCGGCACCGCCAGGAGTGTCCGCCTTTACCGACGGCACCCGTAACGGGTTGGAAGCATCGATGCGCAAAGCCGGGATCGATATATCAGTCAGCCTCCCGCTGGCAACATCACCGGAAAATGTCGAAAGCATCAACCGGTTCGCGCTCGCCAATAATACACCGCCCCTGATAATGCTGGGTACGGTTCATCCGGATTCGACCAACAAATCACAGATAATAATGGAACTGGCACAGGCCGGAATAAAAGGAATCAAGCTGCACCCTGAATTTCAGCTCTTCACGTTAGACGATCCGAGAATGACGGAAATATGGACCGCCTGCATCAAACACAATATGTTTGTCATCACCCACGCGGGTGCAGACGTATCATTCGATCCGCCCTATAAAACCTCTCCGGAAAAAATTGCAGCATTCCATAAGGCGTACCCGGAGCTACGTCTGGTTGTCGCCCATTTCGGCTCCTGGAACATGTGGGATGAGGTGGAAAAGTATCTGATCGGACTTCCGGTATATCTCGATCTCGGTTACACCAGCGGCTTCATCACTCCGGAAAGGATGGTGAAAATGATGCGCAATCACGGTATCGATAAAGTATTTTTCGGAACCGATTCACCCTGGCGCGACCAGAATACGGAACTGGACATGGTCCGCGCCCTGCCCTTGTCTGAAAAAGAAAAAGCCATGGTCCTTGGAGATAACGCCGCCGAATTTTTAAATATTCAGAAAGCCGTCAGTTAAGAGATAATATAGAGAACAGGCTCAGGCAGGTTCCAGGACCTTAAGTGTGGTTCCGACTTTCATGTGGGCGGTCTTTTCCGCGTAATCTTTCATGTGCGGCTGTCCCAGATGCTTGTGCAAATGATCGACGCTTTCCCAGGTTTCCACGATTGTAACAACGTTGGGATTCTTTTCCTGAATCGGAATGCCGGTATCAACGTTCAAGCAGGGAGCATAGGCAATGCAGCCTTCTTCAGCCAGTACTTTCGGAACGTTGGCTTTGAATAATTCCAGAAATTCCGCTTTAAAACCGTCTTTGAGTTCGATTGATGCGATTACATGTATCATGATATGTCCTTGGGTTTATTTTGTTAACGAAAAGAAAAAATATAGCACGGATTGCATGAGTGTCAATCCTGTTTAGCTTCAATAGATAATCCAACTTAACCAAAATCGTAATCAGTCCGTCGAGTATTCAGTATCCGGCAACATTGGATGTTTTATTAATCGCTGGATTTATCTTAATAGTCCACTCCAAATTAATAACCAACCAAGACCCTGACAGTAAGTACCTTGCAATTTTTTAACAATCAAACTGTCTGACTATTTTTTGACTGTTTTCAATATTGCTCGCAAACTGATTGGCGTATTTAGTAGGGCAGCTTTCGATGAAAGCGCCGGGATGCGAAAGCATCACGCCCACGGGCAGATTACTCAATCACTGATTGACGTTAACAACCAATACTTACGTTCTCCGCCAGCCTCATCGAGGCAGGCGCTACTGCCCGCTATATTATTATTACTTGTTACATATCTTATGTTTTGTAGACAAGATGCAATAACACAGCCATCAAAAAATAAAAGTCAACTGCTTTTTATAGGATTATTGTTTTTCACAGCAACCTTCTGAATGCAATTAACTATTTCAATTGGCTGACTTTGTAGTGCGGACGAGACGTCCGCGTTCCCAGGATTACGGACACGAGACGGGGCCTGAGTGCGGGCGGGACGTCCGCGTTCCCAGGGTTACGGACACAAGACGTGTCCTGAGTGCGGGCGGGACGTCCGCGTTCCCAGGAAAATTCATTCCTGGAGTTTTCAGTATTATGCGATTCTTCGCTGGACCACGCCCGCGTACGACGCGGAACGATTATACTGCTTCGCAGAAATTTCTTTTTTTAATAAATCTACTGACCGATTAACCAAGTTCCGGTTCAGCCAGAAATTCAACCGCCGCTTCATCTAACGCATGCTGCTCGAAAACAATTATCTCGTTATCGCCTTTTTTCAGCAACTGAGCCGGTACGTACATGGTTTGCTGCGGGCCGACTTCCCAGTAGCGGCCGAGATTGAACCCATTGATCCAGCATACACCTTTTTTACCGCCCGGAACTTTCAGGAAAGTATCACACGGTTCATCGACTGAAAAAACCGCCTTGAAAAATCCGGGACCGGAACATTCCGGTGTTTCGGCAAATTTCAGGCCGGACAGGTCATCCAGCGGCAGAGAACAAATATCCCAGCCGAATTGAAACTGGCCATTGATCCGGATACCGTCAACAATCCCCTTGCGCGCATCGCCAATATTGTCGCCATAATTTACCCGGCCCATGTTTTCAACCAGAACATCAATCAGGACTCCTTCAGGAGGAATTTGCAATTCCAGCGAGTGCTTTTTATCGTTGCGATAGATAACCGCGGTTTCTTTGCCATCGATGAATACCACGGCCCGGTCACGCGGGTGCTGTAACGTCAAAGTGGCGTCCGCAACCGGTCCGGCAAGTTTTTTGGAATATAGAATAAATCCGAAATTCTGACCGAGCTCTTCCATTGTCGCAGTATGCGTAACCGAATGCATGTTACCAATGCTTGCAAGATTGCCGAAAAGTGAAGCGGATTTCGTCAGGTTAACCTTTCCATAAGCCTTTTTGGTCGATGCCGCCGGAACCGGAATGTCCAATAATCCGGGAACATATTCGGCTATCACCTCACGGTAAGCCTGAAATTTTGCATTCGGGTCGCCGGCTTCGCTGAGCGGAGCGTCATAATCATAACTGCCGACAGTCGGCTGATATTCGCCATTGGCGCAGTTAGCCCCGTTCAGAAAACCGAAATTAGTCCCGCCGTGAAACATATAAAAATTGACATGAGCGCCTGAATCCAGCATTTCCTTAAGGCTCTTCACCGCGTCGTCAAAACCGCGAACATGATGTTCTTCGCCCCAATGATCAAACCAGCCATTCCAGAACTCCATGCACATTACAGGACCAGATTCGTATTCGCGCAGCTTGGCGAAAGCCTCATTCGGCCTGGAACCGAAGTTCGCGGTTTTCCAGACATCCGGCAAAGTCCCGCCGGTCAGCATCAAGTCAGTCGGACCGTCCGAAGTAAATTGAATGACTTTCATACCATGTTTGTCGTACAGGTCCTTGATGAACTGTAAATACTGTTTATCCTGCCCGAAACTGCCGTACTCGTTTTCTACCTGGATGGCGATTACCGGGCCACCCTCGTTCCATTGCAGTTTTTTCAGACGGGGCAGGATCTCGTTGTAATAATCCTCAACCTGCTGTAAATACGGTTTATTGAAGCAACGCAGTTTCAAACCGGAAACCGTGGTAAGCCAGGCGGGAAAGCCGCCGAACTCCCATTCGGCGCAGATATACGGACCGGGACGGACAAGCACCATGAAGCCCATTTCTCCAGCCAAGCGGATATAGCGTTCAAAATCCAGAATCCCCTTAAAATCAAATCGACCTTTTTGCGGCTCATGCAGATTCCACGGCATGTAAGTTTCAATCGCATTCAAGCCCATGGCCTTAGCTTTTTCAAAACGGTCCAGCCAAAGATCCTGATGCACCCGGAAATAGTGCATTGCTCCGGAAATCAGCCTGACGGGTTGACCGTTAACTATAATTTTATCATTTTCAATCTTTACTGAACGCATAATCGCTCCAATTATTTCAATTATAATCACTCATAAAAGAGTCGTGCGAAATGCAAATATCAACCACGAAAAACACAAAAAGTCACGAAAGAGTTTTTTTATTTTTCAGCTTGAGCTGAAAATTTAAATACTTCTTCATGTCCTTCATGCTCTTATGGTGCAAATAATAGTTTCGCAAGAATCTACACTCATGAAACAATGGAAAATCCGGAATATTTTCAACCGTTAAGCGGCAAAGTATCCGGTCTCCCGTTATCAGGCAATACCATTAGCCCGGATTGTGTTGTTTTCAACCTTAATTCATCAATTATATCACGATATTTTTCTTCACCGGCAAGATTATGCTTTTCTTGAGGATCATTCAGCAAGTCAAATAATTCTTCATATACCGGTTTTTCGCCACACAACTGGGAACTCAGGCATTCGATGTAATTATCCAGAGTGCCACGAAACGGCATATTTCTCTGAGCCGGGTCCTCTTTGCGCTTAAAATAGCGAATATATTTCCAATCCTTCGTACGGATACTTTCGCTTCGCGGGTAATTCTGAATATCCATCAACTGTTCAGTGAAAAACTCTTCACGCCATGCGACCTCCCTGCCCTCCAGCAAAGGCACCAGGCTGGTTCCCTGAACAGTCTCGGGCACATCAACGCCGAGAAGCTCAAGAACGGTCGGAGCCAAGTCAGGAGCAAGGACGAATTCATCACGATCCCTGGCCGCACCAATGCGCGGATCATAAATTATCAGCGGGATACGGATATCTTCTTCATAGAGAAAACACTTTCCTCCGAGACCATGTTCTCCAAAATGCAGGCCATGATCGGTTGAAAAAATAATCACCGTATTATCGGCAAGGCTCAAACTTTCAAGTTTATTGCGCAGATTCCCGATCATACGATCCATACCGGTAATCGCCTGACTGTAACGTACCATTTGCTCTCGAAGCTTTATCGAGGTCTTGACATAATCGTAGGAGGGGATGTATTGACCGTCATAGACCTCTTTGGGCAACCGGGCTGTTCTGATCATGTAATCCTGATATGTCTCGGGCATGGCAAAGTCGTTTATCCTGTCGCGGTAGGCAGATTTATATAATTCATCGTCTTCCGGACGCATTTGCATGGTACCGGTGCCATAGCTGTGCGGCAGGTTGAACGTCAAGCACAAGCAAAATGGTTTCTCCTCCGGTCTTCTCGGCAGCTTGCCGGCACAGCTCTCGATAAAATCATTCTGAGGGTCCAGAAAATTCATCACGCCTTCTTCAAATATCTCCACCTGGGTATCAAGCCTGGCATTGTCGTAAATCTTTGTCTCTTTCGCGCTGCTGAATTCTTTGGGATAAAAACCGCTGTGACCATGATTGCCGTACCAGTAATCAAATACTTCATTTTCAAAATATCCGCTCTGATATCCGCCCTCCCCGGCCGGGACATGATTTTTGCCGACCCAGCCGGTAAAATATCCGGCCTTTTTCAGAAGCATCGGAAAACTGTTTTCCCAGGCATTGGCGGAGATACTTGAACCGCTATTGAAGTTAACGCCATGCGTTCTTTCCCATTGCCCGAGATAATGGCAGCAACGACTCGGAGTACAGGCCGGACTTGTACAAAATGCGTTGGAAAAATAAACCCCGTCATCTGCCATTTTGTCAAGATTCGGGGTCTTTAAGATAGGATGGCCGGCTTTTCCGAGAAAGTCCGCTCGATGGTCATCTCCAAGAATGTAAATAATATTCGGCTTGTTCATAGTAATTCTCCTTATTACTTGTATAAATAAAATACAGGATTAATAGCGAATCAGCCATAGCAGGAAACCAAAAACTCATGTCATTTTTCATTAAAAGAATAATTGAGAAAAATTTGTATTCAGCTGATATTAAGAAAATTAAAACAAACAAAAGCTAATAAAAATGTCTTCTTACGGTACAGAAAACGATCCTCTTTTATGCTTGAATAATTTATTATCCCCACGCCGGATAAGATTTATTTCAACCGTCAATCCAGCGGCATATAACGGCTGACCGGAACCGATGCGGCAACATAAGTTCAAATGTAGCTGACTATCGCCTGACTTTTATTAGCGGCGACCGGAGACGGAACGGGATCAACGATCATGAGACCCTGCTTGAGTGCGTACGTGTGAATTTTTCAACGTACTCCATTCCTTCATGGTCCATTTCATGGGAGGTTTCTGATCCTTTATCCATTGAATATAAGCTTTTTCCAGACGGTTTGCAATTTTGGGATTATGCATGAACACGTTATTATTTTCAGCCGGGTCAGCAGCAATATTGAAAAGTTCAATTTTTTTCTTACCCGGTTCAGCCTGAAGCAGCCAATTACCGGACAAAACGGTCCATGCCGCGGCTTTCGAGGTATCGACTTTCCGGGCCTTTTGATCACTCTTGTTTGTGACCCACTGATAGTATTGACGCCAGAAACGGATATTCTTATCGCTCCAATGGTACAGACGCGGCCCGGCCCAGAACAGATATTGGTGCGGGACTCCTTTATTTTTACCCTTGATATACGGTAGCAGATTTACCCCGTCAAGATTGTCCGGAAGCTGGATCTTAGCGGCGGCAAGACAACTTGGCAGAATATCCATGGAAGAAACATTCTTGTTGTAAGTAAGCCCTTTCGGCAGGCCATCCGGCCAACTCGCAAGCATCGGCACCCGCACGCCGCCCTGAAACGTCAAACCTTTGAATCCTTTGAAATTACCATTTGCCGGTTCCGGAGAATCAATCACCGCGCCGTTGTCGCTGAAATAAAAGATCAAGGTGTTATCGAGTTTCTGCAATTTTTTCAGTTGAGCGAGAATCCGGCCGACGCCGGAATCAACCGCAGCCAGTGCGGCATAATAATTATCCACCTCGGAATTACCGGTTTTAAAACGCTGATATTTCTCCGGCACCCGCTGTTCCAACGGAATATGCGGAGCGTTATAGGCCAGATAAATGAAAAAAGGTTTATCGCCTGATTGATTGATAAAATTGACCGCCTCGTCAGTAAAGCGGTCCGTCAAATATCCCGGCGCTTCCACGTTCTTTAAATTTCTGAAAATGTCCGGTGAATTGTAATAGGCCGCGCCGGAAGAATTGAAGCCGTAATAATAATCGAAACCGCGTTTCAACGGATGATGTTGATTGAGACAGATATGGCGGATATTTTTATGATAATCCCGTTCATTGGCAATTCTTTGACCATTGCTTTTGCCGACATGCCATTTGCCGATCATCGCGGTCCGGTAACCGGACTTCTGGAATTTCTCGGCAAGAAACAGTTCATCAGTATTGACACCATTGTTAATATCACTGTTATCATAAACCCCGTAACGGGCCGGATAGCGGGAGGTAAGAAACGCCGCCCGCGACGGACCGCAAACCGGTGACGCAACATAACCATGAGTAAAGCGTACACCATTTTTAGCCAATGCATTGATGTTCGGCATGGCCTGTTTTGCCGCCTCAATGGCTTTGTCCGGATCACATTTGTAACGCGCGGTTCCCGGTTTCCCGGCCAGAGCGCCGGGAACAACCGCCCCCTGCCCGAAATCAAGTTGTCCATACCCCTGATCATCAGTCAGGATTACCAGAATATTAGGGCGTTCCGCAACCGCAGCGGTCAAAAACGATGCCGCGGCGATAACAGTTGAAACTTTTCCAATCATGATATATTTTCCATCATTAGTTATGAACAGTCCGCTTCTTGAGTCAATCCGGCAGGAACTGCCTCGGCTTTATTTACTCTGATCGACTTTTTCTTGCGCCGGTAAATATAGTACAGGATACCGCCGGTCAGAGTGATCGCTCCACCGTTATATATAAATATCATCCGGTCAGACAGAGTGTTCGGGATAACAAAGCCGAGCATCATGATGCCGCCGTAAATCAGGCAGAGTATCCCCATGAATTTGTATTGCGGAGAATCCTGATTGCCGTCATGTTCTCTGGCGTGATCTATCGGGGTATTCATATCCTTGAAAAAAGCCTCCACATCCTGGCGATATTTTTCAGATGTGGTTTGTTTGTAAAACAACGAAGTAAAGAAATACCAGCAACTGCCGGCAAAGAGTGTAATGACTCCACTGGAAATAAAGCCGATATGCTTGGCTTCAAGTTCGTTCAAAGGTTTTGCCAGACCGCAGATACCGGCAATAGTTTCAGGCGGAATATAATTCTGGACAATATAAGCGGTTCCCATGCTGACAATTACCGTGGACCACGCGGCCCAGCCGGGAGTGCGGCGGTACAGAATACCGAGAACCATCGGAATCACCAACGGATATCCCAGCAAAACGTTTAATTTAAGCAGCAGGGTGAACAAATCGGCATCACGGTTCCGGGCAATCAGCACCGCCACCGCCATGACAATTCCCCAAAGATGAATGAAAACAGTTTGCCGATAAAAAGCAGTTCCCGTTCGTCGGCATTTGGTCGCAGAAACTCAGCATAAAAGTTTTTGACAAAAAAACCGGCATTCTTGTTCAGCGCAGTATCCATACTGGACATTGTCGCGGCAAAGATCGCACAAACCATCAGACCAATCATGCCCTGCGGCAGAACCCGCTGGGCAATGGCCAGATAAGCCCCCTCGCTGCAGTTCTTGAGATGCGGAAACATTTCCGGTAAATTGAATTTAAGAATAGCACCGGCCATTACCGGAGTAAAAGCGACCAGCGGCAGCAGAATCGTCCCGACAATCATAACCAGCGTGGCTTTTTTAGCGTGAGAACCATCTTTCACGGTCAGGTACTTGGCTCCCTGAGTATTCAGGTCAGCGGCGCGCACCACATTCACGAATGCGAACATCATCATCAGCGGAATCCATATTTCCGGACGTTCAAACTCGCCAAAGTTAGTGTAATACGACGGCAGTTGAGAGAGAAATCCGCTAATCCCGCCTATCTCCGGCAGTGCCAGGGAGCGAAACAGGATAGTGAACGAAACGACAATAATTATCATCATCTGAATAAAGTCACTGGCCGCAACCGCCCAGGAACCTCCGGTTCCGGCCATCACAGTAACCACCGCCGCCAGAATGACAATACTCCAATAGATATTGATCCCGAGCGCGGCACTGACAAACAGCGAAACGATATACAGCATCATCCCACCGCTGAAAAGCCCCAGCGGCAACGCGGTCCAGACCCAGAACTGTTCAGTCGGCCTGCCGTAGCGTCTGCGGATAGCGTCACAAACGGTCACCGCCCGCATCTGGCGGTATCTGGCAGCAAGAAAAAAGTAGATCAGCAACATACACGGCAAGGCTGAAAGATAAATAAAAAACAACAGAAATCCGGTTTCAAAGACGAAAGCTCCGGCCGCCGTGAATGAATAAGCGGTCAAACCGGCGGCCAGGGACGACATCCCGGCCATCCACCACAACATATTCCCGCCGCCGCGAAAATAGTCACTGCTGTTTTTACTCATCTTACTCCAGACGAAACCGATCCCCAGCATGAAAACCAGATAAATAGCGATGACTATATAGTCCCATGATGTCAGCATTATAATCCCTTTTTATTTTTTCCGCAAACTCAACTGGATCGGAATACCGTGCCGGAAGGTTCCGGTAATAATCGTATTGCCGTTTGCTATCTTGATTGATGCTCTCTTATCCGGAGCGTCGGCAGTCCATGTTCCACGTAAAACAATGGTCACGATTCGGGACTGCATGGCTTTTATTTCCTGGGCCCTACTCTGTCCGCGCCCGGTAAAACCTGCCAAATCCGGAGTGTTCAGACTCAAGGATAAGGTTTTACCGTCTTTGAACATGACATAACAGGGAGTTTTAACTTCCGCCAGTGGTCCTAAATCAAGTTTTGCCGCCGGTTTAAAAAAGATCGCGGCGGAGACGCCGGTCGCTTTATCCCTGACGGCCTGAACATTATTATCACATTTCAAAACCTGATACGGTTTATCCGCTTTCATCTTCTCTGCATAAGCAGCAGCCGTTTCCGGCGTAGCGTCAAGCAGGATCAGATATTCATAGGAAGCATTCTTCGGACGAATACCGTGGTTAATCCAGGCGGAAGCAAAATTACCGGAGGCCATTTTCTTTGTTTTATTATGCGGTGAACTCTGGTTGCGTCGAATGACTTTAACCTCTCCGCCGGAGACTATGAACCAGGCGTTGCCGAACGGATCTGCGACCCAGGCCGGAACCATGCTGTCGGCTTTGAACGGAATACCGGTAATTGCTTTATCCGAATTAAAGTATATCGGCACGGAACCGTCTTTCACATTATACTGGGTCAAAATCGTCTCGACCGGATATTCCGATTTAGCGGTGATTCCTGAACCGAGGCAGATTATCCGGTCCTCAAAACAAAACGAACTTTTGACGGCCCGGAAACCGCTATCAAAATTCTTGATCTTCGGCTCCGAAAGCTCTACCCCGAACGCGCCGTATTTGCCCAGTAAATTGGAACTGCCGCTGATGGTTGAAGGAGACGTAAGCATCAAAGTATTATGCTTGGGGCTTTCAAGAATATTAAACGGACGATGCAGCACAGTCGCACCCGGATTACGATTCCAGTCCCAGCCGGACTGGACGCGGCCGACAGATGCGGGGCCGGACTTCGGCATGATCTCGATCGTGCCGTTGCTCTGATAACGCCCGTAACGATTATCTCTCGTGTAAATTTCCGAGGACCAGACATAGCGGTTGTATCCCTTCAAGGTCACAGCTTTGTCTTTATAGCGATGAACCCCGAAACAGCCGTAATTAAAGGTCCAGTGCCCTTGCGGGTTCTTGTCAGTAATGACCGGCTTGCCGCCGTCGGCTTCCGCAAACCATTCATAAAAAGGTTTTAATCTGGACAGTTTACCGTAACTGAAAGGATGCCTGCCGCAAATCCCCATTCCCGGAGCGGGATTGCAATAGACATACGCTGAATATAAAACCCGGCGAAGATTGTCCAGCGCTTTTCTATTCATGGCCCATGGCGTACCCGAAAAAAGATAGCAGACATAAGAAGCCGAGGCCATTGCCCCGAAACTGTATCCTGGATAGTGTCCCCAATGATGGTAACCGCAACCGTCAGCCTTGAAGCCGCCCATCCAGCCCGGTGATTCCATGCCGAGATTGCGTGAATAAAATTCACTGAATGCGTTAAACGCGGCAACTTTTTCCGGCGAATCAGGCATCAAAAGCAAAGTCATAACCGCACTCTTTGACATGGTATTGAAAAAGTCGCAATTGGGATCGGCCCAGTTTTTTTTATCAAAAATGTACCTGATGTTCGAGAACCATTGGGTCATATCGCTGACCTGGTGCAGCAAACCGGCATCAAGTAACGGCTTGCGCATCAGGAACAACGCGGTAAACATCTCACGGGTATTGTAGCCGTGATGGTGCATGGTTCCAAGCGAACTGCCGGCGGCCCAGCCCTGGTCCAGCAAATGCCTGACCATAAGCAAGTACATTTTCCTGATATCCGCGGCATGCCTACCTTCCGGAGCGACATTGCAGGCATAAGCCAGTTTCAACATCAGCGGCCCGTAAAGCTGGCGCATGTCAACATAATCTTTCAGGTATTTTTTGCCGTTTTTAAGGCCGGCACAGATCGCGTCCTGACTGACAAATTTAACATGGCGTCCCTTTATCACGCCGTTTTTTTCCGTAATCCCGGTTTGTTTGAAACCACGTTCCAAGTTAGTTAAATCAACGGCTTTGACATTTTTCAGCAATTCCTGCCGGACACGATGTTCGATCAGGGCAAAACCCTTTTTATCCGCCTCGGTCATAACAGGCAGTTTTTTGGGGGCAAGCTGATAAAACTTCATCTTAGGCGCCCAGTGATTGGTTTCCTGCTTATTAACAAAAGGAACCTGCGCGTCATTGCTCTGATGCCGGACATCGACTATAGAACAAGGAATTATCCGGTCAAGAAAGAGGGTTCCGGATGAAATATTTTTCGGCGCGACAATTCGGATGAAATCCATCCCTTTGACCGGCTTTCCCTGCATGTCCCGGGTGTATGACACCCAGCATGTGCGCCAGCCGGTAAAGTTCAAGTTGAAGTCAAAATAGCAGTTGACCTTGCTTTTTTTACCGAACTCGAACCGGAGTTTGCCCTGCGGCAAAGCCTTGGTGTTATATACCAAGATGGAAAAGATGCTGAGCGCGCTCCTTCTGTGGTACTTGTAAGCCTCACTGTTGGTCAGGAACGGGATCAAGGTTTTAAATGTCAGGGATGAGTTTTTCTTCCAATCCCAGCGCAAAGAATTTTCGCCGTGGATCGAGCGGGTATCAGTAACCTGAATTCGAGAGTTATCCGCCTCGACGTATCCCGGCACCTTCTTACTTGAAAAATCAATCAGATCTTCGGCATTTAAAACTCCCGCCATCAGCGCCAAAAACAACACCAGCATCTTTTTCATAATTTCACCATAACCGGCAAACCTTCGGCACAATGTACCTTAAGTTTCTTGCCATTTTTTAGAGTTATTGTAATATCCGTACCTTTTTTACCAACTTTGTCGTAATCAATATATTCACCGAAATCGGGATCGCAAATACTTATCCGGTCGCCCTGCGCCATCAGCAAACATGGGCGGCTGACTGATTTTATATCGCCGTAACCTTTGAATTTACCAGCATCGAAAACAGCGTATGCGGTAATGCCGCTTTGACGATCGGAAACAATATGCGCCACCGCGTCTTTCCGATGTACAATATATGGAATTTTATTCGCAAATTTACGCGTTTTATCCCCCCCGGCATCGACCAGAACGGCATACTCGTAACCGGCATCCTGCGGAGCCTTGCCGTGATCGATCAAAACCAGTTCGGTATCCCCTTCGCTCGGAGTCAACTCACCGCGACTCGCGACATTCTTTTCATCCCATTTGTTATAGAACGGTTTATTCTGATGCTGCCGTATTATCTCGACCCTATCATTTCCGTTCGCAATATAATAACCGTTATCATAGGAGTCAACAAAAAAGTTTTTTCCTTTGACCGCTCGCTTCACCGGAAAACCGGTGATCGAACCGTTAAGCAAAGACTTGTCTTGATTTTCCGGCGTCAAATGATTTTGCAGGATTACTGTACAAACCCGGTGCTGTTTATCCTCGCTGGAAATATCGCTGCCCAGAGCCAGGATATAGTCATCAAAGAAAAACATCGATTTGCGCCATTTGAATGTTGTATCATAAGCGGAATTCTTCAAACGTTTGGCAAACTCTTTTTTACCAAGCCAGTAAGTCGGCGGTCCCAGTCGCCGCGGATCATTCCAATCGGGAAGTTCCTCGTGAAATTTCATGGCAAACATACCGTAATCCCCAGGGAACAGCCGCCGCAGAAGACTTCATCCGTCAATCTTTCTTCAACCATAAAATGCGAACGCAAAGCGGAATAAGGCAGCTCACGAACCGTGGTTCCCGGCCAGAAGTTAAAATCCCAGCCATTGTAATTGAATTTTTTTCCGGATGGAATAAAACCGCTGTATTTTGCGCTGACCGGCTGACCTTTTGAGATGATCTGATATGCCCCGTAACTCAGATAGCGCCCCATTGAGTTGGCACCAGCCTGAGCGCCGTAAATCTCATTGATATTGTAACCTTTTTTCTGTCCCTTGACGGTAAATACCCAGTCACCGCGCCGATGGACGCCGGAAGCTGCATGATTTAAGGTAAGATGGCCCTGTATACTTTTTATCGGTTTTATGCCCTTGGCCTTCAGGTCGGTAATGGTATTTTTTATTTCTTTGCGCAATTGCATCTCACGCCGAACCTGACTTTTTGTCTTGCATTCCGGAATCAGGTCATTTAACCGCTTTTCAGCTATATAGAGATATATCGGGGCAATATCACGGTCTATCTCGTTTTTCTCACCGGGATTGCCGCAATACATCATATTCTCGATCACATTCGGCGAAAGCGCACCACCACTGCGCCAACGTCCGCCCCATAACTGCGGCGCTTCGGCGCGGCCGGTATAAAAGGCCATACTCAGAACCACCCTCTTGATGGCCTTATGCATCTGTATCGACTCAAAAGGAGTGCCGTCAAGCTGCTTGATCAACTTGACAACCGGGCCGACCGCCCCGAGATTGTAACCATTGTACATCATCCCGTGATGATGAAAAGAACCGTCCGGTTTAATCACCCCGTCCGTCGCGCTGCGGTCCAGCCAGAGTTTCAGGGCTGTAAGGTCGCGCCACTTTTCAGGAGTGTTATCCTGAAGCATGACCGTCATAAACCTGGCATCCATCAGGGTATTGAAATTGTCTGCGGAGCCCGTATCATCTTTCAGGTAGAAGCGGTCTACTCCATTCAAATCTTTTTCCAGAACAATAAGTTTCTCAAACCGTCCCGATTTTTTCAGCTCGTCTTTCATCAGCCAGACCGGATAGGCGAAACCGGCCCGAAGTGAATAACCGGTTCCATGGCCAAGCTGAAGTGCCAAATCGATCATGGAGTTAAACATCTCCAACAACTCTTTACGCTGTTTAAGATCTGAACTCTGGTGATATGCCACCCCGAGACGGCCTATTTCGCCCCAGAAATGACTGCCGCGATTCACCATGCCGCTGATTTCATCGCCAAGTCGCCGGATATCATGCTGTTTAAACTTAGCACGAATCTGCGCCATCTGTTTATTTGTGACTTTTCTTTTTACCGGTTTGCGGTATCCGGCAAATACTTTTTTATCAAGTTCTTTAAGAACAAACAGTTGTTCACCGGAAAGTCTTTCTGTTTTCTCTATCTCAATCGCTTCACCCGGTAAAAGCATATCCGGGTAAATCCTGCCCTTGACGTCACAGTCTATATCCGGCCGGAATTTCTTTTTTGACTTGATCCAGGGCGCCTGTTTCGATGGCATAAAAAAACGCACGTCCTGCTCGGTGCGCGGCGCAAATTTGTCAAAATACAATTCCCCCGGCTTATCCGGGGCAATTATCCGCAGCGTATCGGCTGTTTTCTGATTCGGAAAACCGTCAAGATCACGACCGTAAATGAATTTCAGATTGCGCCAGCCGACAAAATTCAAGTTGAAATAAAACCGGCAATCGACCTTTTTGCCATCTCCTATCTCGAACCACAGCTTGTCATCACGTGATTCCGGATTGAATATCCAGATAGAAAAAGAACTTAAACTGCAGCAGGTAACCCAGTCATAGACAATATCATCCGGATCTTTGCCGGTCAGGTTTCTGAACGCTTCACTATTTTTATAAACAAGCGCGGCTCCCTTGCCGGTCCATTTCCAGCCCAGAGATTTGCCGCTTTTTACCGCATAGGCTTTATCGCTGACAGCTGTCGTCGACGGCCCTTCGGTCTTGAATTCATTCAAGTTGCCATCCTCGAATTCATAAGTTTTATAATTGGCCACCTGAATTTCAAATGGCGGTTTCTTTTCAGCGGCGGACATATAAACTCCTGATATTGCGACAGCGATTGATAAAAATAATTTGGCATCCATATATATAATTTACTTTCTCCATTTGATTTTTTCAGGATGTTTTTGGGCATCAGCCCATGAATCCAGTTGTTTTTGCATCTTATCCTGAATATCCTTAAGCTCAGAAGAACCATAGATGTTTTTACCATCAAGTAAATTATCTTTGAGAAAATACAATTCATAAAGCACCGGCCCGTCTTTCTGATCCAAACGCACCAGCTTGTAATTGCCGGAACGCAGCATTGACTGTCGGCCTAGAATGGAATAGCATGGCGAAACACCGGAAGAGCCATCGCCCTTCAACAAACTGTTAATAGAGCCTGATTCAATCTGAGCATATTTCCAGTGCTTGACCCCGGCCGCATCCAGGATAGTGCCGTACAAATCAACCGTACTAACCGGAACCTCAACCCTTTTCATTTGCGATTTTCCCGCCGGTTTAATGATCAACGGCACCCGGGCCGAACTTTCCAGCATGGTACACTTGAAGAACATCCCGAAATGACCGTTATGATCACCGTGATCGGCAGTGAAAACAATTATCGTATTGTCCCACAGTCCCTGTCGCTTGAGTTCGTCAAACAGCTTGCCCAGATAATGGTCTATCATCGAAACCTGACCGTAATAAGACGCGACTATCCGCTTGTATTCTTCTTTTGAAAAAAGCATACGGTTCGCTTTGATCGCTTTTCCGCGGAGTGCTTTCAGAACCGTTTTGTCGGCAAGCGGCGCATCCAGTTCCGGAATATCAATATCCTCCGGTTTGTACATATTGTTCCAGCGTTCCGGCGCAAGCCAGGGATGGTGCGGCCCGAAAAAGCCGGTATACAGGAAAAACGGCTTCGACTTGTCGCGCTCTTTCAGAAAACGAACCGATTGCTCCACGGTCCAGGTTACCATGTGATCTTTTTCCGGAATAAAATTACGCCCTAAAATAAACTGTTTGAGATTAGTATGGTAAGAAGACTCGTCAACGTCGAACATCCGGACGAATTCATCGGCTTTTGCCCGCCCGTATTTCTTTGCCAGCATATCTATATAGGCGGAATATTTGTCATCATCGGCATAAACGCTGTAAGGCGCATCATGTAATTTTTTGAAGTCGAAGCCGAAACTTTTGACATGCGGCACAAAATGCAGTTTACCCACACCGCCGGTAGTATAACCGTTCGCTTTCAACTGGTCCGTCATCAGGATCTCATGACCGTTGAACGGTACCCAGTTGCCGTTGACGCCGCAGCCGTTGGGATACTGGCCGCTGAAGATTGCCGCCCGGGCCGGAGCGCAGACCGGACACGGCGTATAAGCCGCGTCAAAAACAACTCCCTGCCCCGCCAGCATGTCGAGATTGGGGGTTTTAAGAACTTTGTTGCCCATGCAGCCCAGCGCGTCAAACCGCTGCTGGTCCGTCATTATAAATAAGATATTCGGTTTACTGCTCATACTTTTGCTGACATCATCTTTCATGGTTATTTTTCCGGGCGTATGACAACCGGCAAGCAGCCCGGCGGTCGCGGTTGTAAATAAAATTTTACTGGTTCTGATGTTCATTTTCGCGCCTTTTAAGAAAAACGCGGACTAGTCCGCGTTATACTACTGGTATCAATATTGCTTATATCTTTTCAGTACACTACATAATTACCGGTTCTCGGCAAATCAATTGTTGCAGATTGATAAACGCCCTTAAAGAAAAAACTCTTTCTGCGAGTTCCAACTGTGATGTGAGCGAAAACCCTTCCGGTACCAAAGTCATTCAGCTTGACAACATCAACATGACCGTCCATAAAACCGATCGGACACGCCCCGGCATGACACAATGTCGGAATCCCGTATACACCAGTCCCGGGATTGTTGATGAAATTGTAAAGCCTTGAATCAACACTTTCTGGCGTCTTCCAGTTTTGAGCGTCAATCACCATAGATATCTGCGACGGAAAAGGATTCTTACTGATCCTGGCATCACCGACATAGCCACCGACTTTTACGGCATAGGTGTTATTTGCCTGTTTCTTGGCGGATTCCGTCATCATGGGGCAGTGAAAAACGTTTTCTCCAGTGATGTAGTTGCCGCCCTGGACATAATCGTTCCCCTTGCCAACGTAAAGGGACCAGGCGCCGATACCGCCGCCCGACGGATTTCCAGTCCAGTAGACAGCGGAAGAATATTTCGCACTGACTATCTCCCCATTATAATCATTTGTGTACATCAAGATCCCCAGAGCCGATTGTTTTAAGTTGCTTGCACACTTGATTGTCTTCGCCTTGTCCCGCGCCTGATTCAGCGCCGGCAGCAGCATACTTGCCAGTATCGCAATGATCGCGATCACTACCAGCAGTTCAATGAGTGTGAAATTCCTTTTCATGCTTATACCTGTCCCTTTTTATGCAACGATGATTAACATTATAATTGAATGCCAATTCCCGGTTTAGTGACATACCAGGTAAATGTCGATACCCCCTGACGATTGTTCTGGAAGTATACCGACGGCAGTTCATTAGCCGAAACAGCCGCTACGTGAAAATCGAAGAACAACGTATTTGCCCGGTCCGAATGAAGCATCCACGGGTTTCCATAACTGGTTCCGCCGTTGCCGTTTACCAATCGGAAGCTCGGCGTAGGCATTCCGTTACCAGGTTCGCTTGAGTCAATCGCCAGCACCGTACTTGAAGGTGTTATGCAACCGCGAAGCAGTGTATTGACATATCTTACCCCGTAAGTGGTGTTGTCCTGATAGCTGCCGTTTGTTGCTTCGGATGTCATCGGGCAATGGAACAGCATGTCATTGCTGATATAGCCCAGCCCGGTAACTGAATTGCGCAGTTCCTTCTTCCTCAAATAAAGGCTCCAGGTGTAATTATAATTATTGGTATTCATAAACCAGCCATTATAATCATCTCCGTATTGCGCGAATGCCAAACCGATTTGCTTCAGGTTGTTAACGCATTTTACCGACTTTGCCTTATCACGGGCCTGATTGAGAGCCGGCAGCAACATGCTGGCGAGAATTGCAATAATCGCAATCACAACAAGTAACTCGATCAATGTGAACATTTTCTTCATGTTTCCATTCCTTCCTGTTTTCATTAAAGGTAATTTATGTTAATTCACTACTGCCAGCTCAACCGCTTTTTCAACGGAGAGTTCCGGCGTTAAAACTACTTTTTCCATTTTCGCTCCGGGCGATTGCAACATCTCTGCCGCCCTCAGGCCAATATCAAGCATCCTGATGTCTATTGACTGCGGTTTAGGGTGCAAACCATTCAAATAATATGAATTGTTATCACAGGAAACAATTTCAATATCCTTTCCGGGGCGAATCCCCATAGAATAAAGGACTTGATAAACCGGAGTAGCATACATATCGGCGGAAATAAACAAACCGGTGATTTTGCCGGGAGAAATCATTGCTTTGAACGCCCTCTCGCTACGCTCCATAATCTCTCCCGCAGACATTGTGTTAATATCTATTTCAATATGTTTGAAAGTCAGCCTGCGGTTCTCCAGAATCCGCTCCCGGAACGTATCCAGACGGGTTTTAAACAAATAATTAGTCGCACTGCCGTAATAAATAAACTCTTCGCAGCCCTGCCCGATAAGTTGATCAGCCGCCAGATGGCCAACCGCATTATTATCATAGGTAACATGGCCGGAAGGGGTATAAGTGTGAATACCGCCCATTGCCCTTACCCAGCGAACGTCCGATAGAATATCGAAATCATTTCTTTTTACATTTAAAGCGGTTATGACAATAAAACCGTCAACATCCTGCTTCAGTTTATTAATCAGTTTAGTATTTTCCGGGGAAACCAAATGAGTTTGGACTGCTATACCGAACCGTTCCATATATGCCTCGATCCCGCGCAAGACTTCTCCGAACACATATAAAGAGGAAGATTTATCAGCTTCATTAATATCCCGGTTGAAAAACAGCAGCGCCACGCGTCTCCGGTGTTTGACAAAAGTACCGACCCGTGGCCGCTTTTCGATCAATCCCAAATCTTCCAGTTCGTCCAGGGCTCGCCGCACCGTTAATGGATTAGCCGAGTATTCATGCGCCAACTGAGTTACTCCAGGCATTTTCTCGGTATATACCCCGGAACGGATCGCCAGTGCAATAGAATCTCGCAAATTATTGCGCAAACTGCTCTTTCTTCCGGGACTGTTTTTTGAATTCGGCATCTTTACTCATTCTTTTTAATTAATAACTCAGTTGTGTTACTATTATACAACATTCACTCTTCCCTGTCAATAGCCATTTTAGAAAAAATAGAAATAATATCACAGCCTTCAGGGATGAAGCATCAGATCGAAGGTTTTGTGGAAAGCGAGAGTCCCTCGAGCCGACCGTCTGCGCGGCATGTCCGGCTCAACGGAGTTTCGCCCTCAAGGGATTAATGACCAGATCGAAAGTAATGCAACAGAATTTTAAAAATTGTATGACGGTTGTCAGAATTTAAGCTCCGGCGTCAAGATGATTTTCTCATTTGAATCAGGATCGCCAAGTGCCATTTCCGCCGCCGTTGTTCCTATTTCCCGCATTTTAATATCAATAGAAGGCGGACGCGCTGTCAGGTTCTTCAAATATTCCTCATTATTATCACAGGAAACTATTTGAATGTCATGCATCGGCTTGAAACCGAGAGAGAGCAAGGCCTGATACAGGGTCGGGGCATAAATATCGGCCGAGTTGAAGATTCCTATCGGATCATCGCAGCCGACCATCGGCGCAAATGCCCTGACTGCGCGTTTCATTATTTCCTCCTCCGGCATAATATTGATATCAACCTCCACGTGTTCCATACAATAACGCCCGGCTTCAACCACCCGGTCCTGGAATTTTTTCAAACGGGAAAAAAACAAATGATTATTGGCGCTGCCGAAAAACACAAACCGCCGGCATCCCTTTTCCAACAGGTAATCCGCCGCGATCCGCCCGATCGCGTCGTTGTCGTACGTAACATGCGCGACCGGGGTGTCCGCAGCCGGACTCCCCATCGCGCGCACCCAGGGATATCCGTTGAACACTCTGAAATCGTCCTTGAAAATATTTAAAGCGGTGACCACTATAAAAGCGTCGACTTCGCGTTCCAGCAGGTCAATAAATTCCCGCTGACCGGGAGAGATCAAATGCACTTGCACCTTACGGCCGCTTTTAGCAAGTCTTTTCTCGATTCCATCAAGCAATGAACCGAATACCAGTTGCGGATGATCGTAGTGTTCTCGCCTGATCCGGCGATTCATAAACAGGACAGCCACCCGTCCTTTGTACTTTACGCGGTAATGTTTTTCCGAATGCTTTTCGATTAAATCCAAATGCAGCAGCTCATGCAGAGCCTCTTTGATATGAAACGGGCTGGTCTTGAATTTCATAGCAAGTTTCAGCCTTCCCGGCAATCTCCCCGCAAGCCGTTTGCCGTGTATTGCGTCAACCATCTGCCTGCACAGCTCACTGAAGTGCGAATTTTCACCTTCTCCGGACATAAAAAAACCTCTCTCGCTTACCTCGCTACACTCTATTATATATTCTACTTTCCGTCCTGTCAATACATACAACAAAAAAAGGCAGCGGTTTGACCGCTGCCTTTTTGACATTTTTTATACAGAAACCGGATTACGCGTCGTCTTCTGTAGTTTCAGCCTTTTTGGCTTTTTTGGCTTTCTTAGGTTTTCTAGCCTTTTTATTGTCTTCCTTTATTTGTTTCGACAACTCGCTCTTGGCCTCACGCAGGGCTTTGCGGCCTTCCTTGCTCTTGTCTTCCATCAATTTTTTGATATTTGCGACTTGATCGGGATATTTTTCCGCCAGTTTATCCAATCTTGCCAGCTCACGTTTTTTAAGGATTGCATGCAAAGCGGTTTTCGCTTCTTTTTCCTTGCCGTCAGCCATCAGCTTTTCATAATTAGCCACTTCTTCCGGATATTCTTTTTTCAGCCGTTCCACTAATTTTTTTAATCTGGCTTCGTTTTTGGCTTTTTGCTCAGCGGTCACTTCCTTCTTGACTCTCTTATTACGTTTTTTTCCTTCTGCAAGTGCCGCAGTACTTACAAATCCGAGGGCCAACAGCACAATCATCAGTTTGCGCATCATGTTTCTCTCCTTAAAAGATTTTTTTCGCGATCAGGATCATCCGAATCGACCTGACAAAATAACGCATAACAGATTTTTTTATTGTGTGAAAGTAAAACAAAAACAATAAAAAACAAAAAATATTTCGCAAAAGTCCCTTAAACAGACCGGTTTTAATTGCAAGTTGACGGCGAAGTGGGGCGGGCCTTGCACAGAAAATGTCAGCATTATGGGCTCAAACGTCAAAAACGCCGTTGCGCCGGCTCCCGCTTGGGCTTGAACATACTGTTAAGACGGTCGGTATCGACAGTGGAACCGCCGGAATTACCAGATCCGGACGGAGGAGGCTTATTCGAATTACCGGAACCGTTGTTCTTCGGCCCGTTAATGATAATCACTGTGCCTGAAGACCTGTGTTTGCGTCTGCGGTCATAACGCTGTTTGGATGAATTCCAATAGGAATAGGTCTTGTTGGAAAAATAAGTCGTACTGTAATTCTGTTTATTCTGGTATTCCGACAGCAGATTTCTTAATTCAGACAAGCTGCGTTTGTCGTCGTTGCTCAAATACTTATAGTGACTTGAATCGGCGAAGCTCTGTAATTTCCTCAGCAATTCCCGGTACTTGCTCTGGCTCATTGTCGAATTTGTATCCTGAAACAATCTGAATTCAGTCAGAACGCTTTCATACAGTTTCTCAAACTTGTCTTCCGCCAAAACTGCGGCATACCCTTTCCCCAGGCTTCCGAAATAATTGTAGATTTTGTCCAGTGTTGTTTTCTGGGCCGTAGACAAATATTTCCAGTGCTTCGACTTTTTCAATATATCGATCTTCGCTTTCTGGGCCGCGCATTCCGCAAAACCGTTTGTCACCTTATCGCCCTGCTTTTTCAATTTCTTGTAGACTTTTGTCACCGATTTCATGATGACGTTATAAGCGTCATACGCGTTTCTCCGCTCCTGGGCAACAATCCCGGCCCGGGCTTTACCCAGTCCGTCCAACGCAAATGAATCTTTGGCATAGCCGTTCACGTTCAACGCCGTCCGGAAATACCTTTCCGCTTCGTACCAGCGTTTCATCCCGAGTTCCTCGCTGCCTTTTTTGATGGCGGCCCGGTAACGCTCTTTTGAATCCTCCCGCAACTGCTGCCCCAGCACATTGATTTCAGCCTTACTGACCAGATCGTCAATCTCTTTCGAAGGTTTGATGATCCGCGCCTCCTTGAATTTTTTCTCGGCGGTGATGTAATCACCGGTATTAAACGCTTTCAAACCCTCCTGCAAAGCATCTTCATACTTATACTTCAAATCCAGATAGGAACGCTTTTTCTCCTCCGGCATATTCAAAATATCCGCGGCCTCCCGGATCATGTAGTTGAGATCATCCACATCCGTAGCCGAAACTTCCGCGGTCCGGCTGATCTCGCCCGTTTCTATATCGAAACACTGCACCGCGATTGTAATCTCACGCCCCAGCTGTACCACATTCCCGGTGATCAGGTATTCAGCGCCAACGTATTTACCGAACCGTTCGGCCTTGCGACTGTCCACCAGATCGCTCGATTGAAAACGCAGCTCTTTCAACGCTTTTGATATCTGACGCCGCGTCACCAGCCGGAAATCGCCGCCCATCACCTGCTCGAATTTAATCGCCACCGCGGCCCCGGTTATATCCGCCTTGACCGACTCGTCGATAGTAAAATCCGCCAGTACCGCCCACGGCCGGCGTTTCGCCAACGCTTCGTTGACCTTTTTTGCGACCGCAGCGACTTTCGCGCGTTCATCATCAGTATTACACAAATCATAAGCCTTCTCGATCAACCCGGCTGCACTTTTCACCCGGTTTTCATCCCTGGACCAGCGTTCAGCGTTTTTCAACATGTTGTCAAGTTCCTGTTCGCGCTGCTTTTCGGCCAGTTCGCGCAAACGCGCCCTTTCCGCTTCAGACTTGACCGCCATTGCCAGTTTGTCCTGCTTGGTCATCTCGTCCAGTTGCCCCCGCCACGCGGCATATTCTTTTAAGATTTTATCGCGCATTTTAATTGCCGGCTCCACCTGTTTCGGATTATCCATGATGTATTCCGAAATAACCTTGTCCAGCTTTTCTTTCGCGCCGTCGTAATCATGCTTTATCGCCAGTTGCCGGGCGGCGGCCAGCGCTTCATTGACCTTGTCCATCGCGTTCATCGAACGGTATTTGATATGCCCGTAGAACAATCCCATACAGACCAGCGCCACTCCCAGCGCGACCAGGTAAGTGCTTTTAGGCAGCAACGATCTGGATTTTTTCGCCCTGTGCAGTTTTACCGGCGCCTCCCCGCGTTCGACCCGGTTGAGATCCTCGATCAGTTCGGCCGGGGTCTGATGCCGGTCCGCCGGATCTTTCGCCAGCAGCCGGTCAATTACCTGGGATAAATTAAGCGGGCAATCCTGATTGCGTTTGATCACCGGCACCGGAATATCGTCGCAATGCTGCCGGGCATAAGCAGCCCCGGACGGGCCGATAAACGGCGGTTCCCCGGTCAACATCTGGTACGCGGTGCAGCCCAGAGAATAAAGGTCCGACCGGATATCTATCTCCTTGCTGGCCTCGTGCTGCTCCGGCGACATATAAGGCGGCGTTCCGATCGGCTGACCGGTAATACTGAGTACCGACAACAATGAATCGATATCTTTGGCAAAACCGAAATCCAGCAGCTTGGCGTTGCCGCTCCAGTCAAGCAGCACGTTCTGCGGTTTGATGTCGCGATGCACCAGTCCAAGATCGTCGGCGGCCTGCAGGACCCCGGCCAACTGCCGCAGTATCCTGATCGTCTCGCCGACCGAGAATAATTGCGGGCCTCGTCCTTCAGGACTCATTTCGGTATCATGCAATACCTCAGCCAGCGATTGCCCCTCGATATATTCCATTACGATAAATGGTCGATGGGTCTGAGGGTCCTCGTCCACGTCAAGGATTTTTACCACATTGGGATGGGCCAGCTTGCGGGCGAGTTCAGCTTCGCGTTTGAAACGTTTGACGTAATCCTTTTCGAGCGCGAATTGCGGATACAATATTTTGACCGCGACTATATTACCTTCCGGAGAACGGGCTTTCTCGACCGACCCCATCGCACCGTGCCCGATATGTTCAATAATCCTGTAATCGCCGATCCTGTCCATAACATTCCTTATATATTAGTCCACAGTCAACAGTTAACAGTCAACAGTCAACAATAAGCAGATTTCGTCACCCATTTGACGCTGCGCTCCAGCATCCTGCCGGCCTATACGGCTTCGCCTCCATCCTAATTGCCGCTGCGCTCCGGCATGCTGCCGGCCTCTACGCTACGCTTCGTTCTAATTAATAATACTACCTACAATATAACCTGAAACAGCTATTTTCAATAGCGATCCGCAGTCTCCATGACAATCTCACGCGTCTTTTCCATTTTTTCGCAAATTATTTCAATAAAAATCCGCTATGGATATACCAAATCCTTTTTCACCACGGAATCCACGGAAAAACACAGAGCAAATGTAATTATTAATCCGGCATATAATCATATTGCATTTATTGAATAGCGCTGAAAGCGCGGCACATAGCAACAGCCCGGGGTGATTGAGCGTAGCGATTGAACCCCGGGAACAGTTTAAAAACATCTAAAGCCCTGAAGGGGCGACATATAAAGCAAGGTTATTATCAGCCGGAGTAATAGAATATTTACAACTAATTGACGCTGCGCTCCGGCATTCTGCCGGCCTCTACACTACGCTTCGTTCTAATTTCAATTAATCCAGCGTTTGACTTTCACCAAATAATACACTAATGTACTAGCGATTATTACAAGCAAACATATTTATATCATGCAGAGTAACTGCATTTCTAAAGGAGGTTTACGATGCCATTGTTTAAAATTGATAAAACCTTAATAACAATTAAAGAAAAACCCTTCGAACTCGAAAAAGAAATGCAGATACTCACAGAAGCCAATTTACAGTACATATTCAATCTTGATTTTGTTAAAACTGAATTTGCACTCAAGAAATTCAGAATTGATACACTTGCATTTGATAGAATATCCAAATCTTTCGTTATCATTGAGTATAAAAGAGATAAAAACTTCAGTGTCATTGATCAAGGATACGCATATCTGTCTTTAATGCTTAACAATAAAGCAGATTTTATCCTTGAATATAATGAAAATAAAAACTCAACATTAATGCGAAGTGATATTGACTGGTCACAATCGCGTGTGATGTTCGTCGCTCCGTCATTTACTTCTTACCAACGTGAAGCAATAAATTTCAAAGATTTACCTATTGAGTTGTGGGAAGTTAAGCGATATGCAAATGACACTGTTTTCTATGACCAAATTCAAAATACTGGAGCCCAAGAGAGTATTAAGACGATATCCCCAAGCAACTCATCAATTGACGAAGTCATTCAGGAAGTTAAAGTATATACAGAAGATGACCATCTTGCATATGCTGGTGAAGCCATAAAAGAACTCTATTTCCGCTTCAAAGAAGCTATTATAAACCTTGGCGATATAGATGTTAAGCCCAACAAATTGTATATGGCTTTTATAGCTGGTTCAAATATCGTCGATATAAAACTACAGAAAAAGGCATTGAAAATGTGGGTAAATCTCAACAAAGGCCAACTGGATGATCCCAAAAAAATTATGCGCGACGTGTCAACGACTGGTCATCATGGTAACGGGGACTATGAAATTTCCTTAAATTCTGATGACAACCTTGAGTATATTCTCAGCCTAATAAAACAATCATATAAGAAAAATACAAAATAATAATTTTCTTTTCATGATGGATAGTGATATTGGAACAATCACTTATTAAACAAAGACTAATCTCCAACTAATAATAATGTAATCTTTAACTACTCCGGGTTTTCTCCGTGGACTCCGTGGTGAAAAAATTTATTCGTGAAATTCGTGAAATTCGTGGCTAAAATTAATATTACTCAGGCTGATTATGAAAATTGATGTTCACAGACGTTTTTTCTTTGAAGCCATAATGGGAACACCGGAGGAAGATTTAATTTTTTCCGGACACAACGTCATATCAATTAACTCATGCAACTCTGAAACGCCGCCATTCAGCGAAAAAAACCTTCATCGCGATAATTTATTGATCCTTTATTTTGACGATATACTCCCGCTCGACGGAAAAATCCACCCAAATATGTTCTCAGAAGAACACGCGGAAGCGATTATCGAATTCATCGAGCGTATAGATTGCAGTCTGCCGATGATCATTCATTGTACAGCCGGGATTTCCCGCAGCGCCGCGGTCGGAGTTGAACTGAACGGCTATATGAACCGTTACCTTGAAGACAACCCGGAAGATTTTGCTTATTTTCACGAAACCAACCGGGATATTCTACCGGACAAACACATCAGCGCCCTCCTCCGCCGCAAACTGCTTGCCCACGCAAGAAAATAAACATTCTGACCGTGACGCCGACCTTTTTGGAGTGCGCTTAGATTTAAGCGCTTTGGGTATCGGGTTTGCCAATCGAAAAAGATTATTCATGGCAAGATTTTGCCATAGTTGAAGTGTCGGCATCATCGGCCGCAACTTAGTTGCGAACAACTATGGCGGTTGACATATTTCAGCGCCAAAGCGGTTAAATCTAACCGCATTCCAAAATGTCAGTATCCGGACTATACCGGCAAAAGCATTTAGAATAAAATAAACACAGCCTTATCCATTAAGAATTCGCCGTTCAGATCCCGGCTCCTACAATTAAGGAGCATTTGCGCCTATACTTGGTTATTGGAGATTCCTTGTTGGATGTTGGATATTCAGTTTTCTCAGACCGCATAGTTGGCGCGGGAGATCAGTTCGTCCTGGACCTCTTTATCGAGCTGGACAAAAATTGCCGACAAACCGGAAATGCGGACCAGGAGATTCGGATATTCTTCCGGATGTTCCTGGGCGGCGCGCATGGTGGCGGCATCGACGCAATTCAATTGCAGGGTCGGGATACCCGCATCGGCCGCAACCCGGCAGAAAGACGAGAGCATCGACACCGGAATCCTGCCGCCGGACGGCAGTTGAATATCCAGTACCGCGTTGCCGGGATAATCGGTAAAGTCGATTGCCCGGAGCGAAGTAATAATATCGGTCAGATTCTTCGGCGCGTGTTCGCGATGCGGGGCAATACCCTGACTGAACATATCGCCGTCGCGCCGCCCGTCCGGAGTGGCTCCGGTCCGGTTGCCCAGGGTTTTAAAGGTCCAATAGACAAAGAAGCTGGGTTGGAAATGTTCGCCGCGCTCGTTCGGGACCGTACGGACGAATGCCGCGATATCGGCGGTAAAACGTGCCGCGAGGCCGTCAACTTCCGCGATGCTGTGACCGAACCGGGGACAATTAAGTACTTGCTGCCGGAGGTCCTCTTGTCCGGCCCAGTTGGCTGCGACGATTTCCTGAAGTTCGGTAAACGATACCAGTTTATCTTCGAACACCAGACGTTTGACCGCCATCAGGGAATTAACCGCGTCGGCCAAGCCGACCAGCGTGACACCGGACGGATTGTATTTGGCGCCACCGGCTGTATAGTCTTCGGCTTTTTCAATGCAGCCTTCCAGTGAAGTGGAAAACAGCGGACACGGATTGATCCGGGGAAATCTAACGCCGTTGAAAACGCTCCAGGCCGCCCCCTGCCCGATCATCCGTTTTAATTCATCCGTAAAGTGACGGTAAAAATCCTCAAAATCAGTTGCCTCGCCCATTCTCACCGGCAGCGCATTTCTCACCATTTCCGGAAGAATCGCCGCATCGCATTTATTGCCGGTGAAGACCAGATGCAGCAGCTCGACAATATTGAAGTAATAATAGGCTCCGGCGCTGTGTTCGACGCCTTCGCAAATCGTTTCCTGACAGCCGCCGTTGACATAGAGACTGGCATCCTCAACCGACTTGCCGTATTTCATCTGGGCCGGAATCAGCACGTCGTCATTAAGCAACGCGAAATTATTGTGACCGGCAAGATTCATTGTCGCGATCAGGTCAAGATATTCCTGCGGGGATTTGGAATTAAAACGGCAATTCAATTTGGGATTGATCAAATCATGTTCACAATGTACCTCGATAAACATCCGGGTCAAATCGTTCCAGACCGGCTTTCCATCCCGGTCACAGCCGCCAAGCATCATACACGTACTGGTTTCCGGCCACTCCCTTTCCCGGGCAAAAGTCTTGACGTCATTCGGCAGCATCCACTGCGCAAGCAGTTTACGGGCTTTATCCTCATTAATCCGCCCCGCCTCAAGATCGGCGTTATACAGGTCTATCAACAACCGGTCAGGATGACCGATGACCGATATTCCAATACTATCAAGCGACGCGACGACCTCTCGCAAAAACCACATCATCACCAAGCCCTCGTAAAAGGAGCGCGGCGGTTCGGCCGGAATCCGGATCGCGGCGTCAGCGATCAGCCGGAGGTTTTCAATGACTTCAGGTTCGGTTTCGGTTTCCAGCATTCGCAACGCTTCCTCCCGGAAACGCGCAGCAACTTTCAGGAGGGCGCGGCATCCTTTTTCCATCGCCTCAAGCTCCGGAGAACGTTCAGGCTTAGCGGCAATCCGCTTGAGTATTCCGTTGACCCCGGAACGCAGGAGCATGGTGTATCCAAGACAATGATGATCCTCGTCAAACCCGACACTACCGGTCCACAGAACCGGAGTTCCTTCAAGCCGTGAATAAAGGTTCAGCGCTAGAAAACCTGCTCTTTCCGGCGTATCGGTCAGCAGGGGACGAAAGTGATTATGCATCCAGCTGGCGGGTTGACAGAAAGTATCAAGCGGAATTCCCCAATGTTCGGATGAACGCATACCCATTTCATAGAAAAACGGACTGTGCGGAAAAATTTTCGGAACAAAATTCTCTGCTATCTCCTCGTACAGCCTGGCCTTGAGCAAAGCCGGATCGATATCCGGGTTAGCCGCCAGAAAGTTATCCATATCGGCGATAATCTTTTCCCGCGCCGCGCGATCAGCCGCCGGCACCGTTTTTTCAATATCTCCCGCCCGGAAATTTATATAGTAATCACGCAATTCCTGTTTGAGCTTATCCATCTTACAATTCCTTTTTTGTTGATTGATTTACTTATATTGTAATTGACATACAAGTATAAATCAACAGATAAAGAGTTGATAAATGTTTACAGCAAGGTATACATTTGTTGATAATACAACAAGGGCCCTGCACCAGTAAAAGGCAGCCACGAATTGCACGAATAACAGAATGAGTTTTTTCTGCTTCGCAGAAATGGTAAGAAAGAAAAATAGTTTTTTTATACTTTTCCTCAGTATTTCCAACTGATTAGTGCAATTTGTGTAATTCGTGGCAACTTATTAATTCCAGATAAATCTCAAGGATTAAGTCTTTTCACGGAATTACGGATAACCGGAGCGGCGGCAATAATGTTTTCCCGGCGCAGCGGTTTTTCATGGCGAAGCAGCCGCATCACAATCCGGCAGATATTGGCGGCAATCAGATCACAGGACTGGCTGACACTGGTCAGATCGAGGTCACCGGCAATTTCAGTATCGCCGAATCCGGTAACCGAACAGTTCAAATTATGCTCGTGCAGATAACGTATAACTCCGGCCGCAAGGGTATCATTGGCACAGAACAGCGCGGTCGGCGGATTTTCCCGGGGCATTTCCCGCGCGGCATAGTACCCCCAGTCACGCGAATAACTGTTCACCATGACCAGCGATTCATCGACTTCGATCTGATGTTTTTTCAACGCGTCACGCCAACCGGAAAGGCGCTGTTTCGCGGTCAAATCATCGCCGCCGCCGATATGGGCGATCCGGCAGTGTCCCATACTGATAAGATACTCGGTCAAACTGAACGCGCCGCCGAAGTCATCGGAAATGACCGACGGAATATCCAGCTCCTTGATCCGGTTGTCAAAAAACACCACCGGGGTCAGCATTTCAGCATAGACGCCAGCGCATTCGGCATTGGGAACAGCGATAACCGCGTCAAAACCGTTAGCTTCAAAATAACGCAGCAGCGATTCCTCTTTGGCCACACTGGAACCGGTAATATGAACCACCGGATGCAGCCCGGCCGCGGACAATTCCTTCTCCAGCGCGGCAAAGACACTGTAAAAATAAATTTCATGTTCCGGCACCAGAAAAGCGACCAGACCCAAGCCCGAAGACTGCCGGGGAGCCGGCCCCACAAAGTTGCCGCGACTTGGCTCCTTGTGAATCCGCCCCTGTTCTACCAGCGCCGCCAACGCCCGGCGAACTGTCAACTGTGTAACCTCAAACTGCTCCGCCAAAGAGCGCTCTGAAGGCAGTTTGTCACCTTTTCTTAATTGCCGTTCAACAATCAGTCTTTCAATCCCACGAGCAATCGCGGTATATTTTTCCGGTTTTCCTGCAGCCATGCTGCCTTCCTTACGTTATTTAAATATCTATTTTTAATAATCCAGAATGACACAATTTATTTCCGCTTCCGCAGCACACAGTGCGAAGTATGAAGCGGGCCATAGCCATCCGTCGCACGGATTTTCCGCTTCCGCAGCACGAAGTGCGGAGTATGAAGCGGGCCATCGCCGTCCGTCGTACGGACAAATTATATCGATTTAATTATATATGCTGATTTATAAATAATCAAGTATAAAATATAAAATAAATCGATATTCTTTAGAAAATCATATTGACAAGCAGTGAAAAGACATTATACTTACGAAAGAGACCTCTAAAAAAGATATAAGGAAATATCAAGATGGACACCATCAGAATCTGGCGCTCACCGTACAGTCCGTTCGGAACCCGGGTAAGAGTAGAAAACGAACAATCCTCGGAAACCTATATTGCCGAGCAAGTCTATACCGACGAAGAACTGGCGGGGATCGCCGCCGCCGGATTCAACGGTATCTGGGTTCATACGCTGCTGCATCAAGTCGTTTTTTCACCGGTTCTGCCGGAACTCGGTTTGCATTCGGAAATGCATCTGGCCGCACTGCGGAAACTGATTTACCGCGCCGGGAGACACGGCATAAAAGTTTATCTGTATATGCAGCCGCCACGCGCATTGCCGACAGATCACGCATTCTGGAAAGATCATCCGGACGATGTCGGCGGCCATATTGAATCGGCCCAGCTTGGCGATACCAGTACCGACTTTATCGATTTTCGCTGTTTCTGCACCTCCAAACCGAAAGTAAAGGAATACCTGCGCGACGCTTCGGAACGACTGGCCGCCGCGTTGCCGGATATCGGCGGAATTATCATGATCACCGCATCGGAATATTCCAGTCACTGCGTCGCCCACAGCGGGATGACGCTTGACGCCAAAGGCGAAATAATTGAACGTCAGACCTCCTGTCCACTCTGTAAAGAACGTCAGCCGGCCGACATTATTTCCGAAATAATCACGCTGATGCGGGACGGCATCCGGGCGGTTTCAGACGATATGCAGATCTGGGCCTGGAACTGGTCATGGTCATTTTATTACAAAATCCCTTGTACGGAAGTAATTGAAAAACTTCCGAAGGATGTTACCTTGATGCTCGGATTCGAACGCGGCGGTTTTCAGGACTACTGCGGCCAGAAGAACGCCGTGGTCAATGAATATTCGATCTCTTACGCCGGACCTTCGGAACAATGCAAAGAGGGCTTTGAAGTCGCTCAAAAGCTCGGATTGAAAACCGCAACCAAACTTCAATTCGCCACGACCCACGAACTGGCGACCGTAGTCAATCTGCCGCTGCTGGGCAATCTGTTCAAAAAGGCGGATTATATCCGGAAAAATAACATCATCGGTTATATGGGCTGCTGGAACTTCGGCAACATGCTCAGCGCCAATACAGCCGGCTTCAACTACTTCCTCTCGCCGGAATGTCCGGATAGCGAACAGGACGCATTGCAGACTTTCGCTACCGATTATCTGCCCGGCTGCAATCCGGCAGGAGTCATGAACGCATGGTATACTTTCGCCGACGCGATGCTCAACTATCCGTTCGGCATTCCTTATCTATACGTCGGCCCGACCAACTATTCGCTTGCCTACGTTCCACGTCCGGAACCTTTGAATAAGATCCCCGCCGGCCGCGCCTGGCTCGATGATGAACGCGGCGACGAACTCAAAGACTGTCTGACCGATTTCACGCTGGACGAGGTTCTGGCCGGCTTTGAAAAGTTGTCAGCCGTCTGGCAAAAGGGAGTAGAACAGTTGGAACAGGCTTTGGCCGGAAGCGACGACGAACACGCCGTCGCCGAACTGACAAACGCCAGAATTTGCGGCGCGTGTTTCCACAGCACCTTGAACACGTTCAAATTCTACAAAATGCGCCTCGACTGGTCCGATGACAAACTGGCCGCTTACAAGACCGTGGCGGAAGACGAACTGGCCGTACTTGAAGCGATCAAACCGGTCGTCGCCTCCGACAAACGTCAAGGTTATCATTCCGAGGCCCACGCGTATATGTTCAATGAAGAAATGATTGCCAATAAAATTGAAGCTCTTAAACAACAACTAACATAAAAGTCATGCGAAATGCAAATATTAACCACGAAAAACACGAAAATTCGCGAAAAAGTTTTTTTATTTTTCAGCTTAAGCTGAAAACTAAAACCCTTCGCCGTGATCCCCCGTGTCCTCAGTGGCGCAAGTACAATTCGCAACAGTTTAAACAATTAACATAAAACAGGAGAACAGAAAATGAGTAATGGACCAATTATCCCGATTGAAGAGTATGCCGCACGCAGAACCCGCGCCGCTAAATTAATCGCTGAAGCCGGGTTTGATGTCCTGGTTGCCAATTCAAGTGACGCGGACGCGTCAAATGTCAGATATTTTTCAGCTTTCTGGCCGCTTTTTGAGATGGGTGGAGTAGCAATCGCCCCGTCCGGCAAATCCGCATTGATGGTGGGATTGGAATCCGGCGAATTTGCCGCGGGACGCAGCCCGATGGAGAATATTCACAAGGTAAGGCATTACCGCGAAACCGCAAATCCAGCTTATCCCGGTCATGCGGGAAGCAGTTTCAATGACGTATTCGACTCAATCGGCGTCAAGACCGTAAAACGCATCGGCGTGGCAGGATATCTTTGCACGAATATGGCAATGTATGAAGGACTAAAAGAGGCATTCCCTAATGCGGAAATCGTCAACGCCGACCATATTACGACAAAACTCCGGGCGGTAAAATCTCCCGCCGAACTGGCCTGCCTGCGCGAAGGACTGCGCATTGGCGAGATCGCCCTCGACGCCATGCTTAAAGCGGTAAAACCCGGCATGACCGAATTGGAGTTGACCGGGGTTGCAATCAATGCGATTTACGCAAACGGAGCTGAATGCGAAGCCCATACGATTTATTCCTTCGGCGGCAAGAAAACCACTAACGCCATTTCCCGCGGCACTCATCGCAAACTTGAAAAAGGCGATATTGTTCAAATCAACGTCGGCGGGAAAGTAGACGGCTATTCGCCATCCGTCGGACGCCCGATCTGTCTTGGAAAAATGACCGACCGGCAGCGCAGCCTGATTGAGTTCGGGAAAGAAATGCACTACAAAACCTTTGAACTTGTCCGGGCTGGAACTGTGGCCAAGGAAGTTACGATCAAATATGAGGAAATGGTCAAGGCAGCCGGAATGGAAAAATACTATCTGTACGGCCCCTGCCACGGTTTAGGCCTGATGGAAGTGGAACAGCCGTGGATGGAGTCAATCAGCGATTATATCCTGGAGCCCGATATGACTTTCCAGGCGGACACCTTCTTCCATGATGAAGATTTCGGTTTACGCTGGGAAAACGGCCTCAGAGTCAGCGAATCCGGCCCCGCCGAAATGCTGAATAAAGGCACCTATATGGATATCATTGAAATCGACTGCTGATTTTTCACCGGTGTCCAGTCGAACTGCAAGGTTTGACAAGGTAAATTCCCTATATAAAATGAGGAGCTAGATATGCGCTATGAAAGAATGTTCCCGGACCAAATCCGGGAAGCCATTGACAATAACACCCCGGTCGCGCTGGCGGTCGGGGTCCTCGAATACCACAGCGAACACCTGACTCCCGGCGTGGATACGCTCCTGCCGGAAAGCGCCCTGCATATTCTGGAACAGGAAATGCCGCTGGTAATCTTCCCGACTTTCTATTACGGAGCCAGCAGTTACGTCGTGGAAAAACCCGAACGCAACGGTTCAGTTCACATCAACACCGAAGTTCTGCAGCCGTTCGCGCGTCAGTTGTTCTACAACATGCTGCGTATCGGGTTCAGGAATATTCACGTGTTCATTCACCACCAGAGCGAAAACTTTGCGGCCGGCATGCCGACCGACCTTTCATTCAAGCTGGCGGCGCGCCAGGAAACCTTTGCATTCCTTGAACGCGAACGCGGCGAAGACTGGTGGGGCGATAACTCGTCCGCCGATTATTATGAAAATAACGCCGAGGGCGACAATCCTTTCAACTGGATCAAGATACATCCTTTCATGAGCGCGGAAGCCCAGGCGGAATTTCCAATCGACCACGCCGGCGAACAGGAGACCTCGCTGATGATGGCGTTTGTCCCGAATTGCGTTGACATGACCCGTTTTTCGGAAGAAAAATGGTATGCCCAAGGCGCGAAAAAAGCCTGTCTTGAATACGGCAACCGGGCCAAAGATATTATTTTGCGTGATATGATTGCGGCGCTTGAATCATGACCGGATACAAACTGATCGAACTGATGAAGACGGCATCACGCCGCGCTCACATAGTCGGAACGCCGGAGAACGGGATCATTTGCGGACTCGATCTCGAAGGCAGACTTTTCGCGGTACTTGACGGGCAGGTTTTGAATCGCGTTGTTCCCGACGCGATCCTCAACCGCAGCAACAAATCCGGATTCCTTAATCCCGGCGGCGACACCCTATGGCCGGCCCCGGAAGGAACCTGTTTCGGTTATGAGTACGCTTCCGGCTCCTGGCGGGTTCCCCCGGCTATCACCGGCGCGGTCTGGGAAATTGTCGCATCAACGGAAAACTCCGCGGTAATGCGTGCGGAAATCGATCTGATAAACAGTCGGCAACTCGGTATTCCCTGCGAGTTTGAACGCCATATTCACATTCTGGCGTCTGATGACAAGCTCATCCAGAATGTTACCGAAGTAATCCGTTATATCGGAACCCGGGAATTGGATGAAGGAGAATTTCTGCTTGCGCCCTGGTCTTTGTGCCAGTTTGATTCCGGACCCGGCGGCGAAGTGATCATGCCGTCGCCTGCCCCGGATGAAATATGGGATCTGTACGATTCAAGTGAGTCGCAACGCAGAGTGCAGGACGGGATATATGTGGTAAATACTGAAACGCCGCAGCGTTTTCAAATTGCCCTTGGCCGGAATGTACCGTGGATAGAATACATCAGCGACAATTTCCGGGTCAAAAGGTATGCAGAAGATTTACCGGTTGATCAGGATTACATTGATATCATTGATGCGCCACCGACAGAACAGCCATCTGAAAAAGGTGTAAAGCTGAGCGTTTATTGCGATCCGTCAGGTTTTATGGAAATCGAAGCCTGCGGCGGATGCGCCAAAACACTTACGCAAGGAACTGAACTGAAAGTGGAGATAACCACAGAATTCGTTTTGACTTGATTTATCAATTTATCAGCTTGCGAAAACAATACAACGCCATTCCTGATGGACTCATGCCGCGCGCCAATTGTTTTTTGTGCATTCGCTCCACATCATCAAAGTTGCTGCCGGTTTGTCGGACAAACATCTTCGATCCAAGAATTACCCCATCGGTAAAATGTCGGGTGCGCTGCAGGAAGCGGACATGCATTGATTCTTTCTGACGAGCCTTATCACGCGCGGCATAGATTTCTTCGCTGGAGGCCCCGGATTCAGCCGTCACAATCCTCGCCAGTTCGCCCCGGAAGAACGCGAACAACTCGACATCAGTCCATTTTGAGGTGTCTCCGGTCGTAATATTCGGCTTCATGTGTTTGACAAAATTATCATAAAACAGATGCCTGCCGTTTCTACAGTAGCGACCCCAGGTAGTAAAACTGTAATCGGCCGGATCGTTCTTCAAGCCGGCCCGGACCGGGTTCAGTTCGACATAAATCACGCAAGCGGCCAAAGCATTGATCTTTTCGAGGATCGTACTTTTAAAGCGCCCGCCCCAGAATTGTCCGGTCCGGTTACGGGTATCATTGAAAACGCAGGTGAAGCGTCTCTGATATGCCGACATAAACCGGCTGATATCGATCATTTTGAGTGCGACTGCTTCGCATTGCGCCTGATTGTCGAGACTAATAACCGGATTTCTCGGTTTGAATTTTGAGGCTTTTTTCATTGCTTTGTAATAGTTGTTATGCCTTTTAACAATTACCTCGAGCGGCGGCAGTTCATCCGGTCCGGGAGCGTAAACCACCAGATGAAAATGATTACCCATCCAGGCGGCGGAAATAACCTCGATTAAGAAATAACTGCAAAGATTCTCAAGCAATTTAAATCCATATTCCTTATCAACATCGGAAAAGGGATGTTCCCCCTTATAGCAGCCAATGCGATTGTAAAGATGGTAGTAACAACCTTCCTCTTTGACTTTCATTCGTGTATCCATTTTAATTCCTCCAAAGTTGTGAGTTCAATGATAATATAATCGTTGATATCTAATTGTCAAATAATCATATCGCTTGATTATAATAAAAACATAAACAGCTACAAACCAATAATTTACCAACATCAAGACTTAAATATATTAAGTGTTAAGGCGGGGACTTCAATAACCCCGCTTTTGCATTTGCGGTTTTTGATTTTTTCAAGCATGACTTTCGCCGCCTGTTCGGCTATTCCCATGAAGTTTTGCTTGCAAACAAAAATATGGGTAAAATCTTCAGTCAATCCAATCCAGTTGTCAAACACTCCGGCAATAAACTTTAACCCCGATAAATTGTCGGTGAGCTGACTGATATACCCGGCGGACGACGCGAGAAACGCCGGCTTGCCGGTATTAATGAAAGACATATCCAGGTCATCCGGCGTACTCGCGATTATATACGGTATCTTCTGCTTATCAAGTATGGCAAGCGCCCCGCTTAAACGGGCATCGGCCGCCGTATTTTTTTCACCAAAGAGAATAACAAACCGGTCCGCTCCGGCATCAAGACATTTTTTCGCAAGGTCGGCCGCCGCTTTCGAGTTGGCAGTGGTCACGGTTGTACTCTTTGGAATATTCATCCCGCGGTCGATAAACACTAACGGGAAATCCCGCTCTAACAAACCGGCAGCCTCCCGGAAACAGTCACTCGAATCCGGGATAACAAATGCGCCGTCGGCAACATTCTGGGAAAGCCGCTGCAGCTTGTGTCTGAGATCGTCCGCGTCATGATGATACAGAGTCAGCAACAGGTCATACCCCTTGCTCTTCAAGCTTTCACTTAAAAAACTGGCCGGCTCCCTGGTGATCGCCTGATTTACATCGGGAATGATCATCCAGAGATTCAAAGTTTTGCCGGAAACAAGGTTGCGGGCGGCAAGGTTCGGAACATAACCGAGTTTTCCGGCATGTTCCTGTATCGTTTTGCGGGTCTGCGGCTGGACTCTCGGGTCATCGCGCAAAGCACGCGAAACCGTCGAAATATCCACTCCGCAGATTTCCGCAATATCTTTTAACGTTACCGCCATTTATTCAATAGACCTTGAAAGTAACTATTTCAAACGGCTTGAGTTCAACTTTAGCGGTCAGGTTATCCAATTCGACCGTTCCGTTGTCTTCCCATTCGATCATGTTGGTTCTGACCAGACGCTCGATCGGCTTATTGAATTTCAGAGTCCCACTGGAACGGCGGCCTTTGGTTTCCACCAGACGGATAACCAGACACTCTTCCTTTTCCGCCTTCTTGCATACTTCAAGCGAAATATCTTCGGCATCCAGCGAACACGGCAAAACCGCGTCACCGGCCTTGAATCCTTCAAAACGCAATGGCGGCTGGTTAAGGATCGCTGCGTTATTGATCACATTCGAATCAAGCAGCGACTCGGTATGCGGCAGCAAACTGTAAGTGAACTGATGCGATCCCATATCCGCATTGAAGTCAGGGTATTTAGGCGAACGGAGCAGGGTCAAGTCAAGCGTCCTTTCAAAGACCTTATGACCGTATTTGCAATCATTGAGCAAAGCCACCCCGTACTGTGAATCGGAAAGATCGGCGTAACGATGGGCCGGAACTTCATAACGCGCCAGATCCCAGCTGGTATTCCTGGCGGAGAAGCGCTTGATGTAGCCGTACTGGATATCGAAAACCGCGTCGGTGGTATGAATATCTACCGGAAATTTGGTCCGCAGCATACGGTGGGATTCATCCCATTCCACTTCGGTGACAAAGTCAAGACGACGCCCGTGACCAAGGATCACTTTCTGTTTTATAGTGGAATTGCTGATCTTCAAATCAAATTCCAGAATCTGGCGCAGTGGACCGTCAACGGTCTTGACCGCCCTGATTCCCCTAGCGTCTTCAAGATGCTGGTTTTCATAAGTAATATCAATATTCCAGGCGTCAAAACGAACCGGATCATCGTGATAGATTGACAGAACGTTTGCGGTGGCACCGTCTTTGATCAACTCATAATCGACCTCTTTGTCATAGACGCTGACAAGCTGGGCATCCTGATTGAACTCATACCGGACATAATCGTTTTCAAGCACCAGGTCATTACAGCCGGAAACCGCCTCGGCAACACATTCAGCTTTCTCGAGTGTGATAAAGCCATAGGCCGGAATGCATACTTCAGCCATTACTTTACCGTCTTCATTCTGACAAGCCAGACACTCGCCGTCAACCGTGGCACTGCTCCAGCCTTCCGGCAGAGCAATCGGACCTCGATATTCACAGCCCAGGGAATTGAACAAGGTCATACATGCATCATCCTGTTTGAGCAACTTTGCGGCCGCGGCGGCAAGCAGTTCCTGGCAAGTAGCCCACATTTCATCATAGGTCGCATTGGTTTCCTTGTAAACCCGCGTGATCGACGAACCCGGGATAATATCATGGAACTGGTTAACCAGAAGCGTCTTCCAGAGGCGATCAAGTTCCGCTACCGGATATTCCGGCAAGGGAAGGCAGGAGTAAACAAACTCAACGTGCTTCAGCATATACTCAAGTTTCCGGTTCATCTTCTTGACCCGGGCCTGAGTGGTCAAAGTGCCCTGATGTTCCTCAAGATAAAGTTCGCCTTCCCAAACATCGAGTTTGTCAGCAAAACGGTTTATGCGTTCAAAGAAGTCGGCGGCGTGACCGAATTCAGCTTTCGGACAGCCTTCAAGATCTTTCATACGCATCAGGCGTTCTACATAATCGTCACGCGGGCCGCCGCCGCCGTCGCCCAAACCGTACAGCGACATAAACTCATCAACTTTTTCAGCTTCGTTAAAACGGTTTTGTGCGGGACACAACTCTTCCGGAATGCATCTGGCGTTGTAGGTATTTTCCGGCGGAAAGTGAGTGAGAACGGAGGTGCCGTCGATGCCGCGCCACATGAAAGTATGGTGCGGGAACTTATTGTACTGGTTCCAGGAAATCTTCTGGGTCAGGAAATAATTACAGCCGCTGCCTTTAATGATCTGGGGCATGGCGGCGGAATATCCGAAGACGTCGGGAATCCATAAGTTTTTGACGTCAACCCCGAATTCATCCATATAGAAGTTTTTGCCGTGGATAAATTGCCGGACCATCGACTCACCGCTGATAACATTGCAGTCAGCTTCAACCCACATGCCGCCCTGGAGTTCCCAACTGCCGTCGGCAACCGCTTTTTTGATCTTTTCATAAAGCGAAGGATAATGATCTTTGGTAAACTGGTAATGCTGTGGCTGGGACGCGCCGAAAACATATCCGGGATAACGTTCTATCAGAGCAATCTGATTGGCGAAGGTCCGACCGCATTTCCGGATAGTCTCGCGCATCGGCCAAAGCCAGGCGGTATCGATATGGGCATGGCCCACAGAGGTCACATTCAAGGCGCTCGAATTGGCTTTCGCGCTGAATAGCTTCTCTTTCAGGAAGGCTCTGACTTTCGACGCATTTTCCGGGCTGCCGCAATAGAGATCGATCGCGTCACTGAGAATCAACAGAAGCTGACGGAAACGGTAATCATCGTCTTTATAAGTATTCATCAGTGACAAGCCGACTTGATAATCAAGCATCAACTGCCAGACATCCTCGTCAAAAACAACCAGATCCATGTAGGCCAGTTTGCCGGCGGCGCGACCGTAAGGATTATCAGTATCGAGCCGGGGATGGGTGTCCAGTTCCAGACCGACGATCTTGTTTGCGGCGCAGTCAATCAGCAAATCTATGTTTTCCCCGCCTTCCGCCTGATCGACAACAGGGAAAATATCGCGCACAAAACTGGTCCAGAAAACCGAACCGTCAGTCAAGCCCTGTAAAGGTAAACCGTCATGATTGAAGATCAAGGCTTCGCCGCCGACGCTGATCCTGGCGACAACTTTTTCCCCGCGCCATTCAGCCGGAATCTGACCGGTTACCCGCATCCAGGCACACTGCCAGTTATTGCCCCAGACATCTCCGGCATTGACCGGTTTCATCTCGTACTGTGAAATATCCGAAAACGGAACCGGTTCGTCCGTGACAAAGCCTTCAGCCTGCATGGAGGTCTTTTGTTTCAAATAGTCCCGCTGCAACAAGTCAAAAAAGAAGTTGACGCGTTGTTTGTAATGATTCATTTTTTCGCGATGCATTATTATCTCCTGCTTAAATTACAAAATACAAACGTTTGGATTAATTTTAAAATACAACCCTAAAAACAAAATACAAACGTTTGGATTAAATATTTTTAAGTTTTTTCCAGAAAAAAGAAGACTGTCAGATTTCAAGAACCCGGACTATTTTTTCGGGAGAGTTACGGTAAAGCGATGACTTGCCTTGGTAAAAGCCGTGCTTTTCAATAAAATGAATGCACAAATCGGTATAGGTGATATCTTCACCGGTTTCAAGATTGCGAACCGTGATGTTTGATTTCGGAATTAAACCTTTATCCTCAAACGGACAGCGGATGCCGCCGCGGACCGTAGCCACCCTAACCGCGAAATGCGGCGGAATCTTGATAAATTCATCCAGACCGGCCTCGCCTTTATCCCGCAGTTCACGCATTTTCGCGGCAATCTGCTGGTGCGTCAGGCCCAGTTTCTTTACCGTGTTGTCGTCTTCGTCAAGAATCTGGACCAGATCACGATGGTCATCACCGAGAAAGCCGTTGACGGTGATCACGCCCGGCTGCATGTTCGCGGTGATCTTCTTCATTTCCGGTGAAAGTTTCATGATATGTTTCCTTACGCAAATTTATCGTAGTAAATCAGTTCTTCCGGCACACCTTTTTCCGTCAGCACCTTGATACAGGCATTGATCATCCCAGGGCTGCCACACAAATATGCCTCGACATTGTCGCCGCTTTCCAGATGTTTCTCCAGCACTTTGGTTATCAGACCGGTTTCACCTTCCCACTGATCTTCCGGCTCCGGACTGGACAACGCCGGAATAAAGGTAAAGTCAGGCAAATCCTGCTCTAACTGCTTCATCTCGTCAAGCAGAAACAGGTCTTTTTTAGAAGTCGCACCGAAAAAGTAGCGGGTTTTGCGATTGATGCCCTTGTCTTTCATATCCAGCAGAATGGATTTGATCGGCGCCATGCCCGAGCCGCCGGCAATACAGACGACCTCGCGTTCCGTGTCCCGCAAAAAGAATTCCCCGTACGGACCGTTAATGGTAATCTCATCCCCTTCTTTCAGGTATTTATGTACGTAGGTGGTACAAATCCCGTTCGGAACCAGGCGAATTTCAAATTCAACCTTTTTATGCTCCGACGGCTGAGAGGAAATCGAATAAGCCCGGTAAACCTCTTCGGAACTTAGTTCGTATTCCGGTACTTTGATCTGCATGAACTGTCCGGCCCGGAAGTCGACCTCCGAGGGGTCGAGCAAGGTTACAACCACTTCTTTAATGTCATGGGTCAGATCCCGGATCGAAGCGACTTTGCCCTGAAATTCTTTAATGAGGAAGTATTCTTCCGGAATCTCGATCTTCAAGTCGTTTTTGACTTTCACCTGACAACTCAAGCGAATGTTCGCCGCCAGCTCCTCCCTGGTTAGCCAGGGGATTTCCGTCGGCAAAGCCTCCCCTGCCCCTTCGTGAACCTTGAGTTTGCACAACCCGCAGGAGCCTTTGCCGCCGCAGGCGGACGGAATGAAGATACCTTCCGCATTCAACGCGGAAAGTAATGACGAACCGCCCTCGACTTTCAGTTTCTTTGAACCGTCGTTAATGTCAAGTTCGCACTCGCCGTAATTCCCGATAGTCGCGTTGAAGATCAGGATGATCAGAGTTAATCCGGCGGTAATTCCGCAACACACCGCAACGGCTGTTAAAACTTCCTGCATATATATTTATTCCAAAACTTTACATTATTTAGACTATTGCGAAATATAAACTGCACCACAGAGGACACGGAGAAACACGGAGAAGTATTTAAATTTTCAGCTCAAGTTGAAAAATAAAAAAACTTTTTCGTGATTTTTCGTGAGTTTCGTGGTTAATATTTGCATTTAGCACAACTCTTTTATATTATTATTTTCAATCTTTTAATATCTCTACATCAGCCCTTGATCACGCCAGAAAGCCCCATGAACGCAATCGCCATGATACCGGCGATAATCAGTGAAATCCCGGTCCCGGCCAACGGTCCGGGAACATTGGAGTTGGACATCTTCTGACGAATCCCGGCCATCGCCATAATCGCCAGCATCCAGCCCAGGCCGCTGCCCAAACCGTAAAAACAGGTTTTGACAAAACCGTAATCACGAATAACCATAAACAGGCATACGCCCAATATAGCGCAGTTAACCGTGATCAGCGGCAGGAATATCCCCAGCGCCTTATAGAGCTTTTCCGATACCCGTTCGATCGTGATCTCAGCCACCTGGACAAACGCAGCAATGACAATAATAAAAATAATGAACCGCAAATGCTCCAGCCCGAACGGCACCAGCATCTGCCAGTAAACCAGCCAGCATAAAGCGGTGGACACCGTCATCACCAGCGTTACCGCCGCGCCAAGCCCGACCGCGGTCTTGACTTCACGCGACGCGCCAAGGAACGGGCACATCCCGAGATAATAGGTCAACAGGACATTCTGGGTGAAGATCGCGGAAAAGAAAATCGCAAAATATGAGACTATCGTTTCGTTCATGATTTAGCCTCCTTCTCCTCCGGTTCCTTGTCAAAAATCCCTTTGACGATCCACAGCAGCACAGCCAGCACGAAAAAACCGCCGGGAGCCATAACCATAACCGACCAGTTGGTCCACCAGTCGCCAAGTATCTGCACGCCCCATAACGACCCTGAACCGAGCAGCTCCCGAACCGTGGCGATAACCACCAGTACGAGCGCGTAGCCACTGGCGTTGGCAATACCGTCCAAGCCGGATTGCAGGGGCGGATTCGACAGCGCATAGGCCTCACACCGGCCCATGACTATACAGTTGGTTATAATCAACCCGACATACGGGCCAAGCTGTTTTGAGATGTCCGGCAGATGCGCTTTCAATACGATGTCCACCAGAATAACCCCGGTGGCGATTATCAGGATTTCCGCCATCATGCGTACCCGTGACGGAATCAGTTTACGCAGCAATGACACCGTGAAACTGGAAAAGCCGCAGACAAAGATCATCGCCACACCCATAACCACGGTGTTTTTCAGCACATTGGTCACCGCCAGAGTCGAACATATTCCGAGCACCTGAATCAGGATCGGGTTGTTTTTGAACAAACCGTTGACCATGATTTCTTTGGGTTTATCGTTGCTCATTTTTTACCTCCGTTAAGAACTTCCGGAGCTTCCTTTAAAGTTTTATTGACCATACCGCTGCACCGCCCGGGTGGTTATCGTTGCGCCGGTGATCGCGTCAAACTGGTCGGATTTATCTGATTTGGTGGCTTCGGCCACAAAGCTCATGGGGCCGGTCTTGCCTTTGAACTGGTTGCAAAACCATGATTCGGTAATCCTAGCGCCCAGGCCCGGGGTTTCATTATTCTGAGTAAAACTGACCCCGGTCAGTGTTTTGCCGTCTTTCTTCACCCCGACCACCGCGTCGATCTTTCCCCAAAGCCCGGTCCCGGTTACCGGAAAAACATAGTTGCCGTTATTGACCATATAATATTCTTTTTCTTTTTTCACCCGTTCGTCAAAGACCTGTGAAACCTTTTTCGCATCGGCTTTTTCAGGCAGGATATCGGCAGCCTGTAAAACCGCTTTGCGTAAAAACATCTCTTCATTCAGGGTTATTTGAGCCTTGCTTTTCTGGTAAACAAACGAAACGCCGCCGACACATATCGCGGTCATCACCACCATGAAGATGATCGTATACAACGCTTCTTTGAGTTTACTTTTCTTCATTTTTTCTTACCGCTGGTAAATTCTTTGACATAGAAATCGGTTAACGGCGCAAACATATTGCCGATAAGGATCGCGAACATCATTCCTTCGGGCCAAATAGAAAATGTCCGGATCAACACGGTCAGGACGCCGATCAAAGCGCCGTAGATCCAGCGTCCCTGATTGGTTTTCGGCGCACTCACCGGTTCGGTTACCATAAAGATCAGCCCCAGCATAAAACCGCCGCTGAATAAAGCCTGTAACGGCGGGATCGCCTCTTTCACCCCACCAAACCAGAGGCCGCCCTGAAGAACCAGAAAAGCGACCAGGCAGGACACGATCAGGCGGTAATTGGCAACCTTTTTCCAGAGGAGATACGCGCCGCCCAGAATAAGCAGCAGCGCGCTGGTTTCGCCGAAGCACCCGGCGGTATTGCCCAGCAGCAGATCCAGCCACGGCACCTGTCCGCCCGTTTTCATGACCTGCATCGGAGTCGCGGAACAAACCGCGTCAATATTGATCATGTAATGGGTCAACCCGCCGAGTTTGCCGGCAACCGGCTCAAACCAGCGTCCGTTCATCTGGGTGGTAAAGTTAATATAGATAAAAGCGCGTCCGGCAATCGCCGGATTGAAGATATTTTTGCCGAAGCCGCCGAAGACCATTTTACCGAAGACCACACCGAAAACGATTCCGACCACCGCCATCCAGTACGGCAGGTCCGGCGGCAGCGACAACGCGAAAAGCGAACCGGTCACAAAGACCGCCGCGGTCACCTGGTTCTTGTAATATTTGGCAAAACAGTATTCACTGAGAAAGGCGAAGCAATTGACCACGACCAGCATAACCAGACTGCGCCACCCGAAAAAATAGATCGACGCCAGCGCCGCCGGCGCCAGAGCGTACAAAACCTGATTCATCGGTTTCTGCGCCTTGATTATTCCCTGTCCACTCACTGACGATCCTTATTTTAATTAGAAATTAGTAATTATTAATTAGAATATATATAAGCACGAGCACTCCGCGCAGGGCAATGTTAGAAAAGGGATGCATCCCTTTTAATCCCTTGTAACTAACAATATGAATTCTATGATTCTCGCAACTTTTCAACCACGGCGCATACCATGACACCACTCACAACATTCAAATTCCACACGCATTTGTTCATATAATGACAATAGATAGAACATGTCGTTTTTTCAAGCCCGGATATAATTTTTTGTAGAAAATAAAAGATCAATAAATACTTGGAAAATATATTTTAATATGCCTGCTGGAGGTTTTATTAACAAGATTGCTGTTCTAACATGTATGTAAAAAAAGAGTTAATTGATTGTAATATCAAACAATAGGTTATATTTTATTTATATTGAAGAGAATGATGCACTAACGGTTTTATCGTTTTATTTATTCATCTTAATAATATTTATTTCTTATATTGTTTCAAAGGTAAGCAGGGGGTCCATTGTGAAATACGACAAGAATTCAAACCGAATACCAATTCCATTTCTGTCAACAATTTTGGTGATAATGTTATACTCAAACGTAATAACTGGGACAGAAATAAACTTAAGCAAAAAAACCATATCCGCTGTCACCAAATTAAAAGAGCAAGCCAGAAATAATTGTGAGAAAGAGTTTTCTCCGGATAAAGTAGCTTCGATATTCAAAATACAATATCCGCTGGTAAAAACGACATGTTCCAGGAAAAAACTGGCTGAACTCTGCAAAGCAAAGCTGAAAAAAGAAGAGTGGGCCATTGATTTCGCTGAAACAAAAAGTCCAGATAAAGCAAGAAAAATGCGGGAAGAAATCATTAGTAATATGTCACAAGACTGTGGTTTCATTAAATTAAATAATAAATGGTACTCGGATAAGGAAATGCTTGTTTTTTTAGAAAAGCAGAAGGAGCAATTAATTAGTAAAAAGCTGCCTGATGAAGAAAAACGTCTGCTATCCTCAGCAGGGTTCATCAATAATGACGGGATATGGATGTCGCCTACCGAATCCAAGCAGTACAAAATAAATGTCGAGATTGATTTAAATATCAAAAATGCTCTTTATACGGCCAGGACCAGCAAGAAATACTATTCCGGAATCGATATTCTGGAAAAGTTAATAGCCAAATACCCGAAGACCTCCAAGTCTAAAAACATTCACAAAATCTTAAAAGACCTTGAGAAAGAGGAACTTAACTATGCCATACGAGTGGCAATGTTTGAGAAAAGATACGAAAAAGGAATTGGTATTCTTGAAGGGAGAGTAGCCAAATCATCAAACCCGGTCTGGAAAGCCCAATTAAAAAAAGTAATATCCCGGTTAAAGCAGGAAGAGGTTGATTACGTAATTAGTTGTATTGGAAAAGAAAAGAATATAAATGTATGCATAAATCTATTGGAAAAAACGATTTCAAAATATCCTGAAGCAACGAAAATAGAACAACTCAAAAAATTAGTCGCACTTTTGAAGTATAAGCAAAAACTTGATAAAATAATCATGTCCGGTTATATCAAAAAAGCAAAATTCAGAGTTTTTCAATCGAATGAAGATGGCGCGTTATGCAGAATGGGGCGTTGGGATAATTATTTTAAGGATTATATCTATGACGGCCAACTCTTTTTCCTGTATGGCACCAGCAACGATGTGGTAGCTGATAATGAGAAATATACCGGTGATTTGTTTTACACAGGAACATATAAATACGTAAGTGTAGCTAATATTAATAAAACAGTCAGGAGTTATGCATTCACGATGGCGACAGCCTATAAAGTAGTCGCAATAAAATATAATCTGTCTCCTCCCGACATACTGAAAAAATATGCTTCCAAAGATAAATCTGATAGAAATACGACCAACTTCAGTGAAAACAATAATGATACTCCGAAAGGTTGCGGCAGCGGGTTCGTTATTACTAAAAATGGATATATACTGACGAATCAGCATGTTGTTGACAAAGCAAACAAAATTCAGGTCAAAACTTCCCAAAAACTGTATGACGCAAAGCTCATTTCAGTAGACAAAGAAAATGATCTGGCCCTGATAAAAATAAACGCGCAGTGCCCACCGGTATCATTTTCCAAAAAACGCATAGCGGCTCTTGGTGAAACGATATTTACAGTCGGCTTTCCCCGCCCGAGTTTACAAGGCTTTTCCCCCAAAATAACCAAAGGAGTGATAAGCAGTCTGTCAGGTATTCAGGACGATACAAGACACTACCAGATAGACGCGGCAATCCAACCCGGAAATTCAGGTGGACCACTGGCTGATGCAAGTGGAAACGTGGTCGGAATCATCTGCTCAAAATTAAATGACGCTTATGTAATACAAAAAAACGGGGATATAGCTCAGAATGTAAACTATGCTATAAAGAAATCATATATTTATGCATTTTTAGACTCCTTCCCCAAAATCGCAAACGAAATATCAGAAGAAAAAAAGTCTGATATTTCATTTGAAAAAGCAGTCGACAAGATCAATAAATCAACAGTGCTTATCGTTGTTTACTGAAAAATTATGCAAAACCTTATTCTCCATATCTAATGCTCAAAGCTGGAGGTCGGAAGCAAAATAGACTGAAATTAGAACGAAGGCGAAACCGTACGAATTAGAAATATCACTCACCACTCACAACTCATCACGGAGTTACAAGTTTCAAATAGGCCTCGAAATAGCGTTTGCCAAATTCTCTCTGTGATGCGGAATTAAAATGGACCCTGTCCGGATTTGAGGTCAAGCCATCTGCTTTTACGAACGCGGTGTGTTTTACTTTCTCGGCAACATCTTTTTGGGCCTGGTCAACTGCCTTACGAGCAGAACTCCATGTTTTGAACTTTCCAAGTTGACCAATGACAAACGGGACATCAGGGGCGTTTAATTCCTTTCTAAAACGCGCAATCAATTCTGTCAAATTCTTTTCATAAACAGCAGCTCTTTCAGGTCGGCAATCACCTTCCCCCTGATGCCAGAGAATGCCTTTGAGTATCCCGTCTTTCATCGCAAGTTTTGCACGCTTTATAGCATCATCATAAGGCTTGCTTTTGGTTTGCTTATGGTACGCGCCGGGAGTCCATTGACTAATAGTGGAACCTCCGCAAGCACATGGTATCAGACCAATCGTAATCCCCGGATACCTTTTGGCGGCAAGAATACCGAAAGACCTGCCAAGGCCAACTCCCGCAGCCTTTTTGTCAAAATGAATCGGATCAATTGCCGGAACCCACTTCCCGGCCTTGTTCAGAGACAAAACTCTATCTACTGGAACTTTGTCCTGAGCCTGAACTTTACCCCGACCAGCCATATTTGACTGTCCTACCAGCAGAAATAAGTAAAATTTGTCTTTTTTTAGAGCATCAGGCTTGTCTGCTAATGCAATATTATCCAGATTGAACAGCAATATTACCGCTAAGTAAAACAAAGCTTTCCTTGTGATTTTCATTGTGATTCACCTCTTTATATTCAAGTTGTAATTTTTTATTCCCCCGTTCCTTTTATCTTAAAAGAATAAGGTATTTTTACTATATCGCGTGTTGTTTTGAATGCAAATTTACATACAAAATTCACGTTTATAAAAAAGACCATTTAACTTTTTGTTTTGATTAGCCATGTATAAGCGTGAGCATTGTGCGGAGCAATATCCATTATGGCATACAAACCGGAGCATGTAACTTGCGGGAGAATATCTTTTTCATGTCAGTTGGTCCTGAAGCTGAAACCTGAAACTGAATTGCGATTGAAACCATCATTAATAAATGGTATATAATTTTTGAATGCGCCAATTTTTTTTCTGCTGAAAATATTTTTTTTCAAAAAGAGGTATTGACAAATTTGATAACGTAGGTTATCTTAATAGTAACGTAGGTTATCAAAAGTAATCGGAAAAGGTTGCAATGCAGGAAAAATATGTCACAATGCGCGATATTGCGCAAAAAATGGGACTTAGCCGTTCAACGGTATCCTTTGTCTTGAATGACCGCTACGACGGGATAAGGATCAGCGACGAAGTCAGGTCTAAAATCAAAAAAGCGGCAAAGGAAATGGGTTACTGCCGTAATGCCGTGGTCCAATCACTGGTCAGCGGAAGAACCCGTCATATCGCATTCGTTACCAGGGGCAAATCAACCTACGAATACCAGTCACGAGTAATTAACGGATTCATAAACAGCCTGACGGAAAAGCATTTTTCAATCCAGTTTTTCTGCACTGAAGACGCAAAAATTGAAGAAACTTTCCAGAACATAGTTGAACAGCGCATTGAAGGGATTGCGACATACTTAATCGGTGATACACTGGAACTTTTTCTGAGAAAAGGAAAAGAGAGAAATATCCCGGTGGTTGTTTTTGATCACTCCATACTGTTTAATTCCGGGATCTACGTTAAATCCGATGACATGCAGGGAACCCGTGACTCGGTAAAATATCTGCAAAGCATCGGGCACCGGCATATCGGCTATTTCGGGCTCGGCGGCGGTTGCGGCCAGCGCCAGCAGGCATTTTTTGACGCGGTGAAAGAGTTTGACATAATAAATCATGATGAAGACAACAGGTTTTCAAGCAACCATCTGGAACAGCGAAAAATGGTGGACGAGTTGTTGAGCCGTTCCGCCGCAGAAAGACCCACCGCATATTGTTGTGCCAGTGATTATATTGCGGCGATCATGGAGTTCGGGGCCGCAAGGCAAGGCTTGAAAATTCCGGAAGATCTTTCAGTCATCGGTTTCAGTGATCTACAGGACGTGGCCCTGATCCACCCCGGGCTCACTACGGTCCATCAAGACTTCGAGCAGGAAGGCCAGGTTGCGGCAGACTTGCTGATTAAGGAAATTGAAAGGAAAAAGCGTATCTCGTTCAACGCTCCTGTTGCAATGCAGGTAAAGACCAAACTGCTTGTACGCGATACGACTATGCCGTTACCGAACAATTAAGTTAAGCAATATGATTTCAAGATAACCATTGAAAGGATAGAAAAAGATGAAAAAAGCAGGATTTTTTACGCTTATTGAATTGTTGGTTGTTGTAGCCATCATAGCCATCCTTGCGTCAATGCTGCTGCCGGCCCTGGGCCGGGCCAGAGCAGTGGCCCGTAGAACGGTCTGTGTGAACAACTTGAAACAGCTGTTCGGAGCGACCGGCAGTTATGCCGATGACAACGGCGAATGGTTTTACAAATATCAATATTGGCGGGCGGCCTATTCGCCATATCTCCTGAACGGAAAAACCTGGGTATGCTGGGGAAATGTCAAAGCCATTCCAAAGATATATATATGTCCAAGCGGAAAACCGAAACTGCAAAGCGACTGGACCACCGCCAAACAAAATAACGTACTTTACGCGCAGGCCATGTATAACCCGCTCAGTAGTAACCATACAGTTCAATACATGCAGAGGTCGGCGATACAACGCGCCTCAATCGCTATCAGTCATTACTGTTACTGGAAAAACGCCTGGAATGAAACAAGTTCAGGAAGCCCGGCCCTGGAGTTGACAACCCATCGGTCGGGACGGCCGGTTCTATATCTGGACGGACACGTCTTCATCCATCAGGATTACGTCATCGGCATCAATCAACTCTTACTCAGGGAAGGGATTGATATAACCAAGCTGTCGCCCCAATAATCATAAAATAAAACTATTATTTACCAAAGGCCACTTTACACGATGCTCTCTCATAAAACTATTTCATTGAATACGATATTACTGTTTTTTCTGACGTTGCCGGTCATGGCGGTTCAGGTTGAACGGGTGATTAATTTCTCGCAGGAACCCGCTTTCAAACCGACCTCCCCCGCCCAACTCAACGATCACTGGTCTTTGATACATGGAAAAATAATTAATTCAGACACCTCCCGCAATGGGCTCACCCTGTCTTTGCAGGGATTGCCAAGTGAAATGCTCTACTCGTTCTACCCGCCGCGCTACAAATACAGTCGTCTTGAATTCGATGATTTCTACGCCAAGCTGCAAGTCAAACTACAGCAAAAAAACCTTACCATATCCTGGGGCATCATTGATTCGCAAAAAAATGCCATAATGCTGGAATATGATCCAACCGGAAAACAGGCGAGGATTATCAGTTCCGGCAATGGAAAACAAAACAACGGCGTCTGGCGGAAAGACATCCCGGATTCACCTGGCACGACAATCCAGCTTGTCAGGTCCGGCGGTAAAGTCTTTTTTTCCTGCAACAAAACATTCGTCGGCGCCTGGCAGGGCAGTTTTCCCAAGTACGTGGATTTCGGTTTAAAGGTTGCCGGAACGCAACCACAGGCCCGGATTACGCTTGAAAAGCTGACTATCTCGCCAATGCCGGACAAGGCGGTATATTCGGAAATGCTGCCGCGACCGGGCAAGCCGTCATCGGCCCGGATTCCGCAAGAATATCAAAATGTCGGAGGCGGAATCGACAACGGATATTTATGGGGTAAGCATGATCGTCCGGAGATTGCTTTAAAGCTGGACAATTATCGTGATGAAGCCAAAAGCTACATCTTAAAAATACGGATTATGGACTGGCTGGATCAACCGGTCAAATCATGGCGGCGCGAAATAAAACTTGCCCCGGAAGAATCACGCATTGAAAAAATTCCTCTGCCGCATGAACAGTTTGGTTTTTTTACCCTGGAAACGCAGCTTTGTTCCACCGCGGGAAACCCGGTTGAAGCTCCCAGAATTGCCGGATACGGAATAACCGCGGCGGAAAATCCACGCGAATTGAGCGATCAAAGCATTATCGGCATTCACGGCAACCCGTTCTCAAGACTCGGCATCAAATGGGTCCGTTTCCATGATAACGGCGTCGGCACCTACTGGCCGGGGATCGAACCGGAAAAAGGCAAGTGGCAATGGGGATACCTTGAGTCTTATGTCAGCAAAGCCGAAGCCCGCGGCATGAAAGTTCTTGCGGTACTCGGATTCACTCCCAAATGGGCAAGCAGCGATACATCACGTACAACATATATGGGCAAAGGGGCATACGCTCCGGCAAAAGACCTGGCCGACTGGGAAAACTATTGCCGCAAAACCGTTCGTCGTCTGAAGGGCCATGTCAGATATTATGAAATCTGGAACGAACCGAACAATAACAAACTTGCGCCGCGGGGATTCTTCTTTCACGGCAGTGTGGAACAATATTATGAAGTACTGAAAGCAGCCTATAAGGCCGTCAAGGAAGAGGACCCGGATGCGGTTGTTCTCGCGCCTTCCGGAACCGGCAGTTTTTTTGCGTTTCTCGACCGGCTTCTGGAGCTTGGCGGAGGCAAGTATTTCGATGTTTTGTCCATCCACACCTACTGCACGCCGCTGCCGCCGGAAATCGGCTATCATTTCAATACTGAAAAAAGTTATCTGCACCGCTTGAACCGGTCGCGCAATATCATGAAGAAATACAATTGTCTGAAACCAGTCTGGAACACTGAAATCGGTTATCATTCCGGTATAAACACCAGACATTACGGGCGTTTTCTGACCCAGGACGATATTACCGAGGAGGCGCTCCCGGCATACTGGCCCAACTGGAAACGCGGCTGGCCGTTCCGGCCGCTTGCGGCCCCCAGAATTACCGCCTTTATGGTCAGGTTCGCGCTACTGTCACTTGTCTTTGATGTTCAAAAATGTTTCATCCATCATAAACTTTGTGATGTTTCCGGCAACGCTTACATGCCGGCGCCGGCTATTGCGTGGTTCTGTAAGCTTTTTGATTCAGCCGCCTTTGATCAAACCTATGAAAATAAAGATCAGCTCCAGATACAAGGCTTCAAACTCAAAAACGGCAAGTATTGCGTCGCGGCATGGCTGGTTGAAAAGGAAACTCTGATGATGAAAGAAAGCCTGGATCGCCAGATAGCCGGGCTTGATTCAGCACCGCTCCAGGACGCCGCACAAAAAGACATCAGTTTCAAGAACTCCGATAAAAATGATACTGCCAGAAAATATTTTCCAGCCACAAGAACAGGAGTCGGGATCACTATTTCTTCCACCCCGGATTACCTGTATGACATCTGGGGCAATAAGCTGAAAACAACCGCCTCATTAACCTTGAAAGAAGCCCCGGTTTATATGGTATTCGACCGTAAACCGGAAAATCTGCGGATAAAGAAAAACTATTTTCAATACCATGATAAGAGCCAAGTTCAAAACACCGGCCATTTCCAGGGTGAAATTATGCATGCACCGGTTAAGCCCCCTGCGGTAAACGATCTGAATAAAGTCGTCAAACTAATCAATATAAACCTGAAAAACACCGCGCTGACCGACGGCACATTTTTCTCCGGTAAAAACTGGCTGGCGCTATCCCGGAAAAAGGGCGTAATATTCAAACCTGGAGCGAAAGCTCCCGCCTCAGGCAGAATTGTGTTTTTTCTCCGTGCGTCATCAAAACCGGAAGCGGGGTTCAGTTTCAAATACACCCTGACCGGAGACGGCAAAGAAATCCCGCTCAGTCAATGGCAGCGTTTTCCGAATAAGGTACTGATGAAAGGCAAAGGCTGGACCTTGACCTGCGGGTATCTTATCACTCCGATCTTGTCATTGAAAAAGATCAAACAATTCATCCTGACCTCTTCGCGCAGCCAAAGCCATATCATAAAAATAGGCATACTGCCGGAAAAGAATTGAACAAGTTATAAATAAAAAATTTATCAATTGCAGCGTGGAGGACACCGTATAATCTGTATTTTATTCTCCTGACCAGATCATGACAAAGAAAACCAGGTTATATCAAAGCTGGAGTCCGGTTATGAGTAAGGGGTCGGGGTTGGCGCGGTAGGCGCCGGGGGCGGTTTTGATGTATTTGCGGAACTGCCGGGCAAAATACTCCTGTGAATCGAATCCGCATTCCCGGGCGATCTCCTTGATCGAAAGATTGCTCTCCGCCAGCAAACAGCAGGCATAACGCAGCCTGACCTTTGTCCGGAACTTGACCGGGGTAACGCCGAAACTGGCCGAAAACTTACGGATCAAGGTCTCCGGGCGGCATTTGAATTCCACGGCCAGTTTGTCAAGTTCCACCGGCTGCGCCAGGTCGGATTCGAGAATCTTACGCAACCGCATAACGCTTTCGGGCGGACTGCCGGTCTTTTCGCTCCGGGCCGCGATATACGACAGAAAAAAACTGTAGGCCAGAGCCGAATGCTTCAGTTCAGGACGATAGTCCGGAGTTGCGCAAATATCGATCAGTTCTTTTAATCTACGTTCAAGTTCCGGCTGGTCCCGGAGATCGAATACCGGATTGTCAGCAAAATCACGCGGCAGCAGGCCGGACGGATTACGAAAGACCATGCTGACAAACTCAAAGCACCACGGTTCGGCAACTTCTTCGTGGCAATAGACGTAATCACCGGGACGCTCGATAAACATCGCGTGTCCGGCCGGAATCAAGAAGCGCTTGCCGTGAACGTAAACAACGCCGGTCCCGGATATGGTGCGTTTGATCAAAATGCGCGGCGGCCCGTCAGAATCCCGGCAGTCATTGCGGTAGGACCGGTCGGTCGCGCGCGCCCGTCCGGCATGAAAAAGTAAAATCGGCGGTTCCCAGTTTGTATCCATATCAACCCAGCATTATCAATTTTGTTCAGACATTATCAAATATAATCAGTTGCAGGCAATTTTTCAAGCAGTATATTACTTAACCATATATCAATTATATGCAAGATTATACCGTGAATGAGCATAGGGAATAATATAAATTTTTCAGCATAAGCTGAAAAAAGAAAAAACTTTTTTCGTGCTTTTTCGTGTGTTGCCCTGCGCAATGCTCGCGCTCATTTCATTGTTCGTGGTTAAATTAATATTTTATGGAGAAATTAAAGATGTGTGATAGAAAGAATGTTTTGCTGATAACCAGCGACCAGCAGCATTGGTACACCATGGGTTTCCTCAACCCGGAGGTCCAAACCCCGAACCTTGACCGTCTGGCGAAAATGGGGACCTATTTCAACCGTGCCTATACTGTCAACCCGACCTGCACCCCTACCCGCTGCAGCTGGATCGCCGGAACCTATCCGAGCCAGCACGGCGCCTACAGCCTCGGCACCAAAATGATGGAAGACGTCCCGACCGTCGGCGAGGAATTCACCAAGGCCGGATACCGCACCGGACTTGTCGGCAAGGCCCATTTTCAGCCGCTGCTTTCGACCGAAGAATATCCGTCGCTGGAAGCATACCCTTATCTACACGACCTTGAATTCTGGAAAAATTACAATAAACCCTTCTACGGGTTCAGGGATTATGCCCTGGCGCGCAATCATACCGACGAATCCCACGTCGGCCAGCATTACGCGTTATGGATGATCGAAAAGGGTTATGACAACTGGCGCGATTACTTCCGGGCAAGTCCGTCATGTTACACTATCGAAGGTGACGCCTATACCCAATCCCCGCATGAACCACGCGTTCCCGGCCAGGCCTGGGAGATCCCGGAGGAAATCCACTACAATACCTGGATAGCGGATCAAACCAATAAGTTTATGGAAGAATACAAGTCGAACAACGAAAACTTTTTCCTGTGGGCCAGCTTCTTCGACCCGCACCCGCAGTACATGGTCCCGGAACCCTATGCCAGTATGTATGACCCGGCCAAAGTAACCGTACCGGAAATGGCTGATAACGAATTCGACGACATGCCGCCGCATTTTGCGATGACTCAGGACCCGGACGCCGACTGGGACAGCTATCGTACAGATGAGGGTTCAAACGCCCTGCACGGCGCTGGATGCCACTTGAGCAGCCGCGAAGTTAAAGCCAAAAACATCGCCACCATGTACGGCATGATGACCATGCTTGATAAATACGTCGGCGTTATTCTTGATAAACTTGAAGAACTAGGTTTGATTGAAGATACCCTGGTCGTCTTCACCACCGACCATGGTGATTTCCTCGGACATCACGGTTTGAACGCCAAAGCTATTCACCATTACGAAGATCTGGTCAAAGTACCGCTGATCGTCTCAATGCCGGGCGTTGTTCCGCAGAATAAGTTCTCCGACTCCCTGCAGTCAACCGTGGACCTGGCCCCGACCATGCTGGCTTTTGCCGGACTGCCGGTGCCGCGCTACATGACCGGGTTGAACGAAAAGCCGGTCTGGAACGGCGAAAAAGCGACGATCCGCGATCACGTGATCGTGGAAAACCGTCACAACCCGACCACGATGAATCTCAAAACCTATATCGACAAACGCTACAAGCTGACGATCTATTACAACCAGCCCTACGGCGAGTTGTTTGATCTGCAGGAGGACCCGGACGAACTGAAAAACCTCTGGGACGTTCCGGAATGTCAGGATTTGAAAAAAGACCTGCTGCTCAAATTCCTCCATGCCGACATGGGAATCGAAGCCATGCCGATGCCGCGAATCGCGGGTGCTTGAACCGGTACGCCTAAGAACGTATCACAGCATACAAATAATCGAGCTTGAAAAACTTTGCGCCGGAAATTTCCCCGGCGCTTTTTTTATGTATTTTTTTTCGATGCCTATTGACAAAATCAAATTTATACCGTATAATACGATAAACCCATATAATACGGTATAACTTTTAATGAAAACAATTTCTTTAGAAAAACCGAATGCGCTTTACCTGCAAATCGCGGCTTATTTCGAGCGGGAAATAGTCTCCGGCAAACTTTTACCCGGCGACAAGATCCCGGCCACGACAATCCTGGCCAAGCAATTCAAGGTAAACGCCGACACGGTCCAGCAGAGTTTGAAACTCCTGATGAGCCGGGGTCTGATCGACCGCAAACCCGGCCGCGGCACTTATGTGCGCCACGGCGTCAACACCAAGACCGTCGGCATTATTTTCGGCAAGGAAATCTACACCAATCCGGACGTTATGTTTTTCAGTCTTTTTCTGGAAAGTCTGAACCGCATTTTCCCGGCCAACGGCTGGGACTGCAAGCTGTTTTCCAGCAGCGAATTCGCCTCCTACGACAAAGCTTTCTATGAATTGAAATCCGCGATTGAAAGCGGAGAAGTCAGAGCCGTCATCGAGTTCTGTTCCAACGACTTTATCCGCGACTGGCTGGACAACGAATGTCCGGTGCCAGTCTGTGTTAATTATCTTGAGGTTGATTTCTGTGACTTTACCTATAAGGGCCTGTCCCATCTTTACAAACAGGGCTGTCGCCGTCCACTAGTTTTATCCCATGAATTCAGAGGAAATAACGTCGATTATAATGAAGGCGTAAACAAGTTCTGTTCCGAATACGGCTTACCGCGTGAAAATATAACCATCGCCGGCTGCGGATCACACGCGCAAACCGGCTACGGCCGCATCAAGGAATTTTTCAACGGAAACAATAATCCGGACGGGATTCTGACCGCCAACGACTCGGCCTTCAGGGGTGTTTTATACGCGCTGCTGGAACAGGGAATAAAATTCCCTGAAGAAGTAAAAATCATCACCTATGCGAATAAAGGCATCGATATATTCTGCCATGTCCCGCTGACGAAACTTGAAGTTGACCCTGATCTTTTTGGTCAACATACCTATGAACAGCTTATGTCGATGCTCAATGACCGTGAAGTCTGCACCAAGCTGGTTACAGCTGAACTGGTCCCGGGAAAATCATGCGGCGAATAACGCCCTGACTATATATTTTAAAATCAACAAAAGAGCAGGAACATTTTGATGAGAACTGTAAACGGTGTCAGCCGCTCCCTTGGCGGTGCGACGATTGAACTTTCCGATAACGGAGTTTTTTCTTTTTCCAATTCAGACGGAACCTGGACGCAGCCGGGACCATTTCTGATACTCAACTACTATGACCGGCAGCACCCAAGAGCCCAGGCGGTCGCGCTGCCGTCGGCAAGCTCCGTCGCGTTCGGCACCGCCGGAACTTTATCGCTTTCTTCGACCGGCGTTTATGAATGCAGCGCCGTCGGTAACGATACGATCAAAATAACCGGTATTTTTGAAAAGATCGACATTAAACTGTCTATCCGGTTTATTCTGGAACCTGACGGTTCAGGTTTCAGGGTGGCAATCGACCATGAAGACATTATCGAGAATCACGCCATGCTTTACCGGGCCCTGTCGCTGGAAATTCTGCCCGGATTCAACGCCGCGACCACCGGCGAATCCGGCTATCTGGTGCTGCCTAACTGGAGCGGCGCCAGAATGTTTTTCAATAAAACGGTTTCCCGTGAACTCCGGCAAACGGTTTACAGCAGCAACGACCAATGGGAATACTGCTGCAATATGCCGGTCTTCGGGATTCACCGCGACAACGGAACCATGTCAACACTGATAACCGCCGGGGAATGTGACGCTAAACTGGTCTGCCGTCAACATTACGAGGAGGAACAAGTCAACAGCATTCATCCTGAACTGGTTTACCGCTGGCAGCAGGAAGATGAGATAATTACCGGCCCGCGCGAATTAAGGTACTCGTTCGCGGCCGCCGCCTCTCATTCCGGCGAGGCTTATGTATTTATCGCGAAAAAGTATCGCGACTGGCTCTATGCGGAAAAAAACCTGACTACCTGGACGCAAAAAGCGCAAACCCGCCCCGAGGCAATCGCTTACCGGGACCGGTTTATGCTGAAATTTTTTATGGGTTATAAAGAACCGCATCCGAACGGCCACGGTGAATATCACGCGACCGCTACTTTCGCCGAGGTCCGGACGATCCTCGAGGATCTGCTGGCCCACGGCGTCACCCGGATATGCGCCATCCTGGTCGGTTGGAATATAGACGGACACGACGGCATGCCGCCAACCCGGATGCCGGTTGATGAAAGACTCGGCGGGGAAAGCGCGATGCGCGAGCTGGTAAAATGGTGTTCGGAGCAGGATATTATGCTGGGGGTTCATGATTCCTACGGCGCGGCCTACACCTGTTCGCCGGAATTCAATATTGACGAACTGATCCGCCATCGCAGTGGCGAATACTGGGAATCGATCATCTGGAGCGGCGGTCAGGCCCATAAAGTTTGTCCGGCGGTATATATCGAAAAATATGTTCCGCGCGACCTTGCCGACATCGCGGCCCTTGGAGTCCACGGTCACCACCATATTGACGCAGTCGGTTCTTTCATGCCGTGCTTCAGCGAACAGCATCCGCTGCCGCTGCGCCGCGACAATATCGAATGCAACCGCAAAATGTTTGAGCAGGCAACCTCGGTTATGGGCTCGGTTTCGACCGAAATGCCTTTCGGATCATATTTCGATCTGATCGACGGCGTATACCATTGTTATAAAAATCTGTCGGCCTGGCACGCTTCATCGGCCGCCGCGAAATTCCGGGACGAATCAATTCCTTTACTGCTGATAGTTCTCCACGGCAGCGTCAAACTGTGCATGGGAATAAAGAAAGGACAGGACAAGATCGCGGAAATGGCGGCATGGGGTATAGCTCCGCAATGGGAAGTTGGGATGCGTACAAGTCCGCAATTCGGAATTGTCGCTTATAACGAAGTAAAAGAGCAATTGATCGACGCGTATTTCCGGAGTTACGGAGATAACGGCTATTGTTTAAAAACCGGGCCGCTGCTGATAGAGGATTACCGTGAGCGCCCTGACGGGACCAAAGAGCTTGAGTTTGAAAACGGCTCCGTACTGGAAGTGAATATTGAAAATAATAAGATAGAGGTAAAAGAACAACAAAAAGTTTGTCAGGTATAATTTAATCAACAAAGAAAGGATGAGAAAATGAAAAAGTTCTCAGGAATGGATTTCACACTAATCGAACTTCTTGTAGTGATCGCGATTATCGCAATCCTTGCGGCAATGTTGCTTCCAGCCTTGAATCAGGCCCGGGAAAAAGCAAAAGAGGTTAAATGTGTAAATATCAAAAAACAACTGGGTCTTGCCATGCAGCTATACATGGACGATTCGGACGCCACCATTCCCGGCACTGTTGTCGACAATCTGCCGATCGCCTGCGTCTTTGCTGATAAAAAATATATCCCTTACGAGCGGAGCAAATATTTCGGAGCACATTGCCCGTCTTATGCCAAACCGCCGACAAAATGGACCGGCAATGACTCGAATGTCTCAATGGGGGCCTGTTTCAACTATTGGAAAAGATATGGAACGCTTGTCAGTTACAAGATTACCCGCTTGAAACATCTGCCGGAACGCGGTTACTGGGCTGATACCCGGGCAACCGCAAACTGGGGCGGCAGCGACGGCTGTTTCGCCTATGCCGCAATCGCTGAGACTTATCCGTGGCACCGGAATAATAATAATAACGTGATCGGCTTCCTGGACGGACACGCGGCGGCCATGAAATATATCGATATGGCGAACGCTCCAAGCCGTTTCTGGATGCCCTGGGCAAACTGATTTAAATTGATAAAAGGATATTTTAAATGAACAACAAAATTTTAACCGGAATATTCGTTCTTTCGGTCGGCTTGACCTTCAATGCCGCAGCGGAAATGCAATATAAATTCACCTTCAGCAAAGACGGCAAAGTATCTCTGGAAAATTCAGGAAAAGCCGGAGGATCCGCCAAAGTCGTTCAGTTTGCCGGAAAAGGCGTGGAATTTGTCAAGGACGCCCCGGTAAAAGGCTTGACCGCCTGTAATTTCATCCTGCAAAAATCCCGGCAGCGGGCCGCTAAACTGGAACTTGACAACAGCGAAAAGATTTTGCGCTGCGATAAAGTCGGAAGCAAAATCACGCTGACGACCTGGATCAAATGGCGCGGATTCACTCGTCCCGCCGGCATTGCCGCCACTTGCCCCGACGGACAGAAATCCGGTTGGGGATTCAGGATCATGCCGAACGGCAAACTCAATTTCGCCGCTTTCGGCGGTTTCGGACATCGTAACTCGAAAGAGGCGGTTCAAAAGGATAAATGGACCCATGTCGCCTTTTCCTGGAATGTTGGAGACGCCAAAGGGCTGAAATTCTATATCGACGGTAAAGATGCCGGAATCAATCTGAATTATGTCGGCAACAAACCGACCCCGGGCAATAACAATAAAATCAGGGTCGGTGTTCAGACGCCAAAATTCTATCTGCCCTTGAATAGTATGATTTATGACCTTAGAATATATGATGAAGTTCTGACGCCGGAAAAAATTGCCGCGGCCGCAGCGGAGATCAAGCCTGATGGAGAAAATAAAAAACAATGAATAAATTTACAGGAATAACCACACTTGCGGTTGGACTTTGCATCTCAGTCGCATCAGGCCAAGAGTTGAAAAAAGAAATTTACGCCCATTATATGGGATGTTTCCCGGTAGCGAGCGGCCCGACCGCGCATCATCGCAAAGAAGTAGCGGCCAAGACCCGCCACGACAGTAAGACCTATAATGAAGCAATGGGCGGGAGGATACTCAACTGGGATCTGGTTCCGCCTAAGACCAGACTATCGGCGGAAGCCAGTGCGGAACTGGATATCAAGCGCGCGATACGAGCCGGACTCGACGGTTTTTCGGTCGATGCCTGGGCCGGCGGACGCAATGCTCAAAAGACCATGGACGCGCTGTTCAAGGCGGCTGAAAAAATGAAGGTCCCATTCAAAATAACCATTTGTCTTGACCCCAGCTGTCTACCGAAAGACAAAAAAAATCCCGGCAATATGGTCAAGGCTTTCGCCGGCGCGATAAAATATCTGTTGAAGCACAAAAACAGTCCTAATCTGGCCCGGCGCGACGGCAAACCGTTGATCTTCAGCTATCACGCCCGTGGTATCCTGCGCACACCGGAAATGGCAAAGTTGCCGGAAGGTCCGCAAAAGTGGAACAAGATCGCCGAAGCGTTCAGGGAAGTGGAAAAACTGGTGGGCGAACCATTGTATTTTTATTTCGGCATGGGCGCGTTTTTTCACCGGGTGCCGAAACCGCATGATTATGTCGCGGTCGCGAAATGGGCCGGAACAAAGTTCAATGCGGTCGGATCGTTTTTAGATACCCAATTTTATCAATATGAAAAAGCGATGGCCGCCGCTATCAAGGCCGGTGGAGCGGAATGGGGACAACCGCTCTGGTTCCAGTACAACAACAAAAGCGGTTCCCTGCATGTCGAAAACGGGTTCGATCTTTTCCGGTCACGCTGGAAGAACGCCCGGGAACTTGATTCCACCCTGATCCAGATGGTAACCTGGAACGATTACGGCGAAGACACGGTACTGGCCCCCGGCTACAATACCGGCTACACTGTGCTTGAACTGAATAAATATTACACCGGCTGGTGGAAACAGGGCAAACCGCCGGTTGTAAGCGAAGACAAACTATTTCTGGTCTTCCGGCGCTATCCGGAAGGTTGCAATACTTTTCCGTTCAAGACCCGGCGTTTTGTCCCCGGCGTGCTTGAAGTTATCACCATCCTGAAATCCCCCGCCAGGGTTACGCTGCCAGGACGCGGCATCAGCTATCAGGCTTCGGCCGGACTCAGTTACAAACAGTTCCCGCTGAAACCCGGCACCGTATCGGCGACAGTCAGTCGCAGCGGCAAACCGGCGGTTTCTGTAACCGCTCCTGAAATTGTCACCACGCTGCCGTTCCGGCAGGATAATTCAATGGTCTGCGCCTCCTCGGTTTACGAGAAAAACTGGAAACTTGACTTTCCCGGCGTCAAAGTATTCCGCTACAGCGAATACTCCGATGTGGACAAGGACGGCTTGCCCGACTGGTTCGAAATGTACTGGTTCGGCAAATTCCTCGAATTCGACACCGCCGCCTGCGCCAATCCAAACGACGACCCGGATAAAGACGGCCTGACTAATCTGCAGGAATATCTTGGACAAAGCAACCCGCTCAAACCGGAAGCGGTCTACAAGGCAGGCGATACCTGGGATTTCGCCACCGTACATGGCCGCAACAGCAGTTTCAATCCTGACGTTGATTTCAATGAAACGCCGGTCTGGCATTATCTTTACAAACACGGCGATCGCGGCAAAATACCGCGCGACGGCAAATACGCAATGTGTCCGTACAGCGCCGCAAAGACCCCCTATACCGGAAAGCTGGTGCATCTGTCGCCGTACCGCGACGCCAAATATAAATATATCCACGGCTGGATCTGCCGGGAAAAAGCCCCTGACGGTCACTGGCAGCTTGTTCTGCGTCCACGGGTTCAGGCAGCCCTGATCCTTGGCTGGAAAAGCCCGGTTTCCGGAACTGTCGCCATCGAGGGCAAAGTAATGCCGGTCAAAGGACAGGACGGAATAACCCTGGAGATTGCAAAAGGTACGGAAAAACTGTTCGGACAGGTCTATGACGTCGGCAAAGGCGGAGTATTCAAGCTGGACGCGGTCAACGTCAAAAAAGGCGATTTCATCTACTTTATTTCCGACAGCATGCCGGGTTATGACGGTTCTAAACTGGTGCTTGACCACTTGAAAATCAAACTTATCAAAAAATAAGGATTACTTTACGTCTATGAAATTATCCATCAACACAACCATTGGAGTAATCGTCATGGCTGGACTGCTCAACACCGGCCTCAACGCCGGAGATACCGACCGCAAAGTGTTTGCCCATTACATGACCTGTTTTACCGCGACTCCGGAATTCTATAAACGCGAAATCATGCTGGCGCAGCATTACGGGATCGACGGCTTCGCCCTGAACTGCGGCGAATGGTTCAAACCGGTCAAAGGCAAAGAACCGCAGCCGACCCGCTACGTAAGCAACGCCGACAATATTTTTGAACAGGCCAAGCAGTTAAATACCGGGTTCAAGCTGTTTATGTCGCCGGACTTTGCCTGTAAATCGATTCGCGAATGGTCAATGCTGAATGTAACAAGCATGTTCACCCGTTACGCCAAACATCCGAATCTTTTCCATTACCGCGGCAAACCGTTCTATTCAGGTTATTCCGGTTTGCCGGAACAATATGCCCCGCCGATCAAAAAACTTCGCGCTGACGGTTATGATTTTCTATTGGTGCCGAAAGCCAGCACCCCGAATTGGAAGATGGCAATGAGTATGGAGTCGGTTTTGCGCACACTCAAACCCGGAACTCCGTTTGACGGTCTGTTTAATTTTTCCTGTGACGGCACCGTCAGGAATATTCTACAGAACAACGCGATCTACCGGCGCGGCACTTTGTTTGCCGATAAAATCTATATGGCCGGAGTATGCCCGGCCTACAACAGCCCGAATCTGCGCGATTTTCGCGGCATGGCCGGTTACTGCGCCATGTGGCAGGGACTGATCAACGACGGCGCCGACCTGGTGGAGATCGTTACCTGGAACGACTATAACGAGGACTCAAACCTGATGCCCTACCGCTGGAAGTCAGGATTCGGCAGCAAGGCGCTGCAAAAAGCGTACTATAACCGGGACGAATCATATCTTGACGTCTCCTCTTATTTCATTAAATACTTTAAAAACGACATTGCGCCGGAAATAACTCAGGACCGGATCTACTTCTCATATCGCGCCCGGTCAAAAAAACAAGTCAAGGTCTGGAACGAACAGACCGGCAAATGGGTGGATATCCGTTTCGACAAGCATCCGTACGATCAGCTTCATGACGACGTTAAGGACTGCATTTATGTGACCGGCTTCCTGACCGCGCCGGCGGAACTCGAAGTCAGCATCGGCGGCAAAACCGCAAAATTCAAACTGGCCAAAGGTATATCAAGCTGCGAACTGCCGTTCAAACCGGGAGTTCCGCGTTTCAAACTCACCCGCAAAGGCCAAACCCTGATCGACGTTTATGGTCGCAAAACCATTATCGACAAGATAAGCAAAGCAAACAGCGAAAAGGGCTACCATCTGGCCAACCGCACCTGGACCTCCGGCGCGGTCGCCGGAATACCGACGATCTCGCTTAACGGCAAAAATACGCTCGTCGATGTAAAATCAAGCCTGACCCTGAAGCTGCCGAAACTGAAAACCGGTACCTATAATTTCCGGGTAACCTATGCCAACGCGACCGGCAAAGAGTCAAGGCTGACCATGTATTGTAACGGCGCACCCGGCGCGACCGGAGCCCAGCCGTTTTATTTTCCGCTCTTTCTGCCGGATACCGGCGGCGAGTCCAGAACCATATCTTTCCTGTGGAGCATCTGGGACAACGCGTCAAAACTGGAAATCAAATGCGATGATTCCAAAGATCCGAAGCTGGTCAAATGGGGGTATCCCGATATCGGCACGGCAACGATCAAATCAATCGACCTGATTCCGGTTGAACAATTCAAAACCGTAAACAAAACCGGTCTGCCGGAACTGGTCGCGATTCCCGGCGGCAGCTTTACAATGGGCTGTAACGACGCCAATCCGGACGAAGCCCCGGCCCACGAAGTAACATTATCCCCGTTCGCTATCGGTAAATACGAAGTTACCAACGCTGAATATGAACAGTTTGATCCGTCCCACAAAGCACATCGCGACGGTTTTTCCTGGCGCGACAACGAACCGGTAATTTATGTTTCCTGGAAACACGCCGCCGCTTACTGCAACTGGCTCTCGAAAAAACACAGCCTCAAACCGGTCTATGACGAAAAGAGCTGGAAAATAGACATGAAAGCCGACGGCTTCCGGCTCCCGACTGAGGCGGAATGGGAATTCGTCGCTACCGGCCGGGGCCAGAACCGCACTTATCCCTGGGGCAACCAGAAGCCGACAGCCGACCGGGGCAATTTCATGCTCAACAAAGCATTGGCAATCAATCCGGTTTTGTCAGCCTCAATCAAAAACGGCGTGATGATCCGCGGCGCGTTCCCGAAAGGAGCCAGCCGCGACGGCGTTATGGATATGGCTGGTAACGTCAGCGAATGGTGTTCCGATTATTTCAACGACTATCAACCTGGCAAACAAGTTGATCCCTGCGATCAGCGCAAGTCGCATCACCGGGTGATTCGCGGCGGCTCCTGGGGCTATTACAACTACTCACAGCGCGGCAGGGACCGGGAATTCAATAATGACGGTTATCCCGGTTACATCTATCTCGGCCTCCGGGTGGCGCTGCCGCAAACCGGATTTGAAAAGCTAAACAAAAAGTAATGGCACCGCAACTATAAAACTGCACGGACGGTATTATTTTTGTAATTTTCTGAAGCAGTAGATCACGGCTCCGGCGGGGCTGAGGCCGCGGCTTAATTGTTTTTTGTTGATTCGAGCCGGATTGTCGAATTTTGCGCCCATTTCACGGATGAATAATTTTGAACCGAGAATCGCTCCGTCGCTGAAGTGGCGGGTGCGTCGCAGAAAACGGACCGGCATCGATTCTTTGCGTCTGGCTCGTTCCTGCACCTCGAATATCTCTTCACTCGTGGCTCCGCTTTCCGCCGCGACGATTCGCGCCAGTTCACTGCGAAAATAGTTGAATAGGTCGTTGTCGGTCCATTCCGAGGTGTCGCGATGCCAGATGTTTTGTTTGAGGTGTTTGACGAAATTCGTATGAAAAAGGTGTTTGCCGGTGCCGTTGTAGCGGCCCCAGGTCGTGAAATGGTAGTCGGCTGGATCGGTGGTCAGGCCGGCGCGGACGGGGTTTAATTCTACATATAAGACGCACGCTTCCAGGGAGTTGCGACTGTCGAGGATGACGCTTTTGAATTTATTGGCCCATAGTTTGCCGATGCGGTCGCGGGATTGGTTGTAGACGACGGTGAAACGTTGTTGGAAGGCGCGCATAAAGTAGCTGATGTCGATCATTTTCAGGCCGGTTTCGCGGCATATTTCGGGATTGGCCGGGTTGATTTTCGGCATTTGTTTCGGCGCGTACGTGAATTTATCCAACATACTGCTATAGTAGGAGTTGTGTCGTTTGGCAATCTCCTCGATCGACGGCAATTCGTCCGGCCCGGGAGCGTAAACGACCAGATGAAAGTGGTTGCCCATCCAGGCGGCTGAGATGACCTCGATCAGAAAATATTCGCAGAGATTTTGCAGCAATCGGAAGCCGTACTCCGTATCGACCTGGTTGAACGGGTGTTCGCCTTTGCAGCCTGAGGCCCGGTTCATCAGGTGGTAGTAGCAGCCTTCGCCTGTAACTTTCATGCGCGTTCCGCGGCCTGACATGATTTTTTCCTCCGTTGGTTGACGAGTTTACGGTTAATATAGTGGGTGGAAACGGGTTTGTCAAATTTAAGTATTACTTAGTTTAATAAAAAATCATAAATATTTTATTTCAAAAAACATAAAACATTTGCAATACAACAAAAAACAATCTTAATCCATTGAAGAAAACATAACAGTTACATCTTAACTGAATGCCGATGGCAGCAGAATGATAATTTTTCAGACGGCTTTTTTATGGTAAAAAGGTTGTTACGGACTTGCAAGAAGCTCATTATGTATGTAGTTTATATGATGATTAAATTTTAACTTTTGAGCGTTTGCTTATAATATGGATAATGAAATACTGCTGGAACAAATAGACAGTCCGGAAGACCTGAAAAAATTGTCTCCAGAGCAACTGGTTGAACTTTGTTCCGAATTGCGGAAAGAGTTGTTAAGTACGATTTCCGCCTGCGGCGGCCACCTTGCTCCGAATCTTGGAGTAGTTGAGCTGAGCGTGGCATTGCATTATGTCTTCGATGCCCCGAAAGACAAGCTGGTCTGGGACGTCGGGCATCAGGCTTATGTGCATAAACTGCTGACCGGACGCCGGGATAAATTTAAAACCCTGCGGAAATACAAAGGATGCCTCGGCTTTCTTTCGCCGGATGAATCAGAATATGACTGTTTCGGAGCCGGTCACGCCGGTACCGCGATTTCGGCGGCGCTGGGCATGGCAACTGCACGGGACCGGCTGCACACCGGAGAAAATGTAGTGGCAATCCTCGGCGACGGTTCGCTCTCATGCGGCATTTCGCTGGAAGGACTGAACAATATAAGCAGCCATACAAACAAGCTGATAATAGTCCTGAACGACAATAAGATGTCGATCTCGGAAAACGTCGGAGCGGTGTCCAATTCGCTTAACCGGATCATTTCGACCAAAGGCTATAACAAGTTCAAATCGTTCATGGCCAATCTGGTTTTACATCTGCCTTACGGATCAGATATCAAGCGTAAAATTTCCCGTCTGGAAGAAGCGGCGAAAAGTATGCTGGTACCGGGCGTGCTGTTTGAGGAACTGGGTATCCGCTATATCGGTCCGATCAACGGACATGACGTCAATGAGCTGACCCGGACACTTGAAAGCGTCAAAGAATTCAACCGGCCGGTACTGGTCCACGTTATTACTGAAAAAGGGCGCGGCTACTCTCCCGCCGAGGACGCCCCGGAAAAATTCCACGGGCTTGACGCCTTTGATCCTGATACCGGCAAAAGCAACGGTGAAAGATTCCCGACTACATTTTCAAAAACCTTTGGCAAGACCTGTTGCTCTATGGCGGAAAAATATGACAATCTGGCGGTAATCACCGCCGCCATGCGTACCGGCACCGGGCTGCTGGAATTTTCAAAAAAATACCCGAAAAAGTTTTTCGATGTCGGCATTGCGGAGGAACATGCGGTCGTATTCGGCACCGGACTGGCCGTTTCGGGCATGAAAGTGATTGTGGCGCTCTATGCCACTTTTATGCATCGGGCACTCGATTGTGTTTTCCATGACGCCTGTTTGCAGAATCTGCCGATTGTTTTCTGTCTGGACCGGGCTGGAATCGTCGAGGACGGCCCGACCCATCATGGTATTCACGATGTGGCATTCCTGCGTAATCTGCCGAATATATCGATAATGTCACCGGCGAATGAAAAAGAATTGACCGCGATGATGAATCTGGCAATCGAGCATCCCGGACCAGTGGTAATCCGGTATCCGCGCGGGTATTCAGGGGCTCCTGAAGCCGGCGAATCCATTCAGTCGATTGAGTGGGGTAAAGCGGTCACGCTGAAAGACGGTTCCGACCTTGCGATATGGGCGCTGGGACGCGAAGTTTATCCTGCGCTTAAAGTAGCTGAAATACTTGAAAAGCACAATATAAGAACTAAAGTAGTCAACCCGCGTTTTATCACGCCGTTCGACGCAACGGCCCTGACGGATGATGCCGGCAAAATGCCGGTAGTGACCATCGAAGACTGCCAGGTAAGCGGCGGGCTCGGCGGTTTGGTTGATGAAATACTGATCAACAAAACCCATAAAAAAGTTCTTCACCTCGGCTGGGGCAGAGAGATTGTCCCTCACGGCAATCCACAACTGATCCGTGAGGAAGCGGGATTGACACCAGAATTAATTGCTGAAAAATGTTTGGAATTAATAAAATAACTTGAAAGGCGGAATCATGCGCACTATCGTAACATTTCTACTGTTTTGCCTGCTGACGGTCAGCGTATCGGCTCAGGCCGATGCCGGAGCAAAAAAAACGGAAGACAAAGTCGACCCGTTAGTAATCATGGCAAAACTGGAACAGTTGAACGTAGCGTTGAAAAAGAACGCGAAAGAAATGCACCAGCTTCGGCTCAAACTGTTGAAAACTGATCCGGAACTTAAGAAACTGCATGAAAGCATTATGGCAATGCATCGTGAACTCGCCCTGAGAATGGCGGCGAATAAAGAGATGCAGAAGCTGATAATGAGTTTTGATAAAACCAGACAGGATATCCAGAAACTGGAAAAACAACTTCCCCGCAAAGGGAAATAAACACAACTTTAGAAAGAGCAGGCAAACTATGAGTGTATTCGCAGCCAAAGGCGGTCCGGATGTGTGTATTTCGGATGCTGAACTTCGTCAAATGATTTCAGATTCACTTGAAAAAATTGCGATCAAACCCCAAAGAGTATTACTGATCCCGCCGGACTTCACCCGGTTCAATTCCTACGCCGGACCAATTACCGCCATGGTCTATGAAATGCTGAAAGATTCATGCCACATCGATATCATTCCCGCCCTTGGAACCCACGTGGCGATGACGGAAAAGGAACTCCGTGCAATGTTCGGACCGGATATTCCTTTAGAATGTTTCAAGGTTCACGACTGGCGCAACGATGTTGTCAAAAAAGGCGTCGTTCCCGGCAGCCTGATCAAGGAATGGAGCGAAGGCAAAGTCGATTACGAAGTCAATATCGAAGTAAATAAAATACTTTTTGACAACTATGACCTGATACTTTCTATCGGCCAGATCGTGCCGCACGAAGTTGTCGGCATGGCTAACTACACCAAAAATATCATGGTCGGAGTCGGCGGTTCGGACATCATCAACAAATCCCACTTTCTCGGCGCGTCATACAACATGGAGCGCATCCTGGGACAAGCCGATTCCCCGGTTCGCAAGTTGTTCAACTATGGCGTCGATACTTTCCTGAGCGACCTGCCGATCTACTACCTGCTGACGGTTATGGCCCGGAACAACGACACCGGCAAAATGGAAATGCGCGGCTTTTTTGTCGGCGACGATGAGGAAGCGTTCCTCGACGCCTGCAAAGTCAGCCAGCAGACCAATCTGGAACTGCTTGACGAACCCTTACAGAAAGTCATTGTTTACCTGGACCCGGAAGAGTTTAAAAGCACCTGGCTCGGTAACAAATCCGTTTACCGGACCCGGATGGCTATCGCCGACGACGGCGATCTGATCGTCCTGGCCCCTGCCCTGCGTGAATTCGGTGAAGATAAAGAGATTGACCGACTGATCCGCAAATACGGTTATCACGGCACTCCGGCAACCCTGAAAGCGGTCAAAGAAAACCCGGAACTGGCGAATAACCTGAGCGCTGCGGCCCACCTGATTCACGGTTCGTCCGAAGGCCGTTTCAAGATCACCTACTGCCCCGGACCCAGTACTTCAAAAGAGGAAATTGAAGGCGTTGGATTCGCTTATGGCGATCTGGAAGAGGTCATGAAAAAATATGATTTTGCAAATCTTAAAGACGGCTTCAATATGGTTAACGGCGAAAAAATATTCTATATCAGCAATCCCGCTCTTGGCCTGTGGGCATTAAAAGAGAATTTTAAATAAGAAAGTGATATTATGTTTATTTCAGCCTCAGACGAACGGTTAAGTTTTTGCGGAGCGGTGTCCGTCCAAAAAACGTCTAACTGGTGTAAACCCTGGCGCATGCCGTGGCAGGATATCGAGTTGTACCCCCCTCAAATGCTGGGTCATTTGCAAATGCCGGCAGGTGTCAGGATTCGTTTTGCGACCGATTCGGTCAACTTGAAACTGATCCCGGCGCCATTGTCCGACAACGGGCAAATGGACCTGGTTATCGACAATGAGATCATCGAAACGGTTGAATACCTGCAGACAGATGAAGAAATTGCCTTCGCGCCGCTGCCTGCCGGGGAAAAAGTAGTCGAGCTCTGGTTGTCTCAGCGTATGCCGATATCGGTTTGCGGTATTGTGATCGATGATAACGCCATGATTGAAAAATCCGAAGACACCCGCCCCAAATGGATTACCTACGGCAGTTCGATCACTCAATGCGGCGCGGCCGCCAGCCCGGCCGCCACCTGGCCCGGAATTGTGGCCAGAACCCGCAACCTTAACCTGACCTGCCTGGGCTTCGGCGGTCAATGCCACGGCGATCCGGTAGTTCTGAAAATGATCCGCGATCTGCCTTCGGACATTGTCTCTTTGTGTCTCGGTATCAATATTCACGGCAACGGTTCGTTTAACGAGCGTTCTTTCCGCCCAATGGTCATGGGCGCGATCATGACGTTCCGGGAAAAGAATCCGGATACGCCGCTGGTGATCTGTTCTCCAATTTATTGTTCAAACCGGGAAGATGGCTTGAGCGCGGGCGGCTTGTCGCTGAAAATGATGCGGGAAATGATAGCCTGCTCGGTGGAAGTTATGCGTAATCGCGGCGATAAAAAACTTTTCTATATAAACGGCCTGAACCTGTTCGATGCCGAGTTGGCGGAATATCTGCCGGATGACCTGCATCCGAATGCCGACGGCTACCGCATTCTGGGTGAAAACTTTTTGCGGGAAGTCTTTGACCTCAGTGAAGCCGGAAAAATGATTTGAGCCACTGTGTGATAGCCCTGATTGAAATTTTCAGATTTTGAGCTATCTTAACAGGTCTTGAAAATTATAAAAATACAGGAGTATATCAATGCCTTTTGACAGTGGAAATATTACGTTGACCTTCTTCAGACTTCCGGCCAGCCTGCCGGAAAATGTACTGGATCTCTTGCACGCCGGCCGGGCCGGTACGCTTGATGCCGTAAAAACCGAACCGGTTTACGGTTGGGTAAGCGGGCGCCATCTGCTGGAAAGCGACATCAACGAGGAAACCGCGATCTGCGGCGGTCATATCTATATCAACCTGCGAAAGGCTGAACGAAAAATTCCCTCCACCCTGCTGACCGCGATCTGCCGTCGCGAGGAACTTGTTTTCATGCAGGCCAACGACTGTACCGTGGTACCGCGGAAAGTGCGTCGACAGATCAAGCAGGACGCAATGGAAAAACACCTGATGAAAATGCCGCCGTCCCTGACTGCGACCCCGGTTGTGATCGACAAAAACAGCAACAACCTTTATCTCGGAACCGCCTCCAACGCCCAGATCGATGATTTTGTCAGCAAATTCATCAACGCGGTCGGGATCGAGCCGCATCAGATCACGCCGGACTACATAATGGAAGTCGAAATGCAAAGCACTTCTTTCGATATTCCGATCCTGACGATCGCGGACGAAAACGACGACACCGGCTATCCGACTCCCAGCACCCCTGCCCGCGATTTCCTGACCTGGCTCTGGTACTATATGGAAAACGAAGGCGAGATGCTTGAGATCGAGGATCTCGGTTTGTTCGGCGTCTGCGTTGACGGCCCCCTGACCTTCGCCTACAGCGACAACGACCGCGGCGAAACCACGATCAAGAAAGGCAACCCGCTGCGCAGTCCTGAAGCTCAAACCGCGCTGACCATCGGCAAAAAACTCAAGAAATCAAAGCTGATGATCGCCCGCGACACCCAGATATGGTCATGTACTTTCGACGCCGACAAATTCGCGTTCAGCGGCTTAACCCTGCCCGAAGGCGAGGAAATGGGTGATGTCCATTCTGTCTTTGAAGAACGCATTACCAACATCGAGATTTTCCGTAAAGTCATCACTGCGTTCTTCGTCAAATACGTAAACCTGACGACCAGCGACGACTGGAAAGATACCGAAGCGAAAATTGTCAAATGGGCCGAAGAACGGGAAACCTTGTAATTTAATCTGTGAATTTGTAAATTTGGAGACCGGAATCATGGACAGCATTTTTATTCGCGACCTGGAACTGGAAACCATCATCGGTACCAATCCGAATGAACGCGACATCCTGCAGAAAGTTATCATCAATCTGCGGCTGGATTGCGATTTGAGCGCTGCTTCGGTCAGCGACAAACTGATCGATACAGTCGACTATGTGACCATCGAACGGGCGATAACCGATCTGGTTACCTTGTCATCATTTTTTCTGGTGGAAAAACTTGCCGGAGCGATTGCGGAAGTGTGTCTGGAAAATCCGCTGGTCAAACACGTCAGCGTAACGATTGACAAACCAGGCGCCCTGAAACGCCCGCGAAGCGTGGCAATAAAACTGGAACGCTCCGGAGCTTAACGTTTATAATAGTTCAAAGATTGTTCACTGGCGACTTCTTTGGAGATTTTGGACAATGTTTTGCCGCCGCTGTAGACCAGAAGGCGTCCCATGTAGCTGAAACACCAGAAGATTATCAGCAAAGCTATTCCAAAGCAGGCAACCTCAAAAAATCCACCGAAAACCCGACGTCTGGCGGCAATTTTCTGATTCTTTTCACGCAGGCAATTGACACAAAGCATTTTGCCGTGATGTTCGGTGATACATTCCCGGCAAAAATGTTTGCGGCAGAGCGGACACCTGACCGCGGCCTCGCGATCCGCATGGTTGGTACAGCGTTGCAGTTTTAACGGAACCTTAGCCATCAGATATTAAATCCTTTTTCCGAAGCCCGGAGACGATTTACCAGTTCCTGCTGGTCAACCATTCCCTGCGCGGCGTTGATATGCTCACACAACTTGCGATATGCTTTCAGCGCCTTGCGCCTGCGTCCAAAATAAATTTTTTTCGTTGCGGTGAGGGTTGTTACAGTCAAATGAGTACCCGGCCCGTTCCATATATACCATAATAAACAAAGCGTCAAAATGCCTGACAGATAATAAAAAAAAGTTAGATCATTGAACAATGCCACTCCCCAAAAGAACAAAATGAAGACAGCAGCCACAGTTATCCAGGCCGCAAAGAATCGACTGATATCCAGTTTAAGCGAATGGATGTCGTCAAAGAAAAACCTGGAATACTCCTCGGAATATCCGCCGCCTGTGGCAAACAGACAATGGTCATCAGCCACAAATACTTTGATGCTGTTTATAAAGCTGCGAAAAGATGACAGTTTACGATAGTCGTTATTTTCAGCCATATTATTTATCCCCTCGCAATCGTCGAGACAATTATACCGATAAAGACCATCGCTTCAATGGAAGCGATAATAATTGCGGCAATAAAGCGCCAACGGTTGCGTTTGTACGGAGTATTTATCTTATTCCAGCAAACAAGTGAATAGATAATTGTTGCCGGAGCAGTGATAATCATCATAAAAGACATTATTATCGGCAATACCGCCAGAGACAAAGCAATATCGTCATGCAAGGTGGTTTTATCCCGGAGCGTTTTTATTTTTTCCTGCCCGTTATTCAAACAATCCGGACAAAGGTGCTGGCCGTCAATCTCGAGATCACACAGTGCGCACAAATAAATACCGCAATTATCGCAGGCAACAACAGCGGCATGCCCGGGATGCCTGAAACAGGCGGCTTCTTCACCTAACACCCGCTCGCCGCGTTTACCTTTTTCCGGTTCTTTCAGGATCGACGGAAATATTTCAACATAGTTGACCGCGGAACAATTTCCACAAGTCAACCGGTTGCCAAACCGCTCAACGGACCAGTCGGGAAAAACCGCGTTACAATTATTACAGCTGACCCTAAGCATATTTATCTGGTATAGATAACCCGGGTTGAACAGATATGGTCATGCAAGGCACGTTTTTCCGAATCGAAAGCAATCATGATATACCCTATACACAAAATAAGTCTGCTCAGAATAGCCGCCAGAAAACGCCCCGAGAGCTTTAGGAATTCCAATCGGGCCGGTACCATCGGCATTGACGACGGCAATCCCGCAAGCCTTCATACCGAGAGTCCCACCGGTCATACCAATCAATAATACACTGTACAGACCTTGAATACCAAAGCTGAAGAGTTGCAAAATGGGTACTATAGTCCGGATTTTTTCAGGATCCGGCTGCGATGACATCATTGCAAACACAATTGCAAACACAATCACGACGATCACAACCCCAATGATAATCCCGTCAAGAAAAGCTGCACAAAAACGAATCCAGAAGCCGGCATAATTCATAAAACTGGTATAGGTATTTTCCTGCATCCGGCGCAATGCCATTGGTTTACAGGCTGCACAGGAATTTAAATTGCCGATCTCAACCAGGTCTTCGGTCGGAAATCTGTTACCACATAGTGAACAAAAGCCGCCGCCTTCGGTCACAATGTTACTTTGACCGGAAAAGTAGCGGTTCAACTCTGTCTGGTTGGCCGCCACCCAGTTGTCGCCCATTTGATCATTCCATACCAGCGTATCCGGAGAAATTGTTCCCTGCTGAATCAGCGCGGCAATCTGATTTTCATCCACCGGCCCCGCTGTTTCACCATTCAAGCCGTAATACCAATTCATTTCAATGCTCCTTATTTTGTTGAAATAGCTTATATTTAATCTGTTTCATCATGGAAAAAACTACACTTATTTAAATAAAATGTCAAGTTTTGTACAGAATATCCACCACATTTCTCAGGAAATTTTCATCCGGAACGCCATCAACCGCCGCTTGCGGAAACTGAACTTTACGATGAATGAGCGCCGCAAGATCAGCATAAATATCACATCTGGCATCAGGCGAAAGAGTATCGCGTCTGACCAATGCGTCAAGCAGCATCCGGCTTTCATCCGCGCTGACCGCGTCCCGCAAACGCGCACATTCCAGCGGATAATCCCGTAAAGAATTATATTTATCCGGCAATACCGAACTGAGATCCGGAGACCCCGGCACAATTTCCCGAATAACCATGGTCCCGGCCGCAATATCACCCAGGCGGCGTCCGCGCGGGTCGATAAAGGCACACCCGGCTCCAAGCATGTAGCTTAATGGCAGAAAATCAACAGACCGTAAAAGGTTGCGGATGATCACCTGTCTGGGCAGTAAACGCAATCCCCCTGAATCGACAACCCGCAACCGCAACAGCTTTTTCCCGACAGTTCGCCCGTTCCACCACCATTCACTGGCGATCCAATACATAAAACCGATGATAAAACTAACAATAATTTTACCTGCCCAAGCAACCATTATACCGGCAAGGGGCAGGATAATTCCAACAATACTGTTAAAAATGGACATCACCGCAGAAACCATAAAAACGTCAATAATGAAGGCAAGCATCCGCGACGGCAGACCTGCTGGATAGAGTCTGAATACGACTCCTTCGGGAGTCCTCACCCGGCATTCATTGCGTTCAATCATCCCTGCACCTCCGCTTTAAACAGCTTACTCCAGATACGGTCAGACAAGACCAGCCAGACAATCAGAACCAACAGTTGGCATATCCCGAAGAATATCTTTACCGAATAAGAAATTTCAGGTTCGTGATGCTGTGAAAAGAAAGCCTCGACCAGCCCGGCCCAAACCAGCATTATCGCAATCCCGCCGATCAAGGTAACCAGGTCACCCGTTTTTCGGCGGAGTTCCCGGCGGCGGGAACCTGAAGGCTTGAACAGACAACCAGCCAGCACAAAACCGGCCTGCCCCGCGATCAGAACCGCGGGAATCTCAAACGCACCGTGCGGCAGCAGCCATCCGGTCACAAATGCGGTGAACCCGGCAGAGCAAAACTCCGCGACAACCGCTCCCAGAAGAACCCCGTTATAGAACATCACCACAATTGTCCCGATCCCGAAAGTCATTCCCAACGCTAAAGCAAGAATAGAGACCTTGATATTGTTGACCATTAATTGCGCCGCAAACAACGGCGCGGCTCCGTCTTTAAGTTTTTTACGACCTTGCCGGTCAGTTCTCTCCTCTTCTTCGACCCGTTGTTTCGGAGATTGATAAAGATGCCCGAACTGACGCGGGATCATGGCATCTTTGGCCGCACTGTCGGTCAGCACCGCAACGCCCCCGAACAATCCTCCCGCCAGGAAAATCGTTACCGCCAGCAAAAAAGCATTGATGTTACGTTTGAAAGTATTGGGAAAAACAAAAAATAGCCAGTAAAAAGGCCTGAACTTAATCTTCCGGCTGCCGTGGGAATGAATTTCCGCATAGGACCGGGCCACCAGAGATTCAAGATAGATGCGTAATTCGCGCTCACCGGAGAACGAAGACATTTTCACCAGATCGCCGGAAGCCCGTTCATAAAGATAACCAAAACGCTTCAACCGCTCAGCACTGAACTTGATTCCCTGCTTCCGGTCCTCGATGATAACTTCAAGTTCATCCCAGTATTGCTTTTCGCTTTCAATAAATTTTTTCAGATCGAGAATCACAGTAACTGCCTCCGCTTTATTTGCAGATAAGAATTTATCATATCAATGCTCAGGTTATCCCGGGTCGAAGTGCTGAAGCCAACACCGTGACGGTGCAGTTCCAACGCCCGGTTCTCCAGTTCGGCCCATTTCAAATGTCCGGCCAGGCCGCGATAAACATCCTCAATATGTTCGAACTCCCGACTGTACATCGGGTCGATTCCCTCATGATTCAGCATATTGACCATACAGACGTGTTTGCTGCCGACAAGCTCGATATCGCGAATAAACTCTTCCGCCGGCAGCGCATTGCTGATATCAGTCAGAAAAAACATCAACGAGCGGCGCGGAATACGGTTGCGGATGAACGAAAACAGCGTATTAAAGTCAGGCGGCACATTCTGCGGCTGCACCGCGAAGACCGCATTGCGGCAGGTTTTGGAGGCCGAGCCACCGGTCATCGCCGGAATGAAATTACGCACTTTTGAGTCAAAAATCACAATCCCGAAAGCATCGCCGTAACGTTCAGCTGCCGCACCCAATACCAACGCTGAAGCAAGGTAATAGTCAAAGTTGGTCTTTGAATTTTTTTCGATCGTACTGAAACGCGACGCATCGATCACAGCGTAGACATTCTGGGTATTTTCAACCTGAAACACTTTGCTGACCGGCTTCGCCCGGCGCGCGGTGGCTTTCCAGGCAATCGTGTCATAGCTGTCACCAGGAACGTAGTCGCGCAGACGCTCAAAGTCGCGCCCCTGCCCTGCAAAGCGCATGATGTGCGCACCGACTTTACCGCGTTGCAGGAATATCGCCGCCATTTTCTTCTGCTCGGAAAATAGATCGGGATAAACCCGGATTTCCCCCTCCGGTTTGATCCTGCCGCGGTAGCTCCATAATCCCAGCGGTGACGGCACCTCGAATAAACATGGCGCAAACTCATAGACGCCTCGACGCTCCGGACAACATGCTATTTCAAGTTTTTCCCGTCCGCCGGAAGTCAAATTGAATCGCGCCGGCGCGGTTTCAGCCCGCAATAAAACCGGCAGGCAATGGCTGAAGTTCTCTATCCTGACGGTCTCAGCCAGATTGTTTTCCAAAATAAACGCAATCTTACCGTCAAGGAGTTGACTGCAACGCGTCACATCAGGCGCGGAAACAATAACCTTCCGATGATACCGCAAGCAGGCCGCGAAGTCAAACACCGCAACCAGCACCAGCAAACCGAGACAGCCGAGGAAAATAGTCAACAGTCCAGGCATGAACGCCAGCACGAAAGCCGGAGCCGCCGCCAATAGAGAAATAAAAACTATTTTCCGTGGAATAATCATCGCGGAACTGCCACTGCCTCAAAAATTTGATTAATCACTTCTCGAACCGTCGTCCCCTCAATCTCATATTCAGGACGCAGGATAAGACGGTGTTCCAGAACCGGCAGAGCCATCTTTTTAACATCGTCAGGCGTAACGAAATCACGTTCATCCATAGCCGCGTTAATGCGCGCGGTCAGCAGCAGTGCCTGAGTCGAACGGGGACCGGCTCCAACCAGGATGGCGTTATGACGACGAGTTCCGCGAACCAGCTTCAGAATATATTCAACCAGGTCTTCCCGTACGGTGATCTCCTGAAAAGCCTGACGCAGTTCCGGCAGTTTTTCCGCTTCGATAACCGTCTGTAATCCTCCAGTTTCCAGCTCTTTTTCCGGCGTTTCACCGGACAACGTGCGCTGAGCGAGAATCCGTTCGGCTTCCTCCGATGGATATCCCATATTAATTTTCAGCAAAAAACGGTCTTTTTGTGCTTCCGGCAGCGGATAAGTACCTTCATACTCAATCGGATTCTGAGTGGCAAACACGGTAAAATAGTCCGGCAGATGATAGGTCTCAGAGTCGATCGTCACCTGTCGTTCCTGCATACACTGAAGAAGCGCCGACTGTGTCTTGGCGGGAGCGCGGTTGATTTCGTCTGCCAGCAGCAGTCCGGTAAAAACCGGTCCTTTGACCAGGTTAAATTTGTTATGCTGCAAGTTGAACACGTTGGTCCCGGTAATATCCGACGGCATCAGGTCCGGAGTAAACTGAATGCGCCCGGTCGGGCAATCGATAACTTTTCCGATAGTCCGGATCATCAGAGTCTTAGCAATCCCCGGCACCCCCTCGATCAAGGCATGTGAATTCGCCATGACGGTAATCAACGCCAGGTCAATCGCCTCTTCCTGTCCGATGATAACCCTGGAGATCTCAGCCCGGGCGTCGGACAACAGTTGTTTCAGTTCAGTTAGAGTTGTCATAAGAAATCCTTCCTTTATATAATATCACTCATCTTAAGTCGTATAAAATATTAATTTCAACCAGGAAAATCACTAAAACCCGCGAAAAAGTATTTTTTGTGTTCAACCTTCAACCTTTAAATTTTTCTCTGGTTTTATAGACTCGAACACAAGCGTTATATGCATCCAGAGGTTTATTCAATTGGCATTCGGCTTTCATCTGATCACATTTATGCTTATTCAGCCGTTTACCGGGTCCGCTCTGAAGAAACTCATCCATACAAAGCTGCGGCAACTCCCGGGCGGAATAATCCCTCCGGAAAAGCCCGGCCGGAGCCGCCAGTGAATCGTTGTCAATGGTTTCCTCCGGCACTTCGCTGACCGGACGAGTCGAATCAGACGGGGTCATCAGGCTGCGCCAGATATACAATCCCGCCGCCAGCGCCAACGCCAGCAGAAACCATTGCAGATTATACCGGTAAATCAGCCATGCGACATTTCGTGCGTGATATGACCCCAAATGCGTCTCTTCAAACAAAATCTTTTTATTTTCACCAAGCAGATACATCAGCAACTCGCCTGAAGGACGCCCCGACATTCCTTCGTTCGACAACAAAAAACTGTCAGAACACAAAAGCAAATCTCCCGAACCGTATTTGCGCCTGACCATTACCGGTTTTCCCCGGAGCGTATAAAGCGTTTGCCACTTTTGGGCGTCGGGTATAAAGTACCATGCGCTGTAAAAATCAAATTCCGACAGCATTTGCTTTTTCACAGCAGCAGTCGGTTTGGCTTTTGCCGGAAAAGCCGGCGGCAGAACATGACGTTCAAGTTTCAAACCGGTATCCGGCAACTTAGGCTTTTTCAACTTGTCTTTTTCAATCTTTCTCTGCATTTTTGCAAAAGGATTTTCCTGCTCCTCCTCTTTTTTTCCGGCAATCAGGAATGGAGAATAACAAAGAACTACTCTCCCGCCGCGCAGAGCAAAGTTCAGGATATCCGGTTTTGCCTGCAGAAGACGGGAATGGGCACCGATAATTAAAACTGTATGCCCTGCGGTGTTATTTATTTCGTCAAGCGAACGCATGCTCCTGCTTACGTCAAAAGCGCCGCTCCGTTCCAGGCTCAGGTAAAGCACCTTTGTACCAAAAGGGTCACTGCGTAATGATGAAAATTGCGGATAAATATCCGAACCGCGATAGCGCAGCAAATAAAGTTCCCGGCAGACCGCCAGAAAAACAATTACTGCAGCTATGCAAATTGAAATATTTATTATTCGTTTACGTTTCATCGCTGTCCCCGCTCGCCTTATCATCAGAACTGGCAAATGCCTCGGCTTGTCGTTTCAGCCCAATTGCCATATCCGGTTCCGCAGGATAATCCCCGTACCAGACTCGCTGAAAAACTTTAATTGCCTCGCCAAACCCCGTAATCAGCTCCGGCTCGGAATGACCACGCCGTTTTAATTCCGCAAAATACTCATAATCACTTTTACCGATAGCCACGTTTAACAGACACCGGTCCGCAAGAGCACAGATGCACCCAAGATAAAAAGCCCGCAATGCCAGACGGTATTGTCCCTGCTCCAGCAGATCAGAACCAAGCTTCAGCCATTCACCTTGCTCCAGAACATCCGCGCGGAGCTCATCATCATTTAAATCCGGCAGACTAATTAAAGATGTCCCCGCACCGATCAAACCAGACTCTTTCCTTTTTTTGATATACCGGTACAGGAAAACTATTACTGCAGCCAGTACAAGAAAAAGAAGCACAAACTTACCAACCTCCCATAAGATAAGCCAGGCAGCTCCCGGCCCGCTGTAATCCGGTAAATCAAAATCAGGAATAATCTTTTTAAAAACTTTCTTAAGCCATTTAAAAAAACCTTTTAACTTCTCACCAACATAATCCATTGCCTTTCTGACATAATGCCAAATCCAGCTCTCTTTAGTATTCTTTACCGGCACAGACTCGTCGCGCCATTGAAATTCAGATTTTTTCAGAGTGTGTTTTATATCATCTTCAAGTTTACGGGCTGTTTTTTTCTTCACGGTAACGCTTTTATTTTCAGGGGTGTTTGAAGCGGAAACTACAGCACCTGAAAAAAATATGGCAACGATCAGTAAAACGTTACGGGAAAAACGCAAAACTTTAGCCTTTAAATCAAGCCCCTTCAATTTGGATTCGCCATAAAATACCCTGAGCATACAATACGAAGTATAAAGCGGTTCCAGCATCAACCAGGCCACACCAATAACAATCGAAAATATCGTCGAATTGAAAATCAACCCCACTAAAGTTGAAATATCCGATACGTGGGAAAAAGCGGTGTCCAGGTTGAAAAAAGTTTTCAGAATAGCCGGAATTATCAGAGTCATACCCATAAGATTAAGAAAAACAATCAACATAATCAACAGCAGAATAAAAGCCCCGGCCACTGCATGAACCGGGCGTCGGCCCAAATGGATAAAAATCTTTTTTATAATGGAAAAAATTCCAGACTCAACATCTGTGGCGCAAACTACACCAGCCGTTGCCCAATAAAGCGGAATCACCAGGAACATCAGCGGAAACAAGACCACCAGGGTCAGCGGAAAGGCAATAGTCAAACAGAAAATAACAAGACACCACGCTAGCAGAATCGTCAACCGGGCTCCGGACGTTGCAAGCTGTCGCATTGAAAGCCGGGGAGAGTCGCCGGAAAGCACCCGCATCATTGCATCATTGAAAAGACAGAAAAATAGATTTTTCCAACAAAACAGAACCGTCAAGATCATTGCCCAAACAACGATATCCACATCATCAGCTCGCCGATGCCCAAGTTGATAGATAAAAAGCATCAGTCCGGCAATAAACGGGACGCTCCCAATCAGATACAGCGGCAGCAATTCAAATTTATTATCCCGAATCAAAAAATAAGCTTCATCAAGCAGTTCAAAAAACTTCCTGGAATCCACATGCTTTTTTTTGACTATATCCTCCGACATTACCTTCCCTTGTTTCTGTTAGCCCGCGAAAGGCGGGTGGGCAAAAAACAGAAATTCCCCTTTCTGCGTCCCGAGCTCCGACCAGTTTTTTATATGATACCGCAGGGCAATAAAGCTGCCCGGCGTCAAATTATCAATCCTGACTTCTGACACTTTGCGCACAAGCTTGGTAAACGTTGGATTATGTCCGACCACCAGTAATGTATCAATCTTGTCATCAACGGCGGAAATCAGAGAAACCACTTTTTTCTCCGCCGCATTATATATCGCATCATCCAGTTCAACCATTGACTCTTCAACGCCTAAAGCCCACGCAACCTTTTGTGCAGTTTGGGCCGCCCGCAAAGCTGAACTGCTAAGTATTCTGTTCGGCATTATTTTCTTTTTAAGCAAATATTTGCCAGCGGAAGTAGAAACAGCCAATCCCTCTGTGGTCAAATGACGACTGAAATCAGTCCCGTCAATACTGTGCATCTCCGTTTTCGCATGACGCATGATTATTAAAGTTTTCATCCGGCAGCTTATCCCAGCTCTTTCTCGAGCCGCTTGATTTCCGGCAGCAATTTATCGCTAACGCGCTTTTTGTAAACATAAACACTGGATTCGGAGATGCCAACCTCCTGCGCGATATCCTCAATCTCCGCCCCCTTGCGCAACAGTTCGTAAACCCGGCACACATTCTTACCAAACCTGTCTTTTATATTCTTCCAGGCCAGCTCCGGCAAATATTCCTGCCATTCCTCCTCCGCAAGTTTATCAATATCTGATTCGTTGGAGAAAAACTCCTCTTCATTAATGTTCAGCCCTTCCTCATTTTCCAGCGGCACAAACCGGCCTGCCCCGCGACGTAAATAATTTTTGGCCGTATTAGCGGTCACCCGGCCAAGCCAGGAGCGAAAACGCCCGCGACTGGCGTCATATGTAAACTCGGGAAGATGTCGCCATGATTTGAGTAAAACCATCTGGACAACTTCTTCCGCGTCATGATGCGGCAACGACATTGAGCGTAATATGCTGTAAATATAGCCGCGATAAAAGTAAACGAAATCGCGCCAGGCATGATCATCATGCTGGTCCCGGAGTTTTTCCAGCAACGTCAGCCGCGTGGTATATATATTTTTTTCATTTTCCATAAAACCAGTCCCCAGATTATCCTTATTACGTTATTCTCCCTTATTAAATCCTCACACCTTTGAAATCTACACCTGATTTGCCGGAAATGCAATCATACTCATGCATTATTGGGTAAAAACCAACTAATTTATATAAAATGCAAGTAAAGTCGAACGACAAAACTAAAAAATCAAGGCAAGTATCTTGATATGTTCATCGAATTGTTATTATGCTCAGGGAGAGTTTATTAGTTTGCGGAAGCAATACAGGGCGGCGCCGGAAGGACTGTGCCCGCGGGATAGTTGTTTTTTGCGCATTCGTTCAGGATTATCAAAACAACTTCCCGTTTCACGGATAAATATTTTGGAACCCAGAATTACGCCATCGGTGAAATGTCTGGTGCGACGCAGGAAAAGAACGTGCATCGATTCTTGCCGGCGCGCTTTATCGCGGGCGGCATATATTTCTTCGCTGGATGCCCCGGACTCCGCCGCGATGATTCGCGCCAGTTCGCCTCGGAAGAACGCAAGCAGTTCATGATCAGTCCATTGCGAGGTGTCGCCGGTTGTGATATGCGGTTTCAGATGTTTGACAAAATTACCATAAAACATGTGTCTGCCGCTTTTGCAGTAGCGTCCCCAGGTGGAAAAACTGTATTCCGCCGGGTCTTTTTTCAAGCCGGCCCGGACCGGGTTCAGTTCGACATAGATTACGCACGCGGCCAGGGCATTGATCTTATCGAGGATTGTGCTTTTGAAACGTCTGCCCCAGAGTTGTCCGGTCCGGTCGCGAGTCTCATTATATACGCAGGAAAAGCGTCGTTGGTAGGCCGACATAAACCGGCTTATATCGATCATTTTGAGGGCGATCTCTTTGCATTGGGCTTTGTTTTCGAGGCTGATCACCGGAGTTCGAGGTCCGAATTTAGAAATCTTTGTCATTGACTTGTAATAGTTGTTGTGGCGTTTGACGATGGACTCAAGCGGCGGCAGTTCTTCCGGCCCGGGAGCGTAGACCACAAGGTGGAAATGATTGCCCATCCAGGCGGCCGAAATGACCTCGATCAGAAAGTAATCGCAAAGATTTTGCAGCAGCCGGAAGCCGTATTCCTTATCGATCTCGGAAAATGGGTGTTCGCCTTTTCTGCAGCCGATGCGATTATAAAGATGATAGTAGCAGCCTTCCCCTCGGATTTTCATGCGCGAGTCCATATTCATCCTCCTGATTTGTTTCTTGCAAGATAATATATACGCTGAATTTTGATTTGTCAAATAGTCAGACAGTATGATTATAAATAAATTATAAATATATATAGTTAAAAAACTAACAAAAGAAAAAAAGTTTTATATAATCATAGTTTAAAATAAAATTATTCAGAAAGTACATTAATTGTAAGAAACCGCTTTTTGATATTGTATTATTTGACAAGAACCGACAAGCACAGATAGCAAAAGAAACCAAAAGAAAGGAAAATTGAAATGAAAAAACAACTTTTAACAGGAATCGCTCTGATCGCTGGCCTGGGACTGTTTGCTGAGGAATCAACCGTCAAAGTAACTTCAAAGCCTGAAGTCACAGTAGAAACAAATGAAGACGGCACAAAAACCATTAATGTATCAGGCGATAAAGGTACTAAAACCATAACTGTAACAAATAACGATGATGGTACCGCATCAGCTGAATGGACCCGGACCAATAAAGACGGTAAGACAATGACCGGGCAAAGCAACATAACTTGGACAACGAATGAGGACGGCTCTAAAACCAGAACCGCCGAATGGACCGGAACAACCGAAAAAGGCAATACCGTCACCGGTGAAAAAACCACGACATGGACAAAAAATGAAGATGGAACAAAAAATAAAAGTACCGAATGGACCTCGACAGACTCGAAAGGGAATTCAGGTTCAGGTAGCCGGGAAGTTACCCTGACTAAAAATGAAGACGGAACCGTAACCAGAGATGCTGAATGGAGCAGAACCAGTAGAAAAGGTAAAACCGATTCAGGTTCAAGCTCTCAAACCATGGAACAAAAAGAAAAATGTAGTCGTGTCTGCAAAAATACATCCGGAAGTAACTCCTCCTCCGGTTACACTGCAGCCAGCTCTGGTTCTGCAACCAAAGCTCAAACCCGCTCCGCCAACCGTTCCAAAACACGAGTTGCCAGCCGTTCCCGCAGCGGACGCAGACGTTAAAAGTACCCTCCAACCTTATTTCCTTATTACGGCCCCCGGCAATCGGGGGCTCTCTTTTTGCCAGTCATCAGGACGAACGCAACGCCTTTGGAGACATTCCAAAGTATTTTCTGATTAATTTATTAAAATGTTGAGGATCATTGATTCCAACATCACCGGCCACTTCTTTAATCATAAAGTCGGTTGTCAAAAGCAGATTGCGAGCTTCCGTCATACGCTTGTCAAGAACAAATACGGCAGGAGTAGTATTTAAATATTTTTTGAATTCACTGGTTAAATATCCCACAGACACACCGGCATATTCAGCAATAGCGTCAACTTTTATTTCAGAACTCAAGTTTTCCTGAATAAAGGTAAGAGCATTAGTGATATGAGCGGGATATTTATTTTGTGCAGCAGAAGCAGGTTTGGCTCCGTAGATACGGCCGAGCAGATGCCAGAAAGATATTTCAGACTGACTGACGTTATACTGATATACGTCCACCACCTCCTTGAAGTGTTCGTTAAGTTTCAAATAGTCATCGCCAAGATCAATGATCAGCGGTACTTCAACCTTATCCGATGATTTGAAATCAGCAGCATCAAATTCGAAATGGGCAAAATAATGATGCGCCCGCCCCGGATAATGCGGGATATTCAACACATTTGGCGGACTTAATACAGCATACCCCGGATGGATTTGATAAGTCTTATCATAAATTGTAAATGCCATATGATAATGCGGAAAATGCAAGGCCCAGAAAGGCTTCAGATACTCCATAGTCCCGGTCCAAACCGTCCAGCGCTGACAACGGATTATTCGCGGCCGGCTTTCGAGACTGAATTGGACATATTTTTCAACAAGTCGTTCCATCACTGCAACTATTCTTTCCTGAATAAAACACACATAATAAATATACCATAAATATTAAAAATATACCATTGCGTTTTCAAAAAACAATTAATAATATATAATTAAGTTATCAAACATTTATTAAATCGAGGTTGGAAAATGAAGCTGAATGGAACAGGTATTATGATTCGCACAAAAAACTTCACCCTCATTGAATTGCTGGTTGTGATAGCAATCATCGCCATTCTCGCGGCGATGTTGTTACCAGCACTTAACAAAGCCAGGGACCGGGCAAAATCAATCCACTGCACCAGCAACCTTAAGCAACTGGGTCAGGCGCTTTATATGTACACTGGGGACAATCAGGAATACTATCCGGCTTATGACAATGGGTCGACATGGGCGGCAATCACCTGGGACGACCAACTCGGAAAGTATGACGGCAGAAACCTGACCGACACGCAAATGACGGAAATACGTCTGGAAAATAAAAGAGTAACCAAAAGCGACTCGCTGTATTATTGTCCATCGGATACGACAACCAAACAATATGATGCCGCAGGCGCCACTGATAGAGTAAAATTATCATACGGCATCAGTTACTACGCCCCGGCCGAAATCAATTCGGCTCCAGGGATTTCCGGCGTTTTTATTTCACGCAAGGCTTCCAGAATAAAGAAACCTACCAGGCGAATTGCTATCTGCGACTACCACGTTGACACTCAAAGTCTGGGCATAAGCCGAGCCCCGGCCCGATATGGCAACGTAGCACAGAAGCATCTGGAAAAAATGGTCCACGGACGCTTCGGGATGATTAATTTTCTAATGCTTGACGGCCATGTCAACAACATGCATCTGCATCAAACCATTCCTAATTTGACCGCGTCAATCGCATACTGGGACGCCACTACAAATAATTCGATGTGGAATGTCATGGGAGACGTCAGAGCCGACGCAGCCAACTGATTTTTCACGACGGCATCTCCATCTTCCGGATTGCATAATTTTCAATGTCGACAATATTATATTAATACCAAACGGAAAGTGTATCGTATGAAAAGAGTTTACCTGGCGCTGTTTGTCTTGACAGTTTGCCTTGAAGCAGCCAATGCCGGCAATACGATGCCGGGAACGCAAGGCTACGATTTGTCCCGGCAATCCGATCAGCAGCAATACAAACACAAGTATCAGTTAACATTGAATAAACCTCTGGCGTTCGGAAAAATAAACTGCGTTTCCCGCAAAATTCCGGTCGGAAACAAATTTGAATTATCTTTTCCGCTGGACGCCGTTTACACAAACCCGTTTGATCCGGACGAAATTAAAGTTGACGCGCAAATAACCTGTCCTGATGGTCAAAAGATCAATCATCCCATTTTTTTCTTTTCCGAGTTTAAATATGACACAAACAAAAAGCAATGGGCCAAAACCCGGGGCGCCAGCGGTTGGAAACTGCGGTTTTCGCCATCCCAAACCGGAATGTATAAAGTCACACTTACCGCAAAAGACAAGTCAGGAGAAAAAAGCGTAAACGCCGGAAACTTTGTCGCGGTCGGGAGCAACTGGCCCGGACGCATCCGGGTTTCAAGACAAAACCTGTTCGCCCTGGAATTTGCAAATGGAAAGGCCTATTATCCTCTAGGACCTAATATTCCGCTCTGGGGTGCTACCGTCAAAGAATATGCCCGCCATAATCTGGGCCTGCTCCTTGACCGCATGCAAATGGTTGCGGCTGCCGGCGGCAATTACACCAGATTACGCGCTGATTCATATTTTCAGGCTATCGAACTGCCGTTACTTCCCAAAAGCGGATTTCTGGGACACGGCTGGTACAACCAGGCGCGCTGTTACGAGATTGACCGGATATTTGCAGCCGCGGAAAAACTGGGAATACGGCTTCAGTACTGTATTTACAATAGCAATATCATTACTGGACAGCATGCCACCAGAGACTGGGCACGCCCGTTCTGTTTGACGCTCAAGGAAAACGGAGGACCGTGTGACGACGCAAAAGGCTTTTGGAAAAGTGAAAAGATGCGGCAGCTTACCCAAAAACGCCTGCGCTATATTGTCGCGCGCTGGGGTTACAGTTCCGCGTTGCTTGCATGGGAGTTTTTTAACGAAACCGAATTATGCAGCACGGAGTCTCTTGCCTGGCACAAGCGAATGAGTGAATTTCTAAGAAAACTCGATCCTTACAAACACCTGATCACCACCTCAACACACAAAGTCAACCGGGAAAACGCCAGAGCCTGGAACCTCAAAGATATAGATATAGTGCAAACTCACTTGTATGGAGGCATCCACAATAACGTTCTCGCGATAAAAGAGCTCATCGCCAATGAACACGGCTATGTCAGCAAGCCTTATTTATTGGGTGAATGGGGCATCGCCGCCGGCAAGGAAAATAACGACTACCAGATGAAAGATCCCGAAGGTGTCTCCATGCATAACGCGATATGGTCGATGGCAATGAATGGCGGCTGCGGCATTTCATCATGGTATATTGCCAATCTGGAAAAATATAATCTTTATAATCATTATAAAACATTCAGTAATTGGGGACATGATGTCCCGTGGAACCAGCCGCGAAAAAAGCTCAGAATAAGCAATATCATGCTATCGGGAGCGCAGAAAAGATACTCCGATACGGCATTTACCGGAGTGAATCCTGATAAATTCTCAAAATCCCCCAAAACAATTTTTACCGTATCTTCCGAGGACGGAAAAGTAAGTGATCTGCAGTATCTGCAAAACTGCCTGCATGCTCAAGCTGGACGCAAAACAACTCCTGAATTCATCCTGGACTGCGTTCGCAAAACCAGTTTTTCCGTTATTACAGGCACCAGCATCGGAGACGCCGCCAACGCCCTTAAAATATATATCGACGACAAACTTGCAAAAACGCAGCCGCTCCCCGCAAAAGGCAAGAAAAATAAATACGGGAACTCCACCACCCGCTACAATCCCCCGGCGGTTACCTCCGTGAATATTCCGTCCGGCAAACACAAGGTCAAAGTTGAGGCAGTCGGCCGGGATCGTCTGGATAACGTCAGCTATATGCTAAAATCATACGCCGCCAGACCAATGGTCGGATTTTACGGATTCACCGTGGGAAAAAATGCCTATATCTGGGTCCATAACTCCATGAGTTCAATCGTTTCGACCATTAATAACTCAAAAACAGTTCCGGTCAAGGATCTGACCGTTACGCTTGACGGTGCCGACGGAACCTATAATGTGGAAAGTTACGACTGCTGGTCAGGTCAAACCAAAACTATCCGAGCAAATTGCAAAGACGGAAAAATGAAGATAAAGGTTCCTGTATTCAATCGCGACATCGCCCTGAAAATATTGCGGACAGCGGAGTAAAATTTATTCAACCGTTTTGTACCAGACGTTCATGCTTTCAATCCGTCCGGAGATATTTGTATTGTTTTTTAAACGTCCGCCATATTTGTAACCACGTTTGGCGAAAGTTATATTCATGCCAGGAGACGCCGCCCGGGCAATTGTATAAGGAAGTTGAATACCCTTGCGTTTTATCTCTTTTTCCATTCGGTCCAGCAGATGAACTCCAAAGCCGTTCCCACGCCAGTCCGGTAATAGTAATTATTGAAAATATATTTTAAACAATTTATTTATATTGACTTTAACTGGTTTTAAAATATAGTATATAATAATACATATTTTAAAAGTGATTTTCAGTATTTTCATAATAACAAATATATTTTACAATGAATAATCTTGAATTTAAGCCTGAAATAATTTTTATATTAATATCAACGCTTGCGACTATTTTATCTTGTCTGGCTGCATGGCGAAGTATTAGCATTGCTAAGAGAGCATTACAATTAGCTGAAATTACACAAATAAGAAATGATGCTCCTTTATCTCTCTATCTAATTGATTGTTTTCGCATTCAGCCGCCGAATATAAATAGTGGAAAATGTTGTTTCTGTTTTTCCTTAATGATCACAAATAAATCAGTTCAACCCAACAGCATTGTAACAATCGAACTGCAAGTGGATTGTATCTATTCAGATGGTCGAAAAATAAAATATTCCATCCCCCACTCTCCATTAATCGCAAACCAGATAAACGAAATAGATATATCCCCATTTGAATGTCCTATATTAATTAATGGTAAAGAAACATTGTCTAAATATGCTCTATTTCCCGAATTAGGTATAATTCCATCCGAAGTGCGTTGTGAATCCTATAAGGTTATTGTTACTGATGCCGATGGAAAAAACGTTACAGTAAGTAATTTAATCATGAGCGACTTTTCAGATGAAAAAAATCAAAAAAATAAAACTAAATAAAGTTAATATTGTTGGAGAAGGCCTTGTATCGGCTGGAGATAAAGGAGAAGGGCGTTTTATTCCAGCTCTCATCCTTGATACGTCTAACCGACCTGATATTGATGAAGTCATCCGAGTTCACCAATATTGTCAGCCAGGGGACGCAGAGTCAGTTTGGGTTACTGTTCCTTTTTCTATGACAAATGTTTATTTGAACATAAGATTTATTAAACCAGTACAATGCGACTTTGCAATAACCTTCATATCGGAAGAACATGTCAATCTAATATATGCGATTTTACATTCTCAAGCTCTTTATTTTTTATCAGGACAAAATGGAGATAAAATATCTACAACAATGGGCAGAGACAGAATTTTAGTTGAAGTTCCTAGATCTCCTTTTGCTAATAAATGGGATAATGAAATGCCTAAAATCATTGCAAAAAAGTTTCGTAAAGAAGGGATCAGCAAAAAAACAGCTAATGCCTTAGCACTGGAAGACATAAGTAAAATACGCGATATACTTACATTCCGCCGTGATTAAAAAAATTCAACGAAAAAAATTGTGTAAATATTTTTTTACTCTTTAGATCACATTTTTGATTTCGTATTTTATTTTTTATCAACAAAATTCCATTTCTTTAAGTGTTTTTTCTATGAGAACTATTTATAGTGCTCTGTTCGCTGTTTTGTACCAGACGTTCATGCTTTCGATCCGTCCGGAGATGTTTGTATTGTTTTTTAAACGTCCGCCATACTTATAACCACGTTTGGCGAAAGTTATATTCATGCCGGGAGATGCCGCCCGGGCAATTGTATAAGGGAGTTGAATACCCTTGCGTTTTATCTCTTTTTCCATTCGGTCCAGCAGATGAACTCCAAAGCCGTTCCCACGCCAGTCCGGTAAGGTCGCAAAATCAGTCATTTCCGCGTTCGACGCGGAAACATCCATTTCAGCGGAAGATAGAGCTACTAACTTTCCCTTATGCTCAATACCGTAATAATCCACATGTGACTGCATGGTTTCAGCCAGATAATCCTCCTCGTGAATGGGAAATGGATAGGTAGGGAATACTTCTTTATATATTTTCGTCATTTCAACAACATCGTCAGGGCCGCATTGCCGCAAACGAAACTTATTATCCAGTTTTGCAACCGGACACTTTTCCCGATTGAGGGCGATATCCAGATTCGCATCGTATTTTGCCGCGTCCGCTTCCATTTGCCGGGATTCGGTCATATAGCAAGCGAGGAACAGTCCGGCGGTAGCGCCATTAAAGAAACGAGGGACCGACGCTTCAATCACAAAACCTTCGGAAATAAACGTAGCGACCATATCAGCAGGTATTTTAGCGAAAATTTTGGAATAACCGGTATTTCCAGCTTTTTCTTTCAATCTGCCGGGTAATTTGGTTGAATCATCTGAAGCTTTCATCAAATAAATACGGTCATTATAAGGTCCATGCTGAATCAATGAGCCATCTTCAAGTATTTCAGTTTTATCATAGCGGGTTTCCATATAATCACATTCCTTTTACATGATCGAGAATGTTATTAATCAAGCCGAATTCTTTAATTTCGCCATCTTGCATATACATGCCGCGAGCGGCAACCGCTGCCGCAAACGGCAAATCGTGCGTTACGATTATGAAACTGGTATCGCATTGCAGTTCCCGCAGCCATTCGGCAAATTCCGATGTGGTTTTAGGGTCAAGCGCACTGGTGGGTTCATCCAGCAGCATTATCCTGGGACGCAGCATCAACCCCCGCGCGATCGCGGCACGCTGCGCCTGGCCGCCGCTGATCTGTGAAGGATAATTATCCGCAAGGTCGCTGATCCCCAAGCGTTCCAGCATTTCTCCGGCACTGGCGTTTGCCTCTCTTTTGGTCAGAACCTGCATTCTGCACGGGGCCAAAGTCATATTTTCCAAAACCGTCATGTGAGGGAAAAGATTCAAATCCTGAAAAACAACTCCCAGGTTGGCCCGGAAAGTTTTTTCATCCATATCATCAATATCAACATTATCCAGATAGATGGCTCCCTGCTGCGGCGCCAGGAAACGGGCCAGACAATTCAATAAAGTTGTCTTTCCGGAACCGGACAGTCCCATAATTGCAAAGATATGTTCTTCAGGAAAATTTACATTGATATTCTTCAGCGCTTGAGTTCCGTCACTGTATGTATAAGATAGTTCTTTAACTTTGATCATTGGTAAAACCTTTTGCTTTGATTGATTGTTCTATTCTCCCTGCCAGCTTCATAAGCGGAAATGTCACGGCAAAAAACATTAAAGCGGCAATTAAATAATATTTCTGAGGTTCGAAAGTAACACTGATGATTGACTGCGCTTCCCGGATAAGTTCCGGTATTGATATAACCGAGACCAACGCGGTATCTTTGATCAAGGCCACGACACTGTTCATTAAAGACGGCAACGCGATCCTGAACGCCTGAGGCCAGATGACAAACCTGAAACGGTCGACAACGGATAATCCCAGCGCCCTGGCCGCGAGGTTTTGTCCCGGGCTGACGCTTATCAATCCGGACCTGACCGCTTCCGCCATATAAGCCATCGTACAAACCGCCAGAGTCAATATCGCCGCGGTATAGGGTCTGAGTCCAAGTCCGAGCCAGACAAACAGCAACTGAATCAAAACCGGAGTACCTCGAATAAAATCCACAAACAAGCGGGCCGCTTTGCCCGGAATCAGCCAGCCGCCTGTTTGATCGACCAGCAGCAATCCGGTCGGAATTGAAAGCAGGAAGCCGATCAGGATCGCCAGTAAAGCAATTCCCAGCGTAACGGCAAATCCTTTCAATAGTTTGGTGACGATGACCGATACAGACATATCCCCCGTGTCAGCATCCGATGTGCCGGTTATGCCGAAATATTTGTCATGAAACTTTTTCATCGTTCCGTCAGATTTCATATCCAGTAACGCATCGTTGATTTTTCGGAGTAATTCACCCTGATCCTTGCGAACCGGAATGCCGATCTTTTCCGCATATAACATGCCGCCAACCGGCACAAATGCCCGGCCGGCCTGTTTGATCTGCCAGGCTCCGACCAGACGGTCCGTGACAAATCCGGCGATGCGTTTTTGTTCGAGCATCTCAAAAATCTCGACCGTCGATTTAAAAGTTGCAACCTCTATTCCGGGATAATGCTTTTCCAGAAAGCGCTGATAGGTCTCACCCAGAACAACTCCGATTTTCAAACCCGAGCATTCACTGATCGAATATATTTTATCCGGATTATCCCGGTGAACAAACAACTGTGCGCCGGAACGATAATAAGGAATCGAAAAATTAACCTTCTTCTCTCTGACCGGAGTAATCGCCATCGAGCCGATTATCGCATCATATTTCCCGGCCAAAAGACCCGCCAGAATACCATCCCACTCGGTTGCCACAATTCTTGATTTCAACTTGAGCCTTCGGGCTATTTCCCGGGATACGTCAACATCGAAACCGGCGAGCTTGCCGTCACTGTCATAATAACTGAAAGGGGGGAATTTGCCAGTCAACGCCGTTACCAGTTCCCCTTCCCCGGCGGTTGAAGTCAGGCCAAAATATCCCGGTACCGCCAGGCAGACCACCAATATGATTTTTTTCAAGCAGTTCATCAGTTTCTCCTGTCATGCCGTAAATTATTTTCAGGAACCAGTGAGATCGTCTCGTCATAATCAGCCAGCAGTTTTTCGATCCCGACCGAACGTCGTTCATCCGCGTCTTTCATGTTAAGATGAAGATCACACTTTTCACAATTACGGTCGCAGAAAGTCGGCTCATAAGAGTCCGGCTCCTTGTAACTGGTGATCACGCCTTCATAGTTTCTCAAAACAACTTTATTGGTCGACCATGAAATCAGATAATTCGGCATCACCGGAATCTTGCCGCCGCCCCCCGGAGCGTCGATCACATAAGTAGGCACGCAAAAACCGCTGGTGTGTCCGATAAGACTCTCCAGTATTTCAATCCCTTTCCCGACCGGGGTCCTGAAATGACTTAACCCTTCGGACAAGTCGCACTGATACAGGTAATAAGGCCGCACCCGGTTGGCTACCAGTTTATGAACCAGGCTGCGCATTATCCTCGGACAGTCGTTAACCCCGGCCAGCAATACAGACTGGTTACCGAGCGGAATACCCGCGTCGGCCAGTTTGCGCAAGGCTTTTTTGGACGAATAAGTCAGTTCGCGCGGATGATTGAAGTGAGTGTTGATCCAGACCGGATGGTGCTTTTTCAGCATTTGTACAAGGTTGTCAGTAATTCTGTAAGGCAGAACAACCGGAGTACGGGTTCCGATCCTGACCACTTCAACATGCTCGATACTGTCAAGTTCAGTCAATATCCAATCAAGGTAATCGGTTGACAAAAGGAACGGATCACCGCCGCTGAGCAGGACATCCCGCACCTGGGGGGTGTTGCGAATGTACTCGATACCTTTACTGATCTCATCTCTGCCCGGAATGATATCCTGATCCCCGACCCGGCGCTTTCTGGTACAGTGACGGCAGTACATGGCACACATATTACTGACCAGCAGCAATACCCGGTCAGGATAACGATGGGTTACTCCCGGTACCGGACTGTCTTCGTCTTCGTGCAGCGGGTCCGACATATCGGAACTGCGGATAATCATCTCGTTGATGCTCGGAAAACTCTGTTTGAAAACCGGATCGTTTTCAATATCATCAACGTTGATCAGAGAAAGATAATACGGGGTTATTGACATCGGAAACTTTTCAACCGTCTTTTTAAAACTTTCCCGCGTATATTCCGGCAGCTTTATATTAAGCAGATTTTCAAATGTGTCAATGTCTTTGACACAATGTTTGACCTGCCATCTCCAGTCGTACCAGTTACGGTGACCTTCCTGCCCTATTTCGTCAATTATTTGTTGTTGTTGCTGAGAAATCATGATAACTCCTTTAAAAGCACTGAAAACCATGCTTTTTTTTCTTAGTTACGTGTATATGAAAACCGAGCCACAGGAATTCTCTGTGGATATTATCCGGTTACTTTATTTTTTTGCTTAAACTGTTGTGAATACAACAATAGAAGTAACGCACAGCGTGACTATGCATTCAGAATATCCGCGATACGGATATTTAAGACAGTCGCCAGAATAATCAATTGAGCGACTGATTAATTTATGTCAGGAAATAAAAACCATAGTCTATATATAACATAAAAATCCAACTTGTCAAGAAATTCATGCAGATCAAGCTCAAATCAAACATAAGTATAATACTTTTCATCGTCCGCCCCGTCGCGTAACAAACTTAAACACATGCCAGTAAAATACTTACAACTTATTAAAAATTAAACTGTCTGATAATTATTAATTCTATAACCATTTCGGCAAAAAGCTTGCCGGTCAATTCAAGTAAGGTTCAATCTGCGGTATTCGGTTGCGCTGAGTCCGGTTTTTTGACGAAAAAAACGGGAGAAGTAAAGAGGGTCGGCAAAATTTAATTCGTCGGCGATCTCATTAATTGATAATTGGGATGACACCAGCAAATGGCATGCGGCATCCACTTTCAAGTCAGCCAGAAACCGGGCCGGAGGAACTTTCTGGTACTTGAGCCAGAGACGACGAAAAGTTGAAAGCGACATATCGTTTTCACGCGCAATATTCTCAAAATCATAGACTGCTTCAGGATGCTGACGAAATACCGCCGCTATCTCACGAATTACATTTTCCTGCGGATCGACCACCTTGTCCGGGATCACGGTTAAAGAATCAACCACTATTTTACTGCACAAACAATCAATTCGATCGACAATTCCCGGTTCAACCTGCATCAAGCAGAGTTCATTGAGTTCTTCGAGCATCTGAACAATATTGTAAGGCTCATGGATTTTCCACATGAAACGATCACGGGAGAATAATCCGGATTTCTCAAGCATATCACCGACTTCTCCAGGATAGATAAAAAACACTTCGCTCCAGATCTTGTCCGGACCGTAGTACATCACTTCCCCCGGATATTGAATTATTACACACGGAGCCTTGACCCGGTACTCCACCCCATTATGCCGGTATACACCGGAGCCTTTGATGATAAAAGAAAAATTATACGACTCAAAAGCGCGGTTGACTAAATCTTTTTTTTCGCTGACATAGCCGATAACCCCAACCGGCGGCACCAGATTAAACCGTCTTTGATAATGGTACAAACTTTTGGATAAATTTTCCATATTAATAAATTTTTTCTCCATTGTGAATAGTAACATCAAGATATAAATTAAGATAAAAATGAAATATATCAAGTTTTCTTCCCAAAAAACACTATCAGACAGGAGTTTGAAATGTCAATCAAAAAAGTAAAAGTCGGCGTTGTCGGTTGCGGCAATATCAGTGACGCCTATTTCAAGGCTTCGCAGACCTTTAAATGGCTGGACGTGGCAATCTGCTCGGACTTGAAACTGGAAGCGGCTAGGGCCAAAGCCGAACAATACAACATCGAGGCAATGTCACCGGATGAACTCTATGCCCGTGATGACGTCAGCATCATCCTGAACCTCACGACGCCTCAGGCACATGTCCCGGTGAATCTGGCCGCGCTTGAATCAGGTAAACACGTCTATTGCGAAAAACCGTATGCCCTCGACCGCGAATCTGCGCAAAAAGTGCTGGCGGCGGCGGATGCGGCCGGTCTCAATACCGGCTGCGCCCCTGACACCTTCCTGGGCGGCAGTCATCAAACCTGCCGTAAACTTATCGACGATAACTGGATCGGCGAGATTCTCAGCGGCACCGCGTTTATGATGTGTCCCGGGCACGAGTCATGGCACCCTGCCCCGGAATTCTATTATCTGCCCGGCGGCGGCCCGCTGCTGGATATGGGACCGTATTACATTACCGCTCTGGTCAATCTGCTGGGCCCGGTAAAAAGGGTCTGCGCGATGACTGGACAAGGCTTCAGACAACGCGTCTGCACCAGTGAAAAACGCTTCGGCGACATCATGCCGGTTGAGACTCCGACTCATATCGCCGGCATCTTAGAGTTCGTAAACGGCGCGCTCATTACCCTGGTCATGAGTTTCGATGTAAAGACCCACAGCAATGCCTGCATTGAACTGCACGGCACCAGCGGCAGTATGAGCGTACCCGATCCCAACGGTTTCGGCGGCGAAATAAAGATCAGCCGTAACCGCGGCGAATGGCAGACCGTACCGACTGCCTTCGGCTACACCACCAATATGCGCAGCATCGGCCTGGCCGATATGGCCCTGGCGATTCAACAGAAACGTGATGCTCGATGCGACGGCAAACGCGCCTATCATGTTCTGGATGTCATGTTGTCACTGCTCGATTCCGGTGACAAAGGAGAATTCGTGGAAGTCGCCAGCACCTGCACCCGGCCGGCGTCATTACCACTTAATCTGCTGATTGGGGAACTTGATTAATGTCTTTCAGATATTAATTTAACTAGTCACCAAAAAAGAAAGTTACAATAAGATGAAAAAAATATTTATCACCTGGGGCGGCTGGGACGGACATGAACCTTCGCAATGCGCCAAAATCATGGCTGAAGTAATGGAAGCCGACGGCTTTGATGTCACCCTGACCGATTCACTGGAACCATTGAGCGACCTTGCAGCAATGCGGCAATACGATCTGCTGGTTCCGGTATGGACCATGAGCAATATCGAAAAAGAACAAGCCGATAACCTGCTCACTCTGGTCAAGGAAGGCGCCGGGCTTGCGGGATGGCACGGCGGCATGTGCGACGCGTTCAGAACCAACACCGCTTATCAATACATGTGCGGGGGCCAGTGGGTCGCCCATCCCGGCAATATAATTGATTACCGGGTTAATATTCTCGATTCCGACGACCCGGTTACCGCCGGACTTCAAGACTTTGATATGCATTCAGAGCAATATTACCTCCATGTCGATCCCGGCAACAAAGTTCTTGCCACCACCACTTTCGGCGGCAAACACGACGCCTGGATCGCCGGTACGGTAATGCCGGTGGTCTGGAAACGCAAATACGGCATCGGGAAAGTATTCTACTCCTCGCTCGGCCACGTCGCGGCCGATTTCGATATTCCGGAAGTCAGGGAAATCATGCGGCGCGGTATGAAGTGGGCCATGCGCTGATATTTTTTTACAACCCTTACTGGAGAGCATATCCGCTCTCCTTTTTTTTCACCAGTCAATCTTATAAGCTCAACAACTTAAAGGAATTGCGGTCATCCCTCACCACTCATTCCTTAACCGGTTTTGCGTTTTTGATAGCTTCTTTAGCTTCTTTCGCGATGCGGTCAAGACCTTCAAGCCGGACATAGGTGATCGGAGTACGGAAAACCGGATCATTCGCCGCTTTGTTAACTAACTCATCCATTTGCTTAGCAGACATTTTTCCGAAAACCGGAATATCCTTTATTATCTCGCCCGGTATTTTACCGCTCTTGATCAATTCCCTGAATTTTTCCATATCAAGCAACATGAAGTAACCGAAATCTTTCTCCACCTTGACCGCCGTCCACAAATAGAAACCTTTGGACTTATCTTTAAAACTGGCGACAATTTTTCCATTTACGTCCCTGAGAAAAACTTTATAAGGACCTCTTTTCGTTCTGTTATCAATAAAATAAACGGTCAGAATCCCTTTATCCGCCTCCGCCACTTTCACCTCGATAATTGACTTATCGGTAACCCAGTGACCGTTCCAGACCTCCGGCGTCGCAACCTGCGGTTTATCTCCCATAATCTCTTTTGATCCGACAACCGGACATCCGGTCAGAACGAGACACGCCATAACGGCTATTCCTGCCAGCAGTAAATTACGCATAAGAACCTCCTTATAGACTTAAAACGAACGTCCAACATCGAACATCGAATGAAAATTCTTTGGAATATCAAGTATGAAATACATCCACCAGCTATAATTATACGTGACCACTTAATTTTTTGCAATAGGAAATATAAGTAAAAACACATGATAGAGCTGAACTTTCCCTGATACACCAATAATATCTCTATGACTAGAAAAAATGACATAAAAGGCAAATTAATATTTAAACAGACGATTGCTTTTTTGCATAAGTGATGGCATATTGAAATATCGGTAATTTTCACTTCGACCACTTAAAGATGTTATTAAATAGATGATAATTAACAATCCCCAATTCATAGATTGACTAGATATCGAAACTGAAAAATATAATGAATATTTGTCGAATATATCCTTGGTATATAATAACCTGTATCACAATCGGGTTACTTGTTCCATTATATACTCAAACTTCTTTAGCAAATGGATTCTTCTGGGGAATATGTGCCGGGATGTTACCCATGACGATTTTAGGTGTGCTATATTTGATATTAATTCAATGGTCTCCTGATCGCCCAAGATGTATATGTGGAAAATGTTCATCAAACGATTACCAATATGTTGATCAGGAAAAAATAAATGATGACTTAGCCTTTCACTTTATATGCCCTTTTTGTACACGTGAATACAGATCATGCGGAGGAAAGTTTGAGTTAAAAACAAAAAACGGGTTAACTCCATATATGGAAATGACAAAATGGAGAAGGTGGGGCCGAAGCTCAAAAAAACCACCACCTTTATCTTAAATACGCATTAAGTGGAATTTTTACAAAAAAAAGCATGCAAAATATTTCACTCAACTTGAATAGCAGCTGATATGAACCATCAGAATTTTCGTGGTAAAACCAGATTTAATCCAAAGGGTCAAGGTCGGCGTCGCGCCATGGTTCCCAGTCGGGATTGGACTTTGGTTTGATGGCATGGACCTCGTCCTGCCAGGCATGAAGTTCGGAGAGCATAGTGTTAACCAGATCAGGATACTGTTCGGCCAGATCATTATCCTCACTAATATCTTCTTTCAGGTTGAAAAGTTTGATTTCACCCTCAAAAAACTCGATCAGCTTCCAGTTGCCATTGCGAATTGAACAACCGGGCGTCCCCCCCTGGTTGGCGTAATGCGGGAAGTGCCAGAAAATTGAACCGCGGTCAGAATCCTCTCCGTTGATCACCGGCATAAAACTTTTACCGTCAACATGCTGTTGCGGCTCCAGCGGCAACCCGCAGGCCTCCAGCAGGGTCGGATAGAAATCCGGACTGGTGATCACCGCGTCAGTTGTCGTGCCTGGTTTTATTTTGGCGGGCCAGCGCAGCAGCATCGGCTCCCGGGTGCCGCCTTCATACATCCAGCCTTTGCCTTCGGACAACGGGGCGTTGCAGGTCGGAGAACCTTCAGCGGTGCTGAGACCGCCGTTATCCGACGTAAAGATGACAATCGTATTGTCCGCGATACCTTTTGCATCAAGTGCGTCAAGGATTTTTCCAACATTTTCATCAAGGTGTTCAATCATCGCCGCGTATACCGGATTAGACTGAATGACCCGACGCTGAATACGCAAATTTTTCTTGTGTTCCGATGGAAACCAGTCACCTTCGACCAGCGGTTCGATTTTATCCAGACCGAGCGCTTTGGCTTTGGCCTCGTACTTGGCAATCTTTTCCGGCTTGGCCTGGATCGGGGTATGGACCGAATAAAACCACATATTCATGAAAAACGGTGTTCCATCGGAATTCATAATCAACTCGGCGACTTCGTCGCCAAGACGGTCGGTCAGGTAATCATCTCCCTCTTTCGGCTCGATTGTCGGTATTTCCCAGGGTTGGAAATAATGTCCGCTGCCGGATGGATGTCCCATGTGGCAACCGCCTATATTGACATCAAAGCCATGCTTTTCCGGCCAGTACTCTTCACTGCCCATATGCCATTTGCCAAGATGCCAGGTGGCGTAACCATGCTGTTTAAAAGCGGAGGCCATTGATTTCTCATCGGTTGAAAGATACGGCACGTAAGGAACTCCAAGCATTTTTCCACGTTCGGTCAAGCCCTGTTGATGTTCCTTACTGTGTCCGATGTAATGGGTCAAGCCGATCCGGGCCGGATATTTTCCGCTCATGATACTGGCACGGGTCGGAGAACAGACCGGACAGGCGGCATAGGCATCAGTAAACAACATACCTTCTTTTGCAAGACGGTCGATATTCGGGGATTCGTAATATTCACTTCCCATACATGAAATATCTTTCCAGCCCATATCGTCGATCAGAATAAAAATAACATTAGGATAACTCATAATCAGCTCCATATTTGTTCTAAATAATTTGACTTGGTCTTATTATACTCATATAATTACAACAGGTCAATGTTATTAATGCAGTTTTATTTGTCATATTTGATGGAGAATTCACAATGCCGGAAAAATATTTTTCATTATCGCGCGGAATACAATCCGGAACTTTGCGGATACTGCGCTGTGGAATTGTGCCACGGCGACCGGGAACGGAAAGGGACTTTGTTACCAGCGAATATGCAATGGTCTGCGTGGTTTCCGGGCGGGGAGAATATCTCGACGATCAAGGTGTAAGCTGGAATTTCGAACCAGGCTGTATTCTTCAGCGTTTTCCGGACAAATCTCACAGTATCTGCTGGCATGAGCCGGGCGCAACTGCATTTCTTGCCGCTCCACACCCGATATTCGAATTGCTAAAACTTCTTTGCGGTGATGACTTTACCCGCAGTCCAATTATCAACGGTTATGCTCCTGCCCGGTTTTGCGAAGAATGTCGAATCATCCGCCGTATGCTGGAGTCAATAGCTAAAAACCAACTTATTGAAGCGGCCAATCATGTTCAAATGGTGTTTTCGGAAATAATAATGAGCCAAACGGCCGGCACTCTGAAAAATCCTTACCTTCTTGCCCGGGTTGACAAATTCATTAATTCACATGACTGGAACCGGATCAGCGTAACCGCCCTGGCAAAAGCCTGCAACATGAATATCAACTCATTCCGGGAAAAGTTCCGTCGGGAAACAGATCTGCCGCCAGGACGATATATCATTATCCGTCGAATCGATACCGCCACGAAACTACTGCTGCGAGACGAGTTGTCAATCGGCGAAATTGCCGATTTATTGGGGTATTCCGACATCTATACATTTTCCAAACAGTTCCGAAAATTCCGGGGTATTTCACCTTCTGCCTACCGTCACAGCCCCGATGCCTGATTACATAACCACACATATGGTCTAACAATACCAATTAATATTATATTACCATGTAATTTAATAAATACACACAAGATACTAAGGAACAAACACTTAAACAAAGTAAAAATCAGATTGAAATATTAACGTAATACCCGGGAGAATGCCCTGAATGTTCCTTGAAGCGACGGTAGAAGTTGCTGAGCGAAGTAAAACCGGCGTCCCTGGCCGCCTCTTCCATGGGTACTCCTTCCGCTAAACGCTCGATCGCAAACTCAGTCCGGAGCCGGTTCAGATAAAAAGACATCGTGACCCCGGTATGACGCAAAAACGACGCATGAAAATGACTGCGGCTCATTCCTGCCACAGACGCTGCGCGTTCCACTGAAAGAGATCGGCGAAAATTCGCGTTCAAATAACTTACCGCGTTACGAACCCGCTCATCAGTGGAACCGGCTTGCAGCTTTTCATACAGAGTTCGTGACAAATCCCCGTGCCTGAGACAAGTCAGCATCAGACTCTGGGTAAGATTCTTCATCATAGCGTTATATCCGGCTCCAGGTCTTTCGCATTCCTCAAGAATAGCCAGCAGAAAGCCCCTGGCCCGGCCCCTTCCTTCAGGAGAAAGATTAATCCGGTTACGGCCTTGTTCGGCTTCAACCGCTAAATTATTCAAAATCAAAGCTGTCTCACGCATCGAATCATCAACCCCGGAAAACGTTTCCGGATGAACCATCACAACCGCCACATGCATTTTTTCTTCACTGCCGCTGAATGCCAGATGTCCCTGCCCCGCAGGCAGAATAAACAGATCGCCGGGCCGGCACTGGTAGCGGCGTTCCTCAGCCAACTGCCAGCCGGAACCTTCAAGACACATTATCAGTTCATGTTCCTGATGGGTATGCGGCGTATTATCCCGTTTAGTCCTTTCGGGACCGAGCCTGACCTGCAATGCAAATATCGGATTACTTCTCACAATATCAGATAATAGTATAATCAAAAGATTATAATATAACGACCTTGTTTTATAGTTACCAAACAATATATTGATAAAAAATAACATGAAAAAAAACATTTTCAATTCAGAAATATCAGATTATAGTAAAAAGGAATGGATTTATGAGAAAAACAAAAGCTCTGCTGGTAGGCTGCGGCAGCATTCACCGGTCCTGGCTCGCCGGGATCAAGGATTTTAACGACGTTGAAATCATCGGCTTGATGGACATCAACCGGGAATCGGCCGAAAACAGTAAAAAGGCCCACGGACTGACAAACGCACAGGTATTCACCGACCTGGATGAAGCTCTGGCCACCGTCAAACCCGATGTGGTTTTCGACTGTACCCTGCCGGAAATTCATAAACAGGTAATGTTGAAAGCCGCTTCGGCCGGATGTCACATATTGGGTGAAAAGCCTATGGCGGTATCAGTCTCCGAAGCACAGGAAATGATCAAAGCTGCAAAGGCCAACAATATAACCCACGCGGTAATCCAGAACCGCCGTTATATGAACGAGATCGTCGCCTTTCGCAATTTTCTTAAAAGCGGCCGGCTTGGAAAACTGACCACGCTTAACGCCGACTTCTATCTGGGCTGTCATTTCGGCGGTTTTCGCGATGTCATGGAACACGTACTGTTACTGGACATGGCGATCCACAGTTTCGACCAGGCCCGTTTTATCTCCGGCTGCGATCCGGTCAGCGTCTACTGTCATGAATGGAACCCGCAAGGTTCATGGTACGAACATGCCGCTTCCGCCATCTGCATTTTCGAAATGTCCGACGGCGTGGTCTTCACTTATCGCGGCAGCTGGTGCGCGGAAGGCCTGAAAACCTCATGGCAATGCGACTGGCGCGCCATCTGTACCGGCGGCACCGCGAAATGGAACGGCGAACAGGAAATGCGGGCCGAAAAAGTCGCGGACGGAGAGGGCTTCATGCGGGAAATGGCATCACTGGAAATTCCTCCTGTCGAGTTAAAATATAAGAATCACAGCGGCAATATCCGGGAATTCCTCGACTGTCTGAAAAACGGAACCGCGCCGCAAACCGTCGGCACAGACAACATCAAATCGCTGGCAATGGTTGAAGCCGCCGTCAAAAGCGCCGAAACCGGACAGAAGGTTGGGATAGAGTGGTGAGTGGTGAGTGGTGAGTGGTGAGTGGTGAGTGGTGAGTTATGAGTGAGGAGCGGGGAGACACTCAACCGCGAATCGCAAGTTATTCGTGGAAATTATTAATTCGTGAAATTAGCGAAATTCGTACAAAAGAGCTGTATAAAAATAAAAGGAAAAAGAAAATGTCACATGATCTGAGCAAAGAAACAATTCGTATCGGCACTCTGGTATCAGCCGGAAAAGTTGACGCGGCCTCGTACATCAAACAAATCCTGCCGCACGGCTTTGAAAGTTTTTCCCTGACCTACTGGCAGACCTTCAACGGAAAATGCCCGAAACAAGTAGCGGAAGATGTGAACAAAGTTCTGGAAAACGAACAGGCGATCATCAGCTCCGTATCGATGTTCGGCAACCCGCTGGAACACGACGAGGCTGCTGAAGAAACCCGCAAAGGCTGGGAAACGCTGATTGACTGCGCCGATCTCTACGGCACTAATATCGTAACCGGCTTTACTGGACGTCTGCGCGGCAAACCGATCGATGAAAATATTGAGCGCTTTAAAGAAATCTGGACCCCGTTGGCCGAACGCGCCGCCGCCAAAGGCGTCAAGATCGCATTTGAAAACTGCGATATGGGCGGAACCTGGGCATCCGGTGACTGGAACATCGCCCATAATCCCACCGCCTGGGAACTGATGTTTGCAGCCGTTCCCGCCGAAAATATGGGGTTGCAGTGGGAGCCGTGTCATCAGATGGTGAGCCTGATCGATCCAATGCCGCAACTACGCGAATGGGTCGACAATATCTTTCATGTTCACGGCAAGGACGCGACAATCCATTGGGATGTGGTTAAAAAATACGGCGTTCACGGTCCGAATAAATTCGCGTTCCACCGGACTCCCGGTTTCGGCGACAGCAACTGGACTGACATTATATCCGATCTGCGCATCGGTGGATTCAAAGGTTCGATCGATATCGAAGGCTGGCATGACCCGATCTATCGCGGCGAACTGGAAATGACCGGCCAGGTTTACGGTCTGAACTATCTTAAACAGTGCCGCGGCGGCTTTTTCGTGGAAAACCCGGTCTGATCAGTTACGAAACTTGTTTGGAGGCGCGCCAAAATATTCACCGAACCTCCGGACAAAATAACTGACGCTTTTAAACCCGGTCCGGTCACTGATCTCTTTGACCAGCAGATCACTGAACTGGACCAGTTCCATCGCTTTATCGAGCCTGACCCGGGTCAGGTAATCGGTAAAGTTGGTTTCCAGTTCCTTCCCCAAAAGTGCGGTCAGATAACTTTGACTGAGTTTCAGGTGCGAACTGACATCGGAGCGCTTCAGGTCGCGATGGTAATTGGCCCGGATATACTCTTCAAATTCAATCAGCTTGCTGTTTTGCTCCGGTGGATTTAGCCCGGATTCTGCTTTCAAAAGCATGAAAATCTCAAGCAGCCGGGCTTTCATGACCAGCTGACTGCCGTAACCTTTCTGCTCACGATGGATCTGACGGATCAACATACCAAGTTGACTTCCGCTCTCTTTAGAAATCATCATAATAAACGGCAGTTCGGGCAATCCGGCAAACCGCACCAGCTCATCCGCATATCGCGCAAATTCATTGCCCTTCTCTGAGACGCTCGTATTCCCCATCCGCAACTTTTCAGCGGTCACGATCCAACCGGAAAAATTAACCGTTCCCAAAGTAAGAAAACTGCCGGAATTACTTCTAAACTCATGCCGCTGGCCCGGACCGTACATGAACAGCATTCCCGGTTCAAGATTATAATATCGCCCGTTCACCTCTGCTGTACCGGAGCCATCGTAAACGTAAAGCAGTTGGTAAGCGTAATTACAGCGCGGCCCGAATTTCACATTATCCGAGGAAAAATAATTGGCGCCACGGATTACCGGGTTGAATTCCAGTTCTGATATTTCCCGCATAATAAAGTCTTAAAATTATATTATTAATTCGATTTTTATATTTATTTAAGATAAAATAACTCTATATTAATAAAAAATCAATAGTCTCAAAATTAAATAATGAGGTGATATCATGGAAACCCGCCCCAACATTCTACTGCTCTTCACCGATATGCAGCGTTTCGACACCATTCACGCCCTCGGCAACCCGGTTATCAAAACCCCCAACCTTGACCGGCTGGTTCGTGAAGGCACCAGTTTTACTTCTGCCTACTCCCCCTCCCCGGTCTGCGTGCCGGCCCGGTGGTGTATGCACTACGGCCAGTACACCAGGAAATCCGGTCTCTACAAAAACGGCAGAATGCCGGACGATAACGGCCGTTCCCTGCCGGCACTCCTCAGCAGTTCGGGGTATAAGACCAAAGCTATCGGCAAGTGCCATTTCACCCCGGAAAGAAACGCGTTGCGCGGTTTCGACTCCAGACTGACTCAGGAGGAAGGCTATTCCGATCCGGACGTCGACGATTACTGCAAGTGGTTAAATGACAACGGCTATGATTTTGACGAACCGCACGGAACCCGCGGCGAAATGTACTACATCCCGCAGATTTCCCTGCATTCGGAAAAAGATCATCCGACTCAATGGATCGGAGATAATTCAGCAGAGTTCATCCGTGACAACTCCGGCAAAGGCGAACCGTGGTTTCTCTTTTCGAGTTTTATCCATCCACATCCGCCTTGCGCGCCGCCGAAACCGTGGCACAAACTTTATCGCGCCCCGCTGATGCCGCTGCCTAAAGTCGCCGATAACCCGGAAAATCTCTACACCTGGATCAACCGGCACCAGAACCGGTACAAATATCGCGACAACGGCATTGACAATAACCTGATGCGGAACCTGAAAGCGTATTACTACGCGACAATTTCTTTTGTGGACTTCCAGATCGGGCGTATTCTCGACGCGCTTGAAAAAACCGGGGAACTGGACAACACTTTGATAATCTTCACCTCGGACCACGGCGAATTTCTCGGCGACAACGACTGTTTCGGCAAACGCAGCATGCATGACCCTGCCTCACGCGTTCCGATGATTGTACGCGGCCCCGGTTTCAAACCAGGAGAAACCTGCGAATCCCCGGTCAATCTGGTCGATATCATGCCGACCGCAGCCGCGGCCTGCGGTCTGAAGGCTACGGACTCGGACGGCGTAGACCTGGCGACTGTTGCCGCTGGAAGCAGTGACCGTAAATATGTCTTCTCCCAGTTCGAAAATGCTGAAAACGGAATTTACATGATCGTCAGCCGTGAGTGGAAATATTTCTACTCCGCCGGTGATCGCCGGGAATATTTTTTCGACCGGGTCAACGATCCGGACGAAACCCGCAACAAAGCCGGTCTGCCAATGCTCAATGAAGTCAAAAACACCTTAAAGCAGGCTTTACTGGAATACCTCAAACAGGAAAACGCAACCGAAGCCTTTGTCGAAACAGAACAGGGTTTGGATTGGCGCGAGTATCCTCATCTTGATATGTCATATCTGGAAGACCCGGACAACGGCCTCCTGATTCAGGATCATGACGCGTATGTTCTGGACCGCCCCGGATATACGGACTGAGTTGAAAGTTGAAGGTTGAAATGATCGCAAAAAGACTTCCATGCTGAACGGCGGTTAAAAATTCAAACCATTCGATGTTCGATGTTAAACGTTCGATGTTAAACGTTCGATGTTCAACGTGTTCGACGTTTTACTTCAAAATATGATCCACGGCTTCGACAATTGATAAAGCGGTAATTTGTCCGGTTTTGCGAGCGGCGGCTTCGTACTCTTTACCGTGGCCGGTCATGACCAGGACGGAACCGGCGCAGCCGGCGGCTTCCGCCGCGCCGATATCGCTCATCTTATCACCGATCATATATGAAATTGAACAATCAATATCCAGGTCTTTAGCGGCTTGCAGCAGCATACCGGGAGCCGGTTTGCGGCAATCGCATTCGCCGGAATGTTCGGGATGGTGCGGACACAGGTAGATACCGTCGATCCTGACGTCGTCAGCCGCCAGGAGTTCCCGGATTCGCTCGTTTACCCGGATTGCGTCAGCCTCCTCATAGTAACCGCGGGCGATCCCCGCCTGATTGGTCGTGACCACGATCAGAAAACCGGCGTCGCACAGGCGTTTTATCGCGGCAGCCGCACCGGAAATGAGTTTGATCTTCTCCGGGTCGGAAAGATAATGCTCCTCTTCGATAACCACCCCGTCCCGATCCAGAAATACCGCTTTATTCATATTCAATAAATTCTTTCAAGTATATATTCAGCCGCGAGCCAGAATCGTATTGATCATGGCTTTGTACTGCGGGAAACATGCGTCACCCTTACCCGGACGCATCGGCGACTCCGTCGGTGAAATGATCAAGCCCTTACGGTCCTTGAAAATGGCTTTTACCAATTGCCGGGTCTCTTCTTTGATGTCTTTGGCGGACGCATCGAACATCCGGTCGATCAGAATATTACCTTCAAGGCTGGTCTTGCCGCGAATAATCGACTTGACGTCTTTCAACCAGAAATTATCCGTCTGCAACACCTCAAGAGGATGCAGAACATCCACGCCGAGATCAACAAAACATTGCAACACCTCTTTATTCAAAACGTGCGCTTTAACATTGACCCGGGAATCGCCTTCGTGAATAAGGTCGATCACCGGTTGGTCGAACCTGGCGACAAAATCCTGAAAGCCTTCCGGCTCCTGCAACAGCGGAACCAGTTCCTCCGCTTCAATCATCGACAAGCACGGCCCGATCTCTTCTTTATTGAAAAATTTGATCAGTCGCAGCAACTCGTTCATCCGGCGTTCGCACAAGGCATAGAGAACATCGCGGTTACTTGCCGCCAGCGAAGCGAAGTTCTCCGGCCCGCACAAAGCCGCTACATGACCCGACGGACTGTAGCCCAGCTCCACATCAAGAACCCCTATCTCTCCCAGAAACATGTTAGCTTCAAAAAACGACAGGCTTTCACCGGTAAATTCCAGCGGCGGCAGCGATAAATACATTTCCGCGTCTTCCGCGCTCTTGATTAAATATTCCTCCATCCGCTTTGGCTGTCCATTGAGGCCGACAAAAAAGGAATGACGCAGTTTTCCGGCCGGAGTCTTGAGGAAATCCACCCGCCGGTTAAATTCATCCGAATGTTTGGCCTCGTGAGCGCTGAATCCGGGCATATTGGTACAATATTGAGCCGCCGGCCAGCTCTTTTTCTGGGCGGTTTTTTCCTGTATATACTGCTTCAGACGGTCATAGGACGCATCCTCCACGGGAAAATCACTCGGACAGCAGACTGCGGGCCGGTCCAGATCCTGATGAAAATAACAACGAATCAAACGTTCTCTTCTGGTCAAATTCATAGTAAAATCCTGAGTATTTTATAATAATAAATTAATTCTCTTACTATACCATCAGTCAAATCCAATGCAAACAAGTTTGTACGGAAAAAAATTTGAGAAAACATAAAGTAATAATGAACGAAAAAAACAGCCCGGACTTTGTTCAAGACCGGGCCGTGAGATAGTGATTACTATGTGATTATTTCAACGGACTTTGATGGTGTAATCAAAGCTGATGGTTTTACCTTTGGCCAGTTTGTTCGGCAAGGAAAGCATGAACGAGCCGCCGGCGCATTGCTGAGGACGATAACGGAACGGAGTCAGAACCTTCACCTCGAACGGGCGATTGAAGTGATAATCGATCCCGGCGCCATTTGTCGCGAAGACCGACAATCCGTCTGCTTTGAACGGTTTATTGGCATTGCGCTTGATCTCGATCGAAGCCATCGGCCGAGGCGGACGCGACGGCGTATTCAAGGCTTTGGGAATCGCCACATTGAATTTGCTTTTATCCAAAGTCGCGGCAACTTTGCGTTTATCCGCATAGAACGGGATGGAATAATTAAGGTCGCGGCACTTCATATCTTCCAGAGCTTCGATCACGACTTTCACATCGATTTGATTCTTTTTAAAAGTGAAAGTGCGTTTGACCGCAAGCGGCATCCGGGATACCGGTTCGATAATCGTGTAAACCAGCTTGTCCTTATCAAAATCAACTTCCGGCTGAGCATAACAGGAGGCGAATTCAGTCGGATCGACGTCGTCACGGCTGACCTTGTAAAGCGGTTTATCAGCGTGGCCCCAGACCGTATTGGTGTCCATGACAGTGTGATTCTGTCCAAGACTGACGATTCCGCAATTCTTGACCCACAGGCCGGAAATACCGCCGGGTTTATTGGCGGATCGTCCCCAGCCGCCGTAACCGGGACCGGCCGGACCGTCAAAGTTGACGGAATCGCCGGAGACAGTGCCAGCGGACCAGTTGGACCACAGCGGCAAACGCGGACCGCCGTACAGGATGGCGTAATAATCGCCCTGTTTGATGAAGTAGAATTTGTTGTCGATCACCCGGCTGAAACTGCCTGACTCCATACAAGGCCAGGGTTTGACCGCGGGTTTATCTTTCGGCGGAAACCAGAGATCGAGATATTCGATCTGCCCGACCAGTTCAGGCGGCTGATGATTTTTCATCGTCATATAACGGGTCCGGAAATTCAGGTCGGTCGGCGAACTGGTCCCGGAAAAGGTGACTTTGGGTTTGACGCCGTCGCGCGGCATCGTCAGACAGGTTTTGAAAATATTGAAACGGTTGAACCATTTGACGATTTCCGGTTCTTTTGTAAGCTGCCAGACCTTCCCCCATAGCAGGGTCTGTTCACAGGAATATTCCCCGTCAAAACCATGCTGTTCCGGCATGTAACCGGTCCGGGTACCGCCGCAGTCGGTATCGAGACGCCCAATCTTGCGGTCGAACGGCATTTCATCCGGATTGACCCGGCCGTAGAGGTCCGGAGTTGAAACAATTTTACCGTGACGGATCAGCAGAGCTTTGAGTTCAGGATCGCCGGTTGCTAAATAGATGCCTTTCATAACCACGTAATTCCAGCCCCATTGATTGGCAACTTCGCCAACATGCATATTGGCACGACCACCTGCCCAGATACGATAGGCGTTTTTCCAGGCTTCAACCACATTTTGCGGCAGCCCTTCGGTCACAACGTCTTTAAGCAATTGCAGCGAGAAGACGTGCCTGGCGTCCAGCCCCAGGCCGTACCAGTTGGAACGCCCCGGCAAATCAAAATATTTTTCAACCTTCGGTTTAGCGGTCCACGGTACGGGGGTAGCCTCGAAGCGCAATTCAGGCGTCAGTATCCTGATCTTTTTGATCCAGGCCAGCAACACCCGGCGGATCAACGCCGGATTGCCGTAATAGACATTGCCTTTGACTTTCGTCCCGGCGGCCAGGGCGAGTAACTCCGTGGTATTAGCGCCTCTTACTTTCATGGTTATTTTACCGTAATCCGGGCTTTTCGGATCGAGGTTCTGATTTTTTATCAATTTTTCAATCTGACCCAAATTAACTTTATACGAGCTGATCCCGGTTTTCCCGGTCAAAACGATTTTACGCTGCTTAGCGTTTGGTTTGACATTTACTTTGAGGCCTGCCGGTTTAAGCGTATCAAACCATGAGTCAAGTTCCCGGATACATTCGTGATAGGTTATCCGGCCCTTGGCATCAACCTGCATCCCTCCGCGCAGTTTGGCTGCGGTAGCAGCGTCAGGACAAAAAACAAACGGGAAACCGGTACCATGCAGACACACACCCGTCCCGCCGCTTTTCAGGTCCAGTTCGTAAACGGTGTTTTTCTTTTCCGGCGTCAGCTTGAGATAAGTTGCAAAACCGGTGGCTTTGACTTTTTTCAACACTTTGCCATTAAGGTTTTTAACCGTCATCTGCGCTTTATACGGAACCACTTCTTCGGTCGTCATCAAGCCGACATCCTTGCTGGCTTCCGGCACATAGAAGAAAGATCTGTCCAGGTTTGTGCCATGAGCGTACAACGGCCCGGCCCCGGGATTGACCCCGGTCGGCATCGGCACATTTGAGGACACCGAAATCCAGTGATCCCAACGACCGACCACGACCACCCGGTAAATCCCCTTCCCGTCTGCCGGAACCTTGAGTTTGACAGTACGGGCCGGCAGTTTTTCGGATGTTCCAGATAGGGCGAACGGGTCTTATGCGCCGGCATGCCGCCCGGGCTGTTGGCCCGGTGCCACTGCCGGTAGCGGAAATCAGCGAACGGATCGTAAATACCGTCCTGATGCTTGAAGTCTCCACCGGTAATCCCGTCGTCTTCAAGAAATTGACGCACGAGAATCCGACTGTCCGGCCCGATCACGAAGAAAAACACCGGAGCCGGAGCCTGGACATAGGTATTCATGTCGCGTACCGTAAAAGTAAGATCGAATCCTTTGCCCTGTTCATTCAGCATATTGAAAATGAGCCATTCACGGGGACGCCAGAGAACATCCGCGCCCAGATATTCGGTTCCAGGCTTTTTAGGGGTACTGTCGGTCGACATGCAACCGGTCAGGGCAATAGCCGCTAGTAAAGATAACGATAGACGTTTCATAATGATTTAATTCCAGATTTATTTAGCTGACAAGATGTAATTCAGCTTGACAACATCACCTTTTTTATGTTTGCCGCCAAGATCAATCAACAATGAACCAATGGTCTGGGCATGATGTTCTGACTCAAGACCGGTCCGCATTTGAAGCGGTTTGTCCAGCTTGACGACAACACCTTTACCGGCCGCATTAGAAAAAATAGCCTGTCCCGGTTTAATGTCCAGTTTCATGCCGGGCTTTTTCAGGAAAGGCAACTGTTCAACCAGCTCGTCAGCTTTGACGTCTCCGGAGAAAGTCAGAGTCAACGCGACTTTCAAATCCTTTTTACGGAAGGTTAGTTCGCGTTTGCACTCAATCGGCAATTTGATCATTTTATGGGAAATGGTCAAAGTACGGGTTTTCGCGTCGTAAGCGTTTTTCACACTCCAGTAATCGGGCCATGAAACCTTGCCGCCCGGCAGAGCCGCCCGGACAAACTGCTCAGTATAAATATTCCAGTTTTTCGCCAGAATACAGTTGCCATATTCCGGGGTCCAGAACATCATCAATCCCTGCATGGCGGTCCAGCGCCCCTTTTTTGAAGAGGCGGTGGTCGGTTTCAAAACATTACCGGTCTGTTTCCACCCCTTATTGTACGGGGCTATCTTACGCTGTCCTTTGACCCAGTCGTACCAGTCCCTTGAGGTAAAAGCAAAAGCGTAATACGACGGTTCGCGGAAACAATAGAATTTGTCGTCGAGGATCTTTGAAAACTCTTTTGAAGCAGATACCGGGAACTCACCTTCAGCGATTTTCGGATCACGTTTGAAATAATCGCGCCAGATTGACAACCAGGGCGACATCACATAACCGACCGCCCACTTACTGTTGCCCTTGTACCAGGCGTCATCCGGCTTCCAGCCAAGATATTTGCGAAGGAAGAGTTCTTTGGGATCTTTTTTATGTTCTTGTTTGCTCCACACTCCGGCTCCCGGCATTTCATTCTTTGTCAGACTCATACCGGCTCCCCATTGGCGACTGCACCATGAACCGGTTGTCCGATGGGCAAACGCTGAAGCGCCGTAAGGCTTGCCGTCCGGTTCCGGAGCGACAGTCAGGTTGAACAGATTATAGATTCTTTCCAGAGCATTTTTGGCGTTCGGGTCACCGGACAGAAAATAGTAAAAAGCAACATTACAAGCTGATAAACCATTGTAAGTTGCGTCAACAGCATAGTTTTCCTGTAGATAACCGGCTTTCAAATAAGGATTGTATTTAGTCGAACAAAGATGCGCGGCAAAATTACGAGCCATCTTTTTGTAGACTTCGCCGGCTCCGCCGAGATACATGCATTCCAGATCAACCAGCCAGTGCGCGGTCTGGTTTTCGCAACCCACGCGGTCCATACCGAAACGGTCGATCAGCGGCGCGATAGTTTCCTGCCACGGCTGCCGTAATTTTTCCGGGACTTTTTTGCCGTAGAGATAAAATGATATATAAGTGGAAAGCGTACTCAAGGCGTCGCCGCCGCTGTAGTGTTGATAGCCTTCGTGGAAAGTACCGTTTTCCTTCAATTTCATGTGTATCGCATATACATTCATGAAAAAACGATTAAGGATATTCTGATTGTTTCTGTATGGATTGAATGGAGCATCGATACCCCACAACATGGAAAGGTAGAATAGTTTGCGGGTATCGCCGTAATCCTGGCTTTTCGGGTCAATATTCTGGGAGCCGAGCAGATACCGCGCGTGGCTCAGAACACCGGAGTGACCGATCAAAGATTCGCTGCCGGGAGCGGCCATAAATTCTTTTTTCAGGGTTCTCAGATCAACGATTGGCGGAGCGGTCAGCTGATCTTTTTTCAGGGAGTGCATCCATTTCCAGTTGCGGACCTGGAACTTGTGGTAAAGCAAGCGTCCGTTCGGGGCAAATTCCACGCTTCCGCGAATGTTCCGGGCGGTAGCGGCGTCAGGACACAAAATACCGGGCATTCCGTCAATTCCGAAACCGCCGATATTCTTCCACACTTTTAAAGCTTTTAATTTATAGATATTGTTCGGCTTAACATCAACTTTAGTAACTTTTTGAATGGGTAATTTCTTTACGGATTTACCGTCAGAGGTCAGAAGTTCACCTTCAGCTCCGTAAAACCGGATTGTCAACTTTCGGCAATCGGCCGGAGTGTAAATATAAGAATCGACAAACTGCTTTTTAGCGGTCGGCTGCATCATGCCGCGACTGGCCGCCACTCCAAACGAGCATGCCGGCGCGGTTTTAATATCAACATCGATATAGCTGTTCTGGCTGATGGCGCAACGCAGTTGATAGACTCCCGCCGGGGCTTTAGCCAATTTCAGATCAAAATTCTTTACCTTGTCCCCCTTGCCTTCGGGAAAAACATAAAATTCTTTTTTTACCGGGTTTTCCTGTGCATCGAAAAACCGGTAAAAAACCGCCTGGGAAATCATCGCCCTGGAAACCGGTCCGCCATCAAGTTTTGAACGTTTGGCCGTCAGAGTGACTTTCAGATCCCCGCCGTGGTGAACAATATAAAAATCGACCTCCCCGGCATTAAAAGGTCCCTGAAAACGCTTAGGCACGCTTTTTTCAAGTTTTTGCGGATACCATTTCTTTGCGAGTTCCGGAAAAAGTTTTCCGGCGTTGGCCGATACTGCCGCCAGAACAGCGGCAGGCAATAGAAGTTTTTTCATTTTTATCCTTTTTTGTGTATGGTCCTTATCGTACCTAATAAGAATTAATACAAAATCACCGTTCCGGTCAATGACCGGAACAATAGAGGCATCCCACTCCTCTTTAGTGAATACTTCAGCTTAAATTATTATTATTACCATAACCGCTTCATCGGATAATTCCAAATCGCCCAAAATCTATCTGAAACAGTATTGCTTGTCATTCTAGCCTCATCATAAGTTCTCTTTTCAACATGTCCATCAGCACAACCATAATTTAAATATTTATGCTGATGGCGACCATCAACATACAACCGTTTACACCACCAGTCAGCACAGGTACCCAAATCGCTAATATCATATTTATAAAAGTCATTATCAAAAAATATCGGAATAGCACTAGGATATTTATATCGGTTTAATCTGGTATTATTTCGGGCAACGAGTGCATAACCAAGTTTCGGACTAACACTTGTGCTATGTAAGTTACTGGGACATAATAGAACCTTTGGAATAACGGCATTACCACTGACATAGCGCTTTAAGCCAATATGCTCCGTAATAGAAAATATTGCCCAATTAGAATGTCCCTCAATTTGTAAAACGTTACCCGGCATCCACCATTCATAATCCTCCATATACATGGTAAAAGCAGTAGTCAATTGCTTCATATTACTCATACATTGGGTCGCTTTTGCTTTTTCCCTGGCCTGGCTTAGGGCTGGAAGCAGCATGCTGGCAAGGATCGCGATAATCGCGATCACCACCAGGAGTTCAATTAGGGTGAATTGCCTTTTCATAATATATCCTTTCTTTATTAAAATTATAAGTATCTTTCAAAACCAAGATATTGACTTTTATACCATGCGGTAGCCTCTGTATCCAATTTCATAAAAGTCATGGACTGCACATGACCATCGATGAACAAAGCATTCGCGCGGTCCAGATGGCGAACGAAATCCCGCTCTTTGATATCGTTATAGACGGTTGAGCTGCCGGAGTAGTTGGTATTTATCCCGGCCGAGTCAAGAAAGGCAACCTTTCTGGAAGCATGTTTGACCTCATGGGTTTTATTAACCGGCATCGCGCCGTATGCCGCGCGGCCGCCGATGTTATATGACATCATACCGTAATGAGTTTCACAATGATACCGTGGTACTTTCTCACTGGCTGGACATTTCAAAATACCTTTGCGGTATTTGGTATCAATGATGCTGTATGTTGTATTAGAAGTATTGAAGGAGAGATCGCTCATCTGTAAATTGTCGCGCATAAGATAGATCCACTGGGTTCCGTTCAATCCGCCGACATTCCGCCGGTACCAGTCGCCTGAATTTGCGCCTCCGGCGGCGGGACACAACAAGTCTCCGTTGTCCAGAGAATAATTAAGATAACCGAATCCCAGTTGTTTCATGTTTGACTGACATGAAGCCAGTTTAGCTTTTGCCCTGGCCTGTCCAAGAGCTGGAAGCAGCATACTGGCTAGAATAGCGATAATAGCTATCACAACCAAGAGCTCGATAAGAGTGAATTGCTTTTTCATTATAACGACCCTTTCTTTTAAGATTATTTATTTTCAAAAGTATCGAACGACTTTCTGGCGACTTTACTAATTCTTACTTCGTCAATGACTCCGGTAAACGGGAACGCTCCGGTATGTCCGTCTTCCCCCAGTCTGAAGATGTAGGCATAAGGACTGGGCTTAAAGTTCTTAAAAACATGAGTTGCAAACGGTTTCAGGACCGGATCAGTATGTTCCTGCGGTGAGAGGAAAAATTTCACTTCAAAATCCTCACCGACTGGTTCTGAAGTCATCGCAATATGATACCACTTATTGGCTTCTACCTTTGGCAGATCAGCGGCAAAAGCAACCGGTTTGGCGCCTTTTTTTGAAATGAAAGTAACTTGCATCCGCCCATATTCTCCACCTTTTCGAAGTTCAAGCCGAACCGGCATCAGAGACCCGGAACGCAGGAATAGTACTTGCCCCAGATACCAGCCTCGCGGGTTATTTTTTGAACGCGGCAGCAATTTCGCTTCAGGCCACATGATCCAGGCTTCAAAAGTCTGCGCCGGCGGATTATCCAACTTGTACGGCGGCGGGGCCAGCAGTCTCTGGTCTTTCCCCCCCTGAGGGTGGAATCCGGTAACCGCGTTGCCGAATATGCCTTTTACACTTTTTAATTCGCCTTTACCTTCCTTTTTTAGATCCATCTTATGACCTGAAGCATCAACCGAACCTGTAACCGGACCGGTTTCGTCCAAATGCCACAGCGCCAACGTATCAGCATCCGCGAGGCACGGTTTCACGGCCTGAACACTCGAAACCATAAACAGTGCTAAAAAAAACGGATAAATTTTATTCATTGCCAAATCCTTAAAATTTGATTAAATTTCTATTGCAATACTATCTCTGTCAGTTGCATTGATTATTTCTTCGGGCAAAACCATGTGCGGGTCCAGAAATTCGATTTTTCGCGATAGTTTCGGGTTGACAATCCTTTTCAGCAACTGTTCCGCCGCCAGCCGCCCGATCTCCTGCGACCTCAAATCAATCGAAGCAAATGTATCCGGGATCGAACGAATGATCGGGCCTGAATTATTGCACGCCACCAATATGACGTCTTTACCCGGCTGGATGCCATGACGGTACAAAAAAGTACACACATCAACCATCGTAGTATCCGCATGAGCAAAAATCGCGTCAGGCAGTTTATCCATTGCCAGTAATTGTTCCATCTGGGTTTGAACCGCAGTGTAATCATAGGTCCATTCGCATGGGAATTCATAGTAATCTGCGCCGTTCGCCCGGAGTACTTTTGCGAAAATTTCCCTGCGTTCATCAAACAAACTGCGCCCCATAGCGCCGATATAAGCACCGCTGCGGCATCCCCGCTCAAGCACATATTCCGCCGCCAGTTTCCCTATCACCTGATTATTATAACCAATATGATCCAGCTTGGGCAGAAACTCTTTAGATCCCATCACCCGGACACAGGGCAAATGCAGCAGTCGTTCCGGCATTGGAAATGAATCATTATAAAACAACAAAAAACCGTCAATTCTTTTACGCAGAATACTGACGACGTTTTCTTTATGCAGAAGCGACCCCTCCAGAAACATCGGACAATTCTGTTCACTGAAATATCTCTGTGCGGCCATCACTACACGATTGTAGACCGGGACCGCCATTATCTCCGGATTCGGATCGTTGAAACACACCGCTACACTGTATTGACGCTTGACATAGGTTCCCTTGCGGGGAATCCGATAGACCAGACCATCTGTTTCAAGTTTCTTAACCGCCTTGTTGACGGTCATGAAATTGACGTCATACTCCAGGGCTAACTGCTTTACTCCCGGCAAAGCACCGGTCAGTATTCCTTTCTCTATCCGTGAACGAATATCTTTGTAAACCCGGGGGTATTTCACCTCAAGTTTTCCATTATTAGTATTTTTCAAATCAGTTGTCATTGACTCATCCACTTATAGCTGTCTTACGCTTATAGCTATATTATATGACATAGGCTCCAAAAAAGCAACCCCCCCATAACGAAAAAGAAATATTTTTTTACATTTTTGTCTTTATCCACAGCTTTTTCCCATATTTCTTATTATGCCCTGTTGACAAAACCTGGTTGAACATTATATTGATATATATCACTTGTAAAACGTGATTTAATTCAATAGGAATACGGTATGACGGAACTGGCATCAAAACCATTAGCAAAATATCTGCAGTTGCGCGATGAACTCAAGTCGGACATCGTCAAAGGCATATATCCGCAGGGCAGCAAACTGCCGACCTGCCGGGAGCTGACCACACTTCTCGGCGCCAGTTATCTGACAGTCACCAACGCGCTCCGCGAATTGGAGGAAGACGGTTATGTCAGACGCCTGCACGGCAAAGGTATCTATGTCCGTAAAACCGAGCCGGAGCCAGTCCGGAAAACCATCAAGGCCGGCTACTTCGTCAACGTCAAAGTCAGTATCTTCGGCCACTTTTTCACTGCGGTACTGGAAGGCCTGAACCGGCAGCCGGTCTATAATATTCCGGTTGGTATGCCGGGGGCGTCGGTTGAAACTACATTAGCGGAAAATGAAGCCTGGATGGATGACGTTTTCCATAACCGTTTCAACTCGGCGGTGATTCTCGGCGACCGTCATTTTCCTTTCAAGACCCTGATGCGTTACCGCAATGAACTCGAACAGATCAATTTTGTTTTTATGGATAACAGCAGTTTGACTTTTCCTGCCGCAAACCGGATTCTGGTTGACTGGCATGAGGTCGGCTACCTGGGCGCAAAACACTTTATCGACACCGGACACCACAAACTGGCGGTCCTGTCCGTGTCCCAGTTACAGGATATGTACTGCCGCCAGATGGGAGTAAGGAATCACGATCACAGTCAAGGTATATTGGACGGAATTGAACAGGCTTACGCTGATGCCGGAATTGATTTTTTCGAGAATGTGAAAGTGGTTAACGATCAGAAGAACGCTGAAGGCCCGGAGCGCAGCATGCGCGATATTGCACAATGTTTTGACGAAGGCTGCACCGCGTTTCTGGCAGTCGGCGACAGCCGGGCGAAGAAAATCTACGCTATAGCGAATGAGAAAAAATTGGAGATCGGCCGGGATATCGCGGTTGTCGGTATCTTTAATATGCCGATTTGCGATATGATGATCCCGGAACTGAGTTCGATTTCAGTCAATGAAGCGGAAATCGGACATTTGACAGCCCAGGCAATCAGGGAGGACTGGCGCGGCCAGACCAGACTGGTGAAGCCGGAACTTATCGTAAGGAAATCAGGATGAAAAGAATAACCATTTTGGCAATCATGTTGTTCCAGGTCGTCGCTGCCATAGCCGATCCGGGTGTAATCCTGAAAGCCGGTTCCAGAATAGTGATTAATACTGCTGGAAAAGCTTTATCTTCACGCACAAAATGTACTGTAAAAACAACAATTCGTCACACAAAAAACGGAATCATCATCGAATACAACATATCCAATCCAGGAAAAGCTCCCGAGGCTTTACCAATATTGCAGGTTCCCGGAGTAATGTTTCCTGACAGCGGCGTCAGCCTGCTTGACAACTGGAAAGTGATCAAATGGATGCCGCCGTTAAAACCCAATTCACCATCTTCGAAAAAACGCCTGCATCCCATGCGGAGTTATCCCTGGCAAAGCTATTCACCGGTGCTTGGGATCAAAGACGACCGCACAATGGTCGGAGCCGCCTTGATCTATGATGTTTTCGGCTTGATGTGTGAAGTTCACACCAATTACCTTTACGACAAGCGTAATAAAAACTGGACTTTTATTTTTAAACCGGTATTGAAGATTGTCAAAAACAAACAGGGTAGACGCAACTGGGCTCCCGCGATGCTGGCCCCGGGAAAGTCAACCACATTCAACCTGGCCCTGGCAGCAGAAAATTCCGGCAATTGGCTGAACGCGTTTACCGAATACCGTAATTTTTTCCGTAATTATTTCAAGGGCCGACGTTTCTATGAGAAAAGCAATGAGCCGATCTTTGCTTATTCCATTTCAAGTGGACCGTTAAAAAAACAACTGACAAAAGAGAATCCTCGCGCGTTTAACTTAAGCATGAAAATTCATGAAAAAGGCTGGAAGGATTTCCCGGAAATCGTTAAAAAAACCGGATATGACAAGGGATTCCGCCGCATGATGATCTGGGGTTCAGTCGGTCGCCAGACCAAACATCCCAAAACCAATATGGCGTGGGAAATCGGCTCCGGCTGGATCGAGCCGCAAAAAAACACTGAAAACGAATTCAAGCAATTGTCCCGTATGGGGATGACCGTCGGCCTCTGGTGGGGACGCGCCTTTGCAATTTCCGACGGCTTCGATTCGGGTCACCGCCACCCCTGGAACCCGGATAATCCGAAAGACAACACCGCCGCCTTCAGGGAACTCGATGCCGCCTACAAACGTGGAGTTAGACTGATCGGCTGCGACGCGGTGACTTCTTATATCCTCGGCAAAGACTGGACCCCGTCAAGCAAAGTTTCGTTCATGAAGATTTATCCGTTGCTCCATGCAAGATATCCGGACATGAAATTTGTCGTTGAGCCCGCCGCTTGTGATTTTCTGCATTTGCAAGGACCCTCATTCATGTGGGATTCAAATGTCAACGGCCCGTTTGAATTTGCCGATTACCTGGTTCCCGGCGCGGAAACCAATGTGGCAATGAAAAGGCGATATATGGCAAATGAAAAATGCGACTGGCAAAAGCGCTTTGACCAGCTCCGCAAATGGGGTTATACCCCGATCGTATTCAGTGACTCTCAAGGTAAAAATTTAACCGTTAAACGATAAAAAAGGAGAAAAGAAATGAACTGTAAAACCGTCGCAAACAGCATCAACCGTCGTCAGGCAAATAAATTCACCCTGATCGAACTCCTCGTTGTAATCGCAATTATCGCCATCCTTGCCAGCATGTTATTGCCGGCGTTGAATCAGGCGCGTGACAAAGCAAAAGCGATTGCCTGCGCCAGCAATCTGAAACAACTTGGCACCGGTGTCGCTTTATATTATGATGACAACGACTCGTATATAGCCGGCTGGTGGCAGTCTACCAGTGTAAACGGCTCCGACTATCGCTGGGCCTCAGTTATTCTCCCTTATGTTAAAACCGGCGTCATCTGGGTTTGCCCCGCCTCCCCTGATGCCTCAACCACCGCGATGGCCAAACTGCGGTCAAGTACTACCCTGACGACCGGTTTCTACAACGCATTGAACGCGATCCAGACCATCGGCATCAACTGTTACGGCGGCAACAACGGAGCCGGTAAAGAGGGCTTGAACCGCTCTTTCTACACCTCCAGTCACAAATTCAACCGGATCCAGAACTCCTCAACCGTTGTCTACGCCGGAGACGCCACCGGAATGGATGCAAAGTTTTACAATCCCCGGAACTCAAACGGACTCCGTCCCGTCCTGCAGGCTGACATCTGGCCGAATACCTCTGCCAGTTATTACCCCTTCCACAAATCGACCATCAATTTCCTGATGCTCGGCGGTAATGTCAAACCGACCGGTCTGATGCTGGCCAATCAATGGACCGCCACCACCAGCAGTATAGCGGTCACCGCCGGACGCTGGCATTTCAATATTGTTCCCGATCCGTCCGGTTACCGCGGCAGCATGTGATTTTATCATCAGGTTGAACTCTTCGAACATCGAACATTTAACATCGAACATCGAATGATTGAAATATTGAACAACTATGAGAGCCGGGATTTTTAACTGCTATGCCACAGAGAGGGAGCCGGTCTCCGAACGGCGATACCCGACAAAAGATTAATGACAATAATTTTATAAAGGACGCATTTTATGAAGAAGTTTTTTTATACGCTACTGCTGATTACCGGCATAACCGCAGCGGCGGAAGTTCCCGGTTTCAAAGGCCGCTTTACTTTGAAGGTCGAACCTTATAAGGTTGAGGTCACCGGCGAACATAAATTCTGCATTCAAAAGATTTATTACCAGGGCTATGTTATCGGCGACGACACCGGTTATTACGGCACTATTCTGGCTAACGGGAAAGCAAAATTCATCGGGGCCGGACACAATGAGGGCGGCGTCGAAAAAGTCCAGTCTTTCGTCTTGACCGTCGACGGTAAACCGGCGGAATATAAACTCGGAGCGATTCTGACCGGAAAGCGCATCGAATATCAAAAAGTCTCAATTCAAGACAACCTGAAAGTATACGTCAAAGTAGCGATAACCAAAGATGGTATTCGCCTTGACAAACATTTTGAAGCGCTGGACGAACAGAAAATCTATTCGTTTTACATCTTCCAGTACTGCTTCACGGGCAAGACCCGTGAATGGTTGATCGGCAGGCCGGACGGCGCTTTTGCCGACGGCGTTTTCAAAAGCGACAAAGGCTGGCATTTGCGCAGGGAACGTGAGATTTTATGGTTCAGCCAATTCGACCCCGCGGTTGAAAAAGGCATTATCGGCTATTTCATCTCCTATTTTCCCAAACAGGGCAGATACATGTTCTGGGACTTGCAGCGCTATCACAAATTCTATTTCTGGGCCAATTTGCCGAAAGTCGTACCCAAAGGCATGAAATCACCGCATTACGCCATGTTTCTGAAAGGTTTTGACGCCAAACCGGCGGACTGGAAAAAAGACGTGAAAACTTTAACAGCCGAACTGGTAAAACAGTATCCGCCGCCAAAACCGCCGGAAAATACGGTCTACAACTTCGATCAGCTTCCCGGTAAATGCCTGGAGCTTAAAGGCAATGGTAAATTTGTCTGCAAAAAACTCCCGGCCAACCTGAAGCCGGAAAAACAATATAAGGTTTCTTTTAAGATCAAAAAGTCACCGCAAGTCAGTAAAGGAGCCAGCGACAATTACATTCTGGTCGGCCAGCATGACAAGAACCGGAAATTCCAGTCATTCGGCGCGTTCGCAACCAGAACGCCTTGCGATGGCCAATGGCACCAGGAGTCGGGAGTATTCAAAACCCCCGCTCAAATTACTGTCGGCAATATCTATATATACAACAAGCGTACCAACGCTTCTATCTGGATCGACGAACTTAAGATCGATCCGGTAAAATAACCCGGAGAGAACTGCTATGCGTACCCTCTTTGCCATAATTGTGTCTTTATCGCTTAATTTGCGGGCCGGCGAAATCAACCGGACCGTCCCGTTGAAGATCGAATCAAGCAATGCTATTTCCGCACAAACCGGCACTATCGGCATTTTCCGCAATTTGCCGCGCCAGCAAAGCGGCGATAAACTGATTTGTCTGGAAGCGGAAAATTATAACGATATCTTCTGGCAGGGAGTAGGACAGGAAACCACCAGCAGTGAAGATCTTTTGCGGAACATGGAAAACCGCGGCAAACTCAAGGCTTATTCCGATCCTCAAGCCTCCGGCGGCAAATATATCGAAAGAATGACGCTGGCCACCTATTATTTCGGAGTAGCCGATCCCGGCAAATACACCATCTGGTATCGCTTTTACATGCCGCGCAAGGCCAACTGGCAGTTCAACCAGCACCTGAGCAGAGTCGGCAAAGAAGACGTCAAACTGAACGGCCCGGTCAAACAATGGTTCTGGCAGAAAGGCAGCACCTGTGATTTGAAAAAAATGTCTTACCGCCTGCAACTGGCTTTTTTTCACAATGGTAAACGAATCGATAAGATAGTATTCAGCCGCGATCCTAATTACAAGCCGACCGGAACCGGACCGGTGCCCACTCCAGTTTCCAAGCGCCTCAGAACCGGCAGGGTTGACTTCGTCCCGGTCGAAATCGCCTCGGAAGTGAAATCCCCGACCGTCAAGTTCACCCGCCTGAATAAAACCGGAATTCTTCTGGCCCGCTATACGCTCGACAACGGCAAGCACTGGAAAACGCTTGCCGACAACGGCAAACTGGTTCTGCCAACCAATAAAACCAATACGGTCAAACTGCAATTTTTCCTGAAACCTGACAAGAATGGCAAATATCCCGAGATCACTCTGCCGGAACTGATGCTCCGGCAAAATTCCGGCGATTACGCTGTGCTTGAAAACACCAGCGTCGCTTATATTTTCAACCGGAAAACCGGCGGCATTGACTCAATCAGGCTCAAAGAAAAATCGATCCCGGTCAAGCTGCCGGACACCGGGATTCCGGTATTCAGTCTGATGCTCAAGCCGGACAATAATTCGACCAAAGGCAAAGTTATCCTGACCTCCGCCGACTTCAAAACGGTCAGATCCGCCGTTACCGGCAACAATTTTTCCTGCGAATATTTCAACCCGCAATACAATATCCGCCTTGTCGCCGCTTACACCCTTACCCCGGCCGGCTTTCTGGACACCCGGCTGACCGTTAAAAACAACAATAAAAACGATATTCTTGAAACCACATTCCCGATCATCAGTCAAGTCAGAATCGGTCCTGATGCCAATGACGACATCCTGATCTGGCCGCTAGGAACCGGCAGGAAATTCCCTGCCCCGGTTTCAAAAAGCGCCCAAACGGCTTATTACCCCCGCGCCGGACTCGGATATTTTGACATTTACGACAACCAGGCCGGGTTCTATATGGCAAATCATGATCCGGGCCTTTATTCAACTGTAATGAACGCCGCACCGGACGAGGCCAGAACGTGGATGAATTTCAACTTTATCCGCCGCAACCGGATCAAGGCAAACGGCGGCGGCGTCAATTACCGCTACGCTTTCGGCGCGCATCACGGCGATTGGCACCGGGCCGCGTTATGGTACAAGGCATGGTACCGGACTGTCTTCCCGGATTATCGTCCTCCGGCCTGGCTGGCGGAAAGTAACGGCTGGCTGTTTGAAAACCTTGCTCAAGCCGGACCGCACAGCAGTTACCGGAATCTGCCCGACCTGACCTTTCGCCGGGCTATTCTTTACGGTCTGCCGCACGTGCAGATCTGGGGAACCGACGGAGCCAATTCCTGTCAGACCTATTTTATGCCGCCCGAATTCATGGGGGGCCCGGAAGCGATGAAGCAGGCCAGTCAGTGGTGGAAACAGCGCGGCGGAAAAGTCGGATATTATATCCTTGGACAAGGACCAAGCGCCTGGTGTTTCAGCAATCAAAGCAAAGCCTATTTCGGAGTACCGTGGAAAAATATGCCTGACTGGTCGGTACCGCCCGGCAAAAAAACCGGAACATCGGAAAAATGGCTCAGGGAAAACGCCCGTTACGACCACCCGGATCGCAGAACGCCGGAAAACCACCGCTCAAAAACCAGAGCGCAAAAGGAAACCGCCGCTAATTATCCCTGGGATTATATCGCCATGAGCAATTACTCAAAACCATGGAACTACCTCCTGCTCTTCTGGGTTGTGGATAAATATCTGCGCGACTGGGGTTGTAAAACCGTTTATCTCGATACTTTCCATACCCAGGCCGACAATCCTGATTTCAATCCGTTCCTGAAACTTCACGGCGAGGGACAGGGAGGAAAAATGCGCAGCCTGCTGGCCAAAGAATTATTTGAACGCGGTCGCGAAATCGATTCCGACTTTTTGCCGGTAATGGAAATGCAGTGCGATGCCTACACCCCGTGGATGGCAATTCAGTGCAGTTCATCCGCCAAAGATACCGAGATGTATAAATTCACCCATCCGGAGTGTAAATATTTTCAGGGACATACCGCCCAGGGGACACGGGGTCTGGTGCGTTTTGACCGGTTCAGCTCATGCTGGCTCTACGGCAACTTGTTCGACCATCGTCTGACTGACGATTGGACCTGGGAAGTCATCAAAATGCGCCAGTGGGTCACCCGCTGGATCAATGCCGCCCGGTTTATGGACGACCTCGGTTTACAAATCAAGGCCCCGGAATTGAAAGGCAAAGTACACCGGATAGAGCAACCCGGAACCCGCGGATTTCTGGTCAATTTCTGGAACACCGCTCGACGCGAATGGCCGGCGGAAAACAAAACGTTGCGAAGTCAACCGTGGAAACCATATAAGATCACGCAAAAGCTGTCCCCGCTGGGTAATGTAGCCGACTGGGCTCCAAAGCGAGCATTCCTGATTGAAATGGGCAAAGCGCCGCGACAGCTTGAATTCAAAGTCAATAACGGCATTCTGGAATACGAAGTTCCGCCAATTCAACTTTGCGGCGTCCTGTTCGTTCGCGAAGCCTCCGGCCCGTTCCAGTATCTTGCCCGCAGTCAGCAGGTCGACTACAAACAACTGGACGTCCAAATCCTCAATGTCACCGGTCACGATCTGAACGGAAATGTAAAACTCACATCGCTCGACTTCCAAATCCCGGACGCTGAGAAAAAATTCACGGCCAAGCCGGGAGTTATGCAGACCCTGGTATTTTCTTACAAAAACGGGATGCCCCCTGCCCTTACGTCTCTGGTCAACGTCAATATAGACGTTCCAGGCAACGGCAATCGAACCTTGCGCGGCGCGGCTTATCCGTTTTTGGACGACGCCTCATTTGAACTAAGCAACTGGCTCTATTATTCCAATATCGCAAGCAGCGGAAAACGCAGCATGGTGGTAAAACCAAAAATTTCGGAAAAATTGATGCTGCGCCTCTATCCTGACACAAAATACCGCTTGACCTGTAAAATCCGCCAACAGAACCCGGCGGATAAAAAAGTTGTCTGTGTATGGTTCTTCAACTGGAAAGGAGCCCAGGGACGGTTTGACGGAAAGGACCTTTATTTCAGACAGAACACACGTCCGGCGACAAACTGGAAAACCGTGGAAATGACTTTTAAAACCCCGCCGATGTGTCTTGAGATGCCGCTAACGGTTCGCGCCTATAACGGCGCTATCCTGCTGGATGATTTTAAACTGGAAAAACTTTCAGCCGACACCAAAGTAAAACATCTGCCTAATTATGATTGGTCAAAACTGAAAAAGTAAACAAGATACCAGTTGCCTGAAAATAATTTTTTTTGACAAAATAAAATAATAAATATATAGTCAACAATAAGAAGGAAAAACAATGAAAACGACAGGATTACTCGCGTTATTCGCGGCATTTGCCGCCAACGCCCAAACCCGGCAATTACCACTGGAGGCTGAAACCTTCTCCGGTTGTTACACCGAAGGCGGCAAGATAAAACTGCATAAGACCCTGCCATCACAGACCGGCAGCGGCAATGTGGTAATAGAATCTGAAAACGCTTACAACCTGTTTTTTCAGGAAGACGTTTTTGCCCGTAAAAGCGGAGCAAAAGCGGATCAGTTGATCCAGATCAAACACAGCGCCGCCGATTACATTCCGCAGACTGACAAGACCGCATCCGGCGGTAAATATATTGATTATGCCACCCTGGCAGTTTATCAATTCAATATCGAAACGCCTGGCAAATATTATGTATGGGCCCGTCACTGGGTTCCATTCAAAGCAAACTGGGGTTACAGTCTTAAAATAGACAACCATAAATCAGATATTTCTCTTTCCAAGCTCATTCCAGCGGCCAAAACCTGGTTCTGGGTCAAATGTCCGGCAGTTTATCTGACTAAAGGCAATCACTCGATGAGTGTAAGTAATCTGTTGAACGGAAAACGTCTTGACGCGATTGTCATGACCCTGGATAAAAAATTCGACCCGGCCAAACATCATCTTAAAGCCTCCAGCCCGAAGGCGGTGCATGACGGCTCCGTTATCTTCAAGCCGGTCCTGCCGGTCGGCCTCAAAAACTGGAAAAAACTTGTTTTTAAACAGTTGAACCAAGGAGGAAAATACGAATTTTACCGGCTGAATAACAAACAATGGACCCAATTGCATAAAAACGATCTGACCGGCAGTAACCCGCTGGAACTGAAACTGGTCATGACCCGCACCGACGGCACAGCTCCGGTCATATCCGACCTGCAGGCGGTATACGACTTTGACAGTGCCTCATTCATCACTTTGGGCAATAAATACCTGCAACTGTTTTTCGACCGTAAAACCGGTGCGCTATCCGGCATTATAAACAATAAAACCAAAACCGTCTACCAGCCAGTCGGGATCAAATGCAATATGTTTGATCTGCTGCTCAAACAGCCCGGCAGCAAAAAGCGTTACTGGATAAGTCAGAGCGACTGTAATTTGCTGAAAGCTGTCGATTCAAAAAACAATGTTCGGTTACACTGGCGTTCCGTTAAATATAATGTCGACGTGATTTTCAATGTTCAATTAACCGGAACCGCATTGATCAATTGGGACGTTAAAGTCATCAACAACAACTCAAAACTTGATGTACTGGAAGTTGAGGCGCCTAAACTCACCGAACTGAAAATCAGCGCAAGTCCGCAAAACGACATGCTGGTGTGGCCGTTTTCCGCCGGTGAATTTATCGCGTTCCCGGCCTCGAAAGGTGAATTTTCCATCGCCTATCCCGACCACGCCGGACTGGCTTACGCCGATCTGTACAATCAAAAAGAGGGGATTTACTTCGGCTGCCATGATCCGCTGCTGGTGGCCACGCATTTCATTTCCCGCGCCAATATCGGCCAGAGCGCGATCGGCTTAAGCGTCAATCGGAAACACCGGATCAAGCCGGGGACGGAACTGACTACGCGCTTTGCCGTAGCCCCGCATGTCGGAGACTGGCATACCGGAGCCAGATTCTACCGGAATTATTTTTATTCCCAATACCCGGTCAATAAATATCAACCCTGGCTGCGGGCCAGCGATGCCTGGAAAGTCGGCGGCGGAGCCGGACACGGCGGTTTTGTCTCAAAGGCCAAAGATTACACCAATCTGATCGGCGATTACAAACGGGCCGCGTTTCTCTCATTGCCGTACATCCAGTCATGGGGCAGCATCTTCAATGGTGCTTGTCCGACCTTCTATCTGCCCAGGCTCGACAAAGGCGGAGCCAAAATGTTCACCAGAATGATCGAAATGTGGCGTAACAACGGCGGTCAGACCGGCTTCTATTTCCATGGTAATTCGGTTACGCCATACTACCTGCTCTCGGACAAGTATTTTACCGTCAAATGGGATAAATATCCGAAAGAATTGCGTCCGCCAAGCTGGGAATGGTACATCAAGAACAAGGAGTACACTTCTGAAGACGCGGTTGTGGACAAAAATGAAATGCTCAAGTTAACCGCCAAACTCAATAAAATGCATCTGGATACGACAAAAAAATACAAGCATGGCAATCAGGAGGAAAGTCTGACCGGCTATATGCCGATGTCCTGGCGCAGCAGCGCTTTTCCTGATTACCTGATGAAATGGATCGGTATTTACGTCAAAGATTACCATTGCAACACCGCGTATCTTGACACCTTCGCTTTCCGCAACGACCGGGCCGATTTCAACCCGTACCTCAAACTCCACGGCGAAGGCGACAAGCCGATGTATAAAATGGTTTTCCTGAAAAAACTGATGAAAACCATGCGTTCTTACGAACCGGACTTCTGCGCCCTGACTGAAGGCGTGGCCGATGTCTTCGGAACCAACCTCTATTTTCTGCTTTCCGGGTTTGCCCGTAATCCGAACATCTTCCGTTATACCCTGCCCGACCAGATATTCTTCCAGGGCAGTTGCAACGCGCTGTGGTCACAGCCTTTAACCCGGAAAAGTATCACGCAATCATTCATGGTCGGCAACCGCTTCGACCTGGTCGGTATCTATGGACACACTTACTACATGCTGCTGCTGCGCCAACAGGTCAGTCCGTTCCTGAATTATGCCGCGTTCAACGATACGGTCGGCATTGATTCAAGCAATCCGGACATCCTGATCTACAACCATATAACCATGCCAAAAACCGATAAATACATCAACAACTCCGGCTCGAAAGCGGTCGCTTTCACGATAGCCAATCCGCGACTGAAAAAAGCAAAAATCAGCTACACGGTACCTCAAGGGTTCAACCCGCTCTGCGGTTACGTCTTTGAGTTGTACAAGGCTCCGAGAAAATTACAGTTCACCCGTAATGGAGAGAAAGTTTCGTTCGCGGTGCCTGAAGCTGAAACCTCCTGTGTGATCCTGGGGGATGAACTCAAAGGGCCGCAATGCTGGACCGCTACTTTGCGGCAGCGTGATCTTAATACGGTCAACGTCAGTATCTTTAATTTTAAACCGGAAACCCGGACATTCAAAATCTCCTCATCATTCACCGGAGATGCAAAAGTCGTCAAAGTTCCAGGCGGAACGATGCAGTCGGTAATGTTATCCCCGGCGGAAAAATCAGCTGAATTCAAACTGGAAAACGTGACTGTATCCTCCCCGGATTATACCCGGAAGTTCGTCACAGCCCTGGGAAATACCGGGCGCAGCATCCCGCGTCCTCCGGGATACAAGCCGCCGCCTAAAACCAAAACCGTAGTCAAAACCGCCATCACCGGCCCGGGCAAGGTAATTCTGGACCTGAATTTTGAGGAAGACAAATATTGTACGGATAAACCTTATCAGGGTAAAAGATGCCTGGAGCTGAAAGGCACCGGCAAGTATGTCATAAAAAAATTCCCGCTGCAGCTTGAAAATAACACAAAATATAAAATTGTCCTGGCGCTCCGCAAAGGGTTCGACACTTCGCTGACCGGACATCACAATAATGTCGTAGTCGCAAATTATTCGAAAGACAGAAAACTCAAGATTTATATAAATCTGGGAACCAGCACCCCGCGCGACAATAAATGGCATATCCTGGCCGGCACGTTCACCACCGACGACAAAGTTTTCAACTCCGGCCTGTATTTTTACAATACAAAATCAAAAGACAGTGTCTGGATAGACGCCATCAAACTGGAAAAAGTTTCCCCGTAATTACTCGAGGACCGAATCAATCCGCTTTTTAACAGTGCGGCGGTCGAGTTCAAGGAGCTGGGCCGCCTGTTGATAGCTGCCGGTTTTCCGATACATTTTCGCACAATACAGATTCAGCAGTTCATCCGCGGTAAGTGAACAGTCTTCGATGCTCCGGCTCAGATTTTCCCCCTGCTGTTCATACATAGTGCCGGACGGCGAGTATTGCCCCCGAATCAAAATATTCCGAACACACTGTTCAAGTTCCCGGACATTGCCGGGCCACGGATATTCGGTTCCCAAATTCAGTTTGATCCAGCTCAACGCTTCTTCCGCCAGGTCGTCGGCTTCAGCGCGGCCGATAATTCTGACCGAAAGGAAATGGATCAGATTCTCCAGCCCCTGATTTGAACCGGCCAGTTGCTGACGAAGAGTAGGAGTTTCAATTATATCCGCGCAGAGGCGATAGTAAAGATCACTGCGAAATCTGCCCTGCCGGATGAATTCCGCCAGATTGCGATTGGTCGCGGCAATGATCTTGCCTTTGAACACCCGGTCTTCGGTTTCGCCAAGGCGCTGGAATTTCCGGCTTTGCAAAAGCCGCAGCAGTTTCACCTGGATCTCCTCGTTTATCTCACCAATCTCGTCAAGGAAAACGGTGCCGAACTCTGAACAGAGTTCCATCCAGCCGATCCGGTCCTGCAATGCTCCGGTATAAGCGCCTTTTTTATGCCCGAACAATTCGGATTCGATCAAAGTGTGCGGCATTGCCGACAGATGCAGCGGGTGAAACAATTCCCGGTAATCCTCTTTGAATTTTTTCCGTGCCGGATCAAACTGAATATACTGCGACATTGCCACCGCGTACGCAACCAGCTCTTTGCCGGTACCCGACTCACCGGTTATCAAAGTAGTGATATTGTGCATTTTTTTGTAAAGCGAACGGTTGTAGCGATGAATATCATGAGTGAAAATCGACTGCCAGATCGCCGCGCGAAGTTCCGCCATAGGCAGAGAACTGCCGATAATAAAATCGAAGATATAATAAAAAGCCCGGTGCACCTGATAAAATATTTCAAACGTCTTGACGGTTTCATAACGTTCCGGATAATTATAGCCGGGAACTTTCAATAATCCGGTCATTTCATTCTCGAAATCAACATAGAAATTTAATTCAACATTACCTCTACCGTCATAAATCGGGGCAGTCATCCGTTCCCGGTACTTTTCAAACAAATGGTAAACCGCGACATCCTCATAGATCTGAAACTCTTCTTTATCCGCTTTTAATTGTTTGTTGCGCAACCGCGCATTAAGTTCAAGCGTCAATTTTTCCGCACGTGCGCTGATCCCGTCAATATTGCATTTTGAATCCCCGCTCTTTGAATGAACGTTCCAGACCATACCCTGGTCCCGGTAGGCCGCACCGAGAATAGTTTTCTCAAGCGCTATCCGCTCCGGCATGAACGGGTTGGTATAATTCAATGCCGCTATCGCTTCCGCCGCCGCGCGTTCCCCGTCTTTGAATAATCTCATGGTATTCCTCCTGGGTAGTTTTGTTTGAATCTTACTCATACAATACCACATGTACATATTATGTGCAAGCAATGAACAAATAATGAATATGATTATTTTAACATTATTCACGCAATCCATGTATTACCTACAAAATAAGATATTGGCATACCAGTTGCTTGAAGAGAGATGTAAGCCGGGTTATATTTGTCCGGGGTCCTTTACAAGAAAAAATTTTAGAGAGGAGTTTTGTAATGGAAGTGATAGGAGTGATAATCATCATATTGCTCGTCGTCATCATTGTCTCAGGCATGAATCGAACGAGAGCAATGGGTGAATTCAGCAATGACATCAAATCAATTGTGTTCAGGCTGAAAAACCTGGAAACGACTTTCAACAACCATGTTTATCGACCTGATAAACTGGATGAAAGTACAGCCGATGCGGAAACCGGCAAAACAGAGACCACTGAAAAAGAGGATGAGGAATACCCCTGGTATCCGACCGAGTCAGAGTCTGTCCCGGCACCAGAGATTAGTCCAGCCGCCAGGAAACTGGCAGCCTGTCTGAAAAAATCGGATGAAGTGGTTGAAACTCCCGCAGACCAGCCGGAACCAGCCCCCAAACAAGTAACTCCTCCCGCATTACCTCCGATTCCGGTAATGCAAAAAACGGAAAAAACTCCTGAACCCCAGAAAGAAATCGACGCGAAAACGTTCTTTGACAAAGAACCGGAAGTCAAACCGGAAACTGAAACTGAACCGGAAATTGAAATAAAAACCAAACCGATCTTCAAGGACGATACAAAATCCGACCGCTACGGTATTGATGAAATTCCGAATATCGAACCGATAGAACGGGAAAAATCGGAATTTGAAAAGAAGGCGCTCGATGTCCTGCACAATATCTGGATGTGGATAATCGTCGGCGACGACTACCGCCGCAAGGACATCTCGCGTGAATACGCGATAGCCTCGACATGGCTGGTCCGTGCCGCGATCATTATCCTGCTGGCCGGCAGCGCGTTTTTCCTGAAATACTCTATAGACAACAATCTGGTCGCGCCCGGAGTGCGTGTTGCTATTTGCGCGGCCTGCGCTATCGGTCTGCTGGTATTCAGTCTGAAACTGATCGGCAAAGACAAGAAGTACGACCTGATAGGCCGCGGCCTCGGCGGAGGCGCACTGGCGTTGCTCTATTTCAGCGTTCACTCCGCTGCCAATATGTATAAACTGGTAGATCACACCACCGGCTTTATCCTGATGGTCCTGATCACCGCCACCGCCTGGATCGTATCGGTCCGCAAAAACGTTATGCTGATGGCTATTTTCGGAATTGTCGGCGGCTATATGACTCCGATAATCCTGAGAACCGGAGAAAAGAACCTCTACGGCCTGTTCGCCTACATGCTGCTGCTGGGCATCGGCACATTGCTGATCTCGCGGCATCGCGACTGGAAACTGCTCAACTGGCTCAGCTATACTTTTACCTACACCATCTTTTTCATGACGCTGTACAAATTTTACGGTAAGCCGGTCGAAGCCGGGGTCGCAGACTATATCCCGACCATGATCTTCAGTTCGTGCTATTTCGTCCTGTTCTCCTGCATGGCCCTGACCTTCAATATCCATAACAAGAAACCGGCAACCCTGCTCGAACTCTACACGTTACTGGCCAACACCGCGATTTTCCTCGGAACCTCGTGGATATACACCATCAAACATTTTGACCGTTCCTGGGTAGCCTGTTACAGCCTTGGCGCAACGGCTTTCTTCCTGCTCCATCTGACCTGGTTCCTGCGAAAACGCTTCAAAGACCGGAACATCACTTTCATGCTGATCGGACTATCCGCGTTCTGTCTGGTCCTGACTTTCCCGCTGGCGCTGTCAGGCGTCTGGATAACCGCGGCATGGGCCGCAACAGCGGTGCTGTTCCTCTATCTCGGCCTGCGGATCGGCAGCCGGTTCCTCCTGACCTCGTCCTATCTGGTTTATTTCATAACCGCATGGCGCGTGTTCTTCTTTGACTACACCGGAATGAAACGTACGCTCGAAGCCGGTCAATACTGGAGCGAGCTGATAGATCACCTGTTATCCGGCGGCATGCTGTGCGCCGCGTTCATTGTCGGCTACAAACTGCTGAAACGCTATGGCGACGATATGCCGCGCGGCATCGTGCCAAGCTCCAACGACCTGCCGGTAACGGCGTCACCGGGCAAAGTGGGCTATCTGTTCATGTGGATCGGGGTAGTAATCGCTTTCATCTTCTTTAACGTCGAAATTCCGAACTTCGCACGGATATTCCAACCGGCGCTGCGCGATCCGATGACCGCGTTGCTGTGGGCCGGCACCTTGATCTTCATGATCCGCATGACGAAAAAAGAAAATGGCGGCTGGCTCGGAATCGTTATTGCCGTATTCACCATCGTCCTGTCACTGAAGCTGCTGTTCTTCGACTTGAACGCCTGGCACTTCTCAACCCGCTTGTGGGTCTACGGCAGCGAATTCAGTCTGCTGGAAACCGCCCTGCGGACGGTTGGTTTCGCGGGCGTGCTTTTCGCTCTGCTCTTCGGCTTCAAAACAGTGGAAGTAAAGGATACACTGCAACTGAGAAAATTCTTCGGGATTCTGGCTCTGATCCAGTTGTTCATATTCCTGACCCTGGAACTAAGTTCCGGCCTGCATTATTTCACGCCGAACTTCCGTCCGGGCGGTATCTCGATCCTGTGGGGTGTGTTCGCCTTCTGTATGCTGTGGGGCGGCATTCGCAAGGATATCAAAGGACTGCGTTATGCGGGACTTATCCTGTTCGCGGTTGATGTATTCAAAATCTTCTTCAACGACATGAAAGACCTGTCGCAGTTGAGCAAGATAATCGCGTTCATCATCCTCGGACTGGTCTTCCTGGCCGGCGGATTCATCTACATAAAATTCCGCGAACAGTTCAGTCTGGAAACCGCAAACGAACCTGAGGAACTGGAAGAATGAAACAACTTATCCTGACAACCATCTGTGCCGCGACGCTATTCAAAGTCGCGGCCGAGCCCCCGGAAGTTCCGGCCTGGCAGCAACTCAAATACCAACGCGGCGTCATCGCTCCAACGAAAGCGGGAACCCTCGGGTTCCTGCAGTTCGACCACGAAGTATTCAGCCATCTGAATCAACGGATATCAGATTTCCGGATACTGGACGCGGCCAAACAAGAGGTCCCGTATGTAATTAAGAATATCACGGTTACCAGTTGGCGACAGAGAAAGGTTCCGGCCACGGCAAAGATAATTTCTCTGACAAAATATCCCGCTTCAAACAAAATCGAAATGATCATTGAAACGCCGAAAGAATTCAAATCGGCACCTGTCGGCGAACTTGAACTGGAAACCGACCAGAAAAACTTTGAAAAAAGCATCACAGTCTCCGGCAGCAATAACCGCAAGACGTGGACTCTGCTCAGGCAAAACGCATCGTTCTGCGATTTTTCCAAAATCGTCGATCTGCGGATTACCAATATAAGCTGGACCCCGGCAAAGTATAAATATTACAAACTGGAGATCGGCAGCTTTCAGGAACTGAACGAGGCTCCAAGTTATTCGATGCTGGTCCGGGAAAACCGCAACGGCTACCAATCAAAAGAAATGAGTAAATTCGTAACCCGGCGCGATATCAGGATCAACCGCATTGTGCTTTATACCAAAACCGAAAAAGGCGTTCCGGAGTCATACGAAACCAGGGATACGGAATATCCGATCAAGATGGTCGGCGACGGCAATAAAGAAGGCAGGACAATGATTGAATTCACCAATCTGTCATGCCCGTTAACCGCCCTGACAATCAAAACCGCTTCAGGAAACTTCTCCCGGCAAGTCATGGTAGAGCGCATTAACGACAAAGACCAACCCCGCCTTCTGGCCTCCAGTAACATCCGCTCATTCAAACTGCCGGGCTATGTCAAAGAAAACCTGAAAATATCCTTCAACGAGACCCGGGCGAAAAAGTTCCGGGTCACGATTATCAACAACGACAGTCCACCTTTGAAAGATATTTCAATCACCGCCGCCGGCCCGATTTACCAGGCAGTATTCCTGACCGCCGGACTGGACACGCCGTTAACCGTCTACTACGGGGGGGACGTCCCAAACCCGGTCTATGATGTAGCGGAAGCAATCAACCGGCTGAAATCGCCGTCAACCAGTATGTTCACCTGGGGAAAACAAGCCGACAACCCGGATTTCAAGGTCATTGAAAAGGTGGAACCGCCGGATTACAAATGGCTGGTCTGGATCGCCATCGGCGTAGTCGCGCTGATCCTGATTCTGATTCTCGGCCATAACGTGAAAAAATTTGACGATATGGAAAAAGAGTAATTGTCACTGGGCAATTATAATGAATGAGAAGCCGTAAGTTACGGCAAAACGCCGAAGCAAAGCGATATTAAAAAATGAATACCATTAAAAACATAGCCGTTGCAATTGCGGTCTCAGCAGTACTCCTGCCGGAACTTCAATTACATGCCGCCCCTGATAACAATCACAATTACGCCTGGCGGAGTACCGCCCCGATCAAAGCACCGGATTTCTTCAAGTATTTTCCGGCTGACGCAGATGCCGGGAAAAAACTGGACAAACTGGTCAAGAATAAGTATAAAGATGCCGGCAGCGATCAACAATATCTGGAATTAGTCAGGAAGGGATTTCGCAGCACTCGCCAACACCGTTCACTTATCCTGGCGCGCATAGGAAATAAATATATCTGGAACCGTAAAAAACAGAATCCCCTGGCGATTGAATTGATGTATCACGCAAGCAACAACCCCAATAAATACGAGCGTCACTATGCAATATACTTTGGACTTTCCGTTGTTAGACCCAAAACTCCAGCCATCCTGAAAACATTGGTCGATATTGCCATGACAACGGATGATTTCAATGATACAGGGCGCATTGCCTGGGGCGCGAAGGATCAGCGCGATGAGTTGCTCAAATACCTGCAGCCCTATCTTGCAAACGATAACTTAAAAACCCGTGAACACGCACAAGCGCTTAAAGATATTTTTTCAGGGCGGGATAAAGCATTTAGTTACTGGAAAAAACAAAAAGTCGCAAAAGCGGAAAAAGATCATGGTTCTAAAATGACCGAATATCGAAACAAACTGGAAACTGGAGACAGCAAAACCAGGCTGGAAATAATGGAAATAATGCGCAAGAATCATCTTAACTTCATCATAAAAGACCATGACGCCTGGATGAGAGCGTTTACTGCAGCCGCCGCGGACAATAATGCCAAAGTTCGCAGATGGATTGCGCAGTCTGTCGGCGGTTCTTATGTGTGGAATGCCAAAGAAATCCGCCCCGACGCAGTTGATCTTTTGCTTAAACTGGCCCGTGACAGTGATCGTCAGGTACGCTATGACGCCATGTATTATGGCCTGAACAGATTGCCCAAAAATCATCCCGCAAGCAAGGAAATTGAAAAAATAAGACAAGCAGCTCAGGCAAAACGGATCGAGGAAATTCGCCAACGTGTACTTGCCGGAATCAAAAACAAGGAATACGAGAATGTGGAAAAATTTCTCCGCATGATAAAACCATCCGCTCGCAGACGATATCGTCCCGGGGAAAAAGAGCAGGTCCAAAAACTCTACGATGAAATTTCCGAAAAATTATCCGAAGCACGCAAAATCAACAATTAATTCCCATTATATCATCAGACATATAATGATTGTTTCTTTAATAGAATGATCCATTTTAACTCAAAAGGTTATATCCAACTTATTTGTAGAGAAATCAAACAATATCCAGCCCAAAATAAAAAAAATAATCGAACTTGGATTTTGCTGAAGACAAATTATATTATTCTCCTATTAAATGATTGTTTTCATATTACACAATGAAATGAATGATTATTCCCTGTTTTAACAGTTCCAAAGGATTTTTTATGATGAATCATATATCGGGAGAGAGTCTGGTTCTGGGCGGAAACGTTCCAGGTAATTTATGTTTTGATAAAATAGTCAAGGGCAGCGTTGCGGTAAGCAGCTCATATCTGCCCGGCGGCTTGGAATTTCAGGAGGACCAGGATTATCATGTGGACTATGAGGCGGGGACGATTACCCGGTCCGCAAATTCCCGGATTCCTGATTATTCCCAGCATCACCTGTATGGGGTGCAGAGTTTCAATCATAACCAGTTTCCGAAAGAACAATATTTCAATGACAAATGGTTCGTCTGGGTCAGTTACCAAACCCGGAACGACTTTTCTTTAGCCGATGCTAATGACCAGAGTCAATACCTGGTAAAGACAAGGGAAAAGTTGACAACCGGCGGTCCGTTCAAAGTAATCACTTACGGAGACAGTATAACCGCAGGCAGTGATATTGCCGATAAGGAGCTTTCCTTCACCCACATGTATGTGAATTACCTGCGGCAGAAATTCCCGAAAACGGAGATAACCCGTCAAGACATATCGATTCCCGGATATTCTTCAAAAGAAGGCTTGGACTGGTTTGAAAAGAAGCCTGAATCGCAGAATGCGACTCCGGCGATGGGCGAGATAGACAATCCAGATCTGGTGATGCTCGGTTTCGGAATGAACGATCACAACAATAACGGGAACAGCCCGGAAGAATATAAAAATAACCTGGTCGAAATGGCCGGACTGATCAAAACCAATAAAGGAGCCGATGTTATTTTGTACTCCGCATTTCCTCCCAACAAAAATTGGCTGTATAGTTCGAATCAAATGGAAAAATTTGCAGTTGCGGCCCGACAAGCCGCAAGTGAAGCAAAATGCGCCTATGTCGATGTTTTCTCGGTCTGGGATAAAGTACTTAAACGTAAAGATCAGTCTTCTTTACTGGCCAACAACATCAATCATCCGAACTATTTCGGTCACTGGCTGTATGAACAGGCCTTTGAAGCCATGAAGTTTTAAAGGTTTTTCACAACAAGAATATTTTTAAGCGCTGAAAGCGCGACATATATTCAGCCCGGGGTGATAACCCCGGGAAACAGACAAACCAATTTCAAAGCCCTGTAGGGGCGACACATAAGAAACGCATCATCAACCTTATTTTTATATTCCGCACTTACAGCGCTTAATATCGAATGGGGATCTTACCCGGGGTTATCACCCCGGGCTATCATATATTACGCCCTTTCAGGGCTAATACTTTAACCATAAAACTGGAGACTACTTACGAGAAGATTCCATATCACAAAGTATATCAATTTTATCATTGAAATTCAGCAAAACTTGCGGTATATTTTGAATTATGAGGGATAAAAACAACAATATATATATAATTCTGCTGGTGCTGGGAGTAATGGCGCTGGCTTATCTATACGGCCAAAGAGCACATAAAAACAACTCGCTCCCGGCCGGATTGCCGGTTCCGGATAACTTGAAAAATTATGACTCACCGATAGCAACGCCGATGTTCGACGGCAGCTATGCCCTGCTCCCCAAAGAGTCATTCAGCGAATTTCGCAATTATGCAGCAAAGACCCCGCAACAATTGATCGCCGCGAAAAAATTGCTGGCGTTTTACGAAAATCAATACCGGAATTTTAAAATTAAGCATGGTATTATCACCTGTGGAAAACTTCCGGTTCAGGAATTCAGGATTACCTCCGCGACCCAGAAAAACGGTCTGCTGACCGGCAAAGCGATCTTTCATGAAGATATTCACGACCCCGGCGACTGCTTTACGATTGCAGTGCAATTGAAACTTGAAAAAGACAAGCTGTTCTTTTACTTTTATGAGTTGAACAGCAAACCGGGTAAACCGATAGTCTTCCGACGCCAGAAAACAGAAATCAAAAAATCCATTTAATCCGGTCCGCACGACGGACAGCGATATACTGCGTCAAACTTCAGTCGCTAAGGCTCCTTACGGACGCGGAAACCCTGGAAGCACGAACGTCCCCGTCCGCATTACAAAGTCCATCCCATATAATTTATTCCTCCGCGTCAAACCATTCATCATCCGGATCGAACGACGGCACGGAAACGTTGACTATTTTCAATTTGCCTACCGCCCGATGGCGGCATCCGGGTTTGATCATCACAGTGGAATTCTTTTTGGCCGGAATCTTTTCGCCATCGAGTTCAAAATAGCCTTCACCTTCAAGTACAAGATAAATTTCAGTAATTTGTTTATGATAATGGACCCGGGAATCAGCCTGGATATCAACCTGATGAATAGTCGCGGTTGAATTATCGGGGGAAACAAAGGCCCGTTTACTGTAACCGCATGGACATCGGGTCGGTTCTATCTCATCAAAATTCGCTGTTTCGTAATTTTTCATCTGCAAACTTCCTTTCAAAATCAATAGCCAATATGCCATATTTCAAACGGAAAGCAAGCAGAATTGAAAAAGAAGAGCTTGAATTATGTGTCGCCATTTCAGGGCTATGATTTAAAAAAAATGAGCCGGGATACAAGGAAAAGCTCCTGTCTAAATCCCGGCTTACGATAAAAGTAGAAGTTATTTTTTCGGTTCGACGGAAAATATACTCACTCCTGATGGCGGAATAACGGCATCAAAAGCTGATGCAGCCGTTTTCACGTCTTTCCCGGTCGAAACATCCGTAATGCTGATATCGCCGGACTTAGACAGCAATTTAACCTGACACTTGATTTTTGCCTTGCGGGAAAAATTGAAGATGGTGATAACAGTTTTATCTCCAAGCCGGTGTACTCTGTAGCAGAGAAAATCCGCGACTTTTTCCTCCGGGTTATTAACCAGCCATTCGCCTTTAACACTGACTTTATCATCGATCCTTTCACCGGTTCGATACGCGTCCTCAACCGCGGCGATTTCCCGCATGGCAGTATCGATGGAGACGAAATACTTGCCGTCAATCTTGATTCCGGGGAATATGGCATGACCGATCGATCCGGCGGAGGCCCCGTTAAGCATCGCCTGCCTGAACTGCAGCGGCGTCATGCATTCATCGATTGTCCTGGCATAGTAGGTCTGCCGGGGATCGGCATAGCGGGCCAGCAGTGAAAACATGACAAACGGCTTTTTCAACTTTTTCGCATTCACATCAAGGAATTCAAAGCCGCGTTTACCATGATAATAATAATAACTCAGATAATGAGTATCGAGATATTTGTCTGAAAGCCGGGAATCTTTAGGAATGTTGAAAAAACGTCTTAAAAGATCGTCTTTCCGGAAGTCGAGCGGATAGTCATAATCAGCCACCGTGATTTCCGGTTTATATTTTTTAACCGCGTCGGCTCCGCATTTGAGAATCGCGTTACTATCTTTGACCCGGAACCTGGCCCATTCACGCCAATATTTTTTCTTGATTTCCCGGGGCGTGGCCTTCACGCCGGAAAAAGCGGCAAAACGCTCCAGACACTTCGGGCAGTAGCACCAGTCAAGCGCCTGCCACGGTTCGTAATCGAACAAGGCTACATCGCCTTTTTTCATCTTAGTAGTGTCCAGGATTTCCCGAACGGCCTGATCTATTAATTGCTTTCCCGGTTCAGACAACAATAAAGAAGGACAGGTATGATAGACTTTTTTTCCGTCAGACTTAACCGACTGAGCCGCAGCCCCGTATTTCTTATCGAAAGCGTTCCCGAACACCTGTCCGCCCATTGGAGCAACTAACTGCCAGCCGCGATCTGCGCATATCCGGTCCTGCTGGAAAACCCGCGGGCTGCCCCAGGTATTGCATCCCCGGCTCGTCATACCGGCTTCTTCAAACTTTTTCAGCACGGACAGAAACAGCTTGTCGCCGGTAACAGCGGTATCCCAACTGCTCCAGGTAAAAACAGTATAATGTTTGGGATTTGGCGTCTTCGACAGCGGCGGCAGGAAATTCACATAAAATTTCTTCACCGGAGACTTTTTACCGGCGTTAGACAAATAGGCGTAAGCCGGATATTCTTTATTAACAACGCCGTTCTTCAGCCGTTTAAAAACAAATGCCAGAGAACGACAAAACCCCGGATTCGGCTTCATATTTGCAAAACACCAGGCATTGCGGTAAGAATATCTTTTCCAGGGATGCCCGTCTTTAGTAAAAGCAGTTACCTGCGGTTTAATAACCGGATCAGCGATGCTGGCATGACTGTGAAAACACTGTTCAATCGTAATTTCATCCGGCAGCTCAACGATGAGAACCAGATTTTTAGATATGCTCTTATCGCCCCAGAAGTCAAAGACCAGAGGACCGGGACTGTCGTCAATGGTATTGAACACGGCATTACCGTTGTTCCAGAAATCGTTGCCAATTGCCGGTTCACAACTGAAAGAAACCGGGAACCTTGATTTAATTTCATCGGGAGAAATATTTTGCAGTTTAATACCGCTGAAGTTGACCGTTCCGGGGCCTTTATTCAGGCAGAAAAGTCGAACATTTGCGGTCCCGACCGGAGCCAGAATCGTTTCACGCAAAGTTTTGCCTTTACCGGCATCCGACAGTTCCGGTGATTTGCTTTCCAGCAGCAGATTTCCTTTCACCCCGAAAGCCCTGATCATCAACTGCCCCACCCCTTTTCCGGCTGTTTTGACCAATGCCGAAAACGCAACACTGCGGTTTTTCACAATCGGCACCGGAGAGCTTTTCATACCAAAGTTAGCCAGACCGTCTTTCCAGACCAAAGTCACATTGTCAGCCCTGGCTTCGGCGGTAAAAATGTTTTCCGCGCCCGGAACCGTATACTCCTCCCAGGTCAATTTGCTGGAGTCAATTACTTTTTTTTTGATCTTTTCAGGGGCTGGAGGTTCAAACGACGCTGAAATATCATCATACCAAATGGCGCCGCCTTTATTAAGGCGCACGGATATTCTGTACTTGATTGTTCCGGCGGGAAGCGACAGCTTTTTAGAAAATTTGCGCCAGTCAAAATTGCCGCGAACCATAAACAGGGCTTTCCAGATCGACGTTTTGTTATTTTTATCGTAGCCGATCAAAACAACCTTACCTTCGCCGGAGGCCGGAACTTGAGATTTGATCCATACGCTGACGTAAATATCTTTTTTGCCGGTCGGCACCGGAATCTCTTTTGAAGTAACGACAACCCTGCTCTTTTTGATTTCACTGCTGAGTTTCAAGGATTTCTCTCCACCGTGCTTCACTTTGTCATCGAGGGTGATTTCAGCTTTATCATCATCATACAGCGCGGCGCCCCAATCAAAGGGGATATTGCGATTCTTCCAGATTCGAGACTTTTCAAAGTCGCCGTTTGGAACAGTTTGGGCGGTTATCAGGTTAAACGCGGACGCGATAAGCAGGAGTACAAATAACTTCATTATTTTCTACCTCTTCAATTTGAGTTTTTTACGGTTAACGGCATATCTTTTTTAGACAAGATTGCAGATAAATAAGCTTAAGAGCTTAATGGGAATCAATAATCCCTCTTTGATAATAGATAAAATGATTCGGAATATCCGTAACTGTATAACCGCGAGTTAACCAGATATTAAGATTGGTTGACCGCCGGTCAGCAACATGACCATCGGCAAAGACAATGTTGCTCCAGCCGTCATGACGGAATGGAAAACTGGTGGTATAACTGGAAACATTTTTGACCAGGTAATAGCCAATGTGATTAGGCTCTATCTCAGTGCTGAGAGCATGGTCCGCGAACAGCAAAGTTCTGGAAACTCTGCCGGCCAGCTTACTGAGTTTGGCCGGAGGTCTTCCCGGAGCATAACTGCCGGCTGTTCCCCAGCTGGTGGCGTCGACCGCCGAATCGATCCACGAACAGGGACCGTAATAGCACGCACCGTAACCAATATACTTAGCACCGCTGTGATACTTGGCACTCGGGCACATCAGAACCGAATTCTTTTTGGCAAGAGTTATCCCCATATCCTGGCGGTAGAGAGCCTCAAGCGTCAAGGGCCAGAATGTGCTGGAGCCAATACGCAGCGGCACAAAATAATCGTCATAATCCGATTCGTAAAAGCTTACCGCCGAGCCGAGTTGCTTAAGGTTGTTTTTGCAGGTGATGGATTTTGCTCTTTCCCGTGCCTGATTCAATGCCGGCAACAGCATACTGGCAAGTATCGCAATGATAGCAATTACAACCAGCAACTCGATCAACGTAAAACTTTTTCTTCTTTCAACTTTCATTTTTAATCCTTTCAAACTGTTTTTATATTTTAGTTGAAACAGAATCCCGTTCAATAAAACTGCATGGAACAATGACATCACCTTTTCGCTTACCGGCATCTTTCGACATCAACACCTTAAAAGCCTTGGCCACCAACGTCTTAAAATCCTGCTTGATCGTCGTATGCGGCGGTATCAGATATTGTGAAAAATGCTCGACCTCATACGATATTACCGAGACGTCGGCAGGTACTTTCAGGTTTAACAAATCAAGAAAATACGATATTTGAAGCGGCATCGCCTCCCCGGCAACGATCAGCCCGTCAATTGCGTGATTACGCATTTTCTTCGAGAAATTCTCGAAATCATCCATTTTGCACAATTCAATAACCGCGCAATGGTCCTGCGGTATTCCCAGATTTTTAACCGACTCTTCAAAAGCGGCAATCCTCTCCCTGAGGCTGACCGCGTTAGCATTCGGCAAAACAATACCCAGCCGCCTGCGCCCACGTTCATATAAATATTCCGAAGCCTGCCGGATGGGCGTGAAGTTATCTGACTTCACCCCAATCTCACCGGGCGGTATCGTATTGATAAAAACAAATTTCGTCTTGGTGTACTTTGAGATATCGTCGAGAACCCCGGTCAGGGATATAGCATAGTCCATGTAATATTCGTCCAGCAAATGCAGACCGTCTCCCGGAATAACCTGATAACTAAGGTTGTTCTTTGAGCAATAAATCGCTATCTCCATCAATAAGGAGCCGCTGTAATTGTTGATCGGGTTTTCATCCATATCGGATAATATGATCGCCACACACTGCCGACGCCCCGCGCTTTTCGGAATATAATTTAATTCACGCGCCAGTTTCTTTACCAGTTCGGCAGTCTTTGCATTTGTATGGGGATGGCCGTTAAATACCCTGGAAACAGTAGTAACGGAAACATTGGCTTTGGCTGCCAGTTCTTTTATACTTGTCTTTCGCATCAAATAAAATCTTCTCATTGGGTTGTTACAATGCTTCTATTATACAACATCATTATGAAAAAAACAACATATATAACAATATTTTATGAAAATTTTTTCATAAAACACACCAAAATAAACCATATAGATTTAATAACAAACAACTTAAAACTTAGCAACAGACACGAATCGGACTTGACCAGAGAAATTCGCCGCCATGCATGACGGCCCGGATCAGATACCAGTCGGAACCGGTTTCCGGATTATCATCAATGTATTGGAATGCAATCACATTTCCTTTGCACAAGGTCGCATTCGGATAGTTAAAAATTCTTTTGCCGTTACGAATGATCTGAACATGAACGGCAGGCGGATCACACGCCAGTTGAACTTTCAGAGTACGAGGCGTTTTTTGATCGATATCGACGATACTGCCCATCGGATAACCGTTCAAAGTAAAGTTAAGCAGTGAACGCGAATGCTGGATCGCAGTCGTCTCCCGGTTTCTGATTGCGGTCAAAATGGCTTCGCGCGAAAATTCATCAGCCCGGACACTGAACATCTCGCCGTTACGGAATGCGGTCAAGCCTTCGCCGCCGTGGTCAACGCCGGCAATCACTGCGGGGGTCGCCCCGTCATTCAGAGTCCCGAAAAGATCCCGGTTGTCATTTGCCCCGGTATGTTCGTCACAAACCTTCCCGTCCCAGGCGGCGACTTCAATCGCGCAGCTGATCTCCGGATCAAAAGGGGGCCGGGTACCATGATAATGCGGAATGACCATTACTCCCGGCTGCTTCCGGGCTTCGGCAAAAAGTTTGACATAAGTATCGGTATCCGGATGATTGGCACGCATCAGATCACCGTCAAATCCTGGATAAAGCACGACATAATGGCCCTTTTCCCCACGCTTGACCAACGCTTTGCCATGCCCGGCCGACGGAGTCCACTCATGCGCCAGAAATGCAATAAAGCGCCCCGGACAATCACTTTCGCGAGCCACTTTTTTATAATGGGCCCACTTTTCCGGGGACTGGTCAAAATCGTGGTCGGCCAGTGCCATAAACTGTAAACCGCGAAGATGGCGACTTTCCAGAACCTTATCTTCAGGAGTCTTCCAACCGTCCGAAGTACAGGTATGACAGTGGACGTCGCCATATAAGATCCAGCCTTCCCCGAAACTGCCGTCCGTAGCCAGATAATTACCGGAACCGGAAATACTCCCGGCATCGGCATAAAACCTGAAAACGCCCGGTGATTTAATCTTCCCGGCAACCACCTTCACCCCGCAATCGGCAGGGGTTAACATTAATTCAGCGGGAAATGAATATTCTTCCGCGTCACATCCAAACATTACCTTGCCGGAAAAGTCCGGGCAGATATTACCGTAATGGTCAACTGCCCGCACAATAACTTCAAATTCAGCATCACCGGGAATCGCGCCGGGATTTGTAACTATCAATTTGACGGCAGGACCGCTCCGCACATTTACCATGGGCCGTTCAAGCGGTTCAAACAATCCCTTTGCGGCAGGGTCTATATTCACAAACATTCGATGCTCCGGACAGGCGACAATACTTGCTTTGATGCCGGGGCCGCCATGAGAACGGTCTCCAATTCGGATCATAATTTCAGTCCCGGCCGGAAGATGTTCTTTTCCGACGTAAACAGCTTCGGTGTAGATACCGTTGGTCCTGATATCAAACTCGGCCCCGTTTAAACTCAGATAACCGGCTCCACGCGAATTGATAATCTGGACATCCTGCCAGTCAAGCGGCTCCGTCCAGGAAACACCACAGTTCAGGACCGGAGCGCCATGCGAGAGCCGGATACGCGCCCCCGGCTCCAGTCCGTCAGCTCCCGGAGTCAGACGAATAACCGGTTCGCAGAACTCACCGGCATTTACCTGGCTGCCGGTAATTAATTCGGCCTTGCAACCGTCGGCAAATTCACCTTGAGGTGCTGTTCCTTCATGTTTAAAAAAGAGCGGCTGAAAATGAAACACCGGATACTCGTATATATAATTATATGGAGGAGCCACCGCGGCCCGGGTCAAAGTGCTGACCGCGGCCAGCCCCTGCTCCTGACGAACGATGTCAAACAATAACCCGGTCCCGGGTTCCGGCTCAATTCCAATAGCCGCCGGCGGAATTGTAAACACAGCCTGCCAGCAATCAGCTTCGACCTTAACTTCGGCCGTAAAGAACGGCTCAATGTCTCGTTCCATATTCTTTTCCGCGTGTATTCTACCGAGAGGATTGACTGAAGCGAGAAACCGGTCCTGCCGGGGAGTGATGATGTTCAGCGTGATATGGTCGGCCTGAAAATAACCCGGACCGTTATTTTCAAGGTTATCCATGACCAGAGCCATATCCGGTTCATTCATTTCTACCGCCACAATCAATGAGTCCGCGGTATATGCCGCTTTGGCAAGCGTTTTTTTAGGGGCCGGAAAATCACTGCCGGTATAATAGACATATCCCTTGTACTCATGGGCGACAAAGCCCCAAAATTCATCCGACAACAAAGTCGAATCCGGCCATTGCGACGGATCTGCCGAAACAACTTCCGGAATAACACATTTCTGATCACACATACTGCATCTAAACATAATATTCCTCCTGAAATATTCAAAATAAAATTTTTGTTATGTTCATCCTATCTACGATACAACCATACAGAGACTTTGAAACAGAGCAAGCACGCATTAAAAAGCACACAAAATCATCAGGTTGCTTTCACTGCCCGCTGCGGGGAATTTCCCCCGGTACATTTTATGTTTTTTCCGCTTCCGCAGCGCAATGCGCGAAGTTTGAAGCGGTACTATCGCCATCCGTCGTACGGATTAAAAAACTATTCTACACCCGAAACCATGGGTTATGCAAATCGATAAATTATATTTTCCGGCTTTTTTAGTCGCAGGCTTGCGATTTAGTAGTTGACATGATAAATTATCAGGATAAAATTAGTAACATTATTGGGGTATTTTTAATATAAAATGAATAAAAAGGTCAAACGCAATCAAAATAATATTGGCCGAATAACAAAATATTATTATTTCAAATTTATCAGACAATCAGGAGAACCGGAATATATTGCCAGAGGAGTCTCACTCGGACTGTTTATTGGTATGCTGATACCGTTCGGACTGCAAATCGCGGTCGTGGTTCCGTTGGCTATCTGGTTGAAAGCGGCAAAGATTCCCTCGATTGTCTTTACGTTTGTGACGAATCATTTTACGATCTGGATAATTTATCCGGTCCAGTGTTATATCGGCAGCTGGCTGATCATGCAGCCGTTTGAATACGACCATATCCGGGAATCGATGAAAGACGTTATCGAGAAGCAGGAACTGGGTGAATTGTTCAATCTGGGCTGGTCAATTATCGCGTCATTTTTTGCCGGGGGACTGTTGTTTGGACTTCTGTTGGCGATTCCAGGCTATTTTATCGCCCTGAAAGCAATCATTGCTTATCGACAACGAAAAGAGAAGACGCAAAAGAAAAGCCGGAAAAAATATGGCGTGGTAAAAAATAAAGAAATTTAAATTATAAAATTAAAACAGGAGCATTGAATATGTATTTGACAAAGTATGGCATTCGCGAATGGGGCGTTTCAGGAATGATCGCTCTAATTCTGATTGGAGCTTTTTGCTGGCTGGCCTATAAAGCCTGCCCGGTGACCGGCGGCGTTCTGGCAGGATTAACGTTTATTATATGGGCGGCAGTGGCCGCGTTTTTCCGGGTTCCGAACCGGAAAATACCAGAAGCCGAAGAGCTGGTAGTATCTCCGGCCGACGGCGTGGTAAAAGATATCGAAGAACTGGAAGAATGCGATTTCGATTATTTTAAAGGACAAAAAGTTGTCTGTATCGGCATTTTCCTTTCGGTCCTGGATGTCCACGTCAACCGCGCGCCCTGCAAAATGAAAGTTGAGTTCCTTAAATATAAAGAAGGAAAATTCCTTGACGCCCGCGATCCGAAATGCGGCAAGGAAAACGAATCAATGACCATCGCCGGAACCGGTACGGTTTGCGGCAAAGAGTTTCCAGTCGCCGTCAAACAGATTTCAGGAGCGATCGCCCGCAGAATTGTCTGCCCGGTTGAGGAAGGCCGGGAACTGGTCAAAGGCGAAATCTACGGTATGATCAAATTCGGGTCACGGACCGAACTCTATTTCCCGGTCGATTCAGGACTGGAAGCCTCCGTCAAAATCGGCGACCGGGTTTTTGCCGGAACCACCGTCATGGCTGAAATGAAAGATAAAAACTGAGGCAACTCACATGTTAAGAAACCGTTTTAAGGAATTTATCAAGCGCAACCGCTGGTTCAAATATATCCCCAACACACTGACGCTGTGCAACTCGCTTTGCGGCTTCGGGGCCATCCTTTATTCCCTGCACGCCTATCTCGAATTTAAACAAAGCGATAAACTGGATGTTTTTGCCGTCTGCGCCTGGATTATTCTTTTCGCAATGGTTTTCGATGCCCTCGACGGCTTCGCCGCCCGTATATTCAATGCCGCCAGTATGCACGGCCTGCAAATGGACTCGCTTGCCGACATGGTTACGTTCGGAGTTGCGCCGGCAGTCATGGTAGCAGTCATGGCCCACGGTCTTAAAGAGATGCGCCAGTCCCAATACCTGATCGTCTGGGCGCTCTGCGCGGTTTACATGGGCTGCGCCGCCTTGCGACTGGCCACATACAATGTTCATGCCATGCTGGAAAAGAAAAGCGGCGACAAATTCAGCGGGCTACCCTCTCCCGGCGCGGCTTCCGGCATCTGTTCAGCGGTAATTTTTTACAGTACCATCTATAAAGGCAACCTGCAGCCGCTGGCATGGATACTGCCTGTATACGCGGCAATTCTCGGACTGCTGATGGTCAGCAATATTTCCTACCCGCATGTTGGGCGCTGGCTGCAGTCGGTGCGCCGCAATCCCCGCAGCCTGATCCTGCTGCTGACCATTCTGATCCTCGGCGTAATCTTTCAGGTAAAAGCAATTGTGGTAATTGTCAATCTGTATATTTTCTCAGGCCCGATTGTCGCTGTCTTTAAAAAATTAGAGCCCCGGGTCCAGACAAATTGACTCGAGACTCTTCCGGTTCAGACAAATCCGAACAGATTATTTTTTCGGCGGTTTGACGCCGGGTTTGGCAATAAAGATTTCATCGATTACCGCTTCCGGTTCCCGATAACTCAATTTCAGGGTGTTTTTGCCTTTTTGCAGTTTATGTTTAGTGGGTTTCTTGCGTCCTCTCATCGGACGCCAACCATATTTTTTGTTGCCAATATCCCAGATAAGCTGAGGACCACCGTTAATACTCACTAAGAATGAGTCTTTATTCCCGTCCGGGCCGATCACCCTGCCCCATATCACGTATTCTCCAGCTTCATCAACTATAAATTCATATTCCAGAGCCCCGCCCTTGGCGGATACCACCGCTTTACCGGCGGAGGCTGCTTTGTCGTCTTTGACCTTCATCGGCCCGGATATCTTGCCTTTTTCGGCTTCCAGTTTCAGTTTTCCATCTTTCATAGTTGGAATTTCCGCTGCATAGGCTGAAATACCGAACGCGGCGGCAAACAACATGATTCCAGTTGACTTGATCATTGTTTTCTCCTTTATGAGTTCACTGTAAGCGGATCAAAACAAATATCCAAATAGCAAAAAAGACATTTTTTTGATTCCTGAATAATAGAACTATTATATTACCGCTTAATGCTCCTGTCAAGAATTTTGGCAAAAAAACAAGGACGCGGATACTTTTGATATCCGCGCCCTTTAAAAGAAAAAAATGAGGGGGGCTGTTTCAAGCGATTATTTAAGCGGACCTAAATCATCGCAGGTTATGCGGAGAAAATCACGCGGCGACTTACGCGCCAGTTCACACCATTTTTCCCGCACCGCTTCCGGCGACTGCATAGCAATCGTTTCCGCCAGAAGCCTGATCTTGCTTTCCTCTTCCGAGTGGCGCATGATCTTTTTATTGTATTGCGAGAGCCCACCGGCTCCCAGTAACAGAAAGGATACCGCTGCCAGCATGGCAAACACTACAAATCTTTTACTCTTTCTCAAGTCGTGCTTCATTCTGCATCCTCCTGGTTAGGTTTCTTATTTATTCGGACAATATCCCGTTCCTCAGTCACGGTCGATTGTCTCCTCAGTTTCAATCTCCAAATCATTTATCATCTGACGAGCTCCCTTTTCGTTGACATGCTCGTCTATATTCAGGATTTCCGCCTGCCAGCGTTCGACATTCCAGATTTCAATCCCGATCTCGACTCCAACAACAATCGCGTCTCCCCCGGGCGTCAACCCGGCATACTCCCGAAACATCGCCGGCAGCGTTATCCTGCCCTGCGCCGATATCTTTTCCGAACGGCTCATCGAACCGAAACGCCGCATCGTCTTGCGGTGAGCCATGTTGGCCGCCGCTTTCGAGGCCGGATTGGTGACTTCCTCACGCATTTTCAGGTAGACCTCTTCCGGGTAAAGCGCTATCGCTTTTTCCGGTAAACAGTGCATCACGATCTCACCGGAACAACGTTCCTGGAAATCACTCATAAACCGGGGGCTCAATTTGATCCGTCCGTTTGCGTCTACCGAACAGGGGTCTTGTCCGCAAAATGCCAGCATGCTGAAAACTCCATTCCATTTAATTCCATTATAGTCCATATTATTCCAAAGTCAACCCCTTTTTCTTAAAAAAAGCATAAAATTTAGAAGAAATTGAGAAATGAAAGTGGACAAATGGAATCGCTATAAGTCGAAGTTTTCAGTTGTCCGGGACTATTGGGACTGATGGGACTCTTGAAATTCTCCTCAAATCACAACCGTCACTAATCCCGCGACCGTCACATTTTTTAAGGAAAGGTATCGTACGGTTGCGGATTTGGGAGCGCCGCAGGCCACTGCGGCATGAAGGCCTATTAAGGCATATTTTATTCCCCGATTGAAGTTGCGGTTTATTTTGAAATAATAAATCTTTTGTGATTTGTCGGTTTTCCGCAAGATGCCGCAGTGGCCTGCGGCGCTCCCAGGTTATAACATTTGCGTATCGTTGGGTTGACAAAACATACACCAACTAATATCCAATATCTTATATAATATTAACAGTCAAGCGTTGGGACTCTTGAAATTCTCCTCAAATCACAACCGTCACTAATCCCGCGACCGTCACATTTTTTAAGGAAAGGTATCGTATGGTTGCGGATTTGGGAGCGCCGCAGGCTACTGCGGCATGAAGGCTTATTAATGCATATTTTATTCCCCGATTGAAGGTGCGGTTTATTTTGAAATAATAAATCTTTTGTGATTTGGCGGTTTTCCGCAAGATGCCGCAGTGGCCTGCGGCGCTCCCAGTCAAGAAAATTTGCAACTAAGTTTTAATAATAAGCGCGATCATTACATAGTGTTCGATTTGCAATTTGCACCAGTTAGCATAATATTGCTTAGAGAGGGAATTATTAATATATCAAGGAGGTCGCGGTGATCAGGACAGCTTTACTACTGTTGGTAATATCTTCGGCTATTCATAAAACGGCGGAGGATGAATACGCCAAGGATGAACGCGGAGTTGAGGAATTGCGTCAGATGAAGGATTATGTTCCTTCCCCAGTAAATACCGGATTCGTTTTCATTAATGGCAAATACATTGCCCCGCCTTACCAGTTAAAACTTACTAAAGTATTAAAATTGGAGCATAAAGAAGGCGATTGCTACCTGGGCGGAGGAATTTTATCTTTAAATGGACAACTTAATGAAAATCATGTGATACGGAAATCACGGTTGTTTAAAGGAGATAAATTTCCCGCGGTTCCTGATGACATTAAAAAAGATACATCTATGGATGATCACAAAGTAAGTGTCTTCATGGCAAAAGCCAAAACTTATATTAAACTACATCATTCTCATAAGGAAGAATGTGACATTGTGGCTGATGCATATAAAAAATTACCTAATATAAAAAGAACGAGACGAATTAATAAATATATCCTTGAAATAGAAACATATAATGGAAAAACATATCATTACTTGTTAAATATTTTTCGACGCAAAGGTCCGAATTTTCCGGAATTTTATAAACAAATAATAAGACGATGCGAGCAGTATCAAAAGAGATTGGAAGATGGTGGGGTTCTCTTTTTTTCCAGCCGTTCCGGGGACATGCAAATTCCTGGTGGAACAGAATCGATTGCACTGGTTAAAGCCCTTAATTCAGCAAAAACTCCTGAAGAAAGATCAACTGTAGCACGTAAATTCGGTATGGACCATTATTTCAGTGAGTATTTTATCAAAAACTACCAACCATCAGCTCAACTGGAAAAGAGATTGAAAGATTTCAGGGCAAAAAAAAACGGCCGGAAAAAATCCGGCCGTATATCGATGAAAAATAGCTAAGAGTTATTTTTTAGCAGCATTTTCATTCTTTGACAGAATACCGGCTTCGACCAGCTTGTCGATCAGGTTCTGCATAGAATTGAACATGTTGAGAAATCCCTGGGGAGGCATGATGATGCGTTCTCTGTACTCGGGAGTGGGTTCACCTTTGCCGTCAGCAGCAGGCTGCAGGGTTACAAAGTCATAACGAACCATACCGCCGGCGAAATGAATCTGACCGATGCCGTCCGCAAAAATTTCATTTTTACAATCACTCATAGTATTCTCCTTATTTGTGAGAGTTTTTTACTATACTTCCCTTAACGGCCCATCCGCTAAAGTTTTTACGGAGGTTAATATAAGCAAGAGTTACCTATATTGCAAGTTTTTAAACGAAAAAAGTCATTTAAAGACAAAAATATAAATTGTTTACCAACTTTATTTATTCAAGATTCATAAGTTATTCCCTTGACTATAACTCAATCAGCAAATATTGTAATAGTAGCGGCAGTTGACCGTATTGGACACAATTAAAGAGTCGAGCGAAATGCAAATATCAACCACGAACAATGAAATGAGCGCGAGCATTGCGCAGGGCAACGCACGAAAAGTCACGAAAAAGTTTTTTTTATTTTTCAGCTTGAACTGAAAATTTAAATACTTCTTCATGTCATTAATGCTCTTCATGGTGCAAATAATAGTTTCGCAAGAATCTACACAATTACAATAAGGAAGGATATTAATATGTCTGATCAGGAAAAACATGACACAGCGGAAGCTGTAGAGGAAAAAACCGAAGTGGTAAAACCCAAAAAGAAAAAATCAAAATTCAAACTGCTTTTAAAGATCTTCGGGGTATTACTGGCTCTTTTAATAATAATAATTGTTGTCCTGAGTTTTACCTATGACAAGATCGTCAGTAAAGCGGTTTCGACAATCGGCTCCCAATTGACCGGAACCGAAGTAAAGCTGGAAAAATTTTCTCTTTCACTATTTCAGGGCAAAGTCACCATCGGCGGCTTCAGCGTCGCCAATCCCAAAGGCTACAAAACTCCCTATGCGGTCCAAGTCAAGGAACTCATCGTTGACCTCGATCCCGCCACCTTACTCAGCAACGAGATAAATGTTGAAGAGATCAAGTTTACCGGCCTGGCAATCTCCTACGAACAGGGACTTACCGGGAATAACTTGTTTGACATCAAAAACACCCTCGAGAAAAATACTAAAGGCGAGGAACCGGCGGTCAAGAAAACAGAGGAACCGGAAGCTGCCCCGCCAGCCGAAGAAAAACCCGGAAAAAAGGTTAAAGTAACAGTTATCCGGTTTGTCGACGGGCAAATCACCGTAGCGGCAAAATCCGAGTTTATCCCGGCAGTAAAAGTTCCGATGGCAAACTTTGATTTGCACCCGGACAAAGCAATGAGCTGGGCCGAACTGGCCTCAACGTTGTGGGACGGTCTTTATACCGCTGTTAGCGAAACTGTCAAAAGTTCAGCCAATATAGTCGGCGAAGCCGGCAAAAAGACTTATGATGAAACCAAAAAAGCCGGCGGAAAACTGATTGACGGCGTTAAAAGCCTGTTTTAATCCGTACAACGGATGGCGGTATGCCGCTTCATACATTCTACTGCGAAAGCGTAAGAAAAACAATGTCCCCGGTCTTAACAAGTCCGGGGCTTTTTTCTTTTAACGTAAACTATAGATATCGCCCTTTCGTAACAGGATAATCCGGCCTAAAGTCTGGTGGAGGGCGAGAGGCCCTCGAGCCGCCCGACTGCGCGACACGTCCGGCTCAACGGAGTTTCGCTCTCCAAGTATGAATGACCAGGCCTAAAGTCTTATATAATAAATTCAATTTTCGACTAAGCAAATGTATATTTTGCCATTTAGAAAAGACTAACACTATACTTTTGATAGCCATAAACAGACATAAAATGCATAAATATAATTGAAAAGCCACAACCTCACAGTATACTATTGTTGACGCAAAAAGGAATAAACATGGAACCAATCGCCGAAAATTATCCGGTAAACGACATTCCCCAGCCTCCCGGGATCAGCTTCTGGTTGAATATCGCGGGACGCTTGACCAGTATTGACGGGGTGCATTATGAACTTGGCCGCTATACCTGTCCCCATATAATCGAACAGGGGCGCGGTTGGGTTCGTGCCGGAAAATTGACAAAAGAACTGAGTCCGGGCGATATGTTCTGCATAATGAACGACGGAGAAGTGGAATATTATGACGATCCGACCGATCCGTGGATTTTCCGCTGGCTGCATTTGAGCGGAATAGGCTGCGACGAATTAATGCGTTCCTGGGGATTCACCCCGTCAAAGCCGTGGACACGTCCGACCGCCCCGGAAAGAGTTCTGGATAGTTTTAGCCGAATTCACTCGATGGCAAAAAACAGCGCCGGAACCACCTCGAACCAACTGGCGGCGGAATTATTCAAACTGGCGGATTTGCTTTTTGTGCCTGAAATAAGCGCAGCAGATAAAAACGCCCAGGCAATCGCGCTGGCTCAGGCTTTGATTGAAAACCAGATGCACACCGGAATAAACGTGTCAGAACTGGCGTCATTGATGAATATGGACCGTACAACCCTTTTCAAATTATTCAAAAGTGAGCTGGCATGCAGTCCGGTTGAATATATTCGCCGCCAGCGGATCAACCGGGCTTGTCAAATGTTAAGATCGACCAACCGGGTGTTATCGGATATCGCCGCCATCTGCGGTTTTGCCAATGACAAATACTTTATCAAGACCTTCCGCGAACTGAAAGGAATCACCCCGGGTGAGTATAAGCTTAAACGCAAGACCTGAAAGGCAGCCCGGATCAGCCTTCGCTTTTGACTTCTTTTGAAGTCTGTGACGCGATCGTTTCGACCCATTTGGCAACGTCTTCCCGGGGCGCGAAATCTTTATCAGAGAGCGAATAATCCTTACCGATATTTTTACTCTTGGAACTGCCAAGCGGATGATACGGGTGCACTGTGACCTGTTTGATTCCCGGCAGGGATTCGGCAATTATCCCGGTCGCAATCAGATGTTCTTCCCGATCATTAATTCCGGGGATTATCGGACATCTAAGCCAGATTGCCGCTCCGGCGTCAGATAAATTCCGTAAATTGTCCAGAATCGGCTGGAGCGGAACGCCGGTGAATTCTTTATGGCGTTCAGGGTCGGTATTTTTCAGATCATAAAGAAAGATATCAACGTATTGGAGAATTTCCCGGTAGCGCTCAAACGGCGCAAAGCCGCAGGTATCCAAACAGCAATGCAGCCCCTGCTCTTTCGCCGCGACCAGCAAAGCTTTAGTAAACTCAAATTGAAGCATCGGCTCACCGCCGGACAAAGTCATGCCGCCGTCAGAGTTATCATAGAACGGTTTGTCTTTCATCACCTCGGTTATCACTTCAGAAACACTCATTTCTTTACCGATCACCTCAAGCGCGTCGGCATAACAGCGGGAAGCGCAAAGTCCGCAGCGAATGCACTTTGACCGGTCAAAGACCCGTTTTCCGTCAAGCATCTGATGTCCCTGGTTGGGACAGTTCTCAAAGCACCAGCCGCAGCCGATGCATTTATGTTCAACCAGAGATATTTCAATTTCCGGCGAGATCGATTCCGGATTATGGCACCAGACGCAGCGCAAAGGACACCCTTTCATAAAAACGGTGGTCCGGATTCCCGGCCCGTCGTGAATAGCGAATTTCTTAATATCGAAAACCGTTCCGGTAACTTCTTTACTCATCAAAACAACATCCTGCTTAATATTTAAAACTACGAATTAATAACTCATTACAATTTAGATATTTAGATATTTACATATTTACATATTTACATATTTACAAATTCAAACCTTTTGTCACATTCCAAGTTTCGTCCGTTCGATTATAGCGTCCTGCCATGACTCCGCAATATTGATGAAAGTGGCACTGTAACCGCTGACCCGGACCACCAGATCGGCATATTTTTCCGGATTCAATTTAGCGTCTTCAAGTTGTTCCGCATCAACTATATTGAAATGCAGATGAAATCCCCCGCGCTGAAAATAACTTTTAACCAACTGCCTGATACGCGCTTTTCCGGAATCACCTGCCACATCTGAACGGTTCAGCGAAATTGTCAGCGGGTTACCGCAGGCACATAGAGAATGCGCGATGCACGCAGCGGAATTCAAGATCGACGTGACCCCGGCACTGTCCAGCATTTCGCCCGGACCGCAGCCGTAAGAGACGCGTTCCCCGGCAATCCGGCCATCCGGACCAGCCGCGACATGACGATGAATATCCTGGCCGAACCAGAAAAAACCGGGATAGGGGCGCGTCCCGCAGGACATCGGATGATTCAGAATGACTTTGGCGATGAACGATGAAATATTCGCAGCCAATTTGTTGGTTGCCGGACAATCGCTGCCAAATTTATCAGGTAGATTACGACAACGGAGCAATAACTTTTTATCGGGAAAATTATCCGCCAATTGCGTTGTCATTTGCTCAAAGGTAATATCTTTGTCGTCAAAAATGAGCTTCCTGATAGACAACAAACTGTCGATCAGCGAACCAATACCGAGGATATTAACGCCGTACAGGTTGTAGATCGCGCCGCCCTCTTCAGCATTCAGGCCGGATTCGATACACCCGGTCACGCAAATGCTTTCAAACGGCGACGGGAATTTATCCGCCATCCCTATCCGGCGTTTTTCAAATTCCGGCAGAATGGACTGTAAATACTTAGCTCTGAAAAAACTTTTAAATCCGACATAAAACTCGTCAAAAGAGTTCCAGTCATCATCATTCTGGAGGAAATCCCAAAGAATTTCCGGCAAAACGATCCCCCCGGCCACGGTCAACGGATAGCTGTTGCCCATCGGCGCCGCTTCGTAACAGCCGACAATACCCCAGTCTTCGGCCCGGTTTCGTGGAATGCCCAGCTTCTCCAGTGACCCGGTAACTACCGGTTCATTGAAAAATGAAGGCATACCGGTTCCAACCGCACACAATTCAACCGCCGTACTCATAAATTCCCCGGAGGTATCCGGCCCGATCCTAACCGAAAGCGACGGCTGCCATATCTTGAGTTCAGCCATAACCCGCAGCAACATAATCGACAACCGGTTTTCGGGGCCGCCAAGAGTGAGGTTTTGAGACTCGTCGCCTTCACAGCATTTTATACAGAAACAGCAAAGCAGTTCAAAAGCTTCTTCACCGGTAATCACCCCACTATCTAAATCATTCTCGAGATACAGCCCGAGATATTGGTCCAGACGCCCGAAAGACACTGCCGCCGCATTATTTTCAGCATGCAGGAAAACATGAATAAACCAAACTAATTGCAAGGCATCATGGAACGTCATCGGAGGAGCTTCCGCAATTGAGTCACAACCATGACGCCTGACGAACAGGGAAAACGCTTCAAGAGCCCGAAAAAACGCTTCTTTGTTATTACCTACCGGCATATTTGAAATGTCGGAACGCAATCCTTGTATGCCGCGCAGCAAAAAACGTTCGTAGTCTACACAAAGATGGCCAATATTGCCAAACGGGCCAATCTGAGTCAGTTCATCTTCGGACAAATATTTGCGCCACTCCGGCCGGGTGAAGCGCTGAGAGCCAATAATAAGTTCGTCGGCATCAGGCTCAATCGGAAAGTTTTCGGCAAATTTGTAGAGAAATTCAGCATATTGTATGACCGGAGGAAGCTGCTTTTCAACCATAACTTCCCCGATAATTTCGGCATAAAACCGCTGTTCCGATTCGCGATGAATCACCCGTTCCGATGCGCTCCTGACCCGATCAAGCAGGTGTTGTACTCTCGCGGTAATCATATCGAATCGTACTCCGTTCTTAAAATCACTTCCTGCTGCATCTGCGGAGTCATCCGGGTAAAATAATCAGTGTAACCGCCGATGCGGACAACCAGATCATTATACTCTTCCGGCGTCTCAAGAGCCTGTTTCAAAATAGCGTTGTCGACCACATTGATCTGGGTCTCGAAGCCACCCTGCCGCAAAAAGGTTTGGACCAGGTATTTCAATTTATCCACTGACCCGGGTGCGTTGAAAACCGCTTTATTAAACTTCATATTGAAGGCGGAACCGCCGATCATCGGCGAATGATTCCACGAAGTAACCGAGTTGATCGCCGCCGTTGGCCCGAGTTTTTCGCGCCCCTGGGCCGGCCCTGCGCCGTCGGCAAACGGGAAACCGGCTTTGCGACCGTCAGGAGTAGCGCCACACTGCTCACCAAGCCGCTGATGCATCACCCAGCAAAAGGTTCCCGGAACAAAATGCGCGTTATCCGGCAACATTTTATGTTTTGCGCATTCCGCGGTGATAAAATCCATAAAACGGGTTATTTCCGCATCAACTTCCGGATTGTTAAGACCGTATTTGGGGTATGCGTTCAAGAACTTCTGACGCAATGACTCATTGCCGGAAAAATCGTTTTCAAGAATGGTTTTGAGTTCAGACACAGACATATTTTTTGACTCAAAAACCTCCTCTTTGATCACCTTGAGCGAATCGACCAGATTAGCCAACCCGACAAATGAACATTCAACCCAGTTATACCGGGCGCCGCCGTCGTCAATATCGCGACCGCGAGAAATGCAATCCCGGGTCAAAACACTTTGCAGCGGATGGCGTTTGTGCATCCGGCGGCTCTCTCGGGCAATATTCTGCTGTCTGACCGCATCCGCAATTTTCAGTCCCACCAAATCAAAGTAGGAGCTGACAAAATCGTCGTACGAGTCATATTCCCGGTCTTCCGAAATCTTCTCCATCAGCAAGCCGCAAACGCTGAAATAAGGGGAAGCGACCCAGACGTTGCTGGAGCCGTAAGGAGTTATTTCTACACAAGTGGAATTCTGGTAATCACAGGCTTCGGCTTCCGGCACGCCATAGTGCATCAGTCCCTTGCGAATCACTTCGTTACCGAAGAACGCGGGAGTGGAATATCCCTGCGAAATCAGTTCAATTGCCAGATCAGTCAGCGATTCCGGCGTTCCCTCGTGCCAGCAAACCCCGACCGTGGGATAAACCAGATTAGTTCTGCGCAACGCTTCCAGACACAAGTATGACAGGATGTTTGTAACGTTATTTCCGTTTTCGTCTATCCCGCCGACCATGATCGCTGAAGCGCCGCCGCCAGGGGTAAAATCATTTAAGAGAAAATAATAAGCTTCAAGTGTTTCCAGAGCTTTATCCGCAAACTCTTCGCCATCTTCGATAAACCGGGAAAAATGCCGGTCAAGCATGCCGGGACAAACATAGCCGATGCGGTCTCCAACCATGGTCCCGACCATCATAAAATAAGCCATCTGCATCGCGTCACGGAATGTTGCCGGCGGGTCCGAAACAATGCGCCGGCACGATTCACAAATTTTTATCAATTCAGCAGCCCGGTGAATAGAGGCTGTTTCCATCGCCTCTTCAACCGGATCTATTGCATGCAGGATCATCTGCTGGACGCCTTCAAGCGCATAGATAAACGATTGATAAGCGTCTTTGCTTTCGCCTTCACTGTCTGCCAGCAGACCGTTTATTTTATCAATAAGACCGCCTATTCCAATCTCAAAGAGCTCTTCCCAGTAAAGCGCGCAATGCCCGGATTGTCCCCAGGCGCCGGGGATTGTTGCAAAAAATTCTTTTGCCGCGGTGATTTCATCATCCGTATGTTCATAAGGCAGGATACGCCCGGCCAACAATTCACAATCGTCGATCTGGAACCGCAGGCGGCTAAGGATACCTCGGTTCAGCAATCCTGCTCGCAACTGTTGAGATTCCAAAACGGTCAACTCTCGCATGACTTCAGCTTCCATTACGATATCCCGTCCTTTAATACCGGAAAGCTTCGCCTGGTCTGCCAGAACTCTTTTTCTGATTGTTTCAGCTCTTAAATCACTATTCATCATATTAAACCTTAATACTGAAAATTATTTGATTGTATAGTTTATTTGCCCATTTCCTGCAGAAAAACTTTTCCCAGTTCGGGTTTTTGATTGAATATCCTGAACGGGCAAATACTGAACGACTGCGTCCCGCAAGATCGAATTATTTTCAATTCCCGCCTGAATACATCAGTCGGCTTGCTTAGTTCGGGTTTAGACTGATAGATGCCGACAAAAGGAATACCCTTGACCCCGGAATGATATTTCTTGTCCTCACCGATCACGAATTTAGTATATTTTTCAATTTTTTCCGGTTTCCAATAGGGCTTGAAATACCACGCGACAGTCTGACAGCAGTAATCGACGTTAAGCCGGTTCCCGTAAACCGGGTCCGGCAAATAAGTCGGGTAAATATGAGTTACGATTTTGGAACCAGGCTTCAGCTTGCGGACAAACGCCGCCAGCTCGTTGTTGAACTTCACCAGACTTGCAAGGGAAAATTGATCCAGCGCTTTTTCACGGTCGGTCCCCGGAGGAAGTTTTTTGTAATATTCCTCAAAAAGCCGTAGCGAATACGGACAGCGGCAGCAACGGTAATTAACATAGCCGAAATAATCAAAGGCGATACCCGCAAGTTCCGGACAGGCAGTAAATGCCGCGCGTATCTTATCCTGCATCATTTTAACCACTTCCGGCCGATGAAAACAATAAAGGTCATGGATAAAAACATTTGTCTGTTCATTTACCGGCTCTCCCCCGAGCTGATATCCATGTTTGTAAGGGTCTTTATCCCGCCGCATATTCGCAACTTTTTCAGCGTCCTGCTTATTCATTCCCTGCAGAAAGTGTTTATCCTTTTTCCGCGGATAGAGACTGATCCAGTAATAAATCCCGATCTTTTCTTTTGCCGCCTCTTTGCAGAGTTCTTTTAATTTACCCAGATCACCGCCCTGCATCAATGCGGCAAAACCCAGCTTCTTAGCCGTAGCGATTTCCTGCTTGTAATTTTTTCCCACTCCCCAGCCGCCGCGCCAGTAATTTTTTTCCGCCGCAACAGCAAAAAAGCCGATCAAAGTCAAAACCGCAATTGAAGTAATTTTAAACATAAGGTCTTTTCCTTTTTCCTGTAAAGATCAATTCATATTGCCATTTCAGTGCGTTCTATCACGCTATCCTGCAACTCCCGGTTCAGACTGTTGAAGTAGGTACTGAATCCGCCAATTCGCACAATCAGGTTCTCGTAATGCTCCGGAGTTTCCTGAGCCGCCCGCATTTCTGCGGAGTCAGCCACGGTAACCTGCAACTGCGGACCGCCTTTGGCAAAAAAGGTTTTGACCAGAGAAATACATTTATCGATCCCGGCCCGGTCGCTCATGATCTGCTTTGGAAAACGAACATTCATCACCGGCGTACCAATCGCCAGATACAACGGCCACTTGCAGACGGAATTGAGCATAGCGGTCGGACCATTGACATCGGCTCCGGCAACCGGACCTACTGAATCGGTCAACACATCGAAAGCCTTGCGCCCGTCGGGAGTAGCGGCAATCCCCTGCCCCGCGGCTTGATAAGTGCTGAAAACGATACACGACGGTAAATAACGTCCACCGCGCGGCGTCTTGTGTTTCAACATTACCTCACAGGCAAACTCCATAATTTCAGCTCCCAGGTCGTCTACACAAGCAATATCGTTTCCATATTTCGGCGCCGCTTTCAACTGCTGACGCAGACTTTCATAACCGGCATAATCCGCCTCAAGCGCCTGCATAAGCCCTGCGGCGGAAATATTTTTCTCTTCAAACACCAGCTGCTTGACCGCAGCAATCGAATCGATCATGACGCCGATCCCCTGATAGGTTATGATCGACCAGTTATAGCGGGCTCCACCTGCTTCAAACGATTTACGATTCCTGACGCAATCCCGGGTAAACATAGTCCGTGGCAGCTTGGGGTCGCCTTCGGTAAAACGCCGTTCCAGGAGAATCCTGTTCTGTTTGATAAATTCTTCCGTGTCATACTGAATCTGGGTTTTGAGCGCAGACATAAAATCGGTGAAACATTCAAAGTCGGTAAATTTACCGGTATGCGGCCCAAGCTGCTTGTGCTGAACCGGGTCAAACCCGTCATTCATGGCCAGTTGCAGACATGATGCCAGGTTAACCGTACCTTCCAGGCTGCCGACATTGGACATCCCGGCAATCATCGTTTCCGTACAGCCGCCAAACCCGATTTCCCGCGCGTCTTCCGGAGTCAGTCCGAGGTCCATATCCAGCAGGGTTTTAACGTAAAGGTCATCATTGTAAAGCGCCGGTTTCCCGGCTCCGTTGCATAACGCCTCCATCGCTTTGACCAGGTACTTTTCCGGAGTTTTGGCCGTAATCCGGAAAGCGACATTCGGACGCGGCAGCGGATTGCGGCAGCAGGCATCGAGCAGTTCCAGCGTCAGAGCATTGCAACCGTCGTCCCCCTCCGGGGTATAGCCGCCGACCTGCATATTCCAGCCGTTAAACCGGTCCATATTCTGGAATAATTCATCCATCAGGGCTCGGGCCAGTTCTACATCAAGAGTGCCATTTGCAGCATCCTGTTCCCACAATAGGCCAAGCACCTGGTCTACCCGGCCGATACTGTCGCAGCCATCCAGATGCCAGGTAAAGTTTACCGCCAGCAGTCCTTCTATAAAAGTTGACGCCGGTTTCATAAAGCAATTGCCGAATGCTGCAGCGATAACCTGATATTCCGGATATGATCCGGCTTTTTTCCGTAATGCGGCCAAAGTACGATCATAAAAAACCCGTACCCCGGCGGCATATTCTTTTAGTGCTTTCAGCAGGTTTAGCTCTTCCGGTTTTGTAGCTGCGGCCAGTTCGCCGTCAAGCTCCGCTTCCATCGCGGCAAATCCCTCTGAAACTACCCGGCAAATGTCCGGATTACTATGGGTGTAGCCCCCGAAATGAGGTAATCTATCAGTCAGGTCTGCGAGTAACTCATCGATAAAATCGGCATATTGCGGAAATTTCTCTTTCTTGATCTCAGCCATCGACGGCATGGCCCGCCAACCGGAATGATGATTCCGGTTCATAATCATGCTTTCCGCCGTCCATACTCCGTCGCTATACATACTGCGACTGTGTTCCATTTGCTCGAAAGGAATCAAACGCATCCCGTCCGGAATGACGATTTCCATGTTTTCATAGACCTTTCGAAACGCGGTTGCGTGCGCCATCGGCCAGGGCTTGTCTTCGGATTCATAAAATCCCAGCGCGGCCCATTCCCGCAACTCCTTCAGAATCTCATTTTTAACTTCTTCAGACTTCATGTTCGATCCTCAATATGACTTCTTTCTGAAGTTTTGGATTAAGGCGGTTAAAATATTCAGTATAACCGCCGATACGAATTACCAGATTTTCATACTGTTCAGGATATTTCTCCGCCATTTTCAGGGTTTCCGCGTCAAGTACGCTGATCTGGACTTGTAATCCGCCCATCTCAAAATAGGACCTGATCAGGCTTTTAAGCTTAGCCCGGTGTTCCGGTTCCTTGACCATCAGGGAAGGAACGCGCATATTCAAAATAGTCGTCCCCAGGCCCTTATGATGCGGCAGACAAGATGTGCTTTGCAGCATGGATGTCACGCCCTCAAGATCGGTTCCCTGCATCGGACCGCAGGAATCGGCAATCGGGGCGGATGCCCTTCTGCCGTCCGGAGTGGCTCCGATATTTACTCCCTCGGGAACATAGGTTACAAACATGATAACCGAAGGAATATAGAAACCGTAGCCGCGCCAGCAATTGTATTTAAGGATTTCGCTGAACGCCAAATCACTGATTTCACCGGCGATACTATCCACTTCTTTACAGTTGTTGCCGTATTTCGGAAGGCCAAGCAGCAATTCCCGTAAATTTTCCGAACCGGCATAGTCCGAATTCATCAATTTGAATAGCTCGCCCGGGGAAATTTCAATTCCACCTTCGTATGCCTGCCTGATCGCGTAAAGAGAATTGGCTACATTGGCGATCCCGGCCACGTTGATCACTCCGCCGTTGTATTTTGCGCCGCCGGCGTTATACTCAACCCCGGTTTTCAGGCAATCATCGATAAACAACGATCTGATAAGCTGCGGACGATAGAGCGCTTTGACCTGCTGGTTTAGCTCGGTTTCCGCAATGCATCTGGAAATTTCCCGACGTATATCCTGTTTAAAAGCGTTAAGAAAAGAAGAATAATCGGACATTGTATTAAGTCTTCCCAAGACCCCATCCAAAATCTCAAGCAGATTCAAGCCGCTATCGATAGATCCGACATTGGATTTGCCCGCCACCATGAATTCAGTACAACCGCCATAAGCTATCTTATCGAGATCGGCTTCATCGATTCCGGCATATTTGACTGCACCTTTGCGATATGCGACTTCATTATATAGCGACGGATTACCGGTATGCCTCGACATTGCATCAAACGCTTTATCCCAAACAACATCCGGGGTTTCAGGACCGATTCTCAAGCCGGAGTTTGGACGCCGCCGGTCAATAGCGTCAAGGCAAAGCCCGGTCAGGCGTGGATCTGCCCCCCTGCTTCCGAGAATCATATGCCAGCCGTTGTTATCATCGACATTCTTAAAGAAAGCGTTAAGCAATTTTTTTACCTCTGATTCGGTTATCCCGCCAGACTCGATGTCATTCTGAAAAAACGGCGTCAGGAAAACATCAAGATCTCCAAAAGAATCACAATAATCAAGATAAGCGGCAAAATTAAACAACACCATTGCCTCATAAAAAGTTTCCGGGGGCCTGTCCCCAGCAGCTTGCAGAGCGTTGCGGAGTTTGCCCTCCGCCAAAACCCCGACCGATCTTTCGAGATACCGCATAATCGCATCCAGCACCTCACTCATTGCTTCGTAAAAATCAGCCTTGTCAGGATTAGTCTTCAACCCTTCTTTGATCTCATTCGCATATCCGGGCAAGCCCAGTCGTAAAAGCTTTTCATAATTCAGAATCGAGTGCGTAAAGCCGGAACCCCCAACCTTGTATTTATCAGACATGGGATTGCAGCACGTATTTTCCAAATTCATTCTTATATGGTCAGCGGTCTCCTTTTCGCTATCAGAATCGAGACATTTATTTATTTTTTCCAGAAATAATCCGCGGTTGAAAGCAATGGAAAATGAATGATTATGATAACAGGCAATCTCTCCATTGGGAGCCTGCCAGATATTTGCGCGTCCCTGAGGATACAGGTTTTCGGCCTGCGCCGCCAGCCGGCAAACATCCACTGCCTCAAGATAGCGATAAATCGCCTTTGAAAACTTCTTGATCTGCGGCGCATTGCGTTCTTCGTAGAACCCCATCGCAAAAGGTTCATTCATTTTAGCCAGAATTTTGGCTTCCATCGATTTCATTTTTTATGCGTCAGCCTTCTTTTATTAAAAAAGTCACCATTATAACCTATTTCCCGGGAAACGTTTTCAGCACATTCAAGTACCAGTTTTTCAGCTTCCGGCAAACGTTTATCGCAAAAACGGGTAGACATCCCGGTCACGCCAAGGCCGCCGACCGCAACCCCGTGCACATCAAACACCGGCGCCCCGACACAAAAGAATCCGGCATTATATTCTTCCCGGTCATGGGAGATCCCGGTTTTCCTGATTATCTCAAACTCTTTTTGCAAAGCGCTTTTAGAGGTAATCGTGTTCGGGGTGCGTTTCTCAAGTTTTTTCGGTAAAACATTATTTACTTCAGCCGGGTCCATAAAAGCCATGACCGCTTTGCCGTAAGCATTGCAATAAAGCTGCAGCCTGCTGCCGGGAACGACCTGCAGAAAAAAGTCCGACGGCGGCGTCACCACTTCAATCGCCAGCATCCGGTTTCCGCTCAAAATCTGTAATTGCGTTGTTTCACCGAGTTTTTCGCTCAATTGAACCAGATGTTTACGGGCAACCCGCCTTAGTTCATAACGCGAATAAAGCTTCATGCCCAGCGTGAAAAAACCGCTGCTCAACCGGTAACCGCCACTGTCCGCGTCACGTTCCACGTAACCGCGTTCATCCAGACGTTTCATGACCCTGAACACCAGATTGGTGGAGAGCCCGAGTTCACGCGAGAGCTCGGTCACTCCGCAGAAATTCTGCTGATCCTGAGCCATATATTCCACAATATCCAACATGCCGTCAACCGCCGGCACGGAGTAGCTGTTTTTTTTATTTTTACCTGACATTTATCTTATTAATCCTGTTCTTATAGGACTTACAGGTCTTATAGGTCCTGTAGGTCATGGTCAACTTTGCAGTTTGCTCAACCTGTCGTACGCTCCGCTTGAGGACAACCCGTCATAGGCATCACAATAGGCCTGATACATTTCTTCATAAATATAGTGGTTGGACATATCCGGTTCAAGCTCTCCCGTCACATGTACCATATTATTTACCCCTTCCTCGATCGAACTGAAAATCCCGGCTCCGACCCCGCCAAGCAAAGCGGCACCGAGAACCGTGGTATCACTTTCCCGCAAAAGCTGGACCGGACGGCCATAAACATCGGCTTGAATCCGGTTCCATAAAGCCGACTTTGCCGCGCCGCCGCCAAGCCGGAGAACATCGGCTTCGAGTCCCTGATGGTTCCAGCCGTCAATCATATCACGGATTTCCAGCACCACCCCTTCCATGACCGAACGGGTCATATCGGCCCGGTTATGCGCCAGCGACATTCCAATAAAAGCCGATCTGGCATTGGCGTTCCAGCGCGGCGTCCCGGCGGTCGCCAGATACGGCAGATAGAGCAGACCATTACTGCCGGGTTTACTTTCCGATGCCAGTTGGTCAAGCAGAACGTAAGCATCTTTACCAAGGCTTTTCGCCAGTTCCAATTCCTTATTTCCAATCACATCACGATACCAGCGCAAGGAACTGGCGGCGGCGTTGGACAGACCTTCAACCTCCCATTGGTTTGGAACCGCATGATGGGTTATCATCATTCCACCAAAACCCGGAACCGGCTGATCGACCGTCAAAATTGCCAGTCCGGCCGTCCCCAACGTAACCGTTGCCATACCGGGCTTTATCGAACCCATGCCGATAACACTGCAATTCTGGTCCCCTGCACCGACACAGATCGGGGTTCCGGCGGCAAACCCGGTTTCCGCCGCGATTGCCGGGGTAATCGTTCCGACCTGAGTTCCGGCCGGGGTTGGAGTCCCAAACATCTCCGGTGTCACTTCAAACAATGACAGCAAGCGTTGATTCCACCCGCCGTTTTTAATGTCCCACACGCCATAAAACGGCATACAGCTCATATCGGTAAAAAAGCCGTCAGCGCCAAATGCCCGCAAGACAATATCCTGATTCTGCACGACTTTTACGGTTTTGGCAAAAAGTTCCGGTTCGTTTTTACGCATCCATAATATTTTCGAGATAATCCAGGTAGTCCCCATCGGCAGCCCACTCAAGGCATAATATTCATCGTCATCAATCAATTTCCGCATATCGGTTACTTCCGCCCCGGTCCTGGCGTCCTGCCAGGAAATCATATCCCTAACCGGCTCGCCTTCAGCGTCAACCGGGCATGTCACAGAGCGCTGGGTTGAAAAACCGATTGAAGCAATATCTTCCGGCTTGACGCCGGAGGCGGAAATCGTTTTACGGCAGGTTTCCATACAGCGTTTGATCATATAGCGGATATCCTGTTCGACCCAGCCCGGATTGGGATAGGTCGAAGGATATTCGGAATATTCACTGTTGACACGGTTACCGTTCAAATCATAGATTGAACATCTGGTTCCGGTCGTGCCGACGTCGATCCCCGCCAAATATTGCATACCTGCCTCCTCAGCCGATCAGGCCGATTGATTTCATGGTATCGTAAGCTTCAACTATTTCCACCGCCGCCCGGGTACCGATCCTGACCGCGCCGGCCTTGATGAAAACCAGCGCGTTTTGCGCCCTCGGGAACTTCACCCCGGAAACTTTAAGTTTTACATCAGTTCCTTTCAGCGTCTCTTTCATCACCAGAAACTGCTCCATGGTCGGACCGTCAAACTGTCCGGTAGACGTTTTCGCGTACTGGATTCCGGCGGCTTCAATCAGCTTGCTACCGACAGCGATTTCATCATCAGTCAAGTAGCAAACCTCCAGAATACATTTAGTCACCGCATTACCGGCAGCCTCCACAAACAATTTCAATTCTTCTTCAACCACGCTATGGCGTTTATCTTTGAGCGCGCCGATATTCATAACCATATCCACCGTGGTACAGCCGCGTTTTACCGCCTCTTCAACTTCCAGCGCTTTGACCGATGCCGGAGCTGAACCGAACGGAAAAGCGATCCCGGTACCGATTTCAATATCATCGTATCCGCGTAATTCCTCGACCACAACCGGAGTCCAGTAGGGGCTGCTGCTGTAGAAGGCCGCGAAACGATATTTGCGCGCCAGGGCACAGCCTTCACGGATTTCCTGTTCCCGCGTATATTTCGGCAAAATAGAGTAATCCATCATACCCGCAAGTTGTCCTTTCGTCAACGTCTTCAAATCAACCATTGCCAAACCTCTCTTTTATCTGTTCAAACTCTTCCATCGATATTCCGCGTTCCCCCAGGAAACGGACTTTTGCACTGCCCTTTTTGTGGCCGGCGTGATAATCCGACCCGCCGCTGATCAGTAAACGACCGGTATATTCCGCCCGGATTTCCCGCTCGATTTCAGCCGGCGACATCGTGCCTTTATAAGATGTCTTATCATAAGTGTATGACGCTTCAATACCATCGAGTCCAGCCGCTATCAGACGTTCGATATATTGCGAACGGGTCATTGCGTCCGTGCCGTTAACAAACACCTTCTCATCGATCAGATAAGGATGGGCCAGAATCGCGACACCGCCGCAAACATGAATAAGCGCAATAGCTTCAAGCGGATCTATTTTGCGGCGTCTGACATTCAATTCAGGATCGTCACGCACCATGATCTTGGCGTCACTCCAGGCAGGACAATACCCTTTTGCGGCAATCGCCTCAAAAATATGTTTACGTTCCACCTCGTCCGCAGCCCGTCCATTGAGGATGTCTTTATCCCAATTGACCGCCATCCCCTTAGAGGTCAAAATTTCGCACAATTTTTTGTATGCTTCGCTTTTGCTGTTCCGCGCCAGAGCAACTTCTTCAGCCAATGCCGGATGCGCCCAATTCATCGCGTAACCGCAGATATGAACATCATCCACCCACGTGTCGCAGGAAAACTCATAACCTGGAACATAAGTTATCCCGAGTTCCTTCGCCATTTCAAAAAGACTTTCATCGAGCGGCGGCGGAGCGTCATGGTCGGTTATCGCCACCACACGCAAATCTGCATCAGCCGCATTCCGAAGTAATTCCTCCGGCGTATCGTTGCCGTCGGACCTGACGGTATGCGTGTGCATATCACACGGATATTTCGCTTTAGACATGCTCAGGCCTTTCCCTCGCCGCCCAGCAATGTAATATACCCGGCAATCATATCGGTAAGATCCTGTTTCGCCGCAGCCAGAACTTTCAAAATATTATATTCAGTTCGTTTAGCGTCAATGTAGCCGTACATCGAATCGATATAAGTCTGTTTGATCTGGGTCGACACATTAAATTTGCAGCCGCCTGCCTTAACCAGCTCCTTGACTACTTCCGGGGCCAGACCGGTTCCGCCGTGAACAACTAAAGGAAAATCGGTTCTGGCGCGAATCGCCCGCAAAGTATCAATATCAAGTCTCGGCTCAACCTTATAAAAACCGTGAGCCGTGCCAATCGCCGCCGCCAGAAAGTCCACCCCCGACCGGGACTGAAATTCAATCGCCTCTTCCGGCGTAGTGTAGATTGCGTCATCGGCATTGACCACAATATCGTCCTCGACACCGGCAACCAGGCCGACTTCGCCTTCGACCGCGAGCCCGGCCGCATGTGCCGCATCCACCACGTCTTTACTGACCGCGATATTTTCTTCAAATGGCAGTTTTGAACCGTCGATCATTACCGAAGTATAGCCCTCTTTAATCGCCTCCCTGATAATCGCGACATCAGTTCCATGATCAAGATGCAGACAAATCGGCACATTGGAATTTTTTGCCGCCATTCGGGTCATCGTGACAATATCGGCGATCCCGAAACGCTTGATGGTTGCCGATGAAGTCTGAATTATCACCGGCGCTTTTTTCAGTTCGGCGGCGGCAACCACCGCTTCGATCGACAAATAATCGACAACATTAAACGCCCCGACGCAAAACCCCTCTTTTCGAGCTTGCTCAAGCATGGGCATCGGATTTACTAATGGCATGACTGTGTACTTTCAGGTTTTAATTAGAAATTAGAAATTAGGAATTAGGAATGATAGAAAAGGAATGAATTCCTTTTAATCCTTCTTTATCAATTACAGGAACCGGCGAGAATCTTTTTGGCATCCTCAACGTCAACCGAAACCGGATTCAACTCGGTTATTCCCTTCATATAAGTGAAGGTGTCTGCGGCCAGACGGTCAATCGCACCCGGGTCTTCAGACAGTTTGGTTTTAAGGACATTCGCAAAGGCGAATTGGCCAAAGTAATTATCAAAAGCTGAAACCACGTCATCATTTCCGGGATCAATGGAGTTGGCGATAAATTTATGCTTTTCCGCTAAAACCTGAGAATTAAGTTTCAAACTTTCGCGATAGATTGTATAGAGCGCATCGCCATGCGCGATTTCTTCATAGTGTCCGCTGATAACGTGAGCCATCACGTGCGGCAGCGTCACTACAGCATTACAGATCGCGATCCCGGCGCAGGTATCGGCTAGAGCCATGCCCTCACGTGCCTCCAGATCCAGACCGTCATTGTAACAGCGCATCAGATATTTTCCTACCAGTTTCAACGCCTTTTCCGCATACATATCGCTCATCGGCGACGCCGCGGTCGAAGTGTAAGCCTCTACCGCATGACTGAACACGTCAAAACCGGTATTGGCAGTCAGTTGTTTCGGCGCGGACAACATCAGTTCAGGGTCAACCAATGCCAGTTTGGGAAGAATGTAAGGGGACCCCATCCCCGGTTTCTGATTGGTCGCCGGATTGGAGATCACGGAAAAACAGGTACATTGACTTCCGGTCCCGGAAGTAGTGGTAATCGCCACAATCGGCAAAACCGCCTTGGTTATCTCTTTTTCGCCGATGGCATAAGGCCAGACTTCACCGCCATGCGTCGCGGCTACCGCCGCGCCTTTTGCCGCGTCCATCGAAGAGCCGCCGCCAACTCCGACGACAAATTCACAATTATTGGCCTGCGCCAAAGCCGCGGCCTCGTCAATCAATTTATTAGTGGGGTTCGGGATAACGCCGTGATAGATAACTGTTTTAATTCCAGCGGCTTCAAGGCTGTCAGCAACCCTGTTGGCTACTCCACTGGTGAACGTAAATTCACAGCAGACAAGCAAAGCCCGGCGGCCAAACTCCCGGCACAGTTCTCCGGCCTGATTAATTTTTCCCGGACCAAATACAATCTTCTTCGGCAGCATTAATTCAAATTCCATGATAAAGCCTTTCGTTTTAAATTTAAACTTTCAATTTAAATATAAAATACATTTTTAAATTTAAAAAATCAACCCCGTGAAAATTTTTCTTGTAAAAAAAACTTAATCTTATCCGAATATATATCCCCATGACAAAGTTAATTTGCATTTGATATCTACAGGATATATTATATATTAACTAGAGAACCGGGGTTTAAAAAGGTATTTTTCACTTGTTGCAGGAGGAGAATTATGCTATCCGCAAGACGATATATCGTCATTTTGTTACTGTCCTTGACCGGTTGCATGCGTCAAGAAAAAGAACAATCGCACGTATATACCCATATCGACCCGGTTGAAACCTGGGAAGGCATCATAATGGAATGCAAAACTCCTCAAAAAGGGGAAATCGGAAAAGTTGTTCTTTCTCCGGCTAAATTCATTCCATCCAAAGGAAGGTTGACTCCACAAGCCAGAAGAACCTATTCCAAACTAAGCCGTCATCCTCACAATCGTGATATATGTATGAGAGTCAGTTTCCTTTTAAAATATGAAAGATATAAGCAACATTGTTATTTCCCTCCCCTGATGGGTACATTGTTAAGAGTAAAGTGTATTACCGACAAAAACGGTAGAAAATGGGTCGAATCCGCAACACAAGATGAGAGAATAAATCTTTGGAACAAATTCAACCCGCCTGAAGAGTATAGCCATTAATCAGCAACTCGCAAATTCATACAGGTTTCGCTTCTTCACAAAGCCAGTTTCCCGAATATCAAACTCTGCGGAACAGTGACTTTGCTCCGTAACATTTATTGGAGCATATCTTTTTTTGAGATGGAAAAACGTCATGCTTGCGGGTGGACATCACAATATATGTATGCTATATTTTCTGATATTTGTTTTTAATCACACAAGGAACATGATGAGCGGCTTATTTATCACTTTTGAGGGACCGGAAGGCTCAGGGAAATCCACCCATATCAGACGCCTGCAGGAGTGGCTGGAAAAACAGGGCTATACCTGCCTGATCACTCGTGAACCCGGCGGCACCGGCATTGCCGAAACTCTGCGCGAGATAGTCAAATACCACAACAGCGATGAAAAAATTTACGATGAAACGGAAATCCTGCTTTTTGAAGCCAGCCGGGCTCAACATGTTCGTCATTTGATAAAACCGGCCCTGGAACGCGGCGAGATCGTGCTGTGCGACCGCTTTGCAGACTCAAGTACCGCTTATCAAGGCTATGCCCGCGGACTCGGACCGGATACGGTCAGGAACTTGAACGCTTATGCTATCGGGGACTGTATTCCTGATCTGACCCTGGTACTGGATATTCCGCCGGAAATCGGGCTGGCCCGCACGATCGAACGCTCGGAAGCGCGTCGGGATGAAGACAGGATGGAGGCAGAAGCATTGGAATTTCATCGCAAGGTCCGGGAAGGTTTTCTGGAAATCGCCAGACTGGAACCGGAACGGGTAAAAGTCGTTTCATCACTGGATGAAGCGGATATAGTACATCAAAAAATAGTTGGATATGCCGCCGATGCTCTTGCAAAAGTACGCTGAACAGTTTCCTGAAGTATTAAACTGCCTCAAGAAAGCCCGGATAACCGGTCGTCTGGCCCATGCCTATCTGATTCACAGCGACGACCCGGAAGTCAGGGAGGAATTCGCGCTTCTGGCCGCAATGGTCGCCGCCTGTCCGAATATATCAGCTGACGGCGCCCCATGTGAGACATGCAACAGCTGCCACGGTTTGCTGACGGAAGCCTATACGGAATTATATAGACTTACCCCCCGCGGCAAAATGTTCATGATTAAAGTCGGCGACTCCCCTAACCCGGAAATGAACACTTTACGCTGGTTTGAAGAAATGTTCTACATGACCAGTACCTCGGTTGCCGGGAAAAAGATCGGCATTGTCAGTGATTGCGACCGGATGAATAAAGAGTCGCAGAACGCGTTCCTCAAAACCCTTGAAGAACCTCCCAGCGATACTTTTTTTATCCTGACTACCGGCAATCCGCTGGCCCTGCTGCCGACAACCCGGTCAAGATGCCAACTGCTTCCCCTGCTCTGCAACCGATGCAAATTTGAATTCAATGAGGTGAAGGATCTATTCAGCGCCCTGCATCAACTGCAATTTTCAGCTCGTGACGCCGCTGACGCGGAACTTTGCGCGGAGATATTGATAAATGTCTACTCCAATCTGGAACGCGGAGCGAAAGCAACCATGGAAGAACGCTGGAAAGAACGTTTGGAACAGGCTGAGGAACTTGAACCACCGGTAAAAAAACGGATCGTTGCCGCCTTTGAAGATGCCGCTATCGGAGAATTTATGCGGGAACGGCAATACTATGTGGGAGCAGTTCACACCTGGTTCGCGCAAGTCTATCAGCTAGCCAGCGGCGCGGATATCATGACTTTGGCAAATCCAGAGATCTTTAACGAAAACCCGGTGCCGGATGGTTTGAATGCCGATAGAGCCCTGAAGCAATTGCAACAGGCGGAAGAATTCACTATCTCAATGAATTATAACATGGGAACCAGCGGACAACAACTGGCGATCCGGGCTTTCTGCATGAACGCGGCAAAATGCTGAACAGCTTGAAGATTAAAAATTAGAGCTTAAGGATTAAAGTTAAAAGCTAAGGAGTTGTGAAGAAATACATGGAACTTTCTACCTGAGACACCAGTAAAAAGTTCCTGTTATTTTTGAATGACTCCTAAGATAAACAAATATATGGCAAATTGGACCTGACGTTCGTTACATATCCTGCAACTGGCATAACGAAGAGAGTACGAACATTGCGCAGAGCAACTGATACAGGCAACTGGAAACTGGTAACGGGAAACTAATCTCATGTATATTCAATTTTATCCGCAGGAAAATTTCTTTCATGGTTTTCCGGTCAAGGAACGCAAACTCTTCGCCGCAGGCAACATTCCGGATGAACTGACCGGACAATTATGCCGGGCTTACTATATGGCCCCGGAACGCCCCGGAGTCAAAGCCGACCGGAAAAAACACGCAATTTTCGTTGCCGCACTGGATGACTGTCCATTCCTGAAAGACCAGTATAACCATCTTCCCGCCGCATTTATCAAACTTGAACCGGAATCTTTCGCCGTCATGCTGCCGCACCCGGAAAATCCGGCTGTCTGGCTGGGCGGACGTAATCATGCGGGGCTGCTCAAGACCTGTGAATTTTTCGTTAAAACGCTCGATAAACTAGCAAACAAAGTCCCCTGTGCCGGGGATTTTCATATTCACACCACCGTATCCGACGGTCTGACCAGACCGGAAAATGTAATCAGCGAGATCTACGCAAAACATTTAGACGTCTGCGCGATAACCGATCACAATACAATAGAGGGGGCCGTTCAGGTCATGGCATCCCATCCGGCCCGGATTATCTGCATTCTGCCGGGACAGGAACTTACCGATAACCGCCACAACCACGTACTGGTCATCGGACCGGATGCGGATAAAATCCCGCGGTCAAAACCGGCTGAAGTACTAAAGGCGGCCCGGGAAAACGATGTTTTTATCAGTCAGGCTCATGCCACCAGTACGGAATATTTTACCGGAACCACCAGTACCGAAGCCTACAATTACCTGTCCAGCGCTCCTCTGGCATCCCGTGAATATCTTGGGGCCAACGCCGACGTTTCCGCCCTGGGTAATTCCGACGCGCATCTGACCGCGGATATTGGGCAGGCCCGAACCTTTATGCTCCTGCCGGAGCTGCGGCCGGAAAATGTTTTAGAAGCCTTGAAAACCGGTAGCGCCGCCGCCTTCATGGAGGGTGATTTTACCGGCAATAAAGAACTTGTTGAATTATTTTCGTTTATTTACAAACACTCGGATTTGCTTGACGGCAAACTGGTCCCGGCGGATATTTCCCGGCGACGTAATCTGGCCGGACTCCATCACAACTTTTTCCCGGCTGAATTCGGACTGATCGAAAACCATACCAAAGCGGAGCTCTTCGGTTATTTGAACAATCAACGTTTCAGAGTTGCTATCAACGGTCTGCTCGCATTCAGGATCATGAATAAAACCAACCGCAAAATATTTTTCGACACCTGGGTACCCAATAATGTCAAAGTGACTCCGGGCGTCAGTCATAAATTAAGAAAACTTAAGGAAAACGGCAAGGTATTCTGCCTGCATAAACCTTGCGCTTGCATTGAAACCCGCTGGTCTCTCAAAAAGCTTGAACCACCCTACGCGATCGAAGTCGGAGAGGCGACGGAGGGCGTTCTGAAGATCAATGCCATTGCTAAACAACTGCAACTGCACACCTGCAAAGAGTTTGATGTCCGCCACCTGCTCAAACCTGGCGAAAACATGATAGAAACCGGCAAATGTTTTTCGGCATTGGACAATTTACGCCTGGGGTTCGGGAAAGAGCTAACCAAATGGGAAATTCGCGAAAATGCAGCCCAACCGTGGCGCGAGGTAGGAACAGCCTCCAATCTGCAAATCCAGAACATCGCCGAACACAATTTTATCGGCGAATTTGAATACCGGACAATTCTGCAATCCCCGACAGGTCATTCCACACCGACCACCCTGTTCTTTCATGGCATCGACGGGATAATTGAGATCATCATCAACGGTAAACCGGTTTTCAGACGCGGCGCTAACCATTGGGAGGATCGGATGGAACTGCAATTGCCGACCGGGTTGCAATATCCATGTGAAATGACGATAAAATTAGCCAATCAAGTCGGGTTGTGCGGTATCAGCAACCACACATTCCTTGGAGAGACTGTTGAATTATCTCAAGAAAAGAACCGATTTACCATCCCGGCTGGATATGATTTTGCCGCCATCCGCTGCGGCGAACCCAGGGTAAGGGCCTTGGTATGCGATAAGGATGGCGGGATAATCGAGCAATTTCTGGCCGACGGCCTGCCTCACCTGATAGAATATGACAACTCGGCGGAATTGCGGATAAACTGCTTTGAAGAACTGCCGGAAAAATCGCGTCCACGGGTAATCACTTTCAAACCGTCAGCTGCGCCTCTCCCCCAAGGCTTGTAAAAACTTTAAGCTTTACATCACCGCTTTACCGGCAACATGGTAAACCCGTACTCCGGCAAGCAGATCCTGAATTCCTGCCCCGCAGATAAAGATCATCAGCGGGGTGAAAATGCCAAATATCAGCATAAAAAACGCAAACAGGAACGAGCGGAAGAAAAAAGCCTCGTGCGGCTCACGTTTTCCAGGTCGGGCGACAAACAGCCCCCAGAACCACATGCCGAAAGTCTGGGCGAAATAACCAATCGCAATCGTATAGTAGATTAAAACCAGAACCGCGATGATTACAACCGTTTTGGTTATCTGGGAACTGATATCAGAGACCTTGCACCATACGCCGTAACCGGCATTTTTAGCAGGATCGGCATGATATTCTTCATAACCGTTGGCAAGGCAAACATACTTATCACCGGTTCCGGCAACCGTCCAGGTCGAACCACGAAAATAGCCGGTCCTGAAATCAGCTTTTCTGGATGGCGGCGCTGTTGCTTTATTGTTATCCGTAACTTCAAACTCCGGCATAAACGCCTTTTCCGGAACTTTGTTTTCGACATCTTCCTCTTTCGTTTTTTTGACCACAACCGGACCACCGCCACCAGTCCCGAATTCACTAAAGCCGGACTCGCGTCCCATTTGACGCGGTTCTGCCGGTTTATTTTTTTCTTCCGGTGTAGGTTCCGGTGCCGGAGTATACTCGGTCCGGTTTCTGGCGGCCTCGCGTTTTGCTTCCTCCGCATCTTCTTTTGCTTTAAGTTTGGATTGCTCCTGCTGGTAAGCGGAATATTCATCCGCTTTTTGAATTTTGAGCATACGCAGCGCATATTCCTTACCATCAATCAAACAGTCAGATGCGGCCAGTTCGTTATCCGGCATATTCTTCGCGCTGTCACTGACAACGCCGCCGATCAGATAACAGAGTATAAGCAATCCGATAATGAAGAAAATCAGCGCATCAAACAAAAACGCCATAAATCTGGTAGGCAGCTTGGCTTTAACCGCGGCTCTGCGCTGCAGATAACCGCTGGCGGAATTTGCCTGGTCCCGGCCTTTAGTGAACAACTCGGACACTGATCCGAACATTCCGCCGCCGCTTTTCTTATCGGCCACCGGCTCCAGGACGTGCGCCTTGAGAAAATCCATATCGGCCGCATTATGCCAGTTGTTAACCAGCGTGGGACGAACCGGGGTTTGAGAATCGATTCTGCGTTCCGCGGCCCATTTGATCAAAGTAGTTTCATCGACCGGACCGTGTTCCACACCATCTTTATCTTTGATAACATATTGCATGGAATAATCTCTTTAGTTTACCTTATATAAATTTCAATACACAAAAACATAAGCCGTAACCGCCATTATTTCAAACTCGAATTACAAGATATTTTGATTTTGACATATAAAGAAGGGATAAATACCAGCGGGACTTTATCAAATAAAAAGGTTTCCATTTCGGCAACCAAACGGTTAAAATCAATAACCAATAACAGAACCAAGACTCTTGTCGACAAACAGTTACGATTTAATATAATTCAAACGGTATAATAATTTGAAAATGGAGTTTTCAGCTGTTATATTATCTTTAAATCAAACAATTAGGAGGACTTGATATGGGAATACGAATGAAAGTCAGAAATGAAGGCTGCTATTATCATCTTTATAATCGGATCGGCGGCATTAAAGGAGAACATCCTTTTTCCGATATGGATAAAGAATATGGCTTCAAATTGCTTCGGTATCTATGTGATTACTTCCTGATTGAAGTCATTTCCGCCGCCTGGATGGGGAATCATTTTCACCTCGTCGTTTACGCTCCCGGACCGGATGAACTGCCACCACTTGCAACTATAGTCAAAAGACATAACAATTATTACAAATCAATGAAAAAAATATTCCAGTTCGGCCCGAGAAACCCGGTTATTAGTCTTGACAACCCTCAACAATGCCGGGAAACAGCCCTTAAAATGATCGATATCAGCCGGTTCATGTCGGCCTATCAACGACAATTTACCTGCGTTTACAATGAAACGCGCAACCGAACCGGCCAACTCTGGGGAGGCAGATTCAAAAGCGTAATCCTCGAAAAAATAAACGCCTTGACCGCTTGCGTCATCTATGTTGAACTTAATCCAGTCCGGGCCGGATTGAAAAATTCTCCCGCAGACTACAGCTTCTCAACCTGGGGACGGTATTGTCGTAGCGGAAAACATATGTTTTATATGAATTTCGTTAAACATATGAAACCGAATATCACCACCGGAGATAACTCAAAATGGACCGATATTGAACTGTTCGCATTCTTCCGGGGAGAACTGGCGCGCATCATAGCGGCGGAAACCGGAGCTTCCAGTGAAGAAATAAATGCAGCTCACGATGCCGCCCGACAAAAAGAATCAATGCATGTACGTTTTCTGCAACGCACCAGACACTTTACAGATGGGGCCATTTTAGGCTCAAAAATATTTATCCGACAAACCGGAAAACAATTTGATGATCCGGAACGCATGCAGAAAAAACAACTGGCAAAAGGATTCAGTTCAACCGGTGCGATACTGTACTGTTTCCGAAAACTGAAGATGCTTTCGTAAGCAGTAAAACAGGTTAATCATCTCCGGTCATTGTCTAAAAAAACAGCCGAAAAAAGAAAAAAGGAAAGAGCCGACAAAACTCTTTCCCTTGATTTACAAATAACAGTGATGTCAGACCGTGACAACACCTTCAAAAGCGGTGGTGGCGGGACCGGTCATATAGACGCGGTTGTCATCACCCCATTCGATTTGCAGATCGCCGCCGCGCAAATGAACGGTCACGCTGCGGCCGGTAAACTGGTTCAAAACACAGGCGACCGCCACGGCGGAAGCGCCGGTACCACAGGCCCAGGTTTCGCCCGCGCCGCGTTCCCAAACCCGCATGTCAACCTCGGTCGGCGACAGTACTTTGACGAACTCGACGTTGATCTTGTTCGGGAAGACTTCATGGACTTCAAGCTCCGGACCATGAATCAAAACCTGTTCATCCGTAATCTCGTCCACAAATATCACCGAGTGGGGATTTCCCATCGAAACGCAGGTCATTGCATATTCAAAACCATTGCTCAAAACTATCGGCTCACTGACCACCGGTTTCTTATCGATATTGACCGGAATAAAAAGTCCGTTGAGTTCCGGTTCGCCCATGTCCACCCTGGCCTGTTCAAAATTGCCGTCAGCGTCACGCGACACCACAATATGTTTAATCCCGGCGCCGGTCATGATATCGACCTCGTTACCGGTAAGATAACCGTTGTCACACAGGAATTTGGCAACACAGCGGATGGCATTGCCACACATTTCCGCTTCGGAACCGTCTGAGTTGAACATCCGCATACGGAAATCGGCTTTGGTATCTTTCAGTATCAGAACAATACCGTCGCCACCGATACCGAAATGTCGGTCGGAAAGTTCAGGTGCGATCTCTTCCGGATTTGGAATCAGTTGAGGATTATCGATGCAGTCGAAATAAATATAATCGTTGCCGCATCCGTGCATTTTGGTAAATTTAAGCTGCATAATTATTCTCCCAGGATTTGTTCTACCAGTTCCTGCGGTGACAGGCCCTTGCGAACGAGTTCCAGATGACCGTCGTACCAGACTGTTTCAGCCGGCATCGGACGCAAATTATATACTCCGCCCATTGAGTAGCAGTAAGCTCCGGCGTTTTCAATCGCCAGGATATCACCTTCGCGGATTTCCGGCAGTTCGCGCTGTTCAGCAAAACGGTCGCCGGTTTCACAGATATTGCCGCAAATATCATAGGTTTTGATCTCACCGTCAGGATTCGACAAATTAACTATATGATGATATGCGTCGTACATCATCGGCCGAATCAACTGCGGGAATCCGGAATTACAGCCGACAATAGAGCGGGTGCGATTCTCTTTAATAGTATTGACTTCTACCACCAGATAACCGCATTCCGCCACAATATATTTGCCGGGTTCAAAATACATTTCCAGTTCGCTTCCGAAACGGTTGCAGAACTCACTGAAAAGACGCGTGATCTCAGCGCCCATCGCAACATAATCGACCGCCTTTTCTCCCGGTTGGTAAACAACCTTGAAGCCGCCGCCGAAATCGAGAAAACGCAGTACCGGAAAGCGCTCAGGAGTTGCCAGAGCCATAATATTTTTCATACTCTGAAAAACTGAATCGGTATGCTGCAAGCCGGAGCCGGTATGCTCATGCAGGCCGACAATTTTCAGATCGTATTTTGCCGCCATCTCAACCACTTTATCAACATCTTCCATCAAAATACCGAATTTGGTCAGATCGCCGCCGGTCATAATCTTGGCATGCGCTCCGTCAACCACATCAGGATTGAAGCGGATACATACTTCGCTGCCGGGATACTGTTTGCCGAATTTTTCCAGACGGGACAATGAACCGATATTCATCAACACACCCATTTCCTTAACCATCGCCACTTCGGCATCGGTCATATTGTTGGCGGTATAGATGATGTTCTCTTTCGGGAAACCGGCTTTCAGCGCCATGATAACATCCCCGGGGCTGACAGTATCAAGCCCGGCGCCCGCATCATTCAAAAGTTGCAGCAAACGGAAATTATAGTTGGCTTTCATCGCGTAATGGACCTTCAGTTTGGGCCATTTGATAAAATCGTACAGGTCGTGGTAGCATTTCAGCATTTTATCCGCGTCGTAAACATAAACCGGCGTGCCATGCTGTTCCGCCGCCTGTAACATTACTGCTCTGTCAAGCATAATATTTATTCTCCAATTTCTTTAAGTTAAAATTCCAAATATTTAATATAACCGTTTTCAGGACAAAAACAAGGCAGATTTATAAAAACCCGGACATACACAGAACGACACGGGCAGGCAAGTATAGAATATTCAATATCGAACAAAAAACATCCAATATTCAAGTATTGGCCGGATAAAGTTAATTGATCTTCAGTAAAAACTCTTTCAAGGCGTCATACCAGTGGGGACGCTCGAAATTGAGAACCTGATCAATTTTAGCACAATCAAAACGGGAATTCAAAGGGCGTTGCGCCGGGGTGGAAAATTCACTGCTTTTACAGGGGTGTACTTTGGCAGGGAGTTCCAATTTACGTACAATATAGCGCGCCGTTTCGTAACGCGACGCGTAACCGTCGGCGGCAAAATGATACAAGCCTTCAGGGTGTTTGTCAAGGAAGCAAAGAATCGCTTTTGCTACCGCGGTTGTCGGAGTTGGCGCGCCAACCTGATCATCAACTACTTTCAATTCGGGCCGGGATTTCGCCAGATCGATTATCTTGTAGACAAAATTATTACCGGCATGTCCGTAAGTCCATTCGACCCGGATCACCGCATGGCGACAATCAGTTTCGGCCAGCAGCTTTTCGCCCGCCAGCTTGGTTTTGCCGTAAACGCTCAGTGGATTCGGTTCGTCCATCTCTTTCAAACAGGCGGCGGATGAATCCCCGAAAACAAAATCGGTACTGATATGGACAAGGTATTTTCCGGCTTCGGCACAGATATCACCGAGGGTTTTCACGGCGGCGGCATTCACCGCATAAGCGAGATCCGGCTCCGCTTCAGCCTGGTCAACCGCCGTATACGCTGCACAATTGACGATTACGTCGCCGGCAACGACCGCCTGGCGGACATCCTGTTCTCTGGTAATGTCGAATTCCGGCCGGTCAAAAACGACGACTGAATAACCGACCTGCTCGGCCGTCCACTGCAAATCACTGCCAAGCATTCCTTTACCGCCGAGAATAACCAATGTCTTCATTTACATATACTCTGCATTTTTAAAGATTGGATGTTTCATATCGCGCTCTGACAGAATCGGCTCAGTGACCGGCCAGTCAATCCCGAGTTCAGGATCGTTCCAGGCGATCCCGCGTTCGTCCTGCGGCGACCAGTAGTCGCTGCACTTGTACAGGAATTCAGCGGTTTCACTGAGAACGCAGAAGCCGTGGGCAAAACCTTTCGGGACATAAAGCATTTTGCGGTTTTCAGCTGAGAGAATAAATCCTTCCCATTGCCCGAAAGTCGGTGAATCCAGGCGGACGTCGACCACTACGTCAAAGACTTCACCAATCGCGACCCTCACCAGTTTATCCTGACCGCGATTTACCTGATAATGCAACCCGCGCAAAGTTCCTTCAGCGGATTTTGAATGGTTATCCTGAACCCACTGATGGTCGATACCGGCGGCAATCATATCCCGCTGGTTATATGATTCAAAAAAGAAGCCCCGTTTGTCACCAAATATTTTTGGTTCAACCACCAGGATTCCAGGGAGTTTTGTGCTGCTTACGTTCATTTTTTCCTGTTTGTAAAATTAATTGGATTTCTTATGGACCGAGGTGTACAAGTGCCGCCCCGGACTGACTAATTCTTTAAGGTAATCGGCATAGGAACTCTTACCAAGAGCAACGATGCACTCATTCAACTGGGCGTCGGTTATCCATTTTTTCCGCCATGAAACCTCTTCCGGACAGGCAATTTTCAGCCCCTGCCGCTTCTCGATCGTCGCCACATATTGACCCGCTTCAAGCAGCGAATCATGGGTACCGGTATCGAGCCAGACCGAACCGCGGCTCATCAGCTTTACATCAAGCTTGCCCTGATCCATATAAATCCGGTTCACATCGGTTATCTCAAGTTCACCGCGATGGGACGGTTTGATACATTTAGCGATATCGATGACCGTATTGTCGTAGAAATAAAGTCCGGTAACGGCATAACGAGATTTAGGTTGAGCCGGTTTTTCCTCAAGACTTACGGCATTGAAATTTTCATCGAATTCAACCACCCCGTAACGCTCAGGATCATGGACCGGATAGGCAAAAACCGTCGCCCCCTGCTCCATAGCGGATGCCTCGTTCAGCAGAATCGACAGTTGATGTCCGTAGAATATATTATCCCCGAGAATCAGAGCGCAGTTGTCCGATCCGATAAATTCTTCACCTATGAGAAAAGCCTGGGCCAGACCGTCGGGTGAAGGTTGTTCCGCGTATTCCAGATGAATCCCCCACTGCGAACCATCGCCAAGCAGGGATTCAAAACGCCCGATGTCTTCAGGGGTAGAAATGATTAACACTTCGCGGATTCCGGCCAGCATCAGAGTAGTCAAAGGATAATAGATCATCGGCTTGTCATAAACCGGCAACAGTTGCTTTGAAACCACTCTGGTCACCGGATAAAGCCGGGTTCCGGCCCCGCCCGCAAGTATTATTCCTTTTCTCTCCATAATCTATTCTCCAATCAATTCCCTGATAAAAACTTTTATATCATCCCGCAAGTCATCGCGCTTAAGCGCAAACTCAATGGTGGATTTGACGAATTCAAGTTTGTTGCCGATGTCATGCCGCCGACCATCAATCCTTAGACCGTACATCGGGTAATCAGCCAGCATCAATTTCATCGCGTCGGTGATCTGGATCTCCCCGCCTTTGCCGCGCGGCGTCTTTACCAGATAATCAAATATTTCAGGCGTAAAAACATAGCGACTGGCAACCACCAGATTCGATGGCGCTTCAGCCGGGGAAGGCTTCTCGACAAATTCATGCACCCGGTAAAGACCGGTACGTTCCTCGGTCCCGCCGATCACCCCGTAACGACTGACTTTTTCCATCGGCACGGTTTCCATCGCCACGACCGGTGCCTGGACCGTATCAAACGCATCACAAAGTTGTTTTGTTACCGGAGCGTTATCGGAAGTCGTAACCGTATCGCCGAGCAGAATAGCAAAAGGCTCGTTCCCGATAAACGGTTTCGCCTGAAGAACGGCATGACCCAATCCCAGCAGTTCCTGCTGATAAACATAGTGCAGATTCGCCAGTGAACTGATTTTTCGTAATGCTTCAAGTTCTGCAATTTTACCGGACTGTTCAAGTCGCTGTTCCAGATCGAAAACCGGATTGAAATGATCCTGGATCGCCTGTTTACCGGTACTGACAATAATCAGAATATCCTCAATCCCGGCAGAGACGGCTTCCTCGACAACATATTGAATCGTCGGTTTATCAACAACCGGGATAAGTTCCTTTGGCACCGCTTTAGTAAACGGCAGGAATCTGGTGCCGAAACCGGCGGCCGGAATGACTGCTTTTCGTATCCGCATTTTAAATGGCTCCGTCATCAAATTCGACATTGTAACTGGCGGAGCGACCACCGCGAACTATTTCCGGCTTGATCACCTCGATATCAAAAGGCTGCATCGACTTTGAAAGTGCCTCAAACATCGCATCGTCTTTGTATGTCCCGATAATCGCGCCGCCTGAACCGGTGAATTTGGCCGAAGCCCCGGCTTTCCGCGCCAATTCAACCATATGTTTGTTCTTGGGAGAGACCGACGAACAAACTTCACATCTCAAGTCGAAATTTCGATTAATACAGGCATCCAACTCCGAATAATCATGATTGTTGATCGCTTCAACAGATTTGACGGTCAGTTCTTTCCATTCCTCAATCGCCGCCAGCACCGCCTTATCGCCGTCTTCATATTTCTCCCGCAGTCGACTGTGCAGTATCTCAGATCCTTCCGAAAGGTCGGTCCGGAACGCGACAAACAGATTCAAATCTTCGGGAATCTCAATCGGCATATACGCGCCGTATCCGTCTTTTTCCATTTTTGCCTTATCAAAGTCCATCATGATGGGAGTATTGTATGCCTGGGCCACCCGGTCCTGCAAGCCGGCGGATATGCCGAGTTCCTCGGTTTCCACCGACAACACCAGATTGGCCAGGATTGGACGCGATATTTTCACCGCGTAAAACTGTTTAAGGGCTCGAATACAGGCGGTAATGATCGCCGATGAACCTGCCAGTCCAAGCCGGTTCGGAATATCGCTTTCGTAACGAATCGTGAAATTTCGATTGTCCAGTTCTATTCCGTTCTCGCAGCAGTGCTCATAAAACCGTTTGATCGTTGCTTTAAGCAGACGGATGCCGCCGTAATAACCGTAGGTGCTGACATCCGAAGCCAGATGCTCAATACTGGAAAAATGGGTATGGTCCCGGAAAGACGGCTGAAGATCCAGTTCAGGTGTTTCATACAGCATCAGGTTGGCTCGATAATTACCAAAGACAAAAGCCACCGTTTTGCCGAAATATCCATCAGAAGGATTCCCGATCAACGCCGCGCGCGGAAAAGACCTGGTTCTTATTATCATATAAAGTTCCTGATTGAGCAAATTAAATTCAAATCTAATATAGCATAAATCACCGCTTAATCAAGCAGGAAAAATCAACCGGATAATGATCTTTCAAATGCGCAAACCATAAGAATCAGTAAAAAATATTCCTTTAAAACAAGAAAACTTACATTTTATTTTTGAACATGCGTTTTCCTGATTAGAAAAAAATACAATCCCTCAATGATAATGCTGATACCAGTGAAAAACAAAATATATGGCAATACTTTAAATTGATTGCAATTAATCGTCAATGTGGAGTTATATATTCGATAACACAACAAATAACACCACCAACCGTATTCAACCTTATTTACAATTAAAAATCGACTGGTCAAGAGGATAATCGTCCCCAAAATCACAGTTGCCGCAAAATCGATTCGCCTTCTGGAGAATTTTATTAAGTACTTTTCAGCCAGACCGCTGCCAAATAAACTGACTGCGACGCAATAAAAAATTTGATAATAAAAAAAATAATTCGTCAAGATATTGTATTTGCTCTCTCCACTGTAAAAATTCCACATAGTATGAAACTGATCATACAACGGTCCATTGCTTATCCGGTTACCAATAAGTAAAATTACAGTAATCACTATAGCCAAAACTGCTCCGGCGGTCTTCTTATATTCAGGGACATATGCATATGTAAAAAAACCGGATGCCAAACATATCAATATCCATGTCATGGTTGTCATGAAAGGCGCTGGAAAAAAGAATACGAGGAAACTAATTAATAAATAATTCAATGTTTGTTTTGATATTTGCATTAATCTTTCAAAGGATGGAAAGTGCCAACGTCTCGTGTTATCGATATCTTTGTACACACCGTTCCATTCCGGACGAAAGCGACGTTCGGTTCGTAGATAGCACTGGCCAGCATTGCGTGTTTCATTTTGCTCAAATCAGATACTGGAGATAAAAGGCCATGTTGCTTGGCAGCGTTGAATAAGGTGGTCAAATCAGCCCGGGACGGTTTGGTCCGTAACTGCTCAAGCGTTGCAGGAGACAACTTGTCTTTTATCTTTGCCAGGCTCAATTGAAGACGCTGTTTTTCACAAGTCCGGTTATAATACATCCAGGCGTTAACGACTCTCGGAATGGAATTATATTCAATAGCACGACAGGCAATACGAACCAGCTTATTCATGATCGGCTCTCGAAAAATATTATTTTCTATCAACAGGGTCACCAGCATCAGCAGCAGGATCGTCAACCGGAATTGCCAATGTTTTTTGCGCCAACTATTGAAGGCAGTCCAAGAAATTGTGAAAATAGTCCGCGCCTTTTTCCTTTTCATGATTCCACTCCCCGGTAAATTACAGTTATAATTTGAAGTATCTATATTTCAAACTTATACCGTAAGTATAATCAACAATCTCTCCAAAAGCAAGATTAATTTTATCAATCAACCGAATTCGCCGCCGGGAATGGCAAAGTACGTCTGCGGAACCGGTGCCGCGACCGCTTTGCCGCGGCACATCCGGCCCAGCGGACGCTGCGCGGCAAACCCACGATCCAATAACTCTGCTTTGAACTCAGCCTGCGATTCAATCAAATCAACACAGACCGGCTGCCCCTTGAAACGGGCCAATGCGCAGTTCAAAATAGTTTTAGCAATTTCCGGAGATTCCGCCACCACCGGACCGATTTGACGATAGCGCGATCCCGCCCGCCCCACACAGAAACCGGCAATCCGACCGTCTATCTCATATTTAAAAGCCCCGGCTCGCCAGGTTTTTAAAAGATATTCAATCAGACCTTCTCTTTTTGCGCCGAAAGCCGCCGCATCCATTTCAATTAAACGCGGTAAATCAGCTGTATCAACTGGTTTACATACGGATATATCAACATTCGGTCCAGGCACCGCGGCCGGACAAATATAACGAGCCAGCATATATTCAAATTCAAAACCAAGTTTTTCATAGACCGGTTGTCCAGCCGGAGTGGCGTCCAGCCAGATTCCGCGGCAACCGGATAAATTATCCATAACCGTGCGTAGCAACCGGGTAGCCTGGCCCTGGCGGCGACAGTCCGGATGAACGATTACCACGCCGACCCAGCCGATCTGATCATGATAATTGACCGCGATAGCCGAACCAACCAAACGGCCTTCGAATTCAAGTGCAAAACACCCGGTCGGCCATTGCCGCATATAGAATTCAAAATCAAATTCAAGCTGATTCCAGCCTTCGGCATTTTTCAACCCCATCAACTCCGGAACATCCGTCAGAGCCATTTGTCGCAAAGCAATATCCATTAAATCCTCCGCTTATTTCAATAGTTTTAAACTTATGCAAAACTATTATTTGCACCATAAAGATCATGAAGACCATGAAGAAGTATTTAAGTTTTCAGCTCTAGCTGAAAAATAAAAAAACTTATTTCAGTGATTTTCCGTGCGTTGCCCTGCGCAATGCTCGCGCTCATTTCATTGTTCGTGGTTAATATTTGCATTTTGTACGAGTCATTTCAAAAGTTTATCAAGCTCATCCTGCGTCATCCTCAGCGCAGCGGCAAGTTTTTTCTGCTCTTTCAAACGTTTATACAACCTCACCATCGGAATGCGATAGTACAGCGGGAACTGCGATATATGCATAAAGCGCTCCAAATCAATCATCGCCACTTCTTTGGTCTGAGGATTGAAAAAAAGATGATTGTAATCCCAGTCGCGATACATGTAAGGAGAACCCTGTACCAGTTTGAAGGCCGCAATCACTGTACTGATGAAAAGTTCCTTATTCTGCTCAAATGCAGCTTTCTCGGTCAATGAGGCACTGTCATCAATTATAGATTCATAAGAAATATACCCCGGCAGATCATCAAGCAGAATAAATGCCCGACGGGATTTTTTATCAATGCAGCAGGCGGAGTAACCGGAACTGGTCAACCCGAACCGTGGCAGAACGGATCGCGCCTCAAGTTCATAGACTACCGCCTTAAAGGATTTGCCGCTTGAACGTTTCAGAAAATAACGTTTCCCCGCAATATCCACCTTACAAGTATCCCGCAATATGGTTTTCCCGCTTTGATGAGCCCGCTTTGATTCGACTCCAAACGACTCGTCTAAAGTATCCTCGATGTTCCAGAAATCGTCAAAGGTTTTAAGCCCGACCGCCGCCAGGGTCAATTCGTTTTCATCACTGGTAAAGTAAATTTCAGGTGCCATGTCATTTTCTCTTGATTAATTATAAACTTGAAGCATAAAATACCCCGCCAACTTTTTATGTCAAACAGGTAACTCTGATAAATCAGGCTGATTGAAAAATTACCGCACAATGATCCTCTACAGATTTTCTTCGCGCCATTTACTAATCGCGTCAAGCAGTTTGGGCAGATCGCGACTGTTTCGCGGTCCTATACCTTTAATCGTTTCAGCCTCCTCCCGGGTCACCGGAGTGGCATCCGCCAGCCGGGCCAGAACCGCATTGGAAAAAATCGTGTAAGGTGGTTTGCGACGACGTCCGGCAATTTCATTACGAATATCCCGCAGGATTTCGTAAAGATCCGAATCAGCGTCAATCTCTTCCTCAAAAAACGGCTTTTTCGGTTTACTTTTCAACTTACGGCTTACAGGGAACAAACTTTCTCCCGCCAAAGGAAGCGTGAGCCCTTGACAATCCCTGGCTATCGCGCTCCAGCCGGCCTGAGACACTTCCAGACAAGGATATTCATAGTGCTCAACCCGACTCAGCAATCCAGCGTCTTCCAGCGCTCTCAGCAACAGGGTTAAGCGATTCTTCTTCAGTTTTTTCAATGCTCCAAATTCAGTCATATCGTCCAAATGCGAAGCCGCGGCGGCGGCGGTATTAGCTCCACCGAGAATCTCCGTCCAGCGACCGCGGCCGAAACGTCCAGGCATATCGGCGATTGCACTTAGCGCAGTCATTGCCGCCGCTTTTTCCCGTTCATCAAGCTCACGATCATGAATCGAGCCTCCTTTCAAACAACTGTCGCAACTTTCACAGCGCCATTCAGGATCATTTTCACCGAAATAGGAAATAATATAATTTTGCCGACACTCCGAACTCTCAGCATAACGCACCACTTTGTCCAGACGCTCGATCTCGTAATCATGTTTTTTACGCAAAGCGGCAAAGTCAATAGTTTCAAGCGCCAAACGGTCAGTCCTGACCAGTTGCACCGCCCTTCCCCGGAACGGCGCTTCATACTCCAAAACCCCGGCTTCACGAAGTGCCGGAAGAACCCTTCTCACCTGCTCAGGCTTAAGTCCGACTGCGGCAGAAAACTGCGTAATCGACATCCGAACGCCGCCAGTCAAACTCTCTCCAAACCTTTGCAGCATACGTGCAATAAAAATAGAACGTTGCGTACGTTTCCCGTTATGCTCGCTCCACAGCTCCTCCAAAGGCGCAGTAAAACGCAGTTCCAGTTCATTTTCACCGGGATTTCCACGAGTAATTATGCCATATTTTTCCAGAATATGCATTACGGTATAAACCTGTCCATCACTTTTACAGTCATTAAGTTGAGCAGCCATATCACCAGCGGAGACTTCGACACTGTCAGCGCCATCATTCGAGAGTTTCAGCAATAACTCAAAAACATCACGAATAAGCTGCTCTCCGGGATTACTTAAATCGATCAAAAATTCCTGGGTAAAACGGTCTGCATAAGAATAAAGCAGTACGCATTCGGAATTTTCCCCATCGCGACCTGCGCGACCGGCCTCCTGGTAATACGCCTCAAGACTGCCTGGAATGTTGTAATGGATCACACATCTGATATCAGGACGATCGATCCCCATCCCGAATGCATTAGTAGCTGCCAGAACCGGGCATTTTCCGCTGATAAACTCCTCCTGAACAGCATGGCGTTGTTCGGGCTCCATTCCGGCATGGTATCCTTGAATACCGAATTTATCCACCAGGGCATCAACCGCTTTTCGAGTAGAGGTATAAATGATCGTAGGCTGTTTTTTATTAATCTGTTGTCTTACAAATGAATCTTTGTCAGCAGCTCCCCCCGTACGCCTGACACTAAACGCCAGGTTGGGACGCTTGAAGCCACGGACCATAATTTCCATATTTTCACGACGAAGATGTAATACAATGTCTTTCCGGACCGTATCGGTGGCCGTCGCGGTAAAGGCACAAATTTGCGGAATATCATATTTTGCTGCAAACTCGCCAATTCGAGCATAGGATGGTCGAAAATCGTGTCCCCATTGACTAATGCAGTGAGCCTCATCAATCACCAGCATCGTGGGAGGTGTAGAGGCAAGAAGTCGATCAAAAGAAGGAGCATAGAACCGTTCCGGCGCAGTATAAAGTAACTTGACTTTACCAGACCTGACATCGTCGAAAACCGTATACTGTTCCGCCGGAGCAAGAGTACTGTTTACAAAGGCGGCAGGTAAGTTTTTACTTCGCAACGCATCAACCTGATCTTTCATTAAGGATATCAACGGCGATACAATCAGAGCATACCCATCCCTAACCAACGCCGGCAACTGATAACAAAGGCTTTTTCCTGCTCCTGTCGGCATAACCAAACAGAGATCATTTCCACCTAGAATATCCTCAACTGCCTCCAATTGTCCTTCCAGGAAAGTGTTAAATCCAAAATATTTTGCAAGTTGTTTCTCGAGTTTCACGTCATCCCCGATTGATAATGTTTAAATAATTTTTAAATAATATATCATTTTTTTGACTTGTTGCCACTCCGCCGTTAAAAAGACCTTCGAAAACTCCTAAAACAAAACAGCACCGAGCACACACAAGTCACAATTAGTTAACAATTAACTTTTTAGAATTTTTTATTAAATTACATGTTATTTAAATTTGCAATTTACAAATTCCGTCATATATTAATTGTAACAATTCACCTGGAGGACCTTTTATGAACATCTCGCGCATGAAACTCAGCGATCAGGGCTGCTATTACCACCTCTATAACCGGATTGCCGGAATCAAAGGCGTACATCCCTTCGACGACAGCGATAAAGAATACGGCTTCCGTTTACTCAAAAATCTGAGTGAATATTTTCTGGTAGAAATCATCTCTGCCGCCTGGATGGGCAACCATTTTCACCTCGTAGTCTACGCTCCCGGTCCGGACGAACTGCCGGATACAGTCGACATCGCCGCCCGCCATAACTCCTACTACAATAAAATGCGCCGCAACCTGACCTATGCCGGCTCACAACTTCCCCGCCTCGATCCTCACGATACAATCAAGTGTCGCGAAACCGGACTTAAAATGATCGACATCAGCTGTTTCATGCGCGCCCTGCAACAACGCTACACCGTCGTTTTCAATAAAAACCGTAACCGCATCGGACACCTCTGGGCCGACCGTTTTAAAAGCGTGATCCTCGATAAACAGGATTCCCTGGAAACCTGCGTTATGTACGTGGAACTCAACCCCGTTCGAGCCGGCCTGAAAAACAATCCGGCCGATTATCAGTTCACCACCTGGGGACGCTACTGCGGCAGCGGGCAACATATGTTTTACGATAATTTCGTCAGACATCTGAAACAAAATGTTCGCACTGCCGGCGATCCGACTCAATGGTCCGACAATGAACTTTTTGCTTATTTTCGAGGCGAGTTAGCTCGAATTATCGCGATGGAGTCCGGCGCCGATACCGAGGAGATACACCAGGCACAGCAACAAGCCAGACGCAACGAATCAATGCCGATCCGCTTCCTGCGCCGCACCCGACACTTCACCGATGGAGCAATTATCGGCTCAAAACAGTTTATCCGTGAAATAGGTGTGATGTTTGAAAATCCGGAACGAGTCAAACAAAAACAATTAAGCCGAGGCCTCAGTCCCACCGGAGACCCCATCTACTGCTTCCGAAAACTCCAGCGGTAATATGAACATGATGATTACTTTGCCAAATGAATTTTTGCCAGCCGGTCAACATCTTTTACGGTAGTATAGGCCACCCAGGTATCAATACCATATGGTCGTTCTCCCGACAATACCGGATTGCGGACTCGCATGAAATTGGCATAAATATCATCTCCCGGTTTAATCGGCTTTTCTAAAATATCAGATAGCGGAAAGCTAAGTTCCAATATCCATTTATTTCCGTTTGTATCTGAAACAGCTTTCAGGCCAAATGCCTTTTTTGTGTATTCAGTCGCTAAAACTCCTTGACGCCAATTAACTTCACCATAAGAGATACCGCGAATCATGGCTGTCGGACCAATCATATATTGTCTGAAAGGCTGAGCCCGTTGTCCGGCCACAAAGATCTCCCAGTCATCAAAACAGGCTATCTGAGGAGAAACTTCCAGTTTTTGGGGATCAACGTAATCAATCAATTTCAAATAGAGATATTCTCCATCATGACAAACCAGTCCTCCCATTTTATTTACAGAAGGCTGCTTTCCACCACGCTTATACCATTTGTCTCCAAGAGAGACGGCTTTGTTCCAATCAACTTTACTGACATCACCATGGGCGTTAGCAACTTTCGGAGCAATAACCTCGGGAATTGTAAAACTCATCCGATCAACATAGGACTTTCTGCCGGCTTTCATATAAGCCCAAAGCGACTCATCCCACAATTTAATCAGTTGTTTCTGTTGGTCGGCTTCAGCCAAAGCGTAAGCCTGATCCATATAGGACTGAAGCTGCTTCATTGTTTCCGCATTTCCGAGATAGCCCCAGGCGGCACCAACCGTCTGATGTCCTTTAAACGGAGAGCCGTCTCCGCCTTTAGGATAATTCTCAACGTTGCAATAACGATCTTCTATCAGTTCATACATTTTTCTGAGCGGTTTGCCTGCCTTACCATAAGCGGAAAAATATTCATCCAACAGCACATCTATGTCCAAGTCAGGATCATCCATCAGGCGGTAAGCTACATAATTATCCACCTCTCCATTGAAACCGCAATGGAAAACTCCTTTGATACCAAGTTTTTTGAAATAATCATACTGCTGTTTCTGGACATGGGCAAAATGCCCGGGGAAAGCATAAAAACGACCGTTATTGGCTATTTCCAACGGGAAGCAATTGTATAACCACAAATACATGGGAACATCTTCTTTATCATACCACTCCTGAAGACGTTCAAGCTGTTTACCGAGAAACTCTTTGTTATATGGCTGACGGTTCCCGCTGATACAAAAATGAACCACCACGTTGTCTGCCATTTTGAATCCGGACGGCAGGCCTTCATGGGTCATATATGCAAGAGTTGAAATCTTTTTATCAGGATGCGATTTTTTTATTTCTTCAGCCACTTTATTAACAAAGGTGAACCAATAAGTACTATGCTGGGACTTGTCTTTTTTGCGCTCCGGTTCATACTGACTGGTGCAAGCATCACATTTGCAAAATGCCGAATTATCCATTGGCTCAAGCGCGAAGAAATTTTCACCCCAGTGATAGCCGGGAGCGCCAATTGAATGCATCCGTTTTTTATAACCGCCGTTGTCAAAGTAACCACGGATATCCTTGACAACCTGTTTTATCGTCGCCGGATTACTGTAACACAATTGCGGCGGGGTGTCGCCTTTGTACCCCTGGGCGAAGTATTCGGGATGGTATGATTCAAAATTATTATTTTTCTTTTTCCAGAAACGTTCGTAATAGTTGTAGAAGGAATGGTTACACTGTGACTGTTCACCACCGGCCTTCATCCGGTACTGAAATAAATTATTCTGAGCGTTGACCGCACTCCTTATTTGATGCTTATGTTTAATATTTTTATAGATGTCCTCATAGGCATGCTGATTATATTTTTTTGCTCCGGCTGTATTTTTTCTCCAGTAACCGCCGTTGGTTTGGTAGCGATGGTTATAGGCGGCAATTCCACCGCGATACAACATATTGGGTTTGCGTTTGATTTCACAACCTGAAACAATCAGTGTTTTCTTTTTGGGAGCCACAGTTCCGTAGTCTGAGGGATTGACCCAGTTAACGCCGCAGTACTTTCGCAGAAAGTCATATACAGCATACATAGTGCCGTTCGCGTCATAGAATGAGGGCCAGTTTACCGCACGTTTATTTTTCCTGTAATCGTAATCAAATTTTCCGAAGTCCGGTTTATCCTTGCCCATTAAAACTATAGTACCTGGCTCAAATTTAATGAGATATTCCTGTTTGCCGAACATTTTACCGGTAAGACCAAGCTTTTTTGTCAAGGCGCTTTCCCCGACCAGAATGCGGGAGCCCTGAACTTTTTTATCGGCGGTAACGATCGGCAAAGTCGCACCGGATATCAATTTTATATGTGATTGCAGTTCAAACGCGGCAAATCTGGCTGATTTTGTCGCTTTTTTGGCGATAACAATAGTTGATGCCGGTTGACTATTCTCCGTTAGTTTGACTTGCTGCTTCGGAGACGTTGTCGCACATCCGCAGACTATGGCGATCCCGGCAGATAAGAGTGATAACATTCCAACTTTCATTTGGCAACCTTTCCCTGTTTATATTTTTGATATTCGGCTTTGTATTGAGCTAATATCTGATCAGGTCCTAACGCCTTATTATATATGCGGACCTGACTCATTTCACCATTCAGATTAGTGAACCAGACATGTTTAGGACCGCCGCCAATGCGAATTCTGGCGTCAGCGGACGGAGCGGCAAACCTTGAAGCGCCAATTTTCTGTCGCTCTCTGCCGTTTTCATACATTCGCAACATCTTACCATCATTGGAGATGACCAGATGGTGCCACACTCCCGGGGGAAGAATCGCTCCGGTTGGTCCAGCCCCGGTCCGTTTGCCCTGTGGTGTTTTGCCCAGAACAAGAATCTGATATTGAGGCTGACATATAGTAAAATATAGTTCATCGAAGATAAACAGGCGTCCCCCCATAGCGCTTCGAGTATATTTTTCATATTTGAACCAGCAGGAAAAAGTATAGTTATTCTTGTCAAATTTATCCAGTTTGCCGGTTTCAATATAAATATGCCGATTGACCGCTTTATAGAATTTTGCAACATCCAAGCCATAGTCAACAACACTTTTCACGTCATGATTAACTCCGTCATGACCATGACCGGATGTATCTTTTGCAAGATTTTGCTTATCCGAGAAATTCCATTCCAAGTACAAATCATTCCTGGCTGGAAGCTCCGCTTTGCCGGCTGCTATCTTATCAAGTTTTACAACAGCGGAAACATTACCGGTATCAAATTGATTATCAGTGCAAACCCAAACCGGACTGTCCATATCAGATGCATCGTTTCGCTGCCAGTTCATGCGGATGGAATTATTAATCACAAACGGCTTATTCTGCAACGGAATCACAACCATGACCTGCCAAACCTTATTATTTATGGTCGATACGGCAACAGCGCCGGAATTCCACTCCTGGGGAGCCCCTCCCGCTCCTTGTTCGGAACCGGATACCTTACCCCGGAAATCAACGTCCAGCAAATATTTCATCTTTCGCTTTTTATCAAAGAAAGCAATCGTCCACGAATCACCTTTGACCGGCTTGCCTTCGAGATTCTTCTCTTCAAGCTTCAAATACAAATACCGGCCATCCCGAAGCATCGAGGTCTCGATAATCCGCAGGCTGCTGTCGCCGTTATCTTTTCCGCAAATACCAGTGACGGTCGCGTCATTCCAATCAACTTTGGCCACCCCGCCATTGGGAGAAGCTGAAAGTACAGCCGGACATATCATGCCCAAATCCCGTGCCTTGTGCTTCTTGCCGAACTTTGCGACCTCATATTCCTTCCTGCCTTTCAGCATATAATCCCAGGTCCCGAATTTAAACAATTTAAAGCGTTTCTTCTGTAATTCAGTTCCATTTGCCGTCAACTCTTTTTCAGCTTTATCGACCAAGGCCCGCAATTTTTTCATTCGGGGACCGGTCCCCAGAATACCCCACTCCAGATTCGGACCGGTTATCCCTTTGGAATAATTGCGCGGATTGGCATATATTTCAGACATGGTCAGGTAAAATTCCTTCATTGTCTTTCCCGCTTCAGGACCATACATTCTGACAAAATAATCATCTATCAACTTATCCGTATTCTGATAAGGATCTTCAGTTAATTTCAACATGAAATAGGTATCGACCTCCTGAGGAAATCCATTGAAGAAAATACCTTGAACCCCCGCTTTATGGTATTTTTGAAAGACTTTGCCGAGATAGGTCCCGGCTGGTTTCGGAAACCACGGGATTTTAGGTCTGGAACCGGTTGTCATACCGGAATAAAGCCACAAATAGACCGGCCTGCCGTCGTTCCACTGTTTCAGCAGCATATCGTCGGCCTGCAAGCCTTTGAGATTCGTCGCGGCAAAGTGCGGAAACAAACATAGCTGTACCGCTATATTATCCTCTATTTTCATATTATCCGGACGATAGGCATAAGAGGCATAAGCCAGCGCGGCAATATATTTGTCTGGATATTTTGCCTTTAGTCCCCGGGCGATTTTATTGACAAATGTCCAGATAACCCGACTATGTTTACCATTGGTGAAAGCGTTCGACCGCAATTTCGTCGGCGTGTCGATTTTTTTACATTCCGGACATTTACAATAAGCTGAATTATCCATTGGCACAACCGGATAAAACTTTTCCGTTCCCAGCCGGCTTTTTTCAATCTGCTCAGCCGGAAGCGAATAGAATTTATACATATCCCTGATCAACTGCTCAGCCACTGCGGGATTGCTGTAGCAAAGCTGCGGCGGACGTTTTTCATACGGATAGCCTTTAGCAAAGAATTCCGTTTTTTTTCCTTCAAAAACCGATGGCCGCCGCGGATTTTTTTCCCAGAAACGATCATACCACTCATAGAACGAATGGTTAGTCTTATATTTTTCGCCGCCAAGTTTGCGACGCAGAAAGAACGCATAGGTCAGACTGCGTTGATAGCCAAGCCAGCGATGCGGGTGTTTGCATTCCGGCTGCGCCCTGCCCTTTTCATATTTGATTTTCAACCATTCCAGATATTTAGGCGACGGCTCTCCCCGACGTACGGTCCAGTTGGACATCTGGCGATCGATAAACTGCATATTTGCTTTGATTTTCCCTTCCGGATCGCGATATCTGAAAGCTGGAGAAAGACGCAAGTCTCCGGCTTTTACACTCAAAGTTTTTTTGTGTGGAACATCCGTCCCGAATTCCGAATTGTCAAACCAACGGATTCCGCAATATTTTTCGAGAAAATCATAAACCGCATGCAACGAGCCTATTTCCTCAAAGAGTTCCGGCCAGGTCCGAAACTCATACGCGCCTGGAATAGTTTTTGACCAATATTTAACCTCCCCGGTATCATTATTATCTTTTCCGATCATGATGATACTGCCCGGCTTGAACACAACCGCATATTCCTGAGATTTAAGATCTGCAGGAGCCCCGGCCGCAACTGCCGCTTTTGAATTACCGATAAAGAGTTTCAGCCCCTGCCCTTGCGGTTTGCCTTTGACTATCGGCAATGTCACCCCGGTAATCTGTTTAATATGTTCCTGGAGTTCAAATGCACCAAGTTGAGCGGCCTTGACCGGTTTTTCAGCCAAAACGATTTCCGCTTGCGGTTTCCCGTCTTTGACTAGTGTGTATTCGGCTCCGTCCACAATTCGGCCGCAAATCAAAAAGAGGGCGACACAGACAATTTTACTGATTCTCATAACTTAGTTTTTCAACCTTTGATTTTATATATACTTATTTAATATGAAGCTTTGGGATAATTAGGCAGCAGCCAGCCTCTATAACCGTTGAGCCCGGCATTGACCGTAATCGGCAACGGCGGAGCCTTAAAAGTCCCGACATGGGAGTCCAGAAAGGTCATATTGGCTACTCCTTCATGACGTTCCGTGTCGATAAAACCGCCCAAAATATACGGGATAAATGTGGATGGAGCGAACATTGTTCCGTTAAGAGCATCGCCAATATAAACTTTTCCCGTAGAATCTTTGACCTTGACAATCTTGTAGGGTCGATCAAGGATGCCGACCGACGTTAGATAAATATTGATATGATATGACGGATAGTTTCCGTTGAAATTTCCTTTAGGCTGTTCAGGGCAAGTAAAAATACTGCCTGGAGATTTAGATGGTTTAACGTAAGTTTCCATTCCTAAATACGGAGCGGCTTTACGGCACCAGCGGTATACCGCGTCGGCATCCTGACAGGACGCAATAACAAAACCATCGTAATCGGCCTGGTACTGCGACTGAGCCAGACCATGCTGTTTAAGGACATTGACGCAGCCGATTATTTTAGCTCTTGTTCTGGCTTTCCCCAGCGCCGGCAGCAGCATCGACGCAAGAATAGCAATTATAGCAATGACCACTAACAACTCAATAAGAGTAAAAATCTTCAACTTACTCATTTCACGTCTCCTTTTTTGTTGATATTTTTAACAGATTGTCTTGAAATAAATTCGGTTGGAATAACATTTCTGGCTGGAACTCTTTCGCCGTTGATTTTTTTCATCAAAAGTTCAACCGCGGTCCTGCCCATTTCGATCCCGCATTGAGACACCGTACTCAAAGGAACTGCCAAATGCTCTGGATACGCTATATCATTCCCGAAGCCAATAACCGTCAAATCATCAGGAATCTTAAAATTCATTTCTTTGGCAAAATCATATAACTTCATAGCGACGTGGTCATTATAGCATAAAACAGCAGTTATTTGCGGATTATTTTTAAAAAAACCAACAAAAGAACGTTCCAGAGCCGGCATTACATTATAACGTACAACATAATCATTATTTGCTCGAATATTATTCTGCTCCAGACCGTCAATATATCCCTGGTACCGGTTTTGCACCGTCGTATCATACATGTGATCGGGCAGAATAATTCCTATTTCCCGATGTCCATTCTTTACCAGATGATTAACGCATTCAATTGCCCCGCGGTTGTTATCGGAAAAAACACATACAGCGCCGGGTAAATCCACATCCTGGTTAAGTAAAACTATGGGTATATTTTGTTTCAATATTTTTTTGTATATAGATTCATTCCATGGCACAGCACTTTTGGGGAAAGAAATTATGCCGTCAACATGATAATTCATAAACAACTCGACATCATTATCATCCAATTCACTGCTAACGTCATGAGTTTTGATCAAAAGCTGATAGCCCTCTGCTTGAAGATAAGTTTGAATCGAACTCAAAATATGGCTGAAAAAATGACCGGATGATCCCGGTACAAGATAACCTATTATCTTTGTTCTGCCTTCCGCAAGAGAGTGCGCTATCATATTTTTCCTGTAGCCCAGCTTGTCGGCCGCAGCCAGAACTTCCTGACGCATCTTTTCAGAGATATCAGCAGCCCCCCGCAATGCTTTGCTTACCGCAACCTGGGTTATTCCAAGTTCACGGGCAATATCACTTTGTCTTACAGTCATCATAAATGTTGCTTTTCCTGTACTTCACATCTTTAACTTATGCGGATAAGTAATCAGATTATACATTACTTATGCGAATAAGTCAATAGGGTATTTCAATATTTTCCGGAAAAAATCACAGTCGTCCCACAAGCGGAATGGCTGAAGTCAACAGCAAAAGCAATATAATGAACTCAAAGCTAAGCACACATGAATTCCAAATAACCATTATTACCAATCAGATATGTTTGAAATATGCCAAACAAAACAAAATGGTATCAGTAAAATGGAAATATTAAGATTTCCCCAAGATTCAAAATCACTCCATCAACTCAACCTAACATCTTCTATTCAAAATTTTTACAATATTTTAATAAATTACATGATGATTATTTATTTTTAAAAAGAGTAAAGTGAATGAAGCCGCTTTTATTCGGATTAGGTGGAAGTCAAAAAATAACGAATTCACGGGCAAAACCTTCAAACCCTCCGCCTGTCACATATTGCATTAGGGATTTTGATAATGGAGTCTCGTAATCAAAATGAAGATGTCCAGTGATTACAGCCTTGACCGACGCCTGGTCCCGCAAGTACTCAATGAAAGCTAATGTCGCCGGAGTAGGACGCTGCTGGATGCGTCGCTCCTCCTGATACGGCATCATCTGCTGTTCACTGCATCCGACCAGATAAGCGCATTCCCGCTGGCGGCGGACCATCATCTCATCATACAGATCATCCGTGCAGATCGGATTATGAAGCAAAAGCAGAACGGGGTATCCTTTGGCGACTTCAGCTTTAAATTGTTCAAGCTGCAATTCGTTGAAATGATAATATGAATTATCAATCCCAACCAGATTGATTCCGCCGAATATTCGAGAAGCAAACAACAAGTCATTTTTAAAAACCGGCTGAACCTGCGGCATACTCCGCATTTTGTACGCAGTATCCTCGAAGGCTTCTCCAACATACAAACTGAACTCATGATTGCCGGTCGTGAAAAAATAATCAAGGCCGGAAAATTTCCGGCTGACCACCTCCAGATTCAGCCAGGATACAAAATCAATCAAATCCCCGGTATGGAGCAGTAAATCGCAATTTTTCCCAGCATAAACAAGCGCATCATCCAAATAGCGTTCGCAATCCCCCGGCGCAGCTTCAAATGCAGCCGCCCGGTCACGTGCCAACCGCTGTTTACGCGCGTCATCCCGCTTGTCCGCAAACGCCAGATGATTGTCGGTAATATGGAGAAAACGCAGCGGTTCCGGCAAGCCAATATCAAGTTTGGAACGGGTAATGTTCATTTTTAATCTTCAATATTGCGCAGTAACGCTATTTTCACCGATATTCACCGGCAATACTATACCCGCGACATTGGTCTTCAGTTCAGAGAGAGCAAGCAACTTGCCATTACAGGTCAATGAGCGAGGCATCGGAATGACAACCGCCGCTTCAGGAGAACCGGTAAAGACCAGCGTCATCTGCCGTTTTTTAACGTCAAACGCACAGGTTTCCATCTTCACACCATGACAGATTTGAATCCTTGGAACATCATATTTCCAGGCCATAACATTGCCCAGCTCAAAGCCAAGATTGAATCCGGGGCGATCCAGACGAAGGCGTTTTCCGTTCTTGATCAGTGTATCGGCGGCATATTTTTCCAGCGGCACATCCTTTTTGCAAAACTGCGCCAGAACCGTGAGATACCGGGTGCTGTCGAATTTTCCTTGTTTATCTATCAGAGCCGGAATAGCCTGTTTCATGAGATATTTACGTATTTCCGGCATGGCCCGCTGCTTGTAGAGCTGAGCTAATGCACCGGGGAATCCCTGCGAGAAATCAAATATGTCAACAGCATCTCTGATATAGCGGCTATGCTCAAGCGGCGCAACACTGAATTTTGCCCCGTCATGCTCGTTGAAACCGAATACCATCGCAAGTTTCCGACTGCCGGGATTAAGATGATTAGCAGTAAGATATGAATCAAACCATAATCTGGCCAAAGTCGGAACCATGCTTTTGGCCGTGCGGTACAACGCGTCGTCAGCGCCTTTTGCATCTCCTGCTATTTCCGCCAGGCGCGCATGATAATACATGGCCGGATATTCACAATTCAACATATCCATCCAACCGCCGATACCGTATTCGCGGCAACTGCTGGAATTGAACGCCCAATCATTTATCCGGGTATTACAGCGGACCAGATATTTGTAATGCGGCCAAGCGTTACGCACCTGGCGCGCATAGCCCAAACGATCCCCCATCAACGCGGCAATCCAGCCAACTTGAGCGTAGGCTTCATTACTATCGCCGAAAATAAGCTTTGAACCGAATCCCGGAGCGTATTTGACAGGACTGGGATAGATGCTGCGGAAATTGACGGTATATTCAATCCCGGAAAAAGGTTCTACCCGGGAACTCTCAAAATTTTTGTAACGATAAAGATCCATAGGCTCAAGAATCCGCTTTCTGATCCTTTCATCAGCGGAGCGTTTGGCTTCAGGTCCAAACTGGAAATAACCTTCAAGCATTACCCCCATGCCCATTTGCCAGCCAAATGGATCGATATTAAAGGTAAGTAAATTTTTTCCCAAAGGTTCGACCGGATTAAAAGCCTCCGCAGGAGTGGAGCGACAAGACCACTTGCAAGCGGCAATAGCACACTCATTGATCTCTTTAATGAAAAACTTATCATCCGAACCCGCGATCTTCGGCAATACCGGATCAACCCAATCACCTGGCAACGGCAGCGAATAACAAACAGCGCCTTTTCCCCGCACCCCGAGAATCGGGCCGAATTTAGTATTCATCCCGAAATCCTGCAGCGTTTCGGGAGATGCCCCGAAAATCTTGTTTTTAAGCGCGAACCCGGTCACCGGCGGCACAACTGCATAGGGCGAACATTTAGTATTCCACTCATCCTTCACCCGGTAAAAGCGGAAGCGATTAACGATGTCGACCTTTTGCCTGCCGCGGTCAACCCGGTAAATCTCATCACAGGCAACAGGGAAGTTAAAGGCAAAATCCAAAGCCCCGGTAACCTTTTTCACCACGTTCTCCGGCAGCTTGTTCCCCCAGTTCGACGTATCAACCCTGTTTATTCCCCAGGGACGGCCAACCACGATTTCCCCCAATGGTTTCAAGCCGCCTTGAAAGACCAGACTGTCAACAGCCCCCATTTCCCGTCCAGCCCGGATGGACGAGATATTGCGTGACAAAGCCAGCATCAATGGAGAAGTTTTTCCGCGCCGGAAAAGCAGTATCCACGGCGCAGCGAGTTTCCCGTCGCGCCGGAGGTCGTAAAGCACACTGTCTTTCCTCAAGTCAACCAGCTTTATCCCGCTGGCAGTAGAGAATGCAGCGTAATCGGCAATATTCTCAATCCTCATTTCCGCCTGGTGTTGAGAAAAATCATAAAGAATAAAAGGGGTCACCAGATTGAGAGCCAGACTATGTGTGCCATTTTGGGATATAACTTTGTATTTTGTATATATCCAGTTGATGTCAGTAACCGATAACTTGCGATTTTCAGTTGATGAGGCTATGACCAGCTCCGGACGTGAATTGAAGCACGCACCGTGATGGAGGTTTTCTATGACGACACGAAACTCATTCGCCTTGCCCCATTTTATCGCATTTTGCGGGATAACATAACGCCGGTGACGTGACCAGTAATGCGTCACATTCTTACCGGTTCCGCCTATGCGCCGCCCATTAAACCAGGCTTCATCACAATCTGAAATACCGTCTTTGACCTCCAGAAATAAAATTTTACCTTTCCATTCCGGTTTCATCACCAAATCACAACGATACTCAACCTTGCCGATGCCGCGCCAGATATCTCCGGAATCAAGTTCCGTAACATTCGGACGAGGGAATTTCACCTCTCCGGAAACTTTTTTCACTTGCCAGCGTTTGAGCGGAACAGCCTTCTTGCCGATAACATCAAATGTATACCCTTGAATTCCTCTGGGAACATCAACTACTTTCAAAGATGAATCAATGTTGTCACAAGGCAGCCCTTCGGCGATCAAATAACCGAACCGGCCAATATTGTTATGCGACATACCACGGGAATATTTCCGGCTGTCCTGTCTGGAAATCCCGGCAGCATCCGTAACCTCTTCGACCATGCGCTGCTCACCAGTTTCAAGCTGTTTTTTCACCTTCTGTTCATGCGCGGACAGCACTTTGAGAGCTTGTACCGGCGTTTTGGAGCCACACCACAAGATGGAGTGCAGCAGCAGTTTGTCATAGAAAACATCGCTGGGCAGCAAAGTCGAGCCTATCCCGACGCCATATTGAAGCACTTTTCCTTTTTCCAGAATCAAAGGCCGTCCGCTGCTGGAAGTCAAAACAGTTTTCGCGCCCTCACGGAGTTTAAGATCAAAATATATGCCGAAATCAACATCATTGAATTTAATATCTCCGAAAATGGGCTGGTTCGACTGAACAACAGTATCGCGCATCGCTAAGCCTTCGAGTTGTTTGACTGAAACCCCGGCCGGCAGCAGCACCGCCACATCGGAATCATGCACCTTGCCATAGGCTACCAGGCCGGCTCCGCGCTGGACCGCCTTAGCAATTTTCTTACCAAAAGGGCTGGAATTAGTCCGGGAATAAACTATCACATCCGCCTGTTCAGGGGAATCGACCCGTTCAATTATACCTCCGCAATTTTGCAGTACCAGATCACGAAACCCGGCGCCGGCGGTTTTCTCATAAACCGGTTTCTTATTTCTTCTGGAAAGCAGTTGCTGAAAATCGTTATTATCGAAATCAAAGAAAACCTTGACCGTTTTGAATCCGGCTGGAGCCGGTTTCTTTTCAGGCTGTTTTTTAGTCGCGGGAACCACCAGAAAATCACCTTGTTGCAGAACAAGCTCTTCTTCGTCTGTTATCGCCACATTGGTAATATCCACGGATGAATATGCCTGAGGATTACCTTTCCCGTTCAAGACAAAGCGTAAAGAGGTAATCTCATAAGAACCGGACGTTAATTTAAATTTACGGTCAAAACGCAGCGATGCCTTGCGCCATTCCGGGCCATCCGCTGAACCGACTCTCAGAGCTTTGAACGTCGATTTGTTCGTTTTTAAATTACGGACCGACAGGAAAATCCCGAAAGAGGTAGCCTGGTTATTGGCTCCACCGCGCCAGCGGAAAGTCAATTTCTGTTGCGGAGTAACCTTCGCTTTTAAATTTGTTCCGACCACAATCAATCCTTTTGACCCCGGCGTTTGCTCCATGATCATGCGACAGCCACCCGGGATCGTTTCACATTTCCCTTTTGCCACGCCTTCTATCGGAGCAAGTTTGAATCGCATCGCATTTTCTGACGGAGAAACCACCTTATCTCTAACCGCTACGTTAGAAATCTCGATGGACGACTCCTTGCCGGGATTATTTTTTCCGGTAAGAACAAACCGTATACTGTATAACTCATAAGAACCAGTCTTTAACTTAAACTGCCGGTCGAATCCCAGGGTTACCTGCCGCCATTCGGTGCCGTCGGCAGAACCAACTTTGTAAATCTTTAACTGATGTTTTCCAGTCTTCAAGTCACGCACTGAAAGCAGCAGTCCAAAGGTCGTCGCCTTATTGACGGCTCCGCCGCGCCAGCGAAACATCAGTTCCCGGTTCGGGCCGACAGTGGTCTTCATAGTCGCCCCGGCCGCGACAAATCCCTGTGAACCGGGCGTTCTCTCCATTGAAAGGCGAAATCCCTGTGACAACGCCTCACATTTCCCCTTTGCCGCGCCTTTCATCGGGGCGAGTTTGAAGTTCATTCCGTTCACCACGGAGAATATAATCATAACGTTTACAAATAAAAATAATTTCCGGGTCGCCGCTTTCATTCTCATATTATTCTCTCTTTCCTTGTTTAATGTATTATTAAATGTTTTCTTCCTTATCGCCTGACGACAGTAAATCATTGATTGCATCGCGGTCAGTCAATAGCAGCGGATACGCTTCCAGCGGCAGATTTTTGAATGAACACTTCCGCCCGGCTGGAGTAAACTCCAACCCATCATATACATTTCCAGTCATCGGATCGATCAAAACCGGATCAGAAAAGGATGCTTTGGCGATCCAGGCGTCAAGATTGATACTTTCTTTTCTGACATCCCCTTCAATTATATTAGCCACGCGATGATAGGAGATCATCGGATATCCCCGGCGCATAAATACTGTTTTTGCCGCTTTCATCGCCTCGACCGGAAAACTGTACCGTTTACTTTCAGCATCCTCATCACATGAATAAAGTTCAACAACAGCGCTTTGCTCAAGTCTTGTTTCCACGTCAAACAAAGAAGCGAGACGCTGCAATACGTAATATGACAGTTTCCTGCGCGGCGGTTGATCGAAAGTCAGAACTCCGAAATAGTTCGGCTCCCGGCAGATTCCTCCGAAACTGTAAAACTTGAAATCGGAAATCTGAAAATAGCTTGTAAGATCAACGTCCATTGCAAGATCGTTGATCACATAGCGTAAAAGCATCTGCGCTTGAATATCTTCCGTTACCGGAACCTGTTTCAGGGCCTGGGTCTTACTGGTTTGGGACGGGAAACCGCCCTCCCCCTGCCACAGCTGAATATCCGGCTTGCCGAACTCGGCGAACATAGTCCGCAGTTTCTGTAAAAAATCCGGCCGTTCCAGCTCTATAACTGTTTTATAATGATGAAAACTGAATGCATCAAGATAATCCGCCATACCGCATTCCAGATGTTGCCGGATCAGATCAAACCCGACCACTGTCAAACCGTTGGCGAATGCTCCGCCGATAACCGTAGCATCAGGCGCATATTGGCGGACCACCCCGGAGGTGATTCGCATCAACTCAACATGTTCGCCGGGATTGGCGCCGGGTTTCCAGAAAGCATTGCTGTCCCCCTCGTTCCAGATTTCATACAGGTCAGTGCGCTGATTGAAATGCTGAACCAGAGCGGCAACATACCGGCACCAGGCCGTCTGAGCTGTTTTGCTGTGCATCGGGTGATTGCCGACGCCGTCTTTGCCTTCACACTTTATATAGAGCGGATTCCCATAAGAAATACTCAACCAGGGCTTGATACCTTCACTTAAGAGGCGGTCAACAATTTTATCCAGCCAGACAAAATCGTAAATACCCGGCTCAGTTTCCGTTCTGGCCCAGCCGGTTTGAACCCGGGCGAATTTTACGCCCAACTCACCGGCATAACGGTAAACCTCTTCGGAATCCTCCCACATCTGCCGGTCCAGACATTCAAAGCCGATTCCAACTCGGGACGCGAAAATCTCCCGTGAGGTCTTTGTTTTCAAAGTTGTAAATGATTTCACTTGCGGTCCATTTTTTTGCATTTATTTAATTTGCGAAGTAATCTTACTGTAAGCAAAATTATGATTATTCTGTTATTACAGCAGGAGGAATAATTTCAGACATCCATATTTTCACCCAGGTATAAGGATCATCGTTGCCTTTAAGTTCCCGCTCATCCCAGGGTTGCATCGCAACAGCATCTTCCGGATTCCAGCTGATCTCGGCTACAACAGGAAAAGGCGCGAATTGCCGCTTCATTGCCAGATCTTTTTGAGCTTTGGGTCTTTTTTTGATGAAGCTGCCCATTTCATAACGGAGTTGCCATGAGAGCGCCCATGCGGACCCCATGAATCCAATCCCGCCATCTTTCCAGGTGTCTTTTGCAAGGACTAACGCATCTTTGTTTCTAAACCAGGAACAGGAAATTACATCATTAAAACCTTTTTTGCGAAACCATTCTATCGTTGGATAACGGTCAGGGGAGGAATAACCGTAATGCCATATTGCGATCATGATATCTTTGTCAAGATATTTCACTGCCCCTGCGGTGTTTAAAGGCGGACCTCCGTTGCCAGGCCTGATCCTGGCGGGAATATTCGAAAAAATCGGGTCCTGACAACTTATAAGCATGTCATACCATATCATTGCCCGGCTCCCCTTGCTCTTCACATAATTATTCAGCTCATTAAAATAATCTGCAAAAAGTCTTCCCCGATCCATGCCCGCAGGCTGAGAAGTGGCAAAAAAGGCCGCTTCATCGCCGCCAAGGTGTACTATTTCCGGATGATCGAATACTTCTATCACTTCATCCAAAATACTTTTTATCATACTCATAACTTCTTTATTGCGAACCCGCAAAGTCGATTTACCTCCGGCCACGTGTCTTTGTCCTTTTGCCGGCATTACCTCCGGCTCCAACATAGGCTCAAGCCGGGAACGAATCCGTAAATATTGCGGATTACTTTTTTTAACAAAGGCTGACAGTGTATGAATATGAGGTATTACTTTCAACCCCAGACCTTTGGCTATAGCTACAATCTTTTTCACATCATTCTGAGAATATATCGGAGCCCACATATCATGATACTTGCGCAATTCCATATTAGCAGACATCATTAGAAAAACATGTGTATATTTATAGCGGGAAAGTCGGCGAAAAAAAGTCTCATAGATTTTAGTTGCCTTTTCGATATCGGCATCAGACATATCGTCCTTTAAAACAGACGGTCGATAAAATGGCATATGGAATGCCCGGAATTCAAAATCAGGCCAATCATTAATAGAGACGACAGGCACCGGGCGTTTAAATTTTAGCGACTGCTCCAGTATTTGCAAGAGTGAGTTAACTCCATTGTAGAGGCCTCGCCGGTCAGAGGCCGTAATCGTCGCCCCTGAATCAGTTGTTGCCAAATGGTATCCCTGCTTCTTTGCCGGAAAAGCCGGCCAGTTGTTCGTACCCGGACCTTTTTTGTCAGAAGTAAGTTGCAAGACAAATTTATGTGAAGGACCTGATATGATTGAGGAGGACGATGCTTTGAGCCCCAGATATTCCAGCTCACGAACCAACATATCCGCTACTTTCTTATCTGATGAGAAAATGTTCAATCCGGCCCGTGGAATGAAAGTTCGCGTTGATGTAATTTTCATCTCACGCGGGGTTGGGATAATACGTAAGGGAATTTCATTCTTGTTAAAATTATAGTTTAAATCACGGGGAGCGTCGTAAATAACGACGAAATCTTTAATTTCAATTGATGAGTCATCATTTGGATTATCCCCGGCGTTCAACACCAGGCGCGCAGAAAGAATTTTCGAATTATCCAGCGCGGCTTTGAATATCCGGTTAAACTCCAATGTCTTTGTTTGCCATTCAGTGCCGTCTGCAGAACCGATGCGACATATTTTAAACTGGTTCTTGCCGGTCTTGATATTTCGGAGATTGAAAAAAAAGCCAAAAACCGTTTTTTGGTTGCCTTTGCCGCCGCGCCAGCAAAATCTGATCTTACCCCCCCTTTTTATGTCTACATTAGGTTTAGTTATCGCTTCGACAAAGTTTTTGGAGCCGGGAGTTTTCTTCATCGCCAGCCGGAAACCGCCGGGAATCGTCATAAACGTTCCTTGCGCCGAGTCTGGCATCCGGTTATATTTGAATGTCGCCCCGTTGGCAACAGAGAGCATAACCATTAGATTTATACCCAATAACAGCTTACAAATATAATTTCCAGTTATCATTTTATTTGCAAGAACATGCATTGCTTCTAAATCCGGTCCATCAACTTCAATGCGTTCCTGAACACTTTGTTCTTTTATAAACATGTTTTAACGTTTTTCCCTGATTACATTGATACATTTATGATTCAATTTTATATTGGTAGAATGAGAAATTTAATGAATATTTTCTTTCACCTGATTCAATCAGGTTTTAAGATAGCATAATCGTTCTTCTCCCGCCTCAACTTTTTCAAGCTGAATAAGTACTTAATTGTAATGTCCAGAGGTATAAACACCCCGGTTGGAGATCACAAGCCTTCCCCGCCCCAGTATGTGGAGCCCCACATATTCTTGACCATGTCGGAATTGCCGGCGTTTACCGTAATCGATTTGAATGTCTCGACATGTCCGTCGATCACCAGAAAATTGGTATACCCGTTATGAACCATCATCGGATAATCCTGAGTATACATATTGTAATCAAGGTCGACGGAGGAATTACTGCCCTGAACATGCAGCGCACCAGGATAACCGCGTTCACCCAGCAAAATATATTTCTTGGCATGGCGGAATTGCGGTAAACGCAGATACATTTTGGACCGGTTGGTATAATCTATGCATCCGGGACCGACAGAATTCATCGAGTAGCAGCGCGGATACCCGACGTTCGCAGGAGTATCGCCGCGCTCGTATGGGACTCCGGTTATTTTGACAGAAGACGGACAGAAGTACAGTCTCGAACCTGTACCTAAAATCGCATAGTTGTATTTCTGCTGAGCCAGCGTTAAATTCCGTCCATCAAAGCCACCGCCCAGAAAATCGTCATAAGATCTCTTGTCGGCAGTGCAAATCGCCGGAAGCCATTCATCATACGCTTGAGTATAAAGCTGAAAAGCCAGCCCCAATTGTTTCATATTATTTATACAAGCGGTTTTCCGGGCGGATTCTCTGGCTTTACCCAGCGCCGGCAGCAACATTGACGCGAGTATCGCTATTATCGCAATCACAACCAGCAATTCAATCAATGTAAAAGATTTTTCTTTTTCTGAAATTTTATTCTCTGCTCTTTTCATTTAATATTACTCCTTTTTTGCATTTTGGTTTGCAGTTTAATCATTCAATTTGATAAACATCGAATTAAGATCATTTTTATTTTATTGGTTCCCTTTCTTTACTATTATTATTTATTAAACACTATCGCGTTTTACCAGATAAGTGGGAAGAATAAATTCCGTTTTCCCGCCTGATTCTTCATCGATCATCTTGACGATTGCCTCCACCGCTTTACGAACAAACAAAACTTTATCAAAACCAATTGTGGTCAGAGACGGAATTGTAAACCGGCTGAAATTTGTATTATTGTAGCCGATAACCCCGACTTCCCCGGGAACCTTCACCCCGGCCACTGACAATCCTTTAAGCAAAGCATTGGCCAGAGTATCATTTTCAGTCATTATCACCTGAGGCCGATTTTCCAGCTCCTTGAAATCACAACCGAACCTGTAAACGTTATCCGGTTTATTATGACATTCAACCATTTCCAGTTCCAACCCGTATTTCTTGAATATATCAACCATTGACCTAAGTTTGGGACGATCAAGAATATCAACATGATCCCCCAGAAACATTATCCTGGATATTCCTTTTGACAATAAGTATTCAGCGGTTTCAATGAAGCCGCTTTCCCAGTTTTTTCCAATATGCGCAAAACCGGGAACCGGATCGGAAAAAACAACAACCGGCACTTTATGCTTCATTATATACTCGTATTGAACCAAATTTTCCGGGAATATACCGCTATCGAAATCCAGGATACCATCACAACGCCCGCCAAGCAATAAATCAATCGCTTTGCATTTCCTGGTCCTGTCCCAATTGGTCACATAAGTCTGAATACTGTAACCGTATTTCTCCGCTTCCTCCATCAACAGACTGGTCATTTCCCCGTAATATGGAGTATGAATTTCCCCGATAGCCATGCCTAAAACCATTGTTTTGCCAATCTTCAAAGTCCTCGCCGCGTGCGATGGACGATAACCAAGCTGTTTGGCTGCCTCCAGGATTTGCCGGCGCTTTTTCTCCGAAACTTTAGCGGTACTGCGATTACCTTTCAAGGCGGCAGAAACCGAGGAAATAGAACTCCCGGTGTGCTTCGCTATGTCTGACATTGTTACGGCCATTCCGCAGTCTCACTTTCTTTTTATTGAAATTAAATGCAACGTTGCATTTTTTATATTTTACATTATCTTTCAAGGATTGTCAATAGCCGAACAAATAAAAATTGAAATAATCAATGACAAGACGTAATCCCTCAGTCCTTTCCCGAGGGTAAATACACATTTTTATCACTGGAAATTGAATTTATTAGAAGACTTCAGGGCTGGTCATTCATTTTTGAGGGACGAGTCGGACAAGCCGCGCTGTCTGGCAGCTCGCGGGACACTCGCCGGCCAATGGGCATTCGTCCCGGTGATTACGTTCCGAAATGTCATTATCTGTAAATGATTTGTAGATTAGCTTTGAGAAATGACTAGGACACTACAAAACTACTTGAGCAAGCGGGACCGGCGATCACTTGTTTTTGGTAAAACTGCCGTATTTACCCAATATCGGAACAGCCTTCTTTCCATCGACTTGCAACTTCCAGGCTTTGCCGTCGGCAATAATTGAATTACGATCATGGATCGACGTCTTGCCGGTTGATTCAACCACCTTGAACGCACCCGATTCGTAACATTCGGCAATCGCGGTAAGCGCATTCCTCAAGGAAGGAAAAAAGCAGAAAAATCCGGGTTTGAAAAAGCTCATCACATAGGCCCCCTCTTCCGGCTTCCGGGTCAAATCGTATTGCAGAGCCAGGCTGTTATTGCTGTAGATCGACAAAAGATTACTGGTATACATATTCTCCGGCAGTTTATTTTTCTTAGCCAGAGCTTTATTTAATTCGCGGATTTTATCCAGACTGCTCATCGCGCCCTCAAGCGTTGCAAAGCGATGGTCCGACGCCACTGCCCCCATTGATGGCAGGTTACTGCCGTCGTGCCACATGTAAAGTTTATACATCGGCTCCGGCAGCGGCATTTCATATTTATCAACCAGTTTGGCAATCTGTTCTTTTGTAAGTCCCGGACGCATCAGCTTTTTCAGATCCGGAGATTTTTCGTCAATCGCCTTCTGCAACTGTTTCAAGGTGTCATCAAGCGAAACCTTGACGCTGGCGGGCATATTCTGCGCCTTGGGATAGACCATATTATCCGTATATGCTTTAAGTTTATCTTTAAACGCAATCCCGAAGCCAATAGCAATGACCAGGACTACCCCCAGAAATAAAGTTCCATAAAACTTGACATACGACAAAAAGCCGTCACCATAAGCACGCCTGCGGGTTTCATCCAGAATCTGTTTCAGCATAATACATCCCTCTTACTGATTATCGCCTAAATAATGAATGAAGTAACTATAGCAGAAAAATTTGAATTTTAAACCCCGGCAAATCACAACATTCAAAAAACGCTGAAAAGTATATAACTCCTTTTGAATAAAATTCTCATAAGTTCATGTTCAAGCGGTTACAATAGACGTTTTACAGGGATTTCTGCTTGACCTTAATATTCATCATATCTAAAAACAAATAATACATATCAGGAGTCATGAATTTCTTATCTGCTTTATCTTGAAGACGTTGTTTCAGTTGAGGATTTTCGCGCTGAAAATCTGGTGAAAGATAGATAAACATAGTTAATTTCGTTTTTCCGTCAGCACTATCCGAATGGTCAGAACAATAGACAATCAATTTAGTTTCAGGGAATGATTTTAAAACAGAAAATATTTTTTCAATACTCTGATCGTTATACAGGAGCCCCAGTTCTTTATTTGATAATGAGGAATGCTGTATTTTAAATTCTTCAGGATATCTTATTTCCCCGCAATGAAGCCCCATAAGTTTAATAAACATGAAAGAGCGTTTCGGATCCAAAGTTTTAGCATTATATAGTTTTGTCAAAACACCAGGAATTTCCCTATCGATCTGCATACCTTTATCATCATACTTCTTATTAAAAGATCCTGTATAATTAACCATTGCATAATCAGACATTTTGTACAGGATTTTCAGGTTTTGCGTAATGTAGGAGTAATGTCCTATATTTGCTAACCAAAGAGTCTTATACCCGGATTTTTTTAAAATATCCATAAGGTTTAGGTTCTTGTACAAATATGTCAGGTCCGTATTTTGGGTAGCAGAAGATACCATATGGCAAATACAGTGTTCGGTAAAAGACAGATAACCTGAATATTTAGGGTTGCGTAAACTGTAAACGTCTGAAAAACATACGTAATCAGGATCATTATGCACTTTTGCTAAAAAGGTATCATACTTTTTCGCAAGATCCATTGAAGGTTCATAGTTATGACTTTCTCCAAAAATAAAAAAATACAAACCTCCGGATGAATTGTCAAGCAGCGTATATTTTGGTTGATCCAAAGGGTTTTGCCTGGTTGCCATTTCGTCTACAAGCATTTTATATTTATCAAAATTCCTGATTTTAACATGATGAAATGTCGGATGTAAAATGATCGAAAAAACTATAGCCGCAAGAGCGGAGAGTGAAATTAAAATGAATTTTTTACTGATCCCCGGCTGATCTCCAGGCCGGGGAGCCGCAGACAACATAAAGTAAAAACAAACGAATACAAATAATGTTTTCAGTCCGAACTTTGCATAAATATTGATAATATCGCGATTCCCCCAATAGTCTTCATAGGAGAGGTATCCTGTAAAATACTTTTCCAAAAGGATCAGCATGGTATTCAAGTCAAATGAACAATAAGCGATTAAAGGTAATATGGATATGCTTACTATTAAACTTTGCAGCAGATTTTTAGACAATTTTGACAATTTTGAGTATAGGACAAAAAAGTACAAAGAATATAAAATAATATAAACAAAAGACAGAAAAAATATTATAAATAAGAAGCTGACCTCTGATGAAATTTTTATGCCGGATAACAAATAAAATAAACAACCAATACACGCAAAACTGAAAAACGTAAAGGCTGCAATATGGATAATCTTTTGAGGTCCGAAAAGTCGGAATATAAAATATAGAAGAACAATCGAGACGGATGCACCGAACATGACAACGGGATCACGCAAGCCCCATAATTCAAAAACATATGAACAACCTATAACAGCAACAATAAATATGCAGGTCAACGCATATAAAATATTTTTCTTCTTAAGATTTTTTTTCATCAGGCAATTTTACCTGGCGTCATTATCGGCGATTACGATATCCGGTTCAATCTCTTTTTGGGATTCCGCATCACTTTTAATCATGAATTCAGTTTTTTTTCTCACTATTCGCCAGACAATTCCTGCAACAGCACCTATTCCAATCAAGGACCCCGCTACAGCTTGAACAGTATAAGACATAACTGACGGATCAACGTAAGCCTGACTTGTAAACGGGAAAGCAACTGTAATGAATAAAACCAAGAAAAACATTCTCCCCTTACTCATACCAACCCCTTTCGGTTGTAAATTAATTAAGACTAACCACATTAAGCATTTAATCATAATATATTGCATTTTAACCTAAGTTCAACAATCGTAACTTCATTTTTTTTAATGTATATATAGGAAAAGTATGAAGCGTTAATCGTTTTTTTGCCGCTGTATCAAGGCATTTAAAATATAATCTCCCGCAACCTGACCGCTTTTGCCCAGGTTATAAATGTATTTACTTCGGGCTTGTTTTATTTTTTCCCTGAATCTGTCTTGGTCACTTAGAAGCTCACAAACCGTACTGTATATTTTTTCCAGTTCGTCCAGTTCCAAAGCGATTCCGACCTCTTTTCGCATCATAAAGTTAATAGGTTCCAAACCGATTTTTTTATAGTTCTTGTTTAATATTTTTACCGGGGTATTGATAAAGAGGGTTGGCTTTAATGTCGCATACGAGAATTCATAGGCAATGCCAGACCAGTCAGTAATGACTAAATCCGCGTTAAAGATCGTCGCATTTGAAGAAAAATCATTTTCAATAATGAAATTGTCATTGGTTTGAGATTTATAACGGCTGGTAATATTATTCCATTTGTCAGGAAAGCGTTTTGTGTACTCCGGGTGCGGTCTAAGTATTACTTGCCATCCATGTCCCAATAATTGGTGCAATAGAGTATCCAGGCACGAATCAAGCAAATTATCATTCTGCCACGATGGTGCGACAAGTATCTTTTTTTGTGTATTTGCTATGTGTTCACTTTCTTGATATTTCCTGACAAGCGAATCGAGAAGACCATAACCGCATGGAACAAGCATTTTCCTCCTTGTTGCATAAACAGCTTCCGCGCGTCGCAATTCATGAATGTGGGCTTCGCATACACACATAAAAGTATCAAAATTATCATAAGCGTTTTCCCGGACGACTAAATGTGTGCTGCTGATAGCGTGATCAACATATATATACTCAATATCTTTTCTGACATAACTTCGTTTCAGATAAAAATTACCCAAATCAGGGGTTGTCATAACAACAATATCCGCATCCATTTTCATAAATAATGAAATAATTTTGATATCTCCAATATAATACGCCCGTATGCGTGTGTTTTCTTGTGCAATTTGAAATATTTGGTCATTCGCATCAGATGTCACATAGTGAATTATAACATTGGATTTTTTAAGTAAATAAGAAATAATTTCAGCATAATATTTATAAAAACCACTTGACTCACTATAGAAAACCAAATGTTTGTTAGCGACCGAAAAGAATCTTTTGTAATCTGCTTTCTCTCTTTTTTTATCTGCGGGGGTAACGTATTTTCGATTCAACTTTTTCAGTCTGTTCAACAAAACCCGACTTTTGCGCAATGAATAATAGTTAACATATTTGCGCGCTGGATAGACCCGGTTACAGATGACCTGAATAGCAATTGAAAAGATATTGCTTGCAACCCAATAAACCGCCACTCCGATTGAAACAAAAAAACCAAGAAACAATGATATTAATACGGTAATGGCGTTCGTAGCGAATTGTTGTCCTTTGGATTGTTCACGCTGCAACGGGTTCAACCAATTCTGGCTCCAACCGAAAATCACCGCAGATATTCCTGTTGCCGCAGGCGACAACCATGTCCAGCCGCCATCTTTGACCGGAATACGACCGGCAAAAGAGGCATGGCTTCCCGCAAGCAAGTCTTGAATTGAGGCGATTAATGCGAGTAAAATGAATATTTGAATGCTCAAAGGCAGTAAAGACAAGAGGGGATGATACTTTTCCCTTTTGAATAATTTATGCTGTTCGTCCGCAATCAAATCATTGTTGCCAAAATGCTCATATTTAATTCGGTTTATTTGCGGCATCAATTTAACCATAAGCAGGGAATTTTTTTGGCACCACAAGGCGACAGGAAGCAGAATAATTTTTGTTAATAAGGTGAATAAAATAATCCCCCCGATCAATGAACCACAAAATTCACAGCAGGTATTTAGAAAAGAATTGATTATGTTTATATTCATAAAAACTTAATTTGATAACTTATATGAACTGGTATTACCACTGATTTTTTATGTCAGAAAGATCACTATATTTTACCCGAAAAATGCTCAACAAGTATAAGCGTATCAGTCATATCTTTCAAGCAGTAAATCAATATTTTTGTTTATTTCTATTGAAAAATACCATGATCGACGATATTTTATTAAAAATTATACTAAATACCAAGAAACAATATTATGAGTAAAAAAGTATATATCGGCATGAGCGCTGATTTAATTCATCCGGGACATTTAAATATTATTCAAAGAGGCACAGAACTGGGCTCCATTGTTATCGGATTATTAACTGACGAAGCAATTGCAAGCTATAAACGTTTACCATTTTTGACCTATGAACAACGAAAAATAATACTGGAAAATATTAAAGGCGTTGACCGGGTCATACCGCAGACCACGCTGGACTACGTTCCCAACCTGATAAAAGAAAAACCGGATTATGTCCTTCACGGCGACGACTGGAAGGAGGGCGTCCAGAAACATACCAGACAACGGGTAATCGAAACCATGGCACAATGGCATGGGGAAGTGATTGACATTCCTTATACCAAAGGAATTTCATCGACGATGATCAACAAAAGTCTAAAGGAAATTGGTATAACGCCGGAAAACAGGATGAAACGCCTGAGGAGGCTTATACTGGCAAAACCTATTGTCAGGATTCTGGAATCACATTCCGGTCTTACCGGATTGATTATTGAGAATTGCAGCGTGAACAAAAACGGCAAAATGATTGAATTCGATGGCTTGTGGTCCAGTAGTCTGGTCGACTCGACAATCAAAGGCAAACCGGACATAGAGGCCGTTGATATAACCTCAAGGATGAACAGCCTGAGCAATGTCCTGGAATGCACCACCAAACCCATCATTTACGACGCCGATACTGGAGGAAGGGTTGAACATTTTATTTTCACCTTGAAAACTCTTGAACGCAACGGTATTTCCGCTGTTATAATTGAAGACAAAACAGGTTTAAAAAAGAATTCGTTGCTGGGAACCAGTGTTTTCCAGGAACAAGACAGCATAGAGCATTTTTGTGAAAAAATCAGAGCGGGTAAAAAAGTTCAAATCACTGAAGATTTTATGATCATTGCCAGAATCGAAAGTTTTATTGTGGGAAAAGGCCTCGATGACGCGATACAACGCGCATTCGCTTATGTCGATGCAGGAGCAGACGGAATAATGATTCACAGCAAAAATAAAAACGGCGATGATATCCGCAGCTTTTGCAGTACATTCCGGTCTAAAAATGAAAATACTCCAATAATTGTCGTGCCAACCACCTATAATCATATTACCGAAGAAGAGTTTATTGAGATGGGAGTCAATGTTATTATTTACGCGAATCATTTGCTCAGGGCGTCATATCCGGCAATGTGCAAAGTGGCTGAATCGATCTTGACTCACGGCCGCTCACTGGAGGCTGATAATGATTGCCTGTCTATAGAAAAACTGCTGGAACTTATTCCGAGGATAGACTAATGCAAGTTAAAGCATTTGCTGATGTTCTGCAAAATAATAATATTGATTTTTTTACCGGCGTACCTGATTCATTACTAAAACATTTCTGCGCGTATATTAAGGATAAGCTTCCAGCAAACAAAAACATTATAGCGGCAAATGAAGGCGGCGCAATTGGCCTTGCCGCCGGTTACCACCTGGCAACAAACAGAATCGCTCTGGTTTATATGCAGAATTCAGGTATTGGTAATTGCGTAAATCCATTATTGTCATTGACTGACAAAGAGGTTTACAATATTCCGGTTTTATTGTTGATAGGCTGGCGTGGCGAACCTGGGACAAAAGATGAGCCTCAACACATCAAACAGGGAAAATGCACTTTAGGCTTATTGGATACTATGCAGATCAAATATGATATCTTATCGTCAGATGCCCTGCAGGCGGAATCACAGGTTAAGAAAGCTGTTGATTACATGCGTGCAAACAATGAAGTCTATGCTTTAATTGTACGTAAAAATACCTTTGATGATTATGCTGTAAAGCAGGAGCCTGTGCAATTGACCATGACTCGCGAGGAAGCCATTGGGATGATTGCGGAAAAACTGAAAGACTGGGCGTTCCTATCAAGTACTGGAATGATTTCTCGCGAATTATTTGAATACCGAGCACAAAATGACGCCGGACATCAATCAGATTTTCTGACTGTCGGCTCAATGGGACATGCTTCGCAGATTGCTCTAGGTGTAGCTATTGGTCAAAACAAACACGGAGTATGCTGCCTGGATGGAGACGGCGCCGCATTGATGCACATGGGGTCTCTGGCGATAACCGGACAATGCCCCGATATTGCCTTTTTACATATAATATTAAATAACGGGGCTCACGACTCTGTCGGCGGACAAGCTACAGTCGCGTTGAAGATAAACTTTCCTCAAATTGCCAGATCTTGCGGCTACAAACAGGTCTACTCAGTCAGTACGCCTCAAGACCTGGCAAACGTCCTGGATAAAATAAAAGCAAAAATGAGCGGGGCCAATCTTATCGAAATAAAAGTAAAAAAAGGCAACCGGGCTGATTTAGGCCGGCCGACAAACTCCCCGTTAGAAAATAAAATTGGTTTCATGGGCTTTGTTCAATGATGCAAAAGATATTAACAGGCCGTGGAACAATAAATGAATTAACCGGAATTTTAGATAATAAAAACCTCAAATCAGTATTTCTGGTAACTGGTAAATCTTCCTTTATAACGTCCGGGGCCAGGGATATTTTCTTTAGTTTATTAGCAAATCGCAAGGTATTTCAGTTTAATGACTTCGAGGTAAATCCACAGCTTGATGATATCGCAAAAGGTATTGATCTTTTTAAACAAAGCAAGTCGGACTGTATTATTGCTGTCGGTGGAGGCTCGGTTATTGATATGGCAAAAGCCATCCGGGCATTGTCCGGCCTGAAAAATGCTAAAATAGCTGACGCGGTTATATTTAATCATGTGCATCAAAACAATATTCCATTGATTGCAATACCGACAACTCTAGGCTCCGGAAGCGAATCAACTTCATTTGCGGTTGTGTATATCAATAAAAATAAATACTCGCTATCACATCCATCTGTCTTACCTGATCTGGCCGTAATTGATACAAGTCTCAGCGAGTCTCTACCGCCATCTGTCACAATAATCAATGCGTTCGACGCTTTGTCGCAAGCTTTGGAAGCGCTATGGAGCATTAACTCCAGTTTGAAATCAGATGAATATGCAACTGAAGCCGTAAAAACAATATGGCGCATCCTCCCCGACTTGTCAAATCCGACAAAACTGCACAAACAGCAACTGGCGATAGCCGCAAATTTATCCGGTCGAGCAATAAATATAACTAAAACTACCGCGCCGCATGCGTTATCATATTATTTTACAAGTCATTTTAACTTACCGCACGGGCATGCGGTCGCGCTTTTTTTACCAGTATTTATCATCTACAATAATGCGGTTCAGGATTATGACTGCAATGACAAACGTGGTTATGCATTCGTTCAGAAAAGAATGTCATATATAATCAAACTGCTGGCATGTGATTCCGCTGAAAAAGCCGGATCGGCAATAAGAAACATTGCGGCAAAATTAAATTTGGAATTGGACTTCGGCAATTTGAATATTCCACGTGACGTACTTATTGACGCCCTCTGCAACTTTAATGTGGAACGAATGAAAAATAATCCGCGGTGCTTTAATGCGGAAGAATTAATAAACAACATGAATAAATATTTTCACGTGTGAATTAGCAGGAATGCTTTGTCAAGCCAGAAAATCTATATAAAACTCCCCTGATCTCTCTAAATGACTCCTGATAACATTTAAAGAGACCCGAAAGAATAAAAATTTTGCTTTTGGTCAGGGCTATCCCCGATGCAAGCATCGGGGTATTTACGCCCGACCTTTCACTCCCGCTTTGCGGGAGGCCGCAAAATTAACGAACGGATACGCCCCAAGGGGCGGGGAATTAAACCCTTTATTTTTTTGTGTCATTTCCGCGTCCGTAGCACAAAGTGCGGAGTATAAAGCGGTATATCGCCATCCGTCGTACGGATTAAAACTTTAAGCTATTTCGCTGAATTTGCTGCCGGGAACACCGCAGACCGGACATTTTTCCGGCACACTGCCTTCAACCGTATTGCCGCAGACCGGACAGACAAAAACCGGGGTAGCGGTCATGTCGCTGCCGGCTTTTACCGCTTCCAGTGCTTTTGAGTACAATCCATGATGAACTTCTTCAACCGCCAAAGCGTTTTTAAATGAAAACTCAGCCTGTTTATTCCCTTCCGCCCGGGCTTCCGCCAGGAATTCCGGATACATTTTCTGGAATTCAAAGCCTTCGCCGGCAATCGCTTCTTCAAGGTTTTCCGTGGTTCCCTTGATTCCACCCATTACTCTCAGATGAGCGTGAGCATGAATTGTCTCGGCCGCCGCTGCGGCTCTGAAGAGTTTAGCGACCTGCGGCAAGCCGTCTTCGTCCGCTTTTTTAGCAAAAGCCAGATATTTGCGATTAGCTTGACTTTCACCTGCGAAAGCTTCCTGTAAGTTGTCCATTGTAGCCATGTTGTAATTCCTTCCCTGGTTTGGTTAAAAATGTGATTTATAAGATTTAATCAAATCATCATGGATGACTCGAACAAAACTTGTCGGCTTTTAAGCATATTACTGAATATATAACATATTTAAATTATTGCGAACCATTAATTGACACAATTCATTCAATAAATTTAATTCTAATCAAATTCCGCTAAAAATGACGTGTTTGCCGCCTTGAATAAATCCACTCGCTGACGTATATGTATATTCGTTATTGCGGATAACTACTCAAAACTTGTTCAAAATGAATTTCCGGCTTATGGAAAATTTAATAAAATCGATTGAAAAAGACTTGTTTTCAAAAGAGGATACAGTTTGCCTTGAACGGGCAATGCTGGCAACTGAAGCACATAAAAAATACTCGAATCAACCCGCGTTATTACTTCGGGCATTGACCTTCAAGCACATTCTTGACAATATGACTTTAGACCTGCAAAGTAATCCTGTTTTTGCCGGAAACGTCTCATCCGGATTCCGCAGATGGGTTCTGTTTCCGGAATTCGGCTTCAGCTCCAGTCGCCAAATTGAACTTGAAAATCCCACGCTTACGAATTTTCTTGATGACAAGATTCCGGCTGAGATTCGCCAGTACTGGGCAGACAAAAGTTTTGGCGGAAACTCCGGAATCGGACATCTGAGCATTGATTTCGACCTTGTGGTCAATCAGGGACTTGAGACAATACTCAAACGGATCGAAGAACATAAGAACAAAGGAACCAAAGAGAATATTCAATACCGCGAAGCAATGGCGATAACCTGCTCTGCCGTTATAAAATGGGCCGGAAGATATGCGGAAGCGACAGCAAACGCGGCCTCGAATTGCCCTGATCCGCAAATCAGACTATGTTTGAATAGAATAGCGGAAGCCTGCCGTCATGTCCCGGCGAAACCCGCACGAAATCTTTTTGAAGGCCTTCAGTCGATCATTCTGGTTCATCTTGCCACGGTCATTGAAGGGCAAGGCTTTTCAATCTCAATTGGCCTGCCTGATCGAATCCTTGCACGTTTTAATACGGAAGTAAAAGAACAACCGGATCAAGCGGTAAATTTAATCAGGGCTTTTTTATTGAAGATCGCAGCTAATCCCGTTTGGGGACGCGGCTCGAAGACCCAGGCCATCACCCTTGGCGGCGCTGCCGCTGATGAAAATAATTTTATTGAAATCACCCGGACATTTCTTGAAGCATTTGATAAAACGCCTGTCAACGATCCCCAACTATTCCTGCGCTGGAACAGGGATATAAATGTTGAAACCATGCGTAAATCAATGAAAATGCTTGAGCATGGACGTTCCATGCCGATGCTGGTCAATGATCATGAAATCATCCCGGGATTACTGGAAGCCGGAGTAACCTTGGAACATGCCAATAATTATTGCGTTATAGGATGCAATGAATTGGGTATCCCGGGGCATTGCTGCCAGACCGCATTTTCTCTTGGCATGGGCTTTGATGACCTGAAAATTCTCGACCTGGTTATTCGTGGTATAAGCTCAAATGATATTACAACAGAACAAATCCTGGATTTATACGAGGATCAGGTGCACCAGCGTATAGAAAATGCCTTGGCAAAGCGTATGGACAAAATAGAGAAACATATAAAAGAGATGCCGTTTCCTTTCACCGGCGCCTGTTGTCATGGCTGCGTTGAATCCGGCATGGATTTACTCAAAGGGATGACCTACTCCAATGTATATGGAGTTTACATCCGCGGCACCGCCAACGCGATAAATGCTCTGGCAGTGGTTGATTTTTTAGTAGTCAAACACCATAAACTAAAATTACCGGAACTGATTGAAGGAGTAGACAGACAGGATTTAAAAGTTCTTAACTTGATATCGAGCGTACCCCGTTGGGGCAATGATAATGATTATGTTGATGAACTCGGAATTGAACTTAACAAACGCCGGGATCGCGCTTTACGCAAAGTGGCAAACAATGCCGGATTACCGCCTTTTGCTCTTTGCCATGTTGTGCGTTCGCTACATCATATTGACGGCGCCGGAATCGGCCACACCCTTGACGGACGCAAGGCAGGACACCCGGTTGCTGACAGTATCGGCGCGATTACCGGCACCCAGTTGAAAGGGCCGACCTCTTTACTCAACAGCGTCGCAAAGTTAAATGCGTCACACTGGTTTTCGGGCATTTACAATTTAAACCTGACACTACAGCTGGGCCAGTTTGGAACCGACGTCCTCACAGCAATAGTCTCAACCTTTTTCAAATCGGGCGGCCAGGAACTGCAAATCAATGCACTGGATGCGAACATGCTGCGCAGAGCCCGGGATATTCCTGAACAATATCCCGATCTTGTCGTTCGCATCGCCGGACTGAATGCGCGTTTCATAGATCTTTCTCCGCTTGAACAGGATGAGATCATCACAAGGGCGGAACAAGCAATCCCCCTCCACTAATAAATAAACATAAGATATTAATAACAAACTTATTGTATTTTATTAATAAATTACATGTTTATTTATTATGTTTATCTATTATCGAAAAAATCCCCCTGTCCGGTTCTTGATTTTTTCTGATTGCAATGTAGATTAGGGGTTTTGAAAAATCGGAATAATTAATGAAAGGTCCGTTATGAAAAATCGCAAAATCCGGGTATTTTTACTATCTTTATGTTTTATCCTCCTCTCGGAAATCGCCACAGCAAAGACCGTTAAAGTTCTCGGAATCGGCAACAGCTTTCTCGGAAACGCAACTCAGTTTAAAGGTAATCTCAACGCCGAAGATCCGGCAAATCAGTTACAGGTGACTAATGCTTTGATCGGAGGATGCTCTCTGGAAAAACACTGGAACCTGGTGGAAAAGCACGAGAAAAACCCGAATGATCCGGCCGGAAAACCTTACAAACTGGGCAAGAAGAAAGCATCATTGAAAGAAATGCTTCAGGCTCAGAAATGGGATTATGTTTCACTGCAGCAGCTCAGTGCAAAAAGTGATATACCGGCAAGTTACAGACCCTATGCCGCAAATCTATATAAATACATAAAGAAATATTGTCCCGATGCAAAAATAGTAGTTTATGAAACCTGGGCTGACCGGGTGGATAATAAACGCTTGAAAACCAAAAAGAAAACTCAGGAACAGATGTATCGTGACCTCAGAGACGCCTATAGGGGCATTGCGGCTGAACTTGGCGGACTGAAAGTAATTCCGGTCGGAGACGCCTTTCAGGAAGTCAGAGGCATCTGGAAGTTTAAACCCGATCAGAATCTCGACTTGAAAAAATTCAAACGTCCTAATCTTCCCGATCAGACTGGCACGTTGTGTATTGGCTGGAGATGGTGGAAACACCGCAAAACCGGGGCGACGAAAATTATCTACGATCACCATGCCAATAACCGCGGCAAACTGCTGGCGGCACTGGTCTGGCGTGAATTCTTTCTGGGTACAGATTCCAGAAAAAGTAAATTCCTGCCCAAAGGTGTTACTGTTCAAGAGGCGGAAGTTATCCGTAAAGCCGCCCATGAAACGGTTTCCGGCAAAGCTCAATAATCAGTTTTCATGCTGGCCGGCGTAAAATATCAGCCGGTTATCGGTGACATCCATGAGTCAAACAATGGGTATTCTGTGAGTTACAATGCGGACAGCGGTAGGCTTTGTCTACCGCTTCCCAGGCTTTCTGTCTGCTGGCCTTGCCCTCGATCGCGTCGTTCGGCAGAATGAATGGAAAATCTTTTTCACAATCCGGACAATGCCAGGCTTCACCAATCTTTCCGCCGCACTTTGAGCATCTGGCGTTTGCAATCGAGCCGGTCAAGGCTCTTTTTTCATAATTACCGCAATCAAAACAAAGAGTGATGATTTCAGAAGGTTTATCTTTTTGGGAAAAACTCGAGCTTAAGCGATATACAAGAAACACCGCACTGCCTAAAATAAGCAGAGACAATATAAGAATTCTAATGCCGGCTGCGGTTCCGCATAAGTCAGAGAATTTGCTGACCTTGCCGCCGGTGGTCCAGGAAATGAACCATAAAATATTTTCCTTAATTATATTCAGCATCTAAAACAATTTGACCCGATCATAGTTTTTTACTTAACTAGCGATTTATCCCCATGAGATAATGACCTTTCACCTCGCCGTCCGACAGTGCCTTGCGGTACGCAATAAATTCATCTATCTTGCCTTTGAAATGATTTCTGATAACGCCCTCCTTAGTCGGACCGTCGGGGCCGGCTTGATACCAGCGGATTGCACCAATTATGAGTCTGGCTTCACATTTTTGAACTTCCGATATCCAGAAATTGGTACCGCGTGCCACCAGTTTCTCGCCATTGATAAACACGCTGATAGTTCCATTACCGTCAGCTTTTCCCTCATTCCGCAGTGCAATGCAGAACCAGTTTTCAGTATCCAGGGTGACGTTCTTATGCCCATCTTCGGTTTCATTGTCAAAACCGATACACTGGGTCGTTACATCAACTTCAAATTGGCCGGAAGCCTCGCGGTCTGAATATGCAGTACCGTCATAGTAAAGATCGTACTGGGCAAACCCGGTCGGCGGAGAATACCAGTATGACTTGGAAAAAAGCCCGTCCCAGCGCCTGAAACGGTCAAATTTAGCCCAGACGACAATCGTGAAACTGTCTTTTCCGGTAAAATCAACCGCCGATTGCCGGTTCAGTTCAATATAGGTATTCGATCCGTTAAACTGAATGGCCTTTTTCTTTTTCCACCAGCGTCCCGAAGTCCACTCAAAATCACCTTTAATGACCCCGGTATAATGCTGCAGATCAAAGCCCTTGTCTTCACAGCCAATAGCTGAGTTGTTTATGATATTGCCCGCGCCTTCCTGAAAATTGAAATTAACCGAACAAGCCGGATCCCTGCTGCATTGCTTGTTGAAAGCAAACCAGCGAACAAAACGAGCTCTTGTTTTGCTTTCTGACAACCCGGGCAACAGCAGTCCCATCAAGATAGCGATTATCGCAATCACCATCAATATTTCAAGAAGCGTAAAGTTTCTTCGTTTATACATGACATTCATCCAAAGTTTCAGGAGTACTTGCTTTATCCAGCGGCAGTAACGAAAATACCAAAATATCCATTTCAGCAGTATAAGGAGGAAAAATATCTAATTCCACACCCAAAATGCATAGTGCGAACAGAATAATCGAAAGTTGATCATATTTCCCATTATATCAACGCTCCTTTATAAGTCATAAAATAATAATACCACTGGAAAATAAAAAATCAATAAAAAAACATTAGAAAAGTGTTAGAAAAACAAAATTGGAGATTAGAATCAGCAGAGCAAGGTTACTTTCAACAACCAGACACAAAGCAAACAAGAGACAATATTATAGTATTATAAATTAAACACTTACAAATAAATATAAACAAAAAAAGCGAATATCACTCTCTCATTTGCCTCCATCAGATAATCTCTTTTTCTGTCCCAATATTTATCATAAGGGAACCATCATCACGCTTGTACATCTAACTATTTCATGGATAAATAAATATAAAATATTACCACTTTATTTACAAAGAGGGTATAAATAAGCATGAAAAATGGAAACAAAAAAAAGATCAAAAAGACAGACCGGCCCGGGAGAGCATAAACCATTTTGACGCGAAACTGTCAGAGTCCTCGAGGTTTTCAATAGAGAGAAGGTTTTCTCCAACTTTAAAAAACGTCTTGTCTACAGGAAATGTTTTAACACTCCAGCCTTTTTCGGCAAAAGGATTTTTCCCCTTAAAGACAGTATTGCCATTCAAAATAATCTGTATTGATGTCACGCCAGATTTATCATCGTCCTGTCCTTCAATGGTCAATTTTGCGTCATTAGCCGGGTGTTTTTTCATCACGAACGCAAACGAGAGGCGGTTTTTACCCGGCACTTTGCCGCCATAGACAGCCACCCCCGGTTTTGCCGCGCACATGTGGCTGTATAATTTAAAATATTTCCCGCCCCGGGCATCTTTCAGAAGATCGAAATCAACAGCCGTCCCCTCAACAACTTTATGTTCTTTTCTACCCCGATTAAGGAATTTCAGCATTCCCCGGGCATTCTTAAGCAAAGATTTAAGTTCATTTACCAGTTTTTTATTGTTCGAATTCTTTTCAACCGCAATAACCGCTGCACTTGCTTTATCAAGGATTTTTAAATAATCCGCCAGTTCTTCATTAGAGACAACCGTACGAGCGACAAATTCTTTTTTCAATTTTTTTACCGGTTTTTCTATCGGGAACAATTCGGCTATTTTCATCAGATAATAACGAAATTCAAGTAAAGGAGCAACCGCCTTCACGCCAGCTACTTTGGCCATTGCCCTGCTCCGGGAAAGTTCCGGATTGAACAATTCAGGGTTCCACATAAAATCAGCCATCTGATAAGCCTTGATCTTACGCAATTCAGTGCGGCTGAAACCGGCCATTGCATGGAAACCGAGGCATTTCCTACTCTCTGCCAGACTTTTATAGCCCTGGGCAAAGGTTTCAAAAAGAGTGAGGCGGCGCCCTTCCCCAAGTGTCTGGCAGAAAGTGTTATCGAAAATCACAAATCTTCTGCCTTCAATACTGTTCTCGAATGTTTTAACTTTATATTCAGGATAACTCAAAGTAACGGTTGACTCCCCGGTCCACATGACTACCACACTTTCCGGAACCCCGGCCCGGTCATAATAGCCTTTTACATCAACTCCGGTTACCGACTGATAAGTCTTGGGGACCGTGCAGACAATTGTTCCCGGATAATCCTTGTTAACCCGTTTGGCAATATCCGCGACAAGACTGGCGTGAGCCTTTATGTCGGAACCGAATTTTTTCAGGTCCTGCGGCTGCAAAGCGTCTTTTACCCTGACCTGGTCGTCAAAACCGATGGTAATAACCCGGTTGCCCTGCTCCAATCCTATTTTAAACGTTTTGTAATAAGCATCGACCTGAGCCGGGTCACTGCAGACAATATTGTTTTTACTGCGCCGGTCATACGGCTCCACCCATTGGTTGATTTGAACGCCACGGGGTCGACAATATTTAATATTCTCAACTATCTGTTTGCGATATTTTTCCGGCGGATTATCCCATTTGCCCTTAATACGGTTATCCCAGGCGGGACAAAAGTTGACATTGATCTTTGCTTTGAGATTTTGCTTTATCAAGTCGATACTGCCGCCGCCCATTGAACGATATGAAAAGCCCGGCCAATCCCTGATACAGCAGCTTGGAATACAAACTTTTTCGCCTTCTTTACTTAAAAGTTGAAGCAAGGTTTGAATTCCCCAGAACAATCCGGCGGTATCCCGGCCGGAGACAATGATTGCGTCTTTTCCCTGATATTTCCCACATTTAATTTCATATCCTTCCGGCTTAGACGGGATTTTGACTTTCAGCAATGCGGCCAGTTTATTTCGCCCCGCAATATCAAAGACGATTAAAACATCTTTACCATTCGAGTTCAGGAGATTTTTCTTATCAAGTTTTATCTCCGCATGTTCCGCCATTCCCTCGATAAAAGTTTCAAATGCCGCGGCGGCCGTGTCTGTTCTTATATTCGCAATATTAATACCGGCTTTCAGAGTTTTATCAAACAGACAAATACTTCGCTTCCCGTACACTTCCTCCCTGGGTTTGGGAATCACTATATTATTGGATGTTTTGATGTTCGCTGGTTTTTCCGACTTAAGATTGATCCCGGAAATCCCTTTGAAAAGAATTTCCCTGACGGCTCCGCTTGTATCTTTCCCCTGCGGCCCGGTCTCGCTGATGCTGAATGCCATTTTCAATTTCCTGCCGCGCACCGGAAATAATAATTTCTCCCATTTTCCGGTTCCTTTGACATAACTGACTAGTCTTGGGTTGACCATCTTCCCGTCATACCACAGATCGATTGTCAGAAAAGTATCAGTATTGCATTTATACTCCAGCATTATTTTGTCATAACCCTGAATATCCAAATCCTTTACCGCCCAGGAATAGATGTCGCGCCCCGGGGCCGACTCATACCACAACCTTGCCGGTTTATCATTCTTAGCGTAACTGAAGCCTCGTTTTTTAGCCTTCGTTTTAATATATGCGGGTGCTACTTTATATTTTTTACTTTTGGAAAAATCATAGATCATAGTCTCCCCGGCAAAGGTTTCAAACATGGCAAAGAGCAGGATCGTTAAGGTGGCAATTCGGTAAATCATATATTTATTTCCTGTAGGATTATGGTCTTTTAACAATTCGGAAGAGATTCTGATAGTCTCCGCGCATCTGGTCATAACTCAGGCCGTCAACATGACCATCGAGAAAGAGCGAGTTGCCGCGTCCTTTGTTTATCGGAATAAAAGTATCGTCAGTCTTTGCCTGTTCGTCGGAAAACTGACTGCCGTGCCTCAACCTCGGGTCATACCAGTTTCCAAGACTCCACCTTGGCTCAATAATGATAGAACAATCAGGATTACAAGTGGATTCTGCCGCCCAAATAGTTGAAGATGCGTGTTTTACCGAGGAAGGTTTAATCAAAAATTTCTCACCGGTCGCATAGGAATAGTTGAAGGTTTCAAAGTTAACTCCGTAGCTAACCCGGCCGCTGATGTATACATAGTCACTGCCGCGAAGCGAATAGGTGCTTGAGGGACAACAGAAGATATTACTGGAGAACTTGCCGTTCGGCAGATACCAGTATCTTTCATCATAAGCCCCGGAACCCGGTTCCTCTGTACCGGTAGCAAATGTGTAAATTAGCTTTACCCAATATTTTCGCTCACCGCCGAACCGGCTTTTAATCCCGTCAGGCGGCAAAAAACCGTTATAGGCGTCAACATACCCCATTACTCCAAGTCCGATCTGTTTGAGATTACTGGTACACCTGATTGCCCTTGCCCGTTCTCTGGCCTTATTCAACGATGGCAGCAGCATACTAGCCAGAATTGCGATAATTGCAATCACAACAAGCAACTCGATCAGCGTGAAAAATTTCTTTTGCATTTTCATTCTCCTTTTCCTTTTTTGTTGTTCAAGTTATTATTTCAAAGTTACCATTTGCCGAGAGATATTTTTTTTTTGAATTCCAGTCGGTCAAAACAAATTGGACATCAAATAATTCTTTATGAATCTCGTTCGGTTTTTTCACAACATTATCAATTGTCTCAAAAATAACGTCGTAATAAGTATTAAGATACTCAGAACTGAATTCTGGAATGATTATCGGCGGCTCCTGTTGATACCTGGCGTATTTTTCCGCCTCCGGCGCAAAATATTTTTCCATCAAGGCATTGATTAAGATCGGCCGCTTCAAATGCCCGTTAGCGTGGGCCTCGGCAATATATTTCTCGTAAGTTTCAGTAATTGTTTCCGCCGGCAAATCATGAACGGTGGGAATTTCGTAAAAGGCAATATCCATACCCTGTTTTTCGGCTTCATCAAATACCCCTTCACAAAACAATTCATAGAAAAAAGATTCACGGGACATTGAGAAAAAAGTTATTTCCCGGTAATCATTTTGCGCCATGAACTTCGCACAGTTTTTACCGATGAGTTTATTATCGCCGGTAACCAGGTTCAGCGCCATATCGTCAAGTGCTCCAAATTTTGAATCGCCAAAGAAAACGACCGGGCACGGCAGCTTATTCAATTTTTTGATTTGCTCTTTTTTAAAAGGACAAGTATTGACCAGGACACACTGGATATGCGGCAGGTTTCTAATCCGGGCTATTTCTCTTTCCAGATCCCCGTACTCCTCGGAGTTGGCCAGTACGGTGCGGATAAAGAAACTGAACTTGTCTTTGAGGACCGGCGGATAGCTTATTTTTATCACTTCATCAAGATAGTTGTTAGGTTCGTTGCGGAGTCCCCACAGCAACATGTAGATATTGATTTCATCGTCCTGGTTGGTGTCTTCAACGAAAACGCCGCGTCCATGTTCTCTTCGAATAAGACCTTCACTCTCAAGCAGTTCAAGCGCGCAGCCAATTATACGTTTGCTCACACTGAACTGTTCCGACAAGTCACGAACGCTGCTGATCCTGGAACCTGGCAGCAGTTTACCTTTTTTGATATTGCTGCGCAGGATCTCCACGATCTGCTCGGTTTTACTGGGTGCGGTTATCAGTTGCATTTAAATCTCCAAGTGTCTCATACTGTCTCAAGTATACACTATCGATAGACACTTGTCAATACCCGCATTGAAAAAAAATGTTTTTAATCCGTATGACGGATGGCGACGGGAACCTCCATAATGCTGTTCACTTAATAAAGTTGAGCATTACTTTTCGGTTGGTTTTCAAGCTGAATTATTGTTTTTCCCGACAACGCGCAGAACGCGGTTAACTATTTCAATTGGCAGACTTTGTAATGCGGACGGGACGTCCGCGTTCCCAGGGAAATTCATTCCTGTCGTTTTTTTGTTAAGAAAACAATATTAGGAATGTCCCGGTTCGATGTACCGCTTCATACACGGAAATAAAAACAATTATAATAAGAGGGGGTTAATCCCCTACGCGGTAGTTAATAACAATTATTTTCTTTTCTTGACCGGCTTCTTTTCGCTGAATACAAGTTCGCCAAACCTTGAAGTATCGTGATGCCTTCCGGTCCCCGCCCAGGTGTAGGACTGATGCTTGCCGTCACGTTTCCGGTTCCAGTAAAAGTTAACGTACCATTTACTGCCTTCTTCCGGCTTGACACATTTCAGTTCACTGAACGGAATCGCCATTTCAAAATACATTCTATTTTTCTGATTGATTACCTTGTAGTCGATGTTCAAATTGACCGCGATATCTTTTTGATAAGCATCATATATCGAACCGTCCGGGTCAACGATTATCTGATGGTACTGGCTCTGCTGCAGAAGTCCGGCCTCTTTCATGCCCGGCTGCTCGGTGGATAAAAATATTTCAAGCGAATCATAAGCCCAAATATCTGAATCCCGTGGAGATTTTTTACCTTTGCCCCTGGTGATGAAATTATCTTTTGAGATTATTTTACCGCCAATATAAAGTTTTTTATCATCATGGCTTAAATAAATCTCTCCTTTCAGGTTTTCCTGATCCCGTTTACCGTTGTCGTTTCTGACAAATGAGAATCCTTTTACTCCGTCCCGCCACCAGGTGCGGGGCAAACCATCAAGCTTTTCCGGCTTTCGATAATAACAGGTGAGAATATTTTTTTTCCCGGCATCGAAATAGCGTCCGGCATCAAAAAATGGAGCGGTTCCTTTAACCATGAAGTTTACCCGCTCATTATATATTGTACCCTTTTTAGTTTTTGCAAGGGCTTCCAGGAGAACTTTTTCAAGATGTCCCCGAAGTTTCCGGGGATATACCTCTTTCCAATAAAAAGATTTCGGCACGCTTCTGCTAAGCGGTCCTTGCGGGACTTTCTTTAATTTTGTATTTTCCCAGCAATCAATCACCGTAGTATAATATTCTTTCATTTTCTCCGCGGCCGGGCCGAACATAACCTTACAGTATTCATCTACGCAGGCGTCAACATCCAGATCCGGATTCCAGCTCATCTTGTACATCATGTAAAGCATAGGCACGTCAGTACCATAAGAATAAGTGCGATGTCCGTTAAAAAGCACCCCGCTCAGTTTATCTTTGTTTTCAAGAAAGAATTTTCTATAATAGTGCGGCGCCAGATAAGGCATTCTCTGTCCAGTGTTTACAAAAGGAGCATGGGGATAATGAAGCCATATATACGGTTTTTCCGCCGACAATTTCCGCAAATAATTTACCAGCCTTACGCTGCCGGCATACATTCCGGGTTCTTTTAAGAAAGCCGCGCATGACTTATCCATTCCCGGCCTGACCGAGCTTATGAGCAGGTTACCCGGATTTTGCTCTTCCACGAACTTCGGGATTTCCCGGTATCTTCCGTAAAGATGCAGCTTCACTATCTTATCCGGCCATCTTTTTTTGCATTCTTTTGCCAGTTTCAGAACATATTTCCAAATCATGTTTGAATACATTCCCCATTCAGAATCCTTATCTGTCAGTTTACGGCAGTTCTCACAATTACAACCGCCAAACGCGTCCGCAATCCCCCAACTGATATATCTCTTATTAGGGGCAAACCTTTCCGTAACAAATAGCTCTTCCCCTTTTCCGGTTTTATAATAATCGTCAATTGCCTTAATATGGGCCTGAAAACCCGCCTCACTGGAATAACACCTGTATGAAGAAAATTTTCCCCGGTCACCGACACATCTGGTTCCGTCTTTCCGCAAAGCAAAATACTCAGGGTGCGTTTTTCCGAAGACCTCAGGCCATTTTGTATCAGTATGCCAAGCCTCTTTCATGTTGACATCGGCAAGTTTTGACAACAAGTTCCAATCCCTTACATCCTGAATACTGGCTTTCAAAAGCTTAAAATCAATTCCCCCGCCGTATCCGAGGTCACGAAAATCAAAAACCGGTGTATCACAGTATGAAACAGGAGGAATTAACACTTCCGACTTACGCAAATTGGGAACGTGTATACCTATTCCGGGAAAGTAAAACCTGACTCCGATCAATCTTTCAAGGAAATCCGTCATGGCAAAAAAAGTGCCGCGACTCTGTTTGCGGTCATGGACGTTTAAAGCCTTACTTTGCTTTAAACGATTTTTACAAAACGCATCTTTACCGACCAGAACAATTCCCTGCGGGATGCTTTCAATTATAAAACTTTCGTCCGGCAATACCTGGGCCTTTTTAAATATTTTTTCAACTTCAGGCAAGTTACAGTTTCCGATAAAAATCCCCCTGCCCTTTGCCGGTATTTTATCCGTAATAGCAAATTTAGCCCCGGTTGCCTGCTCCAGGTATTTTTTCAGTAAAACCGCCGTCTGACGATAATACTTTTCCTTCGGACAAACTATCGTGATTGAGGCTTTGCCATCTTTGGCAATAACCAGAGGCGGCAGCTTCTTTTGCATAGAAATATCTACATGAGTCAGGCCCTTTGATTTATATGGCTCCTTAATATTATACTCAGACATTGCACTATCTGGAGAAACCTGGCTGTTCTGAGCAAAAGCACATACTGATGATAAAATTATAATCCCGCTGAATAATTCATATAAAAACTTACTCATTCGCATCCCTTGTTAATTTATAAACTCGTGTAAAACGTGGAGCTTGCCTGGCGGCAGTCTATTGAATAAGTATTCACGACAAGCTTCCTAATCGGTCCGGTATGTCCGTCCCAATAGAGAATATTAGATTGTCCGTCCGGATGAGCGGAACCATGCGGGTAATAAATAGTGGCTGACTGCAACCAGTTTGTCGCTTTATTTCCATCTGCCACACATACCGCCTGTGAAGTCTTCTTCATTTTGTTGCGAACCGGCCAGAAAGTAAGTTTTAAAGCGTAATCATTATAGTTTCCGATATAATAATTTATCAAACCACTGTTATATACATAAGTTCCAAAACGAATCTTATTATAATCTGTATCGACCCCAAATCCCGGGGCTTTCATAACGGGACAACGAAATACATCATTACAAACTGTACCTATTGAACCTTTGGCGACAAGATATTTCCCAGTTGCCAATTCCCGGTCATAACTAGTCCAATAAGTTGTAGTTTTATATGCCGGGTATGTTCCGGTGTAGTCATCAGCGTACAGGTTCAATGCCATACCTATTTGTTTAAGATTCGCCAAACAAGTTATACTTTTAGCCTTATCCCGAGCTTTATTTAATGCCGGAAGTAACATTGCAGCTAGAATAGCAATTATTGCTATTACTACAAGCAACTCAATAAGCGTAAACATACCCGACCGTTCCAAACTTCTGTTTTTCATTTTTTCTCCTGATTTTAAAATATTTTATTATATCATGCCGATTCTCTTTGAATCAGTTGCGGGTCAATAATTATATTACGTTTTTCCGGCGGGATATTCTCCCCGTTTATCACTTTAAGCAGCAGATCAACCACTGCTTTTGAAATTTCATCATTATTCTGGTCAAAAGTGGTAATAGACGGGGTAACCAGTTTAGACACCACGGTATTGTCGTACCCGATCACGGAAACATCCTCCGGAATTCTCACTTTTTGCTTTTGCAGTATTTTTATAACCATTGCCGCCATTTCATCATTAGTTGCGATTATAGCGTCGACTTTTTGCTCAAATACCAATTCATTGATCACCGGCAAATAGCTGGCCTCATTTGTCTGGTCCTCAACAGAAACACTCTGAATTAGTTTTTCATCAAGCGGCAAGCTAGAGTATTTGAGCCCATCGAGATAATATGATTTACGGAGCCGCATCGAGTCATCCTCAAAAAAACCTTTAATTTGAAGCAGACTAATTCTTTTCCTGCCATTTTCAACCAGATATTCAATGGCTCTTTTATAGGCCGCTTTTGTATTGACCGATACGCTGTATGAATTACTCAGACCAACAGGTTTTTCAATAAAAACAGTCTTGGCGACATTATTGAATATTTGCGAAATTTCCTTCTCAGCTCCATGATAAAGATGAGACATGCAAATTATCCCTTCCACTCCATAGGCGGCAAATTCATAGGCATAAGCTTTAGTCTTTTCGATGTCTTCATGCGACTGCCCAATCATGAATTTATAACCTTTGCCCGCGGCATACATTTCCATTTTGGACAATCTTTCGTGATGAATTTGCGGCGCGCAACTGTCCATCACCACCCCGATTATTTTACTTTTTTTTCCGGCAAGCTGCTGAGCTATCGAATCGGGCCGGTAATTCAAACGATCGGCAATTTCACGAATCCTGGCCGCAGTCGCGGCTCCCACCCGGGCATTCTTCCCACCGGTACGATTCAAGGCCTTCGCAACTGTAACGGTCGAGACCCCGGCTTCCGCCGCTATATCGGCAAGTCTAACTTTTTTCTGGGTGACAAGCATAAAATAAAACCTTTTTTATATTTTGATTTAGCGGTAAGTCAAAAAACTAAAAAATAGTGACTTACCGCTAAGTCATATTTAAATTATACATTAAAATTTTATTTTGTCAACCTGTGAAAAATAAAAAAAACAAAACTCTTATCAACAATTGAAAGATCAAGGTATTCTATTTGGCGATTAAATGTATGAAAACATCCAGGATTATGATGATTTTACCGGGCCGATACTGTTTCTGGGAATATTGACTATAGGCAGTTCAACAATATCGCCGGGATTGTATTCCGACCAGTTATGGATCAATTGGTGGATTAACTCACCGACCAAACTGTAATCAGGCCGCATTACCGACAAAGTCGTTCCCAGCGAATGACAGACACTGTCGCCAGGGTCATCAACCCCTATAACTGAAATATCCTCCGGCACTTTCAAATGATTGATATTGCATGCCCGGGCAATAAAATCCAGACATCCGTCATTAGAACATATCCAGGCCGTAATATTCCTGACATCGACATCAAGTCGCGAAAAATCAAGTTCCCCGTACTGGATTATCGCATCAGGATGAATCGGCAATTGACATTCCCGGTGGGCAGTTATAAACCCCTGCAGTAACTGCCGGTAGGTATCATGGTCAAGTGAGCTGTTGATTATTCCAACGTTTTTATGGCCCAGATTGATAAATTCCTTGACGATGCCCACTGTTGCCTTATACATATTCGGGCGAATGCAAACGGCAAAATCAAAACGAGTGTCCGGCGGCTCTATTACAACCACTTTGATATTGTTCTCCGACATTGCCTGTAATTTGGCACAAGTACCATGATTCCTGGGGTCAACGGCAATAACCGCTTCAACATCAGGACCAATATGGTTGAGCGCGTCATCATAGGGGCGGACATCGATTATCCAGTTATCCCCGTTTCCCTGCAAGCGCAGTTCAGTTATTATGTTATTGCTGTAAAATCCTCCGGCATTCTGATCCCAGAATGGAAGAACCAGAACAATCCTCGGAGGACTTGAAACCCGCCTTCCGGCAACAGGACTGGAACTGCTTAAAGAGCTTATCCGGTCGCCGGCCAGCAATCCGACCCTCTTACGGCGGATGATCAATTCCGCCCGTTCGATTTCCGTTACCGCCTTACGCACGGTACTGCGTCCGACTCCGAAGCGCCTGCTCAGTTCCAGTTCGGTCGAATAAAATTCCCCCGGCTGCAACTTGGAACGGGCAATGTCCGCGACGATATTGTTTTTAAGTTTCCGGTAGATTGTCGGCCTGCCCGGAGGCGTCTTAAGCTTTTGATTATTCATTTGTTTTTCCTGATATACAATTATCCATGTCTTTTGTCTTCTTTCAATATTATTATAATACGTAAACGGCAAAATGCAAGCATTAAAAAACATAATATTAAAAAATATGTTTTTTAATTATATATTTTTAATATTTTTCTATGTTTTTTATATTTTTCATACTTGACAAAAATATTTCAACCCTATATAATAGCTGACATAAGCAATTTTTTAATATAAATAAAAAACATTAAAACAAACTTTATCATTTGCTTATATCGACAATAAATACTAAAAATAAAGATTAAAAAATATGATTAAATTTATGTTTCCGGAAAACTTCCAGTGGGGAACCGCAACCGCGTCTTTTCAAATTGAAGGCGCCGCTTGTGACGGCGGCAAGGGCCTGAATATCTGGGACGCGCTTTGCCGGAAACACCCGGATGACTTTGAAGGCGGCAAAAGCCCTGATGACGGCGCGGACTTCTTCTATCATTATAAACAGGACATTGCGGACATGAAAGAGCTGGGCTTGACTTCCTTCCGGTTTTCCATTTCATGGGGCAGAATATTTCCTGAGAACATGGACTCGGTTAATCATGAGGGTATTACATTTTATAATAATGTAATTGACACTCTGCTTGCAAACGGCATCGAGCCTTTTGTCGATCTTTACCACTGGGATCTTCCTCAGTACATTGAAGATATGGGCGGGTTGTTAAACCCGGAGGTCATCGAACTGTTCTGCCGTTATGCTGAAACCTGTTTTACCCGTTTCGGAGACAGGGTCAAATTATGGAGTACGATGAACGAACCAAGCGTCATTTCGTTTTCCAGTTATGAGACGGCAGGCTTTCCTCCGTTCCACGCAAATTTACAGGAAGCGCTCCAGGTTGCTCATAATTTAATTTTAATGCACTATAAAGCGGTCAGAATATACCGTCAAATGCACCTGGACGGCAAGATCGGAGCGGTGGTTGCATTCGTCCCTATGTACCCCGCGACCGGAAACCCGGAGGATCAGGCGGCCGCGACCAGACAGGTCGACATTGTTTGCAACTGGTGGCTGATGCCGTTTTTTGAGGGGAAATATCCCGAATCAATCTTAGCATACCGGCAATTCAGTGAAGTCATGCCGCAAGATTTCGCCGGAGCATTGCAAGAGAATTTTATCCCGGTTGATTTTATCGGCATCAACTACTATAACCCGGGAGCGATCAAACACGAAGCGGGAACAAGACTGGATTCGACTTCAGTGGAAAACTTTTATGTTCAGACCGACTACGGCTTCCGGATATATCCGCAGGGATTATATGACAGCCTTGTCTATATCAAAGAAAAATATAACAATCCGCTTGTCTATGTCACGGAAAACGGCATCGGCCTGGAAGATGCCGGAGTTGAAGACCGGGAAAGAGGGCAATTTATTCAGGAGCATTTGCGCAGCATTTCAAGGGCCTCGCAACGCGGGGTCAATGTCATGGGGTATTATTACTGGTCGCACCTCGATACTTTTGAATGCCGGAAGGCCTACAAGTTTAAATTCGGGCTGAACCGGGTTGATTTCAATTCCAGGGAAAAAACCAGAACTAGACGGGACAGTTGGTATTATTACCAGAGGATTATCAAAGAAAATACAGTATTCTAATAAAGGGTAACAAGGAAAAAGAAAGGAAATAACTGAAACAATATGCTGATAAGTTTTTGATCATAATTATCTATAACAAGATAACCGCGGCATTTGAACGTAAATCGAAGTTTGTGATGTTATAGAAAAACAAGCTTGACCGCTTAGCAATTTTTATACAAACAAGTAACGAATAAAACAGAAAAGGTGAAGAAATGAAAAGTAGAGAGAAAAGATTCACATTGATCGAACTCCTGGTTGTGATCGCCATAATTGCAATTCTCGCGTCAATGCTGTTACCGGCGTTGAATCAGGCCCGTGAAAAGGCGAAAGAAATTAAATGTAAAGCCAATATGAAACAAATCGGTTTGGCATTTGTCATGTATAATGCTGATAACAACGGATTCTTCCCGAGGTTATGGGGGCCGTATCCGGGATATTCCGGTTCATTATTCTGGATGGGTTCGATCGCCAAATATGTTCATGTTGATCCGGCATCACAGCCAAATGCTAAAATGTCAAAGGTATTCGACTGCCCGTCAAATACCGTAAACAATCCAGCCCATCGTGACGCAATGACTTATGCGGCGGTAGCGCCTCCGGCCGGTTATATATGGTCCTACGCATATCATTACTGGCTTCAGGTTGGATACTGGAACGCAAAAAATACTCAGGTCAAGTGGCCGAGTAAAACCATGGTGGCGGTTGAAAGTCTGGGTTCCAATGGCGTCAGTCCCTACGGAACTGTCGCAGGCCAGAATCTCCCGGGCAACCGCCATAACAACGGAAAAAGAGCTACTGTGGCATTTATCGACGGGCATGTCGGCAGTGACGATGCTAACAATATTAATGCCAACATCGGAAACACGTATTACAATAAATATTGGAATTATAAATAAATATGAAAATACTATTTCGTATCGTTTTATTTCCTCAAATAAATGGAGTATCTGATTTGAACAAGCTATTCAGAATAATTTCAGCGGTATTATTTATCCTCTGTTGCGGTTCGCAAATTTGTGCGGCAAATGAGAGTGTTGACGTCTTTTCTCAGGGCAAAGCAAAAATTTATCTTGACATGAACCTTGATGGATTTCCGGGCGGAAAGCATCATCTCAACGCCTCAACCATTGCTGATTTCAAGCAATATTTCAAAGAAATAACCGGAAAGCCGCTGCCGACTGCCGCCGCTAACGGCCTCATTCCTCTCCGTGCAGAAGTGCTGCACGTTAAACAAGCCGGTTCAAAACAAGACTGTATCATTGATGTTTCGCCCCGGGCAATTGTCCTCAAAGCTTCGGATTCACTGGGCATTATCAACGGTTTGTATATGCTTCTGGATCAATGGGGCTGTCGTTGGGTCATGCCCGGAAAAATGGGAGAAGTTATTCCCCGGAAGTCTGCTCTGTCGTTATCCGTCGGACAGAAATTGATTAAATCCGGATTTGACAGCCGGGTCGAGAGTTCCTGGCGCCAGGGCAAAGACCATCCTGACTGGCGGCGACGCAATCGCCGGGCGGCAAAACAATGGCTCTCCGCTCAGCATTACTGGCTTTACGCCATCCCTCCAAGTAAATATTTTAACAGTCATCCTGAATATTACGCTCTGATCGGCGGCAAACGCCGGCCGACTCAGCTTTGTACGACCAACCCGGAAGTACGGGAGTTAATGGTCAAGAAAGCGCTGGAGTTCTTTAAAAAACGTCCAACCACGGCAAGTTTTCCAATGGACCCGGCTGATAATTTCGATCATTGCCAATGTGAAAATTGTAAAAAACTCGATAATCCCGGTGAAATATCCAAAGGTTATCCGTGTGTCAGCAACAGGGTTGCCGCCTTTGCGAATTATGTGGCTAAGCGGATCGAAAAAACATATCCCGATAAAAAAATCGGATTTTATGCCTATGCCAACAAGAAATTGCCGCCGACAATCAAATTGCATAAAAATATATTTGTCCCCTATACCCGCGATTCATCAAGCTTAATTCACTTGATGCCTGATGAGCGAGTCCCGTCTTCGCTGGAATACTGGCAGTTGCTGAAAAAATGGCAGCAAGTGTGTTCAAATATGTACGCCTATGAATATGACCCGGTATCCTGGACCGGCAGTCTGCCCTGCCCGACCTATCTGGTCAGAGCGCAGGCACTGAAAAAACAATATGATATGGGAATCAAAGGCGTGATTAACGACCAGGGTCCGCGAGGCGACGCGACGCTCTTTGTCAACCGCTATATGGAGGCGCGTTTCCGGACCAACCCTGATCTTGATCCGAAAAAAGAGCTGGCAGACATGTGCGATAAATTTTTCGGTCCCGCCGGAAAAGCGATGAATCAATATTATCTCACGTTGGCGAAAGTAACGGAGTGTAAGGACGATATCCGTTTCGGCATAGCCGGATATGACCAGCTCTTCACTCCGCAAATGATTAGAAATGCTAGAAACTACTTAAATCAGGCCCTGGCTATTGGAAAAAAATCAGATGCGATGATTCAGAAACGCCTGGAAATGGTCAACCTTTCACAAAATTATCTGGAAGAGTACCTCCATTTTATCTGGAACCTGAAAAAGCGCGATTACAAGCTCTCTTGTAAGGACGCCGCAAAGATATACGACGCCATCGACAAACTTGGCAAAGAAAATAAATTCTATCTTGAAACCGTAGACGCCAAACGACGCATTACCACCGCGGTCAAAAAGAATATGGCAAAAGTCTTTTACAAACAAATGGGCTTTATCCGCGACTGGCAGTTGGTTGGGCCGTTTGATAATAATAAACGTGACGGCGTGGTTGTCGCCAAACCTTTGACCGTGAAAAATGACAAATTTTATCTGGATACGCAGTTGGTAAAAGCCAAACCATACATTTCGCCCGAAGGTTTTATTGATTTTCGGGCCGCGTTCAAACAGGAAAGAGCCGCCAATAACGTTTATTATGCCTACGCCGTTACCACGGTAAACTCAAGAATGCCGCAAATTGTCCAGCTTAGAACCGACAGCTTCAATCCATTTAAAATATGGTTGAACGGCCGGCTCGTCTATTACCGGGAGGGCATGGACGCGGACTGCCCGGACAAACGCCAGGTCAATGTCCGGCTGCAGGCGGGAGAAAATACAATCACCGTAATGGTCGCCCAGAATCACGAATCGCCGTTGAAACGTTGGGGATTCTGGTTGAGAATCACTGACAGCAAAGGCAAACTGATTGACTTGAGTAAACCGGCAGAAGTCAGTCAAAAGGATCGTGAACTGCTCAAAGCGGCACTGATTCAAGCCGGCAACGGAAGCCTGAAGAATCTGGTTCCCCGGCCTGATTTTGAAGGATTGAATGATCTTAAAGACTCGACATTCGGGGTCTGGCCCAGATCGATAAAACCCAATATTTCCCTCTGTAACACCAAAGCTCTTTCCGGCAAAACATCGGTCAGATTCACCGATATTAAAAGCGGCAGCCTTAACCGCTTTTTCAAAGTCAAACCCGGCGAAAAGTACCTGGCGGGATTCGACTGTTACAATACCGGTGGCGGACTTTGCGGCCTGACGGTAAGCTGGCGGGCAAAAGGGGTTTTCATGGCTCCGGCTCTTCAACGTTGCTTTTTCCCGTCCGGCAAGGCTGAATGGACCAAAGTAGCCGGAATCCTGACGGTTCCGGCCGGTGCGGACCAACTGGTCTATTGTATCGCGGTTTCCGGTCAGAGCCCGCAGGACTCCTGTTTTGTCGACAACCTATTTATCTATAAACTGAAAAAATAAGGCTGCACAACTCCCCTTGAATGACAAAGCAGCATTGTCTTTATTACATCAGTGCCGTTCGTAAATCTTCCTGATGCAATTATTATCTGGCCTGCCCAGCTAATAATTATTGAAATAAGTGGAACAATCATCTGTGCATCTCAGGAACCAACACCATCTATTTATTAAATTAGCTGGATTAAAAAACTACTAGAACTCAAGCATAACAATTTTTTTACGTTTAATAGCCCAAGTATGTCGGTTTTTATCCTTGCAAAATGGGCCAGTGCTGATATAATATTACTTAACTTTGATATTATTTTAAGGAGCGTAAGATGCGTTTATTGTCTTTATTTGCAGGGTTGTTGTTCACAGTGCTTCTGTGCGGGTGCTCCACTCCGGTAAAGCTGCCATGCGCGGTTGAAGAAGGGGAAATATCCGGTCAGCATGCGATATTCTTGAAAAATAACTTTCTCAGGATCGGCATTATTCCCAGCTCCAACGGCCGCATCGCCTCGCTGGTCTACCGGCCGCTGGGCTGTGAAGTCATGTATCCCTACAAGGAAAAACGCGAAGGCTCCAATCCTTTGCTGCCGGCAAATATATCAAGCAATCAGAGCGGGCACAGTGAATGGTTCTGGGATGTCCGGGAATCCGCCAAAGAAATTTCCGACATGAACGTTAAAATTCTTTATGACAATCCCAACCGCGCCGGAATCAGGCTGACCGCCGCGAATTATTGCGGACAAAACATCGAACTGACCCGGGACGTTATCCTTGAACGTAACACCAGCGAGATCAAAGTCCACGTCAAAGCGAAAAACACTGGTAAAAAGCCATTTCCCCTGACCTTGTGGCTCCACTCCATTCCGGCGATGTCAACTCCTAAAAACGACGATATTTATCTCCCCGGTCTGGCCAATGTGACGGAAGTCGGTAAAATTCAGGTCATAAATCTTGATCATAATAAACTGGTAAAAGTCGGTAAAGCGGAAAAGAAAGACTGTTTTGTCGCCCCGTCCAGTCCGTGGTCGGCCCGGATATCCCACTCCTCGCCGTTGATGTTCGCTTATCTCCTGAACAAGAACGACCTGATGCCCAAAGGGATATTCTATACCTGGAGCGGCAACAAAAATAATGATTTCATCCAGACCCAGGAAGTAATCCTGAATCCGGTCACTATTGAACCGGGAAAGACCCACGAATGGAAATACAAGATCGCGCTGTTCGGCGGCATGTTCGGAATTTCCGACATCATCAACGGCTACGCGATCAACTATCGCTACAAGATGGAACAAGATACTCTGAGGATCAAATTTAAAGTCTGCTGCGCGGAACCTCAGGAAGCGCAATGGCTGCAAATCAAGATCAGGGACATCAATGATCCCGGCAACGGACCGACATTCGGGGAAGCCAGAATAATGCTGCCGGTCATGCAGCCTAACAAACCGGTCACAGTGGTGGCTGATTTGAAAAAAATGCAGGAAGGAACATTCCGGATGTTTGCCGAAATCGCCAGGAACGGCTTCCGTGTGGTTCCCGGCCCAATTATTAAAATTAAAAAGATTATCCGTTTCGAACCTGAAAAATGAATAATCTGCGAGTTGAAGGACAAAATTCGCTGCAAGGCGAAATCAAAATAAGCGGCAACAAAAATGCCGCCCTGCCGATGTTGGCGGCCACCCTGCTGACCGATGAAACCGTGACTTTGCGTAACGTGCCGGACATTCTGGATGTTCACGCCATGCTGGAAGGGCTGCGTCACCTCGGAGCCGAAGCTGAATTCAATAACGGCACCGTCAAGGTGACCGCCGGTAAATTACAGGAAACTTCATTGTCACGCGATCTTTGTTCGCGCATCCGGACCAGTATCCTGTTCGCCGGTCCCCTGGCCTACCGTACCGGCAAATCAGAAATCTGGCCGCCCGGCGGCGATGTTATCGGCAGACGCCGTCTCGACGGTCATTTTTACGGTCTGAAAGGACTCGGATTTGAAATTGACACCACCGCCTCGCCATTCAAGTTTTACTGCAAAAAACGTCCGCAGGGACGCGAGCTGTTCCTGGACGAAGCCAGCGTAACCGCGACCGAACAGCTATTATGCGCCGCCGCCGTGGCGGAAGGCGAAACCATTATCCGCAACGCCGCCGCCGAACCTCATGTCGTCAATCTGGGTGAAATGCTCTGCGGCATGGGGGCGCAAATTACCGGTCTCGGCTCCAATACATTGACAATAATCGGGGCTGAAAAAATGCACGGCACCGAATGCAGCGTATTCAGCGACCATATCGAGGCCGGCAGTTTTCTGGCCCTCGGCGCCGCCTGCGGCGGCGAACTGCGTCTGACCGGCACCGTTCCCCGGCATTACTGGATGACCCGGCGCGTCTTCGAACGCCTCGGCATCGAAATCGAACTCGGGCCGGACTCAATGTTCCTGCCGGGCGGACAACGCATGAAAGTAAGACCGGATTTCGGCAACCATATCCCGGTTATCTCAGACGGCCCCTGGCCGCAATATCCCAGTGATATGATGAGCTGCACCATCGTCGCGGCTACCCAGGCCGAAGGTTCCATCCTGTTTTTTGAAAAAATGTTTGAAAGCCGCATCTACTTTGTCGACCGGCTGATCGGCATGGGCGCCAACGCCATTATCTGCGATCCTCACCGGGCCATCATCAACGGCCCGTCGCAACTGCGCGGCACGAGCATATCCAGTCCCGACATCCGCGCCGGCATGGCCCTGCTGATCGCCGCCCTCTGCGCCAAGGGCGAAAGCACCATCCAGAATATCGACGTCATCGAACGCGGCTACGAAAACATCGTCGAAAAAGTCCTGTCAATCGGCGGTAAGATAAAACTGGTTTAATCCGTACGACGGATGGCAACACAGCCTGAAATACATACAAAAACAGCGTCAAACAGGAGGAGATTATGATGTTTAAAAGACTTCATTTCATGTTGTGTTTTTTTTTAGTATTTTCACCCGTTGGATGCCGTAATGGATTTGAAGCTGTACAATTTATCCCACTGCAGGAAAATACCATTTCATGTAAAATAAACTTCACTGAAGAATTTGGAGTTCTTCACCTGTTGATCACTAACATATCCGACAAAAAAATACAGTTTTCTAAACCAAGAAAAATGACAAAGCTTGATATAGCCCGAGGAGAAGGTAAGGATGATAAAAAATCCTATCCTTCCATAAATGCTATAATGCTGAAACTTCAATGGGACAAAAACAAATTTGCAACTTTATATTACAGTGAAGTAAGCAAAAGAGACTTTTCAGAACTCATATCAAAAAAAGTTATAACAAGCACTCAAGAAGTTAATAATAAAACAATTACCTTAGCGCCAGGCGAGTCGTATAAGATGACATGCAATTTTAAAAGTTCATTAGTTACGATGCATAATATATCCTCTTTTGATGAAATGTTTATCAAAGGTAACGACGAAATAACTGCAAAATTAATATTATATTCTCCAACCAAGCTAATTGCGCAATCTAAAAATCAAACTTTTAGAGCTAGATGTATAGCGTATTGATCAACATCCTATGCAAAAATAGGCCCCCAAAAGTTGAAGATGACACAGTCAAAAAACATCGTCGAAAAAGTCCTGTCAATCGGCGGTAAGATAAAACTGGTATAATTCTCTCACCGACAATTTTACATTTAGTTGACTTGGAGCGCCGCAGGCTACTGCGGCATGGAGCGTCCTGTAAAAATATATTATTCATTGAATCGACAGAAAAGTTAGATTTGGACAATCCCAATTCTTTCAATTTTTTACGTCTGTCCTGATGCCGCAGCGGCCTGCGGCGCTCCCAATAATCAGCAATCAAAGACTCCGTGTTATTAGTGGAATTCGCGTCATTGGATGCTAAACTCAATGCGCTTTTCACGCGCGGCTGGAGCCACGCGCTCCCGGGAATATTAAATAAATTTATATTCCAGCTACTGGCTGTATTCCAGTGTTAATTTTGTCTTAGTAGAAAAAATGAGAACCAAGTTCTCTCATACGGTATCAAAGAAGCACCATTGCTTATGACGTTTCATCTTATAACTGATTTTTTCCGATCACTGGATTTTCTTCGGCAGCACTCTTGACAACGGAGAATTAGGCAAGTATAATCATTTCGACCGGGCCGCTGCACGGGATGGTGCAGGAATCTATTAAGTCATTGAGAGGAGGGAAGGATTGTGTTCAGATCACTGACAACTGTTTTATTTCTTTCTTTAATAACCATTTGCATGGGTTCTGAAGTTAGAATAATCAAATCAAAAACCGTAGTTCCCACACACAAAAAAAGCAGACGGTATACGGAGCTGAATACGGCAAAAACCAACCTTCGTTATCATCGAAGCAGATTATTCTCGAGCCGTTCGGATATCGCGTATGAAATAAGTCATGTGTCAAAACAAATGCGGATATATGATAATATCGCTAAAAAATTACTGGACAACAATGGTAACTCAGGTATTACTCAAGCCGTTGATTTGGCGATTTGGGCTGGGATTTATGTGGAATTGCCCGCTCTGACGGGCAAAGACAGTTCGTTGGATAAAAAATCATTACGATATATCCTTGCCTTGATATTCGTCAGAAGATATGCCGAAGCGGAGCAGCTGGCCTTGTCGCAACTGGCGGAAAATAAAGATAACTATGGGGCAAACGTTTTATTAGGTCTGCTTTCCATCAGAAACAAGGCTTATTTTAAGTATCTTGAAAAAGCTTTTTCAATAAGTTCACAAAAGACAGTTTATATGGTTATTTGGCAGGCATACAATACTGAAATAAAGGTTAACCGGAAAGATCAATGGGACTTTTTCGATGCATTTATCAAAATGACTTCCAAGCAAATCCGCAAGTCTGATTTTATCGGGCTGCCACGTCTTTACGGCATGACGCTATATTCGGCAATAAGGGAAAAATATTATGATGACAAAACACACCGCCTCAAACCGGAAAATCAATATATGAGTTCAAACCTGTCAACTATATTACATCATCTACAGATACATATGACGCCAGACGCCAAACATATGGTTACGCCGAAATAATAAATGAGGGTTAATAGTCTTCGTGTTTTTTGATTCAAAAGTCAATTACAATAAAGAGCCCTCAGTGTTATTAGTGGAATTCATATCATTTGTGGCTAAACTCAATGCGCTTTTCATGCGCGGCTGGAGCCACGCGCTCCCGGAATACGCTCCGGATATGTTCTCTGATTAATCAGGCAATCTCCAGGACTGTATCAATGTGCGTCAGGCATTTACAGGAGTCGGGTTTGATCCAGACGACGTCTTCCAGGCGGACCCCGCCCCATTCGGGATAATATACGCCGGGTTCGACGGTCACGACTTCGCCGCCTTTCAACGGTTCTTCATTGGCCGGAGAAAGGCGCGGGGCTTCATGCACGTCAAGTCCGAGACCATGTCCAAGTCCATGGAAAAAGCCGTAATTGCCCTGATCATTTTTGCCGGTATCAAAACCGGTGGATTTTAAAATTTTGAGAGCTTCCTTATGGATATTCGCGGGAATCACTCCAGCGCGTAATTGTTCTTTAGCGGTATCGCGCGCCAGTTTGACCGCTTCAAAAGCCTTTTTGACAATGGCCGGAGCCCTGCCCTTGACCAGGGTCCGGGTCAAGTCGCCATAATATCCGGTCGTGTTAACCCGCGGAAAAATATCGATAATGATTGTTTTTTCCGCCATAAGCGGGCCGGTGCCGCAGCAATGCGGATCGGCCCCCTGCGGCCCGCAGGCGACAATCGTATCCCGGCCGAACGCGTCATGCCGCAGCAATTGAATATTGATCTCGGTCCGGACACGCTCAGAAGTCAGGGTTCCGCCCTGATAATTCAAGGTTCCGTCGTTATTAACCGATGCGTCGGCAATGATCCTGATCGCTGTCCGCATGGCATCCTCCGTAACTCGCATGGCCGCAGATATTTTATCGACCTGATCAAGGTCTTTAAATTCACGTTCAGGGAAATAGATGCCATCGACCGGAGAAACCACCAGCCCGGCATTGCGAATTTTCTCGGCCAGTCCCAGCGGAAAATCATGCGGAACCAGAAACTGTTCAACCCCCAGGCGTCCGGCCAGCCGGGAGATCACTTTATCCGCTGAAACCACTTTTTCGCCTTCAAAAAACTCTTCCATCCGGTACACCGCAATCCCGTTTTTGCATTCTTTCAGGCCGCGTCCGTATTCCAGCGCGGACAGCACCACCGCCTGCTGTTCGTCAGACTCAAACCAGAGATAAGGGTCCGGGGCGTGAAAGCCCGAGGCGAAAAACATATCCGAAGATTCGGAATCAGCATATATCAATTTGGCGGTTTTCATTTTAATGTCCTGTTTTAGATTCAACTTCTTATATGTCGCCCTTTCAGGGCTTGCTTATTTTCTTATTTGTTCCCGGGGTTCAATCGCTTCGCTTAATCACCCCGGGCTATGATATATTTCGCGCTTTCAGCGCTTGATCGCCGGTCGGCAGGGGTATGCACCCCCGTTAAAAAGCCCGGCTCCCACAATTTTTAAGGCATCACCGGTCCGAGCCCCGGCTCCCACGGTATTAAAATCATTCGATGTTCGATGTTGAATGTTCGATGTTCGACGTTCGAAGCGTTTTAAATCATATTGCCGGCAAGATAGGCGGCGTGATTGGATGTAATTGAATTAACTCCCATTTGCGCAAACCGTCTGGCCTTGTCGAGATCATCTATGGTCCATACGTTAACATCGATTCCGGCCTCGGTAAAGGTCCGGACAAAGTCTTTATTCAAACTGTCGTTAGCCTGAAAGCCAATTCCGGCAACTCCGGCAACCTGCAGTTTTTCCAGCAACGTTTCCGCGTCAGGCACCAGTTGCCCGTTCTGCTCTTCAAACGAAGTCAGCAAATGAACTTTTACCGCGGGAAAAAGTGCCTGAGCCCGCTTGATCGTTTCAAAATCAAAAGCGATAAGCCTGATTTGCCAGAATGAGACCTGAGCTTTGTCAATGACCTCAAAAAGAGGTTCAAGAATATCACTGGAACTTTTCAATTCAATAAATATTCTACCATCGGCCGGCATTTCATACAAAACTTCAGAAAGCAGCGGAATCGCTTCCCCGATCCATTCGGGGTCTTTCCAGGAACCGGCATCAAGACGCCAGAGTTTACTGTACGGGGTACGTTCAACGACATAGTCCACGCCAGTAGTTCTCAGCGTCGACGGGTCATGCATACAGACTATTTCTCCGTCAGAAGTTCTCCGGACGTCACACTCGATACAGCGACATCGTCGCTGCCACGCAAGCCTGAAAGCTGCCAGAGTATTCTCCGGGGCTTCAAGCGATTCTCCACGATGAGCGACAAATAACATAAGCGTATCTTTCCTGGTATTTGAGGTAATTTCAAAACCGCTTAAAGGAGGTTCTGAAATTACCTTGTTCAAGTTTTTTATCATAATTATCTATAACAAGATAACCGCAGTCTTGGAACATAAATCCAAGTCTGTGATGTTATAGAAAAATAAGCTTGACCGCTTATTCAAAATCAAAATGATAATCAAGCCCTAATTCATCACGCATTACAACCATATTCTTTTTCAGTGCGGCATTAAGCGGCACTCCTTTCTCTTTCCGTTCCAGCCAGGTCAAATATTCTTTTTCGCCAGCCGTATAAATGCGTTCGCATCCCGGCGCTTTATCAGAATTGCGCAACGCCCGGAGAATATCTCCGGTACTTTTGCGAAACTCGGCCGGATCAACAAATGCGTTGATGTCGACGGCAATAAAAAAGTGTCCAAGACAATAGGGACAGCGCGAACCGTCAGCATTGAACCCCAGCAATCCTTTGAGAAAAGCCCCCTGCTGCAGGGCGGCTGAGAGAATTTCCACTACGGTAGCATAGCCATATCCCTTATAACCGGCGGTATCTTCGCCGATGCCGCCAAGCGGGGTTAACGCGGCGGTGCCTTTGACCAGGTCCTCAAGGATCTGGTGCGTATCGGTCCGGGTACTGCCGTCATGGCCGATTACCCAGCCCGGCGGCAACTCTTTTCCGGCCCGGTCATAAACCTCGATCTTGCCGCGCTGCGAAACACTTGTCGCGCAATCAAGAAAGAAAGGGAATTCCTCGTCCGTCGGCATCGCAAAAGTCAGAGGATTGGTTCCCAGCATATTTTCAACTCCGAACGTGGGAGCTATGGACGGGCGCGCATTGGTCCCGGTAATCCCGATCATGTTTTTTTCAGCCGCCATCAAAGCATAATACCCGGCAATCCCGTAATGCGTGGAATTGCGGACGGCGACCATGCCCATACCGTATTTTTCGGCCTTGTCTATCGCCATCTGCATGGAGCGTTTGGCGACAACCATACCCATACCGTGATGCCCGTCGATTACCGCGGTAGTCGGGCCCTCGCGTACAATCTCGAATTCGGTTACAGGAAACTGAATGCCCTGATTAATCCGGTCGTAGTAAATCGGCTTCAAGCGTCCGATACCATGTGAATCAATCCCGCGTTTATCCGCCGCGATCAGCACGTCGGCGCAGACCGCCGCTTCTTCGTCCGGAACTCCGAGCCCCTTAAATACATCGGTCATAAAACGTTCCATGACGTCAAACGGAATCCAGCTTGAATTGTCGTTCATGTTATCCTCTCTTATTTCTATGTTAAATTAAAAGTATTATTTTACCATTTATCTTCGGAATATAGCATTATGCATGGAAAAAGGCAAGGTTTATATTCGGCCCAACTTAATATAGAATAATAAACCGTGTTGCAAAACTCACAAAATCCTCATTTATGATGAATATCCCGGGTTTTCAAAACCACGGTTGCCGCCTCATTCGCGGAGTCGATTACCGTTGTTTTACCATCATCCGCGCCGATGACCGTGGTCTGGCCTCCGGAAGCAGCGGTGTTTGTTTTTGTTCTTTGTCCCATCTGAACAGTCGATTTCATCGCGATCTCGGTATAGAACGGGTCCAGGGCTCTGGCCACCTCCATCATGTCTCTGGGACGGTCCTCCGGCTTCTTTTCAAGACACCGCATAATCAACTGCGCCAGTTCGTCATCAACATCCTGACGGAGATCTCTGATATCTTTAGGCTTGGAGGTCAGTACCATGGTTATAGTTGTCTTGAAATCTTTACCGGCAAACGGCAGCCGCCCGGTTACCAGCAAATACAACGTCGCACCGAAACTGTAGATATCCGAATGCGCGGACGGGTCCATACCCTGACAAATTTCCGGAGCCATAAAACTGGGAGTACCGACGATCATACCGGTCTGGGTCAAATGTTCAGAATTCGCGCTTTTTGCGATACCGAAGTCAGTCAGCTTTGGAACCCCGAGATTAGTAACCATAATATTACTCGGTTTGATATCGCGGTGGATAACCCCGCATTGATGGGCCAGAGCCAGAGCCCGGGCAACTGCGCCGCAGATTTTCCTGACCTCCATCGGCTCGAGGCGGCCGCTTTCCTTGAGAACCCGGTCCAGCGCGGTCCCGGTTATCAATTCCATCGCGTAATACGGGCAGCCGTTGACTTCCCCGGCATCAACTATCCGAATAATATTGGGGTGGTCAAGCTGCTGCAGAATCTCCGTTTCCCGCAAAAAACGCCCGATAGAATCTTCATCAGAAGCATACTCGGCCAACATCTGTTTAAGCGCGACTTCCTCTTTCGTTTTGGGGTGCGTGGCCCGGTAAACCACCGCCATACCGCCACGTCCAAGTTCTTCGTGCAGAATATAGGGACCGACTTTGGTATGCAGCACCAGCGGCTTGCGCATCCGCAGATTCACCATGAAAAAACTTAAAGGCAGCGACAACAGCGGATAACTGACGTCAAAAAATATTTCATGCTTATATATCAGCCAGACCGAGAAAGAAATTATCAAGGTGGAAACCGTGATAAAAGCCGCCCAGAAATAATACGCGGACCGGAACATCGCCAGATAACCGCCGATCACTGCCAATGCCAGAATAACGGCGATCTGGGGGCCCAGCGGAATCATCGAGACATATTCATGCTTGATCATTGTCGCGAGAATGTTGGCCTGCACTTCGACTCCAGTCGAAGGATTGTCATCAAAGGTCAGCGGCGTGGCAAAAAAATCATGAGCGTCACTGAAGGTGGCGCCAATAAAAACTATCTTGTTTTTGAATTCCTCCGGTTTGAATTTACCTCTGATCACCCGGTAGATCGGCACGGTCGGAAAAGTTCCCGGTCCACCAAGATAATCGATAAACAAGCTCTCCGCCGCCGGCAGATCCGGCTTCTTATCAAACGCCCGGAAATAAGTTTCCAATGAAAAGGCCGGGAATTTCTGATCGTTGTGTTCATAGTAAGGCTTGAACTGCCTGACGACCGAACCGGTGGACAGTTCAAGATTAACGATCCCGGAAGTCGCACAGGCCCTGAACTCCGGAAGTGGAAGCACAAGACGCTGTCCGCTCAAACTGATTTCATTCGTCGAAAAATCCTGATTCAACCGTTCAAGTTTCGCGGCAATAACCACGTTGCCGGCTTTCCGCATGGCACCGGCAAATACCCGGTCCTGCTCCGGGTCTTTGGAAGGTTCTATGAACAACAGGTCAATTGCAATAACTTTTGCGCCGGCCTTTGACAAGTTATTGACGGCTTTCGCGTACAATGAGCGCTCCCACGGCCAACGCTGTTTGATTTCAGTCAGCGAACTCTCGTCAATCGCCACGATCACAATGTCGGTATTATCCGCTTCGATATGCCCCCCCGCCCTGAAATCGAGAAGCCGGTCATATACCATATTATCCAGGGTTCCGAAAATACGGAAAACAACCAGAACCAGCATTATCAGACAGCTCAAGCCGCAGATAATGCAGTCTATAACGATTTCTTTGCGTGAATCTTTCTGGACGGGCATCAGGTTAAATCACTTGTTTTTCCGGGCGTTTTCAGCATCCCTGACTAAATGCCGGATCATATAGATGGCTTCCTCGTCGTTATTGCCTCCTGGCATTTTGTCGACGCCGTACGAGTAAAGCATCAGGTATTCGGTTCCTTTCGGAGTTTTCTTAAAGTAAACGCCATAGGTCCCGCCAAAGGGATCTTTCAGGTCGGAATCAATATAAGGGCCTTTCCACTTTCGAATTTTCTTTCCTGTTCGATCAGTGTTTTTCAGAAGGCAGACCAGGGAATCCCTTGCAACCTTCTTGACCTCGCGACCGGATAACTCTTTTCCCGGATGGTACTTGGTATCGGCATAAAGCCGGGCGATAGCCAGTTTCAGTTTTTTGAAATCCTGCTGAGCTATTTCACCGCCCTTTTTCTGCATTCTGACCCGGTTCAGAGTATCCCGGGCCTGATTTGTCTGCATATCATTGATCTCAACCATTCCCCTGGCGGCGGGAAAAGCCGCAGCCATTCCCATATTATCGATCGCCTGCTGGAATTCCCGGGCTCGATTAGCTTCTTCCCGGGCCATTTTTACCGGGTCCTGCAGCGGTTTATTGTATAAAACAATAATTTCATAATCCGCGTTGACCATTTTGAAACCCGGCTTGCGAGTACTTCTGACTTCGACCGAGCCTTCCCACACACCGATTTTCGAAGTCTTGCTTTTCTGTTCGGAATCAACATAGAACTGAGTACCGCGAACCGCGGCAACCGCGGCCGGAGTCTCAACCGTCATATTTGACGATTCACCCTTGATATTCTTTTTAAAACGATTCCAAAGGCGACCGAAGTAAAGCTTGATCCTGATATTGAAACTTTTACTTCTTAAATCAAGTTTATCGAGTTTCAAATAGCTCATTTCATGGACTTTGACAACCCCTTTTCCGGGTATTTCCAATGAAACCTCCGACTTGGCATCGGTTTTAATCTGACTGTTTCCGGTCAACTCGAGGTTCTGCTTGATGGGAGTCCAGCGTCCACTGCTGCCGGTTCTATATTGAGCCGTACCTGAAACCTTGACGACTTTTACCGTAACCCTTGCAGCATGTAGATTGAAGCTGAATGCAGCCAGAGAAAAAAGAAGTAAACAACACACTTTATTCATCAGACACCCCCTTATTATGAAATTTTTATGTTGTTGATGTTCAACATTTCCAATATGCCGACACGTACTATTTTACAACAAATATACCCCGGTTGCAATAGCTTAATAAATTTTTCATGGTATTTTAGTTTGAAAAGCATGAATGAGGGAATATAATAGTGGTGAGTGGTGAGTGGGGAGTGGGGAGTGGTGAGTGGGGAATTGGGAAAAGTAAATGTGGCAAGTTATCATACAAGATTATAGTTCAACAATAACATGGAGGTTCTATCATGGATCAAAGACTGACAACATTATTTAAACGGCGAAGTATTCGTAAATTCCAGGACATGAAAATAAGTGAGGCAGATTTGCAGGCGCTGCTGGAGGCCGCAATGGCCGCTCCTTCCGCCTGCTGCAAAGATCCCTGGCGATTCGTCGTGGTCCAGAACAAAGATATGCTGAAAAAAATGGCGGGAGGCTTACCGAACGCACCATTCCTGCCGAACGCCCCAATGGGAATTGTAGTATGCGGCGATATAGAAAAAGCCCATGACAACCTGTTGTCATATATGCTCCAGGACTGCAGTGCGGCAATTCAAAACATGCTGCTGGCCGCTGACATTATGGGGCTCGGGGCCTGCTGGCTTGGTATTCACCCGCGCGAAGAACGAATAAGCCTTTTAAAAGAGTTGTTTGAGCTCCCGGAAAACGTTATTCCAATCGGAATTGTCGCGGTTGGTCACCCGGCTGATTCGCCTGCGCCAAGAACCCGTTTCAACCCGGACTCCGTTCACATGGAAAAATGGACCTGATATCCTCAAACGGAATGGAGTGTTTGAAATACCCAGAAACGGAATACAATAATAATTCCGTTTTTTATATTTATGATTCCCTGGGAGCGCGGACGTCTCGTCCGCATGTATTTACCCTGGGAACGCGGACGTCTCGTCCGCATGCATTTTACCCTGGGAGCGCGGACGTCTCGTCCGCATGCATTTTACCCTGGGAGCGCGGACGTCTCGTCCGCATACAGGCGTCCCGCCTGCAAAAGAGAATTGGAAACCAGATAAATCAAAGCCATTGGACTGCGCCAGGCGCCGGTATAGATACACGGTAAAACAAACTATTGAAGCGGGTACGAGACGTACCATTGATGCGGACGAGACGTCCGCGCTCCCGGGGAAATTCATTCCTGGCGTTTTGTTAAGTGAACAGTATTAGGGACGTTCCCGGCGCCATCCGTCTTACTGATTTATTTTTTTACAACGGGCTTGGCCGCAGCCTGCTCTTTTGGCTTGGCTTCGGTTTTCTCTGTTGGTTTTACTTCCGGCGATGCTTTGGCCTGAACATTTTTGCGAGGGATGGTAACGGTCAGGACATTCGCGGTTCTGTCCATTTTAAGTTTTTTCAATTCCGCATCCGCCGGCAGCGGAATAGAATACGCGAAATTGTGAGAAACCTGTGTTTCAACGGCAGATTTCGAAGTTTTAGCTTTTTTATCAATCGCGGCGCTGCCGTTAATAGTCAGGCGACCGGAATTTTCTTCGGCATCCAGTTCATACTTATTTAAAAACGGAACAAAAATACGAAGAGTAATTTTTTCAGGGGTTTCGCTCAACATCGGGGCCGCCCCGCGTTCGTTTGCAGCAAAAAACTCACGCAATTCATTGGCCTGTTCATCGGCCAGCCCCATAAGCTCCGGATTTTCAGAATCCAGCGCCTTCAATGGTTGAGAATGTTTTATTATCATCTGGGCCTTTTTCTGATTTGCATAGTACATCTGGATGTTGAACCAGGATACAACCAGCAACAGTACAACCACGGCCAGTTTCCAGAAATTTTCCCGGGACCTCATCAAATGGAGCGGGACCAGACGTAAGGGTTTTGGTTGGGTAGAGACATTACTTTCAGCATTTTTGTTTTCTTCTGACATAACTCTTCCTCTTCAATACGTTTATGATAGTGAAAACCTTAGTATTAAAACTAATATCAAATTCAGATTTTGTCCAGTAAAAAAAAAGAAATAATTGAAAAAAGTACACATCCCTCCCGCAAGCAGGATAGATGAAGTCCACAGTATACAGTCCACAGTCAACAGATAATACAACCTCTCCTTCTCCAAGCCGGGAAATACGGGATCAAAGAAGTGGCATAGTCAATCCTTAGTTTTCGTGTTTTGTTGTTTCCCCTAAGGACCTTTGAATAATTTGCAAACAGGAACATTAGGGTTCTGCCCCGAATAGGACGGTCTCTTGCTGGATAGATAATATTCAAAAAAAGCTCTAACGCCCCTTGATAATTTCGGGTTCAGCCCATATTTTTAAAAACTTTTTTTTAATCATACAGGAAAATTAAAATGAACATTTATATCTTTAGCGATATGGAAGGGATTTCCGGAATCACTCAGCGTGACCATGTAATGTCGGGAAGCGCTCTTTATCCCCTCGGATGCAAACTGATGGAAATGGATATTAACGCCTGCGTCGAAGGCTGCTTCCAGGCTGGCGCCGATAAAGTTATCGTCCGGGACGGACACAGTGCCGGCGTTAATGTCAATCCTCTGGAAATCGATCCGCGGGCGGAACTTATCCAGGGCAGATCAGGGAGTTGCCGCTTTCCGGGAATTGACGCCTGTGACGCCTTGATTCTGCTCGGTTACCACGCCATGGCCGGAACTAAAGATGCGGTACTGGAACACACATTCAGCTCCGCCGCTATCCAAAATATGTGGCTCAACGGTAAACTCGCTGGTGAATTTGCCATTGACGCGACGATTGCAGCGGAACATGGCGTTCCGACCATATTGACATCAGGAGATGATAAGCTCTGCGCCGAAGCCAAGGCTTTTCTTCCGGATGTGGTAGCCTGTCAGGTAAAGACCGGTTTAAATGTTTACGGGGCACAAATGCTCTCTCCGCAAAAGGGCCACGAACTGATAACCGCTAAAACCATAGAGGCGATTGGAAAAATCAAGTCCATTCCTCTGCCAGAAACGACCAGTCCGGCAGTGCTGAAGAGAGAATTAGTGGAACGCGGCACCCTGCCCTCCGCCGAAAGTCCCGGTATCACCTTAATAGACGGCAGGACTTACGAGATAAGCCGCGACACTCTGGAAAAAGCATTACTTTAAGCAATCGGCGAGTACACGTTTACACGGGGTTTGATTTGTGATGTTCTACCTCATGGAAAACTGGCATACAGCGCGACCACCCGTTATATTTCTGACGCCGGAGGAGGCAATGGGGTGCGCTGATAAAATGATGTATTATCTTTTGGCAGCAAGTCAAGTGGTAAAGCGGAAGGGGTGCAGGGGCACGATGGGTGCCCCGCCAAGCGATAGCGCAGAAAAAAAACTCCGCTTTGAGTTGTAACACAACTAAAAGCCTGTAAATAAAGGTCAAGGATGAAATCCTTGCGTTGCCTGCGTAAGGCGCGGAGGGAGTTTGAGGGGCAAAGCGCCCCTCAATTAACATCATATCATCAGCACACCCAGGCAATGTGCAAGTAACAAGAGTTCAATCAACCACTTATATTTTTTAATATATTCTTATATAATGCGCTTTTCTGCGCGGCGGGAGCCACGCGCTCCCATTTTTATATTTCGCATGTACAGCGCTTAGGAGCTGTATAAAAATAACCTTTACATCTATGCGTTTCTCCCGGTTGCTTTGTGTTTTGCCAATTCGTTACATAGCTTAGGCTATGCGCCTCATCGGCAACTCCCCAAATCATTCCGGGATAATTCACTCATTTTGTCAAGTTTATTTTTTAACAGCTCCTTAGTATTGCCTGGAAATCTGATCCCCCGGGTCTCATAATCATCCCCGGGTATGATATATTACGCTCTTTCAGGACTAAGCCAAAAGGAACTTTTTCTCTATAGCGTTTGCCGGATTTTCAGCTATGCTTCTTTATTGAAAATTGGTGTCTTGTTTCAAGTATAATTAATATGGAAACTAATTAAGCGGTCAAGCTTATTTTTCTATAACACCACAGACTTCGATTTATGCTCAAATACCGGGATTATCTTGTTATGGATAATTATGATCACAAACTTATTAATACTTTAGAGTTGAATTTCTCATCAAAATATTATATAATATGTTTGTGAGCGTTTTCCAACCAGACATCGAAATCAAGGAAAGGGAATATCATGGGCAGAAAATGGAACTGGATTACAGGGACCATCAAGCAGATCATCAAGGCGGCAATTATTCTGGCAATTCTTGGCGCGGCCGGTTACGGCGCATGGTGGGGAATCAAGAAATTTGCCGTGAAAACCCAGCAAAAAGCCGGCGGCTTGAGAGATAATCGCGCCAAGGCCCAGGAAAGCCAATCCGGCACTAAACTGAAATAATTATGAATTTGTCATAATTTGAGCTTGATTTTACAAAAGCCGATCTTATTATAGTAAAGTCGGTTTATTTATATTTCATAATTATTTAATATTGTATTTGAAAAAAAATTAATCCATCAATGCCCGAAAAAACCATAATATCCGCCCAAATTAGCGAAGATATTCTCAATTTACTTCAAGACCGCGGCTGGCCGGTGTATGAATATTATAAACCATCCTCAATTAACCGCCGATTAAAAACCTGCATCGAAATTATCAATAAAGAGCCATTGGACAAATATTTCAGCAAGCTGGAATCAGATCCGAATGAGGTCGATAAACTGGCTAATGCCATTCTGGTTGGAGTTACGTCATTTTTCAGAGACAGTCACGTTTTCCAGGCTGTTCGCAGGCAGGTTGTAATTCCATTACTGAACAAACAATTGGAAGATAGAGAAGAAATCCGCATCTGGTCCGCGGCCTGCAGTACCGGGCAGGAAGCGTATTCCCTGGCGATTATGTTTCTGGAAGAGGCGGAAGTCCTGAATATGAAACCCAATATCCGCTTTTTCGCCAGCGACGTTTCCTCGGATGGGATTAAAACCGCATCAAACGGGGAATACGATGACAAGGCCCTCGAAGGCCTGTCCGCCAACCGCCGCAAACGCTGGTTCTCCCAGGAAAGCAGTTGCTGCTGGAAGGTTAAACGTGAACTGCGCCGCATGATAACCTTCGTGCGCCATGACCTGACCCGGGATCCGCCATTTCCCAAAATGGACCTGATCTTCGCACGCAATCTGCTAATTTACCTGAATTCAGCCGGACAAAAAAGGCTGCATTCGATTTTTCACTTTTCGCTAAAACCGGAGGGAACCCTGGTTGTCGGCGATAATGAGATGACCGGAACCAATAATCCGCTGTTTATAATTCAAGACGCGAAAAATCGTCTTTTCAAAAAGAACAATGACATCAAGAAAGATGAACAATACCACCGCTCCATCAGTACAGTAAAAAAAGCGGACATTCCAATATTTGCCAATATGCAGAATTCAAAACAAAATAATAACATATACAGGGACAGGAGATATATGAACAATCAAGGGCTCGAAATTACCGAAACCTGGCTCAGCCGACACGGACAGGCTGGATTGTTGATGAACGACGAGGAAAGAATATTGTTCACATTCGGGGATATCTGGAATTATATTCCGCCGCCGCGCGGCCTGATGACGGATATATCATTGCATCACCTGCCCTGCGACACAATGCGAATAACACTGCGCGAAGGAGTTCATCGGGCGGCAGACAAGCAGCAGGATGTGGAACTGTTCATCACCAATGAAAATGGAGATCAGAAAATCATCATCCGCATCGAGCCATTTAAAATGCCCTGGGGCAACTGTGCCTATGCAATAGTATTTCAACATGATGACGGAAACACTGAAAGCGCTGTGTTCAAAGCCGGAAAACTTGACATGGACGAAGCCACCAGGCTTCATATAAAATCTCTTGAAGAAAGTTGTTCAAGACTCAAACTGGAACTTGAATCCGAAAGAGAACAACGCGGCGAAGACGAGGAAAAACTCCAGGCGGCCAATGAAGAGCTGCGGGCATCGAATGAAGAACAGCAAAGCATCAACGAAGAGCTGCGGGCCACAACAGACGAACTGACCACAAAAGTCAGAGAGTTGACCGCGGCTAATATTGAAATCAAGCGGCACCGTGACCTCGTGGCGGAGATGGAGTCCGAGAAGTCCGCTATCCTGGAGCACCTTTCTGAGGGTATTATGTATCTTGATAATGACTATAGTTGCCAATGGGCGAATCCTGAGTTATTGAAGATGACCGGGGTTGATGATCTCAATAAACTTAAAAGTTCAAAATGCTATAAATTGATGTTCAACCTGGATAAACCGTGCCCGTCATGCCCGGTTAAAAACGCCATAAAAACCGGCAAGGTCCAGGAAATTCGCAATACCTGTTTGCCAAATAACCGCAACTACTGGTTGACCGCCGTCCCAATCCTCAATGACAACGGCACTGTAAGAGGAGTCGTGCAACACTTGCGCGATATTACCGAGCAAGCCAGATTGATAGCAGATCTCCAGAAAAGCCGGGAAGAGTATGCCAGTATTATCCAGGATCAATCTGAATTTATCGTTCGTTATGATAAAGACATGCAAATACTCTTCCTGAACGACAGTTATCGCGAATTTCTCACAGCAGGCAGGAAAAAACTACCTAAATGTAATTTCCTTGATAACGTTCCTGTAAAAAACAAAAAAACAATTATTTCCGAACTCGCTGCCCTCACTCCGGAATCTCCAACTATTACCCATGAATACCCGGTAGAACTGGAAGACGGCTCCTCGGGCTGGCAGCACTGGACGACCCGGGCGATTTTCAATTCATCCGGTGAGCTGCTGGAATATCAGGGTACCGGACTCGACCTGACCCACCGCCGGCATCTCGAACAAGATCTTACTGAACGGGAACAATTGTTCCGCGGTATCTATGAATCGTCCCCGATCGCGATTGAGCTTTATGATAAATATGGAAAACTCCAGCACGTCAACCCCGCCTGCATCGATATGTTTAAAATCGTCGGCGGGGAAGAACAAGTTCAGGGGTTTGACCTTTTTTCCGACCCGAATATTTCTTTTGAAGATTGCGCCAGAATCAGACAGGGTGAAATTGTCAGGATTGAGTCTGAATTCGACTTTGATAAAATACGGCAGCTAAACCTCTATAAAACCTCCGGGACCGGAAAAATGTGGTGGAATTTAACGGTCTCGCCGTTACTTTCAGGCCAATCAACCCAACCCGAGGGGTATCTGGTTCAGATAGTTGATATAACCAAACGCAAACGGGCGGAGATGTCACTGCGCGAAAGTGAACAGCGCATGAAGATGGCCGTTGAAAGTACCGGTCTGGGAATGTGGGAATGGCTGCCGAAAACTGACGATACCATAATCAGCGACAAACTTCTGCAACTGACCGGATACACCAGAAAGACCTATCCGTATACACGAAAAGAATGGCTTCATTGCATCCATCCCGAAGACCGGGACCAGACCACAACGGCAATAGAAGATCATCTGGCGGGAAAAACCCCGATGTATCAAATCGAGCTCCGTTTTAAACACGCGACAAAAGGCTGGATTTGGCTTTATGTCCTGGGATCAGTTGTGGAATTGGATAATAATGACCAACCGTATAGAATAATCGGTTTTATGCAGGACATAACCCCGTTGAAAACCGCGGAACGCCGCTGGCGTGATGCGCTCGAAGGCGTCGGGGACGGAATATGGGACTGGAAGCTGGACACAAATGAAATCTATTTATCCCCCAATTGGTACACCATGGCCGGCTATATTCCGAATGAATTTCCATCGACTTTCGAAGAGTGGCGAAAAAGAGTCCACCCCGATGACATCAGACAGACGGAAGAAATTCTGGAAGCATATAAAAATGATAAATTACCGGAGTACCACGTCGAGTTCCGTTTCATGTGCAAGGACGGTAACTGGAAGTGGCTTCTGACCCGCGGCAGTATCATCGAACGCGACAACCGGGGCAAACCGACACGTTTAATGGGAACTCACCTGGATATCAATGAGAGAAAAAACAACCAAATAAGACTGGCCCAGTACACCAAGCAACTTCAAATTTCACAGCAACTCAGCAAAATCGGTTATTTCCAACACGACAGAAACAGTGATTGTCTGCATTTTTCAGAAGACTTTCCGCATATACTCAACATATCCTTCCTGCAGGGAGATGTAAAAATATCCGAATTGATCAAGCGTGTTCCATTAAACGAACGGAAAAATTTTCTCAAAAATATTGATAGAGTCAGTAACAGCAAGACTTCTTCATTCTATGAAACTCCGTTGCAGATTATCGATGATAACGGCAATCTCCGGTATTTGCATGCTTATGGTCAGATCAATGAAGATAACAATCTGGTCTACGGGGCAATCCAGGATGTCACCGAAAAGAAAAAAACAGAAATCATGCTTCGGGAAAGCGAACAACAGCTTCGCAATATCTTTGATAACGCTCCAATGGGAATTGCTCTTTTTGACAGCGCCGGAAAAATAACTATCTGCAATAATGCCCTGGCCAAAAAACTCGAATACAGCCAAAGCGAATTATTACAAATGGATTTCCAGTCTATTACTCATCCTGATGACCTGGAAAGTTCAACCAGATTGTTCCACTCACTGTCACCGGAAAACCCTGCATATGATATTGTTAAACGATACGTCAAGCGGAATGGCGATATAATCTGGGCCAGCCTCAGAATTGCTTTGCTGCACACTGAGTCAAGTTACTGTATCGGGTTGATTACGGATATTACCGACAAACTGGCCCGTGAGGCAGAGATTGAACGCAATAAAAATGTCCTGCGTGAACTGCAGCGCGGTCTGGCTGACGTGACCGGCAGAGCATTCTTCGAACGTATGACCCTTCTGCTGAACGAAAACCTGGGAACTGACTATTGCATTATATCTGAAATGCAGCCGCATTCCGCTAACTATGCCCAGACTCTGATAATCCGCGGTCCGAAAGGATTACTTAACAACTTTAAATATCCGCTCCGACATACACCGTGTGAAAAGGTCTTTGACGGCATGAATGTTGTATGCATTGAACATGTCAAGGATAAATATGACCTGCCAGCGTCTATATCCGGGCTTAATCCGTCAGGCTATGTCGGTATCCCCATGAGATCACCCAACGGAAAACTGCTGGGCATTCTCTGGGCGTTGTCAACGACGCCGGTTGAGAATCCTGATTTCATCGAACAGATTATGTCGATCATGGCGGTTCGCGCGACCGCGGAACTTGAACGCCAGACCTATGAAACAGAACTCATTCTGGCCCGCGAACACGCCGAAGCCTCAAACCGGACCAAAAGTTCGTTTCTGGCTAACATGGGCCATGAAATACGTACTCCATTGAACGCCATCATCGGCTACAGTGAACTGCTTGAACTCAACGCTGATTCGCCAAGAGTCAAAAAGGAAGCGCATTCCATCCTGACCGCCGGCAACGCTCTGCTCAAGCTGATCAATGATATCCTCGACCTTTCAAGAATTGAAGCAGGCAGAATGGTCATCAACCAGTCCCCAACCAATTTCAGCCATATCCTGGCCGAAGTAAACGCGATCTTCCAACAGCAGGCGATCAACAAAGGCATCAGCCTGAAAATCTTTTATGACCGCAGTATTGAAATCCTCATGCTTGACCAGCACCGTTTGTTGCAGGTTCTAATTAACTTGATCGGCAATGCCATTAAATTTACCGAGCAGGGTTCGGTAACTATCAACGTGCAGAAAGCGGGAGAGGATGAAGACGCCCAGACAATCAGAATTTCAATTGAAGATACCGGGATCGGCATCGCTGAAACCGATCTGGAACGTATCTTCGACAGCTTTGAACAAGCGGATGACAGCCCGACCCGACATTACGAAGGAACCGGCCTCGGTCTGACAATTACCAGACAATTAATCGAACTGATGAGCGGCTCAATAGAAGTATCCAGTCAGCTTGAACGAGGCAGTACCTTCACGGTTGAAATTACCGCGGAAATATCCAAAGGGTCTGATAACGGCAATATCTCGTTCTTGTCTGATCATAAGATCACCCGGCGTTTTGAAGCGGCAAATGTGTTATTGGCCGACGATTTTGCTGACAATCTAACAGTCATGGGAGCTCAGCTTGAATCCCTGGGCTTGACGCCGCTGGCTGCGTCAAGCGGTCAAGAGGCCCTGGTGCTGGCGGCTGAAAACAACGTGGATCTCGCTTTGGTCGATATCAGATTGCAAGATATATCCGGCATCGATCTGGTACAGCAATTACATGCAATCAAAAAACTTGAAAACCTGCCGGTACTGGCAATATCCGCTTCCTATGACTCAAAAAACAAGGCTTCAAGGAAGTACTTTACAGAAGTACTTGAAAAACCAATATCAATCAGTACCCTGGCAAATGTTCTCAGTAAATATTTGTTAAGTTTCCAAACCTCTACCGACATCAGTACCATAACCACCAGTCTCGACTGGCTCCTCCCGGTGGAATATAGCGAAGCCGCCAGACTGGAGCTTTTGCCTTTGCTGGACGAGTTCGATGGCGGGCTGGCGGTCAACAAACTTAAAGATGTCGCGGCTAAAATAAACGCTTTTGCCGAACACCATAAACTGCCGCCTATGAAAAAAATCTCAACCAAGTTGTATGACGCAATTGAAAACTTTGATATAGCGGGAATTGACGCGATTAAAGAAAAATTGCAAACTATTCTGGAAGATTAGCCTTATTGTTTAAGAAACTCCATCGTTGCCGCAACCATAAATGTCACAGCGTTGCCCAACGCGTCATCATTGAAATTAAAATGCTGATTGTGCAGCGGTGGGGAATCTTCTCCCATACCGACATGGAGTAAGGCGCCCGGATATTGTTGAATAAAGTACGCGAAATCCTCTCCCCCGGTACTTGGGTTTTTCATATTCACCCAGGCCTGTTCTCCCAGATATTCAGTCGTTATTCTCCGGGCAAAGTCCACCATGTTCGAATCATTGATAACCGGAATATAAGGCTGTTCATATTTAAACTCATACTCCGCACCGAACGCCTCGCATATCCCGGCAATAATTTTCTCCATCATGACCGGAATCTGTTGACAATATTCCGGTTTAAAATAACGGGTAGTTCCCCCGATAACAGCTTCGGACGGAATAATGTTACCGGCATCCCCGGCATGAAAGGTACAGACATTCACGACAATCGGCTCCAATGCGGAAAGCTGTCTGGCCGGCATTGCCTGCAGCGCAGTCACGATATGGGCTCCGACATTGATCGGATCAACTGCCGATTCAGGTTTGCTGCCGTGCCCGCTTTTACCTTTGATCGTCAAGGTGAAAAAATCTGACGCAGCCATCATCGACCCGGGTTTGGATGAAATAGCCCCAACCGGCAGGCAGGGAAAACCATGCAAAGCAAAAACCGCATCCGGCTCAGGATCAAGCAAAGCTCCGGCCTCAACCAAATCTTTACCAAGGGCGGCGATCTCTTCTCCGGGTTGAAAAACAAACCTGACAGAACCATTGAAACGATCATGCAGTTTATCCAGAACCATTGCCGTTCCCAGTAGCAAAGCGGTGTGACCGTCATGGCCGCATCCGTGCATCATGCCGGGATGAGTCGAATTATAGGCAAGATTGTTAAGTTCGGTTTGCGGCAAAGCGTCCATGTCGGCCCGCAAGGCCACCGAGCGTCCATCCGCGCTGCCCCGCAGCAAACCGACAACATCGGTCCCGATAAATGGTTCGAGCAGATCAATGTTTGACCCGGCCAGAGTTTCCCGGACTAAAGCCGATGTTTTGTATTCTTTTCCGGCAATTTCCGGTATCTGGTGCAACCGGTGCCGAAGTTCAATTATTTCGGGAATAATTTCTTTTACGGTATTTTTTACAAGCTCGATCATCTGGTGTATTATCCTCTATAGTTATCAGAACTGTTTTGGTCTTTACTATATACTCTTATCGGCAGTTCTGCAAAAGAAATAATTTTGTTTTGACAACAAATTCAACCGACACATAAAATACAACGTAAGTAATTAATATTTAAAATATTAAGTAAATACCACAAACTACATGATGATATTTTATGTATTTAAAATACCATAACAAAACTTCAACCTGGACATTGCAATCGAAATTAATTACTGCTATAATATAAGCGGTCAAGCTTATTTTTTTCTATAACATCACAGACTTCGATTTATGTCCAAATACCGCGGTTATCTTGTTATAGATAATTATGTTAAAAACTTATTAAGCTTTATTGAAATATTGATGATGGGGTACAATGAAAAATATTTCCTGGAAAACAATCCTTTATTTCATTTTTACTTGCCTGTTAACCGTTCTGGCAGTTTATTCCGCTTCTCAGTGTGAAAGTTTATTAACCGGCATGTATCCCGCATGGGAACATTCCATTGACAGATCGTATTACAGAGACCAAGGCAAGTATCAGGAAACTTTGGCAAAATCACTGGCGGCAAATGACGTTATTTTTTTTCACGGCCTGTATAATTCAACCTACTGGCAAGACGGCTTTTCATTCAATGACCATAGTGACGCCGATGTCAAACTTATAAAAGCAGCTTATTTTCAACATCGCCTAGGCGGCGCAAATTTCTCTTCATCATTTACTGAGAACTGGTTGCAATCGGCCCAAAAAAATGAGCCGGATAACGGATGGTACGATATGCTGCAAGCCATTCAATATTTTGAACAGGCAACCAATTACAGCGATAAGATGTGGCAAAGCCCGAAAAATCAAAGTCAACCTGAAGTAACCGAGGAACAAGCTTTAAAAAAAGCGTTCGATCATTATCTGGCAGCACTGAATAAACCACATTTCAACTGTTACGAAAAAGAGGTAAAAGCCAGACGCCGCCTCGCGCTGCCGGTTAAGGACTTCATATCTTTATACAGATTCTATTGCCTCTATCGCCAATTCTTATATATAGCAACCTATGATCAACTGTGCAAAATCAATAAGATTCTTTTGGCCCGATGTGAAACACTAATCAATGAGAAGAAAAACAAATCCGCTGAACATATTCTCGATACCTGGCCCAGGCTTGCGAAATTGGAACTTAAATCAGACAATCAATCACTGCATTATGACAAACTGCAATTTTGGCAGCTCCTTCATGAAAAGGTTCCGCCGCTGTATGTCAAACTCGGTAAAACAGACAAAGCCGGGGTTGCAAAAATCAAAATGAAAAAAATTGTTGATCTTTATCAAAATGCCATAATGAAACGAAGGACGCAAATCGGGCCTGTCATGCTGTATGGCTCCCGGGGTGAAAAGCATGGCAGTCATTTCTTTTCTTCTTTCGCTCTCAGAGAGTTTCATAGCAATCCTTTATACCTGAAACTCGAATACCTGTTTTTTGACCAGGCGGCAATCCTCTTCGTGATCCCTGCCCTGGCAACTCTATGCGTGATCCTGCTTTTTGGCGGGATATTCGGCTGGCTTAAATGGTCCGAAGATATTGAATTCAACTTCTTAAAACGTCAGGCTGCCATTATTGCCGGATCGATAATTCTCCCTTTGGCTCTCTGGCTGATCGTTACCAGAATCCCAGCCATAAACAGTCGCGACTACAATATCCGAGCCAACTCATGGGGCTTCGCATTTCGGTCATTGTTACTGTTCTGGACCGCATTAACCCTGCCTTTCACCGCAGCCGGGTTATGCGCAAGGATGAATACGGATAAAACAAAACGAACTGACCGGTGTTATATCTCATGGACGATTTTCTCTTTATTACTGACAGGTTGGCTCCTGGTCGGAGCAGTCATGCCGCGGATTATAGAATTTATTCCCGACATGTCGATCTCGCAAGCTAATTTCGGGTCAATATCTCTTTTCCACCACCGCTATTACTTACATTATCAAACATATCAGCTCATTTTATTTTGCATGGTTGTCGGCGCAATAATATTATGTTTATTAATAATGAGGGAAATATCCTCGCTGATTTTTGCTCAAAAAAAACTCCGGAAACAGGCATTGCTGACTATGCTCTATGCCGCCCCGGCAATGGCTGTTTCAGCCTGCTTATATTTTTTCTGCGTTTACAATTATTACAAACATCTTGAATATAAAATCATTCCTGAGGTAAAAAACTTGAAATTCGGTATCATGGATGACTATTGGACAAAACCGCCGGACTTCAATAGTAAATTACGCGCCATCATGAATGAAAAAGAAACGGAAAAGAACTCCATCTTGCAGACGACAACCGGACGCCAGCCTTAAATGTTTTTTTCCGGCAGCCATGAAATCATATCCTCTTGAAAACGTCCATGGTAAATACTATAATATATACAGGGAATGAAGTTTTATATCATCAAGGATTTTAACGAAAATGAATCCGGTAAAAAAACAAAAAACAAAATATTTTGGAAAAACGGATCGTGTTTTCATCACTTGCCAAGCAGACGGAATCGGCAATCACAGGTACATTGACTCGATTATTTTAATTTTATTAAGTATACTTGTCTACTTGCCTGTTTTGTTAATATTTGCTTTCATGATTATAACCGTGTTTGCCATGATGTTTCCTTTATTCCACCAGGGCGGAGGCTTATCATGATTAGAGAAGATCAATGAATACAAACAGTGATCAACAAACCGTGCCGGGCAAAACAAAACGGGTTATCATAACCGAACGTGGAACCGGCATCGGCAGCAGTGACAATTCCGATCATATCTTATTGATATTATGCAGCATTGTGTTCAATCCATATATCATTGCATGTTTTATCATTGCATTAATTTTTATTGGAATGATAACCCCTATGGTTTTCACTGATCCCAGCCTCAAGTAAATATAAATCTTTTCTCAACAACAAAGTTGCATTTTTCAGACAATTAATATATAATAGATTATTCCAAGCATCCGACAAGGGGATTTTATGGCGGAAATTGAAAACATTGACAAGCAGAACATAACTCAGGAAATAAAAGTTCCCAAGATTCCGGGATTGCTTGATAATTCTTTAGTACGCTGGACTGTTTTTTTTATAATCGCTTGCGCGGTTGTGACAGTTGGTTATTCCATTTATTTTTTCAATCAGCATGCCGATCCGCTGGAAATCAGTATTTTCTCCGGGATTTTATATAAACCTGATACCCCGCAAAAAATTATTGTTCAACTCCGCAACGGCAAAGACAATCTTCCGATAGCCAACCAAACCGTCAAACTCAGCATCAAGGAAAATGACAAAAAATTCTCTCCTCTACCGGACGTCAATACTGATGCCGACGGCCTCTCTCTTGTCACCCTGCCCGCACGTTCTGAAGGCCGATGGCTTTTAAAAGCTCAGGCCGGACCAGCATTCGCGGAAAAAAGGTTTACAGTCAAGAGTGTCAGGTCAAACATGTTAATTCCCCCGTCACCCGAAAAAAAACATGATGATTCCGCAATTACAACGGATAAATCATTTTACTCCCCCGGTGATACCGTAACGGTAAAATATAAATCGCGTAAATTACCCGATAACCTGAACTTCTCGGCCTCGGCTTCTATTAGAGTGCCAATCAAAGTAAGAGTAAGAAGATACTGGCGCAGCTCCTGGGAAACTAAAATAGTCACTCGCCAGATGCATTTGGCCGACATCCGCAAAAATGCCGATAAAAGCGGCACTACCAGTTTTCAATTTAAACTACCCAAAAAATTTACCGGAATCAATCTGCGAAAAGAGGATACCGACATTGCAATAGTAATTAACGTTGACGCGGTGCAAAGAACCGTATCCTCCCGGCCGCTGCGTATCGCCTGTATTCCGGTTTACGGCGACGCCCTGCCCGGAATCCCGAACCAGATCTATGTATTCACTGGCGATCCTGACGGCAAACCGGCTTCGACCACGGTACGAGTTAACAATCAGACCGCCTCCACCAATCAATATGGTTTGGCCGAGGTCACGCTTCCGTCCGGAGTGATGAAAGTCGACTTAAGGGCAAAGGGCATGGAACCAAAATCTTTATATATCCCGCACAACACCAGTCCGTATGCGTTTATTCTCAAAGCGGATAAAGCTTTTTACAAGAATGCTGACACTATGCATCTGGAACTCGATACGGTTACCACCGGGGGGAATGCTTATGTCAGCATTCAGGCGGGATCGTATCAGACCGCGCTGTTTCCAGTCAAACTTGATGCAAAAAAGCAAAACTTCTCCTGGAAAATCCCTGACGGCATATCAGGAATCATACAGGTTCACGCCTATCGCCTGCTCCCGACCAGTGAAGTTATTGAAGCGATGCAAGTGGTCCAGGCCGGCCCACTTAAATATCGATACAATCTTGATCCACGCTTCCTTTTTCAGGAAAATATATTCAACAAGTCATTCCGCTCCCGGGCTCGGACTATTCTGATCTCGTCCAACGCGTTGAAGAATGCGTTTACGGATGATTGTGTGAACCTTTCCCGGATATCGACAACCGATCTGAGCAGGGCATCCTCTCCCCGGTACAGCGACCGCGAAAACAGACTGACCGGGAAGAAAGCCCAATACAGCTATAAACTGCTTGCATATATCTTCATGCTATGCCTTGCTCTTGCTATTATCCTGGCACTTCCGGACATGGTCATTATCGGCAGCCTGAATCCGGTGTCCGATTGCATTATTGTCCCGGAAGAACCAGTTGAAACGATCAGGCGTGATCTGCGGAATTCTACCGCCATAATGTTTACCGGTATTCTATGTACCTGCTTTTTTCAAATATACAGCGCTGCGGCAAAATTGGAATTTATCAAAAAAAACTATTACATCAGCGTTATTATTATCAACGCCGCCTTAATACTGGTATTGCTGATTATTCTCAGACAACTAATTATTTCAAGAAAAAGAATTCTCTCAACCATTTTGAGCTATAAAACCCTAAACTGGAAAATAATCAGCCTGTGCAATATCCCGGTATTCATTTATACCCTTTATATCATAACCGCTATAGCCGCCTGCTTCGCCATGCTGTATTTTCCCCAGAAACGTGGATTTATGGCTGTTCCGATCATCTTTGTTCCGTTATCTCTAATTCCAATATACGGCCTGCTTTTACTCCGTAGCCAGGTCAGCACTCATGACAAATTCGACTTAAAAATGTATATGCGTCCGGGACTCGGCGGCGGGATAGGCAACCGGCGACGGTCCTTCCTTAATTTATGGGTTTTCGGCAGTCTTTTTTTAAACGCCCCGCTTTTTATTGTTTACATTCTGGTTGCGATAGCGGTTCTGGCAATGTTTTTACCGCTGGTTAAAGTTATTGAAAAATTGAGTTAAATATATATTTTGAAACAGGAGTGGATTAAAGTGAAAATAAACAGTTACGAGGTCGCGGACTTTTTCAAACAACTTTCGCTGTTGACCCGGTCCAGTCTGCCGCTGCCGATGACGCTGCATCAGCTGGCCAAGGATTATCGCAGCCGGAACATGCGGACGCTGATTGATTCGCTCGGTAACGACGCCGATAACGGGATGACGCTTTCAGAAGCTCTGGCAAAACATCCCGACTCATTTCATCCGTTATGCGTCAGAATGATCGCTCTCGGGGAAAAAGAAGGGTCGCTGCCGGAAATTCTATCCGAACTGGCCCAGATATCCCGGCTCCAATATATGCTGGCCAACATGGTCCGCGACATTATGCTTTATCCGCTGATCACCATCAGCGTGGCATTCATTATCATGATCTTTGTCGGAGCCGAAGTCATCCCTCATTTCAAAGTTATCTTCGATGAATTACTTTGCGGCGAACCGCTGCCCGGGCTGACCAATATGATCATCGGCTTTTCCAATATAATAAAAACCTACCTGCCGTTCTGTATCGGCCTTTACATTGCTTATGTAATAGCGATAATCTGGCTGTTCACCGACAAAAAGTACGCCAACACGGTTCTGGTTTTCCTGATTCGCAAAATGCCGTTTTCCGAGGTCGTTTTCTACAACTTCGCGATGTCCAGATTCTGCAAGACCTGGGCCATCCTGATGCGCCGCAAGGTTCCGGTGGATGACGCGTTCCCGATCATCGCCGACATGATGGATTTCCCTGAACTGTCGCTGGCCCTGAACCGGATCGCCGCCAGATGCAGCGAAGGACAGGACTTGATATCGTGTCTGAAATGTGAAAACAATATTTCCAATTTGCTGCTGATGACCCTGGAAAGCGGCAGCGAACGACAGATGCCGGAAGAACTGGACAAACTGGCGGAATTGTTCAAGGAACGCGCCTATTACGGCTACCGTCGCACCGGTATGGCCTGGGAAATGATCTCGGTAATCGGTATGGTTGTGGTCGTGGCGGGAGTTATTTTCATGTTGTTCCTGCCGTTCATCTGCAGAATATTCGCGGGGTGGTAAAATGCCGGCACAAAGATACAATTTCTCGGTCGGCAGCTATAACGAAGCGCCGGAAGGAACAATCGCCAACTCCGGTGTCGCCCTGCTGGCAAGCACCTTGGCCTGGGCCGCAAAAAATAATATCCCGTTTCATGACGCCATTATTTCTTTAACCGAAACCGGCTCCGTCACCCGCTTCAACGCAACCGGCTTGAACCGGGAACTCTTTACCATTTTCCCCGAAAGCAGGAACTGGAACCAATCCCTGATCCTCGCCGGCGGCGACCTGATGGCCGGAATGCCGCTCTATGCTGCTTTGCGGAAACGGCTCCGGTATTTTCTGCCGGAGTATTTTCTCCAGGCAGTCCAGGCGGCGGAAATGGAAGGACGGTTGCCGGAGGTGCTGCCGCATTTCGCCAAACGCCTGAACTTTTCCGCCCGAATCAGGACTTCATACAAAATGGCGATCAGCGGCCCGGCAATTGAATTCATGTTGCTGGCGACGCTGATTTTATTCCTGGTTGTCTTCATTGTTCCGAACTTCAAGCGGATCTTCGACGAGTTGCTGGCGGGGGCGCCGCTGCCTGATATCGCCACATTCGGCATCGGGTTGAGTAATGTTTTTAGAGGACAAATATTGCACCTTATTTTGGGAATACCGATTATTCTGATACTCTATCGAATATTCCGTCCGCAAATTCAATATATCCTGGGAGAAATATTTATTTACGTACCATATTTCCGGGGACAGCTCAAGGATTTTGCGGTCCTTGAACTGGCTGCCTCAATGTCCTCGTACCTCGCGTCCGGCTCAGATGTTCTCTGCTCGGCCAAACTGAGCTGCAAAGCCTGTCGCCATTTCTGGCTCAAACGCAAACTGCGCCGCTTCATCAACAAACTGGAAACCGGGGCCGACTGGCTGGAAGCATGGCGTGAAATGAAACTGGACTTGCCGCTGGATGAAGTAATCCTGCGCAATGCCGATTCCCGGGAAAACCTGATCGACGGCTTTGATACCATTGCCGACTGGCACTATCATCGCGCCCTCAGTAATACCAGAAAAAATTCGATCTGGCTTTATATGATATTTTTCGGCTTTAATGCCGCGCTTGTCTTTCTGATCACGAGCGCAGTTTTTGCCAGTTTAACCATGATTATCGAAAAGGTGATATAATGACTCTCATGATTAAAAACGAAATGAGAAAAAACGGCTTCCTGCTGATGGAAATTGTCATGGCGATAGGTTTGCTGATAATTCTCACCGCCGGCTTCTTCGGCGGCCTCAAAGCCTTAAAACGAATGGACCGTTCGTTCAGTAATGAGCGCCGCGCGTTGATGGTTGTCGACAATACCCTGGAGCGGCTCAAGCAGAAAAAACATTACGATTCAACCGAGGTCGAACGCATCTTCAATGATGAATATAACAAAGCCGGTTTTGCTCCCAACTCAAAAATCACATCAATGATCAAAGCGAAACCGGACCAGACCGTCTTAGCAGTCCTGAAACCCAACAATAAACCTTTTATCGAGGTAAAAATAAAAGTTAAAAGTCCACAGTCAACAGTCTACAGCAAAAGCGGTCGGGATAAACCGCAAACCGGAGAGGGGCTGAAGAAATGAAAAAAGTTAAGCCGAAAGTCAGCAGTCCGTGTCAATCCGTATCCGTCCGTGTCAATCCGTATACCTTGATCGAAATGCTTTTCGTCATTCTGCTTACCGGGGTAATCCTGAACGCCGCCACCTCGTTTTATTTCAAGGGGCGGACCGTTACCCGGAAATACGTCGATAAAGCGGTACAAACCCGGACCGCCAGCATAGCCGCCGATTACTGGCGGGATTTTGTCCATAAGAACGGCCGCGCGGCAATCGTGAAGCCGGACAAGATCGTTTTCAGCAATAAATCAACTATTGCGGTCAAGAAAAACATTCTGACTTTTTCAGAACATGGCAGCGGCAAATCCCTGGCTCTGGCCAAAAGTTATTCCGCCACCTTCGACCGGGAACAGCCCCCGGGAGAAGCCCCGCTCCTGGTCCTTTATCTCCGGCCGATCGGCTCAAAAGGCCAGGTATTAAAAGATAAGGCAATCCGTATTGCCGCCTCGACTGGAGGTAAATCATAATGAAAAAAGGAATCCACCGCGAAGACGGTTATGCCACTTTATTCGTACTGATGCTTGCCGTCGCCCTGTTCCTGATTCTGGCTGCCGCCATGAAGAACATGTATTCAGCCCACAACCAGAACAAACAGGACAAAGCAAAAATCCTCCGCAAAGCCGAACAACTCAACCAGGCAAATACGGAAAAATAAGTCAGGAGCTTGTGGATACGTCATGTAAGTCCCATAAGTCCTATGAACAGGCAACTCGCACGATCACACCTTATGCCGGGTGAAGTTGGTGCGGAAGACTTTCGGGGACATTTTCTTGAATTTCATAAACTGCCGGTTGAAGTTGGACAGATTATTGAAACCGCAATCATAACAAATCTCCGCAACCGTTTTATCCGTGTCGATCAGCATCCGGCAGGCGTTGCCGATCTTCACTTCGTTGATATAATCAATAAACCGTTTGAACGTGGTTTTGCGGAAATAGCGACTGAACGCCTGCGGGTTCATGTTGGCTTTCGCCGCCACACCATCCAGTGTCAGTACTTTGCCTTTACCAAGCCGGTCATGCATGTACTGGAGAATTTTATTCATCCGGTGATCCTGACCGTATGAGTCGGTATTCCGACCTGAAACAGTGGAGAGAGTTTTATACTCGGAAGCGGATAATAACGCCCATAGTTCCAAGAGCAGAGTGATCCGGGCCGGGCCGGTAGCGGTAAACAGCCGCATGATCAGCGGATACGCCGTCCGAACCGTCGCGCCCGGAAATTCCACCCCGTAACTCGAGGCTTCAAACATCTCTTTCACCGCCTCCATCTCTGGTACGTCGGTCAGGAACTTCATGGCAAAATCCTCGCGAAACTGGATCACCCGGGCGTGACCCCACTTCGGAGAGGTGCTGTCTTCAGGGCGGTTGTAGTAGTGATGCGGCACCATCGGCCCGATCAACGCCAGATCCCCGACGTTGAACATGGATATATTATCCCCGATGAACCGGGTACCGAAACTCGATTCGATATAGATCAGCTCATATTCAGGATGCACATGAAAGGTGCAGTCAATCACGTTACCCACCTCGTCGTGAGTCGTAAATGACTGTCCCGGACCGGTTAAAATTGTTTCATGCAGATACTTCATGTCATAATAGTATCATAATTTGCAATTTTTTCAATAGTATAATTACGTCGATAGTTATATATTGACTATAAATAACCCGTAATTTGACAATTAACCTTAAAACAATGAGGATACTATTATGACCAGAGCACTCAGTACCGTCGCCCCGCAATGGTGGGATTACACCACCCTTGACCGTGAAATTCTTGACGACGCCGCCCGTTTAACCATCGAGGACCTGCCGGGCCTTCAGCGTGATGGTTTCACCATTAAGATCTACGATACCGTCGAAGATTTCTTCATGGCCGAAGCGCTCGAATACATCACCGCCTGGAAACAGGCCACCGCAGACAATCCCTGCGGAATCTGCGGCCCGATCGGCCCGACCGAACAGCTCCCGCTGGTCGCCCGTCTGGTAAACGAGCTGAATATCGATCTGCGCCACGCTCATTTCTGGGGCATGGACGAATGGATAGTTGACGGCAAGGAAGCCGGCATGGATTTCCCGCTGGGTTTTGCCAAAGCCGACATGGACCTCTGTTTCAACCGCATCAAACCCGAACTGCGCATGCCGATGGAAAACATCCATTTCCCGGCCGCGGACGTCAGTAAATATGTCGCTTCATATGATCAGGCGCGCTGTCTGGTAATGCAGGGCGGCCAGGGCGAGATCAAACACTGGGCATTCAATGACCCGTTAAAACGCGAAGGCAAGTACGCCGACGCACCCCCTACCCCGGAAGAGTACCGTCAGCTCGGAACCCGCGTGGTCGATCTGCATCCGATGACCCTGATCCAGAACGCCCGCACCTCCGGCGGCGGCGTGGTCCAGAACGTCCCGACCAAAGCGGTCACGGTCGGCCCGAGAGAAACCTGGAAAGCGGAAAAAGTCTCGATCTGGCATCCGGGGCATCACGACAACCCGTTCGGAATGCGTCTGAGCACCCTGATGATCTCCAAGCAGATTCCGGACGCTGCCGTTCCGATGTCACTGCTGGCGGACCACAAAAACGTTCAGTTCAATTTCCTTCGCGGCGGTTTCGGCATCTGCGAAGTTGAAATGCATTAAGCAAGCTGCCAGTTGCCAGTTTCCAGTTGCCGGTAAAACGAGAAAACAGGAAACAACGCAACTGACACAGGAGAAGAAAAATGACTAAAAGAGCATTTGCGGTCGGCTGTCATCCGGATGACATCGAATTCATGATGGCCGGCACCTTGATCCAACTCAAGGAAGCAGGCTACGAAATACACTATATGAACGTGGCAAACGGTTCCTGCGGCACCAATCAATACGATCGTGACACCATCGTACGGATGCGGCGCCAGGAGGCGATCGATGCCGCCGCGATCATTGGAGCAATATATCACGAAAGCCTGGTCGATGACCTTAAGGTTTTCTACGTACCGGAAATTCTCGCCCGCATGACCGCGGTCATGCGCGAAGTAGCACCGGAAATAGTTCTTACTCATGGTCCTTATGACTATATGGAAGATCACGTCAATACCGGACGCGTCGCGGTATCATCCGCGTTTTTCCGCGGTATGACCAACGCCGATTGCGAACCGTACGTAAAGGAAACCGCGCAAAACGTCACCATCTACCATTCGATGCCGCATTGCATCTCTGACCCGTTGCGCAACCCGGTAATTCCGGATCTTTATGTGGATATTACCTCGACAATGGCTGTCAAGCGGGAAATGCTGGCTCAACACAGAAGCCAGAAAGACTGGCTCGACGTAAGCCAGGGTAACGACGCTTATCTGGACGATCAGGCTGAACGCGGCCGTATTTTCGGAGAAAAATCAGGTAAATTCGATTTTGCCGAAGGCTGGATCCGCCACAACAGTGTCGGCTTTTGCGGTCCGGACGACAACCCGTTAGTTGACGCTCTTGGCGATAAGGTTCTCGTCGATCTGGAAGTCGCGAAACGCAAATTTTGAAAAACAAAAATCGGATATCCCACTTCGATTTGCCCTGTCCTTAACCGGACAGGGATTTTTTTTGCTTTCGGCGGGGCCAACAGGTCTTACAGGTCGTATAAGTCATACAGGTACATATTCTTAATTGAATTTCCAGACCGGATGAACAATTTCAGCCGCAGCTCCCGGATGACTCAAACGCCGCCGAAGCAATCGCCATATTTTACTGGCCGCGTCTTCAGGGTCGTAATTAAGATATTTCAACGGATAGATATTTAATCTGTCACTGCTCTGTCCGCCGGTTGTGACAATCGGAATTGGATCAATTTCATGGATTTGCGCGGCAGCCATCGCCACTCCGTTGCCAAGGGCGTTATTACTGGTGATAATGGCGTCAGGAAACTCCAGTTCGATCAGACTCAGAACAGCGTCAAATCCGGCCTGCATTGTCGGCTGCCGGCAACTTACCAGCAGACCGCCGGGAGGAACCACCCCCTCCTCTTCGTGAGCCGTTTTCATACCTTCGATCAGCTCAATATTCGCCATTTCCGCGGAATCACCGGTAATCAGGGCGATTCGCCGGCATCCTTGCGCAATAAAATAACGGGCCGCGCGATACCCCCAGTTATACCAGTTCAGACAGCAGCAGTCGTATTTGTCCCGGGGAGCCCCGACCGGCAACTGAGCGATCCACAAAACCGGAATCCCCTGAGCCTGAATATACTCAGCAGAAAACGGGGTCGGATATCCGTATAAAACCGCAATATCCGGTTTCTCAAAACGTTTGATTTCCGGCATCCGCTTCTGCATATCAGACGAATCAGTAAAATATTCAATAAACAAATGATAGTCATGAGCGGAGCATAATTTACTTAGCTCCGGCAGCAAACCGGCATCAGCTTCGCCGAAAATACAATAAGCAATACGTTTGCGTTCCGGGATAATCTCCGAAACCGACGCACCGCCGACAAACGTTCCCTTGCGTGCGACGCGGTGGACTGCTCCGGCTTCAAGCAATAAGCCAATCGCCTTGCGGACCGTGACCCGGCTGACGTTATAAAGTTCAGCCAATTCCCGCTCTCCCGGCAAACGGTCATGAAGTTCCCCGGCGATAATCGCCCGATGAATCCGCCCGGCGGTCGATTTGTAAATTGTCGCATTTTCTCTGCCCATAACAAAAAGCCTATCTGGTATTAATAAATAATATATACCAAATAATACCAGTTTTTAATTTTTTCAAGTTAAAACGTTAAAAAACAGTTAAAAACAATTTTTTTCAGCTTCAATTTTATTTTTTTTAGAAAAAGTATTTGTATCAACCGGAAATTTGCGTATTGTCAATGTTATTGAAATATATTCCTAAAACAACAAGAAGGATTGAACAATGGCGGAAGTAATTCTCACTGGTGTCTCCAAGATTTATCCTGGAAATGTAAAAGCGGTAAAGAACATCGATCTGGAAATCAAAGATCGTGAATTCATGGTTCTGGTCGGACCGTCCGGCTGCGGCAAATCAACCACCCTGCGCATGATTGCCGGTCTCGAAGAAATCTCCGAGGGCGAAATCCGCATCGGCAGCCGCGTCATCAACGACGTACCGCCGAAAGACCGTGATATCGCGATGGTGTTCCAGAACTATGCACTGTATCCGCACATGACGGTTTATGACAACATGGCATTCGGCTTGAAGCTGCGCAAATACAAAAAAGCCGAAATCGACCGTCGCGTCCGTGAGGCAGCCAGAATCCTGAGTATTGAAGAATATCTGGAACGCCGCCCGAAAGCGCTTTCCGGTGGTCAGCGTCAGCGCGTCGCGGTAGGCCGCGCGATTGTCCGTAAACCTGAAGCGTTCCTGTTCGACGAACCGTTGTCAAACCTTGACGCTAAAATGCGCGTACAGATGCGTACCGAAATATCCAAACTGCATACTCAGCTCGAAACAACTATGATCTACGTTACCCATGACCAGGTCGAAGCGATGACCATGGGCGACCGTATCTGTGTCATGAAAGACGGAATCATCCAGCAGGTTGCAGATCCGATCACCCTGTATGATACACCAGCCAATCTGTTTGTCGCCGGTTTCATCGGCACCCCGCCAATGAATTTCTTCAAAGGCGAACTGATCGATATCAACGGCAAAATCGGCTTCCGGGAATCAACATTTGAATTTGCGCTGCCGGACGATTGGCAAGACAAGCTCAAAGACCTCGACACTCCGAATGTTGTATTCGGCATTCGTCCGGAAGATATCGGCTCGGAACAATCGCACGCCGACAATTATCCGAAAATCAAAGCTGAAGTTGAAGTTATCGAGCCGATGGGTGCGGAAACCTACCTGTACCTGAATACCGGATCGCATTCTTTCATCGCCCGGGTCGATGCCCATACCAAGGTCAAAGTCGGCGGAACAATCGAATTGCCGATCTATATGCCGAAATCACATCTGTTTGATTCAGCCACCGAGAGCTTGATCGTTTAACGCTGAACGACATTATTTTATCAAGCCGGTTTCACGCCAGTCGCGAAACCGGCTTTTTCATGCTCAAAAGAAAAGCCGGAATCTGTTGAATGCAGACTCCGGCTTAAAGCAATATTCAATTACTCAATTATTGATCATTAAGTTTTTTATTGATTAACGCAATTTGCTTGTCCGCGTCTTTTTTGAACCATTTCCCGGCTTTCAAGCATTGCTCCCATTTAGTTTTAGCTTCTTTAAGTTTTCCCTGTTTCTGCAACAATTGTGCGGCGCGCAGAAATCCTCGCGCTTTCCAGTATTTATTTTTGATTGTGTCAACCTTTTCAATCCAAACCGCTGCTTCATCCGGTTTGCCCGCACTATTTAATTTTTCAATTACATAGACAATTGCCATACCTTTGTGATATGGATTCGCTTTGGGGTTTTCATATACCGCGGCATACTCAACAGCGGCTTCATCGTACTTCTTTGCATAAGATTTAATGTGCCCGAGTTCCAGACAGGCCTCTCCCTGTCTTGAAGGCTGCATCTTGCCAATAGCCTCTTTGCTCAAAACTACTTCTGCTTCATTATATTTCTTCAGACTTTTCAACCCCTGGGCCTGAAAAATCAATCCCCGGTTATACCATGTGCCTGAAGGATTTAATTCCTGTAATTTTTGGGCCCATTTAATCTTGTCTTCATATTTCTTCTGGTAACCGGACGCCACACTGGCCAGGTATGCGCAAGTGGTTTTATAACCTTTAGGAGCTTTTTCATCCGCCAGCGTTTTTTCGACTACAGCAAACAATGTTTTATAATTTTTGCTCCATAAAACATTATGCAGATATTGGCTGAAAGCGCTATTTTTCTGACTTGCAGAAAGTTTATCAACCTTCAAAAGATCTTCATAAACCTTCGCAGCATCAGTATATTTTCGCAAATATCTCAAAGAATATCCCTGATACATCATTGAATTATATTTCTCGGCAGGCGTCTTTGACAACTTAACGGCTTCGCTAAAAGTAGCCAAAGCTTCCTTATATTTTTGGGCTTTGTATTCTTTATATCCATTTGCCCAGGCTTCTTTATAGGTTTCAGCCGCAATTGATGCTGCTGCAGTAAACATTAAAGTAACACCTAGAAGAATGTTGTGTATTTTCATTTTTCGTCTCCTGTAATAAATTTACGTTACATTTTTTCTTTTATGAGGTAATTTCAGCTTAACAGATTTGCCGAATACCTGGTTTAGCGACAATTCAACGGTTTTTTACCCGTAATTCAGAATATCTTTTTACGTAATAATACCTCCTGTTATTCGATTTATATTGTTTTATAAAACAAATATAGAGCCAAGTATTTTTTGAATTGGAAATTCATTTATCCAATCCGACTAAAAACGTTTTCAATATATCCAATCTATTTTTTGAATGAGACAGACAAAGTCTGAAGCAGACGTATGTTCTAATATCGGCGAAGAATATTTAATCCAATATAAAAAGAACATAAAAGGATAATGCACTTTATCACGAATTCAGGGAACTTTCAAGTAATTTTACGATAAATGCCGGAAACGCGTATTTCATCAATGAAGTTTATAACAGTTTCAGTCAGACAAAAAGTTTGCATTATCGCGAAAAAGGGGTTATATTACTTGAACAATTAAAACGATCTTCGGGGCAAGGTGATTCCGAAAGGAAAATTCCTGACCGGTGGTATAGTCCACGACTCCCGTAAACGCGGGATTGACATGGTGAAATTCCATGACCGACAGTAAAGTCTGGATGGTAGAAGGTCACAGAGAAGCGGACTGTATTGGTTTCGTTTGGAAAATTGCCCCGATATTATTTATTGGGGCATTTTTATTGCCTCGAAAACAATATTTAACGCTGATGAGGTAAAATATGGCAGTTCAATTCGATCCGATCGAAGAAGTTGTAGCCGCGCTGAAAAAAGGCGAAATGGTTGTAGTTACCGATGATGAAAACCGTGAAAATGAAGGCGACCTGATTGCCGCCGCCGCCAATATTACGCCTGAAATCATCAATTTTATGGTTACCTACGGACGCGGTCTGGTCTGCGTTCCGTTAACCGAGAAAAGAGCAAATGAAGTCGGCCTGTTCAACCAGTGCCTCGACGATCCCTTTAAAACCGCGTTCACCCAGAGCGTCGACGCCAAAGAAGGTACGACAACCGGGATATCGGCGTTTGACCGCGCCACCACGGTTAAAGCCCTGATCGATCCGGCCAGTTCCGCCGATGACTTTATTATGCCGGGACATGTTTTTCCGTTGATCGCCCGTCGGGGCGGAGTTCTGCGTCGCGCCGGCCATACTGAGACCGCGGTTGACCTGGCCCGTCTGGCCGGACTCGAACCGGCCGGAGTAATTTGCGAAATCATGAGTGAAGACGGCACCATGGCCCGGGTTCCGGAACTCGATGGCTTCCGTAAAAAGCACAATCTGAAATGGTGCAGCGTTGCCGACCTGATCGCTTATCGCCGGAAGAGTGAAGTATTGATCCGGCGCGGAGAAACCGCCGAACTGCCGACCCGTCACGGCGTCTTTAAAATTACCGTTTACAAGTCTACGGTTGACGCCCACGAACATGTGGCGCTGGTTTACGGCGATGTCAAGGAGCAGAAGGATGTCCTGGTCCGGGTTCACAGCGAATGCCTGACCGGCGATGTATTCGGCTCCTGCCGCTGCGACTGCGGCGAGCAGCTCGACGCGGCAATGGATATGATCGTGAAAAACGGTTCCGGCGTAGTGGTCTACATGCGTCAGGAAGGACGCGGCATCGGCCTGGCCAACAAGATCCACGCTTACAAGCTGCAGGATGAAGGCCATGACACAGTTGAAGCAAATGAAGCTCTCGGTTTTGACGCCGACCTGCGTGAATACGGCCTCGGAGTTCAAATCCTGCTTGATCTGGGTATCCATTCCGTCCGCCTGTTGACCAACAATCCGCGTAAACTGGCCGGACTCAGCGGCTACGGCATGACTATTACCGAACGGGTACCGCTGGTCATTACTCCAGGCGAAAAAAACAAGAGGTATCTTGAAACAAAAAAAGACAAACTCGGGCATATGCTTTAATAGTTGAAAGTTGAAGGTTGAAGGTTGAAGGTCATCGTCTGGCTGGTTATTATATGGCTGGAATTGAATAAACTGATACATAAATTTTAAGCGGCGTTTGAATAATCGTTAAAAACTATTAATTTACATTAGTAAGATTTGAAGTAATAAATTCGTAATAAATAATATAAACAAAAAAAGTTCCGGATTGCGGGGGAGCGGTTCAACCTCGGTATTTTTTACCGGCAGCCGGCAACTTAAAAACAGGAGTTGAGAACATGAGTATTAATGTATTGGAAGGTAATTTCTGTGCAGAAGGGTTGAAATTCGGAATCGTCTGCGGACGTTTTAACGAATTCTTCACCAGTAAGCTGCTCGAAGGCGCGGTCGACGCAATCGTCCGCCACGGCGGCAACAAGTCAAACATCGACGCGGCCTGGGTTCCTGGCTGCTACGAACTGCCGTTCGCGGCCAAACAGTTGATCGAATCCGGTAAATACGATGCGATCATCGCTCTCGGCGTCGTCATTCAGGGCGCAACCCCGCACGCCGGTTATATCAATAGTCAGGTATCCAAGGCATTGGCCGAATTATCACTGACAAGCAATGTACCTGTTGCCTACGGGATCATTACCGCCGACAATATCGAACAGGCAATCGAGCGCAGCGGCACCAAGGCCGGAAACAAAGGTTTTGACGCCGGAGTAAGCGCAATCGAGATGGCCAACCTGGTAAAATCGATCAAACAGGGCTGAATCCGATGACCATAGATAATACGCAAAACACGCCTCGCATTCATCATCGTCACCTGGGGCGGGAACTGGCTATGCAGATGCTTTTCCAGCATGACCTGTCCGAGTGCAATACTGACGGCGAGGCGATCGAGAAACTGCGGCTTCAACTGGAAACCGTCGAGCAGATGCCGGACAAAAAAACCTGTCGTCGGGCTCGGAAGTACGCTGAAGAACTGGTCACAGGAGTTATTAAAAACCTGGCTGAGATCGACAAGGATATCGCCGATCACGCCTCCGGCTGGGAAATGGATAGAATGGCTCTGGTTGACATCAATATCATGCGGGTTTCAATTTATGAAATGCGTCATGTAGCTAAAGTTCCGCCGGTCGTCAGTATTGACGAAGCGGCCAGCATTGCCCGGGATTTCTGCAATCCTGATTCAATTGATTTTATCTGCGGATTACTGAACTCGATCAAAGATACTCTTGACCGGCCTGACAGGGAGGCGGTTACTGAATTATGAAATCTCTGTTTTCAATATTTAAAAAGGGACTCCAGAAAACCACGACCAAGGTGTCCCGTTCCGTCAGTTCGCTGTTCCTGGAACGCGCTGAATGGACCGATGAAATGTTCGAAGAGCTGGAAGCAGCCCTGATCGGCGCCGATTTCGGGGTCAAAGCCGCAATGAACATTGTCGAATACATTAAGGACCGCTATGAATGCGGCATCCTGAGTTCAAATCAGGATATAATGAAAGTGGCGGCGGAAGACGTCTGCGAAATTCTGAGCCGCAATAATCGGCAAATAGCGTTCAATCCCGACGGTCCGACCGTTATTTTATTTGTCGGGGTCAACGGCAGCGGCAAAACCACTACCGCCGGTAAACTGGCTTACGACTGGAGCAAAGAAGGTAAAAAAGTCATGCTCGCGGCCTGCGATACGTTCAGAGCCGCGGCGGTTGACCAGCTTAAACTTTGGGGGGAGCGTACCGACTGTCATGTCGTATCCGCGCAACCTGGAGCAGACCCGTCGTCGGTAGCGTTTGACGCAGTCAAATCCGCCCAGGCCCGGGGTTATGATATTCTGCTGATCGACACCGCGGGACGTCAGCACACGAAAAAAGGTTTGATGGATGAACTGGCCAAGATGAAGCGTTCAATCGACAAAGCCATGCCGGGAGCGCCGCATGAAGTCTGGTTGACCGTTGATTCAAGTCTGGGCTCAAACGCGATCATCCAGGCCCAGGAATTCGGTAAGGTTGCCGGCATCAATGGACTGGTACTGACCAAACTGGACGGAACCGGCAAAGGCGGTATGGCAGTGGCGATCATGCAGGAATGCCAGTTGCCGGTATTCTTTGTCGGACTTGGAGAACAACTTGATGACCTGCAGCCGTTCGATCCTGAATTTTATGCTTCAGCACTGTTCAACGTTGACCTTAAAGAGGACCAGATTCCATTATAAAAAATTCTACGGGAGATATTTGAATGAATAAATACGGGGAGAAACTGGTATTATTGCTTATGCTTGCAACCACAGCCGTGGTTAACGGCGCCGATCTATCCGCGCTGCTGAAAGACCGGGAAATATTCAAAACAGACTCCCGAGCATTCATTGCCAAATACGCCGGCGGAAAGTTCAAATGGAATGACCGGGATAAAACCGAAATGGTTTCACGGCAGCCAGGAAGCAGCCTCAAGCTGTTCGGTATGCCTACCTGCAACACGATTATCCGGCTTAAGGACAATAAAGTCTCGGCCATCGATATATCGATTTACAATCGCGGCGATGCGAAGCTGATCTCCCAACCGGATTTCTATAAAATACTCGCGGAAGTCAAACAACAATTGAATGTGGCATACGATGTCAAAGGGACCGGCAACCCGTATAAACGTCTTGCCGGCAGCAAGATATTTTCCATGACCTGGAAGACTCCGGAACAGACAGCCATGCTCGAGTGGAGCACCAGCGGCCGGCTGAGAAGCGAATTCAAAGCCGAATTTATCCGGCTGAAAATAACCGCGAGCGGCACCACCGCAGCCGGTCCGCAACTTCGCTCCGGAATCAAAAGCAGCGAAGAACTGATCAAACGCCTGCAACGCAAACCGGACGGCTCGATTTACCTGGAATTACCGATGGTCGACCAGGGGCAAAAAGCTTATTGCGCCGCCTCGTCGGTTGAAAGGGTACTGCGTTACTACGGATCAGACGTTTCACAACACCTGATAGCCGAACTCTTCGGAACCAGTTCGGCCGCCGGCAGCAGTCCGGAAAAACTGCTTGAAGCCTTGAAAAAAGCGGATGTAAAATTAGGCGTCAAGGTCCAAACCTATGATTGCGGCTTTGAGATGAACAGTTACAGTCAATTCAGAAAATTCCTGCGCGAGTATAATAAAGCGGCCCGAAAACTGAAAGACAGGCAGATCAGTGAAAACGATATTAAACGAAATCCCCGGATTATCTTCAACATGATGCGTTCCCCGGCATTCGTCTATATGCGCAAAAAAAACCGGGGAGATTTTAATAAATTCCAACGCGCTATCCACTCCAATATCAATGAAGGCATTCCGGTCTTCTGGGGTATGATTTACGGCCTTATGAAAGAGCAGAAACAAGTCCCCGGCATCGGCGGCCACCTGCGGGTAATAACCGGCTATAACGACCGGAAAAAAGAGATTATTTATACCGACACCTGGGGCGCTGGACACGAATTCAAATCAATGAAAATAGAAAACGCCTGGGCCGTCACAATCGGAATATTCACCCTGAAACCAAGAACGAAAAGGTGAGAAGAAGTGGGGAGTGGGGAGTTATGAGTGGGGAGTGCCGGATCGGCATTTCAAAAAAACTTTAAACAGGATAATTTAATTATATGATGAATGACCTGCACAAAGCTATGATGCATATCGCGATTGACCTGGCCCGGCAGGCGGAAGGTATGACTTCGCCTAACCCGCTGGTTGGCGCGGTCGTGGTAAAAAAAATGCAGATCGTCGGAGAAGGCTACCATCATAAAGCCGGAACCGCCCACGCCGAAGTCAATGCGCTTAACGACGCCGGAAGCAAGGCAGCCGGAGCTGACATATATGTCACATTGGAACCCTGCTCCACCACCGGACGGACGCCGCCCTGCACCGAAGCGATTATCAAAGCCGGTATCAAAAGGGTATTCATCGGCAGCCTCGACCCCAACCCGGCGCATGCCGGACGCGCGGTCGATATTTTGCGTAAGGCCGGAATTGAAGTCGCAACCGGAATTGAAACCGCCCTCTGCGACTCCCTGAACGAGGCATTTTTCAAATGGATCACCGCCGGCAAGCCGCTGGTTGTCCTGAAACTGGCGGTCACCCTCGACGGACGCATCGCCTGCGCCAACGGCCAATCGCAATGGATAACCGGCCCCGAAGCTCGCGGCCGGGTGCAACGGCTGCGCCGTCGCGCCGACGCGATCATGGTCGGCGGCGAAACTGTCCGCAAAGATAAACCGGGCTTAATCGTACGCGAACCGGAGGACTGGCCGAGACAACCACGCCGTCTGATAGTATCCCGTTCCATGACGCCTGACCAGGCAAAAGAACTGTTATGCCCCGGCCCCTGCCCTGAAATAGTTGCCCCGGACTCCCCGGAAGCCTGGCAAAACTTAATGCAGCGTCTTGGTTCCGAACAGGTCACCGAACTGCTGATCGAAGGCGGCGGCGAACTGGCCGCGGCAGTATTGCATGCCGGAATCGTCGACATCGCCGAGTTCCATATTGCCCCGAAAATCTTAGGCGGCAAAGGCAGCCGTCCCGCCGTCGGCGGCGCCGATCCGTTATCCCTGGCCGAAGCGTTCAACCTGAACGACGTCACAGTTGAAACCTTAGGCAAAGACATTATTGTCAGAGGAAAAGTTGATTGATTTCTCATTTTTTCTATTTTTTTACGCACATGACCTCGAATTAACCAAAGATTTTACGTATACACCAGATGTTAATGAGTAATCATCCGCCGAATGCTTCTTTCTTTACCGTGGGAGCCGGACTCTGACCGGCGATTTTCTCATTGGGAGCGCGTAGCTCCAGCTGCGCATCAGGAGTTTAGTTTGCTTTATCGTGTATCTCTACCGGCGCATTGCGCCGTCTGGTAGATTCGATCTGTTTAACTACAACCTCTTTTTGCAGGCATCCTGCCTGCATGCGCAGCTGGAGCTACGCGCTCCCAATGGGAAAAAAGGTCGCGGCACCGACCATTAAGAAGAAAAGCGCCGAAAGTCAAAAGGCTTTAAGACTAAGTCTGTTTGTTTATATCAAGCATTGAATTTGTCGCTATACCGTGCTACAGTATTACGATTTTAAAATTCGTAATAAATTTTAATCAGAAGGATACTTTATGTCATGGTTCGGAAAAACCGGAGAGATTTCGCGCGACGAAATGTTGATTATTGTAAACAAAGCAGCGGAAGAGGCTAAAAAAAGAATATGCGCATGCCCCAAAAAAGTTTTACTGCTGCCGCCGGACATCACTCGCGCCCACAGCGGTTCAGGCTGGATAGCGGAAGAGTTTTATAAAATATTTTCCCGCGAGGCGGAAGTATGGGTTATGCCGACACTCGGACAGCATCTGCCGCATACGCCCGAAGAAAACCGCTGGATGTTCGGGGATATTCCGGAAGAACGAATTCTGGTCCATGACTGGCGCGACGGCTGCACCACCCTGGGCGAAGTTTCCAAAGAATATGTTATGGAAATTTCGAAGGGAAAAGCGAACTGGCCCATTCCGGTCAGCATCAATTCCATTCTGTGCGATAAATCGTGGGATATTATCATCAACATCGGGCATATCGTCCCCCACGAGGTACTGGGCTTCGCCAACCATAACAAAAATTACTTCATCGGATTAGGCGGTAAACCAATGATTTGCGCCTCCCATATGATGGCCGCCTGTTGCGGCATCGAAAACAATCTGGGCCGATTAGTGACACCGCTTCGCGCATGTTACAATAAGGCACAGCAGGATTATTTAGGAAGTCTCCCGGATTTATTCTTTGAAGTTGTCATGGCATATAACAGTCAGGGAGAGCTTGAGCACACCGGCGTCTTTGTCGGAGACGATCCGGACACATATTTCGATGCGGCCAATCTTTCTATGAAGCAGAACATCAATATTGTTCCACCACTGAAAAAAGTCGTCGCGGTCATGCAGGGCGACGAATTCCATAGCACCTGGGTTGCCAATAAAGCCATTTACCGGACCCGGATGGCAATGGCTGACGGCGGCGAATTGCTGATCATAGCCCCGGGACTTTGCCGCTTCGGGGAACAGGAAGATGTCGACGACCTGATCAGACAATTCGGCTACTGCGGCACCCCGAAGGTGCTGGAACTCTGGAAAAAAGAACCGGCATTGCAGGATCTGACACATGCCACCGCGCATCTGATCCATGGTTCCTCGGAAGGGCGATTCAAAATCACTTACGCTCCGGGACACCTGACAAAGGGGGAAATCGAACAAGTCAACTTCAATTACGCCGATCTGAATGAGACGCTTGCAAGATACGATATATCAAAGCTGAAAAACGGCATAAATACAATGCCGGACGGAGAGGAGATTTTCTTTATCTCCACCCCGTCAGCCGGACTTTGGTCAACAAAAGAAAAACTCGAACGCAAGTAACCATCAAAATCCAGGTCGTGTCTCGGGGCTGGACAATTTCGCTCTCGCACTGATAAATAATATCGCCGTAATGGAACCAGGCTCCCACTGTAAAAAAAGAAAAAAAGCCGGAAAGCCTGGGGCTTTCCGGCTAAGGTAGTTTGGTTTTGTATCAAGCTATTATTTGTCGATACCAATGAAATACTGCTGTGAAGCCAGCGGAAGCTTTTTGCCGCCGACGCCGATTTTAGAATTCAGAGTATCAATTTCAGCTTTGATCTTTTTGTCCATCGCGGCATCCGGATTCTGCATTCTGCATTCCAGGACCATGACCAAACGTGAACGCTTGGTGGTCGGGGATTCAGTAGAGAAGAGGTAACCGAGGAACGGGATATCTTTCAGGTACGGAACACCGGTAACGGTGGTGACCAGCGAACGTTTTTCCATCCCGCCGATGACAAATTTCTTGACATCATTACTGACCATTACTTTAGTGTTGACCGAGGTGTCACGGGTTATACGCGGAGAACCATCGGATTTCCAACCGATAAGGCTGTCATTGGTCATACTGAGGTCAATAGTACTTGAGTTTTCGTTGACATGCGGGCTGATGGTCATAGTGAAACCATAATCAGTATCAGCCGGGTCAGTTACAGTTTTGTAACCTTTCTGGATAGCCAGATTGATTTCGTCCGTCCAGTTTTCAACCGGAGACCAGATATAAGCACCAGTGCTGTCAGTTGTGCAAACTTCCATACTGAATGAGAAGGCTTTGCTTTCCCAACCGAGGTTCTTTCCAGCTTTGACCAGAGATCCGGCCGGGGTCGGGGAAATACGCATTACATAATAGGTAATGTTGCCGGCAAGCAGACGGGTAACTGTGAATTTACCGTCAAACGCGGCGGCAAAGTCGATCTGAGTACCGCCTGAGTCATAGGCGCTGATGCGATATGAACCTTCAACAGCAGCGGCCGGGGCGGTTCCACTGAGAACGTAACTGCCGGTTGTCGGCAGGGCTCCAGTGATAACTCCTTTTTCTTCAATCTTTTCACCACGTTCAAAGTTGAAAATATTATTTTTAACCTCAATTGTAGCAGTTGTGTTGGTCATGACCAGGACTTTGCCCTGAGTCAGGATTTTGCCTTTGCTTTTGGACGCGAGGAAATCAAGATAACGGGTATTCCATTTGGGATTGAAGTTCAAGAAGCTGGTATTGCTTGAACCGCTTTTGTTCGCGCCGCCGCTCCAGGTTGCGCTCCAACCGTCACGATAACGTCCGCCGACGGAGAACAGGTCGGCACCGGCATTGTTTTTCCAGGCCTGGAAATCAGCACCGATTTTTGCATCGTTTTCAGCATAGATTTCATAGAGTTTATAGGTAACTTCGATATCATAGGCGGGGCAATCATAAAGATCGATCATCTTTTTGATGTTTTTTGCACTGTAACGCGGAACATACATCAATACGGCATTGAGGCCGGTATCGTACTGGATGCTGTCCATACCGTACTGCAGTTCAACGTCATCGCCGAAAACGTTGGCGCCGACATTGGTGACCAACTGAGCCATATCACGCGCAGCCCAGTATTTCGGAAAATACAGAAATGTTGTCTGACCGGATGAAGAAACCAGTTTAGGTTTATCAAGCGAGGCAACGACCTGATCAATGGTCATCCCTGATTTCAGTTTGCCAAAGCGGTATTCTTCAGCGGAAACCACCAACGCGCCGGTGCCGTCATTATATTTGATACACTCAACCGTGGTGTTATTCGAGGAAACCCGGTTCGACTGAACCGCTTTCATGACGAAAGGTCTGATTTCATACGGATCGGCGTATTTCAAAACATAGGTTTTGGTAACGACGTAAGGGTCGTTGTTATCGCGAATGAAGTGAACCTGTTCAGTATCTTTGTCCAGATTCATCCGCATCTGGGCCTGAACCAGGGTATTGACATACGGACTGGTAGGCGGGTTGGAGTAATGCGGCTCAGTAGTCCTGCGATCAAGAACGCGATACGGGATCGCCCGGTAGGACTGTGCTGTCGCGGTGGTAAAAGCGGCGCAGCAGAGAACTGGGATTATTAATGCGAACTTTTTCATATTATTAATCTTCCTTCAAATTGGTTATCTGGTTATTTAGCGGCCGGAGGAGCAGCTTCTGTTTTCGTTTCTTTATCGACTGTAGCTTTTGGCGTGTAATCGATATGACCGGCCGGCAACGGCATCTGTTCAACGATCTTATTGGTGGTCAGCAACTTGCCGGCCCAACCCGCCAGTTTTGCATCAGGATTGATCCAGTCGGCACGAACAGTGACGATATAGCGAGACGCGGTTTTAGTCTTATCTTCGGTTCCGAATAAATATTTCAGAATCGGAATATCAGACAGGAACGGCATACCGGTATCCTGCTCGACTTCACTGGTTTTATCCCAGGTGGCAAGAACGCGTTCAACGCCGACATCCAAGGTCAAACTTGAATTGAATACCGCGTTTTCCGTCAACTCGGTACCAAGGTTGTTAAATTCAACCGGGCTCTCGATATCCAGGTTATAGTTGAACATGATAGTACCGTCAACAGTAGAAGTTTTCTCTTCGTTGTAACGATAGCCGTCAGGAGTTTCAGTAATAGTATTACCAGCACTTTTGAAGCAAATAATCGGGCCGTTAACATCGAGGCTGAAATTTGAAGAAGTAGTGGAATCGACCGTAGTCTTGTCTTTATCGGACTTGATAATTTTCTGGAAGTCCGGAGTAAATTTCATATTGTAGGAACCATCAGGATTGTTGACCATGGTGATAGAACCGGAGGTCGCGACTTTCGCTTTACCGTTCTGTTCGAGCAATTTCAGGAAACTGAAATCGATCTGCGGCGCGAAAAACATGCCGCCGAATCCGCCGAACGAATTTGTCAGGAAGTCAAATCCACCGGAAGTGGTAAAGTCCATGATCTGCTCAAGGCCCTGGATAGACAGGCTTTCGAGGCCGATTCCGAACAAGTCAAGACCGGGACCGTTTTTCCATGCAACATAGTCAAGACCGAGTTCACGCAGATCACTGTCACGAACTTCGTAAACCTTCATTACCAACTGAACCTGGGGGACAGGACGGTCCAATTCGTTGATCCAACGCAAGATCTGTTCACCTTTGGCGCGGGAGCTTTTCCAATAGACCATCGAAACAGTCATATCGATATAAGCTTTGCCAGTATCAGGAATCAGGTTGGCGGCAATGATTTTGCCCATATCTTCGGAAGTACGGTGTTTCGGGAAATAAACAAAACGACTGATCCCGGTTCCCTGGATCAGAGATCCGGACGCGTCACGTTTACCCGGACGGTCAATTTTCTTAATCATGTCATCGACATAGGGCATCATATCCTGAGCGGTCGAGACAACGAGATATTCCGCTTTTTTATGCGGATAGGTCAAACGCTGTACGTTTGAATTTGCATTATAGCGTTTTACAGCGCCTTCAACATAAGGAGTAATATTAGCAGCTTTTACATGTTTCAATTCATAAACTTTTGAAACCATGTAACGCTGGGCGTCATCCTGGTTCCACAAGATGGTCTTGACTTTCTGAGCATTTGTCACTGCAGCCGCGGCTAACACCGCGCAGAGGACAGTTATCTTTCTGGATGCCATAATTTTCTTACCTCATTTTTTGTTATAGTTAATCCGGGCCGCCTTGCGGCGGCCCGCAAAAAAACTCATTTATCCGATTGCATCGTTTCCAGTCTCTCCAGTACGGATACGGATGCATTGTTCAAGGGGAACAACGAATATCTTGCCATCACCGATCGTATCGGTCCGGGCGCCTTTGATAATCGCGTCGATAGTCGGCTGAACGAAATCAGCGTTTACCGCGATCTCAATTCTGACCTTTTTCAACAGATTAACTTCCACATCAACTCCGCGATAACTCTCGTGGTATCCCTTCTGCTGACCGCAGCCGAGAGCGTTGGTTACCGACATTTTGAAGATTTCGTTTTCATATAAAGCCTGCTTTACAGCATTGAGCTTTTCAGGTTTGATATATGCTACAACTAATTTCATTTTATTTTCCTTTTCTTTTAAGTTTAGTATTTTCGTCAATTACTGATTAAAGAAAATCTGGAAACCGTTGTAAGCCTCATTGCCGTGTTCAGCGATATCCAAACCACGCAATTCTTCTTCTTCAGTGGCACGCAATCCAATCGTATATTTGATCAGAAGGAAGACGATCAGACCGAAACCGAAGGCCCATGCGAACATCGATGCCACCCCGGTCAACTGGGTGATAAAACTGGCACTGGAACCTTCTTTCAGGAAGAAGCACAGAGCAAGCGTTCCCCAGGCACCACAGACACCGTGAACACTGACAGCACCAACGGGATCATCTATTCTGAGCACTTTATCAATAAATTCAACCGACAGAACAACCAGGATACCGGCAACACCGCCGATAATGATCGCACCAACCGGAGTTACATCGTTACAACCGGCGGTGATCGCAACCAAACCGGCCAGAACACCGTTCAAACTCATTGATACGTCAGGTTTACCGAAACGCAGCCAGGATATAATCATCGCAGTAATCGCGCCGGCAGCGGCAGCAAGATTTGTAGTGACGGCAATGTAACCAATACTCGGATTGGCTTCAACCGTACTGCCGGGGTTAAATCCGAACCAACCAAACCACAGGATGAACACACCCAAAGCTGCGATTGGAATGTTGTGACCGAAAATCGGACGGCTTTTCCCGTCTTCAGAATATTTACCGGTACGGGGACCGAGAACGATAGCCCCGGCAAGAGCCAGCCAGGCACCGCAGCTGTGAACAACAGTAGATCCGGCAAAATCAACAAATCCCATTTTACCCAACCAGCCGCCGCCCCATATCCAGTGACCGCTTATCGGGTAAATAACCGCGCAGATAACCGCGCTGTAAGCAAGGTATCCGGTGAATTTGGTACGTCCGGCCATCGCGCCCGAAACAATCGTTGCGGCAGTACCGGCAAATACGCACTGGAAAATCCAGAAAGTCCAACCAAGATCAGCGTTGATCGTTTCAATCCCGTTTCCAAAGAAACCGGCACCGTATCCAAGGAAAGCGTTACCGGCTCCGAACATCAGTCCGAAACCAACGACGAACCAGGCTATCGAGCCGATCGAGAAGTCCATAAGGTTCTTCATCATAATGTTACACGCGTTTTTCGCCCGGGTGAAACCACTTTCAACCATCGCAAATCCCGCCTGCATGAAAAATACCAGGAATGCAGCGACACAGGTCCAAACAATATTCATGTTCACTTGGATACTGTTAGCCGTTTCCAATACTTTTTCCGGAGTTAAGGGCACCTTTGGCGCTTCCGCGGCAAAAGCGGACGCGGCGATTGTCAGCCCCCCGAGAATTACCGGTAATTTAGCCCAGTTCTTTCTCATAATTCATTCTTTCCTTTCAATTAACTTGTTTTTAGATTCACACTCATTTGCAAATCGGATATCCTGCAATCTCTTTACGCAAATGCCGTGCCACATTTTTATCACAAACGCATAAGTAACTAATAATAAACAAAGTACAAACATAACGTCAAATTACTATAACGTAAACAAATGAAATCATATATACAAAAATGTTTTTTATCATAGATATATTTCATTTTTGTAACATTGTAAGAAGACAAAAAAGAAAGTCTTCTGTCAACTTCCGCAAAATAATATAAAAAGAACCAGTTTACAGAGGTCCCCTGAATAAGAAGAATGCAATTAATTAGAGGCAACTTGTTGTTTTACCCGCTTCGGCATTTGAAATTTTCTGGGCAAATAACCGCAAAGAAGCCATCAAAAGGTCCAAAACTTCAAAACTGTTTTTAAAAGAAGTGATATTTTCAGCGGTTTTATAAAAAAATGAGTGAAAAAAATCGAAAGGAAAATGATATAAGGTTTGCATAATCATCCAGACAAAACTATATTGCAAGGTGAGTAATTTACTCATTGAAAACTGTGCTTTAAAGAAATAGGAGTTAGCAATATGAAACATCATGCTTTAGGAATTCTCGCTTTTGCATCAGCATCTTTGATATTTACCGGATGCAGTACTGTTGAAAAGACATACAAAGATGTGAAAAAAGATACCGGAGACTTTACCGGCATGAAAGAGAAACCCGGCAACCCCAAGGCATTACTGCAGCCGCTTCGCAAAGAGGACAAAGTTATCGTCAGAACCGCTTTTGATGTAAAACCGGTAAAAAATGATGTCACTCACGGCAAAATCATGCAGTTGTTAAGTCCTTATAATGAGAATGTCAACATTAAATACAGTCTGACTTCCGTGACCTTGGAACCCAAACAATATACGGTTCTCCATACCCTGAAATATCCCGAGACGTTTTACGTCCTCGAAGGCAGCGGCATCCTGAGGGTCAACGGTAAAGACTATGCCCTGCGCAAAAATAAACTGGTTTATGTTCCCGCCAACCGGCAACAGACAGTTATAAACAATACCAAGGAAGAGTTGACTTTCCTGTCCATAATTTCTCCTGCTTATACGCCCTCAATTGAGAAAACACTCAAAAAACTCAAACCGCTTAAGAAGACCAACAACGGTCCCGGTAAAGACGGTTTATTCTCAGGCAAGTATAGCGATGCCCCGATGAATATGGGCAAGGATAAAGATCCCAAGATTCAAACCCTGACCCCCAAAGAAAACACCGAGCCTAACATTAAATAACAGGCGGATTTTTTATACTACATGATTCTCGGTATAATATTCGGACTGGGAGCGGCTGTCTCCCAGTCTTTTTCTTATCTTAGTTCGCGCGCTTATTTAAGCAAATACGGCAGTTCCTTTGAACTGCTTGTGGTTTCTCATATCCTGATGGGTATTTTTTCCCTGGTCATCCTGCCGTTCCTGCCGACCGGGCATATACCGGAATTCAAAGTGTACGCATGGCCCCTGGCTGCTTGTGCCATAGCTTATTTCTGGGGGCAATTCTCCTTCTTCATGACAATTCGCCATCTGGAACCATCCAGGGCGGCACCTTTACTTGGATTAAAAATCATCACAGTCGCCCTGTTCAGCGTACTTTTTTTTAACGGCCACCTCTCTTTGTGGCAATGGGGAGCGGCCGGACTATGCCTGATCGGAGCCATAGTTTCCAACTGGAGCGGTAAATCAATCTCCCTTTCCGGGGCATTATGGCTGTTGAGCACCTGTTCAGGCTATTCATTGTCCGACCTGTATATTCGTGAACTGGTTGACGCCCTCGGACGGGATAAACTTATTCTGAACTCAGTAATAGGAGCCGTGTACGTCTATATTTTTTGCGGCATAGTCGCTTTTCCGGTAATATTTTTTATTTCCGGAGAAAAGATCAAGAAATTCAAACTGGGATTACCTTTCGCTATCTTCTGGTTCGGCGCCATGCTGCTGCTTTTTTCCTGCTTTGCCCAAATCGGAGCAGTATATGGTAATATTGTCCAGTCAACCCGCGGAATCATTTCCATTCTGCTGGGAGTGCTGATTGCTCATTTGGGGCACGCTCACCTTGAATCTAAAATTTCATCCAGCCTGCTGATTCGCCGAATCATCGCCGCTTTCCTTATTCTGGGCGCAATAATCATTTTCAGCAGAGGTTGATTTTATCACATCTCGGACTATATTTATCCAATATGACAATATAATATCTGGAAAGTTAAATGCAGTCGCTGGACCGAAAACTTATTGAACAATTGAAAGAAGACAACACGGACACTCTGGTCGAGCTGGACATGTGCGGATTGCTCCCGGCCCCGGGAGAAGAATTGGCTTCATTCAAAAAACGCTTGCTTGAACTGCATGTACGTCTGCAAAAATTCCATAAGGAACTTAACGATAACGGCAAAGTTGAACTGTTTCCAGGTTTTCCGCTCAAGAAAAAAGAGTTGATCAGCAAGGAAATAATCAGTGAAGCAGCCGAAATAACTCATACTTTATTCGAATTCTCGGTTGCCTGGGTGCCCGGTTTTTTTCTCTCTAAAAGCCTGGGGCTGCTCTGGGGCGGTTGTGCTTATACCATGCCTGGGTCACTCTTTTCCGTCTTCCTGATCCGGCGCAGTTTCGCAGACCGGCTGAAATGGTTTATTTACCGTCGCGACGAGCTGTTGGCACATGAACTATGTCATTCAGCCCGCGGTCCGCTGCATGATATGATTTACGAAGAACATTTCGCCTATATGACCGCTCCAAGCCGGATTCGACGTTATATGGGCAACTGCTTCCGGACGAAATGGGACGCAATGCTGTTCCTGATCCCGGTCCTGGTGTTGCTTTCAGCCCAAAGCCTGAAATTTTTTGCCGAATATAAATATGATATCTGGCCGTTCTGGGTTGCCGCCTTTGCCGGTCCGGCCTGGTTGCTTATCCGCAATCAGCTTTGTCGACTTACTTATTTCAAGGCAGTGAAGACGCTCAAAAAAATGGGAATAACCAATCCGCACGCGGTATTATTCCGATCAACTACCTCTGAAATACAGGAAATCGCCAAAAGCAAACGCAGGCTGGACAGCTTAAAAATTTATTTCAGAAATAAAGCCGGCAGCGAACTGCGTTGGAAGGTCATAATGACCCGATTCATAAACCCGGACACCCCGACAACAGAGGATCAGTAACTATGGAACTTAAAGAATTAACCGGATATCTCGACAATCGCCTGGACCTGGGCATCGCACCAAGCGACCATTCCAATAACGGTTTGCAGGTCGAAGGTTCCAGGCACGTAAAAAAAGCGCTATTCAGCGTTGACGCCTCATTAGAACTATTTGAACGAGCCGCGGCTATTTCCGCCGACTTTATTTTTGTTCATCACGGGATCAGTTGGGATGCCTATCCAAAGCGCTTTACCGGTTCCGTCGCTAATCGCCTGACAACTCTTTTTAAAAACGATATTTCACTATACGCCGTTCATCTGCCTTTGGACGCACATCCGGAAATCGGTCACAACGCACTGCTGGCGGATATGCTGGAACTGGTTAACCGCAAAATGTTTTGCAAATACAGCGGGATTGACATCGGGGTATGCGGTGAGCTCCAACACACGTCAACTCCCGCCGGAATTACTGCCGTTTTTGAAAAGGAGCTGCACTGCTCGGCTCGCATCTTCGGTGATCCGCAAAAACGTATATCCAGCGTTGGAATTGTTTCCGGCGGCGGCGGCATGGATGGTCTGGCGGCAATTGAAGAACTGGGGCTTGACTGTTATGTTACCGGTGAATTTTCTCACACGATGTATCATCCGGCCAAAGAAAGCGGAATCCCGGTAGTCACCCTGGGGCATTACAAGTCTGAGACCCCCGGGGTCATGGCGGTAATGCGTGAACTGAATAAAAAATTCGATCTCGAATGTATTTTCGTCGATATACCAACCGGTCTTTAATTTTCAGGAGTTTAATCATGGGAAAAAAAATATCAATATTGCTGGTATGCACCATTTCTGCTTTGATTTTCAGCGGCTGTAATTCTGTCGGCCCTGGCAGAAAACCGATTGATTTAACCGAAAAACAAAAAAATGATTTAATCGATTATGTCAGATTTATGATTGTCCGGAATCGCCATATGGTAACTCAAAAAGAAAAGGAATTTATCAAGGTAATGCCGCCGATATTCCGGTATACCGTCGATTCAAACGGCTATGACGTAGTCGGTATCAGCTGGAATCTGACTGCAAACAAGACTATCAAAGCCACAGGGGAAGGCATTCTATTCACCCGGAATATGGATTGGCGCGTAGGAATTACCAACAAAGCGGAAAATGTCTACAGGGACAAAGAAACCGTCAGGAAGTTCGGTTCGCAGAAGGATGATAAAGCCACTTTCAAAAGTTTCCTGCCATTACTGACGCAATAAATCGTCAGGCATAAACATGTCTTGAGCGCAATTTACCAATAAATTGTCCGTTTACAATGTATTGGTCACAGTACCAAAATAGCGTTCTTTAAATAACGCAAAATGCTTGACAATCGGCAGATCACGACTATTTTATTTGTTTGAATTTATATGCTTGTTTTTTTATCGCAAACTGGAGATTTTCTATGAAAGTATTAGTTGTCGGCAGCGGCGGACGCGAACATGTTTTATGCTGGAAGCTGGCCCAAAGTCCAAACGTTGAAAAAGTTTACTGCGCCCCCGGTAATGCCGGAATCGCTCAGGATGCCGAATGCGTGAATATTGGAGTTGATCAACTTCAGGAAATGGCCGATTTTGCCGTTTCAGAAGGTATAGAGTTTTGTGTTGTCGGCCCGGAAGCACCGCTTTGCGACGGAATGGTCGATGTCATGCGCGCCAAAGGACTTAAAGTTTTCGGCCCCGATAAAGAGGCGGCCCGGCTTGAAGGGTCCAAAGATTACGCAAAGCAGTTTATGGTAAAATATGGCATTCCAACCGCCGAATCCGAACTGTTTACCAACGCCGAACCAGCCGCGGAATATATCAGGCAACAATTCGCCAAAGGCAAAAAAGGCATAGTAATCAAAGCTGATGGACTGGCCGCCGGCAAAGGCGTTCTGGTCGCGTTCACCGCAAATGAAGCTATTGACTTTATCAAGGGCTGCTTTGAGGGTGCATTCGGCAGTGCCGGAGCCAAAGTCCTGGTCGAAGAATGTCTATTTGGAGAAGAAGCCTCAATTCTGGCCATGACTGACGGCAAAACTATCTTACCGCTGGTTTCATCCCAGGATCATAAGCGCGCTTTTGACGGCGATGCCGGACCGAACACCGGCGGCATGGGCTCTTACTCCCCTGCCCCGGTAGTAACTGAAACGATGATGGCCCGGATCAAAGCGGAAATCCTCGACCCGTTTCTTCAAGGCATCAACGCGGAAAACCTTGATTTCCGGGGGTTGCTGTTTGTCGGCATTATGGTCACTGAGGAAGGACCGAAAGTCCTGGAATTCAACGTCCGCTTTGGCGATCCTGAAGTACAGTCGGTTATGATGCGGCTTGACAGCGATCTGCTTGAAGCAATGGAAGCGGCAGTCGACCGCCGGTTGTCGGAAGTACAACTCGATTGGTCTGATGACACTGCCGTCTGCATAGTAATGGCTTCCGGTGGCTATCCGGGATCATACGCCAAAGGTCATCCTATCCTCGGCCTGGACGATGCCGCGGCCGAAGGCGCGGTTGTGTTCCACGCCGGAACAGCGGAAAAAAACGGCCAAATAGTCAACAGCGGAGGACGGGTACTCGGCGTCACCGCCCGCGGAAAAGATATTCGTGAAGCCTTGAAAAAGGCCTACTCCGCGGTTGACAAAATTTGCTGGGAGGGATGTTTTTGTCGTCGCGACATTGCCTACCGCGCAGTGGAAAGACTTCATTCATAAACTTGAAAAAAACAAAAATAAGATTAGTGTATCTGCATAAATTTGTTTGAACAATTACAACCTTAAATATGGAGTTAAAAAAATGCTCAAAACCGCCTCTGTAACCTTATTCGCCGCAGTAATGCTGCTGCTGGCTGGTTGTTCATCGGTCGATACTTCTGAGAATTTCAACAGTATGGACGTATCAATCGACCGTTCCACCCCGATCATTCAAGTTCACGGTATTATTTCCGGAATATATCTGTTCAATGTAATCCCTATTTTCTCCGGCAGCTATAATCATCCCGGCAAAATCATGGTTTTCCGCGATAGCTGCACGCTTGAAAACACTATGCTGATGACTTTCCGGACCGCTCGCGGAAGAAATGCATCAAAAATCATAAACCTTGACTCCGATTACCATGAACACTGGCTTTTCTGGTCCTTGATCCTGTGGTCCCGTGAATGGCAGGTTTCCGGAACCGGCATCAAATAACCGCACCACTTATTATAGCGGACGGCAGCCCCGTCCGCTTTTTCATTTAGGAGTAAAGGATATCGGGCATGAATAAAAAGTTGCTGCAAGACATTGTAATCTGGGTAACCGCCGCGCTTACACTCATCATGCCGTTGAAACTGGCCAGCATCGTAGGCATTCCGGAGGTTGCGCCTATGTTTCCGCGCAATCTGATCTCGCTGACAATCATCACCTGGCCGCCTTTGCTCCTGGCATTCTTCTCCAGCATTCTGCTGGTTATCAGTGTTATACTTATGCCGCCGGACTTCTCCAGGCACCGGGACCTCTGGATCGGAGCCGGATTATGGCTGCTGACTTTCGCTTTGTCATTCCTCGGCTGCATCAACGCTTCAACATATCTTTCACCGTATATAGAGCTGACTCACCTGGCCGGAATCATTTGTTTTATGTTGACCTCAACCCTGGTCCTGTCGGCCCGGCCCGATGCAAAAAAAATTCTGGCTGCAGCCCTGGCGATTGGCCTGGTAATTACTCTGCTGCTCGGACTTGAACAATATTTTCACGGCTTCAAAGACACGATGGAATTCATCAAACAGCGGGAAAGCAAAACCGGGGTCGAACTTGACTGGGACTTCAAGATAAAAGTGGGCGATATCAGAATATTTTCCACTTTCGCCTCGAGCAACTCCCTCGGCGGCTTTATTTTATTGACTTTTCCACTGGTTCTTGCCATTATCCATAAATTCACGGCCAAAGTCGAACCGGTAAAAATATCGCGCCCGTTGTTCATGGTGCTTTTCGGAACCCTCGCTCTTTTTGTCTTCGGGTACACACGAAGCCGGGCCTCATACCTTTCTTTGATTGCCATGATGTCTTTTTGCATCATCCTTTTTCCTGTAAGCAAAAAATTGAAGATCGCGACTTGTATTCTGGTACCGTTGGCCATTATAGGCGGAACGGTATATATTTCCACGACGGTACGGAGTTTTGCTTCTATGCGAGTCAGAATAGACTATATTCTGAGATCCGGCGAGATGATGCTGGCCCACCCTTTTGCCGGAACCGGCTGGGGTGATTTTTTTCATGACTATATGAAGATTAAAACCTATCCGACCTCTGAAGCTCCTCACATGCCACACAACATCATCATGGCTTTTGCCAGTCAAACTGGAATCTTCGGCGGTCTGGCGGTAACCGCTGCAATTCTCTGGCCGCTCTTTGTCCTTTGGAAAAAAATACGTCGCGAACGCCTGTTAAAGGTGATATTCACTCTTGACGGGGCTATTTTTTGCGGGCTGCTTGCCTTTTTCATTCACTGTATGTTCGATGTTCATCTGCAAATACCCGCCTCGATGTCAGCGGCATTGCTTTTATCAATGATGGCGACAGTCTCCAGCGACACGCAGGAATGCATACCCGGAAAAACAAAAACATGGCTGAAGCTGTTAACAATCGCAGGATGCTTGACACTGAGTTCTCTGACATTCTATCACAGCCGGCAAATCCTGCGCTATCAGGAAGTTTTTGAACGTCTGCTTGACCTTTGCGACCGCCGGACAAAAACTCCGGAGGCATTTATGCGTATTTCTCCTGAAAAAGTGACTTCTCTGCTCAGGCAATGCGTCGATCTCCTGCCGCAATCGCCTTTTCCATGGTTTACCGCCGGTGATTTTATGATGAGCCACAACAACCCGTACGAAGCGGAGCAAATGTATTTAAAAGCACTGGCCCTCTCTCCTAAACGAGCCGCTCTATATATCCGGCTCTATCATATTAGCAAGATACGCGGTGAACAGGCAAAAGCCAGACAATATTTAAAAACCGCCCTGGAATTATTTCCATTGCATGAAAAATACATAGAACTGAACAAGCTTGAAAACGGGCAATGAGACAAGATTATGCCTATAGCGTCCTTAGTTCCAAACCGCTTATTTGGAAGTAAAGTCTGTTCGACATTCTCTATTGAGTTAGCCAAAAGTAACTGAGTTGCGGACGCGGTACAGCCGGGTCGGTCATCTATTGTTTGCGAGAATTACCTAGTCAATATGAGTTCTATAATTTACGGGCAATATATTTGAATATATCAATAAATATTAACTTATGTCAATTGATTAGATAATCATTTGGTAGTAATTTATCTTCACCCTGTAATTATTGTAAATAATCGTCAACCAAAAAGGAGAAGATTATGACTATCGAGTTTGGCGTTCAAAGTTTCTGTTTCAGAAACACCAAGGACAATGCCGCCGTCGCGGGACTGGTTAAAGAAATCGGCCTGGATGCTATTGAATTATGTCGCATCCATGTGGACTTTGACAACCAGGCCGTATATCAGTCAATTATTGATGCTTACGCTTCTGCCGGAGTTAAAATTATTTCAACCGGCGTCAACAAAATCAATGCCAATCCGGCCGACAGAGCTCTTTTTGAATTTACGAAAGCTGCGGGTTGTGAATATATGAGTGTAAACTTTTCCATGGCAAACATTGATGAAGAACTCAAATCGGCCGAAGCGCTGGCCGAAGAATTCGATTTAAAACTGGGCATACACAACCATGGCGGTTATCACTGGCTTGGTACAGCTGAAGCCCTGGCATGGGTATTCAGCAAGTCTTCAAAACGGGTTGGGCTTTGTCTCGATACCGCATGGGCGATGGATGCCAAACAAAACCCGCTTGAAATGGTCGAAAAATTTTCTGATCGCCTTTACAACGTTCACTTTAAAGACTTTACCTGGAACTCAGATCGCAGTCATAACGATGTTCCGGTCGGCACTGGGAATCTTGATCTTCCCGCATTGCTGCAGACTCTTGACAAAGTCGGCTTTAGCGGCATAACGGTTCTTGAGTATGAAGGTGATCCGGAAAATCCGGTTCCAGCCCTCAAAGAATGTGTTGCCAACATGAAAAAATGTATGTAATTTAATTTTAAGTCCGGAGTAATCATCATGGAAAAAATAAGATTTGGAATTTTAGGCTGCGGCTTTATCGGCCGGGTGCACATTAAACAGATTATAGCCCAGGAAGACGCGGAAGTCGTAGCGGTGTTTGACCCCAGTGAGGCCCTTGCCAAACAGGCGGCGGAAATGAGCGGGGGAATCGTGATTTCGACCGCGGAAGAATTGATCTCATTAAAAGAGGTTGACGCGGTCGTCGTCGCTTCACCCAATAAAACTCATGCCGATCTGGCAATCAAAGCTTTAGAAGCAGGCAAACACCTCATTTCAGAAAAACCGCTGGCATTAAGCGGCAAACAGGCAAAGAAAATTGCCGACGCGGCAGCAAAGGCCGGGGTTACCACCATGGTTCCGCATCAGATGCGCTGGGCCGGTTCATCACAGAAAATCAAAGAACTTTCCGATAAGGGTGAGCTTGGCAAAATTTATTATGCAAAAGCGGCCTGGCTGCGGCAAAGCGGGATTCCCGGCTGGGGCAGCTGGTTCACCCGCTTCGATGAATCAGGCGGCGGTCCGTTGATCGACATCGGCGTTCACATGCTGGATCTTTCATTGTACCTGATGGGCAACCCGAAGCCGGTTTCAGTTTACGGTTCGACTTATGCCGAATTCGGTCCGCGCAAAATGGGTTGCGGCTCCTGGGGTACTCCGGAGTGGGACGGGGTTTACGATGTCGAAGACCTGGCTTCCGCGCTGATCAAAATGGACAACGGCGCAACTTTGCTGCTGGAAGTAAGCTGGGCGGCAAACGTCGGAGCAAATGTCAGCAAACCCAATGTAACTCTACTGGGAACCGAAGGCGGCGCAACCGTCGCTCCCGGCGGCAGCGAACTGGAGCTGACTGGAATGAAATTCGGGCAGAGTTTCTCATGCAATGCCAACGTGCCTGATGTTGATATGCGCGAGCAGATGATCCGCCACTTCCTTGATTGCGTCAAGAAAGGCGAACAGACAATCGCTCCGGTATACTCCGGAATGGTCAACAACACCATCCTCGATGCCATATACGAATCCGCCAAAACCGGTAAGTCGGTGGATATCAATTGGGATTAACCCCCCGGAATAACATTCCAAATACGAGGCCCTGCGACTGAAACAGTCGGAGGGCTTTTTTTTCGGGGTAAAAAGTTGCAATAACGACCAGACCAGACTATTTTATAAAAAGAAAATAAGCAGGGATGGATTTTGTGAGCAGAATCGATGATTTTAAAATTATAGAACACCTTGGCCACGGCGCGATGGGATCAGTGGAAAAAGTGGAATCCATTGACGGTCGCGTTATGGCCCTCAAGACACTTTCCCCACATCTTGCCCGGGAAGGTGATTACGTAAAACGCTTCAAACGGGAAGCTGAAATAGCTATTCAGTTGTCCCACCCCAATGTTGTTCGTGTATATGAGGTGGGAGAGGATCAAAATGGTCTGCCGTTCATCGTCATGGAATATGTTGAAGGCAAGACTCTGGATGAGATCATGCAGTCCCGCGGCATGATGATGATGAACGAAACAGACATCACTCTGGTTGACGACAGTGAGCAAACTTTGCAATCGTCAGTTGTACATGAACGCAGTTCAGCTGAAGAAGTTAAAAACTTTACGGCAGAGGAAACTATTAAGCTGGGACGTCAACTGGCCGGAGTGCTGCAATCGGCTCATGACCTGAATCTGCTGCATCGTGACATCAAACCGCAAAATATAATGATTGACAAAAAAGGCAACGCGAAACTTTTGGATTTCGGGATCGCCAAAGCCCTTGACGGCGTCTACTCGGCATTAAGTTTAACCGGACAGGCAATCGGAACCCCTGCTTATATGTCACCCGAACAATTCGCGGGTTCCAGCGATATTGATATTCGTTCAGACCTTTATTCACTTGGCTGCACCATGTACCACATGCTGACCGGACGACCTCCTTTTCGCGGAGCGTCTTTAACCGCATTGGCCAATATGCACCTAAATACATACGCTCAACCGGCCTGTGAAATAAATAAAACTTGTCCGCGCAATCTGTCTCAGGTAATTGACCGCCTGCTGGCTAAAAAGGCGGAGGATCGCCACAAAGCGCCATTTGAACTGGTAGAGGATTTGAACCGGGTCGAACGCGGCGAGGTTCCGCTTAAACTGCATAAAATAAGAAAATCCCGTGAACATAATCCATTAAAAACCTGGCTCTATGTTGGGTTGACTATCGCTGTCTTGTCCAGCGGATTTGCGTTTTTCAGCGCATATAAAAGCAAAAAGAGTAAAACTCTGCTGGAAAACGAAATTTCCGACGCCCGCCAGTTGGCCGTAAAACATCAGTATGATCGGGCCAAGGAAAAGCTTGACCAGCTCATTGCTGAAAACGCCGACTCTCATCCTGTCATAGTTGAAAATGCAAAAAAGTTGAGGCTCGAAATACTCAATCAGCAAGCCTCATACATTACCGCGGAATCGGAGAGAGAGCGAAAAATTGCCCTGGAGCGCCGTCAACAGGCAGAGAGAAAAAGGCTTGAAGAAGAAAACGCCGCAAGAATAGGTGAAATTTATGAATCTATTCGGATGGCTCTGCACAAAGCACAAAACAAAAATACAATAGCGGAATCGGGAAAGTATTTGTCAAAGGCACTGAAATTATGTCTGAACGAACAGGAAAGACAAAAAGTACTACATGCGGAAAAGCAAGTCAATACTGCTCGTGATCACTACCGCAAAGAAGCTGAACAACAAGCAGAAGCAGAACAACTGAGGAAATTGGAAGCAGCCAGACAAGCAAAAAAAAATGCGGAAAGAATAAACAAGTTAAATGACTCAATCCGCCTGGCACTGCAAGCAGCCAAGTCTGAAAAAACGTTACAAGATGCTGACAAACTGGTTAATGATGCCTATGATCTTTGTACAAATAACGAGGAACGGGCCAAAGTCAGTTCAGCTGAAACCAAAGTAAATCAGGCAAGAACCGCTTTCGAACAGGAAGCGGCCCGGCAAGCTGAACTCAAGCGTAAACAGGAAATCGCTGCAGCAAAACTGGCCCGGGAAAATGCCGAAAGAAAAGGAAAAATAAACGAATTACTCCGTCAGGCGCTGCGCCTGGCCAGAGACAAAACAACCATTAAAGAATCAAATCAGTATCTTGATCAGGCCTACAAATTATGCAAAACCCTTGACGAGAAACAAAAGGTTGTAACAACCGAAAAAAATATTATTGAAACTGAAAAACAATATCGTCAGGCAGAACTGCTACAGACCGCAACTAAAAAGAAAATAACCACATTGAAAATCACGCCGCGGCCAGGCAGTGAGTGGATAATTCCCCGACTGAACATGAAATTAGCCTATTTGCAACCCGGTTCATTCCTGATGGGCTCGAATGACAGCGCCCCTGATGAGAAACCACGCCACAAAGTCGAACTGACCAAGGGCTTCTGGATCGGCATCCATGAAGTTACTCAAAATGAATACGAAGTTGTTACCGGAAAAAACCCAAGCAAGGCCGTGGGAGCAAATCTTCCCGTCGAACAAGTCTCATGGAAACAGGCGGTCGATTTCTGCAAACAACTGACAGAGTTTGAACGAAAGGCCGGGAGACTACCGGACGGCTATGTATATCGTTTGCCAACCGAGGCAGAATGGGAATATGCCGCCAGGGGAAACGGTGACGAGTCATTCAGCGGTTCCAACCAGATCGAACACGTGGCCTGGTATTACGGCAACTCCCATCAGAAAACAAGGCAGGTCGGCACCAAACGGCCAAATGATTTCGGTCTTTACGACATGACCGGGAACGTATGGGAGTGGTGCCTGGACGCATGTGAAACAAATGACAATCGCGAAGTTGTTACCTCCACCTATAAAAACGCGGTTAAAGACCCGGTAGGAGCCAAAGGTAAATACCGCATTTACCGCGGCGGCAGTTGGGGCAGTCTCTCAACCAACTGCCATGTCTCCAACCGCCGTCACAAGCTGCCGAACGAATCAAACGCCCTGCTGGGGTTCAGAATTGTCCTGGCTCCGCCAAGATAATTAATTACTTATTCAATCCAAGCAAACAGCTGATGATCCGGTCACGTCCGGCGATAATCTCGACATTTCCTGTCGAACCCAGTTTCAGAGGATTGGGCTCTTTGGTGACAAGAATTTTCACCGGATAAAAATTGGTATTTCCCTGTTTGACCGGCAACTGCTCAACATCAATGACCTTGCCATAGAAATAACCGTAATCAAAATAGTTATACTGGCTGCTGGCAATTCTAACTTTCTGCCCGGGCTGAACCTTGTATATCTGCTTTTCACTAACCATTGCAACGTATTTTTTATCCTGAGTCGCCGCCATCGTAATGGCGATGTCTCCAGTCTGAACGTAGGCGCCAGGTTTATACGGCTGGTCGGTAATAACGCCCGGCTCCGGAGCCTTGATTTCATAGTCATCAAGATGGGAAACCAGCATTGCCTTTTTGCGTTTCGCACCGGCGAGTCTCATCTTCAAAAGTTCAATTTCACATTTTGCTTTTGCCAGAATCTTACTGCCGAGACCTTCACGGACTTTCTTATAGTCCGACTCGGCTCTTTGCAACTGAGAGGAATTGGTCAGGTGTTCCATTTCAATTTTCTGGAATTCCCGTCTTGATACAACTTTCCGTTCGAACAAGCGAGTATAGATTTCAAGGTCAGCTTTGCTTTTCTGGGTTTTCGTCCGGAGTTCTTCAAGGGCAATTCTGGCATGGCGATAATGCGTCGGAAGAGGGTCATTCAACAGGATCAGATATTCCTCCTGCTTAACCTGAATCTGTGCATCAAGCTCAGAGATCACATTAGTTTGCAACAATATCTGGTCATCCACCTGCCTGGGATCAAGACGCAATAAAACATCACCGCGTTTAACAGTGTCGCCTTCATGTCCCGGGGCATCCAGGACTTTACTGGTAACCATCGACCTGAAGCGATACTCGCGAATACCCTCGACGCGCCCTTTTGCCTCGACCGAGTCTTCCATTCTGCCCAGAGTCAACAGAGCCAATGCCCCAATTACCAGGATCAGAATAAGGGCCGCAAGCCAACGAAATACTTTGAGTTTGTGATGTATTTTTGTCCGCTGATCATTTTTCTTTTTCATAATTACACTCTTTAAAATGTTTCCTTGTTTTTCTGCCATCGAAAGAATTCAATGTTTTTAATAATGTTAAGTTTCAAATTAGTCTCCTGTTGTTAATATTTTATTAAAGTTTACAACCCGGTCACCTCCCGGGTAGCCTTTTCCTGCGCCGTGTACATTTCCTTGTAGATGCCGTCGACATCCAGCAGTTCCTGATGTGATCCTTTCTGTTTTATGCGACCGTTTTCCATCACAACAATGATATCGGAATTGCGGATGGTCGACAACCTGTGGGCGATGATAATTGTTGTTTTATTTTTCATCAAATTATCAAGCGCTTCCTGAACCAGATGTTCAGAAACCGTATCCAACGCGGAAGTTGCCTCATCCAGAATCAGAATGGTAGGGTTACGAAGGATGGCCCGGGCAATAGCAAGACGCTGCTTCTGCCCCCCGGAAAGGCTTGCTCCATTCTCACCGATCTCGGTATCCAGGCCGTTGTCCAACTTGCTGACAAACTCTTCAACATTCGCCATTCGGGCGGCTTCTTCAATCTCTGCATTTGTCGCCTCTTTTCTGGCATAAGCAATGTTTTCCCGAATAGTACCGCTGAACAAAAACGGGTCCTGCAAAACCACCCCGACGTGGGCACGATATGATTCCTGGGTCATTTTCCGTATTTCAAGACCATCAATATAAATCTGTCCTTCTGAAATGTCATAAAAACGCAACAACAGGTTGCTGATAGTTGATTTGCCGCAACCGCTCGGCCCCACCAGCGCAACTTTCTGTCCGGCTTTGATCTTAAGACAAAAATCGCGAATTACCGGTTTTTCATCATATCCGAAAGTAACATCACGAAATTCAATATCTCCATTAATGTTTTCAACTTTTACCGCGTCACTGAGGTCTTCAATATCCGGAATCGTATTCAACAGCTTCATAATCCTGGTACATCCGGCCAATCCCTGTGAAATCGCGGTGGACATCGTTGTCAAAACATTGATCGGCGCCAGCAGCATGCCGACGTAAGTATAGAAAGCGACGAATTCACCAATAGTCAACCTTTCATCACCAATCATCGCTGTCCCGATGATCATCACTAAAAGGATGCAAATTAAGCTCAACACATCGGAGATAATCGCGCAGTACACCCCCTGCATATTAACTTTCATTGACATATCCAGAGTCGGCCGCAGATTTGTGAAGAAATTACGACACTCTGAACGCTCCATTGCAAAGGATTTGATAACTTTAACTCCGCTCAGAGTTTCAGCCAGGTTTGCCGAAATTTCCGACATCTTCTCCCGCAGGCTAAGCGTATCGCGGTGAATAACTCTTTTGAAATAGTAAAAGTTCGCCACCTGAAAAGGAATAATCATAACAACCAGGCAGGCCATTTTGAAATTCATGAAAAAAAGCACTGTCAGGACAACGATAATCAGAAAAAACTTATCCGCCATCTGCATGGATATGCCAATCAAGCTTTGCATTAACGCCACATCAGTAATTACGTTACTGATCAACTTACCAGTCCTGTACTCTTCATAAAAACGAAGTGAAAGAGTTTGCAAATGGCGAAATACCTTGTGCCGCACATCAAGCAATACCCGCATTCCGGAATATCCGATCAGGTAGTTGGCAAAATAAAGCATAATCGAGCGAATAAGATAAATGATCATAATCACTCCGCTTAGAACATACAACAATTGAAAATCACTGGACGGCAAAACTTTGTCAATAATGATCTTCAGCATCCACGGCACGGCCAGGCCCAGATTGGAAAAGAGCATAAGGCTAAATATCGCGCCCATGACCAGGAACTGATATGGTCTGACCAGTGAATAAAAATTTAGTTTTTTATTTGCCATACTACAAAAATATCTTTCTACAACTTATAAAATTAACAACACATGTGTCATTTCCTTATAAGCACATACCGGGCCAACTTTACAAAACAACATCTCATATCGTTAAATACAAACAACTTAAACACAAATCACTACCGTATCACAATTTTTCATGCATGAATTAAATGTATCTACCATGAAACACTTAACACAAAATCAAATCAGAAAAACAAAGATTAAAATACTTATATAAAACAGCTTACGCACAAAGCACATTTGACACACTTTGTCTCACATGTGACACACTTTGCATAAAAAAAACAGACATAACTTAATCTAATATATATTTCCCGATCATTTGAACCGGATCAAACCTGAAAACAGAAGTCGAAAAATCGAATTAAATATTATATCCAGCTTGAAATGGTCAATTTGAAATATTATTATAGTTTATAGGGTAGCGAACGCCGAAATTCAGCTGTTTTCACCGCTTCTCTATTGAAGGATTACTGTGAATAGGAAAAAGGCAGACATGTTAAAAAAAATATATATAATCTTATCCATGACAATTTTCATATTTCAGGCTGAAACCCGGGGGGCTTTCGACAGTCCTGATGGTGAGTTTTTCAGCGAGAGCAATGCTGCGCAAAACAGCAGGCTGCCGATTTCGGACAAATCCCTGGCAATGCTGGCCAATTCGGCCAGAGTGGTAGCTCAAAGGCTGCTGGCTCGAAATGCTGCGGACAAAAAAGGCCTCATTATCCTGAAGTTCGCAAATCATATCGCACCGGAGAACCGTGACATCCTGCTTTTGCGTGGGAAATTGAAGTTTAAAGTCAAAATTGATCCTCCTAAAGATGAAACAACACCGGAGGACTTTCTTAAACAGATCAAGCGTGCCGCCAGTTTCACCTATCACACAAACGATGCATTGGGACGCCATTTCTTAACTGTTCTCTGCCAGATGATCCGACTTTTTGAGCCAAGCAACGAAGGAGCGATCATTACTTTGATGAATTTTGAAGACAAAGGGTTCAACACCGACCTGAACGAATTGCTGGAACAAAAATTAACCGCGACGCTCGACGTGCAATATGACCCTAAAGATCCGCGGTACGTGGTTTCAAATGTAAAAAAGACAATCTTCGTTCCGGCAAAACAACCATGGACAGATACCTGGATCAAGGTCAAGGAAGGTAAAATAATTCGAGTCAGAAGCAAGCAGCAGTGGAGTATGGGATTTACCGGCAACCGGGCATCATTCCCTTCATGCAGTGGAGACGGCTACCAGAGTCTTCAGATTGACCAGTTGATCCCCTCTACAAAAACAACGAAAAAAAAGACGACAACAACGAAGAAATTTCAAAAGAGTTCGCTAAAAGGGAATCCCGGTTGTCTTTTAGCGAAAATTGGAAATAAGGAATATGCTGTGGGTTCAGAAGCTATTTTCAGGGCAGAATCGTCCGGAATACTCTTCTTGGGACCCTATGAGTGGTCGGACTACTCAGATAATCTCGGTAGCTTGAAGGTTACCGTGCAAGTATCTGACAAGTAGACTCCGGCCGCATTAGTGCTTTGAGACTGTTCAAGGCGCCGAAAGCAACGATAACAACCCAGGGAGACTCGAAAATTGGATAACATCTCACTTCCCCGCTTTATCCGAGGAGATTGGATATGGAAAAAATCCTTGCTTAAATCACAGGATTGTTTTCTCTTTGCCAGGAAAAAGGTTCTACTTGAAGTAGGAGAAGGCAAGGCCGAGTTCTGGGTTACTGCTCATTGTTCATATCAGCTTTTCTTTAACGGTCGCCTGATCGGCTTCGGCCCAACCCCCGCAAGGCGGGAAAAAGTTTATGTTGATTATTACGACCTGTCGTACTATATTCAGACCGGTTCGAATGTCATATCGCTTCTGATCTATCACACGTCTCCGGACTATGGAACCTGCGATACCGATCAAATTCCCGGCTTCTGGTGTCAAATGAACTACAAGGATCGCCCCCTATTCTGGTCTGACCGGGAATGGCAGGTCTTTGAAGGAAAGGCTTTCGATCTGCCGCGCTGCAGAACCGCCCCTGCCCTGGATCTCAATGAGGCGATCGCGCAGAAATACTATCCTAAAGATATTGACCCGAAGACAAGAACATCCAAGCAATGGATTCAAGCCGATTTCAGTGATGCCAACTGGTCTCACGCGGACTACTCAATCGCTTTAAAAGATACCGCGATGAAACTGGTCCCGTCTCCATTCAGCGCTAATTACTGTGAGGAAGTAAGCGATATCAGACCTCTGTTTAAAGGAAAATTATCTCCTAATCTTGATCATACTCATGTCGTCTTCGACAAGATATTCAATAAAGACGGAATTTATGCTGCAAAAACCTTTTTCTACTGTGAAAAAGAAATGGAAATATCGGTCAGGTTTTTCTGTGATGACTATTATAAATTCTTCTGTAATAATCTTTGTGTATCTTCAATGCTTCCTTATGGAGAAAAACCGGGCAAAACACACAATCTTGATCAAACAATCCACAAGATTCCAGTCAAACAGGGATGGAACAGCTTTCTGGTTGTTCAGGAATGTCACGCCTACTCAATGGGCTTTATGCTGCAATATGTTGATACCGGAGGAAGACCCGTTGTCCTGCATCAGGATACAATGGAGGATTCCGTATCCAACTGGAGCGTTGTCGGCCCGCTGAAGCTGCCGCTGAAAGAGGCAACTCCGTCGTTGAAATTTGAATGGTTGAAAGTCAGCTCATTTCCACCGATGCCACCGAACATAATTGATGTCGAAACTTTTCTCAACTCCCATATAACAAGGAAGGTTACAGACCTTGACGACGATTACTTTGTTCTGGCTCAAGGAGAATATGCCGTTCTCGAGCTCGATATTCTGCAGTACGGCTTTCCTTATGTCGAGTGTCATGGCAGTGAAGGAGATATTCTTGACGTTAACATCGGGATTTCTTACGACCCTGAATTCGGGCGTCCGGTATCCCGCTCCGGACGTGGCACCCACACCATCTATCTTGAAGGAGAAACTTGCGAATGGCTGAAGTTCTCTCCGGTCGAGACCAAGTTTATAACCCTGGTTGCCCGCAACGCCAAGAACGGAATAAAAATTCACCGGGTCAGTTTCTATAATTTCTACCGCCCTCAGCGCAATGAAACCAGTTTCTTCTGTTCTGACGAAGAACTGAATCGTCTATGGCAAATCGGTGTAAACATTCAACGGACAACCGCCCGCCGGGTCATGATGGATACGCCCGGTTCAAGACAGCAAACATACCTGATTGACGCTTATATGCAGAGTGTTTGCGCAGCCAGTGTTTTCGGCGATTACGACCTGTCAGAAAAGACGATGCGTGAATTTGCCGACTCACAGTATGAAAACGGTGACATCCCGGCCCTGGCACAAGGCCATGACAACATCTCTCAAGTCGACCATCTTTTCCTGCTTCCGGCCTGGTTGATCTGGCACTACAAATCAACAGGGGACAAGAACCTGCTGCATGATATGCTGCCGCACCTTGATCTGCTGTTTGAATACTATGTTTCCCTGCGTAACGAGAAGACCTTGCTCCTGGAAAACCTGCCTCCTGAACTATGTGCAGTATCACATCTTAGTCACCGGGCTTTGAAAAGCGGGGGAATCTCAACCGCATTGAACGCCCTCTATTGCCGCTTCCTGCTTTCCAGCCGTGAGATCAACGAGCTGGCTCAGCGTGATGACGTGGCATACCGCTGTATGGAGGAAGCCGCAAGAGTCGGCACGAATTTGATGAGCATCGCTTACGATAAGGATAACAAGTTGTTTCATGACTATGTTATAGATGGCGAAAAAAGCCCGGAATGCGGTGTCTTCACTAATTTTATTGCCATGTACTCAGGCCTGGCTGAGTTCGAATATTTCGAGGACCTTTTCTATCGTTATTTCCATTACAATCCGCCTTTCTCGAAGAATCCTGAAGAAACGGAGAACCCCTATTTCTCAATGTTCTTCCTGATGACCCTGTTCAACCTGGGGCAAACCGACTGGGCTATTCGATATATTAAAGATTTCTGGGGTAGACGCATAGACGAAAGCTCCGGGAACTGGCGGGATATCAATGCGATAGGCGAAGCTGAATACTCTTCTACCGGCAGCCATATCATATCCCCGAACTCCCTGATGATAAGTGAAGTTGCCGGACTCCGTGAAGCGGAACCCAAATTCCAGGCCGCGTACTTCAATCCGGCGATCACCTCGGTAAGCTCCTGCAAACTGATATTCCATACCATCGCCGGCAAGATATCGCTTGACTGGGAATTGCTGGAAGATGAAAGTTTCAATGTTCGGATTGACTCGTCATTCGCAATAAAAGTCGCACCGCAGATCCCGATGGAAATCCTTGACAACTCGACTTTTGAGCTTGGCGAACTGGTTACCCTGCTCGAACCCGGCAATATCGAGTATATTGACCAACGTGAACTTGAGGTTGACGATGAAGCTGAAGAGGAGGACGACCAGGAGGACGTTGAAGAGTAAAATCAATGCCCCGCATTGCTCTTTAAAAAGCCTGCGGGGCATTTTTTGTTTACTCCGCAATGCAAATCAGAACCGCTTTTTATAGGCATGACAATAAGGTGTCGTACCTTTGCGCGCATAATGATCCTGATGATAACGTTCAGCCGGCCAAAACCTTGTTGCGGGCTCCAGTTTTGTCGCGATCTTCAAACCTTTGTCCTTTAATATTTGCAAAAGTTTCTGAGCCGTTTTCTTTTGCGAATCATCTACATAGAATATAGCCGAACGGTACTGCTCGCCAATATCGGGCCCCTGACGGTCAACCTGAGTCGGATCGTGTATTTCAAGAAACAGTTTAGCCAACTTTTCGAAGTCAGTTTTGGTTTTATCAAATATCACTTCAACCGCTTCGGCATGACCGGTAGTTCCAGTACAAACCTCTTTATAGGTCGGGTAAGTTTTCTTACCGCCGATGTAGCCGGAGGTAACAGCCAACACGCCAGGAGCTTTCTCCATATAATACTCAACACCCCAAAAACAGCCGCCGGCAAAAAAGGCCCGTCCCAATTTTTTTGAATCTGAGCCCTCAAAAGCCATTGAAATTGAATTGACACAATGACGGGTACCTTTCGGGGTCAAATTCTCTCCGACAAAGACATGACCAAGATGCCCCCCGCACTTGCTGCAGGTAATCTCAACCCGTCTGCCGTCAGCGTCGAGAGTTCGCTTAACCGCCCCCGGCAGCTCGTCATCAAATCCGGGCCAACCGCAGGTAGTCTTAAATTTGTCATCGGAACGATACAACGGCGCGCCGCACTGGCGGCAGGTGTATATCCCGAACTGAAAGTTGTCGTTATACTTACCGGTAAAAGGGCGTTCAGTGCCTTTTTGCCTGATGACACGCGCCTCATCCGGAGTGAGCTTATTTAATTTCATTTTCCGTTCCTTTTTTCCAGTTGTATTACTGCCGGCAAAAGCCGTTAACATCATGTATACAGACAATATTACTAAAACTAATGTTTTCATAGTATTTTTCCTTATTGTTCCTTTTATAAAAATTATACGTGCCGCCATCAAAAAATGCAACATAAAACACTTGCCGGAAAACAAAAAGATTTCCGGCGCGGACAGGATTGCCCCCGCGTAATATACACAGGAGCAGAAGAATTTTAAGCATGAATATTGACTACAAGTGCAACCTGCAACAATACAGTAAATATAACACATTAAGTGGTCGTTGATATTTTAGAAAATCAAGAAAGAATACATATTTTCAAATAATCAAGCATCCGTAAAGAAAAAACAATCAGGGTTCGCGGATGGATTCGTCAAGGGACTTGATGAGTGGATGAATGATGTATTCGATAATGCGGCGTTTGCCGACCTTGATCTCTGCTTTCAGTTCCATACCGGGAATCAGCCGGAAATCCTTAGGAACATTGTCCAATTGGCCGCTGACGGTAAGCCGGCCATGGTAAACCGCCTTCTTCTGACCCATTGCGCCCTGCTCGGTGAAGGTATTCTCCGAAGTCAAGGTCAACTTTCCGTCCAAAGTCCCGTATTTCTGGAATGGGAAAGCATTGAGCTTGATCCGGGCAAAATCGCCGACCTTGACTTTGCCGATGTCTTTGGGAAGGATGTTGACTTCCGCATCAATTTTGACATTAACCGGAACCAGGGTAATAAGCGGTTCAGCCTCGCGCACCCCGGAACCTTCCGAGAATGCCGCGATTTCATGGACCACCGCATCGCACGGGGCATGAATGTAGACGTATGAATTGAGTCGTCTTGACTTGTCCAACTGCTTTTTAACACTGGTCATTTCACGTTCCACTTTGACCATCTCCTCGGAAACGGTTTTATCCCATTCCTCGATAAACGAGTTTTTATTGGCCACGGCGGAAAGACGTTCATGCTCAAGTTCAAGTTTGCGGTTCTTGAGGTTATCAACTTCGCCTTCCATCTGCAAACGCGAAATCTGGGTTTCCAGAAATTGCTTCAAAGACACGGCGTTCTTTTTATGCAGCCCGGCCAGCATATCTTCGATCCGCTTCAAGGTCTTCAACCGGTCCTGCTGTTTAACATAACTTTCATTCGTGGTAGTTACCGCTGCTTCCACCCGCTTTATGTTTTGCGAAAAATACTTGAGTTTTTCCTGATAGAACTTTTGTCGCTTCTGAAAAATAGCCGCCTGCCATTTCTCATCCTCAGTCACGGCTTTACCTTCAGGATATTTGGTACCGGTGAATTCCGCTTTAAGGCGTTTAAACTGAGCGGTCAAACTGCTTAAATCTTCTTCCAATCGCTCTTTTTCAGCCTGATTAAACGTCGGATCAAAGGTTATCAGGACATCGCCTTTCTTGACATTATCCCCGACCTTTACATTAACTTTTTTGATAACAGTCCGCTCAAGCGGTTTCATAACGATATTCTGAGATGAGGACACCAGCTTACCGTCGGCTTCAACAATGATATCAACTTTGCATACACTGGCCCAGATTATCGCGACCACAAAGATCAGCAGCGCCAAAGGAATTCCCATCCGGCCAAACCAGGGCAGTTTTCTCGCCTCAAGTTCAAGAGCGTCAGACTGATATTCGATTGCTTCCGGGCAAAGGTCTATTTTTTTCTTATCCATCAGTTATACCTCCCCATCTGCTGCTGCCAGAACTCTTTATAGACACCCGGCTGCTTGACCAGTTTGTCGTGCGGCGCTAAAGCGTTTTTCTCGCCTTTGTCCATGACCAGGATCATATCGCTGTCATGCACCATGGAAAGACGGTGAGAAATAATCAGAACGGTCCGGCCTTTGCAGATATCTTTCAGGTTCTTCTGGATCATGGTCTCACTTTCCGGGTCCAAAGCGCTGGTCGCTTCGTCAAAGATCAGGATCGGCGGATTGGTCAGCAGCGCACGGGCAATAGCCAAACGCTGTTTCTGACCGCCGGAAAGGTTGGAGGCGTTTTCTTCCAGAACAGTATCGTAACCTTTGTTCAGTTCCTGAACGAACTCATCGGCCCCGGCCAGGCGGGTCGCATAAATAATTTCCTCCATTGAGGCATTCTTTTTGGTCAGGCAAATGTTTTCTTTGACCGTGCCGTGGAAAAAGTAATTTTCCTGCAGGACAACCCCGATACTGGTCCGTAAATGCGCCTTGTCGATTTCCTTGATGTCGATACCATCGATTTTAATCAGGCCGCTTTGCAAAGGATAAAGCCCCTGGAGCAGTTTTGTCAAGGTTGTTTTACCGGAACCGCTGCGCCCGACGATACCAAGGGTTGCCCCTGACGGAACATTAAGATTGAATCCTTTGATTACTTCAGGCGTATCCGGAGTGTATCTGAAGTTAATATTTTCAAATGCGATATTACCGCGAAGCGGATTATGAACGCCGCCCCCGGCATGTTCACGCGGAGTATTCATAACATTCCCCAGCATCCGGACAGACAACGCGGTTTGCTGATATTCGTGGACAAGAGAAACCAGGCGGACGAGAGGGGCGGTAACCCGGCCGGAAAGCATCTGGAACGCGATCAGCGCGCCAACGCTCATTGTCTTGTCGAAAACCGCCAGGGCGCCGATCCAGATAATCGCCACGGTCATAGATTTTTCGAGGAACTGGCTTATGGTCTTAGCAGTCAAAGAGATTTTGCCGACCCGGAAATAGCGGGTAATAGCAAAAGCGGTGGAGTCATTCCAGTTTTTTTCCTGCACCGGTTCGATCGCCAATGACTTTACCGTTCTTATTCCGTGGATCGCCTCAACCAGCATTCCCTGCCGTTTTCCTTCCGCCTGATACAGTTCATGCAGTCTGGACTGAAACGGTTTGATCAAAGCTGCTATAACCAGCGCCATAAGAAAAGCGAACCCAAGCACCACCATGGTAAGTTTTACGCTGTAAATCATCATGAACGGAATAAAGACAATCAAGGAAAATAACTCCAGGATGGTAAAAAACAGATTACCCGAGAGAAAACCGCGAATCTTCTCGGTCTGCTGCATGTGTTTGATCAGAATCCCGGACGACATCCGCTCGAAAAAATCAACCGGAAGCCGCATCAAGTGCTGAAAGGTTTTGGTCGCGGTACTTATATCGATCTTATTGGTTGCAAAGATCAGCAGATAACCGCGCAAAAACTCCAATAGCGAATTAAACAGCAGTGCCAGCATAATGCCGACGCCGAGGACGTTCAAAGTAGTATAACTCTCGTTTGTCAGCACCTTGTCAACTACGATCTGGAAAAAGAGCGGTGTAACTAACGCAATACCGCTGATTATCAGGACCGCGATGGCAATCTGCCCGAACAAACCTTTAAGTTTAAGAAATTCCGGAATAAACCAGCGCAGACCAAACGGCTGATCTTCATCCATCAAAGAATAAATGCGTTTGATGAAGTAACCCTGTCCGGTACACGCATCTTCAAATTCTTCCCGGTCCCAGAAGATGAAAGGCTGGCCCGGGGTCTTTTCCGCGGCCGGGTCGATGATTGCAATCCGCTCCTTATCCTCTTTTTTCTGATAACCGCATAGAATAATATATTTACCGTTCTTCAGACAGGCAACGCAGGGAAGAGCTTCTCCCATACGGCTGAATTTATCCCAGTTCAAATGAACCTTTCTACACTTCATCTTGTAATCTGAGACTATTTTGTAGAAAAGCTTTTCCTCGATCTCGTCCTCTTCCACCGCATATTCATGCAGCAATCGACGCATATCGATATCAACACCATGATGCTTACCAACCGATGCCAGGCAGAACAAAGCAGTATTGGTCCCGTCATCTTTGATGAAAAGGTTGCTGAAACGAATAGCCTGTCCGCCCCAATTTGACTTGAATTGTTCGAGTTTGACCTGGATAATTTTACGCTGACCATCCGCCAGAGGATCAAAAATGGCGATTTGTTCGTTTCCGGCAATCGCTTCTTCGGCTTTAAGAACACAAACCCAGTTACCGTTCTTCAAACAACATAAAACCGGCCCCATACATTCACTGAATACATCTTCCCATTGAACGTCGGTGAAAAGTTCCGGCCCCACATGCAGACCGTCGCAGATATCGACCATAGCTTCGGCAGGAGATTCCTTATAGCGCTGCATTATCTCGCCATTGAGCAGCGCGTCAAAATTAATGTCGCGACAAAAAGACACCGCCAAACCGCGCAAACACTCAATGCCAGTGTTTATCGTTTCATTGCTCTGCATATATTATCTGTTTTCGTTGGTGTTATGGTATAACCAGTGCTTCAAATCACCCCGTCCCTACTGGATAAACCAGTTCAATTACCCCAATTAGGAGAAGTATTGTTTACCGAACCTTCTTTGATTACCTCCGCGTCCTGCGCGGCGGAATTTTCATTTCTACGGACGACTCCGGCTTGTTCCAATTGTTGAACCAGATTCTGCATGGCGGAAAAAGCCCGGAGAAAACCCTGGGGGGTCAATATCAGTTCTTCGGTTATCTCGAGTTCAGGACGCTGTCCCTTTTCTTTTTGAGAACCGGCAATGTAATTAAAAAGCTCCAGGTGAACCATTCCCTCCATAAAACTGATCGATTCAATCCCATCAATAAATTTACGATCTCTCGCCATAACTATCGTCTCCTGTTAATTTTTACAAACTCTACTACACTATATCAATTTTAATTATTTGCAAATGAAATAGCCTCAAATATACGTCAAATCCTTTGAAAGGGAAAACTACCTAAAAAAAAGACAACTTTAAGGTTCAAACAAAATAAAATGTTCCTGATTCAAACACATAAGCTGAATCAGGAACATTAACAACGCGGGATAGAAAGAGGCCGTCCTCTAAACGGCTACACCTTTAGCCCAAATTACCAACCGGGATCAACTCCAGGCGAAGCTGACAATAGCGGCATCGCCTTCTCTCTGGGATTTAATCTCAACAGAACCTACCGGAGTGGTAGCGGCAGAACTCTGCTCTCCAGGACTGATGGTTTTCTGAACCGTATTGACCAGTTCACCGGTATTGATATTTTTCAACGCGACGGTCAAGGTAGCCGGGCCATAGCCCTCAGCCGGGCTGTACCAGCCGGCCATCATCGATACGGTCGTCGTCCCGCTCCACATTCCATCGTCAAACGCGGAATTCAAATCAACCACAACCTGCTCACTGCCGCCGGCGGAAGTATCGTCGCCGGACCAGTCCAAATATTCACCGGAACTGTTCCAACTCCAACCGACTGTAACATCCAGGAAAGCGGTTCCGGTATCGAGGTCCCGGACGTTCTGCCCCCATTTATACTCAATCCACAATTCATGATCGTTGAGCAGGATGCCGTCAATCGGCAGCGTAGCGTCTTCATCGCCGATATATTCAAAAACGGCATAGTGCGGCCCACTGTCGGTATCCCCCAGGTCATCAAGTTCGCTCACCGTATCCCCATCAACCAGTTCCACAAAAGCATCCTTGCCATGATTATAGGCAAAAGTATAACCGACATAATTATCATACCCGATATAAGCGCCGGCACCGGCATTGATAAAGGCATTAGCCATTGTACTGTTATAAGTTGACCGGCATGAACCGACATAGATAATTGAATCATCAAAGCTGCCGCTGTAGTAGGAAATAAAGCTCGGGGTAATCGCAAAGGCATTATTAATGAGCATGGACCTGCCAGTCGCCAGGTCGGTAAAGTTGCTGATCAGTTCACCCGCAGTAGTCATTCTGTCATTAGTACAGATGATGACCGATTCCCGGTTATTGACCATTGCCGTATCACCGTGTGAAGTAATGACAACCGCTTCATATTGACCGAGGTTTTTAAAGCTTGAAACAGAAACTGTTTCAACCGCGCTCGAAGTATTGTAGACGGTAGTAACATCCATACCGTGATCAGAGAGCATATCCGCTATTTCATTAGATTCGTCAGTCGGCTCGAAATCGTATTTAAAAGGCGCGATGACAATTGCCTCGCCGACCAGTACCAGTTCTTCATCAGCAGCAGCGCTGAAGCTTTGAGTAAAAGAGGGAACATCCTCACTGGCAAGTGTGTACTCACTGGCTCTTTCCTCTTCCGGAAACAATGATACGCCATAATTGATTCCCAGCGAAGAAACCCACCCGGCAATATTATCATTATACCAGATGGAATCCGTAACAACACCTGGAGCGGACTGCAAATATTCAAGCACGTCATTCAGTGCTTCCTGGTCGCTGGCCCCACCCTCGAGGCTGGCGGTAAGGACATTCTGGACCGAATTGTAAAAATCCAATTCAGCTTGAGCTTCTTCAAGAGACGGAGCGGAAACGACATCGACGACAGTTGTATCCGAAGAAGAGGAATCGACCACTCCGGCAAACCCTAATGATTCCCCCGCTGTATCACCCTGGACCGCAATGATATTGGAATAAATACCGTCTCCGGCAACGGTGTCGCCATGAGAAGCATTACCATCATCGTAAAGGTTCAAAAGGAAGTCTCCGGAACCCCATTCAAGGTCAACCGGATCGACTTTATATAATCCAACGGTATGACCGGTAGAGCCTACATTATATGTAAAGAGAATATTTTCCGGAATTCCCTCGACAACAACATCAGTACTGGCAGCGAAAGATGGACCGGAAGAGGATGATGTATCCAGAGTTGGAACAGTCGTCGTATACCACGGGCTATCCTGCGGTGCGCTTTTCTGCTTGTTTACCGATATTGATTTAGGCGGATTAAGAGCAATAAGATAACTGTCCCCGGTTATATTGCCGTCAACTTTAAATGATTTAACGGCATAGTCCTTCGGGCTATCGGCTCCGGCGAGAACATCATTGCCATTGAATAAGATACCGTCAACCGGATTGATTCCTGAACCGACAACGAGATTATGAGCGTCGCCCTTAATAGCAACCTTGACCACGCCGCCCGGCAGATCAGCAAGCCAATCATCGCCACCACCGAACTGGTTATTCAATCCCAGGTTCGATCCTCCGAGGATGAATACATCCGTCGCATTACCGCCGATTGAAACGCTTTTAATATAATCGGCGGCAATCGTTCCGGTAAAATTATTTTTTGCGGAAAATCCGTTTACGAATAATGAATTGATCGTGGAATCAATATCGTTTTTGGCGGAAATTTTTCCGATCAAGTAAGCAAATATGTCGGCTTCGAGGTTATTTGAACTCTGGATACCGGAAATCAACGCCGCTTCAATAGTTTCGACCGTCGAGTTACTGTTGGTCCAGTCAGCTACTTTGACACTCAAAAGATTATCTGAAGCATCAATGCTGACGTCCTTGAAATTTTTTCCGGAAATGGAGGTCTTATTCGAACCGCCAATAACTATATTGTGGGTAATGCCATCATCTGAGGAAACGTCACCGATAGTCAATTTTGCCAAACCGCCCTGAACATCGATATCTCCAGTAACGTTGACGTTAGCCGCGGAAATCTGTTTCAGCGCATTGCCCTGGGAGTCAATATCCAAAACGGACGCGTTACTGCCTTTTTTGCCATTGATTTTCAATGTCGTTTTTTCGGTAGTTCCGGACAAAATGACCGACCATTCTCCGGTCGGAGCCTGTTCAACCACACCAATCCCGGGTCCTGACAACTGAAATTGGACCGGCTGTCCATTGCCGTCATAGAGGGTCAAGGTTGTTTTTTGCACCTTACCGTGAATATCAACAAGATTACCGAACTGGCCTATCTGGACTCCGCTTGTCAGCGGCAGGGATGAAAAAGATCTGACAGGTTCAGATGTTGTCGCCGCATTGACCGGTTCATCAGAAAAAGAATCAGGCAGACGACTGCCGATTCTTTCGGTTGTACCGACATAAGTGTAACTGTCTTCCACTGTCAGACTGTTCGTAAACAGTTGAGGAATTTGACTTGTTTCGTAATCGTAAATAGTGTAATCACCATTTACTGCAGTTCCTGTTGTAAAAACAGTGTAACCATCAGAAGTTTGCGTTGACATTCTCTTCACCCTTTATTTGATTTTTATTCTATAGACTAAACATATAGTTTCAAAATTTTCAAAACCTTATTTCAATTACAATAATTCCCATTCCACCATAATCTTTTCAAGCCGCGAAGTAAACTTTTGAACCACTCCGAAACCATTTTTTTTCATTTCATCATTCGGCCCATATTGTTTACAGACAAATATTAGCATCCGCTAAACCGAAAAAAAATTATACTAATGTATACTTTACAACTTGGAGTTTTTAATTTCAACCGGGAATAGAGGATTAGTGGATACTTTTTCAAATAAAATTCAAAAAGGTATAACTAGACGGCCCCGACAAAAGTCAACAATGCCGAATTGCCGCGAATTACGCCCTGCGTTCAACGCTTTTGAAAAACTCTGAATCGTTTTTCAAAACCATCATTCCGCACGATCGGTCCCGTCTAACTATAGAAGCAGGATTATCCGGGGGAACAAACAAGATGCAGTGTGTTTTACTGAATATCATCCAATGTCAGCGGTTGAAACATTCAGCTCATAGCCGGTATTCTTTTTGCCATGCCCCCGGTCGGCAGAAATAATCTCGACATAATAAAGACCGGCATCAAGCTCAAGCCCGGCAATTATGGCTTCACCTCGACGCAACCTGGAATTTGCAACTTCCCTGTACTTATCTCTGGCGGCGTCCCATTCATATATTGCCATTACAGCATTATTACCTTCACCGGAAAGATTCAAGTCATACGAATCCGGCGTCAAAACAGAGAATTTATAAAAGTCAACCGGATCGCAGAATCCAACATAACTGTCAACTCTCCCCGTGCCAACTTCAACGGCGTCTTCCCAGTTATTATTGTCGGTCACTCCATTCAAAAAAGAACCATCAATTCCAATGGCGTATTCAGTATTGAATTTACCTCTACCTTTATCACCGGAAAGAACTTCAATATAATAACTGCCGCCATCAAGCAAAATGCCATCAATAACAGCCATGGCATCTTTAAACTTGCCCGAAGCAATCTTGTCATATCTTAATTTATTATTTTTTTCATACTGGTGGTAGAGATTTATTCGAGCTTTTGCGTTCAAGCCGGTCAGAGCAAAATTGAACTCTCCGGCGGCAGCAAGGTCAAACATGAAGACATCCTGGCCATCACCCTGCCCTACCCAACCGGAAGCAGAGCCGGATAACAGCCCTTCGTTATCCGCCACTCCCACCAGAGCCGGGTCTCCATGACCCGATTTAAAATTAAACTCGTCAAAAGTTTGCTCCGGCAAATCCGATTTCTCGACAATCAGATTATAATTTGTTTCAGACCGGCTGTTCTTACCGCGATTTTTTGCCGCAACGTCAATATAACAGGCAATATATTTGGTAGCGTCAATGAACAGATTATCGATATGATTTCTAACTATGTATTTTGAAGGATGAAGCGGGTTCACCCTTTGATAACTATTAATAAAAGCAAGTTTGTCCTCACGCAAGATGCCCTTATCATCATAATAAGCGCCGTGAACATACACTGACGTCTTGGCATCAAGATTGTCCAAACTGATACAGTAAGTCCCGGAAGCTTCCGGGATTAATGCAAACATATCAACCCCGTCTCCAATCCCCAGACTGCCGCAAACTTTGGCTTTATCGTCCTCGAACTGCAGAACCGTCGGAGTGGAATTATTATCCGGCTCAATATCCTGATTGAGAAACCCAACCCCAATATCAGATGGATTACCGGCTGTTGATATACTCAGGTCGTATTCTGTTTCCTCAAAAACATCAACCCCGGCAACCGCAACCCGCCACTGACCGGAAGCAATATTTGAGACCCTGATGATTTCGTATGTTCCGTATTCAATCAGGCGGATATCCGACGAAGCGGCAATCGCTTCGTGATCGTAGACTGAGCCATCCGGAGCAATCAATTCAAGATCAAGATCACCCGAAGTCCAGTCAATACGCCAGATCAATTCAGTACCGTCGAACGCCGCGTCTACCTGAAATTCGTATTCATCAACTTCTCCATTGGCAACCGTTCCGTTTTCAAGCAATTCCTGAGTCTCGCCGCCGGTAATAATGCTCAAGTCACGATATACCCGCTGGAGCTCAAGAGAGGAAACCCCTGGTTGCGGCTCCGGGTTCGGCCAAACAATCGAGGAACTGCTATATGAGGCAGATGTCAAATCATACGACATGCCCATACCGGACCCGACATCATTAGCAAGATACGCCATCTGAGCGGGATCAGCCTGTCCGATCGCGATTGTATAAAGATTGATATCGCAACTGATTTCCGGAATAACGTCCTCGACCATGGGAGCGGTATTTTCCATTCCATCCGAAATCAGCACAATAGCCTTATCCTGTCCCCAAACAGCATCCAGGCAGTCATCCGCCAAAAGCAAACCGGCGCCGATTGAAGTCATGCCGCCGGCATCCGCCTCGTTTATCACGGTTTTAACCTGATCGGCAATTTCAACATCAGCAAGCTCGGTCAATACGTAATCGAGAGACGCTTCCTGATTAAACCAGACCACCCCGATATTATCACCGAAATCCATCATATCAACAAATGAATTTGCCGCGGCTTTCAACTGCACCAAAGGAAATCCGGACATGCTGCCGGAATAATCCAGAACCAGAACAACTTCGAGCCCGTCGTTGTTCACATTAAAAAGCAAGGCATCATCTCCCATAAAAAAAACTCCGGAATATTAAGCTGTGGCGATATTCAGTTCGTATTCAGTATTAAACTTGCCTTTGCCTTTATCTTTGGACAGGACTTCGACATAATACAATCCGGCGTCCAGAGATATGTTGTCAAGCATCGCCTCGCCGTTTTTAAGACTGGCGGCAGCGACTTTCTTGAACTTATCCTTGCTGTAATCCCATTCATATATGGTCAATTTGGCATCTTTGTCATCCCCGGTAAGCTCAAAATCAAACACATCCAAAGCACCAACATCAAACTTGTAATAATCAACCGCGTCACCAAACCCAACGTATCCGTCAATACTGCCAAGACCAACAGTTGTGGCATCTGCCCAGCTATTGTTATCAGTATATTCAGGCAGCAAGTCTCCGGCAACATCGAGCTCATAGTCAGTATTGAATCTGCCTCTGCCGTTATCACCGGAAAGAATTTCAATATAATAGGTTCCGTCATTCAACAGCAGATTGTCCAGGAATGCGGAATCGTCTTTGGAATTAATAGAGCTGATTTTCTTGTATTTGACAATTCCATTAAGTTCATCCTCACGATACAATGTAAGCCTGGTTTTAGCGTCCAGTCCAGTCAGCGCAATATTAAATTCCCCGGCTGAATCAACATCAAACACATAAACGTCCTGAGCATCACCAAAACCGACCCAACCGCTCGCGCCGGCACCAGAAACCACATCCAGAATCAAACTGTCATCCGGAGTTCCCTCGCCAGTTTTGAAGTTGAATTCATTGTTGTCCGGAGCCGGAAGATAATCAGGGACTATTTCCAAAGTATAATCGGCATTAATCCTGCCGGCGCCTTTGTCTCCTGAAGTAATTTCAATATAATAAGTACCGGCATCAAGCAGCAAATTGTCAATCACTGCGGAAAGTTCTCCAGTCAACTTGTCAGGAGCGGAACCGCTTCCGGCAATCCGACGATAAGCCAAACCTCTATTTGTATAATCCAGCTGGTACACAGAGACAAAAGCCTTATCGCTAAGATCACTCAAGACAATATCAAACGATCCGGCATTGGAAAGCTCAAACGTATAATAGTCATAAGCATCGCCAATCCCGACATATTCTGTTTTGGTATAGGTTTCAGCCAAATCAATTACCTCGGCCTCCGCAAAAGAGTCTCCGACCGTATCATTCATTACAAAGCGATCGGAAACGGACCATGAGCTTTGATTGCCGGAATAGTCAACCGCCCTGACCCGCCAGTAATATGTCCCATAGGCCACGTTGTCCAACTGCAGTTGATTCGTATCAACGACCATTTCAACCGCTGAAGCAAAATTGGAATTACCGGCATATTCGACAACATATTCCATAACCCCGCTACCGCCATAAGTGTCAGAAGCAGCATACCAGGTTAATGATACGTCATTGCCTTCGAGGTAATCAAAAAGTCCGGTGGGGGCTGACGGAGCAATCGTATCGACGATAAATGAGCTTTCGTCACTCCAGGCAGAGTCATTGCCGTTTCCATCAAACGACTTAACCCGCCAATAGTATACGCCGTCGCCCAAACCGTCAAGAGACAGTTCTGAGCTGGTCGAAGTATTTTCAAAAGCATTCACAAAATCACTGTTATCGGCATATTGAACAACGTAGCCGCTCAGTCCGACGCCTGAATCGGTGGAAGAACTCCAGTCCAATACAACAGAGTCCGCGTCAACGTCATCAGATAGTATAATGGGAACTGACGGCGCTGATACATCAACAAAAAAGTCTTCGCCCTGGGTCCACGCAGAAAATCCGGCATTATTGTCTTCGACCCGAACACGCCAGAACCAGTCGCCCTCGGCAATGTTCGCAATGTTGAAAGAACTGACAGACGAAGTCTTTTGTATCGCATTACTGAAAACCGCATCCCGGGCATATTCAATAATATAGTTCTTCACTCCGTAAACAACACCCTGCGCATTATCCCAGTCCAGGGATATATCATCACCACTGACCGCTACCGTCAACCCGGTCAAAGCATCCAGGGTTTGAATATCGACCGCAAAAGAATCAACGTCGCTCCAGTCGCTTATATTTGAAGCCACATCGACCGCCTGAACTCGCCAATACCACGTATCGTTGGACAAACCGGTCAAAACCAGTCCATTATCAGTAAGATCAAGCTCTGTTGCATTTACAAAACTTGCATTGTCTGCGTATTGCAGAACATATTTACTGATTCCGGAACCGCCTAAATCATATGAAGCGTTCCAGGTCAAAGATACTTCATCTCCAAGGACAACGTCTAAAAGAGCAGATGGGGCAGTTGGCGGGGTACTGTCAATAACCGTATCCAGTTCAAAGACATGAGCACTGCCGGAATCCTCTCCGGCTGCATTGTCTTTACGGGCTCCAGCAATAATAGTGTTCCCGTCAATATCCAATGACCAGCCAAAATTATCTCCGGCTTGAACGTCAACCGCCGAGAATTTTGATTCGACCCATATACTGCCGTTCCACTGGAAGAGATATGCACAACCGGAATCCGGTCCGGTACAATCAAAACCATAAGATCCAATAATTACCGTGTCAGTATCTCCATCGGCCACTGTAACCGACCATCCGAAGCGGTCATTGGCCTGTCCATCGGAAGCAGTCAACTTGGTTTCAATCCAGTCTTCCCCGTTCCAGCGATAAATATAAGCGCTGCCGGAATTCTCTCCGTTATCGTCATCGCCGCTGGCGCCGACGACAATAATATCACCGTCGATTGCCACGGAGCCGCCAAAGTAATCATCTTCCGAAGCGTCAGATGCTGTGAGTTTTGTCTCTTCCCAACTTCCTTCATTCCAACTGTAAACATAAGCGCCGCCGGTGCTGTTACCAAGAACATCTCCATAACGCGCTCCAACAACTGCCCGGTCACCGGAAATTGCAACTGAAGATCCGAACGCATCAATGGCGGTTCCATCGGACGCGAGCAATTTGGTTTCATCCCAGCCGCTACCATTCCATTCGTAAATATACGCGGAACCTGCATCGGTACCGGAATCATCATCGTAACGGGCTCCAACAATAATCCGCTCCCCATCCACTGCTGTTGACCAGCCGAACTGGTCCCCCGCCTGTGCATCAGATGCGGTCAAAACCGTTTCCTGCCACACTGTTCCATTCCACTGGTAAACATGAACGGCTCCGCCGCTGACACCGGAGCTGTCATCTCCTTTGTCGCCAACGACAATAACATCACCTGAAATATCAAGATAATTACTCCAACTGGACTGAACGTCTGAAACGCTTATTTCAATATCATCCCAAGACTGGGTGATGTCGTTCCAACTGAATACATAGACAATATTCGCGGCATCTCCTTGTCCATCAAACCCCGAACCAACCACAAATGTGTCACCGCTGATTGCCACATTCTGACCAAAGAAGCTGTCTTCTGAAACGCCTTCCGGAACAATTTTTTCCTGTCCGTCCGGGAAAATGGCAAATGCGCTGGAATTCCAGTCGGATACGTTACCTGCTTCATCAACAGCTTTGACTCTCCAGTAATAATAACCACCGCCTAAATCAGCCAGACTAAGCTCACTGTCTGTAACAGTGATTTCCTCAGCATTCGAAAAATCGGCAAAAAATGAATACTCGACCACATACTCTTTCAGTCCCGATTTATTATCGGCGGAATCAGACCAGTCAAGGAAAACATCTTTATCATCAACAACCTGAATGAGGTCAACCGGCACATCCGGAGCCTTGATATCTGGAAAGTCCACAGCAAATTGAGCCGTAACGCTCCAGTCCGAAACGTTTGTGGCCAAATCCACTGCCATAACCCGCCAGTACCAGGTCCCGTCTGCCAAATCCTCAACGGATAATTCACTGACAGATGTACTTACGGTAAAGCTTTCTGAAAAATCAAACATCTGAGAATATTCAACCACATAACCAGTCACAACGCCGTCTTCCCCGCTGGTTATTATATCGGAGGAATCGTTCCAGTCCAACACAACCGTGGCGGTCTCATTATATATGGTCGAAGTTAAACCAAGCGGAGTAGTGGGAGCTTCACTGTCATAGTCAGCAACCGTCAGAACAAGCTCAGTTGAAGCAGACACCTCAAGTTCATACAATCGTGTTCCAAATGCAACGCTGCCTCCGCCGACAACTAGTTCGGCCGTATCATTAATCAAAAAAGTCTGCCCTGAATAAAATGAAGTAATATCTTCGGCACTGCTGATGAGAGAATACACTCCAATATCCTGATTGCGATTATCAACCTGCAAGCTGAAACCGTCGCCGAAGCCACTTGAAAAAATACTCAATAAAGTAGACAATGCACTAGTCCCGACAATATCAAAATCAACGGTCAGGCTGCCATCATACGTAACATCTCCGGTAATTGCGGCAGAACCGAAACCGTCGGAGTCGCCGCATACAGTCATAGTGTCGTCACCATCGCCAAAGTCAATATCAGCCTCGAGAATCAGTCCGGTTTCAAGCGTCAGAGAGTCGTCGCCGCCGGCCAGGACAATATCACCTGTAATGGCGGCGGTATAACGCAGCACAATGGAATCGTCCGCATCGCCATAAGCATATAAGCTGCGGTAAGTGCCGTTCTCATTCGTCCCGGTAGCTGAAACCGTTCCATAGATATCAAGGTTCATGCCGCCGGTTGCGACAATCGCGTTGGCGACAGAACTGGAGTTTCCAATTACATAAGCGGCAACAACCGCATCTTCGGCAATAACCAGGGCTGCTCCGTCTACTCCGGATACGGCGTCACCCCTGACCGCATTTGCCATTGCCACATTGCTCCAGGTCCCTGCCGCAGCATAAGCTGCGACGGTTCCGGATATTTCAGTTATCGTCAAATCTCCATTCGCATGGATAGCCCTGGAGTAAGCTTCTCCTGTTTCGCTGTAGGAGTCGGCGCTGACCACACCGGTTACAACACCAATGCTCGTACTTCCCAATGCGTAAAGACCATACGAATCAGCATAAGCATTATTGTCGCCTGATACATCTGAACTGCCTAGAATATTGCCTGAGATCTCCTGAATAACCATATTGCCCTGAGCATAAATGGCACGCGTAAGAGAATTTCCACGATCATAACGGTCATCAGTTTGATTTTCAACAACTCCATTGACTGTTATCCCGCCTGAAATATCGGCAGTGTAAAGGTCGGAAAGTGAAAATAATCCGTAAGTGTATAATTTATCATAAAAGGTCCCGGAATAAACAACATTCTTAGTAACACTGATATCTCCGGAAATATCGCCTCCACTGAAATCAAGCAACACAGAGGCAATGCCGTATACCGAGCCGGCATCGCTGTTAATAGTAAAATCGCCTGCAATGCCATCTGTGGTCAACCCGTTATAGGAGTAAACGCCCAGGAATTTGCTGGAAGATCCAGAACTCAAGCTGGACAAATTTATACTGCCGGTTTCGCCGACTGTAAAACTACCACTGTTTCCTGCGTAATAAACGCCATACAAATTACCGCTTAAATTTGTAACATAGTCAATCAGCCCATTAACCGTAAACTCGCATCCGTCGGCATTAAAAGAAACCCCTTTAAGTTCATCATTTATCGAAATTGAACCTGTTGATGCAATTATTGTATCTTTACCAAAGGATTGAGCTCCTACTTCGTTTGATGTAATAACCTCGACTCCGGCAGTCTTCGCCGAATTGGCACTGAGTACTGGAAGGTAGCCTGTTTCCTGCTCATAAGTTGTGAAGTGACTTGTATCAATAATCTGCAAAGTGTAATCTGTTCCATAGGTCTGATTGTCAACATTGATGATATCCTGAATGGAATGTTTCATCAAGGTTTGACTGGTCCCTGAACCGGGACCGCCATAGGTCCTAACTTCCAACAGGACAAGTTTGCCATCGATGATAAGAAACCCCGGGTCCCCGGAATCGCCGCCGATCTGGTCTTCATAATAATCATAACGATCCCCGGTCGGATAGGTGTAACTCGCCATATTCGAACCTTCGGCAAGACCGCTGACATTAGTGATCAGCGCTTTTTCTTCCTGATCCAGGACAAACGCAGGGATTTGATAAGAAGATACATATTGATTCAGATAAGCATCAAAATTATCCGGCAAATAATACGTGGAAGTAATGGAATCGGGCACCGCATTTCCAGTATCTGATTCGGGAATCTCTTCAAGTACTCCAATCACATAATCAGGCCAATGAGGAGAATACTCCGGAGCAACCGTATAGCCGACTAACTTACGCTCAATTACTTCATCATCCTGAGTAACAAAACGAATCGTCGAACCAACCGCAATTTTATAATGTGCCGCGAAAACGATATGCTGAGGAGTTATCAAGGTACCTGCTTTATTCTTTCCTCCATCGCTGTTCCAGGGAGAGATGCAGGTGAGATCGACATCCCCGGTCCAAACGTATGAATTACGGAAATAAAGCCCGTTTTCGTGGTCCTGAATAGAGAATATTTTTATGGAATCTTCTACCGATGCAGCAACCGCCAGGCGAGAGTCGACCGCGTTTATAGCGTCTGTCACCATTGAATAAGCGCCATAAACGCTAATTGGAGTAACTGTTGCCTCAGCAAAATCATATATGGAATTGGTATTCCCAGCAACATGCTTGTAACCGACCAAATGCCCGGCTTCGTGAACGATGGTGGAAATAACTGATTTCGTATCACTCACAAAAACAAAAGCATTGTCGTCCTTAATTTCGTTTCCTGCGTCAATGGTTTCGGAAAGACCGGCAAAACTGCCGAGATCGGAAAATACATCACTGTTGCCGCCGACAAAAATCGTTGAAAATTCTCCGGCTGTCGGTGCCGTGGCGGTAAATGATATTCCGGTGTCAGCAAAAAACTCATTTAACTGACTGATGATCTGCGTCTGTTCAAGACTGGAAAGGCCGGAATCCTCAATTGTTATATTCTCTATGTTTATATTAAGTGCATTGTTATTATAGGATACGTTACTTGCGCCATCAAAGTCAATGTAGAACAATTGAGATTCATTGTAATCCGCGTTGTCATCAACCAATTCAAGGCCCGGCAGTTCCAGTTTTTTCAGATCCATTCTTTGCCCCTTGCATTTAATATAATATTTATTTATTCAAGTAAAAAGCACACATTCAGTATGATAGCATAGCGGCACTCCAAAGTCAAGCAAATTAATGATATTAATTAATATTAAAACAACAAGGCTTTCGACAAGCAAAGCAGATAGAATGTTCCGTGAAAATAATCTTTATTTTTTACGGAGTTACGGAATGTAGCTTAAATGTGAAATGTAATATCCCAGACATGAAATAACAGCTGCAATAAACGGGGTAGCCAGCCAGCCGCAGGAAACCCGTCCCAGATTCTTATAGTTGACCGTATGCACTCCTTTGATCAAACCGATGCCGAGAATCGCCCCGACAATCGCCTGAGAAGTAGAGACCGGAACCCCGACAATCGCAAAAATATGCACTGTTACCGCATGAGCCAGGACACAGACAAATGCGGTGAACGCGTCCAGTTTTACAATTCCTTCGCCAACCGTGTACATTACCCGTTTGCTGTAGGTCAAAGCGCCTATCGCAATAGCTATCGAGCCGTACAACGCCGCTTCGTTAACCGTAAGCATTCCCTTACCGACAAACACTCCTGAGACGTTGGCCACATTGTTCGCGCCAAGCGCGTAGGCACCGTAACAACCGGTCGCAATCAGCAACAGTGACATCAGCGGGTCGTAAACAAATACCGTAGGCTTCCATCTGCGCAGTATCCAGCTGAATATCCAGTAGAAAACAATCGAGAACAGCGCGCCGCCTACCGGCGTTCCCAGCCAGCAGATAACGACTTTACCCAACTGATAGAAATTAGCATTCCCCCGCATCAGCCCGATCCCGATAATTGCCCCGACCGCCGCCTGGGACGTGGACACCGGAAGTTTGGCTATTGTCATCAGGGTTACGGTTATTGCCGCTGCAAATGAAATAATTATCGCTTTCTGGAGCAGCTGTTTCTTGTAATCGGCTTCGATTAATTCCTGCCCGGCCCGGGCATATATTATTTCATCATTCGTCAATTTTTTACTGTAAGTGACAATCCCGCTCCGTCCCTGCATGACCGCGCCGATAATCACAAAGACCGCCGTCAAAACAATCGCAACCCGGTATTTGACCATTCGCGAACTGACCGCGGTACCGAAGACATTAGCGGAATCATTGGCCCCGAGACTCCATCCCAGAAAAGCCCCGCCCAGATATTGAATCAAAACCATCATCAGACATGCCGTTTCACGCTGCAGATAACAATCCGGTCCATAACTTTTTCACATAGATCACAGATATCGCCGAAAGCCACAATAAACTCTTTTTGCAAAATCTTTTCAGAGATTTTCAGATCGGAAGCGAAAACTTTAGTAATCATCTTGCGTTCAAGGTGATCCCCGAGTGTCTCAAGATTATCTATTTTCTTGGCCGACTGCCGGATTCCGGCGGCACAGCCAAAACAATCCAACGTGGCTGCGGCAGTTTCATCAAAAGTCTCGGCGGATACATTAAGCAGTTCCGTCAGTTCATTTTTGATCTCCGGAAAAATCTCCGTTCGCTGGGTTTGATACATATAAGCAATTTGCTGGGCCTGATTTGGAATACGGTCAATATTCTCGATTATCAAAAGTAAATCGCGCCTGGTTTCCGGCAACAGAGATTTTTCATAAAGAAAAAGTTCAATTTGCCGCCGGACATCGTCAGCGTTCGACTCGAACTGATGAATCTCCTCCGCCAGCAGTTCAAAATGCTCATCCACATTATGGTCAATCAAATACTCTATCGCGGTTTTAAAATGCCGTACCGCCTCCTGAGCTATCCCCACATACTCCTCCAGCATTTCTTTGACTTTCTGATTCTTTTTAAAAGCAAACATCTTTTTCCCTCGGCTTATTTATCTGTCTGTATATATTCTACAACATGCGCGCGCAACAATCAAGGTCTCGAACTGATTTCTTAAAGCAGCGTGACATTTTTCATTTGCTTTTTTAACAATTCAACATAAGGTAATCAAAAAAATCGGAGACTACATTAATGAAAAATATATGCGTTATCGGTGCCGGCGGCCATTCAAAATTTCACTGCGCCGCGCTGCGGGAACTTAAAGCCGCCAAACCGGAGTTGCTCAACCTTGCCGCTATCTGTGACCTTGATGAAACAAAAACGCATAGATTTCAAGCTGAATACGGTTTCGCAAACGCCTATACCGACTTTAAAGCAATGCTCGCGTCAGAACAGCCAGACGGCATCATGGTGATAACGCCGGTCCATTTAACCGAAAAAATAACCTCGGAACTGCTCCCGCTCAATATTCCCCTGCTGATCGAGAAACCGGCCGGAATAAATTCAGAGGAAACCAAACGCCTGATTGCCCTGCATGAACAATATAATACCCCGCACATGGTTTCAATGAACCGCCGCTTCACCCCTGCCCTGCTTAAAGCTACCGAATGGCTGCGGGAGAACCATGACTCGACTATGCCTTTGTACCTTAACTCCCGCATCCTGAGGTCAAACCGACTCGAAGAGGAATTCGTCACCGGAACCTCGATCCACTTGCTCGATATAGTTCTGCATCTGCTGGGCTATGAATTTGAAGTCTTGGAAAATAAAGTTATAAATACCTCAAATCGTTGTAAACATCACTATTCCTGCATATCCTTTAAAAACGGCTCGTATTGCCATTGCGCCATTGCCCCGGATACTGGAATTGTCTTAGAAACCCACGAACTCCACGGCAACAGTTGGAGCCTGCAAATAGATATGCAGAATAATACACTGGAGATTATGCGGGAAGGAGCCGTTATTCTGGAATACCGGCCCGAAGCCTCCGACAGCTATGAACTTACCAGCGGGCATTATTATGAAGCCATCGCGTTCCTAGAGCTGATCAACGGCAATCGCCCGACCATCGCGCCGACTCTGCAGCAAGCCCTTCCCCTGATGCAGCTTGCCGAACAGATCAGATACGACAGTCGCTGATTTTACAGCGTAAGTCTTTATTGCCATCCTTGGGAGCGCGTAGCTCCTGCTGCGCAAAAAAGAGGTTGAAGTGAGCATATTAATTCTCATAACCGGTCAGCCGCAAGCAAAGTTAAAATGAAAGTAAAAATGCAGCTATCAACTTGACACGGCGGCTTACGCCATATGCTCTATGGATAATGAAATACTTTCCCATGCGCAGCTGGAGCTACGCGCTCCCAAGGCATGCAATATCATCAAGAATCAACCCGGAAAAAATTATGATAAACAAACCAAAGATGATCAAAGAACCGCCGGAAACTACCGGTTCCATTCTTGACTTACATTCAGGACAGATACATTTTCTTAAACCGAATATTGACAAACGGCATGTAGCGAGTGAATTCACCAGTTACACTTCCGCAATTCAGACAATAGTACTGACTAGGGTTATCTACCGGGCAGAAACAATTAAGGCAAATTGGTTGGGCGTTATAGTCCAGCTCATCTTCATCTATCTCCAGGGATCAGGCTCAACCTTAATGTGCTTGAACCAGCGGACAAACAAAATGACAAGCAGGAACCCGGCTGAACCAGGCCAATATTTTGATTGCATCCCACATCGACTTCCCCTTTCAGTGTGAAGAATTATTTTAATTCATCATCGTCATCCGGCCAAACCTGCCCCATGATCATTTCAAAATCCTCCGGCAGCGGTGCTTCGAATTCCATGATGCGCCTATCATCCGGATGGGGAATTTTCAGTTTCCAGGCATGCAGCATTTGCCGTGGCGCCATCGCCGCCGTCTTGCTGTTACCGTAAACCACGTCGCCCAGAATAGGCAGCTTACGAAATGCCAGATGCACCCTGATCTGGTGAGTCCTGCCGGTCAAAATTCGCACACTGAGCATACTTACCGGCGTGCCGTCATCCATTTTGCCGCTGCATACCCGCTCATAGATCGTCACTGCCTCTTTGCCGTTGCGCGAAACAATTGCCATCTTCTTGCGGTCGACGGGGTGACGTCCGATCAGACTAACCAGTTTTTCTTTTTCCCGCGCGGGACGCCCCCGCACCAGCGCGGCGTAAGTCTTTTCAACCTCGCGGTTGGCAAACGAACGCGACAATTTAAATTGCGCCTGCGGCGTCTTCGCCACAACCAGACAGCCGGACGTATCCTTATCGAGACGGTGAACAATGCCGGGACGGCCCTCACTGCCTTCCAGATCGCATTCAAAACCGGGATGCCCGATCAAGGCGTTGACCACCGTTCCGGTAAAATTACCGGCTCCGGGATGCACCACCATATCCGGCGGTTTATTGATCACGATCATCGCATCGTCTTCATACAACACCTCAAGGTCGATATCTTCAGCGTCCAGTTCCATCACCGGAACCGGCGGCACCTCAACATCAATAATGTCGTCCTGCGCCACTTTGATTCGAGGAGAAGTACAAACCTCCCCGTTAATCCTGACCAGACCGTCCTTGATCAACTTCTGGTAACGGGAACGGGAATCATCGGGACAGGCCTCGGCCAGAAACGCGTCAAGCCGGGTCTTTTTCAGTTCCGGCGGAACTGTCAGTTTCAATTTTTTCGAGTCGCTCATTCTTTGCACACTTTATATAGAGAATTATGCCTAGCGGGATCAGGAACAAACCAATGAACTGAGCCCGGGTAAACGTGTCTAAAATTTTATCGGTATGGTCGCCGCGGAAACATTCATCGACAAACCGCAGAACTCCGTACATCGTCAGGTACAACGCGGTCAATCTGCCGCGTTTCAGTTTGCCGACCAGGAAAAATAATATTCCGAAAATCACCAAGTTGCCGAATGTCTCATACAACTGCACCGGATGCCGGGATACGCCAAAGTCAAAGCGTTCCGGCAAAACTCCATCCGGATAAGTAACAGCCAGACACATATCCGTCGGCCGCCCGAAACAGCAGCCGTTCAAGAAACATCCGACCCGCCCGAAGGCATGGCCGACCGCGACAGCGGGCGCTGCCACATCAAGAACCGCCAGCATATTCAGTTTATGTTTGCGGCAATACCAGATAAACAATCCGGCCGCGACCAGAAATCCGCCGTAAAAAACCAGCCCGCCATGATCCACCCGGATTATCTCAAACAGGTTATGCTTGAATTTAGACCAGAACTGCACCACGTAAAATATCCGTGCCCCGAGCAGGCCACCGAAAATAGCCAACAGTGAAAGGTTGGCCGTCTGATCGGAATTCAAACCGCCGTATCCCCGCAGATAACTGAAAACAAACATCGCCGACATAAATCCGAGAGCCGCCATGACTCCGTACCAGCGAATCGAAAACGAACCTATTTCAAAACAAATCTGATGCATAATTATTCCGCCGCCGCAATTTTATTCTTTTCCGCCTTTTCTATCTTAGCGGCCACATATTCCATTGCGTAAACAATCAGAAAACCAACCACCGCCAGGGCCAATGCCCCCATAAAAACGTTATCGAAAAACGGCCGGACATTGCGTTCGACCAACGGGACGATTTTTACCCCTTCCATCCCGCGAAAAGTATTGAGCGCGATCCGGCTTCCGGCTTCCGTCATATTTATCTCAAAAAGCTGCTCCTTAGTCTTGACGCTGTACAGCATGACTTCTTTCCACGGCCAGAGTTTCCACATCGAACCGACCATAAAACCGATCAGGGTTGCCACCGTCAAATCATGGAACTTCTTGAAAAGCCAGTTTAAAAGATGAACAAACGATCCAAGCCCGATCGCACAGCCGATCCCGACCCAAAACACCGTCAGAATCGATTCCATACTGATTTTACCGGACGTCAAAGCCCCGACCGCGCCCCAGACATAACGATACTGCCGCAGGATCAGCAACAGAAAAGAGCCGGAGATCCCCGGCAGGATCATCGCGCAAATGACGATCATTCCGCTCACCAGCGAGAACCACCAGGTATTCGGGGTCTTTACCGGCACCAGGGTAACCAGAAAATAAGTAACAACCGCCCCGATTATCAACGCGCAAAGTGTGGCATAGTTCCATTTTTTGACTTTTTTCAGAACCGTAAAGATCGACGCCAGTACCAGCCCGAAGAAAAACGCATAGGTCATACTTGGATGTTTATCCAGCAGCCAGGTAAACAAGCGGGCTACCGAGGCAAACGCGACAAGCACCCCGACCCCTAATGCCAGCAGAAACGGCCACGGCAATTTTGTAAACAATCCCTTGATATCAAATTTCAGCGCCATTTTAAAAGTGTCAAGCGATGCGAACTGCCGGATCGAGTCGATCAACTCCTCATAAATCCCCAGAATAAACGCCATTGTGCCGCCGGACACCCCGGGAATGACATTGGCCACCCCCATCGCGAAACCGCTGAGTGAAATCGCGATATATTGTTTCGCGCTTCTCTTCCTGATATTACTTTCTTCTGACATAGACCCTTCTTTCTATATTTTTATATTTAATTCATATTTGTCAAAAATCAAAATCCTGATACTATATCACGGCAAAGCAAAAATTTCGCATAAATATTTACTTTTGGACTGGAAAAATTCAAAAAAAACGCTATTATATGAATTCGCAAAATTAAACATTTTGCCCGCAACCCCGTGGTGTAATGGTAGCACAAGTGGTTTTGGTCCACTTAGTTGAGGTTCGAATCCTTGCGGGGTTGCCATTTTTTTATAAGTCCACAGTTTAAAGTCCACAGTCCACAGCTAATTTTCCCGCAGGTGTTTCCGCAAGGATGAGAACCGACAAGAGGTTCGAGAGCGCAGCGACGGGCCAACGCGAAGCGGTTGGCGGGGTATTTCTAATTGCTGAATCCACGGAATTTAACAAAAAAAATGTAGTAATCCCCTTTGTTATAGATCGCCACAACATAAAACAAGAGATTTAACTTTTATCTTTTTTACGTATACTATCCACAGTTTTACGAATGTTTCTACTTTGCCATGCTGTTATGACAAATTTTTTTATTTAACTTGAGATCGCTCTACGTTATCTGTTTTACTACGATCAACAACATATTTTAAAATGGTCCAGTCTTCCTTTTTTCCTTTAAGAACCTCTGTCCCGGCATCAAAAGCAAAGCACTCATAAACATCGCCTTCAGAAAGACTATGCTTAACTCCAGAAATTAAAACCCATTTACCAACTAATTTTTTATCACTTTCAGTAAAACCGGTAATTATATATTCTCCTTGCTTCACCTTGTAAAAAACCTCCCCTTTTACCTTGACTGACTGTTTAATTGTATCTGTTCTTTTCACCTGAGAAGTAAATTGCACAGGTTTAGCACCTGTATCAGTTTTTTCACTATTTACGGTGCTAGGCAGGTAGATAGCGGTTATAAACAAAACAGTCAGCAAAATACCAATCACACCTAAATTCTTCAAACCATAATTTTTTCTATAAAACAAATAATAGGGATATCCAACCATCCAAAGCAAAAGAATTCCTATAAAAAATGCAATATAATTCTGCTTTCTTTTTGCGATATCAACATCAGCATTATTATGAGCTTCGGTTGCCGCTAAGGTTGCGGTTGAAATTATCACTGCGATTATTATTGTGCGATGAAAAATAACAGGCTGCAAAAGAAGCCCGCCAATAGCAAAAACAGGAATAGCAATAATCGCAAGTCCCAAAGTCATCACCGGGTTAGGATTCCTTGATTCCCCGGAAACTGAATTGAATTTCTTTTTGTTTATTATATTCCCACACTTTGGACAAGTAGTTTCAGATTTATGCACATCTTTACCACAAAACATGCATCGCGTCATGCTTTCGCTCCCAAAATGCGCAAGGGACGCTGTACCTGAAACTAAGATAAAATCTTCATTGCAAGACGGGCATTTTACTTCCTGCCCTTCAATTTCATCGGGTGCTTCAAGGCCCTGCTTACAAAATGGACATTCCGATAACATGTTTCCCTCCTTTTAAAAAACATTTAGGCTCTGTTAAGCTTTTTCCAACTAATTGTTAATATAAATGACTAAAATAACTTAATCAAGACCCAAAATAAAAAAATGATATTTTGCCATTTCACAAAATCAATTTTTTACAAATATCTTCGTGGTATACGGGACGTCTTAATAAATGGATACTGCAATTTAGTTCCAGTTTTCAGTTGGCGTCTACTCTTAGGGCATTGGATATTCAGAGCCATCCATAGGCGTTTCCGCAAGGATGGGAACGAATATTGCCATTTGTTGCACGAATTAAATTTGCTTATAATAAGCTGCAATTATATATTAAATATTTATAAAAATTAATAAGGGGGTTTATACATGCAAAAAAGCAATGTAAAAAACGAAAATTTCGAAAAAAAACGAGTTTCAGACCATCGGGACAAAATATATTCCCAAAGCCTTGACGAAAAAAAGTATTTTGATGGAGAGTATGAAAAACTTCTAAAGGAGAACAAGGAAGGCTGGGGCTCTCAGCAAATGTATATAGCTAAAAGAGACCGCCTGTGTTGGTTTCTGGATGAAGTTCAGGTTTCAAAAAATATTGATATTTTGGAAATTGGTTGTGGAATGGGCAATATGCTTGAGATTCTCGACGACATGGGGTTCACAAATCCAGCAGGAATGGATATCTCGGAAACCGCAATAAAATACGCAAAAAATAAATTAATGAACGAAGATATTTTATTGATATGTGCCGATCTGAGCCAACAGAACGTTTTACCCGAAGATAAATTTGATCTTGTTTTTGATACTGATTGCATTCATATGATTACTGATTTGCCTCGTGACGAAATGTGGAAAAACATTTATTCTACCTTGAAAAAAGGCGCGTATTTCCTCACCGGCAACAATTGTTCTCCAGCCAGCGTAAACCATTTTAAAGAATTTAATGGCAGAAGAGAATACTATTGGCCGGACAATGAAACTTTTGTGAGTGAAGTGGAAAGTAATGGATTTGTCTTGTTATCCAAAAGAATATTAAAAAGACGGAATAATCAATGTGATTCGTGGAATGAATATATTTTTCAAAAATAACAAACCGGAACAAAAGATCCACGCTCCACACATGCGGCGCTGGAGCGTCGCGCTCCCGAATAACTCACTTCCTACTTGGATATTGCCATTTCATTCCAGCTTAAAGCTGGCCACTACGCTCCGTTCGTGTTGGACATTGGACATTGGATAGTGGATATTCTGTCAGTGCTGTTTCCGGGGGCCTTTGCGGTGGGGTCTTCTGCGACGGGACTTTTTCTTATCAAAATCGTTGCGGGCACTGTCAACCATACGATGCGGCCATAACTCCTCAAGTTCTTCATTTTTCCAGACAATGTTATTTTGCAGAATTAAAAGTTCCCGGGCGTGGGCATAACCTTTACGGTTGATATATTTTTTCGGATTATCAGCACTAATCAACCACGGCTGCATCATAATAGTACGCTGGGCGGCATAGTCCAGACGTTTGATCATGTGATGAGGCAGGAAAAAGTCATCGACAATATCTCTGATATCAGCGTCTACGAAAGGCTTATGCTGCCACAGGTCACCTTTCACGCCGCGACCCAATTGATCTTCGACAAACGGCAGAGTCAAGGTAGCCATTGCCAATGAAATACTGTCACGATAAAGTCCCTCGCGTAACCTCCGGTCACGTTCACCGAGTAACTGTAACGCATAAATTCCGGCCGGGGTTTTCCAGGCTTTTTCAAGATTCGGCAGGAAGTAACCGAGAAAACCATATTCATGGAATGCTTTTAAAATATCGCTGGAATAGGCGTTTTTCAGAATTTTTTCAAGCTCAAGCGTCAACCTTGAATGCGAAGCATGGGAAATCAGGTCCAGCGAATCGCGCAGACCTTCGGCGGTGTCCGTAGTCATGGTGAAGCCATACTGGCCGACCAGTTTCAACGCGCGCAGCATCCTGACCGGGTCCTCTTCAAAACGCAGCGCCGGATCGCCAATAACCCTGACTTTTCCGTTCTTGATATCATCGACGCCTTGTCCTGTGTGGTCAATAACCTCACCGGCTACCGGGTCGAAAAACAATGCGTTAACGGTAAAATCACGCCGGAAAGCGTCTTCCTCAGCGGTCCCGTATTCATTATCATGAAAAATCATATTCTCCGGCGCCTCGCCGTATTTGGGATTGAATTTCGTCGGTGGCTTAGGCTCGGGACGCCGTCTGAAAGTACTGATCTCAATAATCTCTTTGCCGTTATACAAATGGACCAGCTTAAACCGGCGGCCGATAATTTTGGCCCGGCGCCGTCCGAACAACTGGCGCACCTGTTCCGGTGAAGCGGCAGTGGAAAGGTCATAATCCTTGGGTTCACGGTTAAGCATCAGGTCGCGAATAGCGCCGCCGACAACATAAGTCTCAAATCCGGCTTTCTGCAGAGTATCGACAACTGTAATGATGTGGGGGGCGGCGGCCATTTTGGTTAGCATAGTTCAGCGATCTCTCCTGATTACGGTGTCGAGACCTTCCGGCATCATCTCCGGGTGGTCAGAGTTATAGTGCAGCCCCCTGCTCTCTTTTCGACTCAAAGCCGAATCAATTATTATTTCCGCCACAGTCGCGATGTCGCGCAGTTCAAGTAAGTCCGACGTCAACAGGAAATCCCAGTAGTAACGTTCGATTTCGTGCCGGATAAGCTTGATCCGGTTTTTAGCCCGTTCAAGTCGCTTGTCGGTCCGGACAATTCCGACATAGTCCCACATAAAACGACGAATTTCATCCCAGTTGTGAGCAATCACAACCAGTTCATCGGAGTCGGTGGCATTGCCGCACGACCAGGTAGGAACCTTACCCGGAGGATAGTTTTCTTTCAATTCAACAAGGTTTTCGCTGATATGCTGCGCCGAGGTTTTGGCGATAACCATCGCCTCAAGCAGACTATTGCTGGCCAGACGATTCGCACCGTGCAAACCGGTACAGGCCGCTTCGCCGGCGGCATAAAGCCCGTTGATTCCGGTAAAACCGTTGGTATCGGTAACGACTCCGCCACAGGAATAATGCGCGGCAGGAACCACCGGGATCGGGTCCTTTGCCATATTTATCCCGGCCTCAAGGCACTGCTCAAAAATATTCGGGAAACGTCGCTTCAAAGTATCTTCGTCAAGATGCCGGATATCCAGATAAACACATTCAGCCCCGGATCGCTTCATCTCATTGTCAATAGCCCTGGCCACAACATCGCGCGGAGCCAGGCTTTTCATTTCGTGATAGTTATCCATAAACTCGACCAGACGGCCGTCACGGGTCATCCGTTTCAGTACCGCCCCCTCGCCCCGGACCGCTTCACTGATCAGGAAAGAACGAACTTTCGGGTGATAGAGAATCGTCGGGTGGAACTGGAAGAATTCCATGTTGGCAATCGGCAGATTGGCCCGCCAGCACATGGCTACGCCGCTGCCACAGGCCACGTCCGGGTTGCTGGTATAGAGATAAACCTTACCCGCTCCACCAGTAGCAACGGTCGTGGTAAATCCGCGAAACGTTTTAACCTGATTTGTCTTGCAGTCGAGGACATAAACTCCGAGACAGGCTTCCTCTCCCAGCCAGCCGATACGGCGGGTCGTGATCAAATCAATCGCCATGTGATTTTCAAAAATCTTAATATTCGGATGACGAGTCACGCATTCCACCAGAATACGCTCAATCTCCGCGCCGGTAATATCGCCGGCATGCAGCACACGGCGACGGGTATGCCCGCCTTCTCTGCCGAGGTGATAATCGTTTTTATTTTCAGACTCGCCCATTTCCCCGCGGGTTGTAAAATGGGCTCCAAGTTCGATAAGTTCAAGGACCGCGGCCGGTCCCGCTTCGACAATTTTTCTGACTACGTCTTTACGACAGAGTTGAGCTCCGGCATTAAGGGTATCCTGAACATGTTCGTCAAAGGAATCTTCGTGATCCATAACACAGGCAATACCGCCTTGCGCGTATTTGGTGTTACACTCATCAATCCCGAACTTTGTGACCACCGCAATGGAGCCGCCGTTGTTCGCCAGGTGCAAAGCGCTGGAAAGCCCGGCCAGACCGCTGCCAATGACAATATGATCAAAACTGCATTCGTTTTTATTACCAGTCATTTCAGTTTCTCAAGCAAATTAACACAATTCAAACAAAAGGTAAAATACATCTAAAGAAGCCATAATTCAAAGTGAAAAGTAAACTTTGTAGGAATCAGTAAAGTTTCAAATTTATAGATATGGGATTTAACCGGCGATTTCAACCGCTTTTTTTGCCCTGAGACCGATCGCTTCAAAATTCTTGTTCTCAATATCCTCAACCGTAACGATATCGTCGACAAAAACACTGCGTACGTGTTTGAGTCTCAGGTAATTATTAACCTTATCAGTGGTAATACCGCCTTTCGGGAATACCTCGACCGGCAAATGCTCAAACGGCATCATCATCGCTTCGATAAATTCATGACCGCCAGCCTGCTCCGCCGGAAAAAACTGAAAATCAAGTAACCCGGTCCGTAAAATCATCTGCAAATTGGTCGGAGTGATCACGCCGGGGGCAAACATGATCTTGTTCCGGCTGGCTTCGCGTAATGTGTGCATATCAACTCCGGGAGCGGTTGCGAACCGGGCGTTTGAATCCAGCACCCGTAACAACTGGTCGCTGTTGAGAATGCCGCCGGCACCAATATAAAACTCCGGAAACTCTTTTGCTATGCTTTTTATGGCAATACTGTCACTGTGACGGCGAAACATCAGTTCCATGGCGGTGATCCCGTTTTCCATCAAAGTTTCAGCACACTTCACCGCGTCATCGGGGGAAATTTCCCTGATCGTCAAAACCGGAATGAGTTTACACTGCCCCAAATCCAGGGACACGCTGACCAATTCTTCTTTTTCGTTACTGCTAAAAGCCTCTTTAAGTCTTTCGAATCCGGAGAGCATAAGTATGGTTCCAATCAGTATTATAAGCCACATGTTTCGCGTACGTTATATTATATATGACTCTTAACAATTTTCCAAGTCCGACTTTTTGTTTTTTCCGGTTTTATCAGTTATAGAGCCACTGATCATTACCGGTATTGTCCCGGAGTAACTCCGACTTTTTCCCGGAAAACCCGGCGAAAATAGAATTCACTGCGAAACGCCAGTTGTTCAGCAATCTCTTTGACCGGAACGTCTCGCTTGAGCAACTCTTTGGCGGCGGTAATCCGGCGACTGGTAATAAACTCGACCGGACTGGCTCCGGTAGCTGCTTTAAACAAACGACGAAAATGAGACTCACTCAAACCGCAATACCTTGCCATCTCCTCAATCGAGAATGCCCGGTGCAGATGGTCGGCCATAAAAGTATTAACCTGATCAAGCATTGCACGGCTCGCATCAGAACCGGAAGCACTCTGAAGTCGATATAATTCAAGCAATAACTCATGCATAATATTTCGCCGTTCCATAATCGCCGCCGTATCTTCTCTTTTCAGGAGTTCTTCGATGCGCCTGTAAGCCGAAGCGATCACACCAAGCCCGCCTTGGACAAACGGCACAGCCGGAGAAAAACAATTGGCAGCGACCAGATTATCGGCATCAGCGCCGTTCCACACAATCCAGCGCGTACTCCACGACCGGCCATCATCATAATACATCGACGGCTCCATCGGAAACAGCAATACCGCATCACCAGACACAAGCTCTATAGTCCCCGTACTCGGACTTTGAAATACCCCCTGCCCCTCAATAACCGATACCACCGCGTACAAATTCAAGATCCGCAGCAAGCCCGGCTCCTGATGCCCGGCTGAATGCCCTATTCGATCCACCCACATTCCCAACTGACGTTCCAGCGGAAGCGGAGTCCGATATCTTTCAGAAACAATAATTTTCATGATTGAATTTTATATACATTTGCGCATTAATTAAATAACCAGCGGCTTGCCAATCTCAAATAAACCAATTATACTATAGTCAACAACATAAAAAAATAAAGTCGTTTTATTAATAAAAGGAGAAAAAAATGAATCAACGCGACATGTATCTTGAAACACTGTTATTCGGCACCCCGGAACGAATTCCCCTTAATCCTGGTGGTGGACGAGAATCGACCCGGGCAAGATGGTATAAGGAAGGACTGCCTGAAGGACTACTTGGTCAGGACATTATCGATGAAGCCGCACGTCAGGCCGGAGTCACCCTCGAACTGCCGAAGCCGGGACCGGGATTTCCTGTTTTTGAAAAAATGAATCCGATGTTTGAGGAAAAAGTCATTGAAAAACGGGAAAACTCCCAGGTTGTTCAAGACTGGAAAGGCAATATCTGCGAAATCGGACTGGAATTTGATGTCACCTATTTGCGCACGGCTCATGATTTTTGTACTCGCCGCTGGATCAAATGTCCTGTTGAATCAAAGGCCGACTGGCTGGAAATGCGCAAGCGTTATGATGCAAATGACTCAACCCGCTTTCTCACGGAAAATGAAATGAATAAACAGGCGGAAATCTTAAAGGGACGCACCTGGTTCAGCGGGTTAAATTTTTCCGGCCCATATTGGATTCTCCGGGAATGGTGCGGCTTTGAAGGATTGTGCATGATGTTTTACGACAATCCCGCATTAGTTCAAGAAATGATTGATTTCTGGCGCATATATGTCGGTGATTTGATAAAAAAAGCCTTACAGTACTATACTCCCGATCAAATACATATTTCTGAAGATATGGCATACAAAGGCCATTCAATGCTTTCTCCGGAAATGACCCGGAAATTTCTGCTTCCCTGTTGGAAGTATTGGGGAGAGATCATCCATGAAGCGGGAATACCACTTTATGCGGTTGACTCTGACGGGGCAATTGACGAATTAATACCGATCTGGATAGAAGCCGGGGTAAATGCCTGCGACCCGATCGAAGTCGCAGCTGGCAACGACATTGTTGAATTCAGGAAACGTTTCGGTAAAAACATGGCCTATCGCGGCGGCGTGGACAAACGGGAAATGGCTCGCGGCGGCCAACGCCTTAAAGCTGAAATTGAACGAATTATGCCAGTCATTAAAGACGGAGGTTTTATCCCGAGTTGCGATCATGGCGTCCCTTCGGACGTCTCCTGGCCGAACTTTGTTTATTACACAAAACTTCTGGCACAAGCTACTGGCTGGCTTTAATAATTAATTTCCTCTAATGTATTTAGATTAAGAAACGATATATTGAAGAGTTATGAAGAGTTTATTAGTTTGCGGAAGCAATACAGGGCGGCGCCGGAAGGACTGTGCCCGCGGGATAGTTGCTTTTTGCGCATTCGTTCAGGATTATCAAAACAACTTCCCGTTTCACGGATAAATATTTTGGAACCCAGAATTACGCCATCGGTGAAATGTCTGGTGCGACGCAGGAAAAGAACGTGCATCGATTCTTGCCGGCGCGCTTTATCGCGGGCGGCATATATTTCTTCGCTGGATGCCCCGGACTCCGCCGCGATGATTCGCGCCAGTTCGCCTCGGAAAAACGCAAGCAGTTCATGATCAGTCCATTGAGAGGTGTCGCCGGTTGTGATATGCGGTTTCAGATGTTTGACAAAATTACCATAAAACATGTGTCTGCCGCTTTTGCAGTAGCGTCCCCAGGTGGAAAAACTGTATTCCGCCGGATCTTTTTTCAAGCCGGCCCGGACCGGGTTCAGCTCAACATAGATTACGCATGCGGCCAGAGCATTGATCTTATCGAGGATTGTGCTTTTGAAACGTCTGCCCCAGAGTTGTCCGGTCCGGTCGCGGGTCTCATTATATACGCAGGAAAAGCGTCGTTGGTAGGCCGACATAAACCGGCTTATATCGATCATTTTGAGGGCGATCTCTTTGCATTGGGCTTTGTTTTCGAGGCTGATCACCGGAGTTCGAGGTCCGAATTTAGAAATCTTTGCCATTGACTTGTAATAGTTGTTGTGGCGTTTGACGATGGACTCAAGCGGCGGCAGTTCTTCCGGCCCGGGAGCGTAGACCACAAGGTGGAAATGATTGCCCATCCAGGCGGCGGAAATGACCTCGATCAGAAAGTAATCGCAAAGATTTTGCAGTAGACGGAAGCCGTATTCCTTATCGATCTCGGAAAATGGGTGTTCGCCTTTGCAGCAGCCGATGCGATTATAAAGATGATAGTAGCAGCCTTCCCCTCGGATTTTCATGCGCGAGTACATATTCATCCTCCTGATTTGTTTCTTGCAAGATAATATATACGCTGAATTTTGATTTGTCAAATAGTCAGACAGTATGATTATAAATAAAATGTAAATATATAGTCTCAAGACGCTTATCCTTACCATGACATTTTACTTTAAGCTAAAAAACATCAAGGGAATCAGAACACTCTTATCTATGTTTAATAGATATAAATTAAAAAGTAACTCTGTTAAGTACACTATTACCACACACCACCCCTAAGTGACATCCATACTGTCTTGTTTGAACGCGGTTGAAAATAAAAAAGCCGAGAAAGGAACACTTCCTTACTGGATTTATAGGAATTCCGGTCTATATTACAAGTTCTAAATATGTTTGTTGATATTAACTTAAATATGGAAACCCATTCTGAAATGAATAGAGTTGTTGTCACTGGAAGAGGTTTGGTTACTCCGCTTGGCGTGGGATTGCCGGTAAATGAAGCAGCATTACGAGCCGGAAGAAGCGGAATAAAAAGCGTTCAGGAGTTTATTGACATGGATTTACCGACTACGGTTGGCGGTATGTGTGAACATGAACCGGAATGCGAATTTGTCGATCGTCGCAACAGTAGATTTATGACTCCTAATTCAAGGATGGCGGCCGGAGCGGTCTGGCAGGCAATGCAGGAAGCCGGGTTGGACATTGAAAGTTTGAAAAACTATCGCACCGCGATCATTGGCGGTTGTGCCGGCAGCTCATATAAAGAAATCCATGATTCAGCAAAAAAATTTGAGGAATCAGGACATCGGGTCCGCTCTTTGTCTCCATTGACCGTACCTAAAGTTATGCCGTCATCCGCTATCGCCAGTTTGTCTTTGATTCTGGGCATCACCGGAGAAAGTTACGACATCAGTTGCGCTTGTGCAAGCGGTACAGTTTCAATCATGAACGCGACCAGGCTTTTACAGGCCGGTCTCTATGATATGATAATTTGCGGCGGCTCAGAGGAAATAGACTGGGTAATAAATGTCGGTTTCAATGCGATCAGGGCTCTCGGCACCGGATTCAACGCGACACCGGAAAAAGCCAGTCGGCCGTTTGACCGTGACCGTGACGGATTCATTATGGCTGAAGGCGCTGGTTACATGATTCTGGAAACAGAAGAATGCGCATTGCGACGCGGCGCCAAACCTATCTCAATCATCGAAGGATATTCCGCCAATTGCAACGCAAATGATATGGTTGTGCCAGATGCGCCATCCAGCGCCAGAGTGATGGCTGACGCCGTAAAGAACGCCGGATTACAGCCTAGCGACATTACCTATGTTAATACCCATGGAACCGCGACGCCGGTGGGAGATCCGGTTGAAATTGCCGCAGTTCGTCAAGTATTCGGCGATGCCCCGGCCATCAACAGTACCAAGTCAATGACCGGACACATGATCGGTGCAACTGGTGCGGTTGAAGCAATCTACTGCTCCATGATGATGGAGAAACAGTTCCTTTGTCCGTCAATCAATCTGGATAATCCGGAACCTGAATTTGCCGGAGTCGACTTTGTTCGCCAAACCCGTGAAAATGTAGTGATCGATCATTGCATAACCAACAGTTTTGCCTTTGGCGGTTCCAATGTCTGCTTGGTAATGGCTCCATATAAAGGCTGAATTCCACGATAATTTTTGCGTTTAATTTCCAGCCCCCCTGGACCGTTTTTCGTTTTTAATTGATTTTTTTATGAGGTATATATGAGCGGTGACAAATCCCCAAAAGCCAAGCGACCGAAGTTGCCGCCGTGGATCAGGGTAAGAGTCGGCTGCGGCACCGGACGCGAAGAGGTCAACTCGATTCTTCAGGGACTGCGGCTCAACACAGTTTGCGCAGGAGCGCAATGCCCCAACCTGAATGAATGCTGGCATCGCGGCACCGCGACTTTTATGATCCTGGGCGCCAGCTGTACCCGTAACTGCCGTTTTTGCGCGGTTCCACATAGTCCCTCACCTGAACCGCCGGAGCTTGACGAGGCCCAACGTCTGGCGACTGCGGCAGCCAAAATGAAACTCACCTACGTTGTCGTAACCAGCGTGACCAGAGACGATTTACCAGACGGCGGGGCAAGTCAATTTGCCGCAGTCATCAACGAGCTGCACAAGACCGTTCCCGGAGCCGGAGTTGAAGTATTGACGCCTGATTTTAAAGCGGACAAGGCGGCCCTATATACAGTACTGGAAGCAGGGCCAACCGTTTTTAACCATAATCTTGAAACAGTGCGCCGTCTGGCTGGAGAAATCCGCAGTAAGGCGACTTATGAGCGTTCCCTGAAGGTTTTAAAAATGGCGGCCAACTCCGATTTCAAGATTCCGGTGAAATCCGGGTTAATGGTAGGTCTTGGAGAAACCGATGAGGAAGTTTTGGAATCTCTTGAAGATCTGCGGGCCGCCGGAGTTTCCATTTTAACAATCGGTCAGTATCTGCCGCCTTCCGAGTCGCATTATCCGCTTGATCGCTACGTGGAACCGGAAAAGTTTGCGCAGTGGGGCGAATATGCCAAGGAACTCGGGTTTGAATTTGTCGCTTCCGCGCCGATGGTCCGGAGTTCCTATAACGCCGGTGAACTGGTCGGCAAACATCAAGGCTGAATTACTTTTTCAGTCCAGGCAGCCGACATAGGGCAGATTCCGGTATAAACCGTTATAATCCATTCCGTATCCAATAACAAAGCGATCCGGAACTTCAAACGCGACAAAATCCGGCTTAAACTCAATAATCCTGCCTGCCGGTTTATCCAGTGCCATACAGGTTATAATCCGGCCCGGATCAAAGCGCTTGAGATATTCAATCAGGAAAGTAATGGTCAACCCCGAGTCGAGAATATCATCCACCAGTAAAACGGTCTTTCCCTGCAAATCAATCCGGGGAACGGTCCGCAGGGTTATTTTTCCAGTGCTGGCGGTTCCGTCATATGAGGCGACCGCAATCTGATCAAAATAAAGCGGTCGGGTAATTTCACGAGCCAGGTCGGCGGCGAACATCAGACCGCCGTCAGCGACCGCGACCATAACGGTTTCCTCCTCATCGTTCAAGACCGCATCAACCGCCTTCCCCAACTCTTTGACTCGAGCATGGATCGCTTCGGTGGAAATCAAAATTTCGGGTGATTTAAGTTCACTATCCAAATTTATTTCTTACTTTCCAGATTCTTGATGTCTTTTTGAATATCATCCGCAAGCTGTTCAACCGTCCGGGTCATTGCCCGGGCAAAATACAGTCCGTCATGCTTTTCAAATTTGGAAACATAGCGCACAGATTTATCAACCAATGGCGGCAATGCTTCTTTGCCCCTTTGCTGAATGACATAGCTTACGCCGAGGACCGTCTGATTTTTTTCCAGATCTATTTTAAAAGTAAACAGAGTTCCGGAAATCAGATAGATATGATCTGTCGGGGCCGGAAGTGAACCTGGCGGCTGACAAAAAGCAAACTGGAGATAACGGTTCATCATAAAAGCGGGAGTTTGAATCCATTTGTTGTAATCGTCGATCAAAACCCGTGACTGATCAGTGTGGTAAACCATCTTGAATTTGGCAGCTTCAAGGGCCCGGAAATTTGTAAATTGAACCGTAACATTCGGAAGCGAGCGGTTAACCGGAGTTCCAAGATCGTAATAATTGACCTGTTTGAACTTATTCTCACCAATCAAACTGCACCCGGTCAGCCCCAGCGTCGCCAGTGCAACCAAACTTAAAAACAAGATACGCATATCTCCTCCTTTGTTTCTGTTATGTCAATGAATTGCCGTCGGTTATGATGATGTCACGAAGACAGTAATATGACTTTTTGGGAATACGTTCAAGGGTAACCGGTTCGCACCTGACAAGCCCGAAACGCTGACTGAAGCCGTGACACCATTCAAAGTTATCAAGCAGACTCCAGGCAAAATAGCCTTGCAAATTAACTCCATCGGCAATCGCGTTACCGCATTCCCGAATGTATGATTCATAAAAGTCGCACCGGAATTCGTCATCGGCAGCAGCTGCACGATCGGGTTCATCAACGGCACAACCGTTTTCCGTTACGTAAATCGGGATATTACCGTAACGCTCCGCAATCCAACCGAGCATTTTCCGGATTCCCCACGGCACGACGTTCCAGTTCATGGATGTTTTTTTCCAGGCGGGATCTTCACTCAGGAAGACATCCTGATCATCACTCATGCCGCCGTTCCCGGACAAATTGTCGGCCTCTGAATAGCCATCCGGGGCTTCGGCGGACGCGTACAGGGAAGTATAATGATTCAGGCCGAGAAAATCACACGAGCCAGTCATCATTTCCTGTTCTTCCGGAGAAAACTCAGGGAGCCTGGCTCCAAGGCGTTCACGCATGACGTCAGGGTATTTTCCGAAAACGACCGGATCGGTAAACCAGCCGTAAAAGAATTCCAGCGCTCTTTGAGCGGCGGCTTTGTCCGCATCTGATCCGGTCAGAGGTTCGCGCCAGTCTGAATTGTTGGTAATGCCGATGACGCCCTGCTGAGCAGCATAATTTTCCTTGAAGTTCTTTACCGCCAAACCGTGGGCAAGCAATTGATTATGAGCCACAATATATGGTTCGTCCGGCGAAATTCGCCCCGGCGCGAACACGCCAAGGCCATTGCCCAGGACCGCGGTACACCAGGGCTCGTTAAAAGTGATCCAGTTCTTAACCCGGTCGCCGAAATTCTTAAAACAGACATCGGCATATTCAGCAAAGCATTCGACAGTTTTCCGATTGAGCCAGCCGTCCTGTTCAAATTGCAGAGCCAGCGGCAGATCCCAATGATAAAGCGTAACCCACGGGACAATATTATTGCTCAGCAAAGCATCGATCAAACGGTTGTAATAATCGATTCCGGCTTGATTGATTTCTCCGCGGCCGGTCGGCAAGATTCTGGCCCAGGCAAACGAAAAACGATAGGCGTTGGCACCGAGATCCCGCAGTAAAGCCACGTCTTCCTGATAGCGGTTGTAGCTGTCGCAGGCGATATTCCCACGATCATTATTTTTAATTTTACCCGGAATCGCGGTGTAGGCGTCCCAAATACTCGGACCTTTACCGTCTGCGAGATAGCCGCCTTCGATTTGATATGACGCGGTGGCGGAACCCCACACAAAATCTTTTGGAAACATTATATATTCATCCCTGTTTTTTGTCCAAGCATTGCTGCATAAACAATCATATTAATAAATCGCGGTCGCTAAGCTCGAATCGGAGTCGATAAAACAACATATGAATATGCATGACCGCATAATCCTGACGAGATAAAATACAACAGTTAGAATCAAGATTCAATTCGGTAAGGGACAAAACAGGAAATTTTTTCTGATCCGAACTCCTGCAAGGCATTAACCACCTCGGTCCCCATAGTGGAATAATCCTGGATCGCCGACATGAGTTTGATGCCGGTATTCTGCAGCGAGTACGGGTTATCGAAGTCACAATAAAATAAATTCTCGTAGAACTTCAAACCGCGCACTGACGCCATTTTGATAACCGCGCCGGTAAACCCGAGCATTCCGGCCGACATAACAATATTGCAGGTTGGCTCAAATTGAAGGTCCATTAGAAAATTCAGCATATCCTCGTAACGCAACCGGTCAATCCGGCATATCCGGTAGAATAAACCGCGTTCCGCGCAGGCATCAACAAAACCTTCACGCCGCTCACGGCAAACAAATTCATCAGAGTCCGGATCAAGATAGAAAAGCTGGCTGTCAGGACCGGCGTCATCAATATTGCGTAAAGTCATTTCACGCATTGCCTGACGGTGATTGGTAGAGATAAAATTGAATTCTTCCAAATAACGGTTGGTTATGATCACCTTATCCTGATACGGTTTCAATGCGGCTATGGTGGCGTCGCTCGGCTGCATCCAGACCACACAGTCATACAGTTTGACAAAGCCCAAATCATCCCCGATCTGGTTCACGCTCAAAAAATCGAGGTCTATATCTTTTCCGTGGGACAGGATTATGCTGCACATCAGCAAACTGGTCGATTCTCCTTTGTTCTGGAGAATCTGGTCTTTGCTCAGGTTGGAGACAAACGCGACTTTTAACGGCAGCTGCTTGCCGGTAACAATGGTCCCGCCGCGCCGCGAGGTTGAAAGTATCCCGTTATCTACCAGATTTTTAAGCGCCTGATTAAGTGTTGTTCTGGTAATTTTGAACTCGGCAATGAGTTCCTCTCGGGTCGGCAACCGGTTCTCCGGTGCAAAACGCCCCTTTCTAATGTCATTCAGAATGCGGTTTCTGACTTTAATATACTTGGGTTCATGAGCCATATTTTCACCTTATTCCCAATTCACGCATTAAGTCGGCTGTGTATTTTAAACTTTCCGGAACCCCGATAAGTTCATCTTCCGGGCCTTCATATTCCAGCGCCACGAATCCCTGATAGTTGCTATCCCACAAAATCTCCAGGCAGGCACGGTGGTCGACATCCCCTTTGCCTACCGTACAACTTTGCAGGCCCCAAGGCAAACCGGGAGTTTGACTTTCGGTCTTTTGAAAATCCTTGAAATGGACATAAGAACAACAGGCAGCGGCGACCGCGGTTCCTTCGTGGCCCTCCTGTCCGCATTGCATATAATTGCCGACGTCGATAGTGGCCTTCAGGTTGGGGGAATTGATCTGCTTGATCATTGCAACCTGTTCCTCGCCGGAACAGGGTGCCCCTCCGTGATTCTCAAGCGCCAGGCATACCCCCAGTTTTTCAGCCTCAACTGTGACTTCCGACAAAGCCGCCGTAATCCGCGCCGCAACCGCTTTTCGCGCAACCTGATCACCGCGTTTTTCAGGCGGAACATGCCCGCCGAAGATACGTGAAGCCGGAGCTTTCAGTTCGGCCGCTACTTTCAACCAGGTTTTCACGGTTTCGATTTGCTCCCGATATTTCTTTTCATCGTCGGAACTGAAATCGTTCGACATCGACAGGCCGGACAAGATAAGCGACGAACCGGCCATTGCGTCCCGGACCCGCTGGGCCGCGGTTTCCGGGTCACCGAGGTACCTAACGTGAAAATCAATGCCGTCCGCCCCCAGTTTCTCAACCGCTTCAACCAAATCGCGACATGTCCAATTTTTTGCTTCCCAGGTGCGGTGATAACTATAGTGGCATATTGACAATTTCATTTTATATTCCTGCTGTCTTCAAATATCTCTCAATAAAAAACCGGTTTAATTATATAAAGTAATATCTATCGGATTAAAAATCAAATTGAAAGAAATTATTTTTTAAAATAAATGGCTTTGCCGGATGTATATGTACATCATGGTTCCTTGACAACAGGTGTTGCACTTCAGGCTTCAACCCACCCCGACGATAACATTAAAAACATACATGCAATAGACTTACATATAAATAACAATCAAACTGTCTGATAAAAATCAAAAATACAAATACAAATACAAATAAAAAGGCCCGGAGAAAACTGTTTTATGTTTTCTCCGGGCTATTTTTTTGATGAGGAATTATTTTTTCTGGCCGTTGGCGAAGTAGTCAAGGAGATATTGCGGCAGTTCCGGAACATCTTTCGGGATATTGCCGTTGCGCATGGATTCATGACCTAAAACTCCGGTCGCGACAGAATTACGGGCCGCAACGGGTGAGGTATTGGTTTTGACTCCATGCTTGACAAAATCAATGAAAGTAGTAACGATTGCCGGGTCGGAACCGCCATGCGAACCTTCGAGCGGTTTCAATTTATAGATGATATCGGGAGTTTCACGCGGGCCGCGCTGGGTCCAGACATGTACTTCGCAATTGCCGTAATCACCGATATTCTCAACCCGGCCCTGTGTGCCGATAAATGTGTAATTGCGCTCTGAATCCGGAGTGTAATGACATTGAGTATATGACATTTGCACGCCGTTATCCAGTTGCATCAAAATCATGTTATTATCTTCAACATCAATAACCGGAGACATCCCGACCTGTGATTTCGGCGGCCAGTTTGCATTACTCCAGCCGGCATTTCCCCGGGTGTTTTCATCACGACGTTCGCATTTGTCGTAAACAGACAACTTACCCATACCGATAACGCGTTTGGTATAGCCGCCGCTGAGCCAGTGCATGACATCAATATCATGCGCGCCTTTCTGTAGCAGCAAGCCGGTACTGTAACGCTGTTCCGAATGCCAGTCTTTGAAATATGCGTCACCGCCATAACCGACGAAATGACGGCACCAGGCAGTTTGAATATCGCCGATGAGGCCGGAATCAATGACTTCTTTCATTTTAAGAACAACCGGGAAATGGCGCATATTGTGGCCAAGATACAATTTAGAGCCGGTACGGTAGGCCGTTTCCAGCAAGCGGTCACAGCCTTCAATCGTTATCGCCATCGGTTTTTCAAGATAAACCGCTTTTCCGGCTTCAAGTGCGGCTACGGCCTGTTCTTCATGGAGAAAATCGGGAGATGTAATAAATACCGCTTCAACATCATCACGTTTAAGCAACTCACGGTAGTCATCTGTTACGAAAACATCTTCACCAACTTTTTCTTTGAATTTTTCGAGGGCTTCAGGATTTACGTCGGCTCCGGCAACTATTATTGAACCTTCGCCCGGCTTGTGAGCGCAGAGCGCCAACTGCCCGCGGCCCCATGCTCCGATAACACCAATTCTGAGATCTTTCATTTTTTTTCCTTTTTGTACTTTGGGAAATGTGAAATTTCAAGCAAATGAACTATATTATCCTACAATAACTCTTATTCCAACAAAAACGAGCGCAAAGCAATATAAAAAACAAAACAATAGATGTAAAATTTTGACATATCAGCAAAAAACATTTGAATTGATCGTCGCATCGGAATCGACATCATACACCCCATCGGTGCAGCGCCATGCCCATCAGGGAGAGTTGTATTTATTTGAATTTGTTATTAAAGAACACGGTTTTGTCGAAGTAGATTTACAGTCTTACGATTCAGTACCTAACAGCTATTTTATGATTCCACCAAATATAGAAAACAAATACTGGTCCGCCCCGGGAGTGATTCAGGAAAAGATTTTCTTTATCTGTCGCGGCAGTCTGGTGAAATCACTTCTGGAAATCTACGGACTGAATAAATCATATCTGGTCAAAGAAGCCGGTTCGTTAATCAGGTATTTTTATAATATGTTAATTCTGGCCAGACAGTATGGGGCCAGGAAGGATGGTGAAGCAGCCCTGGTTTTTCATAAATTTATTCAGGCGGCGCATTCAATTGTCTACCGGGACGAGGAAGCGCCTTTACCGCCGATAGTCCAGGAACTGCATAAACTGCTCGACTCACATCTTGAGAAGAAAATAGATTTTGCCCTGATAAACAAAGAAATTCCGTATTCACAGGCATATATGGTTCGCCTGTTCAAGAAACATATGGGCATAACTCCACACGAATATATTCTCAAACGGCGGTTGGAAACCGCGCAACTGCTTCTCAGACACAGCACTTTAAGCATCAAAGAAATAGCCGAGCGTCTGGTTTTTTCGGACCAGTATCATTTTTCAAACTATTTTAAAAAATCCACAGGGATGTCTCCGAGCCAGTTCAGAGATACGGGGACGCTCCCGCGTTAGATCCAGTCCGGCAACGTGCCGGGGCGGAGTAATTTAAAAATTTTTCTTTCTTTTTTACTTTTCCGGTCACCCCGTATCACCCCAATCCGCTCAATTTACAGCTTTTTGACTGAGAAATGTTCTTGACTTTTGCTCGAGATACAACTATTATTACGTGTTTGCCTGTCCCGGTTTCTGAATAATGGGCGCTTTAAGTACAAACAGGGCGATATAAATGATTGGAATTAAATAAACGAATGAAAATATTTTGTCCCAAATGCAATCAAAAGTATGATTTGACAGAGGAGTTTATCGGGGAAGAAGTCGAATGCTTTGTCTGTAATTTTGAATTTGAAGTAAAATTACCCGATGAACCGTCTGCTCCGGAACCTAAAACTTCGCCGGAGAAGGAAAAACCGGAAAAAAAAGAACCGGGAATCGGCAAAACGGTACCGACCACGCTTGCCACACCGCTTGCCGTACCTAAAAAAGCCGTTATAATTCCGGAAAAACCACTGAAGCCGGTAGTCAAGAAAGCAATTGTTACTCCCGAAGAGGCAGGGGAGAAAACTCCTCCGCCCGCAACCGCGACCGCACCTGAAAAAAACGTTACCGCGGAGCCCCCCTCCGCTTCACAGCCCCAAACGGCCAAACCGGCCGAACCTGAATCTCAGCCGGAAAAGGCGTCGGAACCAGCTTCACATATCGATGAAGGAGTCAATATTCCGGATGAAAACGCACCGCTGCCGGTGGAGGAAAAACTGGCTCTGGCCCGTAAAAAAGCGGAACAGGCTGAAGAGGAACTGGACGAGCCCAAAGTCACGGTAACCAGATCATTGTTCAAACTGCCTGATCGAAGCAGGCAAAACCTGATTGATGACGAAGAGCCCCATGCCATGCCGGACGAAAAAAGCAGTGATGGCCAGTTCCCCAAATATATAGACGATGAGGAAGACGAGGACGCAGAAAGCGAATACCCGGAGGAAGACGCAACGCAGGAAACATCAGACCGGGAGCCGGAAAGTCCCGAACAGGAAAAAAAAGATGATGAATTCGAATCATTTTTGGAAAAAGCGAAGAAAGCTTTCGCCAATTCAAAAAAAGTCTCGGAACCTGAAAGCAAAAAGAAGTACATAATCGTTCTGGTTGCGGTATTCTGCATGCTGCTTGGAAACGCCGGAATAGCCTTCTCTCCGCAGATGTACTCCTTTATTCCGGCATTGATATTGCTGATGGCGGCCTTTTTATTGAGTCTGGCGATAATTTATCAGCGGCAGGTGGTTTACGGTCTGCTTATTCTGACAGTAACGCTGGCGATGCCTTCATATGTTTTCACGGAAAATCTGGACAAAGGAATAGCCAAACTGGTCGGACATACCCCACTCGAATATGCGGTGGAAAATCAAAAAGAGGAAACTTCAGCTTCCAAAGAAGAGAAAAAAACTGACTTGAGCGATTTGTACGGCTATCCGGAAAAGGACAACCTTAAACCGGATGAGACTGCCCAGGACGCTCAAACACAAAAAATCCAGGGAGCATTCGGTTTCTATCTGGGAGAGAATTTCAAGCCCGCGGCCGCTTCCGATAATACGACCATCGCGACCGGAGAAACTTTGTACCGGATAAAACCCAAAGAGAAATTCCGTAAATTCAGCACTTACTATGTGCTGATAACTCCGGTCGGAAAAAAGATATACGGAATATGGGCGGAAGTGGACCTGAAAAACCGCCCTCAGGCAGAACGTGAATTTAAGGTTGTCCTGACCTTGCTGGAAAAAAAGTATGAAACGAAAGCCGCCGCCGGAATCATTCCATCAATGCTCCGGAAATCAATAAAGATCAACAACCGGACAATCACCCTGAGTTCAAGTATTGGCGGTGAAGTTAAACTGCATTATACCGATGACCTCTTGAAAGCCCAGGCGGACAAAGAGGCGGTCATGCAGGAAGCGGCCAAACAAAGCCCGAACCAGCTTTAATCAGGCTGCATCGCCTAATCAGTCCGGAATAAAACGATAACCTACGCCATATACGGTTTTGATATGAGTTGGATTTTTCGGGTCCGGTTCAACTTTCTTTCGAAGCTGCACGATATGCTGATCCAGGGTACGGCTGAAACCGTGATAATTCATCCCCCATACCTCGGCCAGAATCTTATTACGGTCAAGAACTTTTTCCGCGTTATCCATAAAATATTTCAGCAGCTCGACTTCTCGCGATGACAGCTCAATATCACCATGCGGAGTCGCTGCGACCAGACGCTGCAGATCGACTGTGATGTTACCGAATTCAATGATTAGTTTTTCAACTCCATCGTCGACATTTCCGCCGCAACGCGTTGAGCGGCGCAGCACGGCAGTAATCCGGGCGTTGAGCTCCCGCAGACTGTAAGGTTTTGTGATATAGTCGTCCGAGCCCAGTTCCAGGCCAAGAACTTTGTCTATCTCCTCGCCCTTGGCGGTCAGCATGATGATCGGGATATCCTGATTGCCGCGACGAATCTCCCGGCACACGTCATAACCGTTTTTTCGCGGCATCATCACGTCCAGCAGGATCAGGTCTGGATTCAGTCTGGCATAGGCTTCCAGCGCCTTGCTGCCGTCGGCGGCGGCAAAGACCTCGTATCCTTCAAACTCCAAGGCATCGACCAGCCCTTCCCGAATGTTTGTATCGTCTTCCGCAACCAGTATTTTTATTTTATTACTCATTTCTGCCTCCCAGAATAATTCTGAATATTGAACCGCCGCCCTCGCGCGGCTGATAAATTAAATCTCCGCCCTGATCACGCATCAGTTTGCGGGCAATCGACAGGCCAAGTCCGCTGCCGGAAGTTGCCGCCGTCAGCGAATCGTCACAACGGTAAAATTTATTGAAGATCCGCCTAGCGCTCCTTGCTGAGATACCGGGACCACGATCACGCACCTCGATAACGATCCGGTCATTGGCGTCAGTATGACATACTATACTGATCTCTTTGCCGGACACGGCATATTTCAGCGCGTTGCTCAACAGGTTGTGTATCCCCTGAAAAAGAGCGTCACGGTCAAATTTGACCATAATATCACCAACCGGGACTTCAATTGTCAAAGCGATTCCGGCCGCACTCATTTCCCCGTCCCAAATCTCCTTTATCTCATAGATCACTTCGCTGACGGAAAAAAGTTCGGCATGATATTTTTTGCGCCCGGCTTCGGTCCGGCTGAAATCCAGGACATTTGAAATCAGTCGCGACAATCGTTCACTTTCCGACAAAATTATTTCGAGATAACGGTTTCGTTTATCTTCCGGCAACTGGTTTTGACGGGTGCTGAGCATTTCCGCATACATTCGAATACTGGTCAGCGGAGTCTTCAATTCGTGCGAGACGTTCGCGACAAATGACGTCTTCTGTCCGGCAAGTTCAAGCTCGCGCCGCAGCAGATACAGCATCACGTATCCGGCAATGACAATTATCAGCAGCAGTGAAAGAATCTGAGTGGCCGCCGTTACCGTGAACAACGCGGCCGAATCCCATCCCGGCGCCAGGCAGGCACGTACCCGCCAACCGGGAAAGGCCTCGCGCCAGATCGGATATGAGGCGACATAAACCGCGCCATCCTCACCGTCAGCATCGTTATCGGCGCTCCAACCGGCAGCGCAAACCAGCTTATCCGAGCCGTCAATAACCTCGAGACGCCAGTTTTTGGATAATTCCTTCGGCATCAGCATTTGAATTCTGGACAAAAGGGCAATGGTTTCCACCTCGGCCCCGATCAACTTGTCACGATCATGATTGTTCCGGGTCCATACTACCGGCCGGAATGAGTTGTCACTAAACCACGGAATCCAACCGGAATCTTTTTTCAACGTAAAGCGCCCGAAGCGACTTGTCATTCGCCCGTTCGCCTCCAACTGCTGCGCTTCAAGCTGTTGCAGCACCTGTGATTCCACCATCACTTTGCCTGTTCCCGAACTTTTGGCAACTTTCCCAGACCAACTATCCTCCTGTTCATAACCACCCTTTGTCATTTGCCTTGCAGAACGACGCGGAACCAAATCCGAAAAGAAACCGCTGTCTTTTGCCGCTGATTTAACTTTTGGATTAGAATTTTTCGTCGCGATCCGCCGCCCCGGACGATGGGTACTACTGACCGCCTCAAAAAACAAACTGTAAAAACGACGGTTAAATACCTGGTCTTTACGCGGCATCAACAGAGAACCGTTGCGGTCGGCAATAAATGCCTCAGCGATAAACGGCGAGGAAAACCGCAAGTCAGATAAACCGTATTGGTCGGGTTTAGTTTTAGCCAAACGCTCAATCAGTTTCTGCCGGCGCTGTTCCAGCAGCAACCGGCAGTTTCGTGATAAAAGTTCAGCCTGCGCGGCAACCGAATTCTTGATTTCAGCGTTACGCATTCCCTGTTCATGTCTGGCCAGCCGCAAAGCCATATAGCCGAGGGCCGCGGCCGCGACCCCGGCTGTAATAATGGCAATCAGCACGATCACCGGTATTTTCCCTGCTTTTTTCATTTAGTCCATAATTTTCTGTGCGGCTTCAACCAGATCCATGAATCCGGCCCGGTAACCTTCAGGGTCCGTTCCCTTAGATTCGCTGGCCAGATCAATTACCTGCGACCAGCTTGCAGTACCTTTATCTTTTGAATCACGCAGCAACATGCCGAATTCAGCAACCGCAGCGGCAAAACGCAAATTAGTCGAAGGCTCAACAGTTGTTACATCGGATGCTTTGTAACGATACATCCATTTCCGGCTCTTGTCCGCATCCGGGGCTTTCCAACGCAACTTCAAGGTTAAAAGATTCTCACTGATAACCGTCGTTTTCTGATATTCGAGCGGTTCGGGAGTAATTACCTTCTCTTTTGAGTCTGCCGGAATAATCTGATACAGCGCAGTAACCTGATGTCCGATGCCAATCTCGCCGGCATCCTTTTTATCATCGGCAAAATCACGATCCTCCAGTTTGCGATTAACATAACCGATCAAACGATACGCCTTCACATAGCTCGGATTGAACTCAATCTGGATCTTGACATCTTTGGCTACTGCAAACATGCTGCCGGACATCTCTTTTACCAGAACTTTTTCAGCTTCCTTTTCGCTGTCGATATAGGCATAATTACCATTGCCTTTATCCGCCAGCATCTCCATCTTATTATCTTTGTAGTTACCGTAGCCGACCCCAAGTACAGTCAGGAAAATATTCTTTTTGCGCTCTTCTTCAATCAAACGAACCAGCGCGCCTTCACTGCTTATCCCGACATTGAAATCACCATCGGTAATCAGGACAACCCGGTTATTCCCGTTTTTCAGAAAATTCTCTGCCGCCACCTGATAAGCCAGTTTGATCCCGGCGGCTCCGGCGGTACATCCGCCGGCTTTGAAACTGCTTATTTTATCAATAATCTTTTCTTTATCCTCTCCGCTGGTAGACGGTAAAACCAATCCGGCGGAACCGGCATACGCGACAATCGCGATCCGGTCGCATGACCGCATCTGCCTGGTCAACATAGTCATTGCTTTTTTCAACAGCGGCATATTCCCGGTCATGGAGCCGGAAGTATCAACGAGGAAAACAAAATTACTCGGCGGCAGCTTTTCTTTTTTAACTTTTTTCGCCTGCAACCCGATCAGCAGCAGATTTTGTTTGGAGTTCCATGGACACTTGCTCATTTCAAGCGTTGCCCGCAACGGAATTTCCCCGTTTGGTGCAGGGTAATCATACTTGAAATAATTTATGCACTCTTCAATCCGTACCGCGTCTTTCGGGGGACGTTGTTTCTGCCGCAGCAGAAAACGCCGGATATTCGAGTATGAAGCCGTATCGACATCAACCGAGAAGGTCGACAACGGCCGGTGCGCTGTCGCGAGAAATTCGTTATCGGCAAGGTATTTGTATTCCTCAGTATTAAAATTTGAGGAATATTCAGCCCCGGAAAGTCTCTGTTCTCTATCCAGAGGAGAATAGCACATTACGGAGTGAGGCGCCTTCGCAAGTTTGCATACCGGTTGCTTTTTACACGCATTACCGTAATCAGATAAAGGAGCAAATACCCCGCAACTGCTCAGCAGGAACATTGTCCCGGCTGCCATAGCAACCAGAAATATCACCTGAAAAGTTATTTTATATTTAAACATTATTTCTCCACTCCCCTTATTATTTGCTCTGGTTATAAATTTGTTTGTTGCGATACTGGAAACTGGAACCTTTCAACTGTTTCCGGGTCTTTTTATAGCTGCTGCCGGGCTCCAGTTTCTTGCTGCGCTCTTCTACCTGTTCCGCTTGTTTTTTGAGGTCCTTGTCACCGGTCTGCTCGGCAGCGTTGTTCAAAAGGGTCGCCGCCTGCTGCAATTTCTGTTTTGCTTCCACGAAGTTCCCCTGATCAGCCTGCTTAACCGCCTCCTCGCGCAAAACAGCGCCTTTCTGAACCGCGACATCGGCCTGGACTTCTCGATTGATATTCTTGCTGATCAACTGTTGATCCGCGCTGAATTTGGCGGTGACCGCATCAACGACCCGATGTTTATATTTACCTTCGAGGCCCTTGTAATCAACCTCAACCCGGGCAACATCCGCCTGGGAACCAGCCGACTTAGGCGGCACTTCCACCTGAAGGATCAGTGATTTTTCATGACCGCCGTAGACCTGATTAAAATTCATTTCAATCGTATTCCCGTCGATCCGGCATTGATGGCCCAGAATGCCTTGCGGTTTTACCCCTTCAGGACAGGTTATTTTAACCCGTATCGACTTTGCCGCCACCTTCAACGCGGAACCAAGCTCTTTTGAGAAAATACGCGGCAGGTCTCCGCTGTTTTCAACATAATAAAAATTACCGTCGCTGTTCTGGGAAAGCGCGGTCATCAAATCCTCGTTATAGTCCACCCCTACCCCGATAGTACTGACGGAGATGTTCTCTTTTATCAGGGACGCGCCGAAGCGCCCAAGTTCAGCAGGAGTACTTGGCCCGACATTTGCCAGCCCGTCTGAAAGCAGAATAATCCGGTTGACAAAGTTTTCTTTGGAATTCTTCCGGACCTCGTTGGCACCCAGTGAAACGCCACCGAACAGCGCGGTACTGCCGCCGGGGCTGATAGAAAGGATTTGCTCTATTGCCGCGTCACGGTTTCTAGCGGTCACCGCAGTTGCCGGGACAATCACCCGGGCGGAACTGTCGTAAGAAATAACTGAAAAAACATCCCCTTGGCGCAGCATTTTCAACGCGGCAACAGCTGCGTTACGGGCTTCCTGGATTTTCCGGCTGCTGCTCATGGAACCTGATTTATCCAGAACAATCGCCAGGTTGACATGATTTTTGCGTTTGATTTCCGGCAAAGTCGATTCCGGCGCGAGCAGGGTGATGCGGATCAACGCGGTCTGCTTGACGGATGCCGGCAATACCGGCTTTTCCAACTCTGCTTTCAAAGTCAGAGTTGTCGCGGCGCCGGAGACAGACATAATCGCCAGAGCCGACAGAGTTATCAATTGTTTGACTGCGGATAACATGACTCGATTCCTTCCATTGGTTTAAATTACATTGAATTTCCGCGATTTCAACAATCGCCTTTCATCTATCAAGGTAATTCATCCTCAGAGGATCGTGTCAAAACAATGCAAAAGGATTGTAAAAAGAATGTAAAAACGTAAATATTATCAAAGTCAGACAGTTTGATTGTTAATTAGACACAAGCACCTTATTACAAATAAATTAAACCAGAAAATATTAACGGTAAAATTAATGCTATTAATCACATTGCTTATAATAAGGAGCCGCAATATCTAATATTTGCCGGAATATTTCTTCACTTCCTCCCGCGGGCATAATATACACTCCTTCCGGACCAATGGCATCCAGTAAAGGCTTAACCTGGTCAGGCGTTATCCCGATTGCTTGAACGGATTTTCCGGCCTCTTTAATCTTTTTATACATCGGATACCAGCACGGGTCCCCGCCTTTTGGAACATTGGGATCCGGAGTCCACTCAATCGCGTCTAGCGCGTCTATCTCCAGCAATAAATCCAAATGCCGGATACACTCGTGCCCGTCCAAATGATAAATTGAATAATCAAGCCATTCACACTGCTCCTCCAAGCCGGGAACGACAAAACGTTCAAACACATCCGGACCGAACATCGCACACGCATCACATTGCACCTTGGCGACTTTGCCCGGTCCCCACACCTGAAACGCGGTAAAAACTGATGAGCCGTCTTCAAGTTTGCAAATATCGTACAATGCGTCATATACCTCGAACCAGGCTTGATTGATCTCTTTGACTTTGCGCTCGACCCATTCCGGATTATCATACATATCAAGCAGTAAAGTCTGGTTGCCGCGCAAACTGGACAAAACATCGATGTTTTCAACCAGATCAGGCAGCCCAACCGCGTACCCCAAATGCTGTTTTTCAGCCGCGCGGCGGGCCTGTTGCAACGCAAACTGGAACCATCGGTTGGTACGATCAAGTCTGACTTCCGGTAAAGCGTCAAGATCTTCAACCTCATTCCAGCAGGGATGAAACCAGACCGTAGAGGAAAATTCCGGTTCGGAGCCTAACATTGCCGCCAGGCTGCCAGGCCCCATCATCGTATCGTAAACCGGCAGGGATTCTCCGAGGAACAAGCCTTTTGAAAGATTATGCAGATTGAGTTTCATGCGATATTCAATATCGCTGTGCCGCTGCGTCCAGGAATCGGCCTCACCGGGATCAGGCGCAGTAAATCTCGCCGCTCCCGCACCGCAATCATACCAATTCGCAATCACCAGTCCTTCGTGGTTCCACCAGTTGATAAAACGCTGTTTTGTCCGCTCCCAGTTTTCCTGTAACTGCATTGTCATTTTTATTCCTCGTTTTAATTGTCAAATGTCAAATCTCCAACTATTATACTCTATTTACCTGAACAATAAAAACACAAAATAACAAATAAAACACACTATAATCCAATAAAATAAAATCAAAACCAGAAAGCAAAGGAATATTAAATACAACGTCAGACTTGATTTTCCCGGCAAAGGTGTGTAATATAAGCCATAAGAACTTTAACGCTTTTATTCTGTAAGGAGGAAATTAATGGATAGAACCGAACTGATGAACATTTTGAAAAGCGCAGAAATATCTGACTGGAATGAAATATCCGCTTTTATTGATTCTCTGGTGAAAAAGTCGCCGACGGTCGGAACCTTGACTAAAGAGGAATTTTACAAGCCGCTGGAAAACGGCGTGGCTTTCATTACCTATGATTACGGCATCGACGGCGTTTCGATCGAAATAGCCAAATATGCCGAGGTACTGGAAAAAATGCTGGCCTCGGAAGATGGTTCACCAGTCCCGATTCATCTTATCGGCGGTGAATTTTTTGACAAGGCGGATTCAGTCCTGGCCCCAAACTGGACGCGCTTTGTTATTGAAAATATGGACGGCTGGGATAAATGGAGCGGTGGCAAGTATTTTTCCAAACTGTATTACGAAGACATGCCGGACGGCAGTGATGTTTCAAATAAGATGGCCGCAACCATGTGGCGGCAGGCAGTGGATTTCGCCGACCATTTGAGCAAATACCTCGAAGATAACAAACTGAAATTATTGATCCCGGTAAATATCGCTTCGAACCCCGGCAATTTCGCCATCATGCTGGCACTGGTAATCGTATCCGAAGCATTCGGGACTTTCGTTATCAGCTCCAATCATGACTACTACTGGGAAGGCGGCAAACCGGCTTCGCAAAAAAAAGACGGGGAACAACCGGGTGTCCGCGATCATTTTTTCCGGAATTGCGAAAATCTCTCATTTTTCAGGTTATTCAAACGCCTTTACCCCTGGAACGGCGAACGCTGGCTGCAAGTCAGCATCAACACCCGGCAATCGGAAACCCTAATCCATAAATTCGGCTTTCCTCCCGAAAAAACCTTTGAACTGGGAACCTTCATCAGCGACGATTTCTTTGTCGACGCCCTGCCCGGCTATGTTTATTCGGTCAGAGAGAGAATGAACTACATAATCTCCGGCGGTTACTCCAGAATCAGGCCAGTCGCAATCAAACATCATCTCGCGGACCTGGATGACTGGATGATCCATCAAACCCCGGTTGCCGTCGGCAGCCGTTCCGGCCTTACCCTGGATTTGCGCAGGCCCACAACATTGTATTGTCTCCAGCCGACCCGGGTAGTTGAGCGCAAACGCATTGAAATGGATATAGAAATGCTCGAAGCGTTAATGCACTATGAACCGTTCCAAAAAGAATTCGCGTCATATTCAGCCTATCAACTGGTCCTGCATATCACCGGTCCCACGCCGATCGAACATAAAGATGATCTGGAAAGTGTCCTTCACGCCTACCGGAAGATGTGCGAGTCTTTGCCGCAGGAACTGGCTGAAAGGATATTTCTGGTCTTCTCCGTCGGCAACGAGTATCACCGCTCATTCGAGGAACACGGTTTCGACCGCTTGCATATTGAAGACATCTATCATCTTGCAACCGTTATTCTGTTTCCAAGTGAAACCGAAGGGCGCGGACTGCCGATTCTGGAATCGAGCGCCGGCGGTATTCCGATCATCTGCAGCCGTTACTATCCAGAAGAAGTATTTGCCGAGGTAATCGGTGAACATCTGCCCGACGCCGAACAGATCCGGTATCTGCATTTTCCGGAAAACGGTTATGATGAAAAATTCCTCGGCAAAGTGATGGACATGCTGTTGCGTCCTGACAAACTGCTGGAATGGAAAGAACACAACAAGGAAGCGGTAAAAAAACGTTACAGTTCAGCAACGATCAGACGCAAATTCAAACAGTTTTTCAAGAGATTATATAACAGCGAAAACAGGAGCAGCTAATAATGCATATCGGATTTATCGAAGACACTCCATTGCGCGGCGGTACTCAGATTTGGGTATCGGAAGCAGTCGCGGATTTTATCGAAAAAGGCCATGAAGTCACCGTTCTGTGTCCGGCCGATACCTGGATTGCGGAAAAATGCGCTTCGCTTGGAGCCAGGGTATGCACTTACGACTGGGACGGCGTTTGTTCAAAAGATGATGCCGACAAAAAGATCTGGATCGACGCCCTGACGCCCTGCGATACCGCAATAACCACCGTGCATCCGCCGCGGAATGATTTTCACTGCGCAATGTTTGCCGGCGAGTGTATCCGGGAAGGAGGGCTTGATACTTTCCTGATCCCCAAAACCGGCTCTATAGTACCATGGTATAAACGCGAATATTATGTACCTGAACCGGAGATCAATCATTCTGTGATCTGTATTACCGGTTTCACCCGGGATTATTTAATCAGCGATTACAAAATTCCCGCTGATAAAATTGAATTGATCTATCAGGGCACCGAAGTTGACCGTTTCACTTCCACGCCGGAAACCAAGGCTGAAGCACTGGTCAGGTATAAGCTGCCGGAAAACGCGTTCCCGGTCCTGGGGTCCGTCGGCGCGATAGAGGACCGCAAGGGCCAGATTATTCTTTTGCAAGCCATGAAAAAATTGATTGATTCGGGCCGTTTACCAAATGTTCACGCCATGTTTGTCGGGGAAGGCCCCGATGAAGAAATGCTAAAAGCGGTAACAAAGGTCTATGGACTTGACGATCATGTTTCATTTTTTCCATTTACCAATGAACCGAACTATGTCTTTGAAAGAATTGACATTCTGGCGTTCCCGAGCCTTTACAAAGAGGGGCTTCCTAATGTAATCCTCGAAGCCATGTCGATGCGCATCCCGGTAGTGTCAAGCAGGCTGGCCGGTATTCCGGAGGCCGTCATTCACGGTGAAACCGGTTATTTAACTGATCCGGGCAATGTGGAAGCATTTGCCGACGGCATCGAGTTTCTTGCTGAAAGCAGGGAAACCTGTCAAAAACTCGGAAATGCCTCTCGCAAACTGATGGAAACCAAAATGGATAAAATGAAACAGTTCGATATTTTCCTTAACTATTTTAAAAAGTTGACCGGGAAAGATTAACTTAGAACTGAATTTTTTCACTTATACTGAAGCAGCCGTCACCGAAACTATATCGGGACGGCGCTTTTTTTGTTATTTACAGGTATTTAGAAAATTTCCTCCTCAAAAAAAAAGACATTTTTTAGTGAGAGGTGTTGACGCCCATGTAAAATCAAAGTAAAATTAGAATAAAATGCAAGTAAAATCAGGACGTATCCAGTGAATATCACAATTGACAAAACCAAAGCGGAACCGGTATATCTGCAGATTAAAAATAGTTTGCTTAATTATATCAAGCACAATAATCTTTCCGCGGGAGCTGCATTGCCCAACGTAAAGCTTATCGCGTCAAGCGCCGGGGTCAGTACAAGGACCGCGGATCAGGCCTACCGGGCTTTAATCGACGACGGCATCTGCTACCGCCGCCCCAAGAAAGGAACGTTTATTGCTGACCGGAACGAATTTAAAGCGAAAAATATCTGTGGCTTGTTGAGCCGACTGCATGCCAGCGAATTAAACCAGAACGTCCTGATAGCAAGACTTTATGCCGGAATTTCGGAAGTGACGGTTTTATACGATACGGATACCACTATGCTGGTTGGCGACGCGGAATATTCGATCAACCTTTATAACGCATCCTCATGTTTCAATTTCCTTGGAATTATGACCCTGTCACCTAATCGCCTGGATGAAACAATCGACCTTGCCCGCAAATTCCCGGACAAGCGCTTTATCATCATCAACTATATGTACGGAAAACTTGATGAGACCCCGGATAATGTATTTTCAGTCGTGAATGACGACTTTGGCGGCGCCTATAAAATGGTCGAGCATTACGTCGCCAGAGGGATTAAGTCAGCTATTGCGTTGAACTACGGATTGGAACATAACGATAATACTTATAATGAACGTTTCAGAGGATACTGTCAAGCCATAAAGGATTACGGGTTGAATACGGACAACTTGCATAACCTTTCCTTACCATTCGCAACCAATATGACCCATGAAGGATTAGTTAAATATGCCTATCTGGAGTTTAAGAAATATTTGTCAAATCACCCGGAACCCGGCATTGTATTCGTCGTAAACGACATGCTTGCCGAAGGGGTTGAGAAATGTATCGAGGATGAAAACCTGACCGGAAAAATCGAAGTAACCGGTTACGACTGCCTGTTGAAGGAATTCAAAGTGAAACGCTCTTTCAATTCGGTCAAAGTAAACTACTCGGAAATGGGACGGATCGGTATGGAAATTCTAAATACCAAAGATCGCGATTTCCCGAAGCTCATTAAGCTCATGCCGGAACTGCTAATCAATAATTAACGACATTCAGGAAAACGAATGACTCTAAAAGTAAAAAAATATACAGGAAACCCGATTTTAGGACCATCACAAAACAGGCAGTGGGGCAGAGACGAAGCGCGCAATCCCGGAGTGGTTTTCGACGGCAGCACGTTTCACATGACATTTACCACATCAAGCCTGAAAAGCGAAGCCCCGAGCGACATGGTGCTGGGATACGCAAAAAGTACGGACGGCATTAATTTTGAGGAAAACCCGGAGCCGTTCCTGCCGGCTTCGGAAAATTTTGATGACTTTGATTACGGCTCGACCGAAGATTCCAGGATCACGGAACTTGACGGAAAATATTACATCGTTTACGCCGCTCGTTCCCAGAAAACCATGGATTTCAATAAAGGAATAAAGCGGCTCGGCCCCAACGGAAACATCAATCCGACCTGGACCGAAAATTTCCGCCGGGTCGGAATAGCGGTGACCGAAGACTGGAAAAACGTGAAACGGCTCGGCCCGGTGACCAGTGAGCACATCTGTGACGCCAATGTCGTCCTGTTTCCGGAAAAGATCAATGGCAAATACGCCATGCTGCACCGCCCCACCCCGTTCATCCCCTGGATTCTGCCGCTGACTTATTGCCCCGGAGCGGTTTGGATATCATTTACCGACGACATGAAATGCGGCGGCTCCGGCAAGCGGGATATGCCCTGGAATATGGAAGACGGCGTGGACATTCCAAATGACCACCTGCTGATTAAACCTGAATACGAATGGGAAGGATTTAAAGTTGGCGGTTCAGGCGTACCGATCCCGACTGATGACGGCTGGCTGACCTTCTATCATGCGGTTGACCGGAGCGGAAAATACCGGGTCGGCCTGATGCTGCTGGATCGTCACGATCCGCGCAAAGTAATTGCCCGTTCTCCACGCCCGATTATGGAGCCGGAGCTTGAATATGAAACCGGAACTCCGGGAAAAGGCCATTACGCCAACTGCATCTTTCCAACCGCCAATGTGGTTGTCGGGGATGAAATCTATATTTACTATGGCGCCAGGGACCTGTACTGCTGTCTGGCAACCGTGAAGCTGAAAGATACCATCGATTATATAATGAAGTTCAAAGTTTAACTCAACAGAAAGGGAACCAAAATGAAAAGTCGCAAATTCACACTAATCGAACTACTTGTCGTAATCGCAATCATCGCCATTCTCGCCAGCATGTTACTGCCTGCACTTAACCAGGCGCGGGACAAAGCCCGGGCAATTAAGTGCGTAAATAATTTAAAACAGCTCGGATTGGCCACTTTGCAATACTCAGATGATTTTAACGGATTCGCGCCGCCAAACACCAATCCGTATATTTCCACCTACTTTCTAGTTGATAAGATCGCGGACAACTCGACCGTAACTATCGGCCAGGGGCTGCTTAAACGTTGTGACGCATATATGTGTCCGTCGTGGAAACCATTTAATTTTGTTCAGGCGACTCAGATCGGCAGTTACGGCCATTGGCCTTACTATACCTACGGTATGAGGCGCGGGGTTGATTATAAAGACTCGCTTGCTGCTGGCGGGCCTTTTGCCTATCGTATCACAGACACCAAAAAGATGGATGACGGCTTGGGTTTGACTCCATCAAAATTCGTACTTTACGGAGACTCGATCAACTTGAACAAGAACCTCCAGACCAGTGCGATGTACGTCTTCACCGGAAGCGGCTCAAATCCCTCTTACGCTCCCCACGCCAGACACGCCGGAAGAGTAAATATCTGGTGCGCAGACGGCCACGCTGAGTCGAACAGCCCGATGGAGCTTTACGGTGCTTTTAAATTTGATGTTGGCATTGTTTCATCCTTCAATTTCAATTAATCTTAACTAATCAAAAAAATGATAAGCGCTATGATTACATCACCCCAATTTTTTAAACTTCTTTCAAGTTCATGCTGCCTTCTGCTAAGTACTGTAATCTCTCAAGCAGATGTAACGGCAAAAGCACAAAACATCGATAAGTTTATTTATCCGGCCGAAGAGATCATTTTAGACTCAAGTTACGAAACGATGGATGAAAAGGGAAATTCCTCCAAAGGAGCCGGAGTTCCGAAAAAATTCAGGGATTATGTTTCGGTCGCAGGTGATCCGGCGCAGGCCGTCCACGGTAATAATTACATGTCGGTCAAAGGCTGTAAGGAACGGGTTCAACTTTACATCCGGATCAGGCCAAAGCAAAATTACCGCCCCGGCAAATACACAGCTTCAACCTGGCTCAAGGGCAACGGCATCTTCAGATTTCAAATCCTTTTATACTCAAAAAAGTCTTATTTGAAATCAATTATGAGCAAGGACTTAAAAGTCACCGCCAATAAATGGCAGAAATTCTCGTTTGAATTTGACGCTCCGGAATCAGTTGATGTCAAAGGTAAAAATTTTAAAGTCATGAGAATTGCTCCGGCTTTCCTGATTACCGGCGACATTGATTTTGACCAGTCATCCATGATGCCGACCGCCAGTTTGCGTAAACTGGCTGGGGAGTTGAATGCAATGGATTCTCCTCTGGCAAAAAGCAAGCTGCCGCTGCTGTTCTGCGTGAAGACTGAAAAGGCGCCCCGGATGGATGGAACATTAGACGGAAAAGAATGGAAAAACGTTCCAAATACCACCGGGTTCGTTGAACTTGACACACAGAAAATGAGTCCGAAACAACCTTTTGTATCAGCCTGTTATGACGCGAAAAACATCTACTTCGGAACCAATAGTATACGCATCAAGCCATTTAACGCGGGTAAAGATAAAAAAGGTAAATTGATCTTTACCCAACACGTTGACGCTCAGGAAATCTGGTTGAAATCACCGCAAAGCAAGCTGTTCCATTTCTACGGCACCCCGGCCGGGGGAATCCTGGTTCCGAGAAAACCTATGCTTCAATACTCCAGTCAATACCGTGACAGCGGCGAAACCGTCGGCGGGGTCTTGACTTTCGGCAAAACAATCTGGACCACGGAAACGGCGATCCCGTTTAAAAACTTCAACGCCACACCGAAAAACGGAGACATCTGGAAAGTCAACTTTAATGCCGATTACGCCGCCGGGAATGATGAAGCCCGACGCAAATCAGCCGACTGGACCACCTGGTCGCCGGTCAAAACTTTTAATGATTATAAAGGTTTCGGAAATCTGGTCTTCAGCGAAAAAATCCCGGCATTCAGGTATGACAGCGTCGGCGACTTGAACAACGGCCAGATCAGAGTCTCAGCTACGATCAACAGTCCGATCAAGGCCCGACTCCGGGTAGTAGCTCTGGTGGAAGACAAAAATCAGCATCCGGTTCGCTTTTCCGGTACTCAAGTTATCAACGTGGACGCCGGAAGATCACAGAAATTCGAAATCAAAGGACGACTGTCAGTAACAACGCCATCGGATTTTCAACTGACCGTACTGGCATTCAATACCCAAACCGGGGACTTGTATTCAGCGCTTAAGATCCCGTTTAACTGCAAGCCTTCGTTCAAAATGAGCATCGCGCCGATCCACGGCAAAAAATTGCTGTATGTAATTCTTAACGCCAAAGATATAACAATCCCGGCGGCGGAAGTAACCGCGGCATTCACGATGAGGAAAAAGGGCGGAAATACCGTATTCAAGAAAAACCTGCAACTGCCGCGACAAAAATTAAGTGAAATGCAGCAGTTCAGTATTGCGGATATCAAACCGGGAGAATATGAAGTCTGGTGCGAAGTTAAGAAAAATGCCGCCAGCAAGGATTTCTATGCCGCCACCATGGCCGAACTGGTTGTTCCCGATTTGCAAAAAGTGCCGTGGTGGAACAATAAAATCGGAATTACAGAGGAGATCCCGCCGCCATGGACCCCGGTCAAAGCAGTTAACAACCGGGTAATGGTCACGGAACGCGCCTACACACTGGCAAACAGCGGGCTGCCGGAAAAGATAAATGTACTTGGCAAAGAAATCTTTACCAGGCCGCCGCAAATCGTCTGCAAAGTAAACGGACGCGCCGTCAAACCGGTCTGGTTGCCGCTAAAACTGCAAAGTCGCAAACCCGGAGTCGTCACTTACTCCATCTCCGGCAGCGCCGGACCGGTAAAGTTAAGCGGATCAGTAGCGATTGAATACGACGGATTCGCGATGTGGAAATTCAAGGTCCATAAGAATCCCGCCGCCACTCTGGACAACCTTGCACTCGAATTCCCGTTCAAGCTCAAGAATTCTTATTATGCCCGCGGCAACGCGCTGATTAAAGATGAAATCTATTGCGCGTTCCTGGGGAATAAATTCAAGCAGGAAACCCCTGACAAACCTAAATTTGTCAATTGTCACAGCAGCGTATACGGCTGGCAGTGGCCGGAAACCATGATGCACCAGTTATGGACCGGCGGCGACAAAAGCGGGTTTTCACTGATGATCGATTCGGATGAATTTTTCAGGGGGAAGAAACGCTATACGTATGTCAACACCCCGGATGCCCGGATCAAGCAGCTGCATCTGGTCAGCAAACCGGTTAAGCTCAACGAGGATCTGAACTATGACATCGCTTATCAAGCGACTCCGATGAAACCGCGGCCGAAAAATCCGAAAATCTGGCATACGACAATCGAAGGTAAAGACGGCACGATGGCGGGATTCAAAAAACGCGTATTCGTCACCGAAGGACTTACTTACTGGGATCTGAAGCCGCTGTGCTATCCTAAGACATTTTTCCCTCTGAAAAGTGTTCAGCGCCGCATGAAATCTCTGCGTGAATATGGCCTGAAACTGGTTCCGTACTTCTGTTTCAGCTATGCGGGAACCCAAATACCGTTTTTCAAGGCGTTTGAAGCGGAATGGCGCAATCATCCCGGTGAAGTCTGGAACACGCCGCGAGGTCCGGCCCTCTTCTGCAATCCCAAAAGTTCGTTCAAAGATTACACCATCTGGGCCGCCGCGATGGTTCATGACAAACTGGGATATGACGGCGTATATCTCGACGTCTCCCGTCCCTACGGGTCAACCAGTCCGTTCCAGAACGCCGGATACGTAAAAGACGGCAAACGAATCCCGACCGCCAATATATTCGCGATGCGCGAAGTTTTCAAAAGAGTTTACACTCACTACCATACCGGCGGCAGAAACGGCGTCCTGTTTCTGCACGGTTTGAATTATCCGGGAACCGACAGTTTTACCGATGTGAATACCGAAGGTGAATCGTGGTATGCCGAACAAGCCCGCGGGTATTCGAGAATCACGCCGGAATTTTTCCGTGCCAGAGATATGAAAATCCAGTTCGGCAATCCATTTGTATTCTTTGCCAGTTATTATTATGACTGGAAATCAGCGCGAATAGGTTATGTTTCACCGCTACGGGAAGTCCTGGCAATCACCCTGCCCCATCAGGTTCTCCCGGCAATCGGCCGCGAAGAAATCTGGCCTTTCTGGGATTATATCGACCAATGGTGGACCGATAGCGATTTCCTGCCTTACTGGGACAACGACGGCGCGATTATTTGTAACGACAAGAAAATTCTGGTCAGCGCGTACATCAAGCATGACAAGAAAAAAGCGATCCTGACGCCCGCCAATTGGGATTTTACCACAAAGGACGCAGTTTTCACAATCACCCCCCAAAAGCTGTTCGGGAAAAACGGAAAACTCATCAACGCCGGCGGCAAACTGAAAATATCCGGCAATACGCTAACAGTTCCGCTGGCAAAACGGGATTTCGCTTTTATTGAAATAATCCCGGATAAAACCGGCAATTACCAGATTAAGCGAGTTGAAATCAAAAAACCGTAAGCTGTCGTTTGCATCCGGTCATTATGACTGAATGTGACGAGTGGACATCAGTCATTCCTCGAAATTTCTGAATTTCATGATAAACTGATTTGTATCTGACTGTTTTTTTCATATATTGCATTAAGCAGTCAAATACTAATTCAGCTAACGGAGGGGTATAGTGATTATTTACGGCTCAAGAATGTACGGCAGAAAAAATGTGGTCGAAGGTTGGGGACATTGCAAGCATTGCGGCGTATATGGAAGGCAAACGACCTATACCGGACGTAAATGGGGACATATCTATTTCATCCCGCTTATTCCCGAAGGACCGGTTTCAAGGGTGTTTCAGGAATGCTGTAAATGCTCCTACGGAAGCCATATTCCGGAAAAAAATATTGCGGATATCCTGGGCTCGCTGGAAAAATCAATCGAAAAAGCCATGACAGCCCTGGACTGTGGAGAAAAGGACTTTAAAGACGAGGGAGAAACCTCCTCTTGTGCCGGCGAACTAACATCCGCTGCCCAATTTTACCTGTGGCTGGGAGAACAAGAAAAAGTCGATAAAATAATGTCCCGGCTTCTGGATAAAGATCACTATTATGCTTCTTTTCTGGTAAAAGGTGAACTGATGGAGTTCCACGGCAATTTGAAATGCGCGGCGGACGCATATCGCGATGCCGCCAATCATGAACCGGAAGAAGATTATCCGTTGCTGGCTCTCGGTTCCACCCTGCTTGAATTGGGAAATGCTCAAAATGCAATCCCGGTTTATGAACAGGCACTCAAGATCACTAAAGACAAATTGACCATTCTGCAAATTATGCTTTCAATTTATCAATCACTCAAAGATCACGTTAAAACAGCCGAAATGTATGAACGCTGCCTTAGTGCCGCACCTGAATTAAGCAATGACAAAAAATTCGTCAAAGCTTACCGGAAAGCCTGCAAGAAAGCCTCAAGAACCCCAATAATTTGAAAACATAGATCAGGGGATCAGAATATCCGGGTCTTCGATTGTCTGGATTATCCATTTCAGGAAACTCGCGCCGTCCGCGCCGTCGATCATGCGATGGTCATAGGACAGAGACAACGGCAGGATATCTTCAGGCTGCAATTCGTCTTTGACGTAAGCTGGACGGGTGAAAGCGCGGCCCATTCCGAGGATCGCCACTTCGGGATAATTGACCAGCGGGGTAAAATGAGTCCCGACAATATTTCCGAGATTGGTTACGGTACAGCAGCCGCCCTGCAAATCTTCCGGTGCCAGTTTACCCGCGCGGGTCTTTTTCGCAATCGCGCTGACATCGGCGGCGACTTCCAGCATGTTTTTCCGGTCGAGATCTTTTAAGACCGGAACATACAGACCGTTCTGCGTACTGACGGCTATTCCGACATTGTAATACTGTTTGTAGATAAATTCCCGGTTTTCCATATCGACCGAGGCGTTGAATTGCGGAAAAACCTTCAAGGCTTCCGCGACAATTTTAACGATCATCACCGCAACCGTCAGGTGTCCGCCTTTCAGGCTGGCGTCTTTTGCGTACTTGTCGCACATCTCCTCCAGTTTGGCAATATTGGCTTCGCCGAAGATGGTCACCATCGGAATTTGGGACCAGCAGCGGGTGACTTGACGTGCAGTTTCATAGCGGACCTTGCTCATCTTCTCACGCTCGACTTCTCCCCAAGCTTCAAAACGCGGCAGCTTCGGCAGATCAACCGGGGCGGCGCTTACACTGGTCTTAGACGCGGCGCCAGTCACATCATCGACCGTAACCAGGCCGTCCGGGCCGGAGCCCGTAACCGAGTGCAAATCCACTCCAAGCTGGCGGGCAATCCGCCTGACCAGCGGCGCGGCCGGGATCCGGTCCTTTGGTTCTTCCTCTGGTTTCGCCGGGGCTTTTTCGACCATTTTTTCCGGCGGTGGAGATACCGCTTTTTCAGGCGGTGGGGATACCGCTTTTTTCTCGACCGGCTTTGCGGGAGGGGCGGGTGCGGTTTTCTTTTCAGGCGCAGCCGCCTGGGGCTTGGATTCCGCCGCATCGGTCACGGCTACCTCCATTAAAGGAGCCCCGACTTTTAATTCCTGTCCGGCTTTGACCAACACTTTCTCAACTTTTCCGGCAACCGGACTGGGCAGCTCAAGTACCGCTTTACCGGATTCTAGTTCCAGAATGACCTGCTCTTTTGTCAGCGTATCGCCGGGTTTAACCAGCACTTTGACTACTTCTATCGAATCTATCGCTTCCCCGAGTCCCGGCAGTTTTATCGTCTGTGACATTTAAAAATCCTCCTCAAGATAATAATGGATTAGCTTTATCAGGGTCCTGTTTAAGGTCTTCGACAGCCTGTTTTACCAGTTTATCCGCCACCATTCCGGCCAGGCTCAATTCATAGAGCGCGGCCAGGACAATGTTCGCGGCGTCAACTTCGAAGAACTCCCGCAGCGACTCACGCCCGTCACTGCGACCGAAACCGTCCGTACCCAGCACCGTAAACTTACCCGGAATCCAGTTAGCCACGGATAACGGCACCGCTTTCACGTAATCGCAGGCGGCGATGAAAGGGCCGGAAACTCCGGACAGCGTGTTCTCGAGATATGAAGTTTTCGGCGCTTCATCCGGATGCAGCCGGTTCCAGCGTTCAGCATCCAATGCATCGTCGTGCAGCAATTTATAACTGGTTGCCGACCACACTGCCGCGTGAACGTTATATTGGTCAGCCAGGATCTTTTGCGCTTTCAACGCTTCATTCAGGATTGCGCCGCTGCCGAACAACTGGACTTCCGGCTTACCGTCCGCCGCCGGGGAGAAAAGATACAGCCCTTGCAAGATACCGGCTTCCACTCCCTTTGGCATCGCCGGCTGCGCGTAATTTTCATTGACCACAGTCAAGTAGTAAAAAATATCCTCTCCGGCTTCATACATGCGGCGGATACCATCCTGAACGATCACCGCTATCTCATAAGCATAGGCAGGGTCGTAGGTCAACAGGTTCGGCACCGGATAAGCCAGCAAATGACTGTTGCCGTCCTGATGCTGCAAGCCCTCTCCAGCCAGAGTGGTCCGACCGGAAGTAGCGCCGACCAGGAAGCCTTTACAGCGGCTTTCCGCCGCGGCCCAGATCAGATCCCCGACCCGCTGCAGACCGAACATTGAATAAAAGGTAAAAAACGGGATCATTGGAATATCATGGTTTGAGTATGAGGTCCCGGCGGCGATAAAAGTAGAGAGCGAACCTGATTCGTTGATGCCTTCCTCGATGATCTGGCCGTCGGTGATCTCTTTGTAATACAGCAGGTTTTCACTATCGACCGGCTCATAAAGCTGGCCCTGATGCGCGTAGATGCCGCACTGCCGGAACAGCGATTCCATCCCGAAGGTCCGGGCCTCGTCCGGGACGATCGGCACGACATATCTGCCGAGTTCCGGCTGCCCCAGCAATTGCGACAGCATTCTGACGTAAGCCATTGTCGTGGAAACTTCCCGTTCGCCGGTGCCGTCAAGAAACTCCTGAAAAAATTTCAATTCAAAGGCCTTCAATTTGGACCGCAACGGCAGCCTGACCGGATTAAAACCGCCTAGAGTTTCGCGTCTGCCGATCAGATATTTATATTCCCTGCTATCATCCGGGAAACGGTAAAACGGCAGATCATTGACCTCGTCATCGGTTAACGGAATGTCAAAACGGTCGCGAAATTCCAGCAATTGTTTTTCGTTCAAAACCTTCTGGTTATGGGTCATATTCATCGCTTCGCCGCCGCTGCCCATGCCGAACCCCTTAACGGTCTGAGCCAATATCACAGTCGGACCTTTCGGTTCATCCAGCGCGGCACGGATGGCGTTATAGACTTTCTCATGGTCATGGCCGCCGCGGGAAAGCATTTTAAGATCATCGTCCGACATGTCGCCAACCAGTTCCAGCAATTGCGGATTGGCACCGAAAAAGTCTTCCCGGAAATAAGCGCCGTCTTCAACCGTGTATTTCTGCCATTGACCGTCGACCGTCTCATTCAGGCGTTTCAGCAGCAGGCCTGATTGGTCTTTAGCCAGCAAGTCGTCCCATTCACTGCCCCAGACCACTTTAATGACATTCCAGCCCGCTCCTTTGAACGCGGATTCAAGTTCCTGAATAACCTTGCCGTTGCCGCGCACCGGACCGTCAAGCCGCTGCAAATTACAGTTGACAATAAAGGTCAGGTTGTCCAGCTTTTCCCGTGACGCCAACGTCAGCGCTCCCAATGATTCGGGTTCGTCGGTTTCACCGTCGCCCAGGAACCCCCAGATCCGTTGTCCGGACGGCTCTTTCAGGCCGCGATCTTCAAGATACTTGATAAAATGGGCGTGAAATATCGCCTGAATCGGTCCGAGCCCCATCGAAACGGTCGGGAATTGCCAGAAGTCCGGCATCAGCCAGGGATGCGGATAAGAAGACAAGCCGGGGCTGTCGTGCAGTTCATGCCGGAAATTCCCTAGCTGTTTGATCGGAATCCGCCCTTCGAGAAAAGCCCGGGCATAAATACCCGGCGAAGCATGGCCTTGATAATAAACAAAATCCCCCGGTTTTCCTTCTGTATAACCGCGAATGAAATGGTTAAACGCCACTTCGTACAACGTTGAGGCGGAGGCGTAGGTGGCGATATGTCCGCCGATGCCTTTCTCCTCGCGGTTGGCCTTGACCACCATCGCCATCGCATTCCAGCGGATCAGGTTCTGAATCTTTTTTTCAAGTTCCAGATCACCGGGATAAGGCGTCTGCTGATCGAGAGGAATTGTATTGATGTACGGAGTATTGCCGGAGAACGGGGTCCTCACCCCCTGCCGATCCGCGTATTCGGATAATTCCCGCAAAAGCTCCGCCACCCGTTCCGGGCCGCAGCGTAACAGAACTTCGTCGATAGATTCCAACCAGTCCTGAGTTTCCTGATTATATAAATTATCAGCAACAGCCATTTTATACCCCCTTATGAGTTTGATCTCAGATGCATATTTCCTAATTTACTTATACAGGTGTCGGAAAGAAAAATCAAGCGAACGCCGTTTTAAAATTATTAGAATCGGCTATTTAAGAAAACTTATTTTTTGCAGTTTGGAATATGACGATTATATTTATAAGCGGTCAAGCTTATTTTTCTATGACATCGCAGACTTCGATTTCAGTTTAAACAGTGCTATTATCTTGTTATGCACAATGATGATCAAAAAAACTTGTGAACGCAAAAGGAGCCGAATTGCATGCAGAGTCCGGATAAAAACAATCTGTCGATTGACAATAACAATTTTACTTTTTTCTGTCCTGAATGTCATAGCCGGAAGGTGATGAGTAAATCAGACATCGGCAAACGGATTGAATGCGAAGAATGCTGCGAAAATGTCAAAGTGGACTATCCGAAAACCCGCCCCTGCCCCAAATGCAAAGGCAGCATAAAACTCAAGGCCCGGGTCTGCAAACATTGTAAACAACGCGTTATGCCGTTTATCGACCCGTTCACGACCGAACCGATCTCAACCTTGAATCAACCGCCGAAAAAGCCCCCCAAACTCTATTCACGAATGGTCGCAGCCGGGTACGCGCTGGTGGGAATGGCAGGCGGTTTCGCTCTCGGTTTTTTCGGCACCAGGGCATTCGCAAAGATCACTCATCGCCGTATTACCGGCAACGCCGATTATATCATCGCGGCCATCCTGGCCGTATATCTGGCCATCCATCTTTACCGTGGAAAAAGCAAACAACGGTAAATATATCAGGTATGAGTTAGCAATCAGGGATATTGGGATATTTGCAAGGAAGTCACTCTTTTATCATTTTTAATGATACAACCACATAAAAACATTTTTTTACCATCTTCTCCCTTTATTATCGTCTATTTCAATCAGCTTATTTGATTATTATTATAATACTTATTATCAGACAGTTTGATTATGAATAAGCTACAACACATTGTAATAAAAGCAATTACCACACACCAGCAAAGTCATGCATATATCAAATAAACAATAAATCCTTCCCGTCATAAAAGCTATAACAGTCATGTTACATTCGAGAAAAATTAATTTTTTTTAATTTTTCGTTAATAATCATTTAATATTCCTCTTATATATTCTTGCTTGTAATCTGATAAAAATGTAAAGAACAAGGGTTGGAAAAATTTTAAAGGAAGATGGAAATGGACTTATCAATAGTAATACCAGTATATAACGAAGAAAACAGAATTACCGCTACTCTGTTGAAAATAAAAGAATTCCTTTCTCAGAGTATGGAGCGGTGGCCAAAATCCGAGGTAGTTGTAGTTTCCGACGGCTCAAGCGACAACACTGACGCGGTTGTTCAGGATTTAATGCGGGAATTTGCATGTTTAAAACTTATCAGTTACCGAGACAATCGTGGCAAAGGCTTTGCGGTAAAATCGGGAATCGCGGCCAGCCGGGGCAGGATTGTCCTGTTTTCCGATGCCGACGGCGCAACACCAATCACGGAATTAAATAAACTGGCAGACTTGATAATATCCAATAAAGCGGATATAGTTATTGCGTCAAGGCGCCTGCCGGAAACACAAATATCCGTAAAGCAACCAGTATACCGGGTGTTTATCGGCCATATTTTTTCACGACTGACCAGAATTCTTCTGCGAATGCCTTTTTTGGATACACAATGTGGATTCAAGGTTTTCAAAGGCGATATCGGCAGAAAATTATTTGCGCAGTGCGAAACCGAAGGATTCGCCTTTGACGTTGAAATTATTCACCGGGCGCTACAGTCCGGATATAGAATTATCGAACAGGGGGTTATCTGGAACGACGATCCGGATTCAAGGGTCTCGCCTTTTACTGACGGAATGAAGATGCTGAGATGCATCATAAACCTGAAGCGGCAGACTCGTAAAAAAATTTTCTGGTATGGCACAACCCGGACAATGGAGGAGTAATATGAAATCTAAAGATGTTTTTGTACTGATTATTCTGATAATGCTGATGCGATTGTTTTCGCTTTCGTGGATGCCGGTAATTGATGTGAGTGAAGGCCGCTACGCGCAAATCGGCAAAGAAATGGTGACCAGCGGAAATTACGTAACCCCGCAAATAATCATCGACGGCAAACTTATTCCGTTCTGGGGCAAGCCGCCATTGTTTTTCTGGGCGGAAGCAGTGTCATTCAAGCTGTTCGGATTCAACGAATTCGCGGCCAGGCTGCCAGGCGCGCTATCCGGCTTCCTCCTTATCGGCTTGCTTTATTACGTAATCAGACGCTACCACGATCAACAGACCGCAGCAGCCGCGGCACTTATGGCACTGACCGGCGGCGCGCTGTTTTTCACCTCCGGGCTGGTTTTGCTGGATACGACATTGACCCTGTTCAGCGCCGGCGCATGGATCTTCTACTACGCATTTTTGCGGGAAACTGATTCCCGTAAAAAATATTGGTTCAGTGTGATGGTTTTCGTCTGCCTGGCCCTCGGCTTTCTGGTAAAAGGCCCGGTGGCACTAGCAATGTTCGGTCTGCCGATCTTCTTCTGGACACTGTTGAACAAGCGCTGGAACAGCCTGAAGCATCACGCCTGGCTGACCGGCGGCCTGTTATTTTGCGTAATCACGATCCCGTGGTTTATTTACGCTGAACACAAAACACCGGGCTTCCTGAAATATTTCTTCATAAACGAAAACATTTTGCGTTTCACGTCAAAAAATTATGGGGATTTGTATGGGCAGGGTCATAAATTTCCATACGGTTCGGCCATTGCTTTTATGCTGATCGCCTCCGCGCCGTGGAGTCTGGTTGTCATTTATCTGGCATTGGTCAAATCATGGGACAAGGATAAGAAAATTAAAATAATCGAAAGAATAAAATCGTTTCTGCTGCAATTGAAAATATCTCCTTGTATGGGAGAAAAATTTGAATTTTTCACCGTCGGCGTTCTGTCGATTACGATATTCTGGTGCTTCGCTCGCCAGTTGTTGGTCTATTATCTGCTGCCGGCAACTATAATGTTCGCGATATGGGCAAGCATTTACCTTTTGAAAAACAAGGTTCGGTTCAATACCGTAGCCTTGATCTCATTGATCGTCGTATCCATATACGCGATTGCCCTGGGCGGCATCTCCATGACTGCCGGGAAAAAACGCTCAACCCGGAAAATAATTGATTTTATCAAGAACGATAACGAAATCAGTAATATCGTTTTTGTCAGACGCACACCTTATTCCGCTTATTTCTACGGCGGGAAAATGGTCGTCATGCACCCGAAAGAAAAAATAGCTGATTCACTGGCCAGATTCTCTACCTGCAATAACACAGTATATGTTGTTAGCGATCATTACAAACAGCGTTTTCACGCCGCCGCCAACAATGAGTTTGATGTTTTATATCATTGCACCGGCTGGCTCGTGGCACGGCGAAAAGAGAAGTCTCTGAAAAAAGAACTGGCATCCTTGTTAAAAACCGGTCAAGATGATATATTGACTTTAATCGATAATTAACCGGACCGGATTCCTGCCGATTCCGGCCGGAGCCCTTAAAAATAATCTATTACATATAACACGGACAAATGCGATGAGACTGCTGCTGATCGAGGATGAGAAAAAAATAGCCCAATTTATACTCAAGGGGCTGCAGGAAGAAGGCTATGCGGTCGATTTCGCCCAGGACGGCAAAGAAGGCTTGTCGATGGCCCAGGTGTACACCTATGACTTGATCATCACCGACATCATGATGCCCCGAATGGACGGGATCGAGTTCATATCACAACTCAGAAAACTGCACCAGAATACCCCGGTCATCATCCTCAGTGCAAAAAATAATGTCAACGATAAAGTTATGGGCCTCGACGCCGGAGCAGATGACTATCTGGCCAAACCGTTCACTTTTATTGAACTGCTGGCCAGAATCAGGGCTCTGTTAAGACGGGAAACAAATTATGTCGAAACATTGAGCATCGCCGATCTGGAACTCGAACCGGCCGCCCATACTGTAACAAAAGCCGGTAAACTCCTGGAACTGACCTCTAAAGAATTTGCCCTGCTGGAATTTCTCCTGCGCAATAAAGGCAGAGTTATCAGCCGTACCTCGATCATCGAGCATGTATGGGATATGCATTTTGACAGCGACACTAATCTGGTTGATGTCTTTGTCAGTCATTTGCGCAAAAAAATTGAAAAAGGAAACTCTCCCCGCCTCATCAATTCGGTAAGAGGCGTCGGATACATTTTGAGAGAACCCGACAAGTATGGCTCTTAAGAGAAGAATTAATCTGGTTTTACTGCTGGCCTTGTCATTCAGCAACCTCGGATTTTTGATTTGGGTATCCTTTTTTACCATCCATGAGATCCTTACTCAGGAACGTTTCAATCTCAAGCAGATAGCCTGGTCAATTGATCAGATTATGGAAGGAGTTCCCTGTTCGGATAAACAAGCAGTTAAAAACGCCGAAACGAAAATCTTTAAGGGACTGCAATTTGTCCGGTCAAGTGAAAACATTTCCTACAGGGTATTTGATCATAACGGGCACACACTCATTAATCATAATAACTGCCCTTTAAATAAGTCACATTTCCATAATATCAGGAAAAGAGATAATTACCAATTCGACTGGAAGTCAAAATGGCTTGAATATTGGCAATTCAGATTCTATTATTATGGGGATAATGTTGACATTGCAATTATGTTTCACGGCAAACACAAAGAAGTGCTTGAATCCCTGCTGCCGTTTTTTATTGCCGCGTCACTGGTTATTTTGGTAATCACCGTACTGGCTTCGATGATCATAATCAGACGAATACTGAAATCGGTCGGACAAATAACCACCGCGGCTGACGAAGTCAGCAAAGGCAACCTGTCATACCGGATTCCAACGTCCGGCACCACGCATAACGACGAGTTGGAAAAACTTAAATCAAACTTGAATAAAACCTTCGAATCCCTGGAAGAATCATTTCACTCGATATCTGATTTCGGGTCAAACGTGGCTCATGAGATTCGCACTCCTTTAACTATTCTGTCCGGCAATCTTGAAGTAGGATTGCGGCATCCGCGCACTGGCGAGGAGTATCAGATAATAATATCCGAGGCATTGGACACGATCAAAGGGCTGCAACACATGGTTGAGGACATGCTCCTGATGCTGAGACCCGCGGCCGCATACAGTAAAAACGATTTTGAAATAATTGATCCGGGCAGGATATTACAAGATACGGTTGATCAGTTTGAGTTGTACGTTGAAACAAAAAACATCAATCTGGAATGTAACATTGAAAAGGATCTATGTATCAACGGCATCGCCACTTTAATCCGCCGGATATTCTTTAACATTATTGACAATGCCATTAAATTCTCCGGTAAAAACTCAGCAGTTTTGATAAATTTAAAAGCTGCCAATGGCAGAGTCGAATTTACAGTAACCGACAACGGTCCGGGTATTCCGCAAGAAGATATTCCAAAAGTTTTCGACCGCTTTTTCCGGGGACAAAATTCATTCAAGAGTCACGGACTTGGTCTGGCCATGACCAGACAACTGGTCTCCGTGCATAATGGCTCGATCAGCGTCAGCAGCAGACCAGGCGAAGAAACCACATTTAAAGTCATTCTGTAATTAATATATCAATTATTTTTCCAAGTACAACAATTCCCTTTGCGCTTGCGTTTTTCATTTATTAATTTTTTTTAATAAATCATTCAGAATCCCTTAATAAACCCGGGATATTTTATCAGTCATTTATTAAGCCCAACAAACAGGACAACACTGAATATTAAATAAACTCAACCAAGTGAAAGAACATATTTCAGGAGGGAACTTTGAACGGGAAAGTTAAGGATATCAAAATAATACTGGCTATTTTTCTGCTTGTTTACCTTTTACCGCTTTCTTTAAGACCTATGATAGCCCCGGACGAAACCAGGTATGCGGAAATATCCCGTGAAATGATTCATTCCGGAGACTGGGTCGTCCCCAGATTGGACGGTTTGCGTTATTTTGAAAAACCGATCATGGGCTACTGGATCAACTCAATCTCCATGCTGTTCTTCGGAGAAAACAATTTCGGGGCAAGGTTTGCTTCAGCCCTGGCAACTTTACTTACAGCATTATGCGTTTACTTTTTATCCGCAAAACAGTTTAAAAACTCACTTGGACTGGTAACCGCAAGTATCTACCTGTTGACTGTCGGAGTTTTCATAATCGGCACCGTTGCAGTTCTGGACGGAATGTTGAATATGGCCGTGACCGGGGCTTTCACATCATTCTTTTTCGCTTTTCATTCCGATAATGAAAAAAAACGTTTACCGCTGCTTTTACTCTTCGGACTCTCGCTGGGGCTGGGCTTTCTAATTAAAGGATTTCTGGTCTTTGCAATTGTCGGCTTGACAACTGGAACATACTTTGTCTGGGAATTATCAAAAAATAAGTTTTCACTCCTGAAAACACGTTCGATCATTGTTAATTTCAAACTGGCGACCATTCAGTCTCTGGCAATTCTGCTTCCGCTGCTGGCGGTTGTTCTGCCCTGGGCAATCCTGATTCACCAGAAAGAACCTGACTTCTGGCGTTTTTTCATAATGGAAGAACATATCCGGCGTTTTATGGGAAAATTCGCACAGCATCCGGAACCGTTTTACTTCTACATTCCAGTTATACTAATCGCCTTACTCCCGTGGTCGCTGCTGTTGCCGATGGTTATTTCAAAATGGCGATCATACAAGTGGGATATTCCTTTGATCAAATATTCGCTCTGCTGGCTAATCCTTACGTTCCTCTTTTTTTCCACCTCCAAGGGTAAACTGCCAACTTATATATTACCGGCAGTCCCACCGGCAATTATTCTTTTTGCATTCGGACTGAAAGAATACAGTAATTTCTCCAGTATCGCGACAAAATGGCTGCAATGGCTGGCCCGGACCCTGATAGTAATCATTGCCACCACAACGGCGGTTCTGATTCTTTTCGAAATCATCGGCGTTCCCGGACTAAAGACGGATAAAGGAGCCGCTTTTAAGCTTTTTGATCCCGTTACGGAATGGTGGAAATTGGCGCTTGTAATTATCACCGCGATAATCTGGGGTTATTTTTTATGGAAACTGCTGCGTATTTCAGATACGAGAAAAAAACTGGAATATTTCAGCTACGGCCCGGCCTTGTTGTTTATATGCGGCATGATTGCAATCCCTCATGCCGCAATCGCGCATAAAGCCCCGGGATATTTTCTCACCTCTCTTCAAAATGAGATTAATGACAACACGGTTATCGTTTCAGAATACAAAGTCGCCAGAGCCGTATGCTGGTTTTATCATCGTGAAAACGTCTACTTGCTTTTTACCGCCAATGAGTTCGGTTATGGAATTGATTATGATTGTGCCTGTAAACGACGCTTGCTGATGAAAAAAGACTTTCAAGCTATTTTAAAAGAAAACAAACACAATCTGGTCCTGATCTTAACCAGGGACAGCTATGATAAGTATTACTCCAAAATGAAATGTATTCCGGAGCCGCAAAAAAAGATCATTGATCGCTCGTATGCCTTTCTTGAGTATTGACCAGGCCGGGATTACGTTTTAATGTATCCTATAATTAATCATTAATATTCATTCTTAAACAAGACAATAATGCCGGTTTCGCCTATTATTAATTTATTTTAATTAGCGGTTCAGAGTATTTTAATAAAACAGCATTATTTTACAGGTTATCGAATCATTAAGATCAGATATAACAATTTAAATAAATTTAACCACTTTCAAAAAGGATTCACAGTGAACAACATTAAGATAAAAGAAAGCTCAGCAACCATGTCCATGGTGTTCATGACAACTCGCTTCCTTACGGTTTTATATTGCGTGCTGCTGCTTGAATTCTCCATTCTTTTTGTACCGCAAATGCAGTTATATGACTTCAAAACCTGTTTTTTTGCGTTTTCAGTAGCTTTAACCTACCCTCTGCTTTATATGTCTCCATGCATCATTTTGATTTTTTTGATGATATATCTTTCAACTTTTATCAAAGAAAATAAGCGGATTAAAACTGCGGGGCTTTATTGTCTGCTTGTCCTGCTTGCCGGACTGCAAATATTTTATTTATTCGCCGATTACAAAATATATTCAATGTTTAAATTTCATATCAATGGTTTTGTGCTGAATCTGCTCTTTACCCCAGGCGGGATAGAATCAATGGGTGCTTCAGTTACGGATAATATTGTCTTCGGATTGTTGATTACCGGCTGCTTGACCTTCACAGCATTACTTTTATGGGGCGTACACATTACAAGAAAAAAACAACTGTTTCCGTTAAAAACAAAAATAATAGCATCGGCAACTATATTCTCCCTGCTTGTCACTCTGGGCGTAGCGGAAAAATTTGAATATGCTTATTACAACTACAAGGATCGTCCGGAAGTATTCTATAACGCCCAAAAAGTCCCTCTGTATATCCCAACCAGGATGAAAACATTTTATCGTTCTTTAAAAATACCGGAAGGACGACGGGACAATCTGAAATACAAGCAATACAAAACTGCCTTGCACTATCCGCTAAAACCCATTAAACTGGATGATGAAAGAAAAAAATATAATATTGTCTGGCTGGTCGCAGAATCCTGGCGAGCAGACACGTTAACACCTGAAATAATGCCGGAAACATCAAAATTCGCAAAGAAATGCCTTTACTGCCATAATCATTACAGCTCGGGCAACGGCACCAGGATGGCATTGTTCGGGATGTTTTACGGGCTTTACGGCTCATATTGGGACGCCGCACTTTCCGCCAGAAGAGCCCCGGTAATAATGCAGACTTTAAAAGAAGATAATTATCAATTCATGATGTACACCAGCGCGAAATTCACTTATCCGGAATTTGACAAAACAATTTTTGCCAACATTGATAAAAAGAATCTTCATCAGTCCGCTGGTCGAGGCGGTTTTATCAATGACCGGAAAAATATCAGCAGTATGCTGAATGATATCAAACATCGGAACAAAAGTAGAGCATTCATGGCTTTTATGTTTTTTGAATCTCCACACGCCCCATATACTTTTCCGGAAAACTGCATCGTTAAAAAGGACTATCTTCAAACCTTCAATTACTCTACTGTTAACATACCGGAAAATATTGAAAAAATCAAGAATCGTTATCTTAACTCTGTCAATCATCTGGATACTCAATTAGCAAGAGTATTTAAGTTTTTGGAAAAGGAGAAACTTATGGACAATACAATTGTCGTAGTAGCCGGCGACCATGGCGAAGAATTCATGGAAAAGGGGCACTGGGGTCATAACAAGTCATTCACCGAGGAGCAAATACGCACCCCGTTCATGATTTACATTCCCGGACAAGAGCCACGGGAAGTCTATTTTATGACCAGTCACCTGGACATTGCCGCCACAATCGCCCCGTTCATCAGGATAATCAATCCGCCGAAAGACTTCTCCCTAGGATATAACCTTCTGAACAAATCTGGCAAAAGACAATACACTGCCTGCGCTTCGTGGAACAAACTGTGTTACATTGATAAAAAAGTCAAGTGTGTCATATCAGCGTCTCCGTACAACACTATTACTACAGCAAAAGATGCTCCTTTACCCCAAAAAGAGGTTGGAGTTCTCAACCAAAAACGACTTTTCATATTCATAAAAAATGCCGGAACTTTCTTTTCTAAATAATCCAATCAAACAATATTTTTAATTTTTTTTAATTACCATGTACTTTTTATTTGACAATCTCGAATCCGGCATTATTGTAACTCATAAACCCAACAGGAGGACACAATGAAACGAATGAAAATTGCGGGCCAGGGCTGCTATTACCACCTGATGAACCGGGTCTCTGGCTACAAAGGCGACCTGCCGTTTTCGGGAGTCGACCGCGAGTACGGCTTTACGTTGCTGCAAAATCTCACGCAATACTTCCTGATCGAGGTCATTTCCGCCGCCTGGATGGGCAATCATTTTCACCTGGTGGTCTACGCTCCCGGCCAAAATGAACTGCCTTCCGAGGCTGAAATCGCCGCCCGCCACAACGCTTATTACAAGTCGATGGAGGGCGATTTGACCTACGCGATGAAAAAAATGCCGTTTATTGACCCCAAACACAAAAAACTCTGCCGCGAAACCGGCGCGAAAATGATCGACATCAGCTACTTCATGCGAGCTTACCAACAGCGTTTTTCGGTCGTTTTCAACCGGACCTACGATCACATCGGCCGCCTCTGGGCCGACCGTTTCAAAAGCGTCATCCTCGAAGGCGCCGATGCCCTCGAAGCCTGTCTGCAATACGTCGAACTCAACCCGGTCCGGGCCAAATTGACCGAAAATCCGGCCGATTACCGGTTCACTACCTGGGGACGCTACAACGGCAGCGGCAAACACCAGTACCACGCCAACTTCATCAAACACTACAAAAAATTGATCGATTATACCGACACTTCGAGCTGGAGCGACGCTGATTATTATACGGAGTTCAAGTGTTCCCTGACTAGAATTATCGCGGCCGAACGCGGCGCGAACGCGTCCGGAATAGCCGCAGAGGACCAGACCGCGCGCCGCAAAGAATCGATGCCGGTCCGCTTCCTGAGACGGACCCGACACTTCACCGACGGAGCGATATTAGGTTCAAAACTCTTCATCCGCGAAACCGCCCGCAAATTTGATGATCCTGATCGAGTGGACAACAAACAACTCAGCCGCGGCCTCGACCCTAAAGGCACCACAATATACTGCTTCCGAAAACTGTTATTGTAATATAATATTCTGTTTACATTCAGTCAAAATGCACAGAAACGCCCCCCCTCTTATTCTGACATATTTCTTAAGATCCATAGAGACTCAAGAATGATTTTCCGGTCGAAACCACAAGCAGAAATTTGTACTTAATAAAGTTGCGCAAATACATTGCAATATTGCAAAAGTGTGATATATTATAGATTCGATAATTTATAATGGAACTAATATTTTTAAATTAAAACAAACAAGGTTTAAGAAACAATGGAATTTAAAATCAGCAAGAAAGAACTGGAACCTGGTCTTCAGCAAGTTGAATTTACCGCGACCAAAGACGAACTGCTTAAAGAACGTAATATGCTGGTCCGCGAAGTATCCGGCATGGTTCAAGTTCCCGGCTTCCGCAAAGGCAAAGCCCCGACGGGAATGGTTCTGAAAAAATACAGCGACCACATCCAGAGCGAAATGGACCGTCGCATAACGGAAGCAGCCTACAAGCAGGTTTCCGAGGACGAAGATTTTAAATTTGTTTCCGTTAATTTTCCGGAAGGGGAAGAAGTCAAAGTTGATTGCAACAAAGATTTAGTTATTCGCATGAACTTCGACATGGAACCGGCGTTCGAGCTGCCTGAGTACAAAGGACTGAAAATTGACGTCAAAGCACCGGAAGTCGAAGCAGAGAAGATCGATGCCGAAATCGCCCAGATGAAAGAAATGTACGCTACCTATGAAAATATTACCGAACCTTCCCAGGGCGGAGATATGCTCAAAGTATCCTACACTTCTGACTTCGAACTCCCGGAAGGAGCTTCCGACTCGGTAAAACGTCTGGTCGCCAGCGAAGAAAACTGGATATGGCTCCAGGAACCTGAGATGATGCCCGGCGTTGTCGCAGCATTGACCGGTAAAGCCAAAGATGAAGAATTTGAATTTACCGCAGAATTTCCGGCTGATTATCGTGAAGTTGAACTCGCTGGTAAATCAGTTAAATACAGCGGTAAAGTCATTGAAGTACAGCGTCGCAAGCCCCTGGAAGATGAAGCCGAATTGCTGAAGCGCGCCGGTCTGGAAGATATGGACGCGTTAAAGAAAAGTATTGAAACCCGTCTGCAACAGCAGGGGATGCAGGAATTGCGTGATAAACAAAGCGAAGCGATCATGGACAAACTGGAAGAAGCAATTGGCAAACTGGTTCTGCCGCCAACTCTCCTGAAAAACGAAGTCGATCGTCAAATTGAAACAATCCGCAACAGCAAAAAAGATGAAGAAGCCGACATCCCTGCGATCACCAAAGAAGCAGAAGAAAAGGCTGTTAAAGAATTGACCCAGTCGTTCATCCTGGCAAAGATCGCGGAAAAAGAAGGCATCAAGGTAACTGAGTCCGAAATGGACATGCAGATGAATATGATGAGCCGCTATTATGGTATGAAAGGCAAAGAGTTGAGAGCAGCCATGGGTAAATCTGGCCGCATCAACGAACTGGCTTATTCAATGATGCAGGCCAAGACCCGTCAGTTCCTGATTGACGCCGCCGATACCGGCGAAGAAAAGAAAGAAGCATAAGCTGAATTTTTCAGTTTACGTTTAAATATTTATACAGAGCCGGTCCCATCGGGCCGGTATGGTTAACAACATACGGATGCGACAACGCATTCGACGTGCAATATTGGAGGTACTATTATGAGTAATGCATCACTTCTGGTTCCAATGGTTGTCGAACAAACCGGACGCGGGGAACGCGGTTACGACATCTATTCTCGTTTGCTCAAAGACCGGATTATCATGATCGGTACGCCGATTGACGACAATGTCGCAAGCCTGGTAGTGGCCCAGTTATTGTTCCTGCAGGCTGAAGACCCCAAAAAAGATATTGATCTGTATATCAACAGTCCCGGCGGTTCGGTTACGGCCGGTTTGGCTATGTATGACACTATGCAGGCGGTTTCCTGCGATATCCGGACCTACTGTATCGGACAATGCGCAAGCATGGGTGCGGTACTGCTGCTGGCCGGAGCGAAAGGCAAACGCCGGGCACTGCCGAACTCCCGCATAATGATTCATCAGCCCTGGGGCGGCGCGCAGGGAACTGCGGCTGATATCAACATTCAGGCCCAGGAAATCCTGCGTCTGCGTACCATGCTTAATCAAATCATTGTGAAACATACCGGCAAAACCATGAAAAAAGTGGAACGGGATACTGAACGCGACTTCTTCATGTCAGCTGAAGAAGCGGTGGAGTACGGTATTGTTGACGACGTGTTGAAATAAGCCTTAAATAGAAAGGCATTCAAGCTGATATGAAAAATAAAGATAAAGACAAAGATAACAACCCTCCGAACATGTGCTGTTCGTTTTGCGGCAGAAGCGCCGACGATCCGGCGATTGGTCAATTGATTACCAGTCCGAGCGGCGTTGCGATCTGTCGTCGTTGCGTTGATGTTTGCAAGGATCTGTATAATCAAGATGGCAAACGGGGTTCTGCAACCAACAGAGAGGTAGAGGAATTACTGGATAATGATTTTATCGAAGAACTTGAAATTCTCTCTCCGCATGAGATTAAAGAGTGTCTTGATCGGTATGTAATCGGACAGGAATACGCTAAGAAAATTTTATCAGTAGCGGTTCACAATCATTATAAACGCTTAAAAACCAGACATGAAAATTTTGTAGCGGATGAGAAGTTTCAGGATGTGGAACTGGATAAAAGCAACGTTCTGATGATCGGCCCGACCGGCTCAGGAAAAACTCTGCTGGCATCAACTCTGGCCAGAATCCTCGACGTTCCGTTCTGCATTTGCGACGCAACCAGCGTTACCGAGGCCGGTTATGTTGGTGAAGATGTCGAAAATATTCTGTTGCGCCTGGTTCAGGCTGCCGATTACGACGTTGAACGCGCCCAGCTCGGAATTATTTATGTCGACGAGATTGACAAGATCGCCCGTCGCACCGAAAACGTGTCGATCACTCGTGACGTTTCCGGAGAGGGAGTTCAGCAGGCTCTGCTGAAGATCATTGAAGGCACGGTTGCCAACGTTCCTCCGAAAGGCGGACGTAAACACCCGCATCAGGAGTATTTAAAGGTCGACACCTCCAATATTTTATTTATCTGCGGTGGAGCTTTTGTCGGAATGGATAAAGTAATCCAACGTCGAGTCGGACGTCAGGTTCTTGGCTTCAACAAAGATGAAGAACGTAACCGGAAAATCCTCACAGAGGAAGAAATCATGCGTTACTGCGAACCTGAGGATTTGATTAAATACGGTCTCATACCCGAATTCATCGGGCGTCTGCCGATTGTTTCATTCCTGACCCAACTGAAGAAGAATGATCTGATCAAGATTCTGACCGAACCACGCAACGCCTTGATCAAGCAGTACCAGTTGCTGATGTCGATGGAAAACATCGACCTGGAATTTACCGATGACGCATTTGACGCCCTGGCATCCCAGGCGGAAGATAAAGGAACCGGAGCCCGTGGTCTGCGTTCACTACTCGAACACCTCATGCTTGACGTTATGTACACTGCTCCGTCACAGGGCAATATAAAGAAATGCATTGTCGATGCCGCTGTTGTACGAGGCGAAAAAGAACCTCAGTTGGTTAAACGCCGCAAAACTTCCTAGAACAACTTGAAAATCAGTGAAAGTTTTCCGCGGCAGGCTCGTGGAAAACTTTTGCTTTTTTTATTTTAAGGTATTATTTTATTAAGATGAAAACCAATGAACATTTAGCTGGACAGATTACCGGCCAAAGCGAATTCGTCAGCGAGAATTTTCTTGCTGAGGAAGCGCTGATCGCGGTCGAGGAATCGGAAAAGCTTACCGGCGCGGTTCCGGGTGACACCATTATCATGGGGGAACAACATCACCTGGAGGACGTTCGGGAGGTGGAGCACCTTACCCGGAAGCCGGAAAATAAATATAAATTTGAACACAGCCTGGGATTCGGCGGCATGAAAGCCGTTTTACAGACACGTGACCGCGATACCGGCCGCAGCGTTGCGATGGCGGTTATTCCAGACTTCAAAGACCGCCCCCAAGCCGATATCCGGCGTTTTATCCAGGAAGCCAGGATTACCGCGCTGCTGGAACACCCGAACATCGTTCCAATCCATGATATCGGGGTGGACGCCAACGGCTCACCGTATTTTACGATGAAGAATCTGCGTGGCCGGACCCTGGCCCTGCTCCTCAAAAAATTGAAACAGGGCGATGCGGCCCTGCTCCAGCGTTACGACCTGACAACCTTATTGAGAATATACCTTAAAGTATGCAACGCTATCGCGTTCGCTCACTCAAAGGGCGTTATCCATCTTGACCTGAAACCGGAAAATATTCATATCGGTGATTACGGCGAGGTGCTGGTCATGGACTGGGGACTGGCAAAATACATCGGTAATCCGGAAAACTCCGGCGACCCGAATCCGCATGCAGATATAGCCGCTGCCGATGACTTTGAAAAGCGCCTCGGACCCAACGGTCATAATCTGACGCTGAACGGGATAACCAAAGGGACTCCCGGTTACATGGCGCCGGAACAAGCCGCCGGTAAAAATAATGAAAAAGATGAACGTACCGATGTCTATTCACTCGGCGCGATCCTCTACTCTATCTTAACGTTTGATACTCCGCTGCCGAACCGTGATGTCAGGGAAATGCTGGTTGACACTATCCGCGGTAACATCGAATCGCCCAGGACGATCAAGTCGCAGCGCTACATTCCTCCAGCGGTGGAAGCAATCGTCCTTAAGGCTATGAACGTAAAACCGGAAGATCGTTACCACACAGTTCAGGAGTTGCGCAGTGATATCATCAACTATATGTCGGGCTATGCCACATCGGCGGAACATGCGGGAGCAGTGAAACATACATTCCTGTTTATCGAACGCAATTTGATGCCGCTGTTATTGACATTGACCTTGTGCGCCCTGCTCTGTCTGATCGGGGTGATCATTTATTTCGTCTACAACGGGAATATAACTTTTTGAGCTAAAGGGTAGAGCGTAAATGGAAAAAGTTCATCGGGAAAACTGGGAATGGCACTGCCGGGATCCGCGTCAACTCGATGAATGGTTCTCCGATCGTGAACAACTGGCGGTACTCAACAGCGTCAAAGCCAATCCGGTCCGCAAAGTATTCACAGTGGATGACGCATATTATGTCAAGCAGGAAAATATCACCAGATTCTCCGCCAGAGTTAAGAACAAATTTTCCAATAAGGCCAAACGGGAATTCGACGCGGCACTGAAACTTGAAAATGCCGATGTCCCATGCGTCCGCTATCTCGGCTGGGGATTCAGTCAAACCGACTGCATGCTTTTTACCGAAACCTTTAAAAATGCGATTTCAGCAGATGAATATTACTGGAACACTCTTTTTTACAGACCGGAAAAACGCGAGGAATTCCTGATCGTCCTGACCGATTTCCTCAAGCGGTTCTTCAACGCCGGCTTCGACCACCCGGACCTGCATCTTGGCAACCTGCTGCTCAATCCAGACACCATGCAGTTAAAGCTGGTCGATGTTTACGGCGTACGCGCCAGACGCACAAACCCGCATAAACGAGCTCAGAGGCTCGGTCCCATCCTAAGCTCGTTGCGCGACTGGTTAAGCACTCAACGCGCTGCAAAAATAATTCTCGAGCTGGGAGTGGCAAGCAGTCCCGTAAAGGCTCAACAGGCCTGGATCGGGATGATAAAAAAAGATGCGAAAAGAATGAACCGGAACTATGCAAAACGCCTGAAACAACTCATCAATGGAAAATCAAAACATCTGTTCCCGACCACCGAAGATATATGTTTTGCCAACCGCTCCGTCGCCCCGTTGGATTATGATGCGGTCATCGCGGAACCGGACAAATTCCTGACCCGCTACAAATGTTCCGAGTTCGATGCCGCGGCTTTGCTTCAGCTTACATTGCGGCTGCGCATGCATCATCTTAATCATCTGCAGGCAATTGTCAATCACGAAGATGAAGTTTATTTCGATGTTGAACCTGATAAACACATCGTACCGTCAGAGGCCAGTGTCAATTATTTCAATCTGGGGTGCCGCCTTGCCAATCTGCCGGAACAGAAAGCTGATAATTTATTCTATTACAAAGGCATGGTGTTTATCAGGGATATCAAGCCGCTGATTCCCGGCTAGCCATACGGGCAACACCTGATTTTGTCCCCTTAACCTCCTTATTGGAACTGTAAAAATGCAATCGTCGAACCGCCTGAAAAAAATATTTCTCCCTCTGATGATCGGCTCTGCGATTGTTTTGTGTATTGTAGTCTATTTCACCAATATCCCGCTGGGAATCCCCTCGGACTGGGTATGGGGCCGCCATCAGCAGATCACGTTTCCGATATTCGAATTTATCACCCTGTCCATGTTCCTGGCAATTAGCATCTTTTTCACTTATGTGATTCGGAAACATTCTCGCAACATGAAGGAAATATGGGTCTGTGTCGCGCTGATTCTCGGTTGCGGAATGTTCACCGATTATTACATGATGCAGGTCGGCAAATTCGGAATCAACGAAAATATCTTCGGTATTCTGGATAAATATACCGGCGGCTACATGACCAGTGCGGCCAATATCAAGAATCCCGGAAAATATCTGACCGAATTCCACCTGCGGCTGAAACGGGACGAAGACAAGTCAAACCACCTTGATGTCCACCCGCCCGGCAACGTAATGCTTTCCTATATCGTTCTCCAATGCTGCCGGAACTCCCCCCTGCCCCGCTGTATTCTTAACACGATCCTGCCGGAAGCTGTTTTCAAAGAATTGCAGACGGCGCGCCAGGACGGGGTGTTCCAGGACGTTCCGAATAATGAAAATATTTATACAGCCGCCGCCTTCATGCTCCTGCTGATGACCGTCGGCATAACTCTGGCCCGACTGCTGATCGTCTTATCCGCTATAAATCTTTGCCGCTACCGCGGCAACCTCGGTCTGGCGGCCTTACTGGCCGCGGTTACCGTTCCGTCGTCAATCCTTTTTCTGGGACATTATGATGTCCTGATGTTCTTTCTGGGAGCGTTATGCTTTTATACATTCACATTGGGAAAAAACGCGAAAAAAGGATTTTATTGGGATGCCTTGACCGGCTTTTTGCTGGGAATTTCAGTCTTGTTTTCCCTTGCTTTCGGAGCAATTATTTTGCTGTTTTTCCTTTATTGCTTTTGCATGGGGCTCACTGAAAGACGTTACTGGCTGCGCGGCGCCGCAATCGCGGGCGGCGGCCTGATCGTCATTTTATTATGCTACTGCTTCAATATCAGGATCATTGAAATCTGTTACTATGCGGCCAGAAACAATGGTAGATATTTTGCCGAAGCCGGACGCTCCATGTTCTGGGGGCCGGTCAATCTCCTCGACTATCTCCTTTTTGGCGGCGTTTTTCTGTTCTATATGCCGTTGTCTGAAATATCCCGTGTTTCAATCCATAAATTGCGAACTCTGAAAAACAAGAGATTCATTATGCCGGCGTGTTACCTGGCGATTCTCTTGTTTCTACTGGTATCGCCATTTTCACGCGGAGAAATGGGGCGTCTCCTGCTTTTCTTCAAACCTTGCGGCCTGATTTTGTCAACTTCAGCCCTGATGCGCAAAAAGCTCGATGATAAAACCTGGTATCTGTTTATCATAGTTGCGGTACTCTCGTTGCTTTTGATTTTCCTTTCACGCATCACTTTAAAACTTATTATGATCCTGTAGAGTTTTATAAAAGAGGAAATGAATATCGTCTTCAAACAGCAAAAAATAACAATTTTGCGAATTTTTCCCTGAAAACACTTGACTTCTCAAAATAAAAGTGTATACTACATTTCACCCATATTGCGGGGTGGAGCAGTGGTAGCTCGTCAGGCTCATAACCTGAAGGTCCTTGGTTCGATTCCAAGCCCCGCTACCAAAAAATTCAAGCCGGTCAAATTGACCGGCTTTTTTTATTCGTGAGGAACATTATGTATTATGTGCATATTCTCAGACTGAATAACGGGCAACTATATACCGGTTATACCTCCGACCAGAAACGCCGGATCAAGGAACACAAGGCTGGCAACTCTCCGTTCACCTCGCAACGTCTGCCGGTTGAACTAATCCATTACGAAGCATATAAACTAAAGTCAGACGCCGAAAGACGGGAAAATACTTGAAAACCACCGAAGGAAAGGCATCTTTAAGCAAACAGATTAAAGACTATTACAAAGTCTGGAGTGTGTGGTTCGCCATTTTATTCAACATGGCGCCGTATCGCATGATACGGCGATTCTTCAGGACCGCTACCAATAAACAGTTTAGTCGCAAAAAAACAACTCTGAAAATTTATGCTTCTTCCGGGAAGTATACCATACTTGTTTTTTTGAATTCACGGGCGGAAAAAAGAAGTTGGTAGTTATCGATATTCCGGTTTTCCGCTATTTTTTTGCATAAATCACTAACTTGGTCACGTGTTTTTCCATGAACCATGGTATATAAATTAAATGGCCAGCCATTTACGGTTTTACGTTGATAACAGTGACTTATTTCAGGAAATGAAGCGAAATTGCGGCCAATCTCTTCAATCCTGGCATCAGGGACTTGCCAAACAACCATAGCATTACCATTAAAACCGGCGGTCTGGTGTTGTAATATCGCTCCAAAGCGGCGCATAATTCCAGCATCTCTATACGCACACAAGAGCTTAAGTAATTCGTCACAGTCTAAACCAATATCATGAGCCAGATCACAATACGGGGTTAACCCGGCCCCAATATCTCCGCAGGTTTTAGCTATTAGCGTTTTGTGGATTTCCACCGAAGAGTTGATTTTGTTTCTTGCGGTTGTTTTTTGTTGTTCAGACGGATCGTCATTCGGTGAAACCCGTTCTTCCCGACCGTCAAAGTGAAAGTTTACTTTCAACTTAAATGTCCTACACGCCGGCAAGGAATGAATTTTCTGTACGCCTGATACTTGAGAAACCTCATCAATTATATATTGCAACTTCTCTGATGATGAAGTAATAACTGTAAACCAGAGGTTAAAATCATTGATCCGTTCATAGTTATGAGTCACCTCCGGAAACTGCGTCGCACGTAAAGCTGCATCTTCAATGGCAGAAGGAAGAACCATGACGGAAACCAGAGTTGTGGAGTAACCTAGGGAACATGGTACATACGATGCCCCTACTCTACGGATTATTCCTTTGTCACGTAAATTACATACGGAACGATAAATCTCAGCCGGAGTCCCGCCATATTCACGGGCCAGACATTCGTATGGCTCTCTTTCAATTGGGAAGTTATACTGTATCCGGTTAAGGAGCCAACGCTCCATATCATTCAAAAGCACTTGTGCCTTCATAGCCTATTCCGTTCCCGATTCAACCGTTACCGCACGGGCATTCAGCATACAATCCGGATCTGCAGCCATATAATTGCCGGTCGCGGCATAAGCTCTCGCCCTGCATCCCTGACAAATAATATTATATTTGCACTTTCCACAGGTTCCCTGCAGAAGTGATGGATCACGTAACTCACGGAAAAGCGGAGATTCAAGCCAAATTTTAGCCAGTGAATTTTTCTGGACATTACCTACTTGCAAAGGCAAATACCCGCACGGTTGAACATTGCCCTCACTCGAGACAAAACAGACTCTGCTTCCGGCCAGACAGCCACGGGTTAAAGAATTTATACCGGTAAAAAGACTATTGTCTGAAATAAATCCTTCTTCATGCAAAATGCGATAATATTGAGGAGCACAGGTTGCTTTTATATGCAGCTTTCCTTCATACTTTCTGGCCTGGCTATGTAAAAAACGTAAAACGTCTTCCGTCTCATAGGCTTCCAATCTCTGACTTGCAGGGATTTCCACCCCGCAGCCAACCGGCACAAGGGCAAATAAATGAAAAGCATCAGCACCAAGTTCAAGAGACAACTGAATCAAATCATCCAGTTGTTCAGCATTATGTTTGGTTATCGTGGCATTTATTTGAAAAGACAAACCGATATTCTTAAGTTCTCTACAACCATTCACAGCATCGTCGAAGCAACCTTGCCGGCCACGAAAATGATCATGGGTTGATGCGTTAGCACCATCCAGGCTGATGCTAACCCGTTTTATACCGACTTTTTTCAGTTGACCAGCGATTTCAGAATTAATCAACGTTCCATTGGAGGCAAGAGCAACCCGCGAAAACATATCGGTACATTTTTCGGCAACGCTGAAAAAATCCTTTCTCATCAATGGTTCACCGCCGGTCAAAATCAGAATTGAATCTCCGGCGGTGCGAATAGATTCGGCCATCCGCATAATCTTGACGGTGTCCGCTTCGCCGGAATCATTATCATCGCCGGCTTCCGCGCGACAATGGCGACACATTAAATTACAGCGCCTGGTCAGCTCCCAAAAAACAAGAAATGGCCTTGGGGTCATTATTTTATCTCCTCATCAGTAAGGTAACAAGCCGGATCTTGAGCCCACATGTCATTGGAAGCCGCTTGCGCACGTGCTCTTAAGTTTCCATTACAAATTGCAAGCCAGCGACATGATCTACAACGCCCTTTCAGGTATTCTTTTCGCCGCCGCAACAGTGAAAGCACAGGATGACTTGCATCCGACCAAATACCGCTAAAGGGCCGTTCTCGAACATTACCCAACGGGCAATTACGCCAGAATTGGTCAGGATAAACCGTACCATCCCAGCTGACGCAACCAATGGCCAGTCCGGAACCGTTGCCGCCATTCATTTGCAGAAGATCCAATACTTTTGCAGCATGCTCCGGATCTTCTTCTTTTAATCTTAAATAGAGATAGGGGCCATCACAATGATTATCCACAGTAAGTACTTCCACTGGATTGCCGGAATCGTGCAAGGTCCTGGTTCTGTCCATAATCAGGTTTATGGCAGCTCTGGCTTCCGCATGGCTGAGATCATCTCCGGCAAGACTGTTTCCACGACCGGAATAAACAAGATGATAGAAGCATACCCGCGGAATATTTTCCGATTCAAGCAAATCAAATATTGAATCAATATCATTAACGGTATGCCTGCTTATGGTAAACCTTAAACCAACTTTCACCCCGGCCGCCCGGGCAAAACGGATTCCCTGCAGCGCGTCGTTAAAAGCTCCGGCTTTCCCACGGAAGCGGTCATTTGTGTCTCCTACCCCATCCAGGCTGACACCAATGTATGAGAGTCCAATTTCTTTGAAACGCGCAGCTTTTTCAGCTGTGATCAAGGTTCCGTTGGTAGATATTACCGCCCGCATTCCTTTAAATCTTGCACGTTCCACAAGTTCAAAAATATCAGGCCGCATTAGTGGTTCACCTCCGGAAAAAAGAATTACCGGGACTCCGAAATCCGCGAGGTCGTCAATCAACGCAAAACCTTCCTCGGTACTTAATTCACCTTCATAGTTTTGATCCGCTGAATTCGAATAGCAGTGACGGCAACGCAGGTTGCAACGCCTGCTGACATTCCATACCACCACCGGTTTTCTGTCTTCAGAAAACTGCAGCAGGTGTGACGGAAGTTTGGACGAATGGCGTGAATAACGCAAAACATCGGAAGGTTCGACCGTTCCGCAATATAATTTAGATATTCCAATCATGGAATCATTTCTCCAAAAACAGGAAAGTCCGATACTGGAACCGGACTTTCCTTTGTATCAATTCATGAATCAGGCCAGATCAAAACGATCAGCATTCATTACTTTTACCCAGGCCGCTACAAAATCTTTCACAAATTTATCTGAAGCATCATCCTGAGCATAAATCTCAGCAATAGCTCTTAATTGTGAATTAGCTCCGAAGATAAGATCAACACGGCTGGCTGTCCATTTCTTTTCACCGGTGACACGGTCAAATCCTTCAAACAGCTCTCTCTCGTCAGAAAGTGGCTTCCACTCTGTTCCCATATCAATCAGGTTTACAAAGAAATCATTAGTTAGTACTTCCGGCCTGTCTGTCAGAACTCCGTGTTGAGACTGATCAGCATTTGTATTAAGCACCCGCATACCACCAAGCAGAACCGTCATTTCCGGAGCAGTAAGTGTCAGTAGCTGGGCACGCTCAACCAATAAATGCTCCGCGCCTATAACGGATTTCCTTTTCAGATAATTCCGGAAACCGTCAAATATCGGTTCCAACACCTCAAACGAAGCGGCATCAGTCTGTTCAGGAGAAGCATCCATTCTGCCTGGAGTGAAAGGAACCGTTATGTTTTTGCCAGCTGTTTTCGCAGCCTGCTCGATAGCCGCACAACCTCCCAATACAACAAGATCGGCAAGGGATACTTTTTTGCCGTCGGATTGCGAATCGTTAAACTCAGCCTGTATATTTTCAAGTTTGGCAAGTACTTCCGCCAGTTGTTCAGGTTGATTTACGGACCAATCCTTCTGAGGCGCAAGTCTAATACGCGCGCCGTTGACTCCACCACGTTTGTCTGAGCCGCGAAAAGTCGCGGCGGCGCCCCAGGCAGTTGAGACAAGTTGAGAGATAGACATGCCTGCGGCCAATATTTTTTCTTTAAGGGCCGCAACATCGTCTTCATTAATCAACTCATGATCAACTGGCGGAATCGGATCCTGCCAGATCAGATCTTCGTCAGGAACATCAGGGCCAAGATAGCGGACACGCGGCCCCATATCACGATGGGTGAGCTTAAACCAGGCTCTGGCAAAAGCGTCTCTAAACTCATCCGGATGTTCCATATAATGTCGTGCGATTCTCGCAAAATCCGGATCGAAGCGAAGTGACATATCCGCAGTAGTCATCATTGGACGGTATTTTTTAGAAGCATCATGAGCCCCGACGATCATATCTTCATCATCAACATCCTTTGCAAGCCACTGGTTGGCACCGGCTGGACTTTTAACCAATTCCCACTCGTATTTGAAAAGCACTTTAAAATAGCCCATATCCCATTTCGTCGGATTAGGTTTCCAGGCGCCTTCAATTCCACTGGTTATAGTATCATCGCCCTTTCCGCTGCGAAGATCATTTTTCCAGCCGAGCCCCTGATTTTCCAAAGGTGCGGCTTCCGGCTCCGGACCAAGGTGAGTAATTTTACCGGCGCCATGACATTTTCCAAAAGTATGTCCACCGGCAACAAGAGCCACTGTTTCCTCATCATCCATGGCCATACGGGCAAATGTTTCCCGAACATCAATTCCGGATAAGACCGGATCGGGATTTCCATTCGGGCCTTCCGGGTTCACGTAAATCAACCCCATCTGAACCGCCGCCAGAGGATTGTCAAGATCACGTTCGCCTTTATAACGAGTATCGCCAAGCCATTCTTTTTCATTTCCCCAGTTAATGTCTTCTTCCGGCTCGTAAATATCCACCCTGCCTCCGGCAAAACCGAAAATTTTAACTCCCATTGACTCAAGCGCGCAGGTACCGGTAAGTACTATTAAATCAGCCCAGGAAAGTTTATTTCCATACTTTTTCTTAATTGGCCATAACAGGCGACGGGCTTTATCAAGACTGACATTGTCCGGCCAGCTGTTAAGCGGGGCCAGACGTTGGTTTCCAGTCCCGGCGCCGCCTCGTCCATCCCCCATACGATACGTACCGGCACTATGCCATGCCATGCGAATAAATAATGGACCATAATGTCCATAATCGGCAGGCCACCAGTCCTGGGAATCTGTCATCAGGGCATATATATCTTTTTTTACCGATTCCAAATCGAGTTTTTTAAATTCTTCAGCATAATTAAAATCTTCCCCCAATGGATTTGATTTAGAAGTATGCTGATGTAAAATGCCTAAATTTAACTGATTCGGCCACCAATCTTTATTCGATGTTCCATGATTTGTAACTGGTTCTGCAGCTTTCACTGTGGCTCCGGTTACGGGGCATCTTCTTACTTCATTACTCATTACAGGACCTCCTTTATTCCCGGGAATTAGTATAATTTAAATTTAGAATTCACTATGGCTGTTAACCTGAATTAGTAAAAAAACTAAATAAAAACCGACACAAGACTTTTCAAACCTGTTGACTTAATTGCACTAAGGCTACAATACCCTTAATAAACAAACCGCACAACCAGGTAAGCTTATAGTAAAATACAGGGTAGTAACAAAGAATTCAATAGCATCAGCGGTATTTCTTAAGAATGTCTGCCGGAAATAGACGACATGCAAAATGACACCCCCCAAAAAAAACAATATTGCACACCGAGACATTTTTCGGCAAAAAAACATATGGCGCGTATCGGATAAAAACGCGATCAATAAAATTCGACCGATGATTTCCGTCACTTTTCAGGGACTCCAGTCTTTATATGTCAGGCGAGCCGAATCCGTAACCCGAAGGTTTTCATAATCCGATTTTCCCGAATTTGCCGGCCAATGCTTTGATTTCGGCGTAAAAGGTTTGATATTGCGCGAATTTGCGCTGATAGATCGCAGCCCGGGCCGGGTCCGGAACGACTATGTTTCCCGGGCGGCGTTCCCGGCGCACCAGATCGGCAACCGGGATTCCGGTATCGGCGCTCTGCGCCAGGCAGGCAACCCCGAAACAACCGGCTTCACCGACTTCGATAGTCTCGATCGGTTTGTTCAGGACGTCGGCCTTGAGTTGGACCAGTTGCCGCAGTCGCGAACCGCCGCCGGTGGCGATCAGACGTTCTATATGCACCCCGGAATTTTCCAGCAGCGCCAGATTGAGTTTCATTTCCAGGGCGACGCCCTCCAGCAGTGACTTGAGCAGTTCACCGCGCGAAGTCGACAGTCGCCACCCCATAACCGCGCCCGGCGTCACCGGGTCGAAATACGGCGTTCCCGACGGCGTGAAATAAGGCAGCACCAGCAAACCGGAAGGCGACTCAGGCAGTTCCGCCGCTAACATGTCGTAACCGGTTTCGGTCGCAAAGTTCTCCTTGAAATACTGCAGCAGATTACTGCCGGTCAGGCTGTAGGCAACCGACGTGTATGTTTTCGGCAAACTGTAATCGTAACAGCACAGATTATTGCGGCGCAGTTCGTCGCTCAACGTAAGTTGCGAGATGACCGGACACAGACACTCCACCGACCCCGCCGCGTACATTGCGGTTCCGGGTTCGATGACCCCGGCGCCCAGCGCCCCGATGGTTTGATCGTGTCCTCCGGTGACTACTTTGCCCCCGCGCGGTAATCCGAGTTCGGCGGCGACCCGGTCCGGGATGATCCCGGCGATACTCCCGCTCGGCAGCGGCCGGGCCAGACGCCGCGCGTCAAGTTCCAGAGCCGCGAGGATATCCGGGTGCCAGACGTGATTTTCCACATCGAAGAGCATCGTCCGGCCAGCCAGCGGCCAGCCCATAGCCGGCTCGATTCCCAGCCGCAAATGCAGCAAATCCTCGAAACAGAGGAAACGGTCGCTGTTGCTCCAGATCTCCGGCCGGTGCGTTTTCAGCCAGAGCAGTTTGAAGAGCGAAAACAGCGGAGACGGGGTATGTCCGGTAATCCGGTAGAGTCGTTCCACGTCGAAAGCCTCAACAAACGGGTCGATCAGCCTGACCGCCCGACTGTCGGACGACACCATCGCGTTATCGAGGTATTCGCCGTTCGCGCCGACCGGGGTGAATGCCTCGCCCTGACTCGATATTGCGAGTGCCGTGACTGGGTCTGATTTGACCGCTCGCGCCGTTTCTGCGATAACTTCGCAACAGGCGTCAATCACGCCGCGCGAATCGAGTTCCGCGCGTCCCGGCGCGGGATGCAGTAGTGGATAAGTCCGGTGCGCGCTGCTCAAGGTTTGGCCGGAACAGTCGAAGACCACCGCTTTGCAGCCGCTGGTACCGATATCTATGCCCAGGTAACTCATGATTTACAGTTCCGTTTCAGTGTAACCGAGATAGCGATTGAAAGCCTCCCGAACGGCCCGTTTCCAACGGCCGGGAGAGACTCCGACGTGATGGCGGTATCCGGCATAGCCGAGCCGGTTGATTTTGCGCTGAAGCCCCGGAATCTCCGCCACTCCGGCGCAGCCGAAGAATTCCGGCGGGATCGAATCGACAGTAAACTCGCCGCTGCCCACGTAATAGCGCAGTTGACCATTAAGCGTGGTGGTCGAGGCAAAAGAGAACTCCATTGGCCTGATCCGGCCGATGTTGCAGCCGTAGGCGCAGCCGTCACCAAGGACTTTGGCGAACATCGGATGGTCGATCACTTTACCTTTGGCGGTCATTAGCGACTGCGGCACCGGGCCGCAGTGGAACAGGATACATTTGTCCGGATCTTCGCCGTAATTGTTGTTCCAATCCAGACAGGTCGCCGGTTCCTGGGAGGCCAGCTGCAGCGCGTACATCGCCACCGCGTTACCGATATCCAGTTCGCAGGCCGCCGGGAAGCCCCTGTCGTTGAGTTCGCTCAACACGACGCAAGGGGAGATGTTCAACGTCTGTTCCAGGTCGAACCAGCAGCGCAGCCCCATAGCGTCAAGTTGATATGCTTCTATCATCCGGTCCAGCGCCAGCGAGAGCCGGGACAGCGTGGTCAGTTTATCGGCCGGGACCTCCGAACAGTCAGTGTAGTTTTTGAAACGTTCGATTTTTGCCGCCAAATCCGGGTCGGCGTCGGATATTTTATTCATTTCCAACAACAGATCGGAGTTGTCGAAAACCTCCACGGTGATGCCGTATTTCTGCAGGGTTGTCTCATCGAAACGGATGGTCTTGAACGCGGTCGGACGCGCCCCGATCGCGCCGATCCGGCAGCGTTTCATGCCGCCGACGATCCGGCAGACCGCGGCGAATTCGCGCATCTGCCCCGCGAATTCGTCCGAAGACGGCGACAGCGTATGCGGCTCCCAGGCGGTAAACGGGATCTTGTACTGGCTGAACACGTCCATGATCGACAGTTTGCCGCAAAAGGCATCGCGCCGGGAGGCAAAATCCATTTTGTCCAGTTCGTCGGGATAGGCCAGGATGTAGATCGGCACGCCGCAGTCGCGCAACGCCTCGGCCGCGCCGTTTTCGTCGCCGAAATTCGGCAGACACAAGATCACCCCCTGATATTTGCCCCGGTGGTTTGCCAGAAATTCGGCGTAGACGCGGCCTTCGGCCGAGGTTTCGACCGCGCCGTAACGGGTGGCGTCCTCCGGCAGACAAATTGACTTGATCCCAAGGGCGTCGAGTCGGGCAGTCAGTTCCCGGCGGGCGGACGCGATCAGGCTTTCCGGAAAAAAGCCGCGATTGCCGAAGTACAGCGCGAAAGTGGTTTGAGTTTGAGCGGACATCATTTCACCTCATTATTAGATTTAAGCAAAGTTTCAGCGGAATTTTCAATATTCAGTTCATAACGCAGCAACTTGATCATCGTCTGGTAGACCGCCTCCTGCGCCAGCTCCACGCCCTGCGGCAACAGTCTTTCATAAGGCTGACGGATCGCGGTGGCGACGTTGATCTTGGCGATCCCGAGTTTGACGCCCTGCCGGACATATTCCGGCGCGATCCCGGTGCCGCCGTGCAGGACCAGCGGCACTTGCGCCGCGTCGTTCAGTTGAGCAAGATGCTCCAGATCGATCCGGGCGCGCGGCTTCTCCTTCTGTTTTCCGGCGGTGGAAATCGCCCCGTGAATATTGCCGATCGCCACCGACAGCCAGTCGCAGCCGGATTCTTCGATAAAGCGTTTGGCCTCGTCAGGTGAAGTAAAACCTTTTTTACTGGCAAAAAGTTGCTCATAAGGAGGTAAAGGTCCGGCTTCGTGTCCCAGCACAGCTCCAAGTTCAGCTTCCACTGGCACGCCGTATTCATGCGCCAGTTTCGCGATGGCTTTGGTCGCGGCGATGTTGTCCGCCAATGACAGTCTTGATCCGTCGATCATGACCGACTCGTACCCGTGTTCCAGTGCCTCGGTGATGATCGCCATGTAGTCGACCTGAAGATTATCCTCGTCGATCACCGGGACATGGTCCAGATGCAGCCGGGTATGGTTTTCGTCTCTGACCTTGACATACTCGTCCCGGATCACCCGAAGACTGCCCGATTCGAACTTCTCCCATTCCAGCCTGGCGACCATGATCAGCCCGACGCTGTTGCAGTCGCGCAGAGCGCGGACGACCGGTTCCATCATCGGCAGATAAGGAATGTTGAAGCCCGGCACGACCAGGCCGGACTTCCAGGCTTTCGCGACAATTTCCCGGGTAGTTGGTTTTGACATGATATTCTCCTGATGGTTGATGATTGTTGGTCCTAATGATAACCCGGAAGAGAGTTTTTTTGAATGGATGAGGATTTTTTTACATGTAAAAGCTGGCAATTTCTGCAATTTAATATAAATTACCGGCAACGTGCCGGTGCGATGAACCGCGTCAAACTTCAGTCGCTACGCTCCTTACGGACGCGGGAAGCCTGGGAACGCGGACGTCTCGTCCGCATCACATCGAGGTTGATTCGCCTTGAGAGATAAAAACGTGTGATGAAAAATCGTCCATAATGAAGGATTAAAGAAATGCTGAAATATGCGATGCAGACCGGGAAAATGAACGAGATCATGGAACTGCTGTTCCGGGTTCTCGACCTGCGAATCACCTTTTTCGATTTGCAGGAATGCGAAGTGGACAACTTCAATATCAAGGAAATGTCGCCGTTCTGCCGACTGCATCGTCAGGACGAGGCATTCGACGCACACTGCGTCAAGTGCGACCGTGAACACTTGAGCATCGCCAAACAGACCGGAGATGTGCATATTTATCATTGCCATGCCGGTTTACTGGAGGGAATCGTTCCACTTTATGACCGCAAAGGACTCTATCTCGGAGCCATCGTTTTCGGACAGCTTCGCGACCGGGAGAAAAAATATGAACTTCAGGATAAAGCGGAGGAGCGGTTATTGAAGAAAAACCGTGAGGCGTCGTTTCAGGAAATGTACGATATCGGTGTATTGTTGAAGTATTTGAGCGAATACATCAGTGAAAACGAGATCATCCGTTACTGCGGCAAACCATGGGCGGAACGGCTCGAGGATTATATCCAGACGCATCTTGCGGAAAAGTTGACACTTTCCAGCCTGGCCGGCATGATCGGCTGTTCCACCTCGTTTCTGTCGCATAACTTTCCGAATGAATTCGGGATGCCGCTGAAAGAATATATTCGCCGGGAACGCATGACCCGCGCCAAAGAGCGCTTATACAGCGGCGCCTCGGTCAAAGAAACCGCTGCCGAACTGGGCTTCTACGACGAATTCCATTTCTCCAAAGAATTCAAAAAACAATTCGGACAGCCCCCCAGCCACTTCAAGAACTGATGTTGAGTCATTCCATCTCTAATGTCCAAAATATTTGCAGAAACAAGGCGAGCCGGAAATACGGATTCTTTTTCTGATTAATACAGATATCCTTAGCAGTCTTAAGGCTAATTACAACAACCAGGGCAAGGACACAAATGGCGCAACGCGACCACAACGTTCCGCCGTTGGATCGCGTCCGCGTACGACGCGGTGCGATATAATTAAAAATTTTTTTTAAAGCTCAAGAAAAGACTGAGGCAGTCCCCATACAAGACTTCGCTCCTTAATTTTATCTGCTTTAATGCTTGATTTTTAATTTAAGCCTACTATTTTAATAAAAAACAATGGAGGTCATACCAGTGCGCAAATAACAAACAGAATTGTCCGGGATTTTCCCGGTGGTTTTTATCCTGAAACCAGGAAGATCATTCCTGGCAAAGTGTTTGTTAAAAGGTACTGTTATGTCTTGTTTTCTTGCGTTATCACACATAAATTTTGAATATGAATCAGCGGCCCAACCCTTATTCCAGGAGTTGACCATCCAGTTTTCTCCCAGCTGGACGGGAATAATCGGCGCTAACGGTTCAGGCAAAACCACGCTTCTGAAACTGCTGGCCGGACAGATTATTCCTGATTCAGGGGTCGTGCAGAATTCCGGAAACATCAGTTTCTGTGAACAGGAAGTATTGCTGCCGCCTTTCAACTGCGATGAGTTTTTCAATACTTACGATTCATATGCTTTTCATTTGCAGCAAAACCTAAATCTCTCAGCAGACATGAAAGAACGCTGGAATTCATTGTCGATGGGGGAACGGAAAAAAATCCAAATAGCAACGGCGCTGTTCAACTGTCCGGATATCCTTTGTATTGACGAACCAACCAACCATCTTGACGCTTCCGGACGGGAGCAATTGGCCCGGGAACTGCATAATTTTCAGGGCATCGGAATTCTTGTAAGTCACGACCGCGAACTGCTGGATACGCTCTGCTCTCAATGCCTTTTTCTGGAAAAAGCCCATCCCATCATTCGCTCCGGCAACTATTCAACTGGCTTGAAACAGGCCGAAATTGTGCGCGGACAACAGTTGAAAATACATCGGCAGCTCAAAGAGGAACTTAAACAAAACCGCCGGGAATTACAGCGCCGGCGGGAAAAAGAGCAACTGGCCGGAAACCGCAATTCCAAACGCAAAATTTCCCGTAAAGATCACGACGCCAAGTCAAAGATCGATGCGGCGCGAGTAACCAGCCGTTCCCGTGCCGCCAGTGATTTTGCGGGGAAACAGTCTGAGAAGATTAATCGACTCAACAACGCATTCAATAATCTGAAAAAAGTCAAAACTCCCCATTACAAACTTCAGATTCCCTATGGCTGCTATTCATCGAAAAACGTCCTGCTGGACTTTCCCGAACGAACCATCGAATTGGGTTCAGAACGGAAACTTATCGTCCCGGAACTGCGCATCGGCAGCAAAGACCGTATCGCGATGTTTGGAGATAACGGCTCAGGAAAAAGCACTATAATCAGACAAATAGTCTCCGAATTAAAACTTAGTGAAGATGAATATGTTTATCTGCCGCAGGAACTTGACGAAGCCCTGACTGACTACATTTATTGTTCATTGCGGCAATTGAGCAAAGACGATTTCAGCAAAGTCATGAACGTTGTGGCCTCACTGGGGTCCGTTCCCGAGCGGGTTCTGGATTCACGATCATGCAGTCCGGGGGAATGGCGGAAATTATTTTTCGGCCTCGGAGTACTGCGGCCCACCAGTCTGATTATTATGGACGAACCGACCAATCACCTGGATCTGCCCTCAATCGAATGCTTTGAACTGGCACTGGCGGACTGTCAGGCAGCCTTACTGTTGATCAGCCATGACCGTGTTTTTCTCAACAACCTCTGCCCCATCCATTGGCGCATAGAAACAAAATCCAACCGGGAAAATATTCTGATTAAAGGTTATCGGCAATAATCCCAGCGCGAATAATGCTGGAAAACCGCTTGGACAAAATCACTGACTCAGCCAAATTTTATTTTTTCACATTGGCAAAAAATTGGCTTGCTCTGGTTTTTGCAACAAAAGAATCGTCAAAGCCTTTTGAGCTTTCATTGAATATCTTCGCATTAGAATCATTCTTGCCGATTTTACGTCCTTTAACCATCACATTCTTAAATTCAGCGTTTTTTACGCTTATACCGAATGTTGCGCGAGAACTTCCGGCCGGGTTGGAAAACAAAGCATTCTCCACCCTCAAAGCCCCTTTATTGAACCGGACAAAGCCGGAGGAATTAACGATCAAATTTTTGAATGTATTGGCCTTATTAAGCAGATAGATATCAGTTCCGAAGCTGTCGACTATAAGAATATTTTCGTTATAAGATTCACACTCGTTAACATGACATATCGCTGACACGTTGCCGACCGACGCGAAGTTCTTCACAGTTATTATACTGTTGTTATGAGCACTGATTCCATCATCACCGCAGTATTTAGCAACAATGTTTTCAAAGCGCACATTCTTACAATCGCCATGAATATTGAAACCGTCATTCTTGAAATACTCAACGGTTAGATTTTTTACAACAACATCAGAAGAGTTAATTATCATGACCCCGCTATAACTTATATCTGAAGGCTCAAGCAATGAAATATCGTTTATGCCCTTATTATCCGCCAGCTTTAAATACAGGCTTTTTTCGCTCTTAACATAGGACCATTCTCCTTTTTTCAAACTGGAAGGAGCTTTTAGTTCCGGGCGTTTCAATTTGGCGTAAATGCCCATTCTCTGAAGTTTGCCATCTATCACCATAAAATGCCGTCTGACTTGAATGCGCGGATCTACGCTTCTCTTATAAAGCCCGTTACCGACTTTTGTCCACTTGCTTCGAGTGTCAGTCAGGCCATTGAGTACAGAATTCTGACCGTCAACGGTAATGACTTTGTCCTTTTCAGAAGGCAGTTTGCTCAATACCAGGGACGTATTATATGGTTTATTGTTTGGAACCAGGAAAAGAGTCATACCAGGTTTGAGTTTAAGGCAGGCCTTTTTCAACGTCTTAAATGGAGCAGATTTTGAACCGATGTTTTCATCATTTCCTTTTACGTTGTCAACGTAAATTTTATCAGAAGCAAAAACAGAGGTGGTCAAAACGACGATTATGACAAATGCAAAACTTTTCAACATTATTTTTTCTCCAATAATAAAATTTTAAAATCATGTCCGGGGATCTCGACCGTACCATTCGGATATATTTGCCCGCCTTCCAGATCAACAAGTCCGGTCTTCCGGTTTTCCCAATGAATATGGGCTTTTCCGCGGGTTCCCATATTGCTGACTATCAGCATTATTTTATTCCCATTAATATAGTATGAACACTTAAAATCTCCACCGGAAACCTTAACTTTACTGTCTTTTTGCCAGTAACCGACAAATTTGCATTTTTTATCAGCAATCCCGAAATTGTGCATGATATTGCGAACCTCAAATATAACCCCGGGATCACAGGCATGACTTCTGGTGTTTGATATAATTTCATGAAGCAATTGAAGCGCCAGAGAAGTTCTGGTCAAACGCTTCATATTTTCTTTATCATTCCCGGGCAGATTTTCCACATTGTGAATCCCCTCCAGCACCGCTCCTAAAGCGCCAATCTGTTTTCCGGTCGACTCAGCGCGAATGAAATCCAAAGAAAATCTGTCCTGAAAATCCTTTGTACCATACTCCATTTCCCAGTCATAGGTAATATCGCAAAAACTATGTCCGGGAATAATCAGGCTATTGGTCATATGGATCATCAAGAGCCTTGGCGAAACGTTCATCTGATCCATCAAAACAGCCAACCTTTTGACCAAATCACGCAGAGCTAAAATTCCTACTCTGGAGTGAATTTTCCCATCCTGGTCCATTACCGCGGTTCCATTATTCACATCATCACCCGGAACCAGAAAACTGTCGTCTATGTAAATACCCGTTTTTCCTTTCCCGGCCAATATGATTTTCTTGTAAATATTCAGAAAGAAATCACGCTGGCTCGGCGTCAAAGAACTTCTGAAGACCCCAAGGTACGATACCGGCTGCGGACTCCACCACTCGCAAATATAATAGTCGACTGCGGGATTGCCGTAATCGCAAAGCCGCGGATCCGTATAAGGCAGAATTCGATCGCTTTGCGCGGCTACCTCAGACGCTATTTTCATATAGTGCAGCAGAAAACGGTGACAAAATTGTTCATAGGTCTCATTCTTCCGCATGTAGCGTTTTGCATAAGCCAGATGACCATTTTTATTCAACTCTATCCATTTGAGATATGCCGGATAAACATTTTTGAAACATTTATCAATGATTTGAGGAGACTCTTTTCCAGTTCCGGTTATGCTACCCAGATAACTGATATAGCTGTAATCTGAGTTCAATGGCTCGCTGTTCAAGTTAGAAGCCTTAGCCTGCCCTCTTCCATGAATACTCAAACCTATATTCAACATACCCGGGATTTTATAACTTGCACTAAAATTCCAATTGCGCATCCCGCCCGGTTGCGGTTTTACCGGAGTCGCCTGCATGCCGAATTCAAAACTTCTGGGTTTATTCAATTCAACAGGTTTGTTGATAATGTCAACATTCAGCGTGACAATATCTTTTGAATTGCGATAAATACTCATTTGCGGGGTCTTGCTCTGCAAACTGAATCCTGCCGAACAATCCGCAAACCAGCACAATCCTCTAGCGTCTTCTCCCAGCCATATATAAGGGGTAAAACCGTCCGCAATCAATAACTTACCCCTTACCATACGCCTTTCTAAATTTTTTGAATCCCATACTTTACCTTTACCGGCAGGGATATAACCACTGGGATTGTTTCTGATACGATCAGCGAACGCATGCATTAATGTGCAATATTTACTTTTCAAAGGAACTTCAATCGAAAGGGCGTCTATTTTAACAGGACTATCAGCTGAAAGATTAACTTTCACCCAGATGAAACCATCGTAATCAAATGTTATGAGCGCTTTATACTTTACCCAGCCGGCTCTGCCTGACGCAACGGCCTGAACTTCATTTGCATCTTTTTTAATAAATTTCAGGTCCTCAAACTGCCATTTTTTTACCTTGCCGTTAATGACCAGCTTATATGTCAACGGACCGGCCAATATGTTTTCGCCAAGCGAATTGACCTGCGACAAAAGTCCGCTCGCTGATAATGTATGTGTGCGCATTACTGCTTCAACAGAATTACCAGTAACTTTCAAGGGGGTAAACGGCTTTATTACTTTACTGGAAATACCAAGTTTTTTCCCTTCCCAGTCAAATGACTTTATTTTCAGAGAAAAAGCCTTGTCATTAGAATATAAAACTTTGCCATTTTCCCCGTAAACGTATATCCCTCCATTTAAAACACAATTGTGGAAATCACTCAAACCTGCTGTCCCATGCCAGAATAATTTTCCATTTTTCAGTTCAATCCGGCGCGACTTTTCAGTACTGGATCTCAACGTTGCAACAACTCTTGCTATGTGTGCTTTTTTCCAGGCAAACGGCTGTAGTTCTATTGCCGCTCTTTTGAATCCGGGATAATGCCTCACCCGTAAATTCAGACTTCCGGCAATTACTTTATTCACCGAACAGGGGCGTGGGTCAGGATTTTCCAATGCCCCCTTCTCAAACTTGCTTCTCCGAAAATAGTAAACTCCAGCTGCATCTTTAAGCATATATGAGAATTCAAAAGCCATCCTTCCTTTTGGAAGCCTTTCCGCTATTTTTACAACACTTCGTTTGTCATTAAATTTTACCGTCTTATGTTTATCAATACCTTGTTTTCTGAAATTCCCGAAAGTGCCGTTTACGTCAACGACCTTGCCATTCAGCTCCAGTTTTATTTCTTTTATGTTAATTTCACCGGCACCTTTCATGTTCACATAAGCCCGAATAAAACTTACCGAATGTCCTTTCAGTTCGGCCGGCACCTTATACACAAAAGTATGCCTGGTCCATTCAGCAGACAATTTCTCTGACTTTGCTGATTCACTGCAGATATACTTTTTCCCGTAAAATATAAATCCCGGACTCAACTCGTCCTTTCCTTTAGCTTTCACCTCCAATTTAACAACGTCTCCGACGCGAACGGGTATTTTCCTGATGTAAAACATCTTTGCATATTTGTCCGGTTGCAACTTGCAGACAAGCACTGATTCCGGACTGACTCTCAATGCCGTATTATTCGCGGACCACCCGGTTGGAATCCGGGTAAGTAGATCCTTGCCGATGCTTTTTATGCCATATGTCAGGACCAGTTGTTTCTGATCAGGATTAAATATTTCCAGCTCTGTCTCAAATCTGTCACGATTAATGCCTTCAAAGATGTTTTCCCTTACTGCTGGAGCTGGTTTATCCAATAGCAATTGAGTTGAAGTGTCACTATACCTGCCCACCCCGAAAGCATCAGAAGCTGAATACTTTGTCCAGGTTCTGCAAACATTTATGCCTATTTTTTTTAGCTTATTGCCGCCCAGTTGGGATAGCGGAATTTTTCCCTCTATAGTCCAACACCCGCTCTGGTCAATGTTTGCAACTTTTATATCCGAGTTCCAGGATTTATCTCCATTCAACGCATCATACATGACCCCTTTGGAATTAATTATAAAAACATATCTGTCCTGCCCGTTTGGAGATACGTTCAGCTCGACGCAATCATCATTCCAAATATTTCCGTCTCTTTTAGAAACCAACGCTACAGTTCCGGTTCCAGTCTCCTGTCCGTCATTTGACGTTTGAATTGCAAAGTAGAGGTTTTCCGCATCTCTTGCCAGCAAGGTAAAACACTTTTCGGAAGTCATCAGGAGCTGAGTTTTCACCTTTGAAAATCCCTGGATTCCAGCGGCATTAGACCACTCATTCCCGCCGACCCTGCCGTCGATAACTATTTTTTTATTAAATGGTACAGTCAGTATCTGATTTTGAAGCTGACCCGCGTCTACGATAACATCACAGACCAACAACAAAAAAATAAATATTCCGAAACGCAGCATGAAAATAACTCCTTATTTCAATTATTTAACAGGCGCAAAGTATTCGCCGCTGACTCTGTTCTGTATATTAGAAAAAGCATTTTTGTACACTCCTACATGGCCGTCAGCGTGACTTATGACACTTTGATTGGAGTGCCTGTCATCAATCCTGCGTGTCAAAACGCCGAGATTACCCACCGGAGGCTGAATAGAATTACTGCCTCGGCGCTGAGTTGTGTCCAGATCAGTTATTGTTCCGTAAATAGCATCAGAAGTCAAAAAAACTTCTGAACCGTTTCTTGTAGAACTCAGCTTTACCGGGCCTTTAACCCCGTATCCGCTGGTGTCAGTACAGTAATACTGATTGAGGCCGTAAAAGGTCCAATCGTAGTAATAATACTGCTGAGAAGCAACATTCGGAAAACGTTCGTAATATAAATAACCAACAGCATTGGGGCATATATAAACTGCAGGGAACTTATCAACTGGACCGATATATCCGTTTCTGATAAGCTGAAACGGCCATGCCCAAAGCGCCTGATCACCCGACGCCGTTGCTCCGGAAGCCGTTCTCGTCTGCGGCAGCCAGCCATTCATATCGTTTCCATAAAGTTGAAGGAATAGAGCAATCTGTTTCTGATTATTCACGCAGGTCGTTCTTTTTGCCAAGTCTCGAGCTTGATTTAATGCCGGCAGCAACATGGCCGCAAGAATCGCTATTATCGCAATAACAACCAACAGCTCAATTAAAGTGAAACTTTGTTTTTTTTGTGCTATTATCATAGTACACCTTCTTTAGTTATTATTTATCTACTCAAATTCTTCTAATACAGTTCAATAGGGAATAAATTTTACTTCTGATGCGATGATGTCGAATGCCGGATCGATTTTTGTCAGCGTCCGGCTACCAGAGTCAACCGGAAGTTTGCAACAAGCAAAAACGGATCAAAAGTTAATATTTCAAGCGTTTAAGCATATAATACATTTGTCTCTTAAAATCCGGGCATAGGTTTTTATATATATAACAACACATCCCCCCTTTCAAGATAATTTTGCCGTATTCCTGCCATATTAATATTTCTTCAAATGTTAAGATGTTTTTGCTTTGATAAATTCGGTTTTTAAATATCTATTTTCCGGCAAAGTCAACTGCCCCTTGTCGATCATGCTCACAAGAGCATTACCGCCCGCCGAGGCAAGCCCATAAAACGGCAACTTTACGCTGGATAGACAACTTGATCCAGGCGCCTGATATATCGGTACTCCTCCAATCCCGATAATCGCACAGTCCTCAGGTATTTTAAAACCGGCAAACGTGAGCTCTTTATAAAACAGGTCGCCAACAGTGTCATTAAGCCCAATCAAAGCATCAAACTCCAATTTATCACCCCAGCGGCTTACCAGTTTCTTTATATCCATAAAATTTCTGACGTCAAATACAAGCTTTTCATCAAACAGGTTCTTTTCCTTCAGGGCCTCCATCACAATCTTAAAATTATTGTTACTGAATACTGACCTTTCACAGCCGGCATATGCGATTTTTTTTCTGCCGCTGGAACAAAGGTGATCAATTGCCGCACGTATACCCGTCTCCATCTTAAAAGAAACGGTTTTCATCTTCAGTGATTCTTTTTTAAAACCTGAAGAATTCAAAACGACATAAGGTATCTCCAATGATTTTATGTATTCTATAACTTCTTCCATCTCCGAGGCGCTTTCGAAAATAACACCATCAGTCAATTCCGGTTTTATATGGTTAATCACGTCTTCAGTCAGCCCCACATCCACTAACGCTTCGAGTTTTACGTCATAATTAAACCTTCTGGCCTCGATTATGATACCACGAACAATACCCCAGCTCATAATATCATTGTGAGCGTCAAAATCCGGCGCGCTCTGCGGACCGCGCATTACCCGAACCCCCATGATCAAAGTAATACAATCTGTTTTTTGTCTCCTCAACCTGCTGGCTGATATATTTCTGGTAAAATTATATTTTTTGATTACTTTCAGGATTTTTTCTCGAGTTTCCTTACTGACATGATGCTGCTTTAGAGGATTCAATGCATGTGAAACAGACATCGCCGAAACATTGCATTCCGCCGCTATGCTTTTTAACGTTACTTTCTTTTTATTATCCATTGCAATCAAACCCTGTTGTTTATGTTTAACGATAAACATACATTGCAAAATGCACTAAGTCAACAGGCAAAGAAGAAGAATATGCAAAAAAATAACGACTTGAGTAATCGGACGAGACCGACAAAAGTCGGCAATGCCGAATTGCTGCGAATTACGCCCTGCGTTCAACGCTTTTGAAAAACTCTGAATCGTTTTTCAAAACCATCACTCCGAGCGAATTGAACTACTTAACACGCAATAAATTGCGTAACTTACTTTCGCAGCTTGCGGCGACCAACGCTCCTGCGTTGGATCCAGTCCGGCAACGTGCCGGGGCGGAATAATGTAAAATTTTTCTTTCTTTTTTACTTTTGTCGTGGCCGTCTAATCGGTCACTCGGTTGGCCGGCAACTCATGCCCTCCGCACAACGTCTTTGATTTAAGCAGCAACGAGCTTGAAATCAAAAACATCACTACGGGCAAAATGATGTTACTGCGGCGAACTTTGTTCGCCAACTTATTTTCGCTTCCGGCGACCAGCGGGTCGAACAAGATTCAACGGCGAGACCTCATTCTCCGTTCGTGAAAATAAATATATTCCATCAACGGAATTTCTTCCGCTGACAGAATATAAAATATAACAAATCCAGTTTTAGCGAGTTGCGTGTCGATAAACTCAATCCGACTGCTCTTAACTTAACTTTCAACTATATTTGATTTTTGTTGCTGTTTCAGAGTTTTTTTATCCGCAACTCTTTCAACAACATAATAAAAAGAAGGCAGTAAAAACAATGTCAGCAACGTGGAACTGATCAATCCCCAGACAACAATTGCCGCCAGCGGTCTCTGAACCTCTGCACCCGCTCCGCCAGACAGCAACAAAGGCAGAAGCCCAAGCAGAGTTGTCAGAGTGGTCAGAACAACCGGTCTGAAGCGGATCAACGCTCCCTCGATAACCGCATCTTTCAAAGGAACACCTTCTTCTCTTAACTGATTGAAGTCCGCGACCAGAACCACTGCATCCTGCATGGCTATTCCAAGCAGGGCAATAAAACCAACCGAGGCCGGAACCGAAAGAAACTGATCAGTAATCAGCAATCCAAGCACTCCACCGATCATGGCTAGCGGGACGTTCACCATAACGATCGCCGCATGACGAATCGATTTGAAAGTCATGCTTAAAAGAATAAAAATAACGGCAATAACTATCGGCACAATAATCATCAGTTTCCGCATAGCGCGCTGCTGATTCTCAAACTGGCCTCCGAACTCGACATAGTAACCTGGCGGCAGTTTAACCCGTTCGGCAATTCTTTGTTTGATGTCTTCCACGATATGATTCAATGCCCGCCCCTGAATATTACCCTGGATGATCCATCGTCGTTGATTTTTTTCGCGATTGATCTGGACAGGCCCCTCGGTGATTTTGATATCAGCGACTTGTTTGAGCATGATATTGTGACCATTTGCTGCTCTTATCTGAAGCTGTTCCAAAACCTCCGGAGCCTGCCGGGATTTTTCATTATAACGTAAATGAATGGCATATCGTCTAGTGTTCTGATAAATATTGCCAATATCTTTGCCGCCGACCGCAGTCTCTATCAGCTGCATAACGGAATCTCCTGACACTCCGTACCGGGCCGCTTTTTCCGGATTAAAGATAATTTGAACCTGAGGCTGTCCATAACTTTGTTCCACCGCCAGGTCCACAATCCCGGGAATGTCTGCAATCGCTTTATGAATCTCTTCAGCCTTGGTCTTCAGCACTTCAAGATCTTCCCCGTAAAGTTTGATCGCGAAGAAAGCTTTTATACCTGACAACAATTCATCAAAAGCGTTTTGGATCGGCTGCGAAAAGTTAAGGTTGACACCTGGTAAATGTGAAAGCTCCTCCCGCAGTTTACTGATAATCTGCTTTTTGCTGTCATATCCCAGCCATTTACTATCTGGTTTCAATTCAATATGAATTTCTGCATAATTGACCGGGTGGGGATGGCTTCCGGCTTCCGGGCGACCAATTCTGGATACGGTTTCCCGGACAGGTTGAAGCTTCATAATCCTGCGCTCGAGTTCTTTCACTGTTGCTTCCGCTTTATCCAAACTGATGGAGGGAACCATACTGACTCCTATCAGGATCGAACCTTCCTCAAGGGTCGGCATAAACTCTTTACCGACAAGAGCCATGGCCCAGATGCTCAAAGCCACCCCTATCGCCGCAGCCGCAAAAACCAGATACCTGACTTTCAAGGCCAGTTTGAGGGCCGGACGATAAACGATGTCGTCCAACCGGCGCAGAAGCTGCAGGCCGGCTTCCTTCTGAGGTTTCAACAGAATACTGCTTAGCACAGGCGCATTCACAACGGCAGCGAATATCGATCCGAACAGTGCCAGAATAACGGCTAATGCCATTGGTTTAAACATTTTACCTTCCACGCCCTCAAGTGCGAATAAAGGAACAAATACCGCAATTATAATGATCAGAGCAAAGGCAATTGGGCGACCTACTTCACACGCAGCCTTTTCAATGATCCTGATTCGGCTAAGTTCCTTGTTTTCAGTCAGGCTGAGGCACCTGATGATATTTTCCGTAACAACAATCGAACCGTCTACCAGCATCCCCAATGCAATGGCAATACCGCCAAGCGACATTAGATTGGCTGATATCCCCAGCATATTCATGCCGATGATCGCGACCGCTGCACAAAACGGCATTGATGAAGCCACGATCAGTGAAGCCCGGAAGTTTCCCAGAAACAGAAACAGTACGATCATCACCAGAACAATGCCCTGCAACAAAGCGTTCTTCACAGTATCGGTGGCATTGTTGACCAGGTCTGCCTGAGCGTAATACGGCACCAGCTTTACACCGGACGGCAAATTATGTTGCAGCTCTTCTATCTTCCGGTAAAGCGATGAAATAACCTCAGAAGTGTTTTTTCCGTAAAGTTTCAACACCAGGCCGGAGACGATCTCCTCTTTTCCGTTGTGCGTCACCACGCCACGTCGGAGTTCACGACCGTATTCGACAGTTGCGACATCTTTGACATGAACAGGGATACCCCCGGTTTCTTTAACGGTTATATCCTCAATATCCGTCAGGTTTCGCAACAAACCGATTCCTCGAACCAGGTATTCTTCGGAACCTATGACCAGATATTGACCTCCGACATTCCGGTTATTATTATTGACCGCGTCAACGATATCATTAATTGCAATGTTGTATTTGTATAGTTTGTCCGGATCAAGTTTGATCTGATATTGCAAAACATGCCCGCCCATCGACAAAATACTGGTTACTCCCGGAACAGTCTGGAGCTGATACTTCACAACCCAGTCGTTTAATTCGCGCAAATATGTATTCAGGTCCTTGCCGCCGGTATCGACTTCTCCGTCCGCTTTCAGATAATAGATAAAAACTTGCCCGAGCCCGCTTGATATTGGACCAAGTTCAGGCTTTGCCAGTCCTTGCGGCAACTGGTCCACGACGCTGTTCAAACGCTCTGAAACAAGCTGCCTGGCAAAGTAGATATCGACATTATCTTTGAAATAAACATAGATCACTGCCATACCGAAGGCGGAAGTGGATTTTACCAGGGTAACGTCCGGCAATCCATTCATAGCCGACTCTATCGGACAGGCAATCAGACGCTCAATTTCTTCCGGAGCCATCCCCGGAGCCTCGGCGAATATCGGCACCATGACCGGAGAAATATCAGGGAATGCATCAATCGGCATTTGCCTGTATTTATAGATACCGAAAACGACCACTGCCACCAACCCGAGAATCACGATGGTCCGGTAATGTAAAAAAGTTTTGATCATTGAGTTGAACATTGTGATTTCCTCTCTGATCAATGACCATGTCCGGCATGGGGGTCCATACCGCTGGTAATCATTACGGCCTTAAGTTCGAAAGCGCCGCTGGAAACATATTTGTCTCCGGGATGAATGCCCGAAATTATTTCAATAAAACCGTTATTGCTGCGTCCGGTTATTACCGGAACCGCCTTGAAGCCATGCTCTTCTGGAACAAACACTACTTTTTCACCGGCCAGTAATATGACTGCGGAGCGCGACACCACGACTGTTTTATCTTTTCCACTCAAAGATATAACACCAGTGGCATATAGTCCCGGCTTCAAGCGTCCGGAGCTGTTGTCAAGCGGCACCCTTACCAGAACGGTCCGCGTCCCAGGTTGAAAACTCGGCGCAATATAGGAAATTTTGCCATTGATATCTGGAAAACCCTCTCCTAACCTCACCATTACCGGCATCCCCTTTCTCAATTTTGGCAAATCACTTTGACGCGCGTTCAGGTCAAGCCATAATACCGACAAATCGGCAATTACAAAAGGGATTTTGGTGTTGTCGTCAGCATAATTCTCTCCAATCGTAATCTTTTTATTGATAACCGTTCCGCCAATCGGAGACTTCATTATATAGCTGGTGCATATCTCATCTTTATGATGAGAATGACTGACGCTGGAAACTGGTTCAAATCCGAGAGAAGCCAGTTTATCTTCAGCCCGATGACGTGCGACGCGGGCACTGGCGTATTCCTGCCTGGCCTTGATATAGTCCATCTCTGAAACAGCTTTGCTTTTGCGTAACTTACTTTTAATTTCAAATTCCGCCCTGGATTTATCCTCCAACTCCAATGCGGACTGATATTCGGCATTAAGCTCCCCCAGTTTGTGGCTTTGCAGTTCAGCCAAAGCTTCGCCGGCCTTGACCACCTCGCCTTCTTTTTTGAGGATTTTGATTACAAATCCCGGCATCCGCGGCATAATCTGGGCCATCCGCTCCCGGTTAAACTTTACTTCTCCAGGAAGAAATATTTTTGTTTTCAAATCTCCGGCTTCAGCTTTAGATATCTTCAGTTTTACCGTTTTGCGCTGTTCCGGAGTCAGAGAAATAATACTGCCGTTTTCTTCATGTTCATGTCCGGAATGATTGCTTTCCATATTTGCAGTTTTTTCCTTGTCATGTTCTTTTTCAGCATGGCCTTTATCATGCTCTTTGGCGGCATGCTCATGTCCGGAATGATCGTCTCCAGGCTGTCCTTTATCACTGGATAAGTGGGCGTTATGATCGTGTTTTTCATGGCAATCGTTATGTCCTGAGTGATTGCTGATAACTTTTCCGCCTGATTCGTGAATAGCTGGTCGCGTTATTTTTTCATCGGCTCTTCCTGCCTGGATGAATATAAATAAAATAAATATAATTTGTATGTGTCTTGTCATTTTCAATACAATCCTTGATTCCTGATTAATAAATATCCCGTATGATGATACAGTTTGTGCCTGAAGCAACGTTTTTGGTAAGATTAAAAAAGGAAATCAGGACCGAATTATAACAGAGGCAAGAAATCTTTGTGGAAAGTTTTCACGTTTGAGTTTGGAAAATACTTCGACTGGCAAGCAATAAAGCGATTTCTTCCGCTCAAAACATATTACTACGGGTTCCTGCTTTACATGATTATTGCGCTTTTTTCCGGAAAGTTTGCCGCAGTCCCGGTTGTCAATAGGTTTGTGTGAGCCATGACAGTCATTACACCATAAGCACGAGTCATCGCAATGCGATACATGCAGACTCATTGCAGTCACACAGCGATGGACAATATTTGCGTCACTGTGTTTATTCACAGAACCGGCAAACACTCCCAGCCAGATCATACAAAGAGTAAAGGTTACTACAATATATTTACTTATCACATTCATTATATAATCAAAAAAGTATTCTCAATCCTGTATTTATTAAGAAAAAAACCAACAGTTATTTATTAAAAAGACAATAAATTCCGATATTTGTTCCAACAAAAAGTCAGTATAATATTTCTATATTCAATTCCAGGAAGCGGGTTGGATGATAAATAAATTGGTAACACACGAATATTCAAACAGGTCAGCCGGCCGGCTTTTTCTGATTAAAAAGATTTATATTTTGCGGCACGAATCCCGCTCCACTATCTCGCCTGCGATACGGGTGATTTTGCAGGGGGAGCCAGGATTGTCCAGCCGCTGTAAAATTGATGAGATCAACGCGGCATCAAGTTTATCAGTGTTGAGCGCGTATGAAGTTAATTTAGGATTCAGAAATTCACAAATTTCCCAATTGCCGGCTCCAATAATTGAAACTTCGTCAGGAATCGTAATACCAAGCTCATTCGCCTTATAGCAGGCGCCTTGAGCAATAATATCGTTTTCAGCAATTACCAGAGTCGGTCTGTTCCGGCATTCCATGATGTCCGCAAATCGTTTGAACCCTGAACTGAACTTCCCGTCAGCGTATTTCATCCACTCTTTTCTCATTTCAAGACCATGCAGCGGAGCTTGTTCCAAAAAGTATTTAAAAGATAAATTCTGATTCGCGCTCTTACAGTTTCCAATATAACCTATTTTTCGATGATTTAATTTCCTGGCGTAAGCAATAATTTTTTCCGTATAATCTTTATAATCGATGATAACGCAGTCGTAGTTTGTTTTTTGCTGTTCATATAAAGCAATTGGTATACGCTCTTTTTCAAGGCACGGATGATAATACCAGCAAATCAGGGCGTCAACCCCGAGACTGATAACTTCGTTTATGGTGTTTGGAACTTCCTCGACCGACCTCCAGAAGCCGAACACAACGTAATATTTCAGGTCGTTCAACTGACTCTGCAAATTGGCGATTCTCATCCCGTAACTGTGGACTGACGGAGCAGGCATGGCAATGCCGATAGTCTTTTTCTCCCTCGTTCGCAACTGCCTTGCCGCATGGTTGATCCGGAAATTATGTTTTCTGGCCAAATCCAAAATCATCTTATGGCGCTCAGGACTTATCCGCCCCTCGGCCTTATTATTCAGGACCAGGGATATCATGCTTTGCGATACCCCGGCCAGCTTCGCCAGTTCATTCATTGTCATTGACAAAAATCCTCAAAAAACAGTTATACGTATGACACTATGCAAAAATATAACTTTTTTTGATTTTGTCAAATTAGCAGGATGCAAATATCCGTCCGAGAAAAAGAATTAACAACCGTCCCGCTTTCGGAACGGCTGTTATAGAAATTACCCTATGGTATGACAATCCCCGGTTTTACAAGACCGGGGATATTTAATTACAAGCTTATGGAAATGTCAATTTTGCCTTCTGCCGGCAATTTGATCCTCAATGCCTTGATGGTGTAATTAGGGGTCGGCAGTTTTTCAGATAAGACCGACTTAATGGATTTATCTAAACCGATATTGATACTTGCGCCGTTTGAGGTAAGGATGCAGCCGCCGTTCGGAGAAGGCTTGATTGTCGAATCCTTGTCGAAGAACAACGGCAGGTTGACCCAGGTTTCTTTGAGCTTGCCCGGAGTCACAGCAACGCTGATCTTCATGCCCCGACCAGACTTGAGGTCATACCGCCATGATACCTTGGCGCCTGTTTTCATTATTTCAGATTCCACCTGGAATACTCGATCCTTTTTCAGCCACTTCATCTGCGACCTGCGGGTTCCGGAATAATAGAGTTTTCCGGCATTGTCAAAGCCGTATACACATGAGAAGGTCAAGTCATTGATTCCATTGACCCGGTTATAGGACTTGTTCTTCATGGCACACAGAATCGCCCCGGACTTCTTATTGCATAAGAAGGTCGGACCACCGCCGAAGATGCCGGTCAGGCGTTTATTTTTGTTGGCGCCGACAACATCCCAGAAAACAATCCCGTAAATACCGTTCAGATTCCAGGCCACCTGTCCGGGCAATTCCCAAACCTTACCGGGCTGATCCACCGGTAGAACTCCTTTCGACCTGCACTCGGGCAGCTTATAAGCGTCATACACTTCCGCGGTCCAACCGCCCATAAAATTCCTCATTTTAAAAGCCCCTCCCTTACGCGGAACCATCTCTTTGATCAAAGTCATGGCCCATTCGTCCGTATTTGCCAGATGCGGGAATACCGACGCCGGATAGGCTGCTTTACCGGGACGCGTTGTCAGCTTAAAACGGGTCAGGCTGAGCGGAAATTCCGCCTTTGCGATGTAATCACCGGGATAGCTCGGAAATGCCAGCAGCGACAACGTCCGGCAGTTGAAACTGCTGGGACAAACAAAGCCGCCATTGGGCTGGGTGACCCAATAGAAGCTTTTGAAATAAAGGTTCTTCGCGATCATATCATGCAATTTCTTCACAAGTTTCGGATCGGCCCCTTCGAGGTCTTTGTATTTGTAATATAGATTGACCATAGTGAACGCGCTGAGATGATCGTAATTGCCATCCGGACCATACTCTTCCAAATAGAACCCGGTCGGATGCTGACCATATTTGGAGTCGGGACCGAAAGCACCGTCGGCAAAAGCATTCAGATAAGTTTCAGCATATTTCAGGAAACGTTTTTCACCGGTAGCCAGATAAGCGTAGAACAAACCGGAGATGACATGCGACCACTGGTTTGATTCATAAGCCCGGAAATTGACCATTTTATCTCCGACGGCCTTTACCGCCTCAATCCAGACTTTACGCTGTTCTGGAGTTAGTTTGTCTTTGAGCAGGAACAACGGCAATGCCAGCGCCCCATTGTAAGAAAAAAACGCATGGGTCATCGGATAACTGTTCCGCTCCAGCGTTCCTTCGCGTAAAATATCATCACCCTGCATTGACGCGATATGGTAGAAGGCGGCCAAAACTCCACGGTTAAGCAGTTGCTGATTATTATATCCCGGATTCATTTTCCCGGGCAGAGCGACCGCACCGGCGATACCGGAAGCATCAAACGGGGACAATACGCCGCCATTCAGAAAGCTGTCCCAGCGCACTTTGCGAGTAGCGGGATCACAATTAGCTCCGTAGAACGGAGAGGCCGGATCTAGTACCTGACCAGCCAGTGTGGAATCGATTGAGGAAAGCACACCGTATTTACCATAGAACAGCGCCTCCAATCGTGGATTCTTCAAATCGGCGGGAACATTCGCCGGGAAATTCAGTTGAACCTTGAGTTCTGCCGGTTTCATTGCGGTCATTACCTTGCGAGCCCTGGCCTGCAGCGGTCCGGCGGTGATCAGGCCCGAGGCCTCAACCGTACCGCCCTTGAGTATCAACGCGGCTTTTTCAGTAGGACACAGCAAACCGGGTACGCCATCAAAAGCAATCGCATCCCCCTCGCAATTTTTTAAATCCACCGTTACAACTTTTCCGGCAGGCGGATTCTGCTCGACTGTCAGGTAACGTCTGGATTTACGGGTTACTCCAAGCGTCTTGCCGCTGTATATCATTTTCGGCTGCTCTTTTTTTGAGCCCCAGGTCACCATGATAACCTTCTTGACGGTTTCAGGTAAATAAAGATACATTTTTTGCGGCATTGTCTTTGAAACAGTCATCCCCATTTCGCCGCGGATACCCCAGTTCTCAGTTGCCGGGAACTTGATGGTAAAGTCATCGTTTTGACGCCCGCCTGAAACCGAAAAACGCCAGATACCGGATTTGCCGGCTGGAATGTTAATGGTATATTTCTCAGTTGCCGTTTTCTGCGCGGAAATTATCTTCGAGACAACTTCATCACCGTTTGGAGCAAAAACTTTTATCAGACAAAACGGTTCCAGTCTTTCGCCTGACGGCTTGCCGGTAGTACGTTCTATAATGATTTCCGAAGGAGACTTAGCGTATTTGGCCAGTACCCCGAAACCGCTGTTGTTTCCGGCCAAATAAAACATCTTTGTTTTTTGCGTGATCATGCCGACATCACCGGCAATCAACTGTAATGCCCCCAAAATTCCGGCCAGACCAAATAATCTTTTCAGCTTCATATTAACAATCCTCTATTGCGTTATTAAGTTTTTTAACACACTCAATTGATTTATCCGGCATCGTGCCGTCTCTATAGATACCAATATTATAGGTTACCGCACAATCCAGCCGGCAGCACTCTTTCCGCCATTGGAGCAATTCTTCATAAGCAAACCGAGGCTCCGGTAACTCAGGTTCTTTTTCCGGATGATACTTGTCGATGCAGAATATCCAGGTAGACAAGTCTAAACTGAGCAACGCATGTTTGTGCATGATCGACTCCTCGGGCGGCAGCATCAAAGTCCCCATCTCGCCAGCCAGATAATCCTGTTCCACTGAAACATAGCCAAAGCTGTTGGCGCCATGGCACATCGCCACCGCGGCATTGGGATTACCAGCCCGGATCGCAGCAAACCAACTGGCGGTGAAGCGGTCATTGGTCCAACGATTATCATCAGCAGGAACAAAACTCTTTTCACTGGCGGTATAGCATCCGTCAAACCACCAACCGTCAAGCAAATCACCAAGATCCCCGGCCCAATACCGGACTATTTTTTCATAGCGTTGTTGAAATGTTGACTTATCCTCATCATCGAACCAGCCAAGGGCATTCCGGTATTCCAATTCGCGGAAACATACTTCCGCCGGAAGATACGCTATAAACTTCAGCTGCATGTCAGCGGCGCATTGAGCCAGTTCCTTCATCAGGTTACGCTTGCAGGTATAATCGGGAATATAACTGTCCAGCACCGGATTCGGAGAGCAGTATTTTCCTTCGTTCTGACCAAACGGAAAAATAATCCATTTTGCCCCGGTATCTTTTACCTGACGGCAAAATTTTGCCGCATCAAAGGCATTGACCACATCATCCCATTTCTCCGGGGTCCGGGACAAATCCCGATTCAGAATGTGCGGCAGGAAATGCACCATGACGCCGGAACTTTTTCCGGTCATCCAGGGAACGCGGTCAACTTTTGTTACAGGTAAATTCATTGGTTAAACCTTATATGTTAATTACAACCCGAAAATAAAATAATCGTCGGACATTATTATTCAAGAGTGAAACCGGTACAGATACATAATACCAGGACCTGCTTATATGATACATCAGTCAGAATAATCTGTCAATGGTAATATCAATACCATAAAACAGCAAAAATAATACCTTAAAAAATAACCACCGTGTAAAAAACAAAACTTAAAAAAGCATTAAAACCACCCCACAAAAAGCAACAACTCACTGATAATTAAAATGATATTGCAACAACTGCAAAATCATGCTATATTTTAACTGAAACAGTCAAAACTATTATAAATCCGTAAAAACAGCAATATAAATACCATAAACAACTAAGACAAAGATATGCAGGTAAACGACCCTGTCAATAATGCGTTTTTATCAATTATTGACGATATTTTAAATAAGCAGCTGTACCGGCGCATGTTCTTCGCCGGAGAAATGAACAATGATTTCCCGGGCAGTCGCCGCCTGCCCTACCATCTGCTGGTTTTTATAACTAAGGGGCGACACAACGGTCAACCAATCTGCGAGTCACTGCTGGAGGGTGATGTCATGTATGTGGTCCGGGAATGCCCGACCGCCGCCGACTGGAAATATAACTGCAACCGGCTCGGCATCGGCTGCAATAAAACCGTAGTCAAAATGTCATGGAACAATTGGACTTCGGCGGACGAAGAAACAAACCGTTCTCCGCTTCCTGATTTGTGGTTCCACGAGACGCTTGAAGGGCATCAAGAACTATTAAAGTTGTTCGAAATAATCGGTTCCCGTCACTGTAATGGAGTCCCCTGCGAACTGACAAAAAACTTGCTCCGTACTACCTTGCTGAAAGTTCAGGAGCTTATCCGCTCGAAAAGCTCCGGTCATGCAAACCGAAGTTATCGCACCGGCGACAGGGTCATGGAGTACATACATGAACATTTCCACATGGCAATCAGCCGCAAAACTGTAGCCGCCACGTTTAACCTGAACCAGGATTATCTGACAAGACTGCTAAAAGAGCAGTACGGCATCATATTTTCTGATTATCTCACCACCTTGAGAATTGAAAAGGCTATAGATTTGCTGACACGAAGTGATATGTCCATCAAAGAGATAGCAGCTGATTGCGGTTATTCCAATGACAACTATTTTATCAAAGCATTCAGAAACAAAGAGGGGCGGACTCCGGGGGCCTATCGCAAAAATTCGCTCCCGGCTGAAGTCCATCCCGAAAGAAAAAGTAATTCTTAGAACCAGTACAGCGGAAAAACTCTAACCGGAAATACATCGGCAGAGACAATTGCTCCCGGTTGATATTACTCCGGCTGATAATAACCTTGCGTTATATGTCGCCCATTCAGGGCTTTTAATGCTTTTTAACTGTTCCCGGGGTTCCTCAATCACCCCGGGCTGTTGTTATATGCTGCGCTTTCAGCGATATTCAAAAAATGCAATATGATTATATGCCGGACTAATAGTATACAAAAACTACGCCTTACTTTTTGCGCAGGTCAAAGGCTCCGAGGCCGTTTCCATGGCGCACATACAATATGCCGTCACTGATGACAGGATGAGCCCAATGTTGTTTTGAGCCGAACTTAACCGGGAACTGACTGACCACTTCAAACTTGTTTCCAGGCTTAACCAGACCAAGCGTACCGCGTCTTTCTTCATAGAGATACAACATACCGTCAGCAGTAATAATCGCCCCTTTTCCCATCTTTTTCCAGGCTTCATTGTAATTGGTCTTTCCGGTCTTCCAATCCACGCTCATCCAGTTTCCGGCTTTATTATTCAACCAGTTTGAACCGTAAATGGCGCCGTTAAGCTCTACAACCCCGCCGTGATGCGGATCAAGGTCCTCATTTGTCCATAATATTTTTACCCCTTTGCCATTTGGCAGGATTTCATACATCACGCCGCCGTGATTATAGCCGCCGGTCACAAACAATTGGTTGTCTTTCAACAGAGGAGTAATGCAGTTAATGTCTTTTCCGCTGCCGACTGCTCTGGCATAATTGTCTTTCCAAAGCAGCTTTCCGCTTTCGATATCGACCGCAAAGACGTAAGTGCCGGTAACCTGAATAAGCTGGTTTTGATATATTACCGGAGATACGTAAGCGCATTTATCGCCATTTGACGGAGCTTCCCAGGCAACAGAGCCATCTTTTAAGTTCAGGGCCACGATCGATGCTTTGGCACCGCAGGGAGTGGCAAACACTTTACCGTTTTTAGTGACAAGCGATTCGGAATATCCCCAGGTTCCGGTTCTTCCCTTGTAAGTTTTGGCAATCTCTTTTGTCCACAGCAGCTTACCGGTTGTACTGTCCAGACAGCAAACCTCACCGCTTCCGGTAAGAACAACCAGTTTACCGGAGCCATTGTCTTCTACGTACGTTGGAGTGGAACGAGGATAAGAAAAAGACCTTGACCATATATTTCCGGTAGTGGTCTGCCAGACTTTTTTGCCATTCAAGTCCAGGCAGACAATCGATTCTTTTTTCTTGTTTGTCGAATCCAGACAATTCAGGAACAGACGATCTTTAATTTTAATAACACTGCTCCACCCATACCCTAAATCGCTGTTGATCCATTTGGGAGTCAAACCGCCTTTGGGCCATTTCTTCAACAACCCCGGTTCATTGTATTTGCCCTGACTGTTTACTCCGCGAAAACGCGTGACATCCTCAGATCTCACATAATACATCGCGGACAACGTCGCTAAAAACACCAAACAATGCTTAAACTTCATATTAAAACCCCTTGTATTTATTGAGTTGATACTTTTTTTCTTGTTTTACAGTCGCATTCAAACGATATTGTATTTAAGATAAACGTTACAGTTACTCTAAGTCAATACAAGATACATAAAAAAATAAAATTAATTTAAGATTATTCAAAGCTTGTTTTTCATTACCTGCAAAATATTTGATAATCTTGCTGCAGTTGTTGAAATAGGTTAAAAGAAGGTATATACTATATTTATAAGGTAATTATTTTTTGTGTTTAAAATTGCCTTACAAAGGTGTTTATACAATGAATAAAATAACGATCCCTCTTAATTAGTCATATCAATTATTGATATAGAACTACTTTTTTAAAGCTAAAACCAAAATCCATATTCTGGAGTGCTTTCAGAGGGGAAGTACAATGATCGCAAAAACTTTTTTTTCAAAACACGTTCAATCTTCACCGGGTTACCGCCGCCAAAATCTTCATCATGAGGTATTCGAGCATTCACGAGATGCTATCCTGTTATTGGGGTCCAGGGGGTTTATTGACTGTAATCAAGCTGCACTGGACCTTTTCGGCCTTGACTCAATTGATGAGTTAATATCAAAGGACCCGTGCGATTTTGCTCCGGAGAAACAACCGGATGGAGAGGATTCCCGGGAAATAGCCTCCAGACATGTTGGAAAAGCGCTTCAGGATGGTACTAATTTTTTCACTTGGACCCATTGCCGTAAAGACGGGACGCCATTCCTGGCTGAAGTCCTTCTCAGTAGAATTCAATTCGAGGACGAAACGATTGTTAGAGGAACCGTTCGTGACGTAACCGCGCGGGAAAAGTACAAAGCCGATTTAAATCGCAAAAGGGCTGAATTAAACGGTGTAATAAATACAACTCACGATGGAATTCTAGCCGTTGACCTGCATGGCAGAGTAATTGTCGCCAATAGGCGTTTCGCAGAAATGTGGCATATCCCCCAACCTCAAGCAGGTAGCGTGGATGAAACATTACTGATGTCCGTAATGATCCAGGTAATGGACCCTGAGGCTTTTTTAAAGAAAGTGCGTAAACTATATGATTCAATAGAAAATGACGTTGACATGTTGCACTTGAAGGACGGCCAGGTCTTTGCACGTAAATCATCTCCGCTTATCATTGATGGTATCATGGTCGGCCGTTTGTGGTCATTTAACGATATCACTAATTATAAACGGGCCGAGGATGAAATTAAATTGAAAAATGAAGAACTCACAGTACTAAACAAAACAAAAGATAAATTTTTTTCCATTATAGCCCATGACCTGCGCGCACCTTTCAATACTCTATTGGGATTAACATCGTTACTATCTGATGAATTATCCGACTTGACTCCCACTCAAATAAGGGAATACGTGGACAGCCTGAAAAATTCGGCAAACAATGCTTATTGTTTGATGGAAGGTCTTCTGGATTGGTCCAGAATGCAGCAGGGAGCTGTTTCCTGTAACCCTGAACCAATAGATTTGGAACCGCTTATTGAGCAATCTATTATTATCGCCCTGGAACAGGCGACTGCGAAAAACATTCAAATCACGTATGAGCTGAACTCAGGAATAACCGTTTACGCCGATCTCAATATGCTTAAATTTATCATAAGGAATTTATTAAACAATGCAATAAAATTTACCCCGGACATGGGAAATATAGTTATAGAGGGCAGAATCGTCGATGACGACAATGTTGAAATATCCGTCCGGGATAACGGGATAGGTATGAGTCGCTCCATCGCGGCTGATTTATTCCAAATCGATAAGCAAGTGAGCAGGAGAGGGACTAATAGTGAGACTGGTTCCGGTCTGGGCCTGGTGCTGTGCAAAGAGTTTGTTGATAAGCTTAACGGGAAAATATGGGTGGAAAGTGAAGAAAACAAAGGTACAACCTTTTTTATCAGTATACCTTCGCACGAGAATACGGACAAAGCTGTTTAAACAGTTTAAGTTGAGCTCCGGTTGGATTTTTCTTTAAAACACCCGCGGTTTATCCAAAACCTTTTTGGGCTGTATGTTATACTTGGCGATTGGCGTTTTCCAGAAGCTGCTATGATTCCACTTATATCTATAGTTTTATCACAAACTAACAGATCCTTGTTTGAAACAACTTTTAAAAGTTTTAAATTTTTTTTACTTCCCTGTTGACTTAGAGTCACTGTAAGGTTTATACTTATTATTAGAACTCAAAAAAATTGGGTAGGATGGACATGACCGAAGACCATAAGAAAAAAGATCTCGAAATCACGCAAAGCATTGCGTCACAGTTGATTGATTCCCGATCAGCGCCATCTGACGAGGAACCGTCCTTTGTGCTGCCGGATGTTAACATGATCGATCTTTCTGTCGACTCTTCTCCTGAGTTCCGGAATTCGCTCAATCGCAGCGACGACCGCTATCAGTTGCTAAAACTGCTTGCAGTCGGAGGATACGGTCAGATCTTCCTTGCCCGTGACCGGGTACTCGGTCGGTACCTGGTTGTCAAGTCACTGAAGGAAACCTTGCTGAATAAAAAGAAAAGCGTGGTGAAATTCATTGCGGAAGCCAAACTGATTGCTCAACTTGACCACCCGGCAATCATCCCGTGTTACAGTCTTGACGGCGACGATATGAACGGACTGCATCTTGCCATGCAATTAGTGAAAGGCATTACCCTTAAAGAACTGTTAAAGCAGTGCCGGGATAAAAATGAACCGGATTTACAATTCCGCCGGCTCGATGCCTTTCTGCGGGTATGTGACGCGATCGAATACAGTCACAGCCGGGGTATCATCCACTGCGATCTGAAGCCGGACAATATCATGGTCGGCCGTCACGGTGAAGTTTACGTGATGGACTGGGGCATCGCCTGCCCGTCTGGAACAGTGCGCAAAGGCAATGTGAGCGGAACTCCGCCTTATATGGCTCCGGAAACCCTGATTGACGGTATAACCAATCCTCAAACCGATGTATTTGCCCTCGGCATGATTCTCAATGAGATCGTTACTCTGCGCGGCCCGGTATCCGGCGACACTCCGAAGGAAGTTATGGAGCGGATTTGCCGCGGCGACTTCGAACCGTCAACCGGAATCGACCCCAGATACAAAGTTCCCCCTGCCCTGCGGGCCATCATCGAGAAAGCCCGGGCGATTAATCCGAAAGAACGTTATTCCAGCGTCCAGCAACTGGCGGCGGATGTCTGGCACTGGCTCTTCAATGAAGAGGTGACCGCGTATCCTAACTCTCTGCTCCATACATTAAAAAGATATATGTATGAACATCGCAATACCGCAATATTAACACTGGCGGTAATCTTCTGTTGTTCCGCGGCAATGGCATTGTTCGGTTTATACCGGGAATTTCAAGTTGAAGGCAAAGTGAATTACGAGGTTCTGAGACTGGCAAAACTCCAGCGTTTCACTGAAACCCGCGCCACTGAAATCGATAATCAACTTTTGAGGGTTCAGGAACAGTTGAAAATAATGGGAACAAGTATCGGCATAGAAATGACCCAAACCGGTTTACTAAACAAAACCTCGTCATTTTATCTGGTTTCCGACTTCAGGCCACCTCATGAGAAACCGGCCGGGTTGATACTGGCCCCTGCTTACGGACGAAAAATCAGTCTCGACCACGCCTCTTATATAAAACCGGAGTCTATGTCACGAGCTGAGATGGAGAAAACCTCCCGCAAGCTCCGTCGATTGCGGAGACCGGTGTTATCTCTGCTCTTGAATAGCGTCATAAACAAAGAGAAAGTCGAACTCCCTGCGGATCAAAGTTTGCAGATGTTCTTAAAAGACGGCGGTCTGGTGCGGCGAATAAGCGTATGTTTCAATAACGGAGTAGGCATGCGTTTTCCCGGCATGTATGAGCAGGATCTGACGCTTGACGCCATGCAAAACCAATGGATAAGGAAACAACGGAAAATCGCTCCGCGACGGCTATATTGGAGTCCCCCTTATATAGATGGCACCGGGCATGAGGTAATCTCCTGCTGGGGACCGATTCTGGATTGCTCCGGCAACGATATCGGAGCCATCGGCATTGAAATTTGTTTTTACAATCTGGTACGCGGACTTTATACGCAAAATGAGCAGGAACGCTTCAAAGCGATTTATTTTATCTTAAGTGAAGACGGGACACAACTCTTTTCAACTGAAGATAAAAACCTGAAACTGACACATCAAGGCTTCCGGAACGCGCCGCATGTCGCCGGCCAACTATTTCGTTACCCTCAGCTTTTACTTAGATTTAAAAATGATTCCGATAAATTGTTTATCGCTAATCTGAACGGAGTGTCAACTCGTGTATCCTGGGCAAAAATCAAACAGACCGGATGGATCCTAGTTCAGCTTGTACCACGAAATGAAGTGGAATTGCTGGATTTGGAACTTGACGCGAGAACCAGAAAAAACGTCAGAAGGAAGGATTGACGGAGGTTCCCCGGGAATACACGTATAACCAGTAACAAAACAATCAGAAAACGGATTTTCAAGGAGAAAAAACATGAAAAAGCAATCAGGATTATTAACTGCAGCAGCACTAATCATCGCAGCGATCGGATGCAATGCACAACCCAAAAAACAGGAGAAAGTAACAGTGATTCCGGAAAAAGTACTTATCGCATATTATTCCTGGAGCGGCAACACCAAAGCGGCGGCGGAACAGGTGCAAAAAGTGACTGGCGGAACCCTTTTCAGGATCAAGCCGGCCAAGGCCTATCCCACTGCATACCGTGACTGCGTCAACCAGGCAAAAAAGGAAATAAAAAGCAATTTCAAACCGGAGCTGGCTGATAAAGTCAAGGATTTTGATAAATATGATGTGATATTTATCGGCAGTCCCAATTGGCTGGGAACAATGGCTCCGCCAGTGGCGACTTTCCTGACCGCATATAATTTAAAGGGCAAAACAATTGTCCCGTTTTTCACCAACGGCGGCGGCGGCATGCAGCATTGCGAAACGGATGTCGATAAGCTGTGTAAGAACGCGGGAGCCATCATGAAAGCCGCGACATTTAACGGCAAAAGAGTCAAACGCTCCGGGGAAGAAGTCGCAAAATGGGCAAAATCATGTGTCAACCTGAAAAAGCAGGATAAAGTGAAATGAAATACCGGGAATTAGTCAATGCTACATTAACCGGGAAAACAAATTCCTGAAAAAATAAGCGGAGACTATATATGTGGATATTTTCCCTGCTCCTCGCAGGTTGGGTGACTACCCGGGGGATTCTGCCTTTACGGCTCCACTGGGGCTGGAAGGCCGGTCTCGCGGCGGCGGCGTTGCTGACGGCATTTAAATTTCATATTTTGTACTTGCTGGGTGGTCCCCGCTTTTTCGCGCCTAATTTGCCCGGGACGGTGATCCTGGTTTCAGCCTGGCTCTATATCATCCTGTTCATATTTTTCTTTCTCTTGCTGGGATCGGAGCTCATACGCGGGGGAATATGCCTTTATATGCTGGGCCGCAAGATCAAACGGACAGAACGCTTCAGAACTATCGGCAACCGGATTAACGCGGGACTTCTGGCTGTTGCGTGCCTGATGTCAACGCTCGGTATCTGGAACGGGACGTCAACCCCTGCCGTAAAGGAACAAGAAATTGTCATCCGCAATCTTCCATCGAAACTTAACGGCTTGACTATCGCGGTAATCGCCGACCTTCATATTGACGGCTTGAGCACCGCTTCCGATGTCGAAAAAATTGTCAGGAAGACTAATTCGTTACAGCCGGACCTGATCGCGGCTATCGGAGACTTTGTGGACGGAACCGTCGAAACTGAAGGCAAGAAACTGCTGCCGCTTCGGGCGCTTTCCGCCAAATACGGAGTGTATGGCGTTCCGGGCAACCATGAGTATTACTCCGGTTATACTCAATGGCGCCCGTTCATTGAAGGATTAGGCATTGTCATGCTGGAAAACCGGCATGTTTCGCTTTTAAACGACAAGCTCATTCTTGCCGGTGTAACCGATCCGGTCGCGGGCAGAAGAGGCGGCACGGCTCCTGACGTCGGCTCGGCATTAAAGAACTCAGCCCCCAACGTAACGAAGATACTGCTGTCGCACCAGCCGCGGCTTGCCCCGGACGCGGCGAAACATGGTGTGGACCTGCAAATTTCCGGACACACGCATGGCGGAATGATCCTTGGCCTCGACTACCTGGTAGCCAAATTCAACCGCGGCTTTGTTTCGGGTGTGTACCGGATTAAAAATATGACTTTATACGTTTCAAACGGAACCGGAATCTGGAGCGGGTTTCCAGTTCGGCTGGGCGTACCTTCGGAGATAACTCTTTTTCGTTTAAGCAATAAATCCCAAATAGATGGAGAATAAAAATGAAAGTATTATTAGTAAACGGAAGTCCCAATAAAGAGGGTTGCACTTATACGGCCCTGAGTGAAGTTGCCGGGACTTTGAACAAAAACAAAATTGATTCGGAAATATTCTGGATCGGCAAAAAAGCCCTCTCCGGCTGCATTGCCTGCGGTATCTGCGCGACAACCGGCAAGTGTGTGTTCGACGATGCGGTCAACGAATGTGCGGAAAAAGTCGATGAATGCGACGGGTTCATATTCGGGACACCGGTCTATTTTGCGTCTGCCAATGGCGCCATGATCTCTTTCATGGACCGCTTATTCTTCAGTTACCGCAAATCCGGGAAAAGCTTATCCGAAAAACCGGCGGCGGCGGTAGTGAGTTGCCGGCGAGCCGGCAGTACGGCAACGCTTGACCAGATGAACAAGTACTTCACTATCAGTAATATGCCTGTCGTCTCCTCACAATACTGGAATATGGTTCACGGCAATTCACCTGAAGAAGTCAAACAGGACCAGGAAGGCCTCCAGACAATGCGGACCCTGGGGCAAAATATGGCATGGCTGTTGAAATGCATCGAAGCGGGCAAGCGGGCGGGAATAAAGCCGCCTGAGTACGAGGACGCACTCAGAACCAACTTCATCCGCTGACATTATTCAGTGGAACAATGACCGGTCTGGCCTTCTTTCTATAGTTGGCCGGGCCAGATAAAAGTCGGCAAAGGAAAAATGAGACCGTTGAGACGGCTGGAGTTTAGAGGATGAATTCAAGAATCGCAACTCTCCCGAAGGTCTCAAATTCGATAAACCCTGATTTTTGTCGCCACCACCGATATTGCTTTATTGAATTATCTTTCCGGAAATAAAAATACATAATTTGTATTGCCCGTTATCAATGCTATTTTTGTTGATTGTTTGGTATTCAAAAATGACTCGGTCAAAAACTGAAGAATGAAAAACAAATTAAGCCATTTTCTTTTTCATATCTATATATGGGGAATATTATTAATACCCGCTTTACATCAGGCGGGCTATATCTGTCCGCATCATCACACCGAATTTTCAGCAGCGGTTTCCGTTTCTAAAGAATTATCTTCCAGAGAACACCGCCACTCACCTTGCAAACATCATGACCATGTCTGTCAGATCTGTTTACTGGCTGCGACCAGCAACGATCAACCGGAACCGCCTCCGTCAATAACGTTTTTCGGCTATTGTTTTACCGGCATTCCGGATTCTGAAATTGACCGAATCCCCAGTCCATGCTGGCTGATTTGCGAATACCGGGGACCGCCTTCGATTATCCAGTGAGAAACTTCAAAAAATAATCTTTATATTTACCTGATTCCATTGCACATTTTTCGTGTCAATGGTCCTTGGCTTATCTATTGAAACCAGCCATATTTTCAATTGGTAAATTAGTAATATCGTGAAAGTTTCGTACCTTCTTTCATCATAATTTCCTTAATGGATTATCCCCTACATTTTTTGCAGTTCTCTCCTGTATTTGTGTCTGCATCTATAACATCCACAAGCGTATTTTTCTTAACGCATACAACTATTGAATACAAATAATTATGGCTCATTCTTTTTTAAAAAAATTGCTGGATACGGAAACTTCCCGTTTCCGGCTTGAAATAATCTCATGCCTGACCGGAGGCTTATTCCTGATCGACGCCTGGCTTACCGGATGGATTTACGACAACCGGGATTTGTCGGAATTTCCGGGAATCATCGCGGCTCTGCTTCTGGGAGCTCCTCTGATATGGCATGCTTTATGTGATTTATGGCGCGGAGAAGCCGAAATGAACGAATTTGCCGCCTTGAGCTTTATGGCTTCATTCAGCATTGGCGAATATCGTACCGCCGCGGCTATCGCGTTTTTTATGATTCTGGCCCAGCTGATCGAATATCGTTCACAGATCGGCGCCAGAAAAAATATTGAATCCCTATTGAGACTGTCGCCGGACTCCGCGACCAGGATTGAAGACGACGGTTCGGAGACTCAAATCGACAGTAATGATTTGAAACGAGGAGACATTATCCGCGTCCGTCCCGGAGACTGTGTTCCCGGCGACGGAATGATTATCCGGGGTGAAAGTTCCCTTAACGAAGCCGCGATAACCGGTGAAGCCCTGCCGAAAGACAAAGGCCCAGGTGATCAAGTATTCGGAGGAACAATCAATGTTTCCGGCATGGTCGATATTGAAATTACCGCTGACGCGGCGGATACTACGCTTTCACGGATCAAGGAACTGATTGCCGGAGCCGAAAATTCCCGGACCCCGGTCATGCGCCTGATAGATCAATATGCGGGATGGTATACTCCGGTAATTTTGATGCTGGCGGCTATTGTATTGTTCTTTACCCGTGACCTGAACCGGGCAATATCCATGTTGATCATCGCCTGTCCCTGTACGATTCTGCTGTCGTCCCCTACCGCGCTGGTCTCGGCGTTAAGCGCGGCCGCCAGGCTGGGAGTGATCATAAAAAATGTCGCGGCACTGGAAAGCGCCGGCACGGTTAACGCCATGGCTTTCGACAAAACCGGAACCCTGACAACCGGCGTTTTGACCGTTGAGAAAATCTATCCGGCAACCGGTTTATCTGAAGAATATTTGCTTAAACATATTGCCGTCGCCGAGTTTTCGTCCACCCATCCGGCAGCGCGGGCATTAGTCGGAGAAGCACTGAAGCGCGGCTGGGAAATAAAACCGCCGGAGTCGTTCGAGGAAAAAGCCGGTCAAGGCGTGAAAGCACAGTGGAATAACTGTTCAGTCATAGTAGGAAAAGTAAAATGGCTGACGGCGAACAACGTGAAGATACCTCCAGAATATCAGTCAGACACCCTTGATGGCGAAAATGATTCCGGAGACAAAAGCGTACTGCTGGCGGCAATTAACGGTGATTTCGCGGGCCTGCTTACCCTTAATGACCACATCCGGGACGATGCGGGGATCATGATGCGGAAACTTCGTGAAAACGGCATCAATAAACAGGTAATGCTTTCGGGCGACCGTTACAGCGCCGCCGAGCGTGTCGCGGCAGAACTTGGCTGTGAAGTCGAAGCAGAAATCCTGCCGGAAGACAAAATGAACCGGGTAGTGGCTATCCGTGAACGGGGATACAAACTGGCGGTCGTCGGGGATGGCGTAAATGACGCGCCCGCGTTAGCGGCCGGAGATGTGTCGATCGCCATGGGCGCGGCCGGGAGCGATGTGGCAATTCACTCTGCGTCAATCGTGCTGATGAACAATAAACTCGACCGGATCCCATTCATTATGCATCTTTCACGCCGAACTCTATCAATCATTCGTCAGAACCTGTTTTTTTCCGTTTTATACATATTCATTCTACTGTTGCTGAGCGCGTCCGGTTCAATCCCACCGGCCCTGGCGGTGATCATGCATACCGCCAGTGCGTTCCTGGTAGTTTTCAATTCAGCTCGATTACTGCGAGAAGGAGAAGATCTGACATGAATAAAATCTCTGAAAACAGAACTGACCACGACATAGCGCGTTTCTGCGTTTTCGGACTGGTCATGCAAAGCGTATTGCTTATTTTAATATTACTGACGGCCTTTTTCTGCAAATGCCCAGAATACAGCTCACTGTACTGGAACTGTCTGGCCGGAATTCCCGTATGGCTGATCAGTTATCTGCGCCTGCGTTTATTGTATGATACAAGAAACAAAGCATCAAGAACCATTATCGGGAATCAGTTTACCCCGAGCAGATTACTCCCGGCTGCGGAATTATTTTTCAGCAGTATTCTACTTGTTGGCGGGGCGATATCGCTATGGCAATCCACCTTACTGCCGGAAAACGTTCCGATGTCGACGCCACTGTTGCGCAATCTGCTTTTTTCCGGAATCCTTACCTTTATTATTATGGTTGCGGCTTTTTTCTGGCACGAACTTATCCGCAAAAAGCGCAATCCCGAACTGCATTCTGGAGCCTTATGCATAATCGCGCTGGCCTGGCTGGGCGGAATCACCACGCTCGGTATAGGCGGCTCTTACCTGCATTTACAATGGGCTCCCAAATTGGTGTTGTGGATAGGAGGCGGATTCAATATTCTGATCGGAATGGAGGCATTGGTCAGGATATGCAGCAGGGTTTTTCTCCCGGCGCGCCAGGAAAATATTTTTTATCCGGCTTATCAGTCTTATTTTTATGTGATGCTCTCATCTCCGGGTTCCGGCTGGCAAACCTTTACTGATGTACTCAGCCATCAATTCGGATTGGATATTTCACGGGGAATATTTCTCAGCACCGCAAAATCGCTGTTTATCCCGTTCCTGTTTTTTCTGCTGTTCCTTCTGTCGGCGGCATCGTCAATTGTCATTCTGGAACCATCCGAAAAAGCGGTGGTACTGCGTTTCGGTCAACTCAATGACCGCATCCTGGGACCGGGACTCCACTTCAAGTCGCCATGGCCGATTGAAAGCGTTCGCGTCTACAATATCTGGAAAGTAAACAGTTTCCATGTCGGCTCGCATTTGACGCGGACAGTGGACGACGGCGTATATCAACGTGGCGTTCCCATTCTCTGGACCAACCAACACGGAGTAACCCCGGACGAACTGTTGATCGTGGCGCCTCCGGCTGACCTTATGGACAAAACAGGGACAAACCGTAATACACCGGATGACTCCAGACGCAAAGCGCCTTCAATTTCACTTGCGGCGATTGATATAACGGTTGAATACCGGATAAATGATATTGACAAATACATTTCCGTTGCCGATAACCCTGACCGTTATTTCCGCGAACTGTCCGAACAGGCAGTATCTTTCGCAGTTTGCCGGTTCGATATCGATACGTTGTTCAGCCAAGGGCGCATCGGACTGGTTTCACACCTGAAAAACGAGATTCAGAACTTGGCGAATAATGCGAATCTGGGACTTGAAGTTGTCCACGTGGGGCTTGGGGGAGTTCACCCGCCTCAGGATGTGGCGGCGGCTTTTCAGGAAACTGTAACCGCCCGCCAGGAAAAGGAGACCTCGATCCAATCCGCCCGCAGGTATGCGGTCAGGAATATGATTGAAACGGCCGGCTCCATAACTAACGCCGAAAACATTCTGACCGCCGTCGAAAACGAACAAAGCAGTGGAAAGGAGAAACTGTTTTCCGGCATACTCACCCATGCTGAAGGTTACGTGGCTCAAACCATGGCGGAAGCATACGCCTATCGCTGGTACAAAGAAAATCATGAACGCGGCAAAGCCGAACGTTTCAAAAGCGAACTGATGACTTATCATAACGCGCCAATGGTTTATCTTTATGGCTGTTACCTGAATGTGCTTGATGCAGGATTACGCAATGCTAATAAATATATCCTGGTTTCCGACCGTAAAAATTTGATTTTGCGCTTTGATATGAAGAAAATGGCGTCATTTTCCGGACAAGGCATGTCCTCAGGCCCCGGCAATAGGACATCGGGATATTACAAACAGCAAGCTCCGGAACTAACAGACGAAAATTAAAACCTCAACAATGGAGAATAACAAAATGTTAAAAAAAATATGCTTTACTTTAATGGGGCTGGCTCTGCTGCTGGTGTTTATTCTGTATATGATTTCATATGAAGTCAGTTTTAATAAATCCGCCATCGTGCTAACCTTTGGCCGGGCCTCTGAAAAAGACGTCATCAACCTCGACGGAACTCAGGCCGGATTGTACTTCAAATGGCCGTGGCCGATTCAAAAAGTCCTGCTGTTCGACCGAAGGCTTATGACCTTTGACGATCGCCTAGAACAACAGGAAACCAGCGATAAGCAGGTAATTGTCGCAAAAGCTTTCACCGTATGGCGGATATCCGATCCGTTGGATTTTTACCGTTCGTTGAAAAGTACCACTAACGCCGAAAAATTCCTGATCGAACGCTTAAGGTCGGCCAGATCGGAACTGGGTAACTTTTCTTTTGATGAATTGACCAATGCCGATCCGCAGAAACTGCAGATAGCCCAGGCCGAACAGGCAATTCTCAATCATATCCGCAAAGATATCGGGAAACAGCGTCTCGGGGTGGAAATCCGCACTGTCGGCATTTCCCGGGTCATTCTGCCGCAACAGATAACCAGCGCGGTGTTCGCCCGGATGCGGCAGACCCGCAGACGTCTGGCTCAAAGCGCAAGATCAGAGGGCAACGCCATCGCCCGTTCGATCCGCGCCAAAGCCGACAGCGACCGGCGGCGGATTATGGCCTTTGCCGATCGCGAAGCCCAGACAATCCGGGCCGAAGGCGATGCCGCCGCCGCCAAATATTATGAAATATTTGCCCGAAATCAGGAGTTTGCCGTATTACTGCGCAAACTGGAGACACTGGAACGCACGCTTTCCAACAATACGACCTTTCTGCTCGATACCGGAACCGTACCGTTCGATATGTTGAAAAACCTGAACCCGGAACTTCTCCCGACACCCCAAATCCCCCGGTTAAAGTCCAAGGAGCCGAAAAAATGAATGAAACAGTTTTCAATGGTTCTGATATTTTTCTGCTGTTTATTTCGGTAACGATTGTTTTTCTGTTTTTAAAAATGATCGCAGCCAAAAGAAAGCAAAAGAAAATCAATGCTCCATTACCGGAGAAAAATGGAGCTACTCAGACTGAACTGAATAAAACCGCTCCGATTTTGCCGGGAACGCAATTATTGCAGCCGGGATTGGATGATAAAATCTCTCCGCTGGATGCCCTGAATACGTCTTTGCGCCGGGGATTTAATGTGTTGCGGCTGCTGATGATCGCCCTTGCGCTGATATTTGTATTCAGCAACGTTTTCTGGGTTGAAGAAGGACACGTGGCGCTGCAAAGCAGGTTCGGACGCATCATTAACAGAAAAGACTGTTGCGTAATCGGACCGGGCGGCCCATATTTCGCCTTCCCGGCCCCGATTGACCGGATCGTCAAAGTTCCCACAACTTTGCGGAAAGTCGACATCGATAACGCGTTCTGGCTCGAATCGAAAAACATAACCGAATATACGGGCAATGACGACGCTTCCGATTTGCGCAGCTACGACGACACACTGGTTCCGGGTTATGACGGTTCGCTGATCACCGCCGACAAAAATGTCGTTCAAGGACAATGGGCGGTCAACTATCAATTGGATTGTCTCAGCGACAAGGCCGGACATGCCGATACGCAGCTCAGGGATTTCACCAATAATGTCGGGACAATGGAACACGCCGACAATCTGGTTCGCCGGATGGTAATCAAAGCGCTGGTGGAAATTGTTGCTCAAACTCCGGTCGATGACTTTGTCAGGGGTAAAATTGATTACGACAACTTGATTAAAGGAGCACAAAATAAGCTGGATATACTGCATACGGGAATTAAACTGCGCAGCATTACCGGGAAAAAATATACCGTGGCCCAGTGTTTACAGGATGATTTCCGAGCGGTCAATCTGGCGGAAAGTGAAAAGGCTGAAAAAATCGAATCGGCAAAACGCTATCGATCTGAGGTATTGAATGAGACGGCCGGAGCCGATTATGAAAAAATACTGAAAGCTATTTACGCTTATGAATCGGCTACAGCCGCGAACAATAATAAAAATCTGAAAGCAGCGTCGGATAGCCTCAAAAAGATACTTCAATCCGATGTAGTCGGAGGGCGCATTTCAGAAACATTCAGCAGTGCCGTTTCATATAGAACGCAGGTGGTGGAATTCACTCGCGGCGCGGCGCAACGCTTTATCCTGATGTTAGCGCAATACCAAGCCCGGCCGGTAATTTTCCGGAACCGGTTGATTCAGGACTCTCTGCAAACAGTTTTTTCCGGTCAAATCAAAACATATTATTTGCCTCCCGGCGATAAAAAGACTCTCTACCTGGAACTAAATAAATAAAAAGAAATTATGGAAAATGAAAAAGTCTAAATATTTAAAAATCAGAATGACCGTTCTTCTGGTCTTGTTCTGTACAGTTATTACATCATGCACCAGCATCAATTATTTCGGAGAAAATTACCCCGTGACGAAACAAGTTAAAATGTTCTACCGGGCCGAAGATATTCCAAAAAATATTTATATTTCCATGGGACGCGGCACCGTGAACATCAATCCGGTTTATGCCACGGGTATCACCGAAGATATTCGTCAAAAAGCAATGTCATGCGGCGCAGACGCGGTTCTGATAATCGGTTTTGTTGAGGTAAAAACAGTAAAATGCGAGCACTGCGGACACGATCACGGCGTCAACCACGAACTTAGGTTTGAATTTTTTAAGAAAAAGCCGGTTAAACAGAACTGACGCAAATCGTGGTTCTTTTTAATCCCGCGGAACAATAACCGGCTCGGCCTTCTTTCTGTAGTTGGCCGGGTTGCACGCGTCGCCCTGGTTGGTTTCAAGGAGTCGTTTGTAGTAAGCTTTCTTATATTTAAGAACTTCCATCTGTTTTTGCAGTTCACGGATCTGTTTGCGCAGGACTTTTTCCTGTTTAAAAATCAATTCAGCCCGCCGGGGTATCGTAGAATCACCTTGCAAACACATTTCGATGTAATGTTTGACTTCTTCGATCGGCAGTCCGGTCGACCGGAGACAGTCAACCAGTTGGAGCCAACTGACCGCATAATCTGAGAACATCCTGATATTGCCGTCTGTACGTTCTATTCCAGGTATCAGTCCGGCATTATCATAATATCGCACAGTATAAGTTGTCAGTCCCATCATTTCAGCCACTTCCTTAACTGTATATTTCGGCGCTCGATCGGTAGACGGTTGAAATTTCATTCTTGCCATTGCTGTTGTTCCTTTCAAAAATAAATCTTATAGTAACTTTAACATACACGGCAAATTTAAAAAAAGCAAATCTTTCATGAAAAACATTATCTCAAAAAGATGTTTTTTATTTTTTATCAATCTTTTTCTTGCTCAAAAAAGTTTTTTTACAATTATTTTAACTTACCCCTATTGACTTACAGTTACTATAACTATTAAAATGTATTATAACAGCAAAAAAAATCGACTTTTCAGTAAAAGGAATATAATATGGATACAATATTAAATAAAATGGATACCCGGACAACCCGCCGTCAGTATAAAAATACAGGGATGAGTCTGCCCCTGCTAGGTTTCGGCATGATGCGCCTGCCGCAAAAGGATGATAAGATCGACGAGGAAACCGCCCGGTCTATGGTTGATCGTGCAATGGCGGCGGGGGTCAACTATTTTGATACCGCCTGGATGTACCACGACGGAGAAAGTGAAAATTTCGTCGGCAAAGCGCTGGCGAAATATCCCCGGGAATCTTACTATGTAACCAGTAAAATGCCGATTCACATCCTGACCGGTACGGATGAGGCGGAAAACATTTTTCAAGAACAGCTGAGAAAAACTCAAGCAGGATATTTTGATTTCTATTTCATGCACTGGCTGAATGCGGGCCATTGGGAAATGGCGAAAAAATTCAAGATACTGGACCTGATGAAAAGAAAACAGCAGGAAGGAAAAATCCGCAAACTGGGCTTTTCCTTCCATGGCGAACCCGAAGTACTCGAAAGCATCGCCAAAGCCTATCCGTGGGATTTGGTGCAAATCCAGTTAAACTATCTGGACTGGGATTTATGCAGATCGCGGGAACAGTACGAAATCCTGACTCAGATGGAAATTCCGGTCGCCGTAATGGAGCCTTTGAGAGGCGGGACGCTGGTCAGCCTGACACCGGAAGCGACGGAGATTTTCAAAGCGGCAGATCCGAACGCCAGCATTGCTTCCTGGGGGTTGCGATACGCGGCGTCGCTGCCGAATGTTCTGATTGTGCTTTCCGGTATGTCCACTCCGGAACAACTTGAGGATAACCTTAAAACATTCTCTCCGTTCAAACCGCTGGATGATTCGGAACGCAAAACCGTCAGCGAAACTTTGACGGCTTACCGCAAATCCAGTGCTGTTCCGTGTACCGCCTGTCGTTATTGCTCCCCCTGCCCGGTCGGGGTGGACATCCCGCGCAACCTGGCGATATACAATCAGTTCAAAGCAACAGATAATCTGTTTTTCTCCAAGCTGATATATGATTCCCTGCCGGAAGGGATACGGGCATCCGCCTGTATTTCCTGCGGAGTCTGCAAACCGAAATGTCCGCAGCAAATCAATATACCGTCGGAAATGAAAAAAATCACAAATGAGTTCAAGTAACCCGGGAATGGAAAAACACTATTAACACATCGTTATATTTTCAAACCCATTCAACAACAAGGAGACCGAAAATGAAATTCGAATTCCAAAATCCAACTCAAATTATCTTCGGAGCCGGAACCATCTCACGTCTGGGAGAAACCGCCGCAAAATCAGGCAAACGCGCATTACTGGTAACCGGCGGCGGCAGCATCAAGCGAAATGGCACTTTTGACCGTGCGGTCAAGAGCCTTGCCGACGCTGGAGTATCGGTCTTTGAGTGTGAAGGAGTGGAACCAAATCCCAGAATCGCATCAGTGAAACGAGGGGCGGAAATCGCTCGCAGGAATGAATGCGACCTGGTCATCGCGCTCGGCGGCGGCAGTACAATGGACGCAGCCAAAGTAATGGCGGCGGCGTTCTACTACGACGGAGATCCCTGGGATATGATCTTTCACGGACAGCCGGAACCATATATTCCAAACCAGGCCCTGCCGTTGATCGCGGTTCCAACTCTGGCGGCAACGGGATCCGAGATGAACTGCAGCGCGGTTATATCAAACGCTGAAACTACTGAGAAATCATTTATCCAGAACCCGTGTCTGTTTCCCAAAGTCGCGCTGCTTGACCCGGAACTGACCATAAGCGTTCCGAAAAATCAGACGGCTTACGGGGTATGCGACCTGATCACCCATGTCACCGAAGGCTATTTCAACGGAACTGATAATACGCCTGTCCAGGACCGCTTTGCCGAAGGAGTAATTCTGGCCGCGATGGAATACGGTCCCCGCGCTATCGCCGACGGCAGTGACCTGGAGGCCCGAACTCAGGTACAGTGGGCGGCAACGCTGGCACTCAACGGCTGGGTTCAGGCCGGTGGCGGCGGTCTGGGATTCCCGGTCCACATGATCGAACATACTGTTTCAGCCTATCACGACATCACCCATGCCGCGGGACTGGCGATTATCAATCCTTCGTGGATGCGCTTTGCCGCGAAAAGCAATACAGCCAAGTTCGTCCAGTTTGCCGAACGCATCTTCGGCCTTACCGCCACAGGTCCAGACGATCTGGAATGCGCCATGGCCGGAATCGACCGTTTTGAGGACTTCCTTAAATCTATTGACTGTCCGACCCGTTTTTCGGATCTGGGGATCGACGATAAGCTGATTGAGACCTATGCAAAAGAAACACTTCGCATCATCCATGACGAAAACGGACTGCTGCCGGGACGCCCTGCCATGACCGAGGCGGATATCGTCGCGGTTTTACGGAAAGCACTCTAAAAACAAGTAAAAGAGGCAAAGCATGAAAAAGCTCGCTTTATATGGGATTTTATGCACAATCTTCTGTATTGTAAACAAATTGGAGGCAAAAGATAAAATGGATACGCTAACACCAAAGGAAAGGAAAATTGCTTGCATCAGCATGTACACCGCCACCGGTGACATGCCGGAATTGAAAAAGGCACTCGCTGCCGGACTCGATGCTGGTGTGACGGTAAATGAGATCAAGGAAATACTTACGCAACTCTACGCCTACTGCGGTTTTCCCCGCAGCCTGAACGCACTGAACAGCTTTATGACTCTGCTGAAAGAGCGTAAAGCAAAAGGCATCAAAGACAAACCGGGAAAAACGGCGGGACCGCTTCCGGCCGGCCCAAGTGTCGATTTCGGCACTGCCAACCAGACAAAGCTCTGCGGAACGGTCATCAAAGGCGAACTGTTCGAATTCTCCCCGGAAATAGACAAATACCTGAAAGCTCATCTTTTCGGCGATATTTTCGCACGGGACAACCTGGACTGGAAAACCCGCGAGCTGGCCACGATAGCGGCACTTGCCGCGATGAAAGGCGTGGAAAGCCAGTTGGACGCCCACATCGGCATCGGCAAAAACAACGGCCTGAGTGATAAACAGATTGCGGAAATCATTCTCCTTGTCAAAAGTAATCTTCCGGATGTGTTTCCGAAAGGCAAAGAGATTCCCGCCAACTTCACCGGCAAAGCATATCTGGCAATGCTGATAGTCAATAAAGAATGCGACATCGCCGTTTACAATGTCACGTTTGACCCGCGCACCCGCACCTATTGGCACAAACATAACGTTGGCCAGCTCCTGCTCTGTACGACCGGAACCGGTTATTATCAGGAGCGCGGCAAAGCGGCGCAAATACTGAATCCGGGTGATGTAATTGAAATTCCGGCCAATATCGAACACTGGCACGGCGCGGCACCCGACACCGGTTTCGCCCATATCGGCATGACCCCGAAAATGAGCGAAAACAATGTCACCTGGATCGGCCCGGTGACCGACGCGGAATATAACGCGGCGACACAGGGTAAAGAATAAATGCCACAATCATCATCAACCTGAGAATCAAAAAAATACTTCTAATATCAAGCCGGTCGAGATGACCGGCTTTTTTGGGGGCTGAATATTATTAAATCGCCAATTTTACCGAAGCGGCTTCTCCACTAAGAGCATCAACGACTTTAATTGTCCATGCACCTTTGGCAGCATTCAACGGAACAGGAAAACTATACGTCAAGCGACCACCATTGGCAAACAGCATTTTTGAAAATGCCGGGTTGCTTTGACCATCAGGATTCAGCACTGTGACTCGAAAGATATGATCAGCATATTTTTTGGTTTCCGCATCAACGGTGATTTCTATTTTGATCTGCCTGTCACTTTTGGATGTTTTCAATTCCAGTCGATTTACTTTATAGGGCAAAAGGCTGAATGCTGATTGAGTCACCGGACCGAAATCATAGGAAAACTCGCGGCCAAAACCGATATACTTTCTTTCAAGCAAATCATAAATGTGCCAATTGTTTGATAATTTAACCGTCCATTTGTTCGTTTTTGCGTCAATATTTTTCGCTTGAGTGAAATCTCGAACAACACCAAGAATACGTGCCGGCCCATTTTCTTTCATGCAAATATAGGCCGCTTTCAGACTTTCTCCTTTGGCATTTTCGATCTTAACTCTGGCTTTTATCCCGACGCCAGCCAGTGGACTCGTAATAAGGGTCCTGATATTTTGCGCTTTTTCCAAGTTGTTTTTGAAATATCTCATCACCTGCCAGTTGCCGTATGCAGCGGGTAATCCGCAGGCAAAATATATGGCGGTGCCTTTACCAAATTTATTGATGATGACAGCGGGGTATTTTTTGTCCTTGTAATTGATTGAAGCAAGAGCCTGACCTGATGTCGTATTTATTCCGGTTTCAAAGCATTTAACTTTGACATTAAACTTCCCGGCAAGCGTTACCTCTTCTTTTACGAATGTTGACTTGTTCCTGCTGATACCAAAAACTTTGTCCAATAAGTTCACCGTTCTCGGTTTACCATGCTGATCAAATGCCCCTGCCATCATATCTGCGACAAGAATTCCTCCATTCGCGACAAACGCCCTGATTTTCACCATTTCCTGATCGGAAACAGCCGTACAAACGGGCAGGAACAGCGCTTTGTATTTTTCTCGCAGCAGATTACTATTTTCAAGTTGGCGATATGCAATATAGTCATAGTCCAACCCGGAATCCCGGAGTATGTTATTAAGGCCATGAATCGATTCCACCGCGTCGTCCTTAAGGCCAAGTATCCAGTTAACCTTGACCGACGCCGGAGAATAAAGAAACGCGACCGGATAAGTAATCAGAGATGAATTAATGATCGCCTCCGCCGGTCCGTTTTTATATTTGTCCAGCGCACGTTTAAGATCTTTCGCTGAATCCGGAAAAGTGTAATCAGGGTTAACATAAAAAGCACCGCTATAGACATTGAAACCAGTCGCGCCCTGAATCAGGTAATTCAAGATTTTCCAATTGAGGTAATCAAAATCCCTGTCGTAGCCAAGCCAGCCATTCCAAACGAGCCTTCCCTTGAAGAAGCAGCGCTGCTGAATCGTTTGTTCTCCACTGTAACTTTCAACAGCCTCTAAAGATTGCATAAGTAAATACCAGTCCCAGGCATTAAATGCCATGGTCTCCTGAGTCCCGGAGAGCGCATAAAGTAGTTTGGGATTCACTCGCTTTACGCCTTTAACAATTCTGCTGATTGCGTCTGCCCGGTTCCAGTCATTAAAAGTCAAATGGTCCACCCACGGAGCAAATGAAGAATGCTTTTTAGCCTCTTCCGCAGTCATCGCGACTACCTGTTTCCAGTCACTATAATTGGTTTGCCAGCTACGGTTGAGATTGGCGAGTGAGCCATATTGCAGCTTGAGCCAGTCCCGCAACGCATGCCGGCAATCAGGCGAAAAACAGCCGTCCCATTTTCTTATGCTGTTCGCCTCGTCAGGGCCTCCGCGATAAAGAACTCCATATTTTTCAGTCCATTGTTCAGTTGAAGACACTTCTTCAAGTTTATCCTTAAAGCCATTAGCACTAAGACAAGGCTTTCTGACCAGATCGAATTTACTATTGATCTTTTTATTTCTATCGTACGGGAATTTTCCTCCGCTGCTGATCGGAGTATTACTGGCGACAATCGGAAAACCGAGTTCTCTCGCGGCCATAATTTCGTATTCAATATCGGTACGAAACAACTTAAGTGAGGTTGCTCCAAGAGTTTGCAGGCGGGAAAAATATGGTTTCATCAAAAAGCGGTGAATCCCCCGCATGGACAAAGTTGGCCATCCAAATGCAATTTGCATTATTCGTGCATCCGGAGCGCCATAGAAAGTAAACCTTTCACGCTTTTCCGAAATAGTTACATTCGCCTCAATAACTTTGGCATGAGCCTCAAACACAAGAGCCTGACAATTCTTGAGCGGAACTTCCAAATCAGCTTTGATTCCCTGGACCGTTTTTGTCGTTTTAGCAAATTCATTTCCGAATGAGTCATAAAGCGACAATTCAACTTGTGCCTGACCTGGTTTGGAAAGTTCAACTGAACACTTGAAAATATCTGACTTGTTCCAGACTTTGTTTTCTGTAATTAATTTCACTAATGAGACCCGGGATTCTGTCTTAAATGCCGTAGTCCCCCACCATTCAGTCCCCTTTGAACTCCGGACAATTAAATCCGCAAAATGAATGCCTGATAATGCCGGCTTGGTAAACGGAATGTTTACTGTGTTACTGCCCGGTTTCAGTTCAACATCCAAAGTTTTTTGTTGTTCGACACGATAAAATTTATCACGAATTGTCAAATCCAGTTTAACTTTACCGGGCTTCTTCCCGGTCAGCACCAGTGTCAAATCTGAACCTGATCTTACCTCCATTTGCCGCCCTTCAATGGAAAATGGAACTCGCGCCGTCCAGTAGATCATCCTGGCCAGCAAAGATATCTGGTATTCCCAGTAATTATATTTTGCATCACCCACCCCGGTATACAGCATCATCGGCAGAATTACTCTGCGGGAATATTTGTCGAAATACCCCTGGCGCTTTCTTCCGGCAACGCTCCAACTCGCCGCGACAACTCGTCCTTTTCCAAAGTCAAAAGCGGCGATTAAAGGTTTGCCTGCAACCGTTGCCAGGACTTGGCCTGAAGTAGAATAAGGCAAGGCGGCCGTAGCGGGCAGAGCCTCAAACGGAATGCCCGCTGAAATCGAATGATCTTTCGCCGACTTCCATGCTCCGTAAATACGTTTACAATTTTTCGGCAGAGAAAATTTTTCAGCCAGTTCAGCCGGAGTTGATTCCGGAGCGATCAACACCAGTCCGGAGCCGTTTTTCACTTGATTCAACAAGGATTTTCTGCATATATCCGGCAGGTATTTCCAAATATCACTGGACACCACAATAGAATCGTATTGGTTATTACTCAACTTTCCGGTCAACTCTGAATAACAATCTTTTTCGTTGAGAACCGTACAGAAGCCGCCCAGCTGCCAAATCCCGGCAATAAAGTTTGTATGCAAATCCATTTCAAACCGTTCAGCGACTTCGACCGCATCCCGAATACCTCCTTTGCCACGACACACGACCAGTACTTTAGGTTTTTTACCGGCAAACGGCCGAGCCCAGTTAACATGTTTGGTTTTAAAACTTAAAGCATGAAAATCTAAATTCATTTTTTTCTTGCTGGTTAAACTTTCAGGCCGTTTCTCACATACCGGGGCCATTGCATACGTGCCGGTGAAACGCTTAATATTAGTTGCCGTATCAAATTTTAATACTTCTTTCCCGAATTCTCTGACAGTTGTGCGAAACACCCAGGTTCCAAACGATGAAGGCTTGAAATCAATTGCATAAGTAACCGGGGAAAGCCCAAGTTTTCGTGACATGCTCTTTACTTGCTGGAACGACAAACGACTGCCAACCAGCCTGCCGGCTTCAAGTGTGATCTGATACTCTCCCGGATGAGTAGCCTGCAGTTTTATATTTATCTTTCCAGGAAATGAATCATAGGATTTTTTCATATCCAGGCTGCCGGCAAAATCCTTCGTGATGGCCTCAGGAGTACCTATCCCGTAAAACGGGACCAGATAACAAGTCGTATCCATAAAACCGCCGGCTTTAACAGGGTAAACCCCCAGTCGGCATTCAAGAGTGCTTGCTTTACTGTCAGATGACCAGAAATAAAACGTTTTCAATAACTTGTAGTCAACCACCAACCCGAGTCCATTACCGGACCCGGTAACCATCGCAGTCCAGCCATTAATCGCGCCTGGAGCCCACAGTGACTGTTTTTTTCCGGGATTTTTCACAATCCCCAGAGAACCGGGATAGATAAGGTTAAATTTCTCTTTTTGACTGAAAATTGCGCCTGCAATCCAAAGACCGTAATCCAGAGGCACCACATTCGCTTTATCGTTGGTGATATGATAATCCACTCTTAACGCTGAATCATTCCTCCTTAGTGAATATGTTTTACTGACTGTGACATTGCTGAAAAAGCCGGTTCTGCCGGAAGCCCAAACTTTTACCGAAAGCTGATCTTTATTGTCAACTGTGACTTTGTAATTATAAGCTATATTCCGAAACACGTCACGGGTCTTGGTCCCTCCCGGCCAGAAACGGTCATTAAACATTCCACCATAATCACCGGGACTTAAATTCTTTATCAAATTAGTCTTTGCCTGCTTATCATATGCATAATTCACAACTCCCCCGTTTGCCGGGTCAATAACAAACAATATCCGGTCATTTTGCATTATAATATCAGTTTTTCCGTCGCCATTGCAGTCCTTCTCTATCAATTTAAAGCCGGAAGGTACTGTTTTGGACAACAGCTCAAAAGGATTGGCCCCATAATTCGCTTTTATCTCAGGTTTCATCTTTTGCGGAGCGGCAAAAAACTCAATCTCGGTAAGAGAAGTAAAGGAAATCCCTTCAATTGCAACTATAACACTGGACACCGGTTGTACTGAGCTTAACTTCACATCCAGAGGCATATAGTTGGGTTCGCCTTTTGGCAGGATATATGGCTGCTTCGGATGAATTCCCCCAAGCATTACCTGCGTCCCGTCGGCCATCCTGCCGTAGATATTCACCCGTGAAATACCATAGGCTTTTTTCCATCGAAAAACATGAACTTTAGCCAGTTTCAGATCAACCGGTTCCGGAAAATTAAAGATAATCTCAACCGGTTTCCTGCCAAAATCTCTATTGCGCCAAATAATTCGACTGGGAGCTTTAAAAATACCGTCAAGCAATTTAACTTTCCCGGGATCACCATACTTTTTTTCTTCCTTTGCCCCATTCATGGTCGGCTGCTTGAAATTATATCCAAGCGGTTTAACCTTCTCCATATCTGCACCGCAAGCAACCGTGGCCAATGCCGCCCCTAAAAACGAAATTAATACTCCCTTGCAATTCATGATAATCAATTCTTTCAATTTGTAAATATATATATGGTCCTGTATGTCTGTCCATAACATTTATGGCTTGGATTGCACCTCACAGAACGAGCTTTAATTTTATGATTATTACCGCATTATAACTGATTTGTATAATTAATTAAAATCAAAATAGACATCAGAATTAACTTCCGGAGGGGTATCCTTTTTGTTGGCGACATGCCCGTCTATATATACCAGATTGCCGCTATTGTCATGACGCCTGCCCAGAATATACCCTTCCATTCTACTGGCGGTTGAAGGAGCAGTTGCGTACCAGGGATAGCCGCTGGTGGTAGCGGCCCAGCCTCTTTCCACCAGCATCATCGTTTTTGAATGGTAACGATGCCGCGAGAGCTTACCCCGTCCATCATAATAGCCCATGTAATAATTATACCCGTAACCGATTGCCCGATACGTGTCCGTTGAAATAGAGGAAGGGCAACGAAAAAGAGAAGGCTTGCTATAACCCTCATAATAAGTATACCCGACGTATTCCTGCGAAGTAATTGAACAGCCAGCTCCGGCATAACTGTTGCTTATAGTTGTTGATTTACATCGCGGCAAGAATTCATCACTGTTATCAGCATATAATAGAAAATATAATCCTAATTGTCTCAATTGACTTTTGCACTTCGTACTTTTCGCGGTTTCCCGGGCTCTTCCAAGAGCAGGAAGCAACATGCTTGCGAGAATCGCAATAATAGCAATCACAACCAACAACTCAATTAATGTAAACCTTTTTTTATTCTTCATTCTACAGCTCCTGTATAATTGATAAATTTTGTGTTTTATCCGATCAAGTATATTTCTCCATAAAATTAATTACCTCAATTCAATTTTATGACTTTTTATGCGTTACTGCTTATTATTAACATCACAAGTTTCTGTGCGTATTTTTTATACCTCAACCAGTTCACTTTTAACTTTGCCGATTGATTGACGGCACGAAAGCGATGTCGGTATTTGAACTTTTCTGCTCTCTCCCGGCCGCGCATTTTTAAACAAGTCAACCACCAGGTCAGCCGCATTGCGCCCAATAGTGTAAGTTCCGGCTCTGATCGAAGTTAAAGGCGGATCAGACTGGGTCGCCTCTTCAATATCATCGAATCCGAACAAGGAAATATCGTCCGGTATTTTTATGTTGCGAGATTTAAAATAATCCAAAGCACATAAAGCAGTCAAATCATTCTGACACCAGAAAACTGTAGGAGCATCATCCAGGTTCATAATGTTATCAAGTTGGCAACTCATGGTTTCCAGGTCATTGCAGTCCCGGGCGATCCAGTCTGATTGAACCGTTATGCCGCATGACTCAAAGCATTCTCTAATAATGGTTTGTCGATCAATAGAAATATTAACAAAACCCGATTTACGTTTTGTGTTGAAACTGGGCAAAATCATCCCGGCTTTGCGATGCCCGTTTTCGCGCAGAAGCTCCGCCGCCGCCATCGCTCCGGTACGAACATCAGTATTAACACTGCTCACATTATCATGCAGAGAACTTGCCGACACAAAAACTTGCGGCAGATTCTTATAGGTCACAAGCGATTCAAAGGCGAAATCGTTGTCAATCCCCCTATCGCCAAAATAAATAATCCCGGTCAGACGGGAAATTAAATCATCCCGCCATTCCAGAACCTTCTCCTTTGACTCTGACAAAGGCGGAAGATTCACAATCATCGTTGAATGGTTCAATTCATTAGCCCGGTCAACTACCCCGCTAAGATAATTCATCCCAAGTCGATTGCCTCTTAACATGAAATCAGAAAAGGTACAAGTCAATAAGATTCCAATACATGGATATGAAGGCTGATACAATTTTTTCGCATTATCTGAGATATACAAACCACGGCTTCCAGCTCGATGTGAAACAAAACCTTTATCTTTCAGAGATTCATACGCACGGTGAACGGTATTACGATTAAGCTCAAACTTGTTGGATAACTGACGCTCGGAGGGCAGTGCATAACCCGCTTCGAGTCGATATTTCGCGATTATATCTTTAAGGTTTTTCGATAATTGCAAATGAAACGGCTCCGGAGACCTCCTGTCAATCGTTATCTCCGATAAAATCATCTTCTTGTCCAACTGTGACATTGTTATCTTATCTCCTACTTGGTATACTTTATTATACCATATATAATTTATTTTGTCAATCTTAATACCAAAAATAAATAAAAAAAAGCGAACAACACGGTGGCACAAGCAAGAATCTTAATCAATAACTTCTCTTTTTTGAATGATCTGGAGTTAGACAGTACCGCCAAAAGTCACGGCGATGAATTAAGGTTGGCGGCACCGTCTAGTGTTCAGTTTCAGGTGATATTTAATATAAGTCGCCGGAATTTTTTGGCGGTTTCAAAATAAAATAAAGTACGGAATAGCAGCGTTATGTAAACTTTATCTTATGAAGAAAAGCCATAAAATAACCAGACTTGGTATTAAATTCATCGTGAAACTGGACACTAGTTAAACATTAGCGAAAAAACACAGACCTATATAAAGTAAGCCCCCGGCCTGTTTTTTCTTTTTTAAACTCCCTTACAGGGCCACATCCTCTTCTACTGCCGAACAAAAGTTGCGGCGTCTGGAGAACAGCGCCATTCCCAGTGCGAGCGGGCCGATACGCCCGAGGAACATAAGAGCTATAATTAACGCTTTGCCGGCAGGGGTAAGAGCTCCGGTGATGCCGCAACTCAGTCCGACCGTACCAAGAGCCGAGGCACATTCAAACATCAACTCCGTCATTGGTTGTTGTTCAGTCAAAGTAATCAAATATATGCCCACTCCCAAAGTTAGCAAATAAAACATTATACTTGCTACAGCCGTTCGCACTCGCGATTCAGGAATAACGCGTCCGGCAAACCTGATTTCCGGGTCCCGTCGTAAAACTCCCGTCATCACGGCCCATAGAGCGGTAATGCAAGTGGTTTTCACGCCGCCGCCGGTTCCGGAAGGGGAAGCCCCAATGATCATTATAATTGTCAACAGAAAGAGCGAACTGCAGGACAAAGCGCCGACCGGGATTGTATTAAACCCAACCGTAGTACTGGCAGTCATAACCTGAAACGATGATACGGTCAGCCTGGTTGAGGCTGGCATTTGAGCGATTGATGGTTCATCCAGCACAAATAAAACCGTTCCTGCCGCAAAAATAACCACGGTACACCAGAGAATTATTTTTGATGTCAAAGTCATCCCTTTTTTACGTCCGGCAAGCCATTCCCACCAGTCATTCATAACAATAAAACCAATTGCGCCGAGATAACTCAAAACCATGATGACTGTATTGAACCAGATATTACCCCGGAACCCTTCAAAGCTGTTATCCAACAGACTGAAACCGGCGGTGCAAAAAGCCGATACACTGTGAAATATCGCCTGCCACCACGGCATCGGCAGCCCCGCCGAAAGAAAGGTGGGATAGAGAGCAATGGCGCCAATTATCTCAATTGCCAAAGTGAACAACACAATTGAACGTAAAAAGCAACGTAAATCAAATCCGCCGGGCATCGAGAGAACGGTTGAGGCAACTCCACGCCGAAAGGAGGAAATATTTCCCGATACGGCCAGAACAACAAACGAACCGAAAGTCATGTAACCAAGCCCTCCGGCTTGAATAAGGATAAGGATAATTAATTGTCCAAAGAACGAGTAATCTCCTCCAGTACTGACCGTACACAATCCGGTGGTAGAAACCGCTGATACCGCAGTAAACAGATGGTCCAGCAAACTCGCTGAACTTCCTGCCTGCCGGCTCCACGGCAACAGCAGCAGGCCGGTTCCCAGTAAAATATACAGGGTATAGCCTGCGGGAACAATTTTTTCCGGGACTTTCCAGTTAACCATCTTTACTTTTTGCCATAATTTCACTAACATGACAATAAACCTCCGCGACGAAAATCAAAATAACAGATCTCGCCAATAAGATTATGGAGTGACAGTGTCCGTCGGCTGACCGGAGCGGGCAGGATCACTCTTCCAAATGCCGACGAGGTTAGCTGACGGGCTTGACTATGGAAGCAGTCCTGTGAACCTGTCGCCAGGTCCCATTCGCCCCGTCTGACGAACAAAAATATTCGCCAGAAATTCGGGTCCCCCGCATCATTCTGTCCTTTTGAATGATCTAGGCTGTGAACTTATTATAATAATACATGAACGCCTGTTTGTCAACGGCAATGCGCCTGAAAAGTCATTCTCAACCTCACCCGGGGAAACTTTCAAAATATAAAAAACGTTAAATTTTGATTAATCGCTTGATTTTCATATTTCACGGATTTTATTAATTAAAAAGGGATGGAGTTCCCTTGAACCGCCAAATCCTGGCTGATGACTCCTACATATGTGTTAATCATTTGCAGGAGTTTTCTATGAAACAATTCTTTATCAGCATCTCTATTCATCGTACCTCCCCGTACCATTTAACGCTTTTCAAGGGAGGACGATAAATCATGAATTTCATGCAAAAAATACTTCTTCTCGCATTCTCAGGAGCACTTGGAACCCTGGCCAGATACGGTCTAAGCGGTTTAATTTCACGCTATACGCATTCGATATTCCCGTACGGCACTGTTACAGTGAACATGCTGGGCTGTTTTCTATTTGGGATTATATGGGTTTTCACTGAAAATAAAATTCAGATAAGCGGAGAAGTCCGGTCAATTATATTAGTCGGATTCATGGGGGCTTTTACGACCTTCTCCACATTTATGTTCGAGACCGGAAGAATGATTCAGGATGGAGAACTGCTTTACGCCGGAGAAAATCTGCTCCTGGAAAATTTTATCGGTTTAACTGCTCTTTTTGCCGGCATAGCTATAGGACGCATTTTTTCATAACCAGGAGGAGAACAATGAACCTGCCATCCAACGCAGAACTACTTAGAGTATTTATCGGAGAAGAGGACAAGTATAAGCACAAACCGCTTTATGAAGCAATTGTGGAACAGGCCAGAGAACGCGGCATGGCCGGGGCCACAGTACTAAAAGGCTGCATGGGATTCGGAGCAAACAGTCGAATGCACACAAGCAAGCTGCTCAGGATTTCAGAGGATATGCCGATTATCGTTGAGATTATTGATAAACCGGAGCGAATCGCCGAATTCATTCCAATTCTTGATTCAATCATGGAAGAGGGACTTGTTACAATAGAACAAGTAAATGTAATTATCTACCGTCACAATAAAAAAACGTGGGACAAGGATAATGTTTAAGGATACTCTTAGGTTAAAATGGAAATGTATGAAGCGTCTCAACGTTTGTGGTAGCGGGTGTGGAGGTATTTATGGGAAGTTTTGCTCAGGGGTTCGCCGAGGAATTCTTTGTAAAGCTGGATAATAGCCGGATTTTCATGGGACTTGCGGATTTTACGCTGCCGGTCGGTGGTATATAAGCCGTTTTTGCGTTTTTCAAGCAACTGCGGATCATTCGAAATCGGTTGACCTCCACCGCCGATACAGCCGCCGGGACAAGCCATTATTTCGATAAAATGATAATTACCGGCCTTTTGAAGCAGTTCCCAGGTGTGTTCCAGACCGTTGGCGACGGCAATCCTGACCGTAAACCCTTTGATCTCGATCTCGGCCGATTTTATTCCCTGCAAACCTCGCACATCGGCAAAATCCAGCGCCTTGAGTTCTTCCCCGGTGATCTTTTCATAAGCGGTGCGCAACGCCGCTTCCATGACGCCGCCGCTGGCGCCGAAAATCACTCCGGCCCCGGTTGTTATTCCAAACGGGGCGTCATATTCACCGTCCTCCATGGTTGCCAGATCCAGCCCCTGCCACATGATCATCTTACCCAACTCGCGAGTCGTCATAACATAATCGACGTCAGAAACGCCATCTTCAAGCATCTCCTTTCGACCGCATTCAAATTTCTTGGCAGTACAAGGCATGACCGATACCGAAACTATATCGTCCGGCTTGCGTCCGACCTTTTGCGCGAAGTAACTTTTAGCCAGCGCGCCAAACATCTGCTGCGGCGATTTGCAGGTGGAAAGATTGTCCAGAAGTTCAGGATAATTGTGTTCCGCAAATTTCACCCAGCCGGGGCAGCAGGAGGTGATCAACGGCAGTTTGCCGCCACTCGTAAAGCGTTTGATAAACTCGGCGCTTTCCTCCATAATGGTCAGGTCGGCGGTAAAAACCGTGTCAAAGACCTGGTCAAACCCGACCCGGCGCAGCGCGGTAACCATTTTTTTCTCAACATTGGTACCAGGCTCCATGCCAAACTCATCACCCAGCGCCACTCTGACGGCCGGTGCGGTTTGCACAACCACCAGTTTCGAAGGATCGGCAATCGCGGCCAAAACCTGATTGATCCGGAAAACCTCTTGAATCGCTCCGGTCGGGCACGCCAGCAAACACTGTCCGCAGTTGGCGCAATCAACGCAGCCCAGGCCTTTCTCCATAAAGGTCGTAACTTTGGTAGCGGGGCCGCGTCCGCTCATGGTCAGGATACCGCCATGCTGCAGTTCCCGACAAGCCCGGATGCAGCGGCCGCAGGCTATACACCGCGCGGAATCATGTTCAAGCGACGGCGAAGATTTGTCTATATCATGTTCTTTCGGAATGGATTTATACTTGAGTTCCCCTACCCCGATCTCTTCAGCCAGTTTCCGCAGTTCACAGGCGCGATTGCGGCCGCAGGTGAGACAGTTCAACCGGCAGTCAAACGGATGATAGGCAATAATCAGTTCAAAGATATTTTTTCTCACTTCCCGCAGTTCGGGAGTATGAGTCTCAACTTCCATTCCCTCCTCGACCGGTGTCGCGCAGGAAATCACATAACGGGGCCAGCCTTTGACCTTGACCAGACACAAGCGACAGCCGCCGTAAATACTCAAGCCACCCCGGTAGCACAAGGCCGGAATCCGGCAATTGACGGACGCGGCAGCCTCGAGAATCATTGTTCCTTCAGACACCGTTACGTTCTGTCCGTTGATTTTGAGATTCACCATATCAACCTCCAGTCTCACCGCCGGGAAGCCGCCGGAGAAAATCTTCAGGGAACTTATCAATCAGACTGCCGACAAGATTTCCGCAGGCCTGTCCCAGACCGCAGCGGGCGGCCAGACCGGCGGTCCAGCCAACTTCCCGGATCAACTCAAGATAATTCTGCTCTCCACAGCCCTGTCTGACCTGTTCCAGCAGGTAATGAATCTGCCGGTTCCCCTCTTTACAGGGGAAACAGATCCCACAGGTTTCGTGCATGAAAAAGTCGGCGGCATTGCAGGCTACGTCAACCGCGTCGACACTACAGTCCGCAACGATAACCGCGCCGGAGCCGAACGACGAACCAGCTTGTTTCAGACTTTCATAATCCGCTTTAACATGGAGTTCTGTAGCGGCCAGAGCCTGAGTCGAAATGCCGCCCGGAATGACAAATTTCACCGCGTTATCCCGCGTTCCGCCGCCGAGTCCTGCGACAATCTCCCGTAAGGATATTTTTCCCATTTCAATCTCATAGACGCCGGGATTCCCGACTTTACCGCTCAGGCATATCAGTTTCGTTCCCCGGCTGCCGTCAACGCCAAGCGAAGCGAAAGAGTCTCCGCCGTCACGCATGATCAGCGGCAGATTGCTCAAGGTTTCGACATTGTTGACGACCGTCGGCCGGTCCCGGAAACCTTTTTCGGCGGGATACGGCGGCTTGATCCGGGAGTTGGGGCGACGCCCTTCAATAGAGTTTATTAAGGAAGTTTCATCACCGCAAACATAGGCCCCGCCCCCGACAACCACCGTAATGTCCAGATCCGGATCGACCACGTGCCGATACCAGTCCAGCTCGAAATCGTAGACCTCCAGACAACGTCTGAACTCCTTGATCGATTCCTGATATTCGCCGCGAATATAAATAAACACATCGGAAGCCTCGAGCATAAAAGCGGAAATCAACATGCCTTCCAGCAGTATAAACGCACCTTTTTCCATAATATAGCGGTCCTTGAAGGTTCCCGGTTCCCCTTCGTCGCCGTTGCAGATCAGGACGGTATCTTTTTTCCCCCGGGCAAAACTCCACTTTTTCGCAGTGGAAAACCCGGCACCGCCGCGCCCGACCAACTGAGACTTCTCAAGCTCTTCAAAACAGGCGTCACGTCCGGCCTGGACCGCTTTGCGCAAATTGACAAGACTTGAATCAGGTCCGTATTCAATGAATTCTTTGATGTATGGATGCTCAAACATGTTTCACTCTCCCTTGCGGTAAGATTCCAGAATCTCAACCGCTTTTTCAGGAGTCAGCTCACCAAAGACTTTATCATTAACCGTCATCACCGGCCCGGCCCCGCACTGTCCCAGGCACTCGACCGTTTCAAGCAGGAAAAGTCCGTCATACGCCTCAAGATAAGTCTTTACGGCGGCAAGCACTTTTGACGCTTCATTGATGCTGCACGAGACCGACTTGCAAACCCTGACAATGTATTTTGGCACAGGATGCAGGTAAAAACGCGAGTAGAAAGTAATCACCCCATAGAGTTCGGCCCGGGGGACCTCATATTCCCGCGCAATGCGTTCCAGTTCGGCTTCCGGCAGATACCCGAACTTATCATGGACATTATGCAGTTCATGAAGCAAAACTTTCATAATCCCGCCCTTTAAAAGTTGTATGTCCTCTCTATTATTGTAATATGGCAACACTGATTTTTCCAGTCTTAACAGCGCCGTCTTTCCCAAAAACCAATAATTCTGACAATAATTATTAACGAATCAGTTTGAAAAATTAATGTTGGTAAAAAAACGTAAAGAGACTATATTAAGAAAGCATCAAGTAAAATTCTTTACTTTTATCACGCAAAATTCGAATATTCAGGTGAAACTTAATATTCAGGATTAACCAAGGAAACAGGAGTCACAAATAATGAGCAAAGATATCAACATCAAAAAGACCCCGGCTCTCCCGATCATGCTGGTCGATGATGATGAATTGACTCTGCATTCTTATGAACTCCTGCTGCTTGATTCCGGCTACGATAATTATATTTCGTGCAGTTCAGCCGAAGCGGCGTTTAAGATTTTACCCAATCAGGATGTGGCTCTGGTTATTCTTGATCTGTCAATGCCGGGCATGGGCGGGATGAAAATGCTGGAGAAATTATCAGAGGACTATCCGCAAATTCCGGCTGCGGTCGTAACCGCAAACCAGGAAATTGAAACGGCGGTCGGCTGCATGAAATCCGGGGCTTTCGACTTTCTGGTAAAACCGGTCGAGGCCCAACCGTTGTTGAACGTGATCAACCATGCGATTGAAATACGCTGTTTACGTTATGAAAATATGAGGCTCAACGACTCAATGCTCAGCAACAAACTGAAAAATCCGGAATGCTTTTCGAGAATAATCAGCGCCAGTCCTCAAATGCGCTCTATCTTTCTCTATATCGAATCTATTGCGGTTACGTCTCAGCCGGTCCTGATAACCGGAGAAACCGGAGTAGGAAAAGAACTGATAGCTGGAGCAGTGCATCAGGCCAGCGGCCGCAAAGGTAAACTGGTCACCCTGAATGTGGCCGGACTTGACGACATGAATTTTTCAGACACGCTTTTCGGGCACAAATCCGGGGCATATACCGATGCCAAGCAAAAACGGCACGGCCTTATTGAAGCGGCCCAGGATGGAACGATTTTTCTTGACGAAATCGGTGATTTAAAAGAGAGTTCGCAGGTAAAACTCCTCAGGCTTATTCAGCAGAAAGAATATTATCCGCTGGGCAGCGACGATCTGGTGAAATCAAACGCAAGGATCATTACCGCGACCAACCACGACTTGAATGACCTGATCGCTGACGGCAACTTCCGAAAAGACCTGTATTACCGTTTGAAACTGCACCATATCCATGTCTCCCCATTGCGGGAACGCCCGGAGGATATTGAGCCGTTAGCAGATTATTTTATGGTCGAGGCATGTCGTGAACTTGAAAAGGAGCCTCCCCGAATCGAGCCAAAGTTCTATGAACTCCTTAAACAATATTCCTTTCCCGGCAATGTCCGGGAATTGCAAGCAATCATTTTTGAGTCATTAACTTTCGCCAGGAACGGACAGGTTTCACTTGATATCATAAAATCATTACTGAACAACAGCTCATCTTCAAATATTTTTCAAGCCATGTCTAACGACATCGTAAAAACCTATATCCCGATGTCCACGCTGGAAGAAACTGAAAGCATAATGATTGACAAAGCTATTGAAGCATCCGACGGTAATCTCAGCCAGGCGGCAAAATTACTCGGGGTAAGCCGTTCCACTCTGTATCGTAAATTGAACCGGAAATGACCGGACCTACGGAGAATCAACAGTTGTGCCAAATTGCGACAACCAACGCTTCAATAAGCGACATCCAGCCATCTTGCCTCCATCTCTATTCCACTTTTCACGCAGTCTTTCAGGCAAAAAACAGATCAATTACATCCTGGCATGAATCTTTCTAAATATATTTATGAAGTAAGGATGTGTTAATAAAAAAATTTGACCTTTCCATACTCGTAATAAGCATAAAACCAGAAAGGCAAATCATGGCTTTTACTTTACAAACAGGCAAAAAAGCCCCGGGGTTTAAATTGCCGGGGACTGACGGCAAGGAGTATTCGTTGCAGGATTTCGACGACGCTCCGGTCCTGGTGATATTCTTCACCTGCAACCATTGCCCTTATGTCATTGGTTCCGATGAAGTTACCCGGTCAACAGCAGAAAAATTCAAGTCGCAAGGCGTCACCTTTGTCGGAATAAACTCCAACAGTTCGAACACCTACGAAGAAGACGGCTTCAAATATATGGTAAAGCGGATGAAAAAAAATAAATTTCCGTGGGTGTATCTCCGGGACAAATCCCAGGAGGTAGCGAAAGCCTATGGAGCGCTCCGTACTCCTCATTTCTTTGTATTCGATCAGGAGCGCAAACTTATTTACACCGGACGCGGAGTGGACAATCCGCGTCATTCCGACGAAATAACCGTAAACGATCTGGAAAACGCACTGGAAGATCATTTATCAGGAAAGACTTTACGAAGGGCAGTCACCAATCCGATCGGCTGCAACGTCAAGTGGGAAGGTAAAGATGCCCACTGGATGCCGCCGGACGCTTGTGATCTGATATGGAAAAATAATTAAACCGTTTCTTTTATTAATGACAAGGAGGAACTTATGAGTACAATCACGCTAAAAGGAGATCCGGTTAAACTGAACGGGTGTTTACCGGCAGCAGGAAGTAACGCCCCGGATTTCATTCTGACCAAAACCGACCTGTCCGACGTGACACTGCATGATTTTGCCGGATCAACCCTGGTATTGAATGTTTTTCCCAGTGTTGATACTTCGGTATGTGCCGCTTCGGTCCGCCGGTTCAATGTTGAAGCGGCAAAGCTGGACAACTGCAAAGTCCTGTGCGTCTCGCTCGATCTACCGTTCGCTCATACAAGATTCTGTGCCGCCGAAGGCATTGAAGATGTTATTCCGGTATCGGAATTGAGAAATCGAGATTTTGGCGACAGGTACGGGATCAGAATGGTCAGCGGCCCGCTGGCGGGACTGCTCGCGAGAGCTGTTGTCGTCATTACCGCCCAGGGAAAAATCGCATATACACAGCTTGTTCCGGAAATTGTTCAGGAACCTGATTATGAAGAAGTACTTGATTTCATAAAAAAATAAAGTAAGAACAATAACTCTTCTCTTCTCTTTTCATCGGATGTTCACGGGACGAAAGTTAAAGCATTTCTTCCAGATTGATAACTGTTTCTGTGTCAAATGGAAGTTCTACTGTAACAACTGTTCCCTGTTCATCCGATGAAATCATTGAGATATCACCGCGATGAAGTTCGGCAATAAGTTTTGCGCCGTATGTCCCGAGTCCGACTCCGCCTTTCTTCCCTGAAGTAGTGTACTTGGAAAAGAAACAGTCCCTTAATTCCTCCGGAATAACTCTGCGATTCTTAATTTCAAGAACACATACATTGTCGCGGTTTCTCAAATTTATTTTAATTTTTTCATCAATCGACGAAGCGTCGACGGCATTCTTCAAAAGATTGCAGAGCATTGAATAAATCAAACTCTCTTCCCCGTTAATTATGAATGCTTTTTCTTCAGAGAATGAGCCCGGATCAATTTTCAGGTCAAATTCTACAATCGGAAGCTGTTCTTTAATAATTCGTTTCAGCACTTCAGCCAGATTAAATGGACTGGCAGACAGCTTATACGCCCCCTCCTCTATCTTGTAAATACTCAGTGAAAGATTTATCATGTCCATCAGCCGGTAAGTTGAAGTTTTGATAATATCTGCAATCTTCCTGTAATCATCCTCTGTTTTCTTTTTATCGAGAAGCTGAGCCGCGATATAAATTGAATTCAACGGAATTTTCAAGTCATGCCGGTTGATTCGTTCCATATCCTCACGCAGGCTTTCGATGTTTTTATCTTCGGTAATATCCTGGATTATACCGTAGAGCCCAACGGTTTGTCCATTTTCGACACGCGCCGCAAAGGTAATCCTGACCCAAATTTTCCGCCCCCTGGATGTTGTCATTTCCAGTTCAAGGTCTTCTTTACCTCCGGTATTGCTAATCTGTTTCACTGTATCTTTGATTTTTTGAATCGAATCTTCCTGATAAAACCCCAAAGCGTTATTGAAATCAACCTGATGATCCAACGGTAATTCATGGATCTGGAACACTTCGTCGGTCCAGTTCAATTCTTTTGTGTTCAAATCATATTCCCAACCGCCTATCCGGGCAACCTCCTGGGTCATATTCAGGAGCGCCTCATTTTTCGTCAATTCACGGAATATCACATTGAAAGGCTGCCTTAATCCATTCTCGATAATAGCTTTGTATATGAGGTAGAATGAAGCCAGCTTGAAAATATGTCCGGTGAAATTCATGAATCCGAAAACGTTGACATAAAGGCTGAAACAGAGCTCTGCCGCTATACTGAGGACAATTGACCAGGAAAGCAGTTTCAGCAACGTCTTATCAAAGAACATCCGGTTGCGATAAAGCCCCCAGAAAGCCACCGCCAATATACCGCAAATAATATATTCACTGTATATTTTAAATCCGGTCTGTCCTGTCTCCGGCACGTAACAGACGGGAAAAAGATCCCAGTAATAGATGCTGGCAAGCAATAATCCGGTAATTACCAGATATATACTGAAGATCATCTCAAATCGAAAAGGCTTTTTCTTGCCGGCGATTGCCATGAATATCAAAAGCGATATGCTTTCCATGTAACGCGCACTGATCCAAAGTTCACTGCTGAAGTAGTTGTAATGGAATATCCCCATTCCCTTGTATGAGAATGTATGGAACAGGTCAATACCCCCGACAAAAAAATATGCAATCCCCAGGTAGATCAGATTATAATTATTCGTCCTGTCTTTAACATTCCAGGCAACCAGAAACAGCGCAAAGGCAATTGCGATAGTTGAAAGCTCAATAATGGAGTGAAAAAGCAGATAGTTATTTTGAGCGAGGAAATACAGCAGGATAACTCCTAATGAAATAAACAATGGCAGGAATAGTCTGTATTTCAGTTTCGAGTTAAACATCATGCATTCCTTATATTTCCATAAACAGAATTAATAATAACCTCAAAATCATTTCAATGCAAATTAAGGTGACAAAATATTCTGTTAAACTCGAATAATACAAGTAATTTGACGGCCCAGACAGAAGTCGGCAATGCCGAATTACCGCGAATTACGCCCTGCGTTCAACGCTTTTGAAAAACTCTGGATCGTTTTTCAAAACCATCACTCCGTGCGAACTGAACTGTTTAACACGCAATAAATTGCGTAACTTGCTTTCGCCGCGAGCGGCGACCAACGCTCCTGCGTTGGATCCAGTCCGGCAACGTGCCGGGGCGAAATAATTTAAAAAATTTTTCTTTCTTTTTTTCTCTTTTCGGAGCCGTCTAATTTCTCAGATGATCACAACGGGCAAAAAAAACCGGCCGCAATGATTGGCACGATTCTTTCTAGAAACTTATCTCAGGAAAAACAATGCAGCAGACAGATAAAAATAAGGAGAACATATATTGAAAGCATTTGAATATGCGATAAAAATGGAAATGGACTGTATAAAATTCTATCAGAACACAGCCAATCAAGCCATCCACCCGGAATTAAAAATTTTTTGGGAGTTAATGATCGACCATGAAATAAAACACTACGATTTCTTCGCTTTGTTTGGACGAAGCTCTATACAGGATGAGATGCCGATGTTTACAGACGGAGACTCAGATAATGTCTTTCCGGATTTGTTGAACTCGATGAAACAGTTCAACTTTTCAAATCAGGATATTAAATCCCTTGAAAAAACTTTAGTAATTGAAAGACAAACAGAAAAATTTTACCGAGGCTGGGTTCAGGATGTATATGATGAAAAATTAAAAAAACAAATTTTGATTATAGCTGATGAAGAACAAAGGCATATGACTTTTCTTGACGAGCTGATGGGCCATATCAATCAGATCGACAAAATAAAAGAAAATTAGAAATCCTTCCAGGAAATGACCTTCGTCAGTCCGACTGTATCAAAGTGAGATGGTCAAGGTGTGTCATAATGCATATCAGCCGGCAAAAACCAGGAACTACTTCATCTTTTTTTGTGACTTACCGGTACTGATTGATCAATATGAAACTTGTATTAACGCCGTATCAATTCAACGCATTCATTATTGAGGGTAAACAACTTAAACATGTTACAACAACAAAAACACAGTATTCTGACAACACTTATTTTATCCCGCAGACAGGATTATGCCCTTCCTGGCACGTTTCTTTCTAAAACAATAATACCCCCCGTACTGAAAACAAGAAAATAACCAAGGAGAACAGTCATGAGTTGTTTATGTGAACTTATTCAGCATGATGATTGGAAAACTGAAAAACATGTACCGGTAATTGATGCTCCTGACGAAGCCGCCGCCGGTGAAAATATTAAAGTTTGCGTCAGCGTCGGGAAGGAAGTAGCCCATCCCAACAAAACGGAACATCATATTCGATGGATTGCGGTTTATTTCAAACCGGAAGACGGCAAGTTCCCGATCGAAATCGGCAGAGTTGAATTCTGCGCGCATGGCGAATCCGCCGCCGGACCTGACAGCAGCGGAGTCTATACCCATCATTGTGCCGCAATCTGTTTCAAAACAGAAAAATCCGGATCAATTATCGCCGCCAGTTACTGCAATATCCACGGATTATGGGAGAGTTGCAAAGAACTGCAAATCAAATAACAAGTAATCAATGCAGGACCCGTATTATGAAAGCGACAGTCGACCCGGAAGTTTGTATCGGATGCAAATTCTGTGTCCGAATTTGCCCGGAAGTTTTTGAAATGGATGGAAACATTGCAAAAGTAAGAATGGAAAACATACCTCCTGAAGCCGAAGGCAGCTGTCTTGAAGCAGTTCAAATTGAAGGCTGCCCGGTGGATGCCATTTTACTTGAGTAAGTTTTCCGGGTTGCAAATATGGCCCTGCTATTTTTTTATCAATAAATCTACAGGGATTTTTTTGTCAAAAAGCATGTGATAATCTTAACGACCCCTTGAGATATATTATTTTGCTGATAGTCAAAAAAGTTTGTCCTGTTTGATATAAGGCTTGTAATCAAGCCGCAGCCGGTCATTTGGCCGGCTGTTTTTTTCAGATTTCAAATATTTCCGACAATTATATCGGCCAGTCGTCGACTCAAAATTTCACGCTTATCATCATCAACCAGACTGAACCGGTTGCCGTCATTCGGCGTACTCAGATAATTCCATGTGCAATATGGTATATTATGTTCACGCAGGAGCGAAATAAAATCAGCCATATAGTTTTCCCGATATTCAAGCGGACAGTGCCGGATTGTTCCAAATTCCCCGCACCAGACAATCCGGTCGGGATTTGCCGTCATATACTCGAAAACAGGAGACAGTTCATTGCGAATGAAATCCTTATCCATGCGCGTCCAGCCGTTGTAGTACTCTTTCTCGCCATTAACGAATTCTCGAAATTCATTGTAAGGGGCAATATCTCCAGGGTATGCCATGCGCCGGTTATAGTACAAAGGCCCCGCCTGCAATACGCCTTGCTGATGCGTAAACTCAAAGGGAGTATAAAAATGCCAGGTAAAAATGATGTCGTCATCATAACCGGTCAGATATTGCAAAGCGTTATAACTGTTCCAGTTGATACCACCGATAATGATCTGGCGAGTGGGATTAACTGCCTTTATGGCACGTATAGTTTTTTGCGCGAGATTATTCCATTGCTCAGGCGGAATGTTTCGAACTTCATTTAACAGTTCAAACGCAATTCCCGGCTGATTACTGTAGCGCTTTTCAATCGTCACCCACAGGGCTGTAAAACGTTCCTGCAATTCAACTGAATCCATCAGCGAAACGTCTTCCTTGATGTCGCAGTAGTTGCCAATTGCTTTATGCAGGTTGAAAACAATATTCAACCCGGCGTTTTGGCTCCAGACGATAAAGCGGTCAAGGATATCCCATATCTGATCACGATACCTTCCCGGCGCTTCCTCCAGAACGATCTGGTCGAAACCGAGCCGAATATGATCGACTCCCAGCGACGCGATATAATCAATATCCTTTCGGGTGATATAAGATTCGAAATGCTCAAAATCTCCCGGTGATAGTTTCATCCGCCATTCATCAGGCAGCACGTTGAAGCGTTTATAGTTGGTCAGCCAGCCGCCGATTCCCATACCACATGTGAATCCCGTAAATTCCTTCATGAATTATCTCCTCTTGTCTACAAAAAAATGAAGTTGTAAAAAAGCAAATTTAAAAGTAATTTTCAAACTTCCAGCTGATTGCCGTAAAGAGACACGATCAAAATGCCAATCAGGATCATGGAAATACCACCCCATTGGATAAGGTTTAATTTAGAGTTATACACCAGAATAAACGCGATCTGGATAAGAACAAAATACCCTCCGCGGCAAATGGCTTCCCCGACATTCGGGTTTACCTGTTTATATACCAGCATCAAGAAATAAATACTGGTAATCCCCAGCAGATTCCCCAATATAAACCCCAGCGTCCAATATTCCCGATGAACCGCTCCCAACTTGAAAAGCAGACCGGCTCCGACCTGAAGCATAAAAAACATACATATAGCAAAATACAACATTTCAAAGGTTCCCGCTGCATGGTATTAAAAGAATATCACAATCAAATTACTTCTAATGTCTTATTCCCCGATCGTATTTCCGGCATGAAAACGGCAGGCGAAAGTATATTCACCGGACCTACAAACATCTTCAGAGCACAAAATTTCGATAACCCTGGCGGCTTGTGACTTGTTATCCGGGTAAAAGCGGGTGACATCCACATGAAAAGAGTAGTCCGGCAAATCCTGGGTAAAACCGATTAAAGCCAACTTTTCCGGGACGGATATCCCAAGCCCCGCGGTACAATTCAAAAATTGTCTGCACATTTTCTCATCGCTGCATATCCAGGCGCAGTGACCGCCTTTTTGCAATTTGCGCTTCAAACCTGATAAATCGCAGAAACAATCGCTCACTACATCATCTTCCAATGAAAAATCCGGCTTTACCGATGTTATTTCTGTCAACATCTCCCTGATGCGGCGAATATTCACCTCTTCCATTTGTTTTATTCTCTTCACAATCCCCAAACCGCCGAAGAAGCCTATCCGGTTGTATCCGCGTTTTTCCAGCAGCTTGACCGCTTTCCCGGCCGCCTTGCGGTAATCGGGAAAGATCAACGGTCCGGCATAAGCATCACATTCTCCAAGACAAACAACCCGGATTCCAGAGTTCAGCAGTTTTTCCACCAGTTCTTTCTGAAAGGAACTGACCCCGGCAATGATCACGGCAAAAGGTTTCAGGCTTAAACAACGTTCCAGGTTCACCCTGCATTGGCCGAACAGCGTCATCGGGGAAAAGCCGTTTGAAATCACCTCTTCCAGCACCAACCGGAGCAAATCCTGATCATACTTGCGCTCGAGTATAGACGTTGAAGCAATAAACACAACTGATTTTCCCGGCTCAGGCAGCTTCAGCCGATTCTTCAAACTGTTGCTGCGCCAGCCAATGTCTTCAATATATTGCAAGACTTTGCGCCGGACTTCATCTTTCACTCCCGGTTGGGAATTCACCACCCGGGAAACGGTCCCAAGCCCCACGCCGCAATCCCGTGCAATATCTTTAATGGTTATTTTCTTTGGGCTCATTCAACCTTTCCTTTCTGGAAATATTTCCAGTTTCATAATACATGCTGAAACGAAAAAAACAACGTAAAACTGGAAATATTTCCAGTTTTTTTTCAAATACATTCTCAGACCGATGACATAGCACTACAGGTAACACAATTGTTTCCAACGCATTATATAATTTTAACAAATTACATGATGGTATTTTATGATATTTATGTGGTGTTAACCATTTTTGATCATCATCAAGAAAAAGAAGCTGCATTATTTTGAATTTTTTCTTTCGTAAATTAAGGGAAACTCTTAAAATCGGTTCCGAAATGAAAAATTGTTTAGTTGCCCGATGCGGCGACGGATTGTAAGTTCGCGCATAGCAGCGCTATGCAGCGGTTTTACAAACTAAGTCCGCTCGGAGTAAATAAGCAATTTTACCGGAAATTGTAATCCTTCAGTCGGCAGGCCAGCAACTCATGCTCTCCGTTCAACGTCTTTGATTTAAGCAGCTACGCGCTTGAAATCAATGACATCACTTCGAGCAAAATGATGTTACTGCGTCATACGTTGCATGACAAATGCGCTTTGCTTACTTTCGCCTTCGGCGACCAGCATCTCGTTGCTGGACCACGCCCGCGTACGACGCTGTGCGGTATAACTGCTACGCAGAGTTTTTTATAAAATGGACTGACCGATTACCGGAAATTTCAATTTTTAGAGTTTTCCTTAGATCAAACCTCTTGACAAATCAGAAAAAGACTGTATTCTTAATTGCATGAACAAAAAATTGTTCATGCAATTAATTTGAATGAAATAACCAGAAAAAGGCTGAAAAATGGTTACACCATATGACATCGGAATGAAGCGGGAACTTTTCATTGATGATTTTCTGATGGAACAGAAAAACGGGGACCTGGCTTTTAAACTCCATTCACCGGTTGCTCACCCCCCGGAGTCCAGCAGTCCGATAGGGCACTATCAAACAGTGATCAAAGACGGGGACCTTTTGCGCCGGTACTACAGAGGAAACTTTTCCAATTACACCGGAGTGGACAGCCCCTACCCGCCCACTGAAGGCTTTGTCGGGGAATTTACCGGTTATGCCGAAAGCAAAGATGGAAGTCACTGGACCACGCCGAAAGTTAATTGTTATGAATGCTCGGTTCCGAATGTCATAAGATGCGTGGTCGACAAAACCCACTACGGGGAAACCCACAACTTCACCCCGTTTCTGGATACCAACCCGAACTGTAAAGCCTCGGAACGTTACAAGGCGTTGGGAGGTATTTTCGAGCAAGGCGGGTTATTCGCTTTTTATTCAAGCGACGGAATAAATTTTCATCCATACAAAAAAAAGCCGGTAATTAAGCCGGAGAAAAAATTTGATTACGCTTTCGACTCCCAGAATTCCTGCTTTTATTCCGAAATTGAGCAACAATACGTTCTCTATTTCAGGGTGAACCTGACCAAAGACGGGAGAAAATTGCGGACTGTCTGCCGGGCCGTTTCCCGGGACTGTCTCAAGTGGAGCAAATTTCAGGAACTTGATGTCAACCGGGAAAATGAGCATCTGTATGTCAGCGGAATTCATCCTTACTGCCGGGCAAACCATTATTACGTCGGAACGATGACCCGTTTTTTTGAGGACCGCGGCGCCGCAACCGATATTTCACTGTGTTTTTCCCGGTCCGGGGGACCGATTCTGCGTCCGTTTCCCGGAGCATGGATAACTCCCGGCATGGACCCGGCAAGATGGGGAAACCGCTCCAATTATCTGGCGCTTAATATCATTCAAACCGCGGAAGATGAATTATCCATGTACCACAACCGCAGTCAGGTGCGTTATACATTGCGGCCGGACGGCTTCATATCGTTAAACGCCGGAATCGATGGCGGAGAGTGGCAATCAAAAGTACTCCTCTATCCCGGCGGGCATTTGGAATTTAATGTCGCTACCTCCGCCGGCGGCATGTTTGCGGTTGAACTTCAGGATGAAAATGGGACTCCGGTCCCCGGTTGTACCTTTGCTGAATCCAGAAAGTTCTACGGCGATACCCTGACTTATCGTCCGGAGTGGAATAACGGTAAAATTCCGCTGCGGAAAAATCAGCCGTTCCGACTCCGGTGCAGGATGCTTGAAGCCGATCTATACAGTTTTATTTTCAGTAAATAACAATAATAATTTATATATAGTTGTATCGCAAAGATCTTGTTTTTAGAATGACATTTGCAGAGGGCATGATCGACGAATGAATTATGTCGTGTAATCCTGTTTATAAAGCTCGTAAACGACTTGAAATAAAAGATTTATTTTTTTGTTTTTTTTATTGTAACCCCCTTGACAAATCATTGAGAATGACATATAATTTAATCCATGAACTACTTTTTGTTCATGCTAATAAGAAAGGCGCAAATGGCTAATCACAAAAATAATCAGGGACAACAGACCGAACTGGTGAAAAACAGTTTGATCCGCTATATTCGGGATTGTAATCTGTCGGTTGGCGACAAACTGCCGACTCAGGCTGAACTGAGAAAAAAACTTAACGTCGGCAGTGAAACGATCCGTCGAGCCGTTTATTTTTTACGCGACAGCGGGATACTGGAATTACGCGGCAACAAAGGAATATTCTTAAGCAGCGAAAATGCTGACGGCAGCCTTGGACGGCAAATCGGCGTGGTTTGTATGCGGATACCCGCCTATACGTATGGCGTAAACCTGATTCAATGCATGGAATTGCAGCTGCATGACAGGGGTTGTCAACCGGTTATCTTTCTCAGAGATGACGCGGTCATGAATGAGCATGATTCCATATCGCTCTTTTCAGGGCTTCTGCGTAATATCCGGCAGCATCTTATCGACGGCTTGATAACCACGGTGCCGCTGGATGATGAAACCATGAGGATATGCGCGAAAAATAATGTCCCGGTTTGCTACTTCGGCAACCATACCGAGTTTCCTCACCGGGTATTTTTCGATCAGTCGTTCTATTCCGACGGATTGAATGAACTGGTTCGGATTGGTTCTCGTAGACCGGGAATTATGTTTTCCGGTTATCCGGAGGGGGAGGAAACAAAAAAACTTTTTCGTGAAGTAGCAGAGCCTTTACTGGGAGTAAAGCGATGGGAAAAATATCTGTTTTCCTTCAACCACCCTCCGCAGTTGCAAACTACTCCGCAGCAGATGTGGGCAAGCTGGCAGGAGCTGGCCGACAGAATCATTGCCATGCCGGAAGAAGAGCGGCCTGACGGACTGTTCATCCCGGATGATTTCATGACCAATTACATAGTTTGTTACCTGTTGCAGAAAAAGGTTCATATTCCTCCGGTAATTACCTATCGAAACCGGCAGATTCCGATTGGCATGCCTTTCGATCTGGCAGGCTATTTCGAGGGGGATATTATGGAAACAGCCAGGCTGTCCGTCGATCTGCTGTTGCGCCAGATCAATGAGCCGGGCCTGAAACCGACAGAAATTTTTTATAAACCCGAATACATTGCTTTACAAAGTTAATTAATAAACAATCTATTTAACAGAAGGAAATTTGTATGCATCGCTTCACATTGATAAAGTTAATAGCAGTAACTGCAATATCAGCAATACTAAACACTCACATTCAAGCAAAGGTAACGCTGATAAAAAACGGCAAGTCCCCCGCGGTCATTGTTGTGGACCCCGCCGCACCCGCAAGTGTAAAATACGCGGCGAAAGAGCTGCAAACGTATCTGCAAAAAATTTCCGGAGCAAGTTTACCGGTCTCAGACAAACCGGACGGCGACGTCAATATCTTCGTTGGTGAAGGAGCCGGAACGCGAGCGGCCGGGCTCTCCACCAAAGGCTTGAAATACGACGGGTTCAAAATCATTACCAAAGGGAACAAAGCAATTTATCTGTTCGGCAGGGATTACAAAGGCAAGAAACCTTTAGTCGGTTTCAAAAGTCCGTTTCAGGCAATTCATATTTACAACAAGAAGCATGACATCTGTGCTTTTGGAGAAGCGGGGACTCTCTATGCCGTATATCAGTTTCTGCGAAAAAATTGCGGAGTTCGCTGGTTTATGCCGGGAGAGCTCGGGGAAGTGGTCCCAAAAACAAAAACAATCACTATTGATAAGATGAATCTCGCAAAATCTCCGGACTTTTATTACCGGGTAATGTATTTCGGGCTTTTCAACCGGAATGATGAGGCCGCGATATGGTATCGCCGTGCTGGATTCGGCGCGCCGTTTCCGGTTTATATCAATCATAGTTTTTATGATATGAAAAAATATTACTCGGCCCATCCGGAATACTTCGCCCTCCTGAAAAACGGCAAACGCGACTATAATACCACCTGCCAGGGAAACGGCAACCTCTGCCTCTCCAATCCCGGCTTGTTCCGCCAGTATGTTGACGACATCTGCCGTTATTTTGACAACCACCCCGAACAAAAAGTTTTTGCGGTTATGCCGAACGACCACCTCGTTGGGATTTGTGAATGCGCGACCTGTAAAGCTCAGGCGGACAACGACAAACCGGAAACCGGCAAGTATTCCAACTACGTTTGGAACTTTGTCAACCGGGTGGCGAAAGAAGTCGGGAAACGCCATCCGGACAAACTGATCGGCTGCGCGGCGTACAGTAAATGGATGCTGGTGCCGGACCGGGTGAAACTGGAGCCGAATGTCGCGGTGATGTTCACCAAGGCAGTCGGATTCCGTTTTGACGACTTCTACCGCGCCCGCAACGACGTTATAGCGGAACAGTGGGCGAAAATCACCAAAAATTTCTTTACCTGGGACTACTATTGCTGGGACATGACCAACTCGCACCTGACCGGGCTGCCGATTATTTTCAGCAAATGGCTGGATACCGACATCAAACGGCTCAAAGGCAAATCGAACGGCGAGTTTGTCGAAGTTGAAAAAGGCTATTATATCGCCTATCCGGAAATGAACCATCTCAATATTTACCTGACCGGAAAATTGTTGTGGGACGCGGATACCAGCCTTGATGACCTCCTTAAGGATTATTATGAAAAATTTTATGGTCCGGCCGCACCGGCAATGAAAAAATTCTGGACTTACGCGGAAACCCTGTGGACCGACATGAAAGTCAAGGACCGCAGTCCAAAAGCCGATCTGGCAAAGACTCTTTATACGGAAGCGGCATTGAAAAAGCTTAAATCATACCTTGAAGCCGCGTCTGCCGCGGTCAAGCCGGGTTCGATCTACGCTAAACGCATCAGCCTGATCCAAAACCATTTCTATCCTTATGTCGATAAAGTCAGCAATACCCGCAGCCGCCGCCCGGACTACGTTGTCAAACGCACTGCCGAACGACCGGTTATTGACGGGCGCCGCAATGAAAAACTCTGGCGCAAAGCCAATATACTTGACTTTGTCCGTCAGACCGACGCCAAACCGCCGCTGGCTGAAACTTTCGTAAGGATGCTCCATGACGATGATAACCTGTATATCATGGTCGACGCCGACGAACCGGCCATGCATAAACTGGTGGCCAAAGCCGCCGCCAATGACAGCGTTGCATATCCATATATCTGGGAAGATGACGCGTTGGAGATCTTCATAGCTCCCAACCGGAAAAATCCGGACAGCCATGGACAGATAATAATAAACGCCAAAGGCGTATATCTGGATGGATGGTTCGGTTCTCCACAGCATTACGCCGGCTCCAATGAATTTGCCTGGAACAGCAATTTGACCTGCCGGATAAGCAAAAAACGCAACCGCTGGAGCGCGGAAATCGCCATTCCTCTCAAAAGTCTGGCAGTGGACGGCGGCAATGTCGGTTCAAAGTGGGCAATGAACGTCTGCCGCGACCGCGCCGCCGGAACCAAAGAACGCAGTTCATGGTCGCCAACAATTAGTGAATCCTGGCGGATCCCGTCGCGATTTGGTTTTGTCACACTTGAAAAATAATTTTTAAAAGGAAAAATATGGAAAACCTGAATATCGAAGAATTCCGGGACAAAGTATCCGGATGCTGGACCGGCAAGAATATCGGCGGAACGCTGGGGGCGCCGGTTGAGGGCATCCAGGAGATGAATGAAATAAACTTTTACACTCAGGAATTATCCGGGGCGCCCGTTCCCAATGATGACCTTGATCTGCAATTAGTCTGGCTCCAGGCGATAGAGGAAAACGGCATCTATGAAGTTACTCCTCGCTTGCTCGGGGAATACTGGATGAATCACATATCCGCCTCCTGGAATGAATATGGCGTCTGCAAGGCCAATATCGCCAATGGACTTTATCCTCCGCTCTCCGGCTCCTGTAATAATGAAACGTGGAAGAACAGTAACGGAGCCTGGATTCGTTCAGAGCTTTGGGCCTGCCTGTTTCCGGGAGATCCCGACGAAGCACTGCGTTTTGCCTGGATGGATGCCTGCGCCGACCACTATGGCGAGGGTATTTATGCCGAGATGTTCACCGTAGCCATTGAATCGGCGGCATTTATTGAGAATGATATGCGGGAACTTATCCGAATCGGGCTCTCGAAAATTCCGCCGGATTCGCAGGTCGCGCAATCGATCCGCCTGGTCTGTGAGCAATATGACAAAGGAACAGATTTTCGCAGCGCGCGTCAAACCGTAGTCAGGGCGAACGCGGCAACCGGCTGGTTTCAAGCGCCAATGAACCTGGGCTTCCTGATTATCGGTTTGCTTTACGGCGAAGGGGATTTCGGCAAAAGCTGCTGCCTGACGGTCAATTGCGGGGATGACACCGACTGTACCGCGGCTACCGCGGGGGCGATCCTGGGAATAATTAACGGCCGCAGCGGAATTCCTGAACACTGGATCGAACCGATTGGCGAAACGATTGTAACTTGCGCGATCAGCACCTTTGGAATGGATGTCCCCGGGACTCTTTCCGAACTTACAGATCGGGTCATTAGATTGGCCAAACAGGCACGTTGTCTTAATCCGGATCTGCTCCCGATCCTGAACGGCAAAACCCGAATATCCGGGGAACGCCTGAAAAAACCGGCGGATATCTCCGCTCAATTAATCTGGCAGCAATCGCCTTATGAACTGATCTTCGACCTGCCATACGGACACCTCTCGGTCGATTATGAAGACGGCCCGTATATTAAATCCGGGGTTTCCAAACGACTTTTCCTGAAACTGAAGCGTTCCTGTATTAATGAGGCACAGTTGATTTGCAGTTGGGACATGCCGGAAGACTGGAAAGCCACGCCGGAAACCGGCGGCATTATCATGGCGAAAAAGGAATGGTCACGCAGCGGCACGCTTGAACTGGAGATCATCCCCGGCAAAATCACCGGTCCTTATGTCTTTCTGCCGTTTAAACTGATATTGGCCGGACGGTCAAATCCAATCGTGGTGCACCTGCCTTTTCAACAGAATCGCAGTGTCAATTACGATAACATCCAATTGCATTGCGGCAACGCCGATATGCGCCATCTGGCGCGTAAAGGCTTATCCTGTTCACACGTTGTAAACTCGGATCTCTGCCTATGATTTGAGGGAACGCAATATTGATAGTTAGAAGGCAAAGAAGATAATATAATGTCGTCCTGAAATATGTTAACAAAATCGGCAAATCGCTGGAAGGAGGTTTGAAATTCAATCCGCTGTGAGAAAAAAATCATAAAAACAATTATCATGACCTCCGCGAAGTAGTTAACCAGAATAATGAAACATTGGACAAACATTTTGAAAGTAAAAAAGGAGATGTAGAATGAACTCGCAAAACAAAGTTTTCACCCTTATTGAACTCCTGGTTGTGATCGCGATCATCGCGATTCTCGCCTCAATGCTGTTACCGGCCCTGAATCAGGCCCGCGAGAAAGGAAAGCAAATATCCTGTACTAACAACTTGAAACAACTGGGGACTAAATTATTGATGTACACTGATGACAACGATGATTTCACCCTGCCCCATTATAATGGCAGCAGTACGGTTAAAGGCTGGGTAAATATACTCCAGGGCGAAAGGGCCAGACCGAAGCAGAACACGTTTCTTCAATGTCCGTCTGATAAAGTAACCAGAACCTACCCGCTCTGTCCGATCAGTTACTCATTGAACTCAGGTCATTTATGGAATTACCGGTATTCGCCCACCAATCATAAAGAGTGGGGGCCGGTAACCGTGGCAACCTCAACGCTCGGATTCTCAATTCGCATCAACCGGGTTCCGCAAACCAGCGCGACCACATGGTTCCGGGAAAACTGGGATCCGGCTAATTCATGGGATCATATGTGGAACAGCGGCGACCGGACAACGTGGCACACTTACTCCCTCAATTACTTCCATCGTGACGGTAAAGCAAGCAATATGCTGTTTATGGACGGGCACGTGGAAAGTATTCAAAGCGGAACCTGGGTCGTTGGCGATCCGAGAGGAATTATTCACAAGAAAGAACATATAACATGCAGTGGTAATATTCCATAATGAACACAGGTATTTATTTAGAATATTTTTCTACCTGTACCAATAAAAAAATAAAAGAGTCGTGCGAAATGCAAATATCAACCACGAAAACCACGAAAAGTCACGAAAAAGTTTTTTTTTATTTTTCAGCTTGAACTGAAAATTTAAATACTTCTTCATGTCCTTCATGCTCTTCATGGTGCAAATAATAGTTTCGCAAGAATCTATAAAAAAATAAACTTACGGAAAAATATTTAATGAAAAAACAAATATTCACTCTAATAGAATTTATTACAGTCATGGCAATTACTGCAATTGCCGCCGGAATGTTTCTGCCCATGCTTGCACATGGGCAGAGAAGCGGCAAAAGCGTCAGTTGCACCGACAAGTTAAAACGAATCAGTCAGGCCGCGTTTCTTTATGTCGAAAATAATAACGATTATACCGTTCCGCACCTTTCAGGGAAACTCAGAGGCTGGCCCCGGGTTTTGATGCATGAGGATGCTTCCTTGACCCAATACTCGTTTCATTGTCCTCAGGATAACATAAAACGCGGCAGCAATGATCAGCCGATCAGCTATTCATTGAATCTCGGTCATATCTGGAATTGCCGGCAATCTCCGACAAACCGGAAAGAATGGGGGCCGGCTTCGGTATTAAGCGGTGCGTCTATCAGAATAGGCAAGGTGCCGCAGCCGAGTGATACAACCTGGTTTCTGGAAAATCACAACGTAAATAACAGTTTTCGTAAAATGTGGAATTCAGGAGACCGTTCTTTATGGACGACATATACGATAAAAGGATTTCACAATAATTCCAAAGTCAACAATATGCTCTTCATGGACGGCCACATTGATGCTGTTCCCGTGAAATCCTGGGTCAGGGGCGATAACCGGGGAATCATCTTTAAAAATATTCACACCCCGCAAAACTGTACGCCCAATATGCGGTAAACTGCAATAATTTTCAAAACTTATACTGTAACGCCGGTCAATCGACCGGCGTTTTTTTGTTATAATGCAAAAAACTCATATTTTTCTTTTTCAATGTAAGATTTTTTTAAATAGGGTGTATTTTGTATATTAATACCATTGCATAAAATATGTTAATATTACAATAGCCGTAATCAATTTAAGGAATGAGGGTTTCAAATGAAAACACTAATTATTTTCACTACTGCTCTGTTCACTGTTTCAGCGTTTTCACAAGAAACATATCCGATCGTGGACACCGCCCAGAAGCACTGCTTTGACAACGTCAAAGCAACAAACTCCCCGGACCGGGGCAGCCCGCTATACGGCCAGGATGGCCAGTTCAACGGGAACCAGCCTAAATATGAAAGCGGCGGCGGCATGGTAACCGATCAAGTTACAGGTTTGGTGTGGCTGCAGAAACCGGCCGGCAAAAAGACATATCTGGAAGCAATGGCCGATGCCAGGGATTACAGCAGAGGCGGGTATAAAGACTGGCGCCTTCCCAGCGTCAAAGAACTTTGTTCTCTGATGAATTTCAACGGTATCGCAGTCAATCAGGCCAATCCGAAAGGCGGAGTCCCTTTTATTGATACCAATTATTTCAAATTCAACTACGGCAGCCCGAAAGATGACTCCGAAGTATTGTATGTGACCAGAACAAAATGCGCTTCCAACATCAATGGCAGCAAAGCCGTTTACGCGGTTAATTTTGCCGACGGAACCGTCCGAGCCTACCCGATCGGCAAAAAAAACGCCAAAAGAAAGTTCAACGTCATATACGTTCGCGGCAATGAAAGCTACGGGGAGAACACCTTTTCGGATAACGACAACGGAACCATCTCAGACCTGGCGACCGGCTTGATGTGGAGTACCCGCGACTCCCGCAAACCTATGACCTGGCAGAATGCTTTGGTTTATGCGAAAGAAAGCAGGATCGGCGGACACAGCGACTGGCGCTTGCCGAACGTCAAAGAGTTGCAAAGCATTGTCGACTATAATCGTTCGCCTGATAAAACAAAATCAGCCGCAATTGATCCGGTATTCGCATCGACTCCAATCAAAAATGAACTTGAACAGGAAGATTTTCCATATTACTGGACCAGTACGACGCTGCAAAATCAGCAGGGCGGGTTAAATGCGGTCTACATTGCTTTCGGCCGTGCATTGGGTTATTTGCGCTCAGGCGGCAGCTCGGACCTGATTGACGCCAACGGCGTTGGAGCCGTACTCTACGAGCCTAAAAACGGTAAAAAGAACAGTTTTGCCGGAAAACGCGGTCCTCAGGGAGAGGTAATGCGGATATTTAATTATGTCAGACTGGTCCGCGGCGGCAAAAGTTCAATCACCAAAGCCCCTAAAACAGAAACTAAGCCCAAGGCATCCGGCAAGCCCCAGAGCAAACCCAAACAACCAGTCCCACGCAAGAAAAAGCGCTGAAAACCGGTTGCGACTAAGGAAAGAAGTTTGTTTCATAGCTTCTTTCCTGGAATCAGCCAGAAAGCAGTTTTTTAAGTATAATCGAGATCAGACGTCTTCTTGAATTTAGCGCGCAGCAGCCTTTATAACAGATTCATATTCGACTTCAAACACATCATCTTTGATAAAAAAAACACACCCGCCCAATCCGGCTTCTTTTATTTTGTTAATATATTTCTCAATCTGTCGAGGAGAATTTTTCCCCATGGAACTCAAAACACCGATTCCGGGATAAAAAACAACGTTAGTATCTTTCAAAAGCCGCACATGGTCATTCAGAATATCCGTAAAGAATTTTTCGTTCAGGTGATAGTTCATCGAATATATTTCATCAACCAGTCTTTCGTCACACCATTTAACCCAATCCTGACCTTCTATCAACGCCGGCCCCAACCCCCAAACCGGAGAATCCGTAATATCCGGTTGATTCAAATAATTCGCTCGTGCCGCCATTGTTAATTGCAAATTATCACTCCCGGTTATTTCCCGTAACCGCCTGACTATCGACGTCACAGAGGTGTTTTTTATATCCAGTTCTTTGTATATGACCGCCGGCTCACGCAGTTCTTCCGGACTTAAAGTTTCATGCCCGAAAAAACGTTTTCTCAAAGCCCTGCATGCTTCGCATTCGCATGGGAACTCGCCCGATAATATAGCATTCTCAAAACGTATCGCGTCAAGATGAACTGCGGCGATCCTCCGCCCGTATAGCGCTATCAACTCCGTGGCGTTTTTTATAAACGACTCGCGATTATGCGGATGATTCAGGCATGGTTTGGCCAGACGAATCCCGAAACGCCTCTCCATCTCAGCCCATTTTTCTTCGGGCAACTGGCGATACACCGGGTTGCTGATCCATGTCTCGGGCGTAATCCAGCTTTGCAAGGATATGCCGACGTCCCCGAAGGCTCGACAGTAATCATCAAACTTTGTCACTTCATGCATATAAGCAATAACTGTTTGAATGCCCAAAGCTTTTTTATGAGCGGCTTCGCGCACCATATCCTCGTAAGGGTCGGAATGATTTTCAACATAACGGGCGTGATCCCAGCAGCTTAATTTGAAAGACATCTGAATTAATTCCTTGTTTAATAATTATCTAACCTGATAGGACCGACTCCGACAGCGTTAACCAAACGATTTTCCTGCATATATCAGAAACGGCGACCGTCGCGTCAAAACTTTTTCCCTTATTTTTCGAGCTTAAATCTTTCTCTCGATTCCATCATAAATTAACTGGAACCCGTAAAATAAAAAGCGGGGGGAAGAAGCTTGTTTTCCAGGCTCCTTCCCCCCAATCAACAAAAAAGGTCAATTTTTACGTTTTGACAGAAACCAGGCGCCTTCCGCCTTGCGTTTGTCATCGCCGGGCAGCAATTCCTGATAATTTTCCGCCACTTTGCGAAACGCCCCGGCCACCTCCTCGATTACCGGTTTGTCAAAATGTTTGAACCACGGGATAAAGAAAGCATAATCCTGAATTGCATCGGTAACCGGCAAAGATGGGTTACGAATATCAACGCCCTCGGGCAGATTGCGGATAGCGGTCGGTTTGCCGTCGCCATAAACATCAATCGTATTGAAAAGCGGATGATGATGCATTTCTTTGTTCATACCGGGAGCGCAGCCGGAAACACCTTCAGCGGTAACCGCTTCACAGAAACGGGAAATTGAAAGTCCGCCCAGTTCTGCCGGTTCATACAAACCATGACAACAGTACCAGCCGGCTTTATTTGAATCCGGCCATTTGGGACAATGCGAATAAAGTCCGGGAACTCCTTTCAGCAGTTGCCAGAAGTATTTCATGGCCTTATCGATCTCCGCGCATTCGGCATCATACTTCTTCAACTGCGCCAAACCGAGAATCGAGGAAAACTGCGACATCCGGTTTTTGTATCCGCCCCAGGGCATCGCCGCGCCGGCAACATATTCAGGTATTTCCAGTTCGTTCTGGCGTGCATAATGACCAAAGATAATGGCTCGTTCGTAAATCTCCCGGTCATCTGTCGTCAGCATTCCGCCTTCGCCGATGGCAAACGATTTACCGGTCATCAACGACATCCCGGCGGCATCTCCGATTGTCCCGAGCTTACGTCCTTTATAGAGACCGCCCTGGGCATGGGAAACGTCTTCAATAACTTTGACATTATGTTTCCTGGCAATTTCCATGATCGGGTCCATGTCGGCGGGATGAGACAGGTAATGCACCACCATGATCGCGGCGGTCCGTTCATTTATCCGATGTTCGATATCCGCCGGATCGAGACATAAGGTATCTCTTTCAATATCGGCAAAGTTAACCGAAGCGCCGAGATTGAGCGCCTGAACCGCACTGGCCCAGTAAGTCACACTCGGACAAATCATCTCTTTTCCGGCAGTAACCCCGCACGCCCACATAGCGGCCTGTAAAGACTGAGTTCCGCTGCAATGTGCCAGAGCGTATTTCGACCCCTGCCAGGCCGCAAATTCCTTTTCAAACTTTTTAGTTATATCGGTGCCGGACATATTGCCGTCACGCAATACCTGCAAGACTCCCTGCTCCATTTCCTCATTGACGATCGGCCATTTGATCAAGTGATCAAAACTTTCTTTAACCGCTTTTTCACCACCAAGTAAAGCCAGGTTACTCATTTCTCACTCCGTTTTCATTTTTAAAATCATCGTGACAACCATTTGCCAACTCGATTAAATATAATTTCTTAAAATAATATTTCAACCCTTAAAAACATAAAAAACTCGATTAAATTATACTTTTCAATAAACGTTCGAAATTGCCAGATCCGATCAGACTCTTCTGTTCGCCGGAAATATCCGAATACATCAGCTGAGTAATTGCCGACATCATTTCACTGCGCGGAAATCCGGTCCCGAACAGCAAACGCTCTTCACCGCCAAGCTCGATCAGTTTCTCAATCCCGCAATGAAAAGTAAAATTGTTGCCGACAGACAAATATACATTATCAAAAGCATCAAGCAATTGCGGCAATATGCGCGAACTCCGGTAGGAAACATTGTAAATGATCAGCGGCAGTCCGGGATATTCGGCGGCAATCTCCCCTATCAGCTTAAATCCGACGGTCTGATCCAGTAATAAGGGCAGCCGATGTGCCTGAAGCGCGGAAAAGAGATTCCCGCTGACCCACGGCAAAATCTCCCAGGAATCGACAACCGGGCGAATCCTAACCATTGGCGCTCCGTGGTCAAGCGCCCGTCCCACTTGTTTTTCAGCCGAGTACTCCGGTTCAAACTCATCCGGCGCGACAATCGGACACGGCAGAATCCGCCCCTCACTAGCGACACAAGCCTCGTACAGTTTGCGGTTCGAAATATCAAGGTCACATTCAAGATCGTCAGGCATCAGCGAACAAACCGCCTGCGCAACCCGGCACTTGTCCATTTCAGTGATAAGTTCAGCTCCACTTACCATTTCCGTTCTGTTCAGCGCGTAGCCGAGAATTGAATTCTGAATATCAATAAGCTTAACCGTCATGATCAGACCTCCCGGATCCGGCTCAGGATCCTGGCGGCATTACCGCCGAAAATCATTTTTTTACATTCATCGCTGATATCAGCCCCGGCAACCTTCCCCAGTTGTTGAGCCTGACCGAAGAAATAAGCGTCGGAACCCCAGACAACCTGTTCCGGCCCGACTGCTTCAACAAAACGTTTCACCAGGCCGCGCCATGAAGCGCTGAATGCCAGATCAAGGTAGATATTAGGGCACTCACGCGCCAGAGCGATATAACCGGCTTCGTTTGCCGCGCCGGCATGCGCCGCCAGTAAACTGGCGTCAGGATAACGCCGGGAAATTTCTTTCAATTCGTTCAGACAGCTCTCCTGCCCCCATGTATGGAACAGGATCGGCAGCCGCAGGTCATGGGCTATCTCATAAGCCGCATGATAGGCGTCAATGTCGTAGCTGAATCCATTGGAGGAATGCAGCTTGATCCCGGTAAACCCCTGCCCTATTCTTTTTTCCACTTCCGCCTTTACCGCCTGACGGCAGGATGGAAAGGTAACGGCATACCCGAGAATGCGCCCGGGAAACGCCTGCATCGCGGCATATACTTCATCGTTTCCAATTGCGGAGGAAGAAGCCATGCACTGCATATGGCTGCAAATAATTTTATCCACTCCGAGCCGGTCCATAACCTTGACCATGCCTGCCGGGGATTGATCCATGATCGGGAAATTATAACGGCCGAGGTGACCATGCAGGTCTATAACCTCAAACGGCAGCGGTTTGCCGTTACGCGCCATCTCAAGAATAGAACTCATTTTTTACTCCTTGATAAAAATAGAATATTTCTATTTTACCGCGGTTCAGATAAAAATCAACCGCGATAAGGCTTTTTAGTTGACTTTTCTGTTACCGGGTATATCTTTCAACATTATTCATTAACCAGCAAAGAGATTTTATATGAAAAACGGTGAAATAATCAGTAACGAATTAATGGGACACGGTTACTACCGGATCAAGTTCCACGTTCCGGAGATCACGGCAACCGCTCAGCCGGGACAATTCGTACATGTTCAGATAGCCACCTTGCGGGACCGGATACTGCGACGTCCCTTCAGCATCAGCGACGTCGAAAACGGAACATTGACCATTGTCTACAAAGTTGTCGGGGACGGCACCAATGTATTGTCACAGCTCCCTCCCGGAATGAAATGCGACCTGATGGGGCCTCTCGGCAATCCGTATACCCTCCCGAAAGAAGGCGAAGTTCCGGTAATCGTAGCCGGCGGCTACGGTTCCGCCGCCACCTATCTGCTGGCCCGGCGTTCGCCGCGGCCGGGACTGCTGCTGCTCGGGGCCAGAACGGAACAGGATCTGATCCTGACGGATGAATTCGCCGCCACCGGTTATGAAGTGCGCTGCGCCACCGAAGACGGCTCACGCGGCGCCAAGGGCTATGTCACCGCGCTGCTGGATGACGTCTTTGAAAAATATAAAGCTGAAAAGCTCCGGTTTTATGCCTGCGGCCCGACCCCGATGCTGCTGGCCCTCGGCCGGATTCTGGTCGAACGCGGCTATAACGACGGCGAACTGAGTCTGGATCACCTGATGTGCTGCGGCGTCGGCGCGTGCTTCGCGTGTGTGGTCCGGGTTAAAGCTGATAACGAAGACGGCTGGCGTTACGCCCGGACCTGCAAAGAAGGCCCGGTATTCAAAGCCGACGCCGTCTGGTATGGAGAATAATCATGGCTGATTTAACTGTAAACCTTGGAAAATTTTCTCTCAAAAATCCGGTAATGACCGCTTCCGGCACGTTCGGATACGGCTTTGAATATAAAGATTATTATGACTTGAAAGAGCTTGGCGCGGTCGTGGTCAAAGGCATTGCCATGAACCCGAGCCACGGCAACAAAACCCCGCGAGTCGCGGAAGTAGCATCCGGCATGCTGAATGCCATTGGTCTCCAGGGACCGGGAGTCGACAAGTTTCTCCACGGCGATGAATACCTGCCGTTTCTCCGAACCACCGGAGCCGACGTCATTGTCAATATCTGGGGAAAAAGCATTGAGGAATACCGCGACGTCGCCGCCGCGCTGGATGCTGATTCCGATGGCATTACCGCCCTTGAGATCAATATTTCATGTCCTAATATCAAGGAAGGCGGCGTAGCCTTCGGCACCAACCGCAAACTGGCTTATGAGGTCATCAGCGAAGTCCGCAAAGCAACCAGCCTGCCGCTGATCACCAAGCTCAGCCCGAACGTTACCGACATCACCGAATTCGCCAAAGTGTCTGAAGACGCCGGCAGCGATGCCATTTCGCTGATCAACACCATAACCGGCATGGCAATCGATATTGAAACCCGTAAGCCGCTGATCGCCAATATAACCGGCGGTTTGAGCGGTCCGGCGATCAAGCCGGTCGCATTGCGCATGGTCTGGCAGGCGGCTGGTGCGGTTGAAATCCCGGTTATCGGGATGGGCGGCATCATGACCGCCGAGGACGCGATTGAGTTTTTCCTGGCCGGAGCAAAAGCAATCGCGGTCGGCACCGCTATTTTCGCCGATCCCTTCGCGCCGCTGAAAGTAATTGGCGGGATCAATGAATATCTTGACCGACACGGTTATGCCTCGATCAACGATATCATCGGAGCGTTGGAAGTTTGAACCGATGAAACCGGTCAACATTCACTGCCATGAACTTCCGCCTTCGGAAGTTATCGGCATTGTCTCGACCGAGCCGGGAAACGATTTGCCCGATACTCCACGGATTTCCATGGGACTGCATCCGTGGCGACTGGACAACTGGCGGGAACGCCTGAAAACAATTGAGGAATTTGCCGCCTCCGGCAAATTGCAGGCGATTGGAGAATGCGGGCTGGACCGGGCTCATTCATCCGCTCCGTTTGACGAACAAATAACCGTTTTTGAAGAGCAGGCAGAACTGGCGGCAAAATACCAACTGCCCGTGATAGTCCATTGCGTCCGGGCAGTTCCCGAAACGATTGCCGTCAAACTCAAATATCCCGGCGTTCCGGCCTGGATACTTCACGGCTACAACTCAAAACCACAGTTGCTGCAAGATGCGCTGCGACATGGATTTTACGTTTCATTCGGGCCGAAGGCCAAGCCGGAACTGATCGAACTGACTCCTCCGGATAAATTGTTTCTGGAAACCGACGATTCAAATAGTGATATCAACATCCTCTACCGGACTACCGCCAAACTATTGAACCGGAATGTTAACATTCTGGCCCGCGAAATCCATGAAAATTATGTCCGAATTTTTACATAAAAAAAGGGCCGGCGACCGGCCCTGTAATGGGTATTTCCGCTATTTCACTGAAAGAACACGAACTTGCTTTTTGATTCATAATCCGGGCGTTCGCCGGTTTTCTGAATGTAATCCAAAACCTTGACAAACTGTCCGGTCCACATGTCTATGACCTCACGGGCCCCACCGTATACGGTGAAATCTTTGGTATTGAAATAAGCAGTCTTCCCCTTTTCCCGGTCGGCGACAACCGCAATAATTTTACCGGTTTTTGAGTCACGCAGGATCGTTTCCATGGCGATCATTCCGCCAGTTGAGCTGGAACTGGAGCTCCGGTTTGCCAATTTTATCGGCGACAAAATGGCTCCGATCGGCGTCAGGTTGGTGATATTTGAAACAGCACCGAGAATCGGCTTATTGGGAATTGCTTCAACAATAGCAAATTCGAGCGCCAGGGTTTTGCTTCCGGGTTTGTCGACCAGCTTGAATCGGGTACTCTTGGCAAATGCCTTTTTAAATGAATTTGCGGCATAAACCGCCAGTTCGTTAAGCTCCTGCTTTTTATTTTTATCATTAACGAAAAGGTTGGTATTGGCCCACTTTGAAGCTTGCAACTGTTTGGGAGAAACAATCACCGCCACTTCAATCTTATTGTACTTGGGGATCAGCTTGGGCTCTCCCCAGCTTTTGCGCTGCGTCTCTCTTGAGACCCGCTGCATCATAGCGGCATATTCAGGCGGTATAAACACCTGTTTAGCGGGCGGTTCGCTCGCACAGCCGCCCAAAATCGCAACGAAAACGAGCCCGCTAAATCCTAAACAGGCGCCCTTAAATACCATTCTTGTTTTTTGCGTTATTCCGCTCATTTTTTTGCCTCCTTTTTTGATTGGATTACCTTGCGCAATCTTATCTTGTACAAAAGCCTTACATGGGAAAAGAATATTTAATTAAATAATAAATGCTCAAACTAAAGAAATCAATAGAGTAATCAGGATTAAAGATTATTTATCCCGTGTTTTGAGCATCTGAATTTGCATCCGGGGATTTGAGGTGTTAAAATATTGCGGGGTTGCTATTGCTGATAAATTTGGACAAAGATATGGAAAACAATAATTCAGATACTCATAAAAAATTCAAGACCGCTTTTCTGGTCGGCTGTCTGCTGCCGACGATTCTCCTGCTGCTGGTTGCAATGGTTCTTATTCTAATGCAGTCTTATGAAAAACCGGCCAAACCGGAATATATCGTTAAAGTTGAAAAGAAAATCGTCAACCGGGAAAAAAAACTCGAGACTGAAAAGAAACAGGTTTATGATATAGACCAGACAATTCAGGCTCTCTACAGTATTGAAAAAGCCCTGAACGAAGCAAAGTCATTCAAGGACCTGTCGGGGTTTATTCTCCAAGAAGACTCAAGTCTGGTCGCCAGTGACGCCGCGGCGTTGAAGTATCGTTTTTTCAATATCTACAAAGATCTGCTCCAGAGCGAGGATTCGCTTGAGGAATTACAGTCGCTTTACGGTGTGGTCGGCGGTTCAATGCTGGATCTGGCCTCTACGGTCAGCCTTACCGGAACCGGACTGTCGATCAACCGTGAACAGGCGGAAAAAGTCTGGAACGAGCACATTTCCCGGGCTTCGCTGGAACGCAAGATGCGGGACCGGCTCAACTCCAATCAAGACCGGCTGTTGAAATTTTATTTCGACTACATGAAAATTCGCGGCAAATACCTCAAGGAATGGAACAAGCTATGCGCCCTGCGGGACCGTGCTTATATATCGATATTTGAAAACAAACCGGAAGAAGCCATCAAGAACGCTTCCGCCGCCGTCGCGCTGGCCCCGAACGAAAAAGAAGCGCATCTGCTGCTGACCATGTGTCTGCTCGAACGCGCGAAGGAAACCGATCTGGCACAGGCTGAAACCCTGATTACCGATTATTTGAAGAAACATCAGGGACAGGAGGCCCCTGCTTATCTGCTGCGTGGAGTAGTCCGTTACAAACAAAAACAGTACGACACCGCGGTTATCGATTTTGATCAGGCCGCGACCTATTACCCCAAACAGCAGAAAGTACTGTTGGACAAACTCAACCTTTACAAAAAACGCAGTTTCCTGAACAAGTCCAAAGAGGGACGCATGATCATCAACATGTACCGGAGTATGATGACTGGTTCCGGCTATTTCAGCCCGGACTTCCAGTTGGCTCGGGTCCATCTTGACCGAGGCGACAAGGATCACGCCAGAAGTAAAATATTCGACCACTTCTTCCGTCGCCGCAACCAGGGACAGTGGGACCGGGTTCTGAACGACTTTCGTTTCTGCTCACAATACCTTGACAGCAAAACTTTCGCCGCCATCCCGGGCAACAAACTGAAATTGCAAATAGAACCGGCATTCCTGTTCAATAAAGTCATCGTCAAAATCAAAAATGACTCAAAACAGAATATCCATAATGTCAGTGTCCTGCTCTGCGTCAGGTTCACCGACATGTTCAAGGGCGATTATGTCGCGTTTCCGGTCGGGGAAACCGTCGCGACACTGAAAGCCGGTGAAAGCATCGAATTCGGACGACGCCATATCGCGGAAGTAACGAAGGAAAAGCTTGGAGCTGAAAAAGAATTTAAAGACATCATCCAGTGCGCCGCCGTCCTGATTTCAGACGAAACAATTACCTGGATCGTCATGGACAAGGTAGTACCGCCGACCCAAAAAGCCGCGGACGAAAAGACCGACCACGGCAAAGTAATTTCCGATAAGCTCGAAAAGAAAATGAACAAGGCAATCGACAAAGCTATCGACAAGGCGGACAAACTGATGGACAAAGCTATCGACAAGGCAGTGGATGCCGTATCCGACTCCATTGAAAAGAAATTGGACGGCAATAAGAAATCCGATACCGCAAAGCAACCGGATAAGAAATAATATGGCGAAAAAAAAACATAACCCCACCCCCCCGGCTGTTTTTGACTATTATCCGAACCAGCATTTCGACTGCACCTGCTGCGGATTCTGCTGCAATAATTTCGAGATTTCTATTTCCCCGGAAGAAATGGCAGAGTTAAAAAAGTTCAAACTGCCCAACGGGGAACATCCACCAGACAATTGGTTTTTTCCGGCAAAAACACGTGAGGGCTTTTTCGCGATTGCCAAAGATGAAAGAGGCTGGTGTTCTTTTATGGACGCGGAAGGAAAATGTCTGCTTCATAACGCCATCGGCTGGAACCACAAACCACTGATCTGTCAAGTTTTCCCGATGCATATCGCCCATTGGAAAGACGGTCGCTGTTCCGCTGAACTGCGCTTTATCTGTGAGGGCGTCGCACGGCAGGACGGGACAACACTGGGTAATCAAACCGATATAATGCAGGCTATCGCCGCCCCGTTGCGGGAACGTTTACCGATGAGCAACACTGAGTATTCAAGTGTCAATCCGGCCCCGTTAATGACTGTAAGACGAGTCCACGATGGCTTCAAAACAATCCTGCATAAACCGGACGCGCCATTACCGGAAAGACTGTACGCGGTGGCCAGGATAGTTGATTTTCACACTCAAAAAGCGAATCGTGAGGCAATCGCCTCTGCCGATGAAAGTTTCAGCGGCGATGCAGTGGATTTTGTCAACAAAGCGTCAGATATCTTGAAACAGGAGCTTGCCACTGGCTCGGCATCTTTTTCCGACCGGCTGGATTTCCGGATTCTGACCATGGGGTATTTGCGTGACGACGATACCGCCACCGCCAAATCACCAATCCGCCGTTTTAAACTGCTGTGCGCCCATTCGATGTTCGGCGCTGGCGGCGGTAATTTGCATGACATCAACCCTAACGCCCCCGGAGTCGGCGGTCGCCAATTTATGCAAAACATGAGAAAATTAGATTGCGATGAAGCCGCGCATGAAATGTTCGAACAACTATTCTTCGGCAAACTCGACGCAATGCATTTCTGTGGCAACACGGTTCATGATTACACCTACGAAGAAGGCATCAGACATCTGTTGCTGACGGCTCCGGTCGGTTATGCTCTGGCCGCATCGTTCGCGGCGGAAAATAATAAAGCGATAATCGACCGGGATTCCATGCTTGCGGCAGTCCGCCTGTTGGACCTGACGTTTGCGCGTTCCCCTTTCTTCCGGCTGCAACTGGCAAAAAGGCTGATCGGCAAACTGACTCAGCCGGCTAATTTCGCGGGGATACTGAACCTGGTATTTTGATAAGACTAAACGTTCCAAAGTGTTATAGAGACAACCAGACCGGCAACCATCCTCATACACGTAAAACCAAATAAACAAGCTACTTACATCATAATATTAAACTACATAATGATTATTTATTATCCAACACTCATGTTACAAAGTGCGGTATCAGCTAAAATTTGATCTTTTTTTGCGTGTCTTTTTTGCATGTAAATTTTTTAAGGCTAGATTATTCAGACAAAATGATTTAACAGAAAAGACAATTATATGCGGCAACTTGAATTTTTTGAAGCCTTTTTTGATGAATATACTACCGGATTCGAGGATCAATCCGAAGAACTGCGACGCGGATTCGCAATCAAAAAAATCCATTCACTCGAAGTCTATAAGTTCGCCAAAAGAATTTGCGTTTCACTGGAGTTGTCAGAGGCCGACTATCTGGCGGCAATGACTTCGGCCCTGTTTCATGATATCGGGCGTTTTGAACAATTCAAACACTTTAAAACTTATGTCGACCGGGATTCGGTCAACCATGCCGCCAAAGGCGTCCGGGTACTGCGGGAACTCGGTATTCTAAATGATTTTCCGCCGGAGGCCCGCAGGGACATCCTCGCGGCTATAGCCTGCCACAGCAAACCTTATTTACCGGAACGTTTATCTCAAAAGGCGACCCTTTACTGTCAAATCGCCCGTGATGCAGATAAACTGGACATCTTCCGGGTAGTGATAGAGGTGTATGAAGCCGAAGTAAATGACCCGGTAATCATGCTCAACTTGAAAGAATCGAACGATCTTTCACCTGAAATAGCGGCAATTGTCGTAAATGGAGGACGCGTTCCTTATATCCAGATGCGAACCACCGCTGATTTCAAGATGCTGCAGTTGGGATGGTTCGATGAACTGGTCTATCCCGAATCCTTGAAAATCGCCCTGGAAAATAATTTTGCTAACCGGATTTTGAAAGTTCTGCCGGACACTGCGCCGGTCAGAGAGGTAAAAAAACGGATTGAAAGTAAATTCGCAGAGGTGCGGTCATGAAAATTAATTTTTTTAAAATTTTGAAAATATGCAGAATTATTCTTGCTGCGGGAATGCTGATTCTACTGACTCTCTGTTTTACCATGAATTTCACGCCTGACAATGCCGGCAGGTCCGGATTGATTACCGCGACTCAATTTATGCCGGACTTGCTGAAACTGGTCGCGTCCGGTCTGGTCACGGCTCCGCTAATCGGACTGGTTGCGATAATAACACTTACTCTGCTTTTCGGACGGGTATATTGTTCAGTTATCTGTCCATTGGGAATTCTGCAGGATTTGATCGGGGTTTTCAAACGCAAATACCAGCCCCTGCCCCGTCTGGTCAAACTACGCTTCGGAATTGTTATCGCCTGTTTCGGAGGACTCGCCGCCGGAATAATCTACCCGCTGATGCTGCTCGATCCTTTTTCATTTTTCGGGCGGATCATTAATTCCGCCCAGGGGAAAGCGTCATGGCCGGTCCTGCTGTGGGTTGCCAGCACGGTGGTTTTACTGGTGATCGCTGTTCGCAAATACGGCCGGATATACTGCAACAGCCTGTGTCCGGCCGGGGCGATTCTGAGTCTGCTCAGTCGCTATGCCTTGTTCAAGGTCCGCATCAAAGATTCATGCCGTAATTGCGGACGCTGTGAGAAGGTCTGTAAAGCGGGCTGCATCGATTTCAAAAAACATGAGGTGGACTCATCCCGCTGTGTCATGTGCCTGAATTGTCTGTCTGATTGTCCGTTTGACGCCATGAGCTTCGGCCATGCAAAACCGGCGCCTGCGAAAGAACCGGTCAATGAAGTTGACGAATCAAAACGGGAGTTCATGGCGATTGCCGCCATATCCGCATTGGCTATCCCGGCTGCCGCGCTGCCGATTAAACCGGCTCAGTCGGAAAGCCACAAACTCCCGGTTATGCCGCCGGGCGCGTTGAATCTGAATCGCTTCAACCGCAAATGCACAGCCTGTCATCTCTGCGTCAGTGCGTGTCCGAATCACATAATCAGGCCGACCCTGACCGCTTACGGCTGGAGCGGTTTTCTGCAACCCCGCTTGAATTTTACCCCAAACCCCTGCGCACAGTACTGTAATGTCTGTTCTCAGGTCTGCCCGACCGGAGCATTGACTCCGCTGACTCCGGACCAGAAAAGCCGGATGCAGTTCGGGCTGGCAGAATATATTAAACAAGACTGTATCGTCGTGACCGGCAAATCCCGATGCGGAAAGTGTGCGGATGCATGCCCGGTTGGAGCAATCAGCATGATTGAATGGCAAGATGGCTTGACTATCCCGAAAGTTGACCCTAAATTATGTATAGGCTGCGGCGGCTGCGAAAACATCTGTCCGGCCCGACCGCGCAAAGCAATCATTGTCAACGGCGTGGCGGAACAAAAAATATTGGATTTATAACAATGAAAAAAACTATCTTTATTATGGCCTCACTCCTGGCCGCCGGCGCAGTATTTGCCGATAAAACGGCTGAAGAACTGCGTGAAAAAGCGTCAATACTCTTGCAAAAGGACGAATTCAAAGAATCCGAAAAGACCCTGCTGAAAGCACTTAATATCGAATTAAAAAAATACGGGACCAAGAGCTCACAGGCCGCAAGGAGTCAGTTGGTCCAGGCACAAATCATGTTTTATCAGGGAAAATACGACTTCGCGCTAAATCTCGCGAAAAGTTCCCTGAACATCCTCGGCGACATCCATGGTTCAAATTCACTTGAGGCAGCCAACGCCGGATATATCCTGGCCGAATTATTCCTCAGAACCGGTCAGGTAATCGAGGCCGAAGCCACAATAAGGAAAACCCTGTCTATCCAGCTTGATAAAGCGCCGCAATCCCCGGCGACAGCTTCCGGCCGGATTCTGCTGGCCGAAATACTTTCACTGAAAGACCAATACAAAGCGGCACTGGCCGAACTTGATAAAGCCGCAAAAGTCCTGAAACCGGATGCTCCTGAAATGGTCCAGTGCCAGGTAGTCTATTCAGAAGTATACCGGAAGCAGTATAAAACCATCGATGCGTTCAAAGCGGGCCGCAGTGCGGTAGATATGGCAATCAAACTATGGGGTGAGAAATCATTGCAAAGCGCTCTGGCGGCAAGATGTCTGGTTGAATTGTTCACCGCCGAAAAGAAATTTGCCGAAGCGCGCAAGCTGCTACCGGCAATCGCTACCACAGTTGTCAAAAAAGTCGGGACAAAACATGTTTATACGGTTGAAATGATGATCCTCCGCGGGCTGGTATTTATGCGTGAAGGCGAGGTGGAAAAAAGCAAAGTTCTGTTAAACCGGGCTACCGCGGACATCCAGCACATTCTACCCGGAAAAAATCTGATCACCGCTTTCGCTATGTTCTATTCAGCTCAGTTGAACTCCGCCATGAAAAAATATCCATCCGCGGAAATTATGTTCAAATACGCGCATAATACTTTCCTCAAACAGTTGGGGAACGACAATCTGATGCTGGCGTCATGCCTTAACGAACTTGCCTTACTGGCCGGCAGGAATAATAAATACAAAAGCGCGGTTCCGTTTGAGGAAAAAGCGTTGCGGATATATACGCAAATTTTCGGTGAAGACACACCGCGTCTGGCCCCGCCGTTATGTAATATGGCCTATATGTACACCCGGGCCGGTCAACCGGAAAAAGCAGTTGCCGCCTATTTGAAAGCGATGCGGCTTTACGAGAGGACTTCGAATAAAGCCTACGAAGTCGAAATTGCCCGGACCAGTGCCAACCTGGCCGCGCTTTACGGTCGCATGAAACAGCAGGCCAAAGCCAAAGCATATTGTGAAAAGGCATTGGCTCTATGCGATAAACACAAGAACCTGAAAAATCCCAAAATCGCCACAATCTACTTCTTGTGTTCTTTCTATTATTATACGTCAAAAGATTATAAACGAGCTTATGAGCTGGTAACCCAGGCAAAAAATACTTTGAGCAGAATTTACGGGGCCAATTATCCCGCAGTCAAAAATTATGATCAAGTCCTGCTGCAGATCAAGCAAAAGATGAAATAATCCTAAAAAAGCAGTTGAAGTTATTTTGTTATTGTATCTTGTTTATTGCTAATTTTTTTGCAAGATACCCAAGATAACTAATATTTTGTCTTTATCCCTGACACCCCTTCGGGTCGGCCCTTGCACCGCGTCAGCGTTCCTTCTTTGAGCTCGCAGTGAAAACCACAGCTTCGCTCAAGATAGAAACACTGCCACGGCACAATGATCCGACTGCTTTTTCAGGATAATCGTTTTCAATCCTTCGCTTTTTCGTAGCGAATTGTCACTGTTGCCTGTTTAACCGGATTAATAAATCTGATCCCGAGCCGCCAGGGTTTGGCGCCGCCGGTATCTTCGTCAATCTTTTCCGGCGTGATTTTCACGATTCCGCCGGTTGCGGTTATAACGGCCCTGACTCTGGTCTTTTTGTTATATAAGATCACCTCACGGGGCGATACTATTTTAAACTTGCCATAAGTAACCATCGCGGTCTCAAAAGTTTCCGGTTTGCTGAACTCGACAATATCCTTGACCGTAACCGTATTATTTTTCCGGTCAAAACAAAAATCCCGTTCCAGCTTTACCAGCGCCGACTGCTTATACGCCTTCTTCAAGTCAATAGCAACACTGTCCTTGGCGTCTGAAAATTCCTTACGGATAATCCGGCCGGAATAAGCAGCGCCCGGACTTTGCATTACCCCGCCGACCACCGGTACGGGATGCCCCCATGAATTCAACAGTTTGCTGTCATAACGCCGGGAACTGAAAGTACGGCTGGTGTAGATCTCCCGTCCCGGATCACAGTTCGGCATAAAGCCGTCGATCAGGACCACGTAGCTGCCGACGTCGTTATGATTATGGTGCTCACTATTATGACCGGCTTTGATTGAGGCTAAAAATCGTCCGTCAATCGCTTTCTGGCGACAAACCAGAATTCCAGCTGAACCAAATAATGAACGCAAATTATTTCTGGAGCTTCCAACCGGAACCCGCTGATCCAAAACGTTATTAAGCAACATCTGCTCCAGGTTCCCTTTTAGTTTATCAGGCGTATCACTGCGCAGCGGAATTCCAAAATTTCTGGCCAGAGCGATTGCCGAATAGCCAACGACTTTAGCCGAAAGCGGACAATCCGCATAGGCTGGATAAATATTATTGACCAGTTCAAAATTCTCAGGGAAATAAGCGGCTTTCTTAGCTTTTGGCGAATCAAAGACATTGATTCTTCCAGCCGTATAACGCTTTAAAACCTCGCCCATGAACAGGAAGTTGCCGTAACCGTACACCCAATAGCCGATACCTTCGGAACAATAACCGTCTTCAGAAAACCCTTTGAAAAAATTCTTGGTGCTCTCGAGCGCACAGGCAATCACTTCAGCTCTAACTTCTTTAGAATCATCGATTATAACCGAGGCATACACCACTCCGGCATTGCAAACCGCGGTCCAGTTGTTTGTTCCGATCAGCCACCAGAACCCTTCTCCGGCATTGCCGGCCCGGCAATGCTTCAGATAAGGATTGATGATGCGGCGTTCTATATCAGATTTCAGGCGCGCCTTCAATGCCGGGTCCAATTTGGGTTTGAGCAAACTGTACGCGGCGGACAACTGATTGGCCGCAGCCACTGCCATCAGATCAACAGAAATATACTTGCCCTTGAAATTGGCCAGATTGCGATCATGCGGCGGCCCGACCCAGGTTTTCATATCCAGGAATGACTGGATGTATTGCTCGATCTTCCTGATAAAACGTCCTTTATTCTCAAGGCACTCAGCCAGAACAAGGTTATGAAAAGCCCGGGACCGGATGCCGCGAATTCGTCCGCAGATTTTCCGGCTGCCGGTCCGCGTAAAGTCTAGATACATGTCGTCAGTCATGACGGGGACCGGTTCTTTGTTGACTTTTTCGGCTTTAGCAATAATATTCCGGGCAGTTTTCAATTTAGCAAGTTTTCCCCAGAATTCACGATCTGTAACCGGTGGTCCCGGCGAATAATTAGCATCCGGAAGCAGTTTTTCAATTTCGGCAATTTTTTGTTTTGAAGGAAAAACAAAACTGGAACGAGATTTTTTCCGACCCGTCTTTTTACCATATTTACCGTACTCATCCCGGCTGGATCCACTGACCGATACGTCATCGAATAAAACCTTGCCAACCGCGGCATTAAAACTGTGTACCCAGATTTTCATAGCAACGGCATTTACCGGAGCTTGAGCGACAAAAGTATATTTTTGCCAGTTTACCGCATCAAACGGCACAGACTCAGCAATTTCACCATGCTCTCTTATCTCTTTGCCGTCCCTGGCGAAAAAACGGACATAAAGACCGGCAATCCCCTTGCTTTCTCCCGCTTGCAAAGACCTGGCACGAAAAGCAATTTTATAATAAGCTCCGCCTTTGATTTTCAGAGATGAACTCCAAACACTGGAACCTTTCTTTGGATCATTGTCGTTGATCAACAGGACCTTGTTGCCGTCATTATCGCTTATTTTGCTCATCCGGCAAAGTTTCCAGCCCTTGCCGCCCGAATCAAATCCACAGTTATCAAGCGACAACTTTGCGGCTGCTAGATTAAAGGAAAAGAAGGCCGAAGCCATGTAAATCAACATTTTCTTCATAGATCACCCTTTCGTTGGTCATGCTCAGGATTAATCTAAATCAAACTGGTGATAAATCAAATCACCACGCGGATATATCAGGATAATGATTTACAGAAGAAATTAACCTGATCTTTGAATCAGCGTTGAACGACCATCTTGATTTTTTTGGGAATATCGACGTTGTCACAGTCTTTTGCGAAGGCATCTGAACCGGCACCGACAGCCGCAACCGGAACCGGTTGTCCCGAGTGACCATAAGTAGTGTATTTGACGCCAGCTTTTGACGCCAGTTTCTTTTGCAGATAAACCAACGGCGGGTTGCACGATCCATAGAGTTTTTTCTGTTCAGGCGAACGCAAAGCCAGCGGCACCCAGCCGATTTCCCAGGCGCGGCGCAATTCAGCGGTTTCAGCCGGGGTCAGCTTGTCAAAACCGTAGCTTTCCAGCAACAATTTCGCAACTGCCTTGAAAGGTCTTTTTTTAGCATACATTTCACGCAGTTTAAACGTCAGATAATAATAGCTTTGTTTTTGTTTGAGCAGAATTTCCGCCGTCCCCGGTCCAGTCAACTCAAGACCACCGGTCTCGTGGTCGGCGGTCACAATGATCAGCGTATCATCAGGGTGTTTCTGATAAAATTCGCAAGCAACCTTGACCGCTTTATCAAAAGCGATGGTTTCAGTTGCTGAGGCGCCGGCGTCATTCTTGTGGCATGCCCAGTCGATCCGTCCGCCTTCACACATAATGAAGAAACCTTTGGGATTATCTAGCTGTTTAATCGCCAGTTCAACCGTTCCTGCCAAGGTCAAAGGTGTTTTCTCATGCTGATCAGCTACAAACTGGAATTCACGAAAAACGTAACACTTCTTGTCGGACTGCAATTTAATTGGAGCTTTCGGATTCTCAATAATCTGATAACCGTTATCAGTAAATTTTTTCAGGACGTCTTCTTTTTTCAGTTTTTTTAACGCCAATCCGTCGCCGCCGAAAAAATCAATATTGCTCTCGGCCATTTGCAGAGCCAGAGCATCATACATATTCCGGCTTTTCACGTGACCGTAAAAAGAAGCCGGGGTCGCATGATTAAGATAAACCGAGCTGATGATTCCTATTTTCATTCCGCGTTTTTTCAAGAAAGGGACAATTGAATCAACTTTTTCCGGGGTAATCTTATCAACCATTTTACCGGTTTTCTCATCTTTCACCTGAGTCTTAACCGGAACCATGCCGAGCCAGCCGTTATTAGTCTTGTTGCCGGAAGCAAGAGCAGTCCCTGCCGCCGCCGAATCGGTAACCGGCTTATTTAAACTGAAAGTCGTAGCCATTGACTTAACCGGAAAGGATTGAAACTGCAATTTTTTGCCGTTTACCCTTTCCGCAAGTTTAATTTGATTGCTCCCCATCCCGTCACCAATGAACAAAAAGACATATTTAGGACCGGCCCACAAGATATCGGCAAACAATACCGCCAACGCAAAAACAATGATTTTAGAAAACATAAATCCACCTGTTAAGTTAAATATCAGCTTATAAAATAAACTTGATACCACATAATAGCAAACCTAAACAAGAGGCATTTACCCTTTTTTAACAAAAACCAAATGTCTGACGCAACAAATGGAACGCTTGGACTTATTGGGAATTCATGAAAGATTTTTTAATATCACAACAATCATAGCACTTGATCACAAAAAAACATAAAGTAATAACTATAACAAACTTAACTATAAACAAAAAAGCACATGCTGATTATTTACGATTATTTATAATTGTATTGTACAGCTATCCATCGTTAGTATCAAATGACTTTCACTTTCATAAAAACTTTTGTCATAGAGTCGTTTCCGGCTAAAGGAGCATGAGCATCTTCCGGAAAAAATATGACAAAATATCCACGGGGAACATCAACCCAGGTCACCGGTTCTATTTCCACAAACCGGTAATCGTTGCTTTGGTCATACTCAGTTCCCGGATCAGTTTCAGATGAAGCAGCCCAACCGATAAAATCAGCTCCGTTCATGATATATTGTATATCAATATACTGTTTGTGAACCTCCAGTTTTGCGGCCCCCCGACCTCTTCCGGTCACTTCGGCAACACTGGCAAAAAGAGATTTGCCGTCAATCGGAAAGCTGCCGCGGTCATCGTCTTTCAGTTCATTCAGAAATTCAAAAGCCCTGGCAAATAACGGATGCAATCCGACATATTTCCGATAATTTGCGATATGGTCGATAATCATAAATTTGTTTCCTGTTCAAAGTCTATTTTCGCGTTTATATGTTTTGTTTGGCTGAGGCCCCTGCACATGCCGGATAAATACATATATGACACTGCGGAAGTTCACGGTCGATTATATTGTAGTCACAGGTAAATCCGGCCTTTTTCAACAAAGGCTTGATCCAGCCGGGACAGTGGTCACAATACTTTTCACACGGTGCCGCGTCATTGTCCAGCACTTTTGAAAGACTGGGGCATTTTTTCATTGTGATCTCGAGGCGGTCGTCGAACAACTGCAATTCCATATCACAGTTTTCTTCGATTCTGATATGCTCCCAATATTCATACATGCCTTGCAAGCCCCTGATTTTAAAAAGTTCCAGACAATGCAGTTCCTGGTGACGGCTGATCTCAAGCCAGTATTTTTCAAGTTCATTCCCCGGCTGCTTATCCAGAAACTTGAATACTTCGTTATAAAACCTGACAAAATGGTCGCTGGGAATCATGACTGTTTCCTCCGGATAAAAGACTGGCGACAACACCCATGCCCCAATACAACCGTTTCGCACTGCCACGGCGTACCGTCACATAACGCGTTGTTGACGTCAATCGTCTGGCGACAGAAATACGGCGACAAGTGCAAGCCAAGCTTGCAGACATGGGCCACCGCGGGACATTTCTTCACCTGCAAAACAAAACCTTCAGCATTATCCTGCAATTCAAATTCGCCCCCTTCCCGACTGAAAAAATATGCCAGATGCGCTTTCAATTCAGCGGGGTCATCCTGCATCAAGCCATCGTGAATGGATTTGTAGACGTCTTTTCCGACCCGGTTAAAGATCTCCGCCAATGCTCCCTCGCCAAAATTTTCAACTATATAATCAATTGTGGTATTCACCGCACCATGGAAATCCATGTGCAGTTCTCCGGTTTCCTGATAACGCATTTTATTCTCCATCAGGGAAGCAGGAAATCTTTTTCCCGCTCAATCGTTGTTTTTATTGTTTTATGGCACTCCGGGGTCAAACTATAGTTGATAATAGTTTTTCCGGTCGAGAATATACCAAGTTCCACCAATACCTGTTTTTGTCCGGCCAGCCAGCACGGAAAACCAGGGCCGCCAAAGAAGTTAAGCATCATCGCGTTCATTCGTTCCTGCAGACTTTGAGCGCCGGCGACATCCCCCGCGGACGCCGCCTGAAGAATTTGAGTACTGATATACCCGTTAAAACAGGCACCGCCGAACAAAACTCCGTCATAACCGGCCTGCAAGTATGGCAGGCAATCAAATTCATCTCCGTCAAGCAGCAACGGCGGATTTGCCAGAGTTTCAGCATGGGATACAAAAGAACTCATAGTTTCCTTATCGCTGGAACTGTCTTTGACCATTACCAGATTGGGATGCGCCATCATTTGCATAACCGTTCCGGCTTCAACCTTAACACTGGAGTGGGGTCCACGATGATAAAAACCGACCGGCAGCGGGCTTTTATCAAGCACTTCCATGAACATCTTTTTCAAGTATTCCTGACTAGCATTGAGCTGAAAATACGGCGGAGCCATAATAGCCGCATCAACCCCGCTATCGGAAAAATGTCTGATATTGTCGAGGATTCTCAAGGCTGAATTATCCGTCACTTGTACTGTGACTTTTAATCTGCCGGCCGCCGCTTTCACGGTGGTTTCCACTACTTCGCTACACATGTCCGTAGTCATCCATGGCCCTTCCCCGCTGGTTCCGCACAAAAAAACCCCCCGGACTCCAAGTCTCAGATGATGCTCCGTCAAGCGTTTAATTGAGTCGTGATCCACTTTTCCGTCTTCAGTAAAAGGAGTCGGTGCGGCAGACCAGACTCCGGCTTTGAATTCTTTTTTCATAATGATATTCCTTTAAATTGAATTAATTGCTTTCAACATTTTCTTTAATCGTATCCCAGGTCAGGCCGTTATATTTCTTCAACGGCTGTTCCTTACAGAACCTCAGGCCGATCACCCCGAATAATATAAAACTGACCGTGATCGGAAAACCCACCCACTGAAAACTTAATACCTGTGGGGTGTCTGAGATCAGATAGTTTGAGGTCAAAACCCAAAGGCCGATAGCTCCGGTCAGTCCTGCCGGCAGCATGGAAACATATACCAACCAACGTTTTTTGAAGACTTTAGCGAGGGCAACACCCGCAACTGCGACAAGCAGCGGCACTAAAATCCATAACGGTGAAATCGGGCCGCCGAAGCCAAGTGGCTCACCTTTTTTCCAAACCACGTCACAACGCTTTGTAACCGCGTACCAGAGAACCATGCCAAATTTCATCCCCCACAGAAAAAATGCCATCAGCCAGATAAAGGAGCTGTTGACCCGCTTTGAAAATACCGCGAACAGAAACGCCGGCAGGGTAATCACCGCCAGGGCGCCGAATATCGTGGCGACTTCCACAAACGTCTGCTCGAACCACTTGGAAGATACCGTCAAAATCAATGCCATGCCTATCGCAAAAACGCCGACCCAAACGGATGAAAACCGGGATATTCTTACCTGGGTCAAGCCGTCCGGCTTCGGATTGATCAACTTTTGATGGAACTCCTTCAACCAGATGGCTGAAAGACTGTTGATTCCGGAGTCAAGAGTACTCATCGCCGCGGCCAGCATCGCCGCCAGAAACAACCCCGGCAACGGTGACGGGAGCCGGGTCGAGATGAACAGGAAAAAAGCGGTATCACCGGAAGTAACCCTGCTGTCCGGATGTTGAGAGTAGAAAGTAAATATCGCCAAACCAATGAACCAGATGAACAGTTGAAAAGGAATAACCAGACACGAGGAAGTCAACTGTGCCTTGAAGGCATTCTTATAGCTGCTGGTACTCAGCAAGCGCTGAATCGTAATCTGGTCCGAAGACGCGCCACCCAGCGGGCCCATGATATATCCAAGCAATAACAGCCAGAAGGAGAGTCTGACATAAGGGTTCATTGTATAAAAGCTGGCCTCGCTGAAACGGTCAAGTCCGCGACCATGAGAAAACGAATAAGTGATCGCCCCGAAAAAACCGCCGTCGATGTTGCAGCATAATACAATAACCGCGGCGGCGACTCCGGCAACCAGGACAAAAAACTGCATCACATCGGTCCAAACCACCGCTTTCATCCCCCCCATAACCGTGTAGACTACCCCGATCACGCCGACGATCACGATCGTCAGCCAGGCCGGCCAGCCGGCTCCGCCTTCAAAAACTTTGCTGGTCGCGAATAAAACCATTCCAAGATAAAAGATCCTGGTGTAAGCATAGATAGCCGCAATCAGCATTCGCACCTTGGCGTCGTAACGGTATTCCAAATACTCGAACGGAGTGAATGAGTTCAGTTTGAAATAAAACCTGACAAAGATCATGAACGCGAAAACCGCGAAAACCGGACTGAGCAGCGCCAGTATCCACATGGAAAGCCCATGATTGAAGATTTCTCCCGGTCCCATTACCAGCGAATAGGTACTCAATAATGACATGACAATCGATATGCCAACCGCCATCCACGGCAGTTTCCGGCCGCCGAGCAGATATTCTTCAGAATCTTTCTCCCCTTTTGAAAACCAAAGGCCGATGAGAACAACACCGACCAGATACGCAAGCATCGCGCCGTAATCTGAGAATCCAAGTCTGATCATATCAATTTAAGTCCTCTGAAAAAGTCCCGGGTCTGTTCAAGCTCGGTTTCCCCGGCTGAATAATAGGGTTTCCGCCGCCATCTTCCGGCCAGCCCGAATACCTCCAACGCGGCATGTATTCCAGTGTCAAAAGATCCTTTCATGCCAAGAATCATTTCAAAAAACGGCATATCGTATTTATTGATGACCTCAACCGCGGCCGGGATGTCGTTTTGCTCAATGGCATTCCAGTATTTCCAGGCGACTTCCGGCGCGAAACGGGCAAACGTCGACAGATAACCGTCACAACCGTAATGCAAAGAATTCAAATGATTCTGCTTCTGACCGCCGCTGATCACGGCAACCCGGTCATTGTACCGCAAACACATCTTGCGCGAAATCGGCCCGCAAATATCGTCCTTCAGGGCCACCAGCGCATCAGTTTTTTCAAATGTCAGATCAAAAAGTTTCCAGGCATTTGCCTCATCTTTAAACGGGCAGAACAGCATCATGATCGGCATATATTCACCAATCGCGGCATAGTGGTCGGAACAGGTTTCCGGAGTCATAGAACCAGCCCATTCCGGCGGATAAGGCATGTATAAATCAGCCCCAAGTTCTCTTACGTATTTTGCGAACTCAACCGCCTGAGGTGTTCCATAATGACGGTCTGCGGCGATAACCATGGACCGACCGGCAGTTTCTTTCACAACATATTCCGTCAACTCCGAGATTTCCCGGTCACTTAACATGATGTAATGACTGTCACCCGGTGTCAGCAGGATTGTTTTCATACGTGACTGGACATATAAATCAATCATTTTTGCCAGACTTTTGTAATCGATATCTCCATTGCTTAAAAAAGGAGTGGAGATTGAGGGAACCGGGCCGCACAGGGCATCACGGATTTCTGAAGCGTTTTTCATAAAATAAATCTTTCCTTAAATTTTTTGCTGCTTCAATATTGCACAAATACGTTATCTTTATTAAATACACCGACCGACTGAGTGTCATCCCCGGAACGCTTTCTCGCGGCTGCGGCATAAGCTTCAGCGTTCAACTGCTGGACGTGACCGTCAAGAAACCCGAAATTGCCGCGAGCTCCATGCCGCATGTGAGCAGCATAGGCTTCAAGTCTGGACAATTCGAATATCTGGCAAAGTCCGGCGGTCACATAATACGGCGCACCAAGAGCCGATGTGTACTCATGGGCCGAATCACCTATTATCAATGCTTCGGAAAAATTTTTTATCCGGGTCCCGTTAATTACGCCGTAATAATAGCCGTTTTTGGTTTCGGACGTATAACAGCCGGGTTTGAAATCCGCCTGGGTTCGAACCAGGCCGTAAACAAAATTTCGAACCGTATATTGCTTCGGCTGAATCGATGGACACAGCATTACCTCCCGACTCGATATATAATTCAGCCGGTCGTAATAAATATCGGACCAGAATTTCCATGACCCGCTAATCTGGTCAGACGTCAGCAGATAACTGTTGAAATCACTCATGTAAAGAGAAAATGACATATTTACCTGTTTGATATTGGAAGTGCATTTGATAGCTTGCGCCTTGTCCCGGGCCTGGTTGAGCGCCGGCAGCAGCATGGAAGCAAGGATCGCAATAATTGCGATCACAACAAGCAGCTCGATCAATGTAAACCTTTTCTTTCCCTGATTCTTTTTGTTACTCATGACAATTTCCTTTCGCTAATATTTTCGATTATAGTTTTCTCAGTGCTTTTTCTTTAACCCAGTCGATATGCTGCATCAGCAAAGTCCGATATTTTTCCGTATCCTTCAACCGCAAAGCATCAATGATATCCTGATGTTTGAAAGGATCTCGTTCCGCCTCGGAAAGTTTTTCCTTTATCGGTATTTTCAGCGTACTTTCGATTATATACAAGCCGTCAGTCATCTTCAACAGCATTTTCTGTCCGGAAATACTGATCAATTTACGGTGGAACTGCAAATCGAGGCTGGCGCACTCGACAAACTGGTCCAGGTCAGTGGCCCGTTCGATCTCACGATGCAGCACTTCCAGCTCATAAAGATCATTTTCCGTGACATTCATGACAGTATTCTCAACTGCGTGGCATTCGAGCAGTTTCCGCAGATCAAACAACTCGGCAATCTCAGCCTTGCTGTAACTGCGCAAGGAGACGCCGCGACGCTGCCGTTTTTCGATCATTCCATACATCGTCAGCGCTTTCAATATCTCCCGCAGTTTGGTGCGGCTGACGCCGACCCGGTCACACAAATCAGCCTCGGTAACATACTTGGCCCCTTTAGCTGCGCTGTCAATAATCTCGGCCTTAACCGCATTCAACATCGTATCGGCAGTCATGATAGCTCCCTTTCGTTTTATTTTATTCAGTTATGTTCTTTCAGTTCAACAAACCAGTCGATGAACGGGGCCTTGAATTCCCGCCATATTTTCAATCCGCGCATATCGGCCAACTCTTTCACAAGAGCTTTATGGCTGAAATTAAACGGGTATAACCCGTAAGCGCCCTGGTCATGCATTAACATAAATATTTTCTTGAAATGATTCAAGCTCATTGATACTCTTTTGACTTTAATCAGTCCTTTTTCCTCATCCGGAGTCGGATCGTGACCTTCAAGAGTCGCTTCCACCTGCGGGAATATTTTACAGTTTGTTCCGCGCACCATATCCGCGAACTGTTTCATCGGCACAGCAGCCCCGCTGGAACCATAGCACCCGGGAGAAATTACATCCAACCAGCCGGCTTTCACCCATTTTCGTACGTCCAAGCCCTGCCGATAGTATCCCCCCTGGTCAAAAGAGACTGAAAAAGTGAGTTTCTGTCCACGCTTTTTGCTTTCTTCATCCAGAAGCTCTCTAACCTTGCCGACAAACTGAGTCATCATCTCACACTGTAATTTCTGCCATTTATCATTCATATAATCACTTTTTTCAAACTTGCCGTAGCGTTGCTTATAAGCCTCGACCAACGGCTTGTCGTAACCGAAGAAAGGCGGATGCCGGAGAAACTGTAAATGTATGCCGTCCGGTCCCAGTTTCAACGCGTCCTTCAAAACAGATAGCAAAAATGATCTCACTTCCGGATAGGCATAACTGATTTTCCACTGACGCTGACCGGACAAGTCGCTGATTCTGATTGACTTATTATCATTCAAAAACGGTCCATTATGACAGGCCGCCTGAGGCGGACGGTAACAGGCGCTCATGCGCAATGTCACATTAACATGGATTTTATCCTTTTTTCCTTCAGCCGCCACTACTTGCAGAGGACTGACTCCGGCCTTTAACAATTTTTGAACCAGACGCCCCGCTTTCTTGTCACCTTCGCGCCAATACTTCGAATCGTCTCCTTCCCCAAGACTGCAACCCTGGGTTGTCTTAATATTAAACCTGGTGGAAGTCCCGAGACTCCAGTCATAAGAGTATAAAGAAGCTCCTTTATACTGATCAACCGCATCCTCAAGACTCTGTTTTGAATTAAGTGCACCAACAAAAAAACCGGAGAAACCGTCATTATGGACGATCATCCTCGGCACCAGGATGGTTTTGCTTTTGATTAGAGCCACCTGCTCCGGAAGCAATCTCTGAATCCTGACGCAGGAAACTTTCAACGGAGCATTTTTATACCGGAGTATTTTTAAAACGTCACCATCTTTAAGCTCCTGAATCCCCGCGAAAACTTCTCCATACGCGTTTTTTCCCGGTAAAACATCTTTCCGCCAATACTCCAGTTCCATTATCTTTCCACCTACGGCAACCTGAAAACGACTGTCCCCGCCGACAACCCCGACATAGACCGCACACCAGCCGACAGCCGGCAGTTTGACGCTTATTTTGTCTCCCGATGACATCGACTTATAATAATCAAGCCGTTTGCCATGCGGCGTCAAGGCAGACTTGGTTACCCAATTACCGACGACATCATTCCGGCTGATATTAACGAAGCATAATTCCCCTGGCTGCGGATTTTCCCTGACTATTCCTTTACAAAAAAATGATGAAACAGTGTTCTCCGCCGCCGGATTTCCGTCTTTATCTTTTATAACAAGTCTGATATTCTTTTTGCCATAAAGAGCATGCTTGAACTTAATTTTCTCGCTTATTGTCTGACTCTTTTCAATTAATTCCTTATTCCATATCTGCCGCCATTTTCCGTTTATTTCCACAGCCAATTCAGCCACCATCCCTTTACGTCCTGAAACAGCGGCTTTGAAAGCAAGTTTTTCACCGGAAAAACGCGGCACGTCCAGATAACCGATGTCGGCTTTTTTCAACTTGAATAATTTTATGCAATTCTGCCATTTTTTATATCCATAGGTATAACTTGATTTGGTTCTGACGCAACGCAGTTTAATATATTTCTCCGCAATACTCAGTCCTGTCACGATGGTTTTCTCATATTCTCCGCTGCTAACCGTCTTGATTTCGTATGTTCGCGGCAACTTAGTATAATGTTTGTTATCGTTACTGGCATATATTTCCAATCCGCTGTTCAAACCAGAACTTTTTTCTTTGGATATCTTATTGATTTTTAACAAGTTAATCTCAATACATGAAACTACCTGTTGATTATTTCTCTTAATGCCGAGACAGCGGTATGCATAAGGAAAAGCCACCGCGCCGTTATATCCGAATTTGCCCATCTGCCCATTTGCCGGATCATCCGCGGCATTGGAATTCTCAAAACCAACCGTAAAACCTTTGATTGCTGAATACTCCTTCGAGTTTTCTGACGCGTAGATACCCATATCCGAATGGATTAGCAAAACCAATGAAAGGCAAAGTAGCAATTTACTCATTATCGATCTGTTCCTTTTCCTAAAATTTAAATTAATATAAAAATATTATATTATTATATTACTTTTATAATAAAAGCTGAAACGGGATATTGCAATACTAAAGAGGAAAATAATTGAAAAAAAGTAGTTTTTTCTTTTAAACTGCCTTGCTTTTGTTGTTAGGATGCCCTAATTTATAAGTAAATTCAATTAAAGATCAGGATTTATGATTGATGAAACTGAAGCTGTGTGAAATGTCCGAAGGCAATGCCGGACGTGTTCTGGCATTGGAAGGCGGTCAAAATTTTCAAACCCAAATGATGGAAATCGGCCTGTGTCCGGGATGCGTTTTTGAAGTCTCCGGCACCGGGGGGGGCGGCAGAATGCTGTTGCTGACCAATCACGGGCGGATTGCCATCGGTCATGGCATGGCGGAAAAGATAGTAATCAGTCCAATTAGAGTTTAATAAGTAGAAATTGAGGCACAATATGACTTTGGCTGACGCCGAGAAAGGCGATAAATTAAGAATTCTGAAAGTACAGAGCGGCGGCGGAATCCGGCAGCGCATGCTGGACATGGGCATCATCAAAGGCTCGGAAATAATCGTCGAACGCTATGCTCCGTTGTGCGACCCGATCCATATCAAGGTCAAGGGGTATTCTCTCGCACTTAGAGTCTCAGAAGGAAGAATGATCGAAGTGGAAAAAATTTAATTTTTTATTTACAGCAATAATTAGGGAAGCCTAACCAATGAAGAAAATCGTAATTGCCGGTAATCCCAATTCCGGCAAAACATGTTTGTTTAACGTATTGACCGGCAATATCCAGCGAGTCGGCAATTATCCCGGTGTAACCGTCGAATTCTCTATCGGCTCAACCAAACTCGAAGGAGAAAAGGTTGAGGTTATTGATCTGCCTGGCACCTATTCCCTGACCGCGTATTCGCAGGAGGAAGTGGTTGCCCGCAACTATATCATAGATGAAAAACCGGACTTGATTATCAACGTGGTCGACGCCAGCAACCTTGAGCGGAATCTCTATCTGACCGCTCAGTTGATAGAACTTAATCTGCCTATGGTTATCGCCCTGAATATGGTGGATGTGGCGGAAAAAAAAGGAATCAAGATTAATTCAAAACTACTTGGCGATCTGCTTGGAGTAAGAGTTGCCGAAACCATCGGCAGTCGGCGACGCGGTCTGGAGGAACTGAAAGTAATCTGCAAAGAAACGATCGACGACCAGTCACGCCCCAAGTCTGTATCCTATTCCCATGAAATGCGTCAGATTCTCCCTGACTTAACCAGGGCGGTTGAACAATATCCTGAACTGAGCGGTTGTTTCTCTGCCCGCTGGGCCGCGGTCAAACTGCTTGAAGATGATGAAATAACCCTTAAAAAACTTAATACACTCAAAGGCGCTGAAAGTGTCAAGACCGCTCTTGCCAAAGCCAAAACCTGGCTTCAAAATCACTCCGGAGAAGATTCGTCCACCGCGGTGGTTGAAGCCCGCTACGGGTTTGCCAGCGGCGCCGCCCGTGAAGTAACCATGATCTCCGAGCTTAACCGGAGAATGCTGACCGACTTGATTGACCGTTTTGTCTGCAACCGGTACTTCGGGCCTTTGTTCCTCTGTCTGGTGGTCTATTCGCTGTTCCTCTTTGTCTTCAAATGTGCTGACGAACTGCAATGGGTCAGGCTTCCGGGAGGCTGGTACAGCCCGACTGAAGTATTCAACCTGTTCTTTGAAACCCTGGCAATATGGGGCGGCAATATCGAAACGCCCTGGCTGCGTTCGCTGGTGGTCGACGGAATGATCGGCGGCGTCGGCGGGGTCATGGGCTTTGTTCCGTTGATTTTCTTCATGTTTTTATTTATCGCAGTACTTGAAGACTCCGGCTATATTGCCCGGGTCGCGTTTATCATGGACCGGGTTTTACGGGTCTTCGGACTTCAGGGCAAATCAGTTCTGGCCCTGATCGTCTCCGGCGGTCTCGGCGCCGGCGGTTGCGCTGTTCCAGGCGTTATGGCGGCCCGGACTCTGCGTGAGGATAAGGATCGTTTGATTACGATCATGGTCGCCCCGTTCATGAACTGCGGGGCTAAAATGCCGGTTTACGCCATGCTTATCGCCGCGTTTTTTACCGAAGCGCGCGGTCTGATGATGTTTATTTTATGGCTCGTCTCATGGGCGTTTGCGCTCGGATCAGCATGGGTGCTGCGTAAGTTCATAATCAAAGGCGAACAAACCCCGTTCGTTATGGAACTGCCAGTCTATCATATGCCGACCTTGCGCGGGATTATTATGGACACCTGGCTCCGTACCTGGATGTATATTCAGAAAGCCGGGACTATTATCCTCGGGGTAAGTGTTCTGATGTGGGTATTGATGTACTATCCACACACTGAACAGCCGGAATTGGAAGCTAAACTGACAGCGGCTTCCGGCAATACCGAATTAACCAATTCAATCAAAGCCCAAATAGCTAACCAGCAATTGAAAAACTCCTGGGCGGGGAGAGCCGGATGCGGCCTTGAACCGGTCAGTTCACTTGCCGGGTTCTCATGGCGGGAAAATATCGCCTTGATCGGCGGACTGGCCGCCAAAGAAGTTGTCCTGGGGACGATGGGAACCGCATACTCTATGGGAGACATCGATCCGGAAGCCGCAGAGCCTCTGTCCAAGAAACTAGCAGCCGATTCGGACTGGAACAAACTTAGAGCCTTTGTCCTGTTGCTGTTTGTTGTCGGCTACGCCCCCTGCCTCGCTACTCTGGCGGCAATAAAAAAAGAAACCGGGAGTTGGAAATGGACCGCTTTTTCTGCAATCTACAGCACCGCCGTGGCCTTTATCGTTTGTGTCGTTGTTTACCAGGTAGGATTAATGATCGGATAAAATTATGGAATACTTCTGGGTTGGAATAATTGTGATTGCCGCCGGTTTTCTAGTCTGGCGGGAGATTTCCGGGTCAATAAAGAAGGGCGGATGTTCATCATGTCCTTCCGCCGGATGTTGCTCTGAGGAAGACAAGAAATCCTGCAATGAAGAATCTCACAAGTAACCTTGACTTTCTATTTCCCAAGGCTTATGTTATGGCAACGTAACTGAAATGGGAGCAGAAAATGGATCTTGTAGCATTAATGCAGGAAGCCGCGGCGGGTGGTGCGAGTGACCTCTTCGTCTCCGCCGGAAAAATTCCTCATGTTAGAATAGCCGGAAAAGTTGTTCCGCTTGAAGAAGATGTTATTGACTCCCAGGTAATAGACGATTTTCGAAACAGTGTGCTTTTGGCTTCAGCGGAACAGGATTACGCCCAGACCGGTAGCTGTGACGCCGGTATAACTCTCGATGACGGACGCCGCTTCAGAATCAATTTTTTATCCCAGCAAGGCCGCCCTTCAATGGTCGTTCGCCCGGTTCCATTCGCCGACGATCTTTCGTTTGAATCCCTAAACCTGCCCCGGGTGCTTGAACGTGAAGCGGAAAATCAACGTGGTTTGATTTTGATTTGCGGCTCAGCCGGCAGCGGTAAGAGTACGACAATGGCCGCCATGGTCAGTCATATCAACCGCACTTTCAATAAACATATCGTAACCATCGAGGACCCGATAGAATTTGTCCTGCGTGATGACCAAAGCCTGATCACCCAGCGCGAAGTCGGTGCCGATACCTCCAGCTTCAACGAAGCGTTGCGCAACGTTCTCCGGGAAAGCCCGGACGTCATCGTTATCGGTGAAATGCGCGATTTGGAAACCATGCAAACCGCCATCTCCGCCGCCCTGACCGGACACCTGGTAATCTCCACCGTCCATACCGCCGACACAGTTCAGGCGGTTGAACGCATCATCAATCACTTTCCGGTCCATCAGCGCGAACAGGCCGCGGCCGATTTATCCCTTGCGCTTTGCTGCATTGAGGCCCAACGCCTCCTCCCCGGGATCGATGGCAACATGGTCCCTGCCGTAGAGTTTCTGCAAGCTACTCCACTGATCCGCAGTTTGATCGCCCAGCGCGCTTTCAAAGATCTTGAAGAGGCAATCAACCGCGGCGGCGAAGAATCGATGATCACCTTCAATCGGGCAATCTTCGATCTGTTCAGAGAAGAAAAGATCACCTTGGAAACCGGCTGTTCCGGGGCTACCAATAAAGACGAATTCCTGTTGCTGGCCCGTGGCATGGAAAGCGGGATAGATACTTTTCGTGACGCTTTCGGCGCGGGCAGCGCAGATGAAAACGAACTTAATATGAAGCGTCTGCTGCAATCAGCGATAGCCTGCGATGCCAGCGACCTGATACTCTCAGCCGGATGCCGCCCATCGGTCCGAGTGAATGGGGAGTTGCTGGCACTGGATACTGACACACTGCAGCCGAGCGACACTAAACGCCTGCTGTTCAGCATAGTTACGCCAAGACAAAGAGCCAACTTTGAAGAACACCGGGAACTAGACTTTGCGCTAACCACCAATATCAATGCCACAGATGAAGAGGGGCCCGGAACTCAATATCGTTTCCGTGTCAACGGCTTCTATCAGCGCGGCAGCATTGGCGCTGCATTGCGTCTGATTCCGTCAAGGATTCCTAAACCGGAAGAACTCGGACTGCCTCAATCAATTATCCGCATGGCCGATAAAAAACAGGGACTTATCCTGGTAACCGGCCCGACCGGACATGGCAAAAGTACCACCCTTGCGGCTTTGATTGACCGCATCAACAGTCAACGCGGTTGTCATATCATTACGATTGAAGATCCTATCGAGTACGTGCATGAAAATAAAATGGCTGTGGTTGAACAACGCGAAGTCCATGCCGATACGATGAGTTTCACCAACGCGCTGAAGTATGTTCTGCGCCAGGACCCTGATGTTATTCTGATAGGGGAAATGCGTGATCCGGAAACAATTGCCGCCGCCCTCACCGCGGCTGAAACCGGCCACCTGGTACTGGCGACTCTGCACACCAATAGCGCCCCGCAAAGTATCGATAGAATCATCGACTCGTTCCCGGCTCATCAACAAAATCAGATAAAGCTCCAGTTAGCCGGCACGATCCTCGGAATTCTAGCTCAGCGTCTGGTCCCGCGCAAAACCGGAGAAGGCCGGATTGCCGCTTTTGAAATCATGGCCGGAACTCCTGCTGTTCAATCATTAATCCGCGAAGGTAAAACAGCCCACTTGCAATCAATCATCGAAACCGGCTTCAAAGACGGCATGATGACCATGGACCGCGCGCTCAGAGAGCTCTATCAAGAAAACAAAATCAGTCGTGAAGCCTATAACAGTCTGACCAAAACCGTCAGCACCCAGGCGGAGTTCTAAACTATGGATATACGAATCGGCCATGGTTTTGATGCTCACCGCTTAGTCCCCGACAGGGATTTGGTTCTTTGCGGAACAAAGATACCGCATTCAAAAGGACTTTTGGGACACAGCGACGCCGATGTTGCCGTACATGCAGTCATGGATGCTATTATGGGAGCTCTGGCCCTTGGAGATATCGGACAGCGTTTTCCTGACAATGATCCGCAATACTCCGGTGCTGACAGCATGGGGCTATTAAAAGCTCTATTAAACGATTCAGAACCATCGAAGTGGGAACTGATAAATCTTGACGTAACAATTATTGCTCAAGCGCCAAAACTTCAACCCTATATTTTACAAATGAAAAAAAATCTGAGTAAAACTTTTAACGTGCAGGTTAATCAAGTATCCATCAAAGCAACGACAACCGAAAAAATGGGATTTTGCGGACGAGAAGAAGGTATCGCGGCAACTGCGGTTGTCCTACTTCACCACTCCCAAGTTAATTAACCATTATATTTACCGGCTATTATCAAAAAATAAATGTATAATATAAATAAAAACAAGACATTTGGTAAATTGATATGGATAATAACGAAACAAGAAAATCATCTCACACCTCCAGACCGCTTGCCAGAATAAGACAATCCGTACGGGAAACAGTATCCGGCATGCGTACCCTTTTGGGGCAGATTAATGTCAACCGCAGCACCCAACAACTGAGAGAAAGCAAGCGCCAAAAACGCAAAATGCTCTACAAGATCATTTTCGCGATCTTTGTCATTATAGGAATTATTTGCATTGTAATAAAGCGGGTCTTCTAAATTCTCATCAAAAATCTCAATCACGTCTGGAGTTTTCTGAAGCAATATATGACGGCTCCGGCGGGGCTGAGGCCGCGGCTTAATTGTTTTTTGTTGATTCGAGCGGGATTGTCGAATTTGCCGCCCATTTCACGGATGAATAATTTGGAGCCTAATATCGCTCCGTCGCTGAAGTGGCGGGTGCGTCGCAGAAAACGGACCGGCATCGATTCTTTGCGTCTGGCTCGTTCCTGCACCTCGAATATCTCTTCACTCGTGGCTCCGCTTTCCGCCGCGACGATTCGCGCCAGTTCACTGCGAAAATAGTTGAATAGGTCGTTGTCGGTCCATTCCGAGGTGTCGCGATGCCAGATGTTTTGTTTGAGGTGTTTGACGAAATTCGTATGAAAAAGGTGTTTGCCGGTGCCGTTGTAGCGGCCCCAGGTCGTGAAATGGTAGTCGGCCGGATCGGGGGTCAGGCCGGCGCGGACGGGGTTTAATTCTACATATAAAACGCACGCTTCCAGGGAGTTGCGACTGTCGAGGATGACGCTTTTGAATTTGTTGGCCCAGAGTTTGCCGATGCGGTCGCGGGATTGGTTGTAGACGACGGTGAAACGTTGTTGGAAGGCGCGCATAAAGTAGCTGATGTCGATCATTTTCAGGCCGGTTTCGCGGCATATTTCCAAGTCGGCCGGGTTGATTTTCGGCATTTGTTTCGGCGCGTAGGTAAATTTATCCAACATACTGCTATAGTAGGAGTTGTGGCGTTTGGCAACATCCTCGATCGACGGCAATTCATCCGGCCCGGGAGCGTAAACAACGACATGGAAATGGTTGCCCATCCAGGCGGCTGAGATGACCTCGATCAGAAAATATTCGCAAAGGTTTTGGAGCAATCGGAAGCCGTACTCCATATCGACCTGGTTGAACGGGCGTTCGCCTTTGCAGCCTGAGGCCCGGTTCATCAGGTGGTAGTAGCAGCCTTCGCCTGTAACTTTCATGCGCGTTCCGCGGCCTGACATGATTTTTCCTCCGTTGGTTGACGAGTTTAGGGTTAATATAGTGGGTGGAAACGGGTTTGTCAAATTTAAGTATTATGTAGTTTAATAATAATTTATAAATAACTGCAAAAAGAATACTTACAAATCCCATCACCCTAAAAAAAGACCATAATTCAATAACAAATAAATCAAAAAATATTTTGAACTGGACAATATATCTTATCGGAGCTATATTAGTAAAAAATATGACTCTTTTAATGTCGAAATAAATATCAATTCAAGGATAAACATGCTGGCTAAAACAACTGCTGCCGCCATCATTGGCATTGACGCCTTTTCTGTAGAGGTAGAGGTTAATGCAACCGGAAACGGACGAGATAATATTGTTTCAATCGTCGGGCTCCCAGATGCAGCTGTCAGGGAAAGCAGAGATCGGATCCATTCAGCAATGTCATGTTGCGGCTACTTGCCTCCTCAAGGATTAACTCTGGTTAACCTTGCTCCGGCAGACCTGAAAAAAGAAGGCGCTTCTTTTGATCTTGCAATTGCCCTGGGTATCCTGGCAGCCTCAAATCAGTTAACGGCTCAACCATTGAGGAAAGCTGCCGTTCTCGGGGAGTTGGCTCTGGATGGCTCTGTCAGACCGGTGAAAGGTGCATTGCCAGCAGCATTATGTCTTCGTGATAACAAAAATATTGATTCATTACTGGTACCAGCATTGAATGCGGAAGAAGCCGCTTTAGCCGCAGGAGAAAATATCTCAGTATATGCGATAAATCACCTCCGCGACGCAGTCAAATTGTTTGAGCGCGGAGATTTGTCACCTCATAAAGCCTCACTCCATCATTTTGAGATGCCGAATGAACTTAGAGAAGATATGGCAGATGTTAAAGGACAGGCCGCAGCTAAGAGGGCTCTTGAGATTGCCGCGGCAGGTAATCATAACTTATTGCTGGTCGGACCTCCAGGCACCGGGAAAAGTATGCTTTCAAAGCGGGTTCCCGGAATTCTTCCACCTATGACCCTTCAGGAAACTCTTGAAGTAAGTCGTATCCACAGCGTTCTCGGCTTACTGGCAACCGGAGAGCCGTTATTGAATCAGCGTCCATTCCGGGATCCGCATCATACAGTCAGCGACGCAGGCTTGATTGGAGGAGGAACCAATCCAACTCCAGGCGAAATCAGCCTGTCGCACAACGGCGTGCTGTTTCTGGATGAATTACCGGAATTCAAAAGAAATGTTCTTGAAGTTCTCAGGCAACCGATGGAAAGCGGCAGAGTAAATATTGTCCGGGCCTCTGGCAGCTGTTCTTTTCCAGCAAATTTCATGTTGATCGCAGCCATGAATCCATGTCCATGCGGGATGAATGACGCAAAACTCGGCTGTCGCTGTCGTCCTGATGAAATACGGCGATATCGCGGCAAAATATCCGGTCCCTTATTAGATCGCATTGATATGCAAGTTGAGGTATTACGACTAAGTGAAGATGAATTATCAAACGCTCCAAATGGGGAATCCAGTTCGATAGTACGGGAACGGGTCATCACCGCAAGGAAAATTCAACTTGAACGTTATAAAACTCTCAATATCTACTGCAACGCAGATATGCATAGTAAAGATATCCAAAAATATTGCAAACTGGATGCCGGTGGTGAAGGCCTGCTCAGGCAGGCCATCAACCGTTTCAGATTAAGCCCCCGCGCCTATGATCGTATTTTAAAGGTGGCTCGAACCATTGCAGATCTGGCTGGATGCGAAAATATTCGTCAGGAACACCTATTGGAAGCGGTAAACTATCGACAACTTGACCGGTTGCAATGGTAGATATTATTTAATTTGCCTCTCCCCTGCGACTTGAAATAGTAAACTGCGCCATTATATTTTATGCAGCAAGCATTGAATCCAGGACATAAATATGCCAAAAAAACCCTCATATGAAGAGCTTGAGCAACGAGTTCAAGAACTTGAACTTGAGGCAAAAAAGCATCGTCGTTTCGAGAAATGGTATACTTCAAATGCTATTGCAGAAGACATAGCATCACTGTCATTTGAAACAATCTTCGACCTTGAAGAACTGCAACTTATTCAGGACCAATTTTCCTCCGCCACTGGAGTTTCTTCTATAATAACGACGCCTGATGGAGATCCCGTCACCAGGCCTAGTAATTTTTGCGAACTCTGCACATTGATTCGAAATACGAAAAAGGGAAAAAGCATGTGTCTTGCTTCAGAAGCAGATTTCAGAAGATACAACCCGGATGAACCTATGATTTCATTCTGCCATAATGTCGGGTTAATGGAAGCCGGTGTAAGTATAACTATCGGAGACAAATTCATTGGAAACTGGCTGATAGGTCAGGTAAGAAAAGATGATCACCCGGAAGATAGCATACGTGACTTTGCCAGAGAAATAGAAATGGACGAAGATTATCTTGTTGCGGCATTCTGTAAAGTTCCGATAATGTCGATTAGTCAGTTCAGGGCCATTGCGAAACTGCTTTTTTCATTAGTTAATCAGCTATCTGAGGCTAAATACAAAAATTATCAGCAAAACAAACTTTTACGGGAACATAAAGCGACAAAAGGACGAATACTTTCTAATACCGAAGAACTTACCTCTATAATAGTAATGATCCCTTTCCCGATTTCAATCCATGCCGAAGATGGAGAGTCTATCTTTATTAATCGCGCGTGGCAGGAAACTTCAGGCTATTCATTAGATGATGTTCCAACTGTCAAGGACTGGATTAGAAAAGCTCATGTGGACGATCCAGAAACAATCACCAGAGTAAACAGGACTGCTTACGATTTGAAAGAGCAGTCATACCGGGGAGAATACGTCATAACAGCAAAAAACGGCAAAAAACTTATCTGGGAATATACCGCCGCTCCTCTCGGTAAAACGCCTGACGGAAGAAGGATGGTGATGACTGTGGCCGCAGACATCACCCATCGCAAACAAATGGAAAATGAACTGATCAAAAATGAGAAAAAGTACCGTTCATATATTGATAATTCTCCAGTGGCCATTTTCTTTGTAAATAATAAAAACGCGAGTATCTACGATGCCAATACAGCCGCATGCAAACTGGTTGGATACAGCCATTCAGAGTTGGTGTCTATGAGTATTTTTGATATTGATCAGTCACCTGATGATCCGGCCTCATGCAATATAGTCAATTCAATGTTGAAAAAGACAAAACATTTCAGGGGGGAGCGTAAGTTAAAACATAAAGACGGATATTTCATTGATATTGATCTTGAAGCTGTTATGCTTGATGAGAATATTTCGATGGGTTTTTTCATTGATATCACCGAGCGCAAGCGGATGGAAGAACTGATAATAAAAAACACTGAAGATGTTCACCGGTTGAATGAAAAATTTTCTTTGGCTGCCAACTGTGCCAAAATCGGAGTATGGGAATTCCATCCCCAGGACAACACCCTGCTATGGGATGATAACATGTTTAAACTTTTCAATGTAAAAGTAAAAGACTTTACAAAAACATATGAATCATGGAGAAAAATCGTTCATCCGGATGATATTGAAGCAACCGAAGCAGACCTTCAAAGTTCGCTTGAGAGCGGTAATAATTTTGAGTCAGAATTCAGGATAATTTGGCAAAACGGGGAAACTCGTCATATCAAAGGTTTTGCTAAACTCGAAAAAGATGAGAATGGAGCTCCGCTCCGAATGACCGGACTGAATTACGATATAACAAAGCAGAAGCTGCTGGAGGAGGAAGTCCGGAATCAGAGAAATTTCCTGCAATATATTTTAAACTCAGTACCGCTGGCCATCTCCTGGAAAGATATGAACGGTGTTTACCTGGGAGGTAATAATAAATTTGCGGAAATATCAGGTTTGAACTCGACTAACGATATTCCAGGAAAAACCGACTTCGATTTTTTCTGGGGCGCAAAGTATGGCAGAAGCATCGTGCAAAAAGACAAGCAGGTTCTGCAAAGCAAACAAATCAGTCTGAATAATGTCTATCAAACTGTTAAAGGCAATCAGCCATTATGGATTGAATCGTCTTCCATTCCGCTTTCAGATACGGAAGACAATGTTTACGGCATATTATGCGTATCTGAAGATATAACTGAACGCAAAAAAAATGAAGAGACGCTACAGGATGCGTTAAAGACGGCAAAGGATGCAAACCGCTCAAAAAGTGAATTTCTGGCCACAATGTCACATGAAATCAGGACGCCCTTAAACGGGATCATCGGTTTTTCAGGGGTATTGTCCGAGGAACTGCCGCTGGGATTTCTTCCCAACTCGGAAAATATAAAAGAATACCTGGACACAATTAATCAATGCGGAGAAACTTTGTTGGGGATTATCAATGACGTCCTGCTTCTATCAAGTATCGAGGCGGGACAATTTAATATGATTTCAGAAGAATTTTCTCCATCGGAAACCCTGAGGGCTGGAATCGCTTCTTTCAGGTTCAAGGCAAATCAAAAAAATATTGAACTCATATTGACCAGAAAAAATCTGCCGGACAAAATAATTGGAGACAATCTGCGCTTGAAACAAATTCTTTTTAACATCATCGGCAATGCAATTAAATTTACCGAACGTGGCTCCATTGAAATTGACGCTGAATATAAAGATGAAAAGTTAATTTTGGCAGTCACCGACACTGGAATCGGAATTCCGGCTGATAAGATCAACAAAATATTAAATCCGTTCTATCAGGCCGATCAGTCGTCGACACGACAGCAGGGTGGCGCCGGATTAGGATTGGCGATTGTTTCCAGAATTTTGGAAAATCTCGGTGGAACTATCAATATCACCAGCAAAGTCAATCATGGGACCAGGATCATAATTCATTTTCCGGTCACGCCAATTGCCTCTGATTTATCAAACACCTCTGCGGTCTCCCGGGAAGTTGAGAAGAATACGTCAACTAAAACCAACATTCTGATTATCGAAGACGATCCGGTAAATGTTAAATATTTGAGCAAGATATTCAAAGGAACTGATTATATCTTTAATATCGCAGAATCATTTGGACAGATGAAAAAAATCTGCGAAAACGGAGTCACCCCGGAGATCGCCCTGATTGACATTGCGCTACCTGATGCGGACGGGTTCGAATGTTTGAACTGGCTGAAAAACAGATATCCCGGTTGCAACATAAAATATATTGTTCAAACCGCGCATGTACTGTCAGACAAAACACCGTTGTATGAAGAAGCCGGCTTTGACGCATTTATCGGCAAACCTTACAAAAAATCAGAACTTCTTGAGATAATTGCCAGGTATACTTGACAAATCGCTGATAACATCTATCGTTTTGATTCCGTAAAAACTCTTTTTAAGTTTTTGATCATAATTATCTATAACAAGATAATCACAGTCTTTGAACATAAATCGAAGTCTGTGATGTTATAGAAAAATAGGCTTGACCGCTTATCAATTCAGGAATTATATTTATGAACAAAATTATCGCGCTGGACATTGGCGATGTCTCGCTGCATCGTTGCGTCGACAAATGTTTTGACTATTTCCAAGCCTCGGACAAACCGGCGCTTAAAGCGGAAATTGCCAAAGCAGTGGACTTGTTTGAACTTGGTATGATATCTCTGCAGGAGTGGCTGGATCAAATGAGCCGAATTACCGGAAGGGGTATGTCCAACGATGAAATCTGCCACGGATGGAATCTGTTGATCGGATCCGATATGCCGGGAATGGAGGCGTTCGTCAAAGAAATGGTCAACGCCGGATTTAAGTTCGTATTTTTCTCAGATACTTCTGAACTGCATTTTGGTGATATCTGCCGCAAACTGTCTTTCGCGCATTTAGTAACCGGATCAATCCTCAGTTATGAAGTAGGAGCAAAAAAACCGGACGCCGGAATGTACCAGGCGTTTGAGGATGAATACGGCATCCCGTGCTGTTATCTCGACGACATGCCGCAAAATATCGCAGCCGGCCGGGAACGCGGCTGGTTCAGCATCCGTTTTACAGACACCGAATCAATGAAGAAAGAATTTTTCTCTCAAATTAACATTTAATCACTTGGATATTTATGAGTTGTTGAGTATATTAAATCCTACTTTATATTTAGTTGTAACATTAAAAGGTTTTGTATTATGAAAAAATTATTTCTCGCATTCGCTATTTTAAGCATCGCTTTCATGGCTGCGGCAGCCGACCAGCCGGACACATCAGGTATAATAACCCCTGCAAAGATAGAAAAATATCGGCAGGAAAATAATTTTTACAGAATCGGCCGCGGGTTCGTCAATCTTGTAACCTGCTGGCTGGAAGTTCCCCGCTGCATGCTTTATCAAAACAGCAATATTCCGGTTCTCGGACTGATTATCGGAGCCGGGCAAGGCGGACTCTGGACCGGCGGTCGCGCCATCTCCGGAGTAGCCGACGTTCTGTTTCTGGGATTCGACTACGGTTTAATGTTTTCCAAAGAGTTTCCTGATTTTGTTTGGCAAGCGCACTGGCTTCCCCCGGTAAAGATGCTCGAGACGGAAGATGCCGAAGAAGTCAAAGAAGTCAAAGAAGGACAGGATCAATACTGATCATCAATCGCGCCTTTTTGACTTCCCTGCTCTGGTCAGGCTGAAATTGCCTGACCTTTATTTTATCACTGAAATAGCGGTTTGAACGTTACCAAACGGAGCACTGACCTGGATTCCCTGAACCACATTGCGAATTCTCGCGATCGCTTCACGGGCAATTGCAATCCCCTCGGACCGTTGGTCTTCTTTGCTTTCCGCGTTCGCCATGCGTTCCATTATTTCATCCGGCACGGTTACACCCGGCACCTCATTCCGCATAAATTCAGCATTGCGATAACTGGCCAGAGGCCAGATACCCGCAATCACCGGGACTTTCAAATCCGCGATCTTTTCCATAAAATCCAACAGCGGCTCCACCGCGAAAACCGGTTGCGTGATCAGGAATTCGGCGCCAGCCTCGACCTTGGCCCGGGTACGGGCGAGTTCCCGCTGCATATCGACCGCGTTTGGATCAGCGCCTGAGCCGGCAAAAATAGCCGTAGGCGCATTCAACGCTTTTCCACCCAGATCAACGCCGCGATTCAAACGATATTGCAGCTCAAGAATGCCGATTGAGTCAACATCGAATACCGCCGAAGCAAACGGATAATCACCAAGTTTCGGAGGATCGCCGGTAATATAAAGAATATTATTGATCCCGGCACCGGCGCAACCGAGGATATCCGCCTGCATCCCGATAAGATTTCGATCCCGGCAGCAACAATGCAGTACGGTTTCGATTCCGGCCTGACGCTGTATTTCCAAAGCAGTGATCATGGGGGATATGCGGGAACTGGCCCGGGGGCCGTCAGGAATGTTCACCGCGTCAAACCCGGCCAGTCTGCACTGCCGCGACTTTTCGATAGTCTGGGTCAAATCCCAGCCGCGAGGCGGAACAATCTCAACCGTTGCCACCCATTGGCCTCTGGCAAGTTTTGCCGCAAAAGCGGATTTACTCTCCTGTGATACCGGTTCGACTAACGGCGCTTCCTCTTTCAATTTAATGGAAATTCTCCGTTCCGTCCTGGCCTTGGCCATTGGTTTTATGGCGGCCGAAATATCGGCGATATGTTCGGGGCCGGTTCCACAGCATCCCCCTACTCCTTGCGCACCGAGTTCAACGTAGCGCATGGCATAGGTTGTAATATACTCCGGACTGCACATATAAAGCATCCGGTCATTAACCAGTTTCGGCATCCCGGCGTTAGGCTGAACAATTATCGGGTATTTGCATATTTCGCGCGCTTTCTCGAGCGCCTCGAGCATCGCTTCAGCCCCGATGCAGCAATTCATGCCTACCGCGGTCGGGGGATATTCCGCCTCGTCGCAACGGGCCAGAGCATGGGACATCGGTTCACCGTTCATGCTTTCAATATTGCGATCCACCATTAAACTGATAACATACGGAATTCCCGGCACCATGGCAACGGCTTTCAGCGCATATTCCACATCGCGGATAGTGGGAATTGTCTCAAAAATAATGAAATCGGCACCGGCATCAGCCAGAGCCTTGACCTGTTCAGCCAGAATCTCCGGCGCTCTGTCGTGTTCTTTCTTTCTGGCCTCTCCAAGCGGCCCGACCGATCCGGCAATCAAAACGCCCTCTCCGGCGCTCTCGCGGGCAAGTTCAACCCCGGCCCGGTTGATTTCAGCCATCTGGTCTGCCATCCCGAAACGAGCCAGCTTATTGACATTGGCGCCAAAGGTGTTAGTGGTAATGACGTCAGCGCCGGCATCGGCATAAGCTTGATGAATCTCCCGAATCACATCCGGGGAAGTCAAATTCAATCCTTCGTAACAGGTATTGACAAAAAAGCCGCGCTTGTATAATTCCGTCCCCATCGCTCCATCGAAAACGACAATTCCCGAGTTCAGTTTTTCCTGTATCTTGTTTTTCATTCATCTTCCTGAAATATTAAAGTATTTATTATGCACACCAGGAGCCCAACCGCAGCGTTGAGCCCAAAGGTCGATTAAGTCATCACTTTGAAATCTGATCGAATTCGTTCCAATCGGTTCAGCTCCAAGCTTGAGATAAGTCTCCAGCTGATTCGGGCACATCACTGTCATATCCATGACATGCGAACCGCTAACGTCCGTAACAACCATTTCAGATAATCGCCGTAAAGCTATAGCGGCCTTTTCCTTTAGCTGAGCCTCAACTTTCGCCGGATTATAGTTGATCGTCGTGTAGCGGGAACGACTGTTTTTGGTTGCAACCGTCTCCACTCCTGGAAAAAATTCCACCCCCTCACGACATGCCGCTTCGTCACCTGAAATCAAGATCTGCGGCACTCCGAAGTAAGCGGCCATGTAACCAGCCATGCCGATCTCGCCAAGCACCTGACCATCCAAACTCATTTCAACTATCGCATGAGAATTATAGGAATGGAACAGATAACCGTCCTTGACGCCCTGCATGGCGTGAGCGCCGATTTGAACCATGGCGTCATATGAATCATCCAGCCAGCAAACCGGAGCCGGACCTCCGCCAATGGTCGCCAGGTCCGCGGCCGGATGCAGCTGATCCAGGCAAATACTATCACTTGGTCCATGACCGTCGACCACAATTATTTCATCCGCACCGCCGACGAGTAATCCTTCGACACAAGCGTTAACTTCACTGACTAAACGTCTTTTCGCATCATCTTCATTGATTATTTTATTTCCGATACCGTCACTGCGACCGTTCACCCCGGAGACGCCTTCAAGATCAGTCAAGATTAATATTTTCATTTTTTTATCCGTCCTTATAGAAAATAATTATAAGTTTATTTAACGTCTTTTTCTGGAATATGGCTCAAAATATCTTTAAGCAGGTCATAGCACCGCACGGTTGATGATATACTGACGCGTTCACCAGGGGCATGCGGACCAATAATATCCGGCCCGAACGAGATCATATCCACTCCCGGATGTTTCTCTCCGATGATACCGCATTCAAGCCCCGCATGAATGACCACTATATCAGGCTCTTTTCCGGATTGCCGCTTGCAGGCGGCTTTTGCGATTTGCAGTATCTCCGAATCAGCATGAGGAGTCCAACCCGGATATTTACTGCTGACCCGCGACTCGGCTCCGAACGCGGCAAAATGCCGGATGATCGAATCAGTTATTTCTTCTCTTTTTTTGTTTACCAAACTCCGCTGTGAAGTCAATACTACAATTTTTCCGTCAACATTTTTCACCGCCGCGAGATTGGTCGAAGTCTCGATTACTCCCGGGAATTCAGCGCTTTCAGCGATCATCCCGTGCGGACAGGCATCCAATGCACGTATCAACAACGCGACAAAATCCGGCTTGAGAACCTGATCAACCATCGCCGTTTCTTTGAGTTCCAACTTCAATCCCGGATCATTTTCATTGAAACGTGTCGCGGCAAACTCATTAACTTTTTGTCTCAATTCATTGACTTTTCCACTTGGCACCGCCAACCTGACAAATGCCTCGCGCGGAATTGCGTTATCTTTGTCCCCGCCATGAATATCGATCAAGAGAATATCAAAATCTATCTCAAGATCAGCCAATAAAGCCGCCGCTTCCTTGAGGGCATTACCACGGCCAAGGTGGATGTCACAACCTGAGTGTCCCCCCTTCAAACCGGTTATCGCGATTTGAACGCAAGTATATCCGGACGGAACCGGCATTAATTTCGGGACAAAAGTAAAATCAACTCTGGCTCCACCGGCACACCCGATAAAAAGCTGTCCTTCGTCCTCGGAATCAAGATTAAGCATAATATCCGTATCGATAAACGCGGGATCGACTTGCGCGGCGCCGGTCAATCCTGTCTCTTCTTCTATAGTAAATAAAGCCTTCAGCGGGCCATGCGGTAAATCACGTTCAGTCATTGCGGCCAGCGCCATGGCGATTCCAATGCCGTTATCGGCCCCGAGAGTGGTATTTTCCGCTCTGATAAAGTCACCGTCGATAACCGGTTGAACAGCTTGAGTGGTAAAATCAAAATTATAGTCAGAATTCTTTTCCGGGACCATATCAAGGTGCCCCTGCATCAATACGGTCTTGCGGTCTTCAAAACCTGCCGAAGCCGGCTGGGACAACAAAACGTTACCGACCGCGTCACATTCCGCCGCCAGCATATTTTCCCGGGCAAATTCAAGTACATAATCACGCAGACGCGCCTCATGTCCCGACGGATGCGGGATAGAGCAGACGTCAGCAAATATATTCCAGAGCCGCTGCGGCTCCAGTTCTCTGACATTCATTTTCAGCATACCTCCTGCTGTATTGTGAAACAAATAATATAGCCTGTTTAATCAATATCTCAAATTCCCCCGCGCTAAATATTCCGATAGATTAGATATGTTCGTAATTAAATATTATATCATCACTTAGTTTTCTGTTTTAATATAAAATATTAATAACAAACAACTTAACACACGAAATAAAAATCCTGCAAACGATTTATTACACTATGGAGCTGAATTGTTTTAATTATTTAAATTGATAGAACTTCCGGAAAGATTTGAAAACCGCCGGATAGGTTGTATTTTACTTCGCTGTTATTATTTAATTTGTTAATCTTAAAAAAGGATTTCGATATGGGCGCAAAAGTAACTGTAAAAATTACAATGGCTGAAGGTTGTGAAGATCTGGTTCCCAAACAGGCTCATCATGATGACGCCGCTTTCGATTTGCGAAGCCGGGTAGAAGTTGAACTTAGCCCGGGACGCAGCACTCTGGTTCCGACCGGATTATTTATCGAACTGCCGTTCGGCTTCGAGGCTCAGGTAAGACCCCGCAGCGGACTGGCTTTGAAACATGACCTGATGTTGACCAATTCTCCCGGAACTATCGATGCCGGTTATCGCGGCGAAGTGGGTGTGATCATGTATAACGCCGGAGAAGAAAGATTCCACATCAAACGCGGCGAAAGGATTGCCCAGATGGTAATCGCCGAGCTGCCGGAAGTTACTCTCGAAATGGTTGACAAACTGGCGGAATCCAAACGCGGCGAAGGCGGCTTCGGCAGCACCGGAAAACATTGACCTCTAATTTGAGGACATTGCATGCGCTTTAAAATTTTATCTTTCATATTGCCGGTTATTCCGGCTCTGGTCATTATTGGATGCGGTCCTCCAAGGGAAGGCAGTCATCCATTGATGATCAAAGCTGACACCCTGACCAAAAGCCAAAAATATGATGAAGCCGTTAAATCAATCAAGCAGTACTTGAAAGTCAACCCTGAATCCGCCCGGGCACATCAATTGCTGGCGCAACTTTATGACGAAAACCTGAACAAGCCGGAACTTGCTGTTTACCACTACATGCTCTGCCTGGAAGACAACCCGCACGTCCGGGGGGCAGCCGATATCAGAAAGTTTCTTAGATCAGCCAGAAAACGCGCGTACAACAGCTTGAAAAGTGAATATAACGACGCCAATACCGTCAATGATCTGGCCAAAGAACTCGCACAGTTGAAAAAACTGGTACAAACGCTTGACACAAAGAACACGCAACTGGTCAAGGTTGTCGAGGCTTATAAGAAATATATCTATAAGGTCAATCAGGAACAACGCGAAACAAAATTACAGTTGGCGGCGGCTAAAACCGCTCAGGAAATTTCCCGGGATAAAATCAACTCACTGGAAAAACAGCTGGCCGACAAACAGCGACAAATTAATATTTTTAAAACTCAATTGAATCAAGCGCCGGTTATGGAAGAAGTGGACGCGCCTCCCCCCCCCGACTCAATGGCGAATCAGGAAAAGACCGAAGAACCTGAAAAATCAAATGAGACTGAAACCCAGCCTGACAAGAAAAACGAAGCTCCCCCTTCTCCGGTTGAAATAAAAGAAAAGGTTGAACCGGCAAAACCCAAAGCCAAATTCCCGGATATCACTACAATTGACAAGGACAAAGAGACTTCAACCGGGAATCCACAGGAATATACCGTCAAACCGGGAGACACTTTGAGTTCAATTTCACGCCAGTTCTATGGCTCGGCCCGGCATTACAACAAAATCCTCGAAGCAAATAAAAATATCATATCCAGTGCCGCGCAACTCAAGACCGGCCAGAAACTGAAAATACCGCACCTGGCGGTACCGGAACAAAAATAAAAATGACGAATAATAAAAGAAAAGTTGAAATAATGGCACCGGCCGGTTCATTTGAATCGCTGTCCGCTGCATTGCGGGCCGGGGCCGATTCCATTTACTTCGGAGTCGGGAATTTGAATATGCGTTCCCGGGCCGGAATAAATTTCACCATCGAAGACCTGCCCAAAATAGCCAGGATGTGCCGCAAAGTCGGAGCAAGGGCCTATATGACCTTGAATACAATTGTTTATGACGCCGAACTGCCGGAAATCAAGAAGCTCTGTGAGGCGGCGGCTGAAGCTGGCATAGACGCGGTAATTGCTTCAGACATTGCAGCGGTCCAGATTATCCAGGCAGCCGGGTTATCAGTCCACATGTCGGTGCAGACCAACATCTGCAACCTTGAAGCGGTCAAATTCTATTCTCAGTTTGCCGATGTGGTAATTCCTGCCAGAGAGCTTTCATTGGCCCAGATCAAAAACATAACCGACACGATAAAAGAACAGCAGATTACCGGTCCGGCCGGGGATCTGATGCAGATAGAAATGTTTGTTCATGGCGCTTTATGCGTGGCCTATTCCGGAACCTGCTACATGTCGCTCGGACTATACAATTCGTCTGCGAATCGCGGCGCATGTTTTCAGAACTGCCGTCGCAAATACCGGGTGATCGACGAGGCCACCGGGGACGAACTGGTGATCGACAATCATTACGTGATGTCACCTAAAGATCTATGCAGCATCCGCTTCATCGACCGGATTCTGGACAGCGGAGTCGCCGTACTCAAACTCGAGGGGCGCGGACGCTCGGCGGATTACGTCAATATCGTCACCGGCGTTTACCGGGAAGCAGTCGACGCATGGCTCGACGGCACCTATGGACCGGAGAAGTTTCCGGCCTGGGAAAAAGAGCTGAAGCGGGTATTCAATCGCGGGTTCTGGCATGGCGGCTATTACCTTGGTGAAAAACTCGGCGAATGGAGCGGTCAAGGAGGAAACCTGTCAAAGTTTCACAAGATTCATCTGGGTAAAGTAACCAAATACTATTCAAAACTCCAAGTGGCAGAGCTGGCCTTGAATGCCGGTGAGTTAAATATCGGGGATGAAATACTGATCACCGGAGGGACTACCGGCGCGTTGAGATTCAATGTCGAAGCCCTGAGGTGGAACGGCGAAGAGGTACAAACCGCACCCAAAGGAGCAATTGTAACGGTCCCGGTCCCGCGCAAGGTCCGGCTGAACGACAAACTCTACATCTTCAAACCTCGTCTGTTCGGCGACATTCCTCAGACCGGCCAGGTGTTGCGCGAACGTTGATTCAAACCATCGATACCTATGGGATTCACTTGAAATAATCCTGATTGAAGGTTATTTTAATATATATTCACTTATTAACTATTTACAGGTATTCTTTACCATGGAAAGTAAGAAAAAATTGAACGTCAATGATTTTCGCAAGATGAAGAAATCCGGCGAAAAAATTGTTATGTTAACCTCATACGACGCGCCGACGGCGCATGTCGCCTATGAAAGCGGAGTTGAAATGCTGTTGGTCGGAGATACTCTGGCCATGACCGTTTTGGGCTATGAAAACACCCTGCCCCTGACGCTGGATCAATCCCTTTATCACTGCGCCGCGGTCAGACGAGGCGCGCCAAACGCGTTTATTGTCGGCGATATGCCGTTCATGACCTATCAGGCCGATCCCAGCGAAGCAATGAAAAACGCGGCCAGATATCTTCAGGAAGCCGGAGTGGATGCCGTAAAGCTCGAAGGCGGACTGGAAATGGCTCCACTTATCAAACGTTTCACCGGGGCGGGAATTCCGGTTGTAGCTCATATCGGCCTGCTGCCGCAGCAGGTAATGGCGATGGGCGGCTACAAAGTTGCCGGAAAAACCGAGGAGGGAGCAAAAAAATTGATGCAGGATGCGCTTGCGGTACAGGAAGCCGGTGCTTTTTGCGTAGTGGTCGAATCAGTTCCGGCAACACTCGGGTCTGAAATTACTAAAGCGCTGGACATCCCGACTATCGGAATCGGCGCCGGAGTGCATTGTGACGGACAAGTCCAGGTCGTCAGCGACTTGCTTGGGATGTTCACATATTTCAAACCGCGTCATACAAAACGCTACGCTGAACTTGCTGAGCTAATGAACCAGGCTCTGGGCGAATATGTCGCGGAGGTCAAAAGCAGCACTTTCCCGGGGCCGGAAAATTCTTTCTGACGCAAACCGTGAAAACTGATACATTTGGAATAAATTACCTCGATGCAAGCATACGAGGTATTGGAAGCGCTTTTGAAAAAAGCTTGGCAAAAATATTATTTTTCAATAACGTCCCAAGGGGCGGGGTATTAAACCCCATATATTTAACTTCCGCTTCCGTAAGGAGCCTTAGCGACTGGAGTTTGAAGCGGTACTGATGCCGTCCGCCGTACGGACAATAACTCAGTTTACGGAGTTCCGAGGCTGAGGTCATCCCATTTCTTTTGAAGCTTCTTGACGGAAATTTTTTCGGTAGTCTGAATATCCGGCGCGAACGTTGAAATCCTCAACTCCTCCAGTGACTTCCAGAATCTTACCAGAGCAAAATTTTTGTTAAAATCGTCAACGACCATCAGGGCTACCTTGAAGCGATCGATGAAGTATTCAATTGTTTGCAGTTTTTCGGTATCTTTGAAAGGAGCGGCGATCAATCGTTCCAGTCTCAACTGCAAAGCTCTAAGATACCGGGGATAGTTTTGCCAGAGATCATTATCGCGCAAACAACCCGGCCGGAACAGGAACTGTAACTGTTCTTCGATATCCTGACGATTCGCCATTGCCCGGTCGTCCAGTTTATCCAGCAGCGCTTTCACCTGATCATGACGATTCAAAATGTCGTCCAATTGTCCAGCACGCGTTTCGGCCGTGTCCGCCATATTTTCCAGCGCGGTCTGGCATGCGTTTTTAAACGTACTTTCGTCGCGGATCTCAACCTGATTATCATTGGTCATTGTCGCTGCGATAACCGAATCAAAAAAATCCTCCCGGTAAATTCTTTTATGGTCGTAAAAATAAAAAGTCAGTTCACAATGAGCCGGCAGTTTATATAATTTCCGAATATATTTAGTTTGTTTTGGATAAAGTTTTTTAAATAACTCGACCAGCGCTTTCCGATGTTCATATTCGGCTTCTTCACGCTCCAGAAATATTTTTTTGTGGATGCTGTCATTCTCGCAATAGAGAGCGGGATATACCTCAACCTCGGTTTTACCGTTAAGAATTACTGAAGGCGGAATATCTCCGGCCGGCCAGTCAACCAGATCATGCTGAATATGGTCAGCCGCTCCGGTTACAATTGAGCTCAACATTGAACCGGAAACGGAACTTTCCGGAACAACCCGGTGATATTTGACAAGATTGCCTTTTGCGTCTATTTCGGCAACTTTCATGAACATATATTCAGGAAGACGATCCAAATCAAAATCATCCGACTTTATTTGACTGCGGGTAGATTCAGCCAGAAACTCCGCCAGACAACTGTTTAAACTCCGCTCACAAAAAATCTTATTATCCCTGACCGCGGCCACAAATCCGGTCGTGGTTTCAGCCACGGGATTACAGCGAATTCGCAGACTTTTGGGCAACGATTTGATCATGGCCTCAACCTTTTCAGACAAGAAACCGGGAACCAGCCATTCCAAAGCCCAATCTGGCAACAGATTCATTTCATCGTCGCGGGCCAGGATAGAAATACCGTCCCCCGCCTCGCCCGGCGCGAATGCGTAACGCAACGCGAACTCGTGACCGGAAAAGATAATACTGTCGGGATAATCCTCCGGATGAATGGGGTGAAGTTGTTCGATCATCGCATCCTGCATCGCCATGTTAATATCAGTCCTGCTTCGGTGGAGCCATTTGTCAAGCCCCTGAGTCGAGCAGACGTGCGACGGCAGCACCCGATTGAAATGTTCATAAACAGCGTCAAGATCAAGCAACACCTCCGGCCGGCGGATCTTGTCTTCCAGCAATTTAATATCATTGATCATTTTCTGATGTTTTTTAAGCCATTTCTGACGGGAAAACAATTCTCCGAAAACCATGGCCTCACGAATAAAAATATCTCTGGCTTCAAATTTTTTCACAGAGCCGTAATGCACACTTCTACCTTTATGAATAATCAATCCACCGGAAATGACCATTTCCCGGGCATAAACGAAACCGCTCTTTTTCTCCCATCGGATATTATCATAGGTAGATTTGCACAAGTGAGGAGCAACATCTTCCAGCCAATGCGCTTTGATCGCGGCGGTTTCCCGTGCAAACACCCGGGTCGTACTGACCAGGGTAAAAGCCATCACCCACTGTTCCGGCGTTTTTTTACGATAGAGAGTGGAACCGGGAAAAATGAAGAATTTACGGTTGCGCGTCGCCGCATATATTTTTTCCTCCTTATCATATCTGGCAATATTGGCCGGAACGCCGGAAAGGATGGATTTATGGACTTTCTCATAGTCAAGAGCACCGAATTTGTGCTCCATAATATCGATTTTTCCCCATTTCATTTCCCGGGCGGAACGACACAGATCCTGAGCCAGATTGAACCACTCGCGAACCCTGATAAAGCTGAGAAAATTACTGCGGCAGAAACGTCTTAAAGCACTGTTGCCGGTATTTTCACTACGCTCCCGCTGAATAAATTTCCAGAGATTCATGATACTGATAAAATCAGAGTCACCGTCCTGCCACTGCGCATGGGCCCGATCAGCTTCCGCCTGCTTTTCCAGCGGCCGTTCACAAGGGTCCTGCATACTCAGATACGCGGCGATAATGATCACCTCGGGCAAAACTTCCCGTTTATAAGCCGTAACCAGCATTTTAGCGATATGCGGATCAAGCGGAATTCTGGCAATATGCAAACCGTCCGAGGTAATCGCTCCGTCAGGAGAAACCGCTTGAATATCTCCCAGAGTTTGATAGCCCTCCCTGACCAGGGCCGATTGCGGCGGATCGAGGAACGGGAAATCATCGATCCGTCCGAGCTTGAGAATAGTCATTTGCAGGATAACTCCTGCCAGAGACGTCCGGCAGATTTCCGGATCGGTGAATTCCGGGCTTTCGGATAAAGTTTCTTCGTCATAGAGATAAACGCAAATCCCGGCGGCGATTCGGCCGCAGCGACCGCGCCGCTGTCGGGCACTGGCTTGCGAAACCTGTTCGATCTGCAACGCCTGAATGTGATTGCGCGGATTGTATCTACTCAAACGAACCAGTCCGGAATCGATCACATAATGGATGTTTGGAATGGTAATAGAGGTTTCCGCCACGTTGGTGGACAAGATAATCCGACGTTGTTTACCAGGCGAAAAAACCGCTTGTTGTTCGTTATTAGACAAACGCCCGAACAGAGGAATGATACGGGTATTGGCGATATTGCGGCCTTCAAGCATATCTTTGGCATCGCGAATCTCGCGTTCTCCCGGCAGAAAAACCAGAATGTCGCCACGCCGGTCAACTTCGGAAATCCAGTTTACCGCTCTTGCAATATGCTGGGACAAATCTTCATCCTGCTCCGGCGGCAGGAAGAAATCCTCGACCGGAAAAGTCCGTCCCTCGATGGTCAATATTGGAGCATCGTCAAAAAACTTTGAAAAGTTCTCGGCATCAAGCGTAGCGGATGAAATAATGATCTTTAATTCCGGACGTTTCTCCTTCAGTCGTTTCAAGTAACCGAGGATAAAGTCGATATTCAAACTGCGTTCATGGGCCTCATCGATTATCAGGCAGTCATACTGCCGCAAATCCGGATCATGCTGGGTCTCGGATAATAAAATCCCGTCCGTCATAAATTTGATAACGGTATTATCCCGGCAATGTTTATTGAAACGAACCTGAAAACCAACCTCGTCGCCGCATCCGACATTCAATTCCTGTGCGACCCGCTTCGCCATAGCGGTAGCCGCCAAACGGCGCGGCTGAGTACAGCCGATCCGACCGGACCGCCCAAGACCGCTGTCCAAAGCGATTTTCGGCAATTGAGTTGTCTTTCCCGACCCGGTACTGCCGCAAACAATGATCACCTGATTTTCCGACAATACGGATTTTATTTCGTCAACCCGGACGCTGATAGGGAGGTTGTCCGGATAGGTAAATTTCAAATTTTCGGCAATATTTTTCAGTCCGCGTCGATCAGCCTGATCAAGTCGTGCTTCAAACGCGGCAAGCAAACGGTCTATCGGCTGCTTTCTTTTACGCCTGCGATTGATAGACGAAGCGATTTTCTTCAGTTCAATTTGATCATTCAGAGTATAGCTGTCAATATTTTCATTGAGCCTGTCGAATAGTTTTTTCATATAAAAAGTAGTAAGATTTCTATTATTTTTATCAAATGGGAATATAGCCCCAAAACCTCATTTTTCCATATTGCCCCTAAAATAAAGCAAATAATTGAAGCATGCTTATTAATAATAAATAAATCAACATGTAGTTTTATGTAGTTTTAAATTAAATCGTAACAAACTTATTACAAAAATAATACGACAGAAAAGCACCAGCGTGCCTCATAAAAATTCAACAATTTAAGATTAAAGATTTAAGTACATTAACAGACTTGACTTTGAAATGTCCGGTGGTATTTTAAAGTTTGATAAATTCCTTTGAACAATATGAAGATTCGGCTTTAAGCTGAACAGAGAAAATTCTATGGCACTGAAAGCATTTGAATTGACAAAACTCGGGGGCGGCAGACAATTCGTTCTTCGCACAGCGGACGATCTGCAGTTCATTGAGCAAATTGACGAAGCCTTCTGGGGAGTGGTTCGGGTTCAAATCAGTTCACTTAACTGCGACCGTAAATTTCTCCAGCTGATTGACACTGATAAAGATGATGTAATTCTGCCAAACGAAGTGATCAAATCCTGGTATTGGCTGCGCGATATTCTGCTGGATCATGCTATTCTAGCCGACCCCAGTGATGTTCTTCCTCTTGGAGCAATTAACGCAAGCATTCCAGAGGGCATGAAAATACTCGAAGCCGCCAATACAATTGCCTCGAATCAAAACAGGTCCGTCAACCTTGAACAGGTCAGAAGCAAATTGACCGGCCTGGTCAGCGGTCCGCTTAAAGGCGACGGAATCATCTGTGAAGCCGCAGTCACTGACCCGGACGCGGCAGAGTTGCTCAGGGATATTATCAGTTGTGGCGGCAGTACCAACAACGCGTCCGGGCAGCCCGGCATAACGGCCGCGGCACTTGACGCCTTCCTGGCCTCGGCCAGAAGCTATCTTGAATGGCTGGACGGCAACAGTGATTCTGACAACCTGCCGTTCGGCGAAGAAACCGCTTCCAATCACGCGGCAATGTCGGCTCTCAAAGATAAAATAGACGACTATTTTACCACTTGCGAATTGATCAGCCTTGACCGGGTCAACGCCATTCGCTTTGAAACCACACCGGAAAACCTGCCGGAACTTGATATTACCAGTCGCCAGGCGATAGCAGATTATATCGCATCCGCTCCGTTATCAACTCCGGACCCAAGCTCGAAACTGCAACTGATGACCGACCGTATCAATCCTGCCTGGCGCGATGCGGCGACAAAGTTTGCAGAAATATTCAAAACAAAAATCCTGACTCCGGATAAATGGAATGAAATCAAACAGAGTTTCGCTCCTTATGAAAGCTATCTTGCCAATAAGACCGGCAGTGAGGTTGAACAACTTGGAGCAGACAAACTGCGCGGCTACCTTGATGGAACCCAGGCTGATACTCTGCGTGAAGTCATGGAGCATGACGCCACACTGGGATCGGAAATAGAAAAGCATGAACTGCTGGAAAAACTGGTTCTGTTCCGACTCTGGTTTTTCAGGTTTATGAATAATTATGTTTCATTGGCCGAACTGTTCGCTCCTGAAACCCCGTCAATGATCCAGGCTGGATCACTCGTCCTTGACGGGTACCGGTTTGATATGTGCATTCGCGTTGACAACCCGGCCCAGCATAAGAAAATGGCAGAGAACGCCAATATCCGGGTTATTTACCTGAAAGCGGATAAACCTGGCGAAGCACAACCGGTCAATCTGGCAGTCGCGGTAACTACCGGCTGCGGAATAAAACGTCATTTTATCGGCAAATACGCTTTGTTCATCGACTCGGAGAAAAAACAATGGCAGGCCCAGATCACCGATATGCTGGATGCCCCGGTCACAATACGGGAAATAATGTTTCAGCCTTTAGGAAAAATTCGCGACCTGATTAAATCAAAATTTGAAAAATTCTCCGCTGCCAGCATGAAAAATGTTGATACCCAAATCGCGAAAGAGGCGGCGGCCCCGGTTCCGACTCAACCCGTCGGCTCCAGCGGCGGCGCGCTGCTGCTCTCCGGCGGACTGGGAATCGCGGCGGTTGGCGGCAGCTTGGCTTACTTGATAAAGACCTTGAATGAACCAAAGATCTGGACCGGTCTGACCATGGTGATCCTGTTGTTCCTGGTAATCACCGCAATTCCGATTATCATTGCCGGAATCATCAAATTCCGGCAACGCAGCCTGGCCCGGTTCCTTGAAGCCGCCGGCTGGGCGATTAATCCGGTTATCCGTCTGACTCGCCGGACCGGCAGACTGTTCACGCATAAGCCGCAAATCCCGGATAAAAAATTGTCTGACGAGGAAAAAAAGCAGGCTAAATCAACTCACGACACCAAATTGCTTGAAATCATCCTGTTAACGGCTATTGCCTTGATCACACTGGTCGTCGTCCTGTTGATTTTTGCCAGTGATAAATTTTAACGTAAGAATATCTGAACGACAATCCCGCTATGAATCCCACCCTGTAAACTCAAAAAAAACGGGTCAGGATTTTTTCAAGTGAAGCATATTTTTCAAATTGTCAAGCAGATGCTTTTCTTCAACTGGCGCAGCTGGTTCATCCACCAGCAGGCTCCTGCCATAATAGACATGAGCCAGTCGCTGATTACCAAAACGATTGACGCCGGGAAGCCACCCCCATTCTTTGAAACCGAATTTTTTCATAAGGTATATACTGGCGTTATTTCCCTCAATTATAATCGCCAGCAGATGGTCTATATCAAGTTGCGGACAAATCGCCATGGCATGTTCCATCAAGGCGGTGGCAACCCCGCATTTGTGATGACTGAAATCGACATAATAGCTGATTTCGGCGGTCTGGAGTAATGCTTCGCGTCCGGGCCGGTAAGCACTGAGACTTAACCAGCCGACCACCCGGCCACTGATTTCAGCCACAAAAACCGGATATTTATGCCGGGGATGCTTTTTTAGCCAGTTCAAACGGTTTGGAACATCGACCGGGGTCAAATCGGCGGTGATTCTTCCCGCTTCGATCGCCTGATTATAAATATCCGCGACCATCGGCATATCATCGTTTTCAGCCAGGCGAACAATAATATTATACTTCTCTGTACTCATCAGCTTTATCCTCCGCTATTACTACTTCAGAACATGTATTTTCCGGCTCAGTCAACTCCGGCAATTGGGGCGGAGCCGGCAACTCGACGGTAACGGGATCGATATATTCATTAAAAATAATAACTCCGCTGACCACCGCGGCCGGAAAAATCAGGACGGCCGCGAATGGAACAAACAGCATCAGATAGACCAGAGCGCCAAATGCCAGAACAATACCCCGTTTCCCCTTCAAGGCTCTTTTTACCTCGCTTCGACGCCAACGCCGGTGTTCAGCTCCATACAGGAGAAAACTCCATCCGAGGAGATATCCCAGGACCAGCATGAACGGCAAGAAGCCGACATAAGGCAGAAAAATGCACACCGGCAGCAGAATAACCGCGCAGATGAATGACTGAACCGTCAAAATCAGGGCGTTGGTTATCGATGTCCGGAAATAATCCAACCAGGATAAATTACCGGATATCCTGATCTCAAACCCGTAAAGCTGCTTCTCCAATTTAGCCGCCATCCGGTCGAAAAACGGCGCACCGATGATCATGTATAAAGCGGAAAACGTAAAAACAAAAATCGTAATATAAATAATAATAAAAAGAGCCGCCAACGCGATTGAACGCCCCCATTCCAGCCATTGCCGCCACCAGGGCAGCGACTCATTAACGCTGTCGAGGCTGGACAAATGAGGCCAGGCCCAGATTATAAACAACCAGACCCCGGCTCCATAAATCAGCAGACTGAGCAGCACCGGCACAATTGAATAGAACCAGCAGGAGGGTTGCTTGAAGAAAATACCAAGTCCGCGAAAAGTAATATGAACCCCGGTTAACAAATTCTTCAAAAAAGAATCATTTGACCGGGATTCTTCCATCCTGTTTTCCTTTTGCTGACAATCTTATTTGTTTGACGACCAGGTTACCGCTTTGACACTGTTCCAGAGGTCGCCGTTGACATCGATTTTTTTGCGTTCCCTGGTTGCCAGAGCAGTCGGAACGTGGGTAAATTGACCATTCCAGTGTCCTACCACCATATCAGTGCAACCGGCCATAGCGGCATGCACCGCATTCTGGGCCAGCATCAGACAGAAAACCGCGTCGGTTCCGTGAGCAGGCAAACTGCGAATCTGGTAACTGGGATCAAAATATTTGACATTGATCTCGATTCCGGCAGCTTTAGCCAAGTCCTGAAGTTTTGACTTCATATAAAAACCGATATCGTTATATATTTTGTTACCGGACTTATCGCTCTGGGAGTCCTGCCCATCGAAAAACTCCTGTCCGGCGCCTTCGGCAACCATGACTACCGCATGTTTGCGTTTTTCCAGACGTTTCACCAGATCAGCAAACATATCATTAGGCCCGCCGCCGCCCAAAGAAAATTTCTCTTCAGGGACCAGGCAGTAATTGACGTGTGAATTGGCCAGCGAAGCATAAGCGGCGATAAAACCGCTGTCCCGCCCCATAACTTTGATCAAACCAACGCCGTTTTCCGCTCCTTTGGCTTCATTGTGAGCGGCGGAAATCACCGAGTTTGTAGCATAGACCGAAGTTTCAAACCCGAATGATTTGTCGATGAAGCCGACGTCGTTATCAATCGTTTTCGGGATACTGATAACTGAAATGGATAATTTGCGCTTTTTAATTATTTTGCAGATGTCATGGGCGCAGCGCAACGTGCCGTCTCCGCCAATGCAGAAAAGCACATTGATGTTCATCCGAACCATAGTATCAACCATCTGTTCTTCATCCTGACGCCCCCGGGATGACCCGAGAATGGTCCCGCCGTATTCGTGAATGTCGTCAACCGTTTCCTCGTCCAGAATCAGCGGTTCATGGGCAAACTCGGGGATCAATCCCTGATAGCCGTACCGGATACCATAGACAATCGGCACTTTATAGTGCGCTTTCAGGGTGAAAGTAAGACCTTTGATCACGTCATTCAAACCGGGACAAAGGCCGCCGGCTGTCAGAATCGCAGCCTTGCTCCACGCCGGATCATGGTAAATTTTCGCACGAGGACCGGCTTTTTCAAACGAAAGCACCTGGTCTGAATGCTCAAAGTCTTTTTCCAGGTCACTCAACTCCGAATGGTAGATGACCCGGGCATTATTCTCAACAAAAATAGAGCGAATTAACGGGCTTTTTAATTTCGGTTCGCCTAAATGTTCTATCTGAAACTCTTTAAGGTTCATTTTTAAATTTTCTCCAAAGCATATATTTATCAACATAATTCAAGTTAAAGACCTATCTAAACTTGAATTTTTGCAATTAGAACTTAATTGTTCACTTACTGTAACAATACCACTTTTTGCCATGTTTTTCAAATTGAAAGCCCTTTTCATGACGGTTTTTTTTGAATAAATTAATGTTTATTACATTTATGTAATTAGTTTTTCACTAATTACATTTTTGTAATAACCATATTATAGTTACAGCCCCCGCACACTATGTTGATGGAAAGCAAATATGTTTGAGAACAAACAGGTCAGTAAAGTAAAAGGGCCAATGCGATCAAATTGGCCGCGACTGAAATAAAAACAGCCCAAAAACCGTGAGTAGGCTTGCAGTCCTTCTTGGTCATCGAAATCATCCCGAGAATCATTGCAATCAAATTGACGAACATGAAAGAAAGAATAAAGACCAGGATAACCGCGGCAGTCGCCGACTCTTTGTAGACGTCGCCATGACTGGCTTGTTCGATTATCGCTGACAGCACACTCAAAATAAACAATAAAGCAGTAGATGACCCGGCCAGAATAAAACCGACAAAACCGGTGACCGAAGTTCTGCGTCTGACAGGAATATTGGTTTCAGTTTTACTAAAATTATCCATTATACATCCGTACTTGCGTCAATCACCGTCGCGGGGCCATTAAAACCAAATGCGACTTGAAATTCGTTTATGACTTCAAGCGTACCGCGTCCAACCGAATCCAGCTTGGTCAACATTTCGATGCGCTCCCGGTAACGACTGAGCTGCCGTGGTGACATCACTTCATGCAGCAGGCCGCAGGCCGAGGCCAGACTGATCAGCGTGGCTTCCCGCGGCCCGGGAATTTCGTCGCTTGAAATAAGTTCAATCATTCTGCGTTCCACATCCTTGATTTCCCGATCATCAATTACCGGGTAACGCCGGGATGGAAAAACCCAGAGGATTTTGTCTTCAACCACTTTTAGAATACCACGCAGAACCAAATGATGCAAGACCATATTTTCAATTCTGCCGGCCTCAACGAATAAGGTTTCGAGCCAGTAATGAAGCGTCATTTTAGAGTCCTGACGCTTGATCATCGCCATAATCTCGTCAAGGACCGGATTCCCAACCGGGTCAGGATTTACGACGATAAGGCCTTCTTCGTCAAAGTCAATGCTCCCCATGAATGACAATTCCGCCAACGCCGCACCGACAAGGGCATGATGCAACCTTTCAATGCCGTCTTCCAAAGCCACGGTTCCAGTTGCGTCGTCAAGTGCCAGCAAGTAAATTTCCTCAGCAAAACTAAGCATTCCAGGGTCTCCCGGTTCTTCTTTGTCAATTAGTCTGTATTAGTCTATATATAAATAACATCTTTATGACAAAAAATCAACCCGTTACCGAATTTTTCCATAATAGCATTAAAGCCCGGTTGAAAATACCGTCAATACGGATATTATACTATTAAGGGAATCTCTAAAAATTGGAAATTCCGGCAAAATCGCTTATTTGCACCGAGCGGTCTTGCGTTGTAAAACTGATGCATAGCGCTGCTATGCGCAAACTTACAACGCGTCGCCGCATCGGTCAACTAAACAATTTTTCGTTTCGGAACCAATATTTAGAGGCTCCCTTAAGCATTAATAGCAAAGGTTACAACAAAAAATGAAACCGCGGGAAAAAGTTGAGTATTGTTTGAAAGGCGGGAAGTGCAAAACTGTCCCCTTCACGATTTACGAATCAAAATTTCCATCCGGAGCGGATGGTGACGGACTCAGGCAGCGCGAAGCCTGCCGGGTTTTCCGCAAAACTCCGGGGTTCAGCAGTTACACGCCGAATGTCAGGGAAACCGCGGAAACGGTTGAAAAACCTGACGGCACGGTTGAAACAACTACTTTCTATGAAACACCGGTCGGGACGCTCACGACGACCTCCGTCCGCAACGAATACGCCTCAAAGATCGTCAGTAAAATGTTCAAAAGTCCGGATGATTTCAAGGCATTGGAATTTATCCTCCGCGACACTCAGGTCAAAGCGGATTACGGTCCGATCGTCGAGATGCTGAAAAACCGGGATGACAACACGGTGCTGCGCGGGGCTTTCGGGCTTGAACCGTTGCAAACGCTGATCAGCGCCGGATATATCGATATGATGGATTTTTGCTACCAGTGGATGGAAAACCGGGATGAAATGCTGAAACTTTATGAGGCGGTCGTCGAAATCCGGCGCAAGACGTATCCGATTGTTGCCAAGTCTCCGCATCTCCATGCCAACTACGGCGGCAACGTTGTGCCGGAAATTATCGGGGCTGAGGTTTTCCGCGATTATTATCTGCCGCATTACCATGAGGCCGCCGAGGTCATGCACCGGCATGGGAAACTGATCGGCTGCCATTATGACGCCAACTGCCGGGAGCTGGCTCCGCTTATCGCCGAAACCGAATTGGATTACGTCGAGGCGTTCACCCCTGCCCCGGATACTGACATGACCCTGGGCGAGGCCCGTGAATTCTGGCCGGACAAAGTCCTGTGGATCAACTTCCCGTCATCGGTTCACGTCAAGGACGACGATTCCGTCGAACAGAAAACCGTTGACCTGCTGAATGAACTGCCGGCTCTGGACGGGTTTATTATGGGCATAACCGAAGACGTTCCGCCCAACCGTACCCCGGCATCCTATCACGCAATTCTCAATGGACTAGAGCGTCACTCCGTCGAGTGTCCCGAAATGTATCTCAGCGCTGCTGATTAACCACGAACCAAGGAGACTGTCATGCCGACATTATCAGTAAAAAGCACCTCTCACAGTCAAATGATCAATATCACCGGCAAAATCGCGCAAATGATCCCTAAAGACATGGAAAGCGGTATATGCCACGTTTTCTGCATGCATACAACCGCCGGTTTGACGATCAATGAAAATGCTGATCCGGCCGTACAAAGCGACCTGCAGGCAGCGCTTGAGCGGATTATTCCATGGAACTCGGCCGAGTTCACTCATTTCGAGGGAAACAGCGCGGCCCATCTGAAAGCGTCGCTAATGGGTTTTGCTCAAACAATTCCAATCGAAGGCTGGCGTTTGTGCCTCGGGACCTGGCAGGGCATCTATTTCTGTGAATTTGACGGACCGCGCGAACGTACAGTCCATGTCCAGTTTATTCCGGGGGCTGCTATATGAAGTTATTACTGCCATTAATCTCTCTGGCTTTTTCTCTGACGGCAGCCGGATTTAGCTATCCTGGACAAATTAAGCTAAGAAACCAAACCAAACCGATCCGGGTAACCGTCAACAAAGTCGACCAGTGGGGAAATATTTTCTGTCGTCATCAAAAAAAGGATATGATTATCAGGTCAAGATCATATATATGGGTAATGGTCGACAAGCCGGATATTCTGAAAACGGCGGAAAAATCCCTGAAAGACGGTCAATATATAGCAGCCGGCAACGCGTTCCGCGATGCTGAAAAAATGATCGGCAAACTCGGCTGGAAGCTTACCTGTGTTTACGGTCAGGCCGCAGCGCTCCGTGATCAGGAAAAAGATGCGGACGCGGTTGAACTGCTTGAACCCTGCTTGAAATACGAGATGTCATATCCCGAGGGAGAGCGTTCGCAACTTGATCAATGCCTTATGCTGATGTCACAGCTTGCAAAGCCTGAAAAAGCTCTGGAAGCGCTAACGCTGCTGCGTGAATCAAACTATCCCGCCAATTCCCTTTCCGGTTTTACCGGGGCGGCGGAGATCAAGTTAAAGGCGGAAAAATTCGCTGAGGCACGAGACTTGCTGCTGCAAGCTGTCGTTATGTTCAAAAAAGAGACTCCGGGCCGAAAAGAGGCGCTCGAACAACTTGTCACACTTTTGCGGGAACACCGTGACGACCTGCCGGATTCCACCGGTCTGCCCGATAAATACGCGGAAATGCTGAAAAGAGATTATCCGCCTGAATCGAAAACAAAGTCATTATTATATAAACCCAAGGAGTTGTGAAAAAATTAACTTGGCAATTTGCCGGAGAGATCGTGATTTGATTTTGGGACCGACGACAAGGAGCATACTTTCTGGTATGTAACGAAGCGGCGACACGAAAAGCATTCACGAGAACCGGACAAATGTCAAGGTTATTTCTGAACGACTCCCCAATAATCAGGAGCTACACAATGGTCAAAATTGTCGCCGCCACCGGCAACGCACACAAACTGGAAGAATTCCGCACCCTATTGAAAGACCAGGACGTCGAAGTTGTGGGACTCGACGCCTACCCGAATTACCCGGAAGTGGAAGAAACCGGAACAACATTCCAGGAAAATTCCGCCATCAAGGCTCTGGCGGCATCTAATTATTGCGATATTCCTGCCTTTGCCGACGACTCCGGTTTGGCGGTTGAAGCCCTGAACGGCAGACCTGGGATAAACTCATCCCGCTACGCGGCCACGGACCCGGAACGCATGCAGAAAGTTCTTGACGAACTCAAAGATAAAGACAACCGGAGAGCAAAATTTGTCTGTGCTCTGTCTATTGCGCTCAACGGCGAAGTGATCGAAACATTCACCGGCGAGGTCCACGGAACTATCGCGGACGCGCCTCGCGGAAACAACGGGTTCGGGTACGATCCGATCTTTATCCCGGACGGATTCGATAAAACATTCGGCGAACTCGGCGCGGATGTCAAAGATAAAATAAGTCACCGTTTCCGTGCGTTTGAAAAAGCAATGGAATTCGTGGAAGATGAAATGAGCATCCTGGATAATGAATTTGAAGACCTCTGAAAGATGAATGAAGAAGCGAAGAAGCCGTGGCTATCCGGCCCCAAACTGCTGGTCTTGAGTACCTTCAGTTTTTTGATGCTTACGCTGATATTCATCGCTTTATTCGCTCATTCATGCACCAGTCGTCGTCTGGTCATTACTAAAAAAATCACTACCGAACTGCTGGACAACACGGAAAAAGTCAGTCAGTTACGCAAACTGGTCCTGGCGGAACGTACCGCGACTGAAGTAATCAGGCAAACCGAAGAAACCAAAGTAGATCCAGGCAAATGGTGGGGGACTGGAATCCTATGTCCCGAAATCTTCCTCCGCCATATACAGCCTGGAAGTCAAGACTCGTTATTCATATTATGTGAATCCTGAACTGAAGTTATGGAAAATCATTTTTGAGAATGGCATTCTTTTCGTCGAAGTGCCGCCGCTCGAGGTCGGATACCCTGTAGTTTTCACCGAAACCCTGCGTGCGCATTGCGACACCGGCTGGTTAATCATGGATGAAAAGAGCAAGCTTGAAAGATTCAAAAGGCAGGCCGGTTCAATCCTGATGCGAAGGGCTAAAGACAGGCCTTATCTGGCAGTTATCCGGGAAACCGCCAGAGCGTCACTTGAAAAATTCATCATTGAATGGATCGTCAGAAATCATCTGAACGAAATCAAAGCGATCCGTATCAAATTTGCCGATGAACCGCAATGGCCGGGGCTCGGCGGCCCAACCGGTAAATTACTGAATGTTTTGCATCCGGAACCCAAATTATGAATAAAGACGCGATGAGGATTTTCGGCATCCATCCGTTGGCGGCGTTGGCGTTCATCGCAATCGACATGATGCTGTTCGCCCCGGATGTCAGTCTCATCGGCTGGACCATTTCGCTCAGTGTGGGACTGGCCCTGATCATTCCCTGCACCATACTTCAACGCTATGTGTGCGGGGATTCATGGGGGTTGGCTATCGCCAAAGGAGTCATTCTGGGGATACTTACCGCAATTCCGACGCCGCTACCGGCATTCATTACCGGCGGCAGCGGGATTTGCGGCTATCTTAACCGAAATCAAAAACTACAGGAACAAGCCGGAAAACAACCACCGGAACTCGAACCATAAAAGCATTTCAATGAGGGTTTACAACCTCAAGTTTCAAATCCTTTACATCGTATTCGACCAAGTCGCCGGAATTAGTGATCGAAACTGAAACAGCCCGGGTCAACGGATCCACACACCCATACTCCAAAACAACATTCTGCCACTTTTCGTTCAGAGTGACAACGGCTCCATGCGAGTAATAAAAACCAACATAATCCCTTTTGAACCACAACCCGGGACGAATCATTCCTTTTCCTCTAATCTTAAAAGAGTAGCGGCACAGTGAGTTATAAAATGGAGCTTGCAATGAGGTGAAATGAGGATAAAGATACATTCCCTTTTTATATTTCACCCGCAAAATTTTTTCTGCCCCCTCCTTGACTATCTCTGACACGACCATCGCGTTTTTCCGACCAGGAAAAAATACGGAATCAGCCTTAGTTATCATGCCAGGCTGCATTTTAGGCAAATCAAATTGCAAAAGATTATCCCCGGCTCGCACCGCCAGTTCCGGCGCGGGAACTGCGGGTCCAAGCTCTTGAAGTTCAAATCTGGTCAAAACCGCCCGGACACCGGGTTTTACCGGTTTGCCATTGTTTGAAGCAAGAAGCCAAATATATATTCCGTCGCAATCACTAGGAGTAATCATATCCTGATAAACAGTTTCACCGCTCGGAGAACGCACCCCGTAGAATTGGTTGAGCAAAAAAACATGCGGACTTATGTCGGGACGGCCGTTCCTCGAATATGTCACATAGATGCTTATATCATCCTTGTATTGCTTTTCCAGACAGAAAATCAGACTATAGCGAGTCACAGGTTTGACCGGAACCGGACCTATTGCCGCATAGTGCCATGGCTCCTGCAAAGATCTTTTCTCCACTCTGAACAAAAGATTACCTTTTGAATCATGCGTGAAAGATTTGGAAAAAGGCATAAATTCACGTGATGCCTGTTCCGGCCTGATGGTATTAGGACAAAGAACCGGTTTCTTTTCAAGTCCTGCCGGAAATCTGGTCAGATCGACATTAGAGCGGCAGCCACAAAATACAATTGCCATTGCAATTGAAACAAGCCAACAGGTAATTCTCATTTTTTCCCTCTCTTTATTAGAATTATTACAAACCGGCAGTCCGTTGGGCTTAAGAGTTCGTTATGAAACAAGCATCCGGCAACGCCATTTTTTTTCGCCGCAGAATTGATAAGTCCAGCAAACTGCTTGATAAAAATACTTTGAAAAACGTATTTATCAAGCAACATATGGATATTATGCAAGACTATGAATAAGCTTAAGTAATCTTATAGCGTGTTTTCTGCTTGACAATGACTGCTTGCAGTGATATAATCTAGCAACAAAATACAACCGGAGGAAACAATGCAAAAAAGAAGAGGAAGAATAGTTCTCAAACTTTTTGATAATAAGGAATCAGCCTGCTGCCCGTCAATAGATGTCATACTTTGCCGATACTGGAACGTCAGGAATCTCTGGAGCGACCGGACCGATTTCGGCCTGTACTGGAGGTTGATTTATGTGGAAGGCCCCGGACTCGGAGTAACCATCGGGGACAATAAAATTGAATTCATCCCTGATAACTTTTACTTGATTCCGCCTCAAAGGCACATGACTTTATGGCAAAACAGCAGCCCTAGACAATTTCTCATGCACTTCAAAACCAGCGATATGCACAGTTTCGTAACCAAAGATTGCTACTGCTGCAAAATGACCGGCACTTTCAAGGCAATGCTGGATGCCGTCATCACTGAACTTCGTCCCCTTGAAATACCTTTCATATCCCCCTCCGGCATGATGCTGGCAATATCAATGGCGGCACAAGCTCTGCTGCAGGTGCCGGAAGGTGATTTTTTTGATAAACAGGTAGATCCGGATATGAAGGATATTTACACCGGACTTGAATATGCTCCGGAAAAAGATTTTCATATTGCTGACCTGGAAGACAAAGCCGGCCGGCCGGCTCTACATGCCAGGTTTTACCGGCAAATGGGAATCACGCCCAATGATTATCATGTTTTGCAGCGAATCGCTAAAGGTCAATTTCTATTGGAATTCAGCAATCTGGCGATTATCAATATTTCCAAACAGGTCGGCTTGAAAAACTTCCACAAAGCAATGGCATGCCAGGTCAACCGCTCCCCCAGTGAATATCGAAAACAAATTCGCGAGCAATAATTTAAATCCTCAAATTATCAGTCAAAGATTCCAATTATGAAAAGAAAACCATACAGTCAATATGAGCGACACAACACCGGTGTCGACCCGTATAATGCGGGAATATTTATCGGCCCTTGTTCATATAAGCGGCTACCTCAAATTTGGCACGGCCTGAAAGAAAAAAACGCATTCTGGCAACTGATCTACACTGAGGGCAACGGCGCTTCGATCAAAGTCAACGGTTACAAATTGAAACTCAACGCCGACAACTATTTCCTGATCCCGTTCGGGGTTGAAACAGAAAATATCCTGCAAAACAGAGTGCAGCAGTTGTGTATTCATTTTGAAGCGCCGCAGGCTTATTGCCGGACGGCGAACAGCTTCTATCGTTTTAAAGTTACAGCAACGGAAAAACAGATTATACAAAGTATAATTGCCGAATTGCGACCGGGGCCGGATTTCGTAACCAGAACCGGAGCGCTGCTCTGTACTTCTTTTTGTGCATTGTCCCTGGCAAAAATTCCGGCCGAAGATCTGTCCGAAGTAAAGGAAGATCAAATAATCAAAATAATTATCGGGCAAGCCAGAAACCGCCTGGAAAAAGCATGGCGGCACGGCAATCACGCCAAACAATTCGGTTTGAGCCCAACTCAGCTTGATGAACTTTTCATTCAACAAATCGGTATTACCCTCAGGGAATATGCCTCCTCAATGCGTTTTGCCAGAGGCAAAAGTCTGCTTGAAAACAGTGAACTTGACCTGAGCAGAGTAGCCCGTCTTGCCGGGATTCTGCCGACTGAATTTAAGCAGGTAATAAAGAACGGCACCGGCTATGACGCGGTCGAATATATGAATGCCTGGCGCAACAACAGTTGATTCCCCAAAGGCTTCGCGCCATAAAAAAACTCCAGCTTTTAACGGCTGGAGTTTTTTATTTCAGCAATAGCGGGATTATCCCTTGATAGCCCCGGCTCCGATGCCTTTGACAAACAGACGCATCGAAAACAGGAAGATCAGGACCAGCGGAATCGCCGCGATCGAGAACGTAGCCATCATTTCCCCCCATTGTTTGACATACTCGCCGTCAAGTTCCATCAAAGCCACAGGAATAAGCTGCTTACTGCGATCATTGATAAAGATCAGTGGCTGGATAAAGTTGTTCCAGCAGGTGATAAACCGGAGAATAGCCAGGGTACTGAGGATACTGCCGGACATCGGAACCACCACGTTCCAGATTTGCTGCCACGGCGTGGCTCCGTCAATCTGTGCCGCTTCGAACAAGTCTTGCGGTATCTCCTCGATAAAGTTGCGCAACACGAAGACGCAGAAAACCTGCCCCCCGGTCGCGTAGATCAATGACAGTCCGAACAGCGAGTTGAGCAGGCTCAAATCACGCATGATAATGAACAGGGGAACCAGATTCATGATTCCCGGCATGAACAACAACCCCAGCAAGGCATACCACAGTACACTCTTGAACGGAAAATCATAGCGGGCAAAAACATAAGCCGAGCACAACGAGGTCAACAGGGTAAAAACCACGCTGATGGTTGCGACAAAGATACTGTTGCCGATATAAGGCGCGATAATCGAAAACCCGTGCGACCAGTTTTCCAGATGCAGCGGGAACGTAAAATTAAACGGCGCGTGAACAAACTGAGAGTTATCCTTGAAACTGATAACGAACATGATGTAAAGCGGGAAAAAGGCGAAAATCAGCACACTCCAGATCAGCAGGTGCTTCATAATTTCATGGGTATTTTTAATGGTACTATGTTTCATTTTATCAGGCCCTTCCGATTAACCTTTTTTACGAATGAAGCGCTGGTTGACTATCGTCAAGACCATGATAACGAAAAACAGCAGCATACCAATGGCACAGGCATAGCCGTATTCGTTCTCGATAAACGCCTTGTAATACATATACAGACCGGGAGTCAAACCCTTATTGCGGGGGCCGCCCTCCGCGCCCAACAGCATCAACTGGAACCCGTAAGCCTGAAAAGTCCCAATGATCATCAGGATCAGGTTCAGGCGGATCTGCGTCATAATCAACGGCAGTTCAATGTAGGTGAACTTGCCCCAGGAGCTGACACCGTCAAGATCGGCCGCTTCATAAACGCTCTGGCTGATATTCTGAAGCCCGGACAGATAAATCAGGACCCCGACAACGCCGACCCAGGGGAATCCCCAGAACAGCAAAGCGGGAATGACCAGGTCCGGTTCACCGAGCCAGACCGGTTTGAAGGGAGCAGTAAATACGCCCCAGTGCAGGATCGTGGAATCTATCCAGATCAACACTTTATCAAGCCGGGTCCACATCAGGAACTGATTAAGGAAACCGACATTCGGATCATAGAAGAATTTCCAGATTAACAGAGCGACAATGCCCGGGATGATCATTGGAATGACAAACAGCACCCGGTAGATATACTGCCAGCGTTCTGAACGCAGACGATGCACACAGACCGCGGTAAAGATACTCGGCCACATTTTAAACAGGTTGGCCACAACCAGAATAAAGATAAGCTTGAAACTCATCCACAGCAGCCAGTCACCTTTTTCCCTGACGCCGATAATATAGACCAGTCCGCCGACAATCGGCAGCGCGTAAGCGAAGAAAATACTCCACTGCCGTACTTTCAAGTCTTTTTTGCGAAATGCCAGAATGAAGAAAATGACAAATGCGGTGGTCAGAACAGCGATGGCTGTCATCGGCGCCCCGGTATTGACCGCGTCATCGCAGGTCTGATAATCATAAATGAAAAAACTGACCGCACAGATCATGGCAATCGCGCCGGCATAACGAAAGATTGTCCGTTTTTTTCCGGCCGGGGCCAGAGCTGAGATGAAAGAACAAACCCCGGCCAGCAGCAACGGAGCCCAGAGGCCGAGATCCCCAATCAGGTTGCGGAAGTTGCTCATCCCGACATATTCTTCGACATATTCGCCGTCCCAGACATAAAGACTGTGGCGAATCGCTTCAAAAGCCGGCGTATAGCTGAAAGTAGCCACCATGAGGATGGTCGGCAGCAATAAAAACAAAATCGTGAAATTGTATCCGATATTTTTCCAGGTAACTTGAACTGTATTCATTATTTACTCACCTCCTTTTCAGAGGCTTTTTCCAATTGGTCGTTATATTTGTAGTAAAGATATGTTTTCTGCGACGCAATCAGAGAAATCGAACTAAGCCGTTCTGTCGCAGCCGCCTTTTGTTTCGGTGAGCCAATCTGCTCCAGCAGCAAGTCAGATGTTATCACTGCTTCATAGCTGCGAAGAATCCGGTATTCTTTTTCCTGCAGTTTGGCGAAACCTGCCGGGCTTGAACTTTCATAAATTTCCGCACAATTTTTCGTATATTCTTCAGGAGTCAGCTTATTGGAATACAACAACCACCGGTCCCCTCCGGAAATGATCGTGTACTGAGTACTTATCGGAATCTTGAAGTCCGCTGAATAACCTTTAAGAATCGGCGTGAAAGCTTTCAGGAAATCGTGTTTGGTGGCGGCACCTTTGACCACCGGGATCCAGTAAACCAGATTATTGAATTTTTCGTTTTCAAGCCGGGTGGTAGCGAAACGAAGAAAATCAATACATGTGTCGATATGTCTGGAAGCTTTGTTGATACCCCAGGGTATTCCCCCCCTCACACTGGCTTCGTTAACCCCCGCTTTAACATACTTACTGTATTCCGCATGGTCAGTCGGAAAAGGCAACCGGGCAATTCCGACTTCAAACGCGTCCTCCGCCTGGTCGATCAAACCTTTGGCGTCCCAACTGCCGGAAGCGGTCATCAGGGCTCGTCCCTGGACAAAAGCAAACGCCGAATCGTCACGGTTGGCGGCAATCCACCCCTGCATAAAATATTTGGTAATCTCGCTGGTACAGTCGATTACCCCTTTCATTTCAGGAGAATTAAAATTCCATCGCTTCTGATTGTAGCCGATAAATGCCTCCTGCGGTTCGACAATCATATTATTATTGTCGTCAATCCTTCTGACCAGATCAGCCAGGAAAGCCTTGTTATAGTTGGATTGAAAAAAATTCAACTGATATTTGCTCGCAGCGACCGGAATAATATTTTTTCCGGTGCGTTTTGAATATTCACGAACTTTTTCACATAACGCAATAAATTCGTTGTAGGTATCGGGAAATTCACTGGACCCGGTAATTTTCAGCAGCATGTTTTTGTTGTAGTAAATACGCTGAGTGAAGATAGAGAAAGGTATCCGGTAATATTCCTGCAGTTCCGGGGTAATACTGCCCTGCAGATCATCGAAAAAAGTGTCTTTCCAGGGAACCCCGGCCAACGGAGTGCCCGCATTGTAGGGATTCGGCTGCCGGACATATTTACCCAGAGGCAGAAAATAGCGGACAATATTGGAAAAATTCTCAAAGGCTTTAGCATGTCCGACTTCAATGATATCCGGGGCCATGTTCCCGATCAGGCCGGTATTGATAAACTGCGCATACCCTTTTTCCGCCACCGGAACCTGTATCACTTTGACCGTCTTACCGGTTCTCGCTTTGTAATCCTTTTCGTAGTCGTTGATTACCTCCTGGAGCGCTTTACGGAACCCCGCTTCCAGTTGCCAGTGACAAATCCTGATAGCGGTCACATCAGGCGCATTCAGAGAAAGATGATTGATCAACACCGAAACGCAGCTTGCGATAAAAGCGACAGCCAGAAGAACCAAACCCAGACTTCCTTTGATTTTCGCAAAAGTATTTTTTTCTTCGGACATAATTACTTGCCCTCCTGCTTGATCTTCTTAAGCATGTCTTTGGCAATCGTATTGAATTTACTGCGATCAAGCTTCAATATCTTGTTGTAGAACAACGCCGCGGTTTTCATATCTCCGGCTTCAAATGCGGTATTACCAACCTGCCAGTAAAAGTAGTCAACCAACAGACAAGCCGGTACGCCATTCTTGTAAATCTGCAGCAATGCGTGGAGAGAAAGTTTATAATCTTTAAGAGGGTATCGAGCCGCGTCAGCGATCAGAAACCATTCAACTGCGGCATACCGGTTGTTCGGATTTTTTTCAAGCCAGCCCGTCAATTGCCTGATCGCGGCCTTGATACGCTTTTCATCCATCGTGTAAACCGCCACCTGGGCCCGACATAACACGGCGTAATCACGATACTTGGATTTCGGACGTTCATTGATCAGTTTTTCGTAATATTCTGAAGCACCTTCAAAATCAGGTGTATCTCCATGAAAATCAATTTGTTCGGCCAGTTTACCCCGGAATAGCAATGCGCCGTCACTGAATGGCTTCTGTACTCCGGCATTGATAAGGTCATCCAGTACCTCGGCCGCCTGAGCTTTATCCTCAGCCCGGTCAGGCAGTCGGCGCATCAGCGAAACCGCGTAAAGAAAGGCGTTTTTCCGCCATTCCACAGTTCCTGCTTTCGCCTTGTTCATCTTGCGTTCGTAAAATGCCGCGGCCTTACGAAAATCCAGCATTCCGATCATTTGGAGCCCTTTTTCCGGTTCAGGATTTGCCCCGTGAACCGGCGTAAAAAGCAACAGTATTGCCGGAATCGAACACAATAAAGTCCTTCGATCCAAAACAAGACCTCCTTTTTGTTTTTCACCTTTTTTGCTGTATATAGAAATTTCTCTATATTAATCATAGAAAAAACTAATATACAACAAACATGTTTGAAATCAAGCCATAACAGGTCCTATTTTACTTTTTTACAGGAAAGACTTTAGCTCAAAAATAATAAGCATTGTTGCAGAAATAAACATATTAATTAATCGCGGTCTCTAATCTCAAATCGAAGCATGTAAAACAATATAAAACATGCATGACCGCATACTGTTTTACAAAGTCAGCGACCCCAGTCCCATTCCCTGAAAATCAGCCAGTTCATGTTTATTTTCCGCGTCATAAAGTTTCCAGATTATTTGCAGTCCTTCGATGCTTGAAACCGGATCGGTCAACGGCGTGGTTCCGTTCTCGATGCAATCGATAAAATGGCTCATTTCTTCAGACGTCGGCTTGGCATGTTTCGCTTCAAATAACAGAGCTTCTTTTTGCTCGGCGTCGGAACCTGGAACATGGGCTTCGGCATCGCCATAATATTTCAATGTTCCATCGTGCAGATTGATTTCCAGCATCCCTTTTTCACAATGCGCGTGGAAAGCGTATTTCAACTTGGTCCCGCGAGCCCCCCAGGTTCCGAAATGATAGCCCAGTTTTCCATCTTCAAATTCGATGCAGACATTACTGGTCCCCTCTTTTTCCATCCACGGCGTTCCCAGATTGGTACTGGTATGGGTTCCGCGCAGAGGCTTGCCCATCATCCATAACATCAGGTCGATGTAATGACAGCCGTGACTGAACAACTGACCGCCGCCAACCTGATCGGCCCGGCACATCCAGTTCGACGGTTCGCGTTCAGTATGCTGTTCGGTCCAAATCGAAAGCTGAAAACACTCACCAAAAGTTTTGTTGTCCAGATACTCTTTCATTTTCAATACCAGCGGATGGAAACGCATGCAGTAGGCCACCATCAATACCCGGTCATTTCTTTTGGCGGCTTCAACCATTTCCAGACACTCCTGTTCCGTATTTGCCAACGGTTTTTCACACAGGACATGTTTACCGGCATCCAGGCAATCAATAGTCACCTGATGGTGCAAATGATGCGGCAGAACCACCAGCACGGCATCACAATAGTCCAGCGCCTCTTTGTAGTCGGTCGTGATAAAAGGATCATTCGGCAGCAACTCGGCGACCGCCCGTGCCCGGTCCAATTCAAGATCGACCAGCGCCGTTACTTCGATTTTGTCCATGATTGCTTCAAAACGGGATGCGTGTGATTTTGCCATGCCGCCGCAGCCGATAACTCCAATATTGATTTTCTTTGTCATACCATTTCCTGTTTGGTTTGTGGATTGATGTGTATTGCAACTTCACTTATTATACTGTAAAAAAAACAAAAAACATTAAAAAATAACTGTAAATTATCCCGATTGACATGTATAATATTCCAATTCAGGAAAAACCCTGAATTCAGGAAAATATGAAAACAAAGAAATACGATTATCATTTAACGCCGGAAAATCCGTTCTTTATCTATTACGGCAACAATCCGCCCCCGGACAAGCATCACCTGCCGGCAACGCCGGACATCCACTATGCGCTGCACTTCGGCATCATGCTCTCCGGTGGTTTTGAATCCTGTTGCTCCGATTTTCACCGCTCGCTCGATGCAGGAGATGTCTGGTTTTCCGGCTCATGGGAGCCGCATGTCGCGGTCAGGCGGGATACCGGAACGGAGTTCCTGTTAATGACCATCCTGCCGGAAAAACTGGGCGACACCGGCATCCCGGCAAATATCAACTGGATGCTGCCTTTTGTCACTCCGCCCTCCGGCAGGCCTCAGGTCGCAAATGACGCGACTCGCACCAACGCAATAAATATCGCCAGGGAAATACTGCACCTCCATAACGCGAAAAACCCGGGCTGGAACGCCCTCTGCTGGTTCAAACTGCATGAACTGCTCCTGCTGATTATGAACGCCGACGGCTTCATTGATAAGCCGGAAGTGGAAGAACAGAATCTGGCTTACGAGCGAGTTCAACCGGCAATAAAGCTGATCAAGGAAAAGAACGGCAGACAAATTTCAATTACCGATGCCGCGACCGCCTGCTACCTTGGCAAAAGCCGCTTCTGCGATCTTTTCAGGACCGCCACCGGCACTACATTCGCCAAATACGCCGCCAGGACCAGAATCAGCATGGCCGCGGCGGAAATCAAAAAGAACCGTTCACTCATCAAAGAAGTAGCGGAAGCCTGGGGGTATTTCGATGAAAGTCACTTTTACCGGGCATTCCGCCAGTATTTCCATTGTTCGCCCAGTGATTTCCGGGAAAACAATATCGACCTGCTGCATCCGCTCCCGGATGACGACGAATAAATTACTGCAAAGCCTGATAAATCGTGGAAGTAAGTTTACTGAGGTCTTCTGGCCCGATAATGAACGGCGGCATCAGGTACACCAGTTTACCGAACGGCCGGATCCAAACCCCGTGTTCAACAAAGAACTGTTGAATCTCCGCCATATTGACCGGCTCGACCGTCTCCACCACCCCGATAGCGCCGAGGACTCGAACCTCCGCCACAGCCAGCAGTTCCCGGCATGGCGCCAGCTCCTTGATCAGCTGGGTCTCAATCGCGTTTACCCGTTCCTGCCAGGGCGACTCCAATAAAAGGTCTATCGATTCGCAAGCCACGGCACAGGCCAGCGGATTACCCATAAAAGTCGGGCCATGCATGAACACGCCGGGATCTCCGCTCGAAATGGTTTTCGCCACCTTGTCGGTAGTCAGGGTCGCCGCCAGCGTCATGTAACCGCCGGTCATTGCCTTACCGACACACATAATATCCGGGCAGACGTCCGCATGCTCACAGGCAAACATCTTACCGGTCCGGCCGAAACCGGTCGCAATCTCATCAAAGATCATCAGTACGTCAAATTCGTCGCACAACTCGCGCAGTCTTTTCAGGTACATCGGGGAGTAGAAACGCATCCCCCCTGCCCCCTGGACAACCGGTTCGATGACCACTGCCGCAATATCGTTATGATATTGTTTGAGATTCTCGTGGAGGTCGCCGATGTAATATTCCTGCCATTCACCATCAAAGGGACAGTGTGGAGTTTCAGCAAAGAATTGTTTTTTCACCGCGTCGCTGAAAATGGAGTGCATCCCGGTCACCGGATCGCAAACGCTCATCGCCATAAAGGTATCGCCATGATAGCCTCCGCGCACCGTCAGCAGGGAATTTTTCTGAGGCAGTCCTTTCGCGTGGTAATACTGGATTGCCATTTTTATCGCGACTTCAACGCTGACCGAACCGGAATCCGCCAGGAAAACCCGTTGCAGCGGTTCAGGGGTAAGTTTCACCAGCCGCCGGCCAAGTTCCACCGCCGGCTCATGGGTAATACCGCCGAACATCACGTGCGACATTTTTTCGAGCTGACGCTGGATCGCGGCATTCAAACGCGGATTATTGTAACCGTGGATCGCGCACCACCACGACGACATCCCGTCGATAAGTTCACGTCCGTCAGTCAGTTTCAATCTGACTCCGGAAGCCGATTCAACCGGATAGACCGGCAGCGGATCAAGCATCGAAGTATAAGGATGCCACAAATATTCTTTATCAAAATTTTTCATGTTTCTTTCAAATCATTCATTCAATCCAGTAAAAGCTAAAGTTAATCCTGATTACCCGTTTTGTCCAATTAAAAAACTCCGGATATATAAAAAAACCAGCCTGAACGGTATTGCCTCACTTTTTTCGCGAGTTAAAAAAAATTTTTAAATTATATCGCACCGCGTCGTACACGGACGCGATCCAACGGCGGAACGTTGGTCGCCGCAATTTATTGCGTGTAAAACAGTTCAATTCGCCCGTAGCGATGTTTTTGATTTCAAGCGCGTAGCTGCTTAAATCAAAGACGTTGAGCGGAGGCATGAGTTGCCGGCCAACCGAGCGACCGATTACCATTATGGCATTATGGAATGCCCTTTATCAAAAACAATTTTGGGGAAGAAAATTTGGTGAAAGATAATAATAAGCTCAGAATACTGCGTCCCATTGGGGAATAAGTATTGACAAGAAGATAATTGTTATTTCCCGGTCAAAATATGAATGCCACGTTGGCCATAAAAAGTCAAATATAAAACCAATTTTAAGTTCAAAATTAAAAATAAACAGGGACCCCTAATAACCACCACTAATAACCCGCCCCCAATAACCCGTATCCACTTGTAAAAATCATTTTTTAGACAAAACAGGAATTGTTGAATTCCATTTTATTTTTCCATCTGTATATAATATAATGTATCCAAGAATTTTATCATGAGTCTTTGAATTAATGTTTTTATATAAAGGCTTAGGAGTTCTTAACAGCCAGTATGGCTGGCTAGTAGTATTAAAAATAAAGCAAAATTTCCCAGGCATACTAGTTGATGTAGGGCAAATGAAAGCATTGTCGTCATTCGATAAATAATTAGGTATTAAAAGGTTTAACTTATAAGGATATTCTCCGTAATCATTTTTATATGCATTAATACCTATTTGAATAATTTTCAACTTAGCGTATACATCATTATACAGGATTTTATCTTCATTTACAAAACAGGAACCTTGATACAGGAAGAACGAAGCAGATAAGGGAATAGCAAGTATGAAAAAAAGAAATTTTTTCCACCGAATTCTATTTTTTAAATGTTGCATTTATTTTCCTCCCTCTATATCACTTTTAGGCGGAATCGCCTGTTTAAAAAAGTCTCTTCCATTAGGGGTTCCAATAGGGGACTGACCCCATTTTAAATAGTTTTTTGAACTTAAACAAGTCATAAAATCCCCAAAAATCACCGCTTAAACTGATTTTTTTATGCTCAAAATTTGATTTAAATTTTTCAGAGGTCATCTCAATAAAATATACTTCTTGTTTCCAGGCATTACAAATGCTGCAAAACTTTCCTCAATTTTATTAAAATCAATAAATAGCCTTAAAAAATAGCTTTAAGGCCATAAAAAATCAAATATAAAACCAATTTTAAGTCCAAAATTAATAAATAAACAGGGTCAGACCCCTAATAAGACGACCCCTAATAAGACGGGGTCAGACCCCTAATAAGACGACCCCTAATAAGACGACCCCTAATAAGACAACCCCTAATAAGATCAAACCAATTTTAAGTCCAAAATTAATAAATAAACAGGGTCAGACCCCTAATAAGATCAGACCCCTAATAAGAAACCCCTAATAAGATCAGACCCCTAATAAGAATTTTGTAATAATCATTATGATTTACATTAATTTTATCAAAGTCACCTTCTAAAAAAGGTTTACAGAAACTCAATGCTTTCCAGAGCATCCAAGACGGAACGCGCCACATTGAGTGAATAGAATAATTTGTCCACTTGTATATTTTCATTATCAGTTCAATATCTCTATTGCTAATATTTTCTATGGCCCCAGCGGGAAAAGTCTTTATTATAAAATATGGGAAAAGATCATGAGGGACTTTAAGTCCATTTTCTATTGAAGCAACTCCTAGTATTTTTCTGAATTTCATCTCTAATGCTTGCCTTAATCCAAATACAATAAATAGGTTTTTTGAGATTCCTTCTGGACAATAGGAGTCATACAAAAATAAGCTTTCTATGCTAGTAAAATGCGCAGATGGCGATTGAACTTGACAAGACGCTACATGACTCCCCTCAAATGCACCAAATGCAGAATACATATCTTCAATGAATTCATTTATCAAAGAACTGTTTTCTGAACTAAGCTCATCTAAATTAATCAAATAATCGCAAAACTCCTCAATAACAATATATGCTGCTTTTTTGAATTTCGTTTGTTCAGGCGTGTTCTCCTCTATGGGGGAGGAATATGGGCTTTGTGCAGTTTTTACTTCAACTCCGGTGAGTTTCTCTAGTTTCTTGATGTAATCAGATTCACATTCATTCAAAAAGACATCTAGAACTTTATCTTCATCTTCGTTGCCCTTTTTTAAATCTTCAAAACAGCCTATTGTTCTTGAAACCCCAAACAATCCCTCTTGGAAAAGACCTTCTATAATTGCTTCTTTAGAATATTGCTTTTTTTTCCATCTTTCTTTTTTGCTGGTTAAAATTATTAGAGATTTAACGTCTTTAATTCCTTCTCTTAGAAGTTCATTATCTCCTTTTAAGCCTTCTTCTATTTTTTTAAATCCATTCATACTAAACTTTCTATCTTTATTTCTATGTAATGCTGCCCTTGACAAAAGGGGAGCATTACATATATCTGACCCCATTTTAAATAGTTTTTTGAACTTAAACAAGTCATAAAATCACCTAAAATGGTTGGATTCTCTCAATACCAAACCTTCCATTGCCCATTGACTTTAATTAGTTGACCCGCCGGAGAATAATCCAGCGTTTCTTTGTTGTCAGAATATTTTTTTATGGTAAAAAGATATGTAGAGGGGATAAAATCTGTCTTTATTCCAGAATAAACATATACGGAATTTCTTCCCCATAAGTATTTTAAACTTAATTTATTAAATGTCATTTCTGTACGGTTTCCCGCAAAACTCTTTCTAAAATAATCTAGATATATCTTTTCCTGCTTGCTCCAGTCTTTTTTGGCATAAGCCTCTTTTTCCCAAATGGACCTTCCATATATAAGTTCATACCAGATTTTCTTTTTATCGATATTTGATGCTATTAAGTTTAGAAAATGAGATATTTCCTCCTTATTCTTGTTCTTATCATCTGGAATGCTGCTTTTAAATAAGGGAAGGTTGTACTTTACTTCGGGGTTAAATTTTTGTTTGAAGTCAATATTCCCTGCTTTGATATGTTTTTTAAATAACAGCTTAAAATTGCGGCCGTCCAATGACGTACTCGCTACCTTAATAAAGAGATCTTTCGAACTATTACCCTTTATAGAAAAAGTATTAGTCCCCGGTTTCAACCACTGATTCAGTTGCAGAACATAACTGTATCCTCCATAAAATGAAACAGGATTTTCATTTATGTATATAAAATTGGTTCCAATTTTTTCATTTCCTCCAGCCGATGCACATGAATCAAGATGGAAAAAATTCCCGCTTGTTCCAATAAACAAATTGTACAATTTCTTGTCATCTTTTGAACAAGATGTTGTGAATAATAATGATGAACAGAGTAATGTAATAAATGATTTTTTCATAATGAGCCTTTTGTTAAATTAAACTTATATTAGCAATAGGGAGACAGAGCGATAGGGGGGACCTAATTTTAAATAGTTTTTTGAACTTAAACAAGTCATAAAATCCCCAAAAACCACCTCTTATATTGATTTTTCAAAGTAAAAAATTTGATTTAAGCATTTTCCGGTGTCATCTCAATTAAAATATACTGTTTATATCCTGACATTGCAAATAATGAATTTTATTATTACTCCGGCTGATAATTACCTTGCTTTATATGTCGCCCATTCAGGGCTTTAAATGTTTTTTTAACTATTCCCGGTTATATCACAATGTTGCTTACAAATAAAACACAAATACTTTATCACAAACAACATAAACACAAGAAACCAGGGTGCACTGATAAAATGATGTATTATCTTTGGGAAGCAAGTCAAGTGGTAAAGCGGAAGGGGTGCAGGGGCACGATGGGTGCCCCGCCAAGCGATAGCGCAGAAAAAAACTCCGCTTTGAGTTGTAACACAACTTAAAGCCTGTAAATCAAGGTCAAGGATGAAATCCTTGCGCTACCTGCGTAAGGCGCGGAGGGAGTTTGAGGGGCAAAGCGCCCCTCAATTGACATCATATCATCAGCACACCCAGAAACCAAGACAGGCAATTTACTTTTTGGTTGGAGTTTTGACGATTCTGAAACCTTCATTGTTCCATAGAACATCCAACGCTTCTTTCTTCCACGGTTCGATCCCGCACGCCGGATCACCAACCGTAATTGTGCCGTCGCCATTGTCTTTTTGTAGAACAACCGAATGCGGCACGCCGGGGTCCCATCCCCATTTTCGATGATACACATCAGTATGCGGATCGCCGTTTTTCAGCGCGGCCCGGATCAGGATAGGATATTCAATATCTTTCTTGTCCTTATAATGTACCGGCACAACTTTGTAACCTTCAGGACAATTCATCTTGAGTCCGCGCCAAATTCCCTGACGAGCCGTCCCGCGATAAGTGGTCAAACAATCATCGATCATTTGCTTTTCATCGCGGTTAACGCCTTTCAATCGCAGCAATGTGGCCACCGCAGCAGGTGAACACGTCGTGTAATTTGACTGCAAAGTCAGCCAGCCGGCTTGCCGCCGGCTGGATTTCGGCCGCGGGAAAAAGTTTTCGGCAAAGTCAAGATACGAGATCAGAAACAACACGGCAAGCATAACCTTGACCCGTTTCAGTTTCCTGCCATCAAAACCGAAACAAATCCCGACCGCACAACCGACCAGCAGCGGCAGCCATTTACCCCAGATTATGGTATTTTCGCACCGCAAAATCATGATTTGCAGCATCGAGTCCCGGACATACAGTAAATAAACGGCAACCAGTCCGGCCAGAACCAGCAGGGCGATAATCCGGGTCCAGTCCCCGGCTTTACGAAACAGCTTCCACGATCCGAACAGGCAACCGATCGATAATAATATTATTACTGCGGTTGCGAAATAAATCATTTACCCGCGGCTTTCTTCTTCAGAATAACCAGACTGAGTTTCGGGTTGTTAAGTCCGGCATTCATCGCCACTAACTGCGGGTATCTGTATTTCTCGATCCAGGCCGGATTGTGGGTACAGTGAACGTGCAGCTTGAACGTTCCGTTCTTCCCGGGAACAGCGCGAATCGACACAGCCGATCCGGGCGTTTTGAAAGCCTGTGTCATCGACTCGATTGAGCCAATGTCATAGCCGGCCGGAAGCTTCATGGTATATTCCATGCTGAAACGCAGCTCACTGTCCACCTGATACGGGTTTTCCCGGGTTTCACCATTCGCGCTGACAAAACCTTTAAGCATCTCCATTCCCGGAAGTTTGAAATAATAATAATTACCTTCGCTCACCGCAAACCCGGGAACCTGAACCTTAAACTGCTCACTACCGGGATATGATTTGAAATCCGCCGCCAACGGACTAACCGGTCTGGCTGACTGAGCAATCGAAGCAACCAGAGTCTGGTGCCTGCGACGACGGTTTTCCGGGGTAATTTCCTCGTAAAGACGTTTTTTTCCTTCGTAGAACGAACCGTAGGAAATCAGTTGCCGGGTAATCAGCGCGGTGCCTTTCGCGTCGAGGCTGATATTGTATTTTATAGTGAAATCATCCGGTACGGTACTTTTTATCGTGGTGATCAGGCCTTTTTGGAGATCCAGTCCCATATTATTGTCATGCGCCACAGCGCCGAGTTCAGCGTACTGACTGGTATCATTGAGGTAGATATTCAGACCATGCAACTCCACCGCGCACAATACAGAATTGAAAACCGGTTGCGGGAAATTGTAAATATTGCCCCAGACTTCCGGCAGCGGCGAGTAACCGGAAACCGGTACCGGCCCGGCTTCAAATCCGATCGACCTGAGCATTGCCGCCAGCAGCACGGCACGGTCGGCGCTGTTGCCATAACGATCCTTGAGCGTGACATCCGCCGGGGATATCGCCGACAACGGCAATTCATTCAAGCCCGGTCCGGCATCACGAATATTCTTTGCCACCCAGTCACGAATAATGATAACCGCTTTGCGCCGGTCGTCACGTCCGCTGAACAGTCTGGACCAATAACTGATGTTGCAGTCCTTTACCAGTTCCTTCGCCATTTTGGACGCTTGAGCATCCTGATCTATCGCCTTTTCAAATACTTTTTTCAGTCCAGCCGCGTATGACTGCCAGCTTCCGTTTGAAATAAGCATGGATTTACCGAAACTCCAGATCGGCGGGGAATTCGGCTCGGATTTTATCGGATCAACATCCTTAACCGTCCAGGTCCGGGTCGTTCCGCTGATAGTTTCGCTTGAAATAGACAGTTGGTTCCGGTAAGGAACTTTGCCCGGATTATCGATCGACAGTACCTTTTTCTCGATCGGGTCGGTTTTCTGGAACGCGGCAATCGTCGAAAAGAACGGCTGATTGGTAAAACAATGCTCAACCTCATATTCGATCACACTGCCGATCTGGACGTTCGGCAGGCTTGCCACCATGATCTTTTCCGCCGGATATCGCGGTGCGGAGGCAACCCAGCCGGCATCCATGATATTCAGTTCTTTTTTATCCAGATCCTTGATCTTGCCATCAGGAGATTTAGTTCGCGCTTTAATGATTTTGACCGTATGCCAGGCCGGATTATAGTGAAACTTTAACTCGGAATTATTCTTAACCCCGGCATAAGTCAGGATTTTTTTTGTCATATATTTGCGCAAGGTCCAGGCCGAATTGCTGTCCAGAGTAATGTCTGACCGCTCACTAAGAACCACGGATTCAGCCCCGGGGTAGTCGCTTAACGGCGGGGCTTTCATGATCAGCAGTTTGCGCTTTTCAAATTCGATCCGCTTAAGCAGTTCTTTCAGTTCCAGATATTGTTTCGGCTTGAACTCCATCGCTTTTATCAGGAATTCGCTGCCGCCGGCCACCTGGTTGCCGGTAACGCTCATGGACCGGTCCCAGCCGAGCGTCGCGGTATCGACTCCTTTGTAATGCGGCATCGCGGCAATCGGATATTTCTGTGGCAATGTCAGTTTGAAAGTCTCCTTGACCCCGCAGGTCGAATAGAGCTTCAACGGGAAACGCCGTTTATCCAACCCGGCGGAACCGCGCAGCAAAAAGTTAACGACGCCGAAATAAGACCCCAGCCACGGCGGCGACAAAACAGTGTTGTTACGGCTTTCCACCAGATAGTTTTTAGCGGAAAAACTGACCCTTACCCGCAATGGCTCCTTCATGTTTCTCAAATCGACCGGGGTGATCTCCAAGGACTTGAGTTCGGCTCCCGCCACCACGCTTTTCAAGCGCCCGGCGATAAACTGCCGGACCCGCTCTTTTTTCCAACGGGAAAACGCGCCGCGATAGACATTGTCGTTAATCCCGGAAAACCGCATATCGGTATTGATCGTCACCGTCCCGTCTTCAGATATCCGGCCGGTAGAGGAGACGTTCAACATATTTTTCGAAGCCGGATTGATCGCGGATGTCATCAGGGTTTCTCCGGCCGGAGTGGCCGGTAAATAACTTTTGTCGCACAGATAAGTCGGCAGCAGTTCAGCCGTCGTTTCGTCGGTCGGGTCCATCAGCAAATACGAACCGTTCGGCTCAAGCACGGAAACAATCGCGTGATTGAAGTAATTATTCGGCACTTCCGGATCTTTCTTCGGTCCGTTATAAAAGAGTACGGGAAATGATTTGAACCCCGCAATCCGCAACATCGCCACCAGCAATGCGGCCTTATCGCGGCAAACCCCGTAACGGTTGTTGAAAGTTATATCAACATCGTGCGGTTCATTGCCGGGAGCGACTTTTTCAGTAGTAATCCCCATATACCTGATCTTTTTCGCGACAAACTGGAATATCGCATAGATCTTTTCATCCCTGGTCTTCTTTCCTTTAATAAGTTCGGCAACTTTCCGCTTCATCTCAGGGGTGATCTTTTTCAGATGAGGTTCACTGATGTCCCAGTACCATTTTGAGATTTCTCCCCAGCTTTTCGCGGTACTGACCAGTAAACGCTGGCTGACCGTGTAATAAGGCGGCATATCCGGTTCCGGAAAGATGCGGGGAACATTGGTCGCGGTCCATTTGTAGATTATCCGACCGTCTTTTTCAGATTTTTTAAATTTAACGGAGCCCTTGACCGGATCCTTGATCATGTATTGCTTTAAAGGCCGTTTCTTCGGCGCGCTGATCTCGACCACATAGCGCCCGATCGGATTGGTAGACTGCAGGGTAAACCAACTGCACCACATGCCTTTCATTCTGGCCTGAACGGTATTGCGCGTCCAAACCGTATGAATAATGTCGTTAATCTGCAAATCGGGAATCGATATTTTCATGATCTTGCTGTTCGGATTATAGATGTTCATCGACATCTGGGACGGATCGACCATGATTTTTGCATTTTTCTTAACATCAACAGGTACTACCCGGCCGTCGGCTTTGATAACCTCAAGCAGCGGCACTGCCACCGTGCTGTAGGGAAGCGTAAACCACAGCGTTATTTCACTGTTTTCCCGACGTCCCTTTTCAGTCAATATTTTTTCATACATTTCATCGGAAGATATCGAGGTACCGTCCGCATTGTACTTGATGAACTCATAATCCTCAACCAGCACCGTGTCGGCATCAGGATAAGCATGACGGGTTACTTTTGCTGCAGCGGCAAGGGCCTCTTGACGCGGAACATAGGTTTTTACGGTATCGGCAATTGCCGCGATGGACAAAGTACCTGACAATAATAACAGAGCAAATAGTTTTTTTAACATAATCAATATCCTTCACAAGATTAATTGGAGTTACAAATATATTTCAAGGAAACGTTTTTTACAAGTAAAATTATCAGGAAAGAACCATATGGATAAATTCATTATCCACATCTAAACCAACTGCAAATAAAACACACACTAAGCACTTTACTACAAGGATATTAACAAAAAACAAAAGTCAAACTGTACGATAATTATCATAAAACATAATCATAAAATATACGAAAAACAGATATATCCATGAATCTCGATATAATCGTATGTCAACCATGGAAGAATAAATAACCTGTTCCGGCAAGTCTTGTACAGTCCAAGCAGAAATCAGTGAAAAAAATTGATTTTTTTATAAACATACCTCTTGCAAAGTGGTATACAACCAGTATAATTAGAGTATCATGCAAATTGAAAGTACAATCAAGCGGCGGCCGCGATTGCGGGACGAGGTCCGGAACCGGATATTGAAAATGATCCGGGAAACCGGAATGCGTCCCGGGGACCGGTTGTTGTCAGAAAAAAAACTGGGACAATCTTTCAGCGTCAATCATTTGACGATCAGAGCAGCCCTGTCTGACCTGGAGGAAAACGGCGTAGTTGAGCGCCGTCCCGGTTCAGGCACTTTTCTGACTCACTCTTTAAACGCGGCAGATAATCAAAGTCCGGCATCCGGCAAACTGGCTGTCATTGCGTTAAGGGAAGCGGAACACCTGTTCAGCATTATCCGCAACGCAATTATCCATGAACTGGAAAAAGACGGCTATATGTGTATGTCTTCCAGCGTAAGCAAGGATCCGGTAATAATGGTTGAACAGCTTTGCAGCTTGCAGGAAAAAGGACTTAGTACCTTAATTTTCGATAACACATTATGCATATATCCAGAGATAATTGATTTTCTCAACTCCCCCGAATGTAAATATAAAAAGATTGTCCGTGTCCTCGGAAACGGTTCAATAACCGGAGATCTGCCGGGAGATGAAGTCACCATTGACTATGTCAAAGCATACCGGGACGCCGTCTCATTACTTAAAAACCTCGGGCATCGGAGAATCGCCTTTTTCTGCGGTTCAAACGATCCGGATTACGATTGCGGCGATGCGAATAAAAAGTACGTACAATTATATACATCCGCAATGATTGAAAATGATCTGGCCGATTTCATCATGGTCAGGACCGGAACCGAAGACCACGAATTCAATCAGGCAGTCGAAGAATTGCTGAATGCTCCCGAGCGCCCGACCGCAATAATAACCGATATGGATTATCGCTGTGTCAGACTGCTGGAACGCGCCAAAGAATTGAATATTAAAGTCCCCGAAGATTTAAGTTTAATAGGATTTAATGATACGCCATGGTCAGAACACTTTGATGTATCGACTTTTCGTTTCCGCTTCAAAGAAATCGGCGAAGCGGTCGCAAAGGTTCTGTCATCACCGGACAAAACGAATAAAATCGTCGTTCCGGTTGATTATATAAATAAAAAAACAGTTGCTCCTGCTAAATAACATTTAAGAGGAAAAATGAAAAGAACCTTAATCACGTCAATAGCCGTGTGCCTGTTGTCGTCCGGAATATACGCGGACACGCAAGGCAAATGGGATACCCCGGAAGTAGTAAAACTGCCATTGTGCTTGAAACACTCCGGTGTCTCCGGCAACGCCAATCTGAAAAAAATATCTGACGGAAAGGTGATGTGGGAACTGTCCCCCGCCACCAGCATGGAAAAACTCAGGTTCGACCTGAAAGCTCTGGGCATTAACCCACTTTTTTATGACGAAATAAGAATCCGTTTCAAGACTGAAAAAAGTATCATATTCTTTGCCGGGGAACTGACCGATTATCCGGTCAAAGACCTGCACCGCAACTGGTACAGCAAAATAGCTATTCAACCCGGGAAGTGGATAGACGCAAGGTTCGACCTGCGCATGGATGACGACGGCTGGCACAAGAGCCATGAGAAACGTGACGGACTGATGTTCGACCTGAAACTGGTCAAACGCTTCCTGCGCATCCCCGGCGAACCGCCAACCCGCCGGGTGACAATTGATTTTATTGAATTCATCCGTTATCCGATAAGTATCAGCTTTGATGAATTCGACGCCAAGTTGTCCAGGCACAAAGGCTCGTTCCCGTTGATCTCCGACGGCTCTGTTTCGTGGAAATACAAGATCAAACTGCGCAATAACCTGACAACGGAACAAAAAATCACGCTGACAGCAGATACCTCGCGCTTAAAACATTTCAGGACCGACTGGACGGAAAAAAGCTATACCTTGAAACCGCGTGAATATAAAACCGTAAAACTGCGCATCAGCATCCCGGAATCGGACGCGAAGAAACTACCGGAACTGTACAGTGAACCGGTCGAAGTTTTTGTCAAGACAAAAGGTGCACAAGCTCCCGCTATCAGTCCGCTGATGGGATACCGTCCCCGCTACTTATGGGGAACCATTCCGCCGAAAAACGCGAGACTGCACCTTGCGCATCCGAAAAAAACGGACCAGAAGAAAATTATCGCCAAGGCGGACAAAGCCCTGACCGAAGACTGGGGCGTACCGTTATATGGTCCGGGTCTGCATCCGCAAGGGTACATTGACAAGAAAAACAACTCCAGGCTTGACCCGATTTCGTGGTTTCGCCACAAATCCCGCAAAACCGGGGAAATAATTGACGACCGCGAAGTCTATCTGGCCTATATCTCACAAATCCATTCAGGTAATTTTGTCCGGGCCAATCTGCTGGGAGAAGCCTACGAATTGACCGGGGATATCAAATATGCCTCTGCCGCCCGTGACGTGTTTCTCGAATATGCGCACTGGTATCCGGATCTGCCGGTTGCCGGCGCCGCTTCAACCTCGGGCCAAACCCGGCTCGGCCTGAACTCACTGATGACCTGCTTCTGGTTCAAGCACGCCATCAACGCCTATGCCAGGATCAAAGACACCCCTGCCCTGAGCGACAAGGACCGCAAGCTGATCGAGAAAAAGTTTTTCGTACCTGAAATGAAATCGATGTACGCACACAATATTGAATACACCAATATGCAGGTTCACCACTTCGAGGTCTACAGTACCGCCGTGATCATGCTGAATAAATACTGGAATCTGCTTGGGGACGCCCTTTACGGTTCACACGGCTTCAACGCGATCGTTGAACGCACTTTTACCGAAGACGGCATGAGCCACGAAGGCAAAGTCTATCACTGGTTCGTGATGGGACCGATGATCGAGTTCATCCGGCAAATGCAAAGCTACGGATTGAACGTGATGTCTCCGCGTTTCAAGCGGGTCTTCGACTACGGAATCAAGCACTCTCCAACCGGAATAGTGCTGGAGCGTTCATTGGCTCGCTTCTATGTTGACGCCTACCGCAATTACAAAGATCCGGCCTATATCCCGACTCTGAAATACCATCATCTCTGGCCTATCCCCGACGACAAAAATCCGTCGAAAGAGGAAGTGAAACCGCTCGCAATGTCAAGCGTGCTCCCCAACAACGGCTATCTCTGGCTGCGGGAAAAATCGGCTAAAGGTCTGCGTAGCATGAGCATCAACTACATTATGCAGCGCGACCGCGGCGAACATGACCGTCTTCATGTCGAACTTTACGACCCCGAACGGCTGACCTCGGAAGTATTCCGCATAACTTACGGGTCAAAACAGGCCAAGGCGATGTACCAGTCCATCTCGCACAACACCGTGGTCATGGACCAGAAAGATTATCGTGATCTGCCGTCAAAACTGGCGGTATTCCTGAAACGCAAACAACTGCCGGCCGCACTGATTACTGAAGAGCCGGCCTCTCCGCTCTATGAAAATACTAAATTCGGCCGGGTTCTAGCCCTGCTGGACGGTATTTACTTCATCGGCGACATCTGGCATTCACCCGGCAAACACACTTTCGACTGGGCCTTCTATACCCCGCACGAACCCTGGTCGCATAAAGAATCCGGGAGCTTCAAGTTCCCATTCAAACTTGCGCCCGTCAAAAATACCGGCTATAAACTGGTCTACAGAGCTGAATCCGGAAAACCCGGACAAACCGGCTTCACAGTCTCATCCTATATCGCAAAATACGAGCCTAAATCCGGACGTATCGGACGGGAAAAACCGCAAAAAGAACTTTTTATCAACTTTGCCCCGATGCCTGACGCGACAGTTTACGCCCTGCAAGTGCCGCGTGGTCATCGCCCACAGCCCGGACCGGCCCTGATGGTGCGGCAGAACAAGCTCTCAACCGCCCGCTTCGGAGTAGCGTTCGACGCGGTCAAACGCGGTCAAACAAACCGGGTCAAATCAGTCGAAAACATCCCGGTTGAATCCGATCTGAGCGCGGCATGGAAGATCAACACCGATACCGGCAGTTATCTGGTCGTAATTAACCGGACAGGAAAAACTATGAACATCGCAAATCACAAAATAGACAAGGAACTGTTCGTCATTAAAATATAAACAGATCAACACTTAAACAAAAAAGGAGACACCGAAATGAAACAAAGATTCACACTAATAGAATTGCTCGTTGTAATCGCAATCATCGCTATCCTCGCCAGCATGTTGCTACCGGCACTGCAAAATGCCCGTGACACCGCGAAGTTTTCAAACTGCAAGTCACATCTGAAACAAATCGGAGTTGCCGCATCTTTATATGCAGACGATTATGATGACTATATCATCCCGGATCGCGCACCGGTTACCCCGGGTGGTTACAAATATCTGCCGGCACTCCTGGACCCGTATCTAAAAGGTATCAACACCCCTGGAAAAATTTATTGCCCGGCTGAACAGCACAAAACCACCAACACTTACGGGATCAATATTCAAATTGCGGGCAAGCGTCTCCCAAGATTAAAACGCACTTCCACCGCATTCCTCTTTGCAGACGGCTTTGCAAGGTACATGAACGCTTACAGTTCCGGTGGAGGTAAACTCAATCAGGAAATTATCAATATCCAGGGTTTTGACCCGATCAGGCATGGTTTGAAGATGAACATCCTCTATCTTGACGCTCACGTTTCTCCGCTTGACAGAGCTCAGTTACAGTTGGGAGAGCAGTACCTTATACCAGCCAGTTTCGAAGATTCCTGGTTCTGGCGCTATAACGGCAAACATATTTATTAATCTACAGGGATATTACATGAAAAAAATTATCAGCACAATCAGTTTGGGCCTGGCAATCTCAACCGCACTCCAGGCGGAAGTAAAAAAAGACGGCTTGCTGTTCGTTATGCCGTTAACAAAGAATCTGGAGAGCATTTCCGCTGACGGCGCCAGCAAAAACAATGCGAAATTTACCCGGAAAAGCGCAGCCGGCTTGCAGGATTTCAGTCAGGTGAAGAATGATGTTCCACGTTACTATGACATCAACGGCAACCGTGGACTTCTAATGGAAAACGGTTCAAATGCCTGGCGCCACACTGCACGCGGAACCAATAATTTTTTTCCCGCCGCAACCGCCTCCTGTGATACCCCTGAAGCGTTAAAAACATTAAACGGCGCAAAAATTAAAGTTGCTGAAGGAATCCAGGACGATAAAGCGCTGGAAATCATTCCTCAAAAAGCCGGAGACTGCGCAACGGCGACCGGGGAGATTAAAACCGGCGAGTCGTATATCGCCTCTATCTACGCCGCAGGACCGGCGAAAATTCAGGTATCCGTGGCCACCATTCACAAGAATGGCAGCAAAATAATCCGAAAAACCGGAACTTTCAATTTGAATCAAACCTGGCAGCGCTGCCATATCCTTTTCAATGACCCGAAGGTAAAGGTAACTACTTATGACAAATCAGCAAACCCGGCTGTAAAAGCCGAGATCACTTTTAAGTCACTTGACGGCAAACCTTTTAAAGTCGATGCGCTGATGCTGGAACAATGCGGGATGTACATGAATCGGATCGATCCGTCAACCTGGATTCCCGGCTCAACTAAACGTATGACTGAAATTCTCCTGGCTCCGATGCCCGAAACCCAACTAAATTCAGGTACGGTCACGCTGAAATTCGTGCCTTTGGCAAGAGGCAACTGGTCATCACTGATTCACTCCGGCAGCGGCTGGAAACCGGTTTTAAGCATTTCGACTCAGCGCCATTCAAGTCGGATTGCGGTTCAAGCCTTCGGTACAAAGTTCTACAAAGATTACAAAATGCCAATCGGCAAACCGGTGTTTATAGCCGTAACCTGGAGCAACGGCACCGTCGCTTTATATGCTGATGGCAAAAAGCTTACAGAATCGAAAATTAAAGCGGTAAAAGCTCTCGATAAGAACCTGAGTATCGGCGGAACTCCCGATAATACCTCGCCGAATAATAAAGCGGATGGCCTCATTTCAGATGTAAGCGTCTGGAAACGCGCCCTGACGCCGGAAGAAGTAAAAGAGCTCTCGGGCAAGGACGCGGCAAAGGTTTTAAACCTTTCCGGCGGTTTAACCTTGATGACGCCATGCAAAGTATTTGCCCGAGACACGGCCCTGGCCCGAATGGATTGGAAGCTGGAAAAAAAAACTTCTGACCGCGCCACAGTCTCGGTCAGCGGACACAACAAACAAACCCTGCAAATCAGAAACGGCAGGCTGAATTATTCTTTTTCCCCGGCCCGGCTGATGCCTGGAAAATACAAAGTACAGGTCGTTCTGCCGGGCAAAACGTTTAATTTCCCGATTGAAATTGTTCCGGCGCGAATTCCGTGGAATAACTTTCAGGTCTGCGCCTGGAACAGCTCAGGTGACTTCGCCGCCACCGGCATCACCATTGCCGGACTCTGGACCTCCACCCCGAATGACGTTGACCAGAACACATCTCGCGGCATGTATTCCGAAGAAAATATTGTTTTCATGGGCAATCCGCGCAGCAGCAACCATCGGAGCGACTGGGGAATCGACCGTCACGGCAAACTTATCTATGCCGACATCCTCTCTCCTTACGTTCACAAGTCAGTCGAGACTGCAGGCGATAAATTTGCTGAAGACCTCAAGGATATGCCGGATATCAAAGCCGTAATCCTTAACACCGAACGTCATGCCGGCAGTTATCGCTTCAGTTTTTCTCCGCGAGCAGTAAACATCGCCAAAGATAAATTCGGCCTTGACCTTAACCTATGGAAAAACTCGCCAAAAAGCGACTATCATGTTATTAATCCGGGAGGACGCCTGAAAACTAAAATCGCGCCGCAATATATTCCTGAAAACCTAATTATCCCTTTGAATAACCCAATTTACGCGTTTCATTTATGGTGGCATTCCGCCAATGGCGCGTCTGACGTTATTACCAATGAACTTTTAGCTGAAAAAATACTCAAGACACGTCCGGATATCCTGATTATGCGCGAACCTTTCCTGCGCCGTCCCGCCGTCATTTCTTATTCGAAAATAAACGTTGCTCAGGACTGGCTTTATTACGCCGATCCTAAAAATGTGCTTCTCACCAATGAAAACTTGAACCGGGCTGTTCGCGACTATCCACACATGTCCGCGTCCACCATGCCACAATTCCTTCTGAAACCCGATATGGCCGCCCCTTTCGCCGGAATGCCCAGCGCCGACATGTTCAAAGAAGCCTGCTACCTGGTGGCATCGCGCCCGGCCAGAGTCACCACCTTCTGGAATTTTCCGGCTATTCTTAACAAGAAAAAACAATTAACCGCAGCCGAGATTGAGAAAAAACTTGGCGGTACGCCGGATTGGCAAAAAACCAAACAAATAATTAAACAAAAGAAACTCGCTATTTTCGCCTGGGACCCGAAACTCAAACCGGCTTTCAAAGAGATTTCGGAAACGTTATGGAAACCGATGGGGGCATTGCTGCCGAAATGGCGCAACACTTCGCGCCGTATAGCTATTATAAACAGTTTCGCATCTCATATTTTCAGCGATGTCAGATGGGGCAAGACCTCTCCCATGCAACGCCAGTTATTAAGTATGGGCATTCCCTATGATATTCTGGTCGATCAGGATTTTACCCGGCCCTTGAAACAAAAATATGACGTCATCCTGTTTCCTGCCTGTTTTGCCATGACTGAGCCGACCTTTGCTTATCTGAAAAAATTCATCGCAAACGGCGGTACCGTCCTGGTCGATGAACAATGTAAAGTTAATCTGCCGGAAGCGATAAAGATTGAGATGGCCGACAAAACCGACACTTCAGGCTTGCGGAAGCAGGAACTCGATCTGCTGCGAAAATACCATAACCGGACCGAACATCCGCAATTCGTTGAAGCAATGGAAGCATTATCCCAACAGAAGATGTCGCAGTCGGAAAACAAGCAACTGACGTCTCTTCTGTTCAAAAAGCTAAATCTTCCGGTCATCTGCCGGACAAAAGCCGTCTGCTGGAATATGCTTGAAGCAAAGGGTGCGGAATACCTGTTCGCGGTTAATGACCTGAGAGTTCCCGGCCCCATGTATGGCCGCTATGGGAAAGCACTGGAAAAAGGTATTGCCCAAACCGCCGAGTTTGAATATAAAGGCAAAGCCCGGTATGCTTACGATCTTTTGAACCACAAATCAATCCCATTGCGAAACGGCAAATTTAAATTGCAGTTAAAACCATGCAGCGGCAGCATTGTAATGTTTACTGAACAGCCCGTTACTAGACTACAGGCCAACACCGGTAACAATGTCGTACAAGGTCAAAACATAAAGATTACAATATCTATACCGAAACTGAATCAGGGATTGGTTCCAGTCGAATTATCACTCATCCTCCCTAATGGCAAGAAATCATCACTGTCGCGTTATGATGTAATTGATAAAGGCAAATTACGCTGTTCAATACCGATTGCCTATAATGCCCCGACCGGCAAATGGCAACTTAAAATAACGGAACTGGCATCCGGAACAAAAAGAAATATTTATTTTACTGTAAACGGAAAATAATCGCAAATATAAAAAAAACTGTACATAGTTTTTAAAGCTTGCATCATGTTTTCATCGTGCTATAATAATGCGGTGATGGAAATCTGTAATATCGGGTGCATTAACTATGAAGCAGACAAGAACAGCCGTACTTGGCACAATATTGTTGGGTTCTTTAAGTTTTGTTGGCTGCAGTATATTCATCGGCCTTGTCTACCTTCTCGACCACCTGGGCTGGCTGCCGGGGATATTGACATTTATCTTAATGTTCATATTATTTATGACGGCTGCGTATGCTCTGTTTGTAGTATTTGCGGTCGGTTTCAGCATACTGCCGTGCTGGCACCCGCTTCATAATACTTTTGCCGGTCTTTTTTCAAGTAAAATAAAGCCAACTGAATCTGGCGGTATCGAATCCACAGAACATGCAGCCCCTAAACGGCCTGCAAGTATTCTTTGTCTAGGCGGTTTATTCTGCTTATTGGTGTCTGCGATTAATATTTTTGCGGTTGCAACCAACCTTCACGCGTATTATTGCTCGAAGGGATCAGGCCATGTAAAAAAAGAAACATGGAAATCAAATCTGATTCTCGATTCCGGGAAAAGTATTTCAAATCCGGTTAAAGAGCATGAAACATGCCCTTCCCTGGGACGAATCAAGCCGGGGGACTTTGTTGAAAAGAAGCAATTCTCATGGATATTCAAGGTTAACGGTCGGGAATACTTCAACATGGGCATGAAGTGGAAACAGGAAATGAGCTCTCACAGTCCGATATTTATTATTGGCGGAGCTTGCCTCGGCTTACTCCTGATCAGCATCTTCAAGATTCGTCATCCGGATGATTTGATAAATCTACTCGATTTAGATAATCAAATGAATTTTGACGATATTCCATCCGCAAAATTGAAATGACTCCTTCTATACCACAATAAAACAATACACAAGCAACTAACTATTAATTTTTTACACATTATAAACAATCAAACGGTCTGATAATTTGACAAACCTGCTTTAAGCGTATATATTATCTCCAAACCAACCCAAAGGAGGACGAAATGGAAGCGCGAATGAAGGTCAAAGGCGCAGGCTGCTACTACCATCTCTACAATCGAATCGGCTGCGTTAAAGGCGAACACCCGTTCTCCGACGCCGACAAGGAATACGGCTTCAAACTGCTTCGATACCTCTGCGATTATTTTTTGATCGAAGTCATCTCCGCCGCCTGGATGGGCAACCATTTTCACCTCGTAGTCTACGCTCCAGGACCGGATGAACTACCACCGCTCGAGGTCATCGTCAAACGCCACAACGGCTACTACAAAGCAATGAAAAAGATCTTCAAATTCGGCCCGCGAACCCCGGTCATCAGTCTCGAAAATAAAACGCAATGCCAGGAAATCGCCCTCAAAATGATCGACATCAGCCGCTTTATGTCGGCCTGCCAACGCCAATTCACCTGCGTCTACAACGAGACCCGCAACCGCACCGGACAACTCTGGGGCGGCCGTTTCAAAAGCGTGATTCTCGAGCGCATAAACGCCCTGGCCGCCTGCGTGACCTACGTCGAACTCAACCCGGTCCGGGCCGGCCTGAAAAACTCCCCGGCTGATTACAATTTCACCACCTGGGGACGTTATTGCAGAAGCGGCAAACACATGTTTTACGAGAATTTTGTCAAACACATGAAGCCGAACATTACCACCGGCGACACCTCGCAATGGACTGATGCCGAACTGTTTGCGTTCTTCCGTGGCGAACTGGCCCGCATCATCACCGCGGAAACCGGCGCCTCGAGTGAAGAGATCTACGCCGCGCGCGACAAAGCCCGACAAAAAGAATCGATGCACGTCCGTTTTCTGCGTCGTACCCGACACTTTACCGAAGGAGCGATTTTAGGTTCAAAACAATTCATCCGCCAAACCGGAAGCCAATTTGATAACCCCGAAAGAATCCATAAAAAACACCTCTCCCGAGGCACCAGTCCCACTGGAATGCTATATTGCTTCAGAATACTCGAGGAGAGACGTAACAACATCCAAAGTGGATGAAATTATAATAATAAACAATTAATTATTCCTAGAAGCGGCCTCATCATCCTTAGCCCTCTGTTCTGCATTGGCTCTAATTTCTTCGATTGATTTCACTTTTTTACGAGCCGCGCCCTGATAACCATCTTTTACCGGGATCAAATCTCCTGAAGCCAAACGTTCTTTTGCGATGGCAATCGCGTCCGCATACTGAGGAAGCCATTCTTTCTGAGCCACCAGCATTTCATCCACCATCTGCCAGATCTCAGGCGGATTGCAAACAGCGCCGGTCAAAGGATCAAGCATCATAGCTTGACGCAACAATTTGTCATCGCCATTAACCGCTGCCTCAACCGCCAGACGTTGCACCCAAACACTCTGACTGCAAACCGCGGCACAGCCCAAAGGCAGATCGCCGACAATCGGAATACTCATGCCGTTGGCATCAACATAACCGGGAACCTCAACAATGCAGTCGTCCGGCAGATTTGAGATTACTCCCCGGTTGATGACGTTAAAATGCCCGCGATAAACGCGTCCGGTTTCAAGTCCTTCAAGAATGTAGGAACCGTGTTCGCTACTGCGTTTTTCAGGAATGAATTCAACCGGAGGCTCTGCCAGCCATTGGGGAAAATCTGTTTCAAACCAGTTGCGTCTCTCCGAACACTGCCGAAGATAGCCACCGGTCTCACCCTGAATCCAGGTGTCTTCCCATATCCAGTCCTTGATCTCTTCCGGACGCTTACGGTACCATGCCACATATTCACTGAGATGACCGTTTGATTCAGTACTGTAATAACCAAAGCGTTTCAGCATATCAATTCTAACTTTTTCCGATTTCGACAGGTATTCTTCATTTTCAAATGCGTCCAGTACCTTCCCACATACGTCTTCGCCTTTATGTTTGAGCTGGACATACCAGGTCTGATGATTAATCCCGGCACATATAATGTCAAGTTCCTTCGCGTCGATTCCGAGCGCTTTCGCAATCTGATGATGTCCACCCTCGACGCCATGACACAAGCCGACAGTATTGACCTTACCATACTTATTGGCGGCCCAGGTCAACATCGCGTTTGGATTTCCGTAATTTAAAAGCATTGCATCTTTTTCAGCAACCTCCCGGATATCTTTGCAGAAATCAAGAATGGCGGCGATCCCGCGCTGCCCGTACATGATTCCACCGGCACACAAAGTATCGCCCACGCATTGGTCGACGCCGTATTTAAGCGGAATATTAATATCAGTAGCGAATGCTTCCAGACCGCCAATCCGGGTGAGATTGAAAATGTAACGTGCTCCGGTTACCGCTTCACGCCGGTCCATGGTCGCTTGAATATCAATATTCAGGCCATTGGCCTCAATGTCCCGTTGACAAAGCTCTTTCACCATACGCAGATTATCGGCATTAATATCCATGAAAGAAACTTGAATATCCTTAAACTCCGGCACCGTCAGCAGATCACTGAGCAGTTTGCGGGCGAATGTAATGCTTCCGGCTCCGATAAATGTACACTTGAACGACATTTCATAACTCCTGTTAATTTGCAATTATTGCGGTTTGAATTATAATATATGAGATAACCAAGTAAAAGTAAATATTCACCATTTGCTATCAATTAACATTTTGTGCTATTATGAATAAAAATTACAGTTTTGCGTTTCCACGCCGTCAGCTGCAACTGCACGCGATGCTGATATCCTGCGGCCGCCAGGATGCGGTTTCGACCGCCTACAACTGGAACGGCCTGAAACGTGGCAGCGCCAAATTCGTTTTGTGGCAATATACCATCGGAGGCGAAGGCGAGTTGATTTACGAGGGAAAGTCACACCGTTTAAGAAATGGCGATTCAATGCTGCTGAACATCCCGCATGATCACTGTTACCGGCTGCCGGCCGACAGTAGACATTGGCAATTCATTTACGCCTGTTTAAACGGCAAAGAGATAATACGTATCTGTATGGAGCTGGTAAGGCGTCGCGGGCCTATTATCAAACTGGAACCAGAGTCGACCGCACCTGCGACGCTTAATCGAACTATTCTTGCAGCCTCAAAAGGACTTATCGACAACCAGTACAAGGCTTCCCACACCGCCTACCGGCTGATCATGGATTTAAGTGAAGCATACGGGTTAAACGATTATGAAGATTTCCCGCTGCCGATCCAGAAAGCTATTGATTACTGCTTGCGCAATCCATCAACCGGTCACGATGTTGCCGCGATGGCAAAAGAGGCAAACTGCAGTCGCTGGCATTTCAGCCGGTTATTCAAACAGGCCACCGGTATGACACCGGCGGCATTTGTCCGCGACCAGCAGATGCACCGCGCTTCAGCCCTGCTTGAAACCGGTACTTTAAGCGTTAAAGAAGTTGCAGAACAATGCGGCTTCAACAGCGCGGTAAGTTTCTGCCGTGCATACAAAAGAGAATTCGGCTTAACCCCGGGCCAGAAACAAAAATGATTTTTTTTGAATTTCATCCACTTTAAACTATATTTTCATGAACATCTATTTTAGAGAAAACAATGAACATTATATTTAAAATTATTGTATTGACGGTTTCTTTATTTGTCGTCAATGGTTGTGTATCCTACTCATCATGGTCAAGAATCAATTCCACAGAAACTCCCTGGTGTGCAGCGAACGTACAAGCTGAAGTATATACCAGACGAGTCTCCTATTTCATGGCTCCTAAATTCAACACTCAAGTCGCATGGGTAAACCCTAAAAGTTTTTGGGGATTAAAAACGCAGAGGCACACAATAGAAAAAGAAATTAGTGATTTTTTCTATGAAAACCAAAAAATTATTGAAAGTTGGCCAAAAGATAATTCATTACAATCGAGCCGACAATACAATATGTCACCTCCCAGGCGTTGTCCATTCCTATTGTTTTTAGTTTCTATTGATCCCACTGTCGTTATCGGACTTGATGTTAAGACGCGAACTCAATTAACAGGACACTCTGATAGTTTTGACTACATTTTCCCATCATTCATATCTTATCCATCAATAAAAGTATCACAAAAACTTCCACTTGCCTCGAAAGGCTGGTGGATCAATCCAGCGTCATCCCGAAAACTTGAACCTATTGATTTGGATAAAAATCTATTCGTCATTGACTTGAACTCAGACGGAAAACTTTATATTATCAAAAAAAAGGATTGTCTTGAAGTTATACGCAAATAGGGTAATAGCTATAGTCTTTCCAGAAACACTTTCTCATTTACAGATGAACATGTGAAACGTATGAGGTGGTCCAGGGCTGGAATGCTGAACCGATACCTCTGGTTTCATGTTTATCTCCCAGCATGGTTCTGACTCTGGGTTCAGCAAGTTCAGGAATGGAATCAATGTCGCCATTCAGGTATTGCCGCAAACGTACTATTAAAGTGTCGAACGCCAGGATCTGAGCACCGTAGCGGTTTTCAATGACTTCCCATCCGAACGGTTTGCTGCTTTTAAACCATTCGTTGCGGTGGTAATGCCGCAGGAGAGTAAGCCTGGTCATAATCTCTTCGATAACATGATTGGCGATTTCAGTAAGAATGCCCCGGTCGTCAGCAAGATACGCGTTCTGCAAAACAGTCGGAAAATCAGCTTTGACCTCAAGCAGATCGGCCAGGAGATAAACAAATTCAAGCCGCTCATTACTGGAAGAGTCTTTGACTTCCTTCAAGTCATCACGGAGTTTCGCGAAATGCGGCCCAAGTTTTTCCCCCTGAAGTTCAGGTTGATACAAACCTAGCGCCGGATGTTCCCACAGCAGAGCTTTACTGATATTCGGCTGGTATTCGCCTCCAAGGTTCTCATACTTATCCATCATCCCGGCACGATGCCAGGCCTGCATATCGGCACCTAAAGTTCCAAGCAGGTTTTTACCGCTGGTTTCATAACTCGGAGCGTTCCCGAAAATAATGTCCGAAACATATTGCACCATCGGCAGCGCGGAATAAAAATCACACTCGGCACTGTCGTCGCCCCACATGGTCAGGATAAGGTCCTGAACATTACTGTCGGCACAGCTTTCCATACACGGGAGCAGAGTTTTTTCAGAGAAATCGTAGGCGGCCCACAAGTGGTTCCAGGTCCAGATTCCCGGAGCAACTACTACCGGCATATCGGTAAGCTGACGGGTCTTCTCGATCATTGCATCGTAGACATCGCGGCTTGTATGGTAATAATCCCAGTAGATAAGCTGAACGTCCTGAGGAACTTTAGCTTTAAGTTCGGGAGTGATTTCGACCGATGTGTCATAGTAGTTATGAGTGCCGGCCAATGCCCGGAAAAACATATCGCCCCAGATCATCGGCTTCAAATCACGTTTCCGGGTGATTTCAAGGACTTGTTCCAAATGCCGGGAAATCACGTCGAATGGAGCCTGGTAAACGCCGTTCTTGTCAAGCAGAGCACCGCGTCCGAGATCCCAGGCTTCATCCATCCCGAGATGGACCCGCTTGGAACGAAACGGCGCAGTAATCGCATCGATCATTTTTTCGATCAGCACATAGGTTTCAGGCTCGTCGCAGAGCATTACTGAACTGGTATCTTTCACTCTGGAATAGGCGTCGTAACGCAGCATACGCTGCAGGTGCGCAAGGGTTTGAAAACATGGTATAACTTCAATGCCGAGGTTGTGGGCGACATCATCAATCGCCTTCAGCTCGTCATGGGTGTAGCGTCCGCGCATATATCCGAATAATGGTTCTCCGGGAATTTCATACGTTTCTTCCGTATAAAGCATAAAGCCGTTCACCCCGGCCAGAGCCATAAACCGCAGCCACTCCTTGATCGTCGCAACGGTATAAACCCGATTGCGCGACGCGTCAAGCATAATCCAGGTTGTGTCAACCGAACGTTTTTCGGAAATATTCAGGGTATTTATATCCGTGGCGGCATTTGCCAGACCGAGTCCACGAAATGCGTCATTTACCGCATTATAGCGGATCACCACCTTATTATTCCCCCCTTTGACCTCGATACCATCCGCACCCGGTTCAAATGATAGACAAATACCGGAATCACCGGAAAAATTTAAATTCAAAACATCTGCTTTTTTAAGCTCTTCAAGTCCGGTTCTAAGCTCGGCCGGAACAGTTTCAATATCAATATTAAAGTTATTCATGGTTTCTCCATGTAAGTTGTTGGATTACTGTTGATTTTTGAAAAATCAAACAGTAATATAATTATAGAAAGGAGTAATGCCAATGTGTTTAATAAAAAAACAACTATTACTTATCATATTCCTAACGATCGCCATCACGGCCCAATCGTCCGAAGCTCAAAAGAAATACAAAATGATCCCGTTGCAGAGTCTGCAATTTTCCACGGTCAAAAAGATTTGTGAACCGATGCTGTCTTCTGACGGTAAGCTGGTATATGAACAGTCCCGCCGCTCGGTAATCGTCTATGACACGCCTGAGAAAATCGCAAAAATAGAAGATTTTATCAGGACAGCCGACCGTCCCCCGGTAAATATCAGAATTCAATTGACCCGGCAATCAACCGCCCCGGGCAGTAATTTTTATATCGGAGAAACGCCGGGGAAAAAATCCGGCTACATAAAAAAATATTCACCGAAAATAAAAATCAAAGACGGGAATGCGAATATCAAGTTCTACAGCAATGACCTGAAGAACAAGAATCACCAGAGTTTCCGGATTACGGATCAGAAAAGCATTGAAAACCGGAACATCAGCTCATTCATCATGACCGCCAGCGGCCACCCGGCGTCACTCTGGGTCGGCACCAGCAGGGTTGATCCGGGCTGGCTCCGCGCCGTAAGGCACAACCCGAAAGTGATTATTGTCACTGGTTCGGCTCCGACCGTGATAGAATCGATGCCGGACGAGCCGCAATACACCAATATCGGAGTAAGTTTGCAGGTTTTGCCGACTTACTCCGATAACGGAATGATCCACGTGCAGATATATCCGGAAATAAGTTACCTGGTCGGCGGCAAACGCAAAAATGTTAAAGTCGAGTCGTTGACCGCCAGCGTAACGGTCCGCAACGGGCAGCGTGTCAATATCGGCGGGGTAATGTCGGCAAAGAGCAGCCAATACAGCGAACTGTTTGGACGCAATTTCTTTTCCCGCAAAGAAGTTGCCGAGGTAATGAATATGTACCTGACCGCAACCGCGACGACACCGGGCAAATCAATTCCGGGTGGCAGTTCCAATATCACAGACGATTGGATTCCCCGCGGGCGAATAATCAGAAACAGGTAAATTTATCCAGTATTTTCCGCAGCTCGACCTCCGCCATGCCGATTTTCTGGTCGGCGGCGCCATAGCCCATGAGTAATTTTTTATCTTCGAGCAACAGGCCGGAACAGGTAAACAGACAAGGCGTGGGAAAAGCGGTTCCGAGTTCCCACGGTTCACTGGCATACATCAAGCGTTCTGAACAGCGTTCGTCAATGACTAATCCTTTGACAGTATCTGTTTTGAGAATCATAAATGACTGGGTATATCCGGTAACGGCATCTTGTTTGCCGTGGTACGGCAGGAGCCATCTATCCGTGGCGACCTTAATTGGCGGCCAGCTTACCCCGATACGATCGCTCTCCCAGTCAAAAAACGGAGTTGCCAGAACCTGATGATTTGCCTTTTCTGTCGGCAAATCAGCAATCGAATCGGCATAAGCAATAAAAATCGAAGGCTTGTCCAGTTCCCGGCCAACTTCATATTCCCGGGGATCGGCAGGGCGATGCAGGCACGCCACCTGTTTTTTGCCGTTGACCTCGATTCTTTCCGGAAACAGGAAGGCATCCCGGTTATCCCCCTTTTCAGGATCACTAACCGGACCGACATACTCAAAGGCGGCACGGTAATAACCTTCAGATAAAGCGTCCAGATTAACCTTGTACAACAGTGATACGGTACAGTTTTCCCTGACCGCGCGACTCATTTCAAATTCCGGCGACAAAGCCCACTCCGGCATGCATTGCGCCGGATCGTCCTTTTCCCAATACGGACCGGGCGGAAAAACCCGGCAGGCAACAGTCAGATAGAGCTGTTTCTCAAAATAAAACAACCGCGGATCTTCAATACACCCGTTGGCATAATTGACCCGATCATTTCTAATCACCTCTTTACGGAGATACTTTACCTCGGGAGCTAAAGCGGGACGGGAAAAATCACAATTCCAGTTTTCTCCAAAATCGTGGCTGACCGCATAGCCAAGACATATCGGATACGGCAGCGGCCGCCCCGGCAACTGCTTATCGGGACACGGCCCGGTAGCCCGGAAAAGCATGTGAATGACATTATCCCAGACCGGGTCCTGGATCATTGCCGGGTTAAGTACCATTTTCGAGGCCCAATAACAACCGGGTTGAGGTTCCAGAACCAGATGTTTCCGACAATCCAACATAAATCAGCTTATTCTCCCCACCCCCAGGTCCAGGGGTTGCCATGGAACCAGTTATTATCTTTGCCTATGGCATTGAGTCTGATTCCGCTTACAGAATCGACATGTCCGTCAGAAAGCAGGACATTACTCTGGCGATAGCCGCCGTTATCATGCATCACCAGGCTCTGTGAGCCTGAATTGTCCGCGGTCGCATATGCATAATGTTCAAAAGCGGTGTAAGTTCCCGTTTCACCGGAGGGACTGTATACTCCTGAATATTCGGAGTCAGCCGAGCCGGCACGTTCAGCGGTCAAAATCAAACCGGAAGGATTTACCGCGTCACTCCAGCCATTTCGGCACAACTGACTTAGTTTCCAACCATAATGAACCGGATTGCCGCTGGAATAAGTTCCAAAAGGATAATACTTGGTTCCCCAGCCGGCAGGAGCGGCATTACAGGCATAAGAAAGTTTATGATAGCCGTCCTTGCGCACATAGTTATCTGAAGGACAAGCAAAAATCTTGTAGTTGTTGCCGGCATAAGAAAATATTATGTTGGCCCAAATATTTTCATAACTGTACATTGACGGTGGTAAGTAGCCGTCAAAATCCCCGGCATACTGCATCAAAGACAAGCCCAGCTGCTTCTGGTTATTCGTACAGGCAATCGATTTGGCCCGGTCACGCGCTTTGTTCAAGGCAGGCAACAGCATGGCGGCGAGAATAGCGATGATCGCGATCACCACCAGGAGTTCAATGAGGGTGAATTTCAGTTTTCTCATGGCTTATTTCCTTTCTTTATTTCAAAATAAATTTAATCTTTGAATCCGCGTTGCCTTCCAGCCATATTTTGAGCGAGGACTCAACCGTTCCCGGCTTGAGTTTCCCGGCCAATCCAGGCATATTTATATTAATAACCTCAGGGGCCGAACCTTTTTTCAGATCCATGCTGCCAAGGAATTTACCCTTTGAGTCAAACATCATTAATTGCACAGTGTATGCGGAATTCGGCGAAACTGCTATCACCTGCAAACTTAAAGTCTCGTTTACACGATGCCGGTTCAATTCTTCAACCGCGCCATAATTTTTTCCGCTCAGAATATAATTATTGTCAACTCCCGGTTTCAAGAAACCGTCGCTTTTCCAGCGGATCGAATTTTGCGATTTACTCTTCGTTTCCACAGGTACAACCGCCTTAACAGCTGCTTTCTGACTATAAGGTTTGAATTCGTTATTATAGCTAATATAAGGAGGAATTGCAATTTTATTTTCATCGGCTAGTTTGTTCAACAGTTTCGCAGCCGCGGCATATTCGTCGTTCGCCAATAATTTTCTTGCTTCGGCGATGCCTGGATCGTCTTTTTTCAGACTTTTCGCCAGAAAAAACCATTGATACGGCAATAGCGTGTTGATTTTATTGAACTGTTTATTATTGCGTTTGGCGCTCCACTCACCAAGGCGGTTAAGGTAGAGATTGCCAAATTGAACTGTCGGCTCCACCATTGTGCCTTCGGCAAAATCGTTCCAGGTCACCACCTGAATTATCTTACAGCCGGAATCATCGAAATCTGTCAGATAGCGATCAAAGTTTTCCAACCCGAGATAGGCCTCAAAACGCGGCTTGGAGTTCCACCCCCAGGTTCCGCGATCATCAAATCCCGGACAAACACTGCCGATATAGAAATCATATTTACCCTGCTTAACCAGTGCGTCGCCGGTCTTATAATACCATTTAGTATAGGCCCTATCCCCCTGCCAGGCAAAACGGGCCTTGATATTTTTATATTCCGGCTTGAAATTCTGCAGTACAATCCGGGGCGAAGTACCGGATGACGATAAAATCCGGTCCCATTCCGCGGCATTAAAAAGTTTCTTGCCATGTTCCCAGTCGCCCCAGCCGCCAAAGACCAGCACCACCGGACGCCCGTTTCGCTGCCAGTATCCCGGACGCTTAAAATACTTCTTCATATATGAAAAATCTTTCACCGCCTTGGCGACCGCCTGATTCCGCGTGGTGACTTTATTCCAGGGCGGAAAACAGGTTTTCTCTTCATAGCAGACCGCTACTTGCATGTTTAATTCTTCACTGCGATCAAGCAGTCTTTGGAAAGCCCGGTCACTGTTCGATTCCGGCATATACCAGTCAATAATCATTGTACTGATGCCGGCCGCTTTAGCGGTCAGCAGATGATAATCCATTACCAACGGATCGCCGGAGTCGTAAATCCCGATACGCGGATAAAATCTGGAATATATATCGCGAGTCTTGCTGTTATACGATTTCAAAGGATTGTGATTGGCTTTATTTCCGGCCCACTTCCAGTGCGCGATTTCAATTTTACTGTTTTGACCTTCCCGATATTTGAACCAGGTCATGTAATGGCATATCACCTTTACCCCGGTCCCGGTTTCGGCATACAATAAGCCGCCGCCAGACACCAGTCCAAGCAAAGTCATTACAGCCATACGGCGGATTTTATATGTTCTCATACCGTCACTCCTGCGTTTTTTTGAATAGCGTCGACGTATTTTCGACATATTCTCAAATTCTTGTATCCACTTTCCATATCCGGTTCGACCGCACTCGCTTCGGCCCAGTCGTTCCAGGTTACCACCTGAACTATCGGCATCGGCGGTAGCTTGTATAAAGATTCACGCTGAATCGAAATATACTCGGCCACCGCCCGCCAGGTCAATTCAAGGGTGTTGCCCCGGGTCGTATTGCGACAGATAATCCGCGGTCTGAGATTATGCGGATCCATGCCGTCATCCCACGCCCAGCGCACCAGAGTATCATCAAAACCGGGCCAGACACCGCCTATAATATAATCAATTGAAGTAACATTTGCAGCGCAATCGCGATAAAAATTCTCAATATGTTTAACCCCTGCCCCGTCACAATGCAACCATAGCCCACTGTCATCAGTACGGTCAGGCCCAACCCAGCAGTATGCAGACCTTACGTTCTGACGGTCCGCATGAGGCCATATAACGTCGGCGCCATGATCAAAAACCTTATCGGCGGCGGTTGCGTACTGCTCATAATTATCATTGTAGGCAAAAATCATCAACACCGGTTTTTCCCCGTTCCTGACCCACGCGTCAGTCAGCCAGACATCCCGCAAATAACTAAAATCCTCCTCAATCGACACCGGTATTTTTCCCTCAGTAGGACTCTGCGCTTTGGAGTCAAAGGAAATGATGTACAGAAAAGGCTTGTCCGGATGCGCCTCATTATATGCTTTGATCTCCTCAAACAGACTGAGGCCGAACATGTTTTCAACCGAATTTTTGCCGTTGATATTTATGATAAAACCGTTTAATCCGTAAGAGACGGCATCATGTATCTGCTGCCTGATAATAACCGGGTCGCGGGAATCGTATTCACCGTACATCGGCTGGTAAAGATGAGTGCGGCTGTATTCGCTGCGACTGTTCCGCCAATGCCTCCAGGGTTCAAGCTCCGGCTGAATTATGTCAGACGCATACTGTTCCGGCACCGAAAAGCCTTTCGGATCATCACAAGTAAACCACGGTACGAAATGTCCCATGATCAAAGGATCAGGCATTTCATCTCGATAAACCGGAGCGTTCAGTTTCATAATTCTACCTCTCTTCATTTTGATTTACTTTTTGATTACTCGTGTCACCAAATAATCAAAAAAAACACGTATCGTTTATGTTTCTCTAATTATCAATTCAGTATCGAGTCGGACTGTCCGTGTACCGGTGGTTCCGGCATCGACGTCGCTGAGGAGCATCCTGACTGCTTCCGCCCCCAGGTCGAATTTAGGGACCCTGACTGTTGACAGCGCCGGCTGCACTGTCTCATCCCATGCAATATCATCAAATCCGATAATGCGCAAATCCTTAAGCAATTTACTATCAAAGTCTTTCACCGCGTTTAAACAACCGATAGCAATATGGTCGCCAGTAGCGAAAAAGGCGTCGGGACACTTTCCTTTTTTGAGCAGGCCGGTGACTGTATTATAAGAACTATCAATATCCGGCCGGGTTGAAACAATATCCAGTTCCCTGCCGGCTTTTTCCATCGCATCTGTATAACCGCCCGGACGCTCGACATACGCCGGGTGCTGAAATTCCTCCAAATCCCCGTTCAAGCAACAAATTCGTTCGCATCCCTGTTCAAGCAGATAATTCACGGCCATCTTAGCACCGCGCCGGTTATCGGGCAGGATTGAGTTGCAGGGGGCATCATCAAACAGATAATCAATCAGAATAAACGGGATTCTCGCCTGTTTAAGTTTCCTGATGATCTCAATTCCAATGTCGCCGTAAAGAATAACCCCGTCTACAAAACGGCCGGACAGCATTCTGGTCGCGGAATTACTGAGCTCCTGGCCCTGGAACTTCTTCAGCAGAGCGAACATCAGGCTGTAGTCATTTTTTTCCAGTTCCTGCTCCAGACCGGTAAATACTTCATGGGTAAACGGATCAGAAAAAAAATCCATGATCGATGATTTATAGATAAAACCAATGTTACAGGTTTTCCCGGTAACCAGAGCCCGGGCCGAGGCATCAGGGATATAGTTATATTTCCTTGCAACCTGCATAACCCGCTTGCGGACGCTCTCGCTGATCCGGGCCGAAGGCGTGTTATTTATCACATAGGAAACCGTTGTGGTTGAGACTCCGGCTTTTTCAGCTATGAATTTTCGGTTGACTTTCATTTCTTTGATTACCTTTTGGTTACTCGCGTCACCAATATTATACGTTATTATCTTTCGCTTGTCAACAGCTAATCAAAAAAAATATGAATAATATCAACTTTATGCACAAAAAAATTATCAATATCAAGGAAGTTTTCGGAGTCGCCAACATTCAGGGAGAGTAGCAACCGGGAAAGAACGTTTAGTGAAAAAAGTATAAAACACACTTATCGGGGCAAGAATCAACATCAGCGGAAACGAAAGCCATGACTTCCGGCTCATATAGATCGGAACCGCCCATTTGCTTATATAGTCACCGGCATTATCGAGTACCGTAAAAGTCGCAGCGTCTTCATTGCTGTTGCGATAAACCACCTTCAGCCCACGGTCATCGCGGGAAACCGCTATGACAAAGCTTTCGGGGTATGACTTGATCCCGACAATAGCTTTGAATTCTTTGCTTCCAACTGGCTCAATACCCGCTTCGTCCGATATCCAATCCAACTGTTGAAGCAAAATTTTGTCAAGCACCGTCTCAAATTCGCTGGAGCTCAACGGCCCGAAAGAACACGGAGCACAGAAAAACTTTACATCATCAGAACAGCCGTCAACACTTCCGTTAAAGTCCATCGCGTTGAAGAACCATTGCCCGGGGTCAGCCGCCGCCGCTTCCGGGAGCACAAGAAATGTCAGGTTATGACTATCTTTTTCAGTCCGTGACTCCAGCAGCAGTTTTGCATTCTCAGCATCAAGCACCAAGACCTCTTTAGATGTTTTCGTAAAAACGATACTTCGCCCCTTAAGGCTTCTGGCGTAAGGAGATATATAGTCTTCCTTTCCAAATATAGCCAACGGGCAACCGGCGAATTTATCCGAAGCTGACTGATACACTGAAGTCAGCAACGCTCCGATACCGGAACAATTGATCACACATCTATCGGAAATAATATTCAATTGAAACACATAAAGCCGCCGATTGCCGTCCAGCTTCTTTGCCATTTCCATGCATACCAGCGAAAAGACAACCAGAAAAAACGGCAGGGAAATATAGAGTGTATCCATTGAATCATCCGGGCGGATTTTGGATTCCAGGCAAGTATCATGCTTCCCTTCCGGGTCGTAAACGATCCGCAGTTTTGAGCCAATCGGATTTTGGCCGGCAAAATCATATTCACCGTGATGCGTAAATTCAGCCGGTTTGCCGTTCCGGTCAGTATATCGAATCTTCACACCAGGAAAATTTATATTATCCTCATAGGCAAAAATGGTCCCGTCAACCGTGACCGCCCTTTTCCGGTAACTTTTATCCTCAAGACTCGAGTAGATTGAACGAAAAACAAAGAAGTACCCATAGAAGGCAAGTATTCCGAATACCGCGATAAAAGCCACTGTGCGTTCCTGTCGACTAGTTGTCCGGTTAAGCTCATGCCGCGCGGCCTCCATTGCCGGCAAACGCCTTGGCTTGCTGAGGTCGTGTTCCCCTAAAGGTCTATAAACGTCGGCCACTTCTTTGAGAAAATCATAAAACCCCTTCAATTGGTAACTGACGGTTACTGCCTCAACATTTTCCATATAAAGGAGCAGTCCGCCACTGTCGGCTTCCGGCAGCAATTCAAAATCAATAACCGCGGTCCATCGGATCAACCGGGTTTTGAACAGACCGCGGATTATCAAGCCGTCCTTATTGACCGCATAGGCGGTAAAGAATAAACGTCCCCCCATAACGATCTGTCCAACCCCGGCTACCGCCAGGAAAATCATAAAATAAAACAAAAATGAACTGTTATGCTTCTCTGATAATGTGAAGAGCGCAAACAGGACAAGAAAACATCCAACTCCGAAAACCGGCAAACTCTTTCTCAACATATACCGGTAATATCTGATATTTTCTTCCTTCTTATTCAGCATATTCACCTTCCCTGGATATAACTTTTTGTTCAAAATTTGCGATCACCCAGGCAAGTCCGTAAAAGAGCCAACCGACCAGCAGCAGCGGTCCGAATATAAAGTAACCAAGCGAGATTAAAACATTGTGTTTTTTCATAAATCCGGGCAGCTTCTGATCGTGAACAACATCACAATACCCGCCCCGATAAGATATAACGCTGCACCGGTGCCGATGACAGTCGCGCAAATAGATTCTCAAGGTTCCGCCGGTTTGCTGAAATCCGATCATAAACTCATCCGGAAATGATTCAATGGCAAACTGCTCACGCAAGGATTTTGCCGTCAGTGACTCCGGCGGAGCCAGGCAGCAGAAGTTTCGCAAGGCGATTGCCAGCAACCGGTCAACCGCGTCAGGAAATTCATCCGGACTGAAATCTCCAGCCGTCATGGGGCGTGAATAAAAGATCAACTCTGAATTGGCGCAATCGGATTTAGCGGGCTTCTTAATGTGTTCAGAAACCCACTGTCTGGGGTCAGCGTCAGCTCTTTCCGGCAGGACCAGATAACAGATTTTGATCTGCGACGCATAATCCAGAGATTTAATAAACTTTATAGCGTTCTCCACGTCTAAAATAGCCGAAAACCCGCCGGGACCAATATTTATTTCCTGATATTTTACCTGCCTTTCATTCAAAAGCCTTTTTACCGCGACATAGTTGCGGCTGCGCCCATAGTCATCGGCAAACAAAACCATTGCTCTTCCAGCATGCTTTTCAGACCACGCGGCGGCCGTCAGGGCCTGCGGAGCGGGAGGGGACATAAACCCAATTGCATCAAGCATCCCGATTGAACAATAATCCGAATTCCGCCGCAATTTGAACCGGTACACCTCTTTATCACCATAAACCATATTTCTCAAGAGCAAACTGGCGCCCGCACATAACAGACAAATGAACGGCACCGGCAAATACGGCGTATACCTCTTATACCAATCCGCGACAGCATAAACATTTTCATCGCCAGTAACCTCCCGGCTGTTCAACGAGGTCACTTGAGCTTCAAGGTCTTTGATATAATAACTCCACCGGGGAACAAGCCAGAGAATAAACCAGGCAAGCACCCCTGCGATCACAATACACAAGGCGGCAATGCCGAGCCGGTTCATCATGGTATAATGCATTTGCTTATGATGCCGGTTCCGTTCATATTCGACCAGCACCCGCTGTCCGTCAAGGTCCAGGTCTTTGAGTAACAGGCAATTTTCGGCGATTGCGGATACCAGATCCTGATAACCTTTGAGTTTAACAGGGAACGCCAGCTCCCTCCCGTCGCGACAATGCAGAACAAGTCCAATATCCCGGCATAACAATTCATAATCGACTAAATCACTCCATGAATAAACCGTTTCCTTACCCTTGCTCCTGACAATTAATCCATCGTTATTGACCGCATATCCGATGCTCAAGTTAAGGTATTTTATAATTCCAAAAACAAACAGGATCAGCCCAGCTATTGACAGGACCATATATCCCCTATAACCAACGCCCTCTCCTTTTGATGGACCTGCACAAAATTGCAGCATCAATGTGAGTAGAATGAGAAAAAAACAAAACCAGCCGGTAAACAAAGTAGCTTCCAGTCTGTCATTCAAACCCATGCGATAAAATTTTGTTTTCTCAGACAAAGACAATTCCTCCAGGATATTTTAATTAGTTGTCGTGTTGTTGTGACGGATCATATAAAAATCATTTACCGGTTTGACCAGCCTCCTCCTCGCGCGCTTTTTTCAGGGCACGTTTTTTAAAGAATTTTTCAAACCAGGAAATCGGCCACACAATCAGGGTCAACAGTAAAACAAACAAGGAGAACGGTGCCATTAAAAGACCGCTCAAAGATGTATACCAATGCTGTTTCCACATAAACCGGGGCAATGAATGGCCCATTCTACACTCAAGAAAGCCGTTTTTATTGGTCAGCAAGGTCACCTGTTTATCGTTTCCGGCCCGATAAAATATTGAGACGCCTTTTTTAGTCATATTGAATGCCAGCATTATGCTATCAGGATATTCATTGATACATAAAAGTTCCCGCATCGGCCTTGAAGTGAACTCAAAAGGCGGCGACAGATAACAGAAAAAACGCAGTTGCGTCGCGATCAGCCGGTCCAATGCGTCGTTAATCTCGTTCTGAGCAAAAGGCCCTGCCTCGTCAGAATGACAATAAAAATTTATTTCGGGTGAAAAACAATTCAGGTTATCGTAATCTTGAATATTATTCAAAAACCACTGTTTCGGATTTTCCAGTGCAGCATCTGGCAGAATCGCATAGGTGTATTTTACATCTTCTTCATAGTCCCCGGAAAGATATAATTTTTCCGCATTATCCGGATCAAGAATCATAGCGGCATCCTCAATAGCCTCATTTTTGATATCCGCTTTTTCCAGGTCTGAGGCGTATATGTGTAGAGACTTTTGAGAATTGCCCCCGGAGTACGCCAGCACCACAAGTGGCAATCCCCGGTGTTTATCCGGCCATGCCTGTGAACTAAGCGCAAGAGTCGGGAGCAAGCCATTAAATATGATCTTATAATTTTCATCCTGCTTCGCAATCATTAACTCGAATACCTGACGCCTCCCCGCCGCCAAATTATTCATCACATTGCTCAAAGCGCAGAAAAGCACCAGAGTGATCGGGGTGAATATAATCAAAGCGGCCCATTTGCGCCTGGGATTGTATTGCTCTTTAATCATCATATCCCGAGGTTCGCATGGATCATACAAAACCTGCACCTTGCTTTTTTCCGGATGTTCGGAAGCAAATGTTTCGGATACGTCATAACTGCCCTGATGCTTCTTTCCTTTATCATCGCAATATTCAATCTTCAGAAACGTATCATCGTCGTCATTCACGACTTTCAGCACTAAAGCAGTTGTCGTCACTCCGTGTTCCAGAATGTGGTTTTGGGTAAGCATTTCTTCAAAAGAAAAATATACTCCGAACACAGACAGCAGCAGGATTATCAGGATAACCGGGATCATGCCGATCGATTTCCAGGTCTCCAGCCGCCCGGAACGTTTACGACGAATTAACTCCTTTTCTGGTATTACCCGCATTCTACCGTTAACGTATTCAGCCACAGGCTCGTAATATTTCGCAATCTCTTTCAGAAACAACGTATAATCAATCAGTGACGGAGTAATTCTGACCGGTTTATCCGCAACCGGATACAGAATCAGCCCATTGAAATTATTATTCGGCAACATTTCGAAATCGGCAATCTCATGCCAGGCAAGGCAAACCGTTTTATTGAAGCGTTTCACCTGTAACCCCGCAGCGGTAACAGTATACTCTGAAAAAGCAATTTTGCATTGCTGAACCATCACATACTGGGCAAAGCCGATGAAAACCAGACAAACCGGCGAAAGAATCAGCAGCAACAGAAAATCTCCGGTAATTTCTCCTTTTATCCAGGAATATGACAGACATGCAATGATGGCTATTCCAAAAAATAAAGTAACTCCGCCAATCAGGACCGGCAATATTCGCTCTGTTTTACCATATCTAAAGGCTGCTTCCGGTTTGACCACGACGACCTCCCTCTATTTCTCAAGCTCTTTTTATTCGATCCTGCCCCAAACTCAGGATCACTCCCAGTTGAACACCTGGCTCTCAATAACATAATTGATAACCGGCGTTTTTTCAATATAAATTTAACAATAACATTTTAGGATATGATTTTTAATAATAAACAGACAGTTTGATTTTAATTATAACATAAGACATTGTATTACAAGAAGATCACTTACATAAGATAACGCAGATTATCAGTCGCGATTTTAATTTTGTCTGGTTCCGCAATCGACCCGGTCAGCACCTGGAAGCCGTACATCGTTTTTACACGATGGGTAAGATGCGCTCGTTCCCGGCGGATTTTATCCGGCTTCCAGAACTCCGCCGCAAACGGAGAGAATTCAGTCGGTGTTTCCACGCCGTGTTCATCCGCAACATCCGGTAAAGACCTGAACAACATCAGGTGTTGATGATGCGCCGGTAAACCCTCGCGGGCCAATTCCGGATAACCGTAATTTTCCAGCTCCGCCAACGCCGCGGCGTGATTAATGATATGATGCATTCCTCCAAATCCTTCACGACGCTGCCCGGGACGAAAAATCAATTCGTCGAGAACAGCCTTCCCCATCTCGTTCAAGTTGGCATAGCTCGGAAAAGATTCATCATCCTGTAAAGTGATCTTATTCCCGTCAATCCGGCCTTTCTCTTTGCCGTAATATCCGCTGCCGGGTGATGCCCCGTCGAACCCGGCGATCAGTTTCCGGATGCCATCAACAACGGCAGGCAAAGCCAACTCCGGATGATCTTTCAGGGCGCGAATGGCAATCGTGGCAAAAATGACATTGTGTCCGGATTGCCGCGTGTGATCGATGTTACCGGCCAAAGCTTCCGCGATGTCTCCGATCAAACTCGCTTTCGGTTGTTCTTTCGCGAAAGGTTCAAACATTTCGGATGCACTGATAACAGCATCCTTGCCGGGACTGAATACAGACTCACCGAGAATAATACGGTCCAGCTCCGCTTCAATTCCCTTATATACCCTCTTATCAAGGTCCGGATGCTGTTCTCCAATAAAATACCCCGCGACAACAGCGGCGCCAAGGTGTCCAGACATGTTACTAACGCGGTGAGCCCGCGCCAACGCATACAGCCCTTTTTGCAGATAGTCAAATTCAATCATAAAAAACACCTCAAATTAGCGATAGATTATATCCAGGCGCTGTATGGATTGACACTGAGTGATGCGTTGGTGTAACGGGGATCGCCGGTTACCTCTTCCCCGGCCCAGGCGGGCAGATCAAAGTCGCACTCGACATCGCTGAATTCAATCTCGGCCATGACCAGCGGCGCGTTGGCGCCGTGGAACACATCAAGCACCCATTCATAGCCGGAGTATTGCCGGGTATAACGGGTTTTGTGCACAACCGGGGTATCGCACAGTTTATCCAGCATCTCAAGCGCTTCAGCAAAAGGCACCGCGTATTCAAACTCGTCGCGGCTGGCTCCGGACGCCGGTCCCTTTAAGGTTAAAAAAGCCTTATCCCCGGCGGTACGCAGGCGAACCGTCGCGCGTCCTGCGGTGGTGATGTAGGCCTGGCGATATTCCACACCGGAATCAAACTCGTTCTGCCATGAGTCATTTATCACCAGGAATTTTCGTTCAATTTCTTTAGGCATTATAAATAATTAATCCCATGACCAGCCGGAATAACACTATTCCTGTCCGGTCCTCGTTATTACTACAAATTTACATATATATAAGCGCGAGCATTGCGCAAGGCAAATTGAATTTATTCGTTCTTGATCCATTCCCAGGCCGCTTCACACTGGGAAACATCAAAGTATTTTAGGTTGATATGCATGATTGTTGAGAATACATTTGACCAGACCTTTTCCCAGGTGTGATCGCCGATCACGCAGAAAGCCGAAAAATCCTTGCAATGTTTCATCCCCTGCTTGAAATCCTCGAAAAACACTTTCAGTTCAGGAAACTGCAAATCGCCCAATTCGATAAGCATTTTTATTTTACCTTTTTCCTCGATGGCGGCAAGCCATTCTTTTTCGGCTCCAAGATATTCGTCCAGGGTGACTTTTCCGGTAATTTTGTACGCAAGTACATCATCACAACTGCTAGCGATTCTTTCAATCATTTTAAGTCCTCCTTAAAGCGTCACGCCCAGCGCGACTTTAATTAGAAATTAGACATTAGCAATGGTTGCGGAAAAAATCCCGTTCCACGCTTATCCATAAAGCTGAATAAGAATATACACTTTCAACTGTCAACTTTCAACCACCGGCAGAGTTTAGGAGTAGTGAAGAAATAAATAGAACTTTATCCTGAGGGTATCGGGGAGAAACTCCGGCTTTGAACCGGCGGAGCCGAAAGTTCCCCTGAGACGCCAGTAAAAAGTTTCAGTTATTTTTGAATGACTCCTTACTCATTTCATCATCCTGCGGTACGCCATAATGCCGTCGGCAATACCTTTGGCTGTCTGCTGCTGACGCCATCTTGAACTCAAGGATTTTTCCTCTTTTTCATTTGAGAGAAAACCGATCTCGACCAGAATCGCCGGACATGAAGAATGTTTCAAGACGTAAAATCGGGCAAACTTTACTCCACGGTCCTCCGCTTTGGTTCGCCGCAGCAGTGATCGCTGCACCTGATAAGCCAACGCGTAATTATATATATCGTATTTATTCCCGGCCTCACTCTTGGATTTAGGTTTGCCGCCATTACTCGAAGCGGTGTTGGCGGGCGTCATACAGAATGTCTCAATGCCGTTGACTGTTTTGCTGCCGGCAATATTGCCATGAACCGAAACAAAAAGATCGGCTTTATATTTTTTACACAATTCAGCCCGCCGCTCCAATGAAACTTTATAATCGCTTGAACGCGTCATCAGAACGGAAAACCCCAGTCTTTTGAGCTGATCCCGCAAATCATTGGCAACCGTCATCACCAGATTTTTCTCGAGCAGCTTTTTGCCGCGCCCTCCCTGATCTTTGCCGCCATGACCAGCATCGATCAAAATGACTTTTGTCCGGCGTTTCGGCAACGCTTCTTTGCGAAGCAGCGGATCAAGTATCTTATATAAATCCTGTTCACTGATGAAGGCCTGGACCCCGGCCCGGAATGGCGCATAATACAATGTAGTGCGGACGCCATTCAAAACAGCAGATCTTTTGTCGTGGGTGAACTCAAACTTGGCATAACGCCCGTAAAGCGAAGTTTTTTCTTTCCAGACATAACACTTCAGTCCGTAATAAGTCGCAACGTCCCGCAGATAAACATAACGCCGGCCATGAGCTTCTTTATATCTGACCGCCTGCTGGGTCGCGCCGGTCAAAGAGAAGCATATTCCCGCTATTATTACTGCTGCCAATAAATTTTTTATGGTGTTTCTCCCGGTTCAATCAATTCTTTTCAGGTCGACCATGTTGAGATACGAATCCGACGGCGGATACATGGCCGCTATTCCCGGGCCGATCGGAATGCTTTCATTTAAAGAACCGTAGACAAAACCTTTAGCCATCTTTAAAGCCTTTTTCCAGGGAAATTCCAGCGCAAAAGCCGCCGTCAACGCGGAACTCAAAGTACAGCCGGTGCCGTGGGCGGCAAATTTCGACACCTCACAGACCGGGGATGAAAGATAATACAACTTTCCGCCGTAGGCAACCACATCGTTCGCGGTATCGCCATGGAGTTGATGTCCGGTCTTCAACAGGCAGCCGCAATTCCAAAGTTCGGAACAATGTATCGCCGCAGCTTTCATGTCGTCCGGACTGTTTATCTTATTTCCGGTCAGCAACTCCGCTTCAGGTATATTCGGAGTGATCCAGGCAGCCAGCGGCAGCAGTTTTTCCCGTACCGCGGCGACCGCGTCCTCCTTCAGCAGTTCTGCCCCGCTGGTCGAGATCATCACCGGATCAACGATCAGCGGCAGTTTCGATTTAGCGAGAATCGGGACTATCGCCGCAACAATACCACCATCAAACAGCATTCCGGTCTTAACTGCCCCCACCCCGATGGCGTCCAGTACGCTCTTAAGTTGAGTCGCCACGCAATCTGCTGGCAGCGCGTCCACCCGTCTGACTTCGCGCGGATTCTGGGAGGTTATAGCGGTAATCGCACTGCATCCGAACACGCCGAATGCGGAAAAAGTTCTGAGATCGGCTTGAATTCCAGCACCGCCGCCGCTGTCGCTGCCGGCGACTGTGAGCGCCGCAGGATAAAATTGTTTCTGTGTTTGAGGCATTTTTTCCGTTTCACGGCTTTAAAATCGCCGGTTATGAGATTATCTTACGTAGCGTATATTTGAATTTACATTGATTTAACAAAAAGACAAATGAAAAAAGTCATCTTTACATTTATTTTAGCGGTTTTAACCGGAGAGTTGTGGCAGGTTTCCGGCAGCGGCTTCAAGACTTCCGACGGGATCAAAATTGAACTGCAGTCGGAAAACAAAAAAAATCAGGCCGCACGCAAATACCTGGCAATGGCTGATCGGATCACTTCCGGCTACCTGCGCTTCAGTCCGGCCGGCGCCAAATACAACTGCCGCATAATCGTTATCGATAAAAAACTTAAAGGCGGGTTTGCCATTCTCCCGGTTGACAAAAATATCTCCATATATCTCAACGCGGATGAGATCACCAAACGGGACAACGGCATAACCGACCGCAAACTACTGACTGCTCTGTCCCTGATTAAATGCGGCATCAAGCCGGAGGAGGAAGAGGAGATAACCCTGCCGGAATGGTATATTGCCGGCCTGCGCGGCGCGATCCGGTACAAGCTAAACGCTCCCAACCTTTCATTTGTGACCTACATGCCGGCGATTCTGGCGGCAGCCCGCTCCGGCAAGCTGCCGAAACTCAGGGATCTGATTGAGAATCCCCTGCTGCCGACCGACGGTTCGGCCTATCTGGTGTATGAGGATTACTGTTGCTTCCTGCTTGGAGAACTGCATCGGTTGAGTCGCTCGTCGGACAACGCTCCGGCCGACATGGTAATCATGAGCGCTTCCGGCAAATATTCACCTGAGCGGGTTTTTGACTCAAGCGCCGGCCGGGTAATCCTGAAAAAAGTCAACCGTATGCTGAAAGACACTCCGGACGCGGTCAATTTTTCAGATCGGGATAAAATGCAGTTCTGGTTTGAAGCCGCGATCAAAATGAAATTCATCAACTATTTTTTCCCGCTTCCCGGAAAAACGCTGGCTAAAGGCATGAAATATTTTTACAACATCCCCTGCCTGGTTAAAACCGGCAAATCTAAAGCCAAAAAGACCACCACAAAAATTTATGATATTCCCAAGGAAAAATTCCTGATGGTCGAACCGCAAAAAGTGGTTGCAAAAACTTCCCAAAAGCTGGCCGAACTGGCAAACTCCGCCCCCGTCCCGGTCCAACGCGAACTTCTTAAACTTAACCACCGGCTCGTTAAAATACTGGACGACCCCGATCGCCAGCAAGCCGCGAAAAAACTTTATGACGATCTGCAGGCGGCCGAAAAGGCCATTGCCCGGCAGATAGAAATCGAAAAAGTCCTCTATGACATTGAAGTCCGAAAAGTCCCGCCCGGGGTGAGAATGCAAGCGGAGTTTGACGCAGACAGCCGCAACCATCGGGAAACCTCACCGGAACTGAGAAAATATCTCGATTCAATCGAACAAAAATACTTCCAGAAATAAAATTATGCCTCCATTCAACGAAAAAGTCTTGCTGACCGCAAGCGAATTAACCATCAATATCGGAACTCAAACGCTGCTCGATCAGGCATCCCTGACCATTCACGAGGGCGAACGTATCGGCCTGGTCGGACGAAACGGCTGCGGCAAATCAACTTTCATGAAAATCCTGACCGGAGCGGAAATCCCCTCCTCCGGCATCGTTACCAGAACCACCGGACTAACTGTTTCCTATCTGCCGCAGGATTTTGCTGTGGACATCAGCCGGACTGTTGCCGAAAACATTCGCGACGGACAGCAGCGCGTCTACGACGCCTTGAAACGCTATGAATCTTTGCCGTTGGAATCGCCGGAACACGCCGAACTTGAACAATGGCTGAACCTGCACAACCAGTGGAACCCGGAATCCCGCTTGAAAGCCTATATGTCAGCCCTGCGCACTCCCCCGGGCGACATGCTGTGTGAAAACCTTTCCGGCGGCGAACGCCGCCGGGTCGCTCTGGCCCGGGCCGTCGCGGCCGAACCGGATCTACTCCTGCTTGATGAACCGACCAACCATCTTGATGTGAAAACAGTTGAATGGATCGAGGATTTCATGGCATCCTGGCGGGGAACCTGTATTTTCGTCACTCATGACCGCTATTTTCTGGACAATCTGGCAACCCGGATCGTGGAGCTTGACCGGGGCAAATTTTATTCCTACGACGGTAATTATTCCGACTTTCTGATCGGCAAAGCCCAGCGGCATGAACTCGAAGAAAAATCGGAACAGAAACGCCAGCACTTTTTGCGAACCGAAATCAACTGGGTCCGTTCAAATCCCAAAGCAAGGACCAGACGCAACCAGGGCCGCTTGAAACGCTTTAACGCGATCGCCGCGGAGGCCCCGCCGGAAAGAGACGAAGACATCGAACTGGTTATCCCGCCGGCCGACCGCCTCGGTAATAAAGTCGCCGCCATGAATGAAGTTTCCATCTCTTTTGGCAACACCAGACTGTTTGATAAATTTGATTTTGTCTTTGAACCCGGCTGCCGCATCGGGATTGTCGGGCGCAACGGCTGCGGTAAGACCACATTATTGAAAATGCTGACCGGGGAACTGGCCCCGGATTCCGGGAGCATCGAAGTTGCGGAGACCGTGAAATTCAATTATATCGACCAGAATCGCCTGAAACTCAACCCGACAAACACGGTCATCCAGGAAATCAGCGATGACCGGGAATTTGTCAAGCTGGGCAGCGAAACTATCAAGGTTTGGAGCTATCTCAAAAGATTCCTTTTTACCGATGAACGTATCAATACCACTGTGGAACGTCTCTCCGGCGGCGAAAAAGCCCGGTTGATAATCGCCAAAATCCTGAAAGACGGCGGCAACTTCCTGATCCTCGACGAACCGACAAACGATCTTGACCTGTCAACCCTGCGGCTGCTGGAAGAAGCGCTGGCGGCGTATGACGGCTGCGTCATAACTGTCAGCCACGACCGCTGGTTCCTGAACCGGGTTTGTACTTCAATTCTCGGTTTTGAGGACAATGACGAAATAATCTACGAGCTGGGCGATTACGACAACTATCTCGAAAAACGCGCCGGGCGAATAAGCGCGCCGGCCCCGGTTAAAGAACCGGCTAAGGCTGAAACCAGGGTCAAAAACAAAGCCGGCAAGCTCTCATACAAGGATCAGCGGGAACTGGAATCAATGGAAGAGCGCATTCTGGAAACTGAAGCGGAGATCGAGGGCATAAACTCAAAGTTCAGTTCGCCTGATTTTTTCACGGACCACGGACACGAAGCGGAGGAGCTTCACGCGAAACTGGAAACCCTTCAGGAAGAACTGCAAGCCATGTATGCCCGCTGGGAAGAACTGGAAATCCTCAAGGCCGAACTGGAATCCTGATCCGTATAACGGATTTTGAGCGCCATAAATAACCATTAAATATTGATTTTCAGGACAATTGGATAATATTTACATAATGAAAAAGAAGAGAATATTATGAAATATTTAAAACGATACAGATATTTGTTTGCGTTAATGCTTGCGGCAACTTGCGGCTGCGTTTCCGAAAACCAGATCAAAACCACTCCAGCCGATCTCGCAAGAGGTGAAGTTGCGCTGTTCTACGCGACTGACCGGAATATTGAGAACGAAAACAAATCCGATTTTGAATATGGCGAAAAACGCGGTTCAGCGGTCAGCTTCGGAACCTGCCAGGTGGCGATCGATATCAAAAAAGACGCCGCCAGGCGCAAGTCCATCTGGTATTTTAAACCGCACTTGTACAACCACATAAAAGACTTGAAGAAAATTGACAAACGACAGTTTTTGTCAGCAGTAAGACATAAGCTTGCAACCGGAAAAAATAAAAAGATCATAATCTTTATCCACGGCTATAATGAATCATTTGACGACGCCGCGAAAAAATTCGCGCAGATTGTTTATTCGTTGAAATTTGACGGACTGCCGATCTTCTTCAGTTGGGCCTCCCGGGACAAGCTGAACGGATACTTCGCCGACGAAGCGACCATTAAGTGGTCCAAAGTCAATATCAAAAATTTCATAAAAGATCTGCTGTACGCCGACAGTTCGAGTCAGGTTTATCTGATCGCCCACAGCATGGGCAATCGCGGCATGACCCGGGCCTTCAATGACTTGATTTCAGACGACCCGCTGCTGGTCCAGCGGTTTAAAGCCTTGATCATGGCCGCGCCGGATATTGATTCGGAAGTCTTCAAGGTGGATATCGCCCCGAAAATGCTGGCATCGCGAGTCCCGGTTGTCCTCTATGTTTCCACAAAGGATCTGGCAATGTCGTCCTCCGCCTCACTGAAAACCACTTACCAGCGACTGGGCGACGGGCATCATCCGGTCATTATAAAGGGAATCGATACCATTGACATATCGCTTGTCTCCCGGAAGCTCCTCGGACACAACTATATTTTTAACAACCAGGCGGTAATCAAGGATCTGGCGGAAGTAATCAACCGAGGCACCCCGCCGCAAAGCCGGTCCTGTCTCAAACCGGCAAAGACAGCGGAAGGCCCTTACTGGAAAATGGAAAAATAATGAGTAAGCTGAAAATATATTACGACCTGTATTCAACTTTTTTTAAGATCGGCGCGGTAACCATCGGCGGCGGCTATGTCATGCTGCCGATAATTCAGCGCGAAGCGGTCGACAAGCATCACTGGGTAACCGAAGAGGAAGTCCTCGACTATTACGCATTATCCCAGTCAATCCCCGGAATTATCGCGGTAAACACCGCCGCTTTAGTCGGCTACAAACAAAAGAAACTGCCGGGGGCGATTGCCGCCGCGCTTGGAGTCATAACCCCGTCAATTCTGATTATCATGGCTATCGCGGCATTCTGCACCAGGTTTGCCGATAATCCGTATGTCCAAAAAGCTTTCGGCGGCATTCGGGCCGCTGTTACCGCAATGGTAATTATGGCGGTCGTCAGGATGTGGAAAAAAGCGGTAGTCGATAAGACAGGTATATTTTTCGCGATACTAGGCTTTGTCGCGGTTGTATTTTTCAGGGTATCCCCGATCTATATGATCATCCTCGGAGCAGCGGCTGGAGTGCTTCTGAAATATACGCTGAAGAAAGAAAGCAAACCGGAGAATAAAGTATGATAATACTCTGGAAACTGTTTTATTCTTTTGCCCGGATCGGTTCATTCGCGATCGGCGGCGGTTACGTAATCCTGCCGTTGCTGCTGCAGGAGTCGCTGGATCAGAAATGGATGACTCAAGACCAATTCGTGGATATGCTGGCGGTATCGCAGATCACACCGGGGCCGATCGCCATCAACATGGCGACTTACGTCGGGTATCATATGGGCGGAGTCGGCGGCTCGCTCACCGCGTCATTCGCGGTTGTCCTTCCGTCTTTCACTCTTTTGATGTTTCTGGCCATCTTCTTTTTCCATTTTTATGAATCAAAGTTCGCCAAATCAATCTTTTACGGTTTGCGGCCGACCGTGACCGGACTGATTGCCGCCGCCGCGGTCCAGATCGGTTTGATCTCGATTCTCGATGTGGAATCGGTTTACGCTCCCAATCTTTTCGCGGCTTTCGACTGGAAAGCCTGCCTGATTTTGCTTGTCGCCGTCGGCGCGATATGGAAATGGGATGTTCACCCGATAATCCTGGTCATTGCCGCCGGCGCGGCCGGGATTGCCTTCCTCTGATCACGTCCGGTAACGTTTGCGATACGTCAAGGCGCTTACCCCGACAGCCTTTTTGATGACTTTGGAAAAATAACAAGGGTCCGGAATTCCGCACTCAACCGCCACGTCTCCGGCCGATATATCGGTCAGTCGCAACATTTCCAGAGCTTTTCTCAACCGGAAATCATAGAGATACTCCCCCGGCGTCATCCCGGTATGCCGGCGAACGACCCGGGTCAGCGTCGAACGATGCACCTCCAGCATATCCGCCATGGCATTTATGTTGACGCTTTCATTGGCAAAGTTGTCACGCACCATCGCGAAAAAGGCCTGCAGCAGCTTTTCTTCACTCCCCACGGCACGTTCCCCTGCTCCGGCGGCGGCCAGGATCTGCCAGGCGACCGCGGTCAGATTGCGCATTTCGGTAATTGTCGAGTTATGGATGCGTTTTTCCAGGGTTTCAAATAAATCCTCCGGACACTTCCCCGCGAAAAATGGTTTACGCGGATACTGAAAACCACGCAGTAAAGCCACCGCCATCGGACCGTCAAGAGTAAACCAGCGATATTCCCACGGAGCCTCAATTCCGCTCAGAATGTGATCATCCCCGCTTAAATAGTAAAATGCCTGTTGAGGCTCAAACAAATAGGCTTTCCTGTCGATAACCACCTCGCCTTTTCCCCGGATGCACCAGTACAACTGGGTGAAGCTCCTGTCCAGATGATATTCCCGCCGGTCCTCTTCCAGAATATAATGCCCGGCCGAACGTACGGAGAACGGCAACGGCGCGTCGTCCCCGGTGAATTTTACCCGGTAAACCGCTTTTTGAATGTATTCACTCATATGCTACAATAATACAATCTATTATACAATTGTTCAATTGAAAAATGCTCTGTCAAACTTTAAATTAATATCAGTTTCATAAAATACAATGCAACAATTATTAAAAAATATGATTTTCAAAGTTGTATGATTTTCAAAGTTGATTGAGACTCAGACGGCACCGCCAAAAGTCCCGGTGATGGATTTTGTCGGCATTTACCGAGCGGATTTTTTCTTTCGGATTCATGCGAATACCCTCAGCGGTCTTTAAATGAAGTTGAAGAAAACAGCCGTCGGCAAGGGCGCAAAAGGCGCGGCGCGACTTTTGTCGGAGCCGTTACTCATATTAAAAACAAACATCTGATCAAAAACGGAGTATCAAAATGAGCGGACCAAAAGTCGCGGTAATCGGAGCCGGCAGTTATTTTTTCGGAAAACCGGTTATCTGGAACATGGTAAAAAGCCCGATTCTTTCAGGCGGCACCCTGGTACTGGTAGACACCAATCCCGACACCCTTAAAACCATGATGGAACTGGCTCAGCGCGCTATTGACGCTTCCGGTTCAACAACAAAAGTAATAGGCTCAACTGACCGTAGGGAAGTTATTGCCGACTGTGACTTCATCGTCTTAAGCTTTTCCGCTAAAAACTCCTGGTATCGCGGCGTCGACACCCGAATAGCCAAAAAATACGGGATCACCATGTGCTCTTCGGATACCATCGGCCCCGGCGGGATCTTCCGCGCCCTGCGTGAAGTGCCGGAAGTACTGGCGGTTTGCCGCGATGTCGAAGAACTCTGCCCCAACGCCTGGGTCATCAACTTCATTAATCCGACCTCCGTTCTCGGTATCGCCATGATGCGCTATGCCCCGAATGTCAAATCATTCGCGCTGTGCGACGGCAATCATCTGCCCGGATCGAAAACTTATCATATGCGCTTGGCCAGGATTCTTGGAGAAAATGAAGAACCGACGCCTGAAATGCTGGAAAAACTCGAATATAAGATCGGCGGAATCAACCACTGCACATTTATGACCGTTTGCCGTTATGACGGTGAGGACCGTATGCCGTACATCAAACAGACGATGGCGGAAAACTCCTACAAGGAAAATTTCAACGGACCAAGCTTCAAGGCAAAACCCCGCTTAAACTTTGATTACGCCCTGCAGCTAATGGATATCTATGAAGCATATCCGACCGCAGTCAGCCATACCAAAGAATATGTCCCGTTCTTCCAGGGCTACGGCGTCATGCCCAACACCCCGGAACCGATCATCCCGTTTGATGCCTACAATCGCGCCGAAGAAATGGCCGCAGCCTGGGAAAAAACCCAAAAGCTCGCTTCAGGCGAAACCCCGATTGAAGAGTTTATCGATAATCGGCATGGCGACCACGCAACCGATATCATCGAAAGCATGTGGGGTAAACTCGGCAAACCGTTCTTTATCAACAGTCCCAATCGCGGCGCGGTGACCAATATGCCGGACGATGCACTCCTCGAACTTGAATGTACCGTCGACATGGAAAACGGCCCGCAGCCCAAACCGTTCGGCGAAATGCCGCGCGGAATTCTGGGACTGCAAATGCAGGTCCTTGACAGTCACGAACTGACGGCACAGGCCGCAGTCACATGTGATAAAAAGATTCTGCTCCGCGCCATGATGACCGATCCTCTGATCAACAATATCGGCGATGCCAAAATGATCATGGAAGAACTGCTGGAAATCGAAAAAGATATCCTTCCGAAAGACTGGTATAAGTAATCTGAATAATCCATTACTGCCCGGGATAATTTTTATCCCGGGCTTTTTTATGCCTTGATATATTATACCGGATAAGGCGTATATTCCATGGTTAACGCGCTTGCGACATTGCTGTTGGTAAGTTTGCCGTCATAACAGTTCAAACCGGCCTGCAGCGGTTTGCTTTTGGCCAGCGCCGCTTCCAGCCCGAGATTGGCGATCATCAAACCATATTTGTTCGTTACGCTGGTCAATGCCATAGTCGAACTGAGACTGACCGCCCCCGGCATGTTGGCAACGCAATAGTGGACGATCCCGTCCACCACATAAGTCGGATTGTTATGACTGGTCGGACGCGCAGTCTCGAGACATCCGCCCTGGTCGATAGCGATATCAACTATCACCGCTCCGGGTTTCATCAACTTCAGGTCTTCACGTCTAACCAGTTTCGGGGCCGCCGCGCCGGGAATCAAGACCGCGCCGATTACCAGATCAGCCGTCGCGATTTCTTCCAGAATATTGTAACGGGTCGAAAACAGCGTTTTAATATGCGAACCGAAAATATCGTCCACTTCCTGCAATCGGCGGGCGGAAATATCCATCACCGTCACATCCGCGCCAAGGCCGATTGCCATCTTGGCGGCATTTGTCCCGGAAATCCCGGCGCCGATGATTACAACTTTCCCTTTACGAATACCGGGAACTCCGCCCAACAGGATGCCGCGTCCGCCAAAACTTTTTTCGAGGTATTTGGCTCCTTCCTGCACCGCAAGACGACCGGCGATCTGACTCATCGGCATCAACAGCGGCAGCGATCCGTCATTTTCCATAACCGTCTCGTAAGCGACCGCTTTAACTTGCTTTTCCAGCAGCGCTTCAGTCAATTCGCGGTCCGCCGCCAAATGCAGGTAGGTGAACAGAATCTGGCCCGGATGAAAAAAGTCATATTCCACCGGCAGCGGCTCCTTGACCTTGATGATCATCTCCGCATCATCAAATAATTTATGCTTATCGGTAACAATCGTACAACCATATTCTTTATATTCAGCGTCGGTAAAACCTGAACCGTCACCGGCTCCGGCCTCAACCATCACTTCATGTCCGCAATTGACGTATTCACCGGCACTGACCGGAGTCAGGCCGACGCGATACTCTTCTGTTTTTATTTCCTTCACCAATCCGATTTTCATAATAACACCTCGCTTATTTTACGATTTTTGTCTCTATTATAAATATAAATGCGCAAAACACATATTTCAATCAATAAAAATATGATAATCGTTATAAATTATATCTTTTTTACGAAAAACATAAAAACAGATAATAAACAGAAAAAACTTGAGATAATTGTGATGATTACGGCAGCATAGTTTCGAAGTGTTGTTTATATAGTATATAGCATCACTTAATTTAAGAAATAAATAAAAATCACTTATTTGCAAACACTTACAAGTAAAAAACAATCAACCGGAGAGACTATTAAAAGAATTAAAATGAACTTTTTTGCAAAACAAAGCAATTCATATTAAGCCCCCGTGAGCGCGGACGTCTCGTCCGCATCAAGGGTACGTCTCGTACCCGTTGCCTGGGAGCGCGGACGTCTCGTCCGCATCAAGGGTACGTCTCGTACCCGTTGCCTGGGCGCGCGGACGTCTCGTCCGCATCAAGGGTACGTCTCGTACCCGTTTCAGGAGTTTGGTTAATCATGGGTATTTACCGGCATCTACAGCCGTCAAGTGGATTAGACTTAACGGGCTCCAAACCTATTTTTGCAGGCGAGAACGCCTGCTTGCGGACGAGACGTCCGCGTTCCCGGGAAGTAGCATATTGATCTTTAGTGATTTCATTTAAATATGAACAATCCACTAAAACAACGAAAGAACCTTTTTCAGAAATCAAATAATTTACGCGGAACGGTATCTGAAAGTCAGGCCGTTTTTATTGGCGTTTATGGTAACTTGACCGCCGTTGGCGAGTTTACCGAAAATGATTTCGGAAGCCAGAACCCGCTGAATTTCCCGCTTGATCAGGCGTTCCAACGGACGCGCCCCCATTTTGGGATCGAAACCTTTCTTCGCCAGATAGTCAACCGCTTTGTCGCTGATCTTGAGCGTGATGTGTTTTTCCAGCAGATCAACGCCCAACCTGTCCATGAATTTCTTAACGATTTCAGTCATCAACTCATAAGTCAACGCGTTGAAATAGACCGTATCGTCAAGCCGGTTGCGGAATTCCGGAGTAAAGAATTTTTCAACTTCTCTTCTGGTTTCCATAAATTTCTGGCTATCGGCGGCAAAGCCGATATTTTCGGTACTCATCGCGCGCGCACCGACGTTGCTGGTCATAATGATGATCGTATTGCGGAAATCGGCTTTCCGACCGTTATTGTCGGTCAGCGTACCATAATCCATGATCTGCAGGAGGATATTGTAGACATCGGCATGCGCCTTTTCAATCTCGTCGAGCAGCAGCACACAATGCGGAGTCCGCAAAATAGCCTCGGTCAGCAATCCGGACTGTTCAAACCCGACATAGCCCGGAGGACTGCCGATCAGTTTTGAAACGGTATGTTTTTCCGAATATTCACTCATATCAAAACGGACAAAATTAATCCCTAGCTGCTCCGCCAACTGTTTGGCCAGTTCGGTCTTACCACAACCGGTAGGACCGCAAAAGAGGAAAGAACCAACCGGTTTCAGCTTGTCGCCGATTCCGGCCCGCCCAATACAAATGGCGTTGCAAACATTATCGACAGCGTGATCCTGCCCGAATACGACTTTTTTGATGTCCTGTTCCAGATTCTTCAATTTTTCAGCGTCACCGGCTGTTAGTCGCGATGAAGGAATATTGGCCATCCTGGCAACCACTTCCTGAATATCTTTGACCGTGATCACCCGTTTCCGGCGTGAGGGCGGGCGCATCAGATTGGTCGCGCCGGCTTCATCGATAACATCGATCGCCTTATCCGGCAGAAAACGGTCGTTGACATGCCGCGACGCCAGTTTGACCGCGGCGGAAAGCGCGTTCAGGCCGTAGCGGGTATCGTAATGATCCTCATAAAACGGCTTCAAACCTTTGAGAATCGCTTCCGTTTCGGATTCAGTCGGTTCAACCACGTCAATTTTCTGGAAACGACGGCTGAACGCTTTATCTTTCAAGATATGGTTCTTGTAGTCATCGTAGGTAGTAATACCGATACATTTTACCGCTCCGGCGGCTAAGGCCGGTTTTAAAATATTCGAGGCGTCAAGGGACCCGGCACTAACCGCCCCTGCCCCGACCACAGTATGAATCTCGTCAACAAACAAAATAGCGCGTTCCTGCTGCTTCACTTCTTCGACGACCCGTTTCAAACGTTCCTCGAATTCGCCGCGGAACTTAGTTCCGGCAACCAGCGCGCCCATATCCAAAGCCCAGATATCATGTCCCTGAATTTTTTCCGGAACATCGTCTTCGGCAATCTTCAGGGCCAGACCTTCGACTATAGCGGTTTTTCCGACTCCGGCTTCGCCGACCAGGACCGGATTGTTCTTTTTGCGCCGGTTCAACACCAGCATTACCCGGTCCAGTTCCTCGCGGCGGCCAATAATCGGATCGATTTTGCCCTGCATGGCCAGTTCTGTCAAATTTACAGCGTAACGCCGCAGATATTTAGTTTTTGCGCGATTGGGATCAGTTTCGCCATCAACGTCGTCCGCCTCTTCGGCATCCTGATCAAAATCGCCTTCGCCACTGGAAAGATGTTCGTTCAGTTCTTCAAGGGTTTCGGAAAGATCCTCGATCCCGGGAAATACCGGGAATGAAAATCCGGCTTCTTCGCTTTCCTCGTCGTCGGCAAAATAATCGTCCCAGGAAACTTCGCGAATGACTTCGTAGTGACCGACCCCGGCTTTGTTCAGGTAATAACAGGCGTGGGACTGTTTTTCCTCGAGCAGGGAAATAAAAACATCCACCACGGTAACCCGGTTTTTACCGGCACCCGCGACCCGGCACATGGCGTTATTAATGACCCGGCCGAAAGATACGGACTCAACCGGACGGTTGACCCGCTCACAGGGTTGGACCTTGGTCCGGAAAAATTTATCCAGATCCCGCCGGACTTCGGCAATATCGGATTCGAGGCACTCGAAGATATAGCGAATCTTTTCGTTTTTCAGGAACATATAGAGCATGTGCTCCGGCAGGACCATCTCGTGTTTCAGTTCCGCAGCAAATTCTATCGCGGAATTGAGCGCATCGCCCAACTCCGGGGTAATTTCAGGAAGTCTTTCCATGGATCAAGCCTCTTCCATCACACACCGCAGGGGACAGCGATGACTTTCCGCCATCGCCCCTACTTGGGCAACTTTCGTTTCGGCCATTTCGTAAGTATATACACCGCAGGTCGCACGACCACTGCTATGTACCTGGAGCATCAAGTTACGGGCCTCGTTCAAAGGCTTATGAAACACCATCATCAGCACCATAACGACAAAATCCATTTCGGTAAAGTCGTCATTCAAGAGCAGCACTTTATACATTGAGGGCTCCTTGACCTCTTCAATCACTTCCTGTGCAAACTCATGTTGCAGTTCAGCCATTTCTAAAATTCCTTAAATTTCATTCGGGTCTCCGTTCTTTGCTAGATTATATATTATTTTTTCAAGAATGGCAACACCTTTAGGTTAAAAATATCCTTTTTTTTACATGAAAACGCTAAAAAAAACTCAGGTATGCGAATTAATATTTTATTTTTTCATAATCGGTGTTATATTACGTCTTTATCTCACCGCGGAGAGGTGGCTGAGTTCGGTTTAAGGCGGCGGTCTCGAAAACCGTTGTACGTTCATGCGTACCAGGGGTTCAAATCCCCTCCTCTCCGCCAGTTCTTACGAAGAACCACGATGCCCCGCTTCATACTTCAGTCGCTCACACTCCTTACGGAAGCGGAAGAATAAAATAACAAAGCGGTCAAACAACGTGAGTATATAGAACTGTTTCAAGCAAGTTATAACCACAAATACACCACAAAGAATTTTCGACCTTGGATTGATTACGCGTCTCTAGAAGCACAAAACGTTGCTTTGTGGTTATAAATCAAGTTAATACGACTGGAAACGATTGATTAACATAACTTGTTTTATTAGTTGTTTTTTTGACATGAAGCTGTAAATTGAATCAGTCATCAGAGCAATAGCTTGTAATGTGTTTGCAATGAAATATGTAAAAATCAGATATTTGCATGCTATTTTACGAGACACTAAATAAGTGAGGGAAATTATGTTTAAACTATTTCATGGAACAAGTAGAAACCGTCAATGCCGCTGGATCATTTTATTGGGAACCGCAATATTGCTCTTTGAGTTTATTTATTTTTTCAAGACGAAGATTGCACTTTCTTTAGCTCATGATTTTAAATGGTTGCCTCAATCAATAGTCGCTGGTTTAATAGTAGCCCCTTTTGCTTTTTTGTTATGGTTCTGGCGGGATCAAAACAAAATCAAAGACCAGGAACATATTGAACGTGATCTGAAAATTAAAGAGAATAATGCCGAGTGGGATAATTTTTTTAAGTTTCAAAGAATTGTAACCGATAAAAATGAATCTGCAACTGTTCGTGCTACAGCAATCTATGCTATAGGAGAATACTATACTCGCTCAAAGGAGTCTAACTTTCCTCAACAAACACATCAATTTTTTCAAGCACTTCTTAATGACCCATCGAAAAACGCACCTATTAATAATGAAAAATGCTTAATGGAGGGGAAAGATCCTAAAACATTAGAGTTGACAATACAAATTATTCGAGATGCAATATATAATGTTATTAAGCAAAAGATGAATTATATTCGGGAGAATGAGATGGATTTTAATTTTTTTGATTTACATGGCGCTCGTTTTAATGGTGCCAATTTGACAATGATTAATATTTCAAAATGTGAAATAAGAAATTCCGATTTAAGAAATGCAATTTTTCAGGGGGCCAACCTTACAAGCAGCAATCTATCATGCTCGAGACTGGATGGTTCTGATTTACGATATGCTGTTTTAAGTGAAGCTGATTTAAAAGGGGCGGTAATATATGGAACTAATTTAAGTGGTGTATTAGGGTGGGAAAAAGCAAATTGGACCAGTGCCAGATTTAATAATGAAACGATTTTTCCCGATGGAATGAGGGAAAAAACAATTGAATTAGGAATGAGAGATTTTGGGAATATTAATAAAGACTAAATGTCATTCTTTCTCATTCATCAGCTTATCCAGGTAGGCTTGCTTTTCTTCAAAGGTCATGAATCGATCTACTTTTTCCGGAGGTCCCGGTGTCGAAAATAGGCACTTGAATGCCTAAAACCGGGCAAAACATGGCTATATCAGGGGTTTCGATGCCAAAAATCATGGTTTTGATCAAAAAACGGTCGCGCGCGTCATGTGCGCAAGAGCCTGCGAAAACCGGAACCCTGGGTCATTTATCTGAAATTGCTTTAAACATATCTCGCGTTACGTTTTAGATAGAAGCAGCAAAAAGCGACTCATCAGCTATTTAAAAATAGGAGCAATTATGCTGCCTTGCGAAAGAATCACTTAATAAATGGATGTATTGGGCAGCGGAAAGATAGCGGCTGATAAGGGGAATTGCAATGCGCGGAATCAGCTTTACAGCGCCAGGTTATTCGGCAGAATCATTTTTCAAAGTTTTTCGATGATTTGAACAGCGAAAAAAGAGGCAGCCTGCACTCAATTATGGTGCGCTCATAATTATGAGAGAACAGGCTGCCGGAATAAACTTATATATTCATTTTTCACGCCTTGTATGCTTCGGCAAGAGATCGAGTTTTGGTCGGCGAGATTCGCAGATGGTCAAATCCGGCTTCATACAACATAGTTCTGCAGGCCGCGACGTCACGCCCGCGATTGCCTGAAGTATCCTCTTTCTGGTCTCTGGGATTTGCCCCTGATTCAGCATATACGACATTGGCCCCGGACGTCAGTCCGATCAAATTGGGCTCGTGTACCGCGATATTTTTCGTTTCAGAACACCCCAAACTGGCAAGGGCGACCACCGCGGTGACCTGAGCCAGACGCAGTTCAGTGATTTGACCATATCCAGCCAGCGGGGAGTGCTCCATATAGACCCTGCGCATTGCCGCATGCTGGAAACAACCGAATTCCACTCCGAGAAATATCTGTTCCGCCAGTTCTTCCGAACTATGTTCCGGCCCGACCGGTTCACAGCAGTAGTACCAGTCCAGCCCGGCCTCTTTGATAGCCCCGATCGTTCGTTTTCTCTCTTCCGGGTCCAGCGCGGTGTCCACTCCCTCCCGCAACCGGCAGACATGATAGGCGCCATCAACACCGGCCGCCTTCAGTTCTTTAGCCTGTATTTTATCGAAATCACCGATATTGACCACTATCTGCGGCTGGTCCGGCATGGACTTCCTGATAGTTCTGACATTCTCAAGCAGCCGGTCAAACTTGAATTCGTGCATTGTCATCAAGAACAAGGCGTAAAGATCGCCGGAAGCGGTGAAATTTGCAGCATATTCGATTATTTCACCGTCCGTCATCGTTTTCGGCTCAAAACGGGTATGTTCCTCCCCAAAGCTGCAGAATCTGCATTTACCGGGACATGCGGCAATCTCGATGCCGATCTGTCCCAGAATTATCCCCTCGTTGCCGAACCTTCTCCGGCTTACGGCATCTGCCACGCCGCGAAGCAATGCCGCTTCCGGACTGTAAGGGACACATTCCAGCAATGCCATGCAGTCGTTTTTTGACGGGGCAACGCCGGCTTCCGCCAATTCCAGAATTGATAATATATTTTGATCATATTTCATCATAATATCTCCCGATGTTTGTATTTGATGTAAGTTATAATATGTGATATCTTGTATTTCCCGGCAATATAATTTAATTGCCATGTCCTATATTGCAACCCGTTTTCAAGATATGATTATACCAGTTATCCACCACCACGGGGTTTGACGCAAAATGCAAATGGATATATCCGGCCGCGATTTTACCGTTGAAAAAACCACATTTGACCGTTTCTGAATTTTTTGCCGCGCGACATGAGTTCCATAGCGGCGTAAATGATTCTTCAGCTATGCTCGACCAGTGAAACTCATGCCCCCGCAAACCAGTTCCCACCGGACCGAGGAATGTATCATGCAACAGCTCCACCTGACGATACCCCAAAGACCTCAAACGATTGTTCATAACAGCTTCGGCCGGAACTACGCCACACATCGGAAATTGGTCTATTGCTTTTGCAAGATACATATAGCCGCCGCATTCAGCCAGAATTGTTCCCGGAAAAACCTTTATGGCATGACGCATTGCCTGATTGGCGGCAAGCTCCGCCGCGAATTCCTCAGGAAACCCGCCGCCAATGTACAAGGCATCACAGCCTGGAGGGAGCGCAGTGTCTTTAATTGGCGAGAACGGGACCAGTTCAAAACCGCGATCCTCAAGTATCTCAAGGTTATCACGATAGTAAAAATGAAAAGCCTGGTCCAAAGCAAGACCGAGACGGAGTTTCGGCCGGTCAAAGCCCGAAGCGGCTTCCGCCTCCGGGCGCGTTTCGGAAGTGAGTTGCAGGAGCAGATCAATATCAAAACATTTTTCGGCCGCTTCGGCCAGTTCATTAAACCAATCCTCGCTTTTTTCATTTTCCAGGAACGGGACCAGCCCAAGATGGCGTTCCGGCAGTTGCCAGTCCTCGTTACGCGGCAGATATCCGAGCAACGGCGGCAAACCGGCCAATTTTAATGATTCCCGTAAAATATTTGCGTGATTTTCTGAGCCGACCTTATTGGCAATAACCCCGGCGATTTTAAGCGCGGGATTAAATTCGCAATAGCCTTTGACCATCGCCGCGATACTGTTGGCCATACCTCTGGCGTTAATCGTCAAAACAACTTGCGACCCGGTCAATTCAGCTATTTGCGCGGTACTGCCTTCATACGAACCAGGCGCGGATGAATCAAACAGCCCCATGACTCCCTCGATCACCGCGCAATCGGCGTTACGGCACCCTTGCGCGAAAGAATTCCTGACGGCATCCGGCCCCATCATCCAGCCGTCAAGATTGCGGGAACTCCGAACTGAGGCAATGCGGTGAAATGTCGGGTCGATGTAATCCGGCCCGCACTTGAACGGCTGTACATTCAAGCCGCGGTTGCGCAAAGCGCGCAGCAGCGCGATGGCGATGGTGGTCTTGCCATCGCCGGAAGAAGTTCCACCAATACAAAATGAACTAAATTTATCTGCCATACTTGTCAATGTATCCTCTCCGTGTATACATCCGGTTGTTCCTGACGATAGTATTTGAGTTGCCGATCACCACCAGGGTAAACATGTCGATAATATCAAACGGGAACTCTCCAAGGGCTGAGATATCGGACCGTTCGTCGTCGCGACAGGCGTTCCGCACAATTCCGACCGGAGTTTCAGGCGGCAGGCATTCTGAAAAAATATTTATGGCCTCGACAATCAGTTGACGCCGCTTGACACTGGCCGGATTGTAGAGAACAGTCACCAGATCGGCACTGGCGGCGGCTTTCAGACGCTTGACAATTACGGGTTCCGGGGTCATCAAATTGGATAAACTCAAAACGCAGAAATCATTCATCAGCGGTGCGCCGAGTATCCCGGCGGCGGCGGACGCTGCGGTTATACCGGGTACGGACTCAACCTCTATTCCGGCATATTTTTCTTCTTCGATCAATTCCAGCAGCAAACCGGCCATCGCGTAAATCCCGGCATCGCCGGAAGATATTACGATAACTGATTTTCCCTCAAGCGTCGCGTCCAGCGCCAACCGGCAGCGTTCCAGTTCGCCGCGCATGCCGTTGCTGATAATTTCTTTGTCCGAGAACAGTTCAGGGAACTGCTTCAGATACGTATTATATCCGGCAACGACATCGCATTGCGCAATGATTTCTCTAGCCCGTGGGGCCAACAGGTCCTCTGCTCCGGGGCCGAGTCCGACCGCGTAAATTTTCATGATTCATCCTTTCCGGCAATGGCGACGGTTACCGCCGGGTATTTTTGTTTTTCAAGCAGCAGACGGTATTCCGGGTTGACCGCCAGCGCTGCGGCTTCGGCGACCGAATTAACCCCGAATTCCTGTTGCGCCCTTGGAGTAATGTTGGGGGTTTCAAGCCGGTTAAGAAATTCCGCCGGATAAAATTTGATCCTGATACGGTATTTTTTTACCAGTTCCAGCAATCCGGCTTCATTGCGTTTGGCATCGAGCGAAGCAATACAATTAACGTCTTCCGGCGTCAAATCAAGTTTGGCTAATGCGTCGAGCAGCGCCGTTTCGATATCCGACGCGGCGGTATCACGCCGACAGCCGATACCGACATAAACACCTTGATCGGTCAATCTCAATGCGTATTCCGCCAGGTCTTCGCCGCAGTTAAAACTAACTACGGCATCACTGCTTATCTCGTCCATTGAGCGAATCAGTTTCAGATTACTTATTCCGGAATAATATTTCAAATAAAATTGTTCCGGCACCAGCAGGTCAACCGATTCATTTTCCAGCAAGCGCCGGTTAAATTCCTTGATCATGGACGGATTGACGATGCGATAATTTTCCAGCATTGCCGCCGTGTCAAAAGCGGTAATTTTATTGACATCGGTGGCGGTGGTGACAACCGCCTTGCCACCGGTAATCCGGGCGACGCGCTGCGCCAGCAGATTGGCCCCGGCAAGATGTCCGCCGATCAGACTGACCGCAAAATCGCCCTGTTCGTCACAACAGACAACCGCGGGATCGGAAATCTTATCGATCAGCAAATGACCGATCTTCCGAACCACAATCCCGGTAGCCATGATAAAGATATGGGCATCATAAAGGTGCCAGGATTTTTCGATCACCTCAGCCAGTTCTCCGGCTGGAAAATAAACAGCGTCACTGATCCGGGATCCGCAGGATTCGGAGAGCATGAGCGTCGCGCCGGTCATGCCGCAAGCGATTTCCGAAGCTTTCAACGCCCCCTGTTGCGTCAATGCGTAAATGGCGGTCTTCTTGTTCAGCCAGAGTTGAACTCCGGCGTCACGATGCCCGTGCGCAAAGTTAACATTATACAAATCAGACAGTTCCCCGCTTCGGTTCAGGGCTTCACCAACGATTATCATCGACTGTCTTTTGATCCCGGCTTCGGCAACTTTACTTGCAATATTACCGAGAGTTCCCCTGACAATCCGCTGGTTCGGCCAACTGGCCCGGTAAACGACCGCCGCCGGGGTTTCCGGTGAACGTCCGGCTTTGTAAAAATCCTCAACCAGACCATCCATATCCGCAATACTCAGGAACACGGCCATGGTCGCGCCGCTGGCGGCCAGAGCCGGGATCGCCTCTTTTTCCGGGACCGGAGTTCTGCCGGCACGCCGGGTCAGGATCGCCGACTGGCTGACGTCCGGCATGGTCAGTTCGCACTTCAAAGCGGCGGCGGCGGCAAAGACGCTGCTGACTCCGGGAATGATTTCATATTCAATGCCGAGTTCATCAAACGCGTTCATCTGTTCCGATATCGCCCCGTACATAGCCGGATCGCCGGTGTGAAGCCGAACGACCTGTTTATCCGCCGCCACCGCGTTTCTAACCACTTCCACCACTTCGTCCAGATTCATTCCGGCGCTGTTGTATTTTTTCGCTTCAGGCTTGGCGCAAGTCAACAGCTCCGGATTGACCAGACTTCCGGCGTAAATTATTATATCGGCATTTTCCAGGGCATTTTTCGTCCGCAGAGTAATCAAGTCCGCCGCGCCGGGACCGGCCCCGGCTAAAATTACTTTCTTCATTAGTTCATATTCCTTGTTTTGTATAGCAGTATATCGTGATCGGATTTTCCGCCCGCATCATATTGGAACAGGCGATACGCTGGGACCGGCTGATATTCAAGCTCACCGCAGCCCAGCCGGAATCATCAAATAAACGGTTCAGGACGGCATGGGATTCCAGAGTTACCGAGGTAACGACGATGGTGCCGCCGGGTAAAAGCCGCGCCAAAGCTCCGGTGATGATCTCAGCCAGATCCTTGCCGCCGCCGCCGATAAAAATTTTATCCGGGTCCGGCAGAGAGTCCAGCATCTCGAGTATTTTGCCGTGATATGATTGATAATTTTCCAGTCCGAATTTGGCGGCATTGGCGCATATCTGCTCAAAACGGTTTTCTTTTTGTTCGACCGCGTGAACCCTCAGACCGGCGACCAGGCCGGCCGCTTCCAGCCCTACTGAGCCGCTGCCAGCGCCAAGATCCCACATCACACCGGGCGTCAGGCGCAGTTTGGCCAGAACGACAGCCCGGACTTCGGGATGAGTTATCATGTTGTTTTCGTGTTCATAATAATCGTCCGGCAGCCCCAGCGGCAACGGCGGATAGCCGGAATGCGGTTTAAGCAGCAGCATGGACAGCCCGGAACACTCTTTCCCGGCAAGTTCGCCCAGAGTTCCGGTTATTATCCGTTCGTCCGGACCGCCGAGACTGTCGCCGATCACCGCTTCCCGCAAAACGGACTCAGGATGAAATTCCGCAAGCCGGGCGGCCAGCAGACTGGCGGGACATTGATTGTCGCAGTAAATAACCGCTTCGGGCGAACGCAGGATACGATTGAAAGGAATTCGCGATTTGCCGTGAATACTGAAAAGTTTAACATTTTCCCACGGCATCCCGAGCGCGGAACACAGGTATTGGAACGCGGTACAACCGGGAATGACCCGGAAATCAGCCGGCGGCTCCAGTCGTCTGATAGTGCCGCCGATGCCGTTGTACAACGCGTCGCCGGAAGCCAGAATAACAATATTTTTTTCGGCTGCGGCGTCAATCAGCCCTGCAACCGTTTTCGCGGCGTCCGCGCCAATGACCACCCGCTCTATTCCGGCTGGAGCGTATTGTTCCAGCAACCGGCGGCCGCCAGCAACAATATCCGCCTTATTCAGGGCGGTTAACGCCGCGGCCGGCAACGTTTCACAGCCGTTGCCGCAGCCGATCAAAAACAATGAACCTTTCATGTCGTCTCCTTTCGCGTCAAAACAAGTTCCCCACCGGTTGAATACAGCGCCAGCACGATATTGAGTCCGGGAGCTATTTTTTTCAATTCTTTGTATGCGTAATCCGCCGTTTTGTCCAGAAAATCATTATAAACCGCATCATCCAGATAAGCTTTGATCTCACCTACGGTATCGCTCTTATTTACTTTATCCAATACAGCCGCGGGTTGACCGGCAAGAATCCTCAGGGCCAGGTCGGGTATCAGTTTAACTTTGTGCGCGTGGGTGTTATGATAGCCGCAGGCATACTTATATAATTTTCCCGGCATGCAGCCGACGATCAACCGTTTTACCCCGGCACGTTCAGCCGAAGCCAGCGACTCGCCGATAAAATCGGCAATCCGGATCAGGCGCTTTTCCTCCAATGCCGGAAAATCACGCATCAGCGCTTTGCCGGTCCGACTGCCGGTCGAAAAAGCCAGCACTTCGGCCCTTTCCGCGACGGCGTTCCTGATATGCAAATCAATTGTCCGGATATAAGCGTCGTTTGAATAAGGCACCACGATTCCGCTGGTTCCAAGAATTGAAACACCGCCAACGATACCAAGGGTTGGATTTAAGGTTTTTTTCGCGATTTCCTCGCCGTTCTCAAGCGAAATTGTGACGCGCAGCGATCCGGACTCGAATCCGGCGTCAAGCAGATTATCGACAATCATTTTGCGGGGTGAAGGATTGATAGCCCATTTTCCGGGGGGAATATCCAAGCCCGGCCTGGTCGCTTTACCAATGCCCGGTCCGCCGCAAATAATGATCCGGCCGTCAGCGGCGTTTTCACAGTAGTCTTCAGGATCAACCCGGTCCGACTCTTCAACCGTAACCGTAATCACGGCTTTGTCGGTGACATCCGGGTCGTCGCCGGCGTCCTTAATGATCCGCGCAGTTGCCCCGTCCTGTTCAACCGGCAGCATGACCAGCGAACCGTCCGGGAACAAAGTATCGCAAACCCGGCCGCTGAAAGCGGCTTTAGCCGCCGCCGCCGCGCATGCCCCGGTCGTGAATCCTGATCGCAATTCTTTCGCTTCTTTCGTCAAAGTCCGTTCTCCATAATAGCGTGCAGGGTCGCGACCGCCAGAGTGCTGCCGCCGCGCCGGCCTTCAATTGTTATATGCGGCACATCTACCTCTTTCAGCAATTCTTTCGACTCAACCACATTGACGAATCCGACCGGCATACCGATAATCAACCGGGGACGAATGCCGTCCTCAATGATCATCCTGATGGTTCCGGCCAGCGCCAGCGGGGCGTTGCCGCACATGAAAATGCCGCCGTCGATAATATCTTTCGCCTTGCGAATGCCGGCCAGCGCCCGGGTGATGTTTTCCCGCGCCGCCAGTTCGGCAACATCGGGGTCGGCCACATAACAATGGATCGAGTCCCGGTTGTAGCTCGAATTGAATTTCCGCAGTTTCGGCACGGACAAGCCCGCCTTGATCATATTTGAATCCGAATAGATCGGCGCGCCGCTCCGCAGCGCTTCGAGTCCGGCTTCGATCGGAGCGTGGCGGAATTTCAAGGTATCCATGATCGTAAAATCCGCCGTAGTGTGAATCAGCCGTCTGGCAACCTGCCACTCTTTCTGATCTTCGGGCCGGTTAACCGCTTCCTGTTCGATCCGTCGAAAACTTTCGGCTTCGATCTCCAGTCCCGCCATGTTCCAGGTTATTTTTGAAAAATCCATAATTTTATTTCCTTAATTCTTAAATACAAACATTAACCACGGAACACACGGAAAATCACTGAAATAAGTTTTTTTATTTTTCAGCTCAAGCTGAAACATAAAATACTTCTTCATGATCTTCATGCTCTCCATGGTGCAAATAATAGTTTTGTATAAGCCTACTACTCCTGACAGAGGTTTATTTCAGGCCCATGATACGGTAGATCCCTGCCATATCCACCGCCGCCCGAACGTGTTCCGCCAACTTGTTTATGGCGTCTTCAGTATTATACTGCGCCGTAATCCCGTTCAATGGCGTAAGGCCTTGACCAAGCCTGATCGTATTGATGAATTTACGCCGGAACCGGTCATCGTCAAAAACACCATGCAGATAGGCACACCAGACCCGGCCTTCGGCATAACCGATTTCACGTCCGTCCGTGTCCCGGATTGCTACTGCGCCGGGATTCCGGCAGGTTGTAATGCCATGATGAATTTCATAGCCGGATACCGTATCGCCGCCGGGAATCAGCGTGCCGGTAGTCCGGGTCAGTTGTTTATTGCGTTCCATCACCGTATCCAGCGGCAGCAGGTCCAGCCCCCTGACTCCGGTTATTTCCGACTCGACACACCACGGATCAGCGATCGAACCGCCGGCGATTTGCAGGCCGCCGCAGATACCGATATACCAAGCCCCGCGCCGGACACAATTGACAATCGAATCAGCCAGTCCGGATTCACGTAATTTGACCATATCGCTGATCGTATTTTTAGTCCCGGGCATAATGATGATATCAGGATTTCCCAATTGTTCCGGAGCATTCACTTTTCTGAGCGTAATATCGGGTTCGATCTCAAGCGGGGCAAAGTCCGTGAAATTGGCGATGTGCCCAAGGCTGATGACAACCGCGTCAAGCGGTTTGTCCAGTTTGTCCTCCCGGCGGTTGAATTCAAAGCTGACCGAGTCCTCTTCCGGCAGGCCGAGACTGCCTAAATGCGGCACGACGCCCAAAACCGGTTTACCGGTAAAACCCTCGACATAATCATGCGCGGAACCCAACAGAGAAGCATCTCCCCGGAACTTGTTGACGATAAATCCGTGCAGCAAATCACGTTCCCATTGGCTGAACGTGGCAAAAGTCCCGATAAACGACGCGTAAACGCCGCCCCGGTCGATATCCCCGGCCAGCAGGACCGGGCTTTCCGCATAGGCCGCCATATTCATGTTAACAATGTCGCCCTGTTTCAAATTGACTTCACCCGGACTGCCCGCGCCCTCCAGAATAACAGCCTGATAATCAGCGGCCAAAGAATCATAAACCCGCTTGACATTTTCCCATAATTCCCGTTTATACGCGGCATATTGCCTGACGCTCATCATCCCGACCGGTTCGCCCATGAAAATAACCTGGCTGCCTGATTTGCCGGACGGTTTGAGCAGAACCGGGTTCATCCTGACGTCGGGATCAAGCCGGCAGGCTTCGGCCTGGACCACCTGGGCCCGGCCCATCTCGCCGCCAGCGGCGGTGACATAGGAATTGAGCGCCATGTTCTGGGCCTTGAACGGTGCCACGGCGTAACCGTCCTGCAATAGAATCCGGCAGAACGCGGTAGCCAGCATGCTTTTTCCGGCGTTGGAACAAGTCCCCTGAAGCATCAAGGACGGGGTTTTACGTTTACGGGAAACGTAAAACGATGAACTGGAGTTCAACTCCCGGTCAAGGGCCTGGAGCAACTGGTTATTTTCATCTTCCGTTTTCACCGCGATCCGGAAGAATGACGCATCCAGACCGCGATACCCGGCGCAGCTGCGTAACGCAATTTTATATTGCTTCAAAAAACGGTTTGCATCCAGACCGGCTGTTTTCAGCAGCAGGTAATTAGCGTAAGACGGATAGACTTTAATGCCGCCGATAACTTCAAGACCTTTGATAAGGCCGTCTTTCAATTGCGTCATTTGTCGACACGAATCCGGCTTGAACGAACTTGTATCCTGAAAAATTCTGATCCCGGTCTCAATCGCCGGAGAACTCAGCGACCAGCACGGCTGCAACAGCTTTAACGCGGCGATGATTCGTGGCGATGCGACGCAATATCCCAGGCGCAAACCGGGAATCGCGTAAAACTTGGTCAGAGAACGCAAAACGATAACATTTTCCGGCACATCCGGCAGCAGGGTTAATTCCTCACAATAATCAATAAAAGCCTCGTCCACGACGAAAAACGTCTCAGGGTATCCGGCAGCAAGCTCCTCTAAACGACAGGCACTGCCGGTCGGATTGACCGGATTGCCGATGAACACGAGGTCGCCGGGACGCAAAACCGCGCCGAGAGCTTCCTGATCAAGCCTGAAATCGTCCTCATGGTTCAACTCATGGCAGACAATTTCAAGACCGGCACGCAGACAACTCGTCTCGTATTCCAGATAGCCCGGACTTACCAGCACCGCGCGTTTTACATCCGGCAAAGCACGCGGGATCAGATGGATCAGCTGATTGGAACCGTTGCCGAAAAGAATCCGGTCAACCGGGATATTCAGCGATCCAGCCGCAACCTCGATCAACTGTTCCGCATAAGGTTCGGGATAATTCCTGAGCGCACCGAAAGACCGGTTCAAGGCTCCGGCGACATATTGCGGGGTTCCGGACGGATTAATATTTGAACTGAAATCGATTATTTGCTGTTCCGTGCATCCGGCCAGATCCGCCAGTTTACGCAGATTGCCGCCGTGTTCATTGTTGATTTTCTTACTCATAATATAAACATATAGATAATTAATGCGGTTATTACACTTACAACCAACCTGATCACGCTGATGATCAAAGCCAACTGTAACCCATCGTAAAACTTGAAAATTCCCGTCATAACCGGAATTCCGGTCCTTAGCGTTCTGACCGGAGTCATGATAATCTTGCCCAGCAGCAACGAAAAAACTATCTCCGGGGCGGTCAGCCGCTGCGCTCCGGTCATCTCCGCGACTACTCCAGCCGCGCTGAACATGCCGCCCAGCCGCGCCCCGGTTACCAGCAGCATATCAGGCGCAATCCGCTCCCGGCAAAATTCCGGGAGCCAGTTGCGGAGGTCATCCTGGACTCCGCTCCGCAATGCAAAAGCGGTCAGCAAATAACACGGAAGCGCCACTTTCAGGAATCTAAAACTCAGCGACATTGAGGTTTTAAGCGATTTGTCCATAACATCATTCCAGGACGGTTTTTTTATGTTACCGGTTAATACATTTCGGGTAATATCGGTTGATTCACATGTTGATCTCGCGTAAAAAACTACTAGCAGCAAGATTACCAGTTCAATTCCGTAGACTGACAAATAATAATATATGCCGACCAGCCCAACCGCCGCGATTACCGGAAAAATAATCCGCAGTGAAGACGACAGCATAGCGGGAAAACGGGTGGCCAGTACGCTTAAATACATTTCACGCCGGGTTATATTGCCCGATTCGCCGGCATCCGCCAACATCACCGAAGCCGCGGAACCGGAAAATAAAGCGAGCAGCCAGGCCCTGCCCGCCACATCCGGCAACCGGGCGTAACGAAGCAGCGGCTTGACGACCATAACCAGCCGCCGGCCGTCGAGTCTGGATTCCAAAGTCACGCCAATAACACCGGCCACCGCAACTCCGACCAGCAAAACGGTAAAATTCAGCAGATAGCGCCGGCATTCCCTGAACGGCAGTTGCGCCAGAACAAAAAAAGTCAGCGCCAGAGAAATGATCCAGCCGCCATAGAGAACGCATTTTTTTAAACCGTTTTTCGAGATTTTAATCATAATAATATCAGTCTGCACCGGATTGACGTTTCCTGACGATCAGCATCGAAAGATATTCCGCTTTCCGGGCGGTGATTTCATTAATGTCGGTACTGATGAATTGATTGTCCATGCCGACATTGGCTCCGTAGAGAATATCGACTGGAAAATCCCGCAGTAAATTAATAATTTCGTTTCTGGAACGATATGTCTTAAGAAAGACGACGGTTTCACTGCCGTCAATGATGCCGGCAACGGTTTCCCGGTCCGGGGTGATATAACCCGGAATGACCGTCAGTTTTTCCTGATCGGAAACCAGCGGCAGCCCCGAGTTGGCGGCAGTCAGCGCACTCCACGAATTAACGCCGGGAATGATCGTTGTTTCAAGTTCCGGAATTAATTGCAGCAGGGCATCCAGCAGGTAGCCGCAGGTACTGTAAGTCAAGACATCGCCGATGGTGGCAAAGGCGCAACTGTTACCATTTTTAAGTTCGGCCGCGATATCGGCGGCATGGCGGGCAATAGTAGCCATCCGGTCGTCCCAATCCTGATTCATGGCGAAGACCAGTTCACGCTGTTCCGCGCGCACCCCCGGCTGCGCCGTCACGATCCGCCGCGATTGACTTGACGAACCCTGGCGCGAAGCGACCGTATAAATGATATCAGCATGGCACAGAGCCTCCCAGCCCTTACGGGTGATCAGATCAGGATCGCCCGGACCAAGGCCCACACCAAAAAATTTACCTTTTACAGGCATAATATATCCAATCCTTTCCCGGCTCACGCCGGTTTATATTCAATATTCAACACCGGCACAGGGTGGCACTCCCTGTTCCGCTGGATGTTTGACGTTCCCGATTTCAGAAACCAGGTCCGCAATTTTTATGATCTGTTCCGGAGCATGCCGCCCGGTCAGGATAACGGTCATACCTTCGGGGCGCCCCGTCAGAAGCGGCAGCAGATCCTCCGGAATTATCATCCCATGCGACATCATAATATTTATTTCGTCCAGCACCAGCAAATCGATGGACGGGTCCGTCAGCATTCGCCGGGTCAGGGTTTCCGATTTTTCGACCAGTTCGTTTTTAACGTCATCCGGAACCGGATCGAACCAGCGTCGCTCGCCCCAAACCGGAATAATTTCAACCCCGATCTTTTTGAAAAAGCGCAGTTCGCCGGTTTCCCAGCCGCCTTTGGCAAACTGGACAATAACGCATTTTTTATCCCAACCGAGATTTCGGGTCACCATGCCCAGAGCCGAGGTGGTCTTGCCTTTGCCGTTACCGGTATTGACGATGATCAGGCCTTTTTGCTTTGTGTTTGTCATGGTCTCATCCCGTCCGCGAAAACCCGCGCGATTCGTTCGTATTCGCCAAGCCCTTTCAGTACGGCATGACATTCAATGCCGTCCGAGGTCAGCCGGCCTTTCCAGGAATCGGCATCGTCTCCGGCCAGATCGTTTAACGCATGATCCCCGGCGACAATCATAAACGGCAGCAGCCAAACCCGCTTATACTTGCGTTCCAACAATTCCTCCCTGACGTCAAAAAAGTCCGGCACGCCTTCGACTGACGCGAGATAAACATTACCGTCCAGCCGGTTAAGTTCAGCCGCCGCCGCAAGATAATGCATATCGCACCGGCCGCTTTCATTGCCGTGTCCCATAAACAACACCGCGTCGTCAGGATGACGCGATCCCGGCAGTTCGTCCAGCAGAATTTTGCATATTTCCTTAAGTCGGCGGCCATTTTTCAATAAGGGGGCCGACAACTTGAGACTGTCAAACCTCAAGGCTCCGTTATGAAACGCGGCAACATCCGATGCCAGTTTATGATATTCTTCTCCGGGAACCACGTTGGTCGGCACTACCGTCACGTCGGTAAAACCGTCTATCAACATCTCATTCAAAATGTCCGGCACGGATTTCACTTCGGACGTGCCGCGTTTTCTTCGAATATCCCGAACCATTTTCGAGTTGTACGCCCATCGCAGTTCAACGCCGGGATTGGCGGCTCTAAGCTGCTGCTCGATCCCGCAATAGGCCGCGGCAGCCTGTTCCCTCGTGGTCCCGAAAGAAGCCAGAACAATTCCGGGCCTGCGCTCCTGAACTTCAGGATGGGGGGGCGAAGTCGAAACTTTGTTCCAGGCTCCGGTAAAAATTTCGATGGAGCGTTGCAAATCATCCGCGTCCGGACGGTTTTCCGCGGCCTCGATCCGTCGCGCCCGTTCATCGTTCCAGCTATGAGGTCCGGACGCACGATTTTTCATCCGCTCGATCAAGGCGGGATCAAGCCGACCGTGGCAGATAAAACGTCCCCGGACCGGACAGCTTTGCAGCAGGCCTTCGGCCCGCCCCATACAGGATTTCGCATGATCGGAATCTGGATACGCACCGAGGGTCAGGAAAAGCCCGACCGGAACTGATTTACAGCGCCGCATAAAAGCCCGCATATCACCGTCGGGCCAACCGTGATAGATGCCGAATCCCATGATCACATATTCAAATCCGGACGGATCGAGAGCATTCCCGGCGGAAGCGAGCACCGCTTGTTCACCGAAATGCCCGGCTAACGCTTCCGCGATTTTCTTACTGTTACCAGTCGCCTCACGACTGGAATAGACGATCAAAATGTTTTTCCTGCTCATTATTGCTCCCTGGTTGAATTCAGTAACAAGATTCCATTGGTATAAAATAGGGTCTTCCCTGATAGCTGATGATATGGGATTTGATGTTGAATACTTCCTGCAAAACCTCTTCATTTATCACTTCCTCAACTTTTCCCTGGCGGTAAATTTTCTTATCCTTCATCGCGACGATACGGTCCGAACAGCGCGAGGCCAGATTAATGTCATGCAAAACCATGACAATCGTAATATCGAGCCTCCGGTTCATATCCCTGATCAGGTCGATCACCTCGAACTGGTGACACACGTCAAGATAAGTAGTCGGTTCGTCCAGCAGCATGATCGAGGGTTCCTGAGCCAGACTCAGCGCCAGCCAGGCCCGCTGCCTTTCGCCACCAGACAGGGAGCATACGGGCCGGTCACGGTATTCCGTCATCCCGGTATGGTGCAGAGCCTCCGCGACAATCTCATGGTCCCGCCCGGACATCCCCTGCAGGAACCGCTGAAACGGGAAACGGCCGTAGCTGACCAGATCAAAAACGGTGACGTCGTCCGGCGAGGAGTTGCTTTGCGGTAAAACCGACATGTTACGGGCCAGTTCCTTTCGACTGAACGAATTCAATAATCTGCCGTCGACATAAACACTGCCCCGGTCGGGCTGCAGGGCCTTCGACATATTCTTCAGCAACGTTGATTTGCCGCAGCCGTTAGCCCCGATCAGCGAAACGATCTCTCCTGAACCGATTTCCAGTGACAGGTTGTCGAGCACCAGATTGCCGTCATAGCTGAAGCTGATATGTCCGGTTTCAAGCCGCATGATGTTTTTTACTCCTTAAAAGAAACAGAAAGAACGGCGCCCCGAGAAAGGCCATAATAATCCCGACCGGCAGTTCGACCGGGTCCAGCACCAGTCGTCCAACCGTGTCACAGAACATCATCAGCCCGGCGCTGAACAGGATACAGGCGGGAAACAGAAAACGATGATCCGACCCCACCACCAGCCGCATGATATGCGGAACCATCAAACCGACAAAACCCAGCAATCCGGCCACGCTCACCGCAGCGGCCGCAAGCAGGGCGCTGATCGCGATCAGGATCATCCGGCTGATTTCGACATTCACGCCCAGGCTGCCGGCCACTTCATCGCCCAGCGACATAATATTCAGACGCCGGGCCATGCCGAAGACCGCAACCGAGCCGACAATCGCATAAGGCCAGATAATATTGACGTGCCGCCATGAACGCGCGGAGAGTCCGCCGATCATAAAATCAATCGTTCCGGCCACCCGGTCCGGGAAAAACAGCATCAGACTGCTCATGACCGCCCCCAGCAGGCTTGACACGGCAATCCCGGCCAGAATCAGCCGCATCGGCTGGACGCCGTGTTTCCAGGCCAGCAGATAGATGACGATTGTCGTACACAGCGCGCCGATGAACGCTCCCGGCACCAGCAAATGGATGTATTCAGGCAGGACGATCAGAATAATAATCGCGGCCAGACCGCCGCCAGAAGTCACGCCGATCAGGTTAGGCCCGGCCAGCGGATTGCGCATTACGCCCTGCAATACCGCCCCGGCAAGCGCCAGGCAGATGCCCACCAGTGCTCCGGTTACGGTACGGGGTATCCTGATGTTCCAGATAATCTGCCGGTTGACGTTATCGACCGGCTCGATGATCGCCTGAACAATTTCGCAGTAAGATATTTTAAGCGATCCGCAGCTCAGACTGAAAAAGAATGCGGCAACCATAAAAAGCGCCAGAACGCAAAGCATTATGATCCGGCAGCCGGCCCGGTCGCGCAATTGAGCAATATGTCCGAAATCAATCAAATGTCCCATTTCTCCTGTGGATAAAGCAGTTTTGCCAGATAGAGAAATGCCTGGTCGTAATGTTCGTTTGCCTTATACAGGAACAATGCGTTAGGCAGAAAATGGACGTTGCCGTTTTTTACCGCCCGCAAACTTTTCCAGACTGGGTCCGACATTATTTCCTTCTTCATTCTGACCCGGAATTTGGCCGAATCCCCCATCGTCGTTACAAAGATAATGTCGGGATTCTCCATGACCAGCCGTTCCATGCTGAACGGCAGCCGGTTGCCGCCGATATTATGACCGAACTTCTCCACTACGTTAACCCCGTTAAGCATTGCCGCCATTTGAGCAGTATTGGCCGTGTTCAACTCAACGGAAAAAGCCCGGCCCGACATGAAAATACTCGCAAAACGCGGGGATTTTAACTTCCGCGTTTTAGCGGTCAGCATATCAACCCGTTTAAGCATTTTTGCCGCCTGGTCAATCTTGTTGATATCGACTCCATTGAGCCGCGAGAACAAATTCAGCAGTTCCAGAAATCCGGCGTAATTACCGTAATAGACCGAGAGGGTTTCGATCCCTGCCGCTTTGAGCAATTCGGATTTATCTTTCAAACCGCGGCGTCCGGAAAATGCCGAGAGGATAACCAGATCCGGCCTCAGCTTGATGATCTTTTCCATATTGAGATGCGAGAAACTGCCCACCTGAGGCAGTGCGGCCAATTTTTCTTCAAGGACTTCGGTGCCGGTCCGTTCATTGCTGGGCACCGCAATGACGTCGCCGCCGGCCAAAGTCCAGACACTGATCATGGAAAGATAGCCGACAATCACCCGTTTCGGCTTTTTCGTCAGCGTCACTTCATGGCCGTAAAAATCGCGACAGGTTATCGTTTTTGCGTCTTCACGCAGCACTTTCTGCCCTTTGGCCCCTTTGATCAGACCATTCGTTTTGCGCATACGTTTCATCTTCTGATGCAAAGTATCCTGCGCCGCAATCGCAGCAGTCGCAGTTACAAGACAAAATATGATCAGCATAACGCTGCCAAGTTTATTCATTATCATTCCTTTCAGTGGGTGGGACGCTGTTATCCGGCCAGGCCGAAGCAATTGTTTCCATCAAATCCGGAATCAGGGTTTTATGTTTGAACAAAGCCCAACTCGACAAGCGGCACCAGTCATGCCAGCCGGCGGAGATGAGTCCTTTTTCAATCCAGTTATCCAGCAACGGGCGGCATTTTTCAAGAATACGATCCCGGTATTGCGGAGACGCCGCCGCCGCTGTTTCAAGATTGAAACCGCGCCGCCGGGCAATCTGCCCTGCGATCACGCTGCACACCCGGAAGTCTTCCGGCATTTTCCTGGCTTTTTCAAACGGTTTGATTCCTTTAGAAACCATTCGATGATATTCGGATACATCATTGGTTTGATGGAAAAAGTATTGTCCAAGCCGTCCTCCGGCATGAACCCCGAACGGCAAACAAATATTTTTTTCACCGGATATTTCATTGTTGGCGTTGCGTTCACGATAATCGAAAGCATAGTGCTTCAAAGACAGTCTGGCCGCCCCGGCATCTCGCATTATCTCTTCCCCCAACTGATACATCCGGAATCTTGTCGCTTCATCCGGCTGTTCCTGCATCCTGCCTTCGGCAATGGCCTTTGACAGCGGCAAACCGGGATGGAGCCCCAAAGCATAATGATCGCAACCGGAAATTTTCACCTCTTCAAGGATTGTTTGCTGGTCGTCAACCCAGTCATCAATAGTTTGTCCGGGCAAACCGTACAACAGATCAACGACTACGGCCGCCTGATTAAAGGCGATCAGCCGATTCAGCGTTGCAATTACCTCCTCGCGGTCGGCACTGCGCCCGATCCGACGGCGGATTTGCGTATTAAAAGTCTGGACGCCAAGGGAAAAACGGTTTACACCGTTATCCATGCAGGCCCGCATTTTATCGGTGGTAAAACCTTTGACGCGACCTTCCACCGTAATTTCACAGTCGTTAGTCAGGTTATACTTCTTCCGGATCACCTGAAGAATCCAGACAAAATGCTCCGGGGTCATATCCGTAGGCGTACCGCCGCCGAAATAGACCGCGTTAATTTTTTCTCCGCAGATACCGGGTAATTCGGCGCTGGTCTCAAGTTCCCGGACCAGGGACATAACATAGCGGTCAAATTCATTTTCATCGGCCGCCCCCATATAAAAAGGGCAAAACAAACAGCGCGTCCGGCAATATGGAATATGCAGATACATTGTCCGTTTCGCCGCCGGATCGACTTCCTCACGCAATGCATCACTCCAGGCGACCTGCGGGTCGGCAACCGCAAGGCCGGGGAACCCCATCATTCCCCGGCGGCCCGGACGTATTTTTTTTGTTTGAGCTTTCATAATTTTTTGAGTATGACCATTCTCACAGGACACTCCAGCAATCATAGAGCGACGAATCCGCCGGCCCGAAATAACCAACATTTTTGAATGGCAATCCATTGCGGCAGCGGTCAGTCATTTTTTCATTTGTCACATGACCGTCCGCCCAGGTCACAGGAGTCGAATTATTATGACGAAAATGGGTGTTTTCGCATCTGTCAATATAATCACCGCTAACTACAGCACGCTCTCCGCCTACCGGTTTACAGCTTGGATAAGCCCAGGAGTATCCTTTTATTTCCGTGGTGCCCGATTTGCTGTCGACCACATCAGTAAACATGACAGTCTGAACCGGAGCCTCTACCCTTGATAGTTTGTTGCCGGTGCCGCTGTAATAAATGCTCGCACCCAGACAATGCATTGACCCGACTCCATATACGTTATAACCGTAGCCGGTGCCGCCTTGAACATTTTCATAGTCGGTGGGTTTAGGAACCCAGCTGGGGCAGGTCATCGCTTCCGGCGGAATATATTCGGAAAGAAATCCTTTTTTCAAGTTCATTGTCTTATCCGCATTGCGATATGCGTTCCATATAGTTCCTGAAGCAGTGGACATTCCGGCATCGGTGCCGTAGGCCGGAATAAAATGTTCGCAATCGTTAGCGTAGAGCATGTTTCCGGTACCCATTTGTTTTTGATTACTGGTACAGGAAATGCCTTTTGCTTTTTCTCTTGCCTGGCCGAGGGCCGGCAATAACATGCTTGCAAGTATTGCTATGATAGCTATAACGACTAAAAGCTCTATAAGTGTAAAATTTTTAAATTCGGATTTCATCGTTTGGATTCCCGGTTGATTAGAATGATTAGAAAATTATAAATGGAAAAATGGGCTTAATAAACTAATGCGGCCATATAAATCTCCTCTTGTTTGTATTACGCGTACAATAAACGAACAGAAGAGTATACTTTCAGGGAAAGACGACAAGCGATAAGATCATGGCCTTTGACGCGAAAGCACTCTTACTGATTGACAGGCGGGCTCTGACTTACTGATCTTTACAAGATCATATCACAGTTGCGCGACAGTTTCCGATTCTCACGGAATTCACCGTTCTATCAACGTCAAGCAATATACTATCCCCATAATTATTTTTCAATCCCGCAAAAAAAATAATCGAAAAAAAACATTCCATACACGTACTGCCTCAGTTTTTTCTCAAGGGTAAATATACATTTTAATCACTGAAAAATGAATTTATTAGAAGACTTTCGGCTTGGTCATTCATATTTGGAGGGCGAAACTCCGTTGAGCCGGACATGCCGCGCAGACGGGCGGCTCGTGTGACACTCGCACTCCAACAGCTTTTTTGCTCTGATTGTTCCGTTCCTAAAGGTCAATATCTGCGAATGATTTGTGGATCAAACTCAAGGAAAATACTGAGGCCGTACCCATACACCTGAAACGCGGCCTTTGGGGGACTGGAAAATAAGCATTATTGCATAAATAAGCATATTAATTAATCGCGGTCTCTAATCCCAAGTCGAAGCATGTAAAACAATATAAAAATATGCATGACCGCATAATAAGTATTAAAGGTGAAGTTTGCGGCTTCGCGTCAGGAGCTGAAAGATGCCGTGGCGATTATGCTTGATCATCCGCGGGAGTAAAAGCAATTTGAAGATGTTGGACCGTTACCGAACATTCTGGCAGCAACCTGATTTGAGCAGTAAAACGGCTCAATAAATTGAATCGGCGCCGGCCATGTACTGGGCGGCGGAAAGATAGCAGTCGATATAGGAATTCCAATGGACGGAATCAGATTCGGGAGCAAGAATATTTGCTCGCGGAGAATTGACCGCTTTTCGGACAATACCTTCGTTTAAGTTGATCAGTTCCAATTCTCCGCTTTCGGTTTCGGCCAGGGCCGAGGCATTTTCGGTCCAGCAACCGCAATTGCCGTAAAGACAGCCGTTTACCTCTCGCAGTTCAAAGGTATGGATATGGCCGCAGATGATCCCGTCAACATGACGTTGTTTGGCTTCGGCGATAATCAGGCATTCAAAATCATTGATAAATTTGACGACGTTTTTGACTTTTGTTTTCAGGTAGCGTGAGAGCGACCAGTCACAGCCGAATATCCGGGTAATCCGGTTTATCCCCTTGCCCAGCACCAGAGCGAATTCGTAACAGCGGTCGCCGAGGGTATACAGAAACATCAGTTTTTCATTCAGGATACCGTCGAATTTGTCTCCATGGAGCAGCAGCAGGCGTTTTCCGTCATGCGTGGTATGGATAAATTCATTGCGGATTTCAATGCCGGAAAAATCAAGTCCGTCCATCGCACGCAGTTCCCGGTCATGGTTGCCGGGAACATAAACAACTTTGACGCCGTGCTTTACCAGTTTGAAAAGGCGGCGCAATAACGCGTTGTGATCATCGTTCCAAAAGAACTTCCGTTTCATGGCGCTGACGTCGATGATATCGCCAAGCAGATAGATGCGATCGGTTTCAACCGTTTTCAGAAAGTCCAGCAAACGCCGCCCCTGGCTGATCTTAGTTCCCAGATGGACGTCACTGATAAATAATGCCCGATAATGTTTTTTCTCTTCTTTTTCTCTAACCATTTTCTAATCATCTTCATTTGTTCAGATTCGGCTTATATAAATAATATTACCCATTAATGTAAGAACCGTGTATCAGAGCAGTTAGTCTTTAACTAAATTTATTGTAAGCCCCTTATTATGCGGCTTTTTACTCAAAAAAACAATAACTTCCGGAAAAAATCGCTAGCTGGAAATAAATAACTGGATAATCATCAGAAACAGCCTTGAATAATTAATAGAAAACTTTATACTAACTCAGGTTGTAAGGAATATTTACTGAGCTTAGTTGAATTGCTCCGCGGTTTCCTGTTTAATATCTGAAATAATAAATCAGAAAGATAAGAAATGAGCTTCACACCCGATTATCATCATATTATTGATGCGGCAATGAACCGGACAGCCAGAAGGCTTCCTTTATATGAGCACTGCATCAGCATGAAAGTAGTAGAAGCGTTAACCGGGGAAAACTGTTTGGAGCCGGTCTATACAGCTGATGCCGGTCATGCCGAAAAAGTCGAAGGCTTCAGGAAGCTGTGTGAGTTCTACCGTGAATACGGCTATGACGTCATCGCGTTTGAGCATTGTCTCAACGGCCATGTTCAAAAAGGTGAAGCGCTAATGGGACATGGGACAAGCATAATCAACAGTATTGACGACGTCATGAACTACGACTGGGACGGCCTTTACCATAACTATATAAAAGCCGCAGATCCGAAGTTCAAGGCACTGAGCGAAGCCCTGCCGCCCGGAATGAAAGCGGTCGGAGGAGTCGGCAACGGAGTTTTTGAAACTATCCAGGATTTCACGACCTTCACCGGTTTGTGCATGCTGCAATATGACAACCCGGAAGCCTATACTCTGCTCTGGCAAAAAATTGGCGACACGCAAGTAAAACTGTGGCAATGGTTCATGAATAATCATGCCCATGCCTACGCGGTCTGCCGTTTTGGCGACGACCTGGGGTTTCATTCTTCCACGCTGCTGCAACCTGATGAGATCAAAAAACATATCATGCCGCAATATAAACGCATTGTCGATCTGGTCCATTCCTGTAACAAACCGTTCCTGCTGCACTCATGCGGAAAAATTTACGACGTGATGGACGAGCTGATCGACTACGTGGGAATCGACGCGAAGCATTCCAATGAAGATTCGATCAATACTTTCGACGTCTGGCTCGACCGCTACGGCGACCGGATTGGCAATTTCGGCGGAGTGGAAATGAACATCCTGTGCCTGAATACTCCGGCCGAGGTAAAAGAGTACGTGACCAATATTTGCAGGATGAGTGAAGGCAAAGGCGGTGTCGCCATCGGTTCAGGCAACCAGATCGCCAGCTACGTAAAACCGGAATGCTTCATTGCCATGACCGAGGCAGTTCGCGAATATCGCAACGAAAATTAAACTGAAAAATAAAAGAAAAATGAAAAACCTCCCTGAAGAATTCAAAAATGCCGGCTGGATCAGAAATTCAACCAGCATAATTCAAGCTGAAACAGAAAATATCCATACTTTTTTCAGGAAAAGATTCACCGTTGAAAATGCCGTAATCACGCAGGCGGAATTAATTTTCACCGCGGATGACTACTGCAAAATATACCTGAACGGTCAATATCTCGTTGCGGGTCCGGCTCCGGGCTATGTCCATCATTATTATTATATGGCGGTGGACCTGACCGACCGCATCCAGTCAGGCGACAATTGCCTGGCGGTTCACCATTACTATCAGGGCCTGGAAAACCGGGTCTGGAACAGCGCCGACGGACTGACCGGATTAAAAGCTCTGCTAGTCATCCGTTACGAGAATGGAGATACGCAGACAATCGTAACTGATGAATCATGGCTCTGCGATGACTGTAAAGCCTATGCGTCCGAACGCAAATTCGGTTATGACACCCAGTTTGCCGAGGACATTGACCTGCGCCTGCTGCCAATCAGCTGGACTGAGCCGGATTTTGACGATTCAACCTGGCTCGCGCCCGAAGTCGTGTCGGATTATCCGCATTGCCTGTTTCCGCAGCCGACCAGGCCGTTGACCAGAGAAGTTGTCAAACCGCAAACAATTTCCATGCTGGGCGACGGTCACTATCTGGTCGACTTCGGGCGTGAAGTTGTCGGCAGCACCGCGTTTACCGCCAGCGGAAAAAACGGACAGGTAACCGAAGTCCGTCACGCCGAAGAACTCACCGAAGATGGTCGTGCCAGATTCAAAATGCGGGCAAGCTGCGATTATCAGGAATTCATCACGCTTTCCGGCAAACCGGACGAAACATCGGAATTTTTCGACTACAAATCATTCAGGTATGTTGAACTGTTGAATTATCCGGGAGAATTGACTCCCGGGAGAATATTTGTTTATGAGCGCTTTTACCCGTTTGACAGCGCGGCTGAAATGACCACTTCTGATAACACCTTCAACGCGATCTGGAACATTTGCCGTACCGCGGTCAGACTGGGTACCCAGGATTCATATCTCGACTGCATGAGCCGTGAAAAAGGCGCCTACCTGGGCGACGCCAGAGTAACCGGACTGTCCCATTTGTATTTGACCGGCAGAAGCGAAATGCTGAAAAAGGTTTTAACTGATTTTGCCGCGTCCGCCAAGTATTGTCCCGGACTGCTGGCAGTGGCGCCCGGCGCATTTCACCAGCATATCGCGGATTATTCTTTGCTTTTCATCCCACTGCTCTACGAATATTATCGCTGGACCGGCGACCTGGAATTCGTTAATGAACTGCAAAGCACGGTTTCCGGGCTTCTTAATTATTTCTCACAATACGAGAATTCAGACGGGCTGCTTGAAGATTTTACCGGAAAACCGGTAATGGTCGACTGGCCGCAAAATCTGCGGGACGATTATGACGATACAGGGCTGATGGGCGGCATTATTCCGCAATCCGGCATCAACACCTTACTAAATCTCTACTATTACGGAACCATTGCCGCAACTGTCGATATCTGCAAAATAACCGTAGGTCACGATAAAGCCGACATGTTTGAAGATAAAAAAAACAGATTGCGGCAGACGCTCAAAGATAAATTTCTTGGTAAAAACGGGTTTATCGACGCCGCCGGTTCCGAACACGTCTCAATGCATACCAACGCGCTGGCGTTAATGTATGAAGTGGTCGATCAGGATGAGGCGGTCCGGATTATCGAAATTCTCAAAGCAAAAAGAATGAAATGCGGAGTTTATTTCGCGTTTTTCCTGCTGAAAGGACTCTTTAATTACGGAGAAGTCGATTTCGCGTATGACCTGATGACCTGCGACGATATTCATTCCTGGCAAACCATGCTTAATGATGGCGCCACCACTTGCATGGAAGCATGGGGAATCGAACAGAAATGGAATACCAGTTTATGTCATCCGTGGGCCTCCGCGCCGGTCTATATGGCGGCGGCGGAGATATTCGGACTGAAACCCGGCGTTCCCGGCTGGGCCGAGATCGATTTTTCACCCAAAATACCGGAAGCGCTGGAACAAGGGAACATCAGCATCAATATTCCGCAGGGCAAAGTCACGGTTGAATTCCACCGTGAAAACGGACAACCGGTCTTTGCTGTCTCGGCCCCGGATAACGTCAAAATCCTCAGACATGACGTATAACCGGACCGGATTGCAAGCCGTTACAAACGGCCAAGTCCTCTGGTAATATCCTTGAGGTCCTCCGGACATGAGGTTTCACCAAGCCATTGGCGTTTGCTCATTGTTTCCAGCAGATCCCAATGTTCATCACAGGAGATATAATGGTGAAAAACTTTCGCCGCATATTTCTGTTCATCTGAGGCCCATGAATTTTTTAACCATTTTTCGCCATAATTTTTAAAACTGTCGGCGTAATGGTTAAAGTTTTCACAGTCGGAAGCAAAATAACTTTCGTTCGCGTTACCGTTTGCCAATATCTGGTTCAACCGGTTCAAACTGTCAAGAAAAGTCTGCTGTTCGCGACCATGCATAAGTTCCAATGCTTCAGTTTCAGGATTATAGAGATGCGGAATCACATCAAACCCGGCGAGGCCAGACCGGTTCAAATGCAATCTGACTGAAAAACCATTGAGCCAGAACGGTTCAGGCTCCGGAGCACCGTCAAGCGGTGGAAACAGGAAGTTGCCGAGACTGTACGCGATCAGACCGCCGTTGTAGACTTCCAGCCCCCGGATAATATGGGGATGGTGTCCGATTACGGCACTGGCCCCGGCATCAACAAAGGCCCGGCAATAGTTACAAATCCGATCCGACGGAAAGGGAATAAACTCCTTACCGTCATGGATAATCACAATGACCTTCCAACCAGCCTGTACGGCTTGCATTATCTCAACCGCGTTCCGTGCCGGATTCAGCACATTCACGCCGGGAGAATTGCTCCCTGCGTCACAGTCGCAATGCATACTGATCGAAAACACCGCAAGCTTTAATCCCTTGACATCCAACTTGATCGGTCTTGCAGCATCGCCGACATTGCGCCCGGCACCAACAAAATAAGCTCCGGTATCGCTGATATGCGTCAATGTCTCGATGAGCGCCTCATCACCAAAGTCCCGGGTATGGTTATTGGCCAGCGAATAGACATCAAAACCGGCTTTTGCCAATTCAGGCAGAACCGCCGGATCGGCCTTGAGATTCGGGCCGCATTTATCAATCGGCGCGCCGCCATCGGTCAAAGCAAGTTCCAGATTGGTTATTGAAAGATCCTTATCATGTAATTCCGCCAGAACGTCACCGAAGACCTCCTTCCCCTGCCCTTTTAATAAACGGCGCTCCACCGCGGCCGTCGGGCAGAGGTCCCCGGTAAGCACAACCTTAACATCACAACCGGCGTTATCATCAAGCTTAACCCGCCCTTCAAGTGGTATATTCATCATTTTTATCCAGGATTTATTTTACCGGTAAAAGAACATCGCAGTCAATATTATTTCCCTTGAAGATCCAGGTTCCATTTTGGTTTAATGTTGAGCGGCCATATCGGGATTTCAGTTTATTTCCACCGCTGATTTTAATTACTGCCTCTGCCGGTCCCGGACCGATCGCGGCAATCAGGACACAGGTTTCACCGTTATCCGCGGTAAATGCTTTAGCCTTGACATCGCCTTTAATAATTTTCGTCTCAACTGGAGGCGCAACGGGATCTCCAAGAACAAACGGGGCAATCTGATTGAGCATCCGGGCGGAATTGCAAACTCCGGGCCAATATTTTTTAAAATCATCACCGCCGCCGGTAAACAGGTCCATGTATGAATACATCACAAAACCTCTGGCCCCCATGATCGCCATCAGCAAAGACATTGAACGAATCTGGTTTTCCGTCGGCCAGCACGGTTTCTCGAAGCCGCGATGATGGGACCACGGAAAAACCTGCGGTACCGCCCAGAGGGCGATTGTATTATCAAACCCGACAGCACGCATGGCAAGATTCATATTTTTCCGAATTAATTTCATGTCTTTACCATTCTTCACAATGGGGTAAGGATCAACGCCGAAAACATCACTGGCACCCTGATATTCATCAAACTTGTAGTAAAAACATTGTACCTGCCAGGTTGGATGGAACGAGTCAAGCATACCAATGATCTCACGCTTCTCGAGGTCCAGGGGTTCCACTCCGCGTTCGTCATTCACGTACCAGGCCAGAAGCGCCGGATGTTCACGGAACGCTTCAACCACCTTTTTGACAACAGGCTTCATTCCTTTGGCTCCATGCCATTTATCCCACTTGTGTCTGATGTCCTTGACGGAGAAAATGACCTTTATACCATTGCGGTTCAACTCATCCATGACTTCACGTTGAGCATCGATGCCCGATAGTTTCGATCCAGCCATTTTCCAGCTCAAACAGTCATACGGCATAATACAATTGAAGCCGCTTTTTTTCAAATTTTCGGTATCAACCTTACGCCAGCGGTTACCCCATTGCTTGAAGCCTTTGCTCTGCTGGTTGGTATAAATACCCACCGGAAGAAACTTTTTACCGTTGACCCAGGTTCTTCCCCGGTTGTCAACAAAAACAGCGTTCTTCGGACGGACAGTTTCCCGCGACAAAACCCGAAGAGGAATATCCCTCGTTAAATATGTCTTATTCTGCATTTTGTTTTTCAACTGCAATTTCAACACATAAGTCCCGGTTTTAAGATCAGCGGAAAACTCGACCCGGTTGTTTATTATGGGAGATGTAAATCGGCTTTCAACCTTACCGTTTCGCTGAAAAGCAATATCCACCTTGAAGTCAGCAGGCTTCAATCCATATAAGAATGAGCTCAATATAAGCTTTTGTTTCCCCGGATTGACGGCGTAATTCATTACCGGGCATAACAACCCGGCTTTCCATGACGGAAGATCCTGCCGGACATAAGGGGCGTAGAACCATGCTTTGCCAATAGTATATTTTCCCAGATAAAAACAGATAACCGCTTTGTCGAATTTTTGCGGAGTAATCACTTTGCTTTTTACCAGAGTCCAACTCTTTGTGCCATAGACCCCTTTGGGATAAGACCCGCCGCTGATATATTTGCCTTTATAGTAAAATTCTATACAAACCGTGCCGCCGCGTTGGTCCATGCCTTTCATGGCTGTTCTAATCTTTTCCCCTTTAACCCAAACCCCGAAATTGTAAACCGTCTTTGGCTTCAACCCTTTAATTTTCAACCCGACAAGGGGATATGACTTAGGATCAGTACGCCGCAATAAAAGTGCGGTATTACCGTTGACGCCTTCGCCCGGAGCAAGTTTACCTTCCTTGCTTGAGCTCCATCTTTGACCATTTGAAAATGTCGGATCAGGGCACAAATTCGCCGCGTCATCATTACTGCTTGTCGTCTGAATATTCTGGCCGAATGAAGACAAACAAGCCGAGAAAACAATCAATATCTGGAGCCATCTATTAGAGAACAATTTCATATCTTTTCCCATGTATTAAAAATATTGTATTGAAGTATGTATGTAATCCGCCGGGGCCTTCAAGCTTGAGATCAAGCGCGGAAGGCCTCGCTAAAATTACCGGGCAAATTAACTCCGTCGGTTATTTTACTTTATAGAGGTTATTTCCCTGTGACAGGCCATCGGCAACAGGTTCGACATCGAGATAAAAGTGCTGTTCAACCTGTCCCGCGCCAAACAACATGTTCAAACGGCCGGAATGACGACTATCCGCTTTAATATGAAAATAGCCGCTGCTGGCAGGGTTGCCGCTGTAGGCAAGCGCGTTCTGGACACAATCCATGGTTAGAACAAGGTCGGAAACTCTGGCGACCTTGGTTAATTTCGTGCTTGGGGCACCACTTCCCCAGTTTGCACCGAAAGAATAATTGCGACCGTATGATGAAGAAAAATCCTCCGGACCGACGTATGACGGGCATTTGCGCAGCCCGATTGCGGCTTTAGGGGCAATATATGCGGAAAGGGGATATTTATCCGAAGTTGCACGACCGGCCAAAGAGGCGGTATAGACGAACCACCAGACATTTGTATCCGGCATAGTTTGAACCAGAAAATCATCGTAATCGACGCAATATAGATTTTCAATCATCCCCCACTGCTTGAGGTTACTGGCACAGGAAATTGCTTTAGCGCGCTCTCTGGCCTTGCCTAACGCCGGCAGGAGCATACTCGCCAGAATCGCAATGATCGCAATCACAACAAGAAGTTCGATAAGCGTGAAAAGCTGTTTTCTTCCCCATTTGCGGTTCTCAGTCTCCGTGTAATTCATAATACCATTTCCTTTCTGTTAATATTTATACCTTCAGGAACTTCATAACTGCTTTCAATTTCTCCGATATTGTTTTGTTTATGATGGACTTTTATTATACCTGCCGGAGTCGGAAACGATCCTTCTACTTCGGTCAAATCACCAAGCTGCGGTTCAATCCGGATTGTCCGGCAGCCGGGTTCCATAATTTTTATGCCCAGCACATGTTCGCTGAGCCATGCCGTCGGATTTCCCGCCCAGCCGTGGCAGAGACTGTGGCGCAGCCCGGTGAAGCAATAGGCTCCGCATTCTGAATGCACATCTTTTTTTCCGGGCGGAACAATCTCATCGATACGGGCGGCGTTATCCAGCCACCCCATGTCAAAATGTTCCCAAAAAGAGGTTGCGCCAAGTTGAAGCATTCCCCCCCAGTATTCACGAATGAACTTGAGGCAGGCCGAATGGTCTCCGGCAAGAGATTTAGCCTGCAAAACGTAATAGGCAAACCAGGGCGAAATTTCATCATAAATTTTTTCCGATAAATATCTTTTATTCGTGTCCTCAGCATCAGCAATATCAGCAAGCACCCGTAAAGCATTAACCTGTTTGCTGCCGGTTTCTTTAAAAGATCTTGTCGCCAACCGCCCTAAAACAGCATCACACATTTTTGATAATTCAGCCATGACCAACGCTTCCGCGATCAATTTGGCGTCATTCAAGGCCCAAATCATAAGCGAATAAAGGCCTTCTGCTATCGCAACGTCATCCGCGGCAGAGGCCCATTCCAGAAAATCCCGCTTGGTCCCGGTGTTGATATTGCCATTATTATCCACCGTCGCCGAGATTTCAGCAACCAGACCAAATAAATATTCGCGGTTCTTTTCAAGAAACGCTTTGTCACCGGTATAATAATACCATTCCCAGACAGAAACAATCCACCACAGGGAATATGAGGCGATTTTATTCATCCAGGCGGATACCGGATATAACTGACAAAGATAATTCAGGCTTTTTTCCACAATATCCAGATTGCCGAAAACTGAGGCAATTACCCCGACCTGGGGGTGAATATCCCCCATCCAGGCCAGCCGGTCCCGTTTGATCCCGTCAAGAATGTAGTCCTGGCAACACAAATGGACCGTCCTGGCTCCGACGTTCCATATATCATTCAGTAACGGGTCGGATGATTTGAAACTGCCTTTAAATTCCCAATCGTGTTCAAGAACCACGGCCGAGATATTTCTGATTTCAATCATCGCGTCCGGTTCGGTCAAAGTCAGCTTTAGAAATCTGAAACCAGTCTGCCCGAATTCCTGTTTGCTCATCGGCGGAATTTTTACATCCATCTCATGCACCGCGTGCGATTGATCAGGATGTCCCATCGCTTCACTGACCGATTCACCGAAACACAAATTAATCTGAATCAGCCGTAACGGTACTGTCTGGGCAATCTCCAGCTGGATTCCGCCATGAAGTTCTTTCCCGAAATCAAAAACGATAAACGGGTTGCTGTCATTGCACGAACTCACCCGGCAGATCGCAACATCATCAGCCAGCAACGCATCAGGTCCTTCTATTATGCCATTATCGTTATCGAGAGTTATTATTCTTACAGGCGAGACCAGGTATCTCGTCCTTTGATCCTTGATTTTTATCATGTATAATTAATCCTTGATTTTTATTTGTTGTTATTAAAATATAACAATTAATCAAGAAAAACCTTGATTATTTCAGCGTTTTATAGTAGTATAATTATAAAATCAATAAAACATGGACTTAAAAATGACGCAAACTTATAAGATAGTCAACCTGCCGTGTGACATGCATTTTTCAAAAGAAGATCCTCCGGTTAAGGTCATTGATTTGCAATATAAAAGACGTCACGAGATAATGCATACACATGATTTCCATGAAATAGTCCTGGTTGAAAGCGGATCGGGTCGCCATGTGACGGAAACAAGGATAACGCCTATTTTTCATGGGGATATCTTTCTGGTAAAACCGGGCCATGCCCATACTTATGAGGAAATCAAAGCGCTCAAAATAGTCAATATATTGTTCATCCCTGAAGCAATGGATTTTCCCATGTATGACCTGATTAATATTCCCGGTTATAAATATTTCTTTGAATCCGACATATCACAGAAGCACGCTCTGAACCTGAACGCGGAGCAACTCAACACAGTGAATGAAATTATTCTGGAAATGCGGCACCATCAATCGAATCCTGAACAGGGATATAAATATTTTATGAACTTGTGTTTTATGCGTTTAGTCGGAGCAATCTGCAGTTCGTACTCCACCGGCAACTTTTCGCAGAAAACCGATATTCCAAAGCTTATCAGGGTTCTTCGTTTCATGGAGCACCGTTTTCAGGAAAAAATACAGATGAACGAATTGGCGGCAATCGTCAACATGTCTCCCAGCGCATTATTGCGTACTTTCACCCGGGAACTAAAAGAAACCCCGATTAATTATCTGGTCAATCTCCGGCTTGAGAAAGCGGCAAAAATGCTGAGGGAAACCGGCAAAAGCATCAACCAGGTATCATACGCGGTCGGGTTTCATGACAGTAATTATTTCTCAAAAATGTTCAGGAGAAAATATGCCTGTTCACCACGGGAATACCGAAAAAACAACTACTAGACCAGCAGTCAAATCGGAAACATTAATGATCATCATACGTTTCATATCAGAAACAAACGAGAACATAAAACCAGGTATAATCTTGCATTTTCAATCTGAACAAGTATAATATTTATACGGGATATTTAAAATCTCCCGAAAGAAGGGGGCTTATGTTCAATCTCAACAATTTGAAAATGAGCGATATTATCCGTTGCGGAATCGCTGTTCGCCGAATGGGAAGTAACGCTGACAGCATGGAAGAAGCCGCGACGGAACTGGTCAATTACATCTATGACAGTTTTGGCGATGAAAACGGAGAAAAAGCATTTGCGTTGATCCGTCTGTTCAAAACTCATGATATAAAAAAACTCCCGGATAACATTAAAGAATTTGCGTTTAAGCTTCTGACTGAGGACCATCCCCCGACATCATTCAAATGCCTGACCCTGCTTGGAACCCGCGGCATTGAAGAAGAATGGAACGACCGGACAAAATCCAAAGGACATCAAGCAATTCCGCTGCCAAGCAAGGAGGTTCTAAACCGAATCCCTATGATGCGCAACCTGGTGAAACAGATGGGACTTGACGTTGAAACCGTTATCAGACCGGATCCGGAATTATTGACTGATCTTACAAAAAAAAACCTTTAACGTGTTTTATGTCCCTGAAGCGGAAGACAGCCCTTACATTCCGGCCCAGCAGGATTTTATCATACCCTATGAAATAAAATCTGTTCTCGGATTCGGGGGGATTTTGCCTTCCGGCAATGTATTTACAATAATAGCGTTCTCAAAAACGACAATTTCCCACGATACCGCGAACCTGTTTAATACTCTGGCCCTGAATGTTAAAATGTTGATAATGCCGTTCGAAAATGCGGTATTTGCCTCGAAGCAAGCAAACGGAGCAAGATGAACAACGAAGAAAAAATCCGGTTTCTTGAAACCAAGGTACACGCGCTTGAGGAGCTCCTATCGGTCTCGGAAGTATCCTTTCTCGAAGAGTCGGAAAAACTGGAGGCTGCTTACCAGCTGTTGAGCAGGGAAAATGCTTACAGACTGTTTTTTGAGGCGTCTCCCGATGCAATGCTCACCTTGTGCGACAACCATTTTATCGATTGCAATGAAAGCGCGGTTAAGATGCTGAGAGCCGGCAGCAAAGATGAAGTTCTGAACACCTTCCCCTGGGAACTCTCGCCTGAATATCAACCGGACGGACAATTATCCAGCGAAAAGGCGAAAGAAATGATTGGCACAGCGTTGAAAAAAGGAGCTCATAATTTTGAATGGAACCATAAACGCATTGATGGGGAAGTTTTTCCGGTTGAAGTGTCGCTCACCGCGATAACGCTTGAAGGTAAAGCAATGTTTAATGTAGCCTGGCAGGACCTGTCCGAAAAGAAACAGGCGGAAAAAGAGCTGAATGAATATCACCGGCACCTGGAAAAAATGGTTGAGGAAAAAACCAGGGAAATAGCTGACGAACTGGAAAAACATAAACAGTTGGAATATGAAATCAGGCAGTTCCTCGATGTATCCGGGGACGCGATAAAAGTTGTAAACAATAAATCCGTAATCATTTACTGCAACAAAGCTTATTACGACTTGTTTAAAATCGACAAAGATCTATCCGGACAAGTATGTCATGAAGTGGACCCGAGTGAAAACTGCTTTACTGATCAATGCCCGTTACATGCCGTTCCGGAAAAACGCGAAATTCAAACACAAGAAAGAATAATTGATGGCACCCCTTACTATGTTTCATACGCCCCGTATTTCGATCTCAAAGGAGAATTCCTGGGAATTATAAATACTTATCAAAATATGACAAGGGAAAAAGACGCGGTGAGGGCAGCAGAAGAAAACGCCATTCAACAGGGGCGTATTGAAATGTCCAACAATATGCTGCATGACATCGGCAATGCAATGACCGGAATAAGCGCATCGGCTCTGCGGCCGCAAATGGGTAAAAAGTGGCCGGAAGTGGAATCACTGATTCAACTGCAAAGCTTTTGCAATGAAATGGAAAAGGAACTGGAAGAGGCATTGGGAGAAGAAAAAAACCTGGCATTCAAAAATTTCATAGCCGCACTCGCGACTTCATTGAAAGGGCGAAATGAAGATTACATCGCGTTTTTTGAGAAAATATCAACCGCGGTGGGACATGTTTGCGCGGTTCTGGACCTGCAACGGCATTATATGCGGGAAAAAAGTTCGCGTCTGACAACCAGAGTCAATATCCCGTCAGTCGTCAATGACGCGTTTGTAATGCTTTCAGGCAGCCTGAAAAAAAGAAATATAGAAGTTAAAATAGAGATAAGCGATAGCACTTTAGCAATTTCCGGAGACCAGACGCGACTTATCAGGGTGTTTATGAACATTATCAAAAATATATATGAAGCGTTTGACATAAAAGAAACTGATGAAGCCCGTTATATTCATATTGAAATAATCCCGGTTGAAGATGACAGTAAGGTAAGGATCTCATTCAAGGATAATGCGTCCGGTTTTGATAAGGAAATTGCTGAAAAAATCTTTGAAAGAGGCTTCACAACAAAAGAAAGCGGCTCCGGAATTGGAATGCATCAATGCCGGTCGATCATTGAATCACATGGCGGAACTTTGACAATCGAAAGCAAAGGTAGAAATACCGGCGCTTTGACTGTCATTGAACTTCCTTTAAAAAAATAAACAGGAGTTTTTGTTATGGAACAGGAATTCAACACCAGAATTTTAGTAATAGACGATGACGAAGGCGTAAGAGATAGTTTCCGGGAGATTTTGCAACCCGGTTCAACCCCGATCAAAGCAACAGACACAGTGCTGGAAGAAGCTGCGGCGGCTCTCTTCAGCAAAAATAAAAACGCAGCTCCGTCAAGGTCCCGATCATCGGCCACTTTCGATTTTGAATATTACGAAGCTGAAAACGGTCAACACGGCTATGATATGGTCAAGAACGCAGTCGAGGCAGATAAGCCGTTCGCGGCGGTTTTTGTTGATATGAGGATGCCGGGCTGGGACGGATTGGAAACCGTGGCGCAATTGCGCAAAGTCGACAAAAGATGTGAAGTCATTTTTGTCACGGCTTTTTCAGATCACAGTATCGAGGATATCGTAACCTCGGTCGGCACCAACGTAAGCTACCACTGCAAACCATTCTCAGTCGAGGAGATCGAGCAGATCGCAACCAAAGCGGTTTATGAGTGGAACAAGACAAAAAGCCTTGAGGATCTCATAACGACGATATCCCAGCTCCGCGCCCAGCAATGGCAAATGGAACCTTTACTTAAAAATATTCTTCAGCAGGTATCTTTCCTGATGGGAGCCCACTCCGCCATGATCGCCATGCAGGACGGGGATAAATATAATAAACTGCTGGCGATTGGCAACTTATGCAATGACGAGATATCGAGTTATTACCTTGAAAGCATTCCTGAAGTTGAAGACGAAGAAATTTATCAGAATAAAGAACTGGCATATTTCAGACTGAATAAATACGGCGTTCTGGCCATATTCGAGAAAAAAGGCAAACCGCTTAATCAGGAAAGAACTTACCTTGTACGTCTGTTTCTTGAACAGGCAGTTCTTTCTATCCAGAACGTCGGGTTGCAGGAAAAGCTTCTTAAACAGGAAAAGTTATCCGCTATCGGGCAGGCCACCGGAATGATTGTTCATGATTTGAGAAATTCGATCGGGGTCATTGAAATGATAATTGATATGGTGGTTGAAAGCATTGAAGATCGTAAATATGTGATGGACTCACTGGAAATTATCAGGGAAGCAGCACAAAGCGGAGTCGCACTGGCCCAGGACATTCTGGATTATACCAGCAATAAAGGAATTCAGAAATACTCCGTGAATGGAGCGGACTTAATTCAGAAAATAGATAAGAATGTTAGTCCGTTCTGCGAAAAGAACGAAGTTGCGTTAAACATTGAATGTCCGGAATCTATCCTGATGGAAGCCGATGCGGATAAACTGTTCAGAGTAATTTCCAATCTGATAAAAAATGCCGTTGAATCATTCCCGCAAAGAAACCGGGTTGAATATCCAGAAATTAATCTATCCGTGAGTAACGAGGGAGAAAACACCATTATCAAAGTGGCTGATAATGGTCCCGGTATACCGGACGAAGTTGCAGATTCTCTATTCACGCCTTTCTCCACCCACGGTAAACGCGATGGAACCGGACTTGGCCTGGCTATAGCTAAACAAATCGTCGAGTTGCATAACGGCTCCATCACCGTAGAATCATCTCATGAAAAAGGTACTGTGTTTAAGATTGTCATTCCGAGCAAATAACAGTCCGCATTAGATGTTGCCGGTGAAAGGCACGGCGCCGCATTCATCAAGTTGTCCTGAGGCTCTTATATTTCCCCCTTACGTTGTAAAAAGATGTATTGCCTTACTTTATTCTTGAGCTAGAAAAACCGTGAGAGCTTACAGAAAAATTATATTATCTGTACTTTTTCCCGAATTGCATCTTGACAAATAAGCCTGAATCATATATAATAACTGTACTGGTACAGTAAAGTACAGATATTAAACCAAATGAATTGCGCTATGACGACAGTACTAAATAAAAAAAGCAGCACCGGATTATCCCGACAGATTCAAAAAATTATTCTGGACCGGATTAACGACGGAGTTTACCGTCCTGGAGAGAGACTTGACAGTATCCGGGTTTTAGCCGATGAGTTCAAAGTCAGCAAAAATACCGTAGTCGAAGCCTTCAGGGAGCTGGAATCTCAAGAATGTGTTGTGAAGATACCAGCCAGGGGAATTTATGTGATCGACAAAAAAAACAGTCCCCGAACGACTTTTAATATCCTGTTACCTTTTCCCGAAGCCGAATTATCAGCCAAAAATCTTCCAGGGGACAACCTTGGTACAGTTATGGGCGTTTTTCAGGGAATGACCGAAGGGGCAATTAAACACAATTGCCGCATCCATTTTTTTCATTGTGATGAAAAATCACCCATTGAAAATCAGATCGAAGCATGTAAATCTTTTCCGAAAATTGACGGCGCGGTTTTTATAGGCCATCAGTTATCGGACCTAAGACAGTATTTTGTCAATGAGGGCAAGCCGGTTGTCCTGCTTCACTACCATGATCAACCCGGATGTTGTCAGGTTGAACATGATATTGAGTCAAACATGGCTCAGATTGTCGATTTACTTGTTGACAGGAAGTATAAAAAAGTTGGAATTATGGCAGCGAACGATAATCGTTCAGAAAGCGTTTTCAAACTGGAATGCCTGCGTCGTCATCTGATCCAGAAAAAATTGGAATTCCGTTCGGACTGGGAGTTTCGCTTTGACTGGGTGCCGGAAAGGTCTCACTATGACGAGTTGAGTAAGCTGCTGCCGGATGACCTGAAAAAACTACCGGAAATTTTCTTTTGCGACCGTATTAATTTTGCCCAGGACATATACCGGCTGGCGACTGAACGAAACTGGAGAATCGGCCGTGATATCGGCGTGATCGGTTACGCGAGCCGTCTGGCTTATATGAATATGCAGCCCTCGATGACCTATCTGGAATTGCCGCATTATGAACAAGGCATTCGTGCGGTGGAAATCATGACCGGGCTTATCGAAGGCGATAAAGATACTCCGCGTGAAGTATTGCTCAAAGGCACAATTCATATCGGGGATTCGATCAGAAACTAAACACTTAACTAAAAATAAAGAGGAGAACAAAATGAAAAGGACGTCTTTCACACTAATCGAACTTCTTGTCGTAATAGCAATAATCGCAATCCTCGCGTCAATGCTGCTGCCGGCCTTGAACCAGGCTAGAGCAAAAGCTCAACAGATTGACTGTTTGTCTAAAATGAAGCAGATCAGTTTGGGATTTACCAATTACCAGGACGATTCAGATGATTACTTTGTCCCGTATAACTGGGAAGGAGTAGCTGACGCCACCATGAACTGGGCCTGGTGCCTGAAAGTCAATAAATACGTCGATTACAAATTATATGACTGTCCCTCCGCAAAAATGCTTAACTGGCAGTATACTTACGGCAAGGACGGCTGGCTGAACTATCCTGATAATTCCGCCCGCTATCTTTATATTCCCATGGGCTACAACTATGACTACGGATTCGGCCGAATGCACTACAGTGCGCCCAAAAGATATGTCCCGGTCAAGAAGTCCATGGTCAAAAATCCGTCCCAGAAATTTGTTACCGCAGATTCCAGATATTCCCTCGCTAATATCAATTATGGAATGGCTGCGATCAACGGTAAAGATCCATTCACTAATTCCGGCGTCATTCATGACCGCCATGCCGGCAGCGCGGCGAACATCTCCTACGCTGACGGCCATGCCGGATCAATGAAAAACGCATCGCTTTATTCATGGACAGGCAACAATTACTACCTGCACTGGCGCTATAACACAACATCAAGATATAACAACTAAGCATTATTGCATAAATCAACATATTAATTAATCGCGGTCTCTAATCTCAAGTCGAAGCATGTAAAACAATATAAAAATATGCATGACCGCATAATCAACAGGAACAACATGTTTAGAAAAAGTTTATTGCCGGCCGTTGCCGCATTTTTTACAGGAGCGTTGTTTGCCAATGAAAACAATACGGCAGACTTACTGTTCAGCGCATCATTTCAAAAGTCCCTCACGGCGGAAAAGGCCGCGCCGGGTACCAACAGTCCGTTCAGCGGTCATGGCAAAATTGTTCAGGCCGCAACTACCGGCGGGGCATTGGATGCCGGAGATAATAAGTTCAGACCGTTACGATATAAACAGAAAGGTAATATTGACGCGGACACAGGGACCATCGAATTCAGATATCAGCCGCATTTACCGGATTTTCCGGCCAGTGGCAAAGGTACGGTTTTCGCCGGGATGTTTTACATCAAGGCAGGCGGTCCGCGTTATGCCGGACTGGGTATCGGGTTGAATTTAAAACCCGGCAACAAACAATATCTCTGGGCCATTATAAAAAGTCCGGAAAAAGGAGAAAAAACTGTTCAGTTTTATAAACCGGTAAATCTGAAAAACGGAACGTGGTACAAAATAGCGTTCTGCTGGAATAAAACTAAAATTGCCTTTTTCCTGGATGACAAACTGCTTGGAACCCTGCCGCGCCCCAAAGCGGTCATCGCGGATTCATCCATTAAGCTGGGCGGGGAAAACCCGGCTAATAAGGCCCGGGGCCTGCTTGCCGACGTCAAAATATTCAAGACGTTCAAATATAGCACGGAATCCCTGCCGCGTGAATTTGCCGACTGCGTGAAAATCACCTTTCCGGACAAACGGGGAAGAGTTTCGCTGGCTCTCAATAATCGTCATAAAATATCAGCCGAACAGTTCGCGGTCAACGTGGATTCCCAAGTACCCTGCTGTTTAAAAATCAGTTCAGATAATTTCAAAATCATTCCGGACGCCGCCTATGCCGTTAATTACTCGGACCGTCCGCCACTATATTTGAATGCCGACAAATCCGGCGTCATAACCGTTCCTTTCCTGCGTAAGCGTAATTATTCAAACATCCTGGTTTCCAGAGTAGACGGAAAAGACCTACTCAAAGGCATAAACTGGCACGGCAAAGCGAATTCTGTAACCCTGCCTACTTTGGCCTGGGGACACGAAGGAACATCGCCTGACGGAGCCATCGGCGGAAAAAGCGACGGTATTTGCGGCAAATTCGCACAGGAGAAGCACGATTTGATTCTGGAAAAAATCGTTCGCGACGGCGAAGTCAAATATGAAAGCGACCCGGTACCGGTTCAGCCCGGCAAAGAATATCTCTTTTCCGGTTGGTATCATATCGATAAAGCAAACTTCGGGGCTACGGCCCTGTTCCGGCTCTATCTCTCCGGCAAAGATAAAAAAGATAAATTATATCGCGCTATCTATCTTAACCCGCTGATAGAGCCAAATCCAAACCGGAAGTGGCGTTATATTCAGGTCCGTGTCAACGTGCCGGCCGGATATACCAAAGCCCGGGCATTCGTCGCCCTGCGCGGGGCAAAACAGCAGATACGCTGGAACCGCATCAGCCTGCGCCAGGCTCCGGCAAAACTTGTCTCAGTCGATAAAAACCTCTCAGTCGCGGATCGCAGTCCGGTTAAATCACTGGAACAAATCCGGGCCGAATGGCGTAAGCGTCCGGCCCGGAAAGTCAAAGTACAAAATGTCAATGGTCTTTCCCGTCTGTTGATCGACGGCGCCCCGGTTCCGGCGCTTGTCTACAATCATTATGTGGTCCCCCCCGGCGACAGCGAAGCCAAAAGACTTGGTGAAGCCGGGATCAGATGGCAGTTCATCCGCATCCATCATTATCTAAAACACTGGTGGCTTGGCAAGGGCAAATATGACTTCTCCGAAATCAAACGCAACATCGAAACAACCTTGAGTTTAAATCCGAACGCGGTCATCATGCTCAATGTGGCGATTTCCCCGCGTTACCGGAATTGGGGGGATGAATACCCCAAAGCAATCTGGCGCGATCATGACGGACGCAAAACCGCGGGCTATAAACACCATATCAATTTCCCGGAAAAACTCAAACCGGGGAATGGACGCTGGAATTTCTGGGCACACAGCTACAGTGCGCAGGGATTTCGCGACAGCGCCGGAACGGCGTTGACCGATCTGGCAAAATACCTCAACTCATTCGAATGCGGCAAAGCGGTTGCCGGAATCATGTTCAATTGCGGCACCGACAACCAATGGTTCCCGCATGTTCAGTATAAAGGTTTCGATTTTTCAACCGGCGCTCAGGAGGATTTCAGATATTACCTCCGCGATATCTATAATAACGACGTCAAAAAACTGCAGGCGGCATGGGGGGATTCAAATGTCACCTTCGACAATGCGTCACTTGCTCCATTTAAATCAAGAAGTCCGGACGGCAGATTTTTTCTGAATCCGCAAAACAGCCGTGACCGCCGGGTCATCGATTCAAATCGTTACAATGACGTCGGTGCGATGAAAAGCGCCAATTATCTGGGGAAAACGTTCAAAAAAGCGCTCGGTCGCAGCGTATTTATCAGCATGTACGCCCCGGATATAATTCAAGGCTACAGCGGGCGTTCCTCCCGCCGGATTTTACTGGACAGCGACGGCATCGACGGCATTGTCAGCGTACCGGAATACGGGTTGTGGCGCAGTCCGGGCCGGACCGGAAATTTCAGCAGCACTATTTCCTCGATTTCGCTGCATGGTAAAATATTTCTGTCCGAATTGGATTACCGGACCCAGATGTCGTATCTGGCGGCTGACGCTTATGAGAGACTGGTTTATTCAATGGGAGGGGTTATCGACGAAGATGAATTTGCCAATCAGGCGCGACGCGATCTCGGAGCAGTTGCCGCGCAAGGCGGCGGAGCGTGGTTTCTGGCAATGAATCGCAATTCTTTCAATACCCCGGAATATTTGCAGGTCATGCGCGAACTGGTCAGGGCGATGAAACTGGCCGCAGACCAGCCGATGCCGCAGGATCGGGCCCAGATGTGTGTCTTTCTTGATGAAGATACCCGTAATGTCGCTAATTACAGTCTGGCGGCGGGATTTAACAATCTGTCAATCGGCATGGCCCGCCCTGCCCTGTGGCGTTCCGGGGTTTCCTGGGATGCTTATTACTTGTCAGACCTGATCAATCCTGATCGTCATAAATACAAGGTATATTTGTTTCTCGCGGCACCGTCCATAACCGCCAAACAGATTGACTGGATTCGACAGAACCTTCAGAAAGACGGAAACGTCCTGGTATTTGTCAATGTTGCGGGGATAAGTTCCGACAAAGGGACATTTGAACGGAACATCCATAACCTTACCGGAATCAAGGTAAAATACGATAAATCGCAAATCCAGGTATTCAGAATCCGCCCGGTCGCGTCAAAAGATCGGATAGCCAAAGGCCTGAAGGACAATATCCTGACGGAAATGAAACAGCCGTTGGTTTATGTGGATGATCCGGATGCCGTAAAATTCGGTGAGATTGCCGATACCGGAAAAACCGGCTGGGCGATCAAGCGCTTCAAAGACTGGACCAGTGTTTATATCTCCCTGCCCGGAGCCATCACCCCGGAGCTGATCCGCAACATCGTCGCGGAAGCCGGTCTGACGCCAATCGGGCCCTGCGACGACATGACCACTTCCGGCAACGGCTTCATCACTATTCACGCTATTTCCGGAGGCTCCAAAACCATCCGCTGGTCCGGCGGCAGCTTACGCGACCTGACCTCCGGCAAAATAATCAATACCAGGGATCACAGCTTGACTTTCAATCTGGAACCCGGCCAGACCCGCTGGTTCAGAAAGATCGAATAACGTACAAATAATCAGATAATCCATTATCTTACAATTATTTATAAATTAATTAAATTTAAACGGTATAACTATTTACAAAGTTGGTTTCAACGTGTATATTATCCATAACCTGAAAAATTTGGAGGATTAAAAAATGGGTTATCGAATGAAAGTTGACGGAGAAGGTTGCTATTATCATCTTTATAATCGCATTAGTTGCGTTAAAGGAGAAAATCCATTCTCTGAGATGGATAAAGAATATGGTTTCAGACTGCTTAAGAACCTTTGTGATTACTTTTTGATCGAAGTCATTTCCGCCGCCTGGATGGGGAATCACTTCCATTTGGTGGTTTATGCCCCCGGTCCGGATGAATTGCCGCCACTGGAGGTTATCGTGAAGCGGCATAACAATTATTACAAATCAATGAGAAATACCTCAAGGTTCAAACCGAAAAATCCGGTTATCTGCATAAATAATAAGCAACAATGCCAGGAAGTTGCCCTCAAAATGATCGATATCAGTCGGTTTATGTCAGCTTATCAGAGGCAATTTACCTGCGTGTATAATGAAACCAGAAACCGGACCGGACAACTTTGGGGTGGACGATTCAAAAGTACTATCCTGGAAAAAATAAACGCAGTGGCTGCTTGCGTAATCTACGTGGAATTGAACCCGGTTCGGGCGGGATTGAAGAATGATCCATCTGATTATAACTTTACAACCTGGGGACGGTACTGTCGCAGCGGCAGACATATGTTTTATAATAATTTTGTCAAACATATGAAACCCAATATCACAACCGGGGACTCCTCAAAATGGACAGATATCGAACTGTTTGCGTTCTTTCGAGGTGAGCTGACACGGATTATCACTGCTGAAAGCGGCGCATCCAGTGAAGAAATATATGCCGCACGAGATAAAGCACGGCAAAAAGAATCAATGCACATTCGCTTCATGCAACGAACCAGACATTTCACCGAAGGGAGTGTTTTAGGCTCAAAATTGTTCATTCGACAAATCGGCATCCGGTTCAATGATCCTGCTCGAATAGAGAAGAAACAATTAGCACGCGGTTCAAGTCAACTAGGGACAGTCTTGTATTGTTTCAGAAAACTCAGAGATTCATCATAATTCCATTCTCTGGACGCTGATTGAAATAAAACACGATGTCTACTTTATTTACTCAGTAGATTGTCCATTCGTAATAATGCAGACCATCGTTCGGCAGGTTGTTGAGACGAACGGAAACCACCAGGGTACGACTGGAAAAGTTGTTGAGCAGCGGGGTAATGAAAATCGTGTAATAACCGGTATCACGCAGATTGAATGCCTGTCTTACCCGCTGCAACAACAGTTCATCGATGGACTCCGAGATCGGAGTCTTTTTTTTGTACCAGGCATCAATCCCGTCCATAATCTGTTTTGATTCATCCGCTTCAAAACTGCCAAGGGCGGTAAGTAATTCGTTTGAAGCGGTAAAAAGCGGCGGCGCGACATTTGTATTCAAACGCATCCCGTCCGGAGGAATCAGTTTGATGCTGTTCAAACGCCCCATTGTATCCGGTTTAACAAAATTTGAGACGCCTGGAATATAGAGCATTTCCTCCCGGAACTGCATAGCGGCATTACGGGGCAGCGGCGCGAGACCGCGTTCCTGATACTCAGCCTCCTCCATCCCTTTTTCGTTTAAAAAATCATTTGCGTCAGTATAATCGGTAATCCTGTTGCCGATCGTATCAAGCGCTTCAACGATTTCATTCTCGTCATTGGACTGGTAATATTGTTTAAGCGTGGAGGCAAAAGAAGCGGGGGCAATCCCTCCATGCATTTCGACAACCCTGACCTGAACCGGGGTTGAATAGAAATTGACAATGTGCGGAACGCCGTCTGGTAGAAACTGAGTTTCCGCGCTGTCAGAGTCCTTGTCGTTATAATACTCCCCGCCAAGTTCGGTATTTCGATTGGTTTCCTGATTCTGGCGATCGGCGAGAATAATCCATGAGACCCGGGCAAAAACGCTTTCGGCAACCTGAATCGATTCACTCGAGTCAGCGGCGGGATAAACAATCATCGCACTGAGCTGAGAAAACGTAACGGCGGAAAAAGCCAGCAGCGAAAGCAGTAGGATAAGACACAGCACCGTAATAAGGGCCGCGCCGCGTTCCGACTTTCTACCGGTAGTTAACATCAATTCAGCTCCCGTATTTTCCAAAACAACTGGTTCCGGTCAAACGACGCAACCAGGATTTTTTTGATCCATCCTCCCAGGTCAGGGTTATCTGGATGGCGGCCGGCAGCGAACCGTAATCGGTTGAATCCTCGTCCCAGTCATCAAGTTTTTCCAGTTCGCCGTCGTTGAGCACAACATAAGAAAACGCAACTGACCGGATATCGGTTGCGATGACCTCTGTTTGCCGGGGGTATTCCCGGGTATCGGCGGTCGTATCACCCTTCGACTCCATCCACGGCAGCAGCGGAGCGTTGCGGTATTCCGCCACCAGAGTTTTGTCGGCCTCATTATAAGAGAGTTTGACGAAAATAAAGGAGCCGTTTTCATGCCCTGCCCGCAGCGCGGCCAGCAACAGATAATCGGAATCTCCGGTAAATACGACTTTATCGGACAGCGACTCATCCTGCCATTTGAACGGAACGGCATTACGGATAACGGTATCGGCAATACGGTCGACCGCGATGTATTCATTCAAGCGTTTATTATGCTGCCTGATCCGGGACCAGGTACTCTGACCGGAATATAGCGCCATAACCGCAGTCGCGGCAACCAGCATAAAAACCGCCATCGCAACGACAAGTTCTATAAGAGTAAAAGGACGCACCACAGACTTATTCATCCCCTGCCTCCTGATTCTGCTGATTGATAATCAGTTCGATATGGCGGGAACCGAATTCTTCACTGGTGGTTCCGTCAATCACCTTGACCAGCCTGGCGGTGAAGGAATAATTACCGATCGTGGTTTCAACTCCCTCCGGTAATTCAGGATCAACGGTGGAACAGGTAACCCGCCATGAACGATCGTCCGGCTTAAAGTCCTCCGGCAGCGAATCAACATCGGGTTCCAGCATAAAATACTCACAGCCCTGGGTCAGGGCATGTGAAGTCTCCCATTTAAGCATCGCCTTGGAAGCACGCTGCGAAGAAGCCGCGAACATTCCCATCAACCCGGTCAAACCGAGAACCAGCACGGCCAGAGCCACAATGACTTCGATCAAGGTAAAGTTTTTCCGGTTACTGAGCATAATTAATTTTATATTTCTGAGAATATTCTTTAAGATCAACTTCACGCATCGTTACTATCCCGGTCAACGGAGAAGCGATAATTTCAACGGCATGGGCGTCGAGTTTCAACAGGATCGGTCCGCCTTGAGCTGCTCCGTCCGGGAAAAAACGGAAAATAATATCAGGGCCGGAAGATTGTTCAACAGAAACCGAGCTGGTTTCACTGTCGGCCTTTCTAACAGTTTCCGCATCGATATCGATATTGTCATCCTTTACATCCGTACCTTTATCATTGAATGATTCCGGCACAATTAACTGGATCGTTTCCGGCAGCACGATTTCAGTCGTTTTAAGTTCGGCAACCGGAGGCAAAGTGATCTCGCCGTTCGCGGTCTTAACGGTCCGGTCATTCTGGTCCTCGCCCAGATCGACAATATGAGCAAAGGATTTACCCTGATCGGAATAGACCACCTCTCCGTCATTATTCAGGTTCACATACTGGATGACGTAGAGTTTACGGTTTTCAACGTCACAGGCAATTCTGATCTCCCGTCCGCTGCCGGTGGCATACATGCCGCATCGCCGGAGAAACGCGCATACTTCCGCCCCCTTGCTGTCCAGTGAGGCAAAGGCCGGCATCTTGCCGACCCGGCCGATCGCAATCCCCGAAATAACCAGGATGATAATGATCACCACAATCAGCTCTGTCAGGGTGAACATGCGGCGTACCAGCCGCTTCCGGTTGAAAACCGGAATTATGGCGGACGAATTATTCACTATAACCGGAATCAAACCTTATTCGGCGTCTGCGTTGTTTTTAATGTCGGCGTTATCTCCTTCACCGCCGGCCTGGCCATCCGCACCGTAACTGATGATATCGAAATCACCATTTTCACCGGGACAGGTGTAGACATAATCATTGCCCCACGGATCTTTCGGAACCTTGTTGCCGCGCAGATAAGGGCCTTTCCACTTCTCGTTGTCATTGACATTGGTAATCAGGGACTGCAAACCGTCGCTGTCGTCCGGCAGCTTGCCGATGTCGAGCCGGAAATCAAATATCGCCTGCTCCAGTACTTTGATCTGGGCTTTCGCGGTACTGATATTCGCTTTTTTGACGTAATTGTAGTAGATGGGAGTGGCGATAGACGCCAGCAACGTGATAATCACGATCACGACTACCATTTCCATCAGTGTAAACGACCTTACCAGGATCTTTTCATTGTTTTTTCTGTTCATGATATTTTCCCTTTCATTATTGATTTTTTGACTCGTAATAAATTTTGTTTGCAAGTTGTCTGTTTTAAGGGCTTACTCCCCGGCTTCAAAACTTTCAACCTGGAACTTTCAACTTAGACTATTATACATCATATATTGTTCATTTCCATAATCGGCAGGAAAATTGCCAGCACCACGATAAAAATAACCAGCGCCATAATCAGGATCATCGCCGGCTCGAAAAAAGCCAGAAGCCGTTTGATCCTCAACCTCAAACCATTCTCAAGTTCATCCGCCACATGATTAAGCATTTCACCCTGATTTCCGGATTCCTCGCCAATCATCAGCATCTGGATAGCCAGACGCGGAATATAAGGATTTTTTGACAGTGCCGCCGACAGCCTTTTCCCGCCTTTAAGATCATTCGCAACGCCGTCAAAACTCTCCGCGATGTATTTATTTGAAATCACCCGGTTGGCAATCTGCATGGTGTTCAGCAGATGGACATGGTTGGAAATCAAAATGGACAAAGTCCGGATAAACCGGCTCATTTCGGTTTCGCAGATCAGACGTCCGAACAACGGCAGCCGCAACAGAAACTTTTCCCACCGGTCCCTGATCGGCCCGTCCTGTTTGCGTTTTGACCAAAGACTGAGCAACCCGGCAATCAGGAGCAGCCACAACCACCACAGTCCGGTAAAGATTTGACTGATTCCGAGTAGAATCCGGGTCAGCAACGGCAATTCCCGTCCCATGTCCTCAAAGATATTGGCGAAATGCGGAATAAAAAAAGTAAAAACCAGCAGAACCACCCCGGATGTGACTGACAGGATAATCACGGGGTAGATACTGCTGGTAATAATAAAATCTTTAAGCTCTTTACTGGCGATCAGAAAATTCCGCAGTTCCACCATAACGGCGGCCAGATTGCCGGTTTCCTCTCCGGTTTGAACCAGGTTGGCGTAAAGCCGCGGAAAACGGGAACCGTTGTCCCGGACCAGTTCAGAAAATCTTTTACCTTCATGCAACCCGCGTCTGAGCGAATTAACGACATCTGCCGAACTGCTGCCTTCCATCCCGTTCGCAATGATCCCGAGCGCACGTTCCAACGGAATATGCGCGCTGAGCAGCGGCACCAGACGGTCGGTGAATTCGTTGACATTGAATGAGTCTCGCTTGAACAGGGAAAATTTAGCCGCGGCATCACCGGTAACCACGCCGAAGGAAGCAACCGGGGTCATATTCCGGCGACGAAGCCGTGACAGGGCGTCGGAATCCGAATCTCCCTCGATGATCAGGACCGATACCTTACCGCTGCTGTCGGCTGCTTTGAATTTGTATAACGGCATAGTTCAACCTGTTTACTTTTTTACAATTCACTGGCGGCCCGGGTCACTTCATATTCGGTCGTGATGCCGGCTGCCACTTTGGCCATACCATCTTCCTGCAACGGAATCATTCCGTTCTCGCAGGCCAGTTTGGCAATATCACTGCTTGACGCATTCTTGGTGATCGCACGCCGCATATCGTCGTTAACAGTCAGGAGTTCATAAATCCCGGTCCGCCCCCGGAAACCAGTTCCGGAACAGGCCCGGCAGCGGTTCCCGGTAAAATTGTAATTTATCCCGGAACCGTCACACTCTTTACAGACCACCCTGACCAGCCGCTGCGACATAACCCCGAACAAAGCGGAAGAAACCAGGAAGCCTTCAACTCCCATATCCAGCAAGCGGCTGACCGCTCCCGGCGCGTCATTGGTGTGCAGCGTGCTTAATACCAGATGCCCGGTGAGAGCCGCGTTGATCGCGATATCGGCGGTTTCCCGGTCACGGATTTCCCCAACCAGAATAATATCCGGGTCCTGACGCACAATAGAACGCAATCCATTGGCGAAAGTCAGACCGATCTTGGCGTTTACCTGAACCTGAGACAATCCGGGGAACTTATATTCAACCGGGTCCTCGATCGTAATAATTTTCTTCTTGCCGTCCTTGAGCTGGTTGATCACACTGTACAAGGTAGTGGTTTTACCGCTACCGGTAGGTCCGACAACCAGAATAATACCGTGAGGAATCGAAATAAGCCGGTTGAATCGCTTAAGCAAAGTTTCGTTCATCCCGATGTTCTTGAGGTCGAAAACGACCGCGTCCTTACGCAAAATACGCAAAACGATACTCTCGCCGTTCATGGCGGGAATCGTACTGATACGGATATCGATGTCCCTGGCGCCGATCTTGACCGAGGTCCGGCCGTCCTGCGGCAGCCGGCTCTCCGCGATATTCAGGCCGCCGATCAGCTTTACCCTTGACGCCACCGCCGGAAACTGGCTGTAGGGCACACTTAAATATTCCTGCAACACTCCGTCGATCCGGAACCGGATGATCATCCTGGTTTCCTCCGGTTCGATATGAATGTCACTGGCGTTCGATTCAATGGCGCGGGCAAACATCTCATTGACCAGGCGGACAATCATTGTCTCATCGGCCATGGCGCGGAGCGCTTCCTCGTCAGCGTTATTGATCAAATCCAGTTCGTTTTCGGATTCGGAACGATAAACTGAAGTGACCGCCCGTTCGATGAAATTGCGTCGGGCAAATTTAAAATTGACATCGATATTGTGAAAGCGTTTAAAAAAGTATTTATGCTGAGCCAGGTAATAAGGATGCGAAACCAGCAGTTCGTAAATATCCTGCGCCGGTTCATAAATAAAGCAGCAATGCTCTTCGAGGTAATCCGGATTGATGAACATCAATGCCGTATCGGTGGAAAACGATTCCTCCTCGATTTCATCGAGAAACGGAATCGTCAATGCCCGGGCATAGATCTCCAGCAATTCGATCTCTGTAACGAGTCCGTCTTTACACAAACTCTGGTCTACCTCCGCCGGGTCGTCACTCTGCATGACCATTTCCCGGTAACCGGGCCGGATCGGCTCCAGACTATCGCTCAACAACTCTTTAATATTATTTGAATGCGTCATAAACTTTTCTCAACGGGCCATGTTCCTGTTTCTTTTTATATTCAAGGTACTGATCTTCGGTCATGTTCTGTTTTTTTCTGGAAGTCGCGAATCAGCTCAACGGACTGTTTGTAACGTGCGATCAGCTCTTCCAACTGGCTTTTCTCAGTCACAATGTTGGCGGTGATCAGCAACAGCAGTTCGGTCCTGACCTTGGCATGGGAGGGTGTTGCCCATCAGGTTTTTCAAAAACGGAATGCTGTCGATAAACGGCAGAGTGCTGAGTTTTTCGGTCGTCGACTCTTTGATCAGACCGCCGATGATCAGGGTCCGGCCGGTCCGCATGGTCATCAGCGGTTTCAAGTACGCGCTCCCGGATTTCCGGCGAATCAATGGTCGAAGATTCGTTGGTGATCGCTTCGGAAATCTCCTGCTTCATATTGAACGTGATCATTCCGCCACGGGTCACATGAGGAGTAACGGTCAGAATTGTCCCGGTGTTCTTGTATTCGACCGAACGCAGCAAAGTGGTACTTTCTTGAGTACTTGAGTTAGTATCAGTTGTTTCAGAAGAAATAACCGGAACCTGCGCGCCGACGCTGATCTTGGCCTGCGCGTGGCTGTTCACCAGCACCTGCGGACTGGAAACCAGCTTGACGTTGGTTTTTTCCGACAGTGCTTTAACATAACCGAATTTTTCATCCGGATTGCTCGGGTTGAAAATAGCGAATTTACCGCCGGTCTGGGGATATTTGTCATTATTGTCCAGAGGAACCAGCGGCAGATAGTTGGTCCCGCCATCCATCCCGGTGGACTTGCCACCGGTGGTATAGTTGAATTCCACTCCGAATTCGAAGTCGTCATTCAAGGTAACCTCGATGATCATCACCTGGAGCAGCACTTGAGCGGGCATCGTATCCAGCCTGCTCAACAGAGCCTTGACCATGGCATAAGTACGCGGCGTGGTCCTGACGATCAACCGGTTTGAAACGGCGTCGGCAAAGAGTTTTACCGGAACATCGAAAATGCTTACCGGAGCGCTTGACTTATATTTTTTCGCCTCTTCGGCTTCCCGCTGTTGCGCCCGGGTATTGGCGTTTCTCATCTGCTGTTCCCGGGTGTCCGCAGTTTTTACCGGTTCAGTGGTATTCTGCGCGGTGATAGTTGTACCTTCCACCGGAAATACCACTGAAACCGCTTTAGCCAGGTCGGCGGCATTCGCGTTGATGACGTCATAAACAAAGACCATTTCCTGGTCGCTCGATTCCCGGCAGTCCAAAGTATTGACCCATTTCTTCACCTCATCAAGCGGTTTGGCTGTAGCGGCGGAAAGCAACAGAACCTGAATTCGGTCAAGCGCCGCAATGTGGATAGCGCCGGCTTCTTTTTTTGTCATATCAGTAGTCACCGGAAAGCCCAGGACCGGCAATACCTCAGTCAACTCCTGGGCGATACGCGACGCCGGAACATTTTTACAGTGCAGCACCGCGTGGGCCCAGTTGGCATAACTGCTGCGGTCAATCAGTTTCAGCAGTTCCTGGATCTTGGTAATATTGGCCGGAACGTCAACAACCAGAATCGCGTTGACCTTCGCCTGCTCGATCGCGGTACTGCCTTCGGAAAGAAACGGCGTCAACTGGGTCAGAACATCGACCGCCGCAACGTGTTTCAACATAAACTGGACAATCTCCACGTTGTTCGAGGGCTTGCCGACGTGAATAGTGCGCCGTTCCTGAGGCAGTTTAGCAAACGGCAGAATCCTGATCAGGTCATCAGACGGAGAGCAGTAGGCTCCAACCATCAGCAGCATCTGTTCAAAGACCTGCCAAAGCTCTTTTTTGCGCATTTTCGACTTGATTTGCATCGTCACCGTTCCCTGACGGCAGGATCGATGATATAGTTGAAGCCAAGAGCTTTGGCAAAAGCCGGCACAACATCGGCAATGCTGGTATCATTGAAGCTTACCGCAATTTCGCTCTCAGTCTCTTTACCTTTTTCAATATACTTGGCATAGAAAGGTTTGACGTCACGCTGTACTTCGGTTCGGCCTTTGGAGTCAGTGGCCAGTTTTGTGACATCAACCGGTTTGACAACCGATGCCGGCGAGTCGGCTTTGACCGTCTCATCTTCTATGGTCTGCGGTTTTGCCCGGTCAGGACGGACTTTGAAATCTTTGTTGAACAATGATTCAATATCCTCTTCTTTTTTCGGTTTCGCCGTTTTTTTTGCTTTTTTCTTACCGTCATCGGTCGTGGAACACGAAGTGACGACCAGCATCATCACCGCGACAATCGGAATTACCGACATCCTCAACAAAACTTTTTTTCCTGCTTTCATTGTTCCTGATAGACTCCAAATTTATATTATTAACTTTTGATTGTTATCTGCTTCTGCTGCCGGTACTACTGCGTCCTGAACTGGAACTGCCGGTACTGCGACTGGTGTTCGTATTGCGACTGCGCCCCTGGTTGTTACTCTGAGGTCTGTTGGCGCCACCACCGGCGGCCGCGCCGCCGCCACGCGCCCCGTTTACATTGTTTCGGTTATTACGGTTATTACGATTATTATTGCCGCCGCCAGTATTTTTAGTACTTTTCGTAGTCGTTATTATTTTCGTTTTCTGCTCTGTCGACTTGATCTGGTCTCCCGCCTCAAGCCCCAATACAAAGCGCTCGTTGCCTTTAACGATTGTAACCGTCGCCTTATCAAAATCAATGTCAGTCAGGGTAAATCCATTTTGCAAAGTATCGCCGACCACGAAAAATCTTTTTTCATTAAGTTTGTTGACTGTTTTTTCTTTTTCCTGGCCGCGCCGGTCTAGATAACGACTGGGATCAAACCTTCTGGAACTGCGATTACTGCTGGTACGGCTGTTATTACGATTATAAGAACTGCTGCCGCGACTACTGGTACGACTATTGCCACGACTGCTGGTACGACTATTGCGGTTGAAAGCTGAAGCTCCTCCGCGCATCATCATCATCCGGAAAAACATGGCACGACGGTCTTCCCTTCTGCGATCGGCTTCGCGCAAGGTAATTTTTTCTTTGACTTTTTCCTGGATGATCGCCCCCTTAACTCCAGCCATGGAGCACAGTCCGACTAATTTTACATCCTTGTTCGTCTGGGTTTCGGAATCTGTCCCGCGCTCACGTCTGAAAATATTGTTTTTTATAATGGCGTTATCCTCGGTGTAAACATTGCCGATATAAGAATTAGTATACTTGGCCGGCTCCTTAACAACCTTTTTCTGATCTTTTTTGGGCATTTCAAACTCTTCCGGTTTGAAATCGACATTCATTTTGACCAGGGCAAACGCGCCAAAGCCCAATCCGCCAATCGCCAGATATAATATCAACTTCATCATTTTTCAGGTCCTCCATTATCCATGGGAGCAGGCATATCAGGTGGCTCCGGCGCCTCCGGCGGAGGTTCAGGCATGTCACCCGGCTCAGGTTTCTGTTCTTCAGCCTGAGATGATTTCTTTGCCTGTTTGGCTGCAACCGGCACGGAACTCATGGTTTTCTGAGTCTTTACACCGGATTCAACTTTTATTTGAACCTGGCCTTTATCCGGTTGCGCTCCGGTTTCAGTTTTTGTCACTGTTCAGTTTTTGTCTTAGCATCTGTCTTTTTCGCGTCTCCAGTTTTCTTCGACGCAACAGCTTTGGCTGATGATTTTGATTTGGCTTTAGAAGACTTGTGAGGCTTTGTTATTTTTTCAAGCAGGGCAAGCACTTCGGGATTTTCAAGACATAATACTCTCAGAGTCCCGCTGAAGTCAATCTGAGTTTCATTACTCCGGTTCAACACAAGGTTAAGCGTCTGCCAGCCAATATGAGGACAGTGTTTATCGATTTTCTTCATAAACGGCAGCAAAACCGAGAACGGCGCGGAACCGGAGATCGGGACTGAATATGAAATTAAACCGGAACTGCCGCTCCGGCGAACATTACCGATATAGGAAAATTTTATATTTGACTCTTTGGCAATTTTCTCAACCAGAGGCTTAAAAGTTTCCATTCCATCCCCGTCAAATTTAGGCTGCCAGAAATTTCTCAGCAAAGCATTAAGATTCCAGACCTTGTCCTCTTCGTATTTATAATCAGCCTGGACTTCTTTAAGTTTCTGGGCCAGCTTGTCGGCTTCAGCCTTCTGGGTTATAACATCATTCCGACTCACCCAGGTGATCCCGAAAGTCTGCAGATTAAGCACTATCGCCAAAACCGCCACAACGGATAAAACAATAATGAGAAGTTTCTTATTTTTTTGCAATTGATCCAGTTTCATCAAACTTCCCTTTATTTGCTCTTCACGTTTTTATCAGCACGCTTGATCCGCATCGTCAACATGTGACGAATATTACGCCAGTTTCTTCTTTGCGCCTGATCCACTTTGATATATTTGATACCTTCGATCGATGTTTGCAGGGTTTCAACTTCCGGGCCGCCGCGGAAGGAAATATTCAAAGTTCCGTTGCTCAGGCTAAACCTGTCCAACTGCGTTTCCGCCGAAGTTACTTTAGCAATATCGTGCAACAGGTCACACAGAGGCAGTTCGCGTGAAGCGTCATCAACCATCTTGGTTACATTCTTGGATTCCTGCTTCAACTTTTTCAACTCTTTTTTGGTAATTTTAATTTTGCGCTCCAGCGCCGCAACTTTACCACGATAGCTTTTGTATTGCTGATAACGTTCATAATCCTTACGTATGATCAGCAAAACACCGGAAATTATATTGACAGCCAGGAGCAATATAATCAAAGCCTTAACTGCAAAATAACGTTTTATCCGCAGTTTTTTCGGCGGCAATGCAAGAATTTTAGCGTCACGTTTAAACGTGCCGTGAAAAGCGTAATGCGCCAACAGCAAAGCAGGACCGAATTCACGTCCCATTCCCTCAGTCCCTTTTACTACACCCTGCAGCAGCGTCACGAAAGCATCATTGCGCTCCGGGTCAAACGGAACGAAGTGACGCATTTTTTTATCATCCGGTACCGACAAAGCAAAATCCGGGTCAAAAGTCGGTAAATAAATCAGTTCTTCGGAAAAAGCCGGATCCGGGGCCTGGAACGGATCAAGCCAGACATCGATATTTATATTGTTGGCCGCCAGCAAATCTTCATACTTTTGCCGGGCGTCGGCAGGCCATGCGGTCACTCTCAAAACCTGCTGGTTCCCTTCGATGGCGACAAAACGGGAACTGAATTCAACCTGGTCATTCGAAAAAGGTATAAAACGGGGTAATTCCATTTTTACCGCGTTATTGAGATCCTTTACCGGAAGCATCGGCATCTGCAGGTCAAACGTGACACTGTTCCTGATCGCCGCGGCAAAAATCACCAGTGAAGAGCCGGAATTCCTAACCGTTTTTTTCAGCCGGTTGAAGACTAGAGACAGATCATCTTCAGCTCCGTTTTCTTTCGTAAAACCAGTCACGGTCAGACCTTTTTTACTGAATGAAGCTTTCAAGATACAGACAGTCTGTTCGTTGTCGACTGTTATGACTATACATTTGTCCAAACTCAAAATCAATCCCAATCCGGCTATGTGTTTTCGTTTTTTAAAACGCGATTTGCCGTGCAATCACGGCAAATCGCCCGTTACTGTTAATGTTTTACAAAAACAAGACTATTATTCAACGTCTTTAGCGGCGTCTTTATTGTCCGCTCCGGCATCTTTTTTACCTCTGTCTTCAGAACGAGATCCGCGCCCACCGGATCTGCGACCAAAACCGCCGCGTCCACGCCGCCCCATATTCTTCTGCAATTCAACATATTTTTTGTATTTTTCTGCAGGCAGCACTTCTTTCAGGGACTTGCTCAGTTCTTCCTGAGACTGCTTTCGTAATTCTTCAATCTGTTTTTGAAGTTTTTCAATCTGCTCTTTGTTTTTCTCGTTGCTCTTTTTCGACAACTCCTTGAATTTCGCGGTTTCCTCAGTTGTCAGCTCCAGGCGTTTCGCTATCATATTCAAGAAAAATTCCTGCATTTGAGAACGACTCATTCTAGGCCTTCTGGAACTTGGACGCTCAGGTCTGCGACCGTTATCATTGCCGTCCCTGCCGCCGCCGGCTCTGCCGCCGCCGGCCCGTTCTTCCTGGGCTACCGCATAAACACCCGCCAGCAACGCTGCTCCCAACAATAAACTCTTTGCTTTTTGCATCTGATTTTCCTTTCTGAATTTAGGGGGTTGATACAGTACAAAAAACCTGTGTACAGCAGTATAGTCGTAAACAAAACAACAAAGGTTACAATGTTTATAAGATAAATATCGATAAAAAACACTCCGGCTGTAAATAACCGTCCAGGCATATACCATCAACTGACAATTTTACGATACTGCCGGGGACTGGTGTTAGTATGTTTGTTGAATTGGCGGGTAAAATAGTTGCTGTCCGAAAATCCGCATTTCTGAGCAATTTCAGAAATCGACAGATCACTGGCCGTCAACAGGGAACATGATTTCTTTATCCGCAGTTTAATCAGGTAATCGATCGGAGAATCTCCGGTAAAACGCTTGAATGCACGAGTCAGAGTGCTGACCGACATCCCGGCCTTGGCGGCAAGTTCATCCCGGGTCCATGGATAAGAGCTCCTGCCGGCCATCATGGCAATAACCTCCGCGAGACGGATTAACGGGGCGTTGGGTTTAAACATTTCTTTCTGCTTCCTGCCATAGCAGCGGGTCAGATATGCGATCAGTTGCATAAAAAGTCCGGTCAGCATCATCCTGAAACCAGGCGACTGGGTATCCTGCTCCGCTTCCATTTTCCCGATCATTTCAATCACTTCAGAAAGTTCCTGGGGAGATAAACGCATCGCACCTCCGTAAACCCCGGAAAAGCGCGGAGAGAGCATAAATAAGGCATGAAAAGCGGGAAACCTGATCAGTTCCGACAGCGGATTATTAAAACCCTGCATGTCAAAAATTATATTAACCAACTGCAAATCTTTGACATGGCGAAAACCGTGCGGAGTCTGCCCGTGCATCACAAAAACATCCCCTGCCTCAATAGTCCAAGATTCATCAGAACGAAAATGTTCGCCGGAACCGCCGTAGACAATCACCAGTTCATCAAATTCATGGGTATGCAGCGGATAATTCGGCTGCCGGTCCCGCCACAAGATGCGAACCGGAACATTATCATCCGGAAAAAATTCCGCTACAGTCAAGTTCATCGTCATCAGGATATTCCTTCAAAATAAGTTTGACACAATAATACTATTAATTGATTGTATTGTCAAGGAAAAAAATTGTGAAGAATGTATATTAACTTATTATTCGTCTAAGAGGCAAACAAAACAACGGAGCAGGATATGTCTAATATATGCAAGACTTATGAATTAGCTAAAGAGCGTTATGCAGAACTGGGAGTGGATACTGATGCGGCAATTGCCGGACTGGCGCAAATCGCAGTCAGCCTGCATTGCTGGCAGGGCGACGATGTCGGCGGATTTGAAAATGACGACGCGCTGACCGGCGGCATTCAAGCCACCGGCAATTATCCGGGCAAAGCCCGTAACGCTGATGAGCTGCGTCTGGACCTGGATAAAGCTATCTCGCTGATTCCCGGCAAACAAAGACTTAACCTGCATTCCATTTACGCAGAAACCAACGGTCAGGTCGAACGCAACAAGCTGGAAACAAAACATTTCCAGAACTGGATCGACTGGGCAAAAAGCCATAATATGGGACTTGATTTCAATGGTTCATTTTTCTCCCACGCCAAAGCGGAAAGCGGCTTGACCTTGAGCAGCCCGGACAAAGGCATCCGCGATTTCTGGATCGAGCATGGTATTGCCTGCCGCCAGATCGCCGCGGATATGGGCAAAGCACTGGGGACTCCGGCGGTGACCAATATCTGGATTCCGGACGGCTCAAAAGACATCCCGGTTGATCGTCTGGCTCCAAGGCTGAGATTAAAAGATTCGCTTGACCAGATTCTGGCTGAAAGAATTGACCCGCAATACAATCTGGACGCGGTAGAATGTAAATTATTCGGAATCGGTTCCGAATCCTATGTTGTCGGTTCTCACGAGTTCTACATGGGATATGCCGTTGAAAATGATACGTTGCTATGCCTTGACGCCGGTCACTTCCACCCGACCGAGGTAATTTCCGATAAAATATCCAGTGTCCTGACTTTTGTTGATGAAATTCTGCTGCACGTGAGCCGGGGCGTACGCTGGGACAGCGATCATGTTGTTATCCTGAATGAAGAATTGTGCGCCATCGCTCAGGAAATCATCCGTCATGATTATCTTGACCGGGTCCATATCGGTCTCGATTTCTTTGATGCCAGCATCAACCGGATCGCCGCATGGGTTACTGGAACAAGGGCTATGTACAAAGCCTTGCTTGCGGCGTTGCTGGAGCCGACCGCAAAACTTAAAGCAACCGAACTGGAAGGCGATTTCACTTCCCGCCTTGCCATGCTGGAAGAGTTGAAAACCATGCCGATGGGAGCGGTTTGGGATTATTATTGTGAACAACAAAATACTCCGGTCGGACCTGCCTGGATTGATGAAGTCAAAACCTATGAAAAAGAAGTTTTGATCTCTCGCTGATAAGTTTTAGCATGCAGAGGGAGAAATATTCTCCCTCTCACGCATAATTGTTTCTTCACAAAAGCTAATAAAAAATGCTGGAAAACTGGTATTTTTATTTGACTATCCGATATTCCGGCGTAAAATAATTTAATAATTATTTTGAGTTAAGTCAAACAGCAATTGCACGTTAGCCGGTCTCGACGGAACCCCATGACCAATCATTGACCAGGCTTGGCGAGCATGAAAGGATCATTGTGTCGGATTATACAACTGATAGCATTTCCGAAATATCGTTCACAAGCACCGGATTCACCGATACCGGCGAAGACACAACTCCACCGATAAGACCAACAGGTGCAGGATATCATGAAGTAGACGGCGACAGTGTCTTCCTTAATTGGAATGATTGCTATGACGCGTCCGGGATTGCTAAATACGTGGTTGAGTTCACCCAGATTCCGGATTTCCTGGTTGACGTCTATTCCCAGGAGAGCGTAATCAGTGAAATCACTTTGAGCGATCTGGCTTATGGAACCTGGCTATGGCGCGTCAAAGCGGTTGATAACGCAGGAAACGCCAGTGCCTGGTCCGCCCTTAACACATTTGATACCGGAGACACCGCCGGCAACAGCTTTGACCAGGCAAAAGCTATCGACGTCTCGGCAGCTTACAACTATCAGGAATATGTCGGTCAGGAAGACGCAAATGACATCTACTCTTTTGACGTCGCAGCCGCCGGCCAATTCGATTTCAGCTTAACCGACCTGACTGCGAAAACATTTTTAACGCTATATTATTTCGATGGCGAAAAATATAAAAAAATTAAAAAAGTTTCAGCAAAAACCGATAAATTGACAGGGGACATAACAGCCTCACTCGACGGAATAATGCTTGATGCCGGAACTTACTATCTTGAAGTTATGTCGGGAGATAAGGGCAAAGGTAAATGCAATACTGAATATTCTCTGGATATTACTCCAACCTATTTTCCGGAGAGAACAGATGATGGTTTCGATTTTAAAACCGGCATTGGCACGCCGGATGTCCTTGATGCAGAGACCGGAGCTTCCGGGTGGGTCGGATTTGGCGACCCGCAGGATGTCTACCAGTTTGATGTCGCCGCGGCCGCCGAAGTTGATTTTGCATTGACCGGATTGTCGACCGATGCCTTCCTGACTATTTACAAGCAAGTCAACGGCAAATACAAGATCATCAAAAAAACCCGTTCCATAACCGATGGAGACACCCGCAGCATCTTAGCCAATATTGACCGTATTCAATTGGACGAGGGAACTTATTATCTGGAAGTCATGTCGGCGGATAAAGGCAAAGGTAAATGCAATACTGATTATGACCTTAACGCAACAACCACCTCTTACCCGCTGGCGACAGCTAACAATACCTGGGAGGACGCAACGTTTGTTCCGCCGGAACTCAACCTTGATGACGGGTTTGTCGGGTTTGGCGATCCCTGTGATTTCTACAAGTTTCAAGTGAACGATCTCGCTGAATATGATTTTGCCTTGAAAGGCACTGATAAAAACGCCAGGCTGATTCTTTATTACTGGGACGACAACAGAAATAAACTGAAAAAGCTGGCAAACTGCACCTTAAAAGACGGTGAAGCAAATATCAACGGCGTTAATCTGGATGCCGGTCTGTATTATGTGGAAGTGCTTTCAGCCGATAACGGCAACGGCAAAAAGAATACCGTATACGACCTGAATATCACCCTCGCCTGATAAAATCAGTTTTTCCGTAGACTGACGGAAAGGCGTTCAAGAGCGGCGATAAAACCGCCGTCACGATACCAGTCGTCCAGAACCGGCTGTTGCGCCGCACTGATAATGACATCGACCACGCCGTCGGCAAAGGCGGCAATCGGTAGAATGATCCGGTAAATCGCTTCGGATGACGCTTCATGCGGGCAAACCCAGGGTTTCGAGGATTTAAAGATTTCTTCTCCGGAATCATTTTTGACCTGAATATTATAGCTGAATAAATTCGGTTCAATATTCGGCGTCCGGGTAAAGAGCGTCAGGGAAAAGAGTCCGTCACGCGATTCCAGTTTATCCACTCCGGCCAGCTCGAAATGCAGGCCGCGCGGATGCACCCAGAAAGAGCGTCCGTGCCCCAGAGAAATACCGCCGTCGGACAGCTCTTCGGCTCGAAGTCCGGCTGTACCGCAACGGACCACCCGGTCAAACTTTTTCGCCCGGCTTCTTTCCCCGAAAATATTGTTGCCAAAACAGTCGATTTCATATTCAACAAATTCATTTTCGGGTATTTGAGTCGCAAACCATTCGTCTAGCTCCTGCTGTCTGAGCGGCAGTTCCTGCCTGACCTGATCAAAAAAACGCCGGGATTCCGCCGATTCAGCATCAAGAATAGTCATCGCGACCTGATCCGGGAGAATCTGTTCCGGTTTCAAACCATGAACGCGATACCACAGGCGTCGAGCATCGAACGATAAGGTAACCGGCTGTCCGGCAGTAAAATCTCCGACAACTTTATCAGGGGCGTCGAGCCGGCATTCAGCCGGAACCTGCCATTCCAGTTCGAACGGTCGGGTAACCGGAAAATCAATATAGATATAACAGCAATCACCGATCTTTTGAACTCGCCACGCCGGATGTTCCGAACCTGAAAATTCCGCTGCCGGAGGTTTTGAGCAGGTGGCGATTGCCAGTTCAAGAACTCCACGCCAGCCGAGCGGGAGTTCCAGTACGGTATGAACCCGTTCATCATCAAGCACCGCCGGGAGAAATGTCCTGAAAGGAACCTCCTCGGTCAGTTTGGCATCCCAGATCGCAACCGGAACCGCACGCGTCAAAGGCGACTCAACGCTGATGCTGAAACTGGTGCATGTTTTGTCAATTCTTACCTGATCACGGTCATCCGCCGCGTAATCCCGGGGCATATCGACATCATCGGCCGCGTATTGCCATTCTTCAAGGTAGTCGTAATGATAAAAAGGCAAAGGTTCGAGATGAGCAAACACCGCTTTGTAATCTTTCATTTCCATTCCGATTGACGGACCGGAATTGACCGGTTTGTCCATAATCCGGGTTCCGGCCAGATAATCACGCTGGGTATAGACCACTTCAGGATGAGCATTGAGGAATTTTTCATAATAGAGCGCGACGTCGCGACCTGTAGCGAAAACAATCGGTAAGGATTTAGCGGCCTCGATAACCAGCTCCATGCCGCGACGGTTATGCTGAGTCATGGAACGAACCCCGAACGTACGGCCGAATTCAAAACCGGCGATCAGGAAAAACGGCGTTGTCTGAGGACGGGCCGCCGCCAGATAGTCATTAAGAAAAGCCTTGAAACGGATCGGCTCAGAACCGGATTCGACCGTCCGGTGCCAGCGCAGGAAATGCGAAGGCGACAGAACGTTATCCCCCCAGTTGGTAACATGCGGCATATACAAATGGTAGGAATTCATGCCCATGGCGACAACGTTTTTTTCGTCGCGCCGCATCGTTTTGCGGAAATCGTCATCGGCCACATAAAACGCCTGATTCGGCATCCCCCAGTGGTTAATGGCCCAACGTCCGTCGGACCAGTTCTGTTCCGGGATTATCGAATGCAAAACGTTCCACCCCATCTTTTTCATCGCGGCGATCAGGGAATTTGACGGGGTGTAGGTAGCCAGACCATGCAGAGGTTCAAATCCGCATTCCTGCCAGTACTGGTCATAAGCGGTCAAACGTTCGATAATCTCGTCCGTTTTCAGTGAATCCCAATTAGTATTGGTTTGCGCATATTCGGGTTTAATTTGGCCGAGGCTGTTCGCCATCAAGTGAGGATATACCGCATCGCCATAATCCTGTTCAAAACCGCGAAAAGTCGAATCGGCCAGATTTCTGGAATTGACGTAATAGTTGACTGGAATCCGGTTCGAATGAGCGGGAACATCAAAATAATCAGAGGTAAAAGCACCAACCGTGAGCTGCATCACGGTATATGAATCGCCCACCACTCCAAGGTAGCGGGTACGCTGTTTTCCGGGTGCAAGGTCTTCGGTTATCAGGTAACTGCCGGGAGCCAGCGGCGACAGAGTATCATGCATCTTGCCGCAAGCGGCTTCGGTCCCATCGGCCAGGACAGGATGGCGAATTATGACCGAATCATATTCCAAAGTGATCGGTTCGGTCTGATCATAAAGGTAACGCATTTTTGAAATCCAGTATCAATTCTATTCTATGTTAAGTTTATCATCCGTACGACGGATGGCGGTGAACCGCTTCATACTCCGCACTACGCGCTACGGAAACGGCAACAAAGACAATTACTATTTAATGGTTTTATTCTCCGCCCCTTGGGGCGTTCGATAATATAAAATATTGATTTTAATAAGCTTTTTACAAAAGCGTCCCTGATGCCTCACATACTTGCATCAAGATAGTTCGTTATATATAATCCTGTCATAATACTACAATGTCAGGCAAAAACAAGCCCCCAAACCGGAAAGTTCCGGTTTTACGGGGGATTCTCAAAGGTTATGCTTAAAGGTCTCTGGCCCCGGTCAACCCGGGACCTCCGGCCGCCAGGTAACCGTTGCTCGCCCCGACCGGCGAGGAGGTGACCCAAAAGGCATAGATGTCGCCGCGGTCCAGATGGAACCTGAATTTAACCGGTTTCCCGGCCAGTGACTGGAGGGAGTCAACGCCCCGCCATCTAATCTCGGCCCGGGTCGAATTGCCATTGAATCCAAGACAGTTTTCTTTGGTAAACGGAGCGATTACTTCATTTTGCTCATTCAAACACTCAACCTTGACAGGAGCGCCCGGCGTATTGGCGTTGATAAACATACGGTTACCGCTGAACTGCAGCAGACGGGTCGTCATGGAAGCTCCGGGAAACCTGGCCTGAAGCGAGGCAAAACCGTCACGACGCAACTTGGCCAAACCGGTCGCTCCGTTGCCGTAGGTTCCGTTAAGCCGCCAGTTTTTATTGAGCCGGTCCGGCGCGCCGCCGTAGGCCGAGTAATAAAACCAAAGTTCATCCCCGACGACCAGACAGATTCCACCGGTAGCCTCGACATAGCCGTATTCCCAGGAACCGGGCTCGCGCCGGGCGCCGATAAATGAAGCGCGGTCCGGCCGGTGCCAGTGGAAACCGTCACGGCTGGTCGCAAAAATCAATTCGGTCAATTTAGGCATGCCGACAGCTTCACCGATATGGTTCGGCGGTCCCTTGAGTATCTGGTGGAAACCGATCAGCAGGCTCTCATAAGGTGCGGCATCGAGATTGTAGAGTTCAGGCGCGGCATCGCCGCCGATATCCAGGCAGTCAGCTTTGGTCCAGAACGGCGGCTCCCATTTTTTCCAGTTACCGGACTCGATAAAGTCATCAGCTTCCCAATAGTTGCGTGAACGGCGATACGGATTGATCCATGAACGGATACTCTGGACCCATTTTTGCCGGAACGGGTTATAGAACATGGTGCTGCGGTCGTCCATCGGTCCGGTTTTAACCGGGGCCGACCAGTGAATACCGTCAGCCGACGTCATCATCAGAGCGGCAATATCACACTGGTCCAATGGGTTGGGTTCACGCAACAGCATTTTGTAACGCTGCTTCGGGTCCTTGCAGTCTTTGTCGATCCAGACCGTCCCGGAATCAGGGTGAATATCCGGGGGAAGAACCAGATTTGTTCCCGGAACCACGTCAAGTTCAGGTCGAACCCAGTTAACGCCGTCCTTACTGGTAGCATAAGCCATGACGCCTAGGTAACTGCACATATACCACATCTTAAAAGTACTGTCCAACTCGTCATACCAGACGCCGCCGCATTTCGGAATTGTACAGGGTGGTTTGTCGTCGTTGCGTTCATATTCCGTTTCCGGAAACAACACCGGATTGCCGGGATACTTCACCGGATGGTGAAACTTCCTGACCATGTGATTTTCTTCGATCAGGAAATCGTCGACAAACAATTGCCGGCCGACATCGATCGGAATGATTTCCGGCGGCGTTTCAAGGTACGGCACGCGCATTGGCTGGAATGAAGCTGGTGGGGCGGCCTGCAGCGGCCATTTATCGTAAAGCGGAATACCGTTGTAGGAGATTTGACTGCTCATGATTAAATCGAAAGTCGCCGAGTGGACAGCGGCTTACTCGTTCCCTTGTTTTATTTAGAAGTTAAAGATTTTATAATATACGTGTTTAACCATATTTTTCGAACAGGAAATGGTCCTCCATTCACTCTTTCTACTAATAAAAAAGCAAACACTCGACATTCATATACTCTATTGCATCAAAATACAAGTGCAAAGACATTATGAAATCGAAAAATGGAATAAACAGGAGAGATTACAAATGATCAATTCTCAACGAGCTTATTGATTTTGCGGATGGCGGCTAACGCAGAATTCCTCACCGAAAAGGGTTTCGGCCACATCATTCGGCGTAATCAAACCGATGTTCTTGTGTTGCTGTTGGTCGGAAACCACAAACAGCAGCGGACTGTCGGCTTCCCTTGCACGAGAGGCGACATCGTGGATACCGCTGGACGCGCTTATTATGGACGCCGGACTGATAACTTCACTGACTTTGGTGCTTTGCCATTTGGACTCATCAAGTTTGAAGAAAATATTGTAAATAGAAAATATGCCGATCCAGTTATCCCGATCTTCATGCAGGCATACCGGAGCTCTTGAAATCTTGTTTTTCCGGCAGAATTCCAAAGCTTTAGCGACGCTCCATTCAGCCTGTACCGTTTTGACTTTCGAGATCGGGGTCATAATAGATCCAACCTTTTGTCCATGAAAATCAATTGCCCGGTCCAGAATGTCCGCGGCTTCATTCGACAGCATGCCGCCATCTTCACTTTCCCGCAGGAGCAGCCGGAAATCGTTACGCAACAGTAACGCATTACTGGTTTCCTGTTCGCCGGACGCAGTCTTCCGAATCAGATAGTTGCTGATTTCTGACATGACATGCGCGGCCGGACCGAGAATTTTATCAGACAGATAGAGCATCACGGCAAACCGGGTACAGCGTTCTTCCGGAGCTTGACGGAACCAGTTTTTCGGAACAATTTCAAACGTCATCAAAATACAGGTAAGGACTGCTGAAGCCGTCAACATTGCCAGGCTCGGATTGGCAATCAGCCTGACAGCGATCGCTCCAGCTAGAAGGGATGAACAGACAACACAGATATTGGTACCGATCAGGGTGGTAGCCAGTAACCGGCTGGGATTCTGCAATAAATGCTCAATTAACGCGGCACGACTATCACCGGCATCCGCCCGGTGTTTTATACGCGGACGCATAATCGAAACCAGGCCGGTTTCAATACCGCTGAAAAATGCCTGCATCAAAATTGATATTATCAATCCCGCAACTAAAAAGCTCATGTCAAGCCCTCCGTCGCGGTTTCATGCTTCGGCAGAGCTTTGACGAAAAAACGATCAACCCGGTGATGGGTGATAGAATCAGCCCGCAACAAAAATCCATCCAGTTCAATTTCATCACCGAGCAAAGGAAGACGTCCCAGTAATTCGCAGAACATGCCGTTGACGGTATCTATTTCCAGGTTGGCCGGGGTTTCCGCCCCGGTAATTTCCGAGAATACCTTGAGTTGCAGCGTCCCGCTGATGCGCCAGGAATCAGCGGAAAGCTGGCGTACCTCAATTTCCGGGTTCTCATGTTCAAACTCAATATCCCCGACCAGTTCACTGTAAATATCCTTGATATTGATCATGCCTGAAGTCCGGCCGAATTCATCGACAACCAATGCAGCCGGCAAGTTGTGAGTCCCAAGCTGACGCAATGCCTGAATCAATGACGCGTTTTCCGGGATAAACAAGGCATTGAATCCAATCTTTTTTGAGTTGAGCAGGCGTTTTTCGGGCGGAAGATTGAAGAAATCCCGGACTGAAACAATGAATTCACAATCTTCAAAATCCTGATCGATTAAAGGAACATATTGCCGGTTCCCCTCAAACAACACTTTTGCGGCGGATTCAGGGCTGAGATGTTTTGATAAAGTAAGCAGTTCAATCCGCGGACGCATGATCTCCGATACGGTACGTTGGGCCAGCGCAAAAGCATTAGTCAGCAGTTTGGCTTCATTGGGAGAAAACGCCCCGTCGGCGGTGGAAAGATCAAGAAAAGACGCGTATTCCTCGGTATCGAGGGGTTTATGAGTACGACGGCCAAGCAAATCCAGGATAGCGGCAAAAAACATGTCGGCAGCCAGCAGCAGCGGCATAATCAACTTCCGGAACCAAAGCAATGGCAGCGCGGCCCGATCGGCGAATTTTTCACAATGAAGCAGAGCCAGCGTCTTCGGTGTTATCTCGCCCAACAACAGGAGGATAATGATTGAGATCAGGATTGAGATGATTTTGATCAGGACCGGACTCAAAGGTATTTTTGACATCAATTCATTATTGATCAGAGAGATGCCGATATTCACAAACATATTGCCAAGGATCAGCGCATTCAAAGTCAGATGGTATGATTTCAGCAGTTTGACAATGGCTTTGCGAACCGGAGACGGGTCGTCCTGATAGCTGAGCAGACGCGCTCTACTAAGCGAAAAGAGTGCGGTTTCCGAACCGGAAAAATACGCGGAGAGCGCAACCAGTAATAATAACAAAGCGGCTTGTAATAAAACCAATGTCATAATTGTCTAATCGCTGTTCATCAATTATTTTTTGTTCAATCCAGGCAAAACCGCCGCCGGACTGCCGGCAGGAGCGGCCAGGCGAAGCGAACCGCCGTTTTTCTGTAATTGCTGATCGGCCCAGTGGCCGAAATCAATCAGGCTCATCATATCCCAGTGAGACATCGTCTTGAGTTTTCCACGGTCCAGATGAATCGCTGAGTCGCATACGTGCGGTTCAACGTTTTGCAGAACAATGTGGCAGCCGGGAGATACGGCGGCGGCCGATCTGACCCACTTGCGCATACGTTTCAGTAAAGCGCTGGCATGGAAACACGGAAACTCGATCGGTTCCCCGTCAATCGTTATATGAGTAAAGTCCGGAAACGTCGCGGATTTGAAATCAAAATAAGCGGTTCCGGCATTTTCTGCCGGCTTGGCCTCAAAATCAAACAAAACAGCCTCAGTACCGCATTTTGTCATCGGCCCGGAGTCGTTCCAGGCAAAATACCATTTTGACCGCCGGTTGCGTTGAGCTATCATAGTTTTTTCAGGCCAGATCAGGATTTTCCGGGTAATCGAAACCCCGGACTCATCCGCGGTAACAGTGAACTCGGAAGATGCTTCCGGTTCGGCTGCGGACGTCAGCCAGCGCCATAAATCGTCACCGGTTCCAATTTCAAGCACGGTCCCATTTTTAAGTTCGATCAACACAACCAGAAACGGTTTGATCGAACTGTAGACAGTTCCCTTAGGTTCATCGTGCCAGATAATATCGCCAACCGCCTGTCCGACTTCCGGAACCTGAATAATACCGAGCCGTTTAGCCGGTTCGGTAATCCTCACCGGATCAACCGAAATATGCTCAATCGGGGTTTGGCTGAATATCTCAAGGTCGGTAATAACTTTGCAGTAGTTGCCGTAGAAGTCCAGTGTACGCCGGATTCGCGGCTCGGAACCAAACGGGATCAGGCTCTCCATCTCAATCCGTTGAGCCAGATTGTCAACGGACTCATGCAACCTGCTTTTGACCGGTTCAGACGCTTTCTCGCTCAAAATATTACTGAATCCGGCGGCTTGAATCCGCAACAGCTCATTTTCGTACAGCGAGAATGAAACCGGGACTTCGCAACCGGGATTTATTTCGGCTTTCCAGATATTATTCGAGGTAGAAATTGAAAAATCTTTTTCCATTAAGCAAGAACCCGGAATACTTCTTCAATCGGCTTTCTGGTCAGTTCACGCGGTTCGGTATTCGGGTAGCCCAGCGGAGAAAGCGCATAGACGCTCCACGGATGAATGATATTCAACGCTTTGTTCATTTTCTTTGAGTCGTAAGCGCAAATCCAGCAGGTTCCCAATCCTTCAGCCGTGGCGGCCAAAACAAGATGTTCCATCGCAATACCGATATCAATATCGATAATCGGGGTTCCTTCGCTTCGCTTCCAGCAGTCATCAATGTTACCAAGAGCGATAGCGATAGCCGGAGCCTCCGCCAACCATTCCGCCGGATAACACTTGCAGATTGCCTTGCGCAGTTTCGGATTGGTAACGATTCTGAAACTCCAGGGCTGAATATTACAGGCGGACGGGGCCAACGATACCGCTTTACCGATCCGTTCAAGAGATGCTTCCGGAACCGGGTCCGGTTTGTATCCGCGAATGCTTCGGCGTTGGTTGATTACCTCATAAAACTCCATAATATTCCTCCTTGTGTCTAATTATGTCAATCCTGTTTATTTAACCGGAAAAGTCTGATCGCGTTCAGGCCCGACTGAGACAACCGCAATTTCCGCTTCCAGCAGTTCCGCCAGACGGTTTAAATAATTTTTTGCTTTTTCCGGAAGATCATCCCAGCAGCGGGCGGAAGTAGTATCACACTCCCACCCCGGCATTGATTCGTATACCGGTTCAGCGGTTTCAAGTACGGCTGAATCAGATGGCATTTCACCGGTTACTTCACCGTTAACTTTATAGGCAGTACAGATCTTCAACTCCGGCAAACCGTCAAGAACGTCCATCTTGGTGAACAGCAGTTTATTGACGCCATTGATCATGCAGGAGTAACCGGTCGCGACCGCATCAAACCAGCCGCAGCGACGCGGACGACCGGTAGTTGCCCCGAATTCGCCGCCGGCGGAACGAAGATCCTCTCCGGTTTTATCGTGCAGCTCGGTCGGGAACGGGCCTTCACCAACTCTTGTGGTGTAGGCTTTGACAACTCCGTAAATATCGCCGATATGACGCGGTGACACCCCTGCCCCGGTGCAGGCGCCGCCGGAAGTGGTGTTGCTGCTGGTAACAAAAGGATAGGTCCCGTGGTCGATATCCAGCAAACCGCCCTGTGCGCCTTCAAACAGAATATTTTTGCCGGCTTTGATGGCTTTATTGACCGAATAGACGGTTTCTTTGATGTAGGGTTGAAGATAAAGAGCCGCGTCGCGAACTTTGTTCCAGGCATCATCAATATCAAGCTGTTCGAAATTACCGGCGGCAAATTTTTTGTTCATCGCACCAGCCTGTTCCCGGAATTTCTTTTCCAGTCCTTCCAGATCGAGCATTTCGACTGCACGGATTCCGGTTCTGTCAGCTTTAGCGGAATAGGCCGGGCCGATACCGCGTCCGGTTGTCCCGATTTTCTTGCCGGGAGCCTTTTGGGATTCTTTGAAGCGGTCAAGCATCCGGTGATAAGGCATGATCAGTTGGGCTTTAGTACTCAACTGAATAACCGATACGTCAACATTCCTTTTTACCAGATCAAGCATTTCCTCCTGCAAACCAAGCGGATCAACCACCAGGCCGTTGCCGATGATGCAATCAACGCCGGACGGAATATCCCGGACGGAACCAGATGCAGAACGAATTTTTCATCACCGATAATTACCGTGTGACCAGCGTTATTGCCACCTTGAAAACGCACGACCATATCCACACCTTCGGTCAGTACGTCAATAAGTTTACCTTTGCCTTCATCACCCCACTGGGTGCCTATGAGAATGTTTACGGGCATTTCTCTCTCGCTTTCAAGCTTGTTGTGTAATTATATTTGTAATTAATATGTATTTGCATTCAAACTACATAACATAACCTCAAAAGGTAAATTTACAAGCCCGTCCCATACCCTTTTGCCGACATTTTTATTTAAGGCCGGCGAGGGCTTTGCGCTGCTTTTTCAGCAACCCTCTTGCCTGGTTTTCTGTTATCAATTTGAATGTGATGTCGCAACCGGGAGGATATTGGGCCAACCGGTCAATGTCAACTTCAACAACATTGAATATTCGCGGATAACCGCCAATCGTCTGCCGCTGGCGCATCAAAACAATCAGGCCGGAAGGGGTCAACTGGACCGTCCCGTCGGCAACCGGACCGGAAACCATTTTTTCCGACTCGACGTCCAGTTTTACATTGCTGTTTTCCAGTCTGATCCCCATTCTGCTCATCTCTTTCGTCGTCCGCCAATGCGTCATAAAAAATGCCTCAGAATTACGTAGCCGGTCGAATTCCGGCCCTCTGGTCACCCGGATGCAGTTATCCGGATCAGACCATGAACATATATCTCTAAAGACGGGCAGCGTTTGAAGACTGGAATCAAAGTATTCATCCGCGTTCCAGCACAGATAAGTACGGTATCCGAGAATTGCTTTTCCCATCGACAATGATTCCCCGGGTAAAGCGGTGAAGGCCGTATTATGAGATATCGGAGTGACGGTTCCGGTCGAAGAAGTCAATTGCATATTCTCCCGGTGCGCACCGGTTAAAACGCATCGTGTCCGACGGGTAAACTCAAATTTTGGCGGGAACAAAATTTCCATTGCGTGGACACTTCCTGCAACCCGGCAACCGCTCAAATATGCGAAACGATCCATCGCGCCGCCGGGAGCAATCCCGATATCCTGCCGGCCATACTGTGGAATACCGACATATTCACACATTCCCTGCCCGGTAATCTTGAACGGCGTATCGAGGAGACGTCTTAAACCTATCGCCAGTTCCAGAGCAATTGGGGAGTCTGAATGAATACAAATAGTTTCCGCCGTAATCGGAACCGGTTGCGTCATGACATCGTCGATATACGCATCAATCGCCCCGTCCAGAATTTTCTGACATTGAACCAGGGCTGAATCGAGTTTTTTTATCGAGGCGTAAGGTTTGTTACGGCTGACCAGAGTCAATCTGCCGGACGCCGGGTCATAATTATAGCTTCTTTCCGCAAAAGCTTCGCCGATAACATGGATACCGGCCTCCTGACACATTTCGGCAATCGCAGAATTAATTGGAACAATAATTTCATTGATCCGGTTTTGCAACAGCCACTCCAACAATATTCGGGCTTTAGCGGCATCCAGACAACAGTCGTTGTACAACGCCCCGTGCGGTTTGACCAGTTTCACATCGGACAGCAGAGCATATTGCCGGTCCAGCGCCTTTTGCAGTTCCGGCGCGGCAAGCGCCATACTGGCCCGACCGAAATTATCCCGATCCGGGTATGATAAATGAGCCGATACCCGGCATAAGTTCTTTTCCGCCAGCTTTCTAAACACCGAAACGCTTTCAACATCCCCGGCATGCCCGCCGCAGGCCAGGTTGGCGATATCCAGATACTTCATTAATTCACGGTCAACCGGATGCTCCGCCCCGCGTTCACCAATATCACAATTGATCGATATCATGGTTTCCTTTCGATGAAAGAGACTATATCGCCCGGTCTGAGTTTGTGCAGAATTTCAGGGTCGGTCCAGCCGATCAAGTTCCAGCCGCCGGGCGATTCAGTCGGGTAAACCCCGGTTTGAGCGCCGCCAATGCCAACACTGCCGGCGGGAATCCTGGTTCTCGGCGTTTTCAAACGAGGCGTCTCGAGCCGCGAATCAAGACCAATCAAATAGGGAAAGTGAGGAGTAAAACCAATCATTGCCACCGTGTATTCAGCTTGAGAATGCAACTTGACAACCTCATCAACTGACAAACCGGAATGAATCGCAACCTTGTCGAGGTCCTCTCCATTATAAATCGTCGGCAATTGATAACGCGCCGTTGCGACTTCTTGCAGATTATCTTTGTTGATTCCGGAAAAAATTTCTTTCAAGTCATTATGGTCGATATCCAGCGGATCAAAATGAACCGCCAGCGAATTGTAGGCTGGAACGATATCAAACACCGCCGGAATTTCCGCGGTGATTTTTTTCAGGATACGATAATGTTTTAATACGACGGCATTGACTTCACTGGAAATCTCATCCCCATTACCAAACTGCCAGAGCAGACATCCTTCGCCAATACTCAATGGCTGTGCGGCTATATGAACATCTTGTTTCATGATACTGGGGGACAAGTTGGCGGTCAATTGCCGTTTGAGCTTCCTTTTGGGCTGTATTTCTGGACTATCGCCATTATTTTCGGTTGCAGTTTTTGCATTAAATTCATCTGCATTGCCATCATGCGCTGCTGCAATTCAGGTTGTTTCTGCACGAACTTCTTCCCTGCCGGTGATGAGTAAAACGCGATTATGGCTTTCAGGTCCGCAGCCGAAAAAGTTTCCGCATAAACGGAAATTATGGAGCTTTTAATGTTATTCCAGGAAAGCTCTTTTTGCAGTAATTCCATTGTTTCTTTCTGTACTTTCAATGCTGTTGTCTTTTGCGCTTCATTCAACCTCATTTTATTCATTTGCGCGGCTTGAGCCCGGAATATCATATTGAAAGTTTTGGTCATGGATTGCGGAACTTCCATTTTGATCAGAAGTTGTTCGGCAAGCTGCTTTCTCTGCTCCATATCCTTATTCTCAGACGCCATAATTGAAACGGTTAAAACAGCCACGGTCATTGAAAGAAATAGTTTACGCATGATTTTCACTCTTGTTTTGTTTAGGGTTAAGAACGTATTGATAATCTATATGCTGATATTGAATTTTCAACCGCAAAATATTTTTGGAATTTTAACCTCGTTTACAATTACCGGGACAATGATTTCATTTCAGGATCGGCAAAGGAATTTTCAATCTTTACCCGATTACAGCTTGAAAAATACCCAAACATGGCTTATTATTTCTTTTGTTAAATCACTTTACTAAGTGGCATAATGACACGTTAACCAGATAAAAAAGGATTATCCATGAGCATTGAACTCAAAAAAGATTGTCAGTATGCTCTGCTGGTTCCCACCAGCATGGGCGTTCGCCTCACTCCTGCCGACGGACAACCGATGCACTGCAACGAATTACTGCGTTTGCAGGTCACCAGTGCCGAATCAAATGTCGCCAGCGTCGCGTCATATCTCGGTCTGCCGGTAAAGGTCCTGACCAAATTCGTTAAAGGCAGCCCTATCTCACGGATGATCAAGGACAACTTGAAGAGCCGCCACATGGATTACGAGGGTCTGGACGTCGATCAGGGCGGTCCCTGGGGCTACCGCCACCAGTTCAACCTGGCCGACAGCGGCTACGGTTCTCGCGGCCCGCGCGTTCACAATGACCGCGCCGGTGAAGTCGGTCGTATCCTCAATGTCAAAGATTTCGACCTGGAGCGCATTTTCGGGCAGGAAGGCGTTCAGATCGTTCACCTTTCCGGTCTGATCGCGGCATTGTCTCCCGACACCAGTCAATTCTGCCTGGACATCGCCAGAACCGCGAAAAAATACGGCACCAAAATTTCATTCGACCTGAACCATCGCGCCTCTTTCTGGGAAGGCCGCGAAGAGGAACTCAGCGCCATTTTTAAAGAAATCGCCAGCATCTCCGATATCCTGATCGGCAACGAAGAAGATTTCCAGTTGTGCCTGGACATCAAAGGCCCGGAAGCCGGCGGCAAAGACATCGCCGCCAAGATCGAAAGTTTCAAGGAAATGATCAACCGTGTCAAAGCGGAATACTCCAACGCCACCGTCTTCGCCACCACGCTGCGCGAAGTTGTCAGCGCCAACTGCCACAAATGGGGTGCGATCATGCACGAAAACGGCAACTGGCACGTCATCGAGCCGCGTGAAATCGTCGTTCTCGACCGGATCGGCGGCGGCGACGGATTCGTCGGCGGCATGCTTTACGCCATCCTGCGCGACTGGGAACCGGAAAAATGGGCCCAGTTCGGTTGGGCCAGCGGCGCCCTGGTCACCACTCTGTTGACCGACTATGCCCAGCCGGCCGACGAAGAACAGATCTGGAGCATCTGGGGCGGCAACGCCCGCGTCAAACGCTAAGGCGGATATTGCTTTTCAATCCCGGCAGCGGTCCAGCGTGATCCTGCCGGGATTTTTTTGTCCTGCTGCCGAACAAAAAAATGACCGCAGTTTTTAGCGCAGAACTGCGGTCGAAAAGCAATAAAAATTTTACTTTCGGTCATGGCTGTCCCCGATAGCATCGGGGTATTTGCGCCCGACCTTGCACCACCGATTTGCGGGAGGCCGCAAAATTAGATAAAATCCTTTATCATTTTTAGCCATCTCCGCTTCCGTAGCACAAAGTGCGAAGTTAGAAGCAGAACATCGCACCGGGACGTTCCCGGCGCCACCCGTCGTACGGATTTAAATTTATTTTTTCTTACCCGGAACGCCGCCGGAGAATGATGACAGATATTCAGCCGCAATAAGTTTGAAATCTTTACCTCCGGCTTTTTTCCATCCGACCAGGGCATAGGTATTACCGCTATTCTCTTTATGAAGGAGTTCAACGTAATAAGGCTTTCCCGCTTCAAGTTTAACTGGTTTTGAGCCTTTGCTCCATTTCCCGTAAGCAGTAATCCTGTTTTTTAGCACCGATTTCTTATTTTTCGGATTAGCATCACTGCTGATAAACAATTCCGCGGCATCGTCATTACTCAATGCAAAAATATATTCTCCGGCTTCTTTCGGGACCAGATAGCCGTAGATCTTTTCACCAAAAATCCCACCCCATCTCTGGTCCTGTTTGGGATTCTTCCAGCTGACGGCTTTAAATCCGGCTTTAACTTCATCACTGCCCGCAGGCTTTTCTTTGAATTTCTTACTGGATGTGAGATCTTTTACCTGAACCCCTTTTATTCCGGTCCAGTAATCACGATTCAAGGATTTCGAGACTTTGGTTTCTCCCGCATTAGCGAGACCGACAACCGCCAGTACGGCGACAGACATCATTGCGATTTTCATCTGATGCTCCTTTGAAATTTACAAAACTCCAGCCAATGGCTGTTTTCATAATAATAGCACGATGATGTTATTTTTACAAGACACAGCTCATTTTTACCTGTATTCAGAGGTGGACTCCAACTGCGTTATGTATGTTTATTAAAAACAAAATTATCCACCGGAATATTTAAAAAAAAGAAAATGGCTGTTTGCATTATCATTATTTATCATTATATTCAATTTTATATTGATTTTATCAATGGGGATTTATCGACTGATCCGCTTAGAAAAAGCTGTTTATTGTAACTAACTTAAAAGGAGGGACAATTATGTCTTTCAGAATCAATCCCGTAAAACTCACGCAACTGGCAATCATCCTTACCGCTATCTGTCTGCTGCCTGGCTGTATAAAAGAAAAACTGCTGGTCAAACTTAAAGAAGACGGCTCCGGCAACATTGTCATCACCCGGATATACAGCAAGGGTGTTACTGATATGATGAATATCCAAATGAAAAAAATGAAAGAACAGTTCACCCGTTCGGGACAGCCGATGCCGGCAAGCATGAATGTCAATCCTTTATTCAATGAAAAGATGTTCGAGGCAGAGGCATCCAAGTTTGGACAAGGCGTAAAATATGTCAAAAGTAAAAAGCTGAAAACAACCTCTGGCTTCGGCTGTGTAATCCTGTACGCTTTTGACGATATCAATAAAGTAAAAATTCCGGTAAAAATCATGCCGACACCCGGAGGCATGAATACTGACAACATCACATTCAACCTGGCAAAAGGAAAAGGCGACAACAAACTCACGCTGTCTCTGCCTGAATTCAAGCTCAACAAAGAACTTGCGGCCACAATGAAGCAGAAACCGAAATCAGGAACGCCGATAGATCAAAAATCAACAGCCCAGCTGCAACAGATGAAAGCAATGGGTAATCCGTTCAATATTTCAGATAATGACACCCAGGAAGTCCTCATGAGCAAAATGCTCAACGGCCTGGCGATATCTATCGAAGTGGAAACTCCCGGCACCCTGATCAAAAGCAATGCAAAATTGCAATCTTCTAAGAAGAAAAACCGTTTTACGGTTCTCGATATCGATTTTACAGAGATGTGCAAAAGCCCGGGATTTACCCATGAGTTGGTAAAAGCCGGCAAGCAGGCTAAGGCCGGCGGTCCTCAGGAAATGACCGGGATTATGCTTTCATGCCCGACCGGAGTTAAGATTGACGGCCAGTCGAAGATCACTGTCGAATACAAATGAAACAGTTCCTGCTGATAACATTCGCCGTGGCAATCACGGCGATGTTATCCGGGTGCATCAAAGAAAAAATACTGGTAAAACTTAATAAGGACGGTTCAGGGAGAATAATCGTTACCAGGCGTCGGAGTAAAATCCGGACTCAAAACTCCGGCCGCATTAAGACTGGCCGGCAGGATGATAATATATTTAATACTAGTTTTTCTGAAACACGTTTAAAGGCGAAAGCCTCTGAATTCGGAAATAATATTACATATATCACGGGGAAAAAATTAAAGTTGTGGGACGGGTATATCGCGATTTACGCTTTTTCAAATATCAACGATGTTTCAATTCCGTTGCTGCCGATCCCGAATATTGATTATCAAATAGAATTCCGATATAAAAATGACAACCGGAGAGGTCATTTAAATATAGTCACTCCCCGCATTGAAAAAGATAAAAAATTAATTGCGAAAATGAAAAATGCTCCCGTCGCAAGCAGGGCAATAGACATTCGCTTTAAAAAATTTTTTAAGAGTATTCAAAAAGAAGTTCCCGGACTGGATATCAAATTACAGGGAACTTGCGAAGATGCGATGAAAAGCGTTGTCAAAGGGGGATACTATTCGGTGGAAATAGAAATCCCGGGAGAAATTCAAAAAAGTTCCGTAAAAATACAACCAGGCGCAAAGAAACAACGTTACACCATCGTCAAACTGTCTGATCGGATATGTAACGACCGGGGAATAATGCGTGAAGTTGAAAACATAATCAATGCTGAGCTTGGTTCTGAATCAGCCAGAGGACGATATAAATACACCCCTTTCGATTTGTTAGCGGCATATCCGAAGGGATTTGAATACGAGAACAAGGGAATAATAACGGTGGAGTTCAAATGAAAAAAACAATTTTACCTCTTTATCGTCGCATCTTTAATTCTTTTACCGATATGCCGGGGCGAATCAGTTGTTAAAACTTTAAAACCACAACCGCCCGCAAAAAAGAATGCAGTCGCGCCGAAGCAGGAGGAAAAAATCCCGGACTACAGCAAGGGCTTTGCGGTCTTTCATAAAATGGGGCTTCCAAACGTTGCCAAATCAGAGTACGGACAACTTGATGTCTCGATAAATTTAATTGGCAATAACTATGATGATGTTTTCGGCTACCAACGGCAAAACGGTAATGCCTGGCTGCTTGACGGGGACCCTAAAACCCAGGCGCGTTATTTGTATAACCAATCTGTAATAATCAGTGTTAAATCCCGCAAGCAGGCCCAGGATGAGTTAAAGGAAAAAGCGAAAAAAGAAGCTGAGGCCAGAAAAAAAGCCGGCAAAAAAGCAAAACCGAAAAACCGGCGGGAAGAGTTACTGGCTAAAATGGGCTATAGGGACAACCAACTGGTCAGCGACTTCAGGAAAACCGATATTAAGCAGGATTATAAAAATATTCTGGCGAACCTTCAAAAAACATTATCCAGGCAACGTAATGATTTCGATAATATCAATTCAGGCAGAATTCTGCTTTATGCGGTCCAATTGCATGATAAAGGCATGAAAAAAGAAGCGAACAAGCTAGCGCATCTGGTCTTCGAAAAATGCGGCGGCAGGAAAAAAGTACTGACCAGTGCCGTTTCGTCTCTGGCCAACGGACAATATCTTTCTATTTTTTACCAGTTTAGAGCAGATAAAGACTGGAATAAATATTCAAGTGACCTGGACTCATTACTGGCCCGGATGCCGTCAGTCTGGGACATGCGGCCTGCAATGAATAAACTGGCCGGTTTGCTGAAAGCAAAATCAGCCGGAAAAATCACCCCGGTCGCCGGAGACAATCTGACCCCGGATGATAAAAAACTTGCGAAAGAACTGATCAACGCGACAAAAATGCCGACCAGGAGATTTTATATCCGGGGCGCAAATCAGCCGGAACCTGAAACCAATTATCCTTTGTGGACATTACCGGCGAAAAACAAAATCAAAGCCGGCAAACGATCCGGTCGCAACCATTATCGCCAAAGGAGTCAACGCGATTCCTTTGCTGATTGCTCTCTACAAAGATACGGACCTGACCGCTATCTTGTCGGATGTTAATTCCTACAGCTACAGCTCAAATTACAACGATGAAAACGACCAGGCAAAAACCGACCGGCTTTTCAATGAATTAAATCAGCGCCCCAAGACTCGCGGCGAAATCGCCAGAGAATTGGCGTTAGAGATAGTTCCCGGTAAAGACAATCGTTATGAACGGAATATTGAACAGGAAATTGAAAAACTCAATGACCTCTATTCTGAACTGAAAGGCAAGAATGCAAATGAAATTGCCGCTTATTACCTTGAAAACGGCTCCAGGGAACAAAAAGAGATTGCCATAACGTCACTCTCAAAAAGCAAGGATAAAAAAAATATCGCCTTGATTGAACAATATTTTCTGGAAAATCCTAAACACAACGAATATGAAAACAGCGAACTGATTGAATTTGTGGAAAACCGTGGCCCGGATGCCGCTAAGTTTGTCGACAAATATATCGTAAAACTGAAAGAAATGACCAGGCAATTTGTCAGGCAGCAATCCCAGTATGTGGGAAACAAAAAAGAATTAGCGGCCATCCAAAAACGTATAGCAGACAATATTGCCAGTCTCAGCAAAAAACTCCACGATATAACTTCATCAATTACCCCGGCCGAAATATTAAATGAATATATTGCCGGGAAACGCAAATGGAAAGATGTCGGCCGTTTGTTTAAGGTAAAAACAAAAAAACTCGGTTTTGACGAAAAATCTAAAATAGTTCTGGAAGGCGTTATCAAGGCAAAAAAGGTTGAAGAAAAATCAAATATTCTCAATACTATTGACGTGCCGGAATATCATCGCTATTATCTGGAATATCAGGATAAATCACCCGAAATTAAAGTTTCCGCCAATAAGACGCTCTGGGAACAAGTGTTGAACAGCAAGGCAGCAACCAAATACGGGATAAAATTGAAAGACCAGGCCTTGCAGATAATTGAAAATCTTTCGACTCAGGGAACCAATGTTAATAACGGGCTTTTCAATACATATTGTTCAGAAAAACGTCTGATGGACTTTCTGGAAAAACGGGCAAAAGCCAGGTTGGCCGATAAAAAAGTCCCGGAATTCCCGGTCGGAAAATTAACCGGGGACAAATTGAAAGCATTACGCGAAAAACTGCTGAAAACCGAGCCCGGCAAACTGATTGACACGCTGAACTCATTTTCCGACAATGAACTGGTCGCCGTCGGCAAAAGTTTAAAGCCGGATGGTGCGCTGAACCGGAAATTATTGGCACAAGCTAATAAGATCACCAAAATTGAAAATAATCTTAAAGATAAAAAACTCGCCGCAACCGTACCAAAACTTTCCGGTTCGCTGGACATGAACAAAATCAAAAAATTATTTGAATATGTCAAGGCGCAGATAGCCTCCGGACATCCGGTCGGTTGTGCCATTCTGAGAGAAAAGGGACAACGAGGAGTAACAATTTCGTTTAATCTTCATCAAAACATAAACGCAAACCGACAGCGCCTTGAAAGAAAAAAAAGTATCCGGGGGATTGCGTCAGGCGGCGGAAATTACACTGTATCGTACTGGTTTATCGACAACAAAAGTAAGAAAAAAGCAGCCGCTAAAAGTGATGAGGATGATGACCTGCTCAGCGAAGCCGAAGGTGAATTGATAGAAGAGGAAACGGAAGCGATTAACAAGCAGCAGAAAGATTTCTGGAATAAAGTAACATTTATCCTGACTAAGGCGAATGCCCTGCAGGAAAACAAAATTTTATTTTCTAAAAACTACTAACATTTGGAGCGAGATATGAGCAACACAGAAGAAACGTGGGCTAAAGCGAACGAACACGTCGCCGCGATCAAACAGGAAATAGCCAAGGCCGTCGTGGGACAGGACCAGATCATCGAAGAAATGTTGACCGCATTACTCAGTCGCGGCCATTGCCTGATCATCGGGGTGCCGGGCCTGGCTAAGACCCTGCTGGTAAACACCCTGGGAAAAATCCTCGGATTGAGCTTCAATCGCATCCAGTTTACGCCGGACATGATGCCGTCGGATATCATCGGCTGTGAAATTCTGCAGGATAATCAGGAAACCGGCCAACGCAGTTTTGAATTTGTCAAAGGCCCGGTTTTCGCCAACCTGATCCTGGCGGACGAGATCAACCGGACCCCGCCTAAAACCCAGTCGGCACTACTGGAAGCCATGCAGGAACATCAGGTTACCGCCTCCGGCTCGACCATGCTTCTACCGGAACCGTTTGTCGTCTTCGCTACTCAGAATCCCATCGAACACGAAGGCACCTATCCCCTGCCCGAAGCTCAGCTGGACCGTTTTTTCTATTGCCTGAATATCGACTATCCGTCTTTTGACGAGGAACGCAAAATCGTCAACCTGACTACCGCGAAAGAATTGCCGGAACTAAGCCGGGTAATCGATGAAAAAGGCATCATCGAACTGCAGGACATCGTCACGGAAGTACCGGTACCGGACCACACGCTGGATTATATTCTCAAGCTGGTCCACGCAACCCGGCCGGGAAAAAAACGGCGATGAGTACATCGATAAATACGTCGCCTGGGGCGCCGGGCCCAGAGCCTCGCAAAACCTGACCCGGGCGGCGAAAGCGTTGGCCCTGCTCCGGGGAAAACCAATGATCTCGGAAGAGGAAGTCAGAGAAGCGGCCCTGCCGGTCCTCAGACACCGGGTGATTCCCAGTTACAACGCGATCGGGGAAGGCATCAGCGTCGAGGATATCATCAACCGTTTGCTGAAAAATGTAAAATGACTCTTTCACGCTTTAAATACCTCAAATCCGAGGATATTAAAAAGCTCGACAGCTATGAGTTCGCGCCGCGGCTCATTGCGGAAGGCTACCTCGCGGGCAGACACGTGTCCCACGCAAAGGGACTGTCGACCGAATTCAGGGACTACCGGCAATATCTGCCGGGAGACGATATCAGTATGCTGGACTGGAAAGTCTACGCCCGGACCGATCGTCACTATATCAAGACCTTTGACCAGGAAACCAATACGGTCTGCTATATTTTCCTTGACAGCAGCGCTTCGATGGGCTTCGGCCGGCAAAT
>CAXXVV010000018.1:0-34121 GCA_963678305.2 Victivallales bacterium
AGGCTTGGAACTGATTGAAATCGCCCCCGGAATCGATCTGGAAAAAGATATTTTAAATCACATGGCTTTCAGGCCGGTTATAAGTGATAATCTGAAAATAATGTCGGAAGAAATCTTTAAATAAAGGAAGGTATCATGAAAGAAGTATTAATTGCCGGAGCAGTAAGGACTCCAATCGGGGGATTTGGCGGCGCGTTATCAACCGTATCGGCGGTCGAACTGGGAAAAATTACGGCTCAAGAGTCTCTGAACCGGGCCGGGATTCCAGCCGATGGCATAGACGAAGTTATCTTTGGCAACGTTTTGCAAGCCGGACTCGGGCAAAATCCCGCCCGGCAGATCGCAATCGGCTGCGGGGTTCCGGTTGAAGTTCCATCATTTACCGTAAACCAGGTTTGCGGCTCCGGGATGAAAGCGGTCGATTTAGCCTGGAAGTCCATTCTTCTGGATGAAGCATCTGCGGTTATCGCTGGCGGGATCGAAAGCATGAGCGGAGCCCCTTATATCCTTAAATCTTTACGCGGCGGCACAAAATATGGAAAGACTACAGCGCTGGATACGGTCGAAAGTGATGGTTTAACCGATGTATTTCGGGGAATAATCATATGGGAATAACGGCTGAGAATATTGCCGGTCAGTTCGCTATTTCCCGGGAGATGCAGGACCGTTTCGCGGTAGAGAGCCAACGCCGTTGCGGAGCGGCCGTGGAAAAAGGTATTTTTGCCGAAGAGATTATTCCAATTACGGTCAAGCTGGGCAAAAAAGAACTGCTGGTCTGTCAGGATGAACACCCGAGACCGGATTCAACGGTTGAAATTCTCGCTAAATTGCGGCCGGCCTTTACCCCGGACGGAACTGTTACCGCGGGCAATGCCTCAGGTATCAACGACGGGGCGGCGTCATTGCTCGTTGCCCGGGCTGATATATTCACGAACAGGTCGCAATGCGTACGCATCAAAGATATCGTCTGTTCGGGGTGCGCCCCGGAGCTTATGGGGCTGGGACCGGTTGGCGCGGTAAATAAACTGCTGCAGCGGCAAAAACTCAGTTGTAATGATATTGATCTCTGGGAACTCAACGAAGCGTTCGCGGCTCAGTCACTGGCGGTCATTGACCAATTAAAGCTGAATCCCGAAAAAGTAAATGTCAACGGCGGCGCGATTGCGCTTGGACATCCCATCGGCGCCAGCGGGACCCGGATCATTGTTACGTTGATCCACCAGATGAAGCGGCAGAACGCCGCATTGGGAGTCGCGTCATTATGTGTCGGCGGCGGTATGGGTTTGGCAATTCTACTGGAAAACATATAATAAACAGGACATGATGATGAATAACGAAATAATCGGCATTATCGGAACCGGAACGATGGGCGGCGGAATCGCCCAGATGTTCGCGGAACAGGGGTTTAATACCCTGGTATGGGATATTGACGAATCCTATACTGACAACGGAATCAACAACATTCGTAAACGCCTGCAGAAAAGCGTGGAAAAGGGGAAATTGGAGAAAACCCGGGCGGAAGACATATTAAGCCGGATCAATAAGGCCGACGACCTGAGTAGATTTTCTGATGTTGATATGGTTATAGAAGCGGTCATCGAAGATTTTAATGCCAAATCGGAACTCTACCGGAAGCTGGAAAAAATAGTCGGGCATGAATCCGTAATGGCAACTAACACCAGTTCGCTCAGTGTCGACGAGTTGTCTAAATGCCTGGAGCGCCCTGCCCGTTTTCTGGGAGTGCATTTCTTTAACCCGCCAACCAAGCTGGAACTGGTTGAAGTTATATCAACCACGGCAACGAATGATGACGTCGTGTGCAGAGTCAACGATATTTTGAACCGCTGCGGTAAAATAGCGGTGAATGTCAAAGACTCTCCCGGCTTTATTGTCAATCGTCTTCTTTTGCCGTTTATCAAACGAGGCGGCAAAACTGCTTGATTCAGGCGTCGCGGATGCCGAGGGCATAGACACCGCGATGCGGCTGGGATGTTTACATCCGGCCGGACCTTTACAGGTAGCGGATTTAATCGGACTGGATATTTGCAAAGATATTCTGGAAAAATTGGCAAAATCACTGGACCGGCACGACTTTCTACCGGCTGAATCGATCATATCGCTGGTCAATGCCGGAAAACTCGGCCGCAAAACAGGAGGCGGGTTCTATGATTATTGAGGGTAAACATTGTGTGGTTACAGGTGCCGGACGGGGACTGGGCAGGCAAATCGCGTGTGATTTGGCGAGCCGGGGAGCATTCGTTCATGCCTGCGACATCAGTGATGAAGCATTGCAGCCCCTGAAAGATGCCGATACGAATAAAACCATGACGTTCCATGTTTGTAATGTTGCGGATGAAGCCAGTGTAAAATCCATGTTTGATGAGCTTCCCCCAATAGATGTCTTGGTGAATAACGCCGGGATTACTCGTGACGGCTTACTGCTCAAGATCAAAGACGGCGTCACCGCAACCATGTCACTGGACAATTTCAGGAATGTGCTGGAGGTCAATCTTGTCGGGGTGTTTTTATGTACCAGGGAGGCAGCGGCGATGATGGCTAATAATAACGGCGGAGTCCATCATCAACATCTCATCCGTATCCAGAGCCGGTAATCTGGGCCAGACCAACTATTCTGCCGCAAAGGCCGGGGTCGACGCCATGACCGTGACCTGGAGCAAAGAACTCGCCAGATATAACATACGTTGTGCGGCGATAGCTCCGGGTTATATTAATACTGAAATGGTCAGGGCGATAAGACCTGAAGTTCTGGATAAGATAACCTCTCAGGTTCCGCTTAAACGGCTCGGAGAAATGAATGAGATTTCAAAAACCGTTCAGTTTATTATCGAAAACGATTTTGTCAATGGCAAAGTCCTGGAAATAGACGGCGGCCTGCGTATCTGACAATTTACATGCATTCGGAAAGTTGGACGTATTGGCAACAAATATCCAACTTTCCGTTTTATTTGTTCTCCACCTCTTCCCATGGAAAATACTCAGCCACTTTGAAATATGGGGCGAGTTCACGGAAAAAAGCCAAATGACCAGTATACCCGGGGTGGATCGCGTCCGACATTCGCGGCCACAGGGCGCAAGGGTTGGCGACCGGGTGTTTGAACTTGAATATTTTTTCGGTCCATAATGTATAGTGATCGACACAGACACAATTCAACTTCACGGCCATTTCAACGATCGCAGCCGCATAAGCTTTGACAGGATGCCCGGAGGATTCATAAGCACGACCGGGATCGGACTGTTCCAGCGGCATCGGCAAGCCGTTGGTCGTCACGACCGGATTGGGGGTACGCAGCATGATTTCGCTGCCGCAGCGCTGTCGGATCAGATCTACAGACTGCTCCAGCTCGTCTTTGAAACTGGCTCAAGCCATCCTGACCGCGAGTAGAGTCATTCATCCCGAAAGCAATGATAACCAGGTCAGGATTATAACGCAAAACATCACGTTCAAGCCTGCTCAAGCCATCTGTACAGGTGGAGCCGCATGTTACCGGAATTGATGATCGTGCATATCCCATTGCCGTATTCCTCAAAAATTGCCTCTTCAAGCAGTTGAACCCAGTTCATCCGGCCTTGAGTATGAAACGTGACCTCGGTAATCGAATCGCCCAACGCGACAATAGTCACGTGCTCGCCGTTGCTTAATTTCTTTAACGTTTTTCGCATTTCAATCCCTCGCTTTGATATTTAAATTCATTGAACAATGTAACTGCCGAGGATGGCGGCGCCGCACGCTGCCTCCTCTTTCGCGTCCTTCACCGTAAGCGGCAGAGCAAATTCCAGCCTGATCATCTTCCGGATTGCTTCGAGCCGCCTGATCGCGTTTCCCACTGCCGATAACCCGCTGCCTGTTTTGCAGGAGTTCCGGTGCGATCATTGTTTTCATGTTAGCCACAATCCCCCGGGCCAATGCCGCGGCCAGGCCGCCCAAAGAAAAATTATCAAGCCGAATATGGTCAATAGACCCGGTCATCCCCGGATCATGGCGTTCGCCGAGGAAATTAGGCTTAACCTTAAGCGACGATGTTTCGCTCGCCGCTCCCAGCGCATCGAGTTTCCGGAACAGCTCATATTCCGGCAATTCCGGTAACCCAAGCTCCCGCAGCCAGCTTTGGACCGTATCGGCCAGCCACGCAAAAGCCTGACCACCGCACAGCGGAGCAGCCACCGCCAGATATTTGCCGTCAAGATATGGCCGTATCTCCATTGACGTGATTGTCGGCATGCCTCTCAGTTGAACCTTGTCGACAACAACAGTCAACTGCGCACCGGTTCCGAGCGTCAGGTAGATTTCCTCATCTGGATATTCGGAAGTGGACAGAATTGAGGCTTGATTATCCCCAAGGGCCGCGACGACAGGAATCCCCTGTGGTAATTTCCAAACGGCGGCAAACGTGTCGATCAGCGCCCCGGCCCCGGTTCCGGCGCCAACTACTTCCGGTAAAATTTTCCGGCGGAATACCAAGGGTTTTGATCGTGTCCATACGCCAGTTTTGTCCGAAAATATCATAGCATCCCCAACTGGCGGCGTTCCCCGGATCAGTCACGGGCTTTTCAAGACCGCAAATCCTGTAAACCAGATAATCATGAATCGTCGCGGCCATGCGCCAGTTATTCAGTTTATCCTCATGCGCCAGGACATACCAGTGAAGTGATACCGAAACCGTCTTTCAGATTTTCAGCTCCGGGAATACGGTTAATCTCGTTGAGCAACTGCAGTTCCGATGCCCTCCGGTCCTTCCAGGTTATCAGCGGCGCGGTTTCCTGCGTGTTCCACAGGAGCACCCCATGCATTTGACCGGTCACGCCGATGGCTTCGACTTTGGCCTTGCCCGCTTCATCAAGCGCCATGATCACTTCGTCAAGCGCCGCCAATATCTTGTCCACGGACTGTTCACTGCGATATTCCCCGGCGGGCATATCGGCCCCGGTATTTTTCGACGCACAATCCAGAATACAACATTTTTCAGAATCAAAGACAACAGCGGCTACTTTTGTCGTACCGATGTCAATACCCAGCGTGATTGACATTTATCCTCCTGTGGTTGCTGTAATTTTATCATTAGTCAATAGTTGCGCTAGCTCCTGAGCGCAGGATTGAGCCGGTTCGTGCCAATTTTTAGCCGGATACGACAGGCCGAGAGCGGCGTATTTAGGCTCTCCCAGGTGATGCATCCGGAGAATCTCAACCGGTAAAGGCCATTCTCTGACAGCTGCCTCCCGCTGCAGGAATGCCGTCATTCGCGACATTTCATCCGGGGAGTCATTAGCCCCGCCGACCAGCGGTATCCGCAATAACAAGTTCTGTTTATTTCTGATAGCCCATGCCAGATTTTCCAGCACCGGGAGATTTGAGATTCCAGTCATTTTCAGATGCATAGCATCATCCGCCACTTTGAAATCACAGATCAGTAAATCAACGGTTTCAGCAACCGCCTTGAAATCGGCGGTTGAAGCATTTGTTTCAACCGCGGTATGGATTCCCGCCTCTTTCAGCATTCTTACGACGCCAAGCAACGGTTTGGCCTGTAATGTCGCCTCACCGCCGCCGAAGGTAACTCCACCGTCAACGCCAAACATATCCCGGGAAGACACCGCCTGACGCGTAATTTCTTCGGGTGACACTCTGGTTCCCACCAGCTCCAAACACGGACAGCGCCACTTTCTGACACAATCCCGGCTGGAACAATCAAAACATTTTTTCCGGTCAAGCCGTTTATTGGTCAAAGCGCCATACGGGCAGACATGATCGATCGGACCATCGCTTCGATCCGGGTAACAAAGCATTTCCGGCCGGCAACCGAGCCCCTCAGGGTTGGCACACCACAAACAGCTCATATTGCAGCCTTTCAGGTAATAGACCAGACGCTGTCCCGGACCGTCAACATCCACGCTCCACCCTTTCGCGAAGATGGTCAATGTCTCATCAGTTTGCCCTTGAAGCGGATCTTTTTCGCTTTCCACTTGTCGCCTTTCTTCTGCTGGTTCTCCAACGCTTTAACCGCGGCTGCCGCCATTTCCCGGATCGGCTGCCGATAAGAAATAATTCCCGCCAGCAACGCCTTCGGCGTGCCGTCGATACCATATACCGGCATGCCACCCGGACAGGCATCGATGATGGACAGCGCAACAGCATCATTTACGCAGATTATCGCGGTATCAGCCGAGCAATCATGTTCAGCCAGATAATTACGCATTATATCCACCGGCTCCGTTTCATCGTGCGGAAGGAACGGCACGACAATCCGGTCATGCAGGCTGCCGCGTTTCAGGCATTGTTGCTCAAAACAGTCCAGGCGCTCCCGATTACTATCCATCTGACCGGCGATATCAACATAAATAAACTTCTTGATCCCATGCTCGTCGGTATCTTCGAACATCGCAATAACCGCATCCTCATTATCCAGTCCGACAAAATCCGCAAACGGACCGGGAATTACCCGATCGAAAAACACAATATTCATGCCAAGGGCACGCAAACGTTCAAAAGTATCAAAATCAATATTGCGGTCATATCCCCAGATAATAAGATTCCTCAATCCGCGGGTAAAAAGTTTGACCGCCGCCTCCAGCTGTCCGGCAGAGGTTTCCGCCAGGGCCAGATTGATCATGGCATCATTTTCCATACAGGTATCATGAACCGATTCAATAAAATCCCGGGAATACTGACTGCGCAAAGTCGCGATCACGCCGACTTCATCAATCTCCTGCTGATTACCCTTGAATGAAGCGGCAACCCGGGTCCCAAGTTTGGGCTTGCGTTCGATCACGCCGCTTTTTTCCAGTTGCTCGTATGCCCTCCGAACCGTGATCCGGCTGGTGCCGGTTATGACTGTCATGTCCCGTTCAGTCGGTATTTTATCTCCGGGGGCATATTTTCCTTTAAGAATATCGTATACAACTTTCTGCCGCACCTTTTCGGTCAATTTCATGGATTGTGCCTTGCTCCGTTAATGATGATGATTTCACGTCCAAACGCTTTATAATATCATATTGTATAGCGGTTGACAAGTCCAGAAAGTTAACAAATGTACCATGAATCCTCATTATATAAATCCCTGAAGGAGCATATTTTGCGGGATTCTCCAACACTTTTTTCAGGTGATCGGCTTCATCCACGTTGAAATATACGTAAAAAGGCGCTTCCGGCTTTTCCGGCGAATCAAGCGAAAAGAGTGGAACAATCACCCGGTCACGGATGGCAAGCGCTTTTTCATCAATGGAATCCGAGCCTCGGAAATCAGCCGGAGCCAGGCCGATATGTGACGCATATCCCCCACTGAATTCACTGAACGGTAGTTTTTTATTTGACAAAATCCTTTCCTGGAAACCGTTCCGGGCCATTCCCGGCCGTGGATCAATCCCGTAACCGAGCATCTCCCGCGACAAACGCCCGTCGGGAGTCGCACCGACCCAATATCCATAAAGCAGATGAGTACTTGGCGTTGAAAAATCCGGAGCAAAACCCGCACCGGCAGAATTTTTCAGAGCGGAAATTTTACGGCAGACTTTATCAGCCAGTTCCGCAACCCTGTCATCAACGTCCGGAATATTATTCCCGTACTTATCCTGGGCTGACAAAAAGCCTTGTAATTGCTCATAACCTGCAAAATTCTCACGTAATGCGGCAAGCAGGTCTTCAGCAGTTCCAATCTCCTCCGACAACATGCGTTCCACCGCAAGAAAAGAGTCGGACAACACACTGAGCCCGTGAACCAGACAGCCGCTGCCGAAGTATCTGGTACCGGGCCTTTCCGGATCACGCATATCCCGACCGCATTCGAAACATCCATGCATTGCGGAGGAAAACGGCACCGCTTTAATACCAAGTGCCACGGAACAGGCGTTCGCCGCTTCCCGCATGTGTCCGGTAAGGTAATCAAATTGTTTCCAGAAAGCATTTTCCAGATCAGCGCAGACGGCATCGGCACTATCATAGCCAAGCTCATGCCAGGTAAGTCCGATCTTTTTCCCGGAGATCAGGGAACAGCCGTCGTTCAAGGTCAGTTCAAGAACCTTAGGCAGATTCAGCCAACTGTTAGTAGTGTTGGCATTCTCCTGTCCCATAATTAACGGTTCCTGACAACCGGCAATCGCGTAATCCGCCAGATCTTTTTCCGCTATCCCTTTGCGACGCAGTACTTCGAACATCGAATGATCGTTGAATAAAGAAGGAGTAGAATGCCCGGGCGTGAAAAAGAAGCGTCCAATGCTTTTGTAAAGTTTTTCCGGTGTGTTGGCATGCAGTTTGACCGATAAAGCCGGCTGCGGCGTATTCGACCGGAAAAATGCGTCAAGCACAATGTAGGTCATCTCACTGGTCTGATCGTTTCCGGCCGCATCCATCCCCCCGACAAGAATATTCTGGGATATCGCCCAGCAACGGTCTCCAACCATAAAAAACGCCAGCAGATGCCTGACCAGATTAACCGCGGCTTCGTGAGTCAAATCTTTAAGATAAGGAGCCAGCACCCGATCAATATTACCAACTGAAAACGCATAGGGATTGGGTCCCTGCTCCAGACACATCACCTGCCATAAAAGCGCATAAGCCTGAACCGCCTCATGCAGATTACCTGCTCCGTCAGCCGGGACTTTGCGACAATTTTCCGCAATCGCCTTCAGACTTCTTACTTCATCCGGATCATTACCGCGTTTCTCCAAAAGAGTTTCGGCCAGATCGGCATACCGTTCAGCCAAAACAGTCGCTGCCCGCAATGAATCCGCCATTACTCTATTATAACCGCCGGCCGACGTCATTTCGGCAATTATTGAATTGACTCCCCGGGCAAGAACCGGGCGCATATCCGGTATGGTATGTCCGGTTACCGGTTCGACAAAATAAGCTACCTCACTGGTTTCATCACCGGTCTTTTCGTATACCTTGCTCAATGCTTTCACATAAGGAGTTGACGCCAGATAGGACCGGACTTTTTCAATTCTGGCCGGAGTAAATTCATCGTCCGGTTTGAGGTCGTCATAAATAGCCAGCGGATCACAGTATCCAGCAAAACTTTCGACTTCAAAAGTCGGATTTATCAAGGCATAGCTTGGAGAAAAAGCGGCATCCTGGCTGCCCGCGATCAAAGAGCCGGCCGGAATCGATAAAGGCATCCGCCTGACACATTCGCACAAAATCTCCGCTTGCAATTCCGGCGCATCGGGATCACGACCCGACTCCTTTATTTGTTTCGTGACATCCATCTTGATTTCCTGACAGGAAAACCAGTCGGTAAGCCTCGTCTGCTTTTTCTTGTAATCAAGCAGTTTATCTATATCACCTTCAAAAAATGTAGTATTTTTCATAATAACCTCTCTTGACATTTTTCGTTCTCAATGGTAATATACTATATATCCAATAAAAATCAACAGGCGAAATAATGAAACCATTTAAATTTTCCCATAATCGAGTGTGGCGCGCCTACAAAGGCGGCGCCCTCATAGATCAGATGCAAGGCGTGAAAACACCAGAGGACGGCTCGTTTCCCGAAGAGTGGGTGGCTTCCTGCGTTAAAGCGGCGAATAAACCGTCGTGTCCCGGGGGAAGCGGCATAAGTATTGCTCAGACCGAGACAGGCGACATTGCTTTCGATGAGCTGCTCAAAGAACGTCCGGAGGAGCTGTTGGGCCCGGAACATTTCCGGAAATTCGGGCCCAATACCGGATTCTTAGCCAAAATACTCGACTCCGCCATCCGCCTGCCGCTTCAGGCCCACCCCGACAATGACACAGCCAAAACAATCTACAACTCGCGCTTCGGCAAGACCGAAGCCTGGATCGTACTCGGGACCAGGACAATCAACGGAGAAGAACCTTACTTGATCATCGGTTTCAATGAAAAACTTGATAAAGAGCTTTTCATCAGGGAAGCACTCGAAGGAGAAATGCCCGCAAGTCTTGATATGGTCTACAAACATAAGATCAAAACCGGAGACGTCCTGCTAATCAAAGGCGGCACCGTCCACGCCATCGGCCCCGGGGCATTGATCTATGAGATCATGGAACCGACCGACTTTGTTACTCAACCGGAAAAATATTGCGGCTCTCAGATGTTGACGGATCAAGACCGTTTCGGCACTGTTGATCCAGTAACCGCCCTGAGCGTATTCAACTACACGGTCCAAAAGCGTGAGGACGCCTGGAGCGATACCTTGATATCTCCTCAGATTATATGTGAAAATGCGGATGTCAAACTGACTCGACTAATCGACAGGAAAGTTTACAAATACTTCGGAGCATTCAAAGTTGATTTAAAAAAATCCTGGCAAGTGCAGCTTGATAATAAAACTTTCTTTTCCGGAACCGTTACCTTCGGAAAAGTCGAAATTATCAGTAAAGGCAACGTCCTGGATGTTTCCACCGGGGAATCATTCTTCATGCCATACGAAGTACCGGAAACAATATTTAAGGGACAAGCCGAAATACTCCTGACCCTGCCGCCGGCCAAAGCAGAATAATTGCTTCATCCAAGATAAAAACAGTCATTATTTTTCACTACTGTCCGGAAAAAATTAAAAAAGAGACATGAATGAAAAACAATTTGTCCCTGGATATAGATTTGACAAAATGGTTTCAGGTTTTAAAATGGACAAATACAGCAAACAATTTATCGTTCGGAAATACTCTTAGTTTTCCTATATGTTCAAATTAGCAGTAAAAATTCCAGGAAAGCCCCCAAAAAAGTTTAACGGGCTGTAAATGTTATTCTGACAACTTTCTGAAGCAATATAATATTCCGGAGGGGCTGAGGCCTCGGGAGAGGTGTTTTTTCTGGATTCGAACTGGATCGTCAAATTGGCTTCCGGTTTGGCGGATGAATTGTTTTGAACCTAAAATCGCCCCTTCGGTAAAGTGTCGGGTACGACGCAGAAAACGTACGTGCATCGATTCTTTTTGGCGGGCTTTGTCGCGCGCGGCGTAGATCTCTTCGCTCGAGGCGCCGGTTTCCGCGGTGATGATGCGGGCCAGTTCGCCACGGAAGAACGCAAACAGTTCGGCATCAGTCCATTGCGAGGTGTCGCCGGTGGTAATGTTCGGCTTCATGTGTTTGACAAAATTCTCGTAAAACATGTGTTTGCCGCTTCTGCAATAGCGGCCCCAAGTGGTGAAATTGTAATCCGACGGGGAGTTTTTCAGGCCGGCCCGGACCGGGTTGAGTTCGACGTAGGTCACGCAGGCGGCCAGGGCGTTTACGCGCTCGAGAATCACGCTTTTGAACCGCCCGCCCCAGAGTTGTCCGGTGCGATTGCGGGGCTCGTTGTAGACGCAGGTGAATTGGCGTTGGCAGGCCGACATAAAGCGGCTGATATCGATCATTTTGAGGGCGATTTCCTGGCATTGCGTTTTATTTTCGAGACTGATGACCGGGATTCGCGGGCCGAATTTGAAGATCTTTTTCATTGCTTTGTAATAGCTGTTGTGGCGTTTGACGATGACCTCGAGCGGCGGTAGTTCATCCGGTCCTGGAGCGTAGACTACGAGGTGAAAATGGTTGCCCATCCAGGCGGCGGAGATGACTTCGATCAAAAAGTAATCGCAGAGGTATCGAAGCAGTTTGAAGCCGTATTCTTTGTCCGCGTCGGAGAACGGGTGTTCGCCTTTGACGCAGCCGATTCGATTATACAGGTGGTAGTAGCAACCTGCGCCTTTGACCTTCATTCGCGCTTCCATTTCGTCCTCCTTTTGGGGGTGGTTTTGAGATAATATATACGCTGAAAGCGGGTTTGTCAAATTATCAGACGGTTTGATTATAGATAAAATATTATAAATTGATCATAAAAGACTTACAGATTCCAAGAACACATATAAATCTATCCAATCTGTCTGGAAAACTGGAGATAACAAAAAGTAAAATTCTTAAACAGCCAAATTGGAGTAATTTATCAGGAAGCGCTATTATAAAAATTTACCGGACAACAGTCATTGTTTTACCATTATTTCGTAGTATATTAGGTGGATCTTTTCTACTTTAATTTTTTATCTAAGGATATCGCGATGTTGACATATAAATCTGACAAACTGACCCTTGGAACGGACTTTCTGGACGACGAGTACGGGCGGCTGACCCTCAATGATTTGCCGTCTCCGCAACCAAAACATCAGGCCCGCCTGACCAACAGTTCTCCAATTCTGGAACGTCTCTGGACCTGCGCCCTGTATGACGCGGAAAGCAATATCCTCATGCGTGAAGGCAAGCCATATTTCTGTGCCGGCGGACGCGGTCAAGGTTGGAACGGCATGATCTTTACCCGCGATCAGGCTTACGCAAGTATCCTCGGCCTTGGAACATTCTTCCCGGAACAGATGCATTCCTGTATTGAGGTATCCCGGAAAGTGAGACTTGAACTTGGATTACGGACTCCGAACGATCACACCATGCCCAGGTTCAAAATGCCGGTCGAGGATATCACTCACGAGCAATTCCGGGAGAAGTATGGCACCAATCCCTATTGCCGGCGCACCGATGACGTTGTCTGGTTGTGGTGGGCGGATGAGCTTTTTAAAAAATATTACGATACAACGGCCGACTGGCAATGGCTCTATGAAACCGGAAAACGCTGTTTTGCGGAACTCTACCAGCCGTTCTTCGATGAAACAGATGGCCTGTATCATGGTCAGGCCAGTTTTATCGACATCGGCTATAACGGTTATCCGCCGGACATGCCATATCAGACAATTGATGCCTTACGGCGCAGTGTCGCCATAAAAGCTTCTTCAACCAACGCGCTCTACTATCGCGGACTGCTGGTCATGGAAACCTGCGCGAAGCGTCTGCAACTGAATGATGAAGCCGTTGAATGGGCTGATAAGGCCGCTGCTCTGCGGCAAAGTTTCCGGGCCGGATTCATTCGTTCTGATGGCGGCATCACTTATTTCCTCCATGAAGACGGTCACCCGGAGCCACGTCGGGAAGCTTTGGGAACCGCATTTGCGGTCCTGCATGATTTACTCGATAAGGATGAGGCGATTGCGGCGTTCAAGAATTATCCGGAAGCCTGGTGGGGCGTTCCGTTGTTCACACCGTTTTATGATACCGATGCAACTTATCACAACAACAGCGCCTGGCCGTTCGTAAACTCATTTTATCTGCGCGCAAAAGCCCGGGCAACCGGCATGGATACCCTGCCCTATGAACTTGCATTACTGGTCCGCAGTTGTCATGGCGACACCTTCCATGAATTGACCAGTGCCCGGAACGGCGCCCCGTCCGGCAAAGAAGCCCAGCTTTGGACAATAGGTCCTTTTCTACATGCCGCCGCCCTGACCGGTACTGTTGAAATGTAAGAAAAAGATTTTTCTGCGCAAAAAAATGCAACATCGAGACAACACTTTTCCTGTGTTGCTATTTACGAGTTTACACCGTCGTCGCTTTGGCCAGTCGTTTTCTTCTGAACTGACCAGGCGGCATCCCGTAATACTGCTTGAATGCCGCAATAAAAAAAGTTTCACTCAAATAACCGCACTGTTCAGTAATTTCCTCAATACTCATGCTGGAACCTATCAAAAGTCTGGCCGCATGCTCCATTCTCATTCGTCGCAGTGTCGCATTGAACCCCTCGGCCCCCTCACGGGCAAACAAACGTGAGACATAGCTGGGGCTTAAACCAAATTCTGCCGCCACATGGGCCCGGTTTATGGGATAGTAGAAATTATTGTTCAGGTAACTTATCAATTTGTACCATGTAATATGAGAACGATAATTCGAACGGGGAGTATCTTTTTTCAGGTTGTCCAGGGTCAGTTGCATAAGAACGATAAACAGATGGTGAAGTTCAGCTGTTTTTTTCGTTTCAACAATATCCAGCATAGCGTCAAGGATTTTTTGCCCCGCCTGGCCTATTGCACTGGAGGTAATATAAAAAATTAATGCGCCATGGGTTTTGAAATAATCACTATACTGGTCATAGTTGATGTACGTCAACCGGATATAGTCCAGGCCGAAAAGCACCGAGGACATCTCATGAAAAGAGTCCCAGAGCGGCCATTTCCAGTTATCCGGGGGGCAGTAGTGCACCTCACCCGGCTTCATAACAATATCCTGCATTTTATTATCAGCCGCAAATGTCATGTGCTTCAAACCGCTTATAACGATATCAAAGCGATGTTCGTCCGTCGTAGAAACCGGACCGTTTCTTTTATACGGCTGACTCTCAGAAGTATAAACTTTGGTTATCGCAAGGTTGAATAAAATATATTCAAGCAGCTTTATAAAAGCATCTTTTGAGTCATCCATTTCCAACTTGCTTTCACCAACAGACATATACTGCATTAGAGCCCTGCAATTATCATTTTTCAAACAGTAAAGCGAATTGACCGTACTGATCGAATACGGTCATCAATTCCACAGCCGGCCGCAAGCTCAACCGGCACAAACGCTGAGGAGTTGAGGTGCTGGTTCAACTGAACCGTTTTTAATTTGCTCAACTGAGACAACCTGATAGCTTATCCTGTTACGACAATGCGTATAAAAACAGGCTACGCCTTCCGGAACCTCAATTACAGCCGGATATGAATAACGGCCGAGATAACGATTATCTTCATATTTCTGTTCTTCTTTTTCCAAAGTATAATGATAAGGCCAACTTGCTCCGTTGTCAAGGCTCATGGAAAGGATAAGTGGCGACCTTTTGCCCCAATTTTCCGCAATCGGATTGTAGGCCAGCACAAGTTCCCCTCCAGGCAGCCGCGCCAGATCGATACCGCTGTTATTACTGGGCAGTTCAATCGCATAAGGCGTATTCCAGGTACGGCCGTAATCAGCGGAATCAGCTCTGAACAGACGGCACATGGAACTGCGCATTATCGCGTGAACCCGCCCCGGTTCCGACTCCCAAACGGCGGGCTGTATAATCCCGTTGTTGATGGACGATCCGGGAGCTTTCAGGACATTTTTTTCAATCCAGCGATCCTGTTCCAGGGAGTAAATCTCCATCAGAGATATCCAATCAGGCTCAATCGAACTGCCGCAAAGCCACTCTCCATTACTCATCTTTACCGGTTTATTTTTTATCGGACCAAGAAAACCTTCAGGCAGAATTTGCGGCTTGCCAAATGTCCTGCCCTGATCTTTTGAATACATGACAAAGGAATTCCATGAGCCGATATCTTCTCCACGCCTGAAGAAAAGAGCCAGTAACCCGGAATCATAGAATAACACAGGGTTCCATAATGGAAGTTCGTCGGAAATGATTTCTTTGGGTTCACCCCATTCTCCGGCGTGTGAATGCGAGCTCCAAATGTTCACGTCATGCTTTCCCTCATGGGAACCGCCAAACCAAACGGCAAAGTAATCACCATCGGGAAATCTGACCACACTTACCGCATGGCATTCTTTAAAAAACTTGTCCTTTTCAAAAATAAACATATTGTTCTGGTATCCGTAAAAATATTTTTGTTATCATGGCTGAATTGCCATTTGATTATATCACCGTCGCAACCAGATATTCAGGTTCGGTTCTGATAGGGCCGCGATTATTGTTCTCAGTTATCCAGCCAGTAACTCCTGTAGGTTGAGGAACCGGAAGTAGTATAAGCCCAATAGACCCATGCTCCCACTTGATGTCTTTTCCATTCCGCCCGACCGTCGGCATACAACTGATTCAGTCCTTCAAGTATCGTTGAGCCGATTTTCTCATGGTTCCAGATAACCGGACTGGGATATCCGTCAATATGATCGGTTCGCGGTGTCGGCTGAAGATTAGTGTCCGTGGCAAGCACCATCGACGGTTTCAACTTCTTGTAGTTCGGCTTGCCGTCCGACGTGCGCCATTTTGTCGAATCAACCCAGAAGGTGAAAGAATAAGTACAGGTTCCGCCATTATTTCCATACCTCCGCCAGTAATCTTTGGCTCGCTTCTTGTTTGCCGGACAATAAAAGACATTCGGGTTGCCGACACATTTCTCAAGCAACTCCACTGTTGCAAGCGGCCCTATCCGTTGTGGATGCTCCAACTCGTAACCGGGGCGATCGGGAAAATAGTCTCCATAATCCTGGTAGTATATAGCCAAACCCACTCCAATCTGTTTGAGATTCGAGGTACAACTGACTATATTGGCTTTAACCCGGGCCTTATTAAGGGCAGGCAGCAGCATTGAAGCCAGGATCGCGATGATCGCGATGACAACCAGCAATTCAATGAGGGTGAAATTCTTATTTTTCCGGTGACTACGAACTTTCAATTTAGACATTTGACTCATTTCAATCTCCTTGATAATGAATTATTTGTATTTTGGTTTAGAAAAATAATCATATAAACTCCTTTTGACTTGATGCATTTATTGGAACCACAGATTGATTTCGACGTTTTTCCGGAAAGGCACTCCTGTTCCGGCAATATACCTCCAACGACCGGGCTGGGTAAACTGGTCGGCCGAAATTAAGCTGGAATAGCGTTTCCCATCTTTCATTTGAACTTCCAGGTGACAGTTCCTGATTTTGAAAAAATCGCGCCGCGGATTATGGATGACAAGTTTGTTGTGCAATCCCAATTCGGCTATTGCCTTCACCGGAAGTTCCATTTTCACTGCGTCACTCCAGACATCTTTCCAGACACAACCATTTGCGGCTTTTACTTTACCCAGCATAACGCCATTCAACACAAACTCGCATTCAGTCAGGTCCTGCCCCTGATAATATATCCAGGCTTTTGCGGCCTGCCGGAGCAGGCGCTGGTCAACTTTCGGCAGCGGAGCTGGCGATGGTTCATATTGCGGCCGTAATTCGGGTAAACTCCATTGCAGGTGTTCACGGGAAGAAGTAATTCGCATATTGGCCCAGCACCCGAAAGTGTTGTACGAATGCGCGACCGTCTTATCTGAACCGGTCAATAGAATCAACTGAATCTTTTTGCCAGCCCACGGCGTCAGGTCGCAATGAATATTTTTCCATTCTTTTTTATCAAGTTTCCACTCTCCGGCTTCTTGCGTACGGCCATCGCATTTGACCAATATCTTAAAGATCAGTTCTTCGGTTTGAGGACATTTATTATAGCGTCCCGCTTCCGCTGAAAAACTCAATCCGGCAAGCTGCGGCAGGGTTATCGGCTTCAGCAATGCATAAGTAAAACCGGCCTTGACGTTTGTCATCGGCGGGCGCAAACACAGACTCATTTTTGCAATATTGCCGCATTCCCGTTGCGCAGGATGCACAGTTGCTCTATACTTCTTAACTTCTGCAATGAATTTGCCGCCGGGAAGTACTACTCCACGTTGTTCATAACCAGGCTTCAGTCCGGTAATTATACCATCATTATTCGTTGCTGAGGCAGTAAACGTTTGTTCGCAGGCCAGTTCGCCGGCTCTAACCTTAACTGTGAAATCAAGTAAGGTCTCTTTGTTTACCGGAGGCAGATTGAATTCCGCCTGGAAGTGTTTTGATGATTTATCTGTATATTTATGCGTCTTCCCCAAAGCTGAAACCGTAAATTCTCCTTTCGGCGATAAATTCAATTTGACATCGCAAATAAGCCGGTTCCTTTTAATAGAGGCTTTCAATTCACAAACTGACCGGATATCAAAATCAATCCATCTGTCCTTGATCTTACACCACCAATGTGAACCGGACTTGACATTAACGGGAACAGTTGCCTTTACACCGTCAACAAAGACACTTTGTCCCGGAAATAATTGCAGTTTGTCTATTTTGAAATCATCCCGAACCGGACTTGCGGCTTTATAGAGACGGTAACTGAATGCGCCTTTAACCGGGGTAACGTAAGTCAGACCGCGCGAACGGCGCAACTCCGCTGTTCCAATTATTTTTCCAGCTTGATCCAGGGCCTCGGCCCGGGACGCGTTAACCGCAAATCCACAATCGCTGCCATTATATGGAATAACTTCCCACCCGTCAGGTAAAACCCGACACACCGCGTTGCCATCGGCGGCAGCTTTGGGCAATCGGGTAAATTTACCGCGACCATCAATGAAAATGTAAGCAGGAGTCTCAGCGTAATCAACTCTTTGTCCATTTTTATTTTTACTGTACACCAGCAATTTGCCATCAGTAGTCCAACCGATATAGCCATTGGGCGGAAGGTTAATAAATTTACCTTCAAATTTTGTTTTAAACCAGGCCTGCTTGTTTCCGTTGACCGCAACAATACAACCATTGGCATATTTAACTACAACCTGTGAACTATTGTAAGAGCCGTTGGCGATGGCGACCGAGGTCGGATGCAGCCTGCCTTTGGAGTCCGCATATCTAATTTCCGTTACAGTCGAGTTGTTATAATATTTCTGCAACTGCTGCAGCATATAATAACTGCGCAGGGTATATTTATAGCCGCGCGACATAAGCAAAAAACCGGAATGCCCGAACGCGACTGTCGCTGCCAGGAAACGGTCGATAGCGGCGGCGAAATCCTTTTCTGACTCCGGCAACTGCGATTTTCCAAAAAACATCCAGATCGACCCCATACCAAAGTTATTTTCCAGCGGGTGAATTTTCAAAAGGTCAAAATCCACCAGCCAGGGCAGTTTTTGCGGAATAAAATAACTCTGGTCCTGCGCATAATTACCGTCACTGAGTCCGCTGTAGACGTAATGATGCCCGCCCTCGGATGACACCGGGCCGTTCCATACTTTTTTCTGGAGCAGCAAAACTTCACCATAAGCATAATAAGTTCCCGCAAAAGTTCCGGCGCCGGGCACCCGCGCGTCGTAATCGGTTCGCCGCCAGGGCGGAATTGCCGTGTGGACGTCACAGTACCCGGTATTGAAGCGCATCTCTTTTTGAATATGCGGTGGAATAATCTCACAGAATTCAACCGCACGAACCGGCTTGGGACTGTAACAGCGGACAAAACCCATGGTCAACTGATTATCTTCATCCCGGGCGACCATGTCATAGTTCCAGTGCCTGTTGGTGGGAACAATATCCGTGAAATTATTATATGGGCCGTACATGTAATTTAATTCGTCACACATGACTCTGGTGTATTTATACTGGCCGGAATTTCCTCCCTTGTCCGGCGCGAACCGGGTTCTGAAAGTATAGCCTTCATGGCTGACCCGCCACTGCTTTTCATGGTCGGTTACAATCAGTTCGCGAATCCCGAGCCGATGAAGAAAACGAAAAAGAGCTTTATTACGTTCCCGGTCGCCGGAAGCATACGACATCCAGACTTTGCCGGATGTTGCCTTTCGCCATGCAGAGGAAGGGTTGGGAATATTAGGTAAAACGGCGGAAAATTCAGGCGCGAGCGAAAAAATAATCCGCTCATATAAATTATTTCTTTTTCCGTTATTTTGCGGTAAATACAAAGCTCCACCGTTACATCTTACAATTCCGTTTTTGACCTCGTTGTCACTCCACAACTTAGAAGAGTTTGACAGAGTCCAATCCAGATGAGCCGCGAAAAACAGCGGATTTGTTTTTGTTCCAGAAGCAATTACCGCCGGACGCGTTTTTTTACCGTAAACATAATATGGCAACTGAACCAATTTAGGATTTTTCATGCCCAGCACTTTTCCGAATTGGAATTTTACCGCTTGCTCTCCCATACATTGCACATCCAATACCAGACTTTTGCCATACAACCAGTAAGATGCGACCGCTTCGAATAGCCGTTCCCCGGAAAGTATCTTAAATTGAGCATACGCCCGGTTACCCGCAACTTTCAATTGAGTCAATGCCACCTTATCCGGCTTAACCTCTTTCCCGTTGTCGGCAAAAATAATGCCGGCGCCGCTGGCGGGATAGATCCAGGAACCTTTTTTACCCCACTTCATTTTCAAAGTTGAAATTATCGAATTTTTTAAATCAAGCCCGGCTTCAAGATAACCATCTTTGCCATGATACTCAAATCTTAAATTTGAACCATTCCGGTAACAAGTCGTCTTCCAGCCATCGGGTCCCGGATCAGGCAATATTGTTTCCGGTCGATTCGGAAATGGCAGCTTACCGGGGCCGGTATTGACTCCCGGCGATTTACCCGGAAAAACCGTTACTCCGCGTTTTGGACGCCGGGAAAATTTGATCTGAGAAAACTTTTCCTTAAATACCGCCAGATTATCAAAATATACAACCCTTTTCCCTCGATTGTATCCGTTTAAAACCTTGATCGCAATAAATTCACCACCATTTTTTACCCTGTTAACCTGAGCCGGAGTCAAACGACGATGACACAGAAACCACTCCTGCCAACGAATCTCACGACAGATTTCAACCTCGAAAGACTTGCCTGCCGAATCTTTGAAGACCAGTAGAATTTTTACCGGAGGCGTACTTTTGTCCTGTCCCAGAAAATTATTGCCATATATCCACATACTGACACAGTCAAATGCTTCATTAATTTTTACCGGTTTGGGTGGCAATAGTTCTATGGACGGGGACGCTCCCGTGCATTTATATTCAAGCTTTCCCACAAAATCCCCCCACAGCATTTTTTTATCCGAAGAAGTAAATACGGCAACTGAGTTATGATTATGTGACTTCCAATCACTCAGGGATTCAAAATCAATCAAGGGCTTTTGGGAATCATTATAACGCCCGGCCCATTCCAGCTCATATGGACGTTTGGAATTGATGCTTCCGGCAGCCGGCGCATGTGGTGCCGCAAGGGATATAAACAATATTACTATTGCTATTGTTAGTAACCTGTTGTACATACTATAAGTTTCCTGTTGTTCATTTGCCGGTATCGATATTATGTCTTCAATCGAATAAAATCAATCCAAACTTCAATTGTTCTTTGTTCTTTACTAGAATAAGTATTTTTTGTTGTAATTGCAATATTAAAAATATGAACAAACTATTCATATGTGACCTTTGACTAACAAATTTGAATGAACTACCTCGGGACAGAGCCCACGAGGTATCAAGAACGCTTTTGAAAAAGCTTGGCAAAACAAGCCTTTCAAAACGGAACGCCCCAAAGGGTCGGGGAATTAGACCCGCCCTTGATTAAACCCTTTATTTTTTTGCGCCATTTCCGCTTCCGAAGCGCAGTGCGCGAAGTATGAAGCGGTATATCGCCATCCGTCGTACGGATTAAAATCACCGAACATACATTTATTCACCTAGCAGTCTGTCTGACTTAGGGCTTTGTCACGAGAAAATCATCCGGCAAAGCTGGAATTAATGGAGAAAAAGCGCGAATAGCAGCGCTATTTAAGCTTTTTCCACCTGATTTCCCAGCAAAGTCGGGGATTTTTCGCAGTAGGAGACATAAGTCCGACAGGCTGCTAGCACTGAATAGATATCATTGAATCTCCCTGAATCGAATTTATTATTAAATAAAAAGTATATCTTTCAGCCGTATTATTACTATCTCCTGAATCCGTGAAAAGTTCAGAATGTTACAGATACAAGGCATCAAAACGCCGCTGTATTGACATACAGCAAGTTGCCGATAACGAAGTAGATGTGACATTATGGACTTTCCCGAAGGGTAAATTCGTACGTTTTTTTTGCGTTCACCCAACGGGTGAAAGTGAAAAACCACATTAATTATTAAAAACCAATACATTATAATGAATAACAATAAATTTATCACGGATTCAGGTATCTGATACGTTCTTTATGTTTTTTTGCAGTACCATCAAAAATTTTAATGCAAAATATTTTCTTTTTTTTCTGTTTATCAACATATCTTGAGTGGTATAAATGCACTTTCGGGTGTATATTATATATTTTATTGATTTATAGTTATTAATTACAAAATAAATAGTTTGATGTTAAAGAAAGTTACAAATACAGCGCTTATTTTTGTTTGGCTGGTGTTCTCTATGGTCTCACTGACCTTTGAAACTACCGGCAGGACCGGCTGCACCGAAATCAGCAGATCGAACAAGGCCAAAAACACAGCTGATAATGACTGTTGCGCATCAGACGATTGTGAAGTCTTCGAAGAATCAGACGAGACTGAGGAAGTGCTCTGGCACAAAACACTATGCCCGCTGCAGGGCTGTGAAATCGCGGCCGTCATCCACAACCTCATAGTCCATAATAAACTGTCCGGACGACAACGATCAACTATCGGACGAGATATTCCCCCAATACTGCAAATTTGCCAACGGACGATAGTCCTGCTGGTATAACTTTAATCCTGTCATTTACTCCCCTCGACTGACGGCTGTTCATGCCGCAGTCGGCATTTCGCATTCACTGGTTCACTCAAATACTACCGAACCGGCGGAAAAACTACATTATCAATTTATTTCAGGATTAAACCAAAATGATTAAAGAAGTTTCTCTCAATAAAATTACCGTTAAAGATATTCGCAATTTACTGGTCCCGACTCCGGTTACCGCATCCCCTGATGACAGTATCGAAGATTTACTGAAAAAACTCAGCGAAGATTTGAGAATTAGAAATATTTATGTTATCGACGATAAATCAAAATTAGTCGGCGCTGTCAGAATGAATATGACGCTGGAATACCTGTTTCCCCTCGCGGCCCTGATCGAAAAAGGCACGGATTTTCGAGAAGGCTGGGTACCCAATCTGTCAATTTCCGCGACTGTGGCCGACATTATGAATCCCAGACCAAGATTCGTAACGGAAAATCAAACTCTTTCAGAAGTTGCAATGATGCTCCTCAGAGAAAAAGTGACCGAACTACCGGTTGTCGACGACAACGGTACATTAATCGGTCAGGTTAATACAACCGAGATCATTGTTGCGCATCTGAATATGAAATATCAGGATTTAACCTGAACTATTCATAAAAAATGAATGGTTCAGGTTAAACCGATGAAAAATAGAAAAAGGATATTTTTACTATGCGTTTAATAAAACATCTCGACCCCAGGTCGATCATTACCGGCTTGAAGCCGGTAAACAAGCGGGACCTGTTCGTTTCGCTGATTGACGCTATCATGCACAATCCAGTATTGCATGAAATCTCCGGCGAGGAGATTCTTGAAGCTGTATTGAACCGTGAAAAGCAGTCTTCGACCGGAATCGGCGACGGCTTCGGATTCCCACACGCCAGATTGCCACAACTGCGCGCGGTCGCGGTCGCGGTTGGCGTTCTTGAAGAACCGATCGATTACGATTCAATTGACGGACAGCCTGTTAAAATTGCCTGTCTGGTTCTGGTTCCACAAGCAACTCCGACAGTTGCGCTGAAAGTTATGAGTCAAGTGGCCCGAATATTCAGCGACCCTGAATCAAAACAGAAACTGACCGGCGCGATTTCTCCTGAAGAGGTCTACAACTGCATCGACAATTCACGCCTGGACCTCGACGTCTCAATTACCGCGCGGGATATCATGCGCCGTGAAATTGTGTCCATGACTCCCGATATGCCGCTGCGCAAAGTAACCAGGATCATGGCGGAAAATCATCTGCTGGCAGTCCCGGTTCTTGATGAAAACAGAAAGATGCTGGGAGAAATTTCCTGCGATAATCTTTTCAGCCTCGGCATGCCGGACTTTTTCCTCAGCCTGAAATCGGTTGCATTCATCAGTGAATTTGATCCTTTCGAAAAATATTTCTACAAAGAGGCCCACTCGATCGCTAAAGATGTTTTGAGCAACAACTACTGCGCAATTTCCCCAACCGCCACTTTACTGGAAATAGTTTTTGAACTGGTCGCCAAAGCAAGGCGCAAACTGTACGTAGTGGAAGACGGCTGCCTGACCGGCGTCATCGACCAGAGTATCGTGCTTAACCAGGTCGTCAATATTTAAGGAGATCACTACAATGCACGATATGATAATTCCACTGGTTATTTTCGCTGTAACTTATTTTTTCATTGCCACTGAAAAAGTGGACAAGGCAATAGCCGCGCTGCTTGGCGCTTCCGCCGTTATCGCTTTACGGACGGCTCCGTACGAGGAACTGCTGGACAAGATCGACATGAATGTGATCTTCCTGTTAATCGGTATGATGCTGATCGTTACGATCATGTCGAATACCGGCATTTTTGAATATCTGGCCATCCTGATCGCCCGCAAGGCAAAAGGAAACGGCCTGCTCATAGTCGTCGCCATGTTAATTCTGACTGCGGTTCTCTCAGCGCTGCTGGATAACGTCACAACCGTTATCCTGATCGCTCCGATTACCATCCTGATCGCTCAAATACTGGAAATCCCGGCCATGCCTATCCTGGCATTGGAAGCCGTTTTTTCAAATATCGGCGGGACCTCTACTTTGGTCGGCGACCCTCCGAACATCATAATCGGGTCAAAAGCCGGACTTTCGTTTAATGCCTTCATCCTGAATCTTGGCCCTCCCATACTCATACTGTCCATTGTAATGCTGATTCTGGTAACTCTGATGATGCGGAAAAAATTCCTCGCCTCGGATTCAACGATCGCCCGGATCATGAAAGCCCAACCGGAACTGGCAATTATCAATCCGGCAATGCTTAAACGCTCCCTGATCGTTTTTTCCCTGGTGATAGTGGGGTTCATTGTAAGTCACTCCATCCATGTGGAACCGGGAGTGATTGCGCTGGCCGGCGGCTTTTCAATGGCTTTGGTCTGTAAAGTAGATATCCACAAGACTATTGAAAAAGTCGAATGGACAACCATCCTGTTTTTCGTCGGCTTGTTTATGCTTATCGGTTCGCTTGAATACAACCATGTCTTTGAAAAACTCGGCGATTCTATTCTGACCCTGACCAGTGGTAATCTGCTGTTGACCGCACTGATCATTCTCTGGGTCGGAGCATTCATGTCGGCGATTGTCGATAATATTCCGCTGGTAATCGCGATGATCCCGCTTATCAAGTCGATAACTCCGGTATTTGCATTAAAAATGGGACTAACCGGCGTTGCCATCTCCACCCAGATCGAACAACCGTTATACTGGTCGCTGGCCCTCGGTGCCTGCCTCGGCGGCAATGGAACCCTGATCGGAGCGTCCGCCAATGTCGTTATCGCGCAAATTGCCCGCAGGAACAACTATGCCCTGAGCTTCATGGAATTCCTTAAATACGGATTTCCCGCGATGATCCTGTCATTGATCGTTTCGTCAATATACATTTATCTGGCGTATTTCCGTTGACAACTTATCCGGGAAACGTTATTTGCGCTTCCCGGATAATAAACACTGACGATATTTCAGCGGTGATTGCCCGGTTTTCTTCTTGAATAACCGGGAAAAATAATACTGGTCATTAAAACCGAGAAACTCCGCCAGATCCCCAATGTTCCATGATAAATTGGACAGCATGGATTTGGCTGCGTTTATTTTCAGCTGAATAAAATACTGATGCAGCGCTACCCCGGTCTCCCTTTTGAAACGCTTGCGTAACGAATCAGGACTGATCCCGTACCGGTTCACCAGTCGTTTGAAGTTGATTTCCGGATCACGCATGTTGTCCCGGAGAAAATTGATTGTTTCCGAAACCGGCGGAGAAAGCTCGTTCCCGGTCAAATAACCGCGCTGCCGTTTGATTTCAAGCAAGATATTATGCAGCAGACAAAACGCACTTGCCTGACTGAACTCGTCATTTTCAAGCACCTGTAGCGAAAGACTCTCCCAATAATCCATCAATAGTCCAACCTGCCGGATCGCGGTTATTCCGACAGACGGCAGCAACTCCTTGAATGCCGCAGCAACCGATTGACCGTCAAACAGAACCCAGAGATTCCGCCATTGCGTTCCCGGCTCCGGATCGTAAACATGCCGCAAGTTCGCCGGAACATATACCACGCTGACCGGACATACTTTTGCCGATGCGCCTTTTTCCTCCAGAAGAAAGAACGCTTCCCCGCCATAAGTTACAGCCAGAAAGTCCATGTCAAACTGACGCAATCCAAACGGTCTGCCGGGAATCGCGCTACTGGCGACTATTCCCGCACTATGTACTTTTTTAAGCATAAAAACCTTATATCAAGCCTTAAACTATAATGAATAAAATAATCCACCAGGCAAGTTAATTCAATTATCATTTAGCCATTTTGTCCATTTTTTTTACATTTTTATCCATTCTAATTTTCCCTGAAATGGAGTAATGTTATTATAAACAAAAACAACCAAAGGATACCCCAATATGAAAGCAATTCTAGTAATATTCGATTCACTTAACCGCAATTTTCTGCCGCCGTACGGCTGCGACTGGGTACAAGCCGAGAACTTCATCCGCCTGGCTGAAAAATCCGTAACTTTTGATAAATGCTTTGTCGGCAGCATGCCCTGCATGCCGGCCCGGCGTGAATTGCATACCGGTAGATATAACTTTCTCCATCGCTCCTGGGGACCGTTAGAGCCTTTCGACGATTCCATGCCGCAGATACTAAAGGAAAACGGCATATTCAGCCATCTGATCAGTGATCATTATCACTACTGGCAGGATGGCGGCGCGACCTATCACAACCGCTATTCCAGTTGGGAAAACGTCAGAGGCCAGGAGGGCGACGCCTGGAAATGCGAAGTTGCCGAACCGGACGCGCCGGAGTACGCCGGGCTCGCCATGCGTCAGGACTGGATAAACCGCAAATACATGAAGCCGGAAAAGAATATGTCGCAAACCAAAACTTTCGACCTGGCAATCGAGTTCCTTGATAAAAACGCGGCCGAGGACAATTGGTTTCTGCAAGTCGAATGTTTTGATCCGCATCCGCCGTTCTTCGCCGCCGACCGCTTCAAAGAACTATATAAAGACGACTATAAGGGCCCGCATTTCGACTGGCCGGATTACCGCAAGATCAGCGAAGGCGAAACCCCGGAAATGATCGAACATTGCCGGCTGCAATACGCGGCCCTGGCCAGCCAGTGCGACTATTCTCTGGGCCGGATCATCGATTATATGGACCGCGAAAACATGTGGGATGATACGATGCTCATCGTCACCACCGACCACGGTTTCTTACTTGGCGAGCATAACGCGTGGTGCTTCTGCCACAATCCTTTTTATGACGATATCAGCGTGAAACCGTTGTTCATCCGGGATCCGCGCTGCGGGTGCAAAGGCGAGCGCCGCGAATCAATGGTCCAAACCCATGATCTTCCGGCTACTCTATTGGAATATTTCGGAATCGAGCGGCCGGAAAACATGCAGGGCAAACCCCTGTGTGAAACTATCGCTAACGACAAACCGGTACGCGACGCATGTCTTTTCGGCACTTTCGGCGGCCATGTCAACTGTTCTGATGGCCGTTACGTTTACATGAAAGCTCCGGCCGGTGAATCCAACAAGCCCCTTTTCAATTATACTTTGATGCCAACTCATCTATCCAAATTTTTCCGGCCCGAGGAACTGGAAAACGCCGAACTCGTACCTCCGTTCCCTTTCAGTAAAAACATGCCGTTACTGAAAACCCCGGGTATAACTCAACCATTGGATTTCAATCCATGGCACGAAGGCGACCTGCTGTTTGATCTTGAAAAAGACCCGCTCCAGCTACATCCGATTACCGATCGTCCCGACCTTGTTGAAAAACTTACATCTGAAATGGTCAAGCTGATGCAGGAAAATAACGCTCCTCAAGAACAATTCGAACGACTGGGAATAATTTTGTAATAACAAAAAAAATACTTATGGCAGGCCTTTTTATTTAGTTGACGGAAGTAAAAAACCAGCTTATTACTTAATTTAACATTCTAATATATATAATGTTACGATTTATTTATAATCAAACTGTACGATAATTAACTAATAACTAACATAGCTAATACAAATAGTACGGCAAATAGTTTAAAATGAGATTTTCAACGGATTGAAGAAAGAGAACAGCAGGAAGACTTTCCCATTGAACAGGTAATCTGCAGATAAGTCTTATCACTTGAATGACCGATTATTATTGCGTTGCCGGAATCTTTGCCGATAGTCCATTTACCGTTGAGAGTTACCAATACTTTTGTATCGGGATTTCGGTAGTCCCACTTCAGGTCAGGTTCGCAGATAGAAAGGTCAAGTCGCCCATTGTCTTCCCTGGTCATAAGCAGGACTTCATGCGAGACTTCCACGATCCGCGGATGCGAGATCTTTCCGCTTTCAAAGACCGCCGCACCAATAAGCCCGGTGGCGTTGTCGTGAACGATATGAGCCGTGCCGTCATGCTGAATAACTTGATACGGCTGATCGTCCTGTGACTTCAGGCTTTTTATGAATTTGTTGACCTCATTGTTACCAGCCTGGATCAGGACCGCGTAATGATATGAAACGTCTTTCACCCGGGCGCCATGTTCAAGCCAGGCGGTAGCAAAATCCCCCTGAGTGTCAAGACCTTTGTTCTGGGTCTTTGACTGCTGACGCTGCCGACGCATTATCAGGTTGCCTTGACGAATGAAATAACTGTTACCATAGGCGTCCCCCAACGCTATATCGCTATTCTTGACGGTCGAGATATTGACTCCGTCCGGAAACCGCGAAACTTTGCTGACCGGGCTGTTAAGCCAGACTGAAGTGTCTTTCCGGGGCAGATAATTTTGAAAAATAGTGGTCTCAAGCTTATAATGAGCGTTGCGACTGCTGAGGTCACTGCCGAGAGCGACTATCAACCGTCCGAAACAGAAATAACTTTTTTTAGCTTTCACATCAAAGAAATCATCATTGATCTTCAGTCCGAAAACACCGTATTTACCGGCAAAATCAACCGCACCGCAGAAAGTTTCCCGGGAACGTTTGTTTTTATGCGGAGTAAGAGACGCCAACAGCATTTCAAGCGGCGCGTGCAGCGTGGTAGTTCCGGGAATCCGGGTCCAGTCCCAGCCGTTCTGGCGATAGCCGCTTTTGGCCGGGCCGCCCGGTAGAATAATCTCCATTGCGCCATGACTCAAGAACGCGCCGTAACGGTTAGCCACCGTCCAGCCTTCCCCCAGCCATACATATTTGCTGTATCCTTTGAATACGACCATCCATCCGTCACGTCGCAAAATAGCGGCGCCGCCATTATTCAGGCACCAGAAGCCACTCGGGGAGTTTTCTGCTGAAAAACCGACATCTTTGAGTTTTTTGATGTTGTCCGACGGCACGGCCCGGGTATGCTCAAAAAAACGCAGATAGGCGGCGGCGCACTCCGGGTCCAGCTTCCCGTTCCCGTCAGGCGCCCCGGCCAGAGTCAGGTTCCAGAGCGCATTTTTAATGTCGGGCTTCTTAAGGATATTGTACCCACCGGTAAAAGGATGTCGGCCAAGCATGGAGTTCGGCAGGTCGTACTTATTAGTATAGACCCGTGCGGTTAACACGGCCCGCTTCAGGTTTTCATGTCCGGCCCGGCAAATTTGAAATTCCGTTCCGGAGAAAAGCTTCACCAGGACCGCGGCGTATTCAAAGGCCCCCCAGGCATAATCAGGATAATGTCCCAAATGATGGAAAGCGGTACCATCATACTTAAAACCATCCTCATCATTGTTTACCTGCTGCGACAGGCGCATAGACAGCGATTCAGCAAAAGTCTTGGTCCAATAGACCCGTTGATTGACATCAGGAGTCAGTAACAGCGAGGTCAACTGTTCGAGTGCGAAAGTATGAAAATAATCCAGGCTGGATTCATGTTCTCCGGCTGGCATCAGAGCCACTTCTTTAGCGTTGGTCAACCATTGCGTAAGAGCAGCAATCTCAGGCAGTAATCCGGCCTCGGCAAAGACCTGACGCATCAGATAAAACGTTGCGGTCAAAGCCTTGACCTGATATCCGGTGTTATGCAAAGACCCGCGCGCATGACCGGACATCCAGCCTTGCAGTTTCATCAATCGATACAGATGCAAAATATCCTTAGCCAGTTCAGCCTTCTGTTCCGGCGTGGCACCGGCATGGTAAAACGCGGCCAGGATCGCAAACGACCGCATGGCAAGAGCGATATTAAGACTGGATTTATTATATTTATTACGGTATTCGGAGGGAAAAACATTGAATTCAATTCCGAAGTAAAGATATTTATTATGGGATGTCGCATTGAATTTTGCATATCCCAGTTTGGCGAAGCGCCGGTAATATTTTTCAAAGGTGCCATGCGGCGGCAGATATTCGGCAATCAACCATTTTTGCAGCCGGTCCTCAACTTTTTTCAGGTCGGCGAGATCCGCGGCGGAAGCCTGATATTCCGGGGCCTTGATGTGCATAACCTTCAGATGAGAACGGTCCGCGACGGGTCCGCGATGCTCTTCCTCGCCGTCGACGACAAACGGGACCTGAGCATCAGCCATCGGCAGCGCCTGATAGACCCGCTGACACGGCACAATCGGTCCTATAAAAAATTTACCTTGTCCTGCCGACGGCGCCGTAAAACGAATGAAATCCATATTTTGCCACGGTTTGCCAGTCATATCGGTATACCGGACCCAGGCAGTGCGCCAACCGGTGAAATCAAGATTGAAAGTAAAACCACACGCCACTTCATTCCCCTGCCCGAACTGGACCGACAACGGAGATTTCCCCGGGACGGGATTATAAATGTAAAAAACGAAGACCGGGGCATAAACCGTACCCTGAGCCGTTATTTCATTTTCCTGCGTGAGCGGATAACGGATCGTCAAAGTATCGCCTTGCCGCCAGTCCCATTGCAGCGTATGCTTGACAAAAAGTCCGTGCGAACCGGATATGCTTATATTATCCCGGTTGGATTTCAGATAGTCAGGCAGTTTCTGTCCGAACTCGATTACCGCTGGAACTGCCGACGCGGATTCCTTTTCAACCGCCATCAGGTTCGATCCCCATAAGATTAGTAGAAAAAAACATATTTTGCATATGAACCGCATTATATAAAACCTTTGCAATATTGTAACTTACAACTCCCGACAGGTAATGCAACCGCATCAACGTTTTTTCATGCCCAGTTCGTATTTGCCGGGGCTGACTTTAAGCGTGACCGAATCCCGGCGACGCGACATCACAACGTTTGCCGGAAGATTGGTAAACTCGAAACTGCCGGGCAGAGTCAACTCGGCGTCTCCGCCCGACTCGACCACCAGTTTGGTGCGATCCTTATCCGGCCGGCACACAAAGAAAGAATTAATCTCGACCGTATCTTCCGGCTGCACCGCATAGATGATGACCGGATCACCGACTTTGACCTGATCGGCATTCGGGCGTTTTTTCAAAAAATACTTTCGGGTCCGATACGCCCGGTAACCGGCGGCATCAGTCTGCGTAATGGTCGTTTTGAATCCGGTCCGGGGAAAATAGATATTCCGGCCCAGCAGATACGGCCGGTTATTGCCCGCGATAATCTCCCGATTGACCACAATACTCGCCCCATTTGCCGTGTTGACGATTTGATCGACGACAAAGCGGCCCTGAATAAACCGCGGGCATCCGGCCAATGAAATTTTATACAGTTGTTCCTTGACCCGGGTAATCCCGGCAATTTTATAGCCTACAGTATGGGCTTTTCCGGTCCGCGGGGTCACATTGACCGTATATCCGTTTAAAATGCCGTTGACAGGAAGCGGTTCGGACGATGTGACAAATAACGCGCTTTCGGTCGGATTCCCGGTCAGGTCGCCGCGCACACCAACAAGTTTTAGTCGGCGCGAAGGTGCGAGTTTAAGGTCGATTTTCCCGGACCCGAGCCGGGTGCCGTCATACAGGAACAGCGCAGGCGCGTCCGGCAGAACCAGTCCGGCCCGGCCCTGCAGTTGTAAATCCCGGCTTTGAAAACGGCCGGAGTCGAGGGTCGTCGCCGCATAAGCCGTCTCGCCGTCCATAGCAGTCAGCTTGACGCCGCGACCGGTTGAACCGGAAACGTTATTTTCGATATTCTCGACCCGGTCAAGAGTTTTGCCCTGTTTGGCGGTAAACGGTTCCAGCACGTGAACAAAGGTACTGGACAAGTCCTTTTTACCCTGTCTATGTTCGATGAGATATGACAGCGCGTCGTCAAAATAGAGTCCGCCGAAGCCCTGCCAGTACGAACCCCACGGTCCGAGCGCACCGAAAATCTGCGAATCGGCATTGTTTTTATCTGGAATACCCCAAAGCCTGAATTCCACCGGCTGCTGAAACCTGCTCCAGCGCCGCCAGTCAGCATTCTCAGTTTTGAGTTGCGGCGCGTAACGTTCAGGGTCGATATTCCAGGTAAAGTTCCAGACTTTGTCTTTTTGAGGGAGCCAGCGGACCGGGGATTTGAGATGACGGTAGAAATCGTGTTTGTAGGGCCATTTTCTGGCCCGGTAGAAACGCAGAAACGAATCCTCCTCCTTGCGCCAACCGGCGGGCGGATCAACTTTAGTGGTGAAATAATTATAGAGGTCCTTATCCGGCATGGCTAGCGGTTTACCAAGACTGGATTGTGGCATTCCGGCAGGTACGTGCCAGTAAAAATCATGGCGGCGGCCGCCTTGTAATCTGAAGATATCCAGCACCACGGGCCGCCCATTGGAAAAATTGAGCGTCAGTAACTGCCGGTTGTAAACCTTGACCGGTTCGAGATGCCTGAAATATACCGGAGAACCGTCGGCCTGAATAAACTGGGCGAGATAACCGGCTGAATCCATGCCCTGCCCGCCGAAGAAACTTTCAAAAGTCGCACAGCCCAATCCGAACTGATTACCGTTGATCAGTGCGTTGCAATGCGCTTCCGGCGCATCGTTGTAGTCGTAACGCTGCTTCAACGGTTCTTTGGTCAAAGGGAAATTTGTTTTGACGATATCTTTCTTCTCCTTTGCCTTATTGGCCGTATAGGTCATATAACCAAGCTCCGGCAACAAGTTCACACCTTCATAAAACAACTGGATCGCCAACCGGTCCGGGTCCGTATGCATGATTGAATTCTGATGACTGAGGATGACCTCAAGCCGCGAGCCGGGTTTACCGGCCCGAAGGCAGCTGATCCCGTAATCGGTGAAGGTCTGCGATTTTTCATGTCCGGCATAATCGACCTGATCGACCGGCGGCAGTTTGACGCTTGAAAAAAAGCCGGTATGTTCGTCACCATGACAACTTTCGATATTCAGCAGGGTTACGATCGGGTAGTCCCAATTCCGGTAAACAGTCTTGATCCATGGAAATCTTTGAGTATAGTCTACCCCGAATGCTTCTTTAGATACCATTGCTTTGAACGGTTCGCTCATCATGTGCGAATAATTGAACGCTCCTTCGGTTGACACGCCGTCCGGAAAATAATGGTTATGAAGATGATCGAAAATATTTTCCACAATGTGTTCGGCCCAAACCCGGTCTTTCGTCATAACGGCCAGCGGCACGGCTCCGGCAAAAATGGTAATGACGAAATTGCCGCGTTTGAAATTGCGGTGCCTTGCCCATGCCGCCTGGTCCTTGAGCATTTTGACGATCCGCTGATCGAGCGCGGCGTCACTGCCGTACTTTTTGCGGCCATAGGTTTTGACCTCCGGCACATTCCGTACCGCCGACCAGGCCTCGGCCAGGGTTCCTTGCGGCAGAAGATCCCAGCCTTTACCAGTGATAGTCAGGTTGGGACTGCAAAAAATGTCGCCGTTGTATTCATCGATTCTGCCGGTTTCCAATGAACCGATGATCTGACGATAATCCGCCGCGCTGATGAAGTCGGCGGCATTTTTCCCTTTCGTTAAAGCGGCTGCTTCCCGTTTCCGGTCCGGCGGCAGAATCCGGTTCATGTCTTTATATTTCGCGACCATATATCTTTTTTGCCGGTCCGCGCCGACCCACGGCTGCACGGGATAGATGTCAGCCAGACAATCCATGATCGCGGCGGCATTGACGGCGGCGCCGACATCATTTTTCAACAGGAATTTCAGTTCCAGACTCGGGAGCAACCGGTAAATAAGCAGCCGGTGCAGGTCGTAAGATATGATCGCCGCCGGAAAAAAGTTTTTATATCGCGAATCGTATCCCAGAGAATATGTTTTACCATCACGATACGGATGGTAAGTTTAGCGTCAATTTTCAATTTGTAATCAGCGGGAGCGTCGACCGGATTACTGTAAAGAGTGTTTTTGCAGCACAGGGTTTTCGCCGTGTGTTTGACGTCGAAGCTCGGTTTCACGCCTCTGAACGGCTTGCTGCAAAACGGACATTTGCCTTTGTATGGCAACATGGGAGCGACGGGAACAACCCCGCGCCATTGGTTCGGCTTAAGCCGCATTTCATAAGGTATCCACAAATTGCCGCTGTATGACGCGCCGTAATACGGCATGGTGCGCTGCAGGCGGTCCCGGTAGCGTTCAAGAATTCTTGCCTTGACCCGGGGAGTGACAAATTCGTCCGCCAGTTTGACGTTGAACGGTTTGAATAAAGTATTGATAATCCCTGGTCCGTTAAGTTTGCCG